>CAVWFC010000015.1:0-17444 GCA_963754115.1 uncultured Acidimicrobiaceae bacterium | reverse complement strand
ACGGCTCGGGCTCGCCCACGTTCCGTGAATTCACCTGAAAAACCCGCACATATTATCGTCGGAATCCTTCAGCCATCCATGGCCGAATCGCCGCTTGACCGAGGACGCGCCATGCCACCCGCTGGTCTGAGCCGTTCAGCCAGTTCGGGTTTACCGGCGGTCGCCGTGAGTGCTGGTCAATTTCGGTGGCCCGCCGGCGCGCCGGCCGTCTAGTCTGACAATGTCGAGCTTTGCCGAGAGAAGGGAGGAGGCCCGCAATGAAGAGCTACGCCGACCGGCGGCGCGATGCGGCCGCACTACTCCCGCCCACCCTCCAGTAACTCAATGTCTTTGAGGGTGGGCAACCTCTCAAAGGAGCCCTCCTCAAGACATGGACACTACTTCGTCGTTCGACGCGCTGGTCGCTTTCGGCTGGTCGGACCGCGTCGCCGCCCTCTACCACTCTCATCCCGCCAGCCACATATTCTGCCCAGCCAGGGTTACCCGCGTCGAGCGTTCGGCGTGCACGATCGTCGACCGCTCCGGCGTCGAGCGCCTCGTTCCCATGACCGCCCCGGTCGCCGTGGGCGACTGGGTCGTCACTGGCGCCGACCGCTTGCAGGCATTGCTCCCGCGCTGGTCCAGCCTCGAGCGCCAGGACCCCGACAGCGCCAAGGCGCAGGTGCTTGCGGCCAACGTGGACCTGGTCCTGGTCACCGTCCCGGCCGACCGTCCCAACGCTGCCCGAGCTGAGCGCGAGCTCACCCTCGCCTGGGAGAGCGGCGCCCGCCCGGTTGTGGTCCTCACGAAGACCGACCTTGGTGGTGGGTACCTCGCCGACCAGCTGGCTTCGCGGCTGGTCGGCGCGGACATCGTGGCCACGAGCGCCGAGACCGGTGCGGGGGTTGACCAGCTGGCCGCCCTTCTCGCCCCCGGCCGGACCGCCGTCTTGCTTGGGCCGTCGGGGGCCGGCAAGTCGACTCTTACCAACGCCTTGGTCGGCGAGCACTGTCAAGCGACGGCCGCGGTACGCGCCCAAGACCGTCGCGGACGGCACACGACCAGCTCCCGCCAACTGCTTGCTCTAGCGAGCGGCGGGGTCCTCATCGACACCCCCGGCTTGCGCAGCCTCGGGCTGATGTCCGCAGAAGGGATCGGTGAGGTGTTCCCTGACGTCGACGAGTACGCCAGCGTCTGCCGCTTCCGGGACTGCCAGCATGGCGACGAACCTGGATGCGCTGTTACCGCCGCGGTTGCTGCCGGCGAGCTGGCCGCCGAGCGGTTGGCAAGCTACCGCAAGCTGGTTCGCGAGGCCGCCGCCGAACAGCGCCGCACCGACCCGCTTGCCCGGCGAGAAGCCCAGCGGCTGTGGAAGCAGCGTGCTAAAGATGCCCGCCGGCACGACAAACGGGGCTGACTTCGCCTGACAGCCGCAAGTCACCCCGCCCTGCGGCTAGTGGACACGGACCAGCGCACAATAACCGTTATTAGGCGGGCACTTTTGAAGCACTCAGGCTACCGAGGCGCTACAGAGCGACGGCTCGGGATGGCGGGACTCTAAGAAATTCGCCTCGTAACTCGGTACATAATACGCACCGGTCCCAGGTCAGACCGACGACAGTGTGAGGGAACGGCGGGCCCGGCCTAAGCCCACCCCCTCCGCCACACTCTTGAACCGTACAGTCAGGGAAGTTGGTCCCAATCTCCGGGCAGGGTGGCAGGGCTAACAGACTGGTTTGGCCGCCTGGCGAAAAGGCTCCCGTCGAAGGGGAAACGGCGGCCTTCCACGGCGCCCACGACTTCAACCTTGGCCCGTTCGAGGTGGGCCAGATTTCCTGGCCCAGCCAACCTCTCTCCTGGAGGAGGGCAACGTCGTCCAGGTCTTTCCAGCTCCAGGTGCCGTCGGGGACCACCACCACGTCCAGCCCGAGGTCGAGGGTGTCGAGAAGGTGCCGGCGCCTTACGACCGGCCGCAGGAAGTCGACGTAGTAACGGAGGAAATCTCCCGTCGTGGCGTCCCACATGAGCCACGTGCACCACCAGGTGGCGGGTGTGATAACGCCTACCCTCGAAACCGAAGACCAAGCCTTGTCCACCAGCGTCGGCTTCCCGGAGGCGACCTCCGACAGGAACCGCGACCGGTCGCTCGGATACCCCTTCACGACCTTGCCAATCGCTCCGGGCACCTGCACCGTGATCAAGCCGCTGGCACCGTCCTCGAGCACATGGAGCGGCCAGGCGCAGAAGATAGCCCCCTCGTGCACATCTCGGATGACCACCGTCTCCCCGGCACGATAGCTCAACTGGAGCGCTCCCCAAGAGAGGGGACCGCCGGTCGTCTCATCTCGAGGTCGACGGCACCAATCACGCCGTCACCGTACTTTGGGCTCGTCGCACGACGCGACTGCGGCCGTGAGTGCTGGGACGAGGGAGGGCTTGTCCCACCTTATCCAGGACGCCGTAAGGAGCCGTGTGGTGATCTGGCAAAGCGGCGAGTTCAAGCTGCGGCCCCCGGGCGATGGTTGTCGGTGTCACGACCTCAGGTCCCGCCGCGTCACCACGCGGCGGTCGGTGGGCCTGGCCAGCTCGGTGAAACCGCAGCCGGCGAACACCTGCTCGGTGCCGAGGAACCCCTCGGCCCTTCCCTTCGGTCCGGCCGCCAGTGGGAAGCCCTCGACCGCCTTGGCACCGTGCTCCCCGGCCAGCTCCACCGCGGCCGTCAACAACGCCCGGGTGATGCCGGCCCGGCGGGCCCCGACGCGGACGAAAAAGCACGGACCAGCCAGACGTCCTCGTCCTCCGCAGAGTCGCGGCCCTTCACGATCTTGGACCCGGGAGCGGTCGCCGTCGCGTAGCGGAAGCGGGGCCCTGCTGCCACCCAACCCACCGGCTCCTCGCGGTAGGCGACGAGCCCGAGCGGGACCTCGCCCTGGGACGTGAGCTCTCTGAAGACAACTTCGTTCCCGCCCCGCCCCCGTGAAGTAGTCCTAGCGGTTCAATAAGAAGAACATGCACCAGCACCCACGCGTGGCCCCGTTGCTGTTGAACAGGTCTGCCACATCGTCGAGACGCTCTGGGGTCACCGGGTAGATCTGGAACCCAGGCGTCACGCCCACAGGTACGGAGCAAAGCACAACCGCAGGTCCAGGCAAGGCGCCTGGCACGCCGCGGTGGGCCTGCCAGGCCGCCCGGCTCCCAACTATTCTTTCGAAAAGGCTCAAATGGGCCAGGGGAACGCGCACGGACCTCTCGAGGTCTACCCACCGGGCAGCGCGGCCTATTCGCCGTCCGTTGGCAGACTAAAGGGATGGTGCTTGGAGCTAGCGCCCGTTCAAACAACTCGGTGGCTTTGTACTTCTCACTCGGGAACAACAAGTCCTGCTGGTCAAGCAAGCGTACGGCCTCGGCCTCTGGGCATTACCCGGTGGCTTGGCCTCACCAGGCGAGAGTGTGGAGGCAGCGGCAATTCGGGAGGCAAATGAAGAGACAGGCCTCGACGTGGAGCTAGGAGGCGTTGTCGGCATCGCCGACCGCGGGTCGGTCGTGCTGGTCGTCTTTGCCGGCTCGGTCCGTGGTGGCCAACTCCGGGCTGAGCCAGGCGAGATCGAGGAGGTCCGCTGGTTCAACAACGAAGAGCTATTGGTCATGGGCGACGCCTTCGCCTTGGCCCGGGCACTGGCCTCGGCCGCCGTTGAAGGTTCTATCGGCCGCGGTCTGGTTTCTGGCTCGGTCGTCGGTCCCGATGGGGGTGGCCACTCGGTGTTCTGGTCGATGTTATGAGTCGGCCAATAAACTTCGGGCAAAACACTGGCAGATTTCAACCGTCTGCGACGGCGGACGGCCCCGGCTGCTCCTGGGTGAGTTTTCTGGGCACCGGTATGGCCCGACTGAAGTCCTGCAGAAGCCGTTCCAAACCCCACTCCTTCATATCGCTAAAGCGCGCTTGCACGCTGGCTCGGTGTGGACAGCCCGCCGGTCGAGGCCCGGTCACGAAGTACTGGAGTCGGCTTGTTCGCGGCGTCCTTTGACCCTATTCACCTCGGTCATCTGGATGTGATCGAAAGGGGCTGCAGGGTTATTTGCAACCTTGGTCGTCGCGGCGGTCAGTAACCCCGATAAGAGCGCTGGCATGCTCAGCATGCCTGAGCGCGAAAAACTGATCGCGTCAGCCACGGGCCATCTCCCGAACGTCCGCGCCCGCTGGCACTGCGGCCTTACCATAGGCCTCGCCCGCGATCTCGGTGCGTCGGCCCTGGTGCGGGTGTGCGGTAAGGAGCCCACAGCCGAGCTCGCTATGGCGGCCATGAACCTAAATGCCGGCGGGTTCCCGACGGTCCTAGTACCGAGAACCGAGCAGTTCTGCCAGATCTCTTCAAGCGCCGTGCAAACCGCCTGCCGAGACGGCGACCGTGCTGGTCTGATCGGCCTCGTGCCGGCAGTGGTGATCGAGTTCCTGGAGACCACTGGGGGCGTGACGGGCGGGAGTCCTCCGGTGGTCGTCGAGCAGCAAGTTCAACCCACCGGGGCTGGCGAGGGGCCAAGCCACCCGGCGGCACCGGCCATAAACTGAATGGCACTCCAGCAAATCCGTACCTAGGAACGGGCCGAATTGTTGGTTCGACGCTCTCTGCTTGGGCCTTTGAGAACCAGCTGGGCATGAACTACTACCTGCCGTTGGTACTGCGTCACGTCTTCACGAAAGTAAGCCTCATGTGTCTCACCGGTAAGTCCTCTTGGCCGAGCCTCCTGCTGCCCGGCGTGCCGACCTCGCCCCGCTCGTGCTGGTCGTAGCCCAACTTTCCCCAGTGGTGGATAGTCGCGTCGACCTGCAGTTGCCGATTACATAAGTAGTGTTCGAGAGCCAATCGAGCGCAACCTCAACGAGCCGTTCAACTTCGACCTATTCCGGGACGAAATCGCGGCCAGGTGAAGAGATGGTCCAGGCTCACGGCCGCTTTCCGGGTAACCACCAGGATGGGAGTGTTCACCTGCCTTTTACGGACGTCCCGACGAGGACGAACATGGCGGTCGGTACCTTTCCGTCAGCCACGCTGATGCTACCTCCAGCGGGTCACCCCGGTGCCCGGCTACTCGGTTGTGGTCTTCCGTGGCCGCCTCGTCCCTGACCCCACTTTGCTCGATCCAGTGGAGACCTTGGCTTTCTGGTCAGCCGTAGCCGTAGCAGCGCGAGCCATCGAGGCGGTGTTCGGCTCCTGTCACCTCAACTACCAAATCCTCGGCAACGCCATGCCTCACGTACACGTCCACATCGTCCCTCGGTACCTCAGCGACTTTGCGCCAGGAAACCCATAAGACGGATAAACCCGGGCCGTCGTGCAACGTCGTGCAGCCCTAAATCGTCTATGCACTGGTGACCGGTACCGCGGCAGACCCAGGGGCAGCTGGGCCAAGCGTGCTCAGCGGGTCGTTCGAGGAGCTTTACCGAGCCCAATGGGCATCACTGGTCCGACTGGCGCTCGCCCTTAGCGGGTCGCGTGAGCTGGCAGAGGACGTCGTCCACGATGCCTTCCTCCGGGTCAGCAAGTCGCTGCCGTCCATCACGAACCCCGTTGCCTACCTGCGGAAGGCAGTGGTGAACGGGGTGCGTGACCGCTTCCGCCACCGCCAGGTCGAAGCCCGCCACGCCTCTGGCCCACCCTTGCCGGTACCCGGACCTGAGGTCGACGAGACGTGGGCGGCGCTGCAGGCTCTGCCTGAGCGCTACCGGGCGGCACTGGTGCTGCGCTTTTATGCCGACCTGGAGGTGGAGGACGTGGCCGAACTGCTCGGCTGTCGTAACGGTACGGCGAAGTCCCTCATCCATCGCGGCCTGCGCCAACTGAAAGAACGGATCGAGCCATGACCAATGACCTAGACGAGGTCGCAGCACGGTTAACTGCGTGCCTCGACGTCGTCACCAGCAGCGTCCCGGACGAGGCGCCTGCCTGGGACGCCGGCCGTCGGCCAACCCCGTGCCCGGCACGACATAGGTCGCTGCGACCAGGTCGGAGTGCGCTGGTGGTGGCGGGCGCGGCGATCGCTGCTGCGATCGCCGGGGTCCTAATTTGGCCGCGCGGGACCGTCCGAACGGACCTTATTAGTGCCACAGTGCGGACCATAGGGGCTCAGACGGCCCGGGTGCGGCTGACGTCAGTCCCGTCAGCGGCGCTCCAACGGCGCCAGCATGCAGTGGCAATGACGGCCACCGGGGTCGTCGACTTCAGTGCCCCGGCCATCCGGGCGAGCTACCCCGATGGGTACAGCTGGGTCCAGGTCGGCGCCCGCAGCTGGCAGACCGTCTGGCCTCCGACAGCGTGGCCCCCGACGTGGGAGCGCGCGCCCGCTGTCCAAGCGCCACCAGGGCGGACTGCCGCCGAGCTTGCGCTCGAAGGTGCTCTCGAGCCCGATACAGCCCCGGCTGCGCTTTTACTTGCCCTCCGTTCCGGTACCGAGTCGTTCCATGAGCTCGGCGTAGCCACGGTCGGAGGCCTGACGGCTCGGCACTACCGGGCGACGATCGCCACAGCCTGGCAGGCCGACGTGTGGGTTGGGGACGGCAAGCTGGTGCAAGTCGAAGTGCGCACCCCTGACGGCTTGACAACAGTCGATTACTACGACTTCGGCAGCGAGGTGAGGATCGTCCCTCCGTCGGTAAAGGGCATTCTCTTCCAGAGTTCCAACCATGGGCGATGAGACCCGTCAAACGGCGGTTCGCCAAGGGAGACACGGTCGACCAACTGGGCGGCCGTCTCACGGGCCAGGGCAACCAGAGAAGCTGGGTAGTCGAGCTCGGCTCGATGAAGCTCAAACTCGTCCTCGTCCAGGAGCCTGGTCTCTCCGCTGAAGGTGCGGATGACGTCGAGATCGAGATCGACCATCGTCACGACGGTCCCGTGCCAAGAGAGTGGCCCGGTGATGTCGCAGTACAGCTCAAAATCAGGGCCACCGGGCCGCTGCTCGTACCACTCGGCGGCCCAGCCGACCTCGATGGGTAGGAGCTCGACCAGGTCAGAGCGCGCCTGTTGAACGGGCTGGCCATCCCGGTACCACCACGCACCCCTCCGCATCCCAGCCCAGACGCCCCAGGAATCGGAACCAAGGACCGACGCCACGGCGGTGTAGTGGTCCCGATGGGGCCACTTGTGGCGACGAATGGTAAGAGGCGTGGCGGGCTGGAGGTGAGGCCCCGCTGCGTCGTTGCCGCGCATGACCTCCTAACGCTAAACCGGAACGCAACGGACTCGTAGAGGGCGTCAGCCGGCGTGGGGCGGGCGGTACCGCTCGCCACTCGCCCTCAAGCAGCGAGCAGACCACGGAGTCGGACCACTGCCCGCCGATCGTCCGGTCGTCACTCGTCGGCCCTCCTCACGGAAGCCGAGCTTGTCGAGCACCCGCCGGGAGGCCACGTTCTCCGGGTGGTGCGTCGCCCAGATGCGGTGCATGCCGAGGTGCTCGAAACCGAAGCCGACGATCAGCGCCGCCGCCTCCGAGGCGATGCCGCGGCCCCAGAACGCGGGGCCACGCCGTAGCCGATGTTGGCGCTGCGGTGCCTTTCAGAGCCGACGCCGATTCGGGCCATCCCACCCAGCGAGCCGGTGTCGGCTGGCTCGATACCGATCTGGTAGTGCCGGCGGGGCGTCCCGGTTGCCTCGGCCATGACGGACTCGAGCCAGAGCTTCTCGGCTTCCCGGTCCGCCGGCTGCTCGACCGGCGGGTAGCGGAAGACGCGCTCGTCCGAGGACCAGGCCCAGGCGTCGTCGAAGTCCGTCAGCCCAACCTCGCCGAGGCGCAGGCGTTGGCCATCGAGAACGACTGGATAGGTGCTCGGGACAGGCTCTAGCTCCGACATCCTGGAACTCTGACGCCCGCCGGCCCTTTCGGGCGTCGGCTGGCACGGGACGGCAGCGACGGGTCGGTGGTTGCGGTGCCCCGTTCTTCACCGTGGCAGCCTTCGCCACAACGAGGAGCCACCCCCCGCTCCACCTGGCCGCATCCCGAAGAGCCTCACCCCGAAAGCACGGATGACGAGAGAGCTCCGGACCAAGACCGGACGTGCGGCCTACGCACGTCGCAAGGCGATCATCGAGCCGGTGTTCGGCCAGGTCGACACCTGCCACGGCGGCAAGGCGTTACTCCTTCGCGGGCTCGAGGCCGCCGAGGCCGAATGGCACCGCGTCATCGCCTGCCACAACTTCCGCAAGCTGTTCGGGTTCGGTGGCGTAGGGGCGGGGACATGACCTGGAGGATGAGGACCGGTCGCCCTCGGGCACGGTGCTGGCCCCTTCGCGAAGTCCCACGAGGGCGCGAGCGGTGCCGATCGCCTGGCACCATTGACCTCGTGACCGTTACAGGCTCACGCTCCTCTAGACGGACCGCACGGTGCCAATGCCGGCGCGGCGGACCGAAGGCCCTGCGAATCGTGAGCCGTGATGTCACGTTTCGGCGGGCTCGCGAGTAGTACTTGATGTGCGCTACGACGAGGCCCCCGACACCGAGCTGATCGCGGCCATCCCCTCCAGCGCCGCAGCCTTCGACGCCTTCTACCGCCGCCACATCGCGGCGGTGATGCGCTTCCTGGCCCGGCGTTGCAACACGTCCGAGGACGTGGCCGACGCCGCCGCGGACACGTTCGTCGCCGTCTTTGGGTCCTGGTCGACCTACCGCTCGGAGCGTGGGAGCGTCGCCGCCTGGCTCTACGGCATTGCTCGCAACGCGGCGTCTGACCGCCTACACGAACGGGGACGAAGCGATGCCCTTGCTCTTCGTCTCCAAGGCCGCCGCCTCTTGGCGAGCGACGATGCCGAGCGGATCGCCGAAATGATCGACGCCGAGCGCGATGCCGCTCGCCTGGCCCCGGTGCTGGCGACGGCCCGGACGAGCGAACGGGAACTTCTCGACCGGATCGTCGACGCCGACTTGAACCCCGGCAGCCGCGTCACGCTCGCTCGGGATTGAGCCGAGCGCAGGACGGCGACGGCTCGCTCGCCTGCGCGAAAGCGTCCAGGTCCACGCCGGCCTCGCTGCGGGTGCAGCGAGGTCTGTCTACACCCCCGCCGATCGGAGGACCAATGACCAAGACTTCATCTACTGCCGGTGGGCCGTTCGAAGAGCGGCTGCGCCTGACCATGCTCGAGGCCCTCTACTCGGGCAAGGTGCGCGAGATCTACGACGCCGGCCCGGACCACCTGCTGTTGGTGGCGTCGGACCGCATCTCGGCTTTCGACGTCGTGTTCAACGAGGCGGTCCCGGACAAAGGCCGGGTGCTCACGGCGATGACCGTGTTCTGGGCCGAGGCGCTCGCCCACGTCGGGAAGACCCACCTCGTGTCGGTCGACCCGGCCGACTACCCCGACGGTGCGGCACAGATCCCGGGCTTGCTCGGTCGCTCGATGCTCGTCCGGCGGGCCGAGATGCTCCCCATCGAGTGCATCGTGCGCGGCTACATCACCGGCTCGGCGTGGAAGGAGTACCGGGAGGCCCAGACCATGCACGGCGCCCCGTTGCCGGCGGGGTTACTCGAGTCCGCCCGCCTGCCCGAGCCGGTGTTCACCCCGTCGACAAAGGCGACCGAAGGCCACGACGAGAACATCTCGTTCGAGCAGTCGGCCGAGCTCGTCGGTGACGACGTCGCCAAGCGCGCCCGGGAGATCTGCCTAGGCGCTTATAGCGCTGCGGCCGAGCTGGCGTTCGAGCGCGGCATCGTGATCGCCGACACCAAGTTCGAGCTGGGGTTCGTCGACGGCGAGCTGATCATTTGCGACGAGATCCTCACCCCGGACTCCAGCCGGTTCTGGCCGGCCGATTCCTGGGGCCCGGTGCCACGCCTCCGTCGTTCGACAAGCAGCCGGTGCGCGACTGGGCGGAGTCGACGGGCTGGGACAAGGCTTCGGCGCCGCCACCGGTGCCGGCTGAGGTGATCGCCCAGACCCGCCAGCGCTACATCCGTGCGTACGAACAGATCTCGGGGCGGCGCTTCGGCGACTGGCCGGGCGCCACTGCAGGCTGAAGATGGTCTTTGACGTTCACGTCGAGATCCGCGGCCTGGACGGCATCGCGGATCTCGAGGGCCGGACGATCGAACGAGCGCTGCCGGCTCTCGGCTTTCGCGCCATCGCCGGCGTGCCCGTCGCTTCACGAGGACCGGTTCGGAGAGGTGCCTGCGCGCACGCCTACCTTCCTCGGTGGTCCCCCTCACCCGCAGGTCGGCCTGCTGGCTGCATCGGCCGCGGTGGTGACGCGGATCGCACTCGTCACCATTGGACAGAACAGGATCGGTTCAGTGGCCCCTTGGTCCACCTTGCTCCGGCAGCACTTCAATGCGCTTGGCCAGGTTTACGGCATGGTCGCCCAGGCGTTCATAGAACCGGCCAATGAGCGTGAGCTGAGCGCCTACTGAAGCTGGCATCGCGGCGCTGGCCACCTCTTTGGTGAGCCGGTCGCGCAGGATGTCGAGCTCTTCGTCCGCTTCGTCGAGGAGGGTGCCGGCGGCCGTACGGAGGGTGTAACTTTCTGCCGCCTCGTGCCACATCTCGAGCGCCACGTCGGACATACGCTGCACGATCCCCCTGCTGACAGCCGTCATGTCAGGGCCGAGACCGGCGACCGCTCGCTGGGCGATGTGCTCGGCCAAGTCGGCGCTGCGTTCGAGCTCCGGCACGATGAGCAGGAGGCCTACGAGGCGCCGCACTTCATCGTTGGCCGGGACGAGGCGGTCGAAATCCTCCCAGATCCGCTCGCTCAGCCGGCCAGACAGCTCGTCAATGGCCTCGTCGGCGGCCACTACGTTGCTGGCCTCCGACGGCTCGCCGGCCAGTAGGGCGTCCGTGGCGCCCGCGAGGGCCTCACTCACCAGTGCGAACAGGCGAGTGATGTCTGCCTCGAGGCGGCCCGAGCCGTAATCAACAGGGATGGTCACGGGTCTAGCCGCTGCCCGCCGGTTCGCGGTGGATTTGGTCAGCAAAGGTTCGCCTCTCGTTCACCAGCCGTTCATCTCTAGTCCACCATGACGTCAGGGTGCGTTTACCGGGGCCCGCCACAATCGAGACTGTTTGGCAGATCGGTTCCCCGGCACGGTGCAGCCCAAACTCCGGCACGGTGGATGAAACAGGAGTGAGCAGGGGATGCGCCTGGCTGACACGGCCTCTGTAGGTGCCAGGCCCTCTGACGCGGCGGCGGTTAGCCAGGCTCTGGACAACGCTCCCCTTAGCGCCTTCCACCGCCGGGCGGTACTCGTGTCTGGTGTCGGTTTCTTCACCGACGCCTATGACCTGTTCGTAATAAGTACTGTCGCGGCCCTGGTCACTGTGCAGTGGCACCTCAGCACGAGCCAGACGAGCTGGGTACTGGGGTCGGCGATCCTCGGGGCTTTTGTCGGGGCCATCGTTTTCGGCCGGGTCGCAGACATCGTCGGGCGCAGGAAGATCTACCTGCTCGTCGCCATCATCATGGTCTTCGGCGCGGTCAGCTCAGCGGTGGCCACCAACCTGCTCTTCCTCGTCCTGGCCCGTTTTGTGCTTGGCCTCGGCATCGGTGGCGACTACCCGGTCTCGGCCGTCCTCATGAGCGAGTACGCCAACCGCAACGATCGAGGGCGGCTGGTCGGCCTGGTGTTCTCTATGCAGGCCCTCGGGCTTATCGTCGGCCCCCTCGTGGCGCTAGCCCTCCTGGAGGCCCACGTGGGCAGTGAGCTCACCTGGCGGCTACTTCTCGGCCTGGGCGCGCTCCCGGCCCTGGGCGTTATCTACCTCCGCTCCAGAATCCCCGAGTCCCCCCGGTTCCAATCGATAGTGCAGGGCCGCGCCTCCCAGGCCGCAACAGAGCTCGACGCCTTCTCGGGTGGTGTAGCCCGCACCACAGCGCATGTGACTGCTGCCTCGGCCGATAGGGGACATCCACGCCGGTTGGGGCTGGGCCAGTTCGTCCGTGACCGCCGGCTGGCCCGTCTCCTGGTTGGCACGGCGGGCGCCTGGTTCGTCTTTGACTACGCCTACTACGGCAATACGCTTTCTTTGCCCGCCATCCTGAAAGGCGTTGACCCCGGGGCCGACCTTACGGCCAAGCTGGCGTGGTCGCTCGCCATGTTCGTCGTCTTTGCCATCCCGGGGTACGCGATGGCTGTGTGGTGGATGGACCGCATCGGGCACCGCAAGCTGCAGCTGATCGGTTTCGGTGTCATGGCGGCAGCGTTCTTGTTGCTGGCCGTCATCCCTGTCCTAACCGCCAGCGTGGGCGCATTCCTGGCCGTGTTCGGGCTCAGCTACTTCTTCGTCGAGTTTGGCCCCAATGTGACCACGTTCGTACTGCCCTCCGAGGTCTTCCCGGTGTCAGCCCGCACGACCGGGCACGGCATATCTGCCGGCGTCGGCAAGCTGGGGGCGTTCGTCGGCGTCTTCTTGGTGCCGGCTCTCCAGGACAGGTTTGGGCTACGGCCCATGCTGGCCATGGCCGCGGTGGCGGCGTTCGCCGGTATTTTCCTCACCCGGTTGGTGCCGGAGGCGGCCAGGCGGTCCCTCGAGGAGGTCGCCGGGGACAATGAGGCGAACGGTCTCGGAGTAGCCCACGACGACGTGAATGCTGAGGAGAAAGAACCGCCACTAGCAATCGCGCAATGACCCCGCCACCCGGGCAACGCCCTCATAGCTTCTGGCGCCGCTAGGGACGTGGGCGCTTAGGGTCTGAGCAGTTGCACATATGGCATCGCCGGATGTTCCAGCGCTGCCCGCATGAGGTCACGCTACGAGCTGATGGCGTTGGCGTCGCCCGCCACCACGGCGTCCACGTCCTCGAGCTCAGAAAGCGCAGCGGCCAGGTCGTTGACAGAAGCCGGGCCGTGCACCTGCATGGTCACTTCAACAGTGCGGCCGTCACGCTCCTCCCCGTCCATCCGGTCTGCTCCCAGCCGCGGGCGCTGAGCGTCTGTCGACAACTCGTCGATGGCGAACCCCTGTGACGTTGCCACCTGGAGGAGCTGGCGCAGAATGCCCCGGCCGTCGGGGTAGCGGACCCGGAGGACCGAGATGGCGGTCGACGAGCGCGGGAGGCGTCGAGTCACCTCCGGGAAGACGAGGGCAACCACAAAGTAGATGCCGGTGGCGACGATAGCCAGCACGGGTAGGCCAGCGCCGGCCGCCGCCCCGATCGCCGCCGTCACCCAGATGGACGCGGCCGAGGTGAGCCCACGGACCGAGTCCCGCCGGACGAAGATCAGGCCGGCACCGAGGAAACCCACACCCGTCACGACCTGAGCAGCTACGCGGGACGGGTCCAGGATGACCCGGCCGGTCTCGAGCACGTCTGAGAAGCCGTACTTGGAGACAAGCATGAACAGGGCGGCACCGGCCCCAACCAGTGTGTGGGTCCGCAGCCCGGCGCTCTTCTGTCGTATTTCCCGCTCCAGGCCCACAAGAGAGGACAGCACCAAGGCCAGGAACAGCTCGCCGACCTGGAGCCAGCCCTCGGTGTTGGCAGAACTACCCGGTGACCCGAGATGGGAACTTGCGGCGCTCAACAGCAACGGCATGGGCCCAAGGTAACGGGAAGATGAACACAGAGTGAACTACAGGTGACGAAAAGGATGCGCGATCGTCCGCGTGGAGCGTTTCGTGCGGGTGGATGTCCCTCTTCGACCGTGACTTCCCCGTCCTGCTCGAATAAGTGGGCCAACGACTGGTACGAGAAGACCCGAGCCCTCAACGGTGTGGGGATTTGCTCAGGTCGGGCGTCCCCGGTCCCCTAATGGTTCCCTCGAGCGTCGTCCCTAAGTGCCGAGAGCGGCGGCTATGAACGAGTGGTGCAGACCGTGCGGCGAGATCCTCTTCGTGACACCCGACGCACACGCCTCAGCCGGCAACCCGGTCGAGGATGACATTGGCGGTTTCTGCTGGAGCCGAGCAGGTGGTATCGAACGTGGTCACGTCCTCGTCGTCAGGTTCGAGCAGACGCCTGGTCATAGCCAACTGGCGTACCGTCACGGGGTCGACCAACTTGAGCCGACCGGACCTTTCTGGGCTGGCCACGCGGCGGCATAATTCGTCGGGCTCGCAAACCAGCCGTACGGGCACAAAGCGGCTCCCCCTGGCGTTTGCCACCTGGCGGACCCGCCGGTACCACCGGTGGTCCTCGGCGGAGCTGTGGTCGAGGTAGTTGGTGAACACGAACGACCAACCCCTAGGGGAAAGGGTCTCCACGGTGGTAAATACAATTTCGACCACCTCGGCCACCCGCGCCCACACGGCCGGGGCCAGAGGCGTGCGGCCATCTACTCCGACCAGGCCAAAGATCACGTTATTGACATAGTGGTTGTCCACCACGACCAGGCGCTGGCCCCGCTCGGCGGCGAGGCGCGCCATGGCCGAGGCCACCGTGTACTTGCCTACCCCGGGCAGCCCGATCAAGTAGTAGACCGCCGAGGCCGGTACCGGCTGGTCGAGCACCCACACCATCTCGCGCCCGCTCTCGGCCGAGGACGCCGTGTCAACTTGTCCAGTGCGGGCCAGGCGGAAGCCGAGACGCCGGGCAATAGCGGCGCTTTTCTGGTTGGCCTCGTCGCAGCGGAGCTCGACCCGGCCCACCCCGGGCAACGCCAGCGCTTCATTGGCCAAGGCCCGGACCGCCTCTGTCATGGTGCCCCGGCCTGTCTCGGAGGTCCTGAGCCAGTACCCGATCTCCAGGGCGCCAGGCCCCACCCGCCGGTGCAGACCGACCAAGCCGAGCACCTTGTCCTGGCCGGGCCGGAAGACCAGGTAGACGTACTCGGTGCCCTGTTCCCAATGTGGGACAACCTCTTCCAAGCGGCGACGCTGGGCCCCTGGTTCTGCCGCGGACCGATCGGCCCATGGCACCCACGGCCGGAGTTCGGCCAGGCTCTCGGCTACGGCCGCGGCGATGGCAGTCGCGTCGCCTACCTGGTGACGACGCAGGTATACGCCATTAGCCTCAATGCGCCCCGGGGGAGGATGATATTCGGCCACCTCTACAGTCCAGCAGCCCGAGAGACGCTTCCCCAGTAATAACGCCCCGTTCGGATTGGAGGGGTAGGTACTTTGAGCCTGTCCTTTGAGCGGGCCGGCCGTGTCGTGGCCAGCCGGGGCCGGGGGCCGTTGTCATCGTCTCGCACAAGGGGCCCGGTCCTGGTCGGCCGTAGCGGCCCAGGCGCGGCCGACGGCCAGGTTCTTCACCGGATTGGCGTGCCCGAGCGCCTCAGAGTGCTGGGTGTCGGGAAATACCCCGTTGAACCCTGGCCCCGACATATTGGCCCCGCCAGGGACGGGGGCGTAGTGCTGTCGAGCACCAATGCCGGGCGGACGTGGCAGAGAACGGCGCTGCCGAAAGGCGCCAAGACCATCGATGCCATCTCGTGCCCCAAGCCGGTACGTGTTTTGCGCTGGCACCCAGATGGGCAGTACCACCCGCATCTCGGCCACAGTTGGTGCCCTGCTCGGTTGAACTGCTGGTGTACACGGCACCTCGCCACCAGGCCGTGTTGCCACCTAGCCGCGGGGCGCGCTCGCAGTCCAATAGCCTCTGCAGGGTCGATTTGCCCCCGCCGCCTTCCCAGGTGTGGCATCGCCACATGGCAGGAGGACCGTCGAAGATCTCGAGCCGCTACCCGCTGGGTGGCGTCAAGGCGGCCACCATGGCCGCTAAAGAGAGCTTCATCGAACGGGCGAAGGAGGTCCTGGCCGCCGACGACAGGGTCCTGGCCGCCTACTTGGTGGGCGGCTTCGCCATCGGCCAGGCTGACCCGTGGAGCGACGTCGACCTGCAAGTGGTCGTCACCGACGAAGCCGCCGAGGCCCTCAAGACGTCGTGGCCAGAACGGGCCGAGCGCCTGGCCCCGTTGGCCAATGTAAAACCCTTCCAGTTCGCATTGGGCGGCGTGTGCATCACGGCTGACTGGCTTCATTTCGACATCGTGCTCCACGCCCGTTCCGAGGTCGACCCCATGGCGGTTGAAGGGATGTCACCCCTCCTGGATAAAGCCGGCCTCTTGCCCGACCGTCCGCTGTCGCGGCCTGAGCGACGAGAGGCGCCTTTTTTTCCCGAAGCGGCCGTCGACATGTTCTTGTACATGTTGGGGAACATGGTCGGCGTGGTCGGCCGCAACGAACCGGTCCCGGCCACCAACGGCGTCATCATGGTCCGCGACATCGCCCTGGTCGGGTTGTTACTGGCCGAGCAGGGATGGCGGCGCACCCGCGAGCACAGTGCCGGTAACCCCTTCCCCTTCACCAAGCGCCTGCGCAGCTACCTCACCGATGAGCAGAACGCCCTACTGGTCTCGCTGCCTCCTCTGGAACCGACCATCGACTCAGCGATCGACGGCTACGTGGCCCTGGCCCGCATCTTCTTGCCTAGAGCGCACCGCCTCGCCGAGCGGACCGGGCACAATTGGCCGCAGGCGTACGAGGACGCTAGCGTCGCCTATTTCGAGCACAGCCTCGGAGTGCAACTTCAAACCTGATGCCGCAGACGCGCAGAGCTGACATCAGAATTTACACTCACGGTCTACACGACCCTCAGAGACGATGACCGGCCGCCCTAAGGAACCTGGGCCCGCGCAGAGGATCCTATGTCTGCGGTCCAAGAAAGTCGCTCTAATGTGCGGGAGAAGTACATGGCGACGGTTCTCTGGCCTGCCTCAAGGCCAATTCGGCAAGTACCAGAACAGGAATCACCTACATATTGCTCATACAAGGCCGGGGTTCTCTTTCCCTCACGTGAGAGCACCAATGGGCCAGGCCTCTGGTAGCGGTGAAACTGGCGTTCGGCATAAATATAATTTCAGCTCATGAGAACGCTGCCGACTGTCTTGCTGACCGGTGCCCCGGGGGTGGGCAAGACGGCCGTAGCGAAGGAGATGGGCGAATTGCTGCTCCGTGCCGGAGCACGGCACACGGTCATCGACCTCGACGCCCTTGGCGAAGTCAGCCCTCCTTGGCAAGACGGCACGTTCAACTCTCCCCTGGTGGCTCGCAACCTTGCCGCGATCTGGCCCAACTTCAGGGACCATGGCGTGGACCGGCTCGTGCTGGCCCGCGTTATTGGAGGTAAACAGGAGGTAGCTGCCTACCGTAGTGCGGTCCCGGAGGCGTTGATGACGGTCTGTCGCATTGCCGCCCCCGCTGCGACCGTCGCCAAGAGGCTTGCGGCCGAGAAGCGGGTATCAAACGAGATTTCCTCTTGCGGGTAACCTGTGGCCTAGACGAGCGGATCAGCCACCTCGGAGCCGAAGACTTTACGGTCGAGAACGATGCGGGCAGTTCACTGACCGACGTGGCGCTGGAAGTGCTCCGGCTGTTGGGTTGGCCGGGCTCAACTGTGTGGCAGGTTAAGGAGGGCAGTGCTGGCTAGTCGGACAGGCACGGCCTACGCACAGGACGACGCCTCGGTAAACGAATGTCCCCGCTAATCAGTCTTAATGTCGCAACTTCGGAGACTCCTACGGGTGGACTTAGGACACTCAC
>CAVWFC010000014.1:0-39027 GCA_963754115.1 uncultured Acidimicrobiaceae bacterium | reverse complement strand
CGTCAATCGGGCGCGGAGAACTCGAAGTTGTGGACGAGCTCGACCAGGCGGGTCAGCACGTCGGGGTCGGTGTCGGGGAGCACCCCATGGCCGAGGTTGAACACATAGCCCTTCTTAGGGCTGGCGTCAGCTATGACCCGCGAGGCCTCGGCCGCCAGCACCTCCCAGGGGGCAAAGCAGGCGGCGGGGTTGAGGTTCCCCTGGACGGCTCTTCCCGGCCCGACAAGCCTCCGCGCGTCTGAGAGGCTCAACCGCCAGTCGACGCCCACCACATCGGCCCCCGCTTCGGCCATGAGCCCAACCAGGTGCCCGGTGCCCACGCCGAAGTGGATACGAGGCACCCCGAGGTCGGCCAAGCCGCCGAGGACCTTGGCGCTGGCCGGCATCACCCGGTCCCGGTACTCGGCGGCCGACAGGCTCCCTACCCAGCTGTCGAAGAGCTGAACGGCCGAGGCGCCCGCCGCCACCTGAGCCCGCAAGAACTCGAGCGAAAGGTCGGCGAGAGCATCCAATAGGGCGCTCCAGAGCGCAGGCTCGGCGTACATCAGGGCCTGGGCTCGGGCATGGTTGTCCCTGGACGGGCCGCCCTCGATCAAGTAGCTGGCCAGCGTGAACGGGGCGCCGGCCAAACCGATGAGGGGGACGCTCAGCTCCTGGGCCAAGATGCGGACCGTCTCGATCACGTACGGTATGTCCTCCTCGGGCTCCAAGCGGCGCAGGCGGGACAGGTCCGCGGTCCCCCGAAACGGCTGTTCCACCACAGGCCCCGTCCCCGGGACCAACTTGACGCCCACACCCGTGGCGGCCAGGGGCACCACGATGTCGGAGAAGAGGATGGCAGCGTCGACACCGTACCGGTGGACCGGTTGGAGGGTTATCTCGGCGGCCATCTCGGGGTCGGCCAAAGTCTCGAAAAAGGGGCGGTCGCCTCGGGTGCGGTGATACTCCGGTAGCGCCCGCCCGGCCTGGCGCATGAACCAGACCGGGACAGTCTCCACCGTCAAGCCCCGGCACGCCCGCAGAAACGTGCTGTTGTGCACCACGGTGTCGAAGTCGGCATGACGGACGACGCTACCTCGGTGCCGCCCCACTGCGTCCTTGCAGCATGACCCGACTAATCCAGTCGGCACTTCGCCGGGAGCGTGCAAGAACGTGGCCAAGGACCGCACGAGCGGAATTTGGCTTGTCCTACAATGTAGAACCAGCGCGCTTGTCATTCAATCCGGCGTTGATCTGCGACTTGGTGCACTACGAAGGCATTGGTACCACGAGCGGTGCTGTAAGCCCATTCACGTTGGGATGGCGAACCTTTCGGGTCACCGTCCAATCCGTACGGCGTCGGCGCTGGGTCGAAGAGCGCGCTGGTGGCTGGCTTTCCGCCTTCCTCTCAACAGCGCCCGATGCGCCCTGGTCCGCTCATACCTGGGTGCAGCTCTCTGGCTGCACAATTGCCGCTGTGTCTACCTGCCTCTACGGCGGAGGTCGAATGAGCGCCCGGAAAAGGCACCTGGCATCTGGGTGCCTTGCCTCGCAGTGCAGACTGATTCATGGGCTGCGGGACAAAATCTGAACCCGTGGACGACTCGACTCCTCTCTGTTGGTCGGGGCGGACGTGTTGGTTAGAAAGGGAAGTCCTTGTTAGTCGGACCGAAACGACTGAAGTGTAACGGGAGGGATTATTGGCACCGGGAACGACGGTCCGCAGTGGTACTCAACCTCGGGAGGATTGACGATCGCATATGCCTCTGCCACGTCTTGGTTGGCCTTGTCGATGTAGGAGTTTACCGAGGACACTAGTCCGTTGATGAATTGGGTTCCGGCGGTGAGAGTCATTGGGAGGGGCGGAGGCGGGTTGGCATTCCGATAACCAGGAAGAGCTTGCTGACCACGCCAGTATGCCGCCCAATCGGCCGGAGCTGCGGCCATCGCTGTTGCCTCGGCCCGTATGCCGGCGGCCGGGAAGCCGGAGGTCGCCTGAGACACCATGGAGAGGCCGGCACTGTGGGCGGCACGGGCATAGGAGTAGGCGTCCTCGATGAAGCTACACGTAAGACCCGGGCTGCGCGTGGCGACGAATTCACCCTTATCCATCCTGACGTTCCAGAGTGCAAGCTGGACGCTGGAAAGCTCGCCGCTGAGCCCCGCATCCGGCGCCTTATAGCCGTAGGGGGAACGCATGATAGCTAAGTCCTTGTCGAGTGCATTCGCCGCCGACACCCAACGATTCCATGCCGAAAGCTGAAGCCGGTATTCGGTCACAGATAGCCCAACGACGCCGGTCAGTCCGCTGTCGGACAGAAACGAGCCGGCCGTGACGTTCTTGATAGCCGGGGGTGTGGTTTGTAGAGGCCCGCATTGATATTTTTCATTAGCAGAGTCGACGATCGCATATACCTCTGCCACGTAGTGGTTTGCCTTGCCGATGTCCGAGTTGACATCGGCTACACCACTGACAATGAGTGCCTGGCCGGCGTTGACCACCGTCGCCAATGGGGGTATCGAGCCAAAGTGGTAGCCAGTCAGTGCATTCTGTGCATGGTCGTACACCTTCCAGTCAGCGGGAGCGGCGACGAGGACTTTCTGCACTTCGCTGAGGTCAGGGAGCAGGCGTGACTGGGCGTCCAGCACCACGGAGACTGCGCGAGGATAGGCGGTGTCAGCAGTGGGGTAGGCAGCCATAATGTTAGAGCACTCGCTGCCGGCGCCGCTGACTGAGTTTGGTATGTACCGGAGGCCGGATACGTCGTTGTCAAGAACTCGTTCGTCATTTGCGAGGAGTTCATCGGTGCCCAGGGTGCCGGAAGAGGCTATTACCGAGAGGTCGTTGTCCACCTTGCTGGTGGCTGCATCGGCTTCGGATACGTGCTGCTGCAACTGAGAAAGCTCCCGGTTGTAGACAGTCGCAGAAGTTTCATGAAAGACAACGGTCTCGAGAGCGCCATCGCTCTGGGGCATGCCCAGGGAAAGGGAGTGGGAGTTGACGAAGCCAAAGATGGTATTGCCCAAGCCGTCGGAGAGCGTGAGGCTTCTAGACGTATCTGTACCGCTGAGGCTCGATTGCCCAGAGTGCAGCGAGAGGTTGGGCGCCGAGCCCGTCAGGGTGTCATCGTACAGCTCGGCAGTCACGTTGCCCTTGGAGACCGTGACCTCCATGAATAGTATCTCTGCAGGCTGGATGGAGAGGTAAGAAGCGGGAGGCGATGCGCTGGCGATCGTGGCCGGGGCCAGCGCTGCAACTATGGCGATGGCGGCGAACAAACCGGCGCGGAGCGAGCGCAGCATCCTGTTATTGAGAGATGGAGCGGCTATGTCCAAGGCAGTGGAGACCGAGATGCTCGACGAGGCACGGATGTGCTTCTTCACAGGCGGGGATGCTAGCGGGGGTACAGGACTCCAGGTCTTCAACGAACCTAGTTTGTGCGGAAGGCCACCACAGAAAGTGAGATCTCGGTTGTTATCTGTGACCGCACGGGGTCAGGTGAACGTTGAGTATAAGCCGATCGTCTGAGATTTCAGGAAGTGTCCTGGCTGTCCAGACCTTCGGCGGCGCAGATTGCGACGGGTTGCACGGATACGCCCTTTAGGATGAGGAAGAGGGAACGGCCGAGCGAAGAGTGGGGTGGACGGCAGTTTTCCCGAGCCAGCATCGCTGAGGTGTCCAAGTACGTCACCTGGTGGTTAAGGGGGTTCAGCGTCGTGGTCCATTCCGGTCCGATCGACACTACAAAGGCAGTTCGCTGGCCGTGCATTCCGTCTACAGCGAGATTCTCTTGAGGTATCCAGGACGGCCCCGTAATAAGGTCAACCGAGATCAGAATGAGTAGCAGAAACAAATTGTATATTTCAGCCTGCTGAACCGTAGCGATCTTGAAGGTCTTACGAAGCCGTTTGTCTATCGGAGATTCACTAGTTGTTACCACAAGGAACCGCAAAGAGACGATGATAATGAGAAGGAACTCTGGCCACGAGGTTAAAAGAACATCGCAATAAATGAAGTAACAAGATAGATATGTGCCAAGTGGAGGCTGTCGCGTCGATGTGTTCTTAAGAAGTTGTAATAGTAGGCGGCTGCGATGAACGCTACAGCCGGTAGGATCGTGACAATCCCAACGACTGTGCCTAGGAGTGTTGTGCTCGTACCCTCTTCCGCCAGCACGGTCAGGGCCGAACTCGTGTTGAAATCTGTAAGTATCAACAATCTGAGCGCTAGATAAACGAGTAAGGCCGCCGCCCAGAGCAATGTGGAGGTGAGGCCCAAGCCTTGACCAACAGCCGGCCACGGCCATGCCGAGAGGGAGGTATCCCACTGGGGATTCGGGGTGTCGTCCGTGTCCCTGTGCATTGGGCCGTACGGCTGGCCGGGAGGTTCCAGATCGCTTGGCATAGCACGAAACTACACCTCTGTAGTTCGCAGCTAGTGCTCCCAACGGGTACGCTCAGATGTGCCGCTTATCCTCGCCTAGGTGTGCTCGACGAGATGTCGAGCCACGGTTGCGAAGCTGGGTCGAGTGCCGACCGCAGGGCATCGACCTCGTGGCAGCGGTCGCCAACCTTGAGCCAGCCGGAAGCGATGGACCGCTCCGGGCAGTTGACAGGCTTTCCGTCCGGGTCAGTGACGAACCGGAAGCAGCGTCCTCGCTCGCCACTCACGGCGCCTGCGTGGTCCTCCTCGGCGGAAGAGGCTAATGCCCAAGGCGTCGTCGTGGCCGAGGGTCGCTGCTTCCGGCTGCTGGAGTACGCCAGTGGCAGCGTCTGGTGGGTAGTCACGCCGGTCCTCTGTCGCCGGTACGGGGTGGCTCCAGGGTGAACGTGAAGTACGAGCCTGCCACGGCGAGAGCTGCGTCCGCAGCACTGCACGGGACGAGGATCCAGGGCAACGTAAAACACTTCTTCTGATGTCCTCGAAGGTCGCGGTCATACCAAAAGTCCTTTCCGCAACGCTCGCAATCGACCCTACGGAAGGGGCCGACGTCCCCGCCATCGAGATCCTCGTCGTCCTCATCACCCGTGCTCTGTAGACCCCACCTGAGCGGCCTTGTTCAGGTTGCAGGAGCGGCTCGCCACGACGAGGTTCGTGAGGACGTTCTGGCCACCCTTAGAAACCGGGATCACGTGGTCGATGTGCAGCGGTCGTGCCGCCCGTCTGCAGTAGTGGCACACCGGGCCGTCACGCTCGATTACGGCTACCCAAAGGTCGTTGGTGATCCACTCACGCACGTTCGGCTACGGTACTCCGGAGCGGTGACGGCTTAGCGAGTCAGCCGGAACCCATGGGCCGCTCGGGGCAGTTGACAGGATAGCCAACGGATCAGGGCAAATGTTGGCCCGGTAAACTCGTGGCAATGCCTGATGAGCCCGAGCAGTCACCCCCTGTGAATGTCACTCCGATCCCCGCCGAAGCCGTGGCAGCCGCCCACATGCCCGCAGTCATTATTCGTCAGGCCACCGAGACGGTAGTCCGTGAAGTCGTGCAGATGGGGCTCACGGTTGACGACGTGCGCCTGCTGTGGGACATATTCAGAGACTCCCAAGCAACCGGCGACGAGTCGATGATCCCCGAACGATTGGCGGATGAGGTTCCCAAGGCGGCCACCCTTTGGGATCGGTTGAAGGAGGACGACAGCCTGGCGATGGCCACATGGATCCTGGTGTTCCTTACAGTCTTGGGATTATTGCTCGACCGTCAGCCAACCCAACAGAGCACATCAACAGGTACACGGGTGCAGATCGAATTTATCGTCCAACCACCACCTGCGCAGATCGAACAGTTCGCTCAGCAGCTCGCCAGAGACATCGACCAACCCCCACAAACACCGTCAGGAGCGGCACAGCCGCCGGCCCCGTCCACCCCGTGACGGGCACGGCCGTCGATTGCGTTAGCTTCTGAACTGTCTCGCCGAATCCCGTTTCGCAGGTCAGACCGATTAATGCTCCTGGGATAGGCAAGGTTCCTCATCGTACGGACTGGTTGCTTGCTCGGCCCCCAAGGGGCCTTTGTCGTGGCGCTTCGACAGTCGGGTCTCCCCTCCCGCCGGCCACCAGCTACCGGGCTGCTTGGCCACCACCCGGACCGGACTCTCACCGGCGAGCCCTTGGCGGCTTTCAGGACACGCCTTCACCATTGGCTTATACCGACGGTCTTTGCTGACGAAGCTGGCCAGACGGGCCTCTCCTGTCCCGAACCATCCCTTGCGTACGTGCCGCTCCCCGTACCCCGGAGGGACCTGGCCAAGGGCATGTCCGGACGCCAGTTAGGCCAGGTGCCGCCTTTACCGTGACATGAACGGCTCGGCTCCCCCATTGTGATTCTGACGAGGCTGCAGGACTCGCGCCTGGTCGCGCTACGGCCCGCACGCTCGCTCCCTCCAAAGAGGCTTTTGACACCCCGCTTAGCCTGTCGCCTCTCGACGACAGACCGGGGCCTGCTACCGGGCTCTCCGGCGTTTACCCGGACGGGACTCCCACCGGCTGGGCTGGTCCAGTTTTCAGGACGCAACATGACTAAAACATACGTTAGGACTACCCCAAATACCATTGTGGGGCCGCCCCTAAACGCCCCTGAACAAGAAGCGGTCAAGCGCGTCGTTGAAGTGCAGCTCCAAGAAGCGCTCGGCGTACCGCCGGTACGCCTCGTCCTGTTCATGGCTGAGGACAACCCGGCCCCGTTCGGCAGCGAGAGACTCGACGAGGAAACGGGAATCTTCGTCAGGGCGCAGGTCGAGGACGCCGTGAGCCTGGGCGAAGCTCACGACCAGGTCCTCGCAGGTTTGGCCGCCCCCCGAAAAACCACGCAGAGCCTCGTGCATCTCGATATCGCCGCCGGGCAGCAACGCCGACCCGAGCTGGGCCACGGCCCGGCCTGCCGCGGCCAAGTCCTCGTCCAGGAGCTGGAAGAAAAAGAGGGGCACATATTCAAACTTGCCGTCCGGGGCGAAAAGCTGGGGGGCGCCGCTACGTTCGGCGGCCAACAGCCGCATACAGATGTTTTGCAACGCGTGTAGTTCGTCTGGCCCGGTGTTGGGAAGAGCGACTTCGCTCTCGTCTACGGGCTGGAGGAGGAGCAGCACCTCCTCCAGGGTTGCGAGCGTATGCGTGAGCTCGCCCTCAGTATCGGGGGCGACGACCCACCTTGTGGCCGGGCCAGACGGTACCGGTTTCATCATCCCCGTTTATACATCCTCCCTAGGACCGGGCTCACCAGAGCTACAGCGACCGCTCGAGGCATGACCCAAGGACGCCTTCGTCCACCACGAGGCCTTCGCCGTCCCGCTCGCTGTCCACCCAGTCATCGTCCCGGGGGCGACGGCGGGCGCCGCACCGACGCCGTCTCCCAGTCTTTTGGCGGCTCTGTGAGCGGCAAAGGCCCGGGCCTGCCCTCTTGGTGCTGGCCGCGAGTACACGAGGCGAACGGCCCCCTCTCGGCGTCCAGCAAGCACGCGCATGTGGGGGTCGAAATGAAGCGTCCACCAGTTCGACATGCCCGTGGCCGGCTCGAGGCGCAGCGCCTCCCAGGCCCGCCACAGAGCACTGAGCCGGAGGACGGCCTCGGGATGGGCCCACCAGCTGGCGCACCAAACGATAGGCCCGCCGGTGCGGACCTCGGTGACAAGAGCCAGGTACTCGGCCACGAAGTCCTCGACGGAGCTGTAGCGGGGCTCGATGACGGCCGTAGGGCTCGCTGGTGAGGTGGCTGGCCCCGCTTCCCAGCCTTCGTCACCGCCAGCCATCAGGCTGTCGCCTGGCGGTGGGCCTTGACCTGGTGCCAGGCGACCTTGCGGACCACCAGCGGGTAGGTGCCGCTCGGCATGACCACCGCCCTGGACGAGGGCAGGGCGCCCAGGGTAGAGACGTCGAGGACCCGTTCTCGGCGCGTCGCCGCCGTGTACGTGCGGCCACTGCCCGCGGGCGGTGCTGAGCGAGGTGGCCGGGGCGTCCCACTCGCCGCAGATGCGGGAGATGTCCTCCAAGAACTCGGCCTCGTGGGTACCGCCGCCGTACACCCGGAGGTTCGCCGCCCCCCACAGCTTCTTCATGCCTTCCCGGCCCCAGCACTCGGCCCCCTGGGACCAGCTCTGCAGGTAACAAGCACAGACAATGCCCCGGCTGCCGTAGTGGCTGTAGCGGTCAGGCAGGTCCCTCCACCGGCACACGTTGGCCACTTCGTCCAGCACGGCCACGACCGGCACTGTGACCCGGCCACTAGGAGAGAGCTGGCCCCGGCGTTCCGCCTCGGTCAGGAACGTTGTCGTGAGGGCGCCGGTAAGCGCCCCGGCGCTGCCCACCCCTTCTTTCGACAGCGAGTAGAGGGTAGCCACGTTGGCCTCCTCCAGGAGAGCGGCCACGTCCAGGCGGGGCCGGCCGTCTCTTGGGTCCACTACCCAGGCTCGCAGACGGGGGTCGGCCATCCAGGCCACGACCTTGGCCGCCGTACCGAAAACTCCGGCCCGCTGGCGGTCGGGCAGGTGCATGGTGGCCTCGGCCGCCGCGGCCAGGTCCAGGTGGCCGGCGGCTTTCAAGTGGGCCACGGGGGTATCGTCGCGGTCGTTGGTGACCCAGCGGTAGACGGCCGTTACCGGTTCGCTGCCAGCGGCGGCGGCCAGGAGGTAAGTGGCCAGGAGCTCCTCGCCGGCGGGGTCGAAGTACGAGTCCCGGGTTGCGTTGGGTGGCCGGGACGCCGAGGCGAAGACATCGGCGATCATGCGGGCGCCCATAATCTCCTGGCAGGCGTCGAGCGGGTCCCACCAGAACCCAGGTTTCTCGGTGCCCGCAATACCTTGGGGGTCGAAGACCCAAACCGGGCCGCGCTTTTGGCCGGGCCTTCTCGGTCAGGTCCACCAGGTCGCGTTTGTTGCTCGTGCAGTAGACGACGCCGGGCGGCGTCCAGGACTTGGGGTACGGCCATCGACGTGGTCTTGCCCATGCGGGCGCCGGCGATGGCCACCAAGGTGTCCTCCCAGGTGGCCCGCACCATGCGCCCGCCCATGACGTCGCGGCCCACCTGAGGCCCGCCACCGTGTTCGCCCGCCACTGGCGCTGCCTTCGGGTCGATGTAACGCCTGAGGCTCGGCAGGTCCCGAGGCAACAGGCGCGCCCGGCGGTCGACGTAGACCCGCCTCCCCTGCCAGCGCCACAACACGCTCCCTACCAAGACCGCCAGCGCCACTACCACGGCGCCCTCGCCTATGGCCCAGGTAGTGGCGGCTGCCGGCCAGTGGAAGCTCCCTTTCACCAGGCTGGTAACGAACGCGACGGGGTTGCCCGCCGGCTTGGCCGTGCCCTCGACGGCGGCCGCTAGTTGGGCGGCGCCCCACAGCCCGGCTAGCACCACTACCACCGCGGCCAGCACGGCCAAGCCGACCAGGGCGTCGGCCTCCGGGTTGTGCGCCGGCGGGCGGCGAGGCCCGTTCATTGCCGTCCCCAGCTCATTGGCGCGCCCAGCGCTTGTTGGTGTCGTGCAGGTCGAGCTCGGTGGCAGCTCATCACCGCCTCCAGGGGTACGCCCGGCCTGCCTCCCACCTTCACCAAGAACTTGCCGAGCCCGGGAGGCGGCGCTTCCTTGTTCGATTCGGGGTCCCAGGACGGCGGCGAGGCCCAGTCGGTGATGAGCAGCTTCCTCGCGCTCAGAGAAGTGCACGACTCTTGGAGAGCTTCGGGATCTCGTTGGCCGGGAGCCCGCCGCAGACGATGTAGCCGGCGCGCTCGGCGAAGCCCATGGCCTTTAGCTGGTCGGCCTGGTCCGGCAGGGCTTCAAGGTCGGCCAGCGTGTGGGTGACCAGCGCCATGCCCACTCCGGCCTGGCGGTTGAGCCGGGTGAGGGCGTCGACCCGGTCGACCAGTCCCTTGCCGGCCCGGAGCACCCTCCACAGCTCGTCCAGCACGACGAAGTAGTTGCGCCGCGGCTCGAGGCCGGCGTCGGCCAGGGCGTGCTGGGCGGCGATGGCCCCGAAGCCCTCACCCCAACAGGCGAGCAGGACGGCCGCCTGGAGCTTCTCGTCGGCCTCGTTTATCTGGGAGATGTTGATGCAAACGGGGGCGTCGAGGTCGATCTTGACCGAGGTCCGCCGGGCGAAGGTCTCCCCCAGGCCCCCTTCGCACAGCGCCATGACCGACAGCTCCATCGGGTCCACGGCGGCTCGGTAGCGAGCCTCGTCGTTGCGGGCCAGCGTCACCCGCCGGAGCGGCTCGGGGCCCTCCTCCAAGACGGCCACCAGGTCGGCCAGTTCGGCCTCGCCCGGGCGGTGGTGCTCGTCCAGGACGGCAAGAGCGGCCGAGAGCACGGCTTCCTCGGTGTCGGCTAGCGGTGCCCCCCTGTTCAGGGCCACCAGCGCCGCCAGGAGGTTGAGCCGCCGCCCGTGCGCGTCCGCCACCAGTTCAGTGCGGGCGCGGCCAGTCAGGCGTTCAGCGGCCGCCACCGCGGCTCCTGGGTCTAAGACGTTGAGGGTGCCCTGCCCCCTACCGAGGCTCACTACGTTGCCCCCCAGAGCGGCCACGAGCTCGGCGTAGTCCGGTTTCAGGTCGCCCAGTACCACGCTGCGGTAGCCGTAGTAGTCCAGGCCTAGGCACATGCGACAGACCAAGGTCGACTTGCCCAGGCCGGGCTTGCCGAGCACCAGCACGCTCGGGTTAGCGATCAAACTGGCCCGGCTGAACCAGTTGATTGGGTCGGAGCAGACGGTGGCCCGGCTGAACAAGTGCCGACCAAGGGGGACCCCGACCATCGGCGCCCCCGAGCCGGCTATCCAAGGCCACAGCCCGCAGACCTGTACCGTCGTGGCCCGGAACTCAGGCGGCGCCTCGACCAGGGAAGCCTTCCCGCCTCCTGGCCCAGGCCAGCCTCGAGGCCCGGGCCGGCGTTCCCGGCCACTGGGTACGGGACCAGTCGTGGTGGCGGCGCTCACATGGCCTCCCGGAGCGCCTGCGGCACCCGCAGGTGGGCTGAGGTCACTAGGCCCAGCGGTAGGCCGGCGGCGAAGGTAGCCGCCTGCGAGCCGTAGGCCCGGCGCAGCCGGATCCGCGACGTGGTGGCGAGGGTGTCGACCACAGAGGCGGCCAAACCGATGCCCTCGCGCTCAAGCACGGTGGCCGTCACCACCATGGCAAAGCGCACGACGCCGGCGCCGATGGCCTCTTCTTCGGCGGAGCGCTCGGCCGCTTGGACCGACAGAGCATCCCGGGCGCGCCCGATGCGTCGTCCCGAGGCTGCGAACAACGCGTCTCTGCGGTCCGACTCGACCACCCTCACTGCCGCCGCCGTGTCGTAGGGGCGGTAGAGCAGGGCCACCCGTTTGCGGGCGATGTCGGGGTGAGGGGCCAAGAGGTTGGCCAGGACGTTGGAGAACACGTGGCCACGGGGGGCCTCGGTCATGATCCAAGAGACCGATGTGGCGCCGTCGTGACGGTAGCGGTCCCAATGTTCCTGGGCCGCGCTCGGGCCGGCGTCTTCCCACTCGATACTGGCGGCTTCCGCCCCGGCGTCCTCGACCGCCCCCATCAGGGTCGGCTCGTATGCCACCCGCACGGCGGCTGCCACCTCGGCCACTGTCATCGGCCGAGACGGCCCTGCCCCGCTGGCGGCCAAGCTGGCCGTCAAGCTAGGGAGCCGGTGGCCGATATCGAGCGCCATCTCGTCGACGCTGCGCTTCTTGCCCACCTGCGTGCGGCTCGTCATCTCCCAGGTGACGGCCACCCGGCAGGTGATGGCAGCCGAGCCGACAGGGAACGCCTCCACCACTTCTTCCATAACTTGCCTCGCCAACGGTGTGGCCTCTGGGCTCTCATGGCCGAGGACCTCGTGGCGAAGCCGCGTGCCCGGATCCGGCGCTGCGTCGACAACGACGCTCGCCCCGACCAGGCCCGGTTCGTTGGCCAACGACGCCAGCCAGGCCCCCCAGTGGGCCACCCAGTTGTCGACCTCCTCCTGGTCGACGAGGGCGGCGCCGTCCGGCGACGTCGTGAGCACGACGCTGACGTGGCCGGCCCAGCGGTGGCAAAGCAGTGCAAAAGGCCGCCCGTAGGCGTCTTTTGCCTCGATGGCACTCATCATGGCCAGCACCCCGGGCAAGCCGCACCGGCCCTTGGGGATCCGCGAGAGGGGGCCGGAGCGGTAGAGGTGCTGACCGGAGGCGCGTCCCTTCGCCCATGCGGCACGCGCCGTCACTCGCTGGAGGACGTTGCGGTTGTGACGGTCCTTCACCATGAGCGGCGCCAGGGTGGCACCAGTCACGACTGCCACGCCGAGCGCCAGGAGGATCGAGACCATGAGCGCCACGACCACGAGCACCAGGCCGACGAACAACACGATGGTGCCGGCCAGACCGAGGCCGCCGAGGCCCACCGACTGCACGCGCCGCCAATTCCCATAGGTCCGGTGCGGGCTAACGCCCGCACCCGTCATCGCAGCGTCCGCCATCGTTCCTCCTTCTTCGCGTGGGCGCCATGCCGTGGTGGGCGCTCAACTGGGTACCGGTTACGTCGCCCGACCGCTCGGGGCGCTAGCGGGGACCGGCTCTTCTTCACCACCGCCAAGCCCGTCCGCGCTTGGTGGGACGGGCGGCGGCGGAGCCGGTCCTGCGCCGCCAGCCACGCCTTCGCTCCCTCCGCCTGTGCCTATGGCTGAGCTGCCGAGCGAGGAAGTGGCCTTACCCACCCCTCCAGCGACCAGCGGTGCAGCCGTGGCGCCGGTGGCCACGATCGCGACGGCGCCAGTCGCCGCCCCGATGGCGACACCGCCAGCGGAGGCCAATGATAGGTTGCCCACGGCCGAGACCATCGGGACGACGAGACGCATCAGAGCAGGCAACGTGAGAGTGGCCAGCACCAACAGGACCAGGCCGGTGATCGTGCCCATGAGGTCCGCCGAGTTGGTGTAGGCCAGGATGGCGGCCCCGTAAACGAGCGCTGCCACCGGCTTGAAGAGAACAAAAGCAATTATCCAGCCAACGTTTTTCTTGAACCATTGGTTGCCCGCTGGCGTCATGCTGGCGGCCGCCGATAGCGGGAGCGTACCCGCCAGCAGGACGAGCAACGCCGAGCGGACAATGAGCAGTACCAACTGCAACAAAAAGGCCAGAATGGCAACGCCCGACAGGCAGATGACCAAGGTGTCCGAAGTGATGACCTGGGTGGCGATGCTCCCGATGCTCTGCACAGACTGGCCGGCCTGGCTGACGGCATTGTTGATAATGGCGGTCGACATGGCATCGCCCGCTGTGGTCAGCAACCCGATTGCCGTTACCGCCGCCCCCGACACGACCACCAATCGAAATAGCCCCGCAAGAGCGTCCTTAATCGGCTCCGCTCGCTGGGTCCACATCATGCGGGCGGCAGCGATCATCAGTCCGAGGATCCCGCAAATGCCCGTCAGGTAGGCGGTGTTGGCCTGGAGGAACGCAACGGCACCAGAGGAGGTGTCCGAGACGTCTGGAGTGGAGAGGTCGCTCCAGCTTGTCATTAGAGTCGAGAGCATCTCGGCCTCGGCGTGGGCGAAATCCTGAGCCCAGCTGCTGATTATGCTGTTTGCTGCGGCATTGAGCACCCCGCCGCCGCCGCACACGAGCGGGTCCAGCACGCACCCCGCAACAGACATTCATACACCTCCCCACATCACGTAGCCGGCAAGCGAGCTCACTTGCTGGACGGGTGGAGTGAACTGCCCGTTCGGTTGCACTACGACTTTCCAGTCGCCGTCTGACCACTGGACGGTGTATGTCCCCACTGCCATTGCGCCATTTTCGCCACGCTCTACGAGGTCGATGGCCACTACTTGTGGCGTATATGTGACGAAAGAGAAACCAGCGATCTGGCTGTAGGTACCGGGCGGCGAAGGCGTGTTTGGTTCCCTGGCCGCCGCTTCTTCAGTCTTGATAACGATCTCTCGGCCCGCCGTGGGCAGAATTTGTTGGTACACGATCGGCTGCCAATCCGTGGCGACAACGAACCGAGATGTGATCTGTACTGTCGCCAACAGCGCGCCCAGGGGCGAGTGGGCGTAACAACGGGCGACATCGCCTTGTATAACCTCAGGTCCCGCCATTTTGGAGTACGGGAGCGCAATACCCTGCCACAACTGCCATGTGATGCCGCTCGGCGCCACGGTGAGTACCTGTTGGCTGCCCGGCGGCACATGACAGCCGGCGGATGCTTGTGAGCTGTTGGATCCGATGGCAGTTGGTGGCCGCGTTCGCGTAAGGCGTGCTCGTATGCGCCTTCGTGCCTACAGATGACGACGTACCTGTGGCGCCAACATGGTTCGGCTTGTGGTTCGAGCCTGCGCCGAGGGCCAACCACAGGCCGAGCACGAGCGCGCCGAGTACGAACGCTCCTGCCAGTACGAAGGCAGGCTTGGCCCACGGCGAACGCTGTTCCTCGTCGTCCTTCGGCGCCACCGTCGCGCTCCCCCACCTAGCTAGCCGTGGTGAGGGCGCCGATGATGCCCGACGCTGCGGCCGTGAGGATTGCCCCACCCAACACGTAGAACAGGCCCGCCATTTGCTGGCCGCCCTCGCCTCGGTGGTGCTGAAGGATCATCTTGACGGCCACGAACAAGACGCCGGCGATGGCGATCACGAACACGATCCAAGATGCCCACGAGATAATTGTGTCGACGTTGCCGCTCACTCCCGGAGGCGCGGTACCGCCGCCACTCGTCCCGGGTAGACCCGTGCCGGCGGCTTGGCCAGGAGGCGCCGCCAACGTGACGCTGAGCGCCGCAGCCGTAAGGCTGGCACCCGCACGACAGGAAATTGCCCGCGGGTTAACACGACCGCGTTTTTTCAGAACTGCCGACATTGTCCGGGTCATCGTAATTTTCCTCCTTATCGTTGGCTTTGAGTTCGACCGAGCTCTCTCTCCAAGGTGTCAGCGCCTTGGTCCATCTTCGGCTTGGCGACGATCACGCATATTTCCCTGGCCATTCGCCCAACTTGCTTGGGTGTGTTTGCCAACGTCGGCGTGTCCCCTAGGCGCCAGGCCTCCACCCAGGGCACGTCCCAGACCCGGGCATAGCCGCCGGCCACGAGGTGGCACAACTCAGTCAAGGGCTTCGGAAGGCGACCGGGCGCGTCGGCTACGAGGGCTAACCCGACAACGCGCTGCCGAGCGCTGCAGAACAGTGAGCCCTTGAGTACCTGCCCGGGCTGCGAGATGCTGCGCTTCCAGCAGTCCATAAGCGTGGCTTCGCGCCACCACCACGACCGGAAGTGCCACAGGGCCAGCCGGTTCGGGGTAGGCGGTAGACGCATCGAGTCCTGCCCCGACGGCGCTCCCGAGCGTGGTTACCCCGGCTCCGCCGTGAGCGCCCACCCAGTACCAAACCGCGTTCGTCCGTTGCCAACTGACCTCCCCGGGCTCCCCCACTGCGCTCAAGCCGAAGTGCGTACAGGACCCGCTCTCGCTGTATTGCCCAAACGCCTCATCTGGGCGGGTCCTCCGGCGGCCCAGCAAGGACGCCCTAGGCACGCGCTGCTCGGGCCAATACCTCGTTTCACCGGCGGCCGTCGGCTCCGCTCGCCAACTCACAGTGGGCGATCATACACGTCCTGTCTACTAGGAGGTGATATTGCGCGAAGTTCTACCGCTTGGGTCTCTCAGGTGAAGGCGGCCCCAGCTCCTCGAGGCGGTAGCCCTGGGGGTAGACGTCTTTCCCCGACTCCCCTGGCCGAAAGCGAGGTTCGCGGCGACGGGGCCGGTGGGCCGTGACAACACCGCGCAGTTTCATGGCCCTCCCGAAGATTGCGCGGCTCAGCCGCGACGGCCGTCGCAGCCCCAACGCTTCGCACAGCGGGTCATCGAGCATGAGCCGCACCAAGGTGGGGGACGCCCAGCGCGCCCAGCTCGGCATTCGCGTCGCCAGTACATCTCCCGTGACCGCCATCAGTCTTTGCGCCTCGGGCGAGGGACGCAGGTGGTCCGCCTCGTAGTTGTCAAGGAACCGGGCTGCCTGGCCGTAGCTCGCTGGGACCCAGGCAAGGCCCATCAGCTCGCCTACCCTTCGGTAAAAGGTTGTAACGGCCTCCTTCTCGATCTGCGTGCTCGGCCGCCAGCCGTAGGTATCCATCCAGCGCAGCGCCGGCACGATGAAGGTCGTCAAGACGTAGCTGTACTCGTCCTCCCCAATGGGTAGTGCCCTGTGCATCTGGTTCAGCCTGCGGATGACGGCGCGCGCTCGGGGCGCGTCGGGGCCAGCGTCGATGATCTCGTACATCATGAGCGCCGTGTCCAGTGACCGCTTGAGCGGCCGCGCCTCTATCTCGCCCGTGCCGACGAGCACCTCGGCGATGACCGGGATGGCAAAGGTTCGCAGGAACGCCATCTCTAGGCCGAACTGCACTTCGAAAGCCATGTCGTACAACGCCATCTGGCGGTAGATGGCATGCGCCTCCGCTAGGCCAAGGCCCTTACCGGCTGGGCGCTCAGGGCGCTCGCTTTGGGGTGTCGGTACCACCGGCTCACCTCCTTCAGCCATTCGAGCTCCTCGTCAAACGAAGTGGCGGGGCCGGTAGGCAACCGCGCCCGTCCGGAACTGTGAGGACGGCTGAAGTCGGCTGTCTCTTCAGTTGCCAAGCAGCGAACGACTATGGCCAGGGCCAGGGCGTCGGTGCCGCCGAGGTCCACCGCTCTCGCCTGGGCGGCCTCAACGAGGCCGGTACTCACCCGTTCCTCGATCGCCAGAAGACCGTCTCGAACCTCCATCACGCGTCGGCGCAACCGGAATTGGGAGTCACCTCTTCCTTGAGGGAGATGGATCGTGGGTGCCAGGCGCGTCAACACTTTCCACAAGGGTCGTAGTTGCCAGAGAGCGACGCGTTGGCGAAGTCTGGTGCGGCTGGCGACCACGCTTTCCCAACCTGCGCCCAGGGCCCCGAGGATGCAAGCGAGCGAGACGATAAGCGGTTCGCTGTCCCGGTCGAAGCGCGCCCAAAACCAGAGGGTGCCATGGAGGTGCCAGGCCGCCAGGACGACCGACTTAGTGGCCACATAGACGAAGCCCATCGCGCAGGCGGCCGCCACCAGGCACAGGCTCGTGCGCAGCGCGCCGCGCCCGGCATCGCGCGCCCCGGACCAGGAGACGACCAGGGCAGTACCCATGCCCCAGCAAGCGAAGGCCAAGAGGGGCGCCCAGTGGACGACCGAGCGCCAACCGGCATCGAAGTATTCGGTCGTTCCCGCGAGCTCCGGGGGAACGGCACGTACGGGCGACACCAATAGCGGCACGGTGCTCACCACCACTGCAACCGCGGCTGCGACCCATCCGCGCCGCAGTTGCTTGGGGCGGGATCGCACTCCCTCGGCGACGCCGGCCACGCCGGCGACAGTCGCCGTGGCTAGGGCGGTCTTGGCCATGGAACCGCCGGCGGGCGTGCCGAGAACCTCATTCGCCAACCGGTACAAAGGTTCGAGCTGCAGCAGCTCGGCCAGAGCCAAGAAAATGAGGGCGAGCTCCAATGAGCGCGACGCGCCAGGGTGGCGCAAGGAACCAAGGCGGCGCACGGCAAGGGAGCAAAGCAGTGCGGCGGCGACCCAGTGGAATTTGTCCGACATCGTTACAGCCCAAGGGTTTTTGCTAGTTCCCCTAACACGTGGTCCCTCGTGGCGTCGTCGGTAGCGAGGCCCGCGCCGTTTTCGCGGGTTATGAAGTTCCCAAGTACTGTCGCCATGGCCTCGGCCTCTCTTTCCTGGTCCGAGTCATAGCTCGTGCGGGCAAGGACGTTCGCCACCGTCTCGGGCGCGAGATCGGGCAGGAGCTTGCGCAGGTATTCCGGTCCCACGATGGCTTGGCCGACGTGGCCACAGATGATGTGAGAAAGTTCGTGCAAGCAGATGTGGTCGCGATGGACTGGGCTCGTCTGGTTCTCAAGGAAAATGACGTCCTCGGTTGGCAGCGGCACCCAAACCCCGCACGGCATCCCTTCAATGCCTTGCACTGGATGGCCGAGCACCCGGAGCGGCCGGCCGCGCTTGTGGGCCACGCCTTGGATCAGCTGGTCGAGGCTGAACGGGCGCGCCAGACCCAGCTCTGCGACTAGCTGCTCGCAACGACGCTGCAGCGGACGTACTCGCCCGTCCCGCACACGGGCAGATTACACCGGCTTAGGTACGGCTAAGAGGGTCGATCTTCATTGTCGCCCTCCCCGGGGGCCTCGATGCCGGCAACCGCGTCGATCATCTTCGCCATCGCCTCACTAGCGACGTCGATCATCTTGGCAATCGCGGCCCGGCTCTCGGGGGTGAGATCGGCGGAGCGCAGCCCCAAGCTCGCGACGCCGGCGTCGCGCATCTTGGCCAAAAGCTCGAGTTGGCTGTCGACCCGCTCGGCCAGGTCGTCGTTGCCCAGGAAGTACGCCGGCGGCACGCCGAAAAAGTGCGCAAGGGCCTCCACTGTCTTGATGGTCGGGTTGTCCCGCAAGCCCTTGCGGAGCATCCAGATGTAGTTGGCCGAGATGGGCTCGTCACCGCTCTCGGCGATGCCGGCGGCCACTTCGTCCAGCGTGTAGGGCTTGCGCCCACGGGGGTGGACCGTGGCGAAGAGGTGCTCCAGCTTTTCGGCGAACGTCCGGCCCTTCGGGCCTGTCTCACTCACGGGAGGGTCCCGGGGCCACTCGTTCCACCCTTCTTCTATACCTGTCGAGATCGGAGGCCTCGGCTCAACTGCCGGCCCGAGCGAAGCCTATACAGCCGGCACCAGCGCCTTCGTGGACTGGCGGCGAAATGGGCCCTTGGTCCCTAGCACAGAAAAGGGGCTTCTCAACTGGTGTGAGACGTGCAAATATAGTTATCAACTATGACTGGGGTCTCAGGTGGTTGCGCGAGCCCCCCGTCACCAGAGAGTGTGCACTAGGTGGCCGCTCCTGCCATCCTGGCCGGCCTGCTGGGGGGCGCCGCAATGCTGGGCGGTTTCGTCGTCGTCATCGGCTCCGGTGGGGGCACCCAGGCGACGCGCACCTTCACGCTCGACGCGACCGCCGTGCCTGACCAGACCTACGTGCCGTGGTTGGAGCAGGCCGGTATTCTCTGCCCCCAGGTGAGCGCTTCGCTGCTCGCGGCCCAGATCGAGGTCGAGTCGGGCTGGGACCCTGACGCCGTGAGCAGCGCCGGCGCCGAGGGGATCAGCCAGTTCATGCCGGCTACCTGGCCGTCTTGGGACGAGCCTCCCGCCGTCGCAGGCCCGGACAGCCCCTTCGTGCCCGCCGACGCCATCATGGCTCAGGGCCGCTACGACTGCGCCCTCGCTCAACTGGTGGCCCCCCTCACCGGCGGGGGCGCAACCAGCGTCACCGACCTGCTCCTGGCTGCGTACAACGCCGGGCCCGAAGCCGTCCTCGACGCCGGCGGGGTCCCTCCCATCCCTCAGACTGAGGCCTATGTGGCGGCCATCGACGCCGACATCCCCGGGTACGCCGAACAGCTCGCCGGGCTGGACGCGGGGTCAGGCGGGACCTCGTTTGGCCAAGCGGTAGTCGCCGCCGCCGAGCAGTGGATCGGCACGCCCTACGCCTGGGGTGGCGGCGGCTACCAAGGGCCGTCGCTCGGGGTCGGTACCGGGGCCCAAACCGTCGGCTTTGACTGCTCAGGGCTAGTCATGTACGCCGTCTACCAGGCCTCTGGCGGGTCGATAACGCTCCCCCACTCTTCAGAGCTCCAGGCGACGCTCGGCCAGGCCGTCGCCGCCGGCCTTGGCGCCCAGGTCCTGGCCAGCGGCTTGCTGCAGCCGGGCGATGTGGTCGCCTTTGAGCTCGACGGGGGCGGCGACTACGACCACATCGGTATATACATAGGCGACGGCGACATGATCGACGCGCCCGAAACGGGCAGCTTCGTACGGATCGACAACCTCGCCGACAGCTACTGGGGCGAGGTGCCCTGGGAAGTGAGGTCGTTCGGGTGAGGCCTTGGCGGGGCGCACCCGTGGTCCTGGCCTCGACGCTATTGGCCAACGGCTGCGCCGGCCCGGCCCAGGTCGGCGAAGGGCACCGGGGCGCCGCAACGAAAGCCGCAGTGGAGCTGCCTACGGTCGTCACCGGGGCCAACACCAGCGCCGGCGCTGCCGCCAAGCCGGCCACCTCGGCGCCACCTTTGAGGCCCCCGCCGGCACGGGGGACGTCAACCACGTCAGTCGCCCTCAACTCCCAGCCCACGGTGACGCTGGCGGCACCTCCTGCTAGGACCCCCGGGGTTGACATGACCAATCCCGTCTCCGTGGCCCGAGCCGCCCTCACGGCGCTGTGGACGGTCGACGCGGCAGCGGACAAGAGCCCCTACGCCGCTGAACTCCGAGCCACGGCCTACATGACCAGCGCGTACGCGGCAGAGATCCGAGCCACTCCCCCAGTCGCCGCCGCAGGCGCCCAGTGGCAGGCCTGGGTCGCTCACCATGTGGTCACGACGGTGAAGCTGGTAGCCGAGCACGACTGGGGCGCTCCCCCATCGACCCCGACCAGGGCCTACCTGCAGTACGAGGTCACGGTCACGCCGCACGGCGCCCATGGTTGGACAGCTACGCCCAACAAGCTGACCGAGTTCGTGGTGTTGACCGCGGCGCGGCCCTCGTCGCCTTGGTTGGTGTCATGGACTGAGACGAGCGGTTGAGCCGTGCACACTTCACACGTCTCTGTTCACCGGCGCACCCATGTTCAGCGGCGCGCCCTACGGACCACGCATTTAGGGCCGCTGAGCCGCTACAACCCCAGCTGGTGTGCAGGCCAACGGTCCACCAGTGCGCGCGCGGGCTGTGCCATAGTTACAGTCATGTCGTTTCAAGAGGAGCTGGTCAGCACCAGGGAAGCCGCACGTCTCATCGGCCGCAGCCCGGGAGCGGTGCGACGGGCGGTCGGCAACGGTACCCTGCCCTCGGCCGGGCGTACCGAGCTCGGAGCACTACTGCTACGGGTGTCCGACGTCCGAGCCTGGCACGCCACCCACAAGCAATGCCGACGGGGCAGCCCCCAGCCATGGAACGCTACTGCCGACGCGCTCAACGCCCTCGGCGGCGCCACTGCCGAGGAGGTTGCCGGCTACCTCGGCATCCATGTCGGCAACGCCCGCAAACACCTCGTAATCCTGCAAGCACAAGGCAGAGCCGAACGAGCCTCGGACGGCCAATGGACCACCTCTTCTCGCACCGTAGGAGCTGCTTAGCGGCAATGACCTAGAAATACAACGAGGACCGGTTGCAGCCGGTCCTCGTCTCAGCCAACGGCCGACCAGTCACGGTCCCCGGAGGTTCAATCAATCGTTCGCTACGACGATTGTAGCTCCGGTGGGCCCGTGAGGGAAGCATCCTCGGTCGTTGGGTTTGTGTAGCGCGCCCAGAACGCCCACGACCAGAGGAGCACCCCGTGCCAGAGGGCACGAGAACTCATCCTGCAGTCCCGCCACCGGTCCGGTCGCACACCTGGACACCAGCTCAGCGCGAAATGGCGGCCGACCTGTTGGCCATAGCCAACCAGCACGGCCGACGCCCTAGACGACGGCCGGGTGCTGGTGCCCCTCCCCCTGGCCGAGGTGTCGGCCCGGAGCGGCCGTGGCCGAAATTGCGGGACGCTCTACGCCCACGCCAGGGCCTTACGACCGGCCATCGAAAAGAGCACGGGCAGCTCAGGCATCGTGTTGGACCCCGGCGCGCTGTCCCTCATCGCCGGCGGCCGGCCCGGCCAGACGACGCCAGGCAAGGGTCGTGCCCACCTCGGCCCCCTCTCCCGCCCGGCCCACCCAGGTGCAACGCTCCGGTCCCGGACCTGCCCGTAGCTGAAGTCCTGGGGCTACTTCGAGACATCGTCTCGGTCGTGTCGGACCTCGTCAACATGGCCCCGGGCCCGGCCATGAGCGAAGCCGTCCCTCACCTCGAAGAGGGCCTGGCCCGCCTCGCCGCCATCGCGGACGACCCGCGACATACCTCGCGGATGACCCGCGAAAACGCGGAAGAGCCGCGAGAAGTTCCGCGGCCTATTCCCAGGGAGGGAGGGAGGTCTTTTCCAGAAGATGCAGGTCAAAAACTCCCTCCCTCCCTGTCTTTGGTCCGCGACGGCCCGCGAGCACCGCGAGAACGCTCAACATCAGACGATGCCTCCGTCAGATCTGTGGGGCCTCAGGACCGGACCGACGAGCATTTAGACGACCTCCTACGGCCGCTCTGCGAGCTTGCCCAACGGGCCTCGCTGGTGGGGGTAACTGACCGGGCAGGGCTCAGACGGGCCTTGGCCCCTTACGAAGACGGACAGGTCCGCCATGCCGTGCGCCAAACCGTCACCATGGCTCGAGCTGGCCTGGTAAAGAGCCCGGTCGGGTGGCTCATCAGCAAGGCCCACCGGGCCGACGAGGAGTTCTTCCCGCCGGCTTCGTCGATAAGGGCCATCGTTCCAGCGCCGGTGGCGGCCGAGCCAGAAGGTACCGGCCCCGAGGCCGACCCGGAGGCCGACGCCGTGGTGTCCGCCTGGGAGGCAACGCCGGGGGCCCACGAGCACGAGCTGGACCGCATCGACCAGCTCATCCGGCGGGCCACCCCTGCCAGCGTGTCGCGGGACATGTTCAGGGACCCTGTTTGGTTGCACGCCACTCGGGTGCTGCACTGGCGCGCCCAACACCCCGCTCCCCCACCGCCCAAGGAGGACAGCACGTGAACGCCGCTGCAACTTCAGCCCGCGCTCGGCCCTTGGTCCCCCCGAACGACCTGGTCGCCGAAGAGTCGGTGCTTGGAGCAGTGCTGCTTTCCCGCTCGGCCCGCTCCGAAGCCATAGAAACCGGCTTGGGCGCTGAAGACTTTTACCGCCCGGCCCATGGCCACATTTGGGCCGCGGTCGTCTCCCTCGACGCTCGGGCCGAGCCCGTTGACGCGGTGACGGTGGCCGACGAGCTGCGCCGCCATGGCCTACTGGAACTCGCCGGCTGGCCGGGCCCTGGTGGCCCTGCAGGCCGATACGCCAAGCACCGGTAGTGCGGGCCGCTACGCCAGGATCGTCACCGACATGGCCATGTTGCGGCGTCTTATCGCCGCTGGCCAACGGGTGGTGGAGACGGGGTACTCACTGCCCGAAGACGTCGGGGCGGCCGTGGACCAGGCCGAGACCATGGTCCTCGAGGTGGGCCGCTCGAGGTCGTCGGACACCGTGGTCAGTTTCGCCGACCTGCTGGGCGCGGGCATCGCCGGCCTCGAAGCCCGCTACGCATCGGGCGGGGCCATCTCCGGGCTGCCTACAGGCTTTAGCGACCTGGACCAGATGCTGTCGGGGCTGCAACCGGGCGACCTCGTTGTGCTGGGGGCCAGGCCCTCGGTGGGGAAGTCAGCGCTCGCCCTGGACATGGTGAGACACGTGGCCTTCCGGGACGGCCGGCCGGTGCTGCTGTTCAGCCTGGAAATGAGCAAAGAGCAGCTCGCCGACCGGTTCATCGCGGCCGAGGCCAAGGTCAACCTGCAGCACTTACGCAACGGCCGCCTCGACGAAACCGAGTGGTCACGCATCAGCAGTGCCATTGCCCGCATCGGTGCCTCCCCTCTCTACATCGACCACAAGCGCGATATCGGGGTGGCTGAGATCAGGGCGAAGGCCCGCCGGGTGCGGGCCCAGCTGGGCGACCTGGCGCTGGTGGTCGTCGACTACCTGCAGCTGATGCACTCTGACGCCGGGTCAAGGCCGGAGAACCGTCAGATCGAGGTGGCGGGCATAAGCCGGGCCCTGAAGGTCCTTGCCGGGGAGCTAGGGGTGCCCGTACTGGCGCTCAGCTCCCTGAGCCGCAACCTTGAAGCCAGGGCCGATAAGAGGCCGAACCTGTCGGACCTGCGGGAGTCGGGCGCGTTGGAGGCCGATGCCGATGTGGTCTGTTTCCTTTACCGCGACGAGTTGTACAACCGGGACAGCTCCGATCGCGGCACTGCCGAAGTGATCGTAGCGAAGCAGCGCAATGGCCCGACCGGGTTCGTCAAACTGGCGTTCTTAGACCACTTTGCGCACTTCGCGTCCATGGCCCACTGAAGAACTGGCTGCTCAGGCCGATCCTGAAATGTAACATGTCAACATGTCAACATGTTGACGTCGTTCCAAGAGTTGTCCAGCTCTAGTTCAGGTGCAGGGATGTCACCGGCGGACCAAATAGCGCCCGGTCTGGCTCCGGAACTCCCGGACCCGCTCGGCGACCACGGCAGGGTCGATGCCGGCGAGCGAAAGGAGCGCCAGCTCGACGAGCTCGACTTTGCTCGTCCGCACTTGATGGTGCCGGGCCTCGTGCACGAGGTCGTTTAGGAGGTCGTCCAAGGGGACCCGTACGCGCGCGCCGAGCATGACGGTAGGCGCGTCCTGCAGGGCCCGCACCAGTTCCTCCTGTGCTCGGCTTATGGGGGCTTGCTCCTCGCCCATCACAGGGGTTCCCGCTTGAGTTGGCTGGTTCCCTGGAGCCGGAGATCGGGTTTCCTCGGCTTTCGTTTCCGGTGGCGGTTCGACGGCGATGGCTGGGACAGCGCGGGGACGGCGCGGCGGTGGCACGCTGCGCTTGGCGCGCTCGACCCGGTCGTTCAGCGCAGCGAGACCGTCGACCGGGGTGTCGCTCATACCGCGGCCTCCTGTGCGTAGCCGGCGGCCAGGCTGCCCAGTTGGTCGGCCACGGCTCGGTACTCCCCCGCTGCCTTAGCCACTTGTCGCCCGGGCGAAGGTTCGTTGACGACGGCCCGGCGTCGGAGACGCCTACGGATCCAACGGTGCTCACTAACCATGCCGACGACGGGGACACCGGCGCCGTGGGCGAGCTGAGAGAGCCGGGCGACAAGGCGAGCGGGCGGCACGGCGGGCACCATGTTCGGGACCAGGGCTACTCGGTAGGCGGTCAGCTCCTCCAGCATCTGTTCGAGGGCGTCCAGTTCCCGCTCGGCCAGTACCACGGGGACGGCGACGAGGTCGGCTGCGAGCAGGGCGCCTTCGGTAAGAGGGTTGGCGCCCGGGTGGGTGTCGACCACCACGGGTCGGGGCGCCCACGCCTTGGCCCACTCCTGGAGGCAATCGGCCACGAGGTCCGAGTGGATGCGGCTGGCTGCCAGGTCGGGCGAGGACGGCACGAGGGTGGGTTGGCCGGGCCGGGTCCGCGTCCGGGGCACGCCTTTACCCCGTTCGAAGGCGTCCAGGAGCGGTGAGCCGTGCCGGCGGCGAGGGTCGTCCCCCCACATCCGGGTCGCTCCTCCCCCGTCCCAGTCCAGGTCCACCAGGACGGCCCCCTGGGCAGCCGCGACCTCGTAAGACAGCGTGGTCTTGCCCACCCCTCCCTTGTATGCAGCAACGGTGACAAGCATGCATGCATGTTAACAAGTTCGCGCCTAGAATGTATATCAGAGTCAAGTGGTCTATTGATCAGCGATTATGTACGTAAGTAAATAGACATGTTAACATGCATACACGTAAGCCAGTATACGATGGCATTGCACTGCCCACGGATCGGGCACGCGGTTCGCCGCCGGCTTTTCAGTGGGGGAGTGGACCGGGTGCCCGGTGCGGCTCGGCCGGTCCTGGCCTCATCGTGAGTTCACGTGCGTGGCGCGGGCAGGCGTCGACCGGGTACCACCGGCCCCGCCAGTCGGCCCGCCATCCGGTCACCACCGGCGTGCCCGGGCAAGTCTCGGGGTGGCCGTCGCCGTCGCCGTAAACCATACGGTGGCAGCGGCCTCTCTCGTCCGACCAGGCCCCGGCGTAGTCCTCCACGGCCGCATCGTAGCGGTGGGGGAGTGACGCTGAGGGCGGCACGGGGGCTCGTCCCCGCGCCGCCCGGCAGCGCTCAGTTGAGGTCGTCGTCGGCTTGCGCGGCCTCCTCGGCCCCTCGGCGCTCGGTCCGGGCCAGCTTGGCCGTGGCCCAACGCAGGGACGGGGCCAGGTCCTCGGCGCTCACTTCGACCTTGGACCGGCGCTCGCCGGCCTCGGTCTCCCAGCTGCGCTGGTCCAGGCGCCCGGTGACGAGCACCCGGTTGCCCTTGGCCAGGGAAGCGGCGGCGTTCTCGGCCAGGGTGCCCCAGGCCACCACGTCGATGAACGAGGTGGACTCCTGGCGCTCGCCGCTCTGGCGGTTCACCCAGGTGCGGTTGACGGCCACGGCGAAGGTGGCGGTGGGCTGGCCCGCTGGGGTGAAGCGGATCTCGGGGTCCCGGGTCAGGTTGCCGGCGATGGTGACGGTGTTGTCGGTCATGGTCAGTAGCTCTCTTCCTGTCGTGTGCTGCTCGGGTGGTACCAGGCCCGAGAGCCCCGGCCAAGGGGAGGAAGACAGAGCCCATGGGCGGCCCCGGAGGGAAACCCGGAGCGCAGACGTGTCGTAGCGGCGGCTTGGACCGGAGGGGTTGTCGACCGAGACGGACGGGGCAGCGTGCGCCTTGGCCACCCGTGCGGCTCACGGGAGATGAAGCAACTGGCGACCGGTTGGCAGCGGGACATGCCAGCTGAACTGGACCGGCGGCACCGTCGAGCCGGCACCCCCACGGGCGTCGTCACCGTCACATCGCCTACCGACCCACGGGCACGGCGGCGCGTTACCAGGCAACTCTTCCTGCCCGGCGGCGGGGCGGTCTGCACGGTCGGGTTCACCCGGGCCTTCCCCGGCCTCAAGGGGCGCTCCGAGGCGCCACCACTGTGGGCGACGGCTCCGCCGTCGGCTCGCAGACCTCGCCTCGCCCACTGGGCTCCGCTTCTCGCTCTCCGCTCGTGGGCGCTCGCTCCGGCCTTGACCCCGGCCGGCCCTGGTGAGGGCGAGCTGCCAGGTCGTTGGACGCCCCGAAGCGGCCGGCAAGAGCCGGCCCGGGGTTCCAACGACTATCGAGAAAGGACCATGACATGGACCGCTCCCCGTCGCTAAGGCCGGTACTGGCAGAGATCACCGTCGTCGCCTTCGAGGACCCCGTCGTGGAGCACCTAGGGCACCGACCTGGCTCGGCCTACATAGAGCTGTGTTACCTCCCCGTCCTAGGGCCATCCACGACCTGGCTGTGGCAAAGGTTGTCTCGTTTGGCGGCTGCCGCACCGAGCACGGCCGTGGACGCCGGCGACCTGGCGCTCAGCCTGGGCCTGGGTAACGGGCTTGGGGCTCATGCCCCGTTGCCGCGAAGCCTGAGCCGCCTGGTGCAGTTCGACTGCGCCTACCGGGCGGGGGAGGTGTTCGCGGTACGGCGGGCGCTGCCCGGACCTGCCGGCACACCGGTTGGGCCGGCTGGCCCTGGTCGGCCCGCCAGGCGCACGACCGCATCGTGGCGTCGAGGTCAACCGGGGGACGCTGAGCCTCCGTTCAGCGCTCCGACGAGGCCCGCCGTGCCCTAACCAGCCGGCGGGCCGTTCGCCATCAGCGCCAATACCTGCTCGAGCGAGCGCCTGCGCCGGGCGGCCGTGAGCGCCACCGTCCCCGCTGGCGCGTCGGCTTCGTCGTCGGCTTCGTCGAGCGCGTCGAGGGCGTCGTTCTCGAGCTCGGCGGCCTCTTCCCTCATGGCCAATCAGGATAGGGCTGGAGCGTGGAGGGCGAGGGGGAGGAGGGTCGTGCGGTCGAGGGGAAGGGGAGCAAGGGTGGGCGTGGGCTGACGGCCCGGCCGATCGGGCGTGGCGCTCGAGGACCAGCTGCAGCGATCGGCCAAAGTACTCCGTGGATTTCAAACGCTTCCGACGTATGGGTTAGGAGCGGTGGTCGTTGGCGTGACGCACGACGCACTCCGCCAAGTCCGGGTACTACAAAGCTCAGGTGCTGGCCTTGGGCGAGAGTCTTTTGATGAGGCGCTCTCGGTGCTGGCTGAGGCGTAGGTGGTCTTCCCAAGGCGTTCCGCTACTGCAGCGCCGGTGCCGTGGACGATGCGACGAGCTCAGCGGGGGCAACCAGGTATTAGCGCTCGAGGAGGAGAAGTGAGGGCACGCGTGTCACCCCGAATGAAGGCTGGCGCAACGACACCCTGCGTCGCGATCGTTGCGCCCTTACGCTTGCCGCTGTGTACTTCGTACCCGGAGATTGGACGCGTTTGGACTGCATCCGGGGTGCGCAAGCGGCACTCACGCACCCGGACGAGCGCTTCATGCTCGATGCGCCTTCGCCGGCATACGCCCACCATCATTCGGTGACCGCCGGCCCCAACGTCAATTCGGTGCTGATCGGCACGGCCGACTACGGCGGGCGCCGGTGGCCGCTGTTCTTTAAGCCACTGAACGGTGTCAGACAGTCCAATGCGCACGCCTATGGGCAGGACAGCCTTGTCGATATCGGCGTTCACGAAGTGGCAGCGTGGTGGCTCGCACGCGAGCTGGGACCCCCGTGGAGCGAACTGGTGGCGCCATCGGTCTGGTTCGACCCGCCTGGAGCAACCCGACATTCGTGAAGCGGCCCTGTGGTGTTGGGCATGGGCGGTTCGGCCTCGTTACCACAGCCCGGTGCCCTGGCTTCGACCAGCTCATCGCTGATGCCGCGTTCTTCGACGCCCTCATCGGCGCTCAGGACCGTCACGACGAGAACCTTCGGCGCCCACCCCGCCGCCGTCGCTGGGGCTCATCGACCACGGGTACGCCTTCGCGTGGCCGGGTGACTTCCACAACACCTACCCGACGGCCGGCTTCTTTCAGCGGTTGCCGATACGGCCAGCGCCGTTTCACGCCGCCTCACGGTCCGGTGATGGATTACAGCGGCGTCGGGTTGCTGTCCCCCGGTCTTGCTCCGCACGAGCAGACAGCAATCGCTCGGCTCAGCGCCCGACCCCGACCGGCCTGCTGGGCGTCGGGCAGCTGCTGCCCGCCAACCGGGCGGACGCACTACGCGACCGGTGTCGAGCGGATGGACCGGGCTCAAATGATCCTCCGTGAGCTGGCGATTTCTGATAGGCAGACATAGCCTGTTGAGCTATACTGCGTTCAGGAAGGAGCCCGACATGATCCAAGTGAGGATCTACGCAAACGAGATCCGCTCCGACGGCGAGCTTGTCGATCGCCTCGCGGCCGCCTTCGAGGTGCGGGGGCAGGAGATCAAGTTCACGAAGCGGTAGCCCGGAGTTTGTCCAGATCGGCATACCTGTCTACAGCGAGCGCTACGGCGGCCTGATCGACTTTGACAAGGACGGCGAGGAATGGGCCCGGGGCTTGCCGGGCGCCTATCGCAACGGCGCGGTGAGCGTCAGTGCCGAGGAGTTCGAACCCGACGAGGCGCAATGGGCCGGTGCCGTTAAAAACACCTGCTGCCTCCCTCGAGCAGGCGCCCCACGACGCTGAAGGATGCCCCGCACCCGCCGGTCCGTCATCCACGCGCAGCTGGTGGGTCAACGCATCCGTGCCGCCCGCGAAGATGTAGGGCTCACACAGCTACAGCTAGCTGAGCGCATGAAAGTCTCCCAACCTGTCATAGCCGCGCTGGAGGCCGGCCGCGGTAACCCGACGGTGGGCCAGCTGGCGGCGGTCGCCGATGCTCTGCAGGTTGGACTTCGACGTCGAATTTCCGCTGCTGCCGGCCACGCCGCGGCAGGTGAGGTCGTCGCTCCCTGAACGCCCGCGGTCCAGGGTGGGCACTCGTTGAAGCCTGGCGTGTAAGGGGAGGGATGTGCTCGGGAGGCACACCGGGACCCTGCCAGCGTATGACAAGGGATAACATGAATAACACTGGATAACACGGATGCGCCAGCCCCGGGGGCTACGGCTGACCAGGCTGACGAGGCGGGCTCGACTTGTAGCCACCACGGGGCCGTGCGTTCCCGGCACGAAGGCCCGAGCTGATCGTCCTGGTCGCTTCTACGTGCCCGAGCCCTGCCTGCACCGCTGCTGCCAACAGTGCCGTCTCGACATCGGCCTGGCCGGGGGCGCCGGCACCGACCAGAGTGCCGAGGCTGAAGGCCGAACGGTTCAGCTGGTCACTGCGTCGGCCTCCGTCGAGGCCGCCACGGCTTCGGCTTCTCGCCGCAGTACGGCGGCCACGTAACGGTCAGAGGTCGCTAGCGACGGCAGGCGTGCGGGCCGCGAAGAGCAAGCCGGCCGGGGCGGCCGGCACATCCAAGGCGGTAGGGGAGCTAGTGCTGCCGTCGGTACCCGCCACCGGTAGCGCCGGCCCGAGCGGTGCCGAGACGGGGGGCCGACCAGCCGCCCTCGCCGCGGATGTCGAGGCCGGGCGTGGCCCGAGCGCAGGCAGGCGCCCGCTCGTGTTCGGGACTGGCCCCCCCCCCAATGGCAAAGTAATAGTGCTGGCCGCCACGGCCCGGTCGACGCAGAGGGTCTGGCAGCACGCGCCTTCGGCGATGCGCTCCTCAAGCGTCTGGGTACCACCGTGGGCGGGGTCCACATCGAGCACCGCCAGGCCCGAGCGGGCGCCGGTGACGAGGCCGAGACCGGCTTACAGGGGCCAGTGCGCCCACCACTCCCGGATCTTGGCCATGTCCACCGTGGCCGACGCGGTCCCGCCGGGGACAAGAGGGTGCTTGGCTGGGTGGGCGCAAGCTGGCCCAAGCGGCAGGCGCACCGGCCCGAGTTGGTGGCCCAGGCGGCGGCGAACACCGGCCAACCCCGGCTGGCGTAGGTGAGAGCGGCGACGGCACGGGGCTTAGAGCTCAAGACGTCGAGGGCGCTCATCGGTGCCAGCCGCTCGGTGCTTACTGGTCGGCGGTCGCCGGTATGTGCCCGTTGGTGCGACTGGCGGCGCGGGCTTCGTGGACGCGGCGAGGGTCGAGCCCGAGGACCGACGCCACCGCCGCCACCTCGAGGCCGCTCGAAAGGAGTGCCGTGATCGCATTGGCCTGCTCGGCGCGAGCACGGGCGATGGTGGCCTCAGCGTCAGCTATAGCCGCAGCCGCGCTGTCGTAGGTGCGTATCGCCGCATCGCGGCGCGTTGGCGGTCCTTTAGCTGGGCCGCCTCAGCCTCGGCCAGCTCGGCGAGGCGTGCTGCCGCAGGCGAACTGGGCACACGACGTTCGGCCATAGCCCGAGCCTAGCGTGCACCAGTGACCGCTAACGACGACCCGCACGGGGCTCACACGGCGCGTGAACGGCGGGGAGCAAGATAGAGGATCAGCATAGCTGATCGCTACAAATCCTTGACCTGGCCTGGTCGCCCGTGCGACCCTGGCCGGGTCCGCACCGGGAGGTGCGGTCGCTGCGCTGGGCAGAGACGAGAGGACGGCAATGGCCGATACGACACCCTCGGGGGCTGACCATGGGTCGGAGAGGGCGAGGAGCGGGGGCCGGGGCCGCCTCCGCCGCCAACCCGGCGGACGGCGCCGAGTTGTGTTCGTGCGCCTGAGCGAGCGCGAGGCGACGGTGCTCGCCACTAGGGCGGAACGGGCCGGTGTGTCAGTGCAAAGGTTCCTCTTGGAGTCGGCCCTCACTGGCAACGAGCAGACGGTCTCGGAGCGCCACGCCCTCTACCGCACCCTGCTGGCGGCGCGGCGGACCGTGGCCGGGGCGGCCAACAACCTGAACCAGCTGGCCCGGGTGGCCAATGCCACCGGGCGGGTACCGGCTGAGCTCGACCGGGTGGCCGAAGCCATCGACCGGGGCACGGCGGCCCTGGAGGCCAGCCTGGCCGAGCTCGCTCACCGCCCTGGCCCGTGATAGCTAAGGTCACCCGGGGTAGCGACGCGGCCGGGCTGGTGCGCTACCTGTTCGGGCCGGGCAAGGCCGACGAGCACGTCGACCAGCGAGTGGTGGCGGCGGGGGAGGGGGTCGCGGTCCCCTTAGGCACGGAACTGTCGGCGGCGGCAGTCCTGGACCTCGGTTTACAGATGGAGGCCACCAAAGCCCTTTTCGGCACCGAGGTCGATGGCGGCCACGTCTGGCACCTCTCGCTCACCAACCCGGCCGCCGACCGGGAGCTGTCGGACGAGGAGTGGGCTGGCGTGGCGCTCGACGCCATGGACCGCCTGGGCTTTTCGACCGCGTCGGGCAAGGCCCCCTGCCCGTGGGTGGCGGTGCGGCACGGGCGCTCGGCGGCCGGCAACGACCATGTGCACATAGCGGTCTCGCTGGTGCGCGAGGACGGGACTAAGGCGTCCATCTGGAGGGACCGGGTGCGGCTGTCCGAGCTGTGCGCCGACACGGAGCGCCGGCTCGGGCTCACGGTCGTCGACGGCCGCCAGCGCGGTGGGCTGCCGGCGCCGAGCAGGCCCGAGATGGAGGCCTCGGAGCGTCGGGGCCGCCCTGAGGCCGAACGCACTGCCCTCGCCCGCCTCGTACGGGCGGCGGCGGTCACCTCACGTGACGAAGCCGAGTTCGTCCGCCGTCTCCGGTCGTCGGGCGCGCTGGCCCGGGCCCGGTACGGCCCGGGCGGGCGGGACGAAGTGGTGGGCTACAGCGTGGCGCTCCGGCCCGTGGAGGGCGCTCAGACGATCTGGTTCGGGGGCGGCAGGCTCGGCCGCGACCTGGCCCTGCCGGCGCTGCGCCAGCACTGGGACCGCTCAGCGTCAGTGGGCGTGGCCCTGGAGGAGTGGGGGAGCGGCTCACTGGCCAAGGCCGGTGGTCGGGAGACGGTCGTGCTCGACGGGGCCGGCTGGGGCCAGGCCGCCGAGCGGGCGGGCATGGCGGCGGACGCCTTGAGCCGCGTCCCGGCCGGGGAACGGGCGCGCTGGGCGTCGGCGGCGCGGGAGGCCTCGGGGGTCTTTGGTGCCTGGGCGGGGCGCATGGAGAAGGTTGCCCCGGGGGCGCTGTCTCGGGCGGCGGACACCCTGGCCTGGTCGGCGCAAACGAAACGAGCTTCCGAGCGCCCGGCCCAGCGCGAGCGGGCGGTGCTTGACCTGCGCGGTGTGGCCGGGGTAGCGGCCCAGGCGGCCATAAGCGCCGACAGCGCGGCGGGATGGGCCCTGTTGCTGCGCCAGATGGCAAGGACGGTAGAGGTGGTCCGGCGGGCGCATGAGGAGCGGGGCGAGGCTTTGCAGGCGGCCCGGCTGGCCACGCTCGTGGCCGGGGAGCTGACCGAGCTGCACAAGAGCTTCGAGCGCTCCCTGGCGGGCCCGCTGGCCCCGAGCCCCGCCCAGGAGCGGCCAGACCCGAGGCTGGGCGGGGAGCCCAGTAGAGATAGCGGCTTCGGACGATGAGGGCAACGACAACGAAAGGAGAGCCGAATGAACGAGCACGAGGCCGGCGACACCCTCGGCGAGGTGCACAGGGAGCTGGACCAGCTCTCTCGGGTCACCATCGCCGCCCTACTGCAGGTATCGGAGGTGGCGGCCCGGAGAGGGACAAGGAGGGCGGCGGCGCGCCGCGACGAGCAGGTGGCCATGGCCAAGGCGGCGGCCGCCCAACTCGAAGCTGACTACGCCGAAGCCGTTCAGGCCGGTCCCTCAGGTACCGCACCGGCGGGGGAAGGTACGGGCCCCGAGCTTGCGGCGGACCTCCACGCTCGAGCGGGCGCCGTAGGTGGGAACGACATCGGGGCCGAGGCGGCCACCACCGCCGGGGCCGGGAGAGAGACGCCGGCCGAAAGTGCGGGGCCGGCGGTGGGCGCAGCTCACGGCGGTCAGCGTGGAGGCGGCGCCGGGCTGGGGGCCGTCCCCGCCAGCATCGCCACTTTGCTGGCCAGCGCTCACCCCCTCCCGGTGCGCCAGGACCTGGCGGCGGCAGTGGCAGTGGGGGGGAGGGCAGGCGACGACATGGCTGGCGCCCACGGGCGACTGGCGGCGGCCGAGGTGGCCGAGGCGGCGAGCCAGGTGGGGCTCGGCTGACCAACCGGTGTGCTGGGCCTCGTGCCGCCGGCCCAGTTCAGCTGGCATTTCGCCGCTGCCAACCGGTCGCCAGTTGCTTCATCTCCCGTGAGCCGCACGGGTGGCCAAGGCGCACGCTGCCCCGGCCCGTGCTCGCTCGACAACCCCTCCGGTCCAAGCCGCCGCTACGACCCGTCTGCGCTCCGGGTTTCCCTCCGGGGCCGCCCATGGGCTCTGTCTTCCTCCCCTGGGCCGGGGCTCTCGGGCCTGGTACCACCCGAGCAGCACACGACAGGAAGAGAGCTACTGACCATGACCGACAACACCGTCACCATCGCCGGCAACCTGACCCGGGACCCCGAGATCCGCTTCACCCCAGCGGGCCAGCCCACCGCCACCTTCGCCGTGGCCGTCAACCGCACCTGGGTGAACCGCCAGAGCGGCGAGCGCCAGGAGTCCACCTCGTTCATCGACGTGGTGGCCTGGGGCACCCTGGCCGAGAACGCCGCCGCTTCCCTGGCCAAGGGCAACCGGGTGCTCGTCACCGGGCGCCTGGACCAGCGCAGCTGGGAGACCGAGGCCGGCGAGCGCCGGTCCAAGGTCGAAGTGAGCGCCGAGGACCTGGCCCCGTCCCTGCGTTGGGCCACGGCCAAGCTGGCCCGGACCGAGCGCCGCGGGGCCGAGGAGGCCCCAGGACCGCCGGCGCCCAGCAACTACGGCCCTGACGAAGAGCCCTACTAACTTCTGCGTCCCGACGGCGTGGGCCCCATCGGGCCCCGCGCTACCGGGCCATGAACGCCACCGCGACCTGGCACCCAGAGATCGTCGTGCCCCTGTTGCCGCGGCTCCCGTCACTGCTTGAGGCGGCCTAACAATGAGGTGGGAGCGACCTCGGCGCCAGCGTTCATGAGGCCCGTAGTTCCCCGGTTCGGTGCCGATGCAAGTCGTAGGCGGCCAGCTTGATGCCGTGCCCGTCCTCCTGGTGGTACGACTGCGCAAAGGTCCCGTCCAGGACCTCTAGGAAGAAGAAGCCGGCATCCTCGCCAGACAAATCGGCTGCCTCCTCGCCGCACTTTCGCCGTCGCTTCGATGCCAGGCCAGGCCCTTTCGCCACAGGGCCTGCCGTCGGGCCCGAAGAGGTCCTCTCCTGGTCGCCGGCGTTGAGCTCATCGGGCGGTCCTACCGGCGACGACGTAACCGGCGCGTAGGCCCTTGATGGCTTTGTCCCCTCTACCGCGGTCCGGCCCGGTTGCCCACGGTCGTCCCCTGAGGCGGCGCAGAGCGCAGTCCTGAGCGGTGGCGTCACAGGGCCTCAGTAGCGTCTCCTGCCACGTCGGACCACGGTCCGTGATCCCTCCCTACCGCCAGCCTCGCCGTCCGGGCCCGGCTGATGCGGTCCTGTCGCCCCGCCGTGGGCCTCTGCGCTGTTGCCACCCTGGCAGAGCTGCGTCCTACGAGCTGCAAGCCCTGAAGTGCACTCCGCTTCGCTCCGGGGCTGTTCCGCTCGGCCTTGCCCTGCCTTTCGGGGTGCATCGCATCAGCACCACATGGGAGGGCTCAGCAATGACCGCCAAAAACAACTACCCCGAACTCCTCGAGAAGCTGACGGAAGGGATCAGCAACCTCGCCTCCTCCGAGCAGTGGCAGCATTACCTCGACTTCCAGAGCCGGTTCCACCGTTACAGCTACGGGAACGTGCTCCTCATCGCCGCCCAGTGCCACCAGGCGACCCGGGTGGCCGGCTTCAACGCCTGGCGCAAGCTCAACCGCTCCGTCCGCAAGGGAGAGAAGGCCATCTGGGTCCTCGCCCCCATGGTCTACAAGAACGCCGACGCCGAGGACGAGCGGATGATCCGTGGCTTCAAGTTCGTGCCCGTGTTCGACGTGTCTCAGACCGACGGCGAAGAGCTGCCAACCGTCTGTAACCGCCTGGAGGGCGATGACCCTGCCGGGCACTACGCGACGCTTCTCTCGGTGGCGAGCGCCATCGGCTTCAGGGTCGAGGACCACGAGTTCGACGGTCCCACGAACGGCGACTGCTGCCACAGTGACCACCGCATCCGGGTCGAATCCCGGAACACCCCCGCGCAGCGGGTGAAGACGCTGGCTCATGAAATTGCCCACGCCCTTCTCCACGGCAACTTCGACAGCCGGGCACTGGCCGAGCTGGAGGCCGAGTCCACTGCATACGTCGTCTGCCAAGCGCTCGGGGTCGACAGCGGCGACTACTCCTTTGGGTATGTCGCAACCTGGGGCGGTGGGGGAGGCGAGGCTATCGCTGGGGTCAAGGCATCCTGCGAACGCATCCAGAAGTCGGCGGCAACGATCCTGCGGGCCTTCGACCCCATGAGTGACGAGGTCGCGCCATAGCCGGCGGGCTCAGCTTCGCCGTGCACTTGACCTCGACGATTGATGGGGGACTGGTGTAGCCGACCCTCTCAGTTGGAGGAGGGGGTTGTGGCAGCCGGGGCCATCAACTGAAGTTCGTCGAGCGACCACCGCCCGCTTCCCATGACACGGCGGCCAAGAAGGGTGAGAACAGGTCTTCTTCTGGGGTGATGCGGCCCTCGTCCAGTTCGGCAGTTGTAGGGTTGCGGTCCTGGAACCGCACGAGCGGCGGGTCGTGGATCAGGCAGATAGGAGTGCGTTCGCTACCTTCGCCCATGACCAAGACGGCGGTCGCGGCAAGACCGCCAGCGACGTTGGCCTGGCTCACTGTGAAACGTCGCCCGAACAAGTCTGGTTTTCCGACGTAGTCGTTTATGGCGCGGAAGCCGCTGTGGGCTAGGCATATCCCGGTCGTGCCGCGCCGTAAGGGGCGAACAGGTGCTGTCAGTTATAAGGGCCCCGACGTGTTCGAGCTCAAACCGCGCTTGCAGATGTTCACGTACCGAGTTGGCGGTCGCTTGGGGGTCGGCGGGCCACAACAGGTAGCCACCGCCGGTGTTGGACTCGTCGATGCCAGCGGAAGGGACGAGTGTGCCATTGGTGATCGTGAAGGTGAACCCGTAAGGATTGCGCTGGGCGAGGTAGCGCTGAGACTCCCGCTTTATCAGCTCGTCTTTTGAAGCGGCGCCCGAAGGCACAAGCCGGCCCTCGCATAGGGAAACGACCTTCGAGGCGAGGGCGACGATGGTCCTCTCGCCCACCTTGGGGGGCAGGTAGGAGTCGAGCACGTCGGTGATGCTCATCTGGCCTACCCGTAGCCTTTTGGTCCTGACAGGTTCCACCCTCAACGCCAAGGCCTCCCGCTCAGGCGGAGAAGAACGTTGGCGTGAGCGGCGTCCACGGTTTGTTCGAGCAGCACGGCGATGGTCATGGGCCCACGCCGCCGGGGACAGGTGTTATGTACCCGGCCCGGCCTGAGGCTTGGTCGAAGTCGACGTCACCGATGTTGCCGTCGTTGTAGCCGGCGTCTATTACCACGGCGCCCGGTCTCAGCCACTCTCCTCGGACGAACCGAGGCCGGCCCACCGCGGCGATGACGACGTCGGCGCTGGCAACGATGTCGGGCAGGTCCTCGGGTGTGGGAGTGGCAGTAGGTGACCGTAGCGTTGCGGGCCAACAACAACATGCCGACTGGTTTGCCGAGGATGGGGCTGCGCCCGATGACCACTGCGTGGCGACCGTCGAGGTCTATGGAGTAGGCGTCTAGGAGCCGGAGTATGCCCGCCGGCGTGCAGGACCGGTGCCCAGGAAGGTCGAAGGCCATCGCCGCGAACGAGTGCATGGTCACCCCGTCCACGTCTTTGGCCGGGCTGATCTCTTCGAAAAGAGCCCGCTCGTCCACCTGGGCGGGGACCGGGTGCTGGACCAGGATCCCGTCCACCGACTCGTCCGCTGACAGCAAGGCGACCGCCTCGACCGCTTCAGAGGTTGGTGCCTTGGGCCCGAGGCGGACGACGCGCGAACCGATGCCGGCCTGCTCACAGCGCCGCCGCTTCATGTTCACGTAGGTGACCGATGCCGGGTCGTCACCTACGAGCACCGCGGCCAGGCAGGGCCGTCGCTTGGTCCGGGCACGGAACTCGGCGGCGCGGCGGGCCGTCTCGGCAAGGACTCGGCGCGACACTGCAGTGCCATCCATTCGAACAGCTGGTCCAGCGACAGCCATGGGCGACTCCTCCTCTATCTGACGACGGACGGTCACCCAGGCGCTCGGCTGCGGCGGCAAAAAGCCGTCAGGCCGCTCCCCGGTGGTGCTCCACCCTGGCGCCAGTTACGGCCTAACCCAAACATTACATGGTGTGGGGGACGGCAACTGCGATATGCCGGGGCCAGAATTGGGAACATGGTTGCTTAACGGCCAACCTCGACCTGTCGCGCGGGTCGTAAATTATCGGCGCTTGGCCCTTGAGGCCAGCCAATTGCCCGCTGACCGTCGACCTCAGTACGTGGCAGGCATCCGGGACATGATCGAGATCATTGACGCTGCAGCCTCCGCGTCGCGGGAATGAGCCGGTGCTTTTTGCGGTGGCACCACGGAGTTAGCGACCGCTACAGACGCGGCCTGCACCATAATTGGTGCGTGCCGTTCACGTGTGAGGCCTGCGGAGGTTGGAGCGACCTGATCCCGGCGGTCGGCGTCGTGCTGCAGTGCCCTCATTGCCGCCACGAGCGCCCCTTCGCCCGGCCGCCCTTGCTGGTCGTTACGGGCACTTCCGGCGTTGGTAAGTCAACACTCTGTGCTCGGCTGGCGGGAACAATACCCGGCGCCGTGCTCCTCGACGCCGACGTCCACGCAGAGGACCTCGTAAGCGTCGTCCCACCGAACCAGGACTACCTCGCCTTCTGGCGGTCGATGATGCGGCTCGCTCACGAGATCGCCCAGAATAATGTCGTTGTCGTTTACTTCTCGGTAATGCTGCCCGAACAAATCCTCGGGAACGTCGAGGTCCTCGACTATTTCGACTCTGTGCACTTCTTGTGCTTGACCTGCCCGCCCGACGTCCTGCGCGCACGCCATGACGGCCGCGTCCCGCTTACTCCACGTATACAAAGGTGGGTCGATTTCAACGGCGCCCTGATGGCGGCCGCGCGCGAGGTACGGACAGCCACGGTCGTAGATGCCAGTCGGACGGTGGACCAGCTCGAACAAGACGTCCGTCATTGGATAAAGGCCCGTGGGTGGGGAGGCCTCAGTTAGGAGTGCCATTCGACGCGACCCGAGCGCCGGCATAGGCGCCAGAGCTGGCCATTCTGGCCGCGAGCAGAGTCACGAAGGCTGGGTGGGAAGACGCAAATATTCGGCGATACCGAAAGCCACAGCCTGTTGGCGCTTTCGCATGGGAGAAGGGCAGGACGCCGACCTTGGCCCGAACGCTAGGTACGTGGTTTCTGTTCTAACGCAAGCTGAGTTGTCGTTGAACCCGAAGCAATAAGAACAGTCGATCCGCGTGAATTCTCATTGTAAGCACACCACTTTTTAGCTGTTG
>CAVWFC010000013.1:0-327159 GCA_963754115.1 uncultured Acidimicrobiaceae bacterium | reverse complement strand
GTGTCCCCATGTTCTTGTCAAGTGGTTTCTGGGGCTTCAGGCCGCTTCAGTCAGTCGGTCGGTCCGGTGGGCTGGGTTGTAGGGCTGGCGAGTGGCGAGCATGGCAAGTATGACGTTGCAGCGTCGGCGAGCGAGGCAAATGATCGCAGCGTTGTGCCGTTTGCCTTCGGCCCGTTTGCGGTCGTAGAAGGCCTTGGACTCCGGCGAGCGTAACGATGCGAAGGCGGCCAGGAACATGGCGTTTTTGAGCCGGTGGTTGCCTCTTCGGCTTTTGGACTCGCCATTGACCGATTTGCCGGACTGGCGGGTAACGGGGGCCAGGCCGGCGTAGGAAGCCAATTTGTCGCCGTCTCCGAAGCGAGAGCCGTCACCGATCTCGGCCAGGATCCTCGAGCCGGTGCGCGGGCCGATCCCAGGCATAGACGAGAGCAGCTCACCGAAAGGGTGCGCCAAGAAGACCTCCTCGATCTCGCCCGCCAGGGCGTCCCGGCGGGCGAGCAGCCGGTCGAGCTCGACGGCCAGCTCGGCGACCACCCGTCCGATGGTCGCTTCGGCGGGCACGGCCACCGACTGGGCGTCGAGCGCGGCCATCACGTCGTCTGTCACCTTGGTGGCCAGACGGGGCGACCGGGCCTTGACTGCCCGGGTGATGCGCGCCCGCCCGGCGGCTCGTAACGCGCTCGGGGTCGGGTACTTGGCCAGCAAGTCCCGCACGCCAGCGTGGTTCAACCGGGAGCCCAACGCTCGCTCCAAGACAGGAGAGATGCTTGTCAGAGCGTCGCGAAGCCGGTTGGTCAGCCTGGTCTGGTCGGCCGCCAGGTCGATGTCGAACCCATTGAGGACCCTGAGGCGCTCCAACAGTTCGTCCGAGCCGGCGTCGAGCCACTGCACCTGTTTGCGCCTGGTGCGAGCCGTATCGGCGATCACATATGCGTCCCGACGGTCGGTCTTGGCTTCTCCTGGGTACAGGTCCGCGGCTCTGCGCATCACCAGCCCGGGCACGTAGGCCACGGGCACACCCCGGCGGCGGGAGACAGCCAGAGCGAGCTGGGCGATGGACCCGGGCTGGTCAATAACCAAGCCAGCTGTGCCGTTCTCGCTAGCGCGGTCCAACAAGGCTTCTAAGGCGGCCTCGTCATTGGCGATGCTACGAGCGAAAAGCCGCTCGCCGCCATCATCTAGCACCTCGGCGAAATGCTCTTCCTTGCCGACGTCCAGCCCCACCCAGACGTCCACTTCCTCTGGCCTGGCCAACCGATATCTCCTCTTCGCTCGTCCTGGTTCTGGTTGGGAAGGCCGTCCATGGTGCGCTCGCCGTCATCCACCTTACGAACCAGCGATCGAGCCGCATGTCCCCATCAGAGGTTCACGCACCGACTGCGCCGGCGGCAACACCCCCCAGGCCATCGACATCTGCAGGGGGCAATGAGCCATACCGGCACCGCCGGACTTCCCGGCCCGAGTCTTGCTCTCTCAGGCCTGTTGAAGATGGTAAGGGGGCATAGAGGTCGCCTTTTCTGAGCGACCTCGAGACGCCGGGCGCTTTAAACTCAGCTACATGACTTTGGGCACGGCAGCGCCAGTGCCTCGGCGAAGGTGAGCACGATGGCCACCGGGAAGGCCCTGTGGCTCGAGAGCGGCGGTACTTATGGAACAGCTCCCAACTGAAGCGGAAACGGCGTCGGCTTCCGATCCGGCCGTCCGGCTCGAGAAGGCCGAGCTGGCAATTGCTCGCCTGGAGGAGGAACGAGACCGCCTCGAGTCGATGGTCGTGCGGCTCGGCGCACTGGCGGCCGAGCTCGACGTTGACGGGCTCGTCAGGGGCGTGACCGAAGCGGCGCGCGACCTTACCGGCGCCCAGCTGGCCATGTTCGTACCGACCGAACGTGCGCCACTCAGCGAGCCCACCATCGTTTACGAGCCAGGCACATTGAGCGAGGCCCCCGAGCCGGCGCGAGTCCCCTTGCTGGCCGGCGCGCTGTGGCGCGTTACGCCGGTGCGGTTCGATGACGTCCTGCAGTGGGACCGTGGCAACACCGGCTATGGGCGCCGCTCGGACGGCCAGCCATTTCGCAGCTGGATCTGTGCACCCGTCAGAGCGCGCTACGGCGATGCTCTCGGCGGGCTTTTTGTGGCCCATGAGCGCACCGAAGCATTTGTCATGCGGGAAGAACAAATGGCGAACGCCTTGGCCACCTACCTCGGGGCCAGCCTCGACAACCTGACCTTGTTCCAGGAGCGCGCGCGCGTAGCGGGAGCATTGCAGCAAACGTTGCTGCCTCCTGCGCTACCTGAAGTCCCGGGGCTCGAAATAGCCGCTCGCTACCGCCCGGCAAAATCGACGGCCCTTGTCGGCGGGGACTTCTACGATATTTTCGAGGTCCGTCCGGGTATCTGGAGCTTTATCATCGGCGACGTAGCCGGGGTGGGACCGGAGGCGGCCGCCCTCACGGGTATTGCCCGCTATGCCACTCGAGCTCTGGCGTCTACGGAGCGTTCGCCGGCGCGTTTGTTATCGCAACTCAACGACACCCTTGTCCGTTTCGGCTTTCAGGAACGCTTCTGCACCATGCTCTACGTCGAGCTGGAACCAGAAGCCGACGTCGTCCGGGCCAAGATTGCCAACGGTGGCCACCCGTACCCGTACGTGCTGCGGTCGGATGGGCGGGTGGAAGAGGTCGCAGTGGCCGGGAGCCTTCTCGGGGTGCTGAACGAGGTAAGCCTGGAAGAGCGAGAACTGGTCCTTTCCCCTGGCGACGTCCTGGTCGGTTACACAGACGGCGTGACGGAGGCACGAGACCCGTCCGGGGACTTTTTCGGGCCAGACGGCCTGGCGGACATGTTGCCGAGTTGCACGGGCAGGCCGGCTTCTGTGGTGGCCCAGCGCATAGAACTGGCCGTGCTCGAATACCAGTCCGGCGCCACCCCGGACGACATCGCTATCGTCGTGCTGCAAGCGTTGCCCGAGCTGCAAGCGCCTATGGACGGCCTGGGGGACCACGCGGCCGGTCTCATTTCGACCGAGCTTCTCCGCTGAGGCCCTTTCATGCCCGAGCGTTGGCGCCAACCGTTCGCTTCAAGCGAGGCGGTCCGGCAGCGCATGAGCGTCCAGCGCCGTGAGGGTACAGCGCCGGAAGTGGCGCTGCGGCGCGCGCTGCACTCCCTGGGCCTGCGGTACCGGTTGCACAAAGCGCCCCTGCCCGGGCTCCGCCGAAAAGCCGACATCGTCTTCGGCCCCGCACGGGTAGCCGTATTCGTAGACGGTTGCTTTTGGCACGGGTGCCCGGACCACGGCCGGCGACGTCACGACGTCAACGGCTGGTACTGGCCAGACAAGATCGCCCGCAACCGCCGACGGGACCAGGACACCGACCTGGCGCTAGCGAGCGCAGGCTGGGCTGTGGTCCGCGTGTGGGAGCACGACGTAACCGGCCAGGACGCCCGCGACGCGGCTGAGAACATAAGAAGGATCCTGGATGATCGCCGGCTGGCAACAAGTACGGCGGTTCGCGACGTCCGGGCTCGTCGCCCGGTGCCGGCAGCCAACTAGTCGGCCAATACGGCAAACAACGGTCGGCCAATACGGCAAACAACGGCCCGGTTGGGGGACCCGAACCTCGCTGTACCATAACTCGGCTTCAGCGTTATTCGGTTCGGTCTCACAACCGGGCCGTTCGTGGAGGAAGCCTTACCTGGGGGGCGGCTTGACGGGACGACCAGCCGCAGCCCCCCAGGCGCCCTACGCCGGCGGGCCGCTCGCCAGGGTGATCGTCGACGTATGGGTGGCGCCGGCGGTGTCGACCCAGGTGATCGTGGCCGACTTGCCAGGGTGCTCGGGGACCAAGAGGTGCGTAAGCTGCACGTCCGACGTCACGGTATGCCCATCGAACTTCGTCACTACATCACCGGCCCCAATCCCGACCTTTGCCGCCGGCGTACCGGTCACCACGTTGCTTATAACCAGGCCGGTGGCGGGGGCGATCTGGCCGCCGCTGGAACCGGTACCGGAGTCGGCGCCGGTGCCGAACCCGAAGCCGGGGAAACCGGAACCGGAACCGGAGCCCGAGCCGCTGCTGCTGCTGCCGCCGATCTGCAGACCAATGAACGCCGTCGCCCCAATATGCGTGGTTGAACTACCCCGGCCGGCCTCCATGGCGTGAGCCAGGGAGAGGGCATCGCTTATAGGGATAGCGAAGCCCTGGTTGCCTTGCGCTGAAAACGAGAAGCCCGAGGAGGCGGCCGTGTCCATGCCCACGACCTCTCCGGACGCGTTGACCAGGGAGCCGCCGGAATCTCCGGACTCGACGTTGGCGTTCGTCTCGATGAGGCCCGCCAGCTGCTCGCTACTGCCGGTCAGTTCGTCATTGGCCGTTATGGATTGGTCGAGGGCGGTGATGGACCCACCTGCGCTCGTCGGGGTCCCGCCGGTGCCACCAGCATTACCGATCGCCACGACGGCCTCGCCAATTGAAGGGGAGGATGAAGCGATCTTCGCAGTTTGCAGGTTCGATGCCCCCTGCAGCTGGATAAGGGCAACGTCATGGGTGCTGTCGTAACCAACCACACGTTGCCGAATAGGTCTTCCCGTTCCCCACGTCGGTGACGCTGATCTTGGTCGCACCGTCGATGACGTGGTTATTGGTCAGGACGAGGCCGTCGGACGTGAGCACGATGCCGGTGCCCGCACCCTCGGCGTCCTGGTAGTTGAAGGTCACGTTGACGTCGACGAGAGCAGGATCGACCTTCGATGCAATGGCAGCCACGTCAGACGGGCCACCCGAACCTTCGCTACTGCTCGAACCACTTCCGCTCGAACCACTTCCGCTCGAGCCGCTCCCGCTCGAGCCGCTGCCGGAACCATTGCCGAAGTAGGGAAAACTGCCGTTGCCCGAGAACCCACCAAACGGGGAGCTGCCGCTGCCGGAATCCCCCTGACGGTACCGAAGGACTGGCGGGAGCTGCAGCGCTGCTCGGCTGGCCGGAGGAGGAAAAGGCGCGGCTCACCCCGGCGCCGGCTAGTGCCGCGGCGGCGATGACGAGGACGGCCGCAGCCGAGCGCAGGCCCCGCGCCCGCTTCGACGGGCCCTGAGGGGCGCCGTAGGGCGGCTGACCGTAGGGCTGCTCCGGGCCGAAGGGGGGCGGCCCGAATGGCGGCTGGCCGTAAGGGGGCTGGCCGTAGGGGGGCTGGCCGCCGTAGGGGGGTTGACCACCATAAGGGGGCTGACCACCATAAGGAGCTTGGCCGTAAGGGGGCTGGCCGTAAGGAGGTTGGCCGCCGTAGGGGGGTTGACCACCATAAGGGGGCTGGCCGTAGGGCGGTTGGCCGGCGGGGGGCTGGCCGTAGGCGGGCTGCTCGGGGGCTTCGGGAGCGGCAGCCGGCTCGGCGGGCTGAGCGCCTCCCGCTACGTGCGCCGCTTCAGGACTGCCAGCCTCGGGACCGGCAGCTTCGGGACCGGCAGCTTCGGGACCGGCAGCTTCGGGACCGGCAGCCCACCCGGAGGTCCACGCCGATGCGCCCCAGCCGGTACCACCGCTAACGCCGACCTGCTCAGTGTCTTCGCTGCCAACCGCCCCGGCGCCATACGGCTGGGTTGGCCATTGCGCTGTCTTATCTTGCTCGCTCAGCCAAGTGTCTTTGTCGCTCATGGCTGCCTCCACTCCATATCCAATAGTCGTGTGTTCACTCAAGTGAATACGACGTACATGTGAATGGCCTGAGCCCGGCCTGAGACTCTTTGAAACGGGGTCCAAGGCGCCCTGCCCCCCCACGGGCACTGCCACCCAGCCCCGCGATACAACTCTTCTACCAGCCAAAACTTACAAGAAGCCTCCTCCGCGAAGCTCAGTCGCCCTCTTTGATGGTTACCGAAGCGATCGTCACAAGCTCCTTAGGTTTGCCCGCCTTCGTCCCCAGCGCGTCAATGGTGGCTACCACGTCCAGGCCATCTACCACCTTGCCGAACAGCGAGTACTGCGGCGGGAGGCGAACCCCGTCTGGGCCGCTGATCACGAAGAACTGGCTCCCGTTGGTGTTCGGCCCCGCGTTTGCCATGGCCAGGGACCCGATCTCGTAGCGCCCGGGGCGAGGCAATTCGTCCTCGAACTTGTAGCCCGGGCCGCCCGTCCCCGTCCCGGTGGGGTCGCCGCCCTGCAGGACGAAGCCAGGGATAACACGGTGAAAAACGATGCCCTCGTAGTAGTGGTAACGGGCCAGGAAAACGAAGCTGTTAACGGTCCTGGGTGCCGCTACCGGGTCGAGCGCAATGACCATATTCCCCTTTGACGTGGCCATTTCCGCGGTGTAACGCTTGGCGACGTCTATGCACATTGGCGGCGGCCCGTCGAAGCGCTGAAGTTTCGCGCTCGAGCCGTCGACAGCGGGGCAGGGCGTGGTCATATCTCCTGTCTACCCGCTCTGGGTGGCTAACTTCCCCGGGGCTTCGAGAACGGCCCGCCTTCGGCCCACCCGTCAAGCCGCTCAGAAGCTGGTCAGCTCGCTGTCAGGGCCCATCACGATCGTTGGCAGGCGGTTGAAGTCGAGCCACCTCAAGAAATCGTCCAGCTGAGCTAGCGGGATGCTGACACAGCCCGTGGTCGGGGAACCGGTGTCCGCGTGAACGAATATGGCCGAACCTGCGTACGGTACGACCGGGCCCGTGTTGTACTCGACTACGGCGAAACTCGGGTAGTAGGTGGTCTCGGTCCACAGGGCCTCGCTGCCCCCACCGAACGCCGGTGACTGACCACACGGGACGTGCTGGAACGTGTTGTAGGTCGACGAGGTCGGGTCTTCGTCCCACCAATCGCCGCAGACAAGCCGGTGATAAGGCCCGTGAACCCCGGGATCCGGGGCGTTCCCGTAGACGATCGGCCCGATCCGGTACATACCGGTGGGGGTGGTGCCGTCACCTTCCCGGTGGTGGTTGGAGAAACCGTTCTCACCTATGAGCCCGTTCCAGGGGCCTCCCGCCGCGGCCCAGCACTGCCCGTCGCGCTGCCACAGGGATACCTCGCGCGTCGGGAGTAGTGAAGTTCGTGGCCTCGACGATGATCAACTGCCCCGCCCCCTCTGTGCTCCGGAGCCGTTCGGGCAGGTTGCGTGTACAGCCTGCCGTGGAAGGCCTTGGCCCCGCCGGCGAGACCGCGAACCGGGCCGCCGGGGCCGCGCTTGCGGCCCCGGGAGGGGTGGCAAAAAGGAACGTGGACACAGCCAAAAGCAGGGCCCCGACGAGGGGAACTAAACGAAGCCGCACGGCCTTAGGGGGCCTCGCCAATGTCACGGAGGGCTGCGCCCAGGGCGCGGATGAGACCTCTGGCCGTCTCCGGCGATAGGTGGGCAACCAGTCCGGCCCCCGGGCGACCGACCTCCTCGACCGTCAACTCGACGCGAAGGTCGTCACACTCCGCGCAATCGTCTATTGCGGCCACCGCCCAGGCTATTTGGGCACGTTCGGGATCGTCCGCAGGGTGGTCGTCGCGGCCATAGTCGGCCAGCTTCTTCACTGGCGCCAGGTCGGGAGCTCCCGGCGACGGGCGCCTGCCTTTACCGTACGTGACCCTGTTGTCATTGCCGGTACCCCCTGGTCATTGCCGGTACCCTTCCACCACGCTTTCTGGTCTTACCTCGACCTCGTCAGGGTCTTGGCCGGCGGCCCGCCGGGCACGGCGCTGGCGGAGCAGGTCCCAGCATTGGTCCAGAGCGACTTCGATCTGGCGAAGCCTGTCGACTTCTTGAGACGAGAGTTCTTGCCCTTCATGCGACCGCTCGAGGCTGTGTTCCTCTTCACTGAGTTGGCCGATGCGGTGCACGATGTCAATGTCGTCCATATTGCTTTCCCTTCTAACTCGGTACCGGCGCTTCTAGTGCCACGACAGGCAACGTTTGCCTGGTTGCGCACCCTAACTTGGAAGCGCCGACAAGGGTGCTTGCGGCAAGCAACCTGGCAAACGTTCCTGGAGGCAGCACTAGCTCTGTACCGGCCCACCATAGGGAACACCATATGGAAAAGGCAGCACTTGCGCACAGTTCCCGAGCGCTGTGCCCCAAGGGCGGCGGGGCAATAGCGTCCACACATGGCGTATGCGATGCTCTAGCTCCAGGAACGCCGTCGGCAAGTAGGGGTGAACATGCGCTGGAACCTGCCCGAACCGGAACTGCCCACCACGTGGTTCAACGTGGTCCCGCACCTGGAGGCGCCGCTCGAGCCGCCACTGCACCCGGCCACACGAGAACCCCTCGGGCCCGACGACCTGGCGCCCCTTTTCCCTATGGCCTTGATCGCGCAGGAGGTGACGAGGGAGCCGTTTGTCGATATTCCCGGGGAAGTCCTCGACGTCCTTCGTCTATGGCGCCCTACCCCCCTCATACGCGCCACCCGTCTCGAGCAAGCCCTCGGCACGCCCGCCCGCATTTATTTCAAGGACGAGTCCGTATCTCCTGCCGGTTCCCATAAGCCCAATACGGCCGTGCCGCAAGCGTTCTACAACAAGGCCGAGGGAATCGAACGGCTCACCACCGAAACGGGCGCCGGCCAATGGGGCAGCGCACTTTCTTTTGCGTCAGCCTTCTTCGGGCTGCAATGCAAGGTGTACATGGTCCGGGCGTCTTACGAGCAAAAGCCCTATAGGCCGCGTGCTCATGGAAACCTGGGGGGGCGAGGTTGTCCCGAGCCCGGTGGACGACCCGGGGCACCCTGGGTCTCTGGGCACGGCCATCAGCGACGCCGTGCGTGATGCCGCCAGCCGGCCCGATACCCACTATTCGCTCGGGTCCGTGCTCAACCATGTACTGCTGCACCAAACGGTGATCGGCCAGGAAGCACAGGCGCAGCTGGCCATGGCGGGTGAGGACCGGCCGGACGTGGTTATCGGCTGTTGCGGCGGCGGGTCCAACCTTGGCGGGATCAGCCTGCCCTTTGTGGCCGACCCGAGCGTCCGCCTCATGGCCGTGGAGCCCATCTCCTGTCCTACCCTCACGAGCGGCCGCTTCGAGTACGACTTTGGCGACACGGCCGGGTTTGCCCCGCTGCTGTTGATGTACACGCTCGGGCACGACTTCGTCCCCCCGCCCATCCACGCGGGGGGCCTGCGGTACCACGGAGACGCTCCCATCATTTCGGCGCTCGTGCGTTCGGGGAGGATGGAGGCAGTGGCGTACCCTCAGTCCAAGACCTTCGAGGCCGCCGTGACCTGGGCTCGCACACAAGGTACGGTACCGGCCCCCGAGACCGGGCACGCCATCAGGGCGGTGATCGACGAGGCGTTGGCGGCGAAAGAAGAAGGAGCCGAGAGGGTTATCCTGTTCAACTATTCGGGGCACGGGTTGCTGGACCTGTCGGCTTACGACTCATATCTCCATGGCCAATTGATTGATTAGTGGGTTAGCCGGCCTGGCGCTCGTCGAGGTGCCCCGAGTCGTCGTACCTGACCCAGCCCGTCACGCCACGACCTCCTCTGCCGCTATTGCCCGGGCGACGAGTTCGCCAGACGCCATCACGGGGATAAGTCGTCCCATTTCTTCGGCGGGGAGTGGGCGGGCGAAGAAAAATCCTTGCCCGTACATGCACCCGAGAGCCAGGAGCCCGTCAACCTGACAAGCTCTCTCGATCCCTTCCGCCACAATGTCCAGGTTGAGGGACTTGCCGAGCTGGACGATCGCCTTGGCGAGGGCGGCGGCCCTGTCCGAGTCGCCGACGTCGTCGACGAAAGATTTGTCTACTTTCAAGATGTCAATAGGGAAACGCTTCAAGTAGCTGAGAGACGAATAGCCCGTACCGAAATCGTCGACTGCGAACCCCACGCCGAGCGATTTCAGCTCGAGCATGCGAGAGATAACCGATTCGACGTCGTGGACCAGCACGCTCTCGGTTATCTCCAGGACCAAACAGGCCGGGTCGAGCCGGGACGCCTGCAGCGCATTGGAGACGTCCTCGATGATGCCTTCGTGCTGGAAGTGCCGAGCCGAGATATTGACGCTCATCCTCAGCCTGGCCAGGACGTGTTCTCGTTGCCACGCCTGCGCTTTGCGGCAGGCTTCCTCCAGTACCCATCGGCCGATCGGGATTATAAGACCGGTCTCCTCCGCCAGGCCGATGAACTCCCCCGGCGATAGCAGCCCTCGCGCCGGGTGCTCCCACCTTACGAGCGCTTCAACGCCGATCGAGTTGGCTCCATTGAGGCTGACTATCGGCTGGTAGTGCAGGACGAACTGCCCGTCAGCCACTGCCCTTTGCAGCTCGGCCGTCCGCTCGAGCCGTTCGCTGACCGCCGCTTGCAGGGCGGGCCGGTAAACCTCGTAACAGTTCTTGCCGCGGGCTTTGGCGGCGTACATGGCCACGTCGGCCGCTTGTAATATTTCGGCCGGCCCCTCGTTGCCACATTTACTGAAGGCGACGCCAATGCTGGTGTGGATGGCGACGGAGCGGTCCTTCACCCAAAAGGGCGCCTTCAGGTCGGCCAGGATCCGCTCCGCCACCTGGCACGCATCACGACCCTCGTCGGTTTCTTCCAAAAGGACGGCGAACTCGTCCCCGCCGAAACGAGCCGCCGTGTCACCGGAGCGCAGCGACCCCATCAGTCGAGAGGCAACACCGACCAGCAGTTCGTCACCAGCCGCGTGGCCCATGCTGTCGTTGATCAATTTGAAGTCGTCGAGGTCCAGGAACAGGACGGCCAATGACGACAGGGACCGGGCCGCTCGTTCAAGGGCGTGCTCGAGACGGTCCCGGAACAGAGCCCGGTTGGCCAGGCCACTGAGCGCGTCATAAAACGCCTGGTGCTTCAGTTCCTCCTCGAGGCCCTTGCGTTCTGTCACGTCTCGCAGTGTGAGGACGATGCCTTCTACCGTCGGGTCCCCAAGCAGGTTGTTGGCCACGACCTCGACATGGCGCCATGTCCCGTCACCGTGCTGGACGCGCCACTCGGCCGTGACCGACGCCCCCGCCCCGCGCGCCACGCCGCCATAAGCGGCCACCGCTTTTTCGCGGTCATCGGGGTGTAACAACGACGTGAGGCGGACGCCTTCGAGCACGGACTGCTCGTAGCCAAGGATGCGCTGAGCCGAGGGAGTCTGGTACATGATGGTCGTGTCGGGCTGAGCGATGAGGATTACATCGGAAGCGCTCTGGACGAGGGTCTGGAAACGGGCCTCGCTGCGCTGAGAGTGAAACGCCTCTGTCAGCACCTCCCGGTCGAGGGCTAACCCGACCTGGGCCGCCAGGGTCTCCAGCGCACTGGTCAGGTCGACGGGAAGTTCGGCCTGGCTGCGAACGACGATGATCCCTTTCAGCTCCTCGGCGGTGACCAGAGGACAAATAAACAGGCTCCCGAGGGCGTCCGGGGCGGCGCCGGCGTCCGCTCGACCAGCCTCGGCGTCTGACGCGCTACAGCGGACGGCCTGCCCGGACTCGAGGCTCTTGGCAACGGTGCCAGAAAGAGCATTTAGGTCGATGCCGCGGTCCCCCGCCGATCCGCCCGAACTGGCGACCACCCTGAAGAGGCCGTCCCCGGTAGCCAGGGCCAGGCTTATCGAGGAGACCTCGGCCCCGCCGGCGACAAGTTCGCTCACGGCACTTATCGTCGCATGGTGGATCCCGTTGCGGTCGGGGCGCCCCTACGAGTTCGGCCGCCTCCCTCCTCAGTACCTGCTCCCGGGCCACGGCCTGCTGGTGCGCCCGCACGACCCCGGACATGCGCAGGACAACGAGAAGGAACATGACTGCGGCGAAACCGGCGACTGCAGGTGCGTCCGGCGGTTGGCCCCCCAGGGTTTCAACCAGTAAAACGACCGGGGCGATCAGCGAGACGGCACAGAGGACGGTGAGCCTGGGCCGGCTTGTGGTTGGCAACGCCCGCCGGCGTGGTTCAGAAAGGTCGCGCATCGAGGGATGGAGGGCGGCCGCCCCCCAGCAGCTAAAGAACAGGACCCAGCCGAAGTCGAAGGGGTTGCCGTCGTGCCAGTCCCATCCGGGGTGGAGGCCTGCCAACCCGTAGAGGGAGTCAGCGACAAGGGTGCCGATCGTGCCGATGGCCAGAAGACGGCCGGCCGTATTGCGCAATCTGCCAGCGCTCCACAAGTGCGCCAGCATGGCCAGCAGGAGTATGTCCCCGATCGGGTAAGCCGATGCAGTGAGGCGGACAAGGAGGCCCGCGGGGGCGGTGACGTTGGGCCGATCAGGAAGATCCACGACAACAGAGCCACGCCAACGGTGATGATCAGGCCGTCAAGCAGCCTGGCGTGGTCGCCGCCCGGCAATCGGGAGCGGGCCAGCAGGAGCAGCCCGACGGCCAGCACGGGGTACATCGCGATGTGGATGGCATCGATGAACGACGGGAAAGGGATGGCCTGCTGGCCCATGACCTGGTGCCAAAACTTGTAGATCGTGTCCCCGGTAACGAACAAAAAGACTCCAGATCCCATGAACCACCAGGCAAGGGGAGTCCTGGGACGGTGGAGCCGGGCCCCGTAGGCAATGGCGGCGACCGCTGAAAGCCCGAGTACGGACCACGCCGGCACTTGGCCCGGCCACTCCATCCAGGGCACGTCACCGAGGAGGCGCGGCGTCCCCGACGGGGTACCGAACGGGAAGTAGATGAGAGCAACGACGGCCTCGAAAACCAGGAACCATAGCCAGGTCCTGGACGAAGCGGCCGGGGCTGGCGCAGCAGCGCTCGACCGGAGCTCGTCAGTGCCCTGGCCAGAGCGGCAAGATCCAGCGCCGCCGGATCCGTTTGACGTGCCGTCGCCGGCCGTGAACAGGTCGGCGTGGCGCGAGACCTGGCAGTTCACCCCACTTACATCGGCCGCGGATTCGCGATCTTGAACGCTTCAACCCCGAGCGTGCCGGCAAGGTGACGGCTTAGCCCTCCCGACCCCCTAGGATCACGGCCGATGAGCGAGCTGAGGAGCCGGCCCGGTTGTCTCGGGATTCTGCTCCGCATAGCTGTACGCCTGCTGGTCCTGGCCGCGATCATCGGCGCGGTGGCGGCGATCGTCCCCGGCATCCACGTCTACGGCGGCTTCGGGTGGTACGTGTGGGTGGCGTTCATTTTCTCGGTCGTCAACATGATCCTCGGGCCGATCTTCCGCCTTCTCAGCCTCCCGTTCATCGTCCTCACGCTGGGGCTGTTCCTGCTCATTGTCAACGCCGCGCTGCTCGCCATTACGGCCTGGTTGTCGAGCCATCTGGCCGTCGACAGTTTCGGTGCCGCCGTCTTCGGCGGTTTCCTGATCGCGCTATTCAGCTGGATCGCCGAGCTCCTCTTGCCACCAAGGCTCAGGCGCGACCCTGCCTAGTGCCACTCGTGAAACCGAGGAGCGGCTGAAATGGTCAACGAGCTGAAGCTCGGTCTGCAGCTCGGGTACTGGGGAGCCGGGCCCCGACCCGGTACCCCGGAGCTGGTTGACGAGGCGGAGCGGCTCGGCTTCGATTCGTTATGGACGGCAGAGGCTTATGGGTCTGATGCCCTCACGCCCCTGGCCTGGTGGGGCTCTCGGACAACGAAAATGCGCCTCGGGACGGGGATTTGCCAGCTGTCCGCCCGGGCTCCTACCGCGACAGCGATGGCGGCCCTCACCCTCGACCATCTGACCGGTGGCCGCGTCGTGCTCGGGCTGGGCGTGTCAGGTCCTCAGGTTGTCGAGGGTTGGTACGGCCAACCCTTCACCAGCCCCCTGGCGCGCACCCGGGAGTACGTCGCCATCGTCCGGGACGTACTGGCCCGCCAGGCCCCGGTGACCCACGAAGGCCCTCACTACCCGCTGCCGTACCCGGGTGGGACAGGCCTCGGGCGACCCCTCAGGTCCATCGTGCACCCTCTTCGCCCGGACATCCCGATCGTCCTGGCCGCCGAAGGGCCGAAAAACGTTGCCCTGGCGGCCGAGATCGCCGACGGTTGGCTACCCTTCCTTTTCTCGCCGCGGCGCATGGACGAGTACAGCGCGGCCCTCGCGGAGGGCTTCGGCCGGCCGGGCGCCCGCAGGTCGGCGAAGGATTTCGAGGTCATCGCCTCCTGTCCGGTCCGGGTTGACGACGACGTCGAGCGGGCGGCCGCCGCCGTCAAGCCGATGCTCGCCCTCTATATCGGTGGCATGGGCGCTCGCGATATGAACTTCCACTTCAACGTTTTCGCTCGCATGGGCTACGAGGCGGCGGCGCGCCGAGTCCAGCAGCTCTACCTCGACGGTCACAAGCAAGACGCGGTCGCCGCCGTCCCCACCTCTCTTGTCGAGGAAGTGGCGTTGGTAGGGCCAAGAGAAAAGATCGCCGACGACATCGCCGCCTGGCGCGAGTCGATCGCTACTACTCTCCTGGTTTGGCCGATCGGATTCCACCCAGGGGGACACCGGTCCCCCACCATTTGGCGCCCTGCGGACGGTGGCTGAACTAGTGGCCTGAAGGCTTCTCATAACCGTCGCCGTCGGTGACGGGGCCGTCGGTGAGAGTAATTGTCATACACGTGCTGTAGGGATTGACGGTGTAGTCAGCGAAAGGTTCGCACTCTACGAAGCCGCTTTTCGCGTACAGCGAGCGAGCCGGAGCAAAGGCACTCATGGCACCCGTTTCGAGACTTACCCGCCGGTACCCCGAACTGGCTGCGAACGAAAGAATATGCACCACCATGGCCCGGCCCACTCCTTGACGCCGGGCCGCGGCGCTCGTGTGCATCGATTTCAGCTCCGCGTGTGTGTCATCGAGACGTTTGAGCGCTCCCACCCCGAGGAGGGCTCCCGATCGCCGGGCGCTAAAGAAGGTAACGGCCGGGTCGACCAGACCGGTAATGTCCAACGCATGGACATGTTCCGGAGGACTGGTCTGGCGGGCAAACTCCAGGTGCTGTCGCAATAGCGACTGAACGTCTTGCGCGCCGGGGTCGTCAAAGGTTATCACGAGGTCGGTGGGCGTTCCTCTGTCGGGAAGTGGTCCACTTTTGCATGCCATCCAGCCCACCTCTCGAAATCCCGGTTAGCGGCTCCCGGTCAGCCTAACGAGACGGCGACGCCACCAAAAACTCGATAAGTAAAGGGGCAAGTGCGGCGGGGTCAACCTGATGCGTCTGTCCTGCCAGCGCCATAAGCCGTCCGCTTGGCACGGCCTCGCTGATCGTACGGGCTGCCCTTTCCATAAAGGGAGGGCTCGAGGTCCCGTACATGGCCAGGGTGGGTGCCTGTACTTTGGCCAGCCGGTCAACGGGAACTGCTCTACTCGGCCCAATTATGCCGGCGTTATCGTAAGCGAGGGTGGGGGCGACGGCCTCGAGGCCCGGCCAGGCCGGCGACTGCTGGACCGCTTGCACTTGTTGTGCCGGTATCCCCAGGTAGTGCATAAAGAGGGCAACGGCGTCGCCGCGCCGCCCCGCCGCCAACGCGTCCGTGAGTTTGTCGAGGAAATCGTGCCAACCTGGCTGGACGTCCGGGTCGTCGTCGTAAGGAGCTTCGTACACGACCACTCTTTCGACTTTGTCAGGAAGGGTACGCGCCGCCTCGAGGGCCAGGCACCCACCCGATGAATGACCATAGAGGCTGGCGCTCCCACCCGCTACCTCGATCACGGCCTCGACGTCTTCGACCTCGCGCTCGACACTGTAAGGCAATGTGTCGCCGCTGTCGCCCCGCCCGCGGCGGTCGTAGCTATAGACACGAAGGTGCGGTGCTAGCAGTTCGACAAACTCAAGCCTGGAATTGCTTCGTCGAGTGCTAAGCGCACCGTCGACGACCACCAGCGCTGGGCCGTCACCCACGACGTCGTACACGATCCTCGTGCCGTCAGCCGACTTAACTTCTTCCATTTCAATTTTTCCTTTCGCGTTCGGGTTGCTGAAGTTACTCGAGCGTCAGCGCGGTCCCGGGCTGGACAGGAGCCAAACGAGATAGCCGGCAAAGCGGTCGAGGGAGGTGAGGAAGCCGGCCTGGGCCTCAGGACTGAGGAGCGGGCGAGGCACGTTCACCTGACTGATGTGGACCTCCGTCCGGCTGCCACCGACGTCGGTGAACCGGGCAGTGACCCTCATGCCGCTATGGAGCTCCGTCCACACCAGCAGTTCCGGCTCCCGGACCTCTTCGAACACAGCCCTGGTCCCGTACTCGCTGCCGTCGGCGTCGTTTACCATGACCGTTTCGAAAACCCCGCCCGGACGAAGGTCGACCTTGATGCGGTCCAGCGGCGCGCTAACGCCGGCTGGCCCCCAGAAGTGGGTCAGGTGTTCGGGATGAGTCATGCACTCGAAAACGAGCTGGCGCGGGGCATCGAACACCCGGGTGAAGGTGAGTTCGGCTGTCCCGGACCGACCTTCCCGGGGGGCGTGAGGTTCAACCATTGCCGGGGCTCTCTAACGGTCCTGACGGCGGGGCCGGCTCTCTCCGAATAGCCCACAGGTGCTCGTCGAGCTTGTCGAAGCGCTCCCCCCAGATGCGGCGATAGGTGGCGATCCAGTTCATCGCCCCATCGAGCAGGTCCACTTCGAGGTGGCAGGGCCGGAACTGCGCCGTCCGGCCCCGAGAAATAAGCCCGCTTTTTTCGAGCACCTTGAGGTGTTTCGAGATGGCAGGCAGCGACATGGCAAACGGCGCCGCCAGCTCCTTGACCGTAGCATCACCGGTGGCCAGGCGACCGACGATAGCTCGCCGGGTCGGGTCGGCCAGGGCGGCGAACGTGGCGTCGAGCCTGGCGTCAAAGGGAGCGTCCACGAGGGTCACGTCCCTTACTTTACCATCTGGTTATGTAACTGACAAGTTAATTGAGGGAGATATCTTCCTCAGACGACAGCCGACGCGGCTGCAAGCAAGCCCCTGGCCCCGATCAGCCAGCAAACAGGTGGTAAGTGGCGGTTGCGCATCGGTGGGGCCGTGACTCGTACAGCCCACCGGCTAAATGCGGGCACTAGCGCCAGTCATCGATGATGTACCCATCGCTCGTGCTGTAACCATCTTCGTTGGGGCGGTGCATCGCCACGCCCTGGAACTGGTGGCGAAATCCCTGCTCGACGAGGTCTCTCCAGGCCCGGTCGCGGCCGGCGTTCGCCCCGGCGACCAGGTCTGACGCCCCCCGGTCGTAAGCCAGGGCATGACACGAGCCGACCAGCCGGGCGAACCCCCGGGCCGCCCCGGGCCCGGCCGCACGCCTCCGAACTTTATGTAGCAGCTGCCGGCGCCGGCTTCTGTCCCGGCACCCACATGGCAGACGGCCAGGGCTTGTAGCCCGGCGGCGTCGTCGACCAGCACCGTGTCACCCAGCCCCTGGCGCCGTACGGACACGATCTCGCGGGTCAGGTCCAGGCCGGGGTAGATCTCGTCGGTCAGGGCACGGACCTCGTGAAGTACACCCGGCAGCTCACTTTCGGCCACCGCCGACACGAGCGTGAACGGCTCGCGGACGGGCGGCGGCTCCACGTCCCTGGACATGACGGCCGTCAGGAAGCGGGGCCAAAAGCCGTGCCGCTGGTACAAGCCGACGTGTTTGCCGCTCTGCGCAAACGTGAACAGGCCGACATGACGAGTGCCCCAACGCTCGAACAGCACCATTGTCTCGTCGAGGAGGCAGTGGGCGATACCGCGGTCCCAGAACTCCGGCGACACGGTAAGGGGACCAAAGAAGCCGACGCTGGCCCAGTTGGCGGCGAAGTTCGAACCGACCAGCTCGCCGTCGAGGACAGCCGCCAGGGCGGCGCCCGGATCCGCGTTCCACCGGGTACGCACGAGGTCGGCGTCACCGCCGAACTCCTCCGGGTTGGGGACGCCGAGGAACGTCCCGAACGCGACTCGAAAGATGCGGTCCGCGGCGGACAGCTCGTCTTGGGCCAGCTCGCGAACGGACAGCCCCTCAGGACCCGGCAACGCCCGTCACCTTACCCCGGTACGCATTGCGCCCCGGACGGCTGCTTTGCCGCAAGTGCGCAGGGGCAACCGGGGCAAAGGTCCCTGGAGCCCGGTTCCTCGAGGCAGGTTCCTTGGAGCCTGGCTCTTGTGGGCGGGTTCCTTGGAGCCTGGCTCTTGCGGGCGGGCCTGGCTCCAGTCAGGAACTTGTCGCCACTTTCCAGAGGTAGCCATCCGGGTCACTGAAGTAACCGTAGTAACCGCCCCACTGGGCCGGAGCGGCCGCTTTGACGACACCTCCGCCGGCAGCGACGGCCTCCCCCATGACCTTGTCTACCTCCTCTCTCGACGGGACAATGAAATGGAACGAGGCACCCCTGAAACCCGACCCTTCCGGGGAGACGCCGGCATCCTGGGCGGCCGCCTCCCACTCGTACAGGGCGAGCGACGAGGATCCGTTGCCCAGGTACAACGACACAAAGTTGGGGTAGTCCTGTTCGATCTTGCACCCAAGGCCTTCGGCGTAGAACCTCTTGGCGCGGGCCAGGTCCCTGACTCCGAGCATTATTGCGGTCGCCTGTAGAGGCACGGGTCGTCTCCTTTTTTGGTAGAGGTTGAGAGCTTTGTTTTCGGTTGATGGCGTCGGCTCGTATGACCGGGACGAGGAGCAAAATGTGACATCGAGAGTGACCTGTGGAGCGGCCGGCCCTGGCGACAGGGGTCCTATTCCGCTTCGACCAGGGGGACGTAGGAGCCATCCTTGCGGTCGTAGGAATAGCCGACCGCCGTGCACGACGTACCAGAAACGCAGGAGATGGCGGACAAACTGTTTACGGAGGGGCCCGGAGTCGGCTGGCTTGCCCACATGTCGCCGCTGCCCGCTTCGACGAGCGTCTGCACTCTGTTGGCAAAGTTGGCCGCTCCGACCGCCGTGCACGCACTGGCGGACGGGCACGAGACGTCGTACAGCTGGGTTGCCGCCGCGCCCGCAACTCCTGGCGTGGCCTCGGCCGTCCAGGTACTGCCATCCCAAATATCGACAATAGGGACGGCTGCTCCCGGCAGGCCAGAGTAGCCGGCGGCCAGGCAGGCGACACCCGACGGGCAGCTCACCCCCGATAGCTGACCAAATGCGGATGACGCCAGAGGTGGGGTCTTCTCGATGGCCCAGACCGTGCCGTTCCAATCCTCGGCCAGCAGCCTGCTCCCGGCTCGTGGGCCCATCGGGGGCGGCTTCTGCCAGGAACCAACGGCAATGCACGCACTGGCCTCGCTGCACGAGACTCCCAGAAGCTGGCTCGCTTTAGCCGGGTTGGGTGTCGACTCGACCGTCCACGATGTGCCGTCCCAGACCTCGGCCAGAGTTACGTAGTCGCCCGCGGGGTTGACGTCCGAGGACCCGACCGCTACGCACGCAACCTTTGACGCGGAGGAGACGGCCGAGAGGACGCTGCTAGTTGACCCGTTTGGCACCGGTGCCGGCTGCTCGGTCCAGGCCGTGCCGTCCCACGCTTCCACCAGCGGCAAAGTCGAACCGCTCGGCTCCTCGATATAGCCGACCGCGGTACAGGCGTCCTTGGACACGCAGGCGACCCCCGAGAGGACGCCCATCTCAGCGGCTGTCGACGTGGGGATGAGCTGGAGCGCCCAGGTCTCGCCGTCCCATATCTCCCCGAACATCGAGTAGCCGGCCGCATGGGAGGTCCCGACCGCGATGCAGGCATCCCGGGACGGGCATGACACGTCCGAGAGCACGCTGTAAGAAGATCCCGGGGAAGGGGTGGGCACAACCGACCAGACCGAGGATGCCAACGAGGTGGCAGTCGCAGGGTTGGCTGACGAGAAGCCGAATATGACGGTCACGGCGGCAGCTAACGCGGCCGCCCTTTTCAAATTATGTAGTGGGCCAATTTGTCCACTCTGTGCCCGCTGCGGGCAGCGGCGGGAGGTTCATCCTCATTTGTAGGCCTCGTCGGGTCGGTCGCGCAGCATCTCCCTCACCTCCTGGGTGACCCAGGTAACGAACTGTTCCCTGCTGACGGTACCTTGCCCGCCGTGCCGCAGGCGAAGGTCGCGGACCGCTTTCGGGCCCGCTCTATAAAAGCGGGCCGCCGCCTGCTGGTCTTTCCGGGCCCCGAGGGCAACGTGAGGCTGGTCGACATCGACTGGCTGGCGCACGAGCCGGTCGCTCTGCCCCGCCAGGAAGTCATGGGCCAGCTCACTGGATGGCCCTGTGATCTTCACGACCTTGCTCATCTTGAGGATCCGGTTGAGCGCGTCGAAACCGTCGATGCAGGCGCGACCAGCCTCCGACACGGCCCCCCGGCCGAGATGAGGGAAGCAACCGTAGCTCCCGCTGGCGCCCAGTTTCAGGCCGCTGGGCGCCAGCGTTACGTAGCTGAAGTAGTCATCAATGTGCGCCTTGTTCCATCGGGGGCGCAGCGCAGCCAGGATGTCGGCCTCCCTCAACAGGGCCGACACGACCGAGCCTGCCATCTCGTAGCGGTAACCACCCACCTGGCGCCAGCGGCCCGAACGGGCGTGAGCATGTAACCGCCGGTTCAAGTCGGCTGCCATGCCCACGTAGACAAGGCGCTGGCGGCGGTCGAGCAGGAAATAAACACCGGGCGAGCGGGGCAGGCCCGGTGCCAGGGTGACCACAGGCTTATGCAACAACAGCACCTCCACCCAAACGGCACCCAGCGTAACCCGCCAAAACAGTGGCCCGGGGGTACAGGATCGTCTCGCTCGGCAGGACAAGCCTTACCGGCCACGGCGCTAGGCTCCGCTAGCGAGCACGGCCCAGGCGCCCGGAGGTAGAGATGAACAAGCCCTTTGACGGCGTGATCAACATTGACATCAAGGACTCGAAACCGGACTGCACGTAGTGCTCTCCGCCTCGTTTGAGCGCGAAGGCGAAGCTATACCGGCCCGGGGGACACTTAGCCTCTACATAAGGCAACAGAAAGTCGGGAGCGGGGCGATCACCACTCAGCCGGGCAAGTTTGGCCTGGGCTGCGCCGGGCTGCTCATAGGGCGCTCGGCCGACACCGGTAACTGACAACCTCCCCGGCCAGAGCCCGTGGGCCTTCGCCGGAGGGACAGTGAAGCGCGTCGCCATCGATGTGAGCGGAGAACCCTTCATTCGACCTGGCACGAGAGGCGGCGGCTGCTTTTGCCAGCCAGTAGCTTGCCCTGAACCCTGAAGAGCCGCCCACCCATAACCCGGGCACGACCTGGTAATACAAAGGAAAAATGTCTTACTCTGCTGCTACTGGAGCCTCGTCGTTGCCGAGCGAATTGCTCGTACCCGCACTGGCCCAACGGCTCGACCCTGACCCGAGCTGTGCCGTTGAGGTCGACGGCACCCCGGCAACCGTCACGTTGCACCCATCGGGGAGTGCCCTCGTGGGCAATGTAGGAGCGCTCGAGGTCCGGGCCCTGCTGCGCCCGACGGGGGAGCGCTCTGGACGGCTGGAGATGGAGCTGGCCAACACGGGCAGCAGAAGTCTCAGCGTGGAGGTCACTCGGTCTCTCGAGCTCAGCTTTTCTTTCCACCCCGTCCGGGATCTGCCCCGGACGCGTCACCTGCACGGGTCGTGGCACTACGACGCCTGCTACCCACCTCGCGCTTTCGTTGTCGAAGAACACCTTCACGCCAGCGCCGACCACAGTAAACAGGTAAGTATCGGGGGGATCAACGCCGGCGTGTTTTCTCCCGCTATTCAGTTGGCCGTCGGCACTGACCGCCTCCACGCACTTCAAGTTGGCCTCGAGTGGTCCGGCTCCTGGGAGATCTCGGCGGGCTGGGCGGCGTCCACGTTCCGAGGCGAACCGACGCCTGGCTTTACCCTCGCCTGCCGGATGGGCCTTGGCCTTATCACGCTCGCCCCGGGGTCTTCGGAGAAGCTGCCCGCCATTCATTTCTGCTCGACAGAAGCCAGTAGTTGGGCGGCCATAGACGACCGGTGGAGGAGCTACCTGCGTCACGAAGTAGCCGCCCGGCCCGTCGGCAGCACCCCGTTCCCGGTCTCCTACGACCACTGGTTCGGGATAAACGAGCGGTTCGACCTACCCTTGCTGCTCAAACAGGCGGATCGGGCGGCCGCCCTCGGGTGCGAGTATTTCTGCCTCGATGCCGCCTGGTACAAATCCAACAGCTTTGAAGATGGCCTCGGCAACTGGACGACACCGGACTCCAACCGCTTCCCGAACGGCTTCGACGACATCAAGTCACTCAGCGCCCGCGTCAACGAGCTCGGGATGGCGTTCGGGATGTGGCAGTGCATCCAGCTGGGACGTCCCGGTACCGAGCTGCCTCGCTTAGCGCCGGAACTGTACCGGTCCACCATCCGCACCTCAACCGCCAACGAGGTCCTGGCCCGGTACGGCTCCGGCGATTCGCACCGTAAGAGCCCGGTAATCGAGGGAACTCGGCTCGGTCTCGAGTCCGCCGAAGGCGTGGGACTAGCGGTGGAAACGCTCGGAGCCCTGGTCCGCGACCTATCGCTGCGCTGGATGCGTTTTGAAACGGTGCCCGAAGACGGCCTTTTGTACAACCGTGGCCTTTATCGCGTCTTCGAGAGCCTGCGCGAAATTGAGCCGGACATCTATATCGAGGCCTGTTCCGGGGGTGGGCAGTCGCTTGACCTGGGAATGGTGGCACGAACGAACGGGGCGTGGTTGAGCGATCACACGACCGTCCCCAGCGTTACCCGATTTTGCCAGAGCGGGGCGTTACGGTGGTTCCCGCCGGAGTTCTTGAACATGGCTATGACGAGCCGGGATGGGGGGGCATGGCCCCAACCCCACGCCGGCAGCGTGCTCAGCAGAATGGTCGGCACGTTGAGCTTCAATGGGGACATAGCGGCGTGGTCAGACGAAGAGGCCGCATTGATACGACGTTGCGTTGACCACCACAAAGCCGTGCGTGACCATCGCGGCTTGCGCGTCCGCTTCCCGCTCGACCAACCGAGGACGGTGGAGGACTGGGATGCCGTCGCCTACATAGACGCCGAGGGTGGAGATCTTTTGTACGTGTTCCGCGACGTCGGGCCGGCGGAACAGGATCTTGCGTCCTGGAGCACGGACGACTTCTCGGGCGAGGGAGACTGGCAGGTTGTCCTCGCCGACGAGGAGGCGGCCATCCACCGCACCGGAGGCGGTTGCAAAATCGAGCTCCCCCGCTGGGGAGGTGCGCTGCTTCGGCGGGCCGCAGGCCGGTAACGGCTATTTCCCGCGAGCAACCTGGCAGTCGGCATTTCGCTCTGCCTACCGCCAGGCTCCCGTGTCGCCCGTACCCGCTTTTAGATCAGCGGCATGCAGGGCCATGCGGATGTGCCACAAAAGGCGCTGCGCTTGGTAAGCGACGACGACGGCAATGACCAGGGCGACGGCGGAGTCGAGCCAATAAACCCCGTGCACAATGAAAATGACGGCGCCGGTGACGGCTACACCCGCAGCGGCGGCCGAATCCGCCGCAGTATCCAGCAAAACGGCACGGACGTTCAGGTCGACGTCTTTGGTGCGATCGAGATCGTCAGCTTCTTCACCGGGGCCGACCTGGCTTTCTTCAAGGCGGTCACCGTCTTCACCACCGCCAAGCAGGACAGCGCCGCCGAGCATAACGACCGCCGCCACCCCGCTGACCACGAGGACCGGGAGACCGCGGACCTGGCCTTCTCCGGTCACGAGCCGGTAGGCGGCTGTGATGGCGACCGCGAGGCTGAGGACGAGCAACCAGCCCGCATTGACCGCGGCCGCCAGGCGTGTGGCACGCGGGTAGCCGTTCGGGTGCTTCGCCGTCGGCAGGCGGCTAGAGAGATTTATGGCGACCAGAGACACGCCGATGGCGGCCGCGTCGGCCAGGTAGTCCGCGCCCTCACCGAAAACGGCCAGAGAGTGCGCGGTCACTCCAACACCGACCAGCGCGGCGACGAGGGCGAGGTTCGCCCCTAGCACTGCCAATAGTCGAGTGGTTCGGCTCACTTGTGGCCCCAATGCGCCGGCCGTGGTACACCAAGACAGTACCGTCGGCCGGGTGTTCGGCTAACATGTTGGCAGCCTTCGAGATCGGGCCTCCTATCGGTCTCTCCTTCCAGGTAGACCCAAGAGGGAGACGGCCTATGGTTGAAGGCCTTTTTGAGGTGGCCCATCTGTTGCGCCAGGTCGTGCGCTGCCTCGACCCCGAGGCCATGTCGGGCCTCGAGTGCGCCCGGGTGGTAAAGACGCTGGCCCTAACCGAAAAGGCGTGCGCGGCGGCCCGGGCCCGGGTGGCGGCCCGGGCGGTAGAAGAAGGCAGCTACCGGGCCGAGGGCTTTGCCACTGGGCCCGAGTGGCTGGCCCGCCACATGGGCTCTACCACCAGCGAGGCCCGGATGGCGCTGGATACGGCGACGGCCGTAGAGGCCTGCCCGGAGGCCAAACAGGCCCTGGTGGCGGGCGAGCTGTCGCTCGCTCAGGCGCACGAGATCGTCGTCGCCCAGGCCGAGGTGCCGGGGGCCGAGCACGACCTGGTCGACCTGGGCCGGCGCTCTGACCTAAGAGCCGTGCGCGACGCCGTGCGGGAGCGGGTGCTGGCCCGCGCCGACGCCGCCCAGCTGTACCGGCGCCAGCGGCGCCTGCGGGAGTGCCACACCTGGCGGGACCGCTACGGCATGGTCCGGCTCTCGGTGGCCCTTAGCCCCGACGTGGGCGTGCCCATCGTCAACCGCCTGCAGGTCGGCACCGACCGGGTACGGGCGGCGGCCCGGCGGGCCGGCTCGGAGGAGCCCTACGCCGCCCACGCCGCCGACGCCCTGGCCCAGCTGGTGCTGGGTACCGGGGAGGCGGGCCGGCTCGCGCCGACCTGGTGCTTATCTGCGACATCAACGCCTACCGCCGGGGCCACGCCCACCCGGGCGAGGTAAGCCACATCTTGGGCGGGGCCCGCTACCGGTGGAGCGGGTACGGGAGCTGAGCGAGGACGCCTTCATCAAGGCCGTCCTCCACGACGGGGAGGCCATTGCCACCGTCAAGCACTTCGGCCGCCACATCAAGGCCGAACTGCGGACCGCCCTGGAGCTCGGGGCCCCGCCCGGCTTTGCGGGCACGGTGTGCGCCGAGCTCGGCTGCGGGCGCCGCTATGGCCTCGAGTGGGACCACATCGACCCCCTGGCCAACCACGGGCCGACCTCTTATACCAACCTCCAGCCCCGATGTTGGCCCCATCACCGGGAAAAGACCGAGCGGGACCGGGAGGCGGGCCGGCTCGGCAACCGGGGCGCGCCACCGGGGTAAGACGAGGCGCACGCCGCTGGCGACCTGACTCGCCGGCCGAATAAACGAGGTACGGGACCGATCTGGCCCCTACGCGCCTCACCCGAGCGCGGCACCACAGCCGGCCCAAACGCGGCTCCAACGCGCCGGGACGGAAGCCGGTCTGACTGACACCGACGAGCCGGGCGCTCGAGCGCGGCTGGCGTGAGCGCAGCGTTGCTCCCCGCCACTACCGGATGGTGGTGCTGGCACCACCATGCCAAGACACCGGCGCACACCCTCGAACGTCGGCCCGATTTGGCGGACGCTTTGAATATGCCCAATCAAGGCTGACCGAGGGGTAACGCGAGCGAAACCCTCACGGGCGGCTCCTCGGGCCTCCATCACCCCCCTACGGCTCCAAGGAGAACTGCCGCCATGTCTGACGCCACAGGTACCTTCCCCAGCGCTTCCCCCGATCCGACCGTCCGGCCAAGCCGCTCTCGCGGCCGACGCCGGCCACTGACGCGTACATTGACCAGTCTTCTGCTGAGCGTTTCTGTAGTGGCAGGGACCGGGCTCGAGACGCTCGGCACGGCAAGCGCCCAAACCCCTTCGTCCTCCGTAATCGCCGCCGTAGACGCCCTGAAGGACGCCGGTCACCTCCAAGTCAACTCGGCTCAGTCGAAGTCGACCACCCTGAGTTACCGGGAGTCCTCGGCCGCTTTCCGGTTCCTGACCAAGACGCTCGGCCTATCGCTCGGTACTTCCCCGACGGTGACCGGGACCAAGGATGGCAAGACCCTCGACCTCACTGTGGGCACGTCCCACCCGTTTTTGAAGCTGCCGGACGGCATTGCCTCGCCTCTAGGCGCCACCGCCACGGTCAGGGTCAACACCAAAACGAACGTCGAGACGGTCACTTCTGCGTCTCCGTCAGGGTCCGTGACCATCACGCTCGATCACGCATCTACTACCAGCCTGACCGATGGTAAAGGGGTCACCGGCCAGATCACGGACCGGGTCTCGCTCTTCAACAGCACCGAAGTCCTGAGCGGGTCGATCGCCGATGAGCACGGGCCCCGGTTGTCTCCCTATCGGGCCGCCTGTCGTCGCCCGCCTCGGCGGCTGGCGATGTCGTCTTCTCAAGAGGGACGAAGCTGAGCCTCCTGCGCACAGGCGGCATCTCCGTAGACGGCGCCGTTACCCTCGGCCCGGCCCGCCGCGCCCTCGTCGTCAAGGCGGCCGGCACGGTTCTCGACGCTCACAATTGGTCCCTCCACCTGGCTTCGCCCAGCGCAGGCTCAACCAGGCCTTCGGCCATTCTGCCCGGGCTCCGGCTCCCCACGACACTCCACGGGACACTGACCGGCACCCTCGGCGCCGTCCGTTTCGACTTGCGGGCAGCCGCCAGCGGCGTATGGGAGGTTGTGCCGGGCGTGAAGATCACAGACGGGAACTTCGAACTTTCGGACCGTCTCCCGTCGAACGGTATGTTCACCGCACCCGGCGTTGTGGACGGTACCGACTGGGCCGACATGACGGGAACTCTGTTGGTCTCCCAGACCACCAAGGCGCTGCAGACCACCGGGGGCGTGGCGTTCAACCTGTCCTCGGGTAAAGGGCTGCTCAACTCGGACCAATCAGCCCCGCTGACTCTGGCCAGCCACCCGGACCGCGTGGTCCTCAATGACGGCTCACTTACGGGTCATCTTCGGCTTGCCCGGGGCGGGGTGGCGGGCACGGTGGCCGGCACCGGGATCGTCTCCGTGCTACCTCGTGGCGCCAAAGCCGTTGCCGCGGATGCGACCTTGACCGTCAGCAATGCGGGCGCCCTGTCGGTCGACTTCCCCCTGGATCTTTCGCACATCGGTATGGGCCCCGCCGGGTCGGTAGGGACCGTGTACTGGTCATCGGCGCATGTGAGCAATTTCCCCGCCCCAACGGGGAAAACATTCGAGGTCCCGGCCGGGCTCTCGGTGGCCACCGCTGCTTCCTTGGCCCCGAACGCGCTCGTCGCTCCCACCATGCCAACCAGCCTGCAGGCAAAAGGCAATGCGTCAGCAGGCACATTCGAAAGCACCAACCAGCCCGTAAAGACGACCAAGAAGGCCACCACCTCGGCGAAGACCACAACCGTCGGCGAAGACTTACACCGTCTCGAGCGCAGTCTTGAAGTTCATAAAGGGCCTCGGTGTCCCGCTGACCTCTTCGGTGTTGTCGGGCGTCCTCGGGGGGAACACCCTGAAAGTGACACTGCCGGCGGTGACCTCGCTCCCGTTCTCCCTGCCCACCGGGATCCCGGCGCCCAGCTTCGGGCCAACGACGGTCACGGTCGATGTGGCCAACAACACCCTGAGCCTCGATGCCAGCGCGTCCGTCGCCAGCGCCCATCCGGTGGGCGCCACCCTGGATGTCGTGGTCATGAACGCCTCCACGACCACGCTGACCAAGAGCACCGACCTCACCGCCACCCTCAACCTGTCGGGCGTACCTTTCCTGGCGGGCACGACCCTTTCCCTTCAGGGGAGCATCACGTACTCGGACGGCGCCGTGAAAGCATCACTCACGGCGACGCTCGAATCCGACCTGTCCATCGTCAGCAACGTGGTGCTCACGCAGGGCGCTCTAATCACGCTGGCCAGCGACACCGGCCTCACGGTCTCCGGCACCCTGGAAATTGGGACGGGCAATTCCGCCTTCGACCTCGTATTGAACGGCTCGGTCAAGGACTTGAAGAACTGGTCCCTTTCGTTGAGCGACCCGAATGCACCGATGTGGCAGCCCGTGCCCTCGCTGACCCTCAGCCCCACGTTCACGGGCTCGATCACCGATACCGATGGGAAGATCCGTTTCGACCTGAGCACATCTAATGTCAACGGAACGGCCCCGCTGACCTGGGACGCCGGCGCTGGTGCGTCCCTATCCGTTAGCCACCTGGAGGTCTCCGACAACACACCACCGTCCGGCGTCGCGTGCCCTGACGGCACGGCCGACGGCGACGTGTGGGTTGACTTGCAAGGGTCCTTCTCCTACACACCAGCCAACCTCAGCTTGACGGCAGAGGGTTGCATCGACATCACGGCCCAAACCTTCAAGGTCACGACGGCCGCCACCGGTATCCTCCTGCCGGGCAACGCGCTTTTCAATATCACCGGCGCATCGCTCACAGCCACTGGCGACGTCACCAAGAAGGAATTCAATGTCACGGCGTCGGCCACGCTGCAAATCACAGGCGTAAATGGTCAGCCGAGCTTCCCGGTTGGGGCGACCTTCGGTACGGACGGAATTGTCGTGGGAGCGCAAATTCCCGACCTCAGTAGCCTCGGTTTTTCTGGTAGCGGAGCTGTTTACGTCGCCACCCAGAAAATAGACAATTTCGACCCGACCACACTTGGCATACAGGGAGGTACGTTCGATCTCCCCGCCGGGCTCAGCGTCTCCCTGGACTACGAGCTGCCGTCCAACATTGTCTCCGCTTTCAGCCAGATCGGCATCAACCTGGGGCCGCAGAGCGAAGTGCATAGCGTGGCCACCCTCTCCAGCGCCGGCTTCTCCATCGACCTGGGCCTCAACTTTGGCAGCCAGGCTAACGGGCTCAAGGTCATCGATACCAACGGCACCGCGCTCTACCTCAACTCCTTCGACCTCGGGCTGACCGTCGGCGCTCAAAGCCAGGTATCCCTGTCGGGCTCGGCTTATTTCGAACTGCCGGCACTAATCCCGGGCAGCGCCTCCTCACAGGCGGAAGTCTCGGTCAGCGGGTCGTTCAACTTCGACAGCCTCACTTTGAGCCTGGGGCTCAGCATTTCGGACTGGACGAGCGCCCTCGGCATCAATGGCCTGAATATCGGCGACTTCGCCGGCAAGTTGGGCATAACGTTCGAGACTGGCATCCCTACACCGTCGCTCAGCCTTTCAGCCGACGATATAGTCCTGCCCACCAACTGGTCGACCGCTATCGGCATGGTCCCCGGGACCACGATCTCGTTCGACGCCAACATCAACCTGGACGCTCCCCTCCTGTCGTTCTCGATCGTTGGCCCCGCCGGCCAGCCCGCGCTCACGCCCCTGGCCGTCGCCACGAGCGACCCCTCGATCGTCAATTCACTGGTGATCAACCAGGCGTCGCTGGTCCTGGCCCCGTTCGGAGGGATAACGGCGGCCGGTGACAATGTCCCGGCCGGTATTTCGGTCATCTTCGACGCCGTTGTCGCCAACGTCCCCGTCCACGTCGACGCGGCGGTTGGACTGACGCCTCCTTCGCTCGACGCCGACGTGTCGGTAGGCAGTTTCAGCATCGGCCCCGTGAACATCGACAACCCGATGTTCCACCTGCACCTCAACCCCACCAGCGGCGTCCAGATCGGGTTCTCTGGCGGGGTTAGCTCGGGCAACTACAGCCTCAGCGCCAACGTGTCCCTGGCGCTCGGCAGCACCGCCAACGGGGCCGGCATCAGCCTGGCCGTTACCGCCGGTCTCCCATCGTGGTTGGAGGTGAGCGGGATGCTCTCGGGCTCGATCAGCGCCGGCAGCAGCGGAGTTTCTGTTAGCGCTTCGGGGTCCGGGTACCTGACCGCCGGCGGCAACCAGCTGGGCCCCGTCAGCTTCAGTTACGACGGCAGCCTCAGCTGGAGCGACGTGGTCAACTCGTTCAACCAGATCGCCCAGTTCTTCTCGAACGCCGGTACTCAAATAGACGAAATAATCCAGATCCTGCAGAACCTGGGCGACAACCAGCAGGGCATCATCAATGCCCTCAACGCCGCCGGTATCAACCCGACGACGATAGTCAACACGGTCACGAGTGTGTTCGGCTTGATCAACAACAGCTACAACTACATATGGGTCAATCCCTCGGCCGCACAGCTCTACGTGCTCGACGTCTCAGGTGGGTCGCAGTCCCCGAACGCCCCGGTCATCGACTACACGTGGAACGGCGGCTACAACCAACAGTGGGCCCTTGTCCCCGGCGCCAGCGGCTATGAGATCGTCAACCGGGGTAGCGGGCAATGCCTCTCGGTGGAGAACAACTCAACGGACGAAGGGACCCCACTCGTCCAGTACCCCTGCTTCGGGGGCGCTGACCAGCTGTGGAACATCGGGTCCACGAGCACCTACGACCATGAAGGCATCACCAGCGTCAGCAGCGGGCTAAACGTGGACGTGGAAGGAGCCAGCTTCTTCGAAGGCGCAACCATCGACCAGTGGCCGTCTAACGGCGGCTCCAACCAGTACTTCTGGTTCAGCCCGGGCACTAACTGAGATGCATCCACCCAATAACAAGTAGAGAACCGCATCGCACAGAACGCACTGGCGGCGCCCGCAACGAGCCTTGGAACAGGCCCGGCGGGCGCCGCTTGTCTGTGCCGGTGCCGGAGGTACGCGGGTGGCCGGCACGTCCCGGGTACCCTGGTGCACCCGCCGGCGGGCGTTAGGCTCACAGCCCATGACGGCGTCGGCTGGCCCAAAGGCCGAGACAAGTACCGGGAGAACTGCGCTGGGGCGGACGGTGGAGCGCTCGTCCAATCCCCGGTGTAAATAAGCAACGGGCGTAGGTTCCTTCAAGACGACCAAGTCAAAGAAGGAGGACCTACACCCGTGGCACTACGAGTATCGCCTACCGAAGCCATCCGTGCACAGATCAACGACCTGTTCTCGTCCGAGGCCGACCTGCTGAGCGTGTTGGAGCAGGTCGCCCGCCTGTCGGTGCGGCTCACGTTCCAAAGCGTGGTCGAAGAAGTCGTCTGCGACGAGCTCGGCCGTGAGCCGCTACGAGCGCCGCAGCGAAGAGTCCGCCCGAGGGCTACCGCAACGGCTGGCAAACGCCCCGCACCCTGAAGACGACCCTGGGGCCGGTCGAGGTGCAGCGGCCCAAGCTCCGCCACGCCCACTCCGCCCTGTGCGACCAGCTCTTCGGCGAGGGGGTGACCAAGACCAACGCCCTCGAGACGCTCGTCATCTCCTGCTGGGTGCGGGGGCTTTCCGACCGCGACATCGAGGCCATGCTGGCCGAGGTCTTCGGCGACGAGGCCAAAGTGTCCAAGGCGACCGCCAGCCGCATCTGCCAGCGCCTGCGGGCCGAGTTCGACGCCTGGAAAAGACGCGACCTGTTCGAGTACGAAGGTCGATTACCTCTACCTGGACGGCAGTTTCTTCAAGATGCACCCAAAGGCCAAGGCCGAGCCCGTGCTGGCCGCCTGGGGCATCGACACCGACGGCCACGCCGTGTTCTTGGGCCTGGGGCCGGGGGCGACCGAGTCGGCTCAGGCGTGGGGCGGTTTCCTCGAAGACCTGAAAGACCGAGGCCTGCGCTCGCCCCTGCTCGTCGTCTCCGACGGCGGCAAAGGGCTCTGCGCGGCGATCGAGACCTGTTTCCCCGACGCCCTGCACCAACGTTGTACCGTTCACGTCTGCCGGAACCTGGCCGGGAAAGTCCCCCGCCATGCCCAAGACGAGGTAAAGCGCGACTACTGGGCCATCTTCGACGGCATCGAGGCCGACGGCGCCGCCGCTGAGGCCGAAGCCCGCAAAAGAGCCAAGCGTTTCATCGCCAAGTGGAAGCCGCTCTACCCCTCGGCCGTCGCCTGCGTGGAGGACAACCTGGACGCCCTCGTCGTGCACCTGCGTTTCCCGAAAGAGCACCACAAACGCATAAGGCACTCGTCCCGATAGTCAGCTGGCTCCCGCACTACAAGTGGTCGGCCTTTCCTGCTGACGCCATCGCCGGCGCCACCATCTGGGGCCTGCTCATCCCTGAAATGATCGCCTACGCCGGCCTGGCCGGGCTGCCACCCCAGGCCGGGCTCTACACACTGCTGGCGTCGCTCGGGCTATACGCCATCTTCGGGACCAGCCGCCAGCTGGTCGTGGCCGGTACCTCGGCTTCAGCGGTCCTGGTGTTCTCGGCCGTGACCGCGCTTGGCCCTCAGGATTTGCACGACTACGCCGTCCTGGCGTCCGGGTTCATAATTATTACCGGCCTGATCCTGGTGGCGGCGGGCTTATTGAGACTCGGGTTTATCACTGCTTTCTTGTCCCGGCCGGTCATGGAAGGTTTCATATTCGGCCTGGCCATCTTTGTCACCGTCAGCCAGCTCCCGAAACTGTTCGGCCTGAAAAAAGGCGAGGGTGACACAGTTCGCCAGTTCGCCCACCTCATCGCCAACCTGGGTCATACCAGTCTCACCACCTTTGCGGTCGGCGCTATTGCATTGGTACTGCTGTTCGTGCTGGAGCGGTACTTGCCTCGTGTGCCGGGAGGGCTCGTAGTACTGGTGGCCGGTATAGCCGTAAGCGCGGCGGCAAACCTCTCGGACCACGGTGTGGACACGGTGGGCACGATCCCGGCCGGGCTGCCGTCGGTCATCACCGAGCACATAACCATTTCGGAGCTCTGGGTCCTGATACCGAGCGCAGTGGGAATGATGCTGGTCATCTTCAGCGAGGCGCTCGGCGCCGGCCAGACCTTTGCCGACAAGCACGGCTACCGGATCGAAGCCAGCCAGGAAATGATCGCGTTGGGACTGGCCAATATAGGGTCGGGGTTTCTGGGCGGCCTGGCCTGCGGTGGGAGCCTCTCGCAGAGCGCCGTCAACGACGGGGCGGGGGCGCGTTCGGAACTGTCGTCAGTAATGGCCGCCGTATTAAGCCTCGTTACCGTCATCGCCCTGACGCCTCTTTTCAAGGACCTCCCTGAAGCCGTGCTAGCGGCGTTGATCATCCACGCCGTCTCGCACTTGATGAAGGTGGCCGAGATGCGCCGCTACTACCACCTGGTGCGACGCGAGTTCTGGCTCGGCATGGTCACCCTTACCGGCGTCATCGTCCTTGACGTACTGCCGGGCCTAATCATCGGCGTGGCGTTCTGCACCCTCCTGGTGGTATACCGGGCCAGTCGCGTGCCCCTCTCGAGACTTGGGGCCGACCCTGCCGTGCCCGGGGCCTATGTCGACGTCCAGCGCCATCCCGGGGCCCAACCCGTCCCCGGCGTGCTCGTCCTTCGTCCTGATGGGCCACTGTTTTACGTAAACGCCCAGTCCATCCAGGACACCGTCGAATCGCTGGTAACGTCCTCATCCCCGCCGGTCAAAAGCGTCATCCTCGACCTGGACGCCAATGACGAACTGGACATTACGAGCACCGAAAACCTGGCCAAGCTCGTGAGCCACCTGCGGGCTCAGCAAATCAACATCGGCTTTGCCCACGTGCACACACCTGCTTTGGAAATGGCCCGCCGGACAGGCATACTCGACGAACTCGGGGCTATCCCGACCTTCGAGACCATGGATGTGGCGGTAACTTGGGCGAAATCGACCGCGTCTGCGAGCCCCGGCTAAAACAGTCGTGGGAGCCTGCAGTCACTCCATGAGGAGGCCCCGCCGCCCCACGGCATTCAGATCCTCTGGCTTGAAACGGTTGTCCCAGGCTCTTTCGTAGTGCTCAGGCGGAAAGTCGTCGGGGCTCGACCCTGTGATGAAGGCGGCGCGCACGGCCGGCGCGTAGCGCTCGTTGCGGACGCACCAGGGGGCCGACGGGATATACATCACGTTGCCCCAACCTTTTTGGCCGGTGACCGGGGCCACGCTATGGGCCATGTCACAATGCCACCAAACGGTGTCCCCGGCCTTGACATCGGGTATGCCGCTCAGAGCCTCGAGGAGAAGCGAGTGCCACATCTCGTTTACAGGAACTGCTCTCCCGATGGCCACGCCGCACATTTCGTCTTCGGCCACGTCGCTCAACAGCGGGCGTAACAGCAAATAGCCCATTGCCTCCGGTATCGGCACCGTGTGCAGCACCCCCTGGTCATGGTCCATGTCGGAGAGGGCCGTCCAGCCCTGGAAGGTCCGAAAGACAGAGCACATTGTCGTCCCGGGGTAGGGCGGGGCGGCGGTGCGGTAGGCCGCCTCCCAGGGGTCATAGTTCTCGACAGTCCCATCGAACAAATGCCTGAACGCCCTCTGGTAGTGCTCGGTCATCCAGAGGTCGAGGGTCCCGGGGTCGAGGTGAGGCCCGAGCCCGGCCGAGTCAGCGCCGGGAGGACGACGACGGATGCGGTCGGGGTAAAGCGAGTCGCGGCCAGGGTCAAACCACTGGACCCCATCGGTCTCACTGGTCCAGCGGGAATTCAGAAAGGCCTGGACCGTTGCCATCCGTTCGCTTTGGCGGGCCTCCATCTGAGGAGGGGACCAGTAGATCGGGTAAATCTCCGGCTTTGACCCGACGCTGGAGAAAAACTCGTCACCGGGCCCGCGGTAACTATCGAAAAAACCGTTGCTTTCGACATAATCCACGATCCCCTGGTCCCAGGCGAGCGCTTGCTCTCTGGGAAAGTGGCCGCGCACCACCAGACAGCCCCGCCGACGCAGCTTTTCGAATAGCTCCGGTGGGACCGACCCTGCCTCGATGTCTGCGTAGTCGACGACGGGCCAGATCGTCTCGCCCCGCCCCTTGGCCACCGAGATAGCGGCCACCTGCTCGCTTATCTTGTTTTCGATAACGGCGAAGACCTCTTCGACGCTCCGCCCCGAAGCGGTGACCCGAGCCCGTATGGCAGCCTTGATCGCCCGGACCGCTTCCTTCACGTCAGAGGGTGGCGAGTCCCAGTGCGGAAGGGACGGCAGCAAGGCATCTCCTGACGAAGCATGTCCAGATGAGGTTGCACCGTGCGAGGTCGAGATAGCAGCCAGCATAGAGCCTTGCTTACCGTCGTCCCGATGTGCCACGCTCTGCGGCCTCATGTAACAGGGCGACCGTCTCCCCGGCTGCCACAGCGGCCCGACCCTGACTGGAGCGGGCTGGCGAGTGGGCTACACGGTTAGACGCGCGCTGCGGATGTCACGGGCGCGGTAGCAGGGGCGACGATCCCTGACGTGCGGGTCACTTCGATGCCCCGCTGGTTCATTTCCGCGATAACCGTATTGATGCCAATTGAGTCCGTGGCCATGTGGCCCGTCACCGCCAGGCTTTTGCCTTCGGGCGCGTCGGCCCGGAGACGCTGCAGGTCGTCTTCCGCGCAATGCATGGCGAATATCGTGTCGACCCCGGCGCGCCAGTACTCACGGAACACGGGGTACCCGCCGTTCGTCCCGCCCGCCATCGCGATCACCCAGCGCCCGAGCGAACTACCGGGACTGCCCACCCAGACCTCCGGACGCGTCAGCCCGTGTTTGATCTCCTGGAAATCGTCCAGCCAGGCCAGGGCATCGGCGACAGTTGCCCCGCTGTGGTCGCGCTCGGTGAACAGTTCGATGATCATCTGGCGGCCGATGATGTCGCACGCCAGATGAATGTTGGCGAACGGGACGCCGATCAGGCGGCCGGTGTCGACGGTGTGGGTCACATTGCTTATGTGGTCTATGCGATGAGGACGGTCAAGACGCTGCTGGATGGCCCGCTCCGCCACATCCCGTGGGATCCCCGCCTCGATCATCATGTCGACTTGGCGGTGCACAACCTTGGCGAAATCCATCCGTGCCCGGTCGCCCATCGGATGGTGTGCGATCACCGCGTCGAACCCGGCGGCGCGGGCGTACAGAAGCTCCGATCCGTCGATATCGATCCCGAACAGGACACGCCGTACATCGCCAGGAGCCTCGAGGTAGACCTGGCTGTCCGCGGGGATCGAGTCGCACCCGGCCAGTTCCGCCGTCCAAACGAGGAGATCGTGGAGGTTCATGCGGAAAGCCTACGCCGGTGCGCCGCGGTACGGCGCCGGGCCCCACGTGCCTGGCGCGTCAGTCGGTCGCGTCAGGAAACGACGTCGGAAAGACAAGTCTGTGCCGTCGCCGGGCTAGCCACAGCTACCCAGTTCCCATCAATCTAGGTTGACGCATCAAAACGGGCTGATGTACCGTCAGATCGTGACCGTCGCCCAGGCCTCCGCCCCTCCACCACGGGTCCTGCAGCTTCTGGCTGATCCCCAACGCTGGCGACTGCTGGCGGAGCTCGCGCACAGCGACCGGCGAGTGGGCGAGCTCACAGACCTGCTCGGCAAACCCCAGAACCTTGTCTCTTATCACCTCGGCGCACTGCGCAACGCCGGCCTCGTCACGGCCCGAAAGAGCTCGGCCGACCGGCGCGACACCTATTATCGGGCCGAATTGGCTCGCTGTGGCGAGCTCCTTGTCGCCGCGGGGGCCGCCTTGCATCCCGGCCTGCGGTCACACCCGGACGTGGTGGCACCGAAGCTCGCTCCTCAGCGGGGCCGGGCACCGCTGGTACTTTTCCTCTGCACCGGTAATAGCGCCAGGTCCCAGATGGCCGAGGCCCTCCTCGAGCAGCGCTCTGGCCACGCCGTACGTGCCCGGAGCGCGGGCAGTCATCCTAAAACGCTTCACCCCAATGCCGTGCGAGCCATGGCTGAGCGTGGCATCGACCTCTCCGGCCGCACTACCAAGTACCTGGGCAAGTTCGCCCGCACCCGTTTCGACAGGGTGATCACGCTGTGCGACAAGGTTAGGGAGATCTGCCCGGAGTTCCCCGGCCAGCCCCTCACAGCCCACTGGAGCATCCTCGACCCCGCTGCTGAGGGTAGGTCGGATAAGGAGAGCTACCCGGCGTTCCAGCGCACGGCTGAAGAACTGGAGGACCGCATTGCCCTCCTCATCGCCCAAATCTGCGCCGAACAGCCCCATGCCCACCAAACACGTAGGCACGTGCGCGCAGAGCCGCTTGGCCCATGAACGACCCCGCGGGAGCCGACAGCACGCCCACGGTTGAACGAGTACCGCTGGTCACCATCGCCCGCGAGTGGGGCCGCATCGGTTGTACCGGCTTCGGCGGACCGCCCGCCCATATCCGCCTGCTCCGTCAGCTCGTCGTCGAGCGGCGCCACTGGATGACGGCCACCGAGTACGAGGACGGGATCGCCGTGGTGAACCTGCTCCCCGGGCCAGCATCGACGCAGTTGACGATCTACGCGGCCTGGCGACTGCGCGGTGTCGCCGGTGCGTTCGTCGGTGGACTGTGCTTCATAGTGCCCGGCCTGATCGTGATCCTCGGCCTTTCCGTCGTTTTCCTGGCGTCACACCCGCCATTGGCGATCGCCGGGGCGGCGGCCGGCGCCGGGGCCGCAGTTCCGGCGGTGGCTGTGCAGGCGGCCAGCAGCCTCGTCCCGTCCAGCTGGCGGCGGGCTGGCCCCGCTGTCGGCGGAAAGGCCCGTTGGGCGTTGTACGCCCTCGCCGGCGGGGCGGCCGCCGCCACGATAGGCCCGTGGCTCGTCCTGGTCCTCCTAGGCGCCGGGCTGATCGAGGTCGCCGTCCGCACGCTGCCCTTACGCAAAACACCGGGCCGCTCCTACGGCTTCCTGCCCTTGGCCCTCGTGCATGCGACAGCGATAGGCGGGTTGGGTGCGGTGGCCTGGTTGGGGTTCAAGGTCGGAGCCCTCTCTTACGGGGGTGGGTTCGTGATCGTCCCGCTCATGCAGCACGACGCCGTTCACACCTACCACTGGATGACATCAGCCCAGTTCCTAAGTGCCGTTGCCCTCGGTCAGATCACTCCGGGACCAGTCGTCCAGACCGTCGCCGTGGTCGGTTACGCAGCCGGGGGGGTTGGTGCCGGTGTGCTCGCCTCTTTGTGCGCCTTCAGCCCGTCCTTCGCGTTCGTCATCTTGGGCGGGCCGCATTTCGACCAGATCCGGGCCAACCGCCGCGTACAGATATTCCTGACAGGAGCGGGTTCAGCTGCCATCGGGGCCATTGCCGGTTCGGCCATTCCACTTACACTCGCTCTCAGCCACCTCTGGCAGCTCGGTGTCCTGGCTCTTGCCCTCCTGTGGGTGCTGGTTTTTCGGCGCGGCGTCGTCTCCGCCTTGGTCGGCGCCGCCGGTCTCGGCATTATCGCGGCCTTAGCGGGTGCGCCCATCTGAGGCTCCGCTCTGCCCCCACGACACGCGCCGACTGCTGCCGTCCGACAGGATGGCCTTGTGGGCGTTCATGAGCGTTGAAGCCGGAGACCTGCGAGCCCGGATGGTCGACGACCTGCAGGCGGCAGGCACTGTCCGTACGAGTGCGGTTGACAAGGCGATGCGCCAGATCCCTCGACATCTGTTCCTCCCGGACGTCGACCTGCGGACCGCCTATCGTGACGATGCCGTGATGACCAAGCACGCGACCGACGGTTCGCCGATCAGCTCCGTTTCTCAGCCGACGATCGTGGCGATCATGCTCGAACAGCTCGATATACAGCCCGGCCAACAGGTACTCGAAGTTGGCACCGGAAGCGGCTATAACGCCGCTCTGCTGGCGGTAATTACGGGAGCCACGGGCCACGTTGTGACCATCGAGCTGGAGCACGACCTGGCCGAGTCGGCCCGGCAAAGGATCCTGGGGCTCGGGTTGTCGAACGTCGAGGTTGTGGTCGGTGACGGCCGAGACGGTTGCGCGGCCCAAGCGCCCTACCATCGTGTGATCATCACGGCCGGGGCCGAACAAGTTGCGTTGGCATGGACCGATGAACTCGCTGAGGAGGGCAAGCTCGTGGCTCCCCTGGTCGACCAGGCTGGTGTCGGCACAATAGTCGTATTTCAAAAAACCAAGGGAGCAATGGTGCGCAAAGGTGACACTCCCTGCGGGTTCCTTCCCCTCCGCCAACAACCCGCTTCGACTGGCTCGTCCGGGTGCACACCGTTGGCCGGTTAGCTGGCGCTGCCTTCGACCACCCGGACGAAGTGGCCAAACACCCGACGCCGGTTACGACGTGCCTTCGATAGCACACCTTCGAGAGAAAACTTCGAGACGACACCTTAGAGAGCACAAACGTAGGCTCATCGGGCACATCTCGTCGCGTCCGTTAAAGTCCGTTGATGGAGAGAGTGGTAGTCGAGTACACCAAGTGGGGCGGTGCCAGGCACTGGCATTTCCCGGTCGACCAGCTGGGGGTCGACGAGCACGGCACGTGGTTCTCCGGCCCCCCGGGGATCCTGTCCCAGCGCGGTGATGAACCACCCATCGTCGAGGTCGACGGCTTCGTCATGCTCGTACCGCGTCAGGTCCTGAGTGTCAGGACGATCGTCTCCACCAACGACTGGGTCGCCTTCTGGAACCGGTCGGACGAGGCGGCGATCTATGTGGACGTTACTGACACGCCCCGTTACGACGGCCGCATCGTGTCAGCCATAGACCTCGACCTGGACGTCATCTCATGGCGGGACGGAAGGGTGGAAATCGTCGACGTCGACGAGTTCGACGAGCACCGCGTCAGTCTCGGCTACCCGCCCGAAGTCGTCGAGAAGGCGCTCTCCACCGCCGACTGGCTGTTCGGGAGGGTCCACGATGAGGTGCCGCCGTTTGATGCAACCGGGAGGGCCTGGCTGGAGCGGGCCACCACAGCATGGCCCAACTAAGGGGTGCGCCGGGTCATTCTTCCGCTGACAGCAACGCTTCAACCGCGGTCTCGGCTTCCTCACTCACCGGCAGGACGGCAGGCAGCCTCGGTATGGTTGGCAGCTCGCCCTCAGATTCATACTTTTTGATCAGCCTCGGGTCGATGTAAGAGCCACGCGTCACGGCTGGAGTGTCCCCCAACGAGCCTGCAACCTGGCGGACCCCGGCGGTGATGGCGCTCTGCCGACCCCGTGCCGTCGGCACCAGTCCCCCGTTAGCCAGTGTCAATGCCATCAGCAATGTGGCGTTCCAGGTCCTGAATTCCTTGGCCGTGAAATGGCCACCGGCGCGGTCAGCGATATAGCTGCTCACATGGTGAGAGCGAAGCGGCTCCCACTCGTTACCGTCCCGGAAGGAGAAAAGAGGAACGATGCTGTCGTTACTGCGGACCAGGGCGCTGACCACGGACCGGACGGCCCCGTCCGTGACGGTGATCGTCCGGCGTTTGCCTTCCTTTGCGATGTAGTCGAAAGTGACCCCGTTGCGGGTCACCGTGACGTCCTGCTTCTGCAGCGTCGTGGCACCGTAGTGATGGTCCAGTTCGGCGTACTTTTCGCCCCCGATGCGGAATAGGCCGAGATCGATCAGCCGCACCGCGGTGGCCGTCACCCGCTCACGACCCAGGCGGCGGCCGTCGAGATCCCGCAAGGTGGCCGTACGTAAGGCGGGCAGGACGCTGGCAAACTGCAGCATGTGCACGAACTTCTGGGCCTCGCGCTCGTCGCGCCAGACCTGGTGATAGATGTACTGGGTGCGGCCCCGGCTGTCGACTCCCGTAGCCTGGATGTGGCCCAACGCGTCGGGCGAAACCCATACGTCTTTCCAGGCCGGCGGTATGCGTACGCACGGCGATTCGTAGCTGCTCCTGGGTATCAGCAATGTCTTCTCCGGAAGGACTGCGATAGCGGAAACTGTTGCCAGACCGCTCACGGGTGATCCCGGGACCATGCGGGTCACTCCGGCTCAGCCCCGGGACCGCGGCGGGAGGAGAAGCCGTCCCGACGATCAACGCACGTCACCTCCCGTCGTTGTTCCGGCCAGCACCCTTTTGCGCTCGCTCCTGGGGAAATTTAGTTGGTGCTGGGCGCTATTGCCTGGCAACCGTGCTGGTTCACAGCTGGGCCCTGCGCAGAGGATGGCACAGGGGCGTAGCCCGCCTGGGTGGGGACGCCCGTGGCGCTCGAAGTACTGGCAGCCGCCTACGCTATACATGCTTTGGCAAGCACTTTTCTCTACCAGCACTGGAGGGTCGCCAAGCGGACCACTGAGTCTCCGCGCCGTCGCTATGTACTTGCGTCAGCACGCATATATAATTTAGCACATAGAACATGGCCTTCTCGTTGCGGCCGCCGACAGTCGGTATGATCTGCATGAAAGGTTTGCATCATGAGCGCACGCATCGTCATCGTGGTCCGCAGCAGTGGTGGACCTGGGCACGCCACGTCGACGCCGTTACACTCGGCCGGCTTGGTGGACCAGATCGCCGGCAACGTTGGCGGGCCGGACATCCTAGCCAACAGAGTCAACATGCCCGACATGGCTAGTGGGTCGCTAGGGCGGAGATGACCAGTCTCCGATCAAGGCTCGAGGCTGCCGGGTCATTCCCGCTCGGCCGGTGGCGGGTAAACCGGATCGGGTACGGCGCCATGCAGCTGGCGGGGGACAACGTCTTCGGGCCGCCCCGAGACTACGACGAGGCACTGTTCGTACTGCGTTCGGCAGTCGACAGCGGCGTCAACCACATCGACACCGCTCAGTACTATGGGCCCGGCACGGTCAACCAGCTGATCCGTGAGGCGCTCTACCCGTACCCGGCTGACCTGGCGATCGTCAGCAAGGTGGCGGCGCGTCGCGATGAGACAGGCGCCGTCCTGCCCTACGACGAGCCGGACCAGCTCCGCACGGGCATCGAGGACAACCTTTCAACCCTTGGTCTCGAGCGGTTGGCCGCAGTGAACCTTCGGGCCATGGACGCCTCGACCCCGGGTAAACGTTTCGACGCGCAGCTGGCCGCGCTCGTCAAGGCTCGAGATGAAGGGCTGATCGATGGGATCGGCCTGAGCAATATTTCGAGAGATCACCTCCTCAGAGCGGTCGAACAAACTGAAATAGTCTGCGTGCAAAACCGGTTCAACCTGGCCGATCAACGCTCGTTCGACGTGCTCGAAGTGTGCCGTGGACGCGGGATTGCGTTCGTGCCGTTCTTTCCTTTGGGCTGGCCCCGAGGCGTCCAGAACGCGGTCCTCACGAACCCTGTCCTCACTGGCCTGGGCGCCCGGCTGGGTGCGACCCCGGCGCAGATCGCGCTGGCCTGGTTGCTCGACCTCTCGCCAAATGTGCTGCTAATCCCGGGAACGCGGTCCCGCCAGCATCTCGTTGAGAACATCGAGGCGGCCAGCGTTCGGCTCGACGATGAGGCGCGCGCAAAGCTCGCGCAAGAATTCCCATCACCAAGGGGTCAGTAATCGACGTCAGAAAATAAGTGGGTTGCCGAGCCGGTCGCTGCTTGCAGTGCGCCGGCGAGGCACCGTCGCTCCGATATTTTGACACCTTCTCGAAATTCGAAGGGGTCCGGCATTTTCCAGAGTGCAACCTCATTCTCGATTGGGGCGAAACCCGCAACCTCGGAGCACCAGCGGCAGGCTGAGACCGCTATTTTTGGTGCTCCCGTTCGTTTCGGCCCGCTGCCCCAAAAGATACTGCTGGGGGGGGTTGGATGATCGATCCGCGTAGTCCAAGGACCTCGGCGCTGTCGCCCTGGGGGCGCGAAGTAAGCCTGCTTAGTGCCCCCGCCGCGCCCGCTCGCACGGTCACACCGGCCCAGTCGGTGCCTCCGAGGCGCACTCGGCTCCGGACGTCAACGACGACCGATTTTGTGGGACCCGCAGGCGATTCGCCTGTTGACTCGCAGACCCACCTGCGCTACGTTAACGGCAAGGGTCGTTGAATCGATTCGACGGCGCTTGGGGGGTGAGAGTGCAGCCGACTATCAGGGACGTGGCAAACCACGCGCGGGTGGCGCCCAGTACGGTGTCCTACGTACTCAACGGCAACAGGAGTATCTCGGCGCAGACGCGTCGTCGGGTCGAAGCGAGTATCCGCGCCTTGAAGTACCACCCCCACGCTGGCGCCCGATCTCTACGTGCTGGCCGCACCGACGTCATCGCACTCGTTGTGCCAATCCACCGCTGGTCCAACGAACGCATTTTGATGCCGTACGTGTACGGCGTGATCGAAAGCGCGCGCCAGCACGGGTGGAACGTCGTGCTGTTGACCGGGCCAGACGGTAGATCGGAGATCGACAGGGTAGTACGAAGCAAAATGGTCGACGGTCTCATCCTCATGGAGATCCGGGCCAATGACGAGCGGGTACCGTTTGTAGCTGACCTGGGCGGCCCAGCGGTCCTTCTCGGTGTACCGGACGACCCGAAGGGCCTCCCGCACGTAGACTTCGACTTCGAAGCGGCAGGACGGTTGTGCGTCGACTACCTCGCCGACCTTGGTCATACCAAGATTGGCTTTTTGGCCCCCTCAGGGCATCTTTGATATGGGCTTGGGCTACGCCTTCCGCACCCGACGCGGCATAGCCGAAGGGCTGACAAGGCGTCGGCTCGAGTTTCACGGCCGCTCCGCTGAGCCGACGCCGGAGGGGATCCAATCCACGCTCCAGGCGTTGTTTAAGGAAGCACCCGAGCTCACCGCTCTGATAGTGCACAACGAGGGTGTGCTCGACCTCTTGGTCCATGGCCTCGACCGACTGGGTAAAAGAGTACCCGGCGACGTTTCCATCGTGGCGATAGCGCGGGATGCCATTGCGCAACAGGTAGTGCCCCCGCTCACGTGTGTGGCCGTCCCCGCCAATGAAATGGGCCGGCAGGCTATAGAACTACTGAGCTCGTGGGACGGGAGCCCAGCGCGCCGGCTGTTGGAGCCGATGGTGTTGCAGGGGAAGAGCGACTCGCCCTCGCCGGGCGAGAAAGGCCGCACGGGCCGCGGTCGACGCCAACACAAGGACATTGGTACTAAACGGGTTTTGGCCCCAATCGTATGATGTTTGCGTGAAAGGGAGCTTTTGAGTCCCGCAATGAAAAAAGGGCCCACATCCTGTGGGCCTCAATACAAATAAAAATAAGGGAGGACAAGCGCACAGTGACAAAAAAGTGGAGGACACCATCCAGCTTGCAACCCGATCGTCTGCTGAGACCGGGCGCCCGCATTCTCACCTCGACCGTGGCGCTCGCATCTCTGGGGACGTTCTCGGTGGCGGCCACGGCTGCCACGGCGAGCCCGCTCCCGGCGGCGCGGCACATGCCGGCCGCCTCGTGCCCCTCGGGTGTACTGACGCTAACCACCGAGGACTATTACGGGGTCCCGTCGGCTACGAACACCTCTGGGGCCGGAGTCGCGGACTACTTCAAGAGCTACAGCGCTGCCAATCCGTGCGTAAAGGTGGTGCGCCAGGATCCCGTAGTCAGTGCCGACTCTGCCTATCTCACCCATGTCCTGGCGCAGTTCAGCTCTGGCTCGGAGCCTGACCTGTTGATGCTTGACAACCCGGAACTGGACGAGTTCGCCGCCGACGGCGTTCTTGTCCCGCTGTCTTCGTTAGGGACAATCCCAGCAGTGAGCAAGCTCAACCCCGCCAACGTCGCTGAGACGACCTTCAACGGGAAGCTGTTCGCCATGCCGCTGGAGACGAACACCATTGCCATCTTCTACAACAAGACCCTGGTCCAGCAGGCGGGGATTACGACGCTGCCGAAGACCTGGGCCGAGTTCGCTGCTGACGCCAAGAAGACAGCTCACGGTACCGACTTGGGTTTCGTGTTCTCGGGCCAGGCTGGTCCGGGTGAGGCGACGTGGCAGTTCGACCCCTGGGCGTGGTCAAACGGCGGTTCCATGGAGGACCCCGCCGGCACCGCGTCAGTGCAGGCACTGTCCTTCTTGACCAGCCTCGTCAAGGAAGGAGCGGCACCAAAGGACGTCGTCAACTGGAGCCAGGCTCAGCCCATCCAGGAGTTCGAGGCCGGCAAGGCCGCGTTCTGTGAGAACGGTCTGTGGAATATCCCGGGCATGCAAAGCCAATTCAAGAAGCTGAACTGGGGGTGTTCGATATTCCGACGCGTGTCGCTGGGCAGACCGTGATCCCGCCCTTCGGGGGCGAAGTGTGGGCCATCCCGAAGACCACCCCAACCAAAGAAAAGGCGGCGTTCGCACTGCTGAGCGACATGTCCAACCACGTCGCCGACTTCGCCAAGCTCCTCGCCGCCGTGCCGACTGAGCCGTCGTTGTGGAACCAGGCTCCCTGGAACACGAGCGTCTATGCACCGTTCCTGGCCGAGCTGAAAAATGGACGAGCCCGCACCGCCAACATCAAGAACCCGGCTAACGAGCCCGCTATCGACCTCGATGTCGGCAACGCGATCGAGGCAGCCCTCATCGGCAAAATGACGCCGGCCGCGGCAATGCAGTCCGCCCAATCTCAGGTAAGTCCTTTGCTCAAATAAGGCCGTAAGGACCACCAAAAGGGCGCCCTTCGTTTGACGGGCGCCCTTTGGTGGGGTCGTCCGGGACCCTCGCTGCGTGGCCCAATACGGAACAAGAGCCAGAACCCGGCCGGGTACGCCGGTGAGACGGTAAACATCCAACATGGTCCAACCGTGTGACAATTAGTCGACTTGGGCGAAAATGAACGGAGATGGTGGATGGCCGCAACCGCTACAGATGTCGAGGGGCGTAAACACGCCTCTCTGACGGGGGCTCGCCGAGCCGGTGCGCCGGTGGGGCATAGTTTTTTCCGGCTCAACCGCCGCAAGTCGGAGCGGCTGGTGCTGCTCGCTTTCTTAGTGCCGGCGCTCATCTACGTGGCGCTCTTTCTCGCCTACCCGTTGTACCAGGACATCTCGATCAGTTTCCAGGACTATGGGTTTTCTGCGCTTGCGTCCGGGCACGGCACCTATGTTGGGTTCGCCAACTACACAGCCATGCTTAGCAACAGCACAACGATACGGGCGCTGGAGAACACGCTCATATTTACGATCGCCTCCGTGGTGTTCCAGTTCGCCATCGGGTTCGGATTGGCCGTGTACCTGAACAGACAGTTCGCCGGTTCCGGTTTCCTGCGCCGCTTCATCCTGGTGCCCTGGGTGATGCCTTTCGTCGTCACGGGGACCATATTTTCATTGATCTTTGCCACTTCCAACGGCCTCGCCAACCAGATCCTGGAGGCTCTCGGACTGATCCATAGCCCCATCGGGTGGTTGACGAACGGGTACCTGGCGCTCACCGCCATCATCGTGGCCAATATCTGGGCGGGTGTCCCCTTAACGCCGTGCTCCTTTACTCAGGGCTCCAGGACGTCCCCGCCGAACAACTCGAGGCGGCCGCCGTGGACGGCGCCAATGGCTGGCAGCGCTTCCGGCGGGTGACCGTGCCATCTATGCGACCGGTCATACTGATCGTCCTCATGCTCGGGGTGGTCTACACGGTCAAGGCGTTCGACCTCGTGTGGGTCCTGACCGGAGGAGGCCCCGCCAACGAGAGCCAGCTCATGTCGACGTGGGCGTATACACAGGCTTTTACAACTTTCAACTTCGGTACGGGGACGGCAGTGGCGAACATCCTTTTGTTGTTCACATTCCTGGTGGGCGTCTTATACATATATATCAGCAGGGGAGAGGCTGCTCCGGCAGCCCGGCGTATGCGAGCGGGAGGACTCCGATGACGATGGCAGGCGCTCGGCAAGCAAAGAAATCCCGCCGCGTCCTCAACGGCGTGATTAGCGTGGTGCTTGGCCTGATCTTCTTTGTACCCTTGTTGTTCCCCTTGTACTGGATCGTCGTGGCGTCGTTCCAAAACCTGTCGACGATTTATGCCAACGCACCAGCCCTCTTCCCCACCCATATCTACACGCAAAACTACAGTCTGGCCTTTAATTCAATCATCGGTAATATCGGCGTCAGCCTGGTCATCGCCGTGAGTGTCGTGGCCCTCAGCTGGTTGGTCGGTGTCCCGGCCGCCCACGCTCTGGCCCGCCGTGGGGGACGGCTGGCAGCCCTGGTCGTCCTGGTAATGCTGGTGACCCAGATGATCCCCGGGATTTCGATCTCAATAGCGCTGTACACGATCTTCCACCGGTGGGGCCTGCTAGGCACGTATATTGGCCTAATCCTGGCGGATTCCGCCGCCGTTATCCCGTTCGTGATCATCGTGGTCAGGGCATTCATGGTCACCCTTTCCGGCGAGCTTTTCGACGCGGCCTCGGTGGACGGAGCCGGGCCGGTCCGGTCGTTCACGGCGATCGGTGTCCCACTGGCTGTACCGGCGATAATCACGGTAGGACTATTCGCCCTCCTGAGCGCCTGGAACGACTTTGTCAACGCCCTAACGCTGAATGACGGGAGCGGGCCGCAGCCCTTGACCCTCGGGCTCTACAAGTTCGTGACTGAGTACACGTCCAACGACGGGGCTATCTTCGCCGCCGCTACGCTGGCCGCCATCCCGACCACGGCCTTGCTTTTTGCCGCCCAGCGGTGGATACGGAGCGGGTTGCGGGCCGGGGCGTTGAAAGGTTGATGCCGGGGGGATCGGGGGCGAGCTCGAGGCGACAGGATGGGCGCCTCCCAGGCCCGCCAGAGATGACCTCGCTGCCCGGCTGGCCACGGGTAGCGGCGTCCCAAGCCCACCGCGACTAGTGGCGCCAAAGAGGTGGACCGCCGCCGAGTGGGCGGTCAGTCCGGTCATCAACGATCTTGGGCCGAGCTCGCCCCCTGCTAGGCCTTCAGCGTCATCGACCTCGAAGGGAGCCCCGATAACCGACAGCCGCCGGAGCAGGTCTTGTTCCGGGCTGGGCAACAGCTGGTAGCTCCAGCTAACGGCGCCGCGCAGGTCCTGGTGCCTGATAGGGCGTCTACACGCGGCGACCGTAATACCTCCAGCCTGCGGCTGGGGAGCGGGCCAGCACTTCCCCGGCCGGCACGGTGGCGGCCCGGGGCGCCGCCAGCTCGATGGCCAGTGGCAATCCCTCCAGCTCACGGCAAAGCGCGGCCACGGCACAGGCGTTCGCGGCGTCGAGACGGAACCAGTCGTTCACCGCCCGGGCCCGGTCGCAGTACAGCGCCACAGCCGGTTGGTCGACGATATTGGCTGGATCCACGTCGCCTTCGGGGGGCACCGGGAGCGGGGCGAGGCGTACCACCCGCTCGGCCCGTAGGTGCAACGGGGCTTGGCTCGTCACCAGCAGGGTTAGCTCAGCGCAGCCGTCTAGCAAGTCGTTCAAACGGTTGGCGGCGCCCAGGACATGCTCGAAGTTGTCTACTACCAGCAGCAGCGGGAAGCGCCCCAGCCAGTGCATGAGGGCAGCGGCCAGCGGTTGGCCCGGGACGGTGGGCACCTCCAGTTGGGCAGCGATCTCAGCCAAGACCAGATCAGCGTCGTGCACATCGGCCAGCGAGACCACCGAGATCCCGGAGCGTCATCGTCGAGAGCCCACCCCACCTCGAGAGCGAGCCGCGTCTTGCCTACCCCGCTCCGCCCGGTCAGAGTGACCAACCGGGCCAATGGGTTGTCCAGCAACTCCAACAAGGCAGCCAACTCTGCTCCGCGCCCGATGAGCGGGGCGGCTTGGAGCGAACGCTGGAGCAGGAGGCGGGAGCGCACCCAGGGGTAAGCCCTGGGCGCCCGGAAGGTCAATAACGGACGCGAACTGTTCCCCTCCTCCAGCCGCAGCGGTCATGCGCAACCACCCTGCCTGGATAGTCCAGGTAGCCAGTGCCCTTCGCCCGGTCCCACCGCCCTTTACCCCTTTCGGTAGTGGCCCGACCACACCCCGGCACCTGAATCGTAAACCACCGGACCTGGGAACCCCGGGGCAAAGCCACCCTGGGTGTGATCGCGCGCGCAGCTCGCGCGTTCCGGCGTGCCTCAACCGTCGGCTCTTGAGACACGCCTTCTGGCGCAATCGGCGGCCGTACGCCGGCTCGTGTGCCCGGCCGGTGCGGAACCCCTTTCGAATTCCGGGAGATGGCTGGCGGTCGACGGCCTTGACTCTCACCTTGGGTGAGGCCGCACACTCGTCTTGTCGGGCCGATCGGCCCGAGGACGAGGGAGGAAGCGCCGGCTACCTCGTCGACCGACTGCGTGGAAAGAGGTCCGTTATGTACGAAGTCGCCACACGAGAGATACCGGAGAGGAGTTTGCTCTGCCTGAAGCGCAATGTCGACGAACAGGGCGCGTGGTCCCTCGGTAAGGAGTTCATCGCCATTCTGCGCGAGCGACCGCTACCGAAGATGGAGGGGCGAGAAGGCGCGATGTTCTCCACCTTCTGGGGTGAGGTTAGCGCCGACAGCGACGGCCCGGTTGAGTGGTGCAAACCGATCGCCGGGTCAGACGCGCAGGCCCTCGCGTCGCACTACCCCGAGTTGACCTTGCGGACCGAACCCGCACATCGCGAGGCCTATGTCGCGCTGCCGAACGACACGCTACCGACGGGACCGGGTGGGAACCCCGAGGTGCATTTTCAGTTCGCGTCGGAGGCGTTGCGTGCCTGGGCGGACGAGAACGGTATCGACCCGGAAATTCAGCTCGAGGATCTTGGGGTGCGGATCACCTACTTCGCCAGCGGACCAGTCACCGAGACGAGCGCCCCCTACCGCGACTTCGCCGTGCCGTTTCGCACAGTGCGATGATCGAAGCCCACAACCTTGTCAAGCGCTATGGCTCCACCATGGCCGTCAACGACCTCTCTTTCTCCATCCGGCCGGGTATGGTCACAGGCTTCCTCGGTCCAAACGGCGCCGGGAAGACCACCACCATGCGGATGATCCTGGGCCTCGACGCGCCGACGGAGGGCTCGGTAACCGTCGGCGGCCGTAGCTACCGCGACCTGCCCGCACCCATGCGCGAGGTGGGCGCTCTCCTCGACGCCAAGTGGCTACACGGTGGCCGGCGGGCCTACGACCACCTGCTATGCCTGGCCCAGAGCAATGGCATCCCCCGCAGCCGGGTGGGCGAGGTGCTCCGCATCGTCGGCCTCGAGGACGTGGCCTGGCGTCGGGCGAAGGGCTTCTCGCTAGGTATGGGCCAGCGCCTCGGTATCGCCTCGGCGCTCCTCGGGGACCCGGCGGTGCTCATCTTCGACGAACCGGTGAACGGCCTCGACCCGGACGGCATCCACTGGGTCCGGACCCTCATGCGGGCGCTCGCCGCCGAAGGCCGCACCGTGCTGGTCTCCAGCCACCTGATGAGCGAGATGGCCCTTACCGCCGACCATCTACTGGTGATCGGCAAGGGCCAGCTGATCGCCGATACCAGCGTGGACGAGTTCGTGCAGTCCAGCTCCCAGCAGTCGGTGCACGTCCGCACCCCCCAGGCGGCCGAGTTAGCCGCCCTATGCCGAGAGGCCGGCCGCAACGTCCGGGCCGGGAGCACCTCCCGGGCGGCAACCACGCCCGTGGCCGACACGGACGCCGGGACCGATCCCGACGTCATCGAGATCACCGGGATCGACAGCGACGCGGTGGGAACCCTGGCCGCTGTCCACGGCATCGTCCTGTTCGAGCTCACCCCCATCCGGGCGTCGCTGGAGGAGGCATTCATGGAACTGACCCGAGACAGCGTGGAGTACCAGGCGACAGGGGCGAACCGATGACCGTCACCTCTATCGCCACCGCCGGCCAGGGCACCCGGACCACTTTTCGGCCCGCCACCTTCGGGGACGTGCTGCGCTCGGAGTGGACCAAGCTGCGCTCCGTCCGTTCGACCTTCTGGGCCCTGACCACAGCCGTGGTCCTGGGCATCGGCATCGGGGCAGCCATCAGCGCCGCGGCCGCCCACAGCTACGCCAACGAAACCATCGCCGACAAGCTCACCTGGGATCCCACCTCGATCAGCACCTCCGGGCTGGCCATCGCCCAGCTCGCCATCGCCGTGCTCGGCGTGCTCTACATCAGCTCGGAGTATTCGACCGGGATGATCCACACCAGCTTGACCGCCGTCCCCAGGCGAGGCCGGGTGCTGGCGGCCAAGTCGCTTGTCTACGCCGCGGTCACCTTTGTCGTGGGTGAGGTCATCAGCTTCGTGGCCTTCTTCGTAGGGCAGGCGCTGATCAAGGGTCACGCTCCCAGCGCCGCGGTCGGGAGACCCCGGCGTGGCCCGGTCGGTGGTGGGGGCCGGGTTGTACCTGACCGCCCTGGCCATCTTGGCGGTGGCCGTCGGCACCCTCCTGCGCCATTCGGCCGCCGCCATCACCTGCATGGTGGCGGTGCTGTTCGTCCTCCCCGGCATCGCTCAGGCCCTGCCGGGCTCGTGGCGCCACCCGGTCACCGAGTTCTGGCCCACGCAGGCAGGGAGCCAGCTCGTCAACGTCTACCACTCCGCCCACACCCTTCAGCCCTGGCCTGGCTTCGGCGTCATGTGCCTGTTCGTCGCCATCGTGTACGCCATCGCCTGGATGTTGCTGGACCGCCGCGACGCGTGATGGCGGTGAGGCGCGTCGATATGGCCGGCGAGCCCAACCCCCGCCCGCAGGTAGTCACCAATAAACAAGGCCAATAAACAAGGCCAATAAACAAGGCCAATAAACAAGGCCAATAAACAAGGATCGTGCCAGGCCTCGAAGTTGCGTGTCGTTCGACCCGGTTCCTTGAACGGCTGCAGCGAGGGTCCCCGACCTGTCCCAGCGGAAAACATCGATTGGACGTTCCGGTACGCCCGGGCGAGCCAGTTCGTGGATGGACGGTCCGGGGACGGACCTGGTGAAGTGGCAAGGTCGGGTTCGACCAGGTCGCTCGATCGTTCCATTCAATGTTGGCTCTTCTTGCGGTGCCTCCCTCTTGAGAGGGAGGCAGCCGACGACAAGTTCCCTCTTACGGCTGACGACGCGGAACTCGGCCACTGTGAGACTTGGATGTCAGTGGCGATTACCGCAGTCACCCAAAATGGAGGTGGAAATGTCCATTAACCAGTTGAAGACATCTCGACGCCCGCACCGCCGGGCGGGTTTGATTTTTCGTCGTGGCCTACTGGCTTCTTCAACGGCGCTCATTACGATCGGCTCACCTTTCGTAGCCGCCAACGCCTCTGTGGTCCAACCAGGCACCCAGCAGGTCCTGCACTACTTCTCGAAATTCGAAAGCCAAGACTTCCTGACGGCCACTGGGGAACCCTTCAGTCCCTCCCAAAAGGACCCACTCGTCCCTGGCGATGTCATTGACGGCACGAACCTCGATTATCTCGGGAACAACACCCACCATGCTGCAAACTGGACGGCTTCGGACCAAGAGCTGTGCATGTTGGAAAGTAAAGGCAATGTTGTTTGCCACGCCCAGGTCGCCATTGGAGGTTCCATGATCCTGGCCCAGGCCGACCTGGGGCACGTTTCGGCCAGTACATCGACGTCGACGTTCGAGATAACCGGGGGCACCGGGACGTTCCAGGGAGTGACGGGCACGATCGTGGCGGTCCAAATTAACCCCAGCTCCCAGACGAGCAACAGCGACGCCACCATCACCCTGCAACGGCGGTGAGAAGGGTGCCCGCCGTGCCGTTGGCCGTCGTTCCGGCGGCCGACGGCGACACCTCGGCAGGGTATTTGCGGCATAAAGGCCCGCCGGCGCCGATAGACATTGCCATGACCTCAGCAGGCGGTCAGACTCTGTCTACGGCTGAGAGGGGTGCCCTGTGAAGCGCCGGGTGGTGACAAGGTTTCTGACGTATCCCGTCTTCGGCGTCCACGACATCGGCATAAGCGACCTCGCGTTAGCGCTGGGCTTGAGCGTGTACGGCGCAGCATTAGCCGCGGGCCTGGTCAACCAACACAACCCCCACGGAGGTGCCGTCGGAGCCATCGGTGCCGTGCTCATGACCGCGCCGGTACTCTTTGCCCGCCGCAGCCCGTTACTGGCCGCCGCGGCGCTCGCTACTGGAGCCGTCGTCAACTGGTTGTTCATCGGGGACCTGGTGCGCTGTGGGACTGCGCTACCGGCGGTGTTTTTCGTGGCTTTTACCATCGGCCTCCGGTGCCGTCGACGTCAGGCTGTCGTCGGCACGGCGCTACTGACCGTGAATATCCTGTGCCAGGGTTACTCGGACCCACAGTTGGCGAGCGCCAAAGCCGGGATCCTGGTCTTCACGCTGCCGATCCTGATCGGGTTCATGGTTGGTGGTTTGCTGCTACGCCAACGAAACGAAGCGGTCGCCAGCCTGCGTGCCCGGGCCGACGAACTGCGAGAGCAACGCGAACGCAACGCCGAGCTGGCGGTGGCGGCCGACCGTGCCAGCGTTGCCGGCGAGTTTGATTCTTACCTGCACGAGCAGGTCGGCCGGATCGCCGCCACGGCCAGGTTGGGCCAGGAGGAGCTGTCGTCGCGCCCCGACCTGGCCAAGCAAGCCTTCATGGCGATTCAGAGCACAGGGCGAGCAGCGCTGGTACACATGCGCAACGTTGTCGGCAACCTGCGCGACGACTCGCCGATCCAGCCGCAGCCAGTACTTTCCCAACTTGACCGGCTCCTCGGCGGCATTACGATGGCCGACGCCCGTCTGAGGATCGAAGGTGACCCCCGCCTGCTCCCGCCAGGGGTCGAGTTATCGGGTTACCGGATCGTCGAGCACGCCCTGCTGGCGCTGGAGAACGACCCCGCTTCCCAGGTCGATGTGGTGGTCGAGTTCCGGCCCGACTCGTTGCAGCTGACAGTTGTCGGCCCCAGCGCGCGCCTCCCCGAAGTGCGCGCCGCGTTGGGGGCAGCGACGGAGCGGGCGGCACTGCACGGGGGGACAGTGCGCACCGAGGCCAAAGGTGCCTTTCGCAAAACGGTTGTGCAGCTCCCTTTGGTCGCCGGGCATGCGTGAGCTCGGGGGCCGTCTGTGGCGGTCGTGGCGGGGCCGAGGTGACGAAATTGCCGCTGCCCTGTTGACGGCCAGCGCGGCCGGGATCCTCGGAGCAAGCGGCCTTCTGTCTTTCGCTTTTCTCGCATCGCTCAGCGTGCTCGCCTTCTTTGCCTTGGTGGGGGCCCGCAGCCGGCACCCGATATTTGTGGGGTTGGTGGGAGGGGCACTGCTGGCGCTGCCGACGGTCATGCACGAGGCCACTCAAGTAAATAACAGTCTCGTGGCTCTGCCCGGGCTCATTGCTGTCTTCCTCATCGCCTACAGCCTCGGTGCCCATTGCCGATGGGGGCCTTCGCTTATTGGGCTGGTCAGCCTCACCGTCGGGGTCAACACAACCAGCAATAGCGGCTTCAACCCGCTCTTCGAGATGGTGACGATCGCTCCTTGGCTCGTGGGCCTGGTAGTGAGCTCTCGTCGCCGCCTGGCCACCGAGCTCGAGGCCCGTGCCTCCGAGCTGGAACAAGAACGGGAGATGTTCGCGCTTGCCTCCGTGCGCTATGAGCGGGCCCGCATCGCCCGCGAGCTTCACGACATCGTCGCCCACGGCATCAGCCTCATGGTGGTTCAAGCCGGGGCGGGCGAGCGCCTCGTTGATTCAGACCTGGCCGGAGCGAGCAAAGCCTTTGCCTCGATCGCCGACGCGGCAAGCGAAGCCGAAGTCGAGATCGACCGTCTGGTCGAGTTCCTCGGCACGGCAGGCCCTCGAGGCCCCCGGACCGGGCTACGCATTGTTGAAGGTCTCGTTGGTAGAGCTCGTGCCTCTGGTATCACGGTGAGCTGCAATTTCGTTGGCGAGTGCGACGACCTGGCCGAGGATAGTGCGGACGCCGCCTACCGGCTGGTCCAGGAGGCCATTACAAACGCCATGAAGCATGCCCCCGGCGCACCGATAGAGATCACCATAGAGGGAAATGTTGGGACCGTTTCGGTGGACGTCGTCAACGGACCGGCCCGTAGTCCTTCCTCGGTACTGGTGGGAGCCGGGGGAGGACACGGGCTGGCAGGCATGCGTGAACGTGCTGCTCGTTGCGGCGGGACATTCGATGCTGGGCCCACGGCGCCGGGAGGCTGGCGGGTGACCGCCAACCTGCCCCGCCGTCTCCCCTTGGCCGTGGCGCACCGCGAAGCCAAGGCGCCTCGGTCTTTGGCCCGGTGCGAAGAGGCTTGACCTTTGCCTACCACCCAGGACCAGATCTCTGTCCTCATCGTGGACGACCAGCGACTGTTGCGGGACGGTTTCCGTGTCATCTTGAGCACCGAACCGGACCTCAGCGTGGTGGGCGAGGCGGGCGATGGCCTGGAGGCCATTGAGCTCACCCGGCAGTTGGCACCGTCCGTGGTCCTAATGGACATCCGGATGCCCAACATGGACGGCCTGGCGGCGGCCCGGGTGATCCTGGCCGAGACCGGGAGCCGGGTGCTCATGCTGACGACTTTCGACACAGACGAGTACGTGTACTCTGCGCTCCGGGCCGGAGCCAGTGGCTTCCTGCTCAAGGACGCCCCCGCAGACCAGTTGGTGGCGGCCGTCCGGAGCGTGGCCGGCGGTAACGCACTGATCGACCCGTCGATCACCCGACGGCTCATTCAGCAGTTCGTCCGGGCGAGCCGCCCTCGCCTGGAGGAGCCCCGACAACTCGCCGCCCTAACCGCCCGGGAGCGCGACGTCCTGCGCCTGGTCGCCCGGGGGTTGTCTAACGCGGAGATCGCGGCGGAGCTCATCGTTGAAGAGAGCACGGTCAAAACCCATGTCGCTCGCGTCCTCATGAAACTAAATCTTCGCGACCGCGTGCAGGCGGTCGTCTTCGCCTACGAGTGCGGTTTTGTAGTCGCTGACGCCACCTGACTCGAAAGCTCAAGGCTCGACCTGCGAAATGCGATTGCGACGCCGGCAGTAACGATAGGTGAGGCCCGACGCATAACCCGGTCGATAACCCGCGCCAATGCGGATCGTACCGAGACCTAGTCCGTCATTTTGTCTCGATGGGCCAAACCCGCAACTCAGACAAGAAAAAAGTGGTGGCCGTAGACCGCAGCAGATGGGCTGTCGGTGGCACAAACCTGGAGCTCCGGCGCCGAGACCTCGGCACCAAGCCACGACCTCGGAGTTGGCGATGGACGCGTAATGGATCTAGAGGACACTGGGTTGCGCTCCGTGCGGGGCATCTATCGACGTGAGAAGGTCAGATGGGTGACGCCGCTGGGGGAACTGACGGCCTCGACATCGAAGCGCTGCTCCAGTCCCTCAAGCCCGTCCCAGAGCCGCTCCCCTCGGCCGAGGACTATGGGCACGATGACAATGTGCAGGTAGTCGATCAGGTCGGCGGCGAGGAAATCTCGGATGGTGGACGGGCCTCCGCCGACGCGAACGTCCAGTCCGCTCGCCGATTCCTTAGCGATCCTGAGGGCCTCAGAAGGGCTGGAGTCGATGAAGTGAAACGTCGTCCCGCCGGTCATCTCGATCGAGGGACGCGTGTGGTGGGTGAGGACGAAGACGGGAGTATGAAATGGTGGGTCGTCTCCCCACCAGCCCTTCCACTGTTCGTCCGCCCACGGTCCGCGTTGGGGTCCGAACTTGCCTCGGCCCATGATCTCGACACCGATGCCGGAGTTCCAGTTGCTGGCGAAGGCGTCGTCTACGCCGTTGCTTCCACCTGGGTCGCCCTTCGTTTTCTGGAAGCCAAGGAAGGTGGCTGTGGGAAAGAACCATTCGTGGAGCCGGTTACCGGCGTGCCCGAAGGGCGCCTCGAGACTCTGACCCTCACCGGTGCCGAAGCCGTCCATGGAAACGGAGAAGTTGTGTACTCGAAAGCGTGACATGAGAGTTCTCCTAAGCAGGCTAGTGGTGCCGGAGACCACTATGTACCGTCCTGGCCACAGGAGCGGCGCCCTGCCCGGGAGGGCACCGTCCGGGCGACCGACGGCGTGCACCCCAGACGCCGAGCCGTCTCGGTCGCCCAGAACCCGGCTGGCCGCGTAAGGAATACGGGGCAGGCCGCGGCCAACGATATCCGACCGGCGCGCAAGGTGGGCTCAACTCCTACGTCACGTGACGACAGCCCGGGACCGCGCCGTCGCCGGTGCTCCGCCGGCATTAGCTGTACCGAAACCGGCGTTGGCGGAGATTCCCAACCTGCAATTGGTCCTCGCAAAACGGAGGTTCTCTGCTCCAGCCGACGCCCACGGATGGCAGCGGATGTGGGATAGATGTCGGATGGACCTACCTTGGGCGCTATCCGTGTCCTTCCCCAAGGTAAAATGCCTGGTCAGACGAGTGGAGACGATGGGACTCGAACCCACGACCCCTGCGTGCAAAGCAGGTCCGGGCGTGCGCTACACGCTGGTAATTTTCCCACACCATGCCTGTGAGCTGCACTTTTACTGCCCACCCGTGACACCGACCGACCCCTGTTGTCCTCTGCTTCGCGCACGGATCGCGCACGCCGGCGATTGGACCCGAAGGCAACTGGGTCACGGTTCGGTAAAGATGCGTCCCGATGCGGCGCCACACGATGTGCACCTGGCCTTCTCGGACCGGCTGCCCATACTCGGAGGTGGAGCGTGCATCGTCTGCGCAGGTCATCTCGAAGATGCCAGCGGCCCCTTTGACGCCTTTGACACCAAGGCCTTTGCGGAAGGGCCTTTCCCTGTTGAAGGTCTTCCACAAGCTGCGTGACGGCAATCAGAAAGGCCACCCTGCTGGTCAGGTGATAGAGAGTCAAAATCGTTGGCGAACCTGGCCACCCATGTGTATGTCGCCAACGAGGACTACGACGATCGTCGTCTCGGCTGTTTGGCTCGCCTGCGGAGAGCACCTATGAACTCGTCGCCCGACGCGAAAGACTCCGTCTTCCCGGCGGCCAAGTCAGCGTCCACTTCTCGCTCGCCCTCTTGCCACTCAGGAGTCCAAAACCAAGCCTGTGTGGCGTCGATTAGCTTCTGCGGACGCAACAGAATGCCCTCGGACGTGATTTCTGCTTCAAGAAGGTCGCCCTCTTCAAGGCGAGCAGCCCGACGGATATCCTCCGGCAGCGTGATCTGTCCCTTGGCCCTCAGAGTCGTCCGTGCCACAGAGCAACGTATGATCAGAAAGTCCGACTTTGGTGACTAGAAACTGACGTGGCCGCTCCCCGTCCCCAATACCAACTGGTGTACCGCGGGGGCGTCCTGGTTCATGTTGCAAGCCCCGGTCTTCAGTCGAGGGGCGACAAAGACAAAGACCACGTTGAGGTTGAGAGTGCCAGTGATCCCGGCGTATGCCCCATTGCCGTGCATCAACTGGACCGGGGCCACGGTGGTGCCATAGCCCTCGCAGGTCTTGGTCGAGAAGGTGGGTTGTTCCTTATTGCTGATCTTATTGAGCGTGGTCAGGTTGACCCAGAAGCTGCCCTGGGAGAGGTTGACGGTGGCATAATTGCCATTTTCGTCGGGCGTCCCATTGGCGTTGATGTTACGAGTAGTGCCGAAGTCGGTTATGACCCCAGTGAGGTAGATGGGGCCGGTCCCGTTCCCATTGGGCGGGATGACATAGACATGGACCGTGCCGCTGGTCATCATGGTGGTGGCCATAGCGGGAATGGCAGGGACAAGGGCCGCGGCACCGATGGTGGCCCCGGCCAGGAGGTGACGTGGTTTTAGCATGTCCGGACCTTAGCAGGTCACTCAGGCAGAGGTGTCACCGGATCTTTCCATTTCTTGATAAGTGATATTGATAAATTGGGCCTCGGGAGCCTGGCGTAATATCACTACACCAGGCTGGTCCCAATGGATACCCGTGATCTTCATTACCGGGTCGAACTGTTCCAGTAACTTGATAAGCAGAGCAATGGGCGTACCCGGAGCTTGCTCAGGCACAGAGGGGGCCACCGGCTCCAGAGGCGGCTCGGGGATGAGGATGCTGAACTCAATATGGTCAGGCCCCTATCAGCACTTGACTCGCCGACTAGACCGCATGGTCATGCAGAGCTCCCACGCGGGTGTGGCCGTGGTCGTTGTATCCGGGCACGTACCCGTGGATACTGAAGCATGAGGCCAATTGGGGCCATGTCTACGGCCTTGCCCGCCCAGTTTACAACGTTCATCGGGCAGCAATCGATCATCGAGACGGCTGACCGCCGGCTGGCTGAGGGCCGGCTGGTGACCCTCGTCAGGCCGGGGGAGTTGTGGTAAGACCCGCTTGGCCACCGAGGTTGCCCGCCGGACGACGCAAGCCAGGAAAGGCCGCGTGTTCTTTGCGGATTTGTCGGGCCTCTTCGAGCCTGGTTTGGTACCAGGCACCGTAACCCGTGCCCTCGGCTTGCAGCAGGTGCCAGGCCAGGGCCCACTTGAGGCGCTCACGGCCCGGCTGTCTAAGCGCAAGCTGCTGCTCCTACTCGACAATTGCGAGCACCTGGTTGGCGCGTGCACGAAACTGGCCAGCACGCTTCCGGGGAACTGCCCGGGTATCCAAATCCTGGCGACCTCGCGCGAGTGCCTTGGCGCGCTCGGCGAGTCCGTGGTGGACGTGGGTGGTCTGGAACTGCCCGAACGGGCCGGCGAGGGCGACGAACGCTGGGCGGCGCGGTCCGAGGCCGGGAGGCTGTTCGTCGACCGGGCCCGCATGGCCACGGCAGGGTTCGTTGTAGATGACCTCAATGCCCCTCGCCACTATTTGCGAGCGCTTGGTCGGTATCCCCTCGCGCTCGAGCTGGCCGCGGCGCGGGCCAGGCTGATCAGCGTGAGAGCCATTGCCGAGGCGCTGTCGGACCGTTCCGTCTCTTGATGGCAGCCGAGCGGGCCGCCCCGAGCCGCCACAAGACCTTGCTCGCCTCGATCGAGTGGAGCTGCGCCCTCCTGATCGATGATGAACGGGGCCTGCTGCACCGCCTGTCCGTGTTCGCGTCAGGCTTTACTTTGGCCGCTGCCGAAGCTGTCGAGGCCGAACGGGGGGACGTTCTCAGCTTGCTGACTGCTCTGGTGACAAGTCGCTTGTCCAGGCTTTGCCCGGCGTTGTCCAACACCGAGACGGGCAGTCCGTGCAGGAAGGGGGCGACCGCCACGATGACGTCGCGTCGGGTGAAGGTCTTTTGTTCGGCCAGGCGGCCACCGGGGGACAGCACCTCGGTGGCGACGTCGGTGACAGTGCCTCGTTCGGGCGGGAGGTAGCCGAGCCCGGCCCGGTCCACCGCGGCCGCTAGCTCGCGCGGCGGGTAACCGGCACGGGCCAGCTCTTCGCGCCAACGGGGCACCAGGTCCTCAACCGGGTCATGGCTTTTTCGGTCCCTCGTCGCGGGGCAGCGATGGCCCGCGACTGGTAGGAGGCGTCTCGGCCGACAGCGTCGTCGATCTGAGCAGCGCGGGTGGCGTGGACTTCCCACGCTTCTTTGGGGATGCCACTGATGGCCCAGCCGCCGAGCCGCCCCGATGGCCCGGGGTCGGCCTGGATGGCGTAGCCGAGCTCGACCGCCTTGGCCGCAGCCGCCATGCGGCCAATGGCGGTGGCGGCGTGAAGGTGGTCCCGCAGCAGGCCGGTGTCGAGCCCTTTCCAGCCACCCCGTTCATCGCCCATCCTCAAAATATTTGCGACCAGGACGTGGTCGTGGACCTGAGGATCGCCGGCCCGGGTGGTGGCGTGGCGGGAGGCGGCCCAGGTGAGGCCGTCGGTCGGCGTCCGTACTTGAGCCCGGCCCCGCCGCCCACCCTGCTCCTGAACGACCTCGTCCAGGTGCGCCATCGTGGCGTCTCGCGCCGCATCGAGGATCAAGTGCCTGTCCTCGGCCCGGCCGATGACGCCCAGCTCGGCTAGCGACTTGTGCGGGAAAACGACCAGCTCCATGCCCGGCCGCTGGCAATGCACGAGCCGCTCGCCGCTGTCGGGGTGGCGAGCGCCGCCAGCACCGAAGACCGCCCTCGACTCCTCGACCCCAACTTCGCCGTGTAGGCCAAGCGAGGCGGCGCCGGCCCCGCCCCACACCATCGGGGTTTCGCCTCGGGAGGCGTAATAGTCGAGCGCGTTCGCCACCGCGTCATCCCCGCGCTCGAGGACGCTGTGTTCGTGGTAGCCGACCGACTCAGCGCCCATCATCCGCCTCCAAGCCAAGCCGGTAGCACCCCTCCCAAAATCGACTTCACGCATACCTAACAACCGAAGGTTGTAATCGTGTTCTGCCTTCTGTCTTTTACATCTGTATTGGCAAAACGAGCGTGCAGGTTTCTTTGGTGACCAGTAAGTAGCGGTCAGTAACGGCCAAAGGAAACGAGAGGGGGCAATTCCGGCTTGTGGCCGGCTTAGGGCTTAAGTCGTCGCTTCAGCGGCCGCGACAATCAACTTCGACTGGTGTTCTTTCGAAGCTGCCCAAGAAGGGGAAAAAATTCGTGTCAGTAGACGGCTGCAGATGGCTGTGGGTGGCACAAAATGGCACACGTGGGCAGTAACAGGCAACTGCGGGCGTTTATGGAGTACTCGCAGTGACTGACTTCCATGGCACAACTGGCGGGTAATTCCTGAACAGGAGGTAGCCGCCATGCCGGAGACCGAAAGAATTCCCCGTTTGCTCAGCGTCGGGCAGCTCGCAGGACGTCTGGGTACCACTCCACGTCACGTCCGTCGGCTTGTCGCCGAACGCCGTGTGCCTTTCGTGAAAGTCGGCCGGCTGGTTCGGTTTGACCCCGATGACATCGCGGTGTGGCTCGACGGCAGACGTGTCGGCGGCTCAGGAGCGATCGATCGGGCCGCGCCCCCCGCCCGGTGGCCCGCCTAACTGACCTTCGATGGGTTTGCAAGTGCTTTTGCCATTACCTCGGCGATGGCGTGGTCGCGCTCCCGGCTGACGTGCTGATAGATAAGAGCGGCACACGGGCTGGAGTGACCGGCTCGCGCCATGAGGTCGGCAACTGTCGCGCCCGATGCCGCCGCCAATGTCATCGCAGAGTGTCGCAAGTCGTGAAACCGATAGCTAAGCCCGGTAGCGGTAAGTGCCGGCACCCACACACGTTGGCGGAAATTGTGCCTCTGGAGGTAGCCCCCCTCCGGTGCGGGGAAGAGCAGGGTCTCGGGTTTCGGGCTGATTTTCTCGAGGTGCTCCGAGACGATTGGGACGATGATCGAGGGGATGGCGACAGTTCGTCGGCCGGATTCGGTCTTGGGCGACCCCGCGAAGCGCTCTCCTCCGACCAGCTCGGTGACCGTCTCCGCCACCCTGACTTCCTTGTGCAGGAGGTCGACACGATCACGCCGCAGAGCGGCCAGCTCCCCAAAGCGAAGACCGCAGGCTCCGGCGAGCCAGGTCATGGCCCGATACCGAGGGTCGACTGCCTTGGCCAGCGCGTCTACCTCGGCCGGCGTCGGGATCGCCTGTTCTTCGACGTGTTCTCGAGAAGCGCCCCTGATGACGACGGGAGACTTGACAAGATAACCGTCAGCCACGGCCGCCGACATGATCTGACGCAGCAACCGGAAACACTTGGGTGCCGTCCCCGGAACTCTGGCGCCGAGGCCTCGGTACCAAGCCACCACCTCGGAGTTGGCGATGGTCGTCAGGGAACGCGATCCAAAGGTTGGGTCAATGTGCTTTCGCAGGAGGAACTCGTACAGTTCGCGCGTGCGCGGACGCAGGTGACCCTGGCGCTGCAGCCAAATCGACGAGTAATCGCCAAATGTGACCTTGCCCGCTGGCGGCGCCACCCAGGTCCGTCGGACGATGTCAGCCTCCTTGGTGGCAAGCCACGCCAGTGCGTCGCCCTTGGCCCGGAACGTCTCAGTGGCCACGTGCCGGCGGCCGTCGTGCCAGTACGAGGCTTGCCAGCGACCGGAGGAGAGCTTGCGGACACTGCCGAAATGGCGACGGGCCATGCGCGAGATGTTATTACGCGATCGCGCACGCAGCGCGCACGACGCTGCTACGCCTGGAACTCGCCATCCACCGTATGCGATCTGAGCTGCCCGTTTATGGTGGAGACGATGGGACTCGAACCCACGACCCCCTGCGTGCAAAGCAGGTGCTCTAGCCACTGAGCTACGTCCCCACGCGGGCGCTGCGATCAGGAAACCTTACCGCCTCGGGTGCACGGTTGGCCCCGCCCCAGTGCCGGCGCGGCCCGGATGTACGTTCTGAGCCCGCCCGTTGGGCGTGACCACTACATTGGCCGCGGCCCGGAACGGTAGCTTCGGCCGCTTGGCCCAAACTGAGACCACTTCCGTCCGTTTTTGGGCTACATGGGGTCAGCTCCTGGCGGGGTAAACCCCCTGCAGGGCGATACAGAAGTTCAGCACCAGGTACGGCTGCAGAACTGAGACTGGCACATTGGAACCAGTATTCGAAGTCGTAGTGGGGGCCATGGTCGTGCCGTCGGTTGAACCGGCATAAATGGCGGTAGTTACCCTTGCCAGGACCGATCCACCGGGCCTCGTCCCCGTCGCCGCCGAGTCGTTGGCGCCGGGGCTGACGGTATGGTTGTGCGCGGGCAGATTTGACGCGTTAATTGGGACGTTCTCGAAACCGCCCACCTGCCCTAAGGTGTAGGGGGAAATCCCGGCCCTTGTCCCGACGTGATGGGCACCCTGCCCCGCAAATCCGGGAGGGCGAAAGTGGTGGTGCCGTTCCCGCCGTATGTGGTCCCCAAAAGGGAAAAAAGGGCGGTGTTCTGAGAGATCGGCAGGATCTGCCCGTTGCAGAACGCCCAGCCTAACGGCGCAAAGTTATACGGGAAAAGCCTTAGCTCGCCTAGATATTGGTCTGACACGATTAGCTCTCCTCAGTCGCAGGTCAATTGGTTGCTGGGCGCTGCTAGCCGAGAGCCCGCGGTACGAGCCAAACCGAGCCTTCTAACACTCTGTGCGTTCGCCCCTGCACGCTCTCGGGGGATACTCTATGCCGGCCGCTTCCGAAGCGACAGAGACATTCGACAGAGAACCCAGCCAATCATCGACCACGCAGTCCACGACGAGGTGGGCCCGGGGTCCTCTGAGCGGTTGGCGGCGACGTGCGGTAAGCCGAGGTCGAGGTACCACGCTCCCCCGGCACGGGTCCCCAGCACGCGTCCGGACCGCCGGGACGCAAACCTCCCGGGGCACTGTGCCAGTTATCACCGCGCCGCGCTCTGTACCGTCGTTTAGACTGACAGTGAGGGTGTCCTTGCCGTTGCCCGGGGTCCCCGGCCAAAACCTGGCCCCGCGTGAGGGCCTTGCAGGTACAACCGTCGAGCCGGCCGGGCACGGGTGAAATTTCCAGCGGGTCATTCGCGGTGAAGGAGTCTTCAGTGATGCTGCACGGTAAGGGTCGAAAGCTCGTTGGGGTTTGCGTGGCCCTGGCGCTGGTAGCGGCGCCCATGGTCTGGCTAGTACCACCCGCTTCGGCGCAGACGACGTTCTCCAACGCCGCCTCGATCGCCCTCGACAACCCGACCAGTTCGGCCGCCCAGCCGGCCGGGACCTACCCCTCGACCATCTCGGCATCAGGCCTCACAGGGAACATCAGCAATATCACCGTGACTCTCTCCGGGATCAATTACAGCTTCCTCCAGGACCTGGGAGTGCTTCTCGTGGGCCCCGCAGGCGGCGCGCTCAGCCTGTTCACTGCCGTCGGGCCCAACAACCAGAGCACAGCTACTAGCGGCCTCAACGTCACTCTCGACGACGCTGGCACCAAGGTGAGCTTCGGCTCGGCCGTCCCGACCAGTGGGTCGACCACCATTCAGCCAGCTGACTTCAGCGATCATTTCCCGGGTTTCAGTTATGACACTTACCCCTCGCCGGCGCCGGGCACTTTCGAAAAGGCCGAGGACACCGGGTCAGCGACGTTGGGCACAACCTTCGACGGGACCAACCCGAATGGGACGTGGAAGCTTTACGTGACCACCAACAGCGAGGGTGACGGTACCGGGTCGATCGCGGGCGGGTGGTCGCTCAGCATCACCACCGCCGCCACGCTGGCCGCCACCACCACATCGCTGACCTCGAACCCCGGCCCCTCGTTCACCTCAGGCACCAACAGCTCGGTCACCCTCAGCGCCGCTGTAACCAGCTCGGGCTCAGCGGTGACAACGGGCACCGTCGACTTCGCTGACGGCGGCACCACGATTTCGGGTTGTGGGGCCGCAACTCTTAGTGCGAGCGGGGACGCCACCTGCACCACCACGTTCACAACCGAAGGAGACCACGCCCTGACGGCCACCTACAGTGGCACCACCGCATTCGTCGCGAGCGTGGGGGACTTCACTCAGGAGGTTGACAACCACACGGTCGTCAGTGGCAACAATTTCGCCAATACGGGTGCGCTGGACATCCCCAATGCCGTCTCGACCCCCGGGGATGCCACGGTTTACCCGTCGCACGTCTTTGTGTCCGGGCTCAGTGGCACCATCGCCGACGTCCAGGTCAACCTCGACGACATCAACTACCCGTTTGCCCAGGACCTCGATTTGATGCTGGTAGGGCCGGGGGCGGCTCGGAGATCCTGCTTTCCGGCGTCGGCCCCAGCACGGGTACGACGAGCGCCACCGGGCTGACGTTGAACATTGACGACTCCGCCGCGTCAGCCCTGGCCGAGACGGCGACGCTGCCAACCAACTCGACCGTCGTCAGCAAACCGGTCGATTACGCCGGCGTCGACACCGACACGTTCCCCAGCCCGGCGCCAGCCGGCCCGTACGGCACGCCGGCGCCACGGGGTACGAGCAGCCTCGGGGACGCGTTGGACGGGACCAACCCCAATGGCACCTGGAGCCTTTATGTCGTCACCGACGGGGCCGGCGATGGCGCCGGTGAGATCAACGGCGGTTGGAGCCTGACAATCACCACTGGTTCCGAGGCCCTCACCTCGACGACCCTGTTGAGCAACCTCGACCCGTCGTTCACCAGCGCCCCTGACCAGGCCGTTAGCTTCGCGGCTGGGGTGACGAGCGGTACCCCGGCCACACCGGTCACGAGCGGGACGGTCGACTTCACATCGGACGGCACCACGATCAGTGGCTGCGGGGCGGTCGCACTCGACGGCAGCGGCGAGGCCGTCTGCTCCACCGCTTTTTCAACTGAAGCCGACCTCACGATAGAGGCCCTGTACAGCGGGACGGCGTCCTTCGCCGTCAGTACCAGCTCTATCTTGCAGGCGGTAGACAACCACACCACCGTCGTAGCGGCCAACGACTTTGCCAACCCGGGCGCCATAACTCTCAATAACCCCACCAGCCCGACGCCCACCGCGGAACCGGCCAGCCCGTACCCGTCCCGCATCTACGTGTCCAACCTCGGTCCGGTTACAGGCCTCACCGTGACGTTGAAGGACATCACTTACCCCTTCTCACAGGACCTCGACATACTGCTGGTGGGGCCACAGGGTCAGTCGATCGTGCTCCTTTCCAATGTTGGCCCGAGCACGGGGACGCACAACGCGTCCAACGTGACGCTGACGTTCAGCGACGCCGCCGCATCGAGAATCCCCCAGACGACAGCGCTGGGAAGTCCGGGCTCGTCGGTGACCACAAAGCCGGTCGACTACCCCGGTACCGACACGGACACCTTTCCGACCCCGGCTCCTTCAGGGCCCTATGGCCAACCGGCCCCCAACGGGAGCGCCACCCTCGGCGGCACCTTCGATGGGACCAACCCGAATGGCGCCTGGAGCCTTTACGTTGTCACGGTCGGCGAAGGTGACGGCACCGGGTCGATAGCGGGTGACTGGAGCCTCGATTTCGCGGTCGCGGCCCAGACGATTTCGTTCCAATCGACTGCTCCCTCGCCGGGGATCGCCGGGACCACCTACACGGCTAGCGCAACGGCGACGTCGGGCTTGCCCATCAGCTACTCCATCGACAGCTCGTCCACTTCCGGCACCTGCTCGGTGACCTCCACTGGTCTGGTCAGCTTCCTCGCCGCCGGGACCTGCGTGCTCGACGCCAACCAGAGCGGGGACGGCAACTGGTCGGCTGCGCCCCAGGTGCAACAAACGATAAATGTCGAGTCGGCGGCCGGCGCCCCGACCGGGCTCGCCGCCACGCCGGGCGATGCTCAGGTCGTGCTCAACTGGACGGCCCCGGCCAGCAATGGTTCGCCGATCACCTCGTACAACGTCTACGAAGGGACCTCGTCGGGGGGTGAGACGTTCCTCCAGAGCACGGGGTCAGCAGCTGCGACCTTCACGGCGACCGGGCTCACTAACGGTACCAAGTACTACTTCGAGGTAACCGCGGTCAACGGCGTGGGCGAAGGCCCCGTCTCCAACGAAGCATCGGCTACGCCGGCCACCCTGCCCGGCGCCCCGACCGCGCTGGCGGCAACGGCCGGCAATGCCCAGGTGGCCCTGGCCTGGAGCGCGCCCCCAAGCACGGGCGGCGACCCCATCACCGGGTACAACATCTACCGGGGGACCTCGTCTGGTAGTGAGACGTTCCTGACCAGTACGAACACAACGGCCACGACGTACAGGTCGACGGGGCTTACTAATGGGACCACCTACTACTTCGAAGTGACAGCCGTCACCTTGGCAGGCGAAGGCTCGCTGTCCAACGAAGCATCGGCTACGCCGGCCACCCTGCCCGGCGCCCCGACCGCGCTCACGGCGACGGCCAGCGATAGCGAAGTGGACCTCAGCTGGACCGCTCCCACAAACAACGGCGGCGAGCCGGTCACGTCCTACAACATTTACCAGGGGACCTCATCCGGGGGTGAGACTCTCCTGCAGAACACGGGCACGTCGGCCACGACGTTCACCTCGACCGGCCTCACCAACGGGACGACCTACTACTTCAAGGTAACGGCCGTCAGTGGCGCGGGCGAGGGCCCGGTGTCCAACGAGGTTTCGGCCATGCCGGCTGTCGTGCCCGGGGCCCCGATGGACCTCACCGCTACGGCCGGCAACGCCCAGGTGGCCCTGGCCTGGAGCGCGCCCGCGAGCTCGGGCGGCGACGCCATCACCGGGTACAATATCTACCAGGGGACGTCGTCCGGGGGTGAGACGCTCCTGACGAGCACCAGCACGACGGTCACTGCGTTCATCTCGACCGGCCTTACCAACGGGACCACCAACTACTTCAAGGTGACAGCCGTCACCTCGGCGGGCGAAGGCCCGGCCTCGAACGAAGCATCGGCTACGCCCGCTGCCCTGCCCGGTGCCCCGACGGGGCTCAGCGCCACGTCGGGCGATGCTCAGGTCGTGCTCAACTGGACGGCCCCGGCCAGCAATGGTTCGCCGATCACCTCGTACAACGTCTACGAAGGGACCTCGCCGGGGGGTGAGACGTTCCTGCAGAGCACGGGGTCAGCAGCTGCGACCTTCACGGCGACCGGGCTCACTAACGGTACCAAGTACTTCTTCAAGGTGACGGCGGTCAACGGCGTGGGCGAAGGCCCTGTCTCCAACGAGGCCTCGGCCACACCCGCCACCGTGCCTGACGCTCCAAGCGGGCTGTTCGCCGTGGCTGGCAATACCCAGGTGGTCCTCAACTGGGACGCGCCCAGCAACGGGGGCTCGGCCATTACCTCGTACAACATTTACGAGGGCACCTCGCCGGGAGGGGAAACCTTCCTGCAGGGCACGGGCTCGACAGCTACGACCTTTACTCTCACCGGCCTGACCAACGGGACTACCTACTACTTCCAGGTGACGGCGGTCAACGGCGTGGGCGAAGGGCCCGCCTTCAACCAGGTCTCGGCCACACCTGCAACCCTTCCCGGCGCCCCGACCGGGCTCAGCGCCACCTCGAGCGATACGCAGGTGGTCCTCAACTGGACGGCCCCGGCCAGCAACGGGGGCTCTGCCATCACCTCCTACAACATCTACGAAGGGACCTCGTCGGGGGGTGAGACCTTCTTGGAGAGCACGGGCTCGGGCGCCCCGACCTTCACCGTCACTGGCCTGACCAACGGCACCAAGTACTTCTTCAAGGTGACGGCGGTCAACGGCGTGGGCGAAGGCCCCATATCCAGCGAGGCCTCGGCCACACCCGCGACCGTGGCGAGCGGGCCGACCGGGTTCAGCGCCACCGCCGGCAATGCCCAGGTGAGCCTCAACTGGACGGCCCCGGCCAGCAACGGGGGCTCGGCCATCACCTCCTACAACATCTACAAAGGGACCTCGTCGGGGGGTGAGACCTTCTTGGAGAGCACGGGCTCGACGGGCACCACTTTCACCGTCACCGGCCTCACCAACGGCACCAAGTACTACTTCCAGGTGACGGCGGTCAACGGCGTGGGCGAAGGGCCGGCCTTCAACCAGGCCTCGGCCACGCCGGCGACCCTGCCCGGTCCGCCGACGGGGCCGTTCGCAGCCGCCGGCAGCTCGGAGGTCTTCATCAGCTGGGGCGTCCCAGCCACTGATGGCGGGTCATCCGTCACCTCTTACAACATCTACGAAGGGACCTCGTCAGGTGCCGAATCGCTCCTGACAAGCACTACGAACACGTCTTATACGGCCACTGGCCTGGTCAATGGGACCAAGTACTACTTCGAGGTCACGGCCATAAACGGCGTCGGCGAAGGGCCCTTCTCCGCCGAGGTGTCGGCCACGCCCGCCACGCCGCCGCCCTCGTCGCCCGCCACGACCAGCACCACCACGGCCACTACCACTACGGCGCCACCGCCTTCGCAGGGATACTTGATGGTCGGAAAGGGCGGCAAGGTTTACAGCTTTGGCAGCGCCGTTTCTTACGGCTCTGTGAAGAGCCACGTCAATAATGTCGTCGCGCTAGCCCTGACCGCTGACAGGGGCGGCTACTGGGTCGTTGTTGCCGACGGCCGCGTTTTTGCCTTCGGGGACGCCCACAATTACAGCTCGGTCCACGGTGCGAACCAGCACGTGGGCCGGGTCGTTGGCATTTCACCGACTGCTAATGGGCGCGGTTACTGGTTGGTCGACTCTGACGGTCAGGTAGCCACCTTCGGCAACGCCCACAATTACGGCTCCATTCACTCCGCTCGGAAAAACGTTGACCAAATCGTTGCCATTGCGGCGACCGCAGACGGTCGCGGCTATTGGCTGGCCGGTTCAGACGGCACGGTCTACGCGTTCGGCGACGCTCACAATTTCGGGTCCCTGTCGTCTCGCAAGATAAAGGCAAACGACGTCGTCGGCATCACAACCGCCGTCAAGGGGACCGGTTATTGGATGATCGGTTCTGACGGCCGCGTTTTTGCGTTCGGCAGCGCCCATAACTTCGGCTCGCCCACGGCGGGGGGGAAGGGAGCGCTCAGCACCATAGGGATGGCGCGGACGCCGGACGGCCAGGGCTACTGGACGGTCCGGGCCAATGGTGCTGTCTCCGGTTTCGGTGATGCCGACCCGGAGGGATCGCTCGCCGGCCAGGGCGTTTCCGCCAACTCGATCGTGGGAGTGTCTGCCTAGGGCAAACGTGCCCCAGGGCAAACGAGGAGTGAGGCCGGACCTGGTCGCGCTTGCTCTGGAGCCCCGTTGGCTCCGGCGGCCGCCTTGGCGCGGGCGCCCCAGGTGACCAGCGTGTTCCCACGGCGCCGGCCCGGCGTGCCCTTGCTGGCCACTGGCGGTTAACGTGGATGTAATGCGTTCCAGAGACCTGACCGTAGCCTCCACATGAGCGTCACCACGGCGGGCACGACCGAAAAGGCGCCTCCCCGGGCGCGGGCGGCAATTGATGCACGTACCCTTCGAGAGGACCGTTGGTGGCTCCAACCGGCCGTTACGGCGACCGTCCTCATCGGTTTCATTGCATACGCCACCTGGGCGGCATTCCAGAACGCCAATTACTACGTACGCCCGTACCTCTCCCCGTTCTACTCTCCGTGCCTGGCGGCGCGGTGCGCTGAGGCCCGGGCCGGGTCGACAACTACCCACCCGCCCATGGTGGGCTTGTTCGGGCCGTGGTGGGTTATCTCACCCGCCATCATCGTCCTGGTCGTGCCGCTTGGCTTCCGCCTCACCTGCTACTACTACCGCAAGGCCTACTACCGGTCGCTCTGGCTGGCTCCGGCCGCCTGCGCCGTACAAGAACCTCACCGCCGTTACACCGGAGAGTCGCGTTTCCCGCTCATCCTGCAGAACGTGCACCGGTGGTTTTTCTACCTTGGCCTGTTGTTCAACGGCATCCTTACCTGGGACGCCATAGAAGCGTTCCACTGGCCCGAGGGTTGGGGGCACGCCGGCTTTGGGACACTAATGCTCGTCCTAAACGCCACGTTCTTGTGGGCCTATTCGCTTTCCTGCCATTCCTGCCGCCACGTTGTGGGCGGCAGGCTCAAGCACTTCTCCCGCCACCCGCTACGGTTCAAGTTCTGGGGCTTTGTCTCCAGATTGAACACCAAGCACATGCAGATCGCCTGGGTGAGCCTGGTCTTCGTCGCCCTCACGGACCTGTACATCCGGCTGGTAGCGGTTGGTTGGGTGCACGACCCGAGGTTTTTCTAAATGACCCCCGAAGAAACATATGAGCATCACAGTTATGACGTCATCGTGATCGGTGCCGGTGGCGCCGGCCTCCGAGCCGCCGTCGCCGCCCACGACGCCGGGGCGCGGACAGCGCTAATTTGCCGGAGCCTCCTCGGAAAGGCGCACACGGTAATGGCTGAGGGCGGTATCGCCGCCGCACTTGGCAACCTGTGGCCCGAGGACAATTGGGAAGTCCATTTCCGGGACACGATGCGAGGCGGCAAGCTGCTCAACAACTGGCGGATGGCGGAGCTTCACGCCAAAGAGGCGCCCGAGCGTGTGTACGAGCTCGAGCAATGGGGCGCCCTTTTCGACCGTACCAAGGATGGCAAGATCAGCCAGCGTGACTTCGGCGGCCACCGCTACGCCCGGCTGGCGCACGTCGGTGACCGTACCGGCCTGGAGATGATCCGAGCCTTGCAGCAACGCGCCGTTTCGGTCGGCATCGACGTGTTCATGGAGCTCACCATTACGGACTTGCTCAGGGATGGCGGCAGGATTGCCGGCGCCTTCGGCTACTGGCGGGAGTCCGGGCGCTTCGTCGTTTTCGATTCCCCCGCCGTAATTCTGGCTACGGGCGGGATCGGCAAAACCTGGAAAGTCACGTCCAACTCCTGGGAGTGCACGGGTGACGGCCACGCCCTGGCCCTTCGTGCCGGGGCGACGTTGCTCAATATGGAGTTCGTGCAGTTCCACCCGACGGGCATGGTGTGGCCGCTGTCCGTACGAGGTTTGCTGGTGACCGAGTCGGTACGGGGAGATGGCGGCATCTTGACCAACTCCGAGCGGCGCCGGTTCATGTTCGACTACATCCCGGAGTTCTTCAAGGCCGAGACCGCCGATAACATCGAGGAAGCCGACCGGTGGTACGAGGACAAGCGCAACAACCGCCGTCCTCCGGAACTTTTACCCCGTGACGAGGTAGCCCGGGCCATAAACAGCGAGATAAAAGCGGGCCGCGGCTCTCCCCACGGCGGGGTCTTCCTGGACATCGCCAGCCGGCGTTCCCCCGAGTTCATAAGGAAGCGCCTCCCGTCCATGTACCAGCAATTCCGCGAGCTGGCCGATGTAGACATAACCAAAGAGGCAATGGAGATCGGGCCGACCTGCCACTACGTCATGGGCGGCATCGAGGTCAACGCCGACAGCCAGGCGTCAATTGTCCCCGGGCTGTTCGCCGCCGGTGAGGTCGCGGGCGGGATGCACGGCGCCAACCGCCTGGGCGGTAATTCGCTGTCGGACCTCCTTGTGTTCGGCAAGCGCGCCGGGGAGTACGCGGCCGCTTATGCCAAGGATGTCGCCGCCGGCCGGCCCAAGATCGAGCAGTCGGACCTGGGACGGGCCGCCGAAGAGGCGCTGGCGCCGTTCCGGAGCGGGACAGGCGAAAATCCCTATGAGCTCTACCAGGAGTTGCAGGACGTAATGCAGGACCTCGTCGGCATCATCCGGGTCGAGGATGAGCTGAAGGAAGCGCTGGAAACGATCGCCTCTCTCCGTGCCCGCACCCGGAACGTGTCCGTGGAAGGCAACCGCCAGTACAACCCCGGCTGGCACCTCTCCCTCGACCTGCGCAATATGCTCCTCGTGGGCGAAGCCGTCGCCCTGGCAGCCCTCGAGCGCCAGGAGAGCCGTGGCGGGCACACCAGGGATGATTTCCCGGCCACCGACCCTTATTGGAGTGGCCTGAACGTGGTCGTCGAGCTCAACACGCCACCGGCCGGTCCGGACGGGAGCGGCGTGAGCATCAGGCGCCAACCCCTACCCAGGCCGCCTACGGAACTGGCCGACCTGCTGGAGGACGTCCATTGAGCTACGACCTCAAGCTCCGGATCTGGCGGGGCGACGCCAGCGGAGGCGAGCTAAAGGAGTACGTGGTGCCCGCCGAGGAGGGCCAGGTAGTCCTGGACGTGGTCCATCGGACGCAAGCCAGCCTCGCCAATGACCTGGCCGTCCGATGGAACTGCAAAGCCGGCAAGTGCGGCTCGTGTTCGGCCGAGGTCAACGGTATGCCCCGGCTCATGTGCATGACCAGGCTCTCCGAGCTCCCTCCGGACGAGCCCGTGACTATAACCCCCTTGAGGACATTCCCGGTGATCAAGGACCTGGTAACGGACGTTTCGTTCAATTATGAAAAAGCGCGCCAGGTCCCGGCCTTCCAGCCCACCGCCGACCAACCGGTGGCGCCCTTCACCATGTACCAGCCGGACGTCGAACGTTCGCAAGAGTTCCGTAAATGCATCGAGTGCTGGCTGTGCCAGAACACCTGCCACGTGATCCACGACCACGACGAAAACAAGCCGTACTTCGCCGGGCCCCGCTTTTTCATCCGCTACGCCGAGCTCGACATGCACCCCAACGACGCCCTCGACCGTAAAAAATCGCTCCAGGACTCTCAGGGCCTCGGCTATTGCAACATCACGAAATGCTGCACAGAGGTCTGTCCCGAGCACATCAAGATCACCGACAACGGGATCATCCCGATGAAAGAGCGGGTGGTGGACGCGAAATACGACCCCACCGTGCGCTTCTTCCGGCGCCGGCGACCGACGCAGGCTGCTCCACCAGCGGGGCGCTCCGAGTGACGATGCCAGAGTAATCATGACGGTCCCCGCCCTCGGCTACTGTCGGCCGTCATGGCAGCACTCGACTCGTTGACTGAAGAGGCCGTCGCGCTGGCGGGCGCGTTGAAGGCGGGCGGCGAAGATCTCGACGCGGCAGTGGAAAAGTTGGCCGAGTCAGGTGACCGCGCCGCCCTGGCGCAAGCCCGGGCCGATCTGGTCCAGCGGATCCACGAACGCTCCGACGATTTCGAGGCGACAGCGGCCCTCAACCTTGTCAACCGTGCGCTGGCACGCGTCGGCTGGTACGACCCGTACAACTGGAAACTGCGGCGCAAGCCGTAGCTCCGTAACTCTCGGCTTCGGCCCGGCCCGGCCCGGTGCCTTCCACCCTTGGGGGCGATGCTTGGCTCCCCGGGAGCGGTGGCCTAGCCCCCCGGAGCGGTGATAGTGCCCTCGAAGGCCAGGAGCCGTGCGCCCTGGGCTGAGAGCTGGGCCAGGAACTCGCCCGGCAAGTCCACCAGCGAGGCCAAGCCTCCGGCGCCGCTGCTCAGCCTCCCGCTAGCGGCCCAGACCGCGGCCTGGGCGGCGACCGCCCCCGCCAATAGCGCCGGCCGGCCGCTGGCCCCGACCACGATGGCCTGAGCGGCGCCAGTTCTCCGCCCTCGCACCTCCACCCTGAGCGCCCCGACCGTCCCCTCCGAATGGGGCTGGCGCAACATGGGTAGCCGGGAAGTCATACGGTTCGCGGCGCGTGGCGGCGGCCCGGGTCGTGGCCGACGTCAGCTGCGGGAATGCTCGTGTGAGCACGAGCAGGTCGGGCCGGTTGACGCGGTAACAGTCGGCTTCGGTGTGATCGGGGAACCACACCAGTTCACGGCCCGAGCTGGCCACCCGGCGCACCCATGCGCCGTCGCGCCATTCTTCGACACTCTCGCGGAGCGCCGCGTGGTGCCGCCGGGCACAGGCGGGACCTCCTGTGCCCAGGCTGGCGATGTGGACCTCGCTCAGCTCGTCCACCGATTGCGCCGCCCACGCCGCCAAAAGGCAAGACAGGCCCGGGACCAGCCCGGCGCCGACGGCCACGGCTACGCCTGCCGCTTTGGCCCGCTCGTCCAGGGCCAGCAGCGCTCTTGCCTCTCTCGTATCGTCCGTGGTCGAGACCACCGGGACGGCGGCTCTTACGCTCGCTTCCGCCTGTGACAAGCACGGCCCCGGTGTAGCCAGGAGTGTCACTGCAGCATCGCTCAAGGCGTTCGAAAGGTTGGAGTCGGTGAGCTGTTCCAACTGGAGAGCGTCAGCCGCTCCCAAAGCGGCAACCCGCGTTTGCGCCGCCGCCGGACGCCGGGACAGCACGACCAGTTCGCTAACGGAATTGGATGAGAGTAGCTGCCTCGCGGCGCGCGTTCCGACGGCCCCGAGGCCCACGAGGACGGCGCGCACAGCTGTACTTTCTCTTTCCCTCTAGCTCTTTTAGCCTGTTCCGGCCGGCTCTTCAGGCTCGCTTCTCAATGGCCAGTTTGCTGAGGGTACTGGTCATCCTGCCGGTAGGACCTGTCCGCCGGCTCCAGGTCTGCCGGCGACAGCTCGCGCCACCCGCCCCGATGAGGAGGAGTGCCACCGGTGCCTCTGAGCCTCAGGATCAGCGCGGCGAGAGCGGTCAGCGCAACGGCGAACAGAGCGCGGCTCAGGACCTTGAGCTCGGCCCTCCGGCCGGAATGGTTTGCGTCGCTGGCCACGCTCGCACCCTAGCTTCTGTTCGCCGGTCTGCGCACCGGGGCCCCTGTTATGGCACCAAGGGCCGCAACCATCGCTACCATAGCCTTGCAATGCCCGCCCTGACCAGCCTTAGCGACCTGAGCGCGGACACGCGCGGAGTGTTGCCGGATTGGCTGTTGTACGAAGCCATTGAGGCCGGCTGGGTCAATTCGGACGGCCGCCCAATACCTTCGAGCAATATCCAGCCCGGCAGTATTGACCTGCGGCTCGGCGACTTTGCTTACGCCGTGCAATTTAGCTTCTTACCCGGGAACCAGTCGGTGGCACAGAAGTTGTCCGGGTTCATCCTGGACCGGTTGGACTTGCGTGATGGGGCGGTGCTGGACATCAAGCGTCCCTACCTCGTGCCTCTGGTTGAAAACCTGGCTCTGCCTTCCTTTGTCCATGGAAGGGCTAACCCTAAAAGCTCGACCGGGCGTCTCGACGTCTTTACCCGCGTAATAACCGACCGCAGCCACCGGTTCGACGACATTGCACCCGGGTACGAGGGCCAGCTCTGGGTAGAGATCGTCCCGTTGTCGTTTGCCATTCGTGTCCAGTCCGGGCTCTCCCTCAACCAATTGCGGCTGATGATCGGGCGTTCGTGGGTTTCCGACGAGGACCTGTGGTCCGTTCATCAGCACACTCCCCTGCTTTATGTGAACGGTCACCCGGCGGCGAGGGACGAGTTCACCACTTCCGACGGTCTTTTCCTGAGCCTGGACCTGAAGGGAGCGCAGGGCGGTTGGGTGGGGTACCGGGCCAAAAAGCACACTCCTCTGCTCGACATGACGAAGATGGCGGAGTACCGGAGCAAGGACTACTGGGAAACCGTACGGACCGAAAGAGGCGGCCGGGTCGTCCTCGATGAGGAAAGGTTTTTCTTGCTTCTTTCCGAGGAAGCCGTACGTGTGCCACCCAACCTGGCCTGCGAAATGACGGCCTACGACCCCACCAGCGGAGAACTGCGGACGCACTATGCCGGGTTTTTCGACCCCGGTTTTGGTTATGACCTTTCCGGCGTTTTACGTGGGTCCAGAGCGGCCCTCGAAATGCGCGCCCACGATGTCCCGTTCGTCATTGAGCACGGCCAGCACGTGTGCCGGCTGACGTTCGAACACATGGCGTGCGAGCCGGCCAAGCTTTACGGCCAGGACGTCGGTTCCAACTATCAGGGACAGGTCGACACGCTGAGCAAGCACTTCCGGCGGGAACGTCCTCTGGAGGACGGCTCGGGGCCGCAGGGTGAGATCCAGCTCGATTTATTCGCCGATACGCCGGCCGTCAATCAACTGGCGTCGTCGTAGCGGGGCTCTGGGCTTCGCGAACGCGGCGGGCCATCACTTCAAGCATCGCCCAGGCCACGTCCGGGTGTTGCTTGAGGAAAGGCCGGAACGTCCAGTACGTGAACACGAGACAACGAAGGCTCGTTACCGCCACCACATCAGCAGACCGCGGGGCACGGTCGATGATCGACATCTCCCCGAAGTAGTCACCCTCGTGGAGCCGGTGGGCCGGGTGACCCTCGACAACGACGGCCGCTTCGCCCTCTACGACGACGAAGAAAGTGGCGCCCATCTCTTCTTTTTTGGTGAGGTACGTCCCCGCCTCGTACGCCATTTCGTGAGCCGCACCGGCGAGGGCGCGCAAGTCCTTTTTCGAGACGCTTTCGAAGAGGGGCACCTTGCCCAGCACACCAACGACGTCGGTCATCGCCCCAGTTTAGCTACGGGTCGGTGGCGGCCGAGGAGGCGTCAGTACTCGCTGCTATCGTGCGCGATGTGGGCGACAACTACGACACCTTCTCGACCGCCAGGGCTACCGCCAAGGCTATAAAAGCGCGTCAGGTCAGCCCCCTGGAGGTGGTTGATGCCTGCCTGGCCCGGGTCGACGCAATCAACGAGCGGCTGAATGCCGTGATATGGCGCAACGACGAGGAAGCTCGGGCGCAGGCAGCGGCGGCGGAAGAAATGCTCACGCACGCGGACGCCAGCGACTTGCCTCCGTTTTTCGGTGTCCCGGTCCCGATAAAGGATATGGCCGAGGTAGCAGGGTGGTCAGTTACCTATGGCTCGTGGGCCGCCACGGGGACCGCCTCCGAGAGGAGTGACCTGGTCGTCGAAGCGTTGCGCCGGGCCGGGTTCATCCTGTGCGGACGGACCAATACGCCGGAGTTCGGCCTGCTGCCCGTGACAGAAAATGCCCGTTACGGCATAACCCGCAACCCCTGGGACCTGGGCCGGACCCCCGGCGGGTCGAGCGGGGGCGCCGGCGCCGCCGTTGCCGGCGGTCTTTTCCCGGTAGCGCATGGAGGCGATGGCGGCGGCTCGATCCGCGTGCCCGCCTCCTGCTGTGGCCTGGTCGGCCTCAAGGTCAGCCGGGGACGGGTGCCCGCCCTGGTGAACCACTGGGAGGGAGCCGACGTCGCCGGAGCCCTGACCCACGACGTAGCAGACGCGGCAGCGGTGCTGGACGCGATCTGCGGCCCTGACAGTGGCCAGTGGTACAACGCTCCGCCGCCCCAACGCCCGTTCCTCGCCGAAGTCGGCTCCGACCCCGGACGGCTGCGCGTAGGCCTCGCATATGATGCGCCGCTCGGCCTCACCACCGATCATGCCTGCATCGAGGCGGCGTGCGAAGCAGCCCGTGTGCTCGAGCAACTGGGCCACAGCGTCGACATCGTCGAGCAGTCGGTGCCGGACGAGCTCCTGCTCGCCATCATGCACGTGATCAACGGGTCCCTGTCCGACTACGAGGTCGAGTGGGACAAGGCCGAACCACACAGTCGCGCCACGCGCGAGCAAGCCCTCGGCGTGGACAGCCTCACGTACATCCGGTCGGTCCACTATTTGCAGCTCTGGACGCGCCAGTTTGCTGCTCGGTGGGGCCAGGAATTCGACGTTTTGCTCAGCCCGACGCTCAGCATCGAGCCGCCGCCTGCGGGCGAGGTCCTGGCCGCCGCCCACGAGATCGCCGGGACACCGCTGCAGTCGGTACAGATGGCCCTGTTTACTGCCGGCTTCAACGTCAGCGGGCTGCCGGCGATCTCGCTCCCGACTCACGTCAGCGAAAGCGGGCTGCCCATCGGGATCGCAGCTGGCGACGGGGCCGTGGGACGAAGCCCTCCTCCTGCGGGTGGCCGCCCAGCTCGAGGAGGCCCTCCCGTGGGCGGGCCGGCGGCCTGCCCTCTAGCCTCGGTCACCCGGGTACAGGGGGCGCCCGGTGAGGTCGGTGGCATCAAAGGGTGTTAGCCGAACTCCAGCAGGGCTACATTGCTGGTCATGATCACAGGCGTTCACGCCCTCGTCTACGCGGACGATGCCGAGGCGGCGCGGGCTTTCTTCCGAGACGTCCTCCGGTGGCCCTACGTTGATGCTCACGGCGGCTGGCTCATCTTCGGGACCGGGCCCTTCCGAGCTGGGAGTCCACCCCACTTCGGGCGGCGAAAGCGCAACATGGCACACCGAGCAGCACCACGAGATCACCCTCATGTGCGACGACATCAAGGCGACAATTGCCGAATTGAAAAGCAGGGGCGCCGATATCCCTGAGGAGATCAAGGAGCAGGGCTTCGGGCTCACCGCGATGCTGCCGGTGCCAGGGGCGGGGTCGCTGATGCTCTACGAACCTCGGCACCCCGTTGCCTACAACGCCTGAGGGCTTACCCGGAGAGGTGGCAAAGCTATGAGCGCAGGCGCGGCCATATCGGGGACAACGGCTACATCCCCCACGTCAGTCACGTTGCCCAGCTCGCTCCGGCGGGCGCGGGGCGGGGTACTGGTGGTGGGCGGCGGCTTTGGAGGTGTCTCCGTAGCCCGCTCCCTGGGCCGGCGAGGTGCCACCATCGTGAACAAACAGAACTCGATGCTGTTCACCCCGATGCTGCCGGAAGTGGCGGGCGGGATAATCGAGCTGCGGAACGTCATGACGCCTCTGGCCATGGCCTGCCCGCACGCCGAGGTCATCGAGGGGCGAGTTACCGACCTCGACCTCGACAACCGGGTGGCGGATGTGACGACCGACGGCGGGTTGCACGTCATGGTGGGCTACGACCACGTCGTGATCAGCGTTGGTGCCGTCCCGCGCACGTTCCCGATCCCCGGCCTCAACGAGCACGCCGTGGGCTGCTCAACGGTCCTCGACGCCCTTTACCTCCGGAACCAGCTCTTGCGGCTGATGGCGGCCGCCGCGGTTGAGCCCGACCCGGTGCGCCGAAGCCGGCACCTCACATTTGTTTTCGTAGGTGGTGGCTTCGCCGGGGTGGAAGCTCTGGCCGAGTTGCGCGACCTGGCCCGCGACGCCCTGCGCTACCACCCATCGCTGCGCGACGTTCCCCAGCGCTGGGTGCTCGTTGAGGCCGCCCCCAAGATCTTGTCCGACATCCCGACCGGCTTGGGGCAGTATGCCAACGACCTGCTCGTACAGCGCGGCGTCGACATCAGGGTGAGGACACGGCTCGAGAAGGTGGTGGACGGACGGGTAACGCTCAGTGACGGGACCGAGCTCGACACCGGTCTCCTGGTATGGACGGCCGGCGTAAAAGCCGACCCGATCGTGGCCCGCTTCGGGCTCCCCCTCGACGATCGTGGCCGCGTCCGTGTCGGGCCAACACTGCAGGTGGAGGGGCGCCATGACGTCTGGTCCCTGGGCGACTGCGCGGCCGTCCCCAACGCCGCCACCCACGGCCAGGTCGACCCCCCCACCAGCCAGCACGCCATTCGTCAGGCTCGTCGCCTGGCCGCGAACCTCGTCGCCCTGCAGGAAGGCGGCCCGCTCCAGAACTACCGTTTTCGTTCGCTCGGCCAGGTTGCCACCCTTGGCAGCAAGGAAGGGATCGCTGACATGAGAGGGATACGCCTGCGCGGCCTCCCGGGCTGGCTCGCCGCCCGCGGCGTTCACTTGATGCAGGTCCCCGGCATCTCTCGCCAGCTGGGCGTGATAAGCGACTGGGCCCTGTCGCTGATTTTCCGGGCCGACATCGTCACGTTCGCCGGGCTCATAGACGGACCGGGGATCGCCATTGGGGCCGGCCGCCCACCCGCCGAACCGTTGCGGCTCCCGTCAGCCGAGAGTGGGGACGACGAAAGTGCCATAAATGGGGCGATGAAAGATAGCCAGGACGAGCGAAATGAGTGAGGCGAGATGGAGGCCCGTGATGACGGCGTATGAACTGACTGCACGTAACGGCGGGATGTAGCGATGGCGGGCGAAATGCAGGCCCTCGCCGTTTTCCCCGCTTCCAAAGAGGTCAAGGTCATCGGGCACGAGCGACCACGGCTCTCGAGACCGGACGACGTCATGCTCCGCTTGTTGCACGTCGGCATTTGCGGCACCGACAAAGAGATTCTGCTCGTTCGAGTACGGTACGCCGCCGCCCGGAGAGGAATATCTCATCATCGGCCACGAGGCCCTGGGCGAGGTGGCGGAAGTGGGTCCCGGGACCGAACGGCTGAAGCCGGGTGACCTGGTTGTGCCGACGGTGCGCCGTCCTTGCCCTGACCCCGACTGCCGAGCCTGCAGTGCCGGTCACCAGGACTTCTGCTACACCGGCAACTTCACGGAGAGGGGGATCAAGGAGGCGCACGGGTACCTCACCGAGTACGTCGTCGACCGCGAGCGCAACATGGTGCCCGTCCCCGCCCGCCTTAAGGACATTGCCGTGCTCACCGAACCGCTGACCATCGCCGAAAAAGGGCTGGCGCAGGTGTTCTGGATGATGCAGAACCGCCCGCCCTGGCTCGCTCGAGGCACGCCGGCCGACGAGCGCGGCCGGGGATTGTCGGCGCTGGTCCTCGGGGCCGGGCCGGTAGGCGTGCTGGGGGCGATGGCGCTGGTCGTCTCGGGTTTCCGGACGTGCGTCTACTCGAGGGAGCTTCCGCCGAGCCCCCGGACTGATCTTGTGTCGACCATAGGTGCGACATATGTGTCTTCACAGCAGAGGTCGTTCGCCGAACTGGCCAAGGAGATCGGCAACATCGACCTCATTTATGAGGCCGTCGGGCACTCGCATTTCGCCGTGGACGCGCTGCACGTGCTGGGCCAGAACGGGATCTACATCCTCACCGGAGTCCCTGGCCCGGAGGCGTTTACCCAGTCCGACCCGGCCAGCCTGATGCGCAATATGGTCCTCAAGAACCAGGTGCTCCTGGGGACCGTAAACGCCGGGCCAGAGGCCTTCGCCGCTGCCCTGGCAGACCTCGAGCGCTTCGCGAACCGTTGGCCGCAGATCACGGGGACCCTGATCGGAGGCCACTTCCCGCCCGAACGTTCGGCCGAACTGATCTTCGAAAGAACGACCGGGATCAAGAGCGTGATCTCCTTCCAGACATCCGGGTAGGAGCAAGGGTTATTGCGTCGGTTCGTCGGTGGGTCAGGGACCGGCGTTCCATCCAATTTCCGACGTTTCATCGCCCCGTCTTCAGCAATTACCCATCACATTTCCGCCATTCTTGTCGCGATCGCCCATTCGCGTTGCGTATACGGCACTTTTCGCGGCACCAGCGCGCCCGGCCCGGAACGCAGAAGTGCAACGAGAACGACAGAAATGTGATGAACCTATGAAGAAATGGAGCGGTCACCCCGGGAGGTCCCGGCTCAAAAGCTCCGGGAGCCCGGGACCTTAGTGCTTGTCTGCGTCGAGCTTCTCCATTTCCTCCTCGCTGAGCTTCAAGTCGACGGCCCGGGCGGAATCCTGGGCCGAGCTCGGCCGGCTGGCGCCCGGGATAGGGATCACGTGCTTGCCTTTTGCCAGCATCCACGCCAAGACGACCTGATGGACCGAAACGCCCTGGTCTCCGGCGACGGTGGAAAAGGCCGGGTGGTTGCGCCGCAATGCGTCAGCGTTACCGATCCCGCCGAAGGGGCTCCAGGGCAGGAAGGCGATGCCGAGCTCGTTGCAGTGGCGCAGCTCTCCCTCGCTCGAGCGGAAAGCGGGCGAGAACTGGTTCTGCACGCTGACCAGGTTGCCGTCGCCCAGGACCGAACGGGTGAGGTCGATCTGGTCGATGTTGGCGTTGGAAATGCCGACCATGCGTACCTTGCCGGCGTCCAATAGTTCCTTGAACACGGCAACCGCCTCCCCGTACGGCACCTTGGGGTCGGGCCGGTGGTACTGGTAAAGGCCGATCGTTTCCACGCCGAGGCGGCGTAAGGAGGCCTCTGCCGCGCTGCGCAGGTACTTGGGGTCGCTGTTCACCGTCCAGCTGCCGTCGCCCGGGCGAAGATGGCCGCCCTTGGTGGCCACGAGCACGGAATCTTTGTCGCCGGCCCAGGAGGCGAGCGCCTTGGCAACGAGAACTTCACCGTGGCCGGTGTCATCGCCGCCCAGGCTGTAAGCATCTGCGGTGTCGATAAGGGTTATCCCGGCGTCCAGGGCCGCATGAATCGTGGCGATCGACCGCTCCTCGTCGGGGCGTCCCTCGACCGACATCGGCATCTCGCCGAGCCCGATGGCGCCGACCTCTCTTGACCCGATCCGTCGCTGCTGCAACGTCACTCTCCTTTGCTCCGTGCTTCCTTCGCTGCGCACCGTCTTCGCTCCTCGATGGCTCGCGGCGCGGCTACCCAGTAACTGACTACCCGCGCCAGCCGGTCTGGTGCAAATGGCTCCCCGCCCGGGACTGGCGTCATGGCCGGCTCAAGAGGCCGGCCGGGCCGGCCGGCGGGAGGGCCGAACGCAGTGGCGGGAGCTAGCGTATTTTGCGCTTGCACATCCAGGCTGAGGCACTCACTTCGATCGAGGAGACGCCGTGATCTTCATCACCGCCAAGTTCCGGGTCAAGCCGGAATACGCCGACCGTTGGCCGGAGATCGTCGAAGACTTCACCCGGGCCACGCGTTCAGAGCCGGGTTGTCTCTGGTTCGATTGGGCCCGCAGCGTCGACGACCCCGCCGAGTACGTGTTGGTGGAGGCTTTCCGCGACGACGAAGCAGGGGGCGCCCACGTGCGCTCCGACCATTTCCGGGCCGCCCAGGCAACGCTGCCTACCCATCTGGCCGAGACACCGCGCATTGTCAACGCTACGATTCCTCAGGACGACTGGTCACGGCTCGGCGAGATGGCGGTGGTGGAAAACCGCTAGCTGTACAAAGCAATGCCCTGACGGAGCGAGCAGGTGCCATTCCCAGGCCAGTGCCATTCTCCGGTCAGTGGCAGCTCCGGTCGTTTCCTCAAGTGTTAAATTGGTGCAAATTGACACGTGACCGGCCAACCGCGGCCAGCTGGAGTGCCCCCGAATTTCCTGGCGGGGCCGGGGGACGACCATTAGAGTCGGGCCCATGGCAGGCATCTGAGCGCACCCACGCTCTGTTTTCTTACTCACCAGTACCTGAGCTGAGGAGGTTGTTCATGCCTGCCCGTCCACTCTCCGGGCGTGTTGCCATCGTTACGGGCGCCAACCACGGGATCGGCGCCGCCACTGCTATCGCCCTGGCCGGGTTGGGAGCAGACGTTGTTGTTTCGTTCCTCCGGGTGCCCCCGGCCGACGAGGAAGCGGGTGTTCCCGCCGCATACGGGGAGAACCGCCAGAGAGACGCCACTCAGACCGTCGAGGCGGTCCGCTCCACCGGCCAGCAAGCGCTCGCTGTCGAGGCCCAGTTGGCCGACCCGGCTAGCCCGGCGCGCCTCTTCGATGAGGCGGAGGCCGCTCTCGGGCCGGTATCCATCCTGGTCAACAACGCCAGTGGCTGGTTCCAGGACAGTTTTGTCGACGCACCTGCTGACCAGTTCGGCCGGCACCAAAACCCCATGACGGCCGAGTCGATCGACGCTCAGCTGCTCGTCGACGCCCGGGGGGGTGCCCTGATGATCGCTGAACTGGCGCGCCGTCATCGGGCCCGGGGGGCGGACTGGGGGCGCATAATCAGCCTCACGTCGGGCGGCCCGATGGGGTTCCCCGGCGAGGTGTCCTACGGCGCCGCCAAGGCGGCGCTCGAGAACTACACAATGTCGGCTTCTTCTGAACTCGCACCGATGGGGATTACGGCCAATGTCGTGTACCCCCCCGTCACGGACACCGGCTGGGTGACTGACGCCATCCGCCGGTTCGTGGCCAAGAGCGACGATCACCATCACGTTGCGGCCCCGAACGAGGTGGCCGAGGTGATCGCCTGGTTGTGCACCGACGCCGCTCGGCTTATCACCGGCAACGTCGTTCGTCTCCGGTGACCGGTCCCACAGCGACGGCCGTCGTCCTGATGACAGGCGTCCAGGCCGCAGGCAAATCGACGGTGGCGGGCCTCTTGGCCCGTCATTTCGAGCGGGGCGCGCACATTAACGGCGATGCGCTCCTGAACATGGTGGTGGCAGGTGCGGTGCAACCCGGCATTCCTGGCGAAGGCGCCCGACAGCTCCAGCTCCGGCATCGGCAGGGAGCGTGGCTGGCGGACTCGTTCTTCGCCGCCGGGTTCACCGCCGTGGTCGAGGACAACGCCTACGGGGAGCGCTGGCTGGACGACTACGTCGACGCCATCGCCTCTCGGCCGCTGCTCGTCGTCGTCCTCCTGCCGCGACCCGAGGTGGTAGCCGAGCGGGAGGCCGAGCGCCCGAAGACGGCCTACGGCGAGGGCTGGACGATTGAAGCGTTCGACACGGCGTTGCGTCACCACACGACGCGCTTTGGCTTGTGGATCGACAATTCGGAGCAGACCCCGGAAGAGACGGTAGACGAGATCCTCGAGCGATGGGCCGAAGCAGTCGTCGAACCCTGATCGAGGGACCGGCCCGGGCCGGTGCAGGCGACCATGTTTCGGGCCAGCGCTTGACCTCGTCCGCAGCAAGCCCGTAGCCGCTATCTGGTAGCGCCAAAGTGGGGTGCAAGCCCCATTTGGCGTCACCAGATCCGGGAAAAGTCCCACCGGCCTCCCGGCACCGGCAACCAGCTGGCGCTCGCAACCCGCTCGCACTGGCCGGCCCGTCTGGCACCGGCGATCGTGCTAGCCAGGTTCGATCCCGAACCAGTGGTCCTGGTGCGGGAACAGGAACCGCTCGGCGACCACGCCCAGGATGCGCCGGGCGTCGTTGAAGCGCTCAGGCATCTCACCAATGACGGCCACGTTGGCGGGAGCCGGTGCGGGGAGCAGCTGGAACGCCGCCTTGTACCAGCGCCGCCCGAGCTGGCCCAGGAGCGCGACTGCGTTGTCGTCACCCCCCGTCGGGGCCCGCGGCCGGCCGCTCTCGGCGCTCGCGTCCCGGCGCGCACCTGGCAACCGGCCCGCCCGGAGCAACCGGGACTGGTCCACCGGGCCAAAACCGTGACGGGCCACATAGTCGGGGAAAACACCCGTCAGGAACAGGGCCAGGTCGCCCAGGCGACGGAGCACACCTGGTCGCTCCGCCTCCGAGACGACATCCAGCAGGCCGGCCAGGCGGACCGGGTCGAGCTCCGAGAAGCGCTGCCGGCGTAACCCGCGACGCGTCGCTACCAGCACGGACCCGCTGGCCACGCGTGTATACGAGGCGAGGAGCTCGGCCAGGAAGAACCGTCGCCACGGGACGGACAGGAAGTCGAGCAGCTGGGGCACGTCGAACACCGGTGTGCGCCGCCCCACCCCCACCCACTCGAGGACGTAGGTGACCGAGCCCAGCTCGAGGGCCACCCTCTGCACGGCGACGGAGAAGGCGAGGAAGGGCGACACCCGCATCAGCGGCTCAGGGCTCCGTTCGGCGACGAAGAGGGCCTCGAACGCCTCGCGGCTGCTGAGCAGGCCGTCTACCCCGCCGCTGCTGGCTGCGCACGAACCCGCGGTAGTCGGGGCCGGCTTCCGTGTGCCCATCAGACCGGCACAAAAAGGCCAGGTCGTCATTGGTTAAGTGCTCGAGGTAAGCAGCGGTGACGGCCTCGTCAAGAGCCATGTCTGAAGCACATTAGGCTGCCGCACGGCGATTGTGGCTGACGGCAATGGCCGTAGAGACCCGGAGCCGCCCTCCTGCCGCAGGTCAATCCCCGGCGCTGGACCGGCGGGACCGGCTGAACCGGCGGTCGGGCACGAACCACAAGACGGCAACCGCCACATAGAGCGCATAAGCGATCCAGGGGCTCACCCACGCCAGCCCTATGGCCAGCGCGTAAACACCGACTGACACGTTCCCCTTGATGTCCCGTCCGATGGCCGCGGCTACCGCTGAACTGCGGCCATTAGCCCGGATGATGGCATGAACCAGGATCCCGTAAGCCACGGCCGCCCCCAGGGCCACTATGCCGAACACAGAGGCCGGGAGGCTGGCTTGATGTTCTTCCCCCACCCACTTGGTGGCCACGGGGAACAGCGTCAGCCAGAAGAGCAGGCCCATATTGGCCCACATCACGGCACCGCTGATCCGTTCGGTGGCCCGCAGCAAATGGTGATGGTTGTTCCAGTAGATGGCGATCAGCGTGAAGCTCAAGACGAATATGAGCAACGGGGCCAGTTGTTGGTCAAGAGCGCCCCAGGTCGCCGCCTTGGGGATGTTGAGACCGAAAGCCATGATCGTGATGGCGACAGCCATCACGCCATCGCTGAAGGCCTCCAACCGTTCCGGCTCCCGCCCGCCCTCTGCTCTCAGAATGCTCATATGCGCCAATTATGGTGGTGACCGCTGGTCCGGCCGCGCCACCCTGGGCATGGGCAGCCGAAGTTGCAGGCGCCTCAGTCGTTACCCGCCTCCGGCAAACGCCCCCCGGACGGATGGACGTGGGTGGGCCCTGGAGGTATTACACGGTTCCAACCCTCGAGCGCAGATCTCATACGCCGGATCCACCCGTGGGCCGATGCCCTCGAGGCCCGTTGCGCCTTACCTTCAGTAGTAGCTCGCATATAGATAGCCCGGACGGAACCGGACGGGCCACCGGAGGAGAGGCGCCATGAGTGACGTCCTGATCGGGCTCGTCGTTGTCGGAGCAGTGGCCTTTACGATCATCAGCCAGCTAAAGGGGATGGCGTTGACGTGGAAAAGGGCCGTCCTGCTGCCCGCCGTCGTTTGCATAATCGGGTTCGTGGGCTTGGCCGGCTCGCAAAACGTAGGCCCGGCCGCCGTCGCCTGCATCATGGCCAGCGCATTGATGGCGGGGGCAATTGGTGCGGGCCAGGGTGCCTGATCCACCTGGAGCCTCGCAACGGGATTCTTGTGGGGACGGATGCCCACCCGCGGGCTCTGGTTGTGGGCGGCGCTGATCGTTTCCCGGGTCGGCGTCACCGTCCTTGCCATCGCTCTGGGCGCCAAGGCCGGCTACTCAGTCGACTCGGTCCTGCTGGCCCTTGGTGTCAACCGGCTCGCACAGGCCGCTCTTGTCGGGACGAGAGGAGCGAGGGGTCGGAGCAACCTTCGCCCGATAAGACAAAGCGGAAGACCGGCAGGGGAACGCCCGGGGAGCGGCAAACGCTCCCCGGGCGTTACTCGTAATTCAGAGGCTAGCGCCGCCTCCAGGAACGTTGGCCCGGCTGCCAACGGAACAACACCTGTTGGCGCTCCTGCCTTCGGGCGTGCAACCGGGCAAACGTTGCCTGTCGAGGCACTAGGAAAGACGAGTACCGGTGAAGATCGGGTTGTCAGCAATGGTGAACTGCAACCCCGATACCGACTTTGCCGCTGCATAACTCCATACCTCCTGGTGGATCGGGAGGTAGGCGGCAGCCGACATGATCTGGTTGTTGATCTCTTTATAGATGGCGGCCCGTTTCGCACCTTGAGCCGACAGCCCGGCCAAGAACAAGCCGTCGGTCTGCTTGGAGTTGTAACCGGCGGTGTTGTTGCCCCTCGGTTCGGTGCCCCCCCAGAAAATCTTTAGCACAGAGGGATCGGCCCCGAAATAGAAGAAGGCCGTCATGTTGGCTACGTTCGTGCCGAACAGCGTGAAAACATAGGGCACCGGTTTAGCGGTGATCGTTGCCTTGATACCCACGGTTTGCCACTGCGCGGCCAGCAACTCTGCCGTGGTGTCGTAGCCATAGTTCGACGGGATCAGCACGGCAATGGCGAGTTCCTTCCCGTCTCGAGTCCGTGTACCGTTGGACCCCATCTTCCAGCCGGCGCTTTCCAGCAGGTGGTTGGCCTTGCCCGGGTTGTACGGGTACGGATTTGACGGGTCGTAACCCAACATCGTAGAAGTCAAAATGCTATTAGCGACCGGGTACACATTATTAAAGGCGATCTTGATAATCTCCGCCTTGTTGGTCCCGAACAGGATCGCTTGACGAACGGCTAACTCGTCGGTTGGGGGGTTGGTCATATTGAGGTCGAACCCCCACGGGGATCCGCCGCCTACCGGGTTATAGATGTTGTACGAGCTTCCGAGCGACACCAGTTGTGAAGTTTCCAGGTTCTCGGCCACCTGGATCTCCCCCGACTGGAGCGCGGACTGCTGGGTGCTCAGATTAGTAATAATTCGCCAGGTCACGCCGTCCAGCTCCGCGGGGCCTTGGAGGTTCGCGAGGTGTGGTCCCCACGTGTACTTGGGGTTCCTTGTCAGCACGACCGACTGGTTCGGCGTGTACGACTCGAACATGAACGGCCCGCTACCGATAGGGTGCTGGGCAAATGAGGCGCCGTACTTGGCCACCGTGGTCGGCGAAGGGATCGAGAAGTTCTCGAGGCACAGATTGGTTATGAAGGGCGCATTCGGGGAAGGGAACTCGACGAGGAGCTCGTACGCGCTCTTCACAGTAGAGGACTTGTACGGCCCGAGGAGCGCACGTTGCGTAGTAGCCTTCGGCGCCGCCGTTACGTTATTGACCCGGTCGAAGTACGACTTGAGCGCGGCGGCGTTGAACGGGGTCCCGTCATGGAAGGTGACGCCACGTTTCAACGTCAGCGTGTACTGCGTCGCCGAACTGTTGACCTCGTACCCTTCCGCCAGCATCGGGACAGCCTTGGTACCGGCCAGCGCCGGCACCATGATGAACAGGGTATCGAAGACCCCTCGGTAGGTGAGCAACCCCGGCATATCATCATTTGACGTCGGGTCAAGGTTCGAGGGTTCCGCGAATTGACCGACGCTAAGTATGCCGCCAGAAGCCGCCGGGACGGAACGCTCTGGCTGCAGCACGAACCGGCGGGCCGGCGCCCGTAGCATGCTCCGCAAACCCGGGACCAGTGCGACACCTGCGCTCACCGCCCCCAGGCGCAGGAAGTCACGCCGGCTGGCCGAGCCAGCCGGTGCTAAATCTTCCGACACATCGTCGCTCCGGGCATCGTCGTCTCTGCCTCCCTCCTGGTAGTTTCCATCGCTGCTCCCCATTTTGTTCTTCCCCACTTTGTTCCTCCCTTTCGGTGATCGTTGTTAGTTTGGTTGATAAATCTCGTACGTAGAAGCTAATTCTGGCTCGCTCAACTGCGCCCCGGTCAATTCCGTCCCCGCCAGTTCAGCGCCCCCGGTCATTGAGGCCTGGAGCTTTTCACGCACCTCCGCTCGCACGCCCCCAGCACCCAGGTGTTCGCCAATTAAGTCGCCCAGGTAGTTGGTACACAACACGGTAATGGTGATGGCCACGCCGGGTGCCACGCTGAGCCACCAGGCCTGGGTCAGGTACTGCTCTCCCACGCTCAGGTCCCCGCCCCATGATGGAGCGGGGAGCTGGACGCCCAGGCCCAGGTAGTCAAGTCCTGACACGATGAGGATGGCCCAACCGAAGGCACTTGTCGCCAGCACGAGAATGAGCGGTGCGACGTTGGGTACGAGGTGGCGGAACAATCGCCTCATGCGAGAGAAACCCAGAATGTGGGCCACGAACATGTAGTCAGCCTGAGCACACTCCTCGCTCGCCGTCGACACCAGGCGGACGAATACCGGTGTAAGCGCAACGCCAACCGTGATCGAGACGGCCCAGAACCCACTGCCAAGCACATCGATGACCACGAAGCCGAGCATGAGGGCGGGAAATGCGAGCCCCACGTCCGTGAGCCGCATGATCGTCGTGCTGGTGACCCTGCCGCTGAAAACGGACAGGGCCTCAGGATTGAGCCCACAGAGGCGGCCAGCAGGCAGGCAACCAATCCCGACATCAATGTATACCGGGAACCCCAGATGATCCGGCTCAACTCGTCGCGACCGAGGTTGTCTGTCCCGAACCAGTGGCTGAGCGACGGTGGGCTCATGAACGCCACGGAAATCTTGGTAGGAGACGTCGGTGCGACAAGCGGAGCGAATACCGCGCAGACAAAAAGGACGAGCAGGGGGACGACGGCTACCGCCCACGCCACGCGGTTACGCACGAGCTTTGGTCCCGTTATGTCGACGGCTCATGGCCCCATCCATCATCAGGACATCGCTCGCTTTAAGACACCGTCGCCGGTGACTCTTGCAGGAGACCCTGCATGTACCCGATCGTGTGCGCCCGGGCGCGGTGCCCCCACGCAGTGTCGCCCGCCACCTTGGGGACATGGTCATCGAGGAGGTAACCGTCGTAACCGACACGCCGCAGCAAGTCGATGACCTCACGGGAGAATAATTGCCCTCCCCCAGGAAGCACTCCTGGAATGTGGGAACGGTCCCCTGGACCTGGCGGAAGTGGATGTAGCAGATGGCCCCAACGGGCCCAAACCGCTCGATTGCGTCGTGGACGGCGGCCGCACCTCCCTCCATTTCCGACACCGTCCCCAGGCAAAGGTCGAAGCCGAAGGCTGGCGAGCCACCCGCAATCTCATAGGCGTGGGCCAAATTGTCGACCGAGTAGAAGATCCGGGCCGTCGGGCCAAGTGCTTTAACGGGTGGGTCGTCGGGGTGAAGGGCCAGCCGGACCCCACAGGCCTCCGCGGTCGGCAGCACCGCGGGTAAGAAGGTAGTGAAGTTTTCCCACAGCTCCGCCTCGGTAACCGAAACCTCGGCCCGGTCTCGCCCTGAGGTCCCGAAGTAGTGTTGCCCTGATCGATCGCAGTCAGGTCGAATGCGGTTACTTTGGCGCCGCCCCGGCCGACCGCGTCCTCGGTCCGCCAGACACCCGTCGGCATGAAGTGGAACCCCAGCACGGCCACGCCCGCCTTTCCTACGTTTGTGATCGTTTGGCGGTAGAGCTCGAGCTGGCGCTCCCGGTCGGGGCCACCCAGCTTGATCGACTCCATGAACGGCTGGGGGACGTTCTCCAGTGCGATCAGCGTGAGCCCGTAGCCGGCGCAGTGCGCCTTCAGCGCCGCCACCGACTCGTACGTCCAGTAGCCCTGGCTGCCGTCAAGCTTCGGCGTGTTGAGCTGGACGGCCCTGATGCCGAGCTGGCGAGCAAACGCGGCCGTCTCCTCATCAAGTTCACTTAGCTGGCCGACCATTATTTCCATGGTGCTCTCTTCTCCTGAACGGTGAGATTTCCTATTGTCTCTTTTGTCTTTGGGTCCCCGAGGGTTGCTCTTCTGTCCGGCTTCGGCCCTATTTATCCGTCTCCGATCTTTATCGTCTCCAATCTTTATCGTCCCGGGACGGTAGGCTGCTCGACTTCGCCGCGGACGGCCAGTGGCCTCGGGCCCAGTTCGATCTCGTGCACACGCCAGCAGGCCGCCATGTGGTGGTCACCAACGACTTCTTCGTCAGGGATCTCCCTCCGGCACCGGTCCACCGCGTAGGGGCACCTTGGGTGAAAGGCGCAACCTTCCGGGACGGCTCGAACACTCGGGACCTCACCGGCGACCGCAGAGAAGCCTTCGCCGCGCCGCCGATATGCGTCGATGTTCGGGACGGCGGCCAGCAGAGCCTCGGTGTAGGGGTGCCTGGGCTGGTCCAGAACGGACCGGACGGGACCGCGTTCGACGATTTTCCCGAGGTACATGACGGCCACCTCATCACATACGAGTGACACCGCGCCGATATCGTGGCTGATGAAGAGGGCGCCGAGGCCCGTCTCCTGCTGTAGTGACCTGAGAAGCTGCAGGACCTGAAGACGCGACACCAGGTCCAACGAGGCGGTGGGCTCATCGGCGATGAGTACCTCAGGTTCGGTGGCGAGGGCACGTGCCAGCCCGACTCGCTGCCGTTGCCCCCCGCTCAGCTCGCGTCGGCAACCGACCGCCGATTTGGCCGGGTAGGCCCACTTTGGCCAGCAGTTCGCCCGCCGCGGCACGGGCCCGGCCGCCCCGCAGCCCACGATGTACCTTGATCGTCTCGGCCAGAGTGGCGGAAATAGTCATGCGGGGGTCGAACGCGCTCGTCGAGTTCTGCACCATCAGCTGGACTTTGGCTCGCATTTGCCGCCGTGCTGGCTCTCGCATCGATCGCAGGCTTTCACCGTGGAAGTAAACATCGCCTTGCTTTATCGGGGCAAAGCCGATCAGGGCCCGGGCGAGCGTCGATTTACCGCTGCCACTTTCGCCCACGATGCCGATGATCTCTCCCGCTTCTAGCTGGAACGAGAGGCCCCGGACGACGGAAGCTACGTCCCGGTTGCGGAAGCCGTGCCCCCTGAACTCAACCGCCAGGTCGTCGACGCTCAACAGTACCTTCGAGCCCGGTACCGGGGATCCCTCTCCGACCTCGTCCCGCCCTGGATTTAGCTCGAGCCCCTCTGGCGCTCTGCGGCTCCCGGCCCCCGGTCCCGCCCCGCCGGCGTGCCGCCTCCTGGCCCGTTCGGCCGCACCGCGTGCCCACGAAGATCCGCCCCGCCAGCGGCCTTTTCGCCGGCCGCTAGAGCCGGGTACGAGGAACCGTCACCGTCCTCCACGGCCATAGTGGCGGCGGCGGATTTGGCCATTGTCTCGAGCTGGATTCGACCTCGGCGCGGTTCCAGCACGCAACGCGACGGTCGCCTACCCCCGCCAAAGGAGGTTCCTGTTGCAGGCATTGTTCCGAAACAAAAGCGCACCGGGCGGCAAAACGACAACCCGCAGAGCCTCCGGCCCGCGGTGTGGTCGCTGGCCCCGACGTGACGGCCTGACCGTCCGAAAGTGCGGCCGGGCCATCCGAAAGTGAAGTCAGGCGCGAGCAGCTCACAAGCTGGCGCGTATAAGGGTGCTGAGGCGAACCAAGGACTTCGGCGGTCGTGCCTGTTTCGACAATACGACCGGCGTACATCACGCAGAATCCGGTCGGCCAGGCCTGATACGACCCCGAGATCATGGGTGACCAGCACCATCCCGATCGAGCGGTTGCCCACCTTCTCGCTGAGAAGCTCGAGAATTTGGGCCTGGACGCTCACATCGAGGGCGGTGGTCGGCTCGTCTGCGACGAGCACCCGTGGGTCGCAGGCGAGCGCCAGCGCGATCGCCGCCCGCTGTTGCATCCCCCCGCTCAACTGGCCAACCCGGGCGCCGAACTGCCATGACGGGTCCGGCAGGCCCGCCGAGCTGATCAGGTCGAGCGAGCGCTGCACGGCATCGGGCCTGTTCATCCTCAGCACGAGTTGCAGGACTTCCACCGTTTAGGCCCCGATACGGCGCAGCGGGTGCAAGGAGCTACCCGGCTCCTGGAACACCACGCCGACCGTTTTTGCCCGCAGTGCTGAAAGCTCCTTAGACCTTGTACCCGCGACGGGGACGCCGAGGACCCTGATGTCCCCCGTTACGTGCGCACCCATGACGTCGCCGAGCGCACCCATCAGCGCCATGGCCAGAGTCGTCTTGCCTGAGCCGGTCTCGCCTACAAGGGCGACCGTTTCCCCGACGTGGACGTCAACCGAACAGTCCTTTACCGCCACCACGTCGCTCCGGCCCGAGCGGCGGAACGTCACGCCCACGTTGTGGCCGGAAAGTACCGGGCCCGTCGGGGCGCCGCCCGGTTGAACAGTTGGGACGGGCACTACTGCACTCGTCATACCCGGGCCGTTCTTCCCTGCTGCCGCGCTTCGTTGGCCAGGATCCGCGGGTCTATGACCCTGATCAAGACATCGGCGATGAGGTTGACCACCAGGTACACGGCGACAATCAAGAGGACCACTCCCTCGATGACCGGCATGTCCTTGTCGTTTATGGCGGTAACCAGGATGCTGCCGAGACCGTTACGACTGAAGATCGACTCGACGAGCGCCGCACCGCTGATAACAACGCCGACCTGGAGAGCCAGGACGGAAATGACAGGTGCGGCCGTGCTGCGGGTGATGTACCGGCTGAAGATGCGCCTGGACGGGATCCCGCGCACCCGGGCGGCGACCAAATAGGGCTCGTGCTGGACCTGAGCGATCCCCGAGCGGGTAACGCGGGCGAGCAACCCGGCCAGGCCCCAGCCAAGCGCAATAGCTGGAAGGATCAACGCTTTCGGGCTACCAGTACCAATGGCGGGAAGGATCCTGAGCCGGACGGCAAAAAGGAAAATAAGCATGATGGCGAGCCAGTAGTACGGGATGGCGACGCCAAATATGGCCGTCGACATGACGAGGCGGTCGACCGGCCGCCCGACCCGTAGACCGGCAATTATGCCCGCCGGTATGCCGATAATGACCCCGATGAACAGGGCCGCGATAGCAAGCTGGACGGTCGACGGTGCAGCCGTCCTGATCATCGTCGTCACCGGTTGGTCGGTGTAAAAAGAGATGCCGAAATTGCCGTGCGACGCCCGGCCGATAAATGTCACGTATTGCTGCCAGATCGAAGTGTTCAGGCCAAGGGAGGCCTCAATGCTCTTCAGGGCCGCTCCGGTGAACGGGCTGTCACCGAGCTCGAGCCGGGCGACGCTCCCGGGTATGGCGTGGGCCATGAAGAAGATCACGGTAGCCGCGATGTAGAGGGTCAGGATCGTGTGGAGAAGCCGATGAGAAATGAACCGACCGAGTGACATCGATGTTCCTCCCTTCTACCTGACCCTACGCCATTTCTAGGCTCCGTCCGATGCCCCCTTCGCTACTGAATTACGCACCGCCACGTTTCGAGTGCCACGACGCCATCGAAGGTGGCCGCACTTGCACGCCCCCAGCAGCGACAGGTGGCGGCGGCATGACAACCTGACCACAACTGATGACTGTAGACGATCCGGAAACGGGGCGTCAACGGGAGCCCAGAGGGCCCAGCGACGCCGCGGAGCTGATAGAGCCTCGCTGAGCACACCGGGCGTCGCTCCAGGCAGGCCCGTCACGGCGGCGACCATCATGGCGACCTCGTCGCGGCCAGGCTGCAACCGGACCAACCGTGGTAGGCCGAGTCGTCGATTTTCGTCACTTCTATGGCAAATTAGTGAGCGCTGGTTATAGCGCGGATTTGAGGACACGGCCCTCCTGGAGGACAAGCCGGACCGAGCCCAGGCTGGACAGGTCATCGAGAGGGTTCTCGTCAACGGCGACAAGGTCGGCCCAAAAGCCGGGGGCTACCTGGCCGATCTCCCCTGTTGCGCCGACCAGGCTGGCCGGGTTCGTCGTTGCCGTCCGCAGGGCATCAAGCCGTGATAGCCCGGCCTCCTCGAGCAGGAGCAGTTCCAGGACCGTCGACGACAAGCCCCCGACGTCGTCTCCCGGCGGCAGGTCAGTACCGCACAGCAATCGGACTCTGGCCGCGATCGCGTTCTTGATGCTCTCGAGGTGACCTTCGGCGGCCGCCTTTGCGTTCGCGATGGTCGCCTCGGCGAAGTTGTTGGCCCTCATCCACTCTTCGCACCTTGTCACGACGAGCGTCGGCGTTATGTAGCCGCCCTCGCCGGCCACGAGCGCCGCCGTCTCCGCGTCGAGCTCGTACGCATGCTCGAAGCAGCGGACCCCCTGTGCCAGCGCCTGTCGGATGGCCGTCGACGCCCCCGAATGAGCCACGACGTAGGAACTATGCTGGCGCGCCGCTCGCACCGTCCCGCTCAGCTCCTCGTCGCTCATCTCAGAACGCGATGGGTCTTCGCCCTCGCGAGCGAGGCCGCCGTTGATAAAGATCTTCAAGTGATCGGCTCCCGCTTCGAGCTCGGCACATGCGGCGCGGTAAAACTCCTCCTCTCCTTCTGCCTCGGCACACGCCGCGCCGGCCCCGTGACCCATTGGCGTCGTTATTGCCTGCCCGGCCCCAAATATCCTCGGGACATCCACCCAGCCGCGGCGCCACGCCTCCCGGAGCCAGAGGTCCACACGGTTCTGCTCGTGGACGCACCGGACGGTCGTGATGCCGGCGTCGAGGGCGTCACGAGCTCGCTTTACTGCGCGGAGCGCCGTGGCGGCCGGGTTCTCCATAGGATCGGTGGCTGACATGGGGAACACGATCGACAGATGAGTGTGGCACGAGATCAGGCCCGGGAGGACGAAGCGGCCCTCGACATCTGTCACATCCGCGCTACCGGGCGGGAGCGACGCCGAAATTGACCGGATCTTGCCTTCCACCACCTCCACATTGCGACCGGCCAAGACCTCGCCGCCCTCGACGTCGACGATATTTGCATTTGCCAACCATCTGGAATTGGCGGTCGGCATCGCCTCGCTCCCTCCTGTCCGCCGCTGTGGGCTCGGGAGGCCTACCGTACCTGACGCGGGGCGCCAAAGGAATTTTCGCCGAGAGGAAACGGCCATAGGGTCGGGGACGCCGCCGGTCCTCGGGGAAAGGCGGAGGCTTCCGGTTTCGGGCTCTGAGATACAAACGGCGCACCCGCTAGCGTGACGTCAACGTGGTGAGCCGTTCCTCCAGTCCGGCGCCCATCCGGGCCAGTCTGCGGCTGAATAACGACCTGTCCGTAAAGACCTTCGTCGACCTGGCCGCCGTCGCAGAAGAAGCGGGCTTCGACCAAATATGGCTCTCGCACGACCTCTTCCTTCGCTCGGCGCCGGTGCTGCTGGCCGCCGCCGCCACCGCCACCCGCCGGGTCATGCTCGGGACAGGGGTCCTGAACCCGTACTCGGCGCACCCGGTGGAGCTGGCCATGCACGCAGCCACTCTCCAGGAGTTGTCGGGTGGCCGCGCCATGCTCGGGATGGCGGCCGGTGCAGGAGAGTTCCTGGGCCAGGCGGGCGTGGTCCAGCGCCAACCGATGCAACGGACGCGCGAAGCCTTGCTCGCCTGCCGCGCTCTCCTCGATGGGGCCTCGCCGGCCAAGGTGGCCGGGGCCGGGACGTGGGGGCCAGGCGCACAGCTGCTCGCTCCCCCTTCACAACGAGTGCCGATCTACCTGGGGGCCATGAGCCCGAAGATGTTGGCTCTGGGAGGCGGGCTCGCCGACGGCGTCCTCGCCCTCCTCTTCCCGCCCGAGCACTACCCGGTGGCGCTTGCGCACATCACCCGCGGCCGCGACGGTGCGGGGCGCTCGCCTGCTTCGCTCGACATACCTGCATGCGTCTGGGTCTCTATCGACGAGGACCGGCAGCGGGCCGAAACCGCATTGGCGCACAAACTTGCCTTTTATGGACCGGCATTCGCGCCGTCCCTCCTCGCCGCCGCCGGGCTGAGCCGAGATGACTTCCTGCCGGCGGCCACGGCTCAAAAACAAGGCGACACCGAGGAAGTGGCACGATTGATCACCCCGGCAATGCTTCAACTGGGCATCGCCGGCACGCCCAAAGACATCACTGACCGGTGCGCCGGGCTCATCGAGTACGGCGCCACACACATCTCTTTCGGCCCACCCCTGGGGCCCGACCCGGTGCGGGCGGTAGAATTGCTCGGTCGCCTAGTTATGCCTGAACTCCAAAAGCGGAGGGCCCACCCTGCCAGCTAAGCCGCTTTGCCACATGGACGGGCACATAGGACGGCGACGTAAGAGCACCATGTAGAACCGCCACTAAAAACGAGTATTTAAAGTGGTCCGCGACGCACAATAGGTACCGTAGGAATAAGTCAAATGACGGCGCCGATGGGAGTGAAATGCGTGCCAGTGTGGCTCATGAAAGCGCCTGGCGGAGAGGAGTCCCCCATGGAAAGGAGATATGGTGGAGCTATGGGATCTGCGGGTAACCGTCGAATCGATCGAAGGCAGGCCGGTATGTGACCTGCAAGTGGGCGACTATTTCGAGCTCACCCATTCGAGCCACCTGACTATCCCGGCCGGCCGCCACTTTTGTGTTTATGCCCTCGCTGCCGTGCTGCCCTTGCTGGCCGCCAAGCAGCGCGCCCTGGCCGACGACGACTGGCTGGAACGAGAGTCGCTCGTCAGCTGTCCCGACCCGACCGAACGCCTCGTCATGAGGATCGACCGGCTGAGACGCATTTCGCTTGACGCGGCCAAGCTCACGTGAGCGGACCGTCGGATATCGGCCGCAAAGATGCTCAGGTAGGTCTGGGTTTCCAGGCGGACAAGCGGCCTGTCGACTACGCCCGGCTGGCGGCGGGAGCTGAGTATCATGGCTTCGACGTCGTGAGCGTGTTCGGCGACCTTTATTTCCAGCCACCGCTGCCCGCTTTGCTCGCCATGGCCGGGGCCACCTCGCGCATCGCCCTTGGGCCTTGTTGCCTCAACCCTTTTTTGCTCCACCCGGTCGAGATCGCCGGGCAGGTCGCCGCCCTCGATGTCGCCAGTGGAGGTCGGGCGTTCCTCGGGTTAGCGCGGGGTAGCTGGCTCGGCGACCTCAAGGTCGACCAAAGGGACGGCCCGGCCGCGATCGCCGAAGCGGCTGCCGTGGTGGCGGCATTGCTAAGCGGCGACCGCCAAGGAGTGGCCGGGAGGCGGTTCTTTCTGCCACGAGGGGCGGCCCTGCGCTACCCGCCGTTCCGGCGCACGGTCCCGTTGCTCATAGGTACGTGGGGGAAACGCCTCGCCCGTACCGCAGGTGTCATCGCCGGCGAGGTAAAGATCGGTGGCTCGGCCAACCCGGAAATGGTCCCGCTCATGCGCCGCTGGACCGATGAAGGGGCGGCGACGGCCGGCCGTTCTCCGGGCGCGGTGGGCATCGTCATGGGTGCGGTGACGGTCGTCGACAAGGACGGCAACGCCGCCCGCGCTAGAGCTCGACAAGAAGTGGCCATGTACGTCGACGTCGTTGGACGCCTGGACCCCACGGTCGAAATGCCACCAGGGTTGCTCGAGAGCATCGGGAGCACCCTTCGCTCGTTGGGCTCTGAGGCCGCCGCCCGGCTGATACCCGACGAGTTGCTCGGCCGCTTCGCTTTCGCCGGCACACCCAGCGAAGTTGCGGAGCACGCCATCGGTGTCCTTTTGGCCGGGGCCGACCGCGTAGAGTTCGGCACGCCCCACGGGATCACCGACGACAGCGGGCTCGAGCTTATCGGCGCACGGGTGCTCCCGGCCCTGCGTGAAGCGGTGGCGTAGGGACGCGCAGGGACGACTAAGACGAGCTCTCAGCCGACCGGCTGTGGCGAGCCGCGCAGCGCGTCGATGCGGTCAAGGTCCGAGCGGTCACCCAGAAGCTCGTAGCGCAGCAACACGAAGGGGACATTTCCGTTGCCCCACAACCAGTCGTGGAACTCCCTCAAGGAAAAGGACGACCCTTCCTCCGTCCTGACGTCGGCCAGGAGCCGGAGAAGCTGAAGTTTGCCGACCGTGTACGAGAGGCCCTGCGCAGGAGTAGCGGCAAAAAAGGCGGCTTCGGACCTGGCCGTCTCCCGGTCCATCGGCACACGCTGCTCCAGGAGAGCAGCCGCCCCATCGATCGACAGGTGGCCCAGTGCGAGCCCGACGTCGGCTTCGACCCTCAGCGCTCTCAAGCGCATGAAGTTGTAGATAATGCGCCTCGTCACCGGCGCGTCATCGAACAGACCCGCCTGGGTCAACATCTCTTCGTTGTAAAAAGCAATGCCCTCGTTCGGGCACGAGTCGTAGAAGTGCCGGCGAGCGGGGCGAGGATGGCGCCACGATAGGGCCAGCTGCTGGTAATGGGCACCCTCGTGGACGATCCCCGCCCGGGGGTCTGCGGCGTTGGCCCGGTAGAAGTACGGGAGGTCGGTCGTTGGTGCGGGTACGTAACTCAGGCCGTCCTCAGCGAGCCGGCCCGGTCCCGTGAGGTCGTCGCTCACCCCCAACCAGCGAAGCGGTTCCAGATAGGGGGGCCGTGGCGCGTTCAAGTAATGGCGGAGCGTTGCGGGTTGGCTCAGCAGGCCGTGGTCCTCGTAAAAGCGGCGCACTTCGGCTTCGGCCACGCCCTCGGCCTCGACCTGGTCAGACGCGCTCTTCGGCAGGTCCGGCCACGGCGCGTGAGGCACCCGGTGCTGTTCGAATAGTTCGAAGCCGACCGCCCTATCCCATTCCTGGCGTCCGGCTGCCTGCATTTCCTGAGCCGTAAAGGGCAAAAGGGCGACCTCATAGAGGTACGTGGCGAAGAGCGCTTCGCCTACCCCTTTTAGCGGGCGAGCACCCGCGACGGCGCCCCGCAGCCACGCGGCAAATGCGTCCAGCTGCGCGCTGGCCGATTGCCCGGCCCGCTCGAGCCGGGCCCGCCATTCGGTCCCGATAAAGGGGAGCAGCTCGGCGAGGCTGGCGGCCAGGTCGCGCCCCGCGCCAGCGGCCACTTCGTTAGCCGCCTCGGCCAGCTCGAGGGCGAGGTGGCCGTTGCAGTTGGCTCGGGCAGCGGCCACGGTGGCACCAAAAGACTCGAGCCGCACGACCAGCTCCTGGCACCGGCGGTCGCCGATCGGAGGCGGGGGCAAGAGCAAGTCGTAGATGGTCCCTACGGTCTGGTCGATGTAAAACCAGGGGTCGCTTCGCCAGGACGCCACCCCTTCCAGCTCGAACCGAGCACGGGCGATGGCGGACCCGACCAGCCTGAGGTCGACCTCGTCCATTGGGTCGAGCCATTTACCTTCAACCGCGAACGCAGCGGCCGCGGCCAGGAGGACGCCCTGCTCAGCGCCGAAGGCGGCCAACTCGCGCTTGTAGACCTCGACGTCCCGCCCGCTCCAGGCCGGCCGCCACCCGGCGGGCCGTTGGACTCTGGGCAGGTCGTCTCTAGTACGCGGAGCCTGGACCACTCGCCATGCCCAAAAGCGGGCGTCCAGGTCTTCGACCTCGGCCCGGAACGTCATTTCACCAGTACGCGCCGCGGTTGGCTGCGCAGGCAGAGCGACTGCCAGCCGGGCTCGACCTCCACTGCGGGAGGGTCCTCGGTGCGACAGCGCTCCATAACCTCGGGACAGCGGGGGTGAAAGCGGCAACCTGACGGTGGTCGCGCCGGGTCGGGAACGTCCCCGGTGAGCTCAGATGGCAAAACGGATCGTCCACCTGGTTGCGGGATGGCGCCGATCAGGCCGCGGGTGTACGGGTGCGCCGGTTCTGACCAGACCCGCTCAGTGGCGCCACTCTCCACGATCCGCCCGAAATACATCACGATCGTGCGGTCGGCGATCTTGCGCACCACGGAGAGGTCATGGGAGATGAAGAGCATGCCGAGCCCGGACTCGGCCACGATGCCGGCTAAAAGGTTGGCCACCTGGGCCTGCGCCGACGCATCGAGCGAGCTGATCGGTTCGTCGGCCACAACACAACTGGGCTCCGCGGCCAGCACGCGGGCTATAGCGATGCGCTGGCACTGGCCGCCAGAGAACTCGTGCGGGTAGCGGTGGGCGATGTTGGCGGAGAGGCCCACCCGTTCGAGCAAGGCCCCGACCTGCGACGTGGCCGCTCCGTCGTCGACCGCGGCCCCGGTACCAAGACGGATGGCGTCGGCTATCTGGCGCCCGACGCGACGCCGCGGGTTGAGAGACGAGTAAGGGTCCTGGAAGATCATCTGCAATGAGCGCAGCGGGGCAGGGCGTGCACCCCGCCACAGAGGTTGGACGGTGTCACCCCGGTAGCGGACGTGTCCGGCGCTGGGGCGGACGAGGCCGACCGCGGCTCGCCCGAGTGTCGACTTCCCGCAGCCCGACTCGCCGACGAGGCCAACTATTTCCCCCCGGCCGACCGTGAGCGAGGCGCCAATCACGGCCCTCACAGGCGGCTGTCCTCGCCGGCTATACGAAACGTCCAGGCCCTCCAGTTCGAGCAGGGGCGGGGTTTTCGACGTGCCGGCCTGGCCGTTCCGCAAGGTTGCTGTCGCGGCTGGGTCGCTTGGCACAGCTGCGTCGCCTGGCACGGCGGGGTCACCTGTCACTGCTGGCTCACCTGGAAGGGCTGGCTCACCTCTACCTGACCGGTCGGGACGGACGGGGCCGAGAACGGGTCTACGTCGCAGGCCAACCGGCGGCCGCCCTCCAGCACTCGCAGCGTCGGGACGACCGTGCGGCATTGTTCCTCCGCCCACTCACATCGGGGGTGGAACGCGCAACCACCGGGCATGGCGTCGAGGCTCGGAGGCGACCCCTGTATTGGCACCATCGGGGCCCCGGTCACCGACGCACCGGGCAGAGAGCCCATGAGGCCCCGGGTGTAAGGGTGGCGTGGCGCACCGAGGACAGGCTGGGTGGTGCCGTACTCCGCCACCCGGCCCCCGTAAAGGACACAGATGCGGTCGGCCACGCTCGACAGCACGCCCAGGTCGTGGGTGATGATCATGACCGACACGCCGCGTTCGCGGCGGAGACGGTCCAGCAGCCGCAGGATCCCGGCCTGGACAGTGACATCCAGGGCCGTCGTGGGTTCGTCGGCAATGAGCAAGCGCGGTTCGCAGGCGAGCGCCATGGCGATGGCAATTCGTTGCCGCATCCCGCCCGAGAACTGGTGCGGGTAGGCAAACAGAGCCGACTCGGGGTCAGGGATCCGCACCGCCGCCAGCATTTCCACCGCACGGGCCTGCGCCTGCTCTTTGGAGAACGCGAGGTGCGCCCGGACGTGCTCGGTCATCTGGACATCGACCCGGAGGAGGGGGTGGAGCGCGGTGGCGGGGTCCTGTGACACCAACGCCACTTGCCGGCCGCGAACCTGGCGCAGCTGGCGACGGTTGAGGCGGAGCAGTTCCTGACCGTCGAAGCGAACGCTCCCCGACGTGCGGGCGCCCAGCGGGAGCAAGCCGAGCAGAGACAGGGCCGTGAGGGTCTTGCCTGACCCGCTTTCCCCCGCGATCCCCAGGATTTCGCCGGTGCCGATCGAGAACGAGATGCCGTCGACCGCCCGCCTGATGCCTCTGGAAGTGCGCAACGCGATCGTCAGGTCCTCGACCTCGAGTAACGGGGCGGTTCCGCCGATCGGGCTCACTTTCGGATCATACGGGCCGTCCGCGGGTCAAGCATGTCCCGCAGCGCATCGCCGATGAAGTTGAAGGCCAGCACGACGGTCAGGATGGCCAGCCCGGGAAAGAGACCGATCCACCAGCTGTTGAAGTTCTGCGCTCCCTCAGCCACCATCGACCCCCACTCAGCCGTAGGCGGCTGGGCGCCCAGGCCCAGGAAAGAAAGGCCCGACAGGAGCAGCACCGCGTTGCCGACATCGAGGGCGGCGAGCACAAAGATGGGGCCGGCTATATTAGGGCGCAGCTCCACCCACATGGTCCGCCAGCCGGACGAACCGAGGAGCCTGGCGGAAGTTACGTACTCAGACGACCGCGCACCGAGCACGAGGCTGCGCGACAGCCGGGCGTACGAAGGCCACGAAACGACGATGACCGCAAGGACTGCGTTACGCAATTGCGCGCCGAGGGCAGCCGCAATGGCGAGGGCCAGGATTATCCCGGGGAAGGCAAAAACAACGTCGGCTACCCGCATTATGACCGAGTCGACGGCCCCGGAAAAGAAACCGGCCATGGCACCCAGGCTCGAACCGATCAGCATGGCGACGGTAACCAGCAATGCGGCCAGGGGGAGCGAAAGACGGGCGCCGTAGAGTACCCGGCTGAAGACGTCACGGCCCAGTTCGTCGGTGCCAAAGAGGTAGAGGTGCGACGGCGCCGCCGTTAGCGGGGCAAACTGAAGGTTCGGCGAGTAGGGCGCCAGCTCGGGGGCGAAAATGGCGATCAGGATCCAGGTGACGATGATTGTCATGCCGATCAGAGCCAGCGGTTGCCGCCAAGGCGGACGTAACGCAGCCCGGTCCTTACGGGACAATTGTTCCGTCCCCGGACCGGTTTGGGCCGGAGGCCGGCCGGTTCCGAGCGGGAGAGTGCCGGCTGTGCTCATCGCAGCTCGATCCGCGGGTCGAGAATGCTATAAAGAAGGTCCACCATGAGGTTGATCACGATGTAGACGACGGCGACCACGATGCTGACTCCCATAATGGCCGGGAGGTCGAGGTTGATGGCGCTTTGATATGCGTACTCGCCAATGCCGGGCCAGCCGAAGATGTTCTCTACGAGCACCGTTCCCGACAGCAAGTTTCCAAAGGCGAGGGCCGCGACGGTGGCGATCGGGAGGAGCGCGGGGCGCATGACGTGTCGCCGGATGACCGTCCATTCGGAAAGTCCCTTAGCACGGGCGGCCCGCACATAGTCGTTGTTTATGACCTCGAGCACAGAGGCGCGCGTAAAACGAAGAACGGTCCCCACCGTGAAGATCCCGAGTACCAGGCCGGGCAAGATCAGGTGCTGAAGGGCGTTCACGAACAGCGACCATTGGCCGTGGAGCAGGGCGTCGACAGTGTAAAGGCCGGTGATCGTCCCGGGTGGCGACAACCCGGGGCTCAACCTGCCACCCGACGGGAGCCAACCCAGGCGGTAGAAGAAGAAATAGTAAGCGAAGAGGGCCACCCAGAACGTCGGCATGGAGACGCCGAGGAGGCTGAACACACGGAGGCCTCCGTCGACCGGGTGGCCCCGCCGGACGGCGGCGAATACACCGAGGCCGACGCCGACAATGATCGAAATAACGATGGCAAACAGGGCCAGCTCGATCGTGGCCGGGAAGTACTCACCCAGGTCCGCCGCTACGGAGCGATGAGTGTGCTCGGAAATCCCGAGGTTACCGTGCAGCAGTTTCCACAGGTAGATGAGGTACTGGTCGACCACGGGCTTGTCGAGGCCGTACTCGTGGTAAAAAGCCTTGACTATGGCCGGGTCTCCGAGGGCGGACTGGCCCAGGTTGGCGGCGGCGGGGTCGGCCGGGATGAGGTGGGTGAGGGTAAACGCGACAAGCGTGATGCCTAAAACAAGGACCACGCCTATGCCAACGCGCCGGGCCAAGAACCGACCGAGCCCGGCGGGGGTAACCCGCCGGGCTCGTGGGCCTTTGGTGCTTTGTGTTGTGACCGCGGCCAATTAATGCGGTGTCTTAGCTGAGGTTGCGCAAGTCAACCAGCCAGAGGCCGTTGGCCTGGAGGTTCTTGATCCCCTTGGTACCGACGATCACTTCAGCTGGCTGGATAAGGGGGACAAAGGGCCCGTACTTGTTCAGCGCCGTCTGGAACTTCTCGAACGCGGCCTGCCGGGCGGAAACTCCACTAACGGAGGCTGCCTCGTTGGCCAGAGACACAACGCTCGGGTTCTTGGCGGCGGCGGCCGACGCCGTCCACCCGGCCCGCAGGCCCACGAGGTGGCCCGGGGCAAACGCGAGGTAGTCCTCCGGGTCCGGGTAGTCGGGCCCCAGTACCAGAGGCCGAGGGGTTCGGTCCCGTCACGGTACGTCTGCAGGGCGATCTGGATCGACTGCGGCTGAAGAGTCACGTTGATCCCGATCTGGTCGAGGTACTGCTGCAGGCGGGCGGCTGCGTCGTCGAAGGTGAGCCCGTTCACAGTGATCCCGGTCGGGTACGTGAGCTTGAGCGCCGGGTGGCCGAGACCAGACTTTTTCAACCACGACTTCGCCTGCGCCAGGTCGTACTTCGCGTCGGCGCTGGCGGGCAGGGCACCGAGCAGGACTGTCGGGATGATCCCGGGCGTTTGGACGGCGCCCGCACCGGCCAGCTGCAGCAGGCCGGCGTAATCGACCCCGTAGCGAATGGCCTTTTGAAAATCGGGGTTCGAAGTGACGGTCGAGACCTTGGGGTTCTCGTTCGTGAGCAGGAATAGTACGTTGGGCGATGGGCCCTTTTTGACCTGGACGTTCGTCATGCCCTGGCTTTGGCTCGGGTCGAGGTCGAGGGCGATCTCGTTGACGCCCCGCTGGACGTCGAGCCGCTCAACCGCCGCCGTCGCGGTGTTGCGCAGCACGACGGTCGAGTAAGCGGGCCTGGGCGCCCAATAATTCGGGTTGGCGTCCAATACGACTTGCGACGTCGTACTGAACGACTTCAGGACATAAGGCCCCGACCCGGCCGAATTGGCATTGAGCCAGTTTTCTGCCGTGTCTTTGGTCGACGCGTTGGGGGCATCGGTCCCACCGTGAGCAGCGACCACCTTCTCGTTGAGGATCCCGCAGGCGGGGTTGGTGACGATGTAGGGGATACCGGGGTTGGGCGCGCTGGAAGTCATTACGACCGTCTCGGGACCGTCGGCTTTGACGGTCTCTCCCGCCAGCATGAAGGCCGGGTTGCCTTTGAGGTTGATCATGCGGTTGAGCGACCAGACCACGTCGGCCGAGGTCACTGCCGTCCCGTCAGAAAACTTGGCCTTCGGGTTGAGGTGGAAAATGTATTTCCGCGCCCCGTCCATAACCTGGTAGGACGAAGCCAGGTCGGGCACGACGGTCTTCAGGTTGCCTCCGTTGAAGGTAAGCAACGAGTCATAAAGGGCATAGTCGACGAGGTTCCCGGTGGGCTCGTACTCGTGGCCCGGGTCGGCGGTCACCAACACGAACGAATTGTCGATTACGAGCGTGCGCCCCGTGGCGCTTGCGCTCCGGGTCGATGCTGATGCGGGCGTGACGACCGCGGTCCCCAACACGAGGACCGACGTCGACAACAGCGCGCCGAACGCTCCAGCAGCCTTCTTTTTCAAATCTCCTCCCAGGATCGAATTGAGAGGAATTCTGATCGGTGGATCACGTCCCCGCAACGCGCCCCCTGGCCAGGTTGTTCACGGCCAAGTGCGTCCACTGGCCCCGGACCGGCGCGTCTCGCTGTGACCACTCGAACGCCGACGGTGGCCCGAAGACTTAAGCCGGCCTTCAGAACAGGCGGGCGATCAGGTCGGCGAGCACGGCGCTCGGGTCGGTTGGCAGTCCCTTTTTGGAGAACCAGCCGCAGGTGTTGAGGACATCCCGCTCGAGCAAGGACATCCCATCGGGGTTGAGAAGAGCGTCTACCGACTGTGGGAAGTCGATCATCACCAGGCGGCCTTGCCAGACCAAAAGGTTGTAGGCGGACAGGTCGCCGTGCACGATGCCGGCCTCGGCGATCAGAGCGAGGTTGGTGAGGAGCTGGTCGTACAGGTCGGCCAGCTCGGGTAAGGCGCCCCGGAACTGGACCAGGCGGGTAGCCGCCCCTTGCTCGTCGCCGATGTACTCCAGCATGATCTCCCGGCCGAGGAGTTGTACCGGGTAGGGGACAGAGGCTCCCATCGTCCAGAGGCGCCCGAGGGCGTCGAACTCGGTCTCTACCCACTGCTGCGCTCGGAACGCCATACCAGCCCTGGTGCCCCGGGACATTGCCCGGTCGACCCGGCTCTCTCCGGCCCGCCGAGACTGGCGGTAACGGGAGTCGTCCCGGAACATCCGGTCCTCGAAACTCTTGTAACGCTTGGCCGCGAGCAGGTTGGTCCTGTCGTCGAGACAGCGCTCCACCAGGAAAACCTCGGCCTCTTTGCCGGTCTTCAGCAAACCACGCTCGTACTGCCGAGCCCGGTCTTCAACGATGACCCACCCGGGGGCGGGCTCGGGACCGTGCTGGGCCGCCACGTAGGTCGAAGCCTCCGGGTCGTCGTACTCGTCGTCCCACGGAAGTAAGGGGGGACGCGCTCTCGCCTGAAAGCCGTCGGCCCACTCATCGGCCGAGCCGTTATCGGCCCAGTCGCTCTCTGGCAAGCCCCTGTCGGCCAAGCCCGTGTCGGCCAAGCCCGTGTCGGCCAAGCCCGTGTCGGCCAAGCCGTTGTCGGCCAAGCCGTTGTCGGCCGAGTCGTCTTCGGCCGAGTCGTCTTCGGATAGTAACTGCCGTTCGTCGTCGTCCACGACCGCCTCCACTGAATGCTCGAGTGGCGCCGGCCGTCCGCGGACGAGGTCAGGGGCTCGATCGAGCCCGGAAAGGAAGGGCGCCGCTGCCACAGAACGTGTTCACTGCGTCACCACCTCCTTTCGAGGTTGTCCCCTCGTCGAGACACATCGATTGAACCACACGTCGGCTCGAGGGCCAACCGATTTACGGCCCTGGCCGGCAACGGCCCGCCTCCCGTAGCCGGGTGCCAGGCCCTGTTCATGTTGGCGCAAGGCATACACGCGGAGGATGACGCATGGCCCCTGAAAGAGCCGTGCCGCCGAGATCCTTGCATGGCAGATCCCTACTTGGCAGATCCCTACTTGGCAGATCCTTATTTGGCACATCCCTCCGTGGTGAGGCACCCACCGCTTCAAGGACGGGTGCCGCGCCGAGGGGTGGAGCCGGGCCAGGCGCTACTACCGGCGCAGGCCCTTGTACCGGCGTTGAAGCTGGTGGCCCCGGACGAGCACACGGCCGTCGACGCCGAACTGGACCACTGCGTCCGTCGGGCCGTCGACATCCTCCAGGCCATCGACGTCAGGATCAGCGGCGTCGCCGTCGCTCTGGGCTGCGGCAACAGGCACCTGGCACTCGCTTTGGCCCTGCGAGGGGCCAGAGTGATGGCCGTCGACCCCGGCGGCCTATGGTCAAGCTGCTCGAGGCCAAGGCGGCCCTGGCGGGTGTCAAAGACATCGTCGGCGTCGTCTGCGACCTGGAAGAGCTTGACTTTGTGCCCGGGAGTATCGACATCGTTGTCTCCGATGGAGCTATGCACGAGTTGAACGACGCGGAGCACGAAGAGCTCATCCGGTCGGCCTTGCGCTGGCTGCGCCCGGGCGGTCAACTCGTCATCGGCGAGGTGGAGGCCGACCCGGTGAGGGCTGAACGGTGGGAACGGTACTTTCGCCGGGCCGGGTTCACCGACATATCGCGCCACGTGTCACCCGCCTCAACAGCGGTCATGGCCGGAACGAAACCGCCGCTCATGCGCAGGCCGTCAATTGAACCAAGAACGGCTAGCTGAGCTAAAGCTTCAGCCGCTGAGTCAACAGGGCCCGAGCAGGCCAGGGGCTAGCCGGTGAAGGCGCTCTCGTAATAGGTGCCGCCGTAATAGTGCTGTAAGGCACGGCTCTTAACCTGTGCGGGTGACGAAGTCACCCGACGCGGGAGCCCGGCGGGTTACCCCTGACGCCGGGGTGGAGGCAAACGCCCGGCTCACCGCCATGGCCGCCGTGGTACTTCTCGTGCTGCTGGCACTGGAGGGCGTTACGGTCCTGCGCCTCCACTCGCTCCTCTGGTTGCATGTTTTGATCGGTACGGCTCTGGTGCCCCCTGTGCTGCTGAAGATTGGCAGCACTTGTTACCGGTTCGCCCGCTACTACGGGGGCTCGCCGCCTTATCGCCGCAAGGCCCGCCGCCCATGGTGCTACGCGTATTGGGGCCGATCGTGGTGGTGACCACCGTAACCCTCCTGGCCAGCGGCGTCGCTCTGATGCTCGTCGGGATCGACCAGCGTCAGCCCCTGCTCCTGTTGCACAGGGTCAGCTTCATCCTGTGGTTCGCCGCCATGGTCTTCCACGTCCTCGGTCACGTACTGGATACTGCCCGCCTGGCCCCGCGCGATTGGGTCAACAAGGCGCATGCTGACATCGCAGGGGCGCGCTTGCGCCAATGGACCGTCGCCGCCAGCGTCGCCCTCGGAGCGCCGCTCGGGTTGCTGCTTATGGGACGAGCCAATACGTGGTTCGGCCAGCCTTTGTTCCATTGACCTTTTCGACGCCGCCGGGCTGGTTACTCTCCGCGCACCTTGGATAAAGCGACGGGCGGTGCACCCACCCCGGTCAACCTGTGACCGTGCGAATGCCACCAACAATTCGGGGGTTCTGGCACCGAAAAGTGGGCTTATCACCCCATTTGCGGTGCCAGATTCGGGGTCCGAGCCTCAAATGCGCTGACCAGTCGCTATAAGCGACATTTGTCACAGCAGCTCGAAAAGAAGACCGGATTGGCCCGCAGAAGGCTCGGCCAAACCGTCACCCAGAAGTCGTTGTACTTGCAGGCTCCCTGGTAGAACCGGGTCTCCGAGCCGCAGCCGTCTCGCCTGACGGCACCGCAGCACTATCGGTTCACCCGGACTTCATTCTCTTACCTCGTTTATATTTTGCTTTTCTTTGAACCGGCGGCGGCGGCCGTGCGTGTCAATGGTTCGTGGCACCCACGCGACCAGAAGGTTGCCCCCCTCATAGCACCACCTACCCCGAGAAAGGAAACACAATGAAAATCCGCCGCTATCTCCCCCAACTCCCGCCCCGCGGCAGTTTTGCCGCCCGTGCTCTTGGCACCTTCGCCCTCGCCGCGGCGACGGCGGCGGGCGTCGTCACGGCCACATCCCCCGCCGCCCACGCCCAGGGCACCGCGAACTACAACTACACCACCCTTGACAACGGCAATGACCTTACGTTCAACCAGCTACTCGGCATAGACAACGCAGGGGTCATCGCGGGCTATTTCGGCTCGGGTGTGGCCCAGCACCCCAACAAGGGCTACTACCTGCTGCCCCCGCACTACTCCCAGCTCGACTACCGGGTGGAAAACTTCCCCGGGTCCAACCAGACCCAGGTCACCGGCCTCAACAACGGCTCGGTCGAGGTGGGCTTCCAGTCCCCCACCAACACCGGCACCGATGCCAACTACGGCTGGTACTCACTTGACAATGGGCGCACGTTCACCCAGGTCAACGTACCGCTCCCGTCCGGCTTCAGCCCCAACAGCCCGGCTGTTACCCAACTGCTCGGCGTCAACGACCATGACATGGCAGTCGGCTTCGAGAACGACTCCAATAACAATGCCCACGGCTTTGTCTACTCGATCCACAGCAATCGGGCCGTCTTCACCAATATCTCCGGCTCCAGCTCCGTCACCGACGCCGCCATCAATAACGGGGACCAGGTGGCCGGGTTTTACACCCCCGCCCCGGGCGGCACCCAGAGCGTCGAAGGCTTCCTGGCGACGAGCCACGGCATTACCAGCCTGGCCTTCCCCGGGGCCTCGTCAACAATGGCCCTCGGCCTCAACAACAACGGCGAGGTCGTCGGTGTCTACACCACCGGCTCGGGCTCGACGGCTCAGAACTTCGGTTTCACCTGGGCTCAGAAGAGAGGGTTCACCACGATCGACGACCCCGACGGAATGGGTATGACGACTGTCAACGGCGTCAATGACCGTGGCGAGCTCGTTGGGTTCTTTGTCGATGCCAATACCGGCTTCACCCACGGCATGCTCGTGACCCCGGCTTCAGTGCCCATGGAAACCGTGACGACCAACACGCCGGCCGCGAGCACGACCACTTCAACCACGACGACAACAACGACGACTACGACAACAAGCGGGACCGGAGGCCCAACGACGGCGTCGTGGTCCCTGCAAAAGGCGACCGCGCAGTAGAGCGGCTGACCCCATACCCCGGTAGTGCCCCGAGCGGGGCTCGAGCTCCAGCCCAGGTTCAATGCGCCTGGGCTGACTGCTGTTCCTGGCGGAGCCGCATTGTGCAAGCGCAAACCGGTTGAACGCAACGTCAGCCTGCGCCAGCCGCCGATATGTCCCTTATTTCTTTTGGTCGGGGCCGACCAGGTGCCGATGGTGGGAAAGCGGGCTATGGTCGCTGCGCTAGGAGGGTCTGGGTATGGTGCCAAACGAGCTCCGGGTGCGATTGTTGGGCGGTTTTGATGTGACCGTCGGTGGTACGCCCGTCAGCGCTGAGGCGTGGCGCCGGCGCAAGCCCGCCGCCCTGCTGAAGATCCTGGCGCTGGCCCCAGGGCATCGCGCCCACCGCGAGCAGCTGATGGACCTCCTGTGGCCCGACCTGGGCCCGGACGCGGCCGGAGCAAACTTACGCAAGGCGATCCATCAGGCCCGTACCGCTGTGGATGGTGCCCGGCGCGGCGCCGCCGGCCTCATCGAGTTCGGGGGCGACATCGTGTCGTTGGCGGACCAAAGTGTGACGATCGACACCGAGTCGTTCCGGTCCGCCCTGGCCACGGCCCGGCGGGGGGCGGCGGCCGACGGTTATCGCCACGCTTTGGGCTTGTATTCCGGCGAGTTATTGCCCGACGATCCCTACGAGGAGTGGGCAATAGCTCCCCGTAGGGAGTTACGCGAGGAATACCTGGCCGGTTTGGCTGAGATGGCGGATCGCCTCGAGGCTGAAGGCGACGTCGCCGGGGCTATTGAAGCGGCGCGGCTGCTGGTCAACGCCGAGCCCACGCGGGAGGAGAGCCACGCCACCTTGATCCGGCTGTACGCGCTGGGCGGGCGGCGGAGCGACGCCCTGCGCCAGTACGACCACCTGGTCGAGGTGCTCGACCAGGAACTAGGCGTAGAGCCGAGTGCCCGACTGCAGCGGTTGCGGGAGGAGATCAGCTCCCGACGGGCCGAGGAGCCCGAACTAAACGCTGAGCTCTGGGAACGCGTCGGGGATCTGCGCGTCCTGTCAGGAGACGGCGCCGGGGCGGCCAAAGCCTTCGCCAAAGCGCTCGATGCCGGCGCCGGTACTGGCGTCGTCGGTACTGGGGCCGCGGGCACCGGGGCCGCGGGCCGGATCAGCCGGAAATGCGCTGAGGCCTGGCTCATGCAGCACCGGCCTGAAAAGGCCGGCCCATACCTGGCCGAGGCTGAACACGCCGGCACCGGCGCGGCCACGGCAGAGGCGGGCCGCTTGCTGCGGGCGAGAGCGAACCTGGCCTGGGAGACCGGGAAAATACCTCTGGCCCGGCAGTTCGCCGAAGAGGCGCGGGCCATAGCGATCGAGTACGGCACGCCCGACGACGTGGCCGCCGCGCACGAAGCTGTCGCGATCGTTTCCCATTTCGAGGGCGAGTGGCGCGAGGGGTTGGAGTCGGAACTCGAGCGGCTGGCTACGGACGACGCCGGCGGCTCCCAGCTCGGGCGCGTGCTCGACATCCACCATTGCATCGGTCAATACCACCTGTACGGTGATGGGCTGTTCGAGTCCGTCGAGCGCTACGCACGGCGGATCCTCGACCGGGCAGAGGAGGTGGGAGCAGTGCGGGCTCAGGCTTTCGCCTGGTGCCTTCTGGGGGAGTCGCTTCTGCTTCAAGCCCGCTGGCAAGAAAGTGACGGCTGCTTGGAGCGAAGCTGCGCCTTGCACGATTCGCTCGGTTCGCGATCGGGCGCCCTGGCCTGGCAACGCCGAGCCGAGCTGGCCGTTTGCCGGGGCGACTACGACGACGGAGACACTTACCTGCGCCGAGCGGCCGGTATTGCCACCGTGTCGCCCATGGCCAGCCATCTGTGGGGCCGTATCCACGCCACGGGGGCTTTTACCGGCCGTCGAACAGGGGGAACCAGCCCGGGCGGTTTACGCCGTCCAGGCGGCTGCCGCGGCCGCCGCGCACTACGGCGACTGCCCGACGTGCAGCGCCTTGCTCAACCCCGTCGCATCCGAAGCTTTCTCGATGCTGAACGACCTGGACAACGCCCGCTATTACAGCGACGCGGCCGCCCGGGTGGCGGGATCGTTCAACAGTTCGGCCTGGCAGGCGATGGCCGAGTCGGCGGCCGGGAGTGTCTCGCGCGCCGAGCAGGACCGGGCCGGGGCCGCCGAGCACTTCGACCTCGCTCGCCACCTTTACCTGCAAGCCAGTCAGCCGTTCTGGGGCAGCGGTCGTCCCGCTTGGCCGAAGGGGCAAGTACGGCGATAAGAAGTGGCGCGCCATGAGGGAACGCGCAGGGAACGGGCCACCTTTAGCCTCAGTAGCGGCCGATGCAAAACACGACAAAGGAGGCCGCGATGTTCGAGACGGTGACCACCGGTACCTGGTGGGTCGACGAGACAAATACAGCTGCGTTCGTTGAAGCCTGGGAGGCGTTCGCCGCCTGGTCCAGCTCACAGCCCGGGGCGCGGACGCTCCGCCTCGGCCGTGACCGGGCCGAACGCACCCGCTACGTCAGCTTCGCCCGGTGGGAAAGCCTCGATGCCGTGCGCGCCTGGAAGGCGAACCCGGAAATGAGAGAGCGTATGGCCAAGGTCCTCCAGTACGCCCAGGACTTTCATAGTTATGAGCTCGACCTCGTAGCTTCCGCCGCCCTCGGGGATCCCGCTCCCGGATTGGTGAGCAATAGTCAGTAGGCAATACGTTAAATGTTCACGAAAGGAAAGAAGCAGACAAATGGGACTATCAATCAACGACATCGCGCCTGATTTCGAAGCCGACACCACCCAGGGCAGGATCAGGTTCCACGAGTGGGCGGACGGCTCGTGGACGGTGCTGCTCTCGCACCCCAAGGACTTCACGCCGGTATGCACGACCGAGCTCGGCTACATGGCCAAGCTGGCGCCCGAGTTCGAACGCCGCCAGGTCAAGGTAATCGGCCTGTCGGTGGACGCGGCAGCAGACCACGAAAAGTGGGCCGACGACATCGAAGAAACACAAGGCAGCCGGCCCAACTACCCCATCATCGCCGACGCCGATTTCAATGTGTCCAAGCTCTACGGGATGTTGCCCGCTTCCACTTCGGGTGACGCCAAGTCCCGTACCCCGGCCGACAACCAGACGGTGCGAAACGTCTTCGTGATCGGGCCCGACAAGAAGGTCAAGCTCATCCTTGTTTATCCCATGACCACCGGGCGCAACTTCGACGAGGTGTTGCGGGTCATCGACTCGCTGCAGCTAACGTCCAAGAACAGAGTCGCCACTCCCGTAAATTGGAAGCAGGGCGACGACGTCATTATCGCCGGGTCGGTGCCCAACGACGAGGCTCGTGAGATCTTCGGCGGGTGGAAAGAACCCAAGCCGTACATCCGGATCGTCCCTCAGCCCAGCTAGCACATGCCTACGCGAATCTTGGTCCTGGGAGCCGGGTTCGGCGGCCTCGAGCTGTCGACCCGGCTCTCCGAGGAGCTCGGCGACGACGTCCGGGTCACTCTTATCGATAAAAGCCCGGCCTTCGTCTTCGGTTTTTCGAAGCTCGACGTGATGTTCGGCCGGCGCACCATGGACGAGGTGCGGCTGCCCTACAGCCACATCTCGAAACCGAATATCGAGTTCTGCCAGGAAACCGTGACCTCTATCGACGCCGCCGCCAAGCGCGTCGTCACCGATAAGAGCACCTATGAGGCTGACATCCTCGTGGTCGCCCTCGGAGCCGACCTCGACGTAGACGCCACCCCGGGCCTGGCGGAGTGCGGCCACGACTTTTACTCGCCAGAAGGGGCGGCCCGTCTGCGGGAAATACTGGCCGGGTTCCAGGAGGGCAACATTGTTATCGCCGTCCTCGGCGGCTTCTTCAAATGCCCACCGGCACCCTACGAAACCGCTTTCATGCTCCACGACCTGCTTACCCGGCGGGGGGTCAGGGACAAGTGCGCGATCAGCCTGGTTACGACGATGTCCAAGCCGATCCCGATCTCCGACGAGGTTTCCAGTACCATCCTCGCTCTGTGTGACGAGCGCGGCATCAAGTACTCCCATGCCACCTGGGTCGAGCGCCTCGACCCCGAAGCGCGGGTGGTGCGGCTCCGGGACGGTGGCAGCTTGCCGTTCGACCTCTTCCTGGGAGTGCCGGTACATAAAGCAGCTCAGGTTGTGATCGACTCGGGGCTCACCGACGACGGCTGGATCGCCGTCGACCCCGCCACACTGGCCACCAAGTTCCCTGACGTTTACGCCGTCGGCGACATCACCAATGCCCCGGTACCGCGAGCCGGCGTTATCGCCGAGGGAGAGGCTGCCACTGTCGCCGCCGTGCTCATCTCGAGGCTCAAGGGCGGCCCCAAACCGCCACCTTTCGCAGGCGAAATTATCTGTTACGTGGAAATGGGCGGAGAGACGATCGGAAAGGTCAACGTCAACTTCCTTTCCGGGCCGGCCCCGACCGCGCTGTTCACGCCGCCATCGCTCGAAGGCGCCGACGAAAAGCGCCAGTTCGCCGCCACTCGCCGGCGGCGGTGGTTCGGGTATGACTGAGGCGGCCCTGTCCGTTGAACCCGGAAGCCCTGTCCTTGAACCACGCAGGAAGTCTTTCGAACCATGAAGGCACGTCTGGTACCGCTCTACTTGTCGCCTGAAGCCGACACGGACTTCCTCGAGCAGGTGCGCACACTGGCCAACCTGCTCGAAGAGCACGCCGAAATGCTGAGCCCGGTGCCTCTTGGCGCGGCTCTTCCCGACGCCGATGCCGTTGTCTTCCCCCAGGTGCTGGGCGACGCCTACCGGCGTCTGGCGGAGGTACGTGCGCTGAGGCGGCCCATCCTGGTGCTGACGTCCGAGTTCGGGACCATGGCGATGTGGGACTGGGAGCTCATCAGCTACCTCAGAGGGGAGGGGGTCCCCGTACTGGCGCCGTACTCGCTCAGCCAAGCGTTTACCGCCTGTCGGGCACTGGCCGCCAAACGAGAGCTGAGCGGCGGCGCCTTTGTCGTGTACCAGGACCGACCCGGAGCAACAAGCTCGGTCGGGCCAGGCATCCCCAGACGATTCTACTGGTGGCAGGACGAGTGCATCGAACGGATCGAGGCAAAGTTCGGCTTGCGGGTGGTCAAGAAAAGCTTCGAAGAGCTTGGCCGGCGGGCCAAGGCGATCCCCGAAGCCGAGGTCGACCAGGAGTGGGACCGTGTACAAGACAAGCTAACGCTGACAGGCGTGGCCGACCGTGCGAAGCAAAGCTCGCTAAAGCTGTACCGCGCCGTTCGCGACGACCTCGACGAGGGCGGCGCCAACCTCCTGGCGGCGGGCATCAACTGCCTCAACGAGTCCTCATCCTCGGACACCACACCCTGCCTGGCCTGGGACCTGCTCTATGAGGAACGTGACCTTATCTGGGGGTGCGAGGCGGACCTGGTCTCGATGCTGACCAAGTTCATCTTGAACCGGTCATTGCGAGCCCCCGTGATGATGACCAACCTCTACCCGTTCTTGATGGGCCAAACTGCATTGAAACACGAGCGGATCAGTGAATTTCCTCCGGTCGACGAACCCGAGAACCACGTCCTGGCCGCGCATTGTGGTTACCTGGGGGTACTTCCGCCGCGCCTTTTCCACTGAATGGCGCTTGCGGCCGAAGGTCCTCGGTAGTCTCGACGATCGTGCAACGGCGATCGACGCCCGATTGCCGGTGGGCGATATCACGTTGTCGAAACTCGGCCCGACGTTTGAGAACCTGGTCATCGTCGAGGCCGAGCTCACCGGTTATGCCGGCTACCCTGGATCGGATTTCCGGAACGGTGCGGTGATCAAAGTGCCCAACGGTCACGCGCTCATGGAAGGGCTCCCTTCGCACCACTCCATCTTGACTACCGGCCATGACATCGCCGGTTTGAAGCTGGTGAGCCAGGTATTCGGCCTCCGTCTGGACAACCTCGGGGGCTGACGATGCGGCGTGCCCTGTACGGGTACGCGGCGCGAGCCACGCTGTGCAGGCAGACAGCGTAATTATTCCGCCCCGACCGCCTCGGCGGTGGTGAAGGATTGTACGTATGGAAGACCTGCGCAGCTTGCTCGTTGACACCGCGGACCACGTAGCGACTTACCGGGAATCGGCCGCAGAGGCCCGGGTCTTCCCCGACGTCGACGTCGAGTCCCTGCGGACGGCGATCGGCGGCCCGTTACCGGACCACGGTTCACCGGCGAAGGAAGTGATCGATCAGCTGGTGACGACCCTGCAGCCAGCGATGGTCACCACTACCGGACCGCGCTACTTCGGGTTTGTTGTCGGCGGCGCTTTAGACGCCGCAACCGCGGCCGACGTTCTCGCTGTCGGCTGGGACCAACCCGCTTACAACCACCTGTCGTCGCCCGCCGCCGCCCTCGTAGAGGAGGTGGCCGGAGCCTGGCTCATCGCGCTCCTGGGCCTCCCGGCCGGTGTCTCGTTCGGGCTCGTAACGGGCGGCCAGGCCGCCAATACGGTCGGGCTGTGCGCGGCTCGGCACAAGGTCCTGGCGGATGCGGGATGGGACGTCGAAAGTGACGGGCTTGCAGGAGCGCCGCCCGTCAGGGTGGTGGCCAACGAAGAGCGTCACGCCACGATCGACCGGTCGCTGCGGTTGCTGGGCCTCGGCGGCACCCTCGAGCCGGTGGCCACCGATGCCAACGGGGCCATCGACGTTCCCGCCCTTCGTAGCGTCCTGGCGGGCAAGCCGGACGGGCCCACCATCGTGTGCCTGCAATCCGGCAACGTCAACACGGGCGCCTGCGACGACCTCGTCCGGGGAGTCGAAGCGGCCCACGAGCACGGTGCCTGGGCTCACGTAGATGGGGCTTTCGGGCTCTGGGCTGCAGCCAACCCGAAGACGCGGCACCTCGTGGCCGGCATCGAGACCGCCGACTCGTGGGCCACAGACGGCCACAAATGGCTGAACATCCCCTACGACTCCGGGTACGCGTTCTGCGCCCACCCGCAAGCCCATGCGGCGGCGATGGCCTATTCCGCCTCTTACCTCGTGGGCACGTCGCAAGCAACCTTGCGGGTGCCCGGGGACTACGTGCTCGAATCGTCCCGGCGGGCACGAGGTTTTGCCACCTGGGCCGGCCTGCGTGAGCTGGGCCGCGGGGGCGTGGCCGACCTCGTGGGCCGGTGCTGCGCCCTGGCTCAACGCTTCGCGGCCGAGCTTTCCCGCTTCGAGGGCATATCGGTAGTCAACGACGTCGTTTTGAACCAGGTCCTCGTGCGCTTCGGCCAGGACGACGCCACGACTGACCGTGTCGTCGAGGCCGTCCAGCGCTCGGGCGAATGCTGGATGGGCTCCACCACCTGGCACGGCCAGCGCCTCATGCGGATATCCGTGTCCAATTGGAGCACCACCGAGGCCGACGTCGACCGCTCGGTCCGTGCCATCCTGACTGCGGCGGAGGACCAGGCTACGCTGACGGCGCCCTCACGGGCGGGCTCCTGAACCCGTGGAGGCAGTCACGCATTTAGGAGGAGCGTGGACCGGATACGAGGTGGCTTCGACGTCGTTGTCGTCGGGGATTGCAACCCCGACATTGTCCTGCGTGGCGCCGACGTGCATCCCGAGTTCGGCCAACACGAAAAGATCGTCCCCGACGCCGTCGTCGGTATCGGTGGTTCCGCCTCTATAACCGCCTGTGCCTGTGCTCGGTTGGGGCTGAGAGCGAGGCTGGTCGGCGCCACGGGCGACGATATCTTCGGCCATTTCATGCTGGAAAGGCTAAATGACTGGGGCGTCGACACGGCCCTTTGCCCCGTCGTAACCGGTGTCCCCACCGGGTTCAGCGTGGTCCTCAGCCAGGGTAACGACCGCGCCATCCTCACCCATACCGGGACCATCGACAAGCTGAGCGGCGAGCACCTGGCACTCGATGAGCTGGCGTCCGCCCGTCACGTGCACCTCACCTCGTACTTTTTGCAGCCCCGCCTGGCCGAACAGTTGCCTGATCTTGTCAGCTCATTGCGGTCCAGGGGAGTGAGCGTTTCTGTCGACACAAACTGGGACCCGGCGGAGAACTGGGATGGCGGCTTGCGGTCGCTGATCGATACGGTCGACATCTTCCTGCCGAATGCCGCCGAAGCACGCGCCATCACTGGCGCCCGCGAAACTGCGGCCGCCGCTCTCCAGCTGGCGCGTAATGGGACCCTGGTGGTGGTGAAGGACGGTGCCAACGGTTGTATCGCGGCCCACGGCTCTACGGTCCACTCACACGCCGCCTTCGAAGTGGCTTGCCTGGACACAACGGGGGCGGGCGACGCCTTCAACGCCGGTTTCTTGCGTGGCTGGCTTGACGGGATGGCCCTCCGGGATTGCCTCGGCTATGGCTCCGCCGCCGGCTCCTTGTCGACCCGCTCCACAGGCGCCACCGGCGCCCTGCCAACTATCGACGAGGTACGGGCCCTGGTCAATGGCGGTCATTTCTTTACTTCAAGCTGCCTGCAGTAATGCCGGTTACAATCCACCGGTTCAAGAAAAACACTACCAGGGCGGGGACAGCCACCGCCACGATGGCGGCCGCATTGATAATGGCGTAGGGCGCACTCCGGCTGTCGATGGCTGCGAGTAGGACCGTCAGAGGCTCGGTCGAGCTGCTGCTGCTGAGCACGAGGGGGAAAATGAACTGGCCCCAGCCGAACAGGAAGGTCACGATCGCAGTCGCCGTGATGCCCGGCCTGGCCGTCGGCAAGACGACCCGGCCGAAGGCCTGGAGGGTCGTGGCGCCGTCGATCCGGGCCGCTTCTTCGATGCTAGCCGGCAACGCCATGAAGACGTTGTACATGATCCATAATGCGAGCGGGAGAAAGCCGGACGTGTACACGAAGATGATGCCGACATAACTGTTGACAAGACCCAGGTCGGTCATTATGCGGTAGAGCGGGATCAACGTGGCGTAGACGGGGAGCGTCAGCGTGGCAATTACCACATAGAAGATCGCACCTTTGAGGCGGAAACGCAGGCGAGCAAAAGCGTAGGCGGCTACCACTGCGATGACGAGGGTGAGCAGCGTGGCTCCCGTCGTTTCGACCACGATATTGATAAGTGAGCGGGCAATGCCGCCGGCCGCCTCGTTACTCTCTGGCCCAGCCCCGAACAGCGCCTGGTAGCTGGCAAAGATCGGGTGCGTCACGATGAGCTGGGCCGGGACCTGCTGCGCGGCAGCGTTTGTAGACAAGCTGGTTTTCAGCGCCCAGTAGACAGGGAACAGGGACCAGGTGACCACCAGGGCCAACGCCACCAGGCGGCCCGTGCCACGCAATCGGCGTTTCATTTGTCTCATTCAGTACTCGACCTTTCGGTACAGGATCTTTACGATGCCGAGAGCGGCGGCAATTGTGACCACGGTGGCGAAGAGAGAGAGCGCATAGCCCTGACCGAAGTTCAGATCCGAAAAGGTGATGAAATAGGTCGTCGTCATAAGCGAGGACCCTGTTGTCGCGTTGGCGTTGAGGACGTAGACCTGGTCGAAAATGTTGAGGGACATCACGAGGGCTTCCACGGTGGCGATCGCCAGGGCGGGCCTGATCAGGGGGAGCGTGATGCTCCGGACGACGCGGTGCCACGAAGCGCCGTCCACGCTGGCTCCCTCGTACAGTTCGTCGGGGATGGACTGAAGGCCGGCCAGGACTATCAGGGCCGCCAGTGGTGTGATCTGCCAAACCTGGACCAGCGAGATCAGCAGGATTGTCTCGATCTGGTGCGTCCCGATGAAGAGCTGGTACTGGCCGATGAGGCGCAGGCTTTTCAGGACCGAGTTGAGGACGCCGACCGTCGGGTTGTAGATCCAGGACCAGATCACGCCCTCTACCACCCCGGGCAGGCCCAGGGCAGGATCACGATAGCCAGTATCGATCCCCCGGCCCCGGAACGGCCGCTGCAGCAAAAGCCCGATACCGGTGCCGAAGCACACCGTTAGCACCACCCCGAACAGGGCGTACCAACCCGTGTTCTCGAGGCTGGTGCGCACTTGAGCGTTGCCAAAAAGCTGAGTGAAGTTGCCGAACCCCACGAAGTGGTTCGGGGGCGTGAGCACGTCCGAGTGGAAAAAAGCCTCGATAATCGTCAGTACGGTGGGATAGACGGCCAGGGCGGCTATGAACACCACCAGAGGGGCGATCATCAGATAGGGAAGAGCGCCGTCCTTGCCGGGCCGCCTCTGCCCTCCCCCGAAGCGGCCCCCAGACGGGCGCCTCAGGCCGCTCCAGTCCCTGTCCCCATACTGGCGGGAGCGCGCGGCTCGGCGCGAGTGGTCCCCGTCACCGGCCGCGCGCTCGGCCACTTTTAGCCTCCGAGCGAGGCAACCTGTGAGGCAATCGCCTTAATGGCGCTGGCCACTGACTCCTGCCCTGCGGCGGCGCTGTGCAGGTTCGTATAAACGGCGTTGCTAAAGTCGGGGTACCACGGCGGCGCACCCGACGGGAAGATCGCTCGTGAATGGTGCTCGGCCAGGTTTGCCATCTCGGCTGCTCCGGCCACCTTCCCGGATGCAACGAGCGCGTTGAGGCCAGCAACGTTCGACGGCAGGGGAAAGCCACTTATCACTTCTGAAGCGCCCTTCGCTCCCGCGAACGCGGGCCTGGTTGGCGGCCTCCTCGTACCACTTGATGAAGGTGACGGCCGCACTCACGTTCTTCGCCTCCGCCGGGATACCGATGCCGTCCGGGTTGGCCAGGTTGGGTGCCGGCCCGCTTGCTCCGGGCGTCGGGATATACGTGACGTCGCCGACTACGGTCGAGCTGCTCGGCACGTCGTAGATAGTCCCGACATCACCGGAGTAATCGGAGAACACACTGGCGGTCACGTTTTTCGCCTGGTCCTCTGTGAACCCGTCGTAATCGTCGAGGTCAAGGTTGCCCTTGGGGACCAGGCCGCTCTTGTAGGCGGCCACCATCCACTCCATGGCCTTGTACCCGGGCGAGCTAGGGGAAGTGAACTCAGGCTGGTAGGACGAGGTCAGCACCTGGCCGCCAAAGGCCGCCGTCAGCTCGTACCAATAGGTAGAAAGGCCTTCTGCTGCAGTGAAAGGGATATCGAGCGGGTCCGCGACAACACCTGCCGTTTTGACCTTGTTGAGGTCGGTCTCGTACTGCGCCAGGGTGGTGGGCATCGTGGTGACACCCGCTTTGGCAAAGTCCTTTGTGTTGACGGTCGTTACCAGGAGCGATACATCGCTCGGCATGCCCAGGAGCTGTCCGTTACGGACGAACGAAGAAAGCTGCGGGTACTGCGAGTGGAGTGAAGACGGGTTGAAGTACTTGTTGAGGGGCAGGAACCACTTGGTCCGGTAGTACTCGCCCACTTTTGACCAGTCGACATCGGCTACGTCCGCAAAATACGTGTGTGCCTCTGCCGCGGCCACGATTTTTGTCTGGAGGTTGTCCCACTGGATATAGGAATAGTTGACCTTGATACCCGTGTTGGCCGTGAACTCGTCGAGAAGGTTCTTCGGCGGCGCCGGGTACGCGATGGCGACGTTGATCGTGACATCGCTCTTTGCGTTTGCGGTCCTGGCACTCTGGGCCACCGACGTCGAGGTGCCGACGAGGGAGAGCGCCACGGCCCCCGCAAGGGTCACGGCGCCGAAACCGGTTGCTTTGCTTACTTTTTCCACTGGCCTCATCGTTTTAGCTGGTCTTTTAATCGGCATGGTCATCCTCCACTATCTCCGGGATCTCCTGGGGTCCTGGTTGCTGTCCGAGGGTGGTCATTCGAGGCGCCGGGCACGCGCAGTTACTTCAGCCCGCTCGGGTTACCGTGCGCCTCGATCAGCTCGTCCACGAGCGCAACGGTCTCGTCGATCGAGAGCTGCGCCGAAAGGAGCGGGTCCAAAAGCGCGGCCTGGTAGATGGTGTCTTTCCGGCCTTCGAGAATGCCTGTGACGGTCAGTAGCTGGACATTTATCGCGGTGCGGTTTAATGCGGCGCACTGTTCCGGGAGAGGCCCGATCACGCCGGGGACGACTGCGTTACCGTCGATATAGCAGGGCACCTCGACACAGCAATCGAGGGGGAGGTTGGCTATCATACCGCCGTCGTTCACGGCGTTGCCCATAAACCTGTACAGCCGGTTAGCCTCCAGAGCGGCGATTACCCGTGGCGCGTACTCCTCGCTCTGGGCGGCCGGTGATACCCCGGCCTCCGCCTCCGCCGAGGCACTCTGCTCGTCGACGAAATTGCGCTCGAGGTCATCGAGGCGGAAAAGGTACTCCCGAACTCGCACGCCGTGAGGGACCGGGGCATCAGGGCGCAGGAACCAGGAGTAGTACTCGGCGTTGTGCACGCTCGACTCGCTCGGGAAATAGCCGAACCTGCGGAGCAGCTCGAGCCTGACGGCGTCCTCGTGGTTGTCGAGGTCGGCGTTGCGGGCAAACTCTCGCAACTGGGGGTACAGGTCGCGTCCGGCGGCCGAAAGTGACAGGATTCCAGGTCATGTGATTAATACCGGCGGCCTGCCAGGCCAAGCCGGCTCGATCGGTCCCGAGGTACCCGGCAAGGGTGGACACCGTGTGCTCGGTGCCGTGGCACAGACCGACATGGCGCGTACCCGACGCGCGGGCGAGCGCCATGACAACCATGGCCATCGGGTTGGTGTAGTTGAGGAACCAGGCGTCAGGGGCGTTCTCCGCCACGGCCTGCGCAATTTCGAGCACCGGCGGGATGGTCCGCAAAGCGCGGGAAATGCCACCAATACCGTGGGTATCGGCGATGGTCTGGCGGACACCGAACTTTTCCGGGATATCGAAGTCGACGAGTGTCGCTTCCTTACCCCCCACCTGGATGGCGTTCACGACATAATCGCAGCCCCGGACCCCGGTTGCGCAGTCCTGCGCCGCCACGACGGGGAATTTCCGCCCCACCCGTGCCCCCAGCCGTTCGACCGCCTGCTGTGCCCGTTCGAGACGGTGCGCGTCGATGTCGACCAGATGGACCTCGGCGTCGGCGGTGACCTCTTGCTGTAAGAGGTCGTTCACCACCTTGCGCGTGAAAACCAGGCTCCCGGCGCCGACAATGGCAACTTTCGTCATCTTGAGCCTCCTCGGGCTCTGCTGTCAGCTACGACGAGGGCGGGCACGGGACCAACGGACCTCCAATCGAGGCCCAACCATCGCCCCTCTTCTTCATCGTCACGGAAGGTCCCACCCCTTTTCCATGCCCCCTCTCCATAACGGCTGCTCACTTTAGTATGTTAGATGGCCGTTAGCAACGTGTTCGTGCACATAACGAGCAGCTGTGAGAAGTCGGCTTTGGGTGCCCATATGACCGCCGTAAGTGGCGGAAAACGACGATGGCGCGGCCGACTCAGGCGGTCACCACCCGCACGCCGCGCTCGCTCAAGCTGGCTAGTAGCCGCTCGTCCGCAGCCGAATCTGTAATCAGCGTTGCCACCCGGTCTATGGAGCAGATGCGGGCGAAAGCAACTACGCCCAGCTTTGAACTGTCCGCCACCACGACGGTGTGCTTGGCGCGACTGACCATCAACTGGTTGATGCTGGCCTCGCCCTCGTGATGCGCCGTCGCCCCTGCGTAAGGGTCGACCCCGTTCACCCCGATGATGGCGAAATCCAGCGAGATCTCCCCGAGCAGGAGCATCGCCAGCGGCCCGATGAGCTCGTAGGACTGGGGCCGGATGACCCCGCCTGTGACGACGACCTTGATGCGAGGCCGGACGACGAGCTCGTTCGCTATGTTGAGCGCGTTTGTGACCACCGTGACAACGGGGTCGGTCGGTGACGCGTTGAGGTCCGCCCTGGTAGCAATGGCCCTGGCTACCTCGGTGGTGGTGGTCCCACCGTTCAAGCAGATCGTCGCCCCTGGCTGGACCAGCCCTGCCGCGGCGGCCGCTATGCGCTGTTTCTCCGAGGTGTGCCGCACGGTTTTGTAGCGAAGGGGTAGCTCGTAAGAAACGCTGCTCGCGATTGCTCCCCCTCGCGCCCGGACCAATATCTGCTGCTGAGCAAGCTGGTCGAGGTCGCGCCTTATCGTTGACGCGGAAACGTTGAACCGTTTGGAGGCTTCCTCTACGCTGACCTGGCCCTCGGTCGACAATAAGTCGATCAGAGCATTCCAGCGCTCATATCTGGGCACCGCAGATCATTGCCTTTCTCCCGGCCCTTGCACTGTCAGTGATGAGCAGCGTGAGCCTAGACCGGGCTCCCGCGGTCAGGAAAGCAGAGCTCTTTGCGGGCTCATGTACACTTCTCGCATGGTACACGCAAGTTTGCGCAGCCACGCTCCAGCCGAGATGGGGGCCGGCGCCCCGGTAACGGGACCGACGAGGGCATGACGTACGTAGCGGAGGAGATCGCTAGCCAACCGGGCTGCTGGGCTACCGCGGCATCCTTAGCTGGAGCCACGAGCCACAGCGAGCTGCCCCAACGGGGAGAGCGGGTGGCGGTGGTGGGCTGCGGCACTTCCTACAACATGGCCATGGCGTACGCCTCCCTCCGCGAGGGAAGAGGCCAGGGCCTAACCGATGCAATGCCGGCGTCAGAGATGCATCGGCAACGTGAATACGACCGGTTCCTGTTCCTGTCCCGCTCAGGGACGACCACAGAGGTCCTCGAAGCCCTGCGGCTTGCCCCCGCCCGGGTACCGAAGAGCGCGATCACCGCCGACGGGAACTCACCACTGGCAAAAGAGGTGAAGACCGGCGTCGTGCTCGACTTCGCCCGCGAACGGTCCATAGTCCAGAACGCGGTTCGCGACCAGTTTGCTCATCTTGCTGCGAGCCCACCTGGGGGAGGACGTCGCCGGTGTAATTGCCGACGGCAAATGGGCCGTGGAGGCGCCCCTCCCCGGCGGCGCGCTGGCGGCCAAACGCTTCACATTCCTCGGCCGGGACTGGGCCGTAGGACTGGCGCAGGAGGCCGCCCTCAAGATGAGGGAAGCCGCTCAGGTCGCCACCGAAGCGTACCCGGCACTGGAGTTGCGCCACGGGCCTATCAGCATTATCGACGCAGAATCGGTTGTCTGGTGCCTCAGCGCTCCGCCCCCGGGCCTGTCCGATGACATTGCTCCCACCCGGGCTCTGTTCGTGGTGCCTGAACTGGACCCCCTGGCCGAGCTCATCAGGGTGCAACGCATGGCTGTCGAAATGGCGTTGGCGCGCCATCTCGACCCGGACCACCCTCGCCACCTTTCGTTCTCGGTGGTCCTCAGCTCGGGCGGCGCGGCGATCTAGTGCCTCGACAGGCGCCAGCGCCCGCAGAGAGGTCATGCCAACGCCGCCGCCCTCGCCGTGGGTAACGGGGCCTGATGGAAGACCCCTCGGGTTTCGCCCAACTGGACGACCTTCGCCGCGGCGTAGAGAAAAAACGGTACCGGAAGCTGAGCGCGTTGACCGAACGAGGAATTGCCCCATCGGTCCTCACCCCGTCCGGCATCACATCAGTGTGCTCTGCCCATCCTCTGGTCATCGAGGCGGCATTGCTGCAGGCTGGTGACGACGGCACCATCGCCCTCATCGAGGCGACCTGCAACCAGGTGAACCACCTGGGTGGCTACACCGGGATGACGCCGGCGGTCTTTCGCGACGAGGTATACAGCGTCGCGCGGCGTGTCGGCTTCCCCCGGGAACGCATTGTCCTCGGTGGCGACCATCTCGGGCCGTCGCCATGGCGGCGGCTGGCGGCTGATAAAGGGATGGAGGAGGCCGCGCTCGATGGTGGCGGCCTACGTCGCCGCCGGCTACGAGAAGATCCATCTCGACACCAGCATGGGGTGCAAAGGCGAACCCGATCATCTCGGAGATCTCCCGACTGCAGAGCGAGCGGCGCAGCTGGCGGCGATCGCCGAACAGGCGAAGACCTCAGGAAGTCATGGGCCTCTTTACGTTGTTGGCACAGAGGTCCCGACGCCTGGCGGTGCGCATCACAAGATTGCGCACCTCGAGCCGACGCGACCAGAGACCGTCTTTGCCAGCATCGAGGCGCATCGGAGCGCCTTCGCCGGCGTGGGAGCGAGCGAGGCTTTTGAACGCGTAATTGCTGTTGTTGCACAACCCGGAGCCGAGTTCGACAACGAGGACGTGGTCGTATACCGACCGTCGCGGCTCGCGAACTGTGCAACGCTCTTGCACAGCTTCCCGGCCTTGTTTTCGAGGCGCATTCGACGGATTATCAACCTGCGGCCAGCCTGGCCACCTTGGTCCGGGACGGTTTCGCCATACTGAAAGTCGGCCCGGAGCTCACTTTCGCCATGCGCGAGGCATTGTATGGGCTCGACTATATCGCCGCCGCCATTAGCCTCGGCCGGGAAGACCCGTCGCTCATGGCGACCATGGAACGGGAAATGGTAGCCAACCCTGCAAATTGGTCCGCGCACTACTCCGGCCACCCCGCCCGGCAACGGGCCCTTCGGCACTTCAGTTACAGCGACCGGATCCGCTACTACTGGGCCTCCCCGGCCGCCGGAGAGGCGGTACAACGGCTTTTCGCCTATTTGGGCGAGACCGGTATACCGGCGCCGCTGCTCAGCCAGTTCCTCCCCAGGCTCTACCCCCGGGTGTCCGCCGGGTCTATCCCCCTCGACCCCAGGGCCATGGTTGTAGAAGCCATAAGAGACGTCCTTCGCCGTTATGCAGCAGCGTGCCGCTCGGCTCCGGAGAGGTCCGACTAACCCGGCGGGTTCTTCAGCGCGGCCCGGAGCGCTAAGAACTGGCCCTGGAGCACTGGCACTTAGAGGACCGGCACTAAAGGACCGGGCCTGAAAGCACCGGGCCTAAAGCACCGGGCCTAAAGCACCGGGCCTAAAGCACCGGGCCTAAAGCACTGGGAAAACCGCCTCGGCGAAGCCCTTCCGATAAAGCGCCCTCACAGTAGCGGTAGGCCCGTGGATCCGGCAGGCCATTTCGGTACCAACCTCAATGGCAATTGCCTCGTGACCGTCGGGCAATGCCCAGGTTTGGCGACCGACGCTTCGAGCCAGGTCGTCCAGGTGCACCGCCTGTTCCACAATGCGCGTCACCAGGTAATCCGAAAGAGCCATCACTTTTCCCCCCACGACGGCAACGAGCTGACCACCGGGCAACCCGGGTAGCTCTTCTTCCAGCCTTCCCAGGTGCTCTTCGACGCGACGTAATACCTCTTTCCGGCCGAGTGCCGCCGTGGCCGCACCCCGGTCCCGGACCGCCCGGTGGGCTTCGGGACCGACCGAGACGGCAACGGCGTAAAAGTACTCGGTTGCGCTTGTGAAATCGGCCGGCCCGATGGGGGTAGGCCCGCGGAGGTACTCGTCGGTGACCCACACGCCGCTCCTGGCCAGGTGCCCGGCGACGCCGCCGACCAACTGGTGCTCCAGCACCGACGGGCGGTCCCAGCTCGACTCGACAGCGGGGTCAGCGATGGCCTCGGCGATGGTCCGGGCGCCGGCCAGAAAAAGGGCGGCTGCGTCAGGCGTACCGGTCATGGTCAGAGCCTTGCCTGAGAACGGACCGCCGTCAAACCTCGTCTCGGGCCGAGCCGGAACTTGCCGGAATTCACCGGAAATTGGCGGAATTCCGGCTCATATTTCCGCCCTTTTCCCTGGTCGCCGGGCATGTAACGCCTGAGAATGAGGCGCTGAACCCCGTCCGTAGTCCGGGCCATCTCGTCCCGTTGCCGGGTTGGCCGGCATCAGTGGACCAGGTGAGCAAGGCGAGTCGGGCCTCCACGAAGGGAATGCCGAATGTCACAGCAAGCGACCAGCAGCAAGTCCTCGGGCCAGCGTTCCCCAGGGCGCGCTCTACGAGGTGCCCGGGCCTACCTTTTGCGCCGGCAGGGGGAACACCTGGACAAGGCCCGCCAGCGAGAGCCTTCACAAGCCTTGCCGGTCCCGGGCCGGCCGCCGGGCCGATGGCGCCTTCCGACGCCGGGCCGGCCGTGGTTGCCAGGCCGGCCGTGGTTGGCAGGCCGGCCGTGGTTGGCAGGCCGGCCGTGGTTGGCATGCCTCCTGGCCGTGAGCCTGGTTATAACGGGCCTCGCGTACAGTGTGCCGCCGGCCGCCGCCGCCAACGGCACGGGCCCCGCTGACCTCATAAATGACCTGCAGCTCCAGGAGGCCGCGTCCGCCGTTGTCAACGAACGTGCCGCTCTACACGGCCACACCGGCGCAGCAGGCCTCTCTCGAGGACCTGGAACAACAGGCTGTGCAAAACACCATCACTGACCACGACCTGGCCTCCTCGGACACGGCTGCCGCCGAGACCTGGGGCCGCGACGCGTCCGAAAGCGAGCTGTGGGCGCTCCTCGTCCAGGCCATCAACACCCCGGCCGCCCAGCAGACAATGGACCAGGCAAATGCCGTGGCGTGGCTTTCCAGCGTGGTCCAGCAGCAGAACATCGTCGCCGCCGACGACGCCGGCCTGGAGTACGCCAAGTGGGCCGGCCTGGGGGCAACGGCGTACCAGAGCCTGCTGCAGACCGATCCCTCCGAGGCCACCCTTCAGAGCTTCCTCAGTGGTGACCCGCTCAACTACACCTCGGGAGAATCTGGCTCAACGCCCGAGTCGGCATCCAACGAGGGCTACTGCCTCTACGAGCCTCCAGCGCCCGACTCGTCCCAGTACACCGCCAACATCTACACAAACGGGGGCGAGAACGCGGACCAGACCTGTTTCACCCCGTGCACCGACATTCTCACGGACTGCCCGCCGAACACCCCGCCCGAGAGCCAGTTCGTGGCCTGGGGCACGGCCGACGCCGACGAGCAATCGTTCAACAACAGCGCCTTCCCCGCGGTCTCCAATGATGTGGCCGAGGCCATCGGGTTCGGCGCCGCTGTCACCGGCGCCGGTTCTGCCGCCGCCGCTTTGGGCCTGAGCCCCGCGTTCGCCGCCGCCATAGAAGGCACTTCGTTAGCAGCCGCCCTCACGCCGTTCGGCGGCGTTGCCCCGCCCGTCGGAGTCGTGCTCTCGGCCGACGAACTGGCAGAAGTGGCGGCGGGAGTCGCCGCCGCCGATGTTGCCGCCGTTGTCGGCGTAGTCCTGACCGCCATAGCCGCCGGGGTCATCGAGGGCTTCAACATCGTCAGTGCCGCCGAGGTGCCCGTGCAGTTGGCCCAGATGATCTCCGCCGCGCCTACTACGCCGCCCAACCTCGTCTCCATGCTCCAGAGCCAGAGCTCGACCACCGAGCTCTACGAGCTTTTCATCGGCTCCACGCTGCCCGAGCCGACGCTGGCCACTTGCGACAACAGCAGCCTGCTGGCCATCGGCGGGCCAAGCGGCCAGGTTAACAACCCGGCTCCGTGCCTCAATGCGCCCGCCATCCCGGCGGCGTCCGCCAGCGACCCGACATTCAACATCACGGAGAAAGGGGCTTCGACGTCCACGACGTCCGGCACCCTCGACTGGACCGACTCGGCCCGCGATGCGACCGACAGCGCCTACGTGGTGGGTAGCTGGTTCGTGAACACCGAGACTTCGGGCAGCACTTCGCTCACGGAACAGACCCTCGATATCCACTACACAAACTGGAGCGGGGACGAAGAGCTGGCCTGGCTGACCTACAGCCCCACGACGGGGTACCAGTTCGTCACTTACGCGGCCGACACGACGCCACCCATAGATCCGAGCACCTGCCAGAGCGACGGGACGTGCTCTGTCAGCAGTTCGATCGAGTACATATCTGGCGGCAACGACTACTCGGCCGCGCTGACGGGCACGTACATACCGGCCGGGGATACGGGCGTGTCGACGACCACGAGCCTTACCGTGTCCCCCTCGAGCCCGGTGGTCAACCAGCAAGTCACGCTGACGGCGACCATTTCGGACAGCGCGGCTACGGGAACCGTGAACTTCACTGACGGCTCGAATACGCTTTGCGCCAACGTGCCGGTTGTAAATCAAGACACCGAGACGAATGAAGGCGACATAATCGTGATCGGTTCCGAGGCCATCGCCACCTGCTCCAAAACCTTCTCTTCGCCCGGTACACACGACCTTTCGGCCAGTTACAGCGGTGGGCCCGAGACGGGTGGCGGGGTCATCATTGTCATCGGTGGTAGCGCCCCGGCGACCTGGGACGAAGGCTCACAGGGAGCCCTGAGCCTCGACGTGACCAACCCGGTCCCCACCTCGACCACGGTGTCAGCTTCACCCTCTTCTCCAGTCGTGGGCGAGCCCATCAACTTCACCGCCACGGTGTCCGACGTGGGTGGCCCGACGCCGGGTGGGACGATGACATTTTCGGATGGAAATGGCACGCTCTGCTCCGACGTCGCTTTGTCGGCCGGTACCGCGGCCTGCTCCCAGTACTACCAGTCCACCGGTCCCGAGACGGTCACGGCCAGTTATTCAGGGGACAGTGGCACCGAACCGTCATCTGGACGGACAACCGTAACTGTCGGCCAAGCCAGCAGCAGCACGTCGGTCTCTGTTTCCCCCGCCGCACCGGTAGTAGGCCAGCAGGTGACGTATACGGCCGTGGTGGCAGGGGACCCGGAGAACACGAATGGTCCCGCACCGACAGGGAGCGTGACCTTTAGCGCCGGTGGGGCCAACCTGTGCGTCGACCCCCTTTCGTCGACCCTGACGTGCACCCAGACATATGAGGCAACGGGGAACTACAGCGTGACGGCGGCTTATTCCGGTGACAACAACACGCATTCTTCGTCCGGGCAGGCCAGTGTGAGTGTAAGCCAGGCGGCGACGGGGACGTCGGTGTCCACGACCAGTGCGAAGGCCGTCGTGGGCCAACCGGCTACTTTTACCGCCGCCATCAGCGCCCGGGCCCCGGAGCTCAGCCTGCCCCCCACGGGGAACGTGACCTTCATGGCCGGCGCCTCAACGCTGTGCAAAGTGGCTCTTTCCCCCAGCGGGACCGCATCTTGCTCGTACGCTTTCCAAGCCCCGGGCAACGAAACGGTCTCTGCGGCTTATTCGGGCGACAACAATTATGTTGGGTCTTCAGGAGCGACAACGCTCACGGTCAACCAGGCCGCCACCACGACGGCTCTGTCCGGTGCCCCTGGTTCGCTTACCTTTGGCCAGGCTTTCACCCTTAATGCGCAGGTCGCTCCGGCCGCCCCATCGACTGCAGGCCCGGCCCCGACCGGGACGGTCACCTTCGACCTCGACGGGCAGCAGCTCGGTGCTCCCGTGACCCTCGCCGCCAACGGCCAGGCTCAGAGCCTCTCCATAACGGACCTCGCCCCGGGGGCACACAATGTTTCTGCCACTTATTCGGGCGACGGTAACTACCAGGGTTCCTCGACGGCCTCCACTGAAACTGTCACGTGCTCACAGACAATAACCTCGACCTACAACGGTACGCTCAGCGTCAGCAAGAGCACGTGCGTCGAAGGGGGCACGATCAGCGGACCGGTCAATGTGCAGCCAGGGGGTACTTTGGCTTTGATAGGGGCCAAGGTGAACGGTCCCATTACAACTACGGGCACAACGAGCGCCCTCGTTTGTGGCACCACCGTGCAGGGCCCGGTCACCATGACCAACGGTGCGGGGCCAGTTGCTTTTGGTGGGCCGGCCGGGTCATCCTGCTCGGCCGACAATGTCAACGGCCCGTTGACCATCAGCGGCCAGCAAGGACCGGTGTCCCTGGCCGGCATTACGGCCACCGGTCCGGTCACCCTCGTGTCGGCGACTGGCCAGGTCAACCTCACGGGGAGTGCCACGGGCCCGCTCGAGGTCACGCTCAATAGCGGGGCGGTAAACATGACTGGCGATACCGTAAACGGCCCGCTCGTGGTCAGTTTCAACACGGGCAGCGTTTATCTGGACGACAACACAGTGAGCGGGCCCGCCACGGTTTCGTCCAACACGTCCTCCATGGCTCCGGTCGTCGAAAGCAACACGGTCAGCGGCCCCTTGGCCTGCAGCACCAACACTCCCGCGCCGACGGACGCCGGGGGCCTCAACAAGGTGAGCGGACCGTCAAGCGGACAGTGCGCCAAGCTCGGGTGAACGTCTTGAAACGGAGCCAGGTAAACACAGTGAAAAGGGGGTTAGGTAAGCCCCGGTGAAACCGGGCCAATCGAAGAATGCGACCTGCCCCAGGCCGGCGTGGCGCGGTCCTCCAAACTCATGGAGGGTTGCGCTACCGCCGGCCTGTTGGTTTATGTCGTAGAGGCTCCAATCTCCTGCCTTCAGATGCAAGCGCCATTTTTGGCGCCATGCGCCCACAGGGCCGCCGCTCGGTCCCGAGCGGCGGGCCACCCCGCCAGCGCCCGAGGTCGTCGCACGATGTTCGACTGGCCAGCTTGCCGGTCGAACCGGCCGCGCCGGGAGCGAGACCAGGCGGGCACCGGCCCGAGCAGGCCGGGCTCGTGAGCAGTTATAGTGATGGCTCCACGAGTTTCTTCCCCTGACCCACGGGAGTTGCCGGAGGAGGACCTACTGAGAGAGGCCGTGTACCTGTACTGGAGCACAGGCTTCAGACATCGGCGCGCCACCTGCTGGCGATGGCACCGGAATTCCTGCGTGGTGGCACGTTTACGGACGCGGATCCGCTGCCAGTTGAAATGAAAAACCACCACGCCGCCTGACAAGTTGCGACGCCGGCGAGGCTGGTATTTCCACGCGAAAAACACCTGGTTTCCACCTCTAGCTAAAGCTACGGAAAGAATGCCCCCACCGCACCTATTAGGACCGAGTTCTCAAGTGCGCCTACTGCTCATCAGTGGCTTCGAGCTGCGCCTCGGGGACGACGTCGTCGTGGTCCCATCGAGCTCGCAGCGCCTGGTGGCCTTCGTCGCCCTCCATGAACGGCGAGTCCGGCGTCGCCAGGTGAGCGGGGCCCTTTGGCTCGACGCCACCGAGGCACGAGCCAGCGCCAACCTGCGCTCTGCGCTGTGGCGGACCCCCGCCCCGGGTGGCTGCCCACTACTGCGAGCATCCTCGACCCACATATGGGTCAACCCCGATGTCGAGGTCGATTTTCGAGTGAGCGTGGCGCGGGCGCTCTCGGTGCTGCGGGAGAGCGAACCCAGCGCCGGGCACTCCGAGGGCCTGCAGCGGGAACTGTCGCGACTGGCCGACGACTTGCTGCCTGACTGGGACGAAGACTGGGTCCTGATGGAGCGGGAGCGCTTCCGCCAGTTGCGGCTCCACGCCCTCGAGCGGATCTCCCAGAACCTGGCCGCAGTGGGGCAGTACGCCGCCGCGCTCCAGGCCGCACTGACGGCAGTGGCGGGCGAGCCGTTGCGCGAGAGCGGGCATCGTCAGTTGGTCCGTGTTCACATCGCCGAAGGCAACATCTCCGAGGCGTTCCGCGTGTACCGGACGTACGCGGGGATGCTGGCCGAAGAACTCGGCGTGACGCCCTCGGCCGCCATGACGGACCTGATCGCGTCCGTGACCCAGGCTGCTTCCTAGTCAACTGCGGCTCGTCGTCAACTGAGGCTGTTGGCCGACTGCAGCTCGCAGTCGATTGCGGCTGGTACGCGGTCCCGGCCCGACACCGGTGGCGGACCTGCGCACCTCCTATGGCTCTCACTTCGCCTATGGCACTTCGCCCATAGCGCTTCACCTATGGCAACCCCCGCCCGTGGCACTTCACCCGTGGCACTTCACCCGTGGCACTTCACCCGTGGCACTTCGCGCCGCGTGTCCGATCGGCAAGTAGACGCGCCAGGGGTGCCGTCGCCTCTCGGGACCGCCCTCGTTCTATCCCGCTCGCCGCGACGCTATCGCGACGCTCCAGTGACGCGACGGGTCTACATCTCTACCAGCACAAGAGTGACCACCCTCCGGGGTGAGAGGTCAGGAGACCAGGAGGCCAGGAGAGAAGCATGCCCGTCGCCCCTACATACCCAGGGGTCTACGTAGAGGAACTTCCGAGCGGCGTCCACACCATCGTCGGGGTCTCGACAGCGGTGACCGCCTTCCTGGGGTACTTCTCGCAGGGCCCGATGAACACCGCGACACAGATATTCAGCGTGGCCGACCTGGAGCGGAATTTCGGCAGCCTGGTCGCCACCAGCGAAGCCGGGTACGGCGTCCAGCAGTTCTTTGCCAACGGCGGGGCGGAGGCCTGGGTCGTCCGGGTGGCGGAGTCGTCCTCGCAACCGGCCACGGCCAGTATCCAGATCGAGGACAAGGTGAGCGGCGGGACGCCCATCCTGGAAGCCGACGCCGCCAGCCCCGGCAACTGGGGCAACAGTGTCCGCCTGGCCGTCGACTTCAACAGCTCTGCCCCGGCCACCCGTTTCAACCTCACCGTCACCCAGGTGGACTCGAGCACACCGCCTGTCGCCCAGGCCACGGAGACGTACCGCAACCTGACGCTCGACCCGACCGACCCCAACTACGCCCTGGCGGTCGTCAACAACGCATCGGCGTTGGTCTCACTGAAGCTCGTCGGGTCGCCGGCGGCCACCGACCTGCCGGTGGCGACGGGCACCGTCAGTACCGACATCAGCGGCGTCGCGCTGTCGACTGTGACAGGCGAGATGACGGTGAGCCTCGGCGGGACAGCGTTGACGCCGAAGGTGACGCTCACGACCGCACCAACCACCCTGACCGGCCTGGCGGCGACGCTTCAGGCCCAGCTGCGCGCCCTTACGGGGGCCAGCGGAGCGCCAGCCATCCCGACCGCAACGGTGGCGGTGGTCCCGGGCAGCGGGACCGCGAAGACACTCCAGTTCGGGGCGATCGTTACCGACCCCAGCCAAACGCTGACGTTCGCCGATGCGTTGGCTACCACTCTCGGGCTCGACCCGGCGGGGAGCGTGAACGTCCAGCAGTACGCTCCCGGCGGCACGGCGGCGGCGGCGGCGGCGAACCCGGCCACGGGAGGCGACGGGGGCCAGCCCGACGCGACCGGGCTGCTCGGCGACCCGCTGAGCCGCACGGGCCTCTACGCCCTGGACCTAGCCGACGACTTTAACATCCTGTGCCTGCCCGACGTGATGAACCTAGATGACAACTCAGCCGCCGCCGTTATCTCAACGGCCGAGGACTACTGCGCATCGCGGTGGGCCTTCCTGGTCGTAGACCCGCCGCAAAACCCGGCCGGGGGGGCCGGCGGGCAGGAGCGCGACACGCTCGAGGGCATCCAGGACTGGCTCGCTTCCAACGGGACGCTCCGGAGCAGCTATGCCGCGCTGTACTTCCCGCGACCTCAGATCCCTGACCCGCTAAACGGTTACCGCCTGCGCGCGGTGGCCTCCAGCGGGACCATCGCCGGGCTCTACGCCCAGACAGACGGGTCGCGCGGGGTGTGGAAGGCACCAGCCGGCACCGCGGCGACCCTGGTCAACGCGGCGGCGCTCACGTACAAGATGACTGACGCCCAGAACGGGGTGCTCAACCCGCTGGCCATCAACTGCCTGCGTAGCTTCCCGGTCTATGGCAACGTCTGTTGGGGGGCGCGGACGCTGGACGGCGCCGACGTGATCGGGTCGCAATGGAAGTACATCCCCGTGCGGCGACTGGCTCTCTACATCGAGGCCAGCCTCTACGCCGGCACCCAGTGGGTCGTTTTCGAGCCGAACGACGAGCCGCTCTGGTCACAGATCCGGCTCAATGTGGGCACCTTCATGCAGGGCCTCTTCCGCCAGGGGGCGTTCCAGGGCTCGACGCCGGCCAGCGCCTACTTCGTGAAGTGCGATTCGGACACGACCACGCAGGCAGACATCAACCAGGGCGTCGTCAACATCCTGGTGGGGTTCGCACCGCTCCTGCCGGCGGAGTTCGTCGTCCTCCAGATCCAGCAGATCGCCGGGCAGACCCCGAGCTGAGAAAGGCGCACTTCCCATGGCCGAGTTCACCGTCAACAGCACCCGGTACGACCCGTACAAGAACTTCAAGTTCCGCATCAAGTGGGACGGCCAGTACGTGGCCGGCGTCAGCAAGTGCGGCATGCTCAAGCGGACGACCGAGGTGGTCAAGCACCGGGAGGGCGGCGACCCCAGCACCAGCCGCAAGTCCCCCGGGCGCACCGAGTACGACGCCATAACACTTGAGCGCGGCGTCACCCATGACACCGCGTTCGAGCAGTGGGCGGACAAGGTGTGGAGCCTCGGGGCCGGCCTCGGGTCGGAGGTCTCGCTCAAGGACTTCCGCAAGGACATCATCCTGGACATCTTCAACGAGGCGGGCCAAAAGGCCATCTCTTACAAGATCTACCGCTGCTGGCCGTCCGAGTACCAGGCCGTACCGGACTTCGACGCCAACGCCAACGCGGTCGCCATCCAGCACCTGAAGCTCGAGTGCGAGGGTTGGGAGAGGGACCTGTCGGTGACCGAGCCGTCGGAGCCGACGCTCAACGTCCCTGTCTCGGGGTAGGCGGCCGGTGCCGACTTCGATCCCCGGCGCCGAAGCCATCGTCCAGATCTGGGAGCGTGGCCGGCACGAGCACCCCGTCGACCGGGCCCTGACCATTCTTGGCGTCCTCTCGGGACGCCCTCGCCAGGAACTGGCCGGGCTCTCCCTGGAGCGCCGCGACTACTTGATCTTGGGCTGGCGGGCGCGCCTGTTCGGCACGGCAATGAGCGTGTGGGCGGCTTGCCCCGCTTGCGGGTGCGGCGTCGACGTCACGCTTACAGCCGACGACCCCGAGCCCGCCGAGGACAGCTTCGTGGTCGAGGTGGCCGGCGCCCCGCTGACGGTGCGTATGCCCACGAGCCTGGACCTCGCTGCGGTGGCCGGCTGCCAGAGCGTCGACGAAGCGAGGCACCGACTGGTCGAGCGCTGCCTCGAGGGAGCGCCGGCCGCGTCTCTCGACGATCGCATCGCATCGGCGGTGGAAGGCGAGCTGGACCGCCGGGCCGGGATCTCGGCCGGCGTAGTCGACCTGAGGTGCCCGGACTGCGCCGAAATGTGGCAGCTCGAGCTCGATGTCGCTGCCTTCACCTGGCGCGAGATCGAAGTCCTGGCCGGGCGCCTCCTGGCCGATGTGGACGTGCTGGCCCGGCGGTACGGGTGGAGCGAGCGGGACATCCTTGCGCTCAGCCCGGACCGGCGGCACTTCTACCTGGAGCTGGCCTCTTGAGGGCCGGGTACCTGGCCGCCCTGGCCAGCCGGACGCTCGGCACCGTCCCCACGCTGCGCCCGGTCACACCCTCGCGCTTCGAACCAACCGCACCTCAGCCCGGGCTCCACGAAGTGGTCGAGATGGTCGAAGTGGTCGAGGCCGCCGATGCCCGCGGGACGGGCGGGCAGAACGCCCCGAGGTCCTCCTCCGCCGCTCCCGGCCAACCCGCGCTCGCCGGCGACGACGACCGGCCACTTGTCGGCCAGTTGCCCGCCACGCGGGAAAGCAGGCACGTGGTCACGCCCGACCAGGTCGGGCAGCGCAGTCGTCCGGAGCCACGGGACGACGAACTAGGACCGGCTGACCTCCCGGTGCGGCCGGACTGGCAACCAACCGAAGTGAGCGACCTGGTGCGGGCGGCGGCGCCCGACGACGCCCGGGTGCCCACCGAGGCGCCGGCGACGCTAAGCGGGCCGGGACAAACGATGGTAACGCGGACGGTCCGGCCGCTTGGCCGGGACGCCACGCGCCGGGCCGGCGAGATCCCCCGGGGCCACATCGCCGACGGCCACCGCGGGGGACGAGGTCGACCAGCCGTCGCCGACGGTCGTGGTCCGGATCGGGCGAGTGGACGTTCGAGCGGTGCAAACGGCCCCGGCGCCAGCTCCGGCACCTGCGCCGCGCCCTGACCCGCGAGCTGGCCCGTCGCTGGCGGACTACCTGGCCGCCAGGGACTCGGCGCGCCGGTGAGCACCGCGTTGGCCGTCGCCGCAGTGACACGGGTGCTCAGCTCCGTCATCGACCAGGCCATTCAGAACTTTGGCGCTAACGCCATCCTGGGCACGCCGCCTTACCTCACGACCAAGTCACCCGATCAGCTCGAGGTGGGCACCGGCGAGGCCGCTCAGCTGTCGTTGTTCCTCTACCACGTGACGACGAACCAGGGCTGGTCCGAAGTCGGGCTGCCCTCGCGCAACAGCGCCGGCGTGCCGGTCGACCGGCCGCCACTGGCCCTCGACCTCCACTACCTGCTCATCGCCTACGGCGACAGCGAGTACATCCCTCAGGTGCTACTGGGCCTGGGCATGCAGGCGCTCCACGAGACCCCTTTCCTGTACCGCCAGCAGATCACCAGCGTCTTCACGCCGCCGCCGCCGCTGGTCCCCCTCGACGCCGCCCTGGCCACGGCAGGGCTGGACGGACAGGTCGAGATGGTCAAGATCACTCCCGAGCCGCTAAGTACCGAGGACCTTTCAAAGCTCTGGACCGCCTTCGGCGGAAAGTTCCGCCCGTCGGCCGGGTACGCGGCGACGGTCGTCCTCATAGAGAGCACCACCCCCGTCCAGCCCGGGTTGCCCGTCCAAACCGCCAACGTCACCACGCTGCAGCTGCGCCAGCCCAACATCACTGCGGTGACGCCGACGTTCGTGCCCTGGGCGACGTCGCTCAGCCTCACGCTGAGCGGGACCAACCTGACCGGGCCGGGCGTGGTGGTGGTCTTCGACAACAATCCCACAGCCCCCCAGACGCCCACGCCTGCTGGGCCGGCGGGGAGCACGGTAGCGGTCCCGCCCCTGCCGGCGGGCATCAACACCCTGCGTGTCGTCCAGCAAGTGGCGGTGGGAGCGCCGCCTCCCAAGAACGTGGTCGAGTCGAACGTCTCGCTCTTTTACCTCCAGCCGGTCATCCGCCAGGGCACCACCCCGCCCAATGACGACCTCATTACTACCGGGACGGTGGACAACAGCGTGACCCCGGCGGTCACCCCGGTCACGGTCCAGCTAGACCCCGCCCTGCAGAGCTCCCAGCAGGTTCAACTACTCCTGAACGAGCTGGACCCGCCGGCCGGCGGCAGCCCGTTGTCCTTCACGTTCGACGCCACGCCCGCCCAGATCGGCACCAACACCGTGACCTTCAGCACCTTCGGCACCCGGTCCGGGCCCTACCTCGTACGGGTCAGGGTCGACGGAGCCGAAAGCTTGTTACGGACCGATCCGGGCACCGGCGCCTACGCGCACCCTGTGGTGACGCTGTGACCGCGGTCGAAACCCGGGTGGCACGACCACGTGACGAAGCGTGGTACCGCGCCAACCAGCAGGCCCTGATGGCCGAGGTGGAGGCCGTACGGGCGCGGCTCGAGGGTGGCGCGCCTCCCGGCGGCGTCACTGAACCCGCCGATCAGCCGGCCGATGGAACACTCAGCGCTCTCGACGACGTCTGCGCGTGCTTCGGTCTATCCCCCTTCGAACGGCTCGTGCTGGTGTTGTGCTGCGGCCCGGAGCTCGACGGCGCCTTCTCCGGCTCCCTGGGGCGAGCGGGCGGCAGTGACGGCCGCGGGTACCCGACGTTCGGGTTGGCCCTGGCCGCCCTGCCCGGGGCGCACTGGAGCGCCCTGGCCCCCTGGGCGCCGCTGCGGCGCTGGCGGCTGGTGGAACCGGGGGCGGGCCTCCTTACCGACGCCCCGTTGCAGGTCGACGAGTGGGTACTGCATGTGCTTATCGGCGTGTGGGGCCTCGACCGGCGGCTGGCCCCGGTGGTGTCGACGCTGCCGGTAAACGGGGCCGCGCCGCAGAGCGCCGGGCGGGCTGTCGAGGCCCTGGTGGCGGCGTGGCGCCGGGCCGGCCCGTCGCCCGCAGTCGTCCTGCGCGGCACCGGTCGCCAGCCGGCGCGAGCCATCTTCGCCGACGCCTGTGCCCGGCAGGGCCTCCAGCCCCATGTGGTCGACGCCGCCGACCTGCCGGCTGGCGCCCAGGACCGCCAGGACCTGGTCGTCCTCTGGGAACGCACGGCGCGCCTCGGCCCCGCGGCGTTGCTTATCGAGTCCGGGGAGCTCGACGACCCCCTCGGGCGCAGCGTACTGGAGCGGTTCGCGGACCGGCTGGCCACGCCCGCGGCGGTGGCCGTGGCGGCCTCGGTCCGCGCCGGCAGCCGGGCGGCAGTCACCATCGACGCCGGCAAGCCGAGCGCCGACGAGCAGCGCCACCTGTGGGCGTTGGCGCTGGGCGACGAGGCCGGCTTCGCCTCGCTAAACGGCGCTCTCGACCGGGTGGTGGCGCAGTTCGACCTGGGCCCCGACGCCATTGTCGCCGCCGCGCGGCAGGCTCAGACCTTCGACCGGGCCGACGAGCCCGACCCCGGCCGGGCGGTGTGGGACGCTTGTCGCGTCAGCGCCCGGGGCGGGCTGGACGACCTGGCCCAAAGGCTCGAGTCGACCGCCACCTTCGACGACCTGGTGGTCCCCGAGGACCAGGGCGAGCTGCTGGCGGACATTATCGCCCACGTCCGCCACCGCAGCCTGGTCTACGACCGCTGGGGGATGTCGGGGCCAACGGCCAGCGGTCTCGGGATCAGTGCCCTGTTCGCCGGCCCGAGCGGGACCGGCAAGACCCTGGCCGCGGGGGTCCTGGCCAATGAGCTCGCCCTCGACCTCTACCGGGTCGACCTCAGCCAAACGGTGAGCAAGTACATCGGCGAGACCGAAAAGAACCTCCGGCGCATCTTCGAGACCGCCGCCGGGAGCGGCGCGGTATTGCTCTTCGACGAGGCCGACGCCCTGTTCGGAAAGCGCAGCGAGGTGCGCGACAGCCATGACCGCTACGCCAACCTCGAGATCAGCTACCTCCTGCAGGCCATGGAGTCCTATCGGGGGTTAGCCGTACTGACCACGAACCTGCGCAGCGCCCTCGATACAGCCTTCTTACGACGGCTCCGTTTCGTGGTCACCTTCCCGTTCCCCGGCCCCGCCGAGCGCGCCCGGATCTGGCGCGGGCCTTCCCACCCGCCACGCCGACCATGGGCCTCGACATGACAAAGCTGGCCCAGCTCCAGGTGCCCGGCGGCAACATCCGCAGCATCGCCCTCCACGCCGCGTTCACCGCCGCCGCCAAAGGCGTGCCCGTAGGGATGGGCGAGGTGTTGAGGGCGGCGGCGGTCGAGTACGCCAAGCTCGAGCGCCCGCTGAGCGACGCCGAGATAGGCGGCTGGTTATGAGCGACCGCCAGCCGGAGGTGGCGGTCGAGATCGACGAGCTGGTGCTCCACGGCTTCGACGTGAGACAAAGGCGCGCTATTGCTGACGCCGTGCAGGCCGAGCTCGTGACGGCGCTCGCCGGGTGGAGGCCGGAAGGCGGGAGCGCGGCCCGCGTCGACGCGGGCTCGTTCCCGGTGGCCGCCACCGCCCGGCCCGGCGACGTGGGGCGGGCGTTGGGACAACAGGTCGCCCGGGCGCTGCGAGGGGAGGCGCCAGCGGGGCGCGAGAGCGGGCAACGCACTGGTGCACCGCGGGCCTCCAGGCCAAGGCCGGGACGCGAGGGGAGCCGCTGATGCCGTTGCTCAAAGGCGGGATCGTCCTGGTCGACTACGACACGGGCGCCGTGCAACGGGTGATCCCGCTCCAGTACAACCCCGAGACCCTGAGCCGCACCCTGCAGGTACAGGGGGTCGGCCCGGACAGCGGGCCCCACGTCGACCAGATGCGCCTCAAGGGACCTCCCATCGAGACGTTCAAGCTCGAAGCCACCTTCGATGCCACCGACCAGCTCGACAGCGGCGACGCGGTGGCCACCTCGTCAGGCATCCAGCCTCAGCTGGCCGCACTGGAGACGGTGATCTACCCGACCAGCACCCAGCTCCAGCAGGCCAACGCCCGGGCCCAGTCGGGGACGCTCGAGATAGTGCCCATGGACGCCCCTTTGATGTTGTTCGTCTGGAGCAAGGACCGCATCCTCCCGGTCAAAGTAACCGAGTTCACCGTCACCGAGGAAATGTTCGACTCCAACCTCAACCCGATCCTGGCCAAGGTCAGCCTGGGCCTGCGCGTCCTCACCATCGACGACATCGACTTCTCGTCCGTCGGCGGCCGGATCTACCTCACCTACCAGCAGCGCAAGGAGCAGCTGGCGGCCAGTGCACCAGGCGGGTCGCTGTCCGCTTTCGGCATCAGCGGGGTCTTCTCGTGAGCGACGCCTCGACCCTGCTCCAGCAGCTCTTCGCCGCCGGTGCCATCCAGCAGCAGACTTACGGCCCCGAGAGCCGCTACTACGGCCTCCCGGTGCTGACGACGACCCTGGCCACGGGCGACCAGGTCAGCTACGTCGACCGTCGCTTCATCCCGCCTACCGACAGCTTCGCCGTCCTCCAGCGGTACCGGGTCCAGCAAGGAGACCGGGTCGACGTCGTGGCCGGTGCCCTGCTCGGCAACCCGCTCTCCTACTGGCAGATTTGCGACGCCAACGGGGCGTCCGGGCCCGACGACGTGACGGCCGTCCCCGGTGTGTTCATCGTGGTCCCGCTGCCGGCCGGTGTCCCGGGAGGGCAGTGATGTTCAAGGGAGTGCACCTGACGCTCATGATCGGGCCGGTCGAGCCGGTGCCCGTCCCCCCCGAGGTCCTCGACGCCCTCGAGTCGGTCAAGGTGATCAACAAGGCCACTGGGACCAGCGGCTTCGAACTGGTCTTCCGCATCAGCGTGCAGTCGCCCCTCCAGACGTTGTTCCTGGTCAGCGGGGGCGCCTCCATCCCGCTGATGCGGGTGATCGTTGCCGTGACGGTGAGCGGCCAGACCAGTGTGCTCATGGACGGGGTGATGACCAACCACTCCGTCACGCCTGACGTCAAGAACGGCATGACAAGGCTGACCATCAAGGGCGAGGACCTGTCCCGGGTGATGGACTATGTGGACTTCTCGGGCTTGCCCTTCCCGGCGATGCCCCCCGAGGCCCAGGTGCTGGTGTGCCTGGCCAAGTATGCCCTCTTCGGGGTCGTGCCGATGGTGATCCCGAGCGTAGCCATCGACGTCACCATCCCCACCGTCCAGATCCTCCGCCAACAGGGCACCGACCTGGCCCACCTGCGACGGCTGGCGGACCTCGTCGGCTACGTCTTCTACGTCGTCCCGGGCCCGGCCGTCGGCTCGAGCGTGGCGTACTGGGGCCCGCAGGTCAAGTGGGGACCTGTCCAGCCCGCTCTGGCCATCGATGCCGACGCCTCCAGCAACGTCGAGTCGCTGTCCTTCGCCTTCAACAACGACCAGAAATCGCTGCCGATCCTGATCATCCAGGAACCGATCACGAAGGTGCCGATCCCAATTCCCATCCCGGACATCAACCCGCTGGCCCCGCCGCTGGGGGCAGTCCCGCCCCTGCCCAAAGAGTTCCCCATCATCAACGGCGTGGCCAAGTTGCCGCCGGTGCGCGCCCTGCTGGTCGGGCTGGCCAAGAGCGCCCAGGCGGCCGACGCCGTTACGGCCACCGGCACCATCGACGTTCAGCGCTATGGCCAGGTCCTGAACGCTCGGTCCCTGGTGGGGCTGCGCGGCGCCGGCATGGCCTTCGACGGGCTCTGGTACGTGACGAGCGTGACCCACCAGCTGAAGCGGGGGGAGTACAAGGAAGAGTTCTCCCTCTCGCGGAATGGCCTTGTGTCGACCGTGCCCTCGGTGGCGGTCTAGGCGAGAACGATCGGAGGAACCGTGCCCGACCCGGTAGCGACCAAACCAGACCCCAATACGGCCGGAGCCGAGGGCAGGAAGTACTACGGCAAGTACCGCGGCGCGGTGCTCGACAACGTCGACCCGATGCAGATGGGCCGGTTACTGGCCATGGTCCCGGACGTCTCCTCGCTGCTGCCCACCTCATGGTGCATGCCTTGCGTGCCAGGGGCCGGCTTACAGGCCGGCATGCTGGTCGTGCCGTCCATCGGGGCCGGGGTCTGGATCGAGTTCGAGCAGGGCGACCCCGACTACCCGATCTGGAGCGGGTGCTTCTGGGGCAGCGCGGCCGAGATACCGGCCATGGCCTTTCTCTCGCCCCCCGGGCTCTCCTCGCTCACCTTTCAGACCACGCTGCAGAACGGCATGGTGATCAACGACGTGCCCGGCCCCGCCGGCGGGATCATCCTCAAGTCGACCACGGGCGCCGCCATCATCGTCAACGACACGGGCATCTACATCAGCAACGGGCAGGGCGCCATGATCACCCTGGTCGGGCCCACCGTCAGCATCAACGTGGCGGGTCTGGTGGTCACGTGAGGGCCGCGCCGGCCACGACGCCAGAGCCGACGGGGTGCTGAGGTGCCCGGGCCGCTTTTCCATGTCGGCGCGGTGGCCATGTGCCCCCACGGCGGACAGGTCACCACGATCAGCGCCGACACGTCGGTGCTGGTGAGCGGGATGCCTGTGGCGCTGCTGACGGACCAGTTCATCGTGGCCGGGTGCACTTTCGCCCCCGGCGGGGCGCCCATGCCGTGCGTCATGGTGCAGTGGACGAACCCCACCGTCGAGACGCTCATCAACGGGCAACCGGCGGTCACGGCGACGAGTGTCGGCCTCTGCATCGCCGCCACCGGCACTCCCAACGGGCCGGCCATCGTGGCCTCGACCCAGCCCCGGGCAGTGGCCTCATGACCGACCTGGCGCCTTCCGCTGGGCAGCCCGCGCCGATCGCCTCGCCGATGCACTTCGACGGCCGGGGGCGGACCGCCGCCACACCCGCCGGCCAGCACCTCCGGGACATGATCGAGCAGGTCCTCCTGACCGCTCCCGGCGAACGAGTGATGCGGCCGACGTTCGGCACGGGCCTGCTCCAGATGGCCTTCGCCCCGAACAGCGACCAGCTGGGGGCGGCCCTCCAGATGCTGGTGCACGGCGCCCTCCAGTCTCAGCTGGGCGACCTGATCGAGGTAGCGGACGTCACGGTGGCACAGGACGACGGCAACCTCACCGTCAGCGTCGACTACACGGTGCGCAGCACCGGAGAGTCGACCACCTCGACCTTTGCTCAGCTCTCATGATCACCGACGACCGACGGACGGCGCTGCTGGCGGCCAAAACCGTGAACGGGGTCGACTTCGTCGAGGTCGACCCCACGACCGAGACCGCTCTCGTCGTCCACTTCGTCCTCAACCTGCCCGACGCCCCGAACGACCCTGTCCCGCCCGGCGCGCCCGGCGATGCGCTGGTGCCAAGAACTTCCGTATCACGGGCGGCGAGCGGATCACCTCGATCAATGTGATCAGCGCGGTTCGCTCCGCCGACGACCAGATGCGGGTGGTGGTGGACCAGGTGGGCGACTTCTCCATCTACACCCTGAGCCTCCAGAACGCCTCGACCCTGGCGGGCGTCCCGTCGGGTTTCGACCCCGCCTCAGCGTCGGCCAACTTCATTTTTCACGTGGACTGCGCCGGCGATTTCGACTGCGCCACGGTGACCTCGTGCCCGCCGGCGGTCGTCACCCCCCCTCGCATCAACTACCTGGCCAAGGACTACCCCGGGTTCGTCCAGGTTATGCTCGACCGGCTCTCGCTCCTGGCCCCTGACTGGTCCGAACGCAACGCCGCCGACCTCGGGATGGCCATCGTAGAGACCCTCTCGTACGTGGCGGACCACCTGAGCTACCGCCAGGATGTCATCGCCACCGAGGCCTATCTGGGCACGGCACGGCTGCGGACCTCGGCGCGGCGCCACGCCCGGCTGGTCGACTACCACATAGGCGAGGGCGCCAACGCCCGTGCATGGCTGCGTGTGCTGCTTGGGCCGGGGGCCGCCGACGGGACGGTCCTGCCCGCGGGTACGCGCTGCGCCACCCTCTTCCCGGGAGCCGTGCCGCCACTGCTGGCTCACGACACCCTGGCCTACCAGCAGGCCGTCGACGGCGGTGCGGTGTTCTTCGAGACCACGGCGGACTCGAGCCCGATGTCGGCGTCCTTGACCGAGATGGCGCTGTACGCCTGGAGCGACCAGCAGTCTTGCCTGGCCGTCGGTGGCACTCACGCCACTCTGGCCGGGGCGTACCCGCTGCTCACACCGGGGATGGTCGTCATGCTGGCCGAGGCGAAAGGCCCGGTCACAGGCAACGCGGCGGATGCCGACCCCGATCACCGTCAGGCGGTGCGCCTGACCAACGTCCAGGTCACCACGGACCCGCTCAACAGCGACCCGGTCACCGAGATCGACTGGCAGGCCGGGGACTCGCTGACGTTCCCGCTGTGCGTCTCCTCGCTGGTGGGAGAGCAGGGCCAGCAGACGTCGGTCGGCATCGCGGTCGCCTGGGGCAACCTGGTGCTGGCCGACCAGGGACGCAGCGTGGGCGGTCCGGCGGACCCGCTCAGTACGGGGCCCGAGCCGATCGGCGTCGTGCCCGCCCAGGGCCGCTTTCGGCCCCAGCTGGCCAGTGCCCCGCTCACGTTCGCCGCCCCGCTCCCCGACGCCTCCCAGCCCGCGGCGGCGGTGGTGGGGCCCCAGGGCACCGCGGTGCCCGTAGTGAGCCTGGTCAGCGTGGACCTCGACAACAACGTCACCGGCTGGCAGGTGGCCGCCGACCTGCTGGACGCCGGCACGGGCCCGACGACGGCGGTGTTCGTACCCGAAGTGGAGACCGACGGGACCGCTTTCATGCTCTTCGGGGATGGTGTCAACGGCCTCCTGCCTGAGCCGGGCGCCGTGTTCACCGCCACCTACCGGGTCGGCAACGGGACGGCCGGCAATGTGGCGCGAAACGCCATCGGGCTCCTCGACCCGAGCGGTGTGCCCCCCGGGGTGGCCGGGGTCACCAACCCGCTCGCCGCCTGGGGCGGGGTCAACCCCGAGACGGTGGGCTCCGTCAGGCAGTCTGCGCCGGTGGCCTTCCGGACGCAGGAGCGCGCGGTGACCGCCGCAGACTATGAGTCTCTCGTCCTCCAGTACCCGGGGGTCCAGCAGGTGGCGGCCACGCTGCGCTGGACCGGCAGCTGGCACACGGTCTTCCTGAGCGTCGAACGGGACCAGCAGGCCGCCCTCGACGACAGCTTTATCGCCAACCTCGAGGCGTACCTCGACGGCTACCGGATGGCCGGCACGGACCTGGCCGTCGAGGACGGCGTTCGCGTTCCTCTCTATATCCAGATGTCTGTGTGCGCGGAGGCCGACTACGTGGCCACCGACATCGAGCAGGCGCTGCTGGCCGTGTTCACCACGGGTGCCCAGCCCGATGGGAGCCTGGGCCTGTTCAACCCGGCCCGTTTCAACCTGGGCCAGCCCTTCTACCTGAGCCCCCTGATCGTGGCCGCCCAGGCCGTCGAGGGGGTGGCGTCGGTACAGGTGCTCACGTTCGAACGCCAGGACCAACCGGGCACCGACGGCCTGGTGGCCGGCGTGCTGACCCCGCAGCGCCTGGAGTTCTTCGTGCTCGACAACGACCCGAACTACCCCGAACGTGGGCGTTTCGACCTAACCGTCGAGGGGGGGCTGTGAGCGACCTCCTGCCGTGCGGCTGCTGCGAGGCGATGGCGCCCGAGACGCCTGAGACGATCACCAACCGGGCCGGCCTGAGCGCCATCTCCTACCGGTCGGGAACGTGGGCCGAGTTCCGGGCGACCATGCTCGACGCCCTCTCGACGACACCGGCGCTGGCCGGGCTGCGGACCCGGAGCGACGACGACTTCTCGATTGCCCTGCTCGACGCCTGGGCCGTGGTCTGCGACATCCTGACCTTCTACCAGGAGCGCATCGCCAACGAGAACTACCTGCGAACAGCCACTGAGCTGGTCTCGGTAGGAGAACTGGCCAAGCTGATCGGGTACAAGCTGCGCCCCGGCCTGGCCGCCGCCGCACCGCTCGCTTTCACCCTCGACACGCCGCCACCGACTCCCCAGGGGCTGGTCAACCCGCCCAGCGGGGCGGCGCCGTCAGTCGTCCCGCCCCCTGCCGCGCCGGCGGCCACGGCGCAGCCCCCCACCGGCTCCCCCCCGTCCGTGGTGCTGCCGGCGGGGACCCGCGTGCAGACCGTCCCTGACCCCGCGCGCAGCCGGCCACCTTCGAGACCGTCGCTCAGGTGACCACCCGCTCCGGGTGGAACGCTATCGGTGCCCGTGCTACCCGCCCCCTGGCCGCCGTGCCGCACAACGCCCGGGCCGACCTCCGCCTCGCCGGGTCGGTCAACTTGAAGCTCGGCGACGCCCTGCTGGTCGAAGTGCAGGGGCACCCCGACGCCAGGCGCCTCAACCACGTGGCGTCCGTCTCGTTCGACACCGCAAGCCGCACCACCGCCGTCGGTTTCGGGGACCAGGTCTCACCCCGTCCCGCCCATGCCCCGACTACCGCCGCGGTGGCTGGTCCCGGCTCGTCGCTCAACAACGACTTCCTGTGGGCCAGCGTCAAGGGCGTTGTGTGGAGCGATCAGGGGGCGCTGGTGGCCTTCGCGCTGTCACAGGGCTGGGATGTCGACGCCCTCGAGGACCAGGTCAACGCCCTAGCGGGGACGACCGCTCCAGGGAGCGACCCGCCGCTGCGGGTCTTTGCCATGGGCACCGACGCGTCGCTGTTCGGGCACAACGCCGTCGACTACAACACCTTGAGCAGCACGCTCCAGGGCGTATACACGGACAACTGGAACAACGACAACCTGGCCACCATCACCGTGCCGGGAAAGGGGGCCGTCGACCTCGACAACGTGTACCCGTCGGTGGCCGGCGGACGGGTGTACGTGGAGGACGGGGTCAGCACGGGCTCGCTGGCCACCACCGCGACGGGGTCGGCGTGCTGACCCGTAACGGGTACCTGCTGTCGTCCAAGGTGACCCGGCTCTCCCTGGCGGACTGGCCAGGCGCGCCCAACGACTTCGGGCTCCGCACCACCCGGGTACTGGTACAGACAGCCGAGCTGGCGGTGGCCGACGTTACGCTCGGTGACAACGTGGGGACCGGCCCTTTGACGCTCGGCGGTGCCTACCTGTCGCTGGCCGTCGGCCAGCTAGTGGCGGTGACCGGGGCCCGGTCTGGACCAGCCGGGCCAGACTACGAGCGAAGTGGTAAGCATCAGCAGCCTGTCGCTCGTCGACGGGTACACGGAGGTCACTTTCGACCCGGAGCTGGCGGGCACCTACGTGCGCTCGACGGTGTCGATCGACGCCAACGTCGCGCCGGGCACCCACGGCGAGACGACCACCGAGATCCTCGGCAGCGGGGACGCCTCGCAGGCTTTCCAACGCTTCGCCCTGAAGCAGCCGCCTCTCACCTATGTCAGTGCCGCCACCGCGTCGGGGGCGACCTCGACCCTGGTAGTGCGGGTCGATGGGGTGGCCTGGACCGAAGTCGACTGGCTCTACGGCTCAGAGCCTACCGATCGCGTATACGCGGTGATGACCGCACCGGACGGGAGCACGGTCGTGCAGTTCGGCGACGGTACCACTGGCGCCCGTCCAGGCTCGGGCACCAACAACATCCAGGCCACGTACCGCCACGGCATCGGCACGGCCGGGCTGGCCCGCCCGGGACAGATCAGCACGCTGCTCAGCCGTCCCCTCGGGCTCAAGGCAGCAACCAACCCGGTGGCATCCAGCGGCGCGGCCGACCCCGAGACGGTGCAGCAGGCCCGCGCCAATGCGCCCTTCACCATCAAGACCCTTGACCGCATCGTTTCGCTCGAGGACGTTGGTGACTTTGCCGCCGCCAGCGCCGGGATCGCCAAGTCCGGAGTCAGCTGGACGTGGGACGGGACGCGCTACGTGGCCTGCGTCACCGTCGCCGGGGTGGCCGGGGCGGCCGTTGCACCGGGGACCCCGCAGTTCACGAGCTTGCTGCAGGCGATGCTGGCGGCCGGGGACGGGACCCTGGCCGTGGCCCTTTGCAGCTATGTCCCGGTCACGTTCACCGTTGCCGCCACCGTCACGGCAGACCCGACGCTGGTAGGGGCCGACGTGCTGGGCGCCGTCAAGGCCACCCTGTCGCAGACGTTCTCCTTCGACGCACGGGCCTTCGGCCAGCCCGTCTTCGCCAGCGAGGTCATCGCCGCAGTACAAAACGTTCCGGGGGTGGTGGCCATGACCCTGGGCACGTTTGCCAAGGTCGGGTCGTCCCCCGGCTCCCCGGGCGACGCCATCCCGGCGGCGGCGGCCACACTCGGCTCGCAGGGCCTGGTCGGAGCGGAGCTGCTGACGCTCGCCGCCGGCCCCCTGCCCGGGGTGGTGCTGGCGACGTGAGCACGTTCGACGCCGACACCCTCTACGCCCTGCTACCGGCGTTCGTCCGGTTGCGTGACCAGACCCAGGGCGGCGGTGCCCTCCAGGCCCTGATCGGGGTGATCGCGGAGCAAGCGCAGGTGGTCAGCGCCGGGCTCGACCAGCTCTACGACGACCAGTTCATCGAGACGTGCGCCCCGTGGGTGGTCCCCTACATAGGCGACCTCATCGGCTTCACGCCTCTACAACCGCTAGGCCCCGGGCAGCCCGCGGCCACGCGCGCCGAGGTGGCCGACACGATCGGCTACCGCCGCCGCAAGGGGACCCTGGCCATGCTCGAGCAGCTTTGCTTCGACGTCACCGGCTGGTCCTGCATGGCGGTTGAGTACTTCGAGCGCCTGGCCACCGCGCAGTACGTCCGCAACCACGTGCGCCCGGGCAACGCCATCGTCGACGTGCGGTCGCCCATGACGGCAACCGACATCGGCAGCGCCTTCGACGCCGCCCCGCGTTCTGTCGACGTCCGCCGGATCGATGCGGGCCGGGGCCGCTACAACGTCATGAACATCGGCCTGTTCGTCTGGCGCCTGCAAGCGTACGCCAGCCCCGGTCACCCGGCGCGGTCGGTTGGAGCCAACCAGTTCACGTTCGACCCCTTTGGCGTGGACGTGCCCCTCGTCAACCCGCCCGTGCCCGCGACGACCGAGTTCGCCCTCGGCGGCCGGGCCAACCTGCCGTTCTTCCTGGCCCGCTACCCGCTCTTCGCCGGGGTCACGCCCTACGCCACGACGCCGCCAGCCTCCGTCACTGTGAACGGCGTGGCCGTCCCGGCTGCCGCGGTGGGCTGGTGCGACCTCTCCGCTTGGGCACCTCCCACCGCCCCCGGGATAAACGTGGCGGTCGACCCGGTGCTCGGCCGGCTGGTGTTCGCCACGGCGCCGGCCGCAAACGACGTAGTGACCGTGGACTACTCGTACGCCTTCAGCGGTGACTACGGCGGTGGCGACTACGAGCGGACCGTCTCTTCCGACGATGCGGCGGCGGAGGCGGCTCTTCCCCCGCCGACCGTGACCGCCTTCGCGTCGGCCAACCTACCGGCGGCGCACGACGAGGTCGTCGAGATCTCCGACAGCGGGATCGTCGAGGGTGACCTGGCGTTGGCCCCGGACGCCCACTTGCTGGTCGTGCGGGCGGCCGACCTGCAGCGGCCCGTGCTCACCGGCAACCTGAGCATCACCGGCGTGGCGGGGGCCAGCGTCACCCTGCGTGGCCTGGGTATCGGCGGGTCGCTCATTATCAACGGGGCCGGCCCACTCACGGTCCGGCTCGAGCACTGCACGGTGCGCGGCACCGTCGACTGGAGCGCCAACGGCGTAATCGGTGCTCTGGTTGTCGACCACAGCCTGTGCGGGCCGCTCAAGACCAACGGCGCCGTCGACGTGACAGTAGAGGACAGCGCCCTCGACGCCGGCTCGGACACGGGAGCTGCTCTGTCGGGCGGAGCTGGAGTGGCGGCCGGGAGCGTCACCGTCACTCGCAGCACCGTCATCGGCACCGTCAGCGCCCGGACCATCCCGCTGCTCGAGAACAGCATCGTGACCGGAGCGGTGGTGTCGACCGAGCGCCAGTCCGGGTGCGTGCGCTACAGCTTCGTGCCCCTCAGCGGGAGCCAGACCCCGGTCCGGTTCCGATGCCAGCCCGACCTCGAGATCGACACAGAGGTGGCGGCGGCCCGGGCCGTCAACCCGGCCCTCGACGCCACAGTGGTCTCGGCCTTGGCGGCACAGGTGACGGCATGGCTGCTGCCCGCGTTCACCAGCCGTTCTCCCGGGCAGCCCGGTTACCTGCAGCTGGCCGACGCGGCGCCCGACCAGATCCGTTTCGGCGCCCAGGACGAGGACGAGATGGGAATTTTCTATGGGCTCTTCTCGGCCCGCCGGGAAGCCAACCTGACCTACCGGGTAGGCGAGTACCTCCGCATCGGGCTCGAGGCCGGGATCATCCATGCGACCTGACCAGGAAGGAGTGGAGCGGTGAAGGGAGACTTCAGCCGTCTCACATTCAATAAGACGCGCCACTACCGCCGGGTGCTCATGCAACAGGGGCGGGTGGAACTCGACGCCGACGGCAACGAGCAGATCACCATCGACGACCACCTGGCGGCGACGACGGCCACCGACGTCATCGGCCAGGCCGGCTACCCACAGGGCGCGGCCGGCGGCTTCGCCCTGGGTTTCAACGCGGCGGGGACCGACCTCACGATCTCCCAGGGCCGTATGTACGTCGACGGCCTCCTTGTCGAGAACGACAGCGCGGGAGCCTCGATCCTCAACCAGCCCGACCTGCCTGGCGCCACGCTGGCCAACCTGGGCGCCACTCAGGCCGGGATCTACGCCGTCTACCTGGATGTTTGGGAGAGGCTGATCACCGCCCTCGACGACCCCGAGATCCGCGAGAGCGCCCTCGGCGGTCCCGACACCTCTGTCCGGAGCAAGGTGGTCTGGCAGGTCAAGTTGGCGTTCCTCGAGGCGACCCCCGCGGCCGGCGCGATTTTGCCGACGTGCGCCAGTTCGGCGTCGCCGTGGCTCTCGTCGGCTACCGCGGGAATGTTGGCAGCCGGGCCCGGCGTGCCGGGCACGAGCTTGCCGTGCATCCTGCCTCCCGAGACGGGCTACCAGAGGCTGGAGAACCAGCTCTACCGGGTGGAGATCGATCAACCGGGGGCCGACGGCACCGCCACCTTCAAGTGGTCCCGCGAGAACGGCTCCGTGGTGGCGCTGATAGCAGCTCTGGCCACAGGGGGCGGCCCGCCGGGCGCCTCGTTCACATGCACCAGCCTGAGCGATGACCCAACCCTTGGCTTCCAGGCCGGTGACTGGGTCGAGTTGACCGACGACGGCGTCGAGCTCACCGGCCAGTACGGGCAGCTCTACCAGGTAGCGGTGACACCCTCCGACGGCCATACCGTCACCCTGTCCACCACCTCACCGCCGACCATCAACCTGGCCTTGCACCCCAAGCTTCGGCGATGGGACCAGAGCGGGACCGGTCTCAACAGCGGGATCACGGTGACGACGGGCGCGCCGATCGCGCTCGAGGGCGGGGTACAGGTGCAGTTCTCGGCCGGCAACTATCAGACCGGCAACTACTGGGTCATCCCGGCCCGCACTGCCACCACCGTCCAACAGGGGTTCGTCGACTGGCCGGTCGACGGTTCGTCGAACCCGGTCCCGATGCCCCCCCTCGGCATCCATCACCATTACGCCAAGCTGGGCCTGGTCGAGCTCACCGCGGGCGGGGTACTCGCCGGGCTCGGGACGGCAACGGTGCCGACCGACTGCCGGCTGCCGTTCCCGCCCTTGACGGGCCTGACGCCCGCTCAGTCGCTCAGCCCCTGCACCATAGTGGTGCAACCGGGGCCGGGGTGGGAACAGCCGATCGTCACCTACTTCGAGAACCCCCCCGAGGGCCAGGCCCCGCTCGACGCCGAGATTCGTTTCCCGGTCGGCGACTTTCCCGTCGAAAATCCGCTCGTCATCAGCAACGCCGGCCACGTCCGCATCAGCGGGAGCGGGTGGGGGACGCAACTGGTCTCGACCGGTAGCGCCGAATCAGTCATGAAGTTCACCGGGTGCTCGAGTGTGGCGGTTCGGGACCTTTACGGGTCGACAACGCAGGTGACCGGTGTGGCGGGATCCGCCGGCCGCGACCACATCAACGGCACGCTGGCCTTCACCAACTGCGGCGAAGTGGAAGTCGAGGACGTCTGGCTGCGCTGTGGCAGCGACGTCATCACCCGGGGGGCGGCCTGTATCAGCGTTGGGAGCGACGTCACCGAGACGAACGCCACCACCGGGACCGGGTCGGTGCGGATCCGGGGCTGCTTGCTCCACGCGGGCGAGATGCAGGTCGGCGTTCAGTTGGCTCACCAAGCGCGAGCCACAGTCGAGGACAACGAGATCATGGTCGACCCCCTGGTGCCCGCGACCACACTGGGTTCCCGTTTGTTGGACAAGGGTTACCTGGCCGTCGCCCGCAGCTACCTCGTCTCCGGCTTGTCGACTCTGGCCACAACCACGTCGGCGCCAAGCACCACGTCGGCGCCAAGCACGGCCGCTGCGCAGGCGTCCCAGGTCCAGGTCGCCGCGGTACCCCCAGCGCCGGTTGAGGCGGTCGAAACAGCCGTCGTACAGCCGACGGCAGCGGCGCCAGTCGAAGCGGCCGCGGTGGCACCGGCTGCGGCGGTCGAAGCGGCCGCAACAGCGCCAGTCGAAGCGGCCGCGGTGGCACCGGCTGCGGCGGTCGAAGCGGCCGCAACAGCGCCAGTCGAAGCGGCAGCTGCGCCATCAGCGGCAGCTGAGGTCCGACCAGCCGCGGCACCGGCAGCACCATCGACTACGCAGGCATTCATCTCGTCGGCTCCGCCCGTTATTCGGGCACCTGTCGAATCGGCGAGCGCCGAAGTGGTGGCTCGCCCGACTGTGGAGGCCGCGGCGGTGGAGGCCGCGGCGGCCCAACCGGTGGCGGTGGCACCCGCAGCCGCGGAGGCCTTGGCGGCCCAACCGGTGGCGGCAACAGAGACTGTGCCCGCAGCAGCGGAGGCAGCGGCGGCCCAACCGGTGGCGGCTGAGGCCGTGGAGGCCCGACCAGTGGCGGCAACGGCGGCGACTGCGCCCGCAGCGGCGGCCCAACCGGTGGCGGCAGCACCCGTAGCCGCGGAGGTAGCGGCGACCCAACCGGTGGCGGCCCAACCGGTGGCAGCGCAGTCTGCGGTACCCCCGGCCGCGGCAGCTACCCTGGAGGTGCCCGCCGCGACCGCGTCGCTCGAGGTCAACCCGGCCGAGCTGTCGACCGGCGCCGATGTCCTCAGCACCCCGGCCTCTTCGCTGGTAAAGAGCGGGGCGCAGTTCGCCTTAGGCAACCAAACTCTGTCGTTTGTGACCGCCTCCGGCGTTGAGTCCACCTGGCAGGCCTATTTGACGGCCAACGCACCGAAGTCCTTTGCCACCACCGCCGACGCCGTGCGCTACCTGAAGAGCGCAGCCAATACGATCTTGACTACACCGGCGGCCCGGTCCGGCTACTCGGCGTTCGCCGGAGTCCTGCACACGCTGTTCGAGCACGTCCCACTGGCCGGGCGCGGTATCGTTGTTGGCGGCCAGGCCGTCAGTGACCTGCGCGTCGTGGGCAACACGATCTCGGGGGTACTCATGGGGATCTCGGTCGGCGTAAGCCACCATGCCTCGCCGGCCGAAGCGAAGGCCGAGCAGCGGACGCCGGACCACGCGGGGACCGTGCGGATCGCAGAGAACACCGTCGCCTGCAACACCAACGACGTGGCGGTCAAAAGCGCACGGTTCGGAGTGTTCGTCGGCAACGCCAACAGCCTGGCGATCGAGGGCAACCGCCTCAGCACCGCGCCGGTCGGGCTGTCGAGCTCGCCGCCGGCAGACGGGATCCGGGTCGTTGGCTACCTCGGCATGAAGGCGGTTATCCGCTCCAACCACACCACCGGTTTCGCCATGGGCATCCGGGCGATCCCCCTGACGGGTAACGGGCCGGGCAGCGGGCGAGGACGGTCGAGGACATCGATTTACTCGAACCCATCCGAGCCGGGTCGCTGTGGATCGTGGCGGACAACGCGGTGGAGGGTGGCGCGGCCACTGCGCCGCTTGGGCCTTTCACGCCGACGAAGGGGAATGTCGTCGCGCCCACGGCATACATCGACGCCGCTGCGTGCGTGCGCTTCGACAATGTCTATTCGTAAGGGGTCTATTCGTAAGGGGTCTATTCCTGAGGGGTCTATTCATGAGAGGCCCTCGCTAGGAGGCAACAAATGAATTCGAACTGGCTTAAGAGCTTGTTGAGCTCACCGAACTGGTTCACCTCGATGTTCTCGGGTTCGCCGGGCAGCCAGGACGTGATCAAGGCCGGGCCCACCAACGCCACCAAGATCACTGCGTTCATCGGCGTGATCGCCACGGCCGTCGCCGCCGCGTCGAAGACCCTCTTCGGCACGGACGGACCGCTGTCGAAGCTCACGCCGGGCGAGCAGGAGGGCTTGTGGCTGGGTGTACTGGCCTTTGTCACCGTCCTCATCGTGGCCGACCTGGTTGTCCGCGGCTTCGTGACCGCTCGCGTAAGCGCGGCCCAGGAGAACGCGCCGGTCGTCTGGTTCAACCCGGTGCGCCGGGCCACCGGTACCCCGGGCAGTAATGACCCCGGTGGCCTGGTGGTCGCCATGCGGAAGAGCAGTGACGACGCCTCGGGCATCCAGTACTTCGTGGTCCGGGATCCCGACCCCAAGGCCACACCCGCCGGGGCGACGCTCACGGCGTGGGTCGGAGCAAGCCTGCTCAACCTCGACGCAGCACCGGCGCCAGCGACCAGCGCCATTGCGGCGACCGTGAACATCGCCACAAATGGAGCGTCCGCGCCCACCAGTACCGACGGCGCAAAGGCCACTCCAGTCAGCACGCCGGCGGCCCGATAGGGCCAATGCGGTGAAGGCGCACGCCGAGCCGCGCCCGTCCGGATATGACATGCGGAGCCACCTGCCGCTAGCGACCACGGCGCGCCAGGCGACCAGCGACAGCGGCCACAAGCCGGAGCCGACTGCCGAGAGCACCGCCCGCAACTCAGCCGGCCCAGGCGGCGGCCGGCCGCAACACGTCCACAACCTGGCCGACATCGATGTCTTTCCTTCGGCGAGGCCCGGACGCGCCGCGGTCATCAACGGCATCGGCGGGCGGAGTGCTCGGCCTCTCCCACCCGAGCTCAGAGCTGACATGGAGGCGCGCCTCGGCGACGACTTCTCCGACGTCCGGATCCACACGGACGAGCAGGCTGCCGAATCGGCGGCCGCCTTCTCGGCCGAGGCGTACACGGTTGGGCACGAGATCGTCTTCGGGCGAGGCGCATTTGCGCCCGATAGCCCTGAGGGAAAACGCCGGCTGGCTCACGAGCTGGTCCACGTCCGCCAGCAGCGGCTAGGCCGGGTCACCGGGCAAGGCACGGGGTCGGGGGTGGCGATCAGCCACCCGGCCGACGTTTACGAACGGGAGGCCGACACCGTAGCTTCCCGCGCCCTCGCCGGCCCGGCCCCGGCCGACGCGGTCCCGGCGCGGGCGCTCTTTGTCCCCCGGCCGTCAGTCCAACCGACCGGCCCGCTCGTCGTCCAGCGTCAGGCGATCGCCGCTCCTGTCGCCGACCCCGTCAGCGACCCAGCCAGCAGCGACACAGTCACCAAGGGACCGGCGCGCTCTAACCCGTGGCTCGGCGGCATGGGGGGCATGTTCGAGCCGGGCTGGGACTCGCGGTCACCACCGGCCGCCAAAGCTGCAGACGGCGAAGTCCCCGTTCCAGACCAGCCCGGGCCTGAGCCCCCCGCCCCTTCCCCATCCATCGCCCATCCCCCGCAGCCGGTGGCGGACTTTGGTGTCGCGGCCAAGGCAGCCCAGGACGCGAACCGCCAACTGCTGGCGACGCCTCTGGCGGAGCCAGTGCCCGTGACCGTGCCAGAGGTCCCAACGCCCGGGGCCCTCGAGCCGAGCGCAGGCCGACCCGAGCCTGCGGCTCAACCCGCGGCGGCGGAGGCGACCGGCGGGACGGGTGGCGGTCTGGTCCCTGTAGAGCTCCCGGAGATGGTGGCCGGGATTGCCGAAGAGTTCTTCTCCGTGGTGGAGACCGACCGCGCCGGTCAGCAACTACTTCGGGCCGCTGTACACCAGGCCGTGACGGACCTTCGCGCCGAGGTGGCGCGCCGAGTCGTCCGAGGTCGACACCGCCACGAAAGAGTCGCAACGGACGATCAGCGAGAACGTGACCAAGGCGCGCCAGCACGCCCAGGGAGCGGCGGCCGGGGCCAAGGCGCGAGTCGAAAAGGCTCGCACCGAGCAGGGTGCCCGGGTGAGCACTCACCTCGAGCAGAAGAAGACTTCGGCGCGGGGCGAGGTCGAACGGACAGCCAAGGATGCCGAGACGGCGGCCGGGCGCCGCGCCGACGAGGCGCAAGCTATTGCCAGTGCAGGCGCCTCGGACATCGACTCGGCCCAGGGCAGGTTGGTCGCCACCACGCGCCAAAAGGCAGCGGCCAAAAGTGGTCAGGCGCGCAGCAACAGCGACGAGCCCGAGGTGGCGCGGGCCTCTATCCAAGCGCAGCGCCAGGCCGCTCAACAGGTGGCGACGCAAACCGAAGAGGAGATCAACAAAGCCGTCGGGGCCAGCGCGACAGACCTGCGGGGGGAGGACCGCAGCTCCGGGCCGAGGCCAACAAGCAGGTGGCGCCGCTCATTCAGAAGATCCGGGACCAGGCCGGCCCGCTCGACGCGTCGGTGACCACCGCCGGCACCAAGTTCACCACGGTGCTCGACGTCGGGACGCAACAAGCCCGCAGCGCACTCGATGCGGCAACAAAGGGCGTGATGGCCGCCCTGTCGCAGATAGAGCGCCAGAGCCATCGGCATCTGGAAACGGCAGCAGGTACGACGAAAGCAGGCCTGGCGCAAGCGGCCACAGAGGGCGAGAGCCAGCTGCGGGCGCGGACGGACGACTTTATCGGCGAGGCTCACGAGCAGTTGGCTGCTCATCTGGAGGTGGTTAGCAGCCGGCCGGTCCGCCGGGAGCTGGCCCGGCAACTGTCAGCCCAGCTGCGGTCGGTGCTCCAGAACGGCTACGGGATGGGCACGGCCGAGGCGCGTCAGGTGGCTGGGCGCATCGGTGGGCAGCTCTCGGACGTGCTCAAGCAATTCCATACCGAGCTGGCCGGCGCCGCTCAGACGGCCGGGGACGAGTCGAGCCACACGGGGCAGACCGGCGCGGAGCAGTTGGCGGGTCAGCAGCGACAGGTCGTCGACTTCCTGGCCAAGTTCGCCACGGAGAGCCTCGGCAGTGTCGATACCTCGGTCAGCGCGGGCATCGAACAGATTGGTCAACTCGTCGGCACCGTCAGCACCGGCCTGCTGCCACTGGTCGACCAGACCAAGGCACGGGTCGATGGCGACAAGGCCCGCGTCCTGGGTGACGCCGAAGCCAAGACTCGTGACCTCGACCAGCGGATGTCCGAGGCCATGCGCAAGGCGCAGAGAAGGCCGAGCTCGGCAGCTTCGGGGCTTGGCTCCTGGACCAGGTGCGTTCGCTGGGCCGGGCGCTCCTCACCCCGAGTTTCTGGGTCGGGCTGCTGGTTGGGCTCCTGGTCACGATCCTCATCGTCGCCACGTTCGGCGCCGGCTTCGCTGTCCTGGTAGTGGCGGGGGCGGTGGCCGGTGCCCTGGCCGCCGCTGCGTCGTACCTGGCCCAGGTCTGGCTCGACCCCAAAGTCAACCCGAATGCGGAGCGCAAGGAGTTCAGCTGGAAGGAGCTCGGGACCCAGATGCTCGTAGGTGGCATCTTTGGCGCCCTCGGAGGCGCCGCCGGAGGCGGAGCATCCAGCGTGTTCGCCAGCAGCATCGCCAAGGGTGTGGCTCGGGCGGTCGTAGCGGAACGGGTGGCCCAGATCGTTGTCGGGACCGCTATGGGCGCGGTCCAGAACATGGTCACGGGCCCCCAGGGCATCCTTCCTCCGTCGCAGTGGCACACCGCGGGCTGGGACCAGGGTCTCTTGACAAACATCGTGGTGAGCACGGCCATGACCTCAGGGCCAGCCAAAAAGGTCATGGAGCACGCGACGTCCAAGGCACGCACCACGATGGTCGATCGGGGCCTCGCCAGGAACGTCACGACGGCAGAGACTGCTGCATCACGGCAGCGACTGGCCGAGCGCCCGGGCGTGGAGCTACCCGCTGAGGCCTCGCCGCCTGGAGCCGGAGGGAGCCGGACAGAACGCCCGAGGGGCAGTGCGACCTCTCCCGCAGCGGGCGGAGAGGGCACGACAGTGAGCCCCCCTCGCGAGGCCTCTACAGCCACGCCTCCACCTCCGGCGGAGGGACCGGCGCCTCCAGCGCGGAGCCCGGGCGCCCCGGAGGCGGCACCGCCCGGTGCCGCACGAGAGGCTGCCACCGTCGGGCCCGCGTCACCCGCAGAGGCTCCGGCCGGGCCGCCGCGGAGCCCCGCTCCGCCCGAGGCGCCGGCGCCGGGCGCGGCACGAGAGGCGGTCGCAACGCCCGCCGCTCCCGGAGAGGCACCAGCACCCCCGCCGCGGAGCCCCGGGCCGCCCGAAGCCGCTCCTCCGGCTGCGCCCCGAGAGGCGACTGGCAGGCCCGCGCCAGCAGCGGAGGCCCCAGCACCCCCGCCGCGGAGCCCCGCTCCGCCCGAAGCCGCTCCTCCGGGTGCGCCGCGAGAGGCAGCCAGCGCTCCCGCGCCACCCCAGGAGGCTCCAGCACCGACGCAACGGGGCGCGGGCGCGCCCGAAGCGGCACCGTCGGGTGCACCACGCGAAAGCACGGGCAGGCCGGGGCCACAGACCGAAGCCCCATCGAGGCCACGCATCCCCGCTCAGGAAGAGGTAGTCCCCGGAGCCCGGGTCGCGGGCGAGGAGGGGGTGACGCCAGCGCAACGGGGCCCGGCGGAGGGTGCCACCGGCGGGCGAGCGACTACCGGTCAGGCGCTCGAGGCCGCCGGCCCGGCACCGGGACACGATCCGACGACCCTCCTCGGTCCCCACGATCCTCCGCCGACAACGTCGGAGCTGGGGTTCCAGAAGGAGACCGGCACTCCCGTCGGCTCACAGCGCAAGCTGGCGGCGCTGGCACGCGAAAACGGGGTCCTCCTCGACGTGCGGCCGACCAATCCAGAAGCCCCGGCTCGGCTGGCCGAGGGCCATCTCCCCAAACCGGAAGCTATCAAGGCGAAGAGCATCAACGAACTAGACACCCATCTGGGGTTCCGGGCGGAAGACAAGGGGCTCGTGGGCTACCGGATGCCGGACATGCCCGATCTCGAGCGAGTGCCAGCAGCGCAGCGCGACGACGTCATGAAGCGCTACCACGAGCGGGCGGCCGAGTTCGCCGACCTCGGGCCGACGATGACCGACCTTCAGCGCACCCCGGACAGCCGCTCCATGGACCACCACGGCTTGAAAGGAACCGTCACGCTGGACGAGCACGGCGTGCTGCGAACCGCCAACCCCACCGATCCGGCCAAACCCCAGGTCGGTTTCACCGGCGATCACGACGTGTTCCAGATCCGCGACGCCAAGACCGGTGAACCGATCGTCGGGGAACGCTACAACGAGATGGTCGCCAAGCTACGGGCGGCAGACGTCGGTGTCGAACACGGTGCCCACATGCACTGGGGCATCTCGTCGGCCCAGGAGCCTGCATTTCGGGCCATCGCCGAGAAACACTCTGCGCCGGCCGGCGCCGGTCCTCCGCGCGAGCAGCTGGTCACTTTCGGGGGCGAAGAGCCGGTACGTACGACCGCCCGGCAGACGATGGACGAGGCGGTCGCCTCCGCACGCGAACGCGGCCAGGGCAGACGCAGCGGCGCGCAACGCCCCACAGCAAGAACCCTTCAAGCCGGCGACAACCGAGCGTTTGTTCACCCCTCAGGAGATCGACGCCGCCCTCGAGCGCCTTGGACCGCGGGAGGATAAACCCGGAGGAGCGCCGGCAGTTCCGCCGGAGCAGGGGTCACCGGCGTCCGGCGGACAAGGCGAGCGCATGTTGCGTCCCAAGGAGGCGGGCAGCGCAATCGAGCGTCCAACATCGGGCCGGGAAGAGCCGGCGGCGGCACGGACAGCTCCTTCGGAACAGGGCCCGCCAGCGTCCCGCAGACAGGGGGAACCCATCGCGCGTCCCGAGGAGGCCATCGCGCGTCCCGAGGAGGCCATCGCGCGTCCCGAGGAGGCCATCGCGCGTCCCGAGGAGGTACGTAACGCGATTGAGCGCCCGGCGGCCGAAGAAAGGACGGGAACGGGCCGGCCCGTTGAGCAGGAGCCGCGGCCGACCCAGGGCGAACAGGCTCCGCGGCCCGCGAAGGTCCCCGGTGCACCTGAGGAGGTCAGCCAGGGCAAGCGAGCGGCGGACGCCATCTACGACGAGCTTCCCGAGCACTCCGTAATGATGGACGCCAATCCGAAAGACCTGGTGGGGACCAGGACCATGTACGACAATGCCCGTGCCGAGACGCCGAACCGCGAGGTGGCGATGTACCGCAACACCGAGACCGGCGAGTACATCGTGGTCCAGGGGGACGCGCGCGAAGCCGCGGTAGGGACGGGCCCCGGCGGCCTGTCCGAGTCGCCCCGGGAGGGCGGCCAGGCGCAGAAATGGAAAGAGATCCTGGACGGTCGCGATGTCGGGCGCTGGGAGCTGGTCCGGCACTCGCACCCGGCCCACGAAGTGCTGCCGGGCGGCGAGCGGGTTACGCCGGAGCACGCCCGGTTCCCGAGCGGCGCCGAAGGCGACATGACGATCGCCCAGCGCGAGGCAACAGCCAGCGGCCGTCCGGTTAAGCAGGCCATCGATATCACGACTCAACGGGGCAACGAGGTCGTGACGTACGGCTACGACCCGACGCAGGAACGCCCGTACCACGTCACCTACCCGGGCGAAAACGGCACCCCGACGACCGAGCGGTACAAGTCCATTGAGGCCTATTCGGAGTGGTACGAGAACAAGTTCGGGTTTACCCCCGAGGCTGTTGGTCCGCCAGGCGCGCCCGGGGAGCGGGGGACTCAGGGCCGGCCCACCGCCGAACCGGTAGCCCCTCCTCGAGCGCCGGGTGTCGGCGCCCACGAACGCGACGTTCAGGGCGGGGTGTCGCCGCGTGAAGGTGCGGCACCGTCGGACCGGGAGCCCCTTTTGCGAGCCCCGGAGGAGGAGCAGCCCCGCACGCTCGCGGACCGGGTCGCCGATCTCCGTCGCGCCATCGAGGCCTCCGGGGCCCGGAAGACCGATGCCTACCACGCGGCGGCAGAGATGCAGGCACTCGACCGTGTGTTGGCGACGGGGTCGCCAGAGCTGGTCGAAAAGGTCCTCTCGAGCCTGGAGGACAAGCACACGACCGGCAAGGGCCTGCTCCAGGGCGAGACGGTCCCTGTAACGATGGAGGAGCCGGAGGCAGCGGCCGCGCTCGGCGCCGCTTTGGACCAACCGAACCTGGAGGGGAACCGCGAATGGGACCGCTACAGGGGGATCATCGACGATCTCTACCGGAGGCAGGGCACGGCGAATGTAGGGCGCTCACCTCGCAGCGCCGCGCGTGGCAGCGTGCTTGATACCAATGCGATGCGGCGGGATTTCCTCGCCCACTCGCTCCCCGAGGGGTTCAGCGATCCAAAGCAGCTGGCAGAACTGATAGCGAACCGCGGTGAGGCGATCCCTGCCGCCGTGGAGATGGTCGGTGACTACCTGCGCGAAGCGATCAAAGTCTCCGGCAACTCCGTCCAGGGGGCGGTTGACAACCGGCTTGCTGTGTGGGTCGACCGGGACACCGGCGCCCCGACGGGGGCGGGCACTCCGGGTGCCGTGCTGTGGCCCGCCGATTCGAGCGGCGTCTGGGAGATGGACCACGGCATCGAGTTGCAACACGGTGGCGCCGATGACGTCTCGAATTACGTCCCGGTGCCAGGGGCGGCGCACCGTACGAAGACCGCGGGCATGCGCCAGGCGTCGAAGGTCCTGGCCGGAGCTGACCGAGACTGACATGAGCGAGATTCGGCCTGGTGTGCGGTGAGCGTGCCGGGCGTCGGCTGGCTATCCCGCCGGGCCGAGTTCCTGGCCGCGATAGCGGCGGTGACCGACGAGCGGCGTCGCGCCGAAGACGGCGGTGCGAGCTTCGACGACCTGCGGCCCGTCCTGGACCGGATCTTCGAGCTGCGTCACCGCTACGTCGACGAGCTCCCGGCGACACCCATCGCTCGCCACCCGTTCAACGGCTCGGTGGTCACCGCAGCCATCGACACGGCTGGGCTTGACGGGCCCTTCTGGGACGCCGAGAACCCGGCCCGGCCGGCCGAGACCATGCCCGCCGCGTTCGTCGTCTATTCGGGTGCGATGCGGCTGGCCCAGGACCAGATCGAGCACACGCCCTACCTCTGCCTCCCCGGGCCGCCCGTCCCGTTTGTGGTCCCCGACCTGCTCGGGCGGGAGGGGGTACAGGCGGTGCTCGTCACCGTGGCGGTCGGGCCCCATACGGGCTACGCCGTCTCGTACTTTTCGACCCGGCCGAGCGAGCCGCCGCCGCTGCCCAATGAATGGGGCCGGCGCGAGTACTGGTTGCGGGACGACGGCCAGCCGGTCCACATGGCGACGTCGTACGACGAGTGGCCGGCGCCAGACTTCGAGCTGCGGCCCTGGATCGACAACGGCAAGCTGGCCTGGGTGGCCCCCGGCGACATTACTCTGCGCCTGGAGCGCCGGCCCGATGGGTGCCCTTACGTCGGGCTAGCCAGCGACAGCGACCACCGGTTCCAGCGCGTGCAGCTCGGTCGCATCTTCTAACCGCCCGCGGCCGGCCCAACTTCAAGGCCGCTGCCTTTAAACTTCAAGGCCGCGGCCTTTAAAGGCAACCGATGCCCTTAAAGGCAAAAGGCGCCCTACGGCGCCCCTGCCTCGCTGTCCACATTATGTGTATAGGGATTCGAACCCCACTGCGACCCTACCTTAGGCGTTAACGATGTTACGTCGAGTCGCGGCCGTTCACAATAGCGTTATGCCGCTATCAGTTCGGGCGTTGCGTGGCCGGCATCTTCGAGCTGTGCCGGGGCAGTGGCGCGACGCCGGGGCAATGCCAACGCCACGACCACGGCGCCGGCCATGGCCAGGATGCCGACCACCTGTAGGCCGTCAGCCATGCTGCTGGCAAAGGCGTTGTGAGCGGCAGTGGCCAGTCCGGCGGCGTGAGGGCCAGCGGCCGCAGCAACCTGGTCGGCTGCGGCTACCGAGGTCCGGGCCGCACGCACGGCAGCGGCCGGTAGCCCGGACAGTGGGCCCGTCAGGTGCAGCTGGGAACGATAAGCAGCCGACACGATGCTGCCGACCACGGCTACACCGAGGGCGCCCCCCACCTCGCGAACGGTGTCGTTTATAGCGCTACCGGCGCCCGCCTGCTCATGGGGAAGAGCGCTCATGATCGATTCCGACGCAGGAGCCATGATCAGGCCCATCCCCGCACCCATCATGACGACGGCGACGGCCAGGTGGGGATAGCCTGTCGCCGCGCTGACGTTGCTCAGCCACCACAGGCCAGCCCCCATCAGTGCCATTCCAGCAGGGACGATGCGGCGGACTCCGAACCGCCCAGCGAGCACGCCGCTAACGGGGGAGACGGCGCCCATGGCAAAAGCGAAGGGCAAGGCGCGCACGCCAGCGGCCAAAGTGCTATAGCCGTGCACGAGCTGAAGGTACTGGGTCAGTACGAACAGGCTGCCGAACAGAGCGAAGAACGTGAGGGCCAGCGCACCCGAGGCGGCACTGAAGGCCCGGTGGGTGAAGACCCGGACGTCGATCATCGGGTTGGGGTTATGGCGCTCCCAGGCGACAAAACCGGCGAGGACGACGATGGCCGCGGCCAGCTCGCCCAGAGTCAGCGCGGAGGACCAGCCCCGGTCGGGTGCTTCGATGATGGCGTCCACCAGGGCCAGCAGCCCGACGGCGGACAGGGCGACGCCGATCACGTCCAGACGGGCTTTGCTGGTCGCAACCGCGATCTCGGGGACCACCATTGCGACAACAACGAGCGATGTGGCGACGAGAGGAAGGTTCACCCAGAACACGGCCCCCCAGGCAAAATGCGCCAGCAGGAAGCCTCCGAGGGTAGGGCCGATGACGACGGCGACACCCGCCACCGCCGACCACAGGGCGATGGCCTGGGGACGCTCTGCGGCTGGGAACACTGAGTTGAGGATCGACAGGGTGGCCGGCATAACGAAGGCAGCTCCCGCCCCCATCACGGCCCGCCAGGCTATGAGCGACCCGGCCGAGCCAGCCAGGGCGGCACCGGTCGAGCCAAAAGCGTAAAGCACAAGCCCTCCGACGAGAGCCTGACGGCGCCCGAAGCGGTCGCCAATGGCCCCCGCCGTCACCAGCAAGGCGGCGAAGACGAGGCTGAAAGCATCCGCTATCCATTGCAGGCTGGACGTGCCGGCGTGCAGTTGGCGGGCCAGGGTGGGCAGAGCGGTGTTCAACACAGTGTTGTCGATGACCACGATCAGCAGCGACAAGCACAATGCGGCCAGGATCTGCGCCGGGCCGGGTGGGCCACCCCGGCCGTCCAGAGCTTCGGGCTAGAGGTTGGGAGCTTGAACAACGGTGTCTCCTAACATTCGTTGGCTTACAACTGTTAGTTCTAACATGTGAGCAAACGGTTGTAAAGTTAAATCTGTGAGTACACAGACAGCCTCCGCTCGACGCCCCCGCAACCCGCGAGGAGAGGGTGCTCGGCTCCGCCAGGACATCCTCGACGCCGCCTCCGAGTTGCTGGAGACAACCGGGAGCGAGGAGGCCGTAACGCTGCGTGCCATCGCTCGTGCGGTAGGCATTGCCGCTCCGTCGATCTACGCTCACTTCACTGACCGGGAAGCCATCCTCGACCAGCTCTGCGCAGACGGCTTCGCCGAGTTCAGAGCCACGCTCGAAGCCGCCATCAGCCACTTCACCGACCCTGTGGACCGGCTCCTGGCTGGCTGCCGCGCATATTTGTCGTTTTCGGCCGAACACCCTCGCCGGTACCGGGCTTTGTTCCAGCACCCGGACATCCGGTCCCGTCAGCGCCCCGTCGACCCCGCCTCCCTGGCCGAAGGATTAGCCGCCCTCAACGTGCTGGTGGAAGGCATCGCCGACTGCGCCGGGGCCGGTCGCTCGACCAGCCAAGACCACTTCGGCGACGCCGTCTGCGTCTGGGTCGCTCTCCATGGGCTCGCCACGCTGCTGGCCGAGGCGGCACCGACATTCCCTTGGCCCGACCACGACCGGCTTGTCCTCTCTATCGTCAGCCGCCTCGCGCAACTCGAGCCGAGCCCAGGCGCAGAGGGCGCCTAACTCCTTGCCTACCCCGGTGAAGGAGAAGGACCAGCGTTTCGTTCGTCCCGGTCATCACGATCGGCCCAGTCGACTAATGGTTCGAGGGAAAATATTGCCTCGTCGATCCCTCGGTGAATATCCCCGAGCTTCGCAAAACGGGGAGGCACAGAAAAGACGGTGCACTCCTCGGGCACAACATTGTCGATCTCGTCCCAGGTAATTGGCGTGGACACCGGGGCCCCGTCAACGCCACGTACTGAGTAGGCGCTGGCGATCGTGTGGTCACGGCTGTTCTGGTTGTAGTCCACGAAGACCTTGTCGAGTTCCCGGTCCTTGCGCCACCACGTTGTCGTCGCTTCCTTCGGGATCCGGCGTTCGACCTCGCGCGCAAAGGCCAGCGCAGCTCTCCGGACATCGGCGAAGCCCCATCTCGGCTCGATGCGAACATAAATGTGTAAGCCTGAACCGCCCGACGTCTTTGGCCACCCTCGGGCACCGAGCTCGTCCAGGACCTCGTGGGCGACGGCCGCCACCCTGCGAACACGGTCGAAACCGCACTCCGGCATCGGGTCGAGGTCGATCCGCCACTCGTCGGGGTGCTCGACAGATGTACGGCGTGAGTTCCAGGGGTGGAACTCCACCGTGGACATTTGCACGGCCCAGATCACGCTGGCCAGCTCGGTGACACATAGCTCATCGGCGTGACGGCCCGAAGGGAAGTCCACACGGACCGTTTCCACCCAGTCCGGCGCACCGCTCGGGAGCCGTTTTTGGTGCACCTTCTCGCCGTCGACACCGTCCGGGAAGCGGTGCAGCATACACGGCCGGTCCCGAAGGGCACGCACTATCCCTTCCCCGACGCTCATGTAGTACTCCGCCAGCCCGAGCTTGGTTAGGCCGGCCTTTGAGAAGTACACACGGTCGGGGTTGGAAACTCTTACGCTGCGCCCTTCCACCTGAAGTTCAGTAGACGAGGGCCGATCGGTGCCTGGCATAGGTTCTCACCACCTCTCGTCAAGCATAAGGATGAGGCAGGTCAACGGGCCCATGGCAGCAAATAAGCGCGGTACGTGCTAACCCCGGACGGGAGCTCCGCGTTGAAAAGCAGCTGGCCGGACGGGCTGAACTCGGAGATGTAGGGCAACCCGCCCCAGCCGACGAAGAGGTCGCCGCCTGGCGTGGTCTGGGCGTTCCCCATGAGCTGTGCCACTTTGCCCTCCGGCTGGTCGTCGGACCTAACCAGGGTCGCCACCCGTGCGGCGGGGTCGAGCCGCACCGTCACCACCCGGCTCGAGCCGAGCAGGTCGTTGCCCGACTCGTCGTCAAAGACCGTGTACTCGTCGTCGCCGATAGCTTCCGGGTCGTGCTGCCAGGCAAAGATTTTCCCGTCGCGGTCGAGGACCTGGGCACGGGCGGCGCGCGGGGTAAAGGAGCTGTGCTTGCCTCCGAGCTGCCAAATGACCTGGCCGGTATGACGGTTCACCTTGAAGACGGTCCATGTGTTGCGCGAACTCACCAGCAGGTTGCCGTCGGTGTCGAGGTGGACGGCGTTTATATGGAACCAGTCCCAGGGCGTGCTCGGGGAAGACGGCAACGGCGCGTGGCTATCGGCGTAGGGGACGTGGGCGGCGCTGTCCCACTGGAAAAGCACCCTCCCGGTGCGGATGTCGATCTCCTGGGCAATACCGTCGATGACGCGTTGGTCGGGAGGGCCGCCAATAGAGGACAGGTCCGCCGTCGTGACCGTGTCGGCTGTAATGAGGGCGGTGTTCCAGGGGGTGATGAGGAACTCGTGAAAGTTCGTTATGTCCCCATCGCCCGCGCGGACCGTCGCGAGTTCCTGATAACGGTCGTTGTAGATGTAGTCGGTACCCGGGGGCCCGTTTTGGTCGGCAACAACTGTGCTCTTGGGACCGTTCGGGGACGCAACCGGGGTCCCCGGCCCTCCTCCGCCTGTAGGCCTTCAGACTGGAACCACGTGAGGACCGGCTGGCCCAGGTAAGTCTGAGTGCGAAAGTCGGTCGCAACTGACCCGGCGGGGAGCCGGTGGAACCAGACCACTTTCCCGGCGGTGCTGGCTATCTCCGGGCCCGCCCGCGTAGCGGCCTCCGGCCGGCGCCATGAATATGTCGCCGGGGCCGCCGCTGGTGTCGGGGGTCAGGACGTCGAGCGGCGGCGGGGAGGTCGTGGCGGGGTCAGCTGAACACGCCGGCGCACACGACCCTCCGGGAACGGCCGCTCGCTCCGAAGTCCCGCACCCGGTGGCGAAGCACGCTACTGCCGCCGTTGACAGCAAGCTCGCCAGCAGGCGCCGCGCCCTCACAAAAGGATGCTACGCAGACAACCCCATCAGGCCCGTCTCAGGGTGGGCACCACGAAAAAAGCCGAGCGCAAGCGCCGCGGGGTCGGAAGGGTGAAATATTTCGATTTCGTTCGGCGCCACGGGGGAAAGTACCGAACAGACGTCGAAAGACTCCTGGCACCGAGGGGCGCCGCGCCACAACGAGGACCAGCGAGAACAAAGGGGCAAAGGGGGCAGTCGTGCGCAAGTTGTCGTATCGTCGTCCGGGCAAGTTCCTCGCCATCATCGCCGTTTCGGCTCTGTGCGTAGGGCCGAGCATCGCCCTGGCGCCTGGTCCTGTATCGGCATCCACGATGCCAACCCTGGGACAGGCGTTCGACAACGTTGGCACCACAACGCCGGCCAACCCCGGGCCCGGCAACTTTGACGGGATAGGCGACAGTTTCTCGGCCACCGGGCTGGCCGGCGACGGTCTGCTCCCCGGTGCCCGCTTGCTGCACGACGGGTTGCAGCTGACCTGGCCGGACGTGGCCGCCGGCGCGCCCGACAACGTCTTGGCGGACGGTCAGACGGTGGCTCTGACCGGGACAGGGTCGACGCTTGGCATCGTCGGGGCGTCGGCGTACGGATTCCGCCAATGGCACGTTCACCGTCAACTACGCGGACGGTACCTCGACCAGTGCACCGGTAACGCTTTCCGACTGGGTCGACGAGCAGCCCGCCTCTGGTACCAACTTCCTGGCCACGACGGGAGGCTGGGCCCCGGCGGGAGCATCCCGGTCAGCCTGTCCTATGCGACGGTCCCTCTCGACCCATCTGAGCAGGTCACTTCGGTAACGCTGCCCACGATAACCAGCACGGTCGGGAGCGGCGTCAACTCCATGCACGTTTTCTACCTTGTCGTAGGCACCCCCGGGGCGCAGGCTTCGGGAGCACCTGGCGCCGCCTCCTACTACGACCAAGCGCGCAAAGACTGCGTGGGCACGGCGGCCGATACCGCATCCAGGGTGTGGTACACGGTGGCAGACGGCACCCTTTCCGACACGTATGCCCCGACGATCGACAACACGGACGTAAAGAGCCTGGAGCCGGTCGCTACCGGCCCCGGGTTCACCGCCCTTCAGCCCCGCGACATGACCTACACGGTTAGCGAGCTCGGGACGACCGGGATGGCCTGCCGGGTAGTAGCGCTCGACGCCTCGGAGCACTTTGCCATTGTCAGTGACTTCATCACGAACCCCGCCAGCGAGGCAGTAGTCATGCAGGAAAGCCTCGTGGCGCTTCCCGGTGCGCCCGCCGGCCTGCACGTGTACCTGCGCTTCAACCCGCTCCTGAACGGCCATGGAGGAGGCGGGACGGACAACGCGGGAGCCGAGTCGGCCACCATCGTGCACACCAGGCGCGGCCTGTCCCGCTGTCTTATTCCACCAACTCCTTCACCGAGGCCACGAACCGCAGCTACGCCACCCCCATCTACGCCGCCCTGGCCGCGGACCAACCCTTCGGCGCCGTCGAGACGGGCTTTGTGGGCGCCGCCAGTGACGGTCTGAACGAGCTCGGTACCACTGCGGCGCTTACCGCCGGGGCACCCGATGCGGACAACGGCAACGTAGTCCAAACGGTCGAGCTTTCCCTGGGCAATCGCGGCGCCAGGTCCCGCGCCCCGGTGACTGCCGCCGGGCCGACGGGTGGGCTGGGCTCGTACGGTGACCCTTCCAACTTCTCCTCCGGGGCTGCTGCGTGCGGCACGTCGTCGCCGCTCAGACGGTCCCATCCCGGCACTGGCAGCCTGGCCGGTACCTCCCCCGCCAATATTTCGACACCCAGTATCTCCCGGTCCGGCGTGGCCGCGGCGGTGGCGAGCGCCGCCGGCCTGACGACGCCATTGCCTGCTTCCGCCGTCGAGAGCCAGACCGTCGCCCTCGGCTTCGGCCCCACGGAACAGGGAGCGCTCGGCGCCGCGCTCAGCTCCTCAGCCGTGCCGTTCGCTGCGACCTACGCGCTTTACCAGGGCCAGTGGGCGGCGTACGACAGCCATCTGTGCTCGCCAACGCCGGGAGCCGATGGGCTCGGGCCGGCCGCGGCGGCCCCACCGGCCGCCAGGGTCGACAAGGCCTACTGGCTCTCGGCCAACGTGATCAAAGCCAGTGAAGACAAGACCTTCCTGGGCGCCACCGCCGCCTCGCTGTCCAGCCCGTGGGGCCAGGCGGTGCCGGCCGGGCAGTTCGGTACGGACGACCTGGCACCTTATTTCGGGTCCTACAGGGAAGTCTTCCCGCGCGACGCCTACGAAACGTTCACCGGCTTCCTCGCCGACGGCGACCTGGGCACAGCCCGGCAGATGGTCTATTACTTCTTCGACAACATGCAGCAGGCCAACGGGAGCTTCCCCCGCAACGGGCTGCTCAACGGAGAAGCCGCCCCGGACACCGGCGGCCTTCAACTGGACGAGACCGCCGACCCGGTCCTCATGGCGTACGAAGCCGGCCTGGCCGGTGACACAAGCCTCTACCAGGACCACATCAAACCTGCGGCCGATTTCCTGGTGGCCAACGGCCCCGCCGATGGCATCGAGCGCTGGGAGGAGCAGTCGGGCTTCTCGCCGTCGACCATGGCCGACGAAGTCGCCGGGCTGGTGGCGGCGGCCAGCATCGCCGAGACCCAGGGCGACACCACCTCGGCCCGGCTGTTCCTGGCCACGGCGGACAACTTCCGCCGGCTCATCCTCGCCACCACGGTGACATCTAACGGCCCTCTCTCGACGAGCCCGTACTTCATCCGGGTGGACAAGACGGGGGACCCCAACGATGACGCCATGTACGCCCTGAACAATGGCAACACGACCGAGGTGGACCAGCGGACGGTGATCGACCAGGGCTTTCTGGAGCTCACCCGCCTGGGGGAGCTCTCGGCCAGCAGCCCGCTGGTGACCAACTCGCTCGCCGTCGCCGGCAGTGCGATCGACGTGCCAACGGGGTCGGGCACTGGGATCATGCGTTACAACGGCGACGGGTACGGGGACTGCGAGGCAGGCACGACGAGCGACCCGGTCAACCACACGACCAGCAGTTGCAGCATCACGGGCGAACCATGGGCCACGACCAGCACCGGCACCGGCCACCCCTGGCCGGTGCTTTCGGGCGAGAACGGCGAGTACCAGCTGCTCGCCGGTAACGCGTCGGCGGCGCAGGCGGACCTGCAGTTCATGCTCGATTCGGCGGCCGGGGTCGGGCTCGTGCCGGAGCAGGTCTGGAACTTCCCCGACGTAGCCGCGTCCCCGTACGACTCGGGCCCCACCACGGCCTCCATCGGGTTCGTCAACGGCCAACCCGACGGTTCGGCCGCCCCGCTCACGTGGGCCCAGGCCCAGTTGCTCCGGCTCATCCGCGATATGAGCCTCGGTCAACTGGTCGACCAACCGGGAATTGTGGCTGACCGCTACCTGGCCAACCCGCCCGCGGTGGCGCCGTTGACGGCGACCGCATCCACGCTCACGGTCGCCGGCGGGGACGTCCCGGTCAACCTCAGCCGGCCTTCGGTCACGGTTGATGCCAGCTCACCGGGCCTGACGGTCACCACCAGCACGGTCGGCCTCACGGTCACCGCCACCACCACCCCCGGGGCCACCGTGGAGGTTGCCGTCACCGGGACGTCCCTCGGGGCCTCGTCACCGACGACGACGGTCACGACGGGGACAGCTGGCCCAGGCGGCGATGTCCCCGTGGTCGTGGACCTCGAGCCCGGGACCAACTCCATCGAAGTGGCCACGATGGCAGCAGGAGCGACCAACGAAGCCATATTCACGGTCGTCAACCTGATCGTCCCGGGGACGGTCGTCCTGAACGTGCCCGGCGCACCGGGAGGCGGCTATGGCCCCGGCACCTACGGTTACCCCACGGTTACCAATTCGCCCGGGGTGCCCACCTTCCCGCCCGGCGCCTTCGAGCTGGACGGGCTCACCGTCATCGACTCCGGCCCCACCGTTACTTTCCAGGTCGGCATCGCCAACCTGGTGCCCACCTTCGGCCCTCTTGACGGTGCCCAGCTGGTCGACCTCTACATCCACGCCCCGAGTACGGGTACGGCCGAGTTCCAGTCCACGGCGGCGGCCAACCCGTGGAACTACTCGATCGCCCCCGCCGACGCCTGGAACCAGTTGATCGAGATAGACGGCTTCGGCACCGACGACTGGGTGACGCCGTCAAGCACGACAGCCGGGCTCGGGCAGTCGTCGAGCCTCGGGGTGGCCCCGCAGGTCTCGGTCGCTCAGTTGAGCCCCACGGCCGCGGGTGCCACCCCCGGCGTCATCTCCATTACCGTGCCGGCGTCGACCCTCGGAGCACCGCCGGGCGCGAGCTCGTGGAGCGGGTGGACGTTCACGGTGGCGCTGGCTGGTCAAGACGGCTTCGGCTTCGACGACGCCCGCACGTTTACGGCCACCCCGGGTGCCTACACGTTCGGCGTTTGCACGGCCGCCATCGCCTCCGGGCCGGCCCCACCGGCTATTTGCGGCGACAGCCCGGGCAATGTCCCTTACGTGCTCGACACCATCCCGCCCAGCTCGGTCAACGTCCAGAAGGAGCTCGACCCGACCAACCCGGCCAACGCCACTACTGGAGTGGTCCTCGAGGGGGTGACCGTGCCCTGAGCCGGTGGGGAGCTGGAGGAAGTTAGCCCGTCCACCTTCCTCACTTTCCGTGGGTTGCGTTGTGCTCTCCGTGTGAACACCACGCACGCGGGAGATCGAGCAAATCCATGCCATTAAGCCGTCGCCTCGGCATTGACAACCGGGCCACCGTTACATATTTGAGTTCGGGACGCGCAAACGGAAATCACATCATCAAACGACCTGCGAGCTGCTCCGCAACAAACTCCGATCTGGGGCCGTCTAACGACGCGATGCAAAGAAGCTGACCGGGCTGAAATGAGCTAACCGAAGTGGCCAAAGTTACTTCACAGGCACACGTTTGGCGATGCTCGCCAACGGGGTTCAAACCCGCAACTAAAGCCGGCCGACCCATCACAATTTGATCACAATTAGGAAATTCTCGTTGCGATCCGCCATTCTCGTACGACGAAAGTGAAGCAAACATCCCCATATCGCGACGGGTTGGCGAAATTGCACCCAGTTTGCTGCGTTTGTGATGAACACGCGTGCTGACCGTGCTGCGTTCTCTGCCAATAGTGGTCAAACAATGGCCTTAGGGCGGTAAAGCCCGCGACGAAGCCGCAGTTCCGGCCCCGCCCTGCCAGGTGCTCCGGCGTCTGAGGGCACCGTCGCCAGGCGGCGACTGAGGGCACCGTCGCCGGCGTCGGCGAGGTCCGGCGTAGGCCGTCGTTGCACCTGCCGCCGCCGCGAGGCACTATCTGAGGCATGCGACGCGCCAGGCGGCGAGGGACTCTGTTCGCCTTCGGTGTCCTGGCCGCGAGCCTGTCCGTTGTGCCCGCCTGCGGAGGCACCTCGAACAGCCCCCAGAGCGTGTCAGTGTTCCACCTGAAGCCTCAGGACTGCTTCAACCCGCCCAATGCCAACCCGAACCTGGCCGTTTCGACCATCACGGTCGTGCCCTGCAGCATGTCCCATGTCGACGAGGTGTACTGCGTCTTGCCCTACAGCCCAACGCTGCCGGCTTCGGTCGCCGCCTGCCCGGCAAAACCCGGTCGCTATGCCGGGTCCCTCACCGAGGACTACCCCGGCGTACAGGCGCTCACCACATTCGCAAACTCAATATGCCTCAACGAGTTCCAGCCGTTCGTGGGCGCGGCCTATACCAACAGTTCTCTTTACTACACCTACCTCTACCCGTCGCCCAACAGCTGGGACAATTCAGTCCAGCGAGACCGCATGATAGTTTGCGTGCTGCACACCATCGGTGCTCCCTTGACGGAGTCGGCAAAGGGTTCGAAGCTTTAGAACCCGGGGCCCGAGAGGACGATATTGCCCCTTCCATACGTCGCCACTGCGCAAATGCTTTGTTCGTTCGGGGTCGCCCCCGCGCCGCTCAATGTGCTCCCGATGCGGCGAGTGCTCATAGAGGGCAAGCCTGCGGCGACGATCGCAGACATGGTCCCGCTCGTCAACATCCCCCCGTTCGGGATGTGCACCAGCCTCTCGAACCCTACGGTAGCTTCCGCCACCGCGGCCGCCCTCGGGGTCTTGACGCCCATGCCATGCATACCCGCGCCCGTCGGCCCGTGGAAGCCTCCCGAGCGCGACGACCCTTATCGGCGGTACTCCTGCCGTTGCGCAAGGTGCAATGTGCAACTGCGCCTGGGGCGGCATTATCACTGTCACCTTCCCGGGCACGGTGCGGACCGTAGTCAACTAAACCAAGCGGCACGGGCGCCACCGGCCCCGTATGCATTAGCCAGCGCCCGGTTCAGTGAACTTCGTATTTTACCCGATTATCCTATTTGGACCTTTTGTCCGGACTTGCGGTCCGGCAGCCGTTCCAAAATAGGCTAGGGATCACGGTTCGTGAGCCCGCGACCGCGGATTTGACGTACAGTCCACACGTGACGGCAACCAGACGGCGTTGCCGCCCACTTGCACAAGTCAGTCGGTACAAGGCACATCGTCACACAGGGAGGTCCAGTGCCCACTTACGCAGCTCCTGGCGTTTACGTCGAGGAGGTCCCTTCATCCCAGAAAGTGCTTACCGCGGCGGCCACGGCGATCGCGGCTTTTGTGGGCTTCACGGGCAGAGCCCCGGACGATGACCCCACCGACCCTGATGGGGTCAAGCCCCGGCTGGTAACGAGCTGGATACAGTTCGAAGACCTTTACGGCGGTTACGCCGAGGGGTGCATGCTACCTATCGCGGTGCGAGGCTACTTCGACAACGGCGGGACGATCGCGTACATCGTCCGCATCCCCAATACGAGCCCGTCGGGCGAGCCCTCTCAGCTTGCCCTCCCGGCGGCCGACAAGGCCCTGGGCACGCCTTTGTCCATAACGAGCGTACAGCCCGACGCCAGGATTTCCGTCGTGGTCGAGAACGCTGATGGTGCGCCGACGACGATGGCCCCAACCCGTTCAACATCCTGGTGGTCGAGGGCGGCCAGACGATCGAAAGCTTCGAGAACTTGACGGTCGGGCCAGGAGACCACAACGCGGAGAAGGTTGTGAACGCGGCCTCCAAGAAGGTCAAGGTCAAGGTCAACATCGACCAGAAGCTTGACATGAGCTCGCTCATCGACGTCATGAAGCCCGGGACCTACCCGCTCGTTCAGGCACCCCCTACGCCGGTCGCAGTCAACGGGCGGCGTTTTGCCGGCTCCGAGTCCGCCCGCACGGGCATAAATGGCCTGGCCATCGCCGAGGACGTGACGATGGTCATCGTGCCGGACCTGATCACGGCGGCGACCAAACCGGACAAGACGGTGGACCTCAGCCTCTGGAAGGCGGTCCAGACCAGCCTGATCTCGCACTGCGAGCTCCACGGCAACCGGATGGCCATCCTCGACTCCCCGCCAGGTATGAACCCGCAACAGATCAAGGAATGGCGGTCCGATGTGGCCATGTACGACTCGGCGTTCGCCGCCTTTTATTACCCCTGGATCGCAGTCGACAACCCGACGGCCACCAACGGGGCTGACGCGGAGATGCTGATCCCGCCGTCCGGCCACGTCGTGGGCGTATGGCGCGCGCGCGTCGACGAAACCGCGGGGAGTCTGGAAAGCGCCCGCCAATGAGACCATTGCCGGCTGCCTCGACGTCGACTACCCGGTCACGAAGGCCGAGCAGTCGCTCCTCAACCCGATCGGCATAAATTGCATCCGGCCTTTCGGCACTCGTGGCATCCGCATCTGGGGCGGCCGTACCCTGGCCTCGGACACAGACTGGCGGTACCTCAACGTCCGCCGCCTGTTCAACATGGTGGAGACGACCATCCTGGACGGCACTCAGTGGGCGGTCTTCGAGCCTAACGACGTCAAGCTCTGGGAAGGTGTTAAGAGGACCCTCACCGGTTTTCTCACCGGCCTCTGGCGGGCAGGTGCTCTATTCGGCGCATCGGCGGACCAAGCCTTCTACGTCAAGTGCGACGCGGAGACCAACCCTCCTCAGTCGATCGACGAGGGCAAGCTCGTTGTGGAAGTAGGGATCGCGCCGGTTAAACCGGCTGAGTTCGTTATCTTCCGTATAAGCCAGCAAAAGCAGACCGCCAGCTAACCGCTTTACCTCTTAATCAGGCCGACATTTCAATCAAGGAGACAAGGTGCCCGCGACAAACGTAGAAAGCAGCGACCCGCTAGTAGCTAACCATTTTTTTCTGGAGGTCGATGGTGAGGTTGTCAGCCAGCTGTCTGAGATAAGCGGGCTGGACGTCGAGCTCGAGGTCTCCGACATCCAGCAACAGCTGGCGAACGGCCAGTATGCCCAGCGCAAGGCGTTCTCTAAGCCCAAATGGACCGGCGAGATGAGCGTAAAGAGGTTGGCGCCGGTCGACGCTACCCAGGACGCCCTGTGGAAGTGGTTCAACACCATTCGTGACAAGGGGATGTCCATTAACAATCTCAGTGCGGAGCGGAAAAACGGGTCCGTCGTTATATACGATTCCACGTTGAAGGAAGTCTCTCGCTGGAATTTCTACAACGCCTGGCCCTCCAAAATTTCCAACGACAGTTTTACGGTAGGCGGCAACGACCCAATTTCGGAGACGGTCACGGTCCAGTACGAAAAACTCGAGCGCACCAAGTGAAGCAAAAGTGAGCGCGCTGCGGACCGAGTACGAGTTCGTCCTGCCAAAGGGTTACCTGGACCAGAACGGGACGCTTCACAAAAGAGGCTTGATGCGCCTGGCGATGGCCCGTGACGAGCTCGAGCCGCTCCGCGACCCGACTATATCCTCAGCGGACGACCCTCGCCTGACGATTATCGTCCTGGCCCGGGTCGTCCGCCGCCTGGGCACGCTCGAGCTCGTAACGGCCCACGAGATCGAGGGGCTATTTGCGGCGGACCTGGCCTATTTGCAGGATTTTTACGGGGTCATCAACTTCGGCACCCCTGCCGATGTCGAGGCCATGCTCGAGGCCCAGGAGGAGCTTGAACGTGCTGCGAACCCACCGGCTGCTCCCACGGCCAACGAAGCGGTAGCCGCGGAAGGGACCGGCACAAGGCCCAACGGCGTCGGCACGGGCGGCGGGACAGGGGACGAGGCTCCGGCGCCGATCGGAAGGCGAGCCGCGATCGAGGAGGTCCCGAGTAGCGCGTGACGATGCAGTACCCAACTGAGGCGTTGTGGCAGGAGATCGTCTACCTGGCCTATCACCTGCACTGGTCGCTGGACGACGTCCTTGATCTGGAGCACGTGGACCGGGTCCGTTTGGTGCGCGGGGTCGCAGCGCTGAACACCCGGGCATGGGAGGCGGTGCGGGCTCTGTGAGCGACCAATCCATCGACTTCAAGGGGATCGTGCCTACCGCCCCGATGTTCCTCTTCGAGGTGGACGGTGTCCAGATCGGTGCTTTCCAGGAAGTGTCCGGCCTGGAGCTGCACGTGGCGGTAAAGGAGTACGAGGAGGGAGGGCAGAACGGCTTCGTCCATAAGTTCCCCGGGCGGGCCAGCTGGCCCCACATCGTGATGAAGTCCGGTATCACCTACAGCGATGCCCTTTTCCAGTGGGTAGCGAATTCCTCTGGTGACGGCTTCGCGGCTGCAGGAGACAAGATCAAACGCTGCACGGGCGCCATTACGGCTATCGGTAACGACGGCACCAGGTTGCGCTCCTGGGACATCCAGGGCGCGTTCCCTGTCCGCTGGAGCGGGCCCGTTTCAATTCGGGCTCCGCCGAAGCCCTCCAGGAAGAGCTCGAAGTGGCGCATCACGGATTTTCCTCCAACACCTTCATCCCCAGCTAGAGAGCGACCCGGACAGATGGAGGGCCTCGAGCCACGCCAGGGGGAGCCCGCCTATGCCGCCGGCCCGGAGCGCGAACTTGGCCGGGAAGCACGCCGGCGTTTTGACTTTCAAAGCTGGGGGCACCGCCGGGGACCAGCTGCCGTTGCCCGCGTGGACGGCCGGATCGGCTCGCTTGCCGCGGAGACGAACCAGTTCGTCGCCGTCATCGGGCGGTCCATAGCGACCCGCCGGGTTATCGGGCAGCGTTCCCTGGCTCTGGCCGGCCGGACCGGGAACCTCCCCGTGCGTCTTCCGGACGAATACTTCCCGGTAGCTGGAGAACGCCGGCATTTCACCGTCTCAGCTTCTGAGGCCGAACGCCGTTCGCGCAGCTTCTGGGAGATCGAGCAGCGTATGACCGGCGTACGCAAACGCGACTACCGGCCGGCGCCGATCGGGCTGCCAATGGCCATGGCCCGGGCCGGTCAGTCGTGGGTGGGCCGGCAGACCGGCCCGGCCGGGGCGAGCAGGCGAATGGTCAGCCAGCCCGCCTTCGTCTCCAGCCCACGCGAAGTGAGCTGGTCCGGCCCGTTGGTCGGCGCACGGGACCGGCTCAAGGTGGGGGCAGAGAGCGCCGGAGCCAAACCTCCACCGGCTCCACCAACCGGTCAATTGAAGGCTACGCCGGCCCTGCGGGCGCAGCGGGCCAGTGCGCCATCCCTGCCAGCCGTGGGCCGGCTTTGGCCACGTGGTGGCGCACGTCGCCAGGTCAGTGGCCTACCTGGCGCAAGCCGGCTTTGGCCAAATGGCGGCGCACCTCGCTCAGTCGGTAGTGCCGGAAAGCACCCCGGTGCCGCAGGCATCCCGGTTGCGGGTTCCGTCAGCCGTTCCTCCGTCAGCCGTGCCTCCGTCAGCCGAGCCTGGTTGGCCGGCAGGTCGACTGATATGCCGGCGGCTCTGCTCCCCGCGGCTGCCTCAAGTGGGGTGCCCGAATCCGGGCCCGAGCCGGCTCGAAGCGCGTTTACCCGTGCGCTCACGGGCGCCCCGCGCGGTCGGCTCAGGGAGGACCGCGTCGGAGATCGCCGGCTTTGAGAGAACCGGTTCGTCGGCGGCCCATGGGCAGCACACCTTTCTTGAAGCCGTTGGTCACGAAGCGCCGGTGCGCCGTGTGCCAGCGTGGGCGGGTGGCGGCGTCAACCTCGCGGCCGGCCGTCTCACATCTAGCCCGATAATTGCCCGCCTGGCTGTGCGGGAGAGGAGGCCAACCACTGCCAGCCCTGACGCCCTATTAGCAGCGCGGCGACAGTGGGGCAGGCGCCCCCGCAAGACGGCCGCGTATGCCCGCACCTATCGCAGCCAGTCTCGGCGGCCTCAGACGGAACGTACAGCGCACAGGAGCCGGTGACCGGTTGGCCGCACTGGAAGTGGCTGCCTCCTCAGTCGGCCGGGCAAATACTGCTGGCGGGGTGCTGGGGGCCGGAGCCACTCCAGCGCTCATTTTCTCCATGCACCGAGGCCGCACCGCGGCCGAGACCACTGGCAGCGCAAGTTCCGGCGGGCCACTTCGGCCAGTCCCGGGAGGCGCTATCCCGGCGCGGCGACGGTTGGCGAATGGTGGGCCTGAAGCCCCGAGGATGTTGATTGCTCCGACAGTGCCGGCGCTGTTTCCGCCTGTTGCGAGGGACTTAGAGGCGAGAGGCCCAAGCGCCATAGGTCCAGGGTCACACCGGCTGTCGTACGAGAGCCCGGGTGCAGGTGGCCCGGCCGGGCCGGTGATGCATCGACGAAGCAGGGCTGCTTTGTCCCGGCCAGGAAATTTGTCTTTGCAGAGAAGCCTTGTTCGAGGACAACGCCACCATGTGGCCATCCGGCGGGCATCGCACGCGGTGGCACCAGCTGCGCCGCTATGGCCCTACCCGTTTACCCTCGGGACGCACCGGACGACGGTCGCGCCGGCTGAGCCGGCAGTCGTTCGAAGGGCAACCCACCGGCAACCGATGCCCCTCGAGGGAGTTCGACAAAACCGGCAGCCGGCATCGTCTGGCCGCCGGGCTCAAAGCTCGGTACGCCGAGAGCCAGAGCACTCTGTCTCAGCCGCTCGGGAGCCGTCTCAGACAGCTAGAGGCGCAGTTGGCGCGCCAGGGTGGAGCACCCTACCTGTCGTGCCGGTGGCGAGATCCGTCAGGGCGGCGGTGGGACCACTGGTAACGCGGTTGACATCGCGCCGTGGGCGCCTCGCAGGGGCCGGTACCGGTTCCCCCGTGTTCGGCGGGCCAGTCGTCGGAATGCGCGTCGCTCGCAGGGTGGGGGTGGGCGCGGCCGCCGCCTTGACAGCCGGCATGGGAGCCGGGGGGCCCTGTCTTCGAAGCGACGGCAACGACGGGTCAATTTCGGAGATGTGGGAGAGCATTCCGGAGCCATGCGAGAGCATTTCGGAGCTGTGGCTGAACATTCCGAAGTTGCGGGAGAGCATTCCGGAGCTTTGGCCGGGCAGCGGTCATTCAGGTGGCCTTCGACTTACACCGCCTCCGGGCGGGTGGCAGGGCCCGCCGAAGTTGGTGCTGCAACTATCGGCCGGACCGCCCGTACCGCTCCAGGCCGGCTGGTAAAGAGAGGGGACATTCATGCTTTTGCTGCCCGATCTTCGGCGTTAGGCTCCCTGCTGTCTTCCTCAGAAAGGCGGCAGGCGCCGGCTATTTTCCGGTCCTTCGTCGACAAGGGCGCACGCTCACCCCGACGCGTTGACCTCGCCCACAGAGATCCCGTTACTCGCCCTCGATCGCCTCGATGGGCTCTGGCACTAGTGTCCGCGTGCCGAGAGCCATTGACGTCTTTGGGCCTACAAACCTGACGGTCGCCCTCCTGCAGCCCTGGCGAAATGTCGCGGCCACGTCAGGCCGCCGTCGTGAGCTCCGGAGGACTGGGGGTGCCGGCAGGCCCGCTTCGACGACCGGCCCGGATGTGTCATCCGTTGGCCGCTCATTGGCTCGTCATGAGCGAGAGCGTCCCGACGCGAAGCTGTCAGCGGCAGCAAAAACGACCGCCCGGTCGCCTGGTCACGCCTTTAGGTCACCTCGGCCCGAGCGATGCCCGTCCCGGGTCGGGCCGCGCTCGGCGACTACCCTGTGCCGGGCCTGGGACGGTCCCATTTTGTTGGAGCGCAGCGCCGTCCGCACCCGCCGGCGTTCCCCGAGCCGCCGATGCTGCTGCGGGCAACCAGGGACGACCGCCTTCAATCAGCCAAAGGCGGACGGGATTACGGAGGCTCAGCGCTTCCGGTCCGTGGCTCCGCGGCTTTTGCACTTCCCAACCGCTACCGCCACGGCTCTGGCCAGCACGACTTCGGCCAGGACAACGTTGATCAGCACGATCCCGGTCAGCAGGACGCCGGTCAGCCCGCCCCTGTGCGGCGACCTTTGTCACCCGGACGTCCTGGCTTCTCCGCCGCGGCCCGGCTACCGAAGGCAACACCCGTCAAGCAGGGCGCACGGGCGTGGCACCGGTCACGAGAACCACGAGAACCGTTGCAGGCCATGCGGGCCGGGCCAATGACGTCTTACCTTGGCGTAGCTGCAGTCTTGTCAGCTGAGCGCCGCGCTCGGGCGGAGCCGGCCCCGTCTCAGAGCGCCTTTCTCCACCGGGCCCGCCGATTACAGCGCGGTTCGGCCAGCCCGGCACCCGCTCGCGCTCCAATCACTGCGCCCTCGCCGGCTGGTCCTGTCGGCAGACAAGGACAGCTTCGAATCGAGCTCGAGCCAAATGAGCGGGTTCACCGGGCTGCCATCTCGAGCCCGGGAAGGGCTCCACTCTCGCAACACCGTCAGGCGGGGACGACTCTCGCGACCGGGGTACCTGGTGGGCCGGCCGATCTGACCTTACCCAGGACAGGTGGCGCAGGCTTAGCGCGCTCACTAACAGCGGCGATGAGCGTTAGCCGCCGCCACGCCATTATTTCGAGCGCCGGGTTCATGAGCCCGAACTCCGCGGGGCCCCCCTTACAAGTCCCGGTCTCACGAGTGCCGGTCTGACGAGTGCCGGTCTGACGAGTGCCGGCCTGACGAGCGCTCGCCCACCTCACGCCCGCCGCACGACTGCTGTCCGCACGAGCGCTCAGCTGATGACCGCAGCCTTGGCCGCTCCCCCGCTACTCGCTGCCGCCCTGGCGCCCGTTGGTGTCATGACCTCTGTCGCCAGCATCCACCGAACGACCGGGCACGAAAGACACCTTTCCTCGCCAGCCGGGGCTCTCGCAGCGAACATCATGGAAACCCGTCGGGTCAGCGCCGGTCTCAGAAGCCCAAGTCTCAGAAGCGCGGGTCTCAGAAGCCGCGGTCACATCGGTGCGCGCAGTATTGCGACAGGATTGGTTGGGAGCGTCTCAGGAGCAGCCGTTGCAGCGAGGGCGCTCAGCGTCGGCCGCACTGGCGCCCTTAGTGCGCGGTCGGGCATACGCACGCCGATCAAGAGCGAAGTAGCGCCACCACGGCGCGGATCGACGACTTTTCACCCGGGCCCGGTCACCACGATCCCTGGCGCCGCGGGCTCAACGTCAGCCACAACCTCGCTATCCGCTGCCGCAGCAACCCGGTTGGTCCGGCTGGCGCACCGCCCAGCCGGAGCCCCGACCGGCCCGACTGGTCTTTCGAGCCGGTCCGCTGGTGTCGCACCCGTCCACCACCTGCCCCATGGAAGGGCCAATTCCGCGGCACCATGGCCAAGTCGTCGGCTACCGGTGCCGCTCTTCTCGGTTCGGGGCCCTGCCCATCGTCGCGTGGCCCTGACCGGACTCTTGCAGAGCTCTGAAGCCGCAGTCGGTCACTCGTGGCCACGAGCTCAACGGACGGCCATCGGAGGCTCGGGACGACCTCAGCCGGGGCCAGTCCACCACCTTGGGCTCACTCTCGTTCCGATGGTCCCGGGCGTCGCCTTCACGAGTTCAGCCGGTCGGCCCTTCCGCGGACCAGCCGGGACCCGGTCGGCAACCGTCGCGAAGAAAGCGGTGGAGGGCGTTCGCCCGCCCCGCAAGAGCCTCAGAAGTGCCCGGCCGATTGGCGCCGGGCTCGGTGCCGGCCGGCTCATTGACGCCCGCCCGATTGACGCCCGCCCCATTGAGCCCCCGCCCATTGGCGCCCGGCTCATTGGCGCCCGGCTCATTGGCGGCCCAGCCATCCGCGCCCGCGCTATCGGTCCCTCGTCAACACCGGCTGACCTGATGAGCGCTGGCCCCACCCGGGCCCACCGCACCGCTGCGGACCTCACCCGTCCTTCCTCGCCAGGCGCAACTCGCATGGCAAACGCCATGAGCACGCCCCACCTGATCGAGGGCTCGACGGGCGCCGGGTTAGTTGCCACAGGCGCGATGCTCGCCGCTCGCCGGCGTGCCCCGCTTGTGAGCACCAGGCTCAAAAACGCCCGTTCCACGAACACCCGTCCCACGAGCACCCGGTCCGCAAGCCCTGGCCTTACATCCAGTGGCCTCTCGCGCCCCGGTCTCCGTGGCAATAAGGTGCCGTCTGCGCACCGCTCCGGCACTGGCATCACCGGCATCGCTCAAAGAACCCAGCAGGCAATGAGCGCGGCAAATCGCAGTGCAATGCCGGCCACGAGCACGGCAAACGGCAGAACACCGGACATTGTGACGTCGGCGCCGCGCCGCCCTGTACCAAGAATGCCCGCCTGGCCGCTGATGGCGGTCAGTGGACAGAGCGAGACGGGGCAGACGGGCGACGGCCGCGGGCACCTTGGCGGCGAAACGACAGGACTGGCTCTGCAAGCCACCGCCGCGAGGTCTGGCCATTCCATTACGGGGACAACGAAATTACAGCGAGCCGTGAGCGCCTCTGTCCGCGTGCCGCAAGCGTGAGTACGGGCGCTAACGGGCCAGGGCCCCGGGACCGACTATCTGCCCGTACTACATGCCATGAATGCGCTAGCTGCACCAAAGCACGCCGCCGGCACCAGACGACGGAACGAACGAAAGGCTGCCCTCAGCTCCGGCGGTGCCACAAGCGTTCCTCCCGCGGCAGCCGGGTCGCTCGTCCAGACAACACCGGGCGCGAGCCTCGTGGCCCGAGCTTTTTCGGCGAGCCTCCCTAACCTGGCCCGTTCAACGGCAGGCTCAACCCCTTCGACAACGGCGTTCTCGACGAAAGGCTGGAATGACCACCTCGGCAACACGGCCGGTATGACCGACATGATGCGCCTCGTCCCGACAACCGACGAGCGGACCGGCACGGGCGGGACGATCGTCCCCTTCGGGGCCCCAGGACGGGCGAGACGACCCGCAGGAGCGATACGACCGAGACGGCCCGCCACCTCCCTCAAGAGACGTCGGAACGCCCTTCTCCCGCTGAACAATTCGACATGCTGGCGGAAGCACTGGCCGCTCGCCGGCTGGACGAACTGGAAAGGCGAGGCCTGTTCTTGAGGCCGGACGTCTTCTGATGGCACAAAACGCGCAAAAAGCCTTCCTTCAACCCGAAAAGGGCGACCAGATCCCCTGCCTCTTCAACCCCACCGAGCTGAGCTTCAGCCGGAGCAACAGTTGGTCGGCGCCCGACATGCCGGGAAAAGGGGTGCCGACGCTCAATTACACGGGAGCCCAGTCAGGCTCGATGTCACTCCGCCTGTTTTTCGACACCACCGATGAAGGCAAGCCGGTGACGAGCTACACGGACCAGCTCATGGCGCTCATGGAGATAGATACGTCCCTGCCTGGCAGCGACGAGAACACCAACAATGCCCGCCCGCCGTGGGTCCAGTTCCACTGGGGGAGCATGCACTCGTTCAAAGCTGTCGTCTCATCGGCGTCTGTCAGCTTCACGTATTTCTCGAGCCAGGGTGTCCCGCTCCGCGCCGACGTGGACCTCACTCTTACGCAATACGAGGACGGCAAGGTCTTCGGCCCGCAAAACCCGACGTCGGGGACGCCCCAGCCGCAACGCTCGCACCGGGTGCAGCCGGGGGAGACCCTGGACCGCATCGCGGCCACCTACTACGGAAACCCGACGCAGTGGAGGCTCATTGCGGAGCTCAATGGCATCGAGGACCCGATGGCCCTGCGCCCCGGGCGCATTCTGGCGATCCCCAAACTCACGTGAGCACCACTTCCACGAACCGTCGCCGGCTGGTGCGCCCTGGCCTGCTCGAACGACCGGTTGGTAGCTACCACGCCGACGCAAGATTGTGCCGCAACCGGCCAACCGGTAGCTGTCGGCCCCTACGTCGACGGGACGCGTGTACCGGTGCCGATAACGCTCGCCCCGACGATCAGTTTCGGCGGCCAGGAGCTGCCCGCAGCCTGGCAACAAGCCCTGCTGGAGTGCAAGGTGGAGCTCGAGCTACGCGCCAGCGGCCAGGTGACCTTACGCTTTGCGGACCCCGGGTATGTTCTTACAAAGGGAGGTGAGGTTAGCCTCGGTACCGCCGTCAGCGTGACCTTGCCCCAAGCAGGGACGCTCATAGACGCAGAAGCAACCACTTTCGCGGTCGAGCAGCCCGAGGGCGAGCAACCCGAGCTGCTTGTAGTGGCGCTCGACAAGAGCCATCGCATGGCCCGCGGGTCCAAAGTAAAGACCTACCTGCAAATGTCGTACCCCGATGTAGTGTCCCAATTAGCGACCGCCTCCGGCCTTACTGCGTCGACCGACAGTTCGACGCTGACGCTCGACTACATACTCCAGGTGAGCTCGGACCTCACTTTCCTGGACGAAATGGCCAGCCGTTGCGGTTTTGACTGGTGGGTCGAGGGGACCACGCTTTATTTCAAGAAACCCGCTGCCGGTAACACTGTCCAGCTGAGGCTCGGCGACACCCTCCGCAGCTTCTCGGTCCGAGCGTCGGGACGCACGCCGGGCAGCGTCGAGGTTTATGGTTGGGACCGCGACGGCCAGCAAACCCTGACCGCTACCGCCAGCACCGCCACGCTGTCTTCCAGCTCGGACCTCGCAGATGTAGTGTCGGGCCCCGACAGCGCCTTCGGCACCGCCAGCCTTGTAACAGCCGGTTTGGCCGGTAGCAACCAGGAGGAAGTCGTTCAGCTGAGCCAGGCGCTCCTCGATTGGGCAACAACAAGTTCAGTGCGAGCAACCGGGATAACGGATGTCGACGCCGGCGTCAAACTGGGTACGACGGTACAGGTCACCGACGCCGGTCCTCTGTCCGGGACGTACCCGGTCACCAGAGTGGAGCACACCTACCGGGCTCGCCGGGGCTTTTTGACCCGGTTTTGGTCCGGCGGGCGGGGCCAGACTTCGCTGGCGCCCGCTGAGGGCGGTGGCCGGTACGGCCCGCTCCAGGGGCCGGCGACCCACCATCCCGGCATGGTGGTGGGCGAGGTGACAAATATAAACGATCCCAAACAGATGGGCCGGGTCAAAGTCCGCTTCCCTGGTCTTGATCCCTCCCAGGAAAGCGCCTGGGGCCGCATCCTTACCTCCGGAGGGGGAGCTAGCAGGGGGAACGTCATAATTCCGGAGGTTGGCGACGAGGTGCTAGTGGGCTTCGAGCACGGAGACCCGCGCCAGCCCATAATCATGGGGGGGCTGTTCGGCACGAAGTCGAGCATCCCGGACTGGACCGTCAAAGACGGTAAAGTCTCCGCTCGTCGGTTCACCTCACGCCTCGGCCATGTCTGGGAGCTTTCCGACGGCGAAAGCCCCGAGGACCAATATTTCTTGCTCCAATTGGCGGGCCAGCAGCACACCCTCAAAGTGACCAAACAAGCCACCAACCTGGAGATCCCTTCTGGCCAGCCCTTGACGATAAAGGCGGGCAACACGCAGGTCGCATTTTCGGAGAGCGGGGATGTGACGATAAAAGGTACCAACATAACGGTACAGGCTGACCAGAACCTCAAGCTCTCCGGTCTTCAGGTCAACATCTCGGCTGATACACAGCTCCAGATGCAAGGGCAAAGCCAGGCCAGCTTGAAGGGCGCCATTCTGCAACTGGAGGGCGAAGGCACAGCCGCTCTCAAGGGCGGCATAGTCCAGATCAACTGAAGAGACCTGATCGACCAAAAGGACCTGATCCACTGACAAGACCAGGTCAACTGAAAAGAACCGACTAACTGAGAAGAACGGAAGATGTCACCACCCGAAAATAGCCTGGTCCCTGACCAGCCGCCGAGGCGGCCGCCGGACAGGGCGACGCCTGACCGTCGTGGGCCTGATGGACCTGCCAGCCCTCTCCAGGCGCATGAGGACCCCGCCGACCTGGCGGTCCCCTCGTTTGTGGGCAGAGGCTTCGCCTTCCCCATGGGAGTGAGCGCCAATGGCAGTATCCGCTTGACGCGCGGCCCTCAGGACCTGGACGCGTCCATGAGGGTCATCCTGTCTACGGCGCCGGGAGAGAGGCTCATGAGGCCACAGTTTGGCTGCCGTATATGGGACCTGGTATTCGAGCCGGTGAACTTCAATACTCTCGGGCTCATGCAAGCCGCCACGAGAGAAGCGATCGCACAGTGGGAACCTCGCGTCGACGTGGAGAACGTCGAATGCGTCCCGGACGGGCGTGACGCTTCTGTCGTCCGTATCCAGATAACCTACAGGGTCCGCTCTACCAACGACCGCCGCAACCTCGTTTACCCCTTTTACGTAATACCGCGAGAGGAACCGTAGATAATTGTCACTTCAAGCGCCAAACCTCGACGACCGGACATTCCAGGACATCGTCGACGAGACCAAACTGCTGATCCCGAAATACTGTCCTGAGTGGACCAACCACAACCTGTCCGACCCCGGCGTTGCCCTGATAGAGCTTTTTGCATGGATGAGCGAGATGCTGCTCTACCGCCTCAATCAGGTACCCGACCGTTTCTATACCAAGTTCCTCGAGCTGATGGGCGTCGCCCCTTTCCCCCCCACGTCCGCACAGGCCGATCTGACATTCTGGCTTTCGACCGTTCTCCCGCAACCGGTGACAGTAAAGGCAGGTACTCAGGTAGGGGCCCGGCAGTAGACGGCGCACCGGTCATATTCGAAACGATAGAGGACCTCGTTATCGCCCCGCCCGAGTTGATCGCGGCCAAGACCGGCCGGGGCGGCTCGAGCACGGAACTGCTTACAGACGCCTGGGACGACCTTCGCTTCCCGGGCTCCACCCTGCGCTGCTTTACCTCCGAGCCCGTGCCGCTCCCGGGCGACGCCTTTTACCTCGGTTTTGCGGCCAGCCTGGCCGGTACCGCTGTGCGCTTCAGGGTGTCCACCAGTAACCCCGCCGGCTATGGGATTTATCCTTCCAGGCCACCACTGGTATCCGAAACCTGGTCAGGTGAGGCCTGGGTTACGGTGCCCGCTTACTCCGACACGACCGGGGGGCTGAACCGGGATGGGGAAGTCATCCTGCTCTTCCCACATACACACGAGCCCTTGGCCCTGGGCGGCACCCGCGCCTACTGGTTCCGGGTGGTCATGACCCGGACGGCGCCGGGCGAGCCCAGCTATAGGGCCTCCCCGGAGCTACGGTCCGTCACCGTCGACGCCCTCGGAGGGTCGACGCTGGCCGAGCACTCCGTCAGGTACGGCCCCGAGATCTTGGGGCGGTCCAATGCCCTGCCGGGGCAGTCGTTCCCGCTGCGGTACGCGCCCGTGCTCCCGCGCCGAGGGGGCGAAGTCCTCCGGGTAGGTACGGGCGCCCTGGCTCAGAACTGGCAGGAGGTCGAAGACTTCACCGGGTCGCTCCCGGAGGACCAGCATTATGTGCTGGACAGCGGGACGGGGACAATGCATTTCGGGCCGAGGGTGCGTTATGCCGACGGGAGCTGGCACCAGCACGGGAGGGTCCCGCCACCGAACGCCGAGATCACCATGTTGTCCTACCGCCACGGAGGCGGTTCCGAGGGCAACCTCGGCGCCGAAACGTTGACGAGCCTGCGCTCAACGGTGGCCTTTATCGACCGGGTCAGCAATATCGCCCCCGCTAGGGGCGGAGCGGACGCAGAGACGGTGAGCGAGGCCAAGAAACGTGCCCCGTTCAGCCTTCGCACCAGGCAGCGGGCCGTGACCCCCCGTGACTACGAGCGCTTGGCCACTGAAGCGTCCACGGAGGTCGCCAGGGCCCGCTGCCTCGGCCCGCAAGCCCCGGAGGTCCCGTGCGCCTGTTGATAGTGCCGAAGGTGCGCCGGGAGCCGGAAAGCCAGCGCATCGACGACTTCGCTCTTACGGACGGGCTCGTCGAACGCATCCAGAACTACCTGGAGCCCCGCCGTTTGCTCGGGGCGAGCATCGAGATCGCTACGCCCTACTACCAGGGGGTAACGGTGGCGTGCCATCTTCGCGCGCTGCCCACTGCCAGCGACGAAACCTTGACGCGCGCTCGAAGCGAGGCCCTCCACATCCTCTACCACTGGGTCAACCCGCTCTCAGGTGGCCCCGAGGGTATGGGGTGGCGGTGGGACACGGACCTCAACACCGCCCCGATAGCTCAGCTTTTACTGCAAGGCGTCGACGCCATCGAGCGGGTGGACGAAGTGCTCCTCTTCGAGTGCGACCTGCGCACGGGGAGGCGTTATGGACCGGCCAGGGAAGTCGTTCGTCTGGACGACCGTTCGCTTTTTCTCTGCGCCCGAGCCACTACCGATCCTGGAGGAAGAACCGGCGCAAACTTCGCGCTTCGCCCTGCCCAGCCACAGTGTGGTCGTCGTGAAATGACCGTCGATGACGTATCGGGCAATGACGGCCGGGGTAGTGACGTGTCGGGTAGCGACGTGTCGGGCAGTGCTCCGGACGAGGCCAAAGGTCTGCCGGTGCCGCTCGCCACCACCTCGTCGGCTCTATCTTCGGCCAGCCCATCATCTACCGGCATCGTGGTTACCGGTCCGACGGGGCAGCCTTCCTCCGCCACGGGCCGGCGCGCTGATTGGCTCGTGAACCAGCTCCCCGTCGGGATGCTCGACGACGATTTCTTCTACCGGTTCGTCTCGATCTTCCAGGAAGAGGCCGGTACCTACCTGGACGGCATCGACAACCTCGGCAATATCGTCGACCCCGCCGTAGCGCCACCGTCAATGGTCCGCTTCATGGCCGGCTGGCTTGCCCTGCCTCCCATCAACCCCTCACTCGACGAAACGTATCAGCGGCACCTGGTGCGGGCGGCCTCGAAGCTGCTCCGATGGAGGGGCACTCAGCAGGGATTAAAGGGGATCCTCGAGCTTATTACCGGCGGGGCCGTCGAGATCGCTGATAACGGAGGCGTTTTCCGTCAGGGGGAGGAGGGCATTCGGAGGCCGGAGGTGAACATCAGGGTGGAAAGCACCGGATGGCTGCCGGAAGCCGCCTTTCTCGAGTTCGTGAGAGACGAGGTCCCTGCGAATGCAAGCGTCGCGCTCGTCATAGGCGAACGCGAAATCTGGAGCCTCGGCGCTTTGGAAGGGAGATAATGCGTTGGCGATCGATGTGATCTGCCCTACCTGCAACACGAGGGCCCGTCTCGACGAGCTCGAGAGGGACGCCAGCGGATTTTGCCAGACTTGCGATTACCCGCTGTTTTGGGCCAACCGGGCTACAACGGTCGCAGTGGTTAGTGCCCGCCCCGGGGAAGTGGGCCTGCGCCGGCTGCCTGGCACCGAGGGCCGGGCCACGCTGGAGCAGATCGCCTGCCCCGTCTGCGTCGAACCCAACCTGGTCGTCAATTTCTTTTGCATCCGTTGTGGGTCGGAACTCCGTCCCCGTGAGCCGGCCCCGACAATCCTGGATCTGGCCGCCCCACCCGAGATAGAGGTCGCACCGCCGCCACCGCTGCCCGAGCGCTTCCGCGCCACCAGTACCCATCAGGGGCTAGGCATTGCCGCCGTGACGATCGGAGTGCTGATGGCGGCGGTGAGCGCGACGGTCCTGACACTGGGGCTGTTCCAGACGGCGCGTAGCCTCCACATCACCCTCGGGTCGATGATCTGGGTAATGGTCGGCTACCTGCTGGTCATGACGGTCCTCGCCATTCAAGGAGGGCGACTGGGCGACACGTTCGGTCGCGCCCGGATGTTCCAGATCGGGACCGTCATTTTCCTGGTGAGCTCCGCGCTCTGTGCGCTGGCGTGGGACCAACCCTCGATTTTGGCTTTTCTAGGCTTGCAAGGCGTGGGCGGCGCGCTCATCGCCGCCAATAGCGGTGCCATTATCGCCGACATTCTCCCGCCAGACCGCCGAAACCGGGGTTACGGCTTCGGCACAGTGGGCTGGGGCATCGGCGCCGTGTTGGGCATCTTGATTGGCGCCGCCCTCGTCACGTACCTTTCGTGGCCATGGGAATTCTGGGTCGATGTCCCGCTGGCGGCCATAACGGCAGCACTGGCGTTCATGGTCCTCAAAGATGTCGGCCAACGCCCTGAAGACCGCCTCGACCCCATCGGCATCGTCACCCTGGGGCTCGGTCTTTTCGGCCTTCTCGGCGGCATAACACGCCTGGTTACCGCCTCCCTCAGTACCACGACGGCGGGATTGCACCTCGCTACTTTTTCCCCGGACGCCGTCACTATCGGCTTGCTGGCCGGCGGGGTGGTGATGTTGGTGGCATTCGTTGTGGTGGAGCGACGGGTAGACGAGCCCATGCTGGATTTGTCGTTGCTGCGCGCCCCGCGGTCACCCCCACCCTGTTGGCTTCACTGCTCCAGTGCCTTGGTACCTTCGTGGTGGCGCTTATGGTGGTCATGTTCCTTCGAGGTGCTCGCGGCCTGACCCCCATACACGCCGCCCTGCTGCTGGTCCCCGCTCTCGTGGTGGGCAGCGCCGTCGCCCCGCTGGCCGGGTGGATAGCGGACAGGGCAGGGCCCGTTATCCCGGCCACAGTGGGTATAGCCGCCCAGATCGGCGCCGTCTTCGTGTACTCACGCCTATCGCTTTCCACCGGCCTCTGGGTGGTTGTAGCCGCCAGCACATTGAACGGCATCGGCGCGGGCGCCTTTTGGCCCGCCAACGGAGCGGCATTCATAAGGGCTATCAAGCCCGAGGCCTTCGGCGTCGCTTCGGGTTGCCTGCGGACCGCTTTCAACGTTGGGCTGGTGCTTTCTTTCTCGGCTGCCATACTGGCAGGCTCCCGGTGGATCTCCCGTGGGCTGGCCTTTGCCATACTCACCGACGGAGCAAGACTGCGCGGCAGCGCGGCGGTATCGTTTACGACCGGACTGCGCTCGGCGTTTTACGCGTCGATGGTTGTCCTGGCCGTGGCCGGAGCCCTCTCGGCGACGAAGAAGGCCCGGCAACGATCGGTCTCCGCACCCGCCGACCCGAGCGACCAGGCACAGGCCGCCGAGCCAAGTTTGTCACCCTCGCCCCTTTATTAAGGCGGCCCTCTGATTAAGGCGCCCTTTTCATCAAGGTTTTTCATCAAGGTGCCTTTTTCATCAAGGTGACAGTGCCCACGCTGATAGTGGCGCAGGGTTGCGCGCTGCAGCTGCTGTCGACCGGTACCACCAATTTGTCGATCGTTACAGGGACAAAGCCGGCTGCAGTGAACACCAACTTGTAGGCTCCCGGTGCCGCCCAACCGGGCTCGCCGGTGTTGGGGTCGTCCCAGACGAGCTGCCCCCGACCATTTACAGTGGCGTTGACGGGAGTGGTAGCCCCGTTCTCCTGTTCCACCGAGACGGTAACGCGGCTCAGGTCGGCGGCAGCCGTATCAGTCGACTTTGCGCCGGTGCGGAGCACTACCTCGCCGTCCACCGCGTCGGCGAGGGGTGACAGAGTGATGTCGGCCAGGTACCCGGGCCGGCAGCCGCCTGAAGACGCGCCCGCCTTGCTGGTGGCCGAACACGACGGCACTGGCACGTTGTTTTCTGCCAACGGCACGAAACCGCCGGCCGTGACCTGGAGGTCGAGGCTCGGGGAGACGATCCGCTCCCCTGAAGGAATAGCCGAGAATACAAAGGAACCGCTCGAGTTGACCTGGGTCGTGAATACGCCTGTCAGCAGCGCCGGTGGGTTCGATGCGGCGTCGTAATACTGCCACGTAGCGGTCACCGTCCCCGGAGAACACGCGGCGCCCGGCGCCGGGGTACAGATCAGTGGCGTCAAGGCCCCGTTGGCGCGGTAGGCCAGAGAACCGCTGATGGTCACGGCGGACGGCAGCATCACCGTCTGGAGCTTCGAAGTTGTATTGGCGGATATTGCGATCTCCGCCACCTCCGTCACGGCGGTAACCGGTTGGCCGTCGGAGTTGACCGCCCCCCCGAAGCAAACGTCGTACTGGCCCGGCGGCAAACCCTGGAAAAGCACGGCCTGAGCGACCCCTCCGGTAATTGCGGGGCTGAGAACTTCTGTGATCTCGCCGTCTTTTTCGCAGTTGGACGTCGGGGCGCCGGGCGTACCGCTGGCGGGGGGAGCACCAGAGGGGGCGGCTTCGGCGCTGGCCGCCAGGGCCGCGGTGGTCGTTGTCGGGCACGGCACCGCAGCACCTGCACCGGAGGTGGCGGTCGCATACGAGACGGGGGCGCCGCTGCACGTGAACGGCCCGGTCACTGTAATGCTTGGAGCCACGGCTACCATGGCGCCGCCCGGGCCAGGCGTGAGCGCCCCGGCCTGGAGCCGACCATAAACGTTCATGTCAATGTTCACGGTCTGGTCGCGGCCCTGAGCGAGAGACACGCTCCCGCTCGTCGGGGCCCAGCTGTCGTAAAAAGCACACGGGTGGCTTTGGCCGGGCGCGCAAGGGGCGGCATGATCGCCGGCGCCTGGCGGATGGGGGCTCTCGACGACCGTTGCGTACTGGCCGTGAGGAAGGCCCACTATGAGGTAGCCACCGTGGGGGCCGGCGTAACATCCGGGCACAGAACCCTGCGGCCCCCTGGTCGGGGCCGTAGGAGCCAGGCCGGGGTTCGACGCTTTGCCGCACTTCTCGCTGCTCGGGGTGGGCGTCAAGCTGACGAACGCACCTGGTACCACGCTGCCGTCATTGCTCCTGACGGTCCCGCTCAACGTGTCGAGCGGAGGCATCAGGGCGCGGGGCGCAGTAGCTATAGCGTTCATCGGGACCTCTACGATCACGGTCACCGGCTCGAAACCGGGCGCGGTTATACGGACCTTGTGAATCCCGGGGCCGAGGCCGGTTATGACGTACGACCCGTGAGGACCGAGCGGTGCCGAGGCCGATGCCAGGCCTTCCACCGAGGCAGTCCCATCGGTGACAGCCTGGCCGGTCGCCACGTCGACCGCGGCACCGGTTATCTGCGCTCGTTTCAAACTGGTAGGGCTGACCGCCGGCATTTGGACCGTCGGGACTACCGTCTCCCGTCCCGAGGCCACGTTGACCTCCACGACCTGGTTCTTGTGCCCGAATAGAGAAAACGTCATCAGGTAGTGCCCCGGAGCGACGTTGGACAAGTGGAACGACCCCGGCCGCGGTGACGTCGCCGTGAGAGCCGAGTACGTGCGGCCTGCGCTCTTCATGACGACGTCGGCTCCGCCCAGCCCTACCCCCCCGCTTTCAACCATTCCGGTAACCGTCGAGGAGGTCGTCGAGAGGTCGAAGTTGGCGGTGGCTTCACCGCTGCGCTCCACCGCAGGGCTGTCGAGTACCACCTCCCGGGTTTGCGAGACCCATCCGTTGCCCGATGCCGTGACTGTCCAGGGCGCCCCCACGGGTAGGTCCGGCATGACGTAGGTCCCGACTATGCCTTGACCGGCGCCGCCCCCTCCCGTAAGTGTCGTGACGGACTGGACTACGGTGCCGTTGGTGGCGGTGACTTTTATGCCGCCCACCGGCCCACTGGCAGAAGCGACCCGGCCCACGAGGGAAGCGACGCCGGGTTGGAGGGACAGGTCGACAGTCGGGGAACTGCCACCCGCCCCGAGGACGACGAGCCTGGTCGAGGCACCGTAGCCGGGCGCGCTGGCCTTTATGAGATAACTAGCCGGCGTGCTGAGGCCCGTGATCGACCACGTGCCAACGGCGCCGACGGTCACGGTCCGGGCCGTCACCCGCACGGAGCCGTCGCTCACGCTGACCGTCGCACCGCCCAGGGGGCCCGCTGGCCCGCTGACGCGGCCGGAGATACTCCCCGGTTCAGGCGCTAATTTGACCATCAGCTGGATGGCGGACCCGGAGGCGGCCACCACAAATTTCTGAGCCGAGTACCCGGGCTTGGAAAAAGTGACCAGATAGTCGGCCGGTGAAGCGAACTGCTTCGAGAACGAAAACGAACCGTCGCCGATCGTCCTGGTCGAAACAGGACGTCCGAACGGCCCTGTGCCGCCGGTCCCTGACCCGGCTTGCTCGTTGACCAATGACGCCGGTTGAACGGTCACAGTTACATCGGCCGGCGCCGCGGCCGTGACTTGACCGCTGATGGAGACCATTTGGACCGCCGCCGCGCCGGTTGTGCCGCCGTTGCCGTTAGCTCCGGAGGCCGCTGTTGTCGTCGAAGCAGCCGGGGCTGTCGTCGAAGCGGTCGGGGCTGTCGTCGAACCACCCGTCGACGTCTGGCTGGCCGCGCCCGTGGCCGAGGTGGCAGCTCCCTTGGTGCCCGTCGCAGTCGAACGCGTCGCAGTCGAACCCGTCGCAGTCGAACCCGCCACAGTCGTGCCGCTCGCCGTGGTGCCGGTCGCCGTGGTGCCGGTGCGCGGCACTGTCGAAGCGACCGTCGTCCCGGTCCCCGGACTGGCCGTGGAGTTGTTGGAAGTAGCTGCGGAGCCCTTCTTCAACGTGCTCCCGAGACCGTGAGATCGGACGCGGAACTTGACCGTCGGGGGTGCACTGACTGTCGGTGGTGTGGTGACCTTGGGGGCGTAAACGGTAGTCAGCCTGAGGACGATCAAAACCGCCGCCGTCGCCATCACCAGCACTGTCGCCACAATGGCTGCCGTCTTCAGGAGCCAGGCCGACAGCCACGGCCGTTGGACGAACGTGGCGCTAAGACTGACCGGCGCCCCGCGCCCCTGCACCTTGACGCTAAAAGGCACCCGCCTGGGCGGCCCGGTGAGGCCTCGCTTGTGGTCGACCTCCGCCCGGACCTTTTCCTCGGCCCCGGGTAGCAGGCTCAACTCGGCCTCCGACCAGCTGACCCGGGCGCCCACAGGGCTGGAACCGGAGAGCTCCACGTGCTGCAGTTCGCGGCCGCGGGTGCGGACCGAGACTACGAAACGGCCGTGGAAAGACCCGAAAACCTCATCGGGCATCGAGGCGTCGAGCAAACCTGTCTCAGCCACCTGGAGGAGAAGATCGCCCGTCGACGACCTGGCCATGCGGGTGCCGCTGTCCGGGCCCAGCAAACTGGCTCGCACCGCCGCCCGCAGGTTGCTGGACGGGTAGCCGGCCGGCACCCTCACGCCGATGCTTGTTGTCAGCGTCTGGCCAGCGGCGAGCGGGGTGCGGGTTGTCGGCACCTCGGTCCAGTCGGGGGCCAGGCCGAGGATCTCGAGCTGAAGTAGGCCGGGCACGCCGCTGTCATTGCGGACCGCCAGTCTGACCTCGGCCAGCTCTCCGGGCGTGACCTGGACTGGCTCGATGTTGATGGCCAACGCTGGCGCCTGAGGCGGGCCGTAGCCGTCTTCCCCGTTCGGGCTACCGTTGGCGTCAGCGTCGTCAGGGACTATCGGTGCCACCTTTCACCCCAGATTGTTGGAGAACGTTGTGGCCACGGGCAACGTAGTAGTCGCCGAAGGCGGTGTAGTCGTGGTCGTGGTGGGAGGGGGCACGGTGGTAGTGGGCGCGGTCGTTGTCGGTGCGGGGGGCGGCGCAGTTGTCGTCGTCGCCGGGACCGAGGTGGTTGTGCTCGAGGTGGCGGGAGCCGTCGTGGTCGCGGCGACCGTTGGGAGTGAGGTCGCCGGCGGGACCGAGACCGTCGGGACGGGGGACAGTACCGTCGTGGAAGATGCCGTCGTAGTGCTCAGAGCCGTAGTGGTGGTAGGCCTGGTCGTACTCGTGACGGGACGGGTGGTCGTGACGGGCGACGTGGTGTTCGTCGGGGACGTACTCGTGGTGCCGGACCCCGTAGTCGCGCTCTGCGTCGTTGTGGTGCTACGGGACGCGGTGGTGCCGGCGGAGGAACGTGTGGTCGTCGGCTGAGCAGTGGTGGTTACCGGCACCTTTGTTGTCGGCGCCTGGGTGGTTTTCCCGAGCGTAGTCGAAGAGGCAGTGGTGGTCTCTCTCTTGGGCTGAGCTGCCCCGGTCACCGCCACCGTCGCCCCTGTATTAGGGGTGGCAGTGGTGGGGACCGCCACCGTGGCCCGCGGCCCGCTGGTGCTGGGGCCCCCGCCGGGGACCGTGGCCGTGGCCGTGGGCGCGGACGGAGGCTCCTCGGCGCCGTTCAACACCACGGTCGGCAAGTGGGCTTGCTGGCTCGGGGCCAGCGTCACTTCGACCGTCTGGCGGCCAGGAGTGCCAGGCGGGTAAGAGAACTGGACGATGTACTGTTCCGGCGCGTTCAACCCGGAGATCGCGTAGTAACCGTGGGGACCGGTCGTCGTACTGAGCAGGGCGACCGAGGGGTACTGAGAGGCAAGGTAAAGAGTCACCATGGCCCCGGCCAGCCGCACCGTCCTCCCGTTGGACGACATGGACACATAGCCGTCGACCGACGCCGGCCGGGCCAGTACGGCGTTGTAACGCAGCCGCTCGCCGGCCGAAATTGTCACCACGGACGAAGTCGGGTTGGCCCCGGGCCTGGCGAAAGTGACCGTGTACGTACCGGGCCCAGGCCGTCTATCTCGTATTCGCCTGCGACCGGTTGGTCCACCGAGGTGACCGCGTACGTGGTGCGACCCGAGCTGACGGATACCCCGATGCCGGGGAGCGCTTTACCGCCCTGGTCAGTGACCCTCCCGTAGATTTCCCCTGTTGCCGCGACCATGCTCACGTCCAGGGCGCTCAACCCGGAGGGCTTGGGGTCAGACGGCGGATCCGGTGCCCCCGCGGGGAGCAACTGGACCTCCCGCGTCTCGCTGAGCAGACCGGACCGCGAGAACGTGACTTCGTAAATGGCCGGGGCCGGCAACCCCGTTACCTCGAACGTCCCGGCGCCACTGGCCCCTTTGCCTTCGCTGAGGGTCGCCGTCGTGATGGAGATGGGGCCACCGCTAATGGTCACCTTTACGCCTCCCGCGGGGGCGCTGCCGCCGAGGACCACCTTGCCGGCGATCGTCCCGCTGCCCCGGGCCGAGGACGACAGCCAGGCCCGTCAGCTGTTGCGCGGCCGAAAGAGACACGCTGAGCGTCTGGCTGGCGTAACCCGGGGCGGTGACGAGAACCGTGTAGCTCCCCGGCGTGGGCAAGTTCCGTACGACGAAGCTCCCGACCTTGCCGCTTGTAAGCGAAACCGTTGACGCCGTGACGCCGGCCCCGCCGCTCCCGTCGGTGGCGCTGATGGTGGCCCCGCCAAGAGGCCCCGCGGCGCCCGAGACAGTGCCCGCCACCGACCCGTCCCCAAGCTGAAGGAGCAGGCTCACACCGGTGTCTGATTCCCCGCTGGCCAGGTCGACTTCCTGCGTGGCCGTGGCGTAACCGGGCTTGCTCACCACAAGGCGGTACTGGGCCGGCGATGGGACGTTGGCCAGCGAGAAGTTCCCCGACGCATTGGTCATGGCGGTACTCACTACGGCGGAGTTCAGCGCCGAATTGGGGCTCGCGACTTCAAGGGCCACCGTGGCGCCGCCCGGGGCGGGGCCGGTGACACCTCCCGAGACGCTCGCCGGCAGCCCCCCGAGACGAACGTCGGTCCCGGTCTTGGCCTGCGAGGCGACGAGCTCGATGGCGCCCGCCCCTTCCGCGGAGGTGCTGTCCGGGTACCAGACTTGCGCGAAACCGGCGCCCGTGAACTCGAGCTTGTACGAACCCGGCGCCAGCCCCAAAAAAGCGTAGCTGCCATTGGCTTTGGTGGCGGTCGAAGCCAACGGCGAGCTGGTGTTCGACGAAATGAACAGGTCGACCGTTACGCCCCCTACCCCGGTGCCCGGCGCAGATACGAGTGTCACCGTGCCCGCTACCGAAGCTGCCCCGGTCCCACCTGAGGCTCCTGACTGGGAGTTGTTGATGCTTGCCTGCAGGGCTTGCATCACCGCGTTGGAGTTGTTGCTCGATGTGGTGCTGATGCGAGACAGCGTCACCGCCAGGACGGCGGCGAACACCGTGGCCGCCAGGAGCAGGCCGATCAGAGCGAGGTGCCCTCGGGTCAGCCACGCCTTTTGCACGAAAGCGGCGAATGCCTGGGAGGGGGGTGCTTCGATCGGGGCATCCCCCTTGGCACTGACGCTGAACGGCCTCACTTTCGGGCTCCCCGTCAGCGGGCGCCGTGCCGCCACTCCGACGTTGGCGGCGCGGCTCTCCCCCGGCACCAACGACATTTCGGCCGGAGAAAACGAAAAAGCGACCTGACCTTCGTCGTCCTGCCCTGTCAGCACCACCTCCTGCGCAACGTTGCCGGTGTTACTAACGAGGGCAGTAAGAGAGCCGTGCCGGCCCACGTTGGTGCTGGCGGGGTCGAGCTTGATGGCGAGAGCCGGCTCAGAAGGAATTTCCAGGTCGAGATCGACGACCTGGGCCGAGTACGGCTCGGTCATCTCGCTCACTTCGACGCTTATCCGTCTGGTGCCAGCAGGCGAACCGAGCGGGAAAGTGACGGCTAGTAACGCCAGCCCCGTTGCACCCGGGAAAAGCGAAAGCTGCTCTTTATCCAGACTGGTCCATTCACGGTCTGCCCCCAGGACACGGATCTGGTGGCCGCTGATCAACGGCTCGGTATTGAAGACCTGGATCGTGAAGACCGATGGCTTCCCTGGCGGGGAGACACAGGTGCGGGGGTTGACCTCTACCCTCATCCACTCGTCCCCACGCCCGCAGTGGCGGAACTGGTCGAAGGCAGCGTCGTTGTCGCCGCCGGCGTGGGTGCCGTGGCGCCCGGGCTCAGCGCTACTAGCTTTATGTCCTCAGTCGCGCTCTGGCCTGCCTGCATTACGACCAGGTCGGTTTGGTTGGAATAACCGGCGAGCGAGTAGGTGACCGTATAGGTCCCGGCCGGTACCTGGGCCAGCTCATAACCACCGGCCGGCAAAGAAGCCGTAATTGTCTGCTGCTCGAGCACCCCGTCGGTAATGGTGACGGTTACGCCCGCCAGCCTGGTCCCGGTGGCGGAATCAGTAACGGTGCCTTTTATTTGCCCGGCTGACGGCGTGAGGACGACATTGACGCCGCTGGCTCGGCCATCCGAGGACAACGTCACGCCGAGCGTCTGGCTGACGTACCCGGCCAGAGAAAAAGTGAGCGAATAAACCCCGGGGGTAGGCAGACCGGAAATGGTGTACGTGCCGACAGCTCCGGCCGTCAAAGACTGGGTGGAGGCCGGTTTGGACGTTCCTCCCACTGTGACCGTGACACCGCCGAGCGGCACCTTCCCGGGCCGGACGCGAGGCCGGAGACGGTGCCCGTCCCGCCCACGAGCGGCACTTGCAGGCCCGTGATCCTCTGGCCGGCCGTGAGGTCCACTGCCACGCTCCGGCTGGCAAAGCCTGGCTTCGAAAAGGTGAGGAGGTACGTAGCCGGCGTCGGCAACCGGGGCAGCGAGAACCGGCCCACCGCGCCTACCGTAGGTGTGGCGGACATGAAAGTACTGCCGTTGGCGCTGGCGTTTACGCTGACCCCGCCCAGCGGGCCCTTCCGCCCGTGACCCTTCCCGAGGATCTCGCCTACACCGGCTGAAAGGTCGACGGTGTTCGCCACGACGGCCTGGCCGGCATCGACGAACACGCGCTGTTGAGAGCTCGTAAAACCCTTTGCCGTGAAGACCACTGTGTAGGTAGCCGGCGAGGCGACGTGCTTCAGGGCGTACTGGCCGGCGGCGTTCGCAGGCACGGCGGGGCCGTCCGGCGCCCCGCCCATCAGAAGCTGGACTTCTACTGGCGGCGAAGGGGTCTCGCCCGTCTCCACCTGACCGCTGATACTGGCGGGCTTGCCTGTTACCTCGGCGTTTATGTTGCTCAGGGTGGTTTGGGCCGTTATTTGGACCGGTTTGGCCGCAGCCTCAGAGCCCGTCCCCGGGTACCAGACGGTGTCGAAGCCGGGCGCCACGAACTCGACTTTGTAGGTGCCCGGGAAGAGGCCGACGATCTGGTACTGGCCATTTGGCGCGGTGGCAGCAGAGCTCTCGGTACCCGTCTTCGACCCGACGAGGAAGGCCTCGACTGTGACGAGGCCCACGCCACCCGGCTCGTCCGGGGCGACGACTTTGCCACTCATGACGCCGCCAACGCCGAGCGGGGCCAGGTCCTTGGCCTGGAAACCGGTCGCCGCCGCGCTGGTCGCGGCCCCCGGTGCGCTCCCCGCAGCAGAGTGAGTGGCCGCGGCGGCCACCGAGCTAGGCGTGACGCCGGAGGTGGAAGTCGATTTCGACGGGGAAGACGGGGAAGTTGTTGAAGATATAGGCGCAAAAAAAGACAACGGAGCCAATTTGGTGAGCGACTGCTGAGCCAGGATGGCGTTGATCCCGAAAGTGAAGACGACCGCCCACAAGGCGACCACGGCGGCCAGTATCAAGGCCGTCAACACCCCTCTCGCCACGGTGGGCCGCTGGCTGTAGGTGACTTTCCCCTCGAGGGGGACGGGGTCGCCTTTCCTGTTCGTTGGTTGCGCCGTCCCGGCGATCGTTACCTGGCGCGAACGTTCCGAACCAAAGATGTGGCGGGGGCCACGAACGGCCAGAATCTACGTCGGCTGACGACGCTGCAGTTATGAATGCCTTGTCCGGCGAGAAGGACAGCCGTAGAGCCCTCTCCGGATCCGATGCCTGGAGTGCCACCTCGAGGTCCGTGTTCCCGAGGTTGTCCACCGACACCGAGAAATGCGAGCTTCGGTGCCCGGTCCTGGTAAGGGGCGACACAGACAGAGCGGCAAGGGTGACGGGTGCGACTTCGACGAGGAAATCGCAGTAGGCGACTTCTCCGGTTGTCACCTGCGCCCGCGCTTCGACTTGCGCCTCATGCCGGCCCACGACGAAGCCCTTGGGCAATGTGACCGAAACAACGATCGTGCCGCTCGTGCCGGGGAACAGCGGCAGTTCCCGGGGCGACGTCGTTGCCGACGCCCCCGTTAGGCCCGTAACCGCCACGGAGATGGAGTCGATTACATCGCCGGTATTCGAAACCTCGACTTCGATGGCAAAACTCTGCCCCGGCGACGCGGCGACCTCACGTTGCGAAAGCGTGGCTCGCATCTTGGTTCTCTATGGCTCCTGATTGACGCCCGGGGTGGTGCTGTCGTCGGCGCCCGCCGGCGCCGAAGATGCCGGCCGTCCCTCCATGGTGAGCAGCCCGGAGCTACGCCGGCGCCTGAGCAACCGCCCGTCTTCTGCCCCTTTGCCCCTTTTGCCGTAAGTTGGCGAGCCGGTCGGCTTCGGCGCAGGAGCCTTGTCAAGCTGCTGGTGGGCGACCGTGACAGACGCCACCGGCGGCCCGGCGGGCACCCAGGAGAGGATTTCGAGTGGCAAACTGACCACCATTTGCAGACCGGGTTTCAGCCGGCCGTCGAGCGACGACCAGAACTCTCCGGGCACGCGGGCTTCCTCGCTGGCCAGCGACAGCGACACGGACGACGTCCTCGGTAATTCGGCCGGAAGATCGTCCTCCGGGACCGAAGTGGCCGCCAACACGCAAACGAGCACAGCACCGAGCAGCTGGTGCTCGTCCCGGTGCTCGGCCGCCCACGCCGTCACAAGGTAACGAAGGTCGACCACCGGGCTGCTAGGCCGCCGGACGACCTGGCCGTTAACGGCCTGCTCTGCCAGCCCGCCCGTGCTGCGGACGGTGTTACGCCGTATGTCCCACAAGAAAACGTTGACCGTCGGTCGAGTGATACCTGCGCTCCATGCCCGGTCTGGCGCGGCGAACGAAATATCTACCGTCCCTTCAGGGAGCGGCACCTGGCGGCGCAAAAGCCTTTCGATGGCCTCGTCGATGAACTGGATCACGTCGGCTGCCCCCGCAACTGACCTCAGTACCTACCGCAGTGGAACCGGGGCTCAGCCGCGTTCACTGTGTTGAGGTTCTCCTGCAGTGGTCACAAGGCAGCCTAGCGCGCGCAAGTGCCCCGGTTCTTTGGTTGACTTGGACACGTGAGCCGGGTCGCCTCGACAAGCAGCACTACGGCTGAGCAGCCGTGGGCCGTCCTGGCCGACGTCCTCCTGCGTCGGGCCGCACTGGTCGCCCGCATCGCGCTCGACCACAGGCCGGACCCGCTGGCCGGCCTCAAAGTCGACGACGAAGACCTCGAAAGGCTCTTGAGCGAGCTGCCCGGGCTTTCCGTCGCAGACCATTCGCTTATCGCCGCCATCGAGCTGGAGACCAAACCAGCCGTGGATGCGGCGAGGGCGCAGCTTCAGGCTGACATTTCCCGCGCCAGCGGAGCCGGCCCTTTCTCCCGGGTTGCCCGCTTTGCCCGTTTGTCGGAACTGGAGACCGAAGTCCTGGCCCTGTTATGCGCGGTGGAGGTCGACCCCCGGCGCCAACGGGTCGTCGGGTACCTGAACGACGACGTGGGGCAGCGAAGACTGACCCTGTTCACGTTGCAGCTTCTTTTCCCCGGGCAAATCGCTGTCGCCCTTGCCGTTGGCCCCGGGAGCGGCCTGCGACGAGCCGCCCTGCTGGCACCGCTCGAGGCGGGCCCGGTCGGTACGGCCGCCCTCGCACCTTCCCCGGTGCTGCTGTGGTGGTTGAGTGGCGACTGCTCGAGCGACCCGGACCTGCCCCCGGGGGCCGAGCACGTACCCGGGCCCGATCGCAGGGCCCGCGTGCCCTCCACGGCGGCCGACGCCGCCCCCGGCACCAGGAGGTCGGGACAGGCCTTTACCTTGTGCCCGGGAGGGACAAGCTGCGCCGCCGCCAGGCGGCCGGGGAAAAGCTGGGCAACCTCCTCGTTTCCCCTCCTCCCGCCTCGACGGCAGGGTGGGACGCACTTGTCCGCCAGGCGACTCTCGATGAAAGCGCAGTGCTGGTCGAAGTCGACGGCTCGCTGCCGCCCGAAGGGCGCCAGCGGGTACAACAGGCCAGCCACCTGAGCTGGGCCCTGGCCAGTACGGAGGAGCTACCGCTCGAGGGACTGCCCGATGTGCCCTGGCAGGAGCTTGCCGTTGGCCCGCCGGGGGCGACTGACGCCGAGTGGCGGGCCGCCATGTCCAGCCTGGAAGCGGTCGAGACCTCGACAGGGCCCGTGCTCAACCAGAACCTCACCGCCGAACAGCTCCAACTGGTGCGCATCGCGGCACGGGGCGTCGGGGGGCTAGACGACGCCGTCAGAAGGCTGGCGGCGGGCCACATCAGCGAGCTAGCGCCAAGGATCCGCCCGTCTCGCACCTGGGCCGATCTGGTCCTGGACCTCGACCGGACGCAGCGTTTGAGGGAAGTCGTGGCCCGGTGCCGCCACAAGCGAACGGTATTTGGCGAGTGGGGCTTCTCCGCCCAGCCATCGGGCGGGGTCGTTGCCCTCTTTTCCGGGCCATCCGGCACGGGTAAGACGCTGGCGGCCGAAATTATCGCGGGCGAGCTGTCGCTCGACCTTTACAAAATCGACCTGGCCGCCCTCGTCTCCAAATGGGTCGGCGAGACGGAGAAAAACCTCGCCCAGGTTTTCTCGGCCGCGGAAGCAAGCAACGTGGCGTTGTTCTTCGACGAAGCAGACGCCATTTTTGGCAAACGTTCGGAGGTCTCCGACGCTCACGACCGCTACGCCAACATAGAGGTTGCCTACCTTCTCCAGCGCCTCGAGCGTTACGAGGGCCTGGTCGTACTGGCCAGCAACCTGGCCATGAACATCGACCCTGCTTTCCTGCGGCGTGTGCATGTGCGCGTGGATTTCCCGATGCCCGAAGAACCTGAACGGCAGCGCATCTGGGAAAGAAGCCTGCCATCGACAGCACCCCGTGCTGACCTAGACATCGGTCTTCTGGCCAAGCTTTTCAAGCTTTCAGGGGGCTCGATCCGCAACGCGGCGTTAACGGCTGGCTTTATCGCGGCCGATGCCGGCGGGCCGATAACCATGGGATGCGTCGTCGAAGCAGTGCAACGTGAGCTGCGCAAGCTGGGCCGTTTACTGACGCCCGGCGACTTCGGGCCTTACGCCCACCTTCTGGATGCGAGCCCCACCGGCCCAGCCGGCGCTCGCTCCGATGCGCGGCCCGGCGCGCTCCTGACCGCCTGTCCGGAGAGGCCGGTTGATTATCGACCGGTCGTCAGGAAGAGCCCGTCGGCTCGTCGTCGCGGCACGTGGGCGGTGACGCTCCCTGCTGGATCGTATGAGCGAGCTCGTGAGCCAAAAGGCCGTCGCTGGCCGGGCTCGTCATGTCCGGTGCTGACCGGCCGAGGAAGATGTCGCGCCCGAGCGTGAAAGCCAGCGCCCCGACACGGTCGTTAAGGGCATGCGCCTCGGGCCCGGAGTGAACTTTGACTGCACCGAAATCCGCACCGAAGGCGCTCTCCATAGAGCGTCGCCGGACCTCCGGGAGAGCTTTCCCGGAGTGGCGAGCGGAATTGATGGCTTTCTCGCTCGCCTCGTCCAGGTCCCCCCCTTCTCTGCCGATCACGGCCGAGGCTTCGCGTTGGACCTGGCTCAGAAGGGGCGCCACGTAATCGGTGGTTTCTTCCTTTTCCAGCGGGGGGGCAACATGGCTACCTGTGCCGGCGGCCCGCAGTCGCGAGAGGACTTCGGAACGGGCGGCGTCGGCTTCACGCTCGTAGCGGTCATCCGCCGGGCCGACCTTGAGCTTGGCCTGGCCCATGGAGAGGAGTGCCGCCGCAGTGGCACGGTTGCCCGCCTTGCGTTGCATCTCCAGTGCGTCCGTCGCTACCGCAGGTACATCCTGAGCGCGTGCGGTGGACCGGCCCGGTCCTGGCGACCTGTCAGGTACCGGCGCTTTGGTGGGTGCGCTCCCTCTCGCGCGGCCGGATCCTTGACCAGGCGAGCATGGCTCGAGTCTTTGCCGCCCACGCTGTCAACAGTACGGCTTCGGAGCACGAGGTGCAACGACGGCGCGCCGGCACCATGACAGTCATCTCCGCTCGGTCGAAGGCCGTTCCGTGAGAACGGCACCTGTCCGGGGTACGGTCCCGGTGACCGTTCTTTACGCTCCGGGAGGTTAGGTATGACGGCCAAAGAAGCTGCCCAGGCGGCCGGGACAATCGACATCGGCGGCGACCTGACCGTCAACCGCATGGGTTTTGGTGCCATGCGCATTACCGGCGAAGGGATCTGGGGAGAGCCGCCCGACCGTGAGGAAGCAAAACGCGTGCTGCGTCGCGCCGTCGAGCTCGGCGTCACGTTTATCGACACAGCCGATTCCTACGGGCCCGACGTCAGCGAGGAGCTCATCGCCCAGGCTCTTCACCCCTATCCGGACGACCTGGTCATCGCCACCAAAGGCGGCCTCACCCGGCCGGGCCGCCGGTGGGACCGGGACGGACGACCTGAGCACCTACGGGCCGCGTGCGAGGGGAGCCTTCACCGCTTGCGCCTCGACCAGATCCCCCTGTACCAGCTGCACCGCCCCGATCCCGAAGTCCCCTACGAGGAGTCGGTCGGAGCCCTCGTGGAGCTGAAAGACGAAGGCAAGATCCGCCATATCGGGGTGTCGAACGTGTCAGAAGAAGAGTTACGCCGGGCCATGGCGCTGACACCCGTAGTCTCGGTGCAGAACCGCTACAACGTCTCCGACCGGTCGTCCGAGAGCATGGTCGACCTCTGCGAGGAAGAAGACCTGGTGTTCCTGCCGTGGGCCCCCATCCAGGGGCCAGAGTCAAACCCGGCCGTGACTGCCGCCGCCAGTCACCACAGCGTCGACCCACGCCAGGTCGTCCTGGCCTGGCTCCTGGCCCGCTCGCCGCAGGTGCTGCCCATCCCCGGCACGGGCTCGGTGGCCCACTTGGACACCAACGTCGCCGCGGCCGGCATCCAGCTCAGCCAGGCCGAGGTAGCCGCTATTACTGACAGCGCCCACTGAGGGTGCTAACAACATCCATAAAGCGCAGCGCCAAAATCAAAAAGAACAGCAAAGGCCAAATAAACAACAAAGGGAGGAAAAAGCAATGACTGAACCCGGAGCTCTCCACCGGCGGGCGGGTCGGAGCAACGTGCGGGTGGCGAGTGCATCATGTGCGGCGGCCTTGCTTGCCGCGGTAACTTCCTTCGCCGCCGTTGCCCCCGCAAGCGCGGCAACTTCGAGCATCACGCTGACCTACCTCACCCACTTCAACGCCGCCCCCGGGACCACCATCGACGACCAGATCATCGCCAAGTTCGAGCAGGAGCACCCCGGTGTAAAAGTACAGCAGATCGAGGAAGAGTCCGGTACCGAGCAGGCAAAATACGAGACGCTGGCCGCGGCCGGCGAGTACCCCAACGTGTACGACATGAACTCCACCGACGCAGGGTCAATTATTGACACGGGTGAAGCTTCGCCTGTCGACTTCGCCGCCTTTGGTTACAAGTCGCAGTCCGCTTTTCTCGACACTTACCTCCCCGGAGCGGCGGCCGCCTATGAATTGAACGGCACCCTGTACGGCATACCGGAAGAGGTGTCCAACTATGGCGCCTGGCTTATCCCGGGCGACTTCAAGGCCGCGGGCGTGCCGGTGCCGACCACATGGGACCAGGTATGTGCCGACGGCCCCAAGCTGCTCAAGATGTCGGGAAAGAAAATCGTCCAGGAAGAGGTGGCCCTGCCGACGAACTTGAGCGAAGCGCAAGCGATCTTTTTTGACGCCGTCAGCCGCGAGTACGGGAGTTCCGACTTCAATCTCGTAGGCACGAAGTCGTACCTCACCTCGCCGTCTGTCGTCGCCGCCGCCACGATGCTCCAGAACCTGGTGTACAAGTGCCACGCCGCTGTGCCGTCGCTAAACAGCAGCGCGCAGGGTGCCGACAGGACCATCTATTGGGATGGCAATGCGGCGATGATGCTGACCGCCGGGACCTGGGAAACAGGGCCCGCAGCTACCTACCCCAAGGTCAAGTCGGAGCAGGCTTATCCCTATCCCGCCGGCCCCGACGGTACGGCAAACGACCTTTACGGTCTCGCTTACGTGGTCCCAAAGAAGGCCTCCAACCAGACGCTGTCCTGGCAACTGGCAGAGGCGCTAGCGGCGCCGGGGACGACTTGGCTCAAGGAGTTCGGGCTGTTCACCGGGAGCAAGGCCTCCGCCAGCTCGCCCCTGGCCAAGGTGGTCCCGGAGTGGACCACCGTCTGGACCAAACTGTACTCGACGGGCGTCTACCTGGAAAACCTCACCCACGGAGACCAGATAGACAGCATTATCGGCAGCGCCCTCGACTCCATCTTGCTGGGTGACGCCAACGTCAAGTCAACCCTTGCAAGTGCGAACTCGCAGATCATGCCGCTGCTGAACCAGTCGTAGCAGCCAATTGTTGCGGGTGCCCGCAACACGCTGAATTTGACAACCGATTTGGTTGACCCGTCGAAAGGTAGAGGTAATGGACCAGGCAAAACAGGGCGAGGCCGTGAGCTTTGCCACAGATGTCAAACCGTTGTTCAGAGAGAAAGACCGCCAGTCGATGCAGCGGGCCTTCGATCTGTGGTCTTACGACTCGGTGAAAGCGCACGCGGCCGCCATTTTGAGCGTCCTTCAGGCGGGCCGCATGCCCTGTGACGGGGCGTGGCCCGCCGACAAGGTCCAGGTGTTCCAGAAGTGGGTTGACGAAGGCATGACTGCCTAGGCGAAAGCTTCCAGGCCGGTCGGGCCGGCGCCCTACCCTCGCGACCTCAACTGGGCGGCGATTACCTCGTTGACCAAACCCCGGAGGAACGGCATAAAGAATCCGGCCGATAACAACCTTTCGAGGTTGCACAACCAGTCCAGCGTGGAGATCCACGGCTACCGGGAGCGTCACGACGGCGTACCGCCGCCCGTGCGGCTCGGACGCCCACGCCCTTGCTTCCGGGGTCAGACTGTCGAAAACGGCCACGGCGACGGCCGCGATGCCCGTCTGCGGCCCGAACTTGCGGCCCGGGCCGTAATCGGCTGCCCAAAGGATGGAGGCCTGCAGGAACTGGTCGAGCGAGGCCCGGTCCGCCTCCTCCGGCCCGAACTGAGCAACCACAAGGGCCGTAAAAAGCCGGGACGCGAACCACCGCCAACGGAAGTCCGACCGGCGGCCGGCCACCGCCGGCCGCCCGCCGACAAAAGTCAGGCCTTGCTCGAAGCCGTGCGCGCTCATTGCGGGTCGCACGGCCTCGAGATAGTCGCCAGCTTCCAAAATGTCAGCAGTCAGTAAAGAAACTCTCGAAGCAGTTCTTGACGTCTTCACCGAAGCTGGCGAAGGCGCCCCCGATGGCGTCGATCGTACTGTTGGAGAAGCCAAGGTCGGACAGGAGGCTCCCGATGGCACTGGCGGCCTCGTTGAACACGTTCTCGAGGGCGCCCGCTATCTGGCTGGCCGTCTCGCCAATGTCGTCGAGGATCTGACCAACTGCGTTGGCGGCCTCGTTGAAGACGTCCTCCATGGCGGAGGCGATGGCGTCGACGGCGACGCCGATGTCCTTCAGGATGCCGGCTACCGCTTCGGCCGCGTCACCGAACACCTCGGCCAGCGCACTGGCTATTTCGTCGACGGCGATGCCGATGTCAGCCAGGACCCCGGCTACGGCCTCGTCCGCCAGGCCGAACGCGGTGTTCAGCGCCGACGCGATGTCGTTCACCGCGAAGGAGAGGTCGTTGAGGATGGTGGCCACGGCCTCAGCGGTGTCGTTGAAGACGGTGAGGAGCGCGCCGGCTATCTGAGAAGCGGTGAACTCAGCGAACTGCAGCGCCGCCGCCACCGCCTGGTCGGCGTCGTTGAACACCGTCTCCAGGGCACCGGCAATTGCGTCGACGGCGACGCCGATGTCGCTCAGGACGGTGGCTACCGCGCTGTCCACCAGACTGAAAACGTCCTTCAGCGCGCCCGCGATCAAGTTGACCGCGATGCCGACGTCGTCCAGGATCTGGGCCACGGCCTGGGCAGCCAGGTTGAAGACCGTGTTCAGCGCCGTGGCGATCTGGTCAGCCGTGAAGATCAGGCCGTTGAGGATGGTGGCCACGGCCTCAGCGGTGTCGTTGAAGACGGTGAGGAGCGCGCCGGCTATCTGAGAAGCGGTGAACTCGGCGAACTGCAGCGCCGCCGCCACCGCCTGGTCGGCGTCGTTGTAGAGGGTCTGAAGGGCACCGGCGATCACGTTGGCTGTGTAGCTGAGGCCGGCCAGGATCTGGGCGGCCAACTTGTCGGCCTCGTTGAACACCTGCTGGAGCGCCGCTCCAATCTGCTGCACGCCATACCCGATGGCGTGGAGCACGGTAGCCACGCCTGCAGCGGTGTCGTTGAAGACCGTTTCGAGCGCCGACGCGACCTGGTCGACGGTGTAGTTGACACCCGCCAGGATGGCGGCGACGGCCTGCTCGCCCAGGTTGTAGGCGGCCTGCAAGGCTCCGGCCAGGGCGGTGGCGGCCACGTTGAACGCATCTTTCAGGACCTGGGCGGCCTCCTGGGCGGTGGCCGAGAAGACGCTGGCCAGTGCCTCCGCCACGCTGACGATGCTGTAACCGAGGTTGACCAGCCCGGCCACCGCGTCGTCGAGGCCCTCTTTGAAGGTGTTGGCGAGGACACCCGCCAGCTGGACGGCCGTGTAACCGGCCTGCACGAGAGTGGTAAGGGCGGTTTGCAGCCCGCTCGAAATGGCGGTCGTAGCTTCGTTGAAACCGGTGGCGATGGCTCCGCCGGCGGTGACGAGGGCGCCCTCGATGTCCTCACTCGCCTGGACCACCCCCCGGGCGGTTTCCTCCGCCAATTGGCTGACCCCCTGGGCCACAGCGTCGGACACCGATATAAGGCCGGCGACGATCTGAGGCCCGTAGTTGGCGATCACATACGTAAGGCCGATGCCGATGGCTGCGCCGATTAGGCCGCAAGCCACCGCGCCGATCCCAGCTGTGAGCACGGCGCAGCCGACCGTGAAGCCTATGTTGATAGCGGTGCCGACGGCGTCAGCGACGCATTGCTGGACGGTGCCGTGCAGGCAGTCCTCTACCGTGATGAACGTCTGCAGGCCGATGCCGATGACGCTCAGGGCCTTGCCTGCTACAGATATGGCGTCGCCCGTCTCAGCCAGGTCCGCCACTTCCGGGGCTACCTCGATCCCGGCCGCCGTCTTCGCCGCGCTTTCCTCCACAGCCGCCGAGTAGCCACTCAGCTTGCCCGCGGCTTTGATGGTAAGGCTGAGGATGACATAGCCATCTTTGGTGCCCTGAGCGACGTTGGCTGCTGTCGTGCTGTGGCTTTGGAACAGCGTCGTCACCACGGAATCACCGGTCGGGTCGCCGAAGAACGTGGGCCTGTCGAGTGCAAACACGTAAGGCGACACGAACGGCGTGCCGACCTGGGGCGCAACAGGGTCGCGCTGGGTGAAACGCCCCGTGGTCGGGTCGTAGTTACAGGCTCGCATGTCGTAAAGGCCCGTGCTCGAGTCGTAGTACTGGCCCTGGAACAGCAATGGGTTGGCCGGCGGGCTGGTCCCTGTAGTGGTGACGTTGCCGTAGCCGTCGTAGTGGTAGGCGGCCACGATGGCGCCGCTGGAATTGGACATTTCTGCCACGCTGCCCTGCGGGTCGAGGTGGTAGAAGTAGGTCTGGGTGGGCGTCTGCATGGCCACCGGGCCGTTGCCATAGATGAAGCGGTCGATCAGCCCGCCCGAAGCGTTCTCGATCAGTGCCAGCTCCGGGTACTGGCCGAAGGGGTCCCATTATGAACTGGGTCGTCGTGGAACCCACCGTCTCGGAGGTCCGGTTCCCGTCGCCGTCGTAGGTGTAGCTGACGGTCGTGGTCTTGCCCCCCGAAACGGTCGTGACCCCGACGAGGTGATCGGCGGCGTCGTAGGTGAACGTCTGGGTGGACGTCGGCCCGGCCATTTGCGTCACGTCGCCGTTCTTGTCGTAGTTCCACGTCGTGGTCCCGGTGGGGCTCTTCTCGGACGTGACTTCGTCGGACGCGTTGTACGTGTAGGTGGTCGCCCCCGAAGTGGTGGTGTACGAGAGCTGGTTGCCGTCGCCGTCGTAGGTGTAAGACGGGTCTGCAGTGCCGGCCCCTACCACTGACGCCGAGGATGGCGACACGGAAGCGGGCGAGGTGCCAGTTGAGGCGGCACCGGTGGAGGTGGCGTCCGAGGCCGTGAAGAGCGGAGCACCTCCGACCGTGGTTTCAGCAGCCTGGGTGGTGGCCGGCACCGACGCGCCGTTGCCACCAGGGGCCGTCGAGCTGTTCACGTAGTTGCTGCTGTACCCGCCGGTCGTGGGCACAGCCGCCACCGAAGCCTCGGCCGCGGAACTCGGGGCCGGGGATGTGGCGGGCGAAGAGGAGCTCGAAGCCTGGCTCGTCCCGGACACCGCCGGTGCGTGGTCTGCGGCCATTTCGATGTCCGCGGACTGTTGCGAGGTCGTCAGTGGTGCGGGCTCTGTGGACGTCGAGAACGAGCTGAGCCTTTCGGCGCCGTCGTACGTGTACTGGTTGGTGGTGGCGGTGCCACCGACGTTGTCCACCTGCGTGAGCCGGTTGCCGGCTGCGTCATAGGTGAACGTATCGCTTGCCAGCGGCGTCCCGGCCAGCTGCAGGCTCTGGCTCAGCACCTGGCCCTGGTTGTTGAGCTGGTCGGTCTCGAGGACCCCGTTGGAGAAGGCGATGCCGGTGGTCTGGCGATCGGCGTTCAGGATGTACGCCGCTTTGACGTAGCCGGACGAACCCGGCTGGCCGGCCTGGACGCTCATGAGATTGTTGTCGTCGTCCATCCCGTAGGTGACCTGGGTGCCGTCGGGGTACGTCTCCACGATCTCGCCCGGGGTGCTGTAGCTGTACGTGAACGTGTTCGAGCCCGAGCTGGCCGACGTGAGGTCGCCGGCCGAGTCGTAGGTGTAGTTGTGGACGGTGCCGTTCGGGTCGACCATCTGGGTCCGCTCACCGGCGGCGTTGTACTGCTCGGCCACCGTCTCGGTCGCGTGGCCGGCCCAGCTGTAGACCGTCTGGGTGGGCTGATTTTCGGCGTTCAAGGTATAAGTCGTGACGCGGCCGTCGGGGTCGGTGACGCTGTCGACATTGCCGGCCAGGTCGTAGCCGTAGCTGGTGGTGGCGCCGTTGACGGTCGAGGTGAGCTCCCGGGCGGCGGAGTCGTAGGTGTACGTGGTGGTGGCCCCGTTGGGGTCGGTCATGCTGGTCAGGTCACCTGACTGGTCATAGGCATAGGTCGTCTTGCGGGCGGCGTTCGTGACGGAGGCCACCTTGTTGAACGAGTTGTAAGTGGTCGTTGTCACCGCGCCGTCCGGGTCGGTCGTCGAAGTGACGTTGCCCACGGGGTCGTAGGAATTGAGGGTTACAGCGCCGTTGTTGACCGTACGGACCGGGTGCCCCATGGCGTCGTACTGACGGGTAATGACATTGCCGGCGCTATCAGTCACTCCCGTGACTTCGCCCTCGATGTCGTAGGTGTAGTCGACGGTTACGGCGTTGGGGCCGGTCGTGCTGACTTCGTCGCCGCTGGCGTCGTAGACGTTGGTGGTCTTTTGGCCCGTGGCGGTGGTCTCGGTCAGGAGGTTGCCAGAGGGGTCAAAGGCGTCCGACGTGCTCGCAGTACCGGTCGTGGTCGACCGGGTGAGAGTGGCCTGGTCCCAGGAGTAGTTGGTCACGGTCCCGGCCGGCGCGGTGACCTGGGTGAGGTCGTCGGCCACGTCGTACTTGTAGGTGGTGGTCTGGGCCCCGGAGTGGTGTGGCTCAGGAGGTTGCCGTCAGCGTCGTAGGTCCACGTTGACTCGTACGCCGCGTTGACGCCGGTCGACAGGTTGCCCCGGGGGTCGACCGAGGTGAGGATCTGGCCTGCCTCGTTGTAGTGTCCAGGGTCCCCCGGCCGTCGAGGCTCGCCCCCTTGAACGTTTCCAGTGTCACGCCCGTGGGGTTGCCGGCGGCGTCGTAGCTGATCGCTTGCTGGCCGATCGAACTGTCGATCAAGCTGACCTCACCGACACCGTTGACGGAGTACGACGTGCCGGGATTGATCCCCGGGGGGCGCACGAACCTGAGATAGGGGCCGTTGTAAACGAAGGTCGTGGCATTGCCATCGGCGTCGGTCTGAGTGAGCAGGCGATGGAACGGGTCGTAGGTCATGTGCACGACGGCGGCCGAAGTAGACGTGATGGGGGTGGTCTGGCTGATGAGGTCGTTGGCCGGGTCGTACGCCATGGTCTGGACCCACCCGAGCAGGCCCTCGACCTCGGTCAAATTGATCTGGCTGTTGTACGAGTAGAGCGTGATCGCCCCTGTCGGGCTCGTCTGCGCCACCAGGTCGTTACCCAGGTACTGGTCGGTGTACGTCTCGGGCGTCACGGTGCCGTCGACGCTCGTTTGTACGGTCTCTGTCGACGTCTGCGTCGCCGCGTTCCAGGCGAACGAGCTGTCCGAAAGCTGGGGGCTACCTCTTGCTGCTCGGTCGCTACCCGTCCGCTCGAAGCGAAGGTGACCTGGAGCCGGACGTTGTTGAGGGGGTCGGTGACCGTGGTGAGCCGGCCGCCGGAGTAGCTGTATGTCCAGGTGTTGCCGTCGGCGTCGGTGAAAGAGGTCAGCAGCCCCCCGCTGTAGGCGTAGGAGACCGTGCGGGTCGGGGTGGTGACCTGGGTCACCTGGCCCGTGGCGTTGACATGTGCGTTGACCACCAACGGCGTCTTGTTGGTCGTGTCGACGATGATCCTTACCAGACCGGTGCTATAGGAGAACGTGAGGCCCTGGCCGTCAGGGGCCAGGTAATCGACGAGCTTCCCGCTGATCGTGGTCCAGCTCGTGCCGTCGAAACGGACAACGGTGCAGACGGTGAGGACACAGGTGAGCGAAGCCTTGGCCCCCGGTGGCGGCGCCCAGGTCAACGTGCGCGTGTTCCAGGTGAACACGATCTGCTGGCCATCCTCGCCACGCACAGTGGCGGTGGCATGGTTGGCGGCTATTTGTACGCCCAGGTCAAGAATGGAAGTCCAGCCCGGGCCGAACGAACCACCGGTCGTGTCATCAGAGTTGTACGTTCGCACCAGGTCGAGCGGTTCCCCGATACCGGCCACGGTTAGGTCGGACGTGGAGAAAGTGAGGGCGCCGTCGCCGTGTTTACGTCGTCGGTGACGTCGGTCGGGTTGGCGCCGTAATTTCGCCCGCCGAACGTCTGGGCCAGCGGGGTGGGCGTCGGCGCCGCCTCCAATGAAGCGGGGGGCGCGAGCGTTTCGGAGAACGGCTGGCTCTCGGCGGTCAACTTGTCGGCGGCGTCGGTGGCGGTCAGCGTGTAACCGCCGGCCGCATTGTTGACCGAGCAACCAGAGAACTCGGCCACCCCGCCCGAGGCCGCCACCGAGCTGGGCGAGCAGGTCAGGGTCGACCCGGAGGTCCCCGTACCCGGCGTGAGCGATAGGGCGATGGTGGCCGTAGAGGTCAGGACAGGGTTGCCCCCGGCGTCGGCCACCGCCACTTCCGGCTGGCCGGGCCAGGCGGTGCCGACGGTCGAACCACTCGGCTGGCCGACGTAGACCAGCTTGGCCGGGGCGCCGAAGGTAACCGCGAACGGCGTGCTGACCTGCGTGAGCCCGTCCGCCGAGTCGGTCGCCGTCAGGGTGTACGCCGATGCCGTCTTGTCGATGCTGCAGCCGGTGAAGTTCGCCGTTCCCTGGACGGCCGGCAGTGAGTTGGCGGTACAGCTCGGGCCCGTTGCCCGTGCCCGACGTGACCGACAGGGAAATGGACGATGTGTCGGTGGTGACCTGGTTACCGCCGGCGTCCTCCACAACCACGGTGGGCTGGCCCGTCCACGCTGTCCCGCCGGTGCCCCCGCTCGGTTGGGTCGTGAAGGCCAGCTGGGCCGGTGGCCCGACGCCGACGTTGAAGCTCGTGCTCTGGGCCGTAACCGAGCCGATGGTGGCGATGAGCTCGTAGCCGGTGCCCGCCTGGTTGACCGAGCAGCCGGAGAAATCTGCCATTCCGCTCTGCGCTACAACGGGGTTCTGGGAACAGGTCAGTTTCGCGCCCGGGGCGCCAAGGCCAGGCGCCAGGGACAGGGTCACCGAACCGGCTGCCGGGTTGCCGCCGGAGTCGGTCAGGGTGACTGCAGGCTGCTGCGGCAGAGCCGTACCACCGGTGATCGAGCCGGTCCCGGCCCCGGGTTCAGTGCTGATCGAAGCGTGGGCGACAGAGCCCCCGGTAACGCCAAAGGGGTTGCTAGAGGCCTGCAAGGTGCCGGACGCGGTCACCACCGTCGCCACCAGGACGTAACCGCTGCCGGCTTCGTTGATGTCGCAGCCCGAGAAGGCGGCCTGGCCGTTGCTCACGTTGACACCGAGGGGGTTGAGCGCACAGGAGAGAGTCGCCCCTGCGGTACCGGTGCCCGGCTCGATAGACAGCTTTACGGTCCCTCCTACCGGGTTGCCCCCCGAATCAGTCAACGAAACGACGGGCTGCTGGTTGAAGGCCACCCCACCGGAGCCACCGCCCGGCTCGGTGCTGAACTGGATATTGGCGGCGTTACCGACCGAGATGCTGAAGGGGTTGCTATTGGCTGACAGGCTCGAAGCCGAGTCCGTGGCAGTCAGCTGATAACCACTGCCGGCGTCGTTGACCGAGCACCCGGAGAAAGTGGCAACCCCATTGTTCGCCACGACCGTGTTGTTTGGTTGAGCGCACGTCAGCGACGCTCCGCTTGCCCCGCCCGTGAGAGAAAGTGTGACCTGGTCCGAGTTCCCGGTGACGGTGTTGCCGCCAGCGTCCGCCACGGTGACCTGGGGTTGGCCGGTGAAAGCCTGTCCGCCCGCAGACGATGTCGGCTGTTTTGTGAACACGAGCTGGGAGGCTGCCCCGGCGCTGATGTCGAAGGGGGCGCTCGTGGCCGAGAGGAGGTCGGTACCATCAGTGGCGACCAGTTCGTATGCCGTCCCCGCTTTATCGATCGAGCAACCGGAGAAACTGGCCACCCCCGCCGTTGTTGTGAGCCCGTTGTTGGCACAAGTCAGGGCGGCGCCGAGCGTCCCCGTCAGAGGCTCGATGGCGAGCTGGATGTTCGAGGTATCGCCGGTGAGGGGCACGCCGTTGCCATCCTCGACCGTCACCTGGGGCTGGTCGAGCCACGCTTGACCGGCGGTGGGCGTGCCCCCTCCGGGCTCGTCTGTGAACGCGAGCTGCCAAAAGCGCAACTGGAGCCCGATCTCGGAACAATTACTGTGACGCTTGTCTCTTGAGACAGCATTTACGGCGATCAAATACGACATGAACTTCTCCCCGCACCGAGCAGCAGGTAACCGGTGAGAGGAAAATGTTCAACCCGAATTGTTGTCGCCTGCGTTGGCCGCGTGACCACAGTCACAACCGGCCCTGGGCCGCCTGGTTCGGAGCACTACAAGGCGTCTGCGAGTGACAGTTGCATCCCGGGCGCGGCGGCCTCCAGTGGCTGGCCGAACCAGTTTCCCCGGCCTCGGACACAGAAGAGCGGCCGCGCCGTAAGCGCGACCGCTCTTCGGCGGGCGAACTACTTACTTACAGCCGACGATCGGGGTCGACTTGATTACTTCCTCACCCACGACACCGATAGTCCCCGGCACTTTCACCCCGTTTATCTGGTCCATGATGGCCGTCAACGCATCCTGGCCCCATACCGTTGGCTCGAGGTACCACGCCCCGACGTAGTGCGAATTGGTGCACACCTGGCTAAACCCGTACGAGTCGCCACCGTACGAGTTGACCAGGTAGTCGGTTACGTGCCGCGCTTGTGCCGCCTTCGCCATCGCCCCGGTGACCTCGTCGTTGACACCTGTCAACAGGGCCAGGGAACCGCTGGGGACGGCCGAGAGGGCCGAGAGCGTGTTGTTGTAGGCCGTCGGTGCGGTGCCGTCATTTTGCACTTCGATAACGTGACTACCGGGAAGGTTCCCGTACACCGACTTCTCGCCGGCGACGGCCCCGTTGTAACGCTCCATGATAAGAGCGCCCGAACTGGGCTCCGCCCCGCCAAGGACATACGGTACTTTCCCGGGAAAACGAGCCTTGGCCTGTTGGGCCAAGTAGACGCCGTCGTCGTAGGCCGAGGTGTAATTGTTGGCGCCCACATCCGGGGAACCGGGCAAGTTGGCGCCAACGATCGCTACCCCAGGGATATTGGCTGAGGCGAGCAGTTTCTGGATCGGTGGCTGGAACGCAGCCAGGACCTGAAAGTCGACAAATCCCTGGATCCCTTCGTTGATCAGTGTCTTCAGGTTCCCGACGGCAACGGGCCCGTTCAAGTTATCGACGGTCTTGACGATCGTCACACAGCCGATGCTCTTCGCCGAGTCTTTGAGACCCGTCGTGACCAGGTCGGCGAAAGGCTGCGTGTCGGAAAAGACGTCGTAACCTATCTTGTAGCTCGACTTCTGGCACAACGCCTTGCTCGGGGCTGCTATCGGCGGCGTTGCCGCTGCGACGGGGCTAGTTGCCGCTCCCGCCACCCCCGGCGAGGCGAGGGCCGCTATCGTGACGGCAGGTACCACGCTCAATAGGCGGACCGCATTTGGATGCTTTCTCAACATTTCGCACCTCCCAGTGCCATTGCTGCTTACGACCTCTTGCGGATACGGTTCTTTTGCGCTGTAAAACCCTCGACATCAACCCTGGACCAACGCTGCTCCGGTGATCCACATGACGATGTCCGGGATAGATGCCTCGCCGCGGCGCAGCTCGCAAACCACGCGTCCCCGCAAGAGCACCACGATGCGGTCGCAGAGCTCGTGGACCTGAGGCATGTTGTGGCTTACCAGGACGACACCCACGTCGTGCTTTATCACTTCACGCACCAGCGACCCAATTTTTTCCGCCTCCATAACTGCCAGTGCCGCCGTTGGTTCGTCGAGCAGAAGGACTCTCGAGCCCCACATGACGGACCGGGCCACGGCGACGGCCTGGCGCTGGCCACCGGACAAGAGGCCACAGCGCGAGGTCACGTCGGACAGCTCGATACCGAGAGAGGAGAGCGCCTCCTCTGCCTCGCTGGCCATCCTTCGACGGTCAATTACCCGCAGCCGGCCCAACAGCCCGGACTTATGACGTTCACGGCCGAGGAACACGTTTTCCGCCACGGAAAGCTCGCCCGCCAGGGCGAGGTCCTGGTAGACCACCTCAATGCCGCGCTGGCGGGAGTCCTTGGGCGAATAGAACGAGACCGGTGTGCCGTCGACGAGGAGTTGACCCGAGGAGGGTTGAACGGCCCCGCACAGGATCTTGAGGAGGGTCGACTTCCCTGCTCCGTTGTCGCCGACGAGCCCCACCACCTCTCCGGGCCTCACTTCGAAACTGACGTTTGACAACGCCATAACGGCGCCGTAGTTCTTTGAGATCCTTCTCGCTTCGAGTAGTGGCGCGGCCGTTTCGGTCATCGCTCGGCCCTGCGGACGAGACGATCGGTCAAGACAGCGATGATCAGCAGGCAGCCCAGCACCGTGTCCTCGAGAAAGCTGGAGAACTGGAGTAACGCGAAGCCGTTCTGGAGCACGCCAAGGATGGCGACGGCGATAAGAGTCCCGAGCATCGTCCCTCGCCCTCCCTTCAAGCTGGCGCCCCCGAGGATGACCGCCGTCACGACGGCCAGGAGGTACGGGTCGCCGATCTGCGGCGCCGCGGCCGACAACTCGGAGGTCACAATTATGCCGGCCAGGCCGGCACTAAACGCAATAGCAATAAATAGGCCCATCCGGATCCAGTCGGCCTGAATGCCGGCCCGGACCGCGGCGTCGTAGTTGTCTCCTGTCGCGTAAATGTGGCGGCCAAGCGATGTGAAACGGGCCACGGCCGCACCGACCAGCCACGTGCCCACGAAGAAGAACACGGGCACAGGTATGGACGCGATGTGGCCGCTCCCGAGCCACCCGAAGCCCTCGCCAGCGAGCGTAACGGTCATGGTATTAGACAGCACATAGGCGATCCCGAGGAAGATCGAGTACGTGCCGAGCGTGGTGACCAGCGAGTTCACCTTGAAATACACGGTAATAATGCCGTTGACGACACCGACGCCCCCTGAGAACAGGAAGGCAATGACGGCCGCCAGCCAGATATTTATCCCTTCGGTGACGAGCAGGCCCATGATGACCGATGTAGCGGCCATCACACTGCCTATCGAGATGTCGATCTCTCCGGCAATTATCACCAGCGTTTCGAGCACCGCCATGATGCCCAGGATGCTCACGACGCTGGCCGCGGTGAGCAGGTTCGCCGACGTCATGAAGTACGGCGAGCTCACCCACATGATAATGACCACGATGGCCAGGACGAGGACCAGGCCCTCTCCCTGGAGCCGCTCTATCAACTGGCGCCGGCGCGCCAGTCGTCGCTCGTGCTCGGTGTCCTGGCGCTGCTCCTCCAGTTCGCGAGCGGCCTCGGCCTCCTCGCCCAGGCCGGCCGGGAAGCCCGCGCCTGCCGGCGTCAGTGGCGCCCGGCTGGCCATCTGAGGCTTTTCTCCATGTGGTCCGGCCCTGTTACGAGCAGTGGGCAACCGAGCTGGTGTGGGTTACCTCGAAGCCGGTGATGTTGGTTACCATCGGCACCTTTTGGCCGTTCATCTGCATCATCTCCAGCGAAAGCAGCACCGGGCCCCAACCGGCGGGGTTGAGGTACCAGGCCCCCACGTAGTGGGTCGGGAAGAGGCACACCTGCTTGAGCCCGTAGGAGTCGCCTCCATAGCTCTCGGCCAGGTAGTCAGCGAACCCTCGAGCCTGGACGGCCTTGAACATCCCTCCCGTGTCTTCATCGTTGACGGCCTGCACCATGACCACACTGTTCTTCGGCACGGCGGACAGGGCCGACAGCGTATTGTTGTAGGCCGTCGTAGCCATGCCGTTGCTTATCACCTCAATTATGTGGCTCTTCGGGATGCCGGGGTAGACGCTCTTTACACCGGCCACGGCCCCCTGGTAGCGGGCGAAGACGGCGGGCCCAGATGCCGGCTCCGCGCCGCCCAGGAAGTAGGGCACCTGGCCCGGGAACCGCTTCTTGGCCTGCTCGGACATATAGATAGAGCCCTGCTCCTCCGTATGGAACGGGTCCAGGCCCACCTGGGGGAACCCCGGCAAAGTGGCGCCAACGACGGTTACGGCCGGGAGCTTGGCCGATTTGAGGATTTTCGCCATCGCCGGTTGGTAGGCGGCCAGTACCTGGAAGTCGACAAACCCGTTTATCTGTTCGTTTATCAACGTATGCAGGTTCGCGATGGCGGTCGGGCCGCTCATATTGTCAACCGTCTGGACGATCTGCGCACAACCCACACTGGCGGCCGCCGACTTCAAGCCATCGCTCAACGACACCGCAAAGGGCTGGCTGTCCGAAAACACGTCGTACCCGATCTTGTAGCTCTTCAATTTGCACAACGCCTTCGTGGGGTTGCTGAGGTCCACCGCGGCGGGCTCAGTGGCCCGGCTCACCCCCGGGACCGTGGCGGCCCCCGCTCCGGTCCCCGTTACGAGTAGGCCAGCGCTCAGCGCTAACGCTACTGGCAGTCTCAGGCTCCTACCTGCGAAAGACCTTCTCCACTTGGTTATGGGCACCTGATCAGTCTCCTGTTCTTGTCGCCCGTCGGACGAGATTGCCTCCGGCTCAGCGTCGAGGATGTGCGTTCAGCCGGTCTCAGCATGCTTGTTCCAAACACGACTCCAGAGGCCCCGGGAGCTGTACGAGCCCCCCATAGCCGTCCAACGCCTGTAGATCATACAACTGTGATGCGCCGCAGTCGACAGTCGACACATCGGCGGCGCGTCCAGCCGGAACCAGCCAGGGCCGGTGCGGCTGCGACATCGCCACTTCCATATGCTGCCCTCGATCCGTCGCTACTTATTGGACTGTTCGCACCGCTGCGGCGGGTAACTCCTATTGACACGCCCAATCACACCATGCTACTGTTCGGAGGTCCCACCAAGGACAATTCGGATCGTTTACTCAGTACACCTTCGAGAAACCGATGCTGGTGCCGATCGGGATATCCCGATCGATTAGGCGAAGTCCTGACGACTCGCGCACCGCGGCTCTGCACCGAATATTATCCTCGGCGCAGGCGCCGGCTGGTGACGACCAACAGCGCCTGTCAGTCTACGAAGGAGCAACGGAAGTTCCGCTAAGAGGGGGGGGTAAACAGGGGATACGGGAAGCCAGGCACCCACCTTCGCTCCACTGGGTTCTGTTACCGAACCGCACCCTCGCCTTGCGGTCCGCGTGCACTCCGAAAAACGTCACCCGTCGTAGCGAGCTGGTGCCACCCGAGTTGTGACCCCCGGGGTCAGGCCCACCGTTGGTCCACAGTGAGTTCCTGACCCCTTTTCCATCACGACAAGGAGGAGATGTCATGGCAAATGCTGATCGTTCAGCTAATGGTCGTTCTGACCTGGATGGTTTTAGCCGTCGCCAGTTCATGGGGGCCGCCGTCGGCCTGGGACTGGCCGCGACTGGCGTCGCGAACGCAGAGAGACGCTTCCGAGGCTCTACCCGCGCTCCCTATAGGAGCTCAGCCTCTGACGTCGCCCAGGTTAACTTTTGGTGGCCCTCGGGGTTCGCCACCGCGTACCCCATAATGCACACGCTTGTGAGCAACTATAACACACACATAGGCCCATCCGAAGGCGTGCACATCAACGCCAGCGACGTGTCTACGGCCAACAACTACCTCAAGTACACCCAGTCGATGTCCACTTCCTCCACGTCACCGGACCTGGTGCTGACCTACGCCTTCAACCCGGTCGTTCAGTGGGCGGCCTCCGGTCTCGTTTACCCGCTCGATAAACTCTCTAGCGAGCTCCACTTCAAATCAACTGACTTTTATCCCTTCGTCTGGGCCATGCAACACTTCGCCGGGCACACCTGGGGTCTCCTCCAGGAGTGGGACGCAGAATCTCCTTTATTGGAACAAACAGATACATACGGCACCACCACCAACAACAATCGCGGAGCTCGACGCTCTGTCGCAAACGTACACCAAGTTTAATAAGAACGGGGACCTGGAACAGGTCGCTATCGTGCCCTGGGCACAAGGTGGTCTTAGCTCTTCCGGGTACGGAGATTGGGGGCCCATCTTTGGCGCCGAGTTCTATGACACCGCCAATGCCAAGTGGACAATTACCAAGCCCCAGAACCGGCGCTTCCTCGAGTGGTACCTTAAGTACGTCAATATGCTGGGAGGTATAGGAAAGGTGAACGCCCTCCTTTCCTCTGTCCCAGCCACGCTGACAACCGGTGTCGGTTCAGCTGACATCTTCAACTACGGCAAGTCCGCCTTTTGTATGCTGCCCGAGTGGTTCCCGCCCGCGTTCGTTGCCACAGTCGGGGCCAAGGCCGCAGCCAAGTTGGACTATGGCATCTCGCCTCACCTCGTGTCCGCCGCGGGTATCAATTCCGGGAAGCAGTCCCTGATCGTTGGGGCGAACCTCTTCATGATACCGAGGAACTCTCACAACGCGGCAGCAGCGGCCAAGGTAATCCGCTACATGGTCGAGCCGCAGAGCGTTGTCGCCTGGGGAATACCCATCGGCCAAGGGATGCCGACGGTGGCAGCTCAGACAAATGCGACCTACCTGAAGGACGACCCCTGGATGAAGTACTGGGTCCAAGCTGCCCAAGGCAACTTCTTCGTTGGTGAGCCGTCCTCGCCGGTTTTCCAGACATTCGATACAGAGATGGGGGTGGCCATCGAGGGGCTAACGGCCGGCAAGTACACGCCTGCTCAAGCCTTGTCCTACGTTGACAACCAGGTTTCGCAGGCAGTCAGTCGCTTCCAGGAAGCCAACCCACAGTGGCGCGGAGAGTAGCTGCCCGGGGCTGGGCGCAGTGAGCCAACTGACCGGTGTGCACCAAGGGGTCGAAGCTTCGCAGACCCGATCACTTCCCCACTCGCCACATGTGTTCCGGCGACGAGCTAAACGGCATAGTGACCTCCGAGTCGCGCTCGCCTTCCTGGCCCCTTGGATCATAGGGTTTCTTCTTTTCCAGCTGTACCCGCTTCTGGCATCGGCCTACTACAGCCTTACAGCTTATAATATTCCGCGGTCACCCATCTTCGTAGGGTTCAGCAATTTCGTAGACCTGTTTACGAACGATGACCTGTTCCGGCTAGCCCTGGAGCACTCATTCATCTTCGCCGCCGTCAGTGTCCCGCTCAACCTGACTATAGCCTTTTTAATCGCCCTGTTGCTCAATAGGGATATCAAGTGCCGGGGCTTGCTCCGAGCTGCCTTCTTTCTGCCAGCGATCGTCCCCGCTGTGGCGAACGCAATGCTCTGGGCCATGCTCCTCAGAGAGCAGGCGCCGGTTTAATAGACCAGTTTCTCGGGCTGGTGCACCTGCCCAGTGTGGACTGGCTTTACAGTCCCCAGTGGGCGTTGCCCGCCCTGATACTCATCAACGCATGGTCGATCGGGCCCGCGGTGGTCATTTTCCTTGCCGGGTTGCAGGACGTGCCCCGGCAATTGTACGAAGCGGCCAAGGTTGATGGCGCAAAGTCACGACATCTTGTGCGCTATGTGACTCTTCCAATGATCTCCCGCGTCGTCGTCTTCAACTTGATAATCGGCATCATAACCGCCTTCCAAGTCTTTACTCTGCCGTACGTCCTCTTCAGTACCACTGGTACGGGTGGAGGACCTCAGAACGGGGGGTTGCTCTACTCCGTGCAGCTCTTTAACATTGCGTTCACACAGTTCGACATGGGATATGCTGCCGCCATGGCGTGGGTACTGACGGTTATAATCTTCGTACTGGCTCTGCTGTCGATCCGCTTCGCTCGAAAGTACACGGCAAGTGATTATTGAGGCCCGGCCTGCGGAGGCCCGAGACATAGTCGCCCGACGTCCTGGCTATGACCGAGCCCTCGCGTTCGCTGGCCGCTGGTTTACGACTGGCCTGACGTTCTTACTCGCGGCTGTGTTCTTGTTGCCGCTGTTCTGGATGTTGAGCGTCTCCGGTCAGACGGTGGCCCAGACATATGCGGCGCAGCCGGTGTGGTGGCCAGCAACATTTCACTTTGGCAACTACTCGACCGCGTTGAAGTCGTTCCCCTTCTTGGAGTACGCGTCCAACACGTTCAAGATCGCCATACCTTATACGCTCGGCACTCTAGTCAGTTCGGCCCTGGTTGCATACAGTTTTGGCTGCCTACGCTGGCGAGGTCAGAACGTCGTCTTCTACATCGTCCTGGCGACAATGATGGTACCCCAGTGGTTGACCGTAGTACCACTGTACGTGGTCTACGCGAAGCTCGGGCTGGTAGGTACCTACTACCCCTTGTGGGTCCCGGCGTTCTTTGGCGACCCTTTTTCGATCTTTTTGCTCAGGCAGTTCTTCTTGACGATCCCCCGTGAACTACTGCTCGCGGCCAGGGTAGACGGCGCGACCCACTTTCGGATCTTCCGGAGCGTCGTGCTACCACTGTCCAGGCCGGCGCTGAGCGTAGTAGTGCTCTTCGCTTTCATCTATTCCTGGACAGATTTCTTCCTGCCTCTTGTTTATTTGTCCAATCCAAAGACCTATACCCTCCAGCTAGGTCTCTACCAGTTCTTTGGGCGCTACTATGTGAGTTGGCCCGGGTTCATGGCCGCGTGCGTCCTTGTTCTGCTCCCTATATTCGTACTTTTCTTGGCCACCCAGCGGACCTTCCTCGAAGGTATAGCTACGACCGGGATGCACGGGTGAGCCTATGGCCCCGTCCTTCGTGCCCGGCATCAACGGGCAGACGGTGGGAAGGTCCCCGCGTTTGTGCCACATGAACGTGATGACGATGATCTCGCTCAGTGCGGCTTGATTTGATGCCAACTCCTCCGCAAGCTCGTATAGGCAGATCACCGGGCGACGCATCACACGGGCAGAGGGGCGATGCGACTGAAGCCAAGCGGCGCAATAGCCATGGCCGGGCGCTGCCTCAAGAAGTAGCTCGTGAAATCGAAGGCTTGGTAAGGTCCAAGCGGTTCCCGGCCGGGAGCCAGCTTCCTTCCGAGCGTGAACTCGCCGTTCGGGTAGGGACAAGCCGAAATGTGCTTCGAGAGGCACTGAGGATTATTGAGACGCGAGGTCTCGTGGTCGTGCGGCATGGAATTGGCACGTTCGTCACCGACCAGGCCAGTCCGGGAAGCCTCACGATCCCGGTGCAGATGCGGCTGGAGGCGTCGCGGTTACCAGTCAACGAGATTCTCCTCGCCAGGCGTACTATAGAATGTGCCGTTACCGAAGTGGCGGCACAGCAGAGGAACGAGTTCGACCTTCAGGACCTGCGCTCGCTACTCGAGATGACTGCAAAAGCGGAAGCGGCGCGCCGAGTGTCTGCGTTTGTCGAATCTGACCTAGAATTCCACGACCTGATTGGTCGCTGTACTCACAACCCACTTCTCCAGGATATCCAGAGCGAGGTTACGCGTGCCACCGCGGTGGTGCGCGGCACTGCTCTTACGACGCCGGTCTCCATGCGCAGTACATTGCGGTTCCATGGGGAAATAGTCGACGCGATTGCCCGCAAGGACGGCCCCGTTGCCCGCGCGGTGATGCTCGTTCATCTCATCGATGCGGGAGACCGTGTTCTGGGCGCACTTTTCCGGGACCGATGACGTCTCCATCTGAAGCCAGGCAGGCGACCTGGTACGTCAGCCGGCTCTCCGAGTGGAGCCTCACAGGGTGAGCACATCTCGACTCAGGTGGTCGGTAGTTGACGACAAAGCTATCGATTGCTGTTACCAACGCCGGATCGTGCTGATTGTCTGCGAACCCGCATTTCGGTCCCTACGAGTCAGAACACCATTGGTCCACCGGTTAGCTTTTGAGGCAGTCAAGCGTGTTTAGAACGGACGGAGAGGTTGAGGTCCGTGCGATTGAGGGAGAACAAGAGGCGGCCGAGGCGTACGCACTGATGATCGAGACCTTCCTGCCAATCGCCAATCAACCGGTTGCAGCCAGCGCTTGGAGGAGGTTCGTCCAGAGCGTACCGGGCCAGCCGCCAGATCGGGTACGGGCAGCATTTGCGCGAGACCGCCTCGTCGGTACGTACATGATGGAGGAGAGGCACATCTGGCTCGGAGGGGCAGTGGTGCCGGCCGGCGTCGTCGGGGATGTTGTAGTACGTCAGCCCTTCCGCGGCCAAGGTATCGGAGCGGCAATGATGAACGACAGCTTCGCTTACGCTCGTCGAAGGGGCCTGGCGGTCCTTGCACTTCATGGCGCGCCGAAATACTACACGCCGTTCGGTTATGTGGACGTCTTCGATAGCTCAGAGCTGCGGTTCCGACGGATGGATATCGCTGCGGTTGGGGCCCCTGCCCTCGACGTTCGTCCTGCCTCGCCCCGCGACGCGGACGCTATCAGCGCGCTTTATCAGCGGTCGCTTCGAGGCCGTTCTGGCTGGGCGGCGCGCTCAGTCGCTCAAGAGGAACACCTGCTTCGCTTCGTTGAAGAGCCGAAGTCAGAGCGAGGGGACCTGCTCGGGACTTTGGACCCCGTGGTTGCCGTCGACGGTCAGCGGGAGATCCGTGGGTACCTCCGGCAAGGTTGGGGGTTGTTGCGAGGCTTTGGTTTCGAGGTCGCAGCCTTAGACTCAGCCGCGGCGCTAAGCCTTGCGGATTACCATGCAAACTTGCGCGGCCCGTTACAGGGGAGGGACGACACGATTTGTTGGCAGCTGCCCGCAGATTCGCAGACCGCCGAGCTACTTGGTGACCGTGTCCCCGTGGCTATCTCGTTCGAGCACAGACCGGCCGAGGGCTGGATGGCCTCGGTCGTGGAACTTGCCGCGCTTCTCGACCATCTCGTCGGCGTCTGGTCGAGACGTAGCCCGTTCACTAGCGACGGCTTTTCGCTTCGGGTTGACGACGTGCGCCGACGGGTCGGGCCGCCCGGGCCAGGCCCTGACGTAGACCTCGACAGAACCACGTTACTGCAATTGCTATTTGGCTATCGGCATGTCGACTGGGCACGGCTGCGACCCGGTTGCGCCGTTCCCGAGATCGCCTCTATCGAGGCGCTGTTCACAAACCGGCCATGGATCCCGCCGAGTAACGCCTACTAGTGGTGCCAGGTCAGAACACGCACAGGGGGTTGACCGCGGCGCCGGTACCCATCGGAAGGTTCACAGGAGCACAGGTGAACAGGAACTCCCACCGCCCGAGCCGACGGCAGACATCGGCCAGCTCCTCCACCATGGGGCAGTCGAGAAGGCAGAGCCCCATGGACACCATCCCGACCTGGTGCAACGGCAAGGGTACCCGCTTGCTCGGGTAGGGTGTCTTCTCAACACAGTCGCCCGAGTAGACGGCGACCTGGCGTCGGTGGAGCCAGCGGACGGCGTCGGCGTGCAGCCCCGCCCGCTCGGAGGGGTCTTCTGGGCCTTCGACAGCGGTGCGGGCGTCGAGCCCAACCCTAACGAACAAGGCGTCACCGGACTCGACCCGGACGCCCTGGACTGATTCCGTCGTCTCCAGGTCGTCGGCAGTGACGAACTCATCGGTCGCCAACCAGGCTTTGTCGCGCGCGTTGGCCACGTCCAGCAACACGCCCCGGGTGAAAATGCCTTGACGCTGCGCCTGGATCGATCCGAAACCGAGCCCTGCGGGCGAGAGGATCTCTTCTACCCGGCGGCCGTTGTAAGCGTTGCCCTCGAAGAACGTATGCGCCACGGCATCGAGATGGGTTACCGAGAAACCGTGTGGGGCGACCCCGAGGTAGTCCATGGCGAAGAGTGGCGGCTCTTTTTCGAGCAGCATCAGGTGGGTGGCCGGCCGGACATTGGTCTGGCTGGCAGCGGTCGATAGAGGCTGCCCTAGCGCGACCACAATCCCTTCTGTCACGAGGCGAGCGGCGGCGGCCCGCTTCTCCGGCGTCACATAGTTGAGTGTCCCCAGTTCGTCGTCGAGCCCCCAACGGCCGCGGTTTGAGCACTCAGAAAAGAGTGCGACCAGGTCGTCATCTTTCATTGAGACCTCCCCTCTTGGAATTTACTCTAGACGCTGACAACGACCGACCCCATCATGGGCAAAAGGTTGTCCGCTCGGAGCAGCCCTGGCAGGAGCTTTGCCTCTCCTGGGCCGTCCCTGGGAGCGGCTCGAGGGCTGTCACCGGGTTGCCTCCTCCGGAGGTGCGAATTAAACTTCCGATGTGGGCCTCAACCCCGCCTCCAGCCACCGCGAGTTTGTGTACCGCATTTACGGGGGCGCTATCGGGCGTGACGTACATGAAGTACCGACACCGGCTCTGCTTCTGGACCTGGCCACGGCCGAACGCAACATTGCTTCGATGGCCAGCGCGATCAAGAGCTTAGACAGTTCCATTCGTCCTCACATCAAGGTCCATAAGTCGGCCGAGTTGTCGCGGAGACAGGTTGCGGCCGGGGCGCGAGGCCTATCTACGGCCACGGTCTGGGAGGCAGTCGCGCTGGCCTGGGCAGGCCTCGACGACTTTTTCGTAGTCAATACCGTGACGCATCCTCAGAAAGTCTCTGTTCTCGCCCAGCTGGCGCGGCGCCGTCGGGTACTCGTCGCCGTCGACAACGCCAACAACGCCGCCGAGCTGTCTTTAGCGGCCGGCATCGCCGGGTCACAGATCGGAGCCCTTGTAGAGGTGGACACAGGTATGGACCGGGCGGGTGTCGATGCCGCGGAAGACGCAGTCGCGCTGGCGAGACACGTCCTGGCGTGTGACAACCTTCGCTTTGAAGGGATCACCGGGTACGAAGGTCATTGCGCTCGTGAGCCCGACGAGCAAAGGCGTACCGCAAAGCAAAAGGCCGCTATGGACCTATTCGTCGATGTTGCAGACCGGCTTGAATCCCTCGGCCTGCCATGCCGCGATCCGGTCGGCGGGGGGCACCGCGACGTGGAAGCTTACCGCTGGACGGGAGGGCGTGACAGAGATCCAGGCCGGAAGCTACGTCGTAATGGACAACTTTCACGGCCGGATGGTGCACGACTTCGAGCACGCTTTGACGATCGCTACCTCTGTGATCAGCCGGCCAACCGCGCGGGTGATCGTCGACGCCGGAAACAAGTCAGTGGGCCTCGCCGGCGGGCCTACTCTGGTTAGCCCCGAATTGGAGGCCCTACGCTTCGACGAAGAGCATGGCATCTTCGTAGCCGAACCCGGCCTGAAGCTGCCGGTCGGGACGTGGCTGCGCATGATCCCCGGTTACGCTCCGGCCACGGTGAACCTTTATGACGTGTTCTACGTCGTAGACGGCAACACGATCGTCGACGTTTGGCCCGTCTTCCCGCGCGGCCCGGGTCACAACGGGCTGCTGGAGGTGCCCGACTGAGCGGCCCTTCTGAGCAGCGTGGCGGTCATGTTGACCAACGCGAGCGGGCTCAGGACCCAACTGGACTACGCCGGTGACCATCGCGCTAAAGCCCGGGCCAAGCCAATAGAATCGGTTAACTTAGTCCACGGCAACTCAAACCGTCGCAAAAGTGTTGCCAACGCGCGAAGCGCGGCTACGGCGTCAAGCTCGATATTCCGTTAAGTGCCGGGCCAGGAGCTCCCCGGTCAGGCAAATTCGCCAGTGTCGCTTGCCCTTTACACGCCGGGATGGTAGCTTACGTCGGAGGTCCAACCAACGCACAGGCTCAACCTAAAGCCATACCGCTCGCCGGTCCGCTTGTACTGGTAGCTCTCGCCGGGTGGCTTAAGGCTGGATGTTTGGATTTAACGGTCGGAGGCTTAGTGTGACGTCCGTTCATCGCTGGGGTCGCTACGAGGGGATTATGGAGTCGGTCCGCGACTACGCGAACCCGCTTTACGATCGAGTCATGGTCGAGTTCGTCTCGCCGTCGGGCGGGCGGAAGCAAGTGGAAGCCTTCTGGGATGGCGACCGAGTATGGCGGGTACGGTTTTCCCCGAATGAGATCGGTGGCTGGACCGCCCGCGCCATCGGGGACGGCCGGGATCCACAACTGGACGGATGGTCTGACACATTCGAGTGCGCGCCATACGCCGGCAACAACCCGTTATATCTGCACGGACCCGTGCGGGTGTCTAGCGATGGCCATTATTTAGAGCATTCTGATGGCACACCGTTCTTTCTGCTAGGAGACACCGCCTGGAACGGTCCCATGTTGTCGACGCCCGAAGAATGGCAGTTCTATTTGCAGGACCGGCGGGCAAAGCGGTTCAGCGCCGTCTTGTACCTGGCCACCCAGTTTCGGGCGTCCGCGGGCACCAGAGACGGCCGCTGTGCCTATTATGCCCGGGATCCGCTCCGCATCGACCCACTATTCTTTCGCCACATCGACCTACGGGTTGACGCCATAAATGAAGCAGGAATGCTGGCTGTGCCAATCCTGTTACACGCCGGGAGGGACTCGTTCCTCAACGTCGGCTACGACTTAGCTCCGCGTGAGGCGATGCTTCTCGCCCGCTATATAGTGGCCCGCTACGGTGGGAACAAGGTCGTGTGGGACTTTGTGGCGGAGTCAACTTTTGAGGGCGAGCAGATCGAGCGCTGGAGGACCGTGGGCAGGCAAGTCTTCGGAGCGGGGAGCGATCAGCCGGTAACCCTGCACCCCTATCCGCGGCGATGGATCCCGGGAGAGTTGATAGCGGAGCCGTGGCTGGATCTACTCGGCTACCAGAGCGACCACTCTGACGACGATGGGCACTGGGAGTGGATACTGCACGGGCCGCCGAGCACCAGTTGGACGACCGTGCCGACGCGTCCGGTTATCAATCTTGAGCCGCCGTACGAGGGGTACCTCGGTCACCCGAAGCTGACGGTGTTCGACGATTTCGTGGTTCGGCGTGCGTCATATTGGAGCATTCTTGTGGCACCACCTGCCGGAGTGGTGTACGGGGCACACGGGGTCTGGGGCTGGAACGACGGTTCCGGCCCTCCGATGGCCCATCCGAACACCGGTATCGCCAAGCCCTGGCGGGAGGCTCTCCAGTTCCCGGGCTCCACGTCCATGTTGCACATGGTCGAGTTGATCTCTACGATCGACTGGTGGCGGCTTCGCCCGGTCAGCGACCTTCTCCTGGGGCAGCCTGGCGATGAGGAAGTCACGAGGACCGTTGTGGCCGCCCGGACGGAGGCGCGTGACCTTGCATTGCTCTACACACCTACCAGCGCCCAGCTCAGCGTCAACCTGACGGATTTCGACCGGCCAGTTCACGTGACGTGGGTCGAGGCATCTAGCGGGAAACGACACGAGGTGGGCAATGCGGCTGATGACAAGTGGACAGGGACGCCTCCCGGCCACGGGGACTGGTTGCTCCTCTTGTCAAAACCGGCTGCGGGCGTTACGGGCCAGGAAGCATAGAGCTTTACATCGTTCAAAAGCGCCGTAAAATGTGGTCCTCGATGTAATCGAAGTCAAGGTCATCTCCCAGTCCTGGTCGCCCGGGCATCGCCACCTCCCCATGCCCGTTGATCGGATCTATGGGCGAGCGCAGATGAGGCGGCGGGCGGTCGTAATCGTAATGCGGGTGGAGCAGGCCCCGTTCGTACCAGCGACCTCTCTCCGTGCCACCGAGGATAGCCAGATTTCCTGAGCCGGTCCCGTGCACTTCCACGTCGAGGTTGTGAGCCTCCGCCAGGTGGATGATCTTCATGGCCGGTGTTATCCCCCCGACGTCTCCAACACCAACGCGCAAGATGTCGCTGGCTCCGGCCAGGACCCACTCAGCTCGCGTGTACGCCTTGCCGGCGGCGCTCTCCGGCCCCATGACCAGGATGTCCAACTGGTCGGCCAGCCACCGGTAGGAGCTGATCGAGGCCTCCTCCATAGGCTCCTCGTACCAGTAGTAGCCGAGTTCTTCCAACGCCCGTCCCAAGCTCAAGGCCTGGGACCTGCTATACCAGTGATTGGCATCCAGCATAAGCGGGACTCGCGGCCCGACGGCTTCCCTTACTGCGGCACAGGCGGCGGCGTCGAGATCGGTGTCCGGCGCCCCGGGCACGGGCGGCATCCAGGTGTGGAGCTTGATCGCCGGGTAGCCCTGACCGAGAAGCATCTTGGCAAAGCGCCCATAGTCATCTGGCGTCGCCAGACCGCCTTCAACGCGATCGCCGCACATGGTGCTCGCGTACGCAGGGACCTTGCCTCTGGCCCCACCCAGCAGCTTCCAGGCCGGCATAGCGAGCTTGCGTCCCGCCAGGTCCCAGAGGGCCTGGTCGACATAACCGATAGCCTGGTCGGTGAGTTGCCCGCCGCTGCCACGTTGCATTCGGTAGAGGCGGCCCCAGATCCGCTCGCGCATAAAGGCGTCCTCGCCGAGCAGCACCCGACGAACGAAGCCGTCCAGCACGAAAGGCCTGAGTGCCTCCGCCGAGCAAAGGCAGTGGCCCTCGACGCCGTCGGCGTCCCGCACGGTGAACAGAGCGGCCGCTTCGGCTCTCTCAGGACCGGGGTGAGCGTGACCTTCGAGGTCTTGCTCGGTCCAGCCCAGGGTCTCGAAGACCCGAACCTCGACGGCGTCGATCCTCGCCTCCACGGTCTCGCCTCCTCACCCCGGCCATCCCATCAACTTCGCCTCAGACTAATGGACAACTTGCGCGCACAGTGTAAGCTTTCAAGGCACGAGCTCTAACTCTTCGGACCAGGGCCGCGGCAAGTTTAAACGACAAAACAGCAGGTCCTTCTTACGTCTCTATGCAGCAGGGAGCCAGGCTGGACATGTCCCGAACCACCCGGTTACGCGAGATAAACGTCCAGGGCCGTCCACGGGCACGTGGCACCCAGTACGGCCAGGCCGCATCAGATTTGATCCGCCAGCTGTACAAGGCGCGCATGGGGGTCGCGTCCGCTGTTTCCTCTGAACGTGCGGTACTGCGCAAAGCTCAGCAGTACCAGCCGTTCGTCGAGAAGTACGTCCCCGAGCTGCTGGAAGAGATCGCCGGTGTGGCGGACGGCGCTGAGATCACTTTCGAGGAGGCCTTCTTCCTCCAGGTAGCAACTGAACTCGAGCGAGCGGTTGAAGGTTGCAGCTCAATGGGTAGCGCGCGCTCTGCCATTGGGCCATTCGTCGCTCAGAACTGGGATGTGCCGCCGGAAAGGTGCGAGACACAGGTGGTGCTCAAGCTCAGGCCAGAGGAAGGTGGAGCACTCCTCATGTTCGCACCAGCCGGCGTGATCGGCTACATCGGGGTCAATTCAATGGGTTTCGGGCTCGTGACGAACCAGCTCTACGCACCACCCCAGCCAGGGTTGACCGGCTACTTCGTCATGCGCCGCCTGCTTGCCTGTCATACGGTGCAGGAGGCCCTCACCTGGCTGGACGATATCGAGATTGGATCCGCTTCCAATTACCTGCTGGGCGATGCGTCCGGCGACATCGTCGATGTGGAGCTCGGGAGCCGGAAGATGGGCACGATAGCAGGTCACCGCCTGTGGCACACCAACCACTATCTAACAGAGGAGATGGGGGACCTCGATAACGGAGCTCGCATTCTGCCTAATTCGCATTATCGGCTTGAACGCGTGAGGTCTCTGTTCGGCGACAGCGGAGGCTACGACGAGGCTCTTGCCGTGCTGCAAGATCATGAGGGGCACCCAACAAGCGTGTGCAGGCACGGCACCGACATGGTAACGGCTGCCTCAATAGTGATCGACCTGGGTAGGCGCACGATGCTCGTCTGCCAAGGAAACCCATGCGTAGGGAAGTACGAAACCTACGAGATGGCCTGACCGAATTAGAGCGAACTGAGCTGCGTCCGGCGCTTACTGCCTCGGCCACGCTCGCAGGAAGGACGATATGAGCACGGGGCCGGTAGGCATAATTACGGGGGGCCTGAGCGGGATTGGTGCGGCGTCGGCGGTAGAATTCGCTCGCACCGGAGCGCGAATGGCCTTGCTCGATCGCTCAATTGACAGTTCCGAGGATCTGGTGGAGCGGGTACGGGCCAATGGCGGAGAAGCAATTTGCGCGGTGGCCGACGTACGCGACCCGACTTCACAGCAGGAGGCTGCGCAGCAGGCGGTCGACAGGTGGGGCCGCATCGACTTTCTGCTGGCTAACGCAGGAGTAGGCGACCAAAGCCGGGTTGCTACAGGCGACCCCGAAAGATGGCGTGCAGTTGTGGAGACAAACCTCCTGGGCACCATTTATTCCACCCATGCCGTGCTACCGACGATGCTCGACCAGCGCTCTGGCCACATTCTAATAATGTCGTCAGTCTCAGGTCGGGAGGTTTACGTTGGCGAGCCGGTGTACATCGCCTCCAAGTGGGGGCTCGTAGGTTTCGCGCACTCCCTGCGGCTCGAGGTCCTCGAAGCCGGCATTCGCGTCACCCTTATCGAGCCGGGCCTGGTAAATACTCCTCTGACCTATAACAACCCGAGGATCCGGCCCCTGCTGGACGAGATAGAACCGCTAGCTCCAGAAGACGTGGCACGGGCGGTCGTTTTTGCTTTCCAACAACCCGAACGAGTAGCCATCAGCGAGGTCGTAGTCCGGCCACGGGCGCAAGTGCTACCTCGGCTTTGATGCGCTCGGCCACTGGCCTCACACCAGGTCTTCTTTTTGTTGCCGTGCTCCGCTCCTGTCTAATTCGCGCATGCGCAGCACCGAGCGCTGGATTTTCCCCGTCACGGTCATTGGCAGGGCGTCGATAAATTCCACCTGGCGCGGGTATTCGTACGCCGCCAACTCCGTTTTCACAAGAGATTGGAGCTCCTGCTCCAGTCCCGCCGAGGGGGCGGTGCCCTCTCCCAGGACGATGAACGCCTTCACGGCTTCGCCACGGACCGGATCCGGGGTGCCGACTACCGCGGCCTGGGCCACTCGCGGATGCTTAACCAACACCGCTTCCACCTCCCCCGGGCTGATACGGTAACCCCCGCTGTTGATCACGTCGTCAGCGCGGCCGCGAAAGAGAAACGACCCGTCGTCGTCCATATCTCCCAGGTCGCCTGTACGCAGCCAACCGTCGCGGACTTTGTCGGCGGTGGCCTCAGGTTGGTTCCAGTACCCGAGAAAGACGACCGGGTCACGATCCGCGCGGCACGGCGATCTCGCCGTCGATCACCTTGACATCGTGGCCGGGGGACGCCTTCCCCATCGAACCGGGCTGCACGGGCCACAACGATGCGCAATTCGTTATCAGCACGTTGGCTTCTGTTTGCCCGTAAAACTCGTTGATAGTCACTCCAAACTGTTCGCGTCCCCATTCGACCAGATCCCCGTTGAGTGGCTCCCCGCCACTTGCCACACTACGAAGGCGGACCGGACGTCCGTGCGTTTGTCGCATCATTCGCAGAGCCGTTGGCGGTAGGAAAGTGTTCCGGACGGCGAGGTTGCTTATCAGCTCGAGTGCTTGTTCGGGGTCGAAACGACGTGACCGGAAAGAGACCACTGGCGTCCCGTAGTGAAGTGACGGCATCAGCACGTCGTAGAGACCGCCGATCCAGGCCCAATCGGCCGGGGTCCAGAACCGGTCCCCTGGTTGAGGAAAGAACTCATGTGAAAGTTCGACTCCCGGCAGGTGCCCGAGCAGTACGCGATGGGCGTGCAGCGCACCTTTAGGAGCCCCGGTGGTACCGGAGGTGTAAATGATCAGCGCAGGCGAACCGGGCCCTGTGGGTGCGGGCTCGAGGTGAGCAGAACCATCGAGGAGCAGCCGGTCCCAGTCCCGGTCAACGTCGACAAGGCGCACCCCCTTATCCAGGGCGGACATCAATTCCAGCCCGTCTTTGTCACCAATGGCAGCGGCAGGCTCGCAATCGCGAAGTCGCATCTCAACTGCCTCGGGCCCGAACAACGTCGAAAGCGGGACCGCGATTGCGCCTAACTTATAGACCGCGATATGTGCAATAGCGGTTTCCGGCCTCTGCGGTAGCATGATCGCCACCCGGTCACCCTGCTTGACACCGTGGGCGGCGAGCCCGTTCGCCAACCGGTTCGAACTTTCGCTCAGCTCCCCAAAGGTAGTCTGTCGAAGAACGTTCCTTCCGTCCGTGGTGATGATCGCCACTGCGTGCTTTGGCTGCCTGTCGGCAACGTCCACCCCGATGTTGTACCGCGGCGGTAGCCTCCAGCGGAACGACCGGCGCATGTCCTCCAGGCTCTGCAAACCCTCACGCTTGACCATTCGGTCGTTCACTAGGCGACCTCCTACGTAACACGGTAGGTTAGGCTCGCGCCCGGTCAAAATCCGGTCCGCCCTCACGGCACACCTTTGCTTTTGACGCCGGGCGGGTGGACGGACATGATCACGTCATGCCTGGACGAGCCGGGTACGGCCCGGACCAGAAGAGTGAGGTGACCCCGATGAAGACGCCTACAGAACTGTGGCACGAGATCGAACAAATCTCGGTGCGACCGGGCACGGTAGTGCTGTGGTGGCTGTACCAGGCCGGGATGGCCGTGAAGACCTCCGGCGGGACAACCGTGCTTGTCGACCCGTACCTTTCGGACGCCGTCCTTCGGTCGTACAAGATACCTCGCCATGTCGCACCGCCCCTCGACCCGGAGCAAGCCAACGTAGCCGGGCTCCTCGCCACTCACAGCCATGCAGACCACCTTGACCCCGACTCGATCAGCCCCCTGATGAACCACGCTTCGACCCAGTTTGTCGGGCCACCCATGGCGGTCGACCTGGTGCTGGCCGCGGGCGTGAACCTCTCACGGGCTACAGCCGTCAGCCGCGGGGACGTGGTCAATTTCGGGGACCTGACCGTTCGGGCCGTCCACGCCAGGCACATGTTCGGTCTCGAGCCGACTCCCGACGCCGTCGGATATGTTCTCGAGGCCGACGGCGTCAGCTTGTACCACAGCGGGGATACGGAATACGACAGCGAGATAATCTCGGACACCCGCGGTGTGACCGCCTCCTTCATTTCGATCAACGGGACCACCGGCAACATGAACGCCCACGAGGCGGCCATGCTCGCCTGGCTCCAGGGCAGTCGCTTAGCCGTACCGTTCCACTACGGCCTCTGGCGGGACCAGGACTACGGAGACGGTGCGACCCTCGACCCATTGCTGTTTGTTGGCACGTACGGGCGCTTGAACCCCGGTGGCCGCACTCTGGTGCTCCAACCCGGGACTGCGGTGGTGCTGGACCACGATGGGTTAGTCAACTAGAGGCTGAGATTCCGACGCGGTGGTGATCACCTCCCCCCACGGGGCGGGCACCGCGAAGCCACTCGAGTGCTCCAGGTCGTAAGTAACGTTGTTGTCCGCAAGCCTCTCGCCGTACCGATGACACGGCGAGGACTACCCAAACAAGGCTACGGACGAAAGGCCTTCGCCACTCATGGCCAGATGAGGCGAAAGCACCACCTCGAGATCGGGTTTCCCGCAGCGAGTTCAGTATATGTTCACTTAGACGTCACCGGCACGTCATTCCCTTGTGAGTAGGCTCTGGGATGCCTATTCCCAAACCTGGACCGCCGCCACTGTCCGAGCGCAGCTCCTCACGACGTGCGGGCACCTCAGCGTCGATCAAACTCTCACCTCACGGAAGGAGACGTCGTGAAGTCTCGCCCTTTCCGCATCGGTTTGATGGCGGCGGTGGTCGCCTCAGGCCCTTTCGGGCTGTCCGGGGCCCGCCCAGCCCTGGCGTCCCAGGTTAACACCACCATCCCGTTGTTACGCATCGGCGAACTGTACCCAATCTCCAGTCTCGACCCAACGAAAAACCTGAACACCGACGAAGCCAACGTATTTACGCTTGACACCCTGCTCAGGCTTGGCCCGGACAATCAGCTGGAGCCGGGCTTGGCGACGTCGGTAACCGAGCCTAGCCCGACTACCTATATTTACCATTTGCGCCAAGGGGTGAAGTTCTGGGACGGAACTACTCTCACGGCCACTGACGTCGCCTACTCATTGAACTACGAGGGCGCGCCGGGCAACGTAGCCGCCTTCGGGAAGTTCGCCGACTTCAAGACCGCGACTGCCAGCGGCCCCTACTCGGTCATCGTCCGGCTTACCCAACCAAACGCGGCGTGGCAATATACCGCGGCCTTTCCTCAAGCGGGGATTTTTGAAAAGGCGTTCGCCCTTGAACACAAAGGAACCTTTGGCAACTCGCAAGTGCTCATTATGGGGTCCGGGCCATGGGAAGTGAAGAGCTTCGACCCCACCACCGGCGTCACCTTGACCGCAAACCCTGATTGGTGGGGTGGAAGAGTCAATATCGACAAGATCACGATAACCTTCCTATCGTCCGAGACGAGCCTGGCTCTGGCCATCCGCGCCGGCGAGATCGACCTGGATCCTTTTGTTGGTTCGCCGAGGACCTTTGGGCCGACATCCGGTGCTCAGCTCCTCGCGTCTCCTAGCTGTTCTGTAAGTTTCTTCAGCATGAACGTCAACCAGGCGCCGTGGAGCGACATCCATGTGCGCCGCGCCGTGGCGTACGCGCTCAATCGCACTGCGATCATCGCCGCAGGTGGAGGCTATTCGCAACCGAACTACAGCTTCATCCCGGGCCCACAGCTCGACGGGATCGCTACAGCATCTCAGATCGACCAATTGCTGGCCTCGATCCCGCACTATAACTACAACCTGGCTAAAGCGAAGCAAGAGATGGCCGAGTCGGCATACCCCAAGGGGTTTAGTTATACAATGCTCGACTACCAGTACGGCAGCAGTACCGACGTGATCCAGGTCATCGATGCCGAACTTCAGCAGATCGGCATCAATATCACGCCGAAGATCGTGCCCCTCGACGCGTGGCTTGCCAATGTTGGGGGACTTCCAGACAGCGCGCGGTCGACAACCTTCAACATTGACGGCGGGTGCGGCAACCCGGACGCCAGCGGTTACGATGCTTACCTCGGCAGTCAGAACCTGTTGCAGGGCCAGTACAACCTGGCCGACTATTCCCCCTCGTCGGTCAACGGTTGGCTCGCGCAGGGAGCCACAACGTCTGACCCGGCGAAACGCTTCTCGTTGTACTCGAGTGTCATCAAGCAGATGGCCAGCGACGAGCCGTATGTCCCACTGGCGCTTTACGACAACGTTGTCGCCATATCGCATAAGTTCAAGATGGCGGACCACGGTTACTGGACCATGCAGGCAGAGCCGTACGCTCTGGATATCACCCCCGCCGCCTAGTGGCCGTCGGCATCCCGGCAGGACTTAGCAGCGAGCGGCCAGGGGGTCGTCGAGTGGCTCATAGGGCCCTGTCAGCTTCCGCTGGCCCCCGCCTCCCTCAACGATGGATGTCGTGCCGTGCGCTTTGGTTCACGGAAGTAGTTCACAGAACGATCATATACAGATCACTTTAACGCCATCTACCGTTCAGGTCGGCCGTCTACCGTTGGCTGTGACATGCGGGAGCGGTCTGACCCGACGAGCTCCATATAAACGAGGTGATGCGGGCGGTACCGATGAGCCGGCATCGCTCGTTTTCTTCAGCCATAACGTTGTCTCGCGTTGGTCCCCCGAGCTGTGGCCCAGATCGGTGGCCCCGACATGGCCTAGCGGGCAGAAAAGGCCATGCGGACCATCTCTTGCCAATTAAAGCCTCAACCTGAGTAGCCGCATGATGACACGACAAGTAGGACCTCATACCAGAAGGTAGGCAGCGTGAAGTTCCGTTCCGCCAGTCTCGTAGTCACTACAGCAGCTTTGCTCGGGGCCGGCGCGGCGGCGCCCGCTCCTGGCGCCACGGCTGCTACGACCATCCCGCTACTGAGAATAGCCACGAACTATCAGCTCCCCACCCTTGACCCCACCAAGTACAGCTCTGCCACGGTCGTAACCGCTTTGAGCCTCGAGACGCTGCTGACACTGGGCCCGAAAGGGCAGCTGCTCCCTGAACTGGCCACCTCGTGGTCGGCTGCTAACCCGGTTACGTACGTGTACCACCTTCGCCACGGGGTCAAGTTCTGGGACGGCGACGAGCTCACGGCAAGCGACGTGGCCTTCTCGTGGAACTACGAGCGCGCTCCCGGCTCCCAGTACAGCACCGGTTTCAGCAGCGTAAAGAGTGTCGCGGCCAAGGGCCCCTACACGGTCACGGTCAACCTTGTACACCCGGACGCAAGCTGGCAAGATACCCCGGCCTTCACCGGTGAGGTCTTCGAGAAGAAGTTCTTCGAGGCCCACTCGCGGACCTTCGGCCAACCGGGGACTTTGATAATGGGGACGGGACCGTGGGAGGTCGACAAGTTAGATCCGACAACGGGCGCCGAGCTCTCGGCTAATCCCCAGTGGTGGGGAGGGACGGTCCCGATCCAGCGAATCTCGTTCCAGGTATTCGCCGATGCGACCTCCGAGGCACTGGCGTTCCGCGGCGGGGATGAGGACCTCGACCCCCTTGTCGTAGGCCCTAAGAGCTTCGCGTCATCCTCCGGCGCCAAGATCGTGGCCGCCCCTAGCTGCCTCAACGGCATGCTCGATATGAACGTCCACGACCCGGGATGGGACGATGTCCACGTCAGGCGGGCCGTTGCGTACGCGTTGGACCGCACGGATATCATCGACGCCTTCGGCGGCTACGCAGTGCCGGATTACACGCTGATCCCGGCCTCGGCGCTGGGGACGATCGCCTCCGGGGCTCAGGTCAGCTCCCTGTTCAAATCGCTGCCCCTGTACCCGTACAACCTGACCATGGCCAAAGCCGAGATGGCCGAGTCGGCCTACCCAAACGGGTTCAGTACCCCCCTGCTCGAGTACAGCTATGGCAACACCGTCGACGTCAGTCAAGTTATCGCTGCTGAGCTAGCCAAGATCGGGATTCAGGTCCAGATCAAGGTGGAACCGATCGACGCTTACGAAGCGACCGAGACCGGACCGGCCGCCAAACGCTTGCCGACATTCCAGACGGGCGGATGCATAGGCCCGACGTAAGCGGCTATGACTTCTTCCTGGGCAGCGCCAACCTCGCCCCGGGCCAGTTCAATACGGCCGATTACGCACCACCGGTGGTCGATCAACTGCTGGCCGCCGGCATTGCAACATCGGACCCGGCCAAGCGCTTTGCGGTTTATTCCAGGCTCGAACAGCAGCTTCAGTCCGACATGCCGTACATTGCGCTCTACCAGCAGGATTATTGCATCGCGCTCTCCAAGGCCTTCGCGGTCCCCAACTTCAATGAACTCGGGTTCATGTTCGACGATTACGCCCTGCAGGTAAAGCGGGCGCCATAGGCCGGTCTGTTCCCAACCTTATATGACAAAAGGAGGACCCAAATGAAGTTCCGCTTCGTCCCGCCCGCTGTGGTGGCGACGACCGTACTTGGGGCCGGGCTCGCTCCCCTCCCAGCGTCGGCGTTTGCGTCGGGAGCGAGTACCGAGCGCGGCGATCCCCCTGCTCGTAGGAGGCACCGCTTCTGATTATTCGAACCTCAACCCCAACGACACCCAGGGATGCGTCATCGAATTTTGCGGCCTGATCTATGAGCACCTGGTCAAGTTCGGCCCGAACGGGACCCTTCAGCCCGAGCTGGCCACATCGGTCTCGACGCCGAACCCAACGACCTACGTCTACCACTTGCGCCATGGGGTCGAGTTCTGGGACGGCACAGAGATGACCTCCGCCGACGTCGTGGCGTCCCTCAACTACCAACGCACTCCCGGTTCGCAAACGGAGGTGTTCCTGGACAACGTGAGCAACGTGACGGCAGCGGGCCCTTACACGGTAGTCGTTACATTGAAGCACCCGGACGCGAGCTGGCAATATATCCCGGCCTACGAGGGCGTCATCTTCGAGAAGAAGTTCTTCGACGAGCATAAGGCGACGTTCGGGAACCCGGGCGTATTGGTCCAGGCGACGGGCCCATGGGAGATCGACAGTTTCGACCCGACAACTGGCGCCGAGCTGTCGGCGAACCCGCATTGGTGGGGAGGAAAGGTGCCCATCGAGCGCATCTCGTTCAAAGTCTTCTCAACCGAGACGAGTGCCGCACTCGCCATGCGGGCGGGCGAGATCGATATCTTCTTCCCGGCCGCTCCCCAAGCGTTCGCCTCGACATCGGGCGTCCCGGTCATAAGCTCGCCCAATGCCGGAGAAGGCATTGCCGTGGGTTATTTCGGCATGAACACAAAGCTGGCGCCATGGGACGATATCCACGTCCGGCGCGCTGTCGCCTACGCGCTCGACCGCACAGACATAATCAAAGAGCTCGGCGGTTATGCGCTGCCAGTTTCCACCGTCATCCCTCAGGCGCAGCTGAGGACCATCGGGTCTCAGGCGTCAGTCAACGCGCTCGTGAGCTCGCTGCCAAACTACCCCTTCGACCTGGCCATGGCCAGGGCCGAAATGGCCCAGTCGGCGTACCCGACCGGGTTCAGCGCCAGCCTGGAGGAACCCAACTACGGCAATTTTCCCGAGATTTGTCAGGTGATCGCCGCAGAGCTGGCCAAAATAGGGATCAACCTGAAGATCACGCTCATGCCCACCGCCAAGTGGAGCGGCCTGGTCTATGGCCCGAAAACCTTCGGCCCGATGTTTACGACAATCGGGGGCCAGAGCCCCGACCCGGGCGGCATACCTGGCTACCTCCTCGGCAGCAATAACGTGGCGTCAGGACTGAACTTCGCCGACTATACGCCGCCGGTGGTCGACAAGCTGCTCACGTCGGGCCTCGAAACAAGCAATCCGGCCCAACGCCTCGACATATACGGCCAAATCGTGAAGGCGGTGGCTACCGATGTCCCGTACGTCCCGCTCTACCTCACGACGTCAGAGCTTGCCCTCTCGCCCAAGTTCAGGTGGCCTGGCTTCGACGAAGTGGCATTTGATAACGAGTGGGCCTTGAACATCAAACCGTCAGCATAATTAGAGGGCCGCTTATGCGCGCCGACTGAGCGCGGCAGGCGGTCGGCGGCAGCGCAGGCGGGTACAGTTCTTTGGGCCGCCGTCCGGACTATTGTCCGCGACGGCGGTGCCGGCGCAAGTGGTCTGCCGGAGAGGACGTGGGCGGGCGCGAGCTCGCGCCGGCCCACCACTCCGATTAGGCGCCACCCCGACCATGTTCGACTGGCCAGTGTGGGCACCCGGGAAATGCTGTTTGTCCAGACCTGGGCCCGATAGCGGGGGGTGTCGACGCTGGACTTATGTCACTTATCGGATATCAAACGCTCACACTCCGACGCACCGTCATGAAGTCGAGATGTCCGGACGCCCAACCATGAAGTGGCTACCTCACCCGGCGCGCTCGAGGACCTGCCGGGGGACGAGCTGCCACGACACGCGGTGCTGACCGACGAACTGCTCAGGATCGTCGCCGTAGCGGCGCGCCATCACCTTGGCATCTTCGACGGCCGCGTCATCACCCTCTCGGAGCAGCTCGGCCAAACCGCTCAGCCTGACCCAGTGGCCCACATCGTCATGGTCATGGACCAGGGCAGACACTCTCGCGTCCCGGCGTAGGTTCAGGACCCACTGTCGGCTCGCGCGCCCGTTTACGAGGAGGCGGTCCTGCTCGACCAAGTAGTCCACGACGACCAGGTGCGGGCTGCCACCGCGGCCGATCGTGGACAAAATGGCGCGGTACGGTCGCTCCAGGAAGGGCCGCACGTTATCGATGCTCGTAGGGCTGTAGTCCACGTCGTCTCTCCCTATGCGCCAGCGTGTGGTTGGAGACTCTAACTGACCAACCGGGTTGCCACACAGCGAATAGGTGTCCCAGGCCGCGACCGCCGCTACCGAGCGATTGACCGGGACTCCCAGTCGCGAGATCACCTCACCTTGATGCCAAGTTCGAACGAGTCGACCAACCACTGTGCGGTGAGGGTGGGATCGACGTAGTGAGGGTCAATTCCGAAACTGTAATCCTCCAGGTACAACGGAACATAAGGCACATCCGTCGCCAGGATGTTGAGTGCCTTCGAGTACTCCGCGAAACGAGTACCCGGTTCGGATGTTACCAGCGCCTCCTGCAGCAATGTATCGAGGTTGCTGGGCGCGTAGTTGGCGAAGTTGTACCCGGACTGGACATTGTTCTCGCCCAGGATCTCGCCCGGAAAGCTAGCCGGGTCGACTACTCCCGGATTGCAATTGATGTAGACGGCGGGCAGGCTCTGTTTCGCCCCGGCGGTGACCGAGAAGAACTGAGCCGGGGTATCTGTGTGGGGCACGAGTTTGATGCCGATCTGGGCCAGATCGTTTGCGATGACTTCATCCACCGGAATATACGAGCTGTAGGTAGTCGTCAACGTCGAAGCCGTGAAGCCGTTCGGGTACGGCGACTTCGCCAGCTCCGCCTTTGCCTTTGCAACGCTATAGGGATATGTCGGCAGTGAATTGAGGAGAGCGTCGACCTGGGTGGTCGGCGCGATGAGATCCAGCTGGCTGGCTGGGATTATGCTGTTCAAGACCTGCGCAGGCGCCTCGTTGGCAGTGATGATAGCCGACTTGTTTAGAGCGTAAGCGACTGCCCGGCGGACGTAGATGTTGTTCCAGGGCGCGACTTGTGTGTTCATTCCGAAGTAGCCAGCGGAGACGGCTGGAACATTTGTTGTCCTAACGCCTGTAATGGATTGGAACTGCGACGATTCGGACACGTTGGCAAACTGGATCTCGCCCGCCCTGAACGCGAGGTCCTCGCTCGTCTCGTTTGCGAAGAAGTGCACGAATACATGCTTGACGTTGACTGTTCCGCCCCACCAGTGGGGGTTCGCCGAAAGTTGGATACCACTTGTCGGGTCGATGCTGTCCAGCACAAACGGGCCGGTCCCCACCGCGAGGGTCCCGGGCTTTCCCCAGGTAGTCGGGTGTTCCTGCTGTTGCTTCTTCTCGAAAATGAAGTCGCCGATGTACGCAAGTTCGGAGTCCCACGTAGCGTCCGGTGCTTTTAGTTTCACCACGACGGTGTAGAGACCTTGAGCGGTGACGCTCTGCATGTCCGCGTACGCAGAGTACGTGGCGCAAGCAGGTCGTGCTCCCCACTCCATAGAGTTGACGACGTCTGCCGATGTGAAGTCCGTGCCGTCCCAGAACTGGACCCCGTGCCGAAGGTTGTAGATGTAGACAGTGGGGCTCGGGTGCGACTCTGAGACGGCGAGATCTGGAACCAATTTACCGCCCGTCGAATACTTGAGCAAGCTTTCGAAAGCACCGTAGAGGTTACCGCCGCCCCCGTTTGTGCACGGGTCGGCCGAATTCTCCGTAAACGTGATCCCGACACCGAGGTTCTGGATAACACCTGAACTCGGTCCAGTCGCATCGGAAGCACTGGCAGCAGCTACGGGCACGAGCCCGAGGGTCGCCACAACCGGGATCGTCACCCAACGACGTTTCCTTACCACTGGTCCTCCTTCTTTTGAGGCGCCGGTGCTTGGTACCCCCCTGGTTTTCTTTGACGCCGATTCGCGTCCCGGTGGCACTGATACCGGGAACAGACTTCCAGAACCGTACTGGGTCGGAATGACACACCAGTGACGACAGCGTGACCGGTGGGTAAATTTCCAGTAACTTTCCGGCAGCAGCTCGCGCTTAGAGCGGCTAGCCGCCATTCTTCGCGCTGTGCGTGAGTAGCACAGATGTGCTGACCTCGGGGACCGGGTGTAACAGCTCGAGGCGGAGAACGTGGAGCCGAGGGCCAAGAACGCAGAGCTTGGTCTGAAGTGCGAGCTCAGCGACCGGCGTGATAGCCAGGGGTAGTCACTTCGACGGCAAACAAGATGTGCCCGGCAGTCACATACAGCGTCCTGAGGTCTGGGCCGCCAAAGCAGCAGTTGGTTATCACGTCCTGGGGGATCTTTATCACATCGACGAGGGCTCCATCGGGCCTAATCAGATAGACGCCGGGAGGGTTTTGCGTCGTTTCCCCCACCGAACGTGGCTCGTTGATGCCTGCGCATACGTACAGAGTGCCCTCACTATCCAACTCCATGCCATCGCCACCCCGGCCGGGGGCGAAATCATAGACCAAACGCTTGCTCCCAGCTCTCCCATCTCGATCGAGTTCAAACGACCATATCTTGCGGTTACCTCCCACCGCCGGGTTCGAGTCGACAACATACAGCTCACTTGCATCTGGAGTTATGGCCAGGCCGTTCGGTCGTTCGATCGCGGTCTGGTCCAGGATGAGGTGCAGGCTACCGTCCGGGTCTAGCCGGTACACACCTTCCACTGTCAGCTCGAGGTCTGATCGGTCCCCGTAACGGGGGTCCGTGAAAAATAGACGGCCGAGCGCATCACATGTGACATCGTTGGGGCTGTTGAGGCGCCGCCCCTCGAAACGTGAGGCTAGCTCGGTGACTTCGCCCGTCGCCAGGTCCGTCCGCACGAGCCTGCGCCCGCCCTTAGGACCGTGCTCGGCCCCTTCACACGTGATCAACCGACCCTCGAGGTCGAAGGTATTTCCATTGGCACGCCCGCTCGGTTCTCGGAAGACTGCCAGAGTTTGGTCTGGCCATAAACTGTATATCCGGTCAGCCCGAATGTCCGAGAAGTAGACCACGCCGTCGGGAGAAGCGGCCGGGCCCTCGAGAAAGCTTACAAAAGTCGCCTGTGTCGTTTGCACGTACCGATCTTATGGAGAGTATGTGCCATTCTTGTCGAACTGCTCGGTGGCCCATGTTTTCACGCTGCTTCCTGGTCTACTCCGTGGGTATGACCCCGGCCGGCAACGTACTCCCTCGCTGGCACCGTGGGCCAATCAGCCCCGTCGCCGACCCCATCTGGCCAGGATGCCCAGCTGGTCATCGCCGCTCAGTAGGTCTTGACCCAAGTGCGGGCCCCCCAGGTTTGCCCTGTACCTGGGGTCTCTGCTCGGCGCACTTCGCCGGGGTGTCTGCCCATGCCGCCGGCAGGTCGTTGCGGCAGCAGGTTGGCGGGTTCGGCGACGTCCTCTACGTGTTCTTGACCCGACGGCTGTCCCAGTGTTCACCGGCGGTCCAGCCCCTGGCACCCTCCGCTGGAGCAGGTCAGGTTCAGACGCCCCAGGCGGGCCTCGGGCTGCCGCCGAAGGCCCGCTTTCGAGGGCGCGATCGATCTGTGCCGGTCGCTGGCGCCGCCCGACGCCGCCGGCCCGCTGCCTTCGAGGACACCTCCACCGCTCGTCACGGACAAGTCCTGGGTCCGCCCGACCGTCACCATCGACTATGCCGGTGCTGGCGTCGCCGACGCGGCCGCTCAGCGCCGCCTGGCCGAAGCGCGTCCCTGAATAGTCGCCGGCTCCGCCTGGCTGGCTGAAGCCCAACGGTTTCCTCGTCCCGGGCCTTTCAGCTAGCACTGGCCGGTGATCGTGTACACAGGCGTGCCCACAGTGACCAGCCCGCAGCTCATTTCCCCTTCTTCTTCTTGCCGCCTTTTTTCTTTTTGCTGCCCGAGCCTTCGTCCTCTACCTCCGTCGGCGTGTAAACGGGGTACAGGGTGTCGCCGGCGAGCTTCATCAGCACATCTTGGCCCTCGTAGGCCCCGACCCGGTTGTACTTTGAACTCTTTGAGCTCCTCTGTCGACTCGGCTATGACTTTGGTCACGGTTGCCCGGTCCCAGGCTGCAGGAAAGAAGCTCGAACCGGATGTTTTGTCCTTGAGGCCCTTGCCACCGTCCTTACCGCCTTTCCCGCTCTTGCCTGGTTTCGCCACGCTGGCCTTTGCGACGACGGGCGCGGCGGTGTAAACCCCAACCGGGTCGGCAGGGCTTCTCTTGGCCGCCTTCGAAACAGCGGCGATGGTTTTTTCGGCGTCCTTTTCGTTCTCGGAGTGGTAGCCGGTAATCTCACCTCCCGCGCCCTTTTCGCCGTGGAAGATGTGAACGAGCAGCTTCGGCGTGACGTCTTTCTTCAGGCGCTGGACGCTTAACAGCTGTGCCACCACCTGGTTGCCAGCCAAACGCTGCAGCTTCAACAAGCCGCTGTCAGGCCGAGCCGCGGCGGTCCGAGCGCTGGCAGTGGCCGCGGGGTGGGGTTTGAGCTGCGCTTGGTGGCCGCTCTTGCCGTTTTTGGCCTGCGCTCCGATCCCAGGTGTTCGCACCATCGGACAGCTCCCTCTTCAAGCACGTCAAATGCGTCCACCACTGATTGTAGGGACTAACGAGTCGATGAGTGACCCGTGCTCGACCGGAGGGGCGAGCTGACATTTGAAGGCCCTGTTCCCAGACCGCGTACCCTGACGCTCACGTGCTGACTGGGGACACACCGTGGAGGAGTTGGAGCGAAGGCAGCTCGGTGGTAAGAGTTGGCTTCGAGCAAGCGCACAGTACGCCCGTGAACCGCCGGAGATCCTGGCTTCGTTACCGGGCGACGACCTGCCTCGCCTGAGGCTCGTTCTTTTGGCGACATCACGCACCGCGGCTTATACCGTGCCGGCTCGGGCAGCAAAGAGCTGTCGCTCAAGAAAAGACGGGACGGTGGTCCTAGGGCGAATCGTGGCACCCTGGAAACCCAAGCCGATCAGCACGCCGGCAACCAGGTAGGCTACGTTCGGGCTGGCGGGACTGGCTCAGATGCGGATCGCAGATTCCCGGGCTATAGGGTCTGAGATTGACCTCGTGGACCGGGGCGTGACAGTGCGAATCACACAGGCACTCGGTCGCTCCTATCGGGGCCGGGAAGGGCACCACGTCCTCCTGACCGGGTGGTCCAGTTCCAGCCCGAAAGCCCCTATTGACGCTGGCGAGTTTCCATCCTCTGGTGGACGTAGCTGTCGATGGCGTTGAACTTCCGTGATGGGTTGCCGCAACAGAAGTCCACCCCCCAACCTGGCAGTACCAGGTTGACGATTTCGACTACCTTGGCCACTAAGGAGCTGGCGTGTCGTCGGTGTCGCCCGCCGGCTCGGTAGGACCACCCGAGTGGCAGCTCGATGGGACCGCCTGGGCGCGAACGCCCTCGGTTCCAGTGAACCGAGGCTTCAACTGCGCTGCACATGTCCAACATTGCGCTAAGAGTTGACCCGAGTGGCGAGCTCGGCACCGACGTGACACAAGGCTGGCGCCCACCTCACGAACGACCTCGCGCGAGAACAAATGCGATGGGCCGCTCATGGACAGCCCGAACGATTGTCCTCTATACGGAATCGCCACCGCTACACAGCGCAGGCCGATTTCGTGTTCCTCGTTGTCGACTGCATAACCCCGTGAACGTATAGCCCGGAGCTCTCGAAGCATGCCCTCATCAGTGTGGATTGTGCGTGGCGTCGATTTCTCAAGGACTTCTAAACTCAGCAGGGAAAGCGCTTCGTCATCCGAGCAGGTCGCGAGAATCGCCTTGCCGAGCGCTGTCGAGCGAAGCTGCTCCTGTTGGCCGACTCTGGCTTCCTGTCTGATCGAGCGAGTGCCTTCCAGCACTTCTATGATGACGAGCCTCGCCTGTCGGAATACCGCCAGGTAAACTGTCTCTTCGTAGCGCTCCACAAGCCACCGCATGTGGGGGAGCGCCAGTACGCGCATGTCCAGGTTGCCCACGGCCTGCTCGGCAAGCACGAATAGCCCGACTCCGAGCCGATAGCGGCCCTGTTCACCCTTCCCCTCCCGTTCCAATAGGCCTCGGCTCACCAGCGTCGAGAGGTAACGCAAGGCGCTTGGTTCGGGCATCGAGACGCGACGCGCGGAATCTCCGCGAGCGCCTTACCGTTGCCACCATCGTCGGCAACGACCTCCAGGAGTTGAACGGTTCGGTCCACCGCCCGCACCCAGTACTGCCCTTTGGCTTTCGCTGGAGGCTCGTGACTCGCAACCTCCCTGGTCCCGTCCCCTCCAGGCTGCCCTCGATCCCGCCACCCGCCTGCGAGAGTCCGCGCCGGCTCACTTACTTACCCGTGCCCATCGTCAAACCCCGTTCGATCTTCGACTGGAAAAGGAAAAACACGACCAGTGGAGGGACCATTGCGACAAGCAGGGCGGCGGCAAGCCCGGTCTCCGGTAAATTGTACTGTCCGATCAGCCCGGCAATCGACGCCATCGCTGTGCGCACATTTGATCCCTGTAGCAGGATCAGAGCGAACAGCAGGTCGTTCCAGATCCAAAGAAAGATCAGAACGCACAACGTGGTCAGCGCGGGGCGACCTATGGGGAGGACGATGCGCTGAAACCGCTGCCACGGACCGGCCCCGTCCACCACTGCCGACTCAAGCACTTCTCGCGGAACTTCGCCGAAGAAGGAACTCGTCAGGTACACAGAGAAGGGCACGAACAGAGCGGCATAGGCAAGAATGCCACCCACAAAGCTGTCAGCCAAGTTGAACCGGATCAGGCTCAGATATAGGGGAACGATCAACACGGGGGGTGTAATCATCATGAAAGCCACAATGAAGATCAGGAGCCGCCGCCTTGGCTTCGGTTTCATCTGAGAGAGACCGAACCCCGCCAGGGCGGCGGCCGCGACACAGATTACCGTCCCACCAACGGCGACAATTGCAGAATGCAACATATCAACGTCCAGGCCAAGGCCCGACCCACTCAAAGCATTCGTAAAGTTCTCGAAGGTCGGCCTCTTGACCAAGCCAAATGTGCTCCGAGCGTACTGGCCCTCCGTTAAGCGCCGTATCGAGCGTGTAGTAAAGAGGGAACAATGTCGCAATCGACAAGGCATACGTGGCCAGATAGAGGGGCGCCCGAGCGGCTATATCATTGATCTGTACACGCCTGGGAGAGGTAGACATCGTACCCGCGGACCTAGGCATTGTCACCGGCTTTCCCGAGGTCAAGCGCATTTGGATGATCGTGAAAGTTCCTGTTACAACCAAAAGCACGACACCCACCGCGGCCGCTAAGACCGAACTGCTGGTTGGTGAAGGCAAAGGTATAGACACCATATCTAATACGGTACTGCTTAGCCCGGGACCGCCCCTAGTCAAACTGAAGATGTACCCGAACAATGTCGTAAAGACAACGAGACCAGGACGATCACGGACCAGAACGAGATTACGTTCCTTACCGATGGGATCACGATATATTGCATCCGCCGCCACCATCCGGCGCCGTCCAGCTTCGCCGCGTCAAATAGGTCAAGTGGGCAGAAGCAAGGGCCGCAAGGTACACCAGAACGCCGATGCCGAAGGTTCCCCAGAGGACAACAGCCAGGACGACCCACATCGTAATCCGAGGATCTCCTAGCCAGTCCTCACTAATTGAGGGAACGAGATTCGCACGAACGCGTCCACGGGCCCTTGAACCTGGAGCAGTCCACTGAACATGCCTCCAATAATGACCGGAGAAGTATGGCTGGAAAAAAATAGGCAGCCTTCAGGAACTTATAACCCCACGGCCTCTCCCAGAGCAGGACAGCAACAACGAGAGGCACCAAGACAAACACGGGCAGGGCGAGAAGCAGCTTAGCGTTATTGATCAGGACCGTATAGAAGTCGTGGTCATGGAACAGGTAGTCGTAGTTTTTTAGGCCGATGTATTTTAGCACCAAGCCGGACCAACTCGTGAAGCTGTAGTACAGTCCCATAATGGACGGGGTACAGCTTGAAGCACGCCAGGGAGAAGCAGGGCAGGGGCGAGAAACAGCCAGTGCACACGCTTTACTAAGAATATAACGAAGTTTATTTCACCGCGAGCACCTCCCCCTGGTTCCAGACTGGGTGGCACAGCGACGGTTCCCCAGTGACCAGCGTAAAGCCAGGTGCGCCATCCAGCGGCGCTATGGACCGCTGACGGCGCACCTCACAACCCCAACACTGGATCGTCGAGTTTAAGAGTTGGCCCGCACTCGGGCTCATGGCTGAGTGGTCGCGTACTGTTGGACAGCCGATAGGGCTGAACTAATAGACTCGGAGCCATCGAACACATCGCTGGTTTGTTGAACGAGGTAGTTGGTCAAGGCGGTATCTAGATTTGCGGTTGCCTGCGGCACGAGCTTTGAGCTCTGGAGAATACTCCAGATCAGCTTGGTGGACGGATTGGAGTTGAACTGTGATTGTGAGACCGGAGTGGAGGTTGGGGAAGTCGCCTCCGTCGACCAGGAGAACGTGCTCTGCATACGGCGTTTCCATGAACTCTGAGTAAGCGACCGCGGCCGAAGGATCGGGCGTCCGCTTTGTGACCGTCCACATGTAGTCAGAGGTAATCGTCATGGCTGGCGCGTACTGCGAGTACTGTCACACCATGCTCGGCTGACGGAACTCGCCGAGATTGTTCACTCCCAAGTGTCTGCTGGAACTGAAAGTAGTTCTGGTTGTTACTAACAATTCCGAGGTACATCGCAGCCTTGTTACCCGCAAACAGATTGACGGCACCGGGGAGCTGTGTCAGGCCGACAAAGCCAGGGTTGTAGTAGGGTTTGAGGTCAAATATTTGGGTCATTGCCGTCTTTATAACCGGGCTCGTCCAACTCACGCTCCCGTTGCCGATCCCCAACTGCTTTGATGCCGGCTCCATCTCTGCCAACATGGCAGCTAGCAGGTTCTGCTCGCCAAAGTAGGTCATATTCCCGTTGGCGATTGGGAGTGAACCCCGCAGCCTTGAGCTTCTGGCAGTCAGCAAGGAACTCGGCCCAGGTCGTAGGGGCAGCGGCAATCCCCGCCTTCGTGAAGTCGGCTTTATTGTAGTACCAGATGAGCGACTGCAGCTCTGACGGTATCCCGAGAGATTGTCCCGCTGTTGGTCCACTCGGGTACGATGCCGCCGCTCCATCCTTGCAGCGAGGACTTGAGCTTGGGGGAGACGTACTTGTTCAACGGCAAGAGGGCGCTGTCATATTCGTACAGGTAGGCGCCGGGAAGGGTTTCCCAGACATCGGGCCCTTGTCCGCCGGTAGCGGCGGTCGCAAAAATCTCACGGTAGTCGCCGAAGTTCTGCAGGACCATGTTTATCTTTATATTTGGGTGGAGCTTCTCAAATTGATTGTCAATGAGATAGAACGCATATGGAATCCCCGCTGTCTTGTTTGGAGGAGGACCCTTGAAAGCTCCAAACTGTCAGCGTTGTGCTCGCTGGCTTCATTGGTCGCGCCCGTCTACCCCAAGCGCATTTATTGACAGCGAAGCGGCTAGACAGGTACCAGGTGGCGATGGCGGAGAACTCTCGAGTCTCTTCACAATATTTTTCCCTTGCGACCGCGCCCATCAAGAGACAGGTAACACGGTCTCGTAAGACGCTTGGCGACGACTGGTACTACGTGATTGTTAGAAGTGGCGGAGCTCAGTTTGGCGCGCTTTCCTTATCCTTTCCAGTTGCGCAGCTGCCCCCGCCTAGCGGCGGGCGGATGTAGACCGAAATCAATATATCCCAGCAAGAGTGGTCGGCTCCATGCTTGCCAAATAGCGATTGGGAGGTAGCTATTCCCACGGGTTTGTGCGACCACCATGATGCGTCGGGTGGCCGGTCGTTCGGGAGGCTAGCGGCCACGACGCCAGCTCCGAACGCAATACGTCCCCATAGTCAATCCATCCTACGCGGGCAGGGTGCCCCGGTGCAAACGCTTTGGTAAGGCACGTTTCATTTTCGGGGTCTGCCCGTCGACCTGGAGAAGGTCTCACCCATCTGGGTGGCAGCTGAGGAACATGGCCATGGAGCGGTCGGGGGCCTTGGTCTAGCCGTTGAGAGGTCGGATGGCCGGGAGCGCGGCGGAACCTCCCCCCAGACGTGAACAGGGCCTACGCGGGCGGCCGCCGGAGCTCTCGTCGACGGTCACGTTGCAGTGGCCCTTGATGGGGTCGACCAGTTCTTTTCGACAGAGGCCGAGCTGGGACAAGTGACGGGGCTCCACGTCCTCCTGGGCACTTGTTATCCTCTCGACCCTTGCGTGAGACGACACCCGGCCCTTAGGTCTGGCGTGCATGAGACCGTAGACGATGGTGAGGTCGAGCGAGCTGCACCTGAGGCTCGATTGGCTGCACCTTAGCGCACTGGCCGCACCGGTGACATGGCACACATTGGTGAACTGACGGGTCAGACGCGAGTGGATTGAAGGCCGTCCTAACGTGGGTGGCTGCGGACGAAGTTCGGCGACCGGGCGAGACGCGAGTGGCACGCTTGTTCCGCGACGGACACGCTAGCGATCGCGGGGTGTCTGTGCAAGATTCTGTGCGGATATTTGGCACATTATTCATATGGCGAGCGGTGTGCACATAACTTGCAGCTTAGGGGGCTATATTACAGGTCGCGACCGACCGCCAGGCCCTGCACTAGTGGTTCAACGCCGAGCTGACACGGGGGGTACCCCGATACAGCTTCTACACGTGTAGAAGTACCCGGATCGGTGCTATTCTGGTCCTGACCAGTGGAGTGACAACGAGGATCGCGTACAACAACCCGGGGATGCAGCCGTTCCCGGGTGAGCACATACTACTGCAACAGAAGCAAAGGTGATGACCAGATATGGGAGCCCGAGCAGCGGTCCTGGTAGCGCCCGGACGTTACGAAGTGAGCGATTATCCTATCCCCGAACCGGCTCCCGGAGCGGTGCTGATCAAGAATGAATTGTCCGGGATCTGTGGGACCGACAAGCATACTTTCCAGGGCTACACGACGCAGTACTCGGGCACAGTCAAGTCCTCGACGCCTTTTCCCATAATACAAGGACACGAAAACGTGGGTACGGTGGCGGCCTTGGGGGGCAAGGTCCTTGACTTCGACGGCCAGCCGCTCGGGGTCGGGGTGCGGGTCGTGCTGGGCCCTAATGTCACCTGCGGCTACTGCTACGAGTGCAGGCACCAATTTCCTTACACGTTGTGCCCCAATATCCGGGACTACGGGAACACCATGTCGTCGGCGACGCCGCCTCACTTGTTTGGCGGCTGGGCTGAATATCTTTACGCCCTCCCTGGTAGTTTTATCTTCCGTGTGCCCGACGAGCTGCCTTCCTCGACCGCCGTCCTGGCCGAAGTGTTCGCTGCTACCGTCGCGCTGGACCGGGCTAAGCAATATGGGTCGTTTCCCTCTGAGGGCTTTCTGTTCGATGACACCGTGGTGGTCTATGGCGTCGGGCCACTGGGACTATGCCATGTCCTTAAGGCACGTCTGCTCGGCGCTGGCACGATCATCGCCATCGACCTGTCAGACACCAGGCTTGGGTTCGCTCACCGACTGGGTGCCGACTACACCATCAACGCTGCGGCCGTGGGACCACCTGATCGCCTCGCCTTTGTACGCGACCTCACAGGCGGGAGGGGGGCGGACGTCGTCATCGAATGTGCCGGGGTTCCCGAAGTCGTGCCCGTGGCTATCGATCTGCTGAGAGCGGGCGGGACGTTCCTCGAGGTGGGCAATTTCAGCGACCTGGGAGAGGTAGCGATCTCGCCGCACCGTCACCTGTGCAGCAAAGGGATCCGGCTGATCGGTATCCCGGGACAGGAGCACAGCGCGTACGGACCGGGTATGCGCCAGTTAGCGAGGTACCGTAAACTGTACCCTTTGGACGAGTTCGTCGTGCACCGCTACCCGCTTGAAGAGGCAAAGGCAGCGGTGGAAAAGTCGATACAGCCGGACTCCCTCAAGGTAGTAATCGAGCCCTGGAGCACCCGCCGAGATGAGAACGAGGTCGCGTACGTGCACTCACAAACGGAAGTACCCCGGACAAATCCCGGTGGCGGGCGCCACAACCAGCGAGCGGTCCTCTCCGCCACGGGCTCTGTCCCGCCGGGATTATGAATACTCCACGTGATGTGGCTCAGCAGCCTGGCCCCGGCAGGGCCAGCAGTATGGCCACGCGAGATGACGTGGCCAAGCTAGCGAGCGTTTCTTCAGCCACCGTCTCCTACGTAGTCAATAACGGGCCTCGCCCGGTGTCGGAGGAGACACGAAGGCGGGTGCTGCAAGCCATCGAGGCCCTCGACTACGTGCCCAGTGCGGCGGCCCGCAGTCTCAAGATCAAGCGCACCAGCACTATCGGGCTTATGATCCCGGACATACTCAACCCGATCTTTGCCGCTCTGGCAAAAGTCGTGGAGGACGAGTTGCTCGCGGCCGGGCACAGCGTGATCTTGTGCAATAGCTATGAGGATCCGCAACGCGAGCTCGTCTACTTGCAAATGTTATGGGGCAAGCAGGTTGACGGCCTCGTATTGGCGTCTACGTCGCGAAACGTGGTGACACTGCACCGCTTCGAGGAAGCGCGAAAGCCCATCGTGCTGATCGACCGCCAGGTACCTGACCTGGCAGCAGACTGCGTTCTGCCGGACAACGAAGCAGGCAGCTATGAGGCGGTCCGGCACTTGATCGCGTGCGGCCACACCAGGATCGGGTTGATCAACCTGCCTGTTAGCTTGACCCCGGGAGCGGGCCGCCTTGCCGGCTACACCCGTGCGCTCGCTGAGGCAGGCCTGCAACTCGACCACGCTCTCATAAAGGAGGGGTCTTACCCGGGGAATGAAGGCGCCGTCACTTTCAGGGAAATGATGCGAGTGCCACGCCGTCCGACCGCCGTCTTCATCAGTAACAACCGCTTAGCCCATGGCGCACTGGAGGCTATAAAGGCACTCGGCCTGCGCATGCCCGACGATATCGCCTTGGCCGTGTTCGATGATCCGAGCTCGTATGCCGTCATGACCCCGTCCATCACCGCGGTGTCCATGGAGCTGGAACGGGAGGCCTCAGAAGCCACGCGTTTGCTGAAGGAACGGTTGACGGGAAGCTACACGGGGGCGCCACGATCCGTAATGATCCCGCAACGCCTGGTCGTCCGCGAGTCGACGGCCGGACTGCGGGATCCCGCTCGGCATGAAAATGGTGACGGTTACGGCGTGGATGGCCAGGGCTCGGGGAGCGCAACGCCACCCGCCGAGCTGGCCGGGAACCGCAGGGTGGCTACTCGTGCCCAACGACGAACCAGGGCGAATGTCGTCAAGTAGGGCAATTAGCTGTCCAGGGTGACCGTCCGGCCCACCTCGGCGGCTCGCATGGCGGCGAGCACCACCTCGAGGTCGGCCCGCCCTTCCTCACCCGGGACCTCGCACGTGTCGCGCCCCTGGATACACCGTATGAAATGTTGCAGCTGTTCGACATAGTGCGCGGTCGGCGCACAACGCACCACATTCCAACCCCTATTGAAGCTGGACAGGCCTTTTTCCGTGTATATCAGCAGCTCGATCGGCGTCCGCCAGTAGGTAAATGGGGTCTGGATACGAAGCGAGCCATCTGTGCCGAAAAGGTCGATGCGCTCGTCCCAGGCGTGCTCCAGAGGAGCCGGGAAGGCGACATTGTAGGACTTAGTCATCCAGCTGATGGTCACGACGCTGACTGCGCTGGTTTCGAACCGCAGCGACACCACCGCATTGTCCTCCGGCATCGGTCCCTGCGGGTGATTAGACATGCAACCCACCTCACTCACTGGACCGAGCAGCCAACGCAGCACGTTGACCTGGTGGGTCAGCTCGTTCATCATCTCCCCGCCGCCCGAAATTTCCGTATCTGTCCACCAGCCCTCGCGGGTGTGCGGCTCGAAGTAGCTGTTGTGGTACCGAGCCAGGAATACATCACCGATGACGCCCTCGTCGAGGAGTTCCTTCGCTTTGCGGAAGCCGGGGTTGAAGCGCTTCATCTCCGCCACCATCAGCTGCACCCCGGCTGCCTCACAAGCAGCGATCATGGCGTCGCACTCATCGAGCGTGCAGGCCATGGGCTTCTCGCAGAGCACGTGTTTGCCGGCTTGTGCCGCCTTTATCGTCCACTCGGCGTGCCACTTTGGTGGCATCGAGACGATAATGGCGTCGACGCCCGGGTGGGCGATGACCCGTTGATTGTCGTCATACGCGGTGGCGCCGTCGACGAGTGCTGCAGCGGCCCGGGCCTTGTCGATCGACCGGTTGGCCACGGCGAGTACCTGTGCGTCAGCGATCTCGAGCAACGAGGGGATGTGGGCCGTGGTGGCGATACCCCCGCTTCCAATAATGCCGAAGCCAATTTTGCCCATAAGCGGATATCCCTCTTGTGCGTTACTTCTTCGGGCGCTACCCGTCGGCGGGGAGCGGCTTGTAGTAAGGCGGGACCACTTCGTCGTTCAGCGGCAAGTCCACCCAGCCCCCCGTTTCCATCGACCGCCACACCGCGCACATCACTTCAACGGTCCTCGCCCCGTCCACGCCTGAGACGAGGGGCTCTTCGCCGTTCAGCACGCAGTCCATGAAGTGACGCGTCATGTTGGTGTAGTTGTTCGGTTCCCTCGGCGGCATGAGCGAGACCCAACGCTTCTCCGGAGGCTTCATGATGTCTTCCACCCAGAACAGCTGAGGCCAGCGATAGTTGCGCAATATCTCGGGCATATCCTTGAGGGTGTAGTCCTTGTCGGTGTACACGGCCATAGGCACGCTCTGGAAGGGGTTGGTCGCATCACTGGCGGTATAAATCGTTCCCTGTGTGCCGTAGAGCTCTGTGACCTGCGAAACGACAGGTGAAAAGCGGTTGCAGCTGACGCAGCCCGTGGCCCCGTTCTCGTACTCGAGCAATACCCAGACGGTGTCATCGGTGACGGTGTACGACGCGGGGGTGGCCATGCGCTTCGCCACGCCTACAACACGCTTCGCCCGGCTGCCGACGAGCCAAGTTAAGAGATCGATGGCGTGTGCGCCGGTGTCGGATAGCGCGGCGCCACCCGACACCGCCGCATCCAACCGGAAAGACGTACGCGCCACATGGTCCTGGTACAAATGCCACTGCTCGTGCAACGACGCCCGCGCCATCAGGACGTCGCCAATAACCCCCTGATCAATGAGCTGTTTAGCCCACTGGTTTTGCGTCCAGAACCGCCGGTCACAACCTACCATCAGCTTGACGCCGCTGCGGTCGCAGGCGTTGACTATATCCCAGGCCTCCTTGTTGGTAACTGCTAGAGGCTTCTCGACGATCACATGCGCACCTGCTCTGGCGGCGGCCACAGCCTGGTTGCGATGGACGTTGTTCGGCGTGGCAATGATGACCGCATCCAGGTTGTCCTGCTTGGCGAACATCTCGTGATAATCGGTGTACCAAGCAGTCGCGCCCCACTTTTGGGCCACGCCCTCGGCCGTCTCCGCGTCAATATCGCAACACGCTACCAGGACGGCGCCGGGCGTCCGATTGATCGACGGGAAGTGGGCGATCTGGGCGATGCTCCCGCACCCTATGACGGCGAAACCCACGGTCTTGGTCATTTCGTTGCCTCCAGGTAAATACACGTCGAGGTCACGCGTGTTTGTGCCGCCGACTAGCCAAACGTTGACAGTCGTTGCATGACCTCTTCCATGGTTGGCATCCGCGTCAGGTGCACGCCGCCGGTGCCCTCGATCACGTGTGCAGCCACGGCGGCCGCGAATTGGCCTGCCCGCAGCGGGTTTCGGCTCCGGAGGTACTCGACCAGAAAGCCCATGGAAAAGCAATCGCCGGCACCGGTGCAGTCCACGACTCGGGCCGGCGCGGCCTGGATATGGTACGAGCCCTCGCGATGAGCGACAATTGCGCCCTCGGCCCCCCGACTGAGGATGCCCACCTCGGCGCCCCATGAAATGAACAAGCGCGCCACGTCCCAGCAACGCTCCGGACCGACACCCAGAAGGCAACGCGCATCTTCCTCGCTTGCGCGTACGATCTGGAACGTGGCGACCAGGCGGGCCAAGCGGGCGGGGTCGGCCCACTCCCGCTCCGTCGGGTGGGCGCGGGAGTGGACGCCGCCGAAGCCACCAAGGTCGATGGACTGCAGCGCCTGCAGGTCGGCGATGCGAGCCAGGCAGCCTGCGGTCACATCCCAGTCCATGGCGCCTATATGGACCGCCGCCGCCTGCCGATAGCTGACAGGTATGTCCGCATAGCGAATGGCCGGTGCCTTGTGAGGGTACCGGATCTCCTTGTGGCCGGCTGCGTCGTAGACCAGCAGGCTTGCCGTTGTATGCGGCCCGCGCCGCCGCACGCCCCGCATGTCGACGCCCGCCGCTTCGATCGGGCCGAGCAGGTCCCGCGGCAGGTCTGCGCCGACGACCGTCACCAGGCCCACCGGCCGACCGAGCCGACCAGCCACCACGGAGGTATAGGAGGCCGGCCCTCCAAGCACCGGGCCCACGGACCGGTCCGTGAAACTGATGGTCTCGTTTACGATGTGACCGACGGTGACTATCTCGGGCTCCACAGCAACTGTGCCTTACCGCTCGCGCTCACCCGCGACGAATTCGTTGAGCGCCACCAGTGCCTCTTCGTCGGGCATCGGCACGGGCGGGTGCTTGGAGCAGAAAGCGGACGCCGACGTCAACGCCCCGCCGATTTGGCGGTCCTGTGCCAGCTTGCAACAACGGATGGCGAGTTCCGCTACGCCTGCGAAGTTGGCGCTATCTTCGACCTCGAGCTTGGCATCGAACAAGAGGGGGGCGCCACTGAAATTGGCAAGGTCGAAGTAGAAGCGCGTGGTCTTCCGGTCGCCCATCGTCTTTATGTACGCAAAGCCCGGAGAGACCTCCGTGTCGTACGGGATGAGCGACGTCAGCGCTTCCCGTTTGGTGCGCTCCTTGCTCTCGCCACGGTGAGTCAGGTTGAGGAAGTCGGTGTTGCCTGCGTAGTTGAGCTGGTACGTACGCTCGATCTGAATACCGCGTGCGAGCATCACTTCGATCAGCGCGCGGTGCAGGATCGTACCACCCAGCTGGCTTTTGACGTCGTCGCCAACAACGGGTATGCCGCGCTCCGCCGCCATGTCCGCGAATTCGCCCGTGCTGACAATTAGTTCTGGCATGCCATTGACAAAAGCGGCCCCCGCTTCGAGTGCGGCCCGCGCGAACATCCACGCCGCTCGTGCCGAGCCGGTCGGGATGCAGTTCAAAAGCACGTCGGCGCCCGCCTCATTCAGAGCACGTGCCACATCCACCGGTTCCTGATCTGCGACCTTGACCAGGTTCGTCAGGTGTTCGGGGGCGCCATCGAGCGGATCCGCCATTTGCACCGTCACGCCCGTCGCTGGTAGCTCGACATCGGGAAGACGGTATGCGTTGTTTGGCGCTGCGAAGATCGCCTCGGCCAGATCTTTTCCGACCTTTTCCGCATTGATATCGAAGGCGGCGACAGGCTCGATATCGGTGACGGTGTAGCCGCCAACGTCGGGGACCATCAATCCGGTGTGGTGACCTACGGTGGCGTAGTACTGCAACCCCTGCAGCAACGCGCTCGCACAGTTGCCGACACCGGCGATAGCGAGGCGGATGGTCCTGGCTGGCATAGTCAATTTTCTCCGGGTGTTCTGTCGCTTTGGCTGGTGGGCTTCTCCAAAAGATGCAACTTGTGGTCGCCAGCCAGAAGAAACCCGGGCACGTGCTGCTCAGCGACCAGGCTAAGTGCTACGCCTCTCGCAATCTACACGTGTTGTCTACACGAAGCAACATACCACCGGTTTCCCTCCACTGTCAACGCCGCGCGCCCATTACAGCCGGCCGCGTCATCGAGCTGTGCACCCTCGGGCGCGCTCGTTCCCGGAGCGGCGCCCGCACATGAGCAAAGACGCCCTGACATAAAGACCATTTCCCGAGGTCCCGAAGCACTTCAAGTCCGCAGTTCCCCGCTACCAGGCCAGCGTCCGGTCGGGAACGTAGCGCGTGACAGTGCGCAATGGCGCCACCCCGGTCATGCTGCCTCGCCCGGCAAACATCTGATAGTTAGGGGGGTCACAGTGCCGGGTGATCTCTAACAACGTCTGACCGCGGAAACGGCACCGGTAGCCCCGCCCGTCGAGAGAATAAGTGGAGGTATATTCGGCCAGCGCGAACTCGAGGACGACCTCCTCACCGGCCCGAAGGCCCTGGCAGAGGGCATAGTTGCCGACCCAGATGGGCTCGACCGCACTACTGGCCGAGCTGGCCGTCATGCTCGCCCGGTCCACCCACCGAGGGATGCGGATGGCGACCTCTGTCGCCGTCTTGTTGTGGACGACAACCTTGCCCTCGTAAGGCAAGTAGCTGTCGATGTCGACCCAGGGAGATGCGCGGTTCAACAACAGGTTCACCTGCGCCAAGCCATTGCGGCAGCGCACGATCGACTCCCACGCGTAGTAGAGGGCTTGGGTACCGTTGCCGGTGCAGCACTGCATCGACCACGGCCAGGGTATGCCGTCGGGCTTGGAGAGGCCGCCGAACACGCCGCGGCCCCGTTCGAGGACACGCTCAGATACAACCTGGTGTGGATAGATCGTGTCGGGCGGCCGAAGGTGCCCCTGTCTCACCAGTTTGTCCGCAGGGCGTTCGGGACCATCAAGCGAGGCCTGGTGCAAGGCGGCCGTATCGATCAGCTCGTGCTCGACCAGCCTGTTGCGCACCATTTGCTCGACATCTTCCCAGTAGTCGCCCATGCCGGAGTCGGAGAGACGGGCCGCCAGCGCGACCATGTCCGCAACGGTGCACCCCTCGCACCAGCCCTCGTCAGCCCCGTTGGCAAACCAGCCGATCTGGGGCAGGCCGTACATCCGGCAGAACTCGTAGCTTTCCCGGACGAAGTCGAGGATGCGAGCATCAGCGCGTGACGCGCCCGTACTCCAGTAGGCCCCGCAGAAGGCTCAGATGGCCGTGGAAGTGGCCCACAAAGTGACCGTGCTCGGCACCGTGCAAGGCAGGGTGCTCACCCGGCACCCCCCAAAACTTCTCCTTCAGCACAAAACGAGTCAGCCGGGTAGCAGTGTCCAGGATGCGGTCGTCTTTGCTCATCTCGTACCAGCGAGAGAGCACCCGGATCTGTCCACCGTGGTACATGAACATAGAGCCCTCGGCCCCCATCGCCTCAACTTCGGGTTCGCTCGTGTCGCGCCAGCCGCTGCGCGGACGGCTGAAGGCCTCGCCGATCCGCCCGTCGGGATAATACGCGTAATCGTCCTTCTCAATGGCCATCTCTGCGAGCCCCCGGGCCATGCGTTGCATGGTGGCCCACAATTGAGGTGACGGGTCACGCTCGTGCCAGGCCATCAGCGCGAGCAGCATCGCGCGCGTTCCCGTACGTGTTGGCGAAGTCCTCACCCGTCGGTGGGTACTTATGCCCGACGCCCTCGTGCCACGGTCGGTCCGGGCTGGCGATGGCGTAGAACAGGCCGTCCTCCCCGATGGCGTTTTGCATCGCCCGCATAATGTCCTCTTCGAGCGCCAGGTTGTGGTCGCTGCCTGTCATGACGCGCAGCATCGGCAACGATTCGGCGAACTTGGGATTATTAGTCGGCCAGCCCGTGGTGTCCTTGTACATAAAGGGTGGGTGACAAGCGAAGCCGGCCATGAAATACATCTCGTGGATGCCGGCAGGATCGAGGACGCCGGTGAGCCCATGAAGGGCGATTTCCGCATACTCCGTCAGGTCCAGGGTGTGAGGTACATCCGCCTCGTACCGCTGACCGTCGACCAGCAGTCCTGTCACTATGCCTCCTTGTCTTGTCCACCAAACGGACCGATTGGTCACGCGCTCACCGCGGTGGTACCGGTCTCAGCGCAACCCGGCGCGGGATACCTCCTAACCCGTCAGCCGGTTATCGTCGAGCCAGTGCCAGCAGTCCTACAACGTGATCGTGTTTAAGGCGATGCCCCGGATGAAGACGCGCTGGGCCAGGAAGAAGAGGATAATCACCGGCAGCGCCATCAACGTGGCGATCGCCATCAGCATCTGCCAGTCAGCCGTGTGGAGCTGGATGAAATACTGCATACCGAGAGTCAGGGTGAAGTTCTTCTCGGAGTCCAGGTAGATCAGCGGGCCCAGGAAGTCGTTCCACGCTCCGATGAAGCTGAAGATGGCCACTGTAGCGAGCGCGGGCTTGGCCACTGGCAGCACGACGCGAAAGAAGATAGTCAACTCGTTTGCGCCGTCAACACGCGCCGCGTCCGAGAGCTCCTGGGGGATAGTCAAAAAGAACTGGCGCAGGAGGAAAATATGAACGCGGAGCTCAAAGAACCGGTGGAAGCGGCAAAGAACGCCGGCACCCAGAGAGGCTGCAAGGTGTTAATCCAGTGAAGGTCACTGAAGATGAGGAACTGCGGGATCATGACGACCGGATAAGGCAACATGAGTGTCGCCAGCACCAGGATGAATACGACATTGCGCCCGCGCCAGCGAACGCGGGAGAAGCCATAGGCGACGAGCGAGCACGACACCAGGGTGCCGAGGACCGTGAGCACGGTCACCTCGACCGAGTTCTTCAGGAACGTCAGAAAGGGGATGTAGTTGACCGCATCGGGGTAGAAGTGCCACTCGAGAGGGCGCGGGACCCACGTAGGGGGGATCGAGTACAGCTGGCTGTTCGACTTCACCGACGTGGTGATCATCCAGTAGAGCGGGAGCACGAACGCTGCGCCCACTACAATGAGCACAAGGTGATTGGCCCCGGTGCCCAGTACTGCTCGACCGCGTGAACGCGAGACGGCTGAGGGCGGCTCGGGCTCCACTATCACTTGGGAGGGTATTACCGCCTGCGCCATTACTTGCCTGCGTAGTAGACGCGACGTGCGCTGAAGGCCAGTAACACGAGTGTGCAAAGCATGGTAATGAGGAAGAGGACCCAGGCCATGGCCGCGGCGTAGCCCATCGAGAAGAGCGCAAAGGCGTTGCGGTACAGGTAGGTCACATACATCAGCGAGGACTCCAACGGGTCACCAAGTGGCCCGGTCAAAACCATGGCTTGAGTGAAGTACTGGATGCTACCGACCAGGGCGATGATCACATTGAAGAGGATCACCGGGCTCAACATTGGCACCGTGATGTGCCAGAACTTGCGGAGCCGGCCGGCACCATCCAGCGATGCTGCCTCGTAGAGCGTCAGCGGCACCTGCTGCAGGCCCGCCAGGTAGATGACCATGCTCCCACCGACCTGCCAGAGCGAAATGAGGATCAGGGAGGGTTTTACCCACGTAGGCGAGAGCAACCATGCATTCGACGGCAGGCCGACCGCATTCAGCACAGTGTTGAACAGGCCGTACTCCGGGTTGAGCAACCACAACCAAACAGCTGCGCTTGCCACCAGCGGGACAATGCTCGGGATGAAGACTGCGGTGCGATAGACGGCGATGCCGCGTCTCTTCTGGTTGAGAAGAAGGGCCATGCCGAGAGAAAGGGCCGTACTGGCGGGCACGACAATGACCGTGAAGTAAAGGGTGTTTACCACGGCGATGCGGTAGGTCGAGTCGCTCAGTAGTTTCTGGTAGTTGGCCAGCCCCACCCACTGTGCCGTGCCGATACCCTGGAAGTTAGTAAAGCTGTAGTACAGCGAGATGGCTATCGGGTAGAGCGCGAGTACAGCAAAGCCAATGATCCACGGGGAAATGAAGAGCAGTCCGTTGCGTTGCGACCTCCACTGTCGACGGCTCATACCCAGCAGCGCACCGCGCTCGGCGCGGGGTGCGCTCGTTGTGCGCGGTGCGCTGGTTATCAAATGAATGCCTCCGGGTGAATTAGGTGTCGCGGTCCGGGCACTCGCTTGTCTTAGCGATCAGGAGTTGCTGGAAGCAGCGGCATTAAGCTGCTGCTGCGCCCAGCTAACGGCCTGCGCCGGGGTTCGTTTACCGAGGACCACGGACTCCGAGGCAAGGTCCATTATGTCCACGAAGTTCGCACCGTTTGGGTACTCATCACCTGTCGTCAGTCCCGGTACCCAGGAGCCCTCGCCAAGCGCCTTATCGGCGGCCAGGATGGCCTCGAAGGCCGGGTTCTTGGTGAAGGCCGTTTCCTGGAGCACGGCGTGGGTTGTGGGCGTGGCGCCCCAGCCGAGGTCCCACTGGGTCAGCTGCGCCGGCTGCATAAGCCAGCCGATCAGTTCGGCAGCCTGCTGCGGGTTCGGCGCACCTTTGGGGATCATCCACTCCCAGCCGTCGTGTACAAGGTAGGGCTGACCGCCAGGGGGAACCGGGATCGCCTCTACGCCGTAGGGAAGGTTGGGCGCTTCGGTCTTCAAGCTGCCGATCTCCCACGGACCGGTAACCTCCATGCCCTGGCGCCCGGCCGCAAAGGAATCCGCCATCTGCCCGGAGGCGCCGCTCGAGCCTCCCGGGTTGACGCCATTCCCGTAGCCTGCGTCCAGGATGTTCTTGAGGCCATATTTGGTTGCCAGCGAGGCGTAAAGCGCAAATGCTTTCTCCGTTGCCGCGCTCTCCACGTTGACGCTTAGGCCGCCACCGTGCTTGACGACGGGAAATGGGGCTCCCCACAAACGGGCGAACTCGACCACATTATTGGTCCAACCATCCCACGGTATAAACCCCAGAGTTTCGATCTTGCCACTGGAGCTTATCTTGTCGATTTTGGCCGCATCGGCCGTCAAGTCCGCCCACGTGGCCGGCCCCGTGTTGGGATTGAGCCCCGCGGCCTTGAAGAGGTTCTTATTCCAATAGAGCAAGGTATCGGGATCCCAGCTGTGCGCGATCCCGTACTGCTGGCCATACCATTGGCCGTACGACCAGGCCGCAGGCACCATTCCGCTCGCGCTAACGCCAATCGTCTTCATGTACGGGCCGAGCGGCTGGAGGAGCTGGATGAACGAAGCCCCGGGCACAGCAGCATCGACCAGGTCGGGAGAAGTGTGCCCCAGCACTGCGGCCCGCAACTTGCCCGAGGAGTCATTGTCTCCCAGGCCCGTGTACACGAGTGTACTTACCGTGAGACCTGGATGTGTCTTGGCAAACTCGGCAAACAACTTGGTCATGTACGGACCGACAGTTGGCTCCCAGAGACTGATCGTCACACTGGACGACGCGTCGGCCCCTGCCTGTTCGATAGGTATATACAGACCTGATAACAACAGAGTCGTAAGCAAACTTCTGGCAACGACACCCCTTCGGGCCATAAGTATTACCCCCTGATCTACTCGTGCTGTCTACACGTGTATCTAACGGACGTTACCACCCACGACAAAGCAAGTCAAGGTGCTTATCGCCTCCGCTGGCCGCGCTCGTCACGACATATAAAGGGCGAGAAATGCGAACACGCCTCTATTGTTAGCCAGTCAGCTGTGGCATGCGGAGCACCCTAACTCGCGCCACCGTGCTCACGAACTCGTCTCGAAGTCGTGACGGTCGCGGTGCGCGACACGTCAGCAGCAGGTATACCCGCCGTCGACGAACAGCGAAGTGCCGGTGACCCAACCGGCTTCGCCAGAAGCCAGGTACACAGCCGCCCAGGCGACGTCCTCGGGCGTACCGAGGCGCCCGAGCGGGTGCAGCCCCACCACGTCTGCGTAAGTGACTCCGGGCGGGAAGGCGCGCTCTGGCTCGGCGCGCATCTTTTGCAGCTGTGTGCGGTTCATCTCCGTTTCCACCCACGCCGGGCAGATTGAATTGACGCGAATGTTGTCGGAGGCGAAGTCCAACGCCATGCACCGCATCAGCATTTCCTGAGCCCCCTTGGCCGCGTTGTAAGCGCCTTGCTTGACCTGTCCGATGTGGGCGGAGATCGAGCTGACCATGATGATCGACCCACCGCCCGTCTCGCGCATCCGCGGGACCACGGACTTAGAGCACAGCCATGACCCTTTGGCGTCGATGTCGAGCGTACGCTGCCACTCCTGTTCGCTCAGGTCGAGAATGGTCCCGATGCTGGCACGTATCCCGGCATTGTTGACCAGGATGTCGATGCGGCCGAAGCGCTCAACCGCGCCAGCCACCATGTGATTCACATCGTCGGCATTACTTACGTCACACTCGAATACGGCCACGTCGCTCTCTGTTTGGCGAGCGGTGTCCTCCAGAGTCCTGCGTGTGCGCCCACATACCGCGGTGCGCGCCCCCTCGCGGCCGAACAGCACGGCTATGGCGCGACCGATCCCGGTTCCTGCACCGGTGACGATTGCCACCTTGTCCTCGAGACGACCGGCCATACTTATTTCAGCAACGGTGCGGCGGCGTCACGGGCGACTGCAAATCTCCGCGTGTACACATTGGCCAAGTTAGCGCCCGTCCGCTGGTCATCTTCGCGGCACAGGGCGTTGCCCATCCTGGGGTTCAAGCGGACGACAGCCGTCGGCCCTCATACAGCTAACAAGTCGTTCACGATTTGTGAGCACTGCCAAGTCCTCTCCACCTCGCTCGTGGCGCTGAGGTCCCCCACTCTGCCCCTTTTCCCTATTAGCAGAACTCCCACTCGCGCAGCTGCTGGACTAACGCTTGTCGCCGCGCCCCGCCGCCACTGAGGAACTCCTCGCCGTAGACAAACGAACGCGGCCGGTACCGATCGTCCTGGACCCATCCCAGGTGCCTTTCATAAAGGTCTCTGTGGAACTTGATCTCCTCAGGTTGCCTGGGTCGCGCCGCGAAGTTTAGCGTGAACATGCGGCGATGATCTCCGCCCCCATACGACGCGTGATAGAGAGCGGCGCTGAAGAACACGACGTCACCGGGTTCCGACTCGAGAGCGAAGTACGGCACTTCGGTCCCGCCCACCCCGAACGATTCCTCGTCACCAGCATCCCCGGAGGAGATACCGCTCATTTTTGCGGTCCGCGCCGGGGTCACCGAGCCGTGGAGAGGCTGCGTGTGGGACCCGGGTATCACGCGGAGTGCGCCCGTGCCTCTCGTGACCGGGTCCAGATAGATGGCTACTTTAATAGGTCGGTAGGTGTGCAGGTGTGAGTCAGGGTGCCAGTCAGTGTTGCCTACGTAGAGATTGCCGTCAGAAGTGATCCACGTCAGCTCAGGTCCCAGCAGGCCCGCGATGACATTGAAAATGCGATCATCCTCCATAAGCTCGCTCAACCTGTGACTATGTTCTACGATCCCGATAACCATCTGTCGCCGCTCCGCCGTGAACGGCATTCCGTTGCGAGCTCGTTCAATTGCGGCATCGAACGTCTCGCTGATGTCCTTCACCTCCCCTGCCGTGAATAATTGGCGCAGCACTAGAAAGCCGAACACATCGAAGAACCGCTTCTGTTGCCGGGTTAGCATTGTCTCCTCCAATGGGTTTTCTAGATGCCGCTGCGAAGGTTGTTGGTTGCAAACCGAATGTCCGGCGACCGCGCAGAGCAGCTAGAGCTGAACGGCCTTACCCGCATGCTCGACCAGCACAGCGTGGCCAGCGGGCCACCACGTCTCATACGCCCAACCGCGCCCTCCTCAGTAGTTCTCCTGTGGTCCGGTCAGTGGTGGGGCGGTATCCAGGCAAAGGAAGTAGCTGTTCGTGGATGGCGTCGAGCAACCAGGCAGGCTGAGGGAAAAACATTGCCTCCAGTTCGGCTGCAGGGGTAATCCAATTCCGCGAACCCACCACTACCGGAGGCCCGTCGAGGTCGTCGAAGCATGCCTGGGTGAGGTTGGCGGCCACCGTTTGCATCACGTTGCCCCGCTCCACGGCTTCGGAAATCAGGAGGACCTTTCCGGTCTTTCGCACCGATCCGACCAGGAGCTCGTAGTCCAGGGGGTTGGCCGAGCGGAGGTCCACGACCTCGGCGGAAAGGCCAAAGCGCTCGGAAAGTTCATCAGCAGCCCGCAGGGCGGTGTACAGCGCGGGGCCGAACGTGAGCACGGACAGGTCCTGACCGGCCCGCTTCAATGAAGGCGACGAAAGGTCGATCTCGTAGTAGCCTTCGGGGACACCGTCGGCCTCGAACATCTCACCCATGTCGTAGAGCCGCTGGCTCTCGAAAAAAATGACAGGGTCGGTCCCGGCCAGAGCGGCATTCATCATACCTTTGGCGTCGAAGGGGGTCACCGGGTAGACGACCTTGAGGCCGGGGACGTGGGCGGCGAGGGCGCTCAGGTCCTGCGAGTGCTGAGCTCCGTATTTGGAACCCACCGACACTCTTGCCACTACTGGCATCCGCAGCAATCCGGCCGACATGGCCTGCCACTTCGACAACTGGTTGAACAGCTCGTCGCCGGCCCGGCCCATGAAATCGGCGTACATCAATTCGGCGACGGCCCGGCCGCCTTCCATGGCGTAGCCCACAGCGGCCCCGATTATCGCGGCCTCAGAAATGGGAGTGTTGAACAACCGGTGGTACGGCAGAGCCTCGGTAAGGCCCCGGTAGACGCCAAACGCGCCACCCCAATCGCGGTTTTCCTCACCGAAGGCCACCATCGTGGGGTCGACCAGGAAGCGGTGGAGCAGAGCTTCGAAAATGGCGTCCCTGATGTTGAACAGTTTCATCTTGGGCACCGGTTCGCCATTCACTGTCCCCGTGCGGACCTTGCCCCGGATCTGTGCGAGACGGGGGTTGGCTTCGCCGACGTCGAGGACTTCGGGCGAGCGGTCGTCGAAACGGTCGACGCGGCCGCCCGAGAACATGACCCCGCCCACGAGCTCCGAGGTAATAGGCACGCGGGGGCTGACATCGAGGTCGGCGGCTAAGCGGAACATGTCGAACACCATCTCGGCGACGTCGTCGCGCGCCTCGTCCAGAGCGGCGGACTGAACCACTGAGGCATCTACGAGACGTTGTCGAAAAGCGTTGACCGGGTCGAGCGCTCGCCACTGGTCGACCTCCTCAGGCGTCCGGTAACTGGAAGCGTCGGAGGGCGAGTGGCCACTGAACCGGTAGGTCACGGTGTCCAGGAGCACCGGGCCCCGTCCTTCTTCTATTACCATCCGCTTACGCCGGAAGGCGTCGATTACGGCGAGAGGGTCGTAACCGTTCACACGCTCGGCGTGCATCTGCTCCGGGTTTACCCCGGCCCCCACCCGGGCGATGAGGCCACAACCCATGGTCTCTCCATAAGTTTGGCCACCCATGCCATAAAAGTTGTCCATGGAGTTGAAGATGACGGGGAGGCCCCCGCCCAGCTCTGGGGCCCACAATTGTCGGAACTGGTCCATGGCCGCGAAGGTCATGGCCTCCCACGTTGGCCCGCACCCAAAGGCGGCGTCCCCTATATTGGCGACGACGATGCCAGGCTTCCGGTTGACCCGCTTGAACAGGGCCGCGCCCGGCGCGATCGAGGCCGACCCGCCAACTATGGCGTTATTTGGATAGATGCCAAAAGGCGGGAAAAAGGCGTGCATGGACCCTCCCAGGCCCCGGTTGAACCCGGTGTCCCGGGCGAAAATCTCGGCGTAAGCGCCGTAGACGAAGAAGCGCTTGGCCAGGCCGGCCATGCTGTCGTCATGGCGCCCCTCCAGCGGCGCGAGCACGGCCCCCTCGCGGTACGAGCGCATAATCTTTTCTAATTCCTCGTCGTTCAGGCAACGCACGGCCGAGAACGCCTTGGCCAGGATCTCCCCGTGGCTCCGGTGGGAACCGAAGATGTGGTCTTCAGGGGTAAGCGAGAAGGCCATGCCGACGGCGGCTGCCTCCTGGCCGATGGAGAGGTGGGCGGGACCGGCGTGGTTGTAGGCCACGCCCCGGTAAACGCCCTTGAGCTTGAGCTCATTGAGGACCGTCTCGAACTCTCTGATGGCGCACATGTCCTGCCAGATGCCGACCAGCTCTTCTGTCGTGTAGCAGGCGAGCTCCTCTTCGAGGAGCTTCTGGTACCTGTTGACCGGGATGTCCGACAGGTGGAGCGAACCCGGGGAGAGCACTGCGCCGGGCTCGATTGGTAGCGCTTTTGTCATGGCCTGCGCCTCAATATTGGGCATCCGGCCGGGAAAGACGACCTTCGGCGGCGCGGGTCGCCGGGAGGGCCACCTCGATAAATGGGTCTGCAGCCACGATGAACTCGCTCTTGCCTTGGGGGTAGAAAAGGGACGACCTCGAGAGGGGACTTGGCCGTGATGCGGCCCGCGTTGAGGCAGGTGCCGCCGAGCTGGTCCATTTCCACGAGCGCTACCGTCCCGCCGGTACGGCCCGCGCGAGCGGAGGCCCCGTAACCGCCAGTGCCGGCCCGGGTGACGATCAGGCAATACATAGGAGTTCCGCCGCTTCGAACTTGTCCCGCAGAGCTCTTAGGAACCTGGCGCCCGGGGCGCCGTCTATCACCTGGTGATCGAGGGTCAGTGACAGTCCTATGGTGTCAACGAACTCCAGGTTCCCGTCGGGTTTCCGGGCCGGTTTCACCTGAATGGCGCCCACGCCCAGGATGGCGACCTGGGGCGGGTTGAGGACCGGGGTGAACGACTCGACGCCAAAAGGGCCGAGGTTGGTGACCGTGAAGGTGCCCCCCGTCAGATCGTCCGGAGATATCGTCCCCGCCTGAGCTTGGGCCGTCAGTTCTTTCACTCGTCGGCCCAGATCCCTGAGTGAGAGGTCCTGAGCGGAGCGAACGACCGGGACAACGAGACCACGGTCGGTGTCACAGGCAAACCCCAGGTCGACCTCAGTGTGCTCGTACACAAGGCCGTCGCTGAAAGTGGCGTTGAACCGGGGTAGGTCGAGCAGTGCCCGGACCGTCAGGAACAGCACGAGGTCGTTGATGTTGATGGCCGCCGTAGCGGAGGAGCTCCTCATCCTTTTCCGGACTTCCAGCAATCCGGTTGCGTTGGCCGAGGCATGCAGAGTGTATTGCGCCGTTGAAGCCAGCGATTCCCTCACCCGCCTGGCGATGGTCTCGCGCACCGCCGACATGCACACGCCGGGCGCGCCGTTTGCAACCGAAGCCTGGTGCGGTCGTGCCCCGACTGCATCAGCTTGGGGGGCTGCTGGCGCGGCCTGTTCGGTCGCCGCTGACAGCCCTTGCATCGAAGACTGCCACGCTCGGCGGAGGTCGTCCTCGAGCAACCGACCACCCGGTCCGGCCCCTTCCGTCAAGGGCGGGGTGAACCCGTGCTCGCGGGCAAAGCGGCGAGCGCGCGGGCTCAAGCGGGCGGCCGTGGGCCGCCTTCCGCCCTCGGCAGGCGGCGAGGCTGGTGAGAATGCGGGACTGCCGCGCTGCTGATCACTCGAGCTGGCGCTTTCGCCACAGTCCCTGACCGGTGCTGGCACTGTCACACCAGGTCGGATCCCCTCGGCAGTTTCACCCCTGGCGCCGATAGCACAGATAGGCGTAAACACAGGGACAACCGCTCCCTCCTCGAAGAAGGTTTCCAGCAACACTCCGTCGACCGGGGCCGTCAGGTCAAACGTCGTCTTGTCCGTCTCGATCTCCGCAATAAGGTCACCCGCCGTAACGTCGTCGCCCTGGTGCTTGTGCCACGTCGTGAGCAGGCAATCTTCGACGGTGTTGCCAAGCTTCGGCATCTCTACCGGGGTCGCCATCACAAGCGGCCCTCCCGTACAAGCGAGGGCGCCGAACAAACACTGCTGTGGGCAGCCCCACCGTCCAAGACCTGACGAGCGGGTCGCCTACCCGGATCTTGTGCCACGCCTCAACCCCTGTCACTCACCAGAGAAATGGTCCCCTGTCCTCGCTGGCGGCGTGACGACTAGGAGGACCGTTGTGGCGTATGCCCTAAGAGTGCTCATTTGAGCGCACACTCCTCTCCAGTGAGCAGAGTCCCACTACAGTTTTACGTCGACTGTCAAGGGGCAAGGGTTACGACGAGCGGCCGACGCCGGTCCGACGCAATCGAGACCGCCTCGTCACCGGCCTACCTACGGGGTGGCACTGAACTGTCGGGTCCTTCCCAGTCACCTGGGTGCCCGTTCCCTCAGCCTTTGGATGCAAGCGCCCGCCGATCCAGCGTCGGTAACCAGAATGTCCACGAGCCCGGAGCGCAAGGTGGCCTCCAGGGCCCGCCGTTTCTCGACTCCACCACAGATCGCCAAAACGGTGCCGACCTCGTCGAGTTGGCCGAGGCTGATCCCGATGCGCTCGCCTTGGGGTTGTTCGAGCACCTCGCCGTGTGTGTCCAACAGGAAACCGCAGAGGTCGGCAACGACGCCCCTCTCCCGGAGGGCTTCGACCTCGTCCTGGTCGAAGCACTCGATCATCCTCGACGCCGGCGGCTGACCCCACGAGCCGACCCCGGCCAGGACCACGGTGACCCGGTCCATCAGTCCTAGCGTCTGGGAGATCACAGGGTCCTGCCGGAGGGCGTCGGCAGCCCGGTCTCGCACCCTCAGAGGCGCAAGGAGCGGGTATCCGGTCGTGCTCGCTTTTGCCGCCAATTGCCGGACAAGCTCGATCCCGCCGGAGGCACTCTCGAGCGTTGCGAAACCCCCGACCAACTGGACAACGCTGGCTGCGTGGAAGCTTGGCAATCGCTCAACGACGAGGTCGAGCGTGCGACCCCACGAGACGCCCACGACATCGCTGGCAGTCACGATCTCGGCCACGACCAACGCGGCCATCTCGGCCAGTTCCGGCCCGACCGCCTCGGAACCGCCATCGAGCCCTTCGACAACAACCGCGTCCCGAAGGCCAAAGGCGGACCGCAACTCGGCGCTCAGGTCCACGTCGCTTCGGGCCGTATTGACGATCTCGATCTTGACGATCCCCTCGGCGCGCGCCCATTCGAGCAGCCGTGCCGCCTTGAAGCGCGAAACCTCGAGCTCCGAGGCGATCTGCTTTATCGTCCAGCCGTCAATGAAGTAACGCCTTGCCGCGAGCGTCGCCTGCATGGCCTGGACCGGCCGGCGGCTCAGGGACCCGGACGGCCCGCCAGGAGAACCAACGCTCGTGACCCGGTGGCGCTCGGCGGGTGGCGAACCTTCCACCGGGTCGTCATCGGATATGGGCACGGTTGCACAATGTAGTGCTCTGTAGGTTAACGCTGTGCGAGTAACCTCGAGAACTTGCGCGTGACGCGCTCGATCTCACTAACACCAGCCGCCATGGCCTCGCTGGCGCTCTGCCCTCAAGTTGATGGAGAGCCGTACTTGGCGGAGCATCGCCCAGCTGCACCGCGAGACCTTCCTTTGGGTCCAGGCTGGTGCAACTGGAAGCGCCGGCATTCCAACTCCAACTACTTCAGCCCGGAATAGTACGAGCTCCGGCTTTGCGGCAACACCACCCTACCCAAGCGGACTAATCACACTGTCCCGAAAGCCTGGACAATCCCGCCACGCGTGGCTACAGCCGATAACCGACATTGGCGGTGTCGGATCCCTAAGCCACCATTCACCTCTGCGCATTATCACCATATTTACAGGTGATCGTCTGTCCATTTCCGGCCTTGCCGGTTTGATTGCGCGACGCGTTTGGACAAAACTGACTGGCGCTGTAACACCCCTCGCTAGGCGAGGCGCTCGCGGAGGCCCCGACAGCACCGCGATCTTCAATGTCGTGACTCTTCGAGAAACCAGGGTGCCGACTGCCGGAGGACTATCCGTCGTTCACGCCTCAGGGACGCTTACTACAGACACGACGTGGTCTCCCACGAGAGTAAAAGTGTTGTGTGGTAGACCGAACCCTCGACGCTCCGCTGGCCGCACTGCCTCGATCGCGCCCTGTTAAGCAACCTCGAGCGCGATGCCGCCCTAATGCGACCTTCTCCGCCCGCTCGCGCGCCGTGATCAGTTCCGCTCGCGTCGCCATGAAGACCCCTCCACGTGCTTGATCAGCCGACTTCCAGGTCGACGCGTTGCACGTTGAAAGCGTAGTAGGGACGCAACATCGCCATCCTGTCGATGGCTTCCTCAACGGTGACGCTGAGCGCGGACGGCTCGCCCGCCCGGCGCGCCGTGACCGCGGCGGCGTCTTCCTGGAAGTCCGTCCAGACCAGCCAGAAGGTCTTGCCGTCAGGAGCGATCCACTTCGGCGCGATCTGCGGCTGGTAGGCGCGCGCACGCTGGTCGTCACAAGGGCCCAGGCTGTCTCCTCGTGAACCTGCTCCCAGGGGCCCCACGGGTCCGGGGCAATCCACAAACCGAGGTAGCTTGGCTTGCCGAACCATCCCCCATCGTCCGCGCACCCCATGCCCCAGTTGGCCATCATGTAGACACCCAGTGGCTGGTTGTAGGCGACGCTGGGTTGCCAGGAATAAGGGTGGATTGTCGTGTTCACCCAGCCGCGGGGAAAGGAGCAGACGATACCCCGGGCATCGATATCAGCTGTCCATACCGGACCGTTGTCGCCGGTTCCCGCGAAGTACTCGTAGTCCCCACGGCTAAGGATCCGGTCCTTCGGGACCCGGAACATGACGAGTTCGTTCATTGTCCCGTCGGTATTCCCATTGGGGGCGTACACATAGACGAAGCCATCGCTGTTATATTCGTAGTTCCTGCCCATCTGCAAAATCGTAAGCAGCGCGAACGCCTCCTGCGGTTCTTCGAAGAAAACCATGTTCTGCTTCGACCTCGTGGGCCACGGCTCCCATGACACCGGCGATGACCCGTCCTGGTTGCGCCAGGTGGCCCCGTCATCCCCCGAGTAGATCAGCTTCGCGCCAACAAAACGTGGGCCGGGCTGGTCAAAGGGGACGTTGGGGGTGCTGAGGAACTGGTAAATTCGCCCGTCGATCGCCAGGGTGCCGAACCCGTAGTACCGGGAGTACCCGTCAGGGGTCTTCGCGTCGGAGAGAAGTTCGGGATAGCCGGGCACATCCTCGAAGTGCACGCCTGGCGGGCTGCCGGTGATCCGATAGAGACGGGAGTTGTAGCTCCGGCGCACCGTGCTCGGCCAACCATAGCCGTCGCACATGGCGACCACCTGGCGGTCGTCGGCCGCCCAGCTCATGTGCCAGTTGTCGCCGATACCGCCCAGCCGCAGCGTCGTCTCGTCCCGGCGCCGGGCACCCTTGACGGTCGGGAACTCGTGGGCACCGTGTGCCGCGGAGATCGCGTTGAAATCACGACCACTGACCACGCGATTTATACTATCGATGAGACGCCGGACGCAGCGGCCGGTCTCCACAGCTCTCGATCGCCTCAGCTCACAGCGGCTGCGTCGCGCCGTAAGGCCCGCAACCTCTTGTCGACTCCTCCGACATTGCGAAACCACGCGTGGGCATACTGATTGGCGCCTGCGCTGTTCCGGCAGTTTTGCGCAGGGTAGTCGACAACTTGTCGGTCCATCGATCTCAGACAACAGCTGAGGCGGGACCGGTTTCCCGCCTCATTTCGCCTGCGGCCTTTGGCGATCGTGGGCACTTTAGCACCGGGGCAGTCCACCGAAGCTGTGGCGACCCTTGTCAGTCTTGTCAGTGCCGCACAGCGCGCTGGTCACGCAAGTGGTATACCCTATGACCTGCCTCTTCGTGTCACGACGAGCCAGCGAGAGACACTTCGTGCCACTTCGTTTTGGCACGCTATGGGCACGCTATGAGCACGAACCAAACGCCGAGCGGGTCATTAACTGCGGCCCACGCGATGGCCAGATAGCGACGCTGACCGGACGTCTTGCGGCCCTGGGCGAGCGACACCGCTCACCCTTCGGCCGAAGGGCTACGATCTCCAACGCTTTTGGTTCTTGGCCGGCTGGGCTGCCCCCGGCACTGACCAGCCGGGCTTGTTCCAGCCGAACCGGCGAGCGTTTCGGATCAGCCGGTCATAAGCGCGAGGCGAAATACACTGACCCGCACCTTCAGAGTAGTCGGCGGTATTGCCCCCAGCCGTGCATCGAAGTGCCGCCCGGGGACGTCACGACCGCGCCGCACAGACGCTACTGCCTGCCGCAATCCACACCGGCTGTTCGGTCACCTGGTCGGCGGGCGGGCGGTAACACTGCTCAGTGCAGAGCGCGACCCCTCATCGGCTGCCAATCACAAAAGGAGGCCAAGGGTCCGGTGCTGCCGGCCTGTACGCGGGGAAATTGGGTGCGACGTTGATCAGGTTGCCAGCCGGGATTTCAACATTGGTGGCGCCTGGCACCGGTGTCGGCACTTGGCAGAGGTTATCGCTGCGGACACCCGTGATGCGGTCCGGCCGGCGCAGGGGAGTTCATCGGAGAAGTGGGCATCGCCACCGGCCAGCCCCGCAACGCACATGTGGTGGCCGTGGATGACGTAACAAGCCTCACATTCTGAGCATCTGATCCGGCCCCCATAGCGGGATTTGGGGAGCAGGCCGGCCTTCACCGGACAAGATCGCTACTGCGTCACATGGGGTACGTATTCCTACAGCGACGTGAACGGCAACCAGCAAACGCTGAGTTACATCGACGGGCTAGCGCCCGTATCTCAGTCGAGCCCTGGCGGGGTCGTGTCGTGCTACTGGGGCCAGTTCACCGGCGTGGCGCCGTATCAGGCCTGCTCCACCTCAACCACGCCCAACTCCGTAGGGAATTCGTGAGGCGAGGCGTCCACTTCAGGCAGCTCTCAGTGACCGGGCTGGCACCATTACCCGTCCGAGCCACCCGACCCGAAACCGAAAGCCTGAGCGCGGTAGTGTCGCGCGCCAGCCTCATGGGACCACTTTGAACTGAGTTCCGCCAGCGACATGGGACCACCCGGTGGGTGTCGACAGGAAGACCGTCCGTCGTTACTTGGGGGCGGCCACCGAGTCAGGCCAGGGACGCGACGCCAGCGAAGGCGATATGGACGAGGCCTTTGTGGCCAAGCTGTGCGAGCGGGCCCGGCCCCGTCGGCCCAATGGGCACGGGGGATCCTGGAGCCTGCTCGAGGCCAACCATGACCGTTGTCTGAATGGCTGGTTGACAAAGGCCTGACCGCTGTGAAAGCGACCGACCTCCTACCCCGCAAAGGAGTGGTGGTCCCCGAGCGGGCGCTGCAGCGCTACGCCCTCTCGACGAACTGAAATGGGTCCACGGCCTCATCCCCCAAGATCTGGACCGGTGCCGTCGACTGGCGGGGGCCGTGGCCGCGGAGGCTTCCTGGGAAGAGATCAGAGCGGCCGTCGACGAGTTACAAACAAGAGGCATCTTGTTCCAGTTGCGGGGCCAATGCCTGCGCCACTGCCAGTTCGTGCACCCCCACCACAACCACGAAGATGCGCGGATTTTCGCTGCAGTGCGGGGGTTCGCTGCTCGCCTTGGCGCCGTGGTCGACAAGCTGGACGCCGATCACCGCCAGGTCTCAAAGCTGCTCGACACCGTCGCCATCGCGTCTCAGCGACTCGGTGACCTGGACCGCGCTCGCCAGATCCTCGCCGAGGTTCTTGAGGATCTGTCCCGTCACCTATTGGACCACCTGACATACGAGGAAGAGGCTCTGGCCCCTGTGTTCGCCGCCTGGGAGGACTGGCCCCATCATCCCTGACTACGGTTACTCCTTGGGCTTGGCAGCGGGTCCCGACGCCTCGGGCGCGGCGACACTGTCAATGCGATCAACAGGCACCGGTAGGAATAGGGGCCGTTTGACAAAGGCTTCCACATATAGACGATCGGGAACCCGGCATCCCGGGGCGAGATAGAGCGGTACGCACACGATTTGCAACTACACCTTTCGCGGCGCAGAGCGTTGGCTTGACGAGAGAGATCGCCAGCACCCGGTTGTTAGAGGGACTCCCTACCGAATTGCAACACAACCTGCAACGCTTCCTCCGCGTTCTGGTCCAACATCTCGAAGGCCTTAGGCGCGTCCTCGACGGACATGATATGGGTGATCAGCGGCTCTAGTTGGAGCTGGCCAGACAGCGACAACGCCAGCCCGGTGCGCTGTAGTCGGTACGTGTCCCACCGATAGCTAAGCGTCGGTGAAACACCGAAGATCTGTGAACAGATTATCTGTACGCGGTTATTATGAAATTCCTCACCGAGCTCAAGCCCCAATGCCTCGCCCTGGAAGAAGCCTGCGGCGACGACTCGAGCGCTGTACGCCACGGACCGGACTGCCTCGTGCAGCGCCTGGTAGGACCCGCTCACTTCAAGGCAGACATCCGCGCCACGTCCATCAGTCAGTTCCCGTATCCGCTCAGCCACCATCCCGTCGCGTACATCTATGATCTCGTCGGCACCGAGCCGATGAGCGATTTCGAGCCGACTAGGTTTGGCGTCCACGGCGACCACCCGAGCGCCGTTGAGCCTTGCGAGTTGCGCGGCGATCTGTCCGGGTACGCCGAGGCCGAAAACGGCCACGGTCTCCCCGACATGAATATCGGCGTCGATGATGACGTTCAACGCGATAGCCGTAATCTGCGAGAAGATGCCCAGTATCGGGCGGGCCTCAGGGTCCAGTACCCGAGCCTTCGCGTATTCCTCCGACTTCACCGTCGAACCTCGGTGCCCCCAGGTTCCCCAGATGACTTGGCCCTCGCGCACGCCTTCGACGTCTCTTCCAATTTCGACGACCCTTCCAACCTCTTCATACCCACCCCCGTCGTGAGGGTACTCGTAGCTACTGGCGCTCGGGAAAACTCTGACCGCTGGGACCGCAGACACTCCTGGAGGACCCATCGTTGACTTCGGCACGAACAGCCGCCGCTCTTTGTCCCAATGCTTGGCCCTCAGACTGTTCGTATCGCGATAGAAGGACAGCTCGGTCCCCGCCGAAATGCCGGAGAACAGAGTCTGCAACCGAACTTCCTTCGGGCCCAGTGCCGGCTCATCCTCGTCCACTACGGTGGCGACAAGCGGCTGAACAAAGCGTACAACTCTTCCCATATGAGGACTCCTTTCCTACTTCTCGCACCCTACCTCAACTCATGGCGCGGTAAGCCCACATACCAGATGATGTTGAGTAAGGATGAACAATCCTATCAACGGAAGCACTGCCATAATCGACGTTTGCGTCCACTCGGCCGCTATTGTCGATCTTAGAGATCGGCCAGACAATAGGCCCAACGTAACGGGACGAAGGTTCCGCTCGGCAGGGACAACAATGGCACCAGAAAGTTGGTCCGGTTTCGAGAGGAACATAAGAACGCCTAATGCGGCGGCCGCTGAACGAACGAAGGGGAACTGGCCGTACGAAGAATTTTATTCCTCCGCGCAGTTGTCGATCCAGGCGGCTTGCTCGAGATCTCAGTTCTTCGGTGACTGCTCTCTTTTGGGGGTAGAGTGGCTGGCCGTCAAGGCGGCGGCAAGACAAAGTGCCCCTTCTTAGTGCCGAAGCTCATCCGCTGCCATCAGTAGCCCGGATAATACGGACCACCGCCGCGGTCCTGTATCGGTAGGATGTTGGCCGAACCACTCTCGAAGTTGCCGCGGGCCAGTTGTAGAGCATCCCGGTCGATGTCGATACCGAGCCCAGGTTGATCCCAAGCGAGCGAAAACTTGTCGCCATCCAGGTGAATCCCCTTCACGATATCCCACTCTAGGTGCGGGTACTCGGTCTGGCTTGCATACGTGCAGTTCGACGCGGTTGTCGCGACCGTAATCAGTGAGGCAAGACCGATGCCCGTTTCATTATTTGAATGCATCGACACTGCGACTCCTGCGGCACGCGCTATATTAGTAATATCTAACGCTGCGGAAATGCCGCCGGCATCGCTTGGCGCTACGGTCAGAGTGTCAAAGCTATTGTGCAAAAGGCCCTCCATAACTTCCGAGGCGAGCCGCGTCGACTGATCGCTGGCAATTGCCACACTGGTGCGTGCCCGAGTAGTCGCGATGCCAGGCACATCGCGCCTTGGGAGCGGCTGTTCGACAAACTCCAGCTGGCCACGATCGCAGCCTCTCCAAGCGCCTGATGGCAGACGACCGAGTCCAGGATTCATTAGGATCGATCCGAAGGAGACCTCCTCGTGGAAGGCTGTCCCTGACCGCTCCCAGCTTCTCGAGCATCGCCTCCTCGTCACCGAACCATTTCAAGTAAAACGTCATGAACCCTCGCGCCACACCTTCGCGTGTGCTCGCCGCCATCTCTTCGATGTCGTCGTCGAACACAAACCACATGCAGCGCATTGATTCCCGTACGCGACCCCCAAGGAGCTGAGTCACATTGACACCGAGCTGCTTTCCCAGCAAATCCCATAGGGCCATCTCAATCCCCGAAATAATCATTGCCCCGAAGTGCGGGTACCACATCCAGCCCGTTAGGCGCTCTGCATCCGTCGCAAAGCGTCGAGGTTGAGGTACCTCGCCTACTACTAATCGAGAGGCTAGTGATTCGACCATCGTCCCGATGGCGTCCCCCGGTATGACCGGATGAAAAGAGAGCGGGAGCTCTCCCCACCCGTCGGTCCCGTCCTCGTCCGTGATCTGAACAACGAGAACGATCGGGCCCCGGTACTCGTTGAACACCCACCGATACCCCCGCCGGTACGGCAATTGAGCCCCAAACACCTGCACCGCCGCAACTCTACGCACAGTCCATCACCGACCTTTCGGGCCCGATCAACCGAGGGCGACTACCCAGTGCCACGAACCGAACTTCCCCACCCATTCCGGCGCGCTCCCTCTCGTGCCACACGAACCTATCCTTTGACGGCGCCGGCAGCGAACCCCCGCATCAATTGGCGTTGAGTAGTGAAGAACACAATCACTACGGGTATGATCGCGATCAGCGTCCCCGCGGCAACGGCACCGTAGTCGCTCGTCCTCCCCCCAGCCCACTGGTAGAGCCCGGTGGTCACTGGCCGGTAGCTGCCACTGGGCAGTAATAACAGTGGCACTAAGAAATTATTCCAGTTCTGAACAAACATGTACAAGCCCAGTCCCAGAGCGCCTGAACGCACAAACGGCAGCATTATCCGCCAAAAGATGCCCCACTCGTGACATCCGTCGATGCGCGCCGCCTGCTCCACCTCAGCCGGCAGGTCGGTGAAGAAGCTCTTCATGAAGAAGGTCCCGACCGCTAACCCGGTCGAACACAGCACCAGGTCAACCGCGACCAACGAGTTCAGCAACCCCACGTCATGCAGCTCAAAGTACAGAGGGATCATGTAAGCGAAAAAGGGTACCAGGAGCCCAACCATTACCAGGTAGAACAACGCTGTTCTGAAGGGGAACACCAGCCGGGCGAACGCATAGCCGGCCATAGTCGAGAGCACGACAACCAACACTGTGCTCGGAACGGCTAACAACACGCTGTTCAACAGGTAGTTGCCGAAAAAGCCGGACGTCCATGCCGTGCTGAAATTGGAAAGGGTAAACGACGTAAACAGCCCAAACGGGTCGCTCGAGACCTGGGCCAAGGATTTCACGGCGGTCGACAAGAGGAGCACGAGCGGGAACAGAGCAGCGATGGCGTAACCCAACAACACTGCGTGCTTCCCCGTGGAGACCACGACTCGGCGCCGAGAAGGCCTCCGGCGCCCTCCAGCCCTGGTGGGGGCGGTTTCGGGGGCTCGGTCCCGACTGGCCGAAGCTGTAGACGTCGGTGTCGCCAGGCCGCTGCGCATCGGTCTACGCTCCCATACCTTGCAACGACAAGCGGCGTTGCACCCGGTTCAGGATAATAACGAAGGGAAGTGCGAACAGGGCAATCAGCAACGCAACGGCGGTGCCGTAGCCAATGCGGTTGTTGAGAAAGGCGGATTGGTATGAGTAAGTCCCCAACACACTCGACTCGTAGTTCGGGCCGCCTTCGGTCATGACGAACACCAGATCAAAAACGCTAAATCCCCCTATCAATAGGTAGGTAGTCAGCGTGATAAAGACAGGGGCTATCTGCGGTAGGATCACGTGCCATAATTGGCGAGGTGGGCTCGCGCCGTCAATCCGGGCTGCGTCGACCAGCTCCTCATCGACCCGCTGCAAAGAGGCAAAGAGGATCACGACACAAAACCCCGTTGCTCCCCAGACACCTGCGAACAGTATCGAGTACAGGACCGTGGCGGGGTCAGACAACCAGGTCCGCTCCAACACGCCGAGGCCTACGTCCCCCAGGAACCGGTTCGCCCAACCATTTATGGGGTCAAAGATCCAACCCCAAACGATGGCCACCGTGACGGTCGGCAAGACGTACGGTAGGAAGAACACGAGCCGGTACACCAACGAACCCCAGGTTCTCGACCACAACATGACGGCGAGGACCAGCCCGACAATCAGGGGGGTCAAGGTCCCGACGATTATCCAGATGATATTGTTCCTGATCGAGTCCCACAGAAGCGGGTCCGAGAACATCTGACGAAAATTGGCCAGCCCAACGAATGGGTACTTCGTAGACAATCCGTCCCAGTTTGTCAATGCCAGGTAGACGGCTGTGCCGAGGGGAACCAGGAGGAGCAAGAGGGTAAGCGTGACGGCGGGCAAGCTCATGGCGAAGCCGAGACGCGCTTGTTCCCTCCTTGTGGCGAGACTCCCGGATTTCGCTTTACTCATGATGGCAGTCCCAGGCCTCGGGGTGAAGCATTATCGGCGCTGATACGGCACGAACATCGGGAGAGGTTAGGACCCTTGGCCCCGGCAGTCCCACGACTGGGGCTTCGAGGCACCGACCAGGGGCCAAGGGTCCGGCCTCCCTTCGAGCTAAGCTCGTTCGCTAGCTGTTCCCGCTAGCTTTGAACGCTTTCTCCATCCCAGCCGCTGCTTTCGCGGGAGTTTCGCTTCCGTTCAGTACGCCCTGGATGCCATCCCACATCGCCGTGTTGAATGTTGCGTACTGAGTCACGTCGATGTTGGGCCCCACGAGGGTGGGGCTGTAACCCACGGTTTTGAGGTCCTGGTAGATCTGGCCCCACAGCGAGTTGACGTTGAGCCCGGCCGTGGAAAAGCTCACCGCCGGAATGAACTGGTCCTTGGCAAACAGGGCCCGGGATGCGTACGACCCCGTCAGCCAGTTCAGGTACGTCAGGTCGGCCGGGATGTTCTTAGAGTGCGCACTGACGAACAGTGACTGGCCGACGCCGCCCACCCAGTTGCCCTTCCCAGTGTCGGACGGGAAGGGGAAGAAACCCATGGGGAAGTGGGCGCCCTGGTACAGGGTGGACTCCTCCCACTCCCCGGTTGGGAACATGGCGGCCTTGCCCTCTTCAAATGCCGCGGCGCCGTCGGCGTAATTGATCCCATCCGATCCCTGAAGCACGTCGCCGCTTTGTTCGAAGGTTTGGAACATCAACGTAAGCGCCTTCACCACGGGAGCCGAGTTCCACGACGCCTTGCCCGACTCGAGCGCTCGCAAAGTCTGCGGCCCGGCGGTGCTTGCAAGTGCAATACTCAGGTAGTGACCACCTTCCCAGCCATCCTCGTCAGGCAGAACCATCGGCGTCACCCCGTCGCCCTTTAGCGTCTTCATCTCTGATTCGAAGTTGCCGACGCTTGTGGGCGGTTGGAGGTGGTACTTGGCGAAAATTGACTTGTTGTAGTAAACCCCAATGACGTCGAGCTCAACCGGGATGGCGTCCAACTTCCCGTTGTACGTGTCGAACGGGCTGTTCGTCCACCCGAAGAAGTTCCAGTGGTACTTCGCCTGCGCCCCGTTGAGGTAATACAGTAGCCCTGCTTTTGCGAACGCCCCGATGAAGGCTGGCCCCGGGGAGTACGAGACGATGTCGGGGCCACTCCCGCTCCGCAATTGCGTGGCGATTACGGCGCGGAAGGAATTGCTATCGGCCGGTTCAGGGAAGATGTTGACCTTGATGCTCGGGTACTGGGCCTCGAAGACCTTGTCCATGTCCAACCACGCGGCCTGCTGCGCCGGGGTAGAAAAGCTCCGGGCCAGCGTAATGGTTGTGACCATAGCGGTTGACGTGCTTGCGCTAACCGGAGCGCTGGCCCCAAGTACGGTGGCCCCGACTGTGAAGAGGGAAGCTACTACCGCAGACCCCCTCGGTTTCCTGATTTGTCTCATTCCGCGGCTCCTTAAAGGAAATAGTTCACGAAAGCTCTACAAAACAGCCACAAGAGCTTTCATGTTGTTTCATGTCTAAACATTAAAGGCAGCTTCGCAACCTGGATTAGCTTTCGTGATTGTCCCCGGTATACTGTAGTCAGTCTACCGTAGGCAAGGCAAGCCGGACTTGGGCACGTCTGAGTTCGTTGGACAGAGAACTGCTCCTGGATCGGGCGCCCAGAAGTCATTCCTTGCCCGGCTACGGTAGACCGATTACCGTTTGCAACGGACCCCGACCAGGAGTGCGCATGGAAGTTGCCGTCCGATCCCCCTCATTGACGGAGCAAGTTATCGCCACGCTCCGTCAAGCAATAATTGCGCAGGAATTTGCTCCCGGCGAAGCTCTCGTGGAAGCGACCACTGCGGCGCGCCTCGGGGTCAGTCGCGGGCCGCTGAGGGAGGCGATTCGGCGGCTTGAGGTGGAGGGTCTTGTAGAGGCAGGTCGACGCGGGTACGTGGTCGTCGGCATCAGCGACGAGGACATTGACGAGATTTATAGCGTACGTGCGGTCCTGGAACGTTTTGCGCTCACTTTGGCGGTGGAGCGCCGGACCCCAGAAGACGAGTCAGAGCTGAAGCTCCTGCAAGTGGAGATCGAGCGAGCAACCAAGTCGGGGGACCCATTTCGATTTGCGGCCGCCGACGTAGCCTTTCATTCCTTCTTCTATAGCATGGCGCGTCATCGACGCCTTCAGGGAATGTGGGAGCAGATTGCACCCTCGGTCAAAATCCTGCTGGAGACAACAAACTACGTTGACCGTGACCTGAGGTCTGCGGCCCGAGCTCACCGGGTGCTGTTGGAGTCCTTCCTGACTAAAGACGTCGAAAAGTTGCTGCCTGTCCTGGACGACCATCTTCGAAACTCGCGGCGGCTCGTATTCCTCGCGCAAGAAGAGTGGCGATCGCGACACCGCGAGGAGGGTCTATGACGCCAGCGATCGGCCGGCCGAGTGTTGTTGCCGCATTGCCCACTCCCTTCGATGACAACGAAGAGCTCGACCTCCAAGCAACCGAAGTATTGGCAAGACGTCTCGTTGGAGCCGGTTGTGATGCGCTCTTCGTGGGGGGTACAACTGGGGAATACCCTTCCCTGAGCCATCAGGAGCGCGTCCTCTTGCTCGAGACGTCCGCCGGTGCCACGGGGCCTGACCACATCATGGCGCATGTCGGCTCAGCCTGCGCAAGGGACAGCGAGAGGCTGGCGGCTCGCGCCAGGATGATCGGCGTTGTAGATATCGCGGCCGCGACCCCGTACTTCCTACCTGCTGACACAGAACGCCAATTCGATTACTTCCGACGGATACTCGCAAGCAACAGGGGACGGACGGCTGTGGCTGTACATTTTCCCGGAGCGGACGGGCAATCACGTCTCCCCCGACTTGTGGCGGAGGCTGCTCGAGCTTCCGAACCTCTACGGCGCCAAGGTCAGTAGTCCCGGGATTGACCCGATTATGGAAGTCTCCGCCTTTACAGGCGGACGCCTCAGGATCTTTTCGGGTGGCGACTCTGACCTCCTGGAAGCCTTCTCCCACGGAGCCTCAGGTCTCGTCTCGGGGAACTGCGCCGTGCTCCCGGACGCCTACGTAGCCTTCGCCGGCGCCGTTGAGCGCGGTGACCTGGGCGAGATGCGGTCTTGCCAGCAACAAATCCGTCTCATAGCCGACGCGATTGGGGGCGGTGCCGGCGGGATCAAGGCGGCGTTACGTGAGCTTGGACGGCCAGTCGGGCATCCTCGAATGGCCGTCTCTGACGAGGTTAGCGATGAGCTGTCGATGTTCATCAAAGAACAGGGGCCCCCGGCGTAACAGGGCCGGTGGGGCCTATCCTTCTGCACGCGGCCGGTCAAACTGAGCCTTGAGCAGCCGGCCTGATTGGGCGGCGGCGTGAGGGCTCCGTACCCGACATCGCACGATCATCCTGCAGGACTGGACCACGGCAACTATAGAAAGGGACATCCAAATGGGCATGACGATTGGAGTGGTCGGGGCAGGGGAGTTTTCAGATAAGTTCATCCCTCTGTTCAAGGCTCACCCTGACGTCGACGAGGTTCGTCTAGCAGATCTCGTACCCGAGAGGTGCGTCGAGCTGGCCACCCGATACGGAATAACCAAGACGTACGGGTCCAGCGAGGAGTTGTGCGCCTCTGACGTTGACGCCGTGGCCATATTCACCCAACGCTGGACTCATGGGCCCCTGGCGCTGCAGGCACTTAACGCCGGAAAACACGTCTACTCCGCGGTTCCTATGGCGAGCTCGGTGGACGAGGTTGAGGCAATAATCAGGACGGTAGAGTCGAGCGGTCGCATCTACATGATGGGCGAGACCAGCTATTACAACCCTGCAGTTGTCTACTGCCGCGCCAAGGTAGCTTCTGGCGCCTTCGGGAAGATAGTCTATTCGGAGGGTGACTACGTCCACGACCTGGATCTTGGTTTCTACGAAGCCTTTCAGCGAAGCGGCGGCAAGGAGTGGCGGTCCGTAGCCAGTTTCCCACCGATGATGTACCCAACACATGCGCTCGGGGGTGTGCTGGGAGTTGTTCCCACCCACTGCACCTCAGTGTCGTGCCTCGGAATCGTCGACCAACACGACGACGGTGTATTCCTCCCGACAGTTAGCAAGTGGAATAATATTTTCAGTAACGAGGTTGCCCTTTTTCGCACTGCGGATGGTGGTGCTATACGCACCAGTGAGATGAGACGAGTCGGCTACCCTGCTCATATCAGAGAGTCACGGTTCCGTTTTTTTGGCACTGACGCCAGCTTTGAACAGGTTGCGACAACCAGCCTCTGGCAGTCAAAAATTCACGCCGAGGACGTCAGTGAGCTTCTCCGGACAATTAAGAACATCGATCGGTTGGACGAATTTACCCGCTCCCGGTTCAGGCCCGTCCTCAGCGCCGGCGTGTCTCAGGTTCACGACCTTTCCCGGCTCCCGAGATCGCTTGTCGGTCTCACGAATGGGCATGAGGGAGGCCACCCCTTCTTGGCAGATGACTTCGTGCGGGCCTGCATTACAGGCACGCTACCTCCAGTTCATGCCTGGGCCGCGGCTCGCTTCACCGTTCCCGGTCTTATTGCCCACGAATCGGCCCAGCAAGCTGGCAATCAGCTTGACATACCCGACTTCGGAGAGTGCCCATTTTGAGCTACCCAGCCCTGGATGACGCAGATGGTTTGGGCACAGAAGAGCGGATGTGAGGATAGGTGTAGAGGCCCAGTCGGCTGGCTTAGCGCGGCGGGATCCTCCCTGTCTGGGCTAGCTCTGCGTACCACAAGCCGCTGTCCTTGACCGTCCGCTCCTGGGTCTCGTAGTCCACATAGACGATGCCAAAGCGCTTCGAGTAACCCAGCGCCCACTCGAAATTATCGAGGAAAGACCAGACGAAATAGCCCCTGACGGGGGCACCCTCCTCCCTGGCCCGGAGGACCGCGGCTACATGGGACCTCAGATAGGCCGTCCTGTCCTCGTCGTGGACGGCGCGGCCCTGAAGCTGGTCGTCGAAAGAGGCGCCATTTTCCGTTACGTACAGTGCCGGCAGTTTGTAGCGGTCGTGCGCCTGCGTGATCACCCGGTAAAGGCCCTCGGGCCGGATGGCCCAGTCCATCGTGGTCCGGGGCGCCTCCGGTTCCTCGACCATGGCGAACCCGAGCCAATCTTCGGGCGAACTACGGGCGAAGTAGCCGTGGTAGTAATTCAAACCGATAAAGTCCGGCGGGACGCGCATGTCGTCCATATCGTTTTCGTAACCGGGGGGCAGGTAAGGAGCCAGCCTGCCCTCGAGCTCAGGCGGGTAACGGCCGTAGACGAGAGGGTCGGTAAAAAGCGGGAAGTTGTGCCACGCCTGGGCCCGCTCAGCGGCCACCGCGTCCTCTTCTGAGCCGCTGGCGGGCCAGACTGCGGCGTCGTGCTGGGCCAGGCCAACAGAGAGGTCCGCGTTCGCGGCCTTCAGCGCCTGGGAACCAGCCACATGCGCGCGGAGCTGGTTGTGGACCGAAAGGCCCGTGGCAAAGATATTGCGCAGGCCGGGGGCGTGGTGGCCGACGAGGTGTCCCTCGGCGGACACGACGAACGGCTCGTTGAGGGTGATCCAGTACTTGACCCTGTCGGACAGGACATTGCCCACTACCGTCGCGTACTCCGCGAACCAATTGGCGATGTCCCGGTTGGACCAACCGCCAAGGTGGAACAAACGGGCGGGCAGGTCCCAGTGGAAAAGGGTGATAAAGGGCTCTATCCCGGCCGCCAGCAGCCCGTCCACGAGCCGGTCGTAGAAGCTGATGCCGGCGGGGTTAACGGTCCCAATGCCTTCGGGCAGGACGCGGGGCCAGCGGACGGAAAAGCGGTAGGCGTTCAGGCCCATGTTCTTCATAAGGGCGACGTCCTCGTTCCATCTGTGGTAGTGGTCCGCCGCCACGTCGCCGGTCTGCCCGTCGTGAATTGTCCCCGGCGTGTGCGAAAACTCGTGCCAGACGCAGCTCCCGGCACCGTCGGCCAGCGGCCAACCCTCTACCTGGTAGGCCGCTGTCGCCGAGCCCCAGTAAAACTTGCCGTTGCTGCCATTTCCGTGTTCCATCACGGATAACCTCCTTGTCAGTACAAAACGCAGCGGACCTGGTGGCCGGGCCCGGCCTGCCGCCAGCTCGGGAGCACCTGGCTACACTCGCTGCGCACGAATGGGCAGCGAGGCGCAAACGGGCACCCCGGGGGCAGGTTGGTGAGGTCGGGCGGGTCTCCCCGGCCCTCGAAACGTAAACCACGGCCGAAATGCTCTGCTGGGTTGGGCGCCGCCTGGCGCAGCAACTGGGTGTATGGGTGTCGGGGCGCACCCATAACTTCCGCCGCCGGGCCGAGCTCAATGATGTGACCGGCGTACATGATGGCGATCCGGTCGCTCATATAAGAAGCACCGGCCAGGTCGTGGGTCACGAAGACGAGCGACAAAGACTGGCTCTTTTGCAGGTCGAGCAGCAGGTTCATGATGTTGAGCCTGATCGAGACGTCGAGCATGGACGTCGGTTCGTCCGCCAGTAATAGCGCCGGCCGGGCGGCCAGGGCTCGCGGCAATTCCCACCCGCTGGCGCTGCCCGCCCGAGAGCTGGTACGGGTACCGCCGAAGGTACTCGCCCGGCGGCACCAGGCCAACCTCGTTCAAGAGAGACTCGACGGCCTGGTCCTCCGCTCCTCTCGGCACCACCCGGAAGGACCGCAGCGGGCGCGACACGCTCGAGCGGATGTTGCGCAGGGGGTCGAGCGACGTGTACGGGTCCTGGAAGATCATCTGGACCTGGCGGCGGTGCTCACGGAGGCGTCGCTGGCTGGGCCGGCGGGGGACCGGTTTCCCGAGCACCCGCATCTCTCCTGAGGTCGGGCGCTCGAGCATCGCTACGGTACGGACGAAGGTCGTCTTGCCCGAACCTGACTCCCCGACGAGCCCGAGCACCTGCCCGCTCTCCACCGTCAAGTCGATCGAGCTCATGGCGTGGACCACCGTTTGCCGGCCGAGGCGGCCCACAGAGTACGTCTTGGTGAGGCCTGTGACCTCGAGGACAGGGATGGGTTGCTCCGCGGCGCCTGCCGGCGCCCCGGCGGTGCCGAGAGCGCTAACCAACCGTGGCCTCCTTTTCGGCGTAGAGGTGGCAAAGCGCCCAGTGGCCATCTTCGAAATCGACCGAGCGGGGGGTTGACTTCGTCGCACACCCCTTCGATGAACTTCGGGCAACGTGGGTTATAGGGGCAGCCGGGAGGCAACTGGCGAGGGTCCGGGGGTTGGCCTTTGATGCCTTCAAGGCGTTTGTGCTCGCCGCCCAGGGGCGGGAAGGACGACATCAAGGCCTCCGTGTACGGGTGGCGCGGCTGCTCGTAGAGGTCTTTACCGGATGCCTCTTCGACCACGAGGCCGGCGTACATTATGGCGATGCGGTCGGCGGTCTCTACGAGCAAGGAGAGGTCGTGGGTAATGAACACCACGCCGAAGCCGAGGTGGCGCCGCAGGTCGTCGAGCGTCTCGATGATCGAGCGCTGGACAACCACGTCGAGCGCCGTCGTGGGCTCGTCAAGGAAGAGCAGCTTCGGGCCCATCACCAGAGCCAGGGCGATCACGGTCCGCTGGCGCATCCCGCCGCTCAACTGGTGCGGGTAGGCGTCGAAGAAGCGCCCGGGCACTTTCACCAGTTCGAACATTTCCTTGGCGCGGGCGATAGCCACGTCTCGCTCACGCACTCCGTGCGCCTTCATGGCGTCAAGGAACTGGTCGCGGATGCGCATCACCGGGTTGAGCACGTTCATCGACGCCTGGAACACCATCGAGATCTGCGCGAGGTGCATCCGCCTCAGCTGGTCCGGAGCCACCTCCAGCAGGTCCTGGCCCGCGTAGCGGACCGATCCAGAGAGGATCTTGCCGGGAGGGTCGAGCAGCCCGGATGCCGCCAGGGCCAGCGTCGTCTTGCCAGAGCCAGACTCGCCCGCTATCCCGAGTACTTCGCCCGCTTCGACCGACAGGCTCACGCCGCGCACGATGCTCACCATCGGTCGGCCTTCCCAGCCGTAGCCGACGTGGAGGTCCTCGACCTCGAGCAGCGGCGCCACCTCAATTCCTCCTCAATCTGGGGTTGGCGACCTGGTCCACGGCGAAGTTGAGCAGCCCGAAGGCGGTCCCGAGCAGCAGTATGCACAGGCCGGGGAGCAGGAGGTAGAGCCACTCGCCGAGCAGCACGGCGTTGCCGTTCTCCGCCCAGTACAGCATGTTGCCCCAGGTGACGTCGTTGATGTTGCCCAGCCCGAGGAACTCGAGGCCGGCCTCGGCCAGGACCGCGTACAGGGCGGCACCGAAAAAGTTCGCCACCAAAATGCCGAACATGTTGGGCACAATGTGGCCGAAGACGACCGTCCAGCGCCCTTCTCCCGAGAGCCGGGCCGCCTCGACGAACGGCCTGTCCCGGAGTGAGATCGCTTGTGCCCGCAGGACTCTGGCGCCCCAGGCCCACCCCGTGATGGCGAGGATGAGCATGACAACAGTGAGGCTTCTCGACGGCAGGTAAGCGGCGATGATGATCAACAGGACCAGGGCAGGGATCACCAAAAAGACATTGGTGACAATGGAGAGTGTTGCGTCCACCCAGCCGCCGACATACCCCGAGAAAACGCCCATCACCAACTGGATCAGAGTGATGATGGCCGCCGCCGCCAGCCCGACATAAAGGGTGGCGCGCGCGCCGTACACGAGCTGGGAGAAGATGTCGGTGCCTTGCGGGTCGGTCCCCAGCAGGTGCTGGCCGCTGACCCCGAGCATGGGAGTGTAGTTGATGTTAGTGGGCGAGTCGGGCACGATGACCGGGGCCAACAGGGCCACGATGCCGAAGAAGGCCAAAATGGTGAGGCCGGCTACCGCAAGCCGGTTCGAGAAAAAGGCCTTCATGCGCGGCCCTCCAGGCGGATGCGGGGGTCGAGGAAGACGTAGAGCACGTCGGCCAGGAAATTCGCCACCAGCACGGCTATGACGATGATCAGGAATATCCCTTGTATCAGCGGGTAATCGAGGCTCAGGACGGCCTCGATCAGGTAATAGGCGATCCCGGGATAGGAAAAGACGTACTCAGTGAAGAAGGCGCCGGCCACCACGAAGCCCAACGCCAGCGCGAACGCCGTGAACTGCGGGAGGACGGCGTTGCGGGCCGCGTAGTGGTACGCGACCACGCGCTCGGGCAGGCCTTTGGCCCGGCCGAACTTAATGTAGTCCTCGCCCAGTACTGACACGGTGCTGTTGCGCATCAGCAGGATCCATGTCCCGATACTGACCACCGTGAGGGTAATGGCGGGCAGGGCAGCGTGGCTGATTATTGAACCCACACCCGAGATGCTGATTGTCTGGCCTCCGCCGATGCCGCCGGCCAGCGGGAACCAACCCAGCCGGAAAGCCAGGAAGTACAGCGCCAGCAAGCTGATCCAGAAAACTGGCATCGCGCTCAGCATCACCCCGAAAGGGACGGCGAAGGAGTCAAAACGTGAGCCCCGGCGCCAGCCCGCAACGGCGCCAATGGCGGTGCCGATGGTGAACGCGATTATTACGGCGCCACCGACCAGGCCCAACGTCCAGGGCAGCGAAGACCCGATGATGCTGGCGACGGAGGTGGGGAAAAACGCTATCGAGGTACCCAGGTCCCCCGTCAGCATGTGCCCCAGATAGGTGAAGTACTGCGCCAGATAGCTCTGGTGGGTGTTGAGCCCGAACTGGATTTCCAGGGCGCCAACGGCCTGAGCCGAGAGCTTGCCCTGGTAACGGGCAAGCATGGCCTCGATCGGGTTGCCCGGCATCAGGCGGGGCAGCACGAAATTGAGCGTGAGCGCTGCCCACCCGGTCAGCAGCAGGACCAAAAAGCGCCTCAGAAGGTAAGGCAATGCACGACCTCTTCGTCCATCTGGTCAATATATGAACAGGCGGGCCCACCGCCGGGGATGGGCCCGCCCATGAACAGTCACTGAAGCTGGAAGCGGGACCGCTCGCGGTTACTTCAGATGGAGGTTGAGGTAGAGCAGCTCGGCGCCGCCGCCGTAATCGTCGGGCGGGTTACCGGCGTTGTACGGGTTCGACGCGTTGGGCCACCCGGTGAAGTACTTGGTCGAGTAGTCGAACCAGTTGGGCCGGGCGGTCAAGGAAACGACCGGGACATTAGTCAGTACGGCCTTCTCGATCGTCGTTATGGCTCCCTGCTGAGTGGCCAGGTTGGTAGTTGACGCATAGCTGCTGAGCGCGGCATTGACTGATGAGCTGGTGAAGCGCTCCCAGTTGGTCGCCGCGGTACCTCCTACCGGAGCTGTCTGCTTGGAGCTCAGCAAGGCGTAGTATGAGTAGTAAGGCGTCCCGTAGTTGTTGTTGTTCCAGGAGATGGCCATGTCATAGTGGCCCGTCTGCAGGTTGCTGTAGTACGTGGCAAAGGTGTCCTGGACGACGTTCGTGCTGATCCCGATCTGCTTCAGCTCGTCGCTGATGGTCTGGGCCATCGAGATGTAGTCGGTCCAGCCCGGCCCGCCGATCAAGATGTTGTAACTCGGCAGCGCCGTCCCGCTCGGAGATTCCAGCTTGCCCCCCAGGATCTCTGTAGCCGGCTTTGCTGAGCGTGGCAGTCGCGGCGGAGGGGCTGAAGTTCCAGAAGAGGGGCTTGAGCGACGCGGGTACCCACGAGCTCACCTGGCCGGAAGTTACGGCCGCCTCGTCGCCAGCGGAAAGAGCACCGTAGTAGGCACGGTCGGCGATGAGGGTCGTGTTCAGGTCCTCAGCGATCGCCTTGCGGACAGCCACGTCGCTGAAGGGGGCCTCCGTCGTGTTGAAGTAGAGCAGGTTCAACTGGAAGCCCGGCCACCAATAGTGGTTGTTCGACGACACGGACGTAAACGTTCGATTGGGGTCGGTAATGGCATCGTACGTGTAGGCGGCGTCACCGTTGAGCACCAATAGTTCCGCGGTGGTGTTGGATTTCACCGCGGTCATGGTGACCCCGTTGAGGTACGGCTTCCCGGCCATCCAGTAGTGGGGGTTCTTCACATAGCTCACCTGGAACGCCGAGTACGACTTCAGCAGGAACGGGCCGGTGCCGAGCGGGTGCGGGTTGGTGAACTTGGTCGGGTTGGAAATGCTCGAAAAGATGTGTTGCGGCACGATTGGCTCGAGGGCTAAGAATGGGAAGATCGGGGTGTAAGGCTTCGAGAAACTGAACGTGACAGTGTTCGGCCCAGATGCTGTTACCGACGTCATCGAAGTCTTCCAGACTGCTTCCGCGTCCAGCGCAGGGTACTTCTTCAGCTCATTGAACGTGAACGCCACGTCCGCGGCCGTGAACGGTTTCCCGTCGCTCCACTGCACGCCCGTTTGTGTCGTGACCACGAGCTTCAGGTTGTTGTCCGTCCATTTGTAAGACGCCCCTAACAACGGTGTTATGGCGCCTGTATATTGATTGTCGTAGAAAAGGGGCTCGTACAACAGGCTCAGCGTCCCACCCGCCGTGGTGCCGGTGCCCCCATCAAAGGTCAGCGGGTTGAAGTTGTCCAGGATGCTGCCCCAGGGCATCACGACGTGCAGCGTCCCGCCGTCCCTGACCGTGGCTGCGCTGGCGCTCGCGACTGGAAGTGCTGTGAGGCTCAAAGAGAGCACAGCGCTGCCGGCCAGCACAGCTAACGAGCGTTTGTTCCCGATCACTTTGTTCCTCCTCTTCTCTTTCCTTGGCTCGTCCGGCTTTCGACTTAAAGAAGAGGTGCCGGCGCCAACAACCAGACACTAAGGACTCCGGAGGCGCTACTGGACTGGTTTGCTGTACCAGTCGAAGAGAAATATTGTGGACCAGTGGCCGGACGGCACCTGATCGTGGCAGCACTCTGGCCCCTTATCCGGGAGGGACGACTGGCGCCCGGTGTGGTTGCTGGGCCGCGTGACGCTGGAGCGTGCCCTACCACGGGGCCGTCAGCCTGGCGGTCTCAGGCCAGCGACACCCGGCCCAACCCCCTCACTCTGTCGGCCACGGGCTTGCCCGCCGGCCTGAGCTTCACCGCCGATGACGGCGAGCCCGGGCGGGATGGTGGCGAATTGCCGCACGTCTCGTGCACCGGCGTGGGCAGGGTGGCGCCAACGAACAGACCAAAGAGGCCGGAGGCGCCGTTCGCACCGCTGCTCTGACCTGGGGCCAGGGCGGCGAGATGGCCCGGAACTCATAGGTCGCCCTACTATTCAGCGGCGACATTTTCTTCACACTATGTGCATAATGGCGCGCTAACACCGTGGACAAACGACGGTCCGAACGGGATCCCATGGCAAGCATGGTCAGGCGGCCGAAGGTGGATTATCAACCGAATCCGCTGGTAGACGTACAAAAGGGCTGCACCCAACTGTGGGGCTGAGTGGCATCGAACCACCGACCTCAGCATTATGAGTGCTGGCCAAGAGGCTGGTCAGGCGATTGGTATGCCTTCTGAACTGCCTATTCGTGCCAGGATGTGACGCTAGGAGACGGGTCGTGCCACTTCGTTTGGGCACGCTTTGGGCACGAAGTCGGGGCGCACGGCGTCCTTGACGTACACGCCGGAACGTGTGTGCTTCAGCCAAGAGTCGTCGAGTCCCGCCACCGGTGAGCTCAGCGTCCTGAAGACCGCACCTTGGTTTTTAGGCCAGCTCGGGACGGACTCTGGTGGACCGTATGGCTGCTCAGGCGGTAAATCCGAGGTCCGGTCTGGACGGGCCCCGACGGCGTCGGATGCGCCTTGCAAGCCCAATGATTCGGCGCCGCTCCAACGCCGTGCCGTGTGACGATGGAGCGTGTTGGAGAGTACATAAACGTTCTTCCGCCGTCCGCGTCGTATTCGTTGGATTGCTTCCGCGGTCCGGAATTCCGAACCGTCCGAATGAAGTGCAGCCACATGCACGACACTGTGCATCATTGGGTGGGGCAATGTCAGCTGGAACCCGGTCGAAACGGACAGACACGGTCGGCCGACTGCAAACCGATTATTAAGCAACCCCGCTGGTAGACGTGCAAGACGGCTGTACACCTCGCTGTGGGGCCGGCCGGAATCGAACCACCGACCTCCTCATTATCAGTGCACGCCAAGGAGCTGGTCAGGCAGTTGCCACTCGTCAGGCGATTGGTATACGCCCTGACCTGCCCGTTCATGCCAAGACAAGCCACCAACAGACGGGCCGTGCCACTTCGTTTTGGGTACGCTTTGGGAACGGATGCACGTCTCAGGTCGACCCTTTCGGCTATGACTGCTGTGTTTTGCAGCCGTCCTTTCCCCGGACGGTCGGAGACCAATCGGGAAGCAGACCTCGGACGGGTGGCTCCGGTTACGAGGCACCAGGTCGCATGTCGGATTCCCCGCTCGACGTAACCGCGGACTGCATTATTGCGTCTCTACAGAGATGAAAACCGACCGTCGCACGGAGTCGGGCGCAATAGAAGAAACGAAGGTACAACATGTATTCAAATGAAGGGCCGTCGAGATCGCGGGGTGGTCCAATCCGCTCCGGAAAGGCGAGGACATTCGCGCTAACGCTCGCCGCAACATGTGCGATCGTGGTCGCTCTGCCGGGTATTCGATAGCGGCACCAAACCCGGCCGGCCATGCCGCACGCATGCGGTAAACCCGCAACCTCTGCCCCTGCAAAGTTGGGCCCGCTTCGACAACGTCGCCTACGCTCCCGGTGACTGCGCCTCGGTCACTCTTGAGATCCCCAATCCCGAATACCGTCGGCCCAGTTTCCAGGGCGTGGTCACCGGGTCAAGCGGCCCCAAACGCGTCATCTTGTACCAGCAGTGAGCCGGCTCCAGCACATACCGCCTCGCCGACTGCTTGCCGCTCCAGGCAGCAATGCCTGGTCAGACGGTGGCGCTGTGCAGGTCAAGCTGGGCGAGATCATCGCTGTACCGATCGGGATGCCCAAGCCGTTTCGCCGCCGCCATGGCCTCCATCGTAGGTGGCACCAGCAACGGGAACCTCCATTATCCAGCACCACTCAATATTGCTTACAACGTCATTCCTGAACTGCGTTATAGGGGGCCAGAATAGCGCCCGCAATTCTCATACTCCGTCGGCGCGGTCAGGGCGCTACTGTTCTCTAAGCCGAAAGCGACCAGGCTACGGCTGCTTGAGCCCCTGGCGGTCATGGCAGTAATTACTGGGTACGCTGCGTTGCTGATTTTCACGCTGTGAGGACCTAGACCGCGCATCTGTCAAGGAGGGTTAGGCGCCGCGGTTGCTCTGTTGCCGGCACTCATAGCTGCTCGACAGTCACGCTGCTCGGGGGGTCTCTGCGTTAGCGGTGATGACTGTGCACGGGCTTCTTCGTGCAAAATCCGCAGGCCGACATGTTCGGCGAGTTGTGGCGGGTCTGCTTGCATCCTCAGAGGGGATCGACGATCAGGCGCAACATTCCGAAGAAGGTGCCAGGTAGATCGGGCGCCGTCGGGGGTGCCCCGCTCATAGGCGACACCCGGGCCCGCGAGCATGGCCTTCGGGGCCGTCCTTCATGGGCGCCTCGGGAGAAAAGGCGCTGGCCCGAAGTATCGGTTTGTCCTATATTGGGCCGAGCACACCTCCAAAATGATGGCGAGACCATGGCCAGCAATGAAGCGAAGGGGCGCGTGGAGAAACTGGCGACTCAGCGTCGTAGGATGGTATATTGGCGGCTCTGGACGGCGGCGAAGAAACCGTCAACGATTGCCCTTGGAGTGCTTACTGTTGGGATCGGTGCCCTTGCATGGACCGTTCAACCCACTGGCGCTCCACCCACCATACCGCCTACTCCCGAAATCGACCTGGTGGTTACCCCGAACGCGCTAAACCTGAGCGTGTTCTCATACCTGACTCAATTGAGCAAGGACGCATTTCACGTCGCCCTGGACGCACGTGGGACTTTTCCTGTCGGTGTAAAGAGTGTCAGATGGGACTTCAGCATCGACAACCTCACCGGGAGCCCCTGCACCCCGCTGCGGGCGTCCCAATCTGTCTCCTCGACGCTCAGCCTCCACCAGGCTAAGGCAATTGTAGGGGGGCAAGTCCAGAAGGACGCCTACTTGATCAGCGGGACCTCCAGTATCACACCGGACGAAACTACTTCGGGGAAGCCGTTCCTGTACATAAGGTTATGTTGGCACGGAGGAGCCGACGACCCACCAATCCGGACCGCAGGGTCCTACCTGAGTGCTGCCCTACCGAGGATTACGGTAGCGCCGCTTTCCATCCCTGGAACGCTTAGCCGTGGCTTGACCCTGGTAGGAGCCGCTCTGTCATCGTACTCCCTCCAGGGAGGAGTTCCACCCTCCACGCTCACCCCCAAGACGTGGGTCTGGGCAAATCCCCTCAGCGGCACGTTTGGCACGCAATCCAGCTCCGAGATCCCCGTCATTGCCGCAAGCCTGCCCGGGCTGCAAGAAGACAGCAGACGAACCTTCCTGTCGGGCGTCCTGTTTGGCGTCGCCGGGGCGCCGCTGGTGGGAGCCCTGCAAGTGGTACTGAGTGCGCTCGACCCTAAAGAGAAGCCAGGAGCCAAGCCCGCAGATGCGCCCGAAACCCCTGAGGCTTGACCCTAACCAGAAACGACGTGCAGTATAGGGATCGCCACCGTCACAGCCGATGACGAGAAACCAGCTCATCGGCTGAGCCAACCCTTACCCGTGGGCCTAGTGAGTACGCACCGTAGACTCTCCCACCAGCAGTGGAGCACGGGGGATGGACACCGGTGGCGAGATGTGAACGGAGACCAGGACATTCACCGTGGCCGGCGGTTCCACCGATGTCCCGGCCGCCGGGTTTTGGGAGATTATCGTGCCCGCCGGGAGGACCGAGATCTCGACAGTCGCCGCCGCGGGGGCAGCCCAGCATTTGCCAGCGCCTGATCGGCTTGCGCAATGGTATCGCCAACCACGTTTGGCACGGTGACCGGTGGCGGGCCCGAGGAGATCACGACGTCGATAGAAGCTAACCCTATTACATCGCTCCCCGGAGCTGGATTTTGGGAAATGATCAGGTTGGCTGCGACTTGGTCCGAAGGCTGATAAGTAGCGGTAGAGGCTGGGAGCCCAACACCCGCGAGGGCCTGATTGGCCTGCGCGAGCGTGTCACCAACGAGATCCGGTGCCTGCACCAGCGGCGGCATAGTGGTCTCTGCCGGTCCTGTCGATACATACACGGTAATTACGGTCTGCGGGCTCACGTCGACGTTGGCTGCCGGATCTTGGGAAATGATCAAATTTTGAGGCACCTCGTCCGAATTCTCGTAGATCGCGTGCGCGGTCCGGAAGCCCCGCTCCCTCGAGCTCGCTATCAGCCAGTGCCAACGACTCGTTCACGACACTTGGTACCGGGACGACTCGAGTCATGCTGAGGGTCGACTCTGTCGTCGTAGACGACCCGGTTGTAGTGGTCTCGGACGACGTTGTGGTGCCGGAGGAGGAGGTACTGGTGGTGGTACTTGTTGCCGTCGGGATCGGGCCGGAGGAGATAACCAGGTACACCATGACCTTCGAATTGGGGGCGTGCTCGACTCGCGTCCCCGCCGGAGGGGCCTGGGAAATAACGGCGTTGGCGGGCACGGTAGCCGAGGCCGCGTACTCGGCCGTAGAGGGCGCGAACCCGGCCTCGATCAGAATCCTGTCGGCTTGGGCCGACGTATCGCCGACAACGTTCGGCTCGACTGCGCTCGTTGTATGCTGAGATTGCTTTCCTGACGAGACGACTACGTTGACCGTCGCCCTGGACTTTGGTTGGACCTTGGTCCCAGCACCCGGGCTTTGTGAGATTACCCGGTTGGCGGGGACCGACTCTGAAGCTTGGTAGTTGATCCTTCCGGGTGAGAACCCGGCCTTAGCCAACAGTAGGTCGGCCTGGGCGAGCGTCACACCTATGAGACTTGGCACTGTCCTGATCGACAAGCCAGAAGAAATGACGACCCGAACGGTGAGGTGGGTACCAGCGGGTACCTTCGTCCCCGCAGGAGGATGTTGATAAATGATCCTGTTCTTGGGTACGGTCTCTGAGCTCTTGTACGAGGGTGACGCATATGGGAACCCTGCCTTAACAAGGCTTCGGTCGGCTTGCGCGAGCGTTCGACCAAGAACATCGGGGATGTCTGTGGTCCTTTTGGCCATTGGCTTACGCAAAACGTCTGCGCGACCGACCTTTGTCCGACTTGCCGCGGCGGAAGACGGCTGGGCGATACTCAAGGAGACCGCACCATCAATCGGGGTGCAGGCCGGAAGGAGCGCTAACAGACCAAGAAAGGCGAGCGTGTAGGTTCTCGAACGCCGTCGGGGGGCGGTATTAATGGTCCGCACGTCCACCTCCTGAGAAGCTAGCGAAATTCTATACGAAGAGAAAGGACGGTGACGCTTGTTCTGGTGTGTCGTCCCTGGTCGCCGGGTCTTCATGTTCACTCAGGCGCCGGCGATCGTGCCGTGCAGTCGTTCCTCCCTGTCCTCGGGGGCACTGTTTTCCAGGTCGGTTCTCGATCCGACCGGCGCTGGTTTTAGCGGCGCGAAGCGCCCCACCCGCGTGGGCGAGCGCGGCTCGACGAAACGGCAGTGCGGGCTCAAAGGTTTGCGTGCTCTGGCGACCCGCAGTACGGCCGACTAGCCGCGCCCAGGACCGGCGCGGTGCGCCGGCGCACCCATTGCTGTCGTAATGTGTGTGCCCGCCCCGCCTCCGGCCAAATGGCCTGCTTCTCCGCTCTCTGCCGCGTCCGCAAATAGCGATCATCTGTCCGACCGGCCAATCTGGCCAGTCGGACACTCACTTGTACTGAACATCACTTGCAATCAATTTTGCCTGGAACGTCCTAACCCCCCATTTGACAAACGGAGACTGCATAATGCCAATCTTATCAAGAATCTGCAGGGCATAACCGAGATCCGTGACTCCTGCACTGCTGTCGACCACCAATGTGATCGCTGCTGTCGCGAATGCGGATGTCAGCATGTACTCAGCTGAACAAAGGTCGGGTCAGGCGATCGGTATACCCTGCAACCTGGCCGTTCGTGCCACAACGAGCCACCACAAGACAGGTTGTGCCACTTCGTTTGGGCACGGCCCGATGTCGACATCACCCTCATGGCACAGTGCCTTCTCGGCGCCGAGAATAACATGATCCCACTCACGGGCGCCCAGCGAACGCCCCCTACAACATGCTCGACCGCAGACGCTCCGCTCCGGTGCACATGGCACGTCGAAAACGTTTGTCGCACGCCCAACGGAACTGGACAGAGCCGTGCTTGCCTGATTTCTTTGTCAGCGGGCTCTGGCCCGCCAAGGCCGCGACTACTTCAGGGCCGTCATACGCCTGGCGGCAGTCGCCCCATTCGGCGAGCATCTGGGCGGCATTGATGCAACCAGAACGAGGCAAGCTGGAGAAAACCTCACCGGCCGAGGTGGACGGCCACGGAGCGGTCGAGGGCCTTGACCGAGCTGTTGAGAGCTCGGATGACCCGTACGTAACCCATTACCGCCTCCCTGCGGGCTGACTCGGCCCGTCCCGACCATAGGGCCGAAGCCCACGCCTTCGCGTCGGAAGGTCTCAGTGGTGGTCCAGAAAACAATCTCAAAAAGCTTCTTGACAACCAAGAGGCCTCGTACCGCTCGGACAGCAATCTTGGACGAGGTTGCGTAGGTACTCGAGCGCTTCCATGCTGTCAAAAGCGACCGCATCTCTCCTCTCGGTTGTCGAAACTTCCTTGAGGTTGATGCGGTGGTCGTCCCAAGTGGTGAACCCTGCCCTTCAGGCCGTCCGGGTCACCCGGCTCGTACACCACCCCCGCGGACTCAAACCGCACCAGGGGTCCAGGCAGCCGAGATGATGCGCTTAGCAGACCACCGTTAAGACACATCTGTTCAGTTCACAACCTTCCTCGTTGGACGCAGCCGAAGTGGTCGACTACGGAGGCGCCGGAGCCTTGCGACTTAATCCTTACGCCCGTCGTCGGTTGGATGGTTCCGACCGCCTTATCAGAGCTGGACAAAGGGCTGGTCAGGCGATTGGTATACCTTCTGACGTGCCGTTTCGTGCCAGGACGAGCCACCGCAAGACACTTCGTGCCACTTCGTTTGGGCGCGCTTTGAGCACGGCTAGACAGGACCGAGGAGCGGCTCCCCGCCGCTTTGTCGATCCTGAAACCCCGTTGAACGGCGCCAGGGGCCGGGTGCCCAGACCGGCCCCTTGCGACTTAGCCCGCCGTTAGCTTCGGCGCCAACGACGGTGTCTGAGTAGCGGTGTCACAAACTGGCGCATTGCCCGAGCTTGTGGCCACCGACAGTGTTGGGTAACCCGCCTGAGTCCCCGAACTGCACCGCCGGGGAGTTGCCCTGGCAGATGAGATTGCCACTAATGGTGTTGGTGACGACTTCGTTGGAGTCGGTGTCCAAAACGCTCACGTTTTTGCTGTAAATGAGGTTGCCTCCAACGTGGTTACGTATTGCCCCGGACCAACCGCCCTCCCAACCCTGGATAATCAGGTTGCCACGGATGTTGTTTTCTTTAGTTGGGAACTGGACGTAGGGCTGCCCCGGTCCGGGGCCGCCTCCATTGGAGACAACGTTCCCGCCGATGGTATCAGCAGTGAGGTACATCGTCCATGGCTGATTGGCAATCACGTTGCCGGCCACAGTGTCGTCGGTGCTGCCGGTGCACGGAGTTGGCGAGACGATGGCTGCGGTCAGGCTGCAGCCGAGGGCCAGGGTGGAACCGTTGCCAACGAAGACATTGCCCCCCACATTGACGGTCCCCATGCTGAAGGCGTCCAGGCAGGCGCCGGGAGCCAGCGTCACGTTCCCGCGTACGGTTAGCACCCCGTTGTTAGCGACGTATTCGTTACCGGTAATAGTCAAGCTCTTGTAGCTGCCTGAGAGCGCCGTACCCGGGCTGGAGCATAACGCGATGGGAGAGATGGCCATCGCCGGCGCCGCCGAAAAGGCCACCACAGGCACGATAACTGTAAGCATCCCCGACAACGCACAGAAAGCAGTTGGAGTTTTCTTCACATTCTTCCCTTTTGGTCAGATTTCCGTAACATCGCGGCGGGCAGCCCGGACCCAGCAGTATTCAATACGAGTGGACATTTGGGTTCTCCTTCCGTATTTACGTCTTGGAGGGGTGCGGTCGGAAGGGTGATTTGAACCACCGGAGCATGCCGTTGGCACGATCCTCGCACTCCTTCTTAATTTGACTGGTGCGTCGTGGAAGACGGTACTGAGACGAGGGACGGCTGTCATGGGTAGGGGTCACCCATATTGGCGGTCCGCGTTCCCCATTCTTGCGAGCTCAGCCGGGAGCGCCGTGCCTTGGCGGTCTCCTTACCGGCCGGGCGACGCGGCCCCCTTATGCCAGGGTTGTAGCTTTTCTCCCCGTGCCGCCACCGGGCTGGCGCTGGGGGGCTCGGCTCACCTGGGTCGGGGTGTCTAACCTGGGCCGTGCTTGTAGAAGGCGCTGAGCAAGCCCAACGGCGCCAGGTCATCGTCAACGCGGCTCGCGAGCTGGCTGAGAGCGAAGGCTGGGAGGCGGTGACCACTCGCCGATTGGCGGATCGCATCGAGTACAGCCAGCCGGTCTCTACAACCATTTCGAGGGCAAAGACGCCATCGTGAGCGCAGCAGCCTCAAGGGGTTTGGGGACTGGCCGCGCTACTGCACAACGCGAACAAGAGGGTCTGTTCGCTTCCTGCAAAGCTGCGAGCGGTCGCCAACACCTACCTAACGGGTCAAGGTTCGACTGCCGTTGACACGGCTCACTGACGGCGCCAAGGACTTACGACGTCACAGCCAGCCTGGGATCTATCCCGACGGTGTGGACGAGCCGTAGTAGTTCATCGGCTCCGACCGCGATGGCCCTTGGGCACGCTTTGGGCACGGGGCCCCGTCGAGGATCGTCTACCGGAAGCCCACATACCATCTGACCAGGCGGTTTATCGTTTCAGGCCAGGCCTATCGACCTCAGCAGCGAAATGCTGTACTCGCGGCTCCAGAAATGGCCTTTGATCAGGTCTTTTGTGGGGCTAGATGGAATCGAACCATCGGCCTCAGCATTATCAGTGCAGCCCGGAGGGCTGGTCAGGCGATTGGTATACCTTCTGACGTGCCGTTCGTGCCGGGGCGTGCCACCGCAAGCCACTTCGTCCCACTTCGTTTGGGCACGCTTTGGGCACGGCCCCGTTGACAGCGAGCCAGTTATTGACTGTGGCAATGCTTCGATGCAGCCGACCGAAAACCCTTCGTCGGATGGATTTGCAGTCAAGTTGCCGGACTGACCTGACCCTGCCTCGGAGGGAGTCTCACACAGTCGCTTCGCCGTGGGCCGGGGCAGGACCCGGCCTTTTGGTCGCCTTTGGAGATGGCAAACGGTCGGAGCAACCTCGACCGCAATGAAGCGGCCGCACGGTCACGAACGTCGCCTGCTGACGCGAGCACCAGGGCCCCTTATCTCATGCGATTATGTGGTCTCGGGACAAGAAGAGGGCCGACCGTGAGCAGCCTATCCCTCGTCATGAGGATTGGTGAGCAGCGAGTACGACCAGGCCACGGTCGTCCCGCGACGTCTGTTAGGGGGCCATTGACCCAAGGACGTACAGGGCCTGGTAGATGTGGGACTGGAGCGCTGGGGCGAAGAGCATCTGGGCGCGCAATGCTCCCTTTGCCACGGCTCAAGGCGGCAATTGGGTGAGATAATGCGGTCGTGCCCCCGGTTGGCGAGACACAAAAACCATCCTCTACGCCGCTTCTCGCCATGCTGATCGGCCCCTTTGTGGTCTCCCTCGGCGACAGGAGGGTCGTCTCCTGGCGGCGCCCTCCCGCAAAACGGCTGTGCGAACTTTTACTTCTGAGCCCCGGCCGACGTATCAGCAGGGACGCGGCCTGCGACGCTCTCTTCCCCCACCTTGGGCCTGAGGCGGCCGGAAGGGTTCTCTCCCAGGCGGTTTCCAACGCCCGAGCAGCTCTGTCCCCTCTGGGCGAGCAAGCGTCAGCGCTGCTCCAGTCAGACCGGACACATATCTGGGTAAATCCCGCCGTCGCGCTCGAAGTAGACCTAGACGTCCACCAAGCGAACCTGCGCCTCGCCTTGGCGTTCGGTCCGGGGATGGAACGCGACGACCTCCTCGTGGCGGCTCTGGCCGAAGAACGCACGCTGCTCGAAACCGAACCTCTCGCCGATTGGGCGCTTCGTCCGAGGGAACGCCTCGAGTGGGCCAGGCAGGAAGCCCGGCTGACGCTGGCCCGGGCGCGCGCCAGGGGGTTGGGGCGCTCCGGCCAACAAGCCGTAGTCCAAGCCTGGGAGGCGTGCTTTTCGCATGACCCAACCTGCGAGGAGGCCGCGTGCGCGCTCATGCGCTTGTACGCCGCCCAAGCTCGCCCCACCCTCGTGGAGGCCATCTACAGCCAGTGCCGGGCCGCTCTGGAGGGATTGGGGCTGCGGGTGTCACCGGCCGTGGAAGATGTGCACGGCGCGAGCACTTACCCGGTCACCTTTCAGTCAGGTTCCGAAAGCGTCCCGGGTCGTGCCCCTCAACCCCCCGGGGAGGAACAGCGAATTGTGACCGTGGTTTTCGTCGAGCTGAGTGGGCCGCCCGGCATTGGCCGGAGGCTCGGCCCAGAAGGCCTGCGCGAGCTCTTCGGCGGCGCGTTGGCGGAGGTGGTGGGAGACGTGGAGTCCCTGGGCGGCTCTGTTACCTCGGTCTCCGGAGCTGGCGTAGTAGCTCTCTTCGGGGCGCCTGTGGCACACGAGGACGACCCGGAGCGCGCCGTGCGAGCGGCGTACCGAAGCGTGGGAGCCGTGAAACTGAGGTCCGCGGATTTGTCGATGCGGGCCGGTGTCGAGACTGGGCCAGCGATCGTCGGCCCGCTTCTGGGCGGAGGCCATTACGGCGCCTTCGGAGAAGTCGTGACCACGGCCGCGGCACTCGCGTCGGTCGCCAAGCCTGCTTCAGTGCTTGTCGGCCCCGACACCCGGGGCATTACGGAGGGCCTCTTCGAGTGGGGCCCAACAGAGGAGGTAGCCCCTTCCTCCGGCTCCAAGCCCATCAGAGCTGCCTACGTCGAGCGGCCCAGAGGGCGGCCTTCGAGCCCAACCGGTCGCCGGCTTGCCGGGCGGGTGCCTCTCGTGGGCCGGGAGGCGCAACTCTCTGTCCTCCGCGACGCCCTGAAAGACGGCACCGCCGGGAATGGCGGCGTGGTCTTGATCGTGGGCGAGCCTGGTCTCGGCAAGACCCGCCTCGTCCAAGAGTGCCGCAAATTGTTCGTCGCGTGGGTGGGGGCGGCTTCAGGCCGGTTGCCGCTTTGGCTCGAGGGCCGGGCCGCGTCGTATGCGGCTTCCAACCCGTACGGTCTTTACCAGCAATTGCTCTCTGCTTGGGTCGGCGTCGCGCCGGGAGAAAGCGAAGACGTCGTTCGCGCTGGGCTGGAAAGCGGGCTAAAGGCCGTTTTCGGCACTGATGCAGGCGACGAGCGAGCCGGGCTGGTCTCTATGGTGATGGGGATCGGTCCGGGCAAGTCGGCGACCTCCCTCGGAAAACTCAGCCCGGAGCAGTTGCAGCGGGCAATATTTAGCGCCATGCGGGCCGTTTTTGCCCGGCTGGTGGCCCACGGCCCCACTGTGCTGGTGTTGGAGGACCTGCACTGGGCCGACCCAACCTCGCTCCGTCTGACCGAGGAGGTTTCCTCGGTCACTAAGCAAGGCCCACTCCTGCTGGTCCTCACCCGCCGGCCTGAGCCTGACCCCGGGGTCTCAGCGCTCGAGGCGGCACTTGGGGCCGAGCCGGGCCTCCGGCTGCGCCGGCTCGAGCTAACCCCCCTGACAGCAGAAGCCGAGCGCGAATTCGCCGTCGCTCTGCTCGGCGAGGAAACTGGAGACGAGGTCCTGAACGCGGTGTGCCACGGCACCGAGGGCAACCCCCTGTTCCTCGAGGAACGCTTCTCCTCGCTTGTGGAGACCCGCGCTTTAGCCAGGTACGGGGCGGCGTGGCACCTCGACCGCGCCCTCTCGGGGGAGGTCCCTGAAGCTCTCGAACGCCTTTTTCGCTCCCGTGTCGACCGCCTCACGGTTGACGCCCGTGACGCCATCGTCGCCGCTTCCGTTCTGGGGCCGAGTTTGGCGTCGGGGCTCTGAGGGCAGTGACCGATCTCAACGGAGGCCTTGCCAGCGCCGTATCAGAACTCTGCTCCGGTGGCTTACTCGTCGAGGTGCGTAAAGAGCCCGAGCCGTCCTACCGCTTCCGACACAGTCTCATCCAGGAGGCGACGTATAGAGGCCTGCTCCGCGAGCAGCGCCAGCGCCTGCACGCCCGGGCGGCCTGGGGTCTAGAGGGACAATGGGCCGGGCGGCTCGAAGAGGTGGCCGGTACGCTGGGCCACCACTTCGCCATGGCCGGCGAGCCCGGGCGAGCGGTGCATTACCTTGGGCAAGCGGGCGACCACGCCGCATCGGCTTTCGCGAACGAGGAAGCGGTGTCCTCTTACCGCTACGCGCTCGACATGCTCAGCAAGGACGGTAGCGACCGTACTGGGCCAGGCGATAACACAACCATCAAGGCCGAAACCGAGCTCCGTCTGAAGATCGCCTTCGTTCTGATCCACATCGGGCGCTTCGTGGAGGCCCGGGAGATCCTCCAGGAGGGCCTGCGGGTGGTGGGTACGAGCGATGAGTTCCTGGCCGCTCGCCTCTACAACCGGTTGGCACGGGTTGAGTTCGACGGGCTCAGTGACTATGACGCCGCCCTCAGGGCGTTCGAGAAGGCATCGGAGCGGTTCGGTACCCATCCCGAAGACCTGGAGCCAGGGCTCCTCGACCTTTGGCTCGATACCCGGATGGGCATGGTGTTTATTCACTACTGGCGCGACGAACCCGACCAGATGCCGGCCCTCTTGGCCGAGGTTCGGCCTGTGCTCGAAATCGAGGGGGTACGGCCGCAGAAGCAGGCTCGCTATCACTCGCTTCGGCTCGCCTGGCACCTAGCGGAGCGACGTCACCGCGTCGACGAGCAGATACTGGCAGAGGCTCGACAAGCCCTGGCGGCCGCCGAAGAAAGCGGTGACTACGTGCAGCACTCTGCGGCCGTGATGGACATAGGCTTTTGCTTGCTGTTCTCCGGCGACCTCGATGGCGCCGAAGAGTGGCTCACAGATGCGCTTCGGATGGCCGAGCGTAGCGGGGAGGCGATCCGGCTCGCTCTCTGCGCCTGTTACCTGAATCTAGCCGCCCTTCGTCGCCATGACCCAGCTGCAGTCGACGTTCTTGCCCCTCGGGCGATGGAGGCGGCGTACGCGGCGTCGAGGCCTCAGTACGCGGCGACCGCCAAAGCCAGCCTGGCCTGGCTGGCGTGGAAAACTGGTCGCCTCAGCGAGGTCGAGAATCTAGCCCAGGAAGCACTCGCCTCGTGGCCAGCCAACAGTTGGCAACCTTTCCATTGGGTCTGCTTGTGGCCCCTGATTGGCGCCCGCTTGGCCGCTGGCCAATTAGAGGGGGCCGTCGATGCCGCCCGCCAGTTACTCCCGGCTCCTCAACAACGGCTCCCGGACGAGGTGGAAGCCGAAGTGCGCGCCGCCATCGCGGCCTGGGAACGCGGCGAGCCGAAGCCGGCCGGTAAGACCCTGGCTGTGGCGCTCGAGCTAGCCCAAGAGCTTCGGTACGCCTGAAGCGGGCGCCCTCGACCTCGAGCGCTTCCGGTCACCGACCGTTAGGTCCGGAACGGAGAGACTCGCGATGTCAATGGCGGTGGCGACGTAGGCGCGTCCTGGCCTCACCAGGGCATCCGGACAAGGTCAAAGACCCCGAAAACATTTCGCTAACGCGGCGAGCTTAGACCGGTGGCGCCGGCAATAAAGCCGACCCTTCCGAGAGAAGCCGAAATGAAAAAAGAGGACTGTCGGTGTGCCGGGCTCACGTGCCCGTGCAGGAAAGCCGAAATGGTGACTAACCGGTCCCTAGGCATCAGCCGTTCCCCGCGGCCAGCGCCCCCGGGCTCGCCCAGTTGGGCGACGGCGGCCCCGCACCTCGTCCGGTCCACGACGACACGGCTTCCTGGGAGCATGCCCGGCACCGGGGCCACTAAGAGAAGGCACACGTCTAACCGGGTGGAGCGTGCCCTGGCCGTAGCGACAATCGTGACTTCGATAATCTCGACATGGGCGACTCCTCGAGCAACCACTGCTTTGGCTGAAGGTCGTTGGACAGAATACTCAAGTCAGGCAGGTCATATTTCTTACGAGCTCCCTTCTGCCTGGAACGTCCAAAATGAGCACAAGCTGCAGAAGGCTGGTTACCTCGCTGCTCCTTATCCTACTTACACCCTGATTGCTGGCGCTGAGCCGGCAAGACTGAGTGGCGTGTCTAACCCTCCCTACGGTTATGCTTTTTCGGAAACTCCGAGCCCCTGGTTCCTGGTGGTGGTGAAGACGGGCACCTCAGCGGCTCCGTCACCCAGCAAGGCTTATCAGCTCGCCCCACAGGGGGAAGCAAGCTTTCAGGAGGAGCAAGGACTGAATCCTCGCGTGGTTAGCCTCACCCAGCCTTTACATGTTAGTTCAGGTGGCCTTCAGGGGTCAGAGGACCGGTCAGAGGTCATTGTCCCTGGTGCGGGCGACATCGAGCTAAACGAGGTCGTCTATGCCAAAGGTGAAACAATTTGGATGGCGATGGCGGGTTGTACCGTGGCGTGCTACAACGCCAACGCCGCAACGGTCACCCAGGTTATCGACAGTGTGAAGGTTGGGACGGCTTCTTTTACGGTTCGGGCATGACCTCTTGAAGGCGCGCCGGTAACGGATGCTTTACCGGCGAACTTCCACCCTAAGGGGGCAGCGGACTGCTCGCAGCGCCGTTCGACGGCACTGACACGTCCTGATCTCGGCAATTCGGAAAATTTGCTGGGCGTGATGGCCTTTGGGCGGACGACTGGGAAGAAGATAGCTACCCGGTTGAGCCGAAAGGTATGGACCGTCAGCTGGGCGAGGACGGCCTGCACCAACGAGCCGTGCGGTGCTGATTGTCACCTAATCCCGCAGAAGGTCGGTCACTCAGTCCCGCGCCGGTCCAGGCCCTCGTCGTCTCTCGCGCCGAGCACCGCGTCCGCGGAACGTTGCTGAAAAAGCCATCTTTGCCTTGGGCGAAGCCTTCATCAAGGCAGCTGCGGCCGCCGGAGTGAGCACGCTCGGCACCAAGCTCAAGGAACTAGGCGCCCTCGAGGGCCGTCCATGGCCGGGACGCACTAGTGACCGCCCTCGCTTGAGCGCTCCAGTCTCCCGCTACCGGCCCGACGACGTGAGGTCCATAGTCGCCTCGGGCGACGCAGCGCCGAGGCACAGGTGCCCGGCCGGGTCCTGTTGCTCGAACTTGTAGGTCCCGACCCGCGCCCTGGTCGAGTACGCGACCGACAAGGGCCGAGTGTTATGAGGACCGAAGCCCCCGCGCTACCTGCCGACTTGGGAGCCGGGCTCCGGCGCCTGAAACTCGCCAGCTTCCGCCGCCTGGCACCGAACGGATGATGTCGGCCAAAACCCAGAGTTGGCCCTCAGAAGACCTCCTGCGCGCCTTGGTCGAAGCAGAAGTCGCCGCCCGAGACGCCTCCATGGCCGCGGCCAGGCTAAAGGCTGCCAAGTTCCCGGGCCGAAAATCCTTCGACGAGTTCATTTCTCGGCCTCGTCTGTCCCTCGGACAACCCTTGACTACCTGGCCAGCTTGGAATGGGTGCGGGCAAAAGAGAGCTCTTGCTTTGTCGGGCCACCGGGTACGGGCCTTCATCCACTCTGCCCGCGATGGCCTTTGAGCACGCTTTGGGCAGGTAGTGCGCACGACGGTTCGTCCAAGTCGGTCTACCGGAAGCTCCCACACCTGCTGACCAGGAGATTTATCGTTCCGTCAGGTCGAATTGATCTCAGCATTCAAATGCCTGCACTCACCGCACCAGAAATGGCCCGCGATGAAGTCTTTTATGGGGCTGGATGGAATCGAACCATCGGCCTCAGTATTATCGGTGCAGGCAAGGGGGCTGGTCAGGCAATTGGTATACCTTCTGACGTGCCCGTTCGTGCCACGATGAGCCACCAGAAGACAGCTCGTGCCACTTCGTTTGGGCACGCTTTGGGCACGGTCCGCAGTCGGCGGCGAGCCATTATTGGCTGTGACCCCGGCTAAGATCGAGCCGACCAAGGGCCCTCGCCCCGGGGATGTGCCGTCACGCTCCGACGTGAGCTGATCCTGCCTGAGGAAATTGCCCGTGCGCCGCGAGAACTGGCGACTGTGCCGGTCGATTTCGACCAAGCTCGATGCCTGCTCTCCTCAACGAGCGGGCCAAGCTCGCCCCCTACGAGGCTCCTGCCATCTGCGCCGAACGGGCCACCAGTCCGAAACCGGCCGCGATAGCTCGCCATGGCCGGTGCTCGTGGCGGCGAACTGGGCCCCGATCCAACAACCCCGCCAAATGGGCCTACCACTGCACCCACTTCGGGTCCAGGTGGAGGTCCACCCCCCGTGGGACAGATCTAAGACCAATGGGAGAGTCTCTGTCCTTACCGGACGGCGTACTGACGCTATGTCGAGTTCACCATACGTCGGGCCGATGTGCGAGCCCAACCCATCACCAAGGTCGTCGAAGCAGTTCTCGGGGTAGCCCGGACGTTCCACAAGCCGTGCGCATGCCGATCAAGTCCGGTAGTGAGCTTAACAGACGTTTATCGACGGCGGTGGCGACTGGCCGGCCCAGTCGCTGTTACTTACTGGGTCCCAGGTGTACTTGGGACCGTCGGGCAGATCGTAGGAACCCTTCAGGGTAGATAGGTCGCCGTTCGGGGCCGCCTCCGACGTGGGACTGAGGAGCAGGAAGGCATCCGGGACTTGCGAGCGTTGGGTACCAGTCGCGCAGGTCACGGTTATGGGCAGCGACAGGGGAACCTTTGCCGCGCCTCCCACGTACCCGATGAATACATAGTAATGCCCGGGAGCGATGCCGAAAATACCGGGTGTGCCCACCCCGCCGCCCAGTTCGAGTTTCGCGACCACGTTGCCGGGTGTGAGGCCGACCGTACCTGAGCCCGATTCCTTGGAGGCGTCAGGACCCGTTCCGATGATCCCCGACAGGTTGTAGGTGACCGAACCGGATGTCAGCGTGTACATGTCAGCATTGGGCGTCGACGGCGTATTGAAGTTTGCTTTCCCCGAGACGTTGTAGCTGACACCGTCGCTAGTGTCGGTGAGGGTGAACGTCCCGCTATAGGGCCCGAACCGACGTTCCAGTCGGTAACAGGTAACCAGTATGTCGCGAACTTCAGCAGGTTTGTTCTCAGCAATGTCTCGAGAAAAGCGTTGGCGATCGTGGCAAAGCCAATCGACACCCCGGGGATGGCGTCGATCAGATCTTGGGACATGTTCGGCGCCTTCAGCTGCACCCTGACCACGAACTCAGCGATCTTCTTCACGGGGTGTGCGGTATCGGGCACCTTCTCCGGCTGGGTCTGCCCCTCGACCCCGATGCTCGCCTTACCGTCTTCATTGGTTCGTTGGTGCTGCGGGTCGCCCGTGCTGGGGTCATAGGGTTCAGCCCGGGTGAATTCGACGAAGCCTTTGCTGAAAGTGCCTTGGTTTATTAGACCGGTACTACAGCCCTGCCAGCACTCAAACACGGGGTTGGCGCCGGCGACGTCCCCCGAGGTTGGGACCGACAGGTCCAGCCCCAGTGGGTTGCGCATGATCCTGAAGCAGTTGATCATCTGGGCGTACTTGTGGAGGTCGATGTACTGGTGCACAGTCAGGACCGTCATGGCCCCAGGGCTTTGCTGGCTCTTGGTGCGCACCAGCGGAGGGCCGGGGCTCGCGCTCAGGTCTACCTTGGTCCAGGCCAGGTAGGCGTACATTTTCGCCAACCCGAAAAGAAAGGACGTTTACCGACGCCTGTAGCTTTCCGCCGAGGACGCCGGTTGTGACGTGATGTTCCTGTAGGTACTCGATCAGTTTGTCGGGATGTCGGCCGCCACCGGAGCCAGTTTGAGGGCCGGCAGCGCGGCACCGACAGCGCGCGCGAAATCTGTCAGCGGGACCAGGATGTCGTTCTGGGCCAGCATCTCGAGGACCTCGACCGTACCTTGGTCGATGAGGATGCCCTGTCCGGGCGATGAAGCGGGGCGAAGCAGGGAGCCGTTCGCCGCCTGTAACGCGATCCCTGAGGCGGTGAGGGCTGTGAGCAAGGCGGGAAGCGACTGGGCGCCCCCGTCCGCGACATCTGCAGCCAACTCGCGCGGCTTGGTCGTCGGCTGTGCCTTTGGGCAGCGGGGCTTCAGCCGGTAACGCGGGAAGCCCGAGTTTGTAGTTCGGGGGTTGGCCCAGTAGGGCGGCTGCGGCTGAGAGGTCGTCGGGACACGCCCCGAGCCCGCGGAAGTCGTCTCCGCGTCCGAAATGGAAGAAAACAACATGTCGCCAAGGTCAGCACAATTGCGATGGCGCAGACTCTGCGACGACCGATCTTGGTCATGAAATTTCCCCTGTTGGCGACCGGACGGATTCTCACTGCCCGGCTTTACTCCAGTTGAACCCCTAATAAAACAACGCCAACAGAGACGCCGGGCCAGAAGCGTTGATACAAGTGGTCTCACGATCGCTGGAGGCTTGGAGCGAACAGCAGCACGACCAAGTTCTTAGACCGGTGGCGTGCTCAGGCCAAGGACGGGTTGCGGCACGAAATACGACCCGCCCCGCAACCTTGATGACGTTCAATTGCGGGGGCTCGCGGCGCGCCGGAGGGGGGATGGGTCTCATGGCTCGTGCAGGGGCCGTTGACCCGGTCGAGGGACGTTTGGACCACTACGTAGACCACATCAATGGCGTCCCTTAGGTTGGACGGGTTCGACCCGCACCTACGGATGGCGACGTACCGGAGAGGAGCCCACCGCTCGTCGTTATAGGGGAGTCGCGTTGCCAACAAATGGGTCCATCCTCTATCAGTACCGTTGGTACGCCTCTTTTGCGCCAGCGTCGCTTCCGCCTGCACTTCACAGCCACCTACGGGCCGTGGATGAACCTGGTCGACCATCATGCTTGGTTGGGCCAGGCCGTGGATGACGACCCATTACCCTCGTTCGGTCAGGGCGGCGGCAGGTTCCCGGCCGCCGGCCGGGCCGGCGATGAACATGCAGGGCTATGCTCACCGTCCTGGTTGGTGACGCGGGTAGTTGCTTAACCAACGCTGGTGCTACCCAAGCCAGCTTGTACATTACAGTACAGCCATGTACAATATGTGGCATGTCGACTAGCTTGACCGTCAGCGAGGCGAGAGCGGTTCTCCCTCAGCTCCTAGACCGTGTCAGCGCCGGCGAGGAGGTCACCATCACCCGCCACGGGAGGCCCGCTGCTGTGCTCGTGCGGCCCGACACTCTGCGAGCACGCCGGGCGGACGAGGCTATGGCTGGGGCGAAAATGGTCCGGGATGCCCTCGAGAGGGGACGGAAGTCGCCTTTATCGGCGCGTCCCGTGCTCCGCAAAACGCGAGCCGACGCCCTGATCGAGGAGATACGTACCGCTCGGTCGCTCAGCCGCTAGCGAGACCAACCATGGATTCCTTTGACGCCGACGTGCTCATTTACGCCGCCGTCGGCGGGCACGAACTGGGACGACGAGTCAGGGCCCTCTTCCCGGTCCAGCCAACAGAGGGTCCTCGCACAGGGATTGGGTCGGTCCTCCTAGTGCCCGAACTGTTGACGAAGCCCCTACGGGAGCACGCCGACGACGAGTTCAACGAACTGACCGCGTTGCTGGGCCGGCTTGATCTACTCCCCACAGATGAGGCCATCGCCGAACTAGCCACCGCGTTAGGTGCTATCTATGGTCTGCGGACTACAGACGCCGTTCACCTCGCCACCGCGGTTGGTGCCGGCGCCGACCGCTTCATCACGAACAACCGATCCGATTTCCCGAAATCGATCACCGAGATTGACGTTATCTATCCGGAGGAGTTAGCCGAACCGGCCGATCCTTGATTTAATCACACCCAGGCGGCGGTATTTGACACTTGGACGGGCGAGGGCTCCCAGGATTTTCAGATGGTGGTGGAGTACGATTTAGATTGACGTCTATGGGCGACCGGAGTTCTCTGCGACGACGGCAGCCATGTCCTTCCGGGTGGCTCGCAGGATCTCAGACGTAGCGGAGTGCCAGTCGGTCGAGGATGCGAAGACGATGGCGCGGCGTTACGGCGACGACCCCGAGGGGTTCGACGGCCAACACCGGGTCAGCTTTAACCTCGTACCGGAGCGCGTGGTCGAGCGCAGCTGAACCCCGAGTCCCCGTCGGGCGCCTGCGGCGGAGCTTTGGCGGGACCCTGATGGGGTGCCCAGCAGCGGGCCGTGCCCTCGGTTTGGCGCTTGGTGATCGGTCGGGCAGGACCAAGGTCCGAGGGACCGACATGTTGAACCGTGGACGCGGCTCCGTGAGCCGCTAAGCCGCGTCCAGGTGGGTCACACGGTGCTGTCAGCCGGCACGAGGGGTGCGGAGGGCGCCGGTCCGCTATCGACGTCGAGGTGGGGGACGGACCGGTCGAGCCAGTCGGGGAACCACCAGTTGGCCTTGCCGAGCAGCTCCATGACCGAGGGCACGAGCACCATCCGGACCAGGGTGGCATCGACCAGGATGGCGACGGCCAGGCCGAGGCCGAAAACGTCCAGGATGCGAAGCGGGTCACCGATGACGAAGGACCCGAAGACGCACACCATAATGGCGGCGGCGGCGGTGATGACGCGGCCGGTGGAGGCGATCCCGTCAGCTACTGCGGCGCTGTTATCGCCACTGCGTCGCCACTCCTCTTGGATCCGGGTAAGCAGGAAGACCTCGTAGTCCATGGACAGCCCGAAGGTGATGGTGAACATCATCAGCGGGATCCACGGGTCGATCGGCCCGGTCCGGCTCACACCAAAGACCCCCGACAGCCACCCCCACTGGTAGACGGCGACGATAGCCCCGTAGGCGGCGCCGATCGACAACAGGTTCATGGCGGCGGCCTTTATCGGGATGGCGACAGAACGGAACACGGCCATGAGCAGCAGGAACGAGACCAAGATGACGAGGCCGATCACCAAGGGGAGCCGCTGGGACAGATATGCGGACGCATCGATCCCTGCCGCGGTCTCCCCGCCCACGAGGAACCTCACGTCGGTGCCGGCGGTGGCCTCGGGGATCACCGTATGGCGGAGGTGGTTGACCAACGCAGCCGTCGCCGCCTCTTGCGGGGCAGTGGTCGGGTAGACGACCAGCACCGCCGCATCCCCGTCCGGGTTGTAGGTCGGGGCCTGCACCCGGGCCACCCCGGGGACGGTCGCCAGCTGATGCTCGAACGCCGTGACCACGCCCCGGTCCTTCGCTCCGCCGGGCAACTCAGCGGCCAGGACCAGTGGTCCGTTGAACCCCGGGCCGAACCCATTGGACATCAGGTCGTAGGCCTGTCGGGTGGTGAGGTTGGTGGGGTCGTTACCGGAGTCGGTGAAGGCCAGGCGCATCGAGAACAGCGGGATGGCGAGGGTCAAAAGCACAGCCAGCGCAAGCGAACCGCACAGAACGGGCCGGCGTTGCACGGTGCGGCTCCACCTCCACCAGAACCCCCGCTCGGTCCCGGGCGCCGGCGCCTTGAGGAGGCCTGGAACATGGAGCCGGTCGATAGCCCGGCCCGAGAAGCCCAGCATGGCCGGCAGCAAGGTCAGGGCGGACAACATCACCGCCATGACGGCGAGGATCGTCCCCACGGCGAGACCGTCGAGGTACTGCTGGCCAATCAGGAACAGCCCGCAGAGGGAAATTATGACGGTGATCCCGGCGAAGAGCACGGCCCGGCCGGCGGTGGACATGGCCCGGGCCACGGCGTCGTGGGGGCCAAGGCCTTCACCGAGGCCCTGTCGGTAGCGGGTGACGATGAACAGGGCGTAGTCGATCCCGACGCCGAGGCCGATCATGGCCATCAGCTCCGGGCCGAAGCTGGGGTCGATCAGCAGATGACTGATCAGGGCGACCACCCCGTACCCGACGCCGATGCCGACCAGGGCGGTGACGATGGGCAGGCCCATGGCCACGACGGACCCGAAGGCCAGGAGCATGATGATGACGGCAGCGGTGATCCCGAAGCCTTCGCTCGACCCGGGCGAAGGTGACACCACCGCACTGATCGGCGGCCCGCCCAGCGCCACCTGAAGGTCAGGCTGGGCATAGGACTCGGCCTTGTCGATCACCCGCTGGACATCCGTCGCCGGGAGCTTGGCGGTGATCGCATCGAACTGGACCGTCGCGAACGCCGTGTGCCCGTCGCTCGCCCGGACCAGCGGCGACACCGAGGTCACCGAAGGCAGCGTGCGGATCCCTCCGAGCGCCTGGTCGACCCGACTGGTCACCTCGGGAGCATCGATAGCCCCGGAGGAGCGGAAGACGACTTGGGCGCTATCGCCAGCCTGGGTCGGGAATCGCTGGGCCAGGAGGGTCTGGGCCTGTTGGGACTGGCCAACGCCGCCGAAGTTGTTCTCGAAGCGGGGCCCGATGATGGAGGCCACCGCGATGATGGCGATGACACCCACAATCCATCCCAGGAGGACGGCTCGTCGGTGGTCGTAGCACTTCACCCCGGTACGGCCGAGCACGTTGGGACTGCCCTGCGCAGCTGTTTCGGGGCGCTGAGCGAGTTCTGGAGCCGGTGCAGAACTCATCGGCCCAATTGGCGGTAACCGGGGTGGAGGCATCTCGAGAGCATGATCTTCCTTTCGGTTGGCGGTGGACTTGCAACACCACCGCAAGGCCGCGGGCCTGCGATCGTAGCTCTTGACATTTTGGGTCGCCTTTGCTGGATGTTAAGGGGGCGGAGGTCGCGTTTGCTCGGTCAGTTGGGACTGGGCGGAGACGGCCAACGCTCCTGTTTCGTGGACGATGACGAGCACGAGCAGGGGCGGAGCGTGCTGGGCGCATGCGCCGTCGCTGCCTCGAGCTTCGATGATGGTGGTGCTGACGGTGGCGGTGCCGCTGCCGGTCGTCCCCGCCAACGTCCCGGTAGCGCCGACCGCCGTGAAGTGCTGCTGTTCGAGGGTCTTGAGGACACAGGTGATGGGATCGAACTGGGCCTTGGGTGGTGCGGTGTCGGCGACGCGTTCGGTCAGTGCACCTTGGGGGAACTGGAGGGTGGCGTTGAAGTGGCCGAACACGATCGGCGGAGTCTTCGTTGTCGGTCTCTGTCCCGATGCCTCGAACGGCTCCAGATGCGACCACGGTTCCTGGCAGGTGTCACCGATGGTGACGATGGTGAAATGGGCGTTGCTTGCCGGTTGTGCCGTTCGCGTTCCCAGCCAGGCCGAGCAGGACGACGCCGGTTACCGTGGCCGCCGCCAGCCCTATGTTGAGCGCTCGCTTCGCTCTGGTCAGAATGCCCTTTTTAGCCAGCCTTTTGCTTGATGGACTTGCAATAGCAGCACAAGGCCGCGGGTCTGCGATCGTACCTTTTGACATTTTGGGTCTCCTTTGTTTGGGTATTAACGGCGGGCGACGATCACGAGGATCGGTGCGGCGAGCAAGCCGCCGGCGAGCGTGGTTGGGAGAGCATGGTCTTCTTTGCGTTCAGGCTCGCTGCGCCGGGGTGTTCCTACAATCCGGGCCGCCCCCGAGCGGGGTAGGGTTTTCCTGCAAATCGCTGGGGGGCTCCGCCGGTGCCGAGATCGGCGGCCCGAGCGTGCGTCCCCAGCCCGCCGCCGGTCGGGCCAGCTCGGCCCCGTCGGGGGTCCCTTGCACGGATGCCAGGTAGGCGCTCCGGGCCGCGAAGAACTCCTCGATGCCACCGGGCATGGTCACGCCAAAGACGCGCGCCGGGACGGCCCCGGCATTTGCGAAGGTGTGCGGGGTGCGCCACGAGTACCCACGCGAACGACCCAGCCTCGAGGCGGTGCCGCTCCTGGCCGATCTGCACGAGCAGCTGCCCGGCCGCGACGTACAGGCATTCGTCGGTGCTGTCGTGGGCGTGCAGCGGCGGCCCCGAGGCCCACGGGGCGAGGGTGTCCTCGACCGCGGTCATGGCACCGCCGGTGTCGGCGGCACCGGCCTTGATAGCCGGCCACGTGCCGGGATGGCTGCGTTCCTGCCCGGCGGCGAGCACGTAGGGGACGGCGACGGAGTCCACTCTGAGCCTCTTAGAGTTCGACTTTGATAGAGAGATAAACTCTACTCAGAAGTGCGGTACTGTCAAGTGGTGATTACGCCGTGGAGGACACAGCAGGCGGCCGCCACCAAGCGGCACATCGCCTTGGCCGCCCGGCGCCGGTTCACGGCCGACGGGTACGCCACCACCACCATCGAAGCCATCGCGGCCGAAGCCGGCGTGGCCCCCGCCACCGTGTACAAGGTCTTCGGCACCAAACGGGCCGTGGCCGGGGCGCTCAATGAACTGATCGAAGAAGAGGCGGAGATCCAGGGCTTCGTCGATGTCATCGCCACCAGTGCGGATCCCTGGGGAGCTACTCCATACTGCGGTGCAGCTCGAGCGAAGCCTGTTCGAGCAGTGCGGCGACATCATCGCCGCGGTGCGCGGCGCCGCCGCGGTGGAGCCAGAATTCGCCGGCGTCTACGCCGAAGGCCAGCGCCGGCACACAGCCGGGACCACGTTCCTTGCTGACCGGCTGGCGGCCATAGGCGCCCTACGTGACGACATTGACCCGTCCTCGGCGGCCGGCATCATCGGTATGTACGCCCACGACGAGAACTTCGCCATGCTCACCGCCCACTACGGCTGGACGATCGACCAGTGCGAGGATCGGCTCACCTCACAGGTCTGCGAACTACTGCTGGGCGTCCCGAGCCGCCCGCCCGGGTCGGGACTCTCACGGCAACAAGATGGGCATGGATCACGCCCGTGACTCCACGATCAGGAGGACCGGTACTGAGAGTCATGCGCTTGGCGACTAGGGCCCCAGAGCGTGATCTTTGATGCGGTTTTCCTCCAAATCGGTGGGGGCCAGCGCTTGACGGGACTGGCTCGCGGTCGGAGACTCTAGGCGACGCTCGCCGAGAGAGCAGTTCGTTGTTGCACAATCACCGTGGGCGTCGTGATGCTGGCGACGACTGGGGGGCCCCGCCTTGCTGGCGGTCGGAGGTGCGGTTGTCAGTGCCCCACTCGGGCCGGACCGGTCTTGGGGCTTGTTCAGCCTGCCGGGGCCACGAGGGTGCCTCGATCGACCGCGACTCGTCGCGATTGCCATAGCCCTCACGCAGCGCTTGCCAGGCCGCCAGCTTCTCCGGGCGCATCGCTGCCCGTCACGCCCTTTACGATGACGGTGGCTCATCGTCGATGCAAATGGACGCCTCGGTCGCTCGGCGGCTGGGCGTGAAGGAGACGCCTTGCGCAACTGGGGGCCGGCCAATTTGGCCAAAAAAGCACGGCAGTCCGACCCGTTGATCGTGAGCTCCCCAGGTTCGAGGAGCCTGGGCCTCGTCAGCGGCTCAGAACCAATAGAAGGCGTGCCCGCCTGCGCCCTCACCGCGTCCTATCCCGAACCCGATAAGCCAGATCACTAGGAAAATGCCTGCGATGACCCACGAGAAATGCAACGCGAAAACAGCAGGACAACCAATAGTGCCAGCACGATAACCAGTTTCGTAGTTCTTTCTCCTATGAGGAACGTCGCATGTCGAACGAGCCTTGGCCTTTTCACATCACGACCTCCACCTGCACGGCGCTAATGTCGGCCCGGCCGGCGCAATTTTTGAGAACAGTCCTTGAGTTTCTCACTGGCCTGCTTGAGGACGCCTTTGGTTTTGGTCGGTGGCCTTGCGCCTGCGCCGAGATGTTCGATGCCGCTAAGCGCATGGCCACCTCCTTTAGGTTGACCTTTGCTAGAACCGGTGAAGCCGCTCCAGCTCCGTACAGGTTGTCTCCGAGCCTGCACGGGCTCCGAGGAAGCGGCGTCGCCCTATGGCCAGGGCTCTGTTCACGGGCTCGGGTGCCGGCCGCTGGCCTCGCCATGCTGGCGGGCCGATGGGCGGACCGGCACCATTCCGTCGGTCCCTCTCAGCAGGTAGCCGTGCCCGGCACGCGTGCCTTATGTGCCCGCGATGGCGGCCACCGGCAGGTTAGAGGCAAGGGCGGAGGGCTCCCCAAAGGGGTGGGCGTCGCCGAAGCCGTAGGCACGGCCATCGGTACCGGCCATGTAATAGCCGCCGTTGTCGGGGGTGAGGGCAATGCCCACGATGTCAGAGACCCTGATCCCTTCTCCCGGCAGCGAACCGTGGAACTTGGCCCCGGTGCCGAAATTGAAAGCGCCCCCGTCGGAGCCGACGAGGATGTAACCCCGTCCCGTGGAAGAGGGCAGGATGGCCCGGACGTCGTGCACGTGTTTGCCCATGCCCGGCAGCGAGCCGTAGAAATGGGTGGTCCCGAAGGTGAAGACGCCACCGTCCGACCCCACCAGCAGGTAACCCGCGCCCCCCGGGGGTGGCCACCATTCCCACCACGTCCTTGACGTGGAGGTGGATGCCGGGCAGCGAGCCGTGGAACTTGGCGTCCCCGAAGGTGAAAAAGCCCCCGTCTGCGCCCACCAGGTAGTAGCCCTGGCCGTCAGTGGTGGGGGCGATCGCCACTATGTCCGAGACGTGCTTGCCGAGGTCGGGCAAGTCGCCGTAGAACTTGGCGTCACCGAAGTTGCTGACGCCGCCGTTGGCCGTCACCACCCAGTACCCCTTGGCGCTCGGGCTAGCGGCTATGCCGACGAGCCGCCCGGGTGGCCGAGGTAGTAACGCCCCCGAGCGACGGTGCCGCGCCGGAGCCGTAACCTGGCCGTTGCCGGTGGCGAGCCAGTACCCGGTACCGGCAGGTTCAGGTTGATGACTTCGACGTAGATGGCCGAGCTGGAGGGCCGGAAAGGGCATCGCCCGAGTAGAACGCCTGCACCCCGAGTGGCCGCTGGACGAAGTACTTGGTCACGCAAGTGGCCTCACCCGTGGGGTGCTGAGCGCGACCTTGTCGCAGCCCGCTATTGGCGCCCCGTTGGCGAAGAAGTTGACGGTGCCGCCGTCAGGATGGGCGCTACCTTGACGGTGTAAGTGAGGGCCTGGCCCACCGCCGCCGGGTTAGCCGAGGAAGAAAGCGACGCCGTGGTCGTGGTCATTGAGGTGGTCGTGGTCATTGCGGCGGTCGTTGTGGTGGGTGCCGTTGTGGTCGTTGTAGTTGTGGCCGTGGCGCTGCCGTACAGGTCGAACTCGTCGATCGACCACCAGTTAGTGGTGCTCGCTGCGGTCAGTACCACCCTCACGTACTGTGCTGTTTGGGTGGGGAAACTGACGACCTCGGGGTTAGCGGTGCCCGTGCAGCTGGCGACGGTAGCCCAGGAGCTGTTGTTGGTCGAGACCAATACGTTGTAGCCCCGGGCGTAGTCGTTGGGCGAATTGGGCGCCCTCATGGCCAGCTGGTCAAAGGCCCGGGCCGAGCCCAGGTCCACACGGATGGCCAAGCCCGGGGCTTGGTCCTCGTTGGTGCTGAAGCGAGTGTGAAAATTACCGTCCAGGGCGTTGTCGGGCGCGTCGGCGCTACTGGAGGGAGCGTCGGTGGTGGCCGACCAGCCGGTGCGACCGAGCGCATTACCGCTCAGTGCCGCCGAGAGTTCGAACCAGGCACCGCCGTTGTCGTGGTCGTAGCCGACGTCGTCGTGACGGCGGCCGAAGCGGGTGAAATGGTGGGGGCCAGGAAGGCGCCCACAATGGCGAGCGCCACCACTGTTGCGTCGCGCGTCTGCCAATAATGCAGGCGTTTGCGTTTATAGGTCATTTTTTTCCTTTTCTGTAGGTTCCACTTTTGCTACTCGACCTGTTCCGTCACGGTGAGCGCTGCCCGCCGGCGCCACCTTTGTCATGCCGTCTCCGCCTGCCTGTCGGCGCCCACGGCCCGCGCACCTATCGGGTCTCCGGGCGGCCGGCACTGCCACCCCGGAGCCGACGCTTCCCCGTCACGTCGGCCGCCATCTCGAGGCTGGGAGTGAGGAGGTCGTCCAAGCCGCAGGCGCTGATGACGCGTCGGAGGAAGGTAGCGGGCGACCGCACTGTGAACGAGGCTGACCGCTGCCGGAGGAGCTCGGCCTGGGCGATGACCCCGAGCGTCGATGCGCCCATGAACTCCACGCCGCTCAGGTCGACGATAAGCCCGGCGCCGTCGAGGGCGATGGCGCGCGCCAGTGCCAGGCAAAGCGCGCTATCAGTCGAAAGGTCGTGCTCGCCCCAAAGCCAGACGACGATGGCGCCTATCTCAAGCCCCCCCCGGCACACGTGAGGTCGATTGGAGACAGTAAAAAAAGGGGGGCCGACGGGGGCCATAGTGTTCTCCTACCTCAGGCGCTGCGAAAATTCGCGTTACCGGGGTCCGGAGTACCGCCCCAGCCAGCCTGCGCTGGCCCAACACGCGGGGGACTTTGTCGTGCCACCGAGAACCATACACCCTTGGAGCGGCGCTTGCTGGGCCAAACTGCCTGTGACAAGGCCGTCGTCACGCTCCGACCATTGTGACGCCACTTACGGTGAGACAACCTCGTCGGCGAGGGAAACGAGAGGCGCTAAGCGCCCGAACGAACACCAGTTCGACTAGGAATGCCAGCCTGCCCCGGGACCGTTGCAGGCCAAA
>CAVWFC010000012.1:0-13574 GCA_963754115.1 uncultured Acidimicrobiaceae bacterium | reverse complement strand
CGCAGCTCAGAGGCACTTTTTGCGTCTGGAGTAGGTGCCTCTGAACGGCCTCAAAATGGCGGTTGGTCCATATTTGGCCCATAGACCGGTGTACGATTCGAAGCGTGCGTGGGAGCATCAGGCAACGAGGCCCTACGCCCACTTCCTCGACGCCGCCGACCGAGAAGCGGCAGTAGCAATGGGGAAGGCGATGGCCGACCTTTATTCCGCTTCCGAGCGCCGGTCCAGCGCTCCCTCGAGGGCGCGACGTGGCACCACTAGCCGGCGACCGAGCCGTATTGACGGCAACTCTCCACGCGCCACCAAGTCGTAGGCAAGATCACGGGAAATCCCGAGCAGTGCGCCGGCCTCCTCGACACTGAGAGCCACCCTCTCAGCCAACGGTACGTCGGCCTGGCCAGGAGCGCGGGAGGGAAGGACCGTGCCCCTCGCCGTGTCACTCGCCGAGGATGACAGCGGCGACGCTGGGATGTGCCGGACGGAAGTTGCCGAGCTCAGCCGGGCTGCTCCTCGGAGTCCAGGCCGCTATTGCATTGGAGGTTCTCGGTAACAGTACCGTCCTCCCCCGCGCCCGACTTCTTTTGGCACTTACGAGACACGCGCTGAGACTTGTTGACCCCGTCTTTCGAGTCGGAGTGCGGATCGCATCCGCGAGGCTCGCATCCATCCTCGCTGCGTCCAGATCGAGCGACTGCTGAATAGGTATGACGTCGGACTCATTTTCAGGCCTGACAAAGGACAAGGTGTGCGTGGCATCGAGGATGACGAAGGCGTTGTTGGCGGCGGACAATTCTTCACGTGCCGGCATCGGCGCATCCCTTCCGGGGCCACGGCAAATTGGCCTCTACCCACGAGACGTCGGTCCGTCCGGGCTATTTCCAGTGAGCCACGATGCGCTCGCCCCAAGCGGCCACTTCTCGAAAATGGGGGTCACCTGCTGGCTCGAAGTCGCCACGCAGCACCGCCGGATCGAGATCCAGCCCGTTCGGCCAGGTCACCGTTCGGCTCTCGGGGTTGACCCGGACCGCGCGAAGTAGGCCGGATCGTCAAGCGGGGCGAAGACCGTCCCTTGGTGCGATCCGGTCAGGAACTGGAGCTCTCGGACGAGCCCGTCGTCAAATGTGACGCGGAATACATGTGCGCGTGGCACTTCCACCTCTTCGACGTGCGGGATCCGGTAGTTGGTCTTCATGGCAACGGCTCTATGGTACCGGGGGCCTGGTTCGCCTTGGCCAGTTCCCAGGCCGCCTCCAGTTCGTGCTGATGTAGCCGGTGCCAAGTGCGTACCATTCGGAGCGCCCGGGTGGGGAGCCATCCGTGCAGCACGGACGCTCCGGCGATCACGATCCAGGCCTCATGCTCTCCGTACACAGCGTGATAGTGCGGCGGGTTGTGGTCGTCCCAGTAAATGTAAATCGCGATCCCGTAGAAATAGGACAGTCGAGGCACGGCCGCACGTTACGTCCGCCTAGTGACGGCCAGCCGCAGAGGAGGAGAAATCTGCCACGCCTCGACGCCGGCGCCGAACGGCCAGACAGAACCCGCCGCCTGGCAGTGGCCCGAGCCATCCATATCAACCGCTCTGGCGCTCACCCTGCCCCAGATCGGCGCCCTCGGTGCGAACTGAACGTCACTGGGCCGGCCGTCTCCGCGCACGGCGTCTTTTGGTGCTTATCAGCCACAGGCGGAGGTTTGTTGACCCGCGTCTTTGCCGTCGTTGTGCGGCTCGTCTTCGCCAGGCCCTTTTCCGCCCTCGGTGCGTCCAGATCGAGCGACTGCTGAAAAGGCATGCGGTGGGCAGCGTTCAGGTTTGTGTTGAGTCGACAAGCTGATTTGACGCTTCGTGCGGGCATTGGCGCATCTCTTCCGGGGCCACGGCATATGGCCCCTACCCAAGGGACGTGCGTCCGTCCGGGCTATTCACAACCCGGTTTTTGGGGCGCCACGTAGCACCTGCCGAGCCGCATGATCGGGGCGTCGAACGTCGGATTGACCCACCAGCTCGGCAGCACGAGCAAGGCTCTTTGGACAATAGGCCTCAGCTCGGCCCGGCCCACCGCCCCTCGAAACGGGGAACTATTGGGGAAACGGCTCCGCGAATATGACGATACCGGCGACAAGGCCGGTCACTACGACAGGAGCCCTCATGACGACCGACTAGCTCGTCGCCGTGCCGGCCGTGACCGCGCTCGTCGTCCTTGTCGGGCTCGCCGCGACCAACTCAGGAACGGCGGTGGCAGTGGCGCATAAAGCAGCAGCGCCCGCGGTCGACACCAGGAGCGGGTGCAACGAAGCGCTGACTGTCTTCACGCAGACGGCAGCGCGGGCCGAATGGGCTTGCCAGCCGCCGCGGCGTCTCAGGGGTTCGTCGCATGCCTGGTGACAAGATGGTGGCCGTGGCCGCGTCGCGGACCGAAGACAATGACCACCCTCTGGTCCTCGAGGTTCGACTGCTCGGGCGCTTCGTTGTCGTCGCCGGAAGCCGGAGCACTGGCCGCTGGCCACGCCCCAGCGCCCGGCGGCTCTGCCAGCTGGTCCTGGTCAGCCCCGGGCGACGCCTCCGCCGGGATGCCGCTTGCGAGGCCCTGTTCCCATCGCTCGGGCCCGAGGCTGCGGCACATGCTCTGTACAAGGCACAGTCGATGGCCCGTTTGGTGCTCGGCCAGCTCGGCCCGAAGGGGCGGGGCTCCTCTGCGCGGACCCGGGCCAGATCTGGGCGGCGACCGAGGTCGCCCTAGAGGTGGACCTCGACGCCCACGAACAGGCATTGCGCGCTGCCTTGAGCGCCTCGCCAGGGCCGGGCGAGACTCGGCGTTGGCCGACGCCCTCGGGTCCGGGGGCACCCCTCTAGAAGACGAGCCGGAGGCCGATTGGGCTGCCCGGGTGCGCGAACGCCTCGAGTACCTGCGCCAAGAAGCGCGCCTTGAGCTCGCCCGCGACCGCTCGCGCGGCGTCGGTCGCGCCCGCCCCGAAGAGGTCCTTGCGGCCTGGCAAGCTTGCCTGGAGGCCGACCCGACCGATGAGGAGGCGGCTTCGGCGCTCATGCGGCTCTACGGGGCACAGGGCCGCCGCCCGCTGGCGCTCGCCGTCTACGAGAGCTGCCGCGCCGCCCTGGCCACGCTTGGGTTGGGGACCTCGCCGGCCCTGGAGGAGCTGCGGGCCAGGGCGGAGGGCGCCGCGCCGCCCCCGGGACCTGCCTCGCCCCCCGTGCCAGGTGCCGTCGCCGCCCGTCCGCTGCAGGAACGCAGGCTGGTGAGCGTCGTGTCCGTCGAGCTGTCCCCGGCGGGTGGCCTGGGCGCGCCCGCCGACCCCGAGGAGCTGGTCGAGCTCGTCGGTGCCGGCCTGGCCGGGGCCATAACCGAGGCGGAGCTGCTTGGCGGCACCGTCGAGTCGGTATCGGGGTCGGGGATGTCGGTGCTCTTCGGCGCCCCCCAGGCGCACGAAGACGACCCCGAGCGGGCCCTGCGCTCAGCATTGCGCATCAGCGCGGCGGTCGGCCGCACGCCCGGGAGCGCCGCCAAGGCTGCTCGCAGCGCCGGCGCAGCCCCCATCGGGACATCAGAGGTGGTGCTGTCGGCCCGCATCGGGGTGGAGACCGGCCCGGCCGTGGTGGGGCCGATCGGCGTCGGGGGCCGGGTGGACTACCGGGCGGTCGGCGACGTTGTCGGCGCCGCCACCACCCTGGTATCGGTGGCTAAGGCCGCCTCGGTGCTCGTCGGCCCCGCCACCCGTACCGCCACCGAAGGGATCTTCGAGTGGGGACCGAGCGAGGACGTGGTCGTCACCCCGGGGGCGAAGCCGCTCGTAGCGACCTACCTTGTGGGGCCGCGGCCGCGCTCGGTCGCCGAGACCGGGCGGCGCCGCCTGGCGGCCAAGGCGCCGCTCGTAGGCCGGGAGGCCGAGCTGGCGGTGCTGAGACAGGCCGTCCAGGCGACGGTGGCCGGTAACAGCGGGCCAGTCCTCGTCGTCGGTGAGCCGGGGCTCGGCAAGACGCGCCTAGTGAGCGAGTGCCGCAAGTACTTCATGGCTCGGGCGGGGGCGGCGTCGGGGCAACTGCCATTGTGGCTGGAGGGCCGCTGCGCCTCCTACGCTTCCTCGACCCCCTACGGGGCCTACCAGCAGCTGCTCTGCCGGTTCATGGGCGCGTCGCTCGAAGAAGGAAAGGCCGTGCTGCGCCCGGCCCTCGACGCGGCGGTGCGCGCCGTTCTCGGCCAGGACCGCGACCTCCTCCCGGTGCTGGCGCGGATGATGGGGCTCCCGCCCGGGCCAGGCGGGGCGCACCTCGGGCGGATGGGCCCGGGAGAGCTGCAGCACGCCACGTTCTCGGCCGTGCGCTCGTTGCTCGCCCGCCTGGTCGAGCGCGGCCCGATCGTGCTCTGTCTCGAGGACCTGCACTGGTCGGACCCGACGTCGCTCCGCCTGACCGGCGCGCTCGCCACCCTCGCCGACGACGGGCCGCTCCTGGTGCTGGCGACGCGCCGGCCCGAGCCGGACCCAGGCGTGGCCGAGTCGGAGGCCGTCCTCGCCGCCGACCCCGCTCGCCCCCTCCAGGTCTTGCAGCTGGCGCCTATCCCAAAGCCCGCCGAGCGCTGCCTGGCCCGCTCGCTCCTAGGGGGCGAGGTCGGGGACGAGGTCCTGAACGTCGTGTGCTACGGGGTGGACGGCAACCCGCTGTTCTTGGAGGAGCGGCTCGCATCGTTGCTCGACACCGGCGCCCTCGGCCGCGACGGCAACAGCTGGCAGCTCGGCGAGAGCGACCTGGCCCCGGTCCCCGAGGCCCTCGAGCGGCTGGTCCGCGCCCGTGCCGACCGGCTCAGCCCGGCGGCTCGGGAGGCGGCGGTAGCGGCCTCAGTGCTCGGGGAGGACGTCGCCCACTCAGCGCTGGCGGCGGTGAGCGAACTCGGGACGGGCCTCGACCAGGCCCTGGCCGAGCTGGTCTCGGCCGGCTTCCTGACCGAGGTCGGCACCCAGCCCGAGCCGCTCTACCGGTTCCGCCACTCGGTCATGGCTGAGGCGACCTATCACGGCTTGCTGCGCTCACAGCGCCGCCAACTGCACGCCCGCGCCGGGTGGGCCCTGGAGGCGAGCGTCACCGACCGCCTCGAGGATGTGGCCGCAGTCTTAGGGCGCCACTTCGCGGCCGCGGGCGAGGACGACCGGGCCATCCACTACCTTGACCTGGCCGGCGACCACGCCGCCAGCATCCTCGCCAACGAAGAGGCCATCGCTTTGTACCGTCAAGCGCTCGCTGTTGCCGGCTGCGAGCTTCGCCCCGGCAACGCGGCCGCCGCAACCGTCGGGCCGGCGCGTTCGGTTATGGCGGCCAGGATCTGCGAGAGGCTCGCCGACATCCTTACGTTGGTTGACCGCTTCGATGAGGCACGCTCGACGGTCGTCGCCGGGCTCGCCAGCTTGGGACCTGAGGACCCCTTGGCGCGGGTCCGTTTGCTGTACCTCTTGAGCGTTATTGAGTACCAAGATGGCGACTTCGACGCCGCCCTAGCGGCTAGCGACGCCGCCGAGGGACTGATCGGCGAACCTGGGGTGGAGGACGACCAAGAGCTCGTCGACCTCTGGCTGGGCCTTCAGCTTCGTCCCAACGCGGTGTCGCACAAGTTCAACACTTACGACGCCCGTAACCAGCTGGAACGCGGCGATGACCTTATCGCTAAGGTTCGTCCTCTGGTGGAGGCGAGGGCCAGCAGCCCGTTGGTCGCGTATTTCTATGGAGCGCTCGCCCTGCTCCATATGCGTGAGCGCCGCTGGCAAGTCGACGCCCAAATCGTGGACGAATACCGCCAAGCCGCAGATGCCGCTTCGGCCCCGGCCCCGGCACACTTCCTCTTTCGCGGCGGCCCCGAGCGGCTCCGGTACCTCTTTATGCACAACCTCGGTATGGCCCTGACCTGGCATGGAGACCTGGCCGAGGCCCGCGTTGCCTACGAGCAAGCACTGGCCAGCGCCAAACGGGAGGGTTCCCCCGTCGCCACTGCGACCGCGCTGGGAGGACTAGCGACCACGGCGTTCCGGGGTGGTGACATCGAGACAGTACGACTGCTTTCACCTGAGGCGCGAGCCGCGGCGGCGAGGAGCCGCCCGTGCTTGGCCAATGCGATTTCCCTCGGAGCCTGGCTCGCCTGGCGTGACGGACAGCCGGAAGAAGCAATCGCGCTGGCCGGCGAGGCGGTGGAGTTGTGGGAACCGCGCCCAGACTTTTTTCACACGTACTGCCTGGCCTTTTGGCCGCTGGCCGGCTCGCACCTCGACCTCGGGCACATCGAGGAAGCCGTCGGCGCGGCGCGGCGCTTGCTGGACCCGTCTCTGGCGCGGCTTCCAGACGACGTGGAGGCCTCGGTGCAGGCCGCTTCCGATGCCTGGGACCGCGGCCGCCCCGAGCTGGCGAGCCGGCTGCTTGCGGGGGCAGTCCAGCTCGCTTGCAACCTCGGCTACGCGTGAGACCAGGCGACCGCCACCGCACGAAGGGCACGGGAACCGCGTCGCTCACGCCGACACCCCGGCATCGAGGCGGGGGCCGGGACAGAATCAGACGGAAGCTGACGATCCCATCGGACGGATCACCCCTACGGTCGCGCTCACCGTCCCGGGCCGCACATTGGCACCCCGTCGACGGCCGCGGCCACCGGCTGACGTCGACCAATTGACGACGCAAATATCAACGTCGTCTCGCAGTGTGTTCAAAATCTAAGCCAGCACAATGGGTGCTGCTCGGCCACAGCGCACGACTCTACCTACTTGCCCAGCGTTGTGGTCACGCCCGCTTCGCCGAGCTCGACCGGGTTATAGGGGCATCGGCAGGAATTAGAGCGGCGACGACGACGGAATGCGCGGCCCGACCACCGAGCCCGTGTCTGCCTACCGGTTGAAGTCGCCGCGCGGGTGGTCCCATCTGGCTGGCGAGCGACACTGATGACAGCATTAAGGCCACACAGCTGGAATCGGGTCTATGAGTTACTACTCTGGCTATGTGTCGCAGTCTGAACTGGTCTTCGTGGTCGAAGACGCCCCCGAGGGTGGCTACACAGCCCGAGCGCTTGGCGAGTCGATCTTCACCGAGGCCGATGACTTGGACCAGCTGAGGGCATTGGTTCGCGATGCCGTCATGTGCCACTTCGACGACGGCGAGCGGCCATCTGTGCTGCGTCTCCACTTCGTCCACGACGAATTGCTGGCCGTTTGAGGCTGCCTCGAGACCTGACGGGGCGAGAACTTGCGGTGCTTCAGGCGTTACTACGGCTACGAGGTCGTTCGTCAGACCGGAAGTCATATGCGGCTGACGACGCTCACCGGGGGAGAGCACCGAGTGACGGTCCCGGCCGGGCAACTTCGACTGGGCACGTTGGCTGGGATCCTTTCGGATATAGCGGCGCACCACGGGATTACGAGGTCAGAGCTCGAGGAGCGGCTCTTCAATTAGCCGGGCAAGCGGCGCGCGGTTTCGGACAAGGCTACAGTGACGGTCCATATTTTGGTCCATATTTCACGCCCAGCTAGAAGCTACGGGAGCCTATTCGAGCAATTGTCAATAGTTGTGGATGAACTTTTGTGCTCAGGCTGCGACGGGCCCGTTCCGGTGGCGTCAGGCTCCGTCTGGGTCGGCCTCCTTTCTTGCAGTTTGCCGTCGATGAAGACGGCGCCGGCCCGGACGAGCGGGACGAGCTCGGGGGCAGCTACCTTGTGCCAGCGGGCTTGGGCGGCGTCTAACAGCTTGTAAGCCATCGCCAGAGCCGCCTTGCGTGAACCAGCACCGCGGGTGACCCGGGTCCTGAGCCTTACGGTCGAAAAAGTGGACTCGATCGGGTTGGTCGTCCGCAGGTGCACCCAATGTTCTGTGGGGAAGTCGTAGAAGGCGAGCAAGGTGTCGAGCTCGTCCATTATCTTGGCAGTCGCCTTGGGGAAGCCCGAGAAGGCGTCGGCGAAGGCTTTAGCGGCAGTCAGGGCGTCCGTACGGGAGCTGGCGTTGTAGATGGCCTGGATGGCAGGTTTCGCTTGTAGGTGAAGGCGTTTTGGCAATGCGTCGAGACAGTTCGCAGTCTTGTGCACCCAACAGCGTTGTTCTTTGGTGGAGGGGAAGACGTCCCTTATCGCAGCCCAAAAGCCGAGCGCCCCGTCGCCCACAGCGAGCACCGGGCCGGCCAGGCCCCGGTCCCGGAGGCCCCGCAGGAGGGCGGCCCAGGACTCCTTGGACTCCCGGTAGCCGTCGGCCAGGGCGACCAGTTCCTTGGAGCCGTCGGGGCGTACCCCGACGACCACCAAGCAGCACAGGCGGTCCTCCTCGAGGCGGACGTTGAAATGGACGCCGTCTACCCACCAATAGACATAGTCGAGACCGGAGAGGTCACGCGCTGACCATTGTCCGTGCTCGGCCTGCCAAGACCCGGTCAGGCGTTGCACAGTCGAGGGCGATAGGCCGGCCTCGGAGCCAAAGAACTCGCCCAGGGCGGGGGCGAAGTCCCCGGTGGAGAGGCCGCGGAGGTACAGGACTGGCAGCACCTCGGTGACCTTGGGGGACTTACGCATGTAAACGGGCAGGATGACCGAGCGGTACCGCTCGCCTTCCCGGCGGTCGTCGACCCTGGGCGCCTTGACCTCGACGGACCCGGCACCGGTCGTCACCACCCGCTCCTTGGCATAGCCGTTGCCCACCACCAGCCGCTTGCCGGTGGCGTCCACCAGGCCAGCGTGGGCGTCCAAGTAGGCCTGGCGCTCGGCGAGCAGCGCCGTAGCAAGCATCTGCTTGGCGGCGAGCCGGCAAAGCTCGTCGAGGTCGATGGTCGAAGGGGTTTCTTCCGCGCTTGCGGACGCGTCTTGTACTAGCTTCAACATTGGCGTACTCCTCCCCGCCGGCAGCCACCGGCAGGCTCGTTGTTTGGTCAACTTGGAGGGTACGTCACGGCCTTCCGCAGGTCGAGCATCCACAACTTCTGGTTATAACTCAGCCTATTCGGGCGAAGCGCCGAACCTAAGAGTCCTGGTCTGGCCTGTAACAGCCGACGACAGCGAACAGCTGGAGCAGCACTTGAAAAGCCTTGCGAGTGCAAGCTCCCCGTGGGTTCAAATCCCACTCCCTCCAGACTGTTGTGTCGCGAGACATCCCGGACGGCTGTCTCAAGACATCGTGGACACTAGTGGCTTCTGCAAAGCCTGGTAGCCCTTGGCTGGGTCGATGTCGGCCCAGCCGAGAAGTTCGCCGTCTTCGGTGAGCACGCGGACGTCTCGCTCGGCGACGAGGAGCAGCACTCGGGCCCGGCGTAGGCTCGCCCGACCCCGATGTGGCGCAGGCGGCTCTGGTAGCGAACGGAGACCTTCCCGGCCTTGTCCAAGCGGTCACGGCGCAGCCGGTAGTGCCCGGCGGGCAGCACAGCCCGCTGAGGGCCCGCCTTCTCCCGGGCCGAAAATGCCTCTGCCGGGGTGCGCCGGCCGATGGCCCGGTGCGGGCGGACCTGGTTGTAATAAGCCCGGAACCGGTCCAGCAGGGCTTGTAGGTCGGCCAGGTCGGCCGGTTTGGCCTGCTTGGCCAACCAGCGCTTGAGGGTCTGGTGGAAGCGCTCCACCTTGCCCTGGGTCTGGGGGTGGTAAGGGCGCCCGTGCTTGTAGCTGACCCCGAGCGCCAATAGCAGTGTCTCGATGGCACAGCGCCCGCCCCGGCTCTCGGCCGTGAATATGGCCCCGTTATCAGTCAGGAGCGATGCTGGCAGGCCAAGTTCTGTAGCTGCAGCCTGAAAAGTTTCGACCACGTCAGCGGCCTTGGTGGTGCCGAAGGCCCACGAACGCGACCAGGAGCCGGGAGTGGTCGTCGATGATGTTGAGCACCTCGACGTCGGTGCCGTCGGCCAGTGACCAGTGGGTGGTGTCGGCTTGCCAGCGCTCGTTGGGCAGCTCGGCACAGAACCGTACGTACGAGCACTTGGGCCGCTTGTGCGGCTGGGGGATGTTGTCGGCAAGATTGAATGACGACGGTTCGGCAACTTTGGGTGAGCACCTTCCGGCATGACTGAGCGGTGACGCGCAACAGCGCCGGCCCAAGTCGTGCTCGGAAGCCGGCGCCGTAGGTGAGGCGTTCAGGTGCGGGTCAGCTCGGCTATCGCCTTCTTGGCACAGGTGTCGTCGACCAGGCTCTTGCCCTCAGCCGCGGCGGCCATCAGCGCGGCGGTCGCAGCATTGTTGAGCGCCCGGGGCAACCCGTTGGCATAACGGTGCAGGCGGGCGGCGGCATCGTCGGCGATGAGGGGGTCTCCCCGCCCGGCCAGGGCCAGGTGGTGGCGCAGGTAGGAGACCGACTCGGCGAGGTCCATGCCGCCCAGGCTGTAGCGGACACTGATGCGCTGGTCCAACGCAGCAAAGGCCCCCTGGCGCAGGCGTGAGGCCAAGGTGGGCTGGCCGAGCAGCACGCCGGCGAACGGCGACGCTGAATCAAGCTCTGCGTTCGAGAGCAGGCGGACCTCTTCGAGCTGTTCGGGGGAAAGTAGGTGGGCCTCATCGATTATCAAAATTACGCGGCGGTGGCGTTCGTGCTCTTCGGCGCCAAGCAGGACGGCGGCCTGGTTTATCGCCTCGGCCTTGTGGAACCTGGGTGTCGCCCCCAAGGCGGTGGCGATGGCCACGTAGATCCCCCGGCAACCCCCGGACGGGTTGGCCAAGTAAATGACCGTGAACTTGGTGCGGTCCAGGCTGGCCACGGCGGCGCGCACGGCCACCGTCTTGCCCGCACCGGTGTCGCCGACGACAACGCCCAGGGCGGACTGGTTTATGCAGTAATGCACCCGGGCCACTGCTTCGGCGTGCGCCGCTCGCTCGAAGAGCTTATCGGCGGGCACCGACTTTGTAAAAGGGGTGCGGGCAAAACCGAAGTGAGCGGCCCAGACGTCGACGCCGGCCATCAGCGCACCGCCTCGTCAGTCTCGTGGCCCCAGGCCTCCATGCCGGGCAGGGACCTGTAGGAGATGGAGCCCTCTCCCAGCGCTTCGGTGTGGGCGGCGGCCACCAGGCCCAGGTAGTCGACCCCGGCGCCTCGGGAGCAGGCTCGGGGGCGGCCTGGGGCACGGCCGGGTGCACGTGGCGGCCGATCACGAACGGCACGGCCGCCCCGGCCGGCGCGCCGTTGTCATAAACGTCGACTTTGCCCAAGTCTTCGGGGTCAAAGCGCAGCTCGATGTTGCGACCGATGAGCTCGGTGGCCCACCCCGTAACGGTTGGCAAAAAGCGACACCGTCGCCGTCTTGGTGACCCTCCGCCTAACGCTCCAGCGGAACGCCTCAAAAAGCACTGCAGGTGCGGGGATATTTGGCGTGAAGCCTTGGCAGAACCTCTCTGTGGGTGCCTGTTTAGTCTCGGCGTGGGGACGGGCATTGGCGACCTGCTCCGCCCACGCCATGAACAGGTCGTTCAGCTCGTCGAAACTGGCGATGCCCCGGGCCTCGGCTTCGGCGATAAACGAAGAACGTATATAGGAGTTCAGCCTTTCCTGTTTTCCCCGGCCCTGGGGAGCGTAAGGCTTGGAATGCACCAAAGCCACCCCGAGCACGGCACAGGCCCGGGACAGCTGGTGGTTGGCATAAGGGGCGCCATTGTCAACATATAGAACCTCGGGCAGGCCACGGCGGGAAATGGCCGACCGCAGCACGTCTTGGCCAGCGCGGGTGTTCTCCTCGGTCACCCAGCGCCCGTGCACCAACAGGCGGCTGTAGTCGTCGACGAGCAAGAACAGCTTGGCCCGTTTGGAGCCCGCGGCGCGGTGGGCAAGGGACGAAAGGCCCGTGCAGGACGTCCCCTACCCAGATCTCGTTGGGCCGGGCCGCCTCGAAGCGGCCGAACGCACGCGCCGGTGCGGCCGACAGTGCCTGGCGGGACAAGCCCAGGCGGTGCAGGTGCTCGCGGACGGTGCGCTGCGAAAGCCACACGCCGTGCGCCCGCCCAATTATGTCGACGATCTGGGCCGACGAGCGCGCTGGCACGGCCCGGCGCAGCTTGGCTGCTTCGTCCAGCCACTGGCGTGCCGCCCGGGGACGGCCCCGGTCCGAGCGCGGCACCGGAGCGAGCCCAGCCAGGCCGTCTTTGCGGTAGGCGACGAGCCAGCGGTCGATGCTGGTGCGGCTTACCTGGCGCTCGGTCCCGTCTGGGGCCACCCACGTACGTGCGGTCAGGTCCCGCACGGCCCTGCCCCGCTCGGCAGGGCTCAACCGGGGGCTCGTTGCCTCCGAGATCACGTTGTAACGGAACAACGCCATCTCCTCGGCCTTGTCGTGGTGCTCGTTGGCCATAAATGCCTCCTTTTTGACAGGCCGCTGCTACCAGGCAGGGCCCTAAGGCATCCAAAACCACTTTTAGGCCGTTGACCAGGGTGGATCCATGTTGGTGGAGAGCAGGTGCCCGCCGACGAGCCCATTGGCGAAGTGCCACAGGCGGCCCACGCCCTGGCCAAAGCGCCTACGCGCCGCCTGCCATGCCGAGCTCAGCGCTCTTAGAGCGACCGTCTCGGGGCCACCAGCCAGCCTGGGCGCCAGGCCGCCCAGGGCCACGCACGCCCGGGCAAAGCCGGTGCCGAGCACCTCGGCCCGGGCCGTAAAGCGCCGCCGCCAGTCACGCACCGTCGTGTAAGGCACATCGATGGCCCGTGCCACCCTCGCCCCGGCGCCGGGGCCACCAGCCATCGCCCTGAGCGCGGCGCCGATCACGCCGATGACGTCCAAGCGACCGTGGGTGACAAAGCTCGGCAGGACAGAGTGGCTGGTCCGGCAACCAGCGCAGCGCTGCCGCCGCACCAGGAGCACCAGTGCCTTCCCCGTCCTCAGGTCCCGTTCGTACCAGCCCCAGTAGCTCATCAGCTCGCCGCAGCTCGGGCACCCGAACCGCGGGACGGCTAATGCGCGCCCGGCCGCCGCGTACTGCTCGACGCCGAGCGGCGTCTGCCATACCATGGCCACTGGCACACAGCCCTTCTGGGCCCCCGTCCAGTGAGCGACCAACTCTAGAAAGCTGGGAGGGGGCCCGTCGCGTCCAACACAAGGTCGGCCCCATCCTCGCCAGTGCACCTCACCGCCGTCCAACCCGGCCCGCCAAGTCCGGCCCCAATTACCTCCGCCACCTCACGCGTTTATGCCGTCAACAAGATCTGCCGGTAACAGGGGACGATAAAGCCCCGGCGCTTCAGCACCCTCCAGATAGAAGAAACCGACGGGACAACGGCTTTGCGGCGCCGGTGGCGTAGCTGTAAGTGGTACTGGATGGTGTGGGCCCGGCGTCGAGGCCGTCTTCGGCCAAGGACTTGCGCAGCGCCACGATCTCGTCCTCGATGGCCGGGGGCACCCGGTTGGGCGACGACTTGGGCCGCCGGGAGCGGGCCACGAAGGCGGCCTCACCGAGCTGACGGTGCCGGCCCAACAGCTCGTAGAGCCAGGACCGGGACACCCCGTAGGCCCGTGCCACTTCAGCGACCGGGCGGTGCTCCAGTACGACCGCATTGACCAGGTAACCAGCGAGCTCCATGCGCACACCTCTTCATGTTGGTGTCCGCGATGTCTCGCGACAGGTGTCCGGTATGTGTTGGAACCAGACAC
>CAVWFC010000011.1:0-861592 GCA_963754115.1 uncultured Acidimicrobiaceae bacterium | reverse complement strand
GGGTGAACGGTAAAGCCGGCCGGGCCCTGGTGAGAGCGTCCACGACGGTCTCCAACCGGCTGACATCGACGGCGGTACTGACCGGAGGCGGTACGGGCAGCAGTTTACCGACGGCCGGCAAGCTCGTCAGCTGAGGGGGGGCCGAGGCCCTGGTCTCGTCCAGGGCCACCTGCAGACGTCGAGAGAAGTCGGCCAGGGCGGCTTCAGCCTCTTCCAGCGTGATGTCGCCTCGGCGCACGAGAGCCTCGGTATAAAGCTTCCGGACGCTGCGGTGGTCCTTTATCAATTGGTAAAGCAGTGGCTGGGTGAGCGACGGGTCGTCCTGCTCGTTGTGGCCGTAGCGACGGTAGCAAACCATATCTATGACAACGTCTTTGTGGAACTCCTGGCGGAAGGCGAACGCCAGGCGGGCCACCCGCACACAGGCTTCCGGGTCATCACCATTTACGTGGAAGATCGGCGCCTGGACCATCTTGGCCACATCGGTGGCGTAGACCGACGAACGGGCGGATTCGGGGTTGGTCGTAAACCCGAGCTGGTTGTTTATGACCAGGTGGACAGTGCCACCGGTCTCGTAGGCATCCAGGGCTGACATGTTGAAGGTTTCGGCCACCACTCCCTGGCCGGCGAACGCAGCGTCGCCATGGACGAGGACGGGCAGGACCAGGTGAGTGGCCGGAGCCCGTCGCGTGCTGGCGACGCCAGGCCCGATATCGTCCTGCAGCGCCCGGGCCATGCCCTCGACCACGGGGCCGACCGCCTCCAGGTGGGAAGGGTTGGAGGCGAGGGGACTCCAGCGCTGGCCGGTCCGGGACGGAACGTACCCCGGAAACCCTTTGTGGTACTTGACGTCGCCCGAACCCTGGACGCTGGCGGGTCGAGGTTGCCCTCGAACTCACCGAAAAGCTCGTTGTAGCCTTGCCCACGATATTTATGAGGACATTGAGGCGGCCCCGGTGGGCCATGCCCATGATGGCGTGCCGGTGCCCCCGTCGGCGGCCGACTCGAGCAGAGCGTCCAGTAGGGGTATGGCGGACTCCGCCCCCTCCAGACCGAAGCGCTTCTGGCCGATGTACTTGGTCTCGAGGAACCGCTCCAGAGCTTCGGCCGCGTTGAGCTGGGACAGGATGTGCCGGTGCTCATCGGCTCCGAGCACCGTTGGTACCCCCTCGACGTGACCTGGATCCACCGCTTTTGTGCCGGCTCCATGATGTGCATGTACTCGACGCCGATGGTCCGGCAATAGGCGTCCCGCAGGAGCGAAAGGATTTCGCCCAGCCGCATGCGGGCCTGCCGGCGAAGCCCAGGGCCAGGAACTCGCGGTCGAGGTCCCACACAGTGAGCCCGTAATTGGTCGGGTCGAGCTCCGCGTGCATGTAGGGCGCTTTCCAGTCGAGGGGATCCAGGTGGGCGATCAGGTGGCCCCGCACCCGGTAAGCGTTGACGAGACGGTCGACCTTCTGCTGCTTTTCGACGTTATTGCTCGACCGCTCAAACGGGTCGTTCACGTCCCGGTGGTACTTCACCGCCTCGTAGGGCACGCCCATCGAACGGAAGACGCCTTCGTAAAACCCGTCTTCGCCCAGCAAACAGACTTTGGACGTGCTGGAGGAAAAGCCGGACTCCGCCCCCTGTATGACCCGATGGTCGTAGAGTGGAGCTGAGGGTGACGACCTTTGATACCCCGAGCTCCGCCATCTGGCGAGGGTCGGCACCTTGCCACTCCGCGGGTAGCCGATCGCCCCCACCCCGATGATGGCGCCCTGGCCGGCCATCAACCTGGGCACGGACTGCACGGTGCCCAAAGTGCCCGGGTTAGTGATGGTTATCGTGGCGCCGGCGAAGTCGGTTACCTCCAGCCTTGCCGGAGCGGACCTTGCGCACGAGATCTTCGTAGGCCTTCCAGAAAGCCCGGAAATCAAGGGTTTCGGCTTGCCTGATCACCGGCACCAAGAGCGTTCTGCTACCGTCCGGCCGTTCCATGTCGACAGCTATACCGAGGTTTACGTGGTCCGGGTGGAACACGGCGGGCCCACCGTTAGCGTTCGTCGAAGGGCCGGCGTGAGCAGCCGCGTTTGAAAGGCCCGTACCTGCGGGCCGCGCTACTGAAGCGCCGGTGCCGGAAGTGATGGCTGAGGGGGAAGGCTCGGCAAAGCTCGAGTTGAGCGCAGGCACGCTCCCGAGGGCTTGCACAACCGACCAACCAATCAGGTGGGTAAAGCTAACCTTGCCTGCAGTGCCCACCCGGGCCAGCTGGTTGTTGAGGATAAGGCGGTTGACCTCGAGAAGCTTGGCGGGCACCGACGCGAAAGCTCGTCGCCGTGGGCACGGCGAGGCTCGACGTCATGTTGGTGACCACCCGTGCCGCGCTGCCTCGCAGCGGCGACGTGGTGCCGGCCACGGCGCCCTGGGCTGTCGCGGGCGGGGCCGGTCGCTCAACTGGCTGGGGTTGCCCCTCTGCCTGGTCTGTCTTATCGCCTCCCCGAGGACCCGGCCCCGGCCCTTCCTGGAGGTGGGGGCACCGACCCCGCCCTGGGCCACGCCCGGCTCGGCCTGCCGGGGGCGCCCCCGGGTGCACTTCGGGGCCATCGGTAGTGCGCCCCGGAGCGGGCGGTGCGCTTGGTCGCGCCAGCAGCGTGCCGGTAGCCGACCCCACGCCGTTGCCGGCGCGGCTTTGCCGGGCCGCCGCACCTACCAGCTCGCTGTCCTCCGCCGCTTCACCGTTGGGCAGCAGGACGGGACGCCGGGCCAAGTTGGCCCCGGCTGGCTTATAGCCCTCGAAAAACTCCCGCCAGCTCTCGCTTACCGACGAAGGGTCGCGGCAGAACTCGTCGAACATGTCGTCGACTAGCCACGCATTGGGGCCGAAAACGTCCGAGTTCGGTTCTTTGGGTTCAGGCACTGTAACTCCAGCCTACGGCCTGATCAGGGCACTGCCCTCATGTTCGCGGCCAAACGGGACGATAAAGCTGTGTGACCTCACTAACACCTCTTCTTCTTCCTGTTAGCAGGGCAGTCCTCCGCCCGGTCGAGGCCGGCAACGACGCTGTCTGCGAGAAGTGCCAGGAGCAGCTCAAGTTCGTGGCGCGTGCAAAGGACCGACAGATCATCGCCAACGTTTACGTGAACGAACGCTGGAACAGGGTCGAGCACTATCACGAAGGGTGCTACCTCGCCGCCGGCCAGCCGTACGGGCCGGCGAAAGCCTGAGCCGCGGCCTCTGACGAAGGGCTTCATGGCCGCCCTCACGGCCAGTAACATCGCCGCGTGGTCGAACTCGGATTTGACGGGCAAGTAGCCGTCGTCACCGGAGCGGGCGGGGGGCTGGGGCGCCAGTACGTCTTGGCCCTGGCCTCTCGGGGGGCACGGGTGCTGGTAAACGACGTGGGAGCCTCCGTGAGCGGCGAAGGTGCCAGCGAAGGGCCGGCCGAGCAGGTCGCCGCCGAGGCGAGAGCGCTCGGCGCGGAAGCCTTGGCGGACACGCACACGGTCGCCACTGCTGCCGGCGGCGAGGCCATAATAAATGCCGCCATCGACGCGTGGGGCCGCGTCGACATTCTCATCAACAACGCCGGCATCTTGCGCGACAAGGCCTTCCATAACATGTCCCCTGAGCTCCTCGAGCCGGTGGTGGACGTGCACTTGAAAGGCGCCTTTTATGTAACGAGGCCGGCGTGGCTAAAGATGCGGGAGGCGAAGTACGGCCGCGTCCTGATGGCAACGTCCAACTCCGGGCTACTCGGGAATTTCGGTCAGTCCAACTATGGCGCGGCGAAAATGGGCCTCGTGGGCCTGACCCGTGTGCTGGCCACAGAAGGGGCAAAGTACGACATCAAGGTCAACGCCATCGCGCCTCTGGCGCGCACCCGCATGACGGAAGAGATTTTTGGCCCGCTCGTCGAGAAATTGTCGCCTGAGCTCGTGGCCCCGGTTGCCGTCTGGTTGGTCCATCGGGATAACCCTGTGAGCGGCGAGGTCTTCAGCGCCGCAGGCGGGCACGTGGCGTGGTTTTTCATCGGCCTGACCAAGGGGTATTACAACCCGGCACTTACGGCAGAAGACGTGAGGGACCATTTCGCCCAGAATCCGGACGAGAGCGGATACTCGGTGCCGGCAAACCCGGCTGACGAGCTGACTGGCCTGCTGGAGACGTGGGGTGCGTAAACCCGGTGACCTGTGCTCGGGCAGGAGCAAGGTCCGCTACAGAGGAGCTCGGAGCTGGCCGAGGAGAGCCAGACTTCTCTGAGGACTAAAGCGCCACCCGGTGGACCAGCTCCCAGCTGGTCCCATCGCCGCTCATGATGTCGACCTGCGTCGCCCGGCAGGCCACCGGCAACTTGGGGGCCAGGTCGGCCGCCGCTTCTGAAAGACTGTTGACGACAGCACACCCCGCCAGCCCCACGGTCAAATGCGGCACGACCTCAGCGAAGGCGCCTTGCCACGGGGGAGTGTCAAAGTGGTCGGCCAGGACGCGATGTGAGCCGTTTGAACGGGGTCGCCGGTGATGCGCCCCGACCACAGGACCCGCTCACCAAACCAGCGAACCTGTTCCAGGGTGTACTCGAACGGGCCCTGGTCTGTCAGGAGCTCTTCCAGCTCTTCGATGTGCTCTTGCTTGATCTGCTCGGGTGGGATCCAGGGGACGACGAGGGTCACGTGGGCGGGCACACCAGCCCGGGCGGAGGGGTCGTGGAGGGCCCGCCACGCGCCTACCAGCGCTTCGGCCTCGGGCGCAGGGATCAGCAGTGCGCTTTGCGCACAGTTACTGGTGGTCCCGACCGTTGCTCGGCCCCTTGTCCATGAGTGAACCCCTGCCACGTTGCCAAACGTTACCGCTCTACGGGGCGCGGTCGCCATCACCCTCCACCGCGCCCCTCTTGAGGCCCCGGTCCGGCACTGCGCGTGATGGTGCTGCTCCTGACGGCACTGGCGTGCCCGTCTGGCGTGCCCGTCTCGTCTCACCTCCACCTACCAGGCTACCGGGAGTTTCTTCCGTGGCCAGGTCGGCGACCAGGGAACAGGGCGCTTCGGATGGGCTATCGCGGGCGTCATTGTGGGTGGGGGCCGGCTGGACCTTTCGCTACCACCCCGGCGCCAAAAACAGAGGCGAGCTCGACGGGCACGGCCACCTCGAGCTGTTCGTACGTGCAACTCGTGGGGTCCCGGTCAGGTCGCCAGCGCCTGAACTGAGCTGTATGGCGAAGGCGGTCGCCTTGCAAGTGCTCGTAAGCAGCTTCCACGACGAGCTCGGGCCTCAGGAGTTCGAACGAAAGGTCCTTCTTGGCGTTCCACCGGCTTCGCCCACCCGGCAACCTTGTCCCTTCGGCCTCGGTCGCTACCGCCCAATCCGCCCAGGGGTGCTGACCGGGTGCTTCTTTGGCTACGGGCCTGTAGGGGGCCAGCACCTCCACCAACTGGCGTCGCTGTTCGGCCGGGAAGGCGCCAATGACCCCGACATGGGACAGGTGGCCCGGTTGACCATAAAGGCCGAGCATGAGGGAGCCGACCTCTTCGGAACCACTGGCAGAGGACGCCCGGTACCAGCGGAACCCGCCAACCACGAACTCGGCCGTGCGCTCGTGCTTGACCTTGACCATTACCCGTTTGCCCTCGACGTAAGCCTGGTCGGCCGCCTTTGCGACGACGCCGTCGAGCCCGGCACCTTCGAAGCGATGGAACCAGTCTTCGGCAACGGCGGGGTCCCTGGTCGCAGGTGTGATGTGCACGCTGCCGCCTGGCGCGGCCTCGCCGAGCACCCCTTCCAATCGGCGCCGGCGTTCCTGGAAAGGCTCCGCCCTCAAGTCGGTACCACCTATTGCCAGCAGGTCGAAGGCGACGAACGAAGCGGGCGTCTTTTGAGCCAGCATCCGGACCCGGCTTTCGGCCGGGTGGCACGCGCTGGGAGAGCGCGTCGAAGTCCAAACCAGCCGCTCCAGCAACCACAACCTCGCCGTCGAGGACCGCCTCTTCGGGAAGCACCTCTTGCAGGGCCAGCACGAGTTCAGGGAAATAGCGGGTCAAGGGGAGCTCGTTTCGACTTCCGAGCTCCACCTCGGCGCCGCTCCGGAAAACTATGCAACGAAAGCCGTCCCATTTGGGCTCGTACAGGTAGTTGCCCAGTGGCACCTCCCGGGCCAGCTTGGCCAGCATCGGCGCTACGGGCGGCGGGACAGGAAGCTGAGCGAGCGTCAAGGATTGGCCGCCGATGTTTTTACCGCCCATGCTTTTATCGGCAATGCTTTTGAACGGCAATGCTTTTAACGGCAAACCCGTCGCCGGCCAACCCTTTGCGGGCCAGCTCTGTGTGGGCACGGTCGTCAAGGGCACGGTCGTCCAGGGCACGGTCATTACTAGTCCGGGACGTTTCGCGCCCTGGCCCCGAGGGCCTCGGCGATGCCGGCGGCCAACGGGCTGCGCTCGATCTCTTCCAGGGAGGCGGGCAGAGCCAGGCTCCAGTTGGGCCACGAATCGATCGTACCCGGCATGTTGGGGCGCTCCTCTACAGCCAGGGCGTCGTCCAGGGCGGCACTCAGCAACATGCAATCTGACGTGCCCAGGGAGGAATAAGTGGCCTCGATGACCTCGGGCAGTGGCATATCGTTGTCCGAGCGGGCCCATTCCTGGATCCGGTGACGGAATGACGCGTTACCCTCCCCGTTGACCACGACACCGGCGGCATGCTGAGCGGCGATGTCGTAGCCCGACCATACGCCCGCCACGGTTGGCAGGTCGTGCGTGGTGACCGAGCCGAGCGACTGGTGCGACCAATCGCGAGGTGGCACGGGCTCGAACCAAAAAATCTTCGACGAGAGTACGCCGCTGCGGTGGAGCGCTTCGCGGACGTAATCCTCGACTGTCCCCAGGTCCTCCCCTACCACATAAGCGCCGGCTCGACGGGCCTCGAGGCGAAGGAGCGCGAGCATGTCGTGCCATGGGTAGCGCACGTACGCACCCTCGGTCGGGTCGGACCCGGCGGGCACCCAGAAGAGCCTGAAGAGGCCCATTACGTGGTCGACCCGTAGCCCCCCCGCCTGGCGCAGGACCGCCCGTAAGGTCTCGATATAGGGTTGGTAAGAGCTGGCCCGCAATTTCCACGGGTCCCACGGGGCCAATCCCCAGTCTTGTCCCTTGACGTTGAAGTTATCGGGTGGGGCGCCCACCCTCATGGTGAGCGCGTAGGCGTCTTGCCAGAGCCAAGCGTCCGCCCCCCTCCCGTCGACTCCGACCGCGAGGTCGTTTACAAGACAGACGCCGTCCACCGCCTTGCGCAGCTGCTCCTCGCACAGCCACTGCAGCCAGGCGAAGTAGCGCATGCGAGAACGACCCTTCCGGCTGGCGACAAACCGGGCGACGGCGGGGCTGTCCGCCCGCTGGTATTCCGATGGCCAGGTGGGCCACGCGCAGCCAAATCGTTCCGCCAGGGCACAAAAGGACGTAAAGGCTTCTAGCAATACCCCTTTCTGCTTGACAAAAGCATCAAAGCGCCCGATGCCAAAGCGACCGGCGCCAGCGGCGCGCTCCGATCGAGCAAAGAGCGTTTCCAGCGCCCTGGATTTGAGTGCCCACACACTCGAGCGGTCGATCAGGCGCTCACCGTTCAAGGCTTTAGCCTTTTCGGCCAGTTCCGCCACCTCGGCCAGCTCGGTCGCGCCAGGGACGTCTTCCACCTGGATATACAGCGGGTTGAGAAAGCACCGCGAGCTCGGGAAATAGGGGCTGGGTTCGGGGACGGCCGCCGGTGCTGGCGCGTGCAGTGGGTTGGTCAGCACGAAGCCCGCCCCATTTTTGGCCGCCCACTCGGCTAGACGCCGCAGGTCGCCGAAGTCGCCCATGCCCCAGCTAGCGGACGAGCGAGTGGCATAGAGCTGAGCCGACCAACCCCAGGCCCGTTCCAATGGAGACGGGCACCGCTCGGGGCATACGGCGACGGTGACAGGGTCGCCGTCCTCCGCCGGCTCCAGGCGGTGGTACCCGATGGGAAGGTCGGGCGGCGGCGCTTCACCCCGGGCGAGCCGGATGGTGGCGCCGTCCTCCAGGACCAGAGTGCCCGGCGGCAGCTCGGGCCAGGGGCCAAATTGGGCTGCGGTCACCAGCGGAGCGCTCACCGGTGGCCCACTACCATCGGCGCCTATTGCTTCCATGACGGCCGTCACCGTCGCCTCCGGAACTTCCCTCCACCGCCCCGCCACGTCCCAATAGCCGCGCTCAACCCCCCAGGGTTCTGGTTCCGGCGAACCCTTCACCCGCTCGCCGCCGACAAATTGGCCCATAAAGGCATCATTTCACGATTGGCCACCTTGAGCACTCCTGATCGCGCGCCGCACGTCTCCCTTGGTTGCCCAGTCCGGCCCGGGCCGCATGTTCCTGTGCCGCGCGTTCCTGTGCCTTCATGACAGAAATACCCATACTCAACTCAGCGGAGACATTTTGTCTCGCCGACCTTCGCTGTCTGGACCAGTCTCGTTCTCTGGCGCCCTCTCGCGACGCTATATGGCGGTCCGTCTCGCCATATCCGCCTCATGGAGCAGGTAAGGACATACGCTCGCGGGTGGAGGCAGGACCAGCGCTCTTTTGTGACGAACCCGCAAGGGGGGTGGCTGTCGGCCACTGCAGGGTGCTGGCCGGGACGAGTTCCTGGGCTGACCGCACTCTTGTCAGCGACGGCAGCTTCTACCCCTCGCGCACGCTGAACGCGTCTCAGCGCCTGGCCTATTACGCCAGCAGGCTCCCGTTGGCCGAGATCGCCACTACGTACCGGTTTCCCCCGACCCCCGAAGTGACCAGACGTTGGGCCAACTCGGCGCCACCTGGTTTCACGATGGACGTGCGGGGGTGGTCACTGCTTTGCGGTGCGCCAACGTGGCCGGAATCGCTATGGGCCGACATGCAGGGCCATATCAGGCCCTCGCGTCGCGATGGTTCCAAGCTCTACCGCAACCGGCTCCCGGACAGCCTCGTCGAGGAGTGCTGGGACCGGTTCGGCCACGCCATACGCGTCCTGGCTGACGCCGGCCGCTTGGGGGCCGTGATAATGCGCTTCCCGTCGTGGTTCAGCCCGCGGCCGGCCGCCTGGGAGGAACTGGCGAGCCTGCCTTCCCGCCTGGCCGGGTTCCGCATAGCCGTCGAGCTGACCAACGGGCGGTGGTACGAGGGGGATGCCTGTGAACGGACGCTCGGCGTCCTGGAAGAGCTCGGGCTCGGCTTCGTCTGCCGTGACGACCTCGGGCCCCTGAAGCCAGTGGTGGCGGCAACAACAGACACTGCTTTCGTCCGCTTCACGGGTTACCCGGGCCGAAGGCCAGGTTGGGGGCCACCTGATGACCTGGCCACGCTCCCCCATCGCTATACCGACCAGGAGCTGGGGGCTTGGGCACCGGCTGTGAATGAACTGGCGTCCTGCACATCGGAAGTACACGTCATTATGGACAACTGCTGGAGGGCCAATGCGGTCGACAATGCCACCACACTGCTCCAGCTATTGACGAGCTCCTGACGGCGCCTCCTTGCCTCCCCGTCGGTGTTCCACCTTTAGAGACCTGAAGGAGGGTCAGGGATGGCGCGACCCGGTCCCACCGGCTGATTAGCCTGGTTACGATGTCTTTGCCGCTGCCGGCCTCGCTGAGCCCCTCCAAGGTGTCGGCTTTCAAAGAATGCGCCTTGGCGTTCCGCCTATCGGCCATCGACAAACTGCCTGAGCCGCCCAATGTGCAGGCCTTCAAAGGTACGGTCGTCCACCGGGCCCTCCAACTTTTGATGTGGGAGGAGCCAAGGGGAGAGCGGACGGTCCCCGCTGCTCATGCCAAGCTCCGGCGAGCCCTCGATCAACTGCTCGATGGCCCCGAGGGGTCGCTGCTCGGATTGGCCGGGGCGGCCCTGGAGGAGTTCGTCGAGGAAGCACACCAGTTGGTGGGGAATTACTTCGTGCTCGAGGACCCCAATTCGGCCAACGTCATCGGGACCGAATTGATGCTGCAAGCCGACTTGAGCCTGCCAAATGCCGCCACCGCGGACGGCGGAGACGAGGACGCCGCACCAAGGCGCCTGCGGCTACGAGGGATCATCGACCGCCTGGAGCTCGATGAGCAGGGGCAACTGGTCGTCACCGACTACAAGACGGGCAAGGCGCCAGGCCAGGCTCAGGAGCAATCCAGGCTCGGCGGCGTCCACTTCTACGCCTTCTTGTGCCAACGGGTACTCGGGCGCCGGCCCGCTCGGGTCCAGCTTCTACACCTCCGTGAGCCGCTAGCGATCATCAGCGTTCCCTCCGAGCAGTCGATTACGGGCCTGGAACGGCAGGCGACGGCCATCTGGGCCGCCGTCAGACGAGCGTGCTGGTTCGAGGACTTCAGGCCCAACCCGGGCCCGCAGTGCGACTGGTGCGGCTACCACGCCTATTGCCCTGCGGTAGGTGGTGACCTTTCGCTCGTCCGTTCGGCACAACCGGCCGCCGAAGACCCGGCCGCCGAAGACCCAGCGGCCGCAGACCGAGCGGCCGCAGACGCGGCCTCTCCGGCCGCGCAGGCGCGCCTCTTCCCGCTCGTCGCGGCACAGTGAGGTCCCTGAGCAAAGCGGCTTCAGACGACGGCGACGACCACCGCCGCACGGAGGGAAGGCGGCTGGCGATCGTGGAGTCCTTCGACGCCACCGTCGACGACTACTTCGAGGCACACATCAGGGGACGCACAGCAGTCGACCGGCTCATGTACGCGGCCAGCGCAGCCGGAGACCACAGCCTGATATGGCTGGCGGCGGTCGCGCTTCAATCTCTGCCTTCGGGACAGGGTTGGCGCCCCCTCCTGCGGGCGGGCGTACTGTTGGGGGCAGAATCCGCGTTCGTTAACGGAGTGGTCAAACTGGCCTTCCGGCGCCAGCGACCGGAGAGCACCGAGCCGCGCCCTATGCCGCTGCGGACACCACTTACGAGCAGTTTCCCGAGCGGCCATGCCAGCGCCGCCTTTTTCGCCGCCGGATTGCTGCGCGACGGCCCTCTCGGCCCGCTCAATTACCTCCTTGCCCTGATCGTCGCGTCCAGCAGGGTCCACGTACGCATCCACCACCCCTCTGATGTGGTCGCGGGCTCGGTTCTCGGTGCCGCCCTGTGCGAGGTGGCAAGGCTCGTTTTCCCGCTGGCGCCGCCAGCCGCGCACCGGTCGAAATAGCTTTCCTCGATCCGGGTACCCAATCCAGGAACAAAGGCCGTCCGGTACTCAGTTGTACCGTGTATGCCTAACTCGTTCGCAGTCACATGGGATTACCTGTGCCCCTTCGCCCGCAACGCTCATGAGCACATCGTCACGGCGCTGAAGGGTGGTGCCGATTGGGACGTCCGGTTCAGGTACTTCTCGCTGGCCCAGGTTCATACCGCCGAAGGCGAGCCCCTGGTCTGGGACGACCCGGCGAGCCACCCCGGCGTGATGGCGGGACTGGCCGGCATCGTGGTGCGCGAACAGCAACCAGAGAGCTTTCTCGACCTTCATGTCGCCCTTTTTGCCGCTCGCCACGATCAGGGCGTGGATCTGCGTGACCGTGACCAGCTCGTCCGTGTGCTTGACGAGGCCGGTTTGGACGGGAAGGGCATCCTGGCCGAGATCAGCAAGGGCTGGCCGGTGGACCAGGGCCGGGCCGAGCACGACGAGGCCGCCGAACGATGGGACGTGTTCGGTGTGCCCACCTTCATCAATGCCGACAAGGCCGTCTTCGTCCGGTTCATGACCCGCCCTGAAGGCGATGCCAAGTTGGCCGAAAGCACGGTCGAACGCGTCCTCGACCTGGCTGACGGGTTCCCGGAGCTCAACGAGTACAAGTTCACCAAGATCCCCCGTTGAGCTTCTACACCGGCTAGAGCCGAGCGCGGCGGCCGGAAAGCGCCGTTGGCGACGGATAACGGTCACACCTCGCTGGCATCATGGCAAACATGCGGCACGATCAAACGACAAGCCTCCTAGGGAGCAAGGGCGTTGCAACGAGCCAAGGCGCCCCGATGCATGGCCCGCGCGATCAGCTACAGGTCACGGAGACGGGCGCCGAGGTAGAAGGTGTGACAGAGTCGCAGCAGCAGTTGGTCTTCGAGCAGGACCGTGGTCGGACCGGCGGCGGCATGATGCGAGAGAGCACGAGACGGGCAGGGCTCGTCGGCATCTCGCAGGCCCGGGCCGCCCTCGCTGACGCAGTGCGGCGCGCTCAGGCCCGCACCGAGACCAAGGCCGCGTAGGCGCCTGAGCAGCTGTTCCACGTCTTGGTTGGATCTCCTAGTACGTTTCGGTGAGTGACATCCCTCGCCGAAGCCCTCGGCCATAGCCCGGACGCCAAGCTCCTGATAGTGAGCTGCGATGACCTGGGCGTGAGCTATGCGTCCAATTCGGCCATCTACGACTCGCTACGCACGGGTGCCGCCACGTCCGCCGGCCTGGTTGTACCCGGGCCGTGGGCAAGAGAGGCGGCGGCCAGCTACCGGGGTGAAGACGTGGGCGCTCATCTGACGGTCAACGCCGAGTACGACCTCTACCGCTGGGGCCCCGTTACTCACGCCCCGTCTTTGCTCGACGGAGATGGAGGCTTCCCCCGGACCCTGGTCGACCTCTGGGAGCACGCCGACATAGACGAGGTACGCAAGGAGTGCCGGGCACAGATCGAGCGAGCTATTTATTGGGGGTTCGACGTCAGCCATCTTTCGGCTCACCTGGGCGCTCTGGAGATGCGCCCGGAGTTCTTCGACGTGGCCCTGGAGCTGGCGGTGGACTTCCGGCTCCCGTTGCGCCTGGCCAGCACGGAGCAGCAGCACAACATCGGCTTCCCCTTCCGGCAGCTAGCGGCCGAAGTTGGCGTAGTCTCTCCCGACTGGCTGGTACGAGTGCCGCGCGGCCGAAGCGCCAAAGTCGCCCTCGACCAGCTCCTGGCGGAAATGCCTCCCGGGGTGACTGAGCTCGTGCTGCGACCGGCCCGAGATACCGAGGAGCTGCGAGCGGTGATACCGGACTGGCCGGCGCGCGTCGAAGACCACTACATCGCCACTTCGCGCTACTTCAACGCCCTGGCGGGACGGACCGGGGTGGAGCTGAGCTCCTATCGCGCCTTGCGTGAGCTCCAGCGGAGCCGCTGAGCGGAGCCGGAGACCAGGTCAGCAAACCGGTCCAAACCCGGAAGGTCAGGCCAGAGCCCGGATAACGGGATCACGACGGTCGCCTGGCCACCCACGCGTCCGGGTCGGCGACGAGGTGGGCTATGTCATCGGGGAACTCACCCTTCACCACGTTCTCTATGGTCACGTGCTCGAGCACGGCGCGCAGGCTCGCCCGCACGGCCACCCATGCGTCCCGAAGGTGCACCGCCGCCCCCTGATATGTCGCTGTCTCGGGCCGTAGCCCCCTCACTTGAGCAAGCGGCCCTTCCAGCGCCCGGATCACGTCGGCCAGGCTGATCTCGGCGGCCGGGCGGCCCAGGTGGTAGCCAGCCTCCCGCCCACGGTGGCTAACGAGGATGCCCGCCCGGCGGAGGTCGTTGAGGATAACTCCCAGGAACTTCGCCGGGAGCCCCTGGTCCTTGGCTATCGCCTCTGCCGTCATCGGCTCTGAAGCAGCCGCCAATACGAGTAGCGCCCGTACGCCGTAGTCGACCTTCGCGGAGATTTGCACAACCGAAGTGTAGAGCCACCGTCACGGAAGGCTTTAGCCCACTCGCCCGCTGACGTACTCCTTGGTCCGCGGGTCGCTCGGCGAATGTAGCACCTCTGGCGCCGGACCGGCCTCGACGAGCTCGCCCACCCTGTCGTCGCTCATCAACAGCACGGCGACGTAGTCGGAGACCCGAGCCGCCTGGAACATGTTGTGCGTCACCAGGACGACCGTTACATCCCGGGCCAAGCGAGTTATCAATTCCTCCACCTTGGCCGTGGCTATGGGGTCCAGAGCCGAGCAGGGTTCGTCCATCAGCAGCACCTCGGGCTGGACAGCCAGGGCGCGGGCGATGCACAGCCGCTGTTGCTGGCCGCCCGAAAGGCGCACCGCCGGCTGGTTCAACCGGTGCTCTACCAGGTCCCACAGAGCAGCCTGGCGCAGGGCCAGCTCGGCCGCCTCCCGGAGGATCGCCTTCTTTCGGATGCCGGCAAAGCGCAAGCCAGATACGACATTGTCGAAAATGCTCATGGTCGGGAAAGGGTTTGGGCGCTGGAAGACCATGCCCACCCGGCTACGCACCAGTTCGGCGCGGCCCCGGCCCCATAGACGTCAAGGTCGCCGAGCTGGACCCGTCCCTCGACCCGGCCACCCAGGTGGTCGTGAAGCCTGTTGACGGACCGCAAAAGGGTCGTTTTGCCGCAACCTGAAGGACCGACGAGAGTGGTTACCTGTTGCGCAGGCACGTCCAGGGTGACTCCCCTGATGGCGACATGGCTGCCGAAACTGATCGACACGTCCTGGAAGCTGAGGGCGGGGCGACTGGCGGCGCCGTTCGCCTCGGCCAACGACAGCGCGCGCTGGCGGTCGGTACAGGGGTCATCTTGCCCTCCTCGTAAGGGACCAGGCGATGGCGCGGGCCAGGACGCTCAAGGCGAACACCGCGGCCAGAAGAACGAGTGCTGTGGCCCAGGCCAATTGCTGGGCGGCGGGAAACGGCTCAGTGGCGTCGGTGTAGATGAGCCACGTCAAGGCCAGGCTGGGGGCGGCCAGCGTGAACAGCAAAGGCGCCGTCTCGCCGACGCCCCGGGCCAGAGCCAGGAGGTTCCCGGCGACCAGGCCGGGCAGCGAGCCCCGCAGGACTATTGAGCGGACCACGCGCCACCGGTGGGCACCGAGGGCCGCCCCGGCCTCCTGCAAGTCAACGGGGACCGACCTGATGGCCTCCTCGTTGGCCCGTACCATGATCGGCAGCATGAGCACGGCCAGGGCGATGCCGGCAGCCAGGGTAGTGGGCCTGTGCATAGGCCGGACCACGACCTCGAAGGCGAAGATGCCTATCACGATGGAGGGGACCCCGGTCAAGACATCCGCGCTGAAGCGCAGCGCTGATGCGATCCGGCCGTGGCGCTCGTACAGGAAGAGGGCAGTCAGGATGCCTATGGGGGCGGCGATGGCCAGACCGATCCCGACGGCCCGGGCGCTGCCCGCGATCGCCGTCGAGATGCCGCCTCCCGGCACACCGACCGGGACCACAGGATGGACCAGCAAACCCCACGAAAGTGCCGGTAGAGCGCGAGCGATGGTGTACCCGACCATGGCCACCAGTGGAGCGGCGGCGGCGGCGAACGCGACCAGGCACAGCAACTGAGCCAGCCGGCCCCGGAGCAGGCGCAACGGCAAGGAGCGCTGAGCGCGCGCCGAAACCGGCGTAACGATCTGGGCGCTCCCGGGATGGCCCATCTCCGGGCTGGACGGGACAGGCAGTTCTGGACTGGCGACGACCGTACCGGCCGGTGGGCCCACGGGATAAGCCGCCTGGGCGTTCGACCGCCCGGCTCGGCGCAACGCCTGCCCTCCCATGTTGACGGCGACCGTGAGGACGAAGAGGACCGCCCCCAGCGCGATCACAGAACTGGTACCAAGGCCGGGCTCCGCTTCGGCGAACTGGTTGACGATCGTGGACCCGAGCGTTGCCCCCGGGCCTATGAGCGAATGCGGCAGTGTAGGGCTGTTCCCGATGATCATGGCCACGGCAATGGCCTCTCCCAGGGCACGGCCCATGGCCAGAGTGACGGCGGCGCCAACTCCGGGCCGGGCGGTCGGGAGGACTACCTTCCGCACCACCTGCCATTTAGTAGCGCCGAGAGCCATCGCCGCTTCCCGGTCCTCCACCGGGACCGAACGCAGGGCCGTTCGAGATAGGGATATCAGCGTCGGCAAGGTCATCACAGCAAGGACGACGGACGCCAAAAGGATGCTGGGGCCATAGGCGGGGCCGCTGAACAGGGCGCCCAGCACCGGCACCCCCCGCAAGAACGGTTCGACGTGCCGGGCGAATATCGGCTCCAGGACGAGGAGTGCCCAAAGGCCGACCACAATGCTGGGGACCGCAGCTAACAGCTCCGCCGCCGCGGAGGCCGTGCCGGCCACCTTTTTTGGTACGAGCTCGGAAAGGGCTATGGCCGCCCCGATCCCGACCGGAGCGGCCAGCAGAAGAGCCAGGCCGGTAGCGACCACAGTCCCCACGACCAGTACACCGGTGGCGTACTCGCCGCTGCTGGGCGAAAAAGTGCTCGACCATACGAAGCTCAACCCGTAGTGGGAAAACGCCTGTGCCGACCCCGTGGCGATGCTGACCACGACACCGATCGCAACGGCCGCGAAGAGCCCCCCGCCTACGAGGCAGGCGGGCCGGTAAGCGCGGCCGCGCGCCCGGGACTGCCGCCGCAAAAGCGCCGCGCGCGTCGAAGCGGAACCCCCGTGTGGGACGAGGGTTCCGCTCCCGTTGACCGTCGGTGGCTCGAGGGTGGCCCGGGGCCCCGCGGTGGTCGTTCCGAGTGCTACTTCCTCCAGAAGGTCACCCCTACGCCGAAAGAGGTTTGCCGGCTGAGTTTTCCAGCTGCGCCAGTGTCGCCTTCGAGAGGGCGACAACGGACATCGGGAGAGGTGCGTAACCCAACTTGGCCGCTTGGAGCTGGCCCGTCGTTATGACGTACGTGAAAATGCGCTGCAGCGCGACGCCGGTAGACGCATCCGACTGTTTTTGATAGAGCAGGGTCCAGCTGAAGTTGGCTAGCGGGTACGTGCCGGCGCCGGGCCCGTCGATGATGTCGAAGTTGGCCGCCGTTAGCTTGGTGGCGCGCGACCCCGGCCAGGGCAATCGACGCCTGGGTGGGTGCCACGAAATCGCCGCTCTTGTTGATCAAAGCAGCGTTGGTGAAGTTGGCTTCCAGGGCGTAGCCGTACTCAACAAAGCCGATGGCGCCTGCGGTTTGCGAGATGTAGCTGGCCACGCCGCTGTTGAGCTGTTCTCCTACCCCCACCTTGGGCAGCGGCCACGTCTTCGACGGGGTCGACGTCCCGATCTTGGCCACCCAGTTGGACGAGTTCTGGATCAAGTATTCGTCCAGGTCCCAACCCGGTCCGGAAGAGTCCGCACGGTGCACAGGGACGATGGGCAGGTTGGGAAGGTTGTCGTCACCTGTCACGCTGGCGATCTGGGGGCTGTCCCAGTTTGTGATGAGGCCCTCGAAGATCCCGGCCAGAGTAGGCCCGGTAAGCTTCAAGCCGCTCTTTACCCCCGGGAGGTTGTAGCTGATAGCTACGCCGCCGAGGTCGACGGGCACCTGCAACACCGTACCCTTGGCCTTGGCCAGGTCCTTGGCCGCCATTGGTATCTCCGAGTCGCCGAAGGCGACGGTGTCCTGCTGGATGTCGCTGACGCCGACACTGCTCCCGGCCGGGGAGTAGTTGATGGTTACTTTGGGGTGGGCCTGCTGGTAGTCGTAGAACACCTTTGAGAAGAACGGTTCGATCGAGTTGGCGCCGGCACCGTCCAGCGTAAGCGTGGAGGACGCGTCAGCTGAGGAGGCCTTGCCGGCGGGCCGGTTTTGCGCGGCCACCACGGCGGTCCCGAGCACGAGGGGTACGGCCAGCGCCAACGCAACGGCGGCGGCACGTCTTTTCATGAACTTCCTCCTGGTCTATCCATGGAACCTATTGAATTGGCAATTCTACTAGATCTATGGGTTCCATGCAACAACCAGCCGCGGTTCTCGCGGTGGGAACAGGGCAATGTCGCTCAGACGGCGGAGGCCGCCACCGCTGCTGCTCCTTCTTCGGCCGAGGCCGCCCGTAAGGTCGCCGCCACCGTTGCCGAGCGCCCTGCTGAGGTCGCCACCAGGCCTGATGTTTGAAATCGACCTGCCTGCCAGGCGCGGCACGACCTGCGCCGGGGTGGGCCCGCCTGGACGGCGCCAAAGGCAGTCGCAGGCGGGCCATCGGCTAATCAGCCAATTATCAGTTATTGGCGGCCTGACCCCCGCGGCCAGCGGCGCCGGCCTGGTAAGACGACGCGTCTCCTTCGATGGCGACGGACTGCCAGCCATCCAGGCCCACCGGCCTGGTCCCGGACACGGTAACCCGCTGGACCACTCGCTTGGCGTCGCCGTAGTCGTTGACCGCATAGTGCTGGGTAGCACGGTTGTCCCAGATGGCGACGTCGCCGGCCCGCCAGTGCCAACGCACGATGTGCTCGGGTTGGGTCACGTAGCCGGCAAATATGCGCAGCACGTCCCGGGACGCCTCGTAAGGGAAACCAACGATCTGGCGGGCAAAGCCACCGAGCAGCAGGGCCGGCCGCCCGGTCTCGGGGTGCACCCGGACAACGGGGTGCTCCGTCTCGAAGATCGTAGAGATGAAATCGTCCTTGTGCTGACGGGTCGCCTCGTCCTGGTTGTCCTCCCGCGGCCGCCAGCGGACCTCAGGGGCGTTGGTATGCACGGCGTGCAACTCGCCGGCCAGGTGCTGCAACGGCGCCGGTAGCGCGTCATAAGCGGCCTCTGTACTGGCCCACTGGGTGTCACCACCGACGGCGGGTATTTCCACCGCTCTCAGTACAGAAATGGCCGGCGGCTCCACCGCGAACGTGACGTCGGTATGCCAGTGATCGGCCCGCCCGCCAGCGTGGGAGTTGAGTTCCAGGATGAACTGCTGGCCCTCGGGCGAGGGCAGCGTGGGGTGCCCGCCGGTCAGCTTCCCGAGCTTGGTGGCAAACGCTATCTGCTCGTCTTGCGCGAGATCCTGGCCCCGGAAGAACACGACCTTGTGCTCGAGCAGGGCCGCCCGAACGGCGGCCACCGTGACGTCATCAACTTGGCTGAGGTCGACGCCGGAGATCTTGGCCCCTATAGATGACGTCAAGGGATGCACGGCGATCCCTTGGCTCGTGGTTTGTCCCGCCCCGATAGTGCCCCGGGGAGTGTCGGTAGTGGTCACAGTTCGCTCCTTGTCATCGTATGTCCTGATCAGTGATTGCTTTCTCAACAAATAACGCCTATTTAGTACCCGTTACAACGTCACTGTTAAAGCCCGGGTAAGAGAAGTTAGCGAAATCGAATTTATCCGGTATCAGGCCAGCCGCATAAAAGGCATTCACGAGGCCCTGCTCAGCGCCCACCACGACACCCGTAATGGGCACGGGGGTTATGGACTCATCCTCGGTGGCCTGGTCCATGACGCTCAACGGCAAGCCCGTACCCTGCGCCCACTCGCTCGCCCACGATGTGGGATGAGTTTTTTCCCAAATGTAGGCCTTGTCCAGGTCAGTTATATAAGCACTGATCGCTTGTGCCTTTGCCGGGTTGGCGAGCGCGGCGCGCGAGGCGACGATAAAGCTGTACTTAGCGCCAAAACCATTGCCATTAACCAGGACCCTGGCGCCGTAGTCGTGCACGACCTCTTCGATGTAGGGAGTCCAGATGTCCCACGCGTCGACCCTGCCCGATTCGAGGGCGGCCAGGCCTTCGGCGGGCTGAAGGTAGTCGAGGGTGACGTCGTGGACAGTTAGGCCCGCCTTTATGAGCACGGTGAGGAGGTGATAGTCGGCCGAACTACCTTGAGCTACCGCGATTGTCTTGCCCCGGAGCTGACTGATCGACGTGATGGGCGACCCTTTCGGGACGACAAGGGCGGCGCTGTTGGCCCCGTTCTCAGTCGCGCCAACTATGGCGATCTTGGCCCCTCCGGCCGCCGCGAACACAGGTGGGGCGTCGCCCACTCCCCCGATGTCGATGGCGCCGGCGCCCATCGCCTGGAGCATGGGAAGGGCCCGAGGGGAAATCGGCCCAGGTCGACTTGAACGGGAGCTGCGAGAACAGCCCGGCCGCCTTCAGCAACGCCTCTGCCCCCGTCCCGGCCTGGTCTCCGAAGCGCAGGGTCACCTGGGACTGGTCGGGAGACCGGGCCGCGCTGGCCGACAGTGGGGCGGCGGTCGCGCTGGGCACCCCGGCCACGGCCGTGGCCACGGCCAGGGCGATGCTGGCCGCCGCCGTGCCGCTCATGCGTTTGGGGCTGGTACGGGGAAAATGGGGACGGTGGTGAGGCTCGGTGCTGGGCTTGCCGGCACTGGGATTGCCAGTTTTGGGATTGCCAGTACGGGGACTGTTGGTCACATGGTTCCTTTCTTCTTGACGCCGAGCTCGGCTAGGAGTTGGTTGCGCAGGTCGACCAGAGCGCGGTCGTCGCGGTCCCGGGGCCTGGCGGCACTCACCGGCGACTCGTAAGCGACCCGGCCACCGCGGAGGACCAGGACGCGGTCGGCGAGCGCGAGCGCCTCGTCGACGTCGTGGGTGACCATGAGGACGGCCGGCCGATGGCGCTCCCAAAGGGTGAGGACCAGGTCGTGCATGGCGAGCCTGGTCAGGGCGTCCAGGGCACAGAAAGGCTCGTCGAGGAGCAACAGGTCCGGCTCGCGCACCAGGGCGCGTGCAAGTGAGGCACGCTGAGCTTCACCGCCGGACAGGGTCATCGGCCAGGCGTCTTGCCTGGCCCCCAGGCCCACCTCTTCGAGCGCCTTGCGGGCCACGGACGCCGGGTCGTCTACCCTCAAACCCAGGCAAAGATTGGCCAGGACCTTCTTCCAGGGCAGCAAGCGGGGGTCCTGGAAGGCCACCGCTACGGTCCCGCTGACGGAGAGGTCGCCGGAGACCTCGCGGTCCAGCCCGGCCAGGGCGCGCAGGAGAGTCGACTTTCCTTCACCGCTCCGCCCGAGCAGGGCCACGAACTCCCCCGGGGCGATGTCGAGGTCAACTGACCGAAGCACCATGCGGCCGTCGAACGCGCGGCACACGCCGCGAGCCCGGGCCACCGGCGCGTCCTCGCTGTTGTCGGCTGCCGGCCGGTGGCGCCGTGCCGGCGCCGAGGTCAGCCCAGCAACCCGCGTCGCCATGCCAGGGCCTCCTTTCCAGGAGGCGCACCAGGGCGTCGGTGAGCAGGCCCAACATTGTGTAGACCAGCAGGACAACAAAAATGACGTCGTTCTGGAGGAACTGAGTGGCCTGGCTGATCATGAACCCCAGGCCATTGGACACGTTGAGCTGCTCTGCGACGACAAGGGCCAACCAGGCCGCCCCCAGGCTCTGGCGCAGCCCGACCAAGGTCTGAGGCAGGGCACCGGGGAGCACGACGTGGCGGACGAACTCGAAACGCCCGAGGCCGAGCACATGCCCGAGCTCGCCGAGTCGGGCGTCCACACTGCGGATGCCGGCGTAGACGTTGAGGTAGAGGGGGATGCTGGCGGCCAGGGCGATAAGCAGCACTTTGGGCAGCTGCCCGATCCCGAACCAGACGATGAACACCGGGACAAGACCAAAAAGGGGCAACGTGCGCAGCATCTGCATGGGCGGGTCGAGCGCGTGTTCACCTATGCGGCTGAGACCGGCGACGAGAGCCACGACAACTGCGACCGAGGCACCCAGCGAAAACCCGATCGCCATGCGCTCGAGCGAGGCGGCCATACCCGCCTGGAGCGTCCCGTAAGCAGCGGTGTCGGTGGTGATGAGGTGCATGGCCGTACTCCAGACCGTCGCCGGAGAGGGCACCTTTTGCGCCGAAACGAGGCCCGTACTGCTGGCCAGTTGCCAGAGGGCCAGCAGGACCAGGGGGCTGAGCCAGCGTTTCCAGCCGTGGGACCGGGACAGGCGGCCAAGACGACGGCGCGCTTTGCCCCCGGAACGGGGAAGAGCGGGCCCCGCCGTGGGGCCGGTCTGGTCGTGCGCGTGCGCCTGTGGCTCCTGGACGGCTCCTTCCTCGTCTGCCGGCAAGGCAGGGACGCCGGAGCCGGCTGCAACGGTTTGGGGGATGACCGTGGTCGCCATCTCTGCCTTAGCCCGCGCCTTCAGTCCGCGGCGGAGAACACCGGCGTCTCGACAAAGGGGACGCCCTCGACCAGCTCTGATTCCCGCCCATCGGGGCCGACCGGGACCTCGCCGATCAAGGTGACCCGGTGCAGGACGCGCTCAACCTCGAGGTGGTCGAGGTCGTGAGGCGCCAGGTGGGCCGTCGCCCGGTTGTCCCAGAAAGCGACGCTGCCCGGGGCCCATCGGAAGCGCACTGTGTACTCGGGGCGGATCAGCTCGTTGAACAGGTGCTCGAGGATCCACCGGCTCTCGATGGGCGACACACCGACGATGTGGTCTACGAAACCCGGGTTGACGAACAACGCCTTCTCGCCAGTCCGTGGGTGGACTCGCACGACCGGGTGGATGGCGACGAGGCTGTTCTTTTCGATGCGCTTGTCATAGCCGTCGTAGCCATGGCGGAACCCCTGCCAGTTGGCTCCGTAGCGATGCTCGGCGCGAAGCGTGTCGACGAAGGCCCGGACGGGTTGGGACAAGCCTTCATAAACGGCGACCAGGTTCGTGAAGGTGGTGTCGCCCCCAAAGCTGGGCACGACATCAGCCCGCAGGATCGAGCCGGCGGGAGGGTTCACGGCCGGGGTGACATCGGTATGCCACCCGCTGGTCAACGAACGGGCCTGGGCCCGGCGGGCCTTGGCGTCGAAGCCGAGCCGGGAGGAAAGACGACGGTCATCGACCGTGTAGATCTCCGGGTACCCGTCCGGAGGGGTGTCGTCGTGGGGGTGGGCGTACGTGAGCGGGCCAAACCGTCGCCCGAAGGCGATCTGAGCGGCGTGGTCGAGTTTCTGGTCCCGGAAGAAAACCACCTTCCAGGTGTCCAGCGCTTGCCGGACGACTTCGATAGTCGCGTCGTCGAGAGGTTGTGAGATGTCGACCCCGGTGATCTCGGCGCCGGTCCGCCCGGCCACTGGTTCAACAGTGGCTCCCGAAGGAGAAACCGATATGCCTGACGAAATCTGCGTTGCGGTCACGCTTCGCTGCCTCCTTATGAGCCGTGGCTCTCGTCATGCCCGTGCCACCGGCCGGGCGGGACCTGACCGTGGGACCAATATCTGACTAAATCGATCAGATTTATCGATCCTATGGTGATAGTCAGCCGACGTCAAGGATCCTTGGACAGCGGGCGGGAAAAGGTGGCCTGACCAGGCAGATCACCAACGTGCGCCCAGGCGCAGCCCGAGGGCCAGTGGCGGCACTGCTCGACGGCCACTGGCGGACTTCAAGCCTTAGCCGCCTCGGGTCTTTAGTGGACCGCGAAGCCGGTCAGGCCTTCCGGCGGTTCCGAACGGTCCTCGACGCTTGTTACGTGCGCGTAGGGAGGTCCGTGGCGGCACCACTGGACCAGCCTGTCCACGGCGTCGGCCTCACCCTCCACCACGACTTCGACACGACCGTCAGGAAGGTTGCGGGCCCACCCCGATACGCCCAGTCCACTGGCTTCCTCGGCGCAACTTCCCCGGAACCAAACACCCTGTACCCGCCCGCTAACCCAGAGGTGCCGGCGGACCATGGCGCCAAAGCTAGCGTCATTTTTGACCCCGTCAATCGCGATGGGCTGAAAACTGCGGTTGCGATTTTCGCCTGTCCCTGCCGACAGATAGAGAATGCACAAACGTGGGCCGGTAACGCAGGCTAAATAATCCGGGTGTGCTTTAGCACCGAGCGGCCATGAGCTGGAAACCGGTGTCTCGGTGACGACGTAGCTCCGGGCCACCCCTTTCGGGGTCTTCCCGGTGATATCGACCGATAGCTTTTCGAACAGGAGCCCTTTTGAAGTATGCACAGCGTCGCTTAAGTCAAAGTTGGCATCTGCGCTGTCCCACTTCTTGTCTGCGACGCAAGTCGGGGTACACGGGTTCCACGTGTCGACGCCTTTAGCGGTGGCACCCGTACTGGCCCATTTGGACCAGGATAGGCTCTTGGCCACGTTGTTGCCGTCGGCGCAGGCGACGGTGAGAGATGTGGGCTTTGTTAGCCCCTTTCCGGTGCCGCAGTTCAGGACTTTTGGTTCCGTGGACGTCTTTGCGGCGGCCAGGGCCGGCCCTGCCGTACCTACCGTCCAGGCCCCGGCAAACAACACAGCCGCGGCCAGAGGAGCGGCAAAGATCCGTGCCTTCCGTCGTGCTGAACAAGAGAGCGGGCTCGCTTGCCCTGGGGAGCGAGTGCATGGGTTTGTCTCCTCGTGAGTCGAAACCTGAGCCGCAAGTCTCAACCCAGGGCTGGCCATAATTTAGCCCCGTCTTACAAGGCGGCCAACGCGCATAGTCTATAAGTCGCCACTCCGCGCATTGATGGACATGGCGCTCGGTATGAGGCCTCGGGAAGACAAGGCGCAGCAGGTGACTTCATGAGATGATGTGAGAGAGTGGTGTGGCAACGCCGTAGATGGGTAGGTCTTCCCCTATGGCTAGAAGGTCCCCATGTTTCCTCGTCCTGGCTCACAGGCAGCCGGGTCAAGCGGCAAGGCTCGTCGGAGCACTTGCTCCTCACCCTGTTTTGCTACACGTCGACGCGCGAGCGAGAGTGCCAGCGTGGAGCGAGTTTTGTCGGCTCGTGGGAGTGAATCAGAACGTCACGCTGGCCCCTCGCGTCCGGTCAGGGTGGGCATCGTGGGGCCTTGTCCAGGCGACGCTCAATGGCATAGAACTCTACCTTAAACTGGGTTGTTCGCATTTGGTGAGAATGTCAGGGGAGGACTATCCACTGCGTCCGCCGGAGCATATCGCCGCCTTTTAGACGAATACCGCGATGTTTCCTTTGTACCGCATGACCCGGTACCGGTGAGTTTCATTGGGGACAAAGACGGCGGCATGTCGCGACTGCGTAACTGGCATTTTCCACTGAGGTCAAGGCGCCTGTCGATCCCGATGAGCCGGCGGCCGCCCGGTAAGCTGACCCCGTATTACGGCGCGGCCGAGATGGTCATCGCCAGGCCGCTGGCCCGGTGGCTGTTCAAGGAAGTCCGCCGTCGCCCTGAGCTGGTCAGCTTTTTTCGGCGGACCTGGGCGCCGGATGAGTTGTTCGTCCAGAGCCTGGCCATGAGCTCGCCCATGTCGGACGACATCTCGCCCGCCAACCTTTGGTTCACGGACTGGGATCCGGGGGCGGCTCACCCAAAAGTATTGGAACGTCAGGACTTTACTCGCTTGGAGGCGGCTGCACTCGGCCGGGCGGAGCCTGGCCCGCTCGGAGGCAGCACCGTGCCCGGAGGAGAGGTCAAGCTTTTCGCTCGGAAATTCGATGCTCTCCAGGACGACGTCGTCCTCGACCTTATAGACCGGGAGCTCCGAGGCCGGCCGACAACCAACGTCTGACTCCCTCGCCGAGCCGAAAGCCATGGTCGGGCCCCGCCCCGTAGTATCGTCCGTAGGCGAGGACGACGATGTCCGGGCGTGCACGAAGGACCACGGTGGCCTCGAGGGCGGTCGTCCCGAGTGCCACGCTTTCAGAGGAACGGGGCCTTTCCGAGTTAAGGGAGGGCTTTCGAAGGTAACAGGGCCGCAAAGGCGGGCACGCTTCGGAAAGGGAGGGCCATGGCCGACGCTCTAAACCTGACCGCTACCGCTGGGACTGGCCAGATGGAGCTCGACGCTCCGCCTAGCTCGGAGCGCTACGAAGCCTTTTCGCTCGAGCAACGCGGCATCGAGCTGATCCCTGAGGCGGAACGGCCCATGAAACCGTCGGGGCTGTTCTGGATGTGGGCAGGGGCGATTTGGAACGTCGAGTTTGTGGTGTACGGCGCTCTCATACTGTCCTTCGGGCTCTCCTACCTGCAGGCCGTCAGTGCCATCCTGGTCGGCAACCTCGCCTACCTGTTCCTCGGCTGGGCCAGCCTTCCAGGGCCCGAGACGGGGACCACGACCTTCATGGTCAGCCGGGCCCCCTTCGGCCGCAACGGGAACCGGGTGCCGTCCCTGTTCAACTGGGTGACTCAGGTCGGCTTCGAAATCGAGGGCATCGTACTCATCGTCCTGATCGTTGTGGCCATGTTCAGCCACGAAGGCGTTCACGTAGATAACGCCGGCAAAGCGATAATCATTGTGCTGGCCGTCGCCGTCCAGTTCGTGGTCCCCTTCCTCGGCCACGCCACGATCACCCGGGTGCTGCGTTACCTCTCCTATGTGTTCATAGTCGTGTTCGCCATCATGGCCGTCCTGGTGATCCCGCACGCACATCCCAGCCACCTCCACCTGCCGAAAGGCTTCACCGACTCCTGGTGGTTGTGGACCACGGCCATCGTGCTCATTGTTTCGGCCGGGGGGCTCGGCTGGACCGAGAACGCCGCCGACTTCTCGCGCTACCTTCCCCGCGACACCCCGAAGGCCAAGACGATCTGGGCGGCCGCGCTCGGTGGGCTGATCCCGTCCGTGCTGCTCGAGCTCCTGGGTGCCACTGCTTACCTGATCAGCCCGAGCGCCTCCGCCGCCACCGGGCTGCCGGACGCGTTTGCCAGCTGGTTCTTTTGGCCGTTCCTTGTCCTGGCCCTCCCCCAGCTGTTCTGCATCAACACCATCGACCTGTACTCATCGGGCGTCACCCTCCAGGCCCTCGGGCTCCCCCTCAAGCGCTGGGGGGCGGTCATCGTCGACACCATCATCTCCGGCGCGGTAGCCGCCCTGGTTATCTTCAAGGGAAGCTTTTACACCGACTTGTCGGGCTTCCTTGACTACATCGTGGTATGGCTCGGTCCGTGGTTCGGGATATTCATGGTGGACTACCTGTTGCGCCGAAGGCGCTATGACCTAAATTCCCTGGCCGCCAGGCGGGGCGGCGTCTACTGGAGAAATGGAGGCATCAACTGGAGGGCGCTCATCGCCCTGGGCCTTGGCATGTTCGCAGCGATGACCTGGATCGACGCCGCGTTCTACTTCCCCGCATACAGCTCTTTCTTCTCCAACCGCACCCATGGGGCCGACTTCAGCTGGCTCTTCGGGTTGATCGTTGGCGGTGTCTCGTACTACTTGTTGTCGGTGCGGTCCGTGCGCCAGGAGGCTCATGCCGGGCCGCTGACCGCCGCCGCGTCGAGCTCGCCAAACTAGCGGGACGAGGGTAGCCAGAAGGACGCCGTCCGGTCGGCGGCGGCCTGGGCGTCCTCTTCGGCGGTCCCGGCGGCCAGGTTGGCCCGGTGCCAACCGTCGCAGCTCAGGCGGGTGCAACGGATGCCGTCATCGGTACTTGTCCACGTCGGAGAGATCCCGCCTCGCCCGTCCACTGAAGCGCCCTCGGACACAGTCAGCAGGGCGGCGAGCCCAACGAGGGCGAGGTCCCAACCAGGGCCGACCGCACCCGGCCCGAACTCGCCCCATTTGTCGTCGGCCGGGACGGTATGGACCAGCTCGAAAATGGTTGTGTCACCCTCTTGCGGTGTGAGCCGAAGCTCGATCCAGCTAACCTGGCCGCCGAATTCCCAGCTCGCCGCGAAAGTCGTAGGTGGGTCGCAACGGTCGATCGTCCCCCGGGCGTTCCCTTCGAGCTGGTAGTGCCCCCCGACCCGTAGGTCGCCGGTAACAGGGAGGAACCACCGGGCTATCCGCTCCGGGTTCGTGCACGCCTCCCAGACTTCGCTAACACCGGCGCCAAACGTCCGGCTGATGACGACCGAACGGACCTCGCCCCGCTCGTCGTCCTGAGCGAGGACCCGACGATGCGCAGCCTGGACCTGTTCGATCACCTGGATCATGGATCAGCCTTTCGTCTTCGGGCGCTTGGGTTTCGTGCCGACGGAGCCGTGGCGCGAGCTTGCTGCTGCTTCCGGCCTCGGGCGAGCTCTGTGGCCAGTGCGTCGAGTGGCGCAGCCCAGAGCTGCCGGAAGTGGTCGAGCCAGGCGTCCACCTCCTGCAGGCCTCCAGGATCGAGGGCGTATAGCCGACGAGTACCTTCGGCCCGCGCCCGGGCGAACCCGGCCTCCCGCAGCACGCGCAGGTGCGTCGATACGGCGGGCTGCGATATGCCGAACTCACGCTGGATAGCGTCGCCAAGCGCGCCAGCAGAGAGGTCGTCCTCGGCCAGCAGTTCGAGTATGCGTCGCCGGACCGGGTCGCCGACCACCTCGAACGCATGCACGGAAATTTGTTATATCAACGTCCACTTATATATGTCAAGGCTGAAGTTGTGCCCCCCGGCTCCTGTCCCCGGGCCGGTACGAAGCTGAGCGGTGCGCCGGCCGGGACTAGCGCCTCCCGTTCGACGCTCTGCTCGAACTGGCGGACAAGCCGGCGGGCATGCTGCATAACCCACCAGCGAACATAAGTCTGGTTGACCGGTTCCCGCTCCTTGGGGTCCTCGAGCAGGTTGACGATCCGGGCGAAACCGAGCGGGAGCTCCGGAGCGTGGAAATACTGTTGGCGCTTGAAACTGACCTTGAAGTTCCCCCATTTGACGGCGTGAAGCTCGTCGTTAAGCCAAACGAGGCACCCATCGCGGGCGGAAGCCTGCTGGCGGCCAAGCAGGAGTGCGCCCTGGTCGATACCGTCGATCACCCGGTCGTCCGGGATCTGGCAGCCCGCCCACCCAAGCAGCGTGGTGAACACGTCCGTTACGTGCACCATCTCACCGGTTTCGCCCCCGGGGGTAATGTGGCCGGGCCATCGCACCAAGCACGGGGTGCGGATCCCCGCCCTCGGCCGAGCTGAAGTAAGAGCCGTCGAAAAAACCTGAGGTGCCGCGGCCGAGCAGATGGTCCTCGGCCCCGTTGTCCCCGGCGAAAACCACGATCGTGCTGGCGGCGATGCCGAGCTGGTCGAGGTGGTCGAGGACAGCCCCAAAGTCATGGTCGAGCATGAGCAAGCAGTCGCCCCAGTCGCCATTGGAGCTCCGCCGGCGGAACTCATCTCGAGGGACCATCGGAAAATGCATTAGTGAATGGTTGAAATACAGGAAGAACGGCTTCTGCGACCCGACACTTCGGTGAATGAAGTCGAAGGCACGGCGCCGGTACTCCAGGTCGCAGTCCCTCTTGACATCGAGGTCGAGTTGTTGGTCGATCAGGCGCGAACGCCATCGCCGCGTCGTCCCTCGTACATGTAGGATCGTCCGTCCCGGTCCGGGTCGTACAGCGGGTCGCCCGGCCACAGGCATTCGTCGTACGTACGGGGCGGGCCGTACCACTCGTCAAAGCCGTGATCGGTAGGCCAACGACCGTCCTCGGCACCAACGTGCCACTTGCCGAAGCACGCCGTCGCGTAGCCGGCCTCGGAAAGAATGTCCCCAAGGGTCCGCTCCCAGGCGACGAGGCCGCCGTCGTTGCCACCGAGCGCAATGGTGTGGTTGCCAGAGCGGATCGGGTACCTGCCCGTCATGAGCGCGGAGCGGGTGGGCGTGCATTGCGGCTCGACCACGTAATGCGACAGCTTCAAGCCCTCGGACGCAAACCGGTCGATCCTCTTGGTGTCGGCACCGCGGAGGATCCCGCCGCCGTAGCAACCAAGCTCCCCCATGCCGAGGTTGTCGACGTGGAAAAAGACAATGTTCGGCCGGTCTGCCATTACGACCCGTTGACCTCGTAGCTCCCGGGTTTCGAGGCCTTCAGGGTACCCTTCTCTAGTCTACCCATTATAACCATAGAAACTACTAAGTCAGTGGGTGCTTCGGCAAATTGGATGTTTGGGGACTCGGCGAGAAAATACATGATATAGCATAAAACGATGCCTGTGCCTCTACGGCCGACCGTCACCTCTCCGCGGCGTGAGCTGGGCGCCCGACATCAGCCTTCGCCAGATGCAGGCCAATCTGGCCGTCAACGGCCCGCAGCTCTACATCGGTACCGACGGCCGGCAGCTCATCTGGGCCGGGCCACAACAGTCGGCGCTGGTGCTGGGCCCGCCCCGTTCCGGCAAGACATCGACCCTGGTTGTGCCCAACGTGTTGGCCGCCCCCGGCCCCGTCCTGGTCACGTCGACCAAAGCCGACGTCCTCCAGGCCACCCTGGCCAGCCGCGCGCAGCTCGGCCGCTGTTGGCTGCTCGACCCGACAGGGACAACCGAACCTCCCCCGGGGGTGGGGCTGATCAGGTGGTCGCCGGTAGACGCTTCGTACTCGTGGGAGGAAGCGCTCGTGACGGCCAGGGTCATGACCGCCGCAGCCCGGCCTCACGGGGCTTACGGCGACAGCGCGCACTGGACTGAGCGGAGCGAGGCGCTTCTCGGGCCGCTGCTCCACGCGGCGGCAGCAGCAGGTACCGGAATGCGCCAGGTCCTCACATGGGTGCTGCGCCACGACATCCACACGCCGATGGCCCTGATCGGGAACGCCGGGTTAGAGGGCGCTGACATAGCCGTCGACGTGCTCGCCGGCATAGCAGCGACCGAGGAGCGAGAGCGAAGTGGCATCTTCTCGACCACGGCCGGTGTCCTTTCGGCCTACCGTTCCTCGCGAGCATCGCAGCTGGCCGAGGGGCCGAACTTCGACCCCACAGGCTTTCCTATCGGGGCGGACACGGTTTATGTCGCGGCGCCGGCTCGGTACCAGGCCCTGGTGGCGCCGGTGGTAGTGGCGTTCCTGGAACAAGTGCGGGCCGCCACTTACCGCTCCGCCAATCAGGGCACGTTGCGCCTGCCGGTAACGCTACTGCTCGACGAGGTGGCCAACATCGCCCCGCTGCCCGACCTTCCCGCCATGGTCAGCGAGGGCGGCGGACAGGGCCTCCTCACACTTGCGTGCCTGCAGGACCTCTCGCAGGCCAGGGCGCGCTCGGGCCCGTCGGCGGACGGTTTCTTTTCGCTCTTCGGGACCAAGGTGCTGCTCCCTGGCATCGGTGACATCCGCACCCTCGATACCGTGTCACGGCTGGCCGGCCAGGGCGACGTGGCCGTCCGCTCCCTCAACACGTCGGCCTGGTGGTCGCCCCACCCCTCCGCCTCTCTGACGTACTCGTCCCGCCTGCAGCCGCGCCTACCGGTCGACCGGGCCCACAGCCTTCCCGCCGGTGCCGCCATCATGATCAACGGCGCCCGCCCCCCTGAGATTGTGCAATTGACGCCCTGGTGGGCCTACCCGCCGTTCTGTGAATCCCGGTGGGCCGTGCGCCCCGCCAACCGGTTGCCGCCGGCGGCCAGTGCGGACCGGGACGAGCCCCGAAGGGTACCCCTCCCTCCTTCACCGCCGCCCGGGACGCGGGTGCCCAACGCCGACGGCCTGCCGGTCAAATGGCGCAAAGTACCGGGGCAGCGGCGCCTGCACCCTCCCCCGCCTCGCCTTTGACCCGTCTACCACTCCCAACGTTCGTTCTGATTGGGATCGCCCGCCACTGGCCACACGGTCGGCGTTTCTCATTAGCAGGCTGGTTCAGCCAGGTACGCCTCACGCGGGAGCCCGGAGACAACTCGAGTGTTCCGGGCACGTATCTTCGGCCGTGCTGGCTGTTCAGAGGAGACACCTCGGCGGCACGTATGTCGCGATCGCGGCCGGGGGTGCTTATGCTCTGCCCGCAGATCAAGTTTCTGACCGTGGCCGTGGACATGCGTTCTACGGATACAAGAAAACCGCTAGGGGAATCCCTCTCTTGACCCTTGCCCGTGTGCAGGACGCGTCTCAGGCCCGGCCAGGCTGGCGGCGGCCGAGCTTTCTGTTCCCCATCGGGACCAAGGTTTTGCTTCCTGGCCTAGGTGATATCAGGACTACTCGATTCAGTGTCCGGATTAACTCGCCTCACCGTCGTGGCCGACAGCTCGGTCAACGCGTCCGCCTGGCTGGTGCACCCTTCGGCAGCACGACGACGCGTGCGGACCCCACGCCAGGTCCCCTCTGGACCGTGCCCATTTCTTACCCACCGGTGCTGCCACTCATAAGTCGATTCGCCGGCCAGAACTGGCCTACCCGACCATTCGGTCGGACGACCCGCCCGTCCGGGGCAATCCGTCGGACGTTGCTAAATGGCACGCCGCCTCGTGCCGATAACCCACGTCCCGCAAGAGGGGCGTGACTGACTCACACATCTCGACTGCGTAAGAGCAACGATCCCGGAATCGGCAACCCTCTCCTGGGTCGATGACCTTCGCTGGCTCACCGGTCGTGTTCAGCGAGGCGGCAAGGGGGACCCGCGGATCGGGGACCGTTGCCAGAAGCAGCTCTGTGTACGGATGGCGTGGGTGCTGGAGCACGTCTTCGACAGCTCCGCTCTCCACGATACTACCCGCGTACATCACGACAAGTCTGTCGGCTACATAACGCGGACTGGCGACATCGTGGGTAACGTAGAAAAAGGACACCCCCTCATCCTTCCGAAGCCCGTCCATGAGGTTGAGCAAACCGATGCGTATTGACACGTCGAGCATTGAGACGGGCTCATCGGCCAAAATTGCTTGCGGACGAGATAGGAGCGCTTGTGCAAACCCCACGCGCTGTCTCTGACCACCACTCAACTCATGTGGATATTTGTTCCTAACTATCCGCGCTGGCGCCAGCTCCACCGCTTCCAAAACTCGCTCGATCTCAGCTTTCATCTCCTTTTCCCTGATGTCCGGCCGATGCAGCTTGACCGTTCGCGATAGCGCATAGGAGACGCGGTAGTTCGGATTAGCTGATCCGTAGGGGTCCTGAAATACCATCGGGACGGCGGCGCGATACGCCAACAGGTCGGGGCGAGACTTCAGCGTACTCAGTGCTCGGCCATGGAAGTAGATCTCGCCGCTCGTTGGGCGGTACGCTCGTGCGAGCAGTCGCGCAAGTGTACTCTTCCCGCTCCCACTCTCACCCACAACTGCCACTATCTCGCGCTCCCGTACCACCAGATTGACATCATCAACAGCGTGAAGTACGTGACCGCCCCACAGACCGCCGATACGAAAGTGTTGGGACAATCCTGCAGTGCGAAGGATCGCCCGTTCCTCCCCGGCGTCGACGCCGCCTTCCTGCCTCAACTGCGTCGGAGCGGTCTGGGGTTCGCCTACGAGATCGCCGCTCAGCTCACCCAGAGAGCTCGCCCGGTCGCTTGAGACATGAACCGCCGTCCTCGTGACCCCGCGCTCCCCGATAACATTGTCGTCCCCGCCAGCTGTTTGTCCGACGCGCTGCCCGTTCCTAACTCGAAACGGGCCGTCTTCCTGATACTGGAAGCAGCGCACCTTCGACTCGCCGGCTTCGTACAAAAGCGGCAGCTTTGCCTTGCACTCGTGGATCACATCCGGGCACCTGGGCGCAAAGCGGCAACCATGCGGCGGTCGAGTAAGGTCGGGCGGACTTCCCGCTATACCAAGTAGCGGCACTCGCTGCCCACGTATCGACGGGAACGCGTCCAGCAGCCCCTTCGTATACGGATGCCGAGGAACGTCAAACACGGCCCGAGTCGGGCCTAATTCATACAGCTGACCGGCGTACATGACAGCCAACCGGTCCGAAAAGTGACTGACCAGCGATAAATCGTGTGTAACGAAGATCACCGCAAAGCCCAGGCTGTCTTGCAGCTCACGAATCCGGAGCATCAACGCCCGCTGGGCAACAACGTCCAACGCCGATGTTGGCTCGTCCATAATAATAAGCTCAGCCGAAAAGAGGAGAGCCATGGCGATCATCGCCCGTTGCCGCATGCCGCCAGATAACTGATGCGGATAGCTACGAAGATGGGCGGGATCGATGCCAACCAGATGGAACACTTCCGCGCTCCGCGCACGAATGAACTCACGGTCCCGGCGGGACACTCCGTGTGCCCTAAGGGCGTCCTGGAACTGCGCCTCAATCCGTTTGACCGGATTCAACGCATTCATCGCACTCTGCATCACGATCGAGAGATCGCGCCAACGAAGCGCTCGAAGCTTGCCCTCCGCCAATTCGACCATCTCGGTCCCCTTGAACGATACGCTCCCGGCGACGATCTCTGCCGGCGCTGCCAACAACTGCGCGATCGCGAAGACGAGCGTCGACTTACCGCACCCTGACTCTCCCACCACGCCCAAGAACTCCGACCGAGCAAGGTTCAGGCTGACATGATCGACGGCCCGCGCGGTTCCTGCCTCGGTCACATAATCAACACAAAGGTCGCGCACCTCCAGGATGTCATCTGTGGCCATGCCGCCTCCTACGTGCTCGCAGCGCCGGATTGCTTGCCTCGTCGAAGGCATAATTTAACAGTCCGAACGCAGCCCCCAAGAGTGCCACACATACGCCAGGCGCGATCTCCCACAGTGGAGCGATTTGAATAGCATCATTGTTCTGAGCCCAATACAGCATCGTGCCCCAGCTCTCACTATTCGGATTGCCGAGGCCAATGAACTGTAACCCCGCAGCGGCCAATACCGCATAAAGAGCAGTCGACAAGAAAATCGCGACGATCAACGATGTCATACTTGGAAGCATCTCAAACACTATGATCCTGATCCGCCGTTCACCCCGTATCGTTGCCGCCAAAAGAAAATCTCGATTGCGCAGGGATAATGCCTGCGACCGTAACTGCCGCGCTCCGAAAGCCCAGCCTGTCACCACCAACACAACGATCAACACGGCGTTCCCGCCGTTCTTCTCATACGTAGCGATCACTATAACCAGTGGAAAGGCGGGAATAACCAGGAACGTATCGATAACGAGGGACAGACCCGAATCTCCCCATCCTCCAATCAGAGCTGCCGAGACACCTACAATCACCGATAGCGCCGTCGCTATCAGGCCCGCCACGGTTGCGATGAGCACCGACTCGCGCGCGTGGCCCAAACGAGTTGGGAAAATATATCCTGTCCATAGGTTGTCGTGCCGAGGATATGCCCCATCGACGGCCGCGCTCCGCTTGCGAACGTTTCGGACGAGGGACTGTACGGCGCGATGAAACCTGCAAATAGCGCGACTGCTACAAACAACGCGAGCAGAACAACTCCGATCAGTGCCTTACGATTGGCAAAAAACCCCCGAAGAACACTTCCTGTAGCGGAGGATTGCAGCCATCGACGGTAGCGCCCTCCTTCGTCACTAGCAGTGGCCGCTCCGCTCATCGCCGCCGTCTCTCCAGCCCCGAGCTCGGCGTCAGACATCAGACCGCGTGCGCGGATCGAGAATCGCGGTCGCGAAATCCATAATGAGCACGGCCACAAGTACCGCCACGGTAATAAAAAGGAACAGTGCCTGCATAAGGGGATAGTCCTCGTTCTGTACCGCTTGTAGGAGCATGTCCCCTACCCCGGGGTACGCAAACACAAACTCCACCAGAATTGCACCGCTAACCACGAAGCCCAGCGCAATTGCAAACCCTGTGACGCTCGGAAGGATCGCATTGCGCGCCGCATAATCGAGCATAATGCGCGTCGGAGACAACCCTTTGCCTCTTGCCATTCGCACGTAATCCTGTGAGAGGGTGGCAAGCATATTGTTGCGCATTGTCAACACCCAAGCCCCAATGGACGTAATTAGAATTGTAAATGCAGGCAGAATGGCATGATCGAGTACATCACCGGCGTAGGACAATGACCACATCGGGGTCGCTCCCACCGAGAACACGAACGACAACGGAAGCCACTTCAAAGTTAAGGCGAAAACATACACGAACACAATTGCCACAAAAAAGTAAGGAAATGATGATGTTAGAACCAGCAAAGGAGGAAGGATGCCGTCAAGGCGACTACCTCTACGCCAGGCGCTGATAATTCCCACAACCGTTCCGAGAAGGAACGCCAAAACCGTCGTGACGCCCACCAGGCCGAGCGTCCAGGGCATGGCTTGAAGCACAACATGGCTAACGGGCTGAGGAAAGAAGGTAATCGATGTGCCGAAGTTTCCTGTAAAACAATTCTTCAGATAGTCGACATATTGCAGCGGGAGGCTCTGTTTGGTGTCGATTCCGAAGGCGACCTCCAGAGCCTTTAGGCTGTTGGGAGTTATCTGACCCCGGAAGTGCGACATCATGGCATCCGCGGATTGCCGGGCATCATCCGGGGAGAAAAAGAGTAATCGTAAGGCACGCCCAGAGCGTTACGACGAAGAATACTAAGCGCCGGCCTATAAATCTCACTTGGAGTCTACTCGCGTGACGCATGCTCGACCAGGAACTATATCAGTCGTCGCCGAGCCCATCCAGACCGCCGAACGAGTCCCGGCTCGGCGGCAACGACGAGTGGGCCGCCTCGGGATCGACGTCTTGGTAGGAACCGTGCATAAGTGCTTAGCTGAAGAACGCCCCCCTTGGGCGACCGCCCATGTCTCCCCTTCCTCCTACCGGCTATGCAGGTGGAGAAGGACGATGCCCCAGTCAGGGAAGGTCGATGGACCGGGCTGTGCGTACGGGTCCCCAGGGGTAGGCCAGCCGATCATCTGCTGGGTGTCGTACTGATACCAGTTCGGGTTGCCCACGACCGGGATCACGGGCACCTGCTGGAGCATGACACCTTCCAGCTTGTCGATTATGGCGTGCTGAGCGGTGGCCGTGGACGCTGTGCTAAAAGCGCTAAGCAGAGAATCGGTGGAGGGGCTGGAGTAGCGCGAGAAGTTCGTTGCCGCTGTCTTGCCGATAGGCGCGGTCAGGGAGCTCGACAGCATCTCGTTCAGGACGTAGTACGGCGTGGGACCCTGAACCCCACCGGGCGGCTCGTAGCTCAGTTGGAAGTGGCCCAAAATGGCATCAGAGTTGGCCGCGGCCGATGACAGGATGTCCGGGGTCACATCGATGCCAACGGCTTTCCATTCCTGAGTCATTATCTGGAGGTCGGCGATCTCGTTCGTCTCACCTGTCGTTTCGACACAGGTGAAGGACAGAGGCTTGCCAGAGGGTGAGACGAAGACACCACTGCCGTTCTTCTTAAAGCCTGCTGATTTCAGGATGCTGATCGCCTTGGCTGGGTCATAGTGATAGTCATACTTAGCCACTAAAGGCTTATCCAGCCAGCTCGAGAAGAGCGGCACAATAAGTCCCGTTTGGCTTTGCGCGGGCACCTGACCGTTCTCTCCGATCGCGGCCACGTGGGGTAGGTCGAGAGCGTAAACCATCGCCTGTCGAACCTTGACATTGTTGAGCAGAGGGACCGTCGTATTGATAACTAGATCCTGGGCGCCCAAGACCGGCTGCCAGGAGTGGTAGTAGGGGCTCTTATCGATATAAAGTTGGGTTATATCGGGGATGAACTCCCCTCCCCAGTTAGCACCACCCGTCTCTAGCAGACTGTTGGATGGACCATTGGCACTGAAGTCCGGCATCTCCAATTTGTCGACCTTCGGCAGGCCTGGCTGCCAGTAATTGGGGTTCTTTACGAAGATCATCGTCTCCGGGGAGCAACTCTGCAGTACAAATCCGCCGGTACCGACGGGATTGGAGTCCGTGTAGGTCGATGGGTTAGAGACCTTCGACCAGATATACTGCGGAACTATGGGAGTTTGATCGGCAATGAACAGAAAGTACGGAATCTCGGGCGACTTGAAATTAAAGACTACCTGATTGTTGCCCTTTTGAGAAACGCTCGTCAGGACCGACCACACACCGTCTAGATCCGAGCGCGGGATACTTCTTCAGCAGATCAAAGGTAAAAACAACATCCGCCGGTGAAAACGGCTGGCCACTCGACCACTTGACCCCGGAGCGAATTGTGAACGTTAGGGTATCGTTGCCATTGCTCCAGGAATACCCGCTCGCCAGCCACGGCGTTGTCTTACCACTTTGCAAAGAATTGACAAACATGAGCGGTTCATAAATATTTCCAAATGAGAGAAACTGCTGGCCCCCGAGGAACGGGTTGAACGAGCAAGGCCAAGATCCACCGAAGTCATACGAGACGACGACCGTGTTCGCTGGAAGCGGCCCAGAGGCCACCTTCGGGCTGAGCGTGGACCCCGCAGCAACCGGGCTCGTTGCCGCGAAGACCCCGACCACGGAAGCCAATAGAGCCCCAAACTTGAAATACCTACGCGTGGCTGGCATGTCGCCCTCCCCTGTAACGGCCGTCTGTTCCCGCCTCTGAGGTTACCCGTCGAAAGGGTAATCGAACATCGACCCGGGGTCAAATGGAACGCACGTTCTGCTCACCGACTACCTTGCGAGTAGAATTCATGTAGAATTCTTGGGGCGCCTGCACGCAGCCGGCCAACCGGCCAGTAGACTGAGCGGGCACGCTCCGACGTCGAGCGCTCGCCGCGAAATCGGGCTCGAACCTGTAACCCGGAGGTTCACCGGGGGGCTACCACCAGCCGTAGCACGACCGGAGATCCGTCCACCATCGATCAGAGGATCCCCCCAGGGTGTCATCGCTGTTTCGAGTGGCCACCAAAATCTTGTGGCCGACGCTGCGCGGCCCAGTTTGGGAACGAATCGAGAAGTAGAACCGAGCGCGAGCCTCCTAGCCGGGACTAGACACGCTCAATTCGTTGCCGGCAACGCTAACCAGATATCCGATGGTCTTTGAGCTGGAGGCACATTGTCCTCGCTTGCCTTGGATTTGCGGATGGAGCCAGCCGACCTCTGGCTTCTGCGGCCTCAAGCGCTAATCTCCAGCTTGGAACTATCCACGGCGTATATCAAGGGTTCGCCGGTTGCGAAACGTTGAACCTCGTCAGCGATGCAACTGCCCAACGCTCGGCGCTCGACACCGATGTTTCCGGCGATGTGTGGAGTTACTAACACGTTCGGAAGCTCATACAAACGTGAATCGGCTAGAGGAGGTTCCGGATCCGTCACGTCCAGGAACGCGAATAAAGTCCGGACGCCTCTCGAGAACTGCAATTAGCGCCTCTTCATCCACGAGGCCACCTCGCGGAGTGTTGACGAGCGTCGCACCCCTTTTCATTGACTCAAGTTCATCTCTGCCCACCATGTGCTCCGTCTCCGGAAGAAGAGGGCGCGTGCAAGGTCACAACGTCCGCCCTTGAGAAGAGTTCTTGGATATTCACCAGTTCCACACCAACGGCTTGGACCATGCCCTCGTCGGCATACGGATCAAAGGCGATGACTCTGTACTCCAACCCAGCCAATCGTTGGCACACGGCCTGCCCGACCGCACCTAACGACACAACGCCGATAGTGGATCCGCTGATGCCTGAGCCGTCCTTTGCTGTCACCCACTCCTTTCGGTTCCGTGCCTCGATCGCGCAGGCCCAAGCGTGCTTGAGAGAGAGGTATATAACTGCTTCGGTGAAATCTGCCACCTGGCGCGCGATCTGACGCTTGGCCGACACGATCGGAAGCCCACGCTCCCAGAATTCCCGAGTACAGATATTTCGCACCGATCCGGCAGCGTAAAACACCGCCTTCAGTCGGGGAGCCGATCTGAGGACCTCCGCGTCCAGAACAGGAGCACCCCAGCTCAACAGGAGGACATCGACATCTTCGAGCAGATCAAGATGCTCGCGCAGCCTCGCGGCGTTTAGTTGAGGATGATCGACGTTCACGTGCGCGCTGATCGCTTGGCGAACCGCTTCATCATAAACTTCCGGCCAGATGTCGTCGTCCATGACATACAAGCCCTTTAGTCTTGGCTTCGGGTTAGTCATCCCGCATCCCGCCCATCACTCTAGGCTCCGCTTTCTCCGAACTCAGTGGTCAGACCGCACGCGGCTGGAGGTGTTGCTATCCCCCTCGACCGCGAATAGCTCCTTGACGTAGCTCAGGTCCTGCCGACTTAGCGTGTCAACATCCACTGCGGCCTCATACTACGCGCTAAGCATACCGATTCCGTGAACCGAAGCCGCTGAGGGTTCGGCGACAACTCGGGGGGACCGTGACGGCGGTGAGGACCACCCGGTGGCCCGAACGAGTTGTGCTCCGTCGACGGGCATCCGCCCCCGCCGCAGCCCGAGCTATCCCGCCCCTCCTGAGGCCACCTGGGCGGTAAGTGGTCCGTTGTCATGCGTCGGGCGGGACCAGCGGCGTTATGCAGTGCCTGCGACTCGAGAGCCGTTCCGCGATGCTCAACCGAGACATCGACGTCACTTTCTGAACGCATCGCACACTGTACGTGACCGAGCCGGAACATTAGGAACAAATCATCGAAGACGCAGTCTGCGGCCCGACGAGAACCACCCTGCATCCGGGCCAGTGCTCAAGTTCTTTCTAACTGGTTGAACCTGTGGGTTGAACGTCGCGACTCTCGACCGCCGGACACCAGTGCTGGCGAATGTAATTAACAACCAAAGGAGTGTAGGTTGCCGGCATCGCCTCGGTAAGGTCGCTGACAAGTTCGCATGAGATACCCCAGCGGACCAGCTGCTTGATTCCAAATGGCCTATCCAGGATGCAGATATTTGTATGGACGCCGGCTATATAGATGTGGTCCAGGCTCCGAGCATGGACCACCGCCAAAAGCTCAGCGCCCGATTCGAGGACGGCGTCGTCCGGATGTACATCGATTGCTACATGCTCTCGAGTCCACGGCCACGGAGGGCCTTCGACGCAACTCGGGATATCCGGACACATTTGGCCGGGCGGGGCCGGGAGTGGAGGATTCTTCATGCGGTCTCTCGGCAGGCGTAGAGGCACGCGAGAGCTTTTGAACCCAGAGTCGCGGAGGGTCATCCGCGTAGTTCGCCAAGGTGTCCGAAGGCGCATGAATGATCTGACCGCCGTCGCCGCGGAATCGAATCACCAACTCTGCCACTTTTGGTGCCAGCCGTTCCACGCCGTAGGCCGCAGACTTACACCAGTGTTTGTCCCACAGGTCGCAGAGCAACAAGCCCGCCCGCCGCTCCGTAGTCCCTCGATCCTGCGCCATAGCAGCGTACGCTTGCACTTCCCTCCATCTCCGCTCTCGATTTATAGCTTATAGAGATGAAGAAGGACGATACCCCAAGGGGGAAGGTCGATGGGCCGGCTTGTGGATAGGGGTCCAAAGGCCTAGGCATAGTCTTTCATGTTTCCCCGGCTCAGTCGACTCGCTCCATCGCCTGGCGTGCCTCAGTGTCGCCTGCTGCACCCTCGAAGCACGGGTTCGCACCTCCAGCGAGACAGTGGTGATGGGTTCTCGCGTCGGTGCGGAGATTGATACAAGCTCCTCCCCCCGAAGGGCGGGGCAGCCGAACCACATGCCTCAATGACACCCGCCGCCTCATCGCCCAATACGACTCGTAGCTTGACCTGGAAGGTTCGATCGGCGAAGCATAGGTGTGATGGGCACACTCCCAAGGCCGTCGAAGCTACCAGTCCTTGGGAGGTCGAACGTAATCTCCTCGACTTGGGGTCGGGCGGGTGCTTCAACAACGACATCGCCAGTTGATTTCATAGGACCAGTTGCATATGGCGATCAAAAGTGAGGTCAGCTCGAGGCTGCACCATAATCACTTGCATTTCTCGCTTATCTAGAGATGAATGAGTAGAAATGAACAGCCGGCTACGAAGGAACGTCGGCCGGACACCTTCTACTCCGAGATGTGACCGCGGCTCCCAGGTTCCCGAGTCAGCAATACCGCGGCGGTGCAATCGCCCAGTCCTCCCCCTTAGGAAGTAGCGCGGAATCATTTCGCCCCGAGAGCTAAACTTTAGAAACCATGGACTGTCGAGAGTCAACAGACGAGGTATCGCGTACGGAGGAGTGGGCGCTGCAGGTGTCGGGTGCCAGCAAATGGCAAGACAAGCATTTTGACCAGTGGCAAGCGACAGCTCCTGGAGGCCAGTATGTGCTGCGATACCGGAGCGTCGAGTGTGCGTGCATGCTCACGCTGAAGCGGCCCTCTGTCAGTATCCGTTACTCAGGGCGCTTACCGAGCAGACGCCGAGAGGGCTTTCCAAGACGAGCCCGACGACGCCCAGCGGGCGGGGGTCGACCCCGGCAAAGCTCCAGATCTCAAGTAGAAGTGGCCGGGGTGTAGTCCATGTCACTCACGACGGACGGCCTCCGGTCGATGTAGGGATCGGTCACGGTCACTCGCATCGGCGATCGTGACATGGGGCGTCTGATCTGCCCGATAACCATTGACGGCAAGCTGGCCCCCATCGCACACGAGTATCTCGCCGGTTACGTAGGAAGCTGCGTCGGAGGCGAGGAAGATTATGCAGTCGGCGACTTGTTCCGGAAGGCCAATTTCTCCCCACGGTATGGTCCTGAAACGATCGGCTGCTAGGGCGTCGAGAAGGTGAGCGATCAACGGGGTGCGGATTACGCCTGGGGCAACGGCGTTGACCCGGATCTTATATGGAGCCAAGTCGACAGCCAACGACTTTGTCATCATGACCAAAGCGCCCTTAGAGGTATTGTAATGAACGAGGTTGGGCTCGGCCACCAAACCGTTAGTCGAGGCGGTGTTGACAATAGCGCCCCCGCCGCGGTCGCGCATCTGCCGGGCGAATACCTGGGTGCACAGGAAGGGCCCGTAACGTTGACGTCGAGAGTCCGGCGCCAGGTGGCGAGGGGCAAATCGAAGGGATCGCTTTCGCTCCAAATGCCGGCGTTGTTGACGAGGATGTCGGCACCGCCGAGCTTGGCGACCCTCGCTCCCAAGTTCTCCACCTGCTCGGGAACGCTAACGTCGGCGACGGCGGTGGCGACCACGCCCGCGGTGTTTTGTAAGCGGGACAATTCCTCTTGGCGATCAGAGACGGCGACGATCCGAGCCCCCGCATCTGCGAGGCGCAAAGTCGTTGCCAGACCGATCCCGCTGCTCGCCCCGGTCACCACAACGAGTCTGCCTTCAATACCCTTCATGGGCGGCGATCACCGGGTGTGAACCCCATGGTGGTATAGACATGATAGGTAGGCGCGGCTCGGCACCGCTACACCGGCAAATGATAGGCAGCCACGTCGTATACTGAGCGTGGACCGGCACTTCGGACCTCCGTAGACGGTCGTCGCACCACCGGACGCTCAGGTATTGCTCTGGTTCGGCGCCGACTTTGCACCGACGCCCGAACAAATGTGGTCGATCATAAAGTAGAGGTCGGGCTCGCGGTGCGCCGACCGGTCGACGCCGTCGAGGTTCGCCAACCCGTCGAACATCTGGTTGATTGCGCTCAGGGCTGGCCACCACGTTGAAGAACGATACTCGGGCAGGGAGTATTCATGAAAAGCGTCTCAGAGAATCCCTGACCCCCGCAATGGATGATGGCCCGTCGGCGGACGGTTTCTCTTCGCTCTTCGGGACCAAGGTGCTGCTCCCTGGCATCGGTGACATCCGCACCCTCGATACCGTGTCACGGCTGGCCGGCCAGGGCGACGTGGCCGTCCGCTCCCTCAACACGTCGGCCTGGTGGTCGCCCCACCCCTCCGCCTCTCTGACGTACTCGTCCCGCCTGCAGCCGCGCCTACCGGTCGACCGGGCCCACAGCCTTCCCGCCGGTGCCGCCATCATGATCAACGGCGCCCGCCCCCCTGAGATTGTGCAATTGACGCCCTGGTGGGCCTACCCGCCGTTCTGTGAATCCCGGTGGGCCGTGCGCCCCGCCAACCGGTTGCCGCCGGCGGCCAGTGCGGACCGGGACGAGCCCCGAAGGGTACCCCTCCCTCCTTCACCGCCGCCCGGGACGCGGGTGCCCAACGCCGACGGCCTGCCGGTCAAATGGCGCAAAGTACCGGGGCAGCGGCGCCTGCACCCTCCCCCGCTTCGCCTTTGAGCTGCCTTCCGGCCCGAGATCCATGACGCCACGAGTGGCGCGTGGTACGCGACGAGGCCGCGTTCGTCCGAGGACCGGCTACAGCGCGGTTGGGTAGATCGCCTTACCGAGCATTTCACGAGGGACCGTGCTGACGTTCGGCGACGCGGCGTGATAGACGTGCAGGTGGGTGATGACCACGTCTCCCGGCCTACCTGTCAGTTCCCGCACTTCGACCGGAGTCCCGTTCACGTCGCCTACCTGGCCGACCAGCGACCGGCCTCCGTCGGGCATCTGATGGCCGTTCAGTAGCTGCGCCAGGAACGGGTGCTGCCTGAGCAGCCTGGTCCAGTTGGCCGCCCCGGCGCCCGTGCCCGGCGGGAGGCTCCGGCGGTACTCGTCAACCACCCGGTGGGTGCCGGGCAGGACCGTGGTGCCACCACCTTCCGGCCCCACCTCGCCGAAGAAAGCAAACAGCTTCACGCCGTGTACAGGCCACGATGGCCGTTGAAAACCACAGTCCATGTGCCAAGTGCCCGGCAGTACCCACGCTCCTGGCCTTGGCAGCGTGAGGAGGACCTGCGCCCCGGGCTTGGGCTGGAGCCACTGGTCCGCGCCAAAGATGGCGTCGAGGGCCGTCCGCACGGCGTCGTTGTCGACCAGGACGTTGAAGGCCCGGTTGCGTTTGAGGCCCTTCCAGCTGAGCCCGAGCGGCCCGTCCGGCCAGGAGGCGGGATCGCCCCGGTGGATACCAGCCTTGCGCTCGGCGTACGCCCATACGGCATTGGTTATCTGCTCGGCAGCTTTGCCGGGGAACGCGGCCTCGAGGCGGACAGTCCCGGTCTCCGCGAACTCGCGCACGATGTTGGGCTCGAGCATCCCCGGCATTCTCGTCGCTTTCGGCTCCCCGCGACAGCGATTTACGCCTTCGTCCGGGCTCGGAGCTCAACGGGCCGGAACTTTGGGGTCGACAAGTCAGGATGTTCTGGCGAGGCACCTGAACCTGCAAGCGATCGGGCTGTCTTACCTCTTGGCCGACGAAGTGGTCACGCCGACGAGCCTGGACGGGACCTGCGCGGCAAACGTATGACGGCTGCTGCCGGGTCACGGCGCAAATGTCCCCAAGCAGGTAGCCGGCGGCGGCGTCCACGTGGTGGGAAACAGCGCTTTTGCCCGAAGTCATCACGCCGGTGGCCGTCCGGAAGCTCATTTGCGAGATAGCGCCGGCCTCGTACTGGACACCCGTAAGCACGAACTCGCCTCCTATATCGACGAAGGGAATGGATCCGCTCTGGGCCGTGTAAGGGGCGACGTCCCAGGAGGTGATTATGTTGTGCTCTTGTTCAGTAAGGGTCTGCACGCTCCCAAAGGAGCTGGCCGACTGGTGAACCGCGCTCGGGTTCTCCTCGTCGGTCACGAAGCTCAAGTACCTGCTCGTGTACGTGGCGCCGTAGAAGGAGAACGTGGGCCCGCCCGGGTGGACAGCGGCATCTGACGATGTCGTCCCGCTCAGGGTCTTGAAAGTGCCGAACTTCGACAGAGCCATCACGAGCGCCCAGCGCTCGCCGGCACACGAGGCGCAAAACTCGGCGCCAATGTACATGATCTCCGGCCGACCGTCCGACATGAGGTAGGGAGCGTTGCGCGGCAGCTTTTCGGGCCGCGTGACGTGGTCGACGCGCCCTCTCTCCGCATTGGTGACGAGCGCTCTTACAGGTATGTCCTTTACCGCTGAAACGACAGCGATGGGGAGACGGTAGGTGCCTTCAGCCCGGGCCACCGTGTTGCCGCCCGCACCTCCAAAGACGCTAACGAGCACAAAAACGGTGATCAGCGCGACAACGAGGCCACCCACCAGACTCGCCGTGTGGTTGCTACGCTGCGGCTGCCGGGCGAGCGGCCTCTGGTCTAATCGGTGCTCCACATAGCTTTTTGACCACCCTGCCGGCTTCGGCTCCGGCTTCGTCGGCGCTCTCGTGCCTGACCGCGTTTGAGCCCTGCCCGCTTTAGCTGGAACGCTCTTCATGGCCGCCACTTGCTCCTTTCCCTTTAACTTGGCGCGACGTCGCGCGGCCGAGGGAGCCTGCTTTATTCACCCTTTAGCCGCTAAACAAGTACAACCGCGCTAAGGCCTCAGGTAGCATTGGTTCTCAATCAGGACAAACGTGTCGCCACCCCACCAGGAGCAGCCCGCGCCGTTTGCGAGGACGTTCATACGCGCCCAGGTGGTCTCTCCATTAGGCAAGCCAGACCTGGCCGTACCTGTCCAGTTCATTCCTACGTTTAGGTATGACTTGCCGTTGTTGGTATTCGAGCACCAGGTGGTGACCCAACCGCCGCCATGGGTGCAGTACACGGAACCATTGATCCATATCTGACCGTAGCTGTAGGTCGTATAAACAACCAGGCTAACATTACCGATGTTGCAGCCTTCTGCACTGCCATGGTAGCAAAACCCCAGGTCACTAAATGTGTAGACTGATTCCGCGTTCGCCATCGTCGCGCTGATCGGTGCTAAAAGCACGCCTGCGACCGTTGCCGTCGCTGCGACTAGCGTTATGATTGTCCTCATGCTTGTACCCTTTCTTTCCGTCAGCACGGAGGTTTAATGGATCAAGAATGAATTCATTGGATGATCGGTAATAGCTACTGGAGACGGGCCAGGTCAGGCCCACAACTCAGCCGACAGGATGAGCCACGCGTTTCGATCTCTTATTACCCGGGAAGCTGATCAAATTCACCACCTCTTCGATCGCCTTCGTCCGACAGGTTCTCTCCTCGCGCTGTTGGCAACGCCATCCGCCAACACCCACTTAGTGACCCGTCCCGCCGGTTTCCAACCGCGCTTTTTTGCCCAGATCGCAAAACTCCTCCGATTGTCAAAAGGGGGCCTGTATGCGCTCACCTGGATGCTCGAGTCGTGACGCGAAACCGGCCATAGCCGCGAACGACTTCGCCGCCTATGCCGCGCCAGAGCGCCGGCCGGCGAAGCGCGGGAGGACGTACGCGAACGTCTCGGTGATCGTGAGAGTACCCGATATCCCTTGTAAGCACCGGTGCCGTCCGAGAGGCCCACCGGTCCTTTGACAGTGAACAGGGCCGAACAGGAACTGGAGTAGATGGTCGGCTGGGCCTTGTTGGACAAGGCATTGAGAGCGGACAAGTTGACGAGGAACGTGCGGCATTGTTCCGTATTGTCAACGGATGAGCAGCGACCGACTCGCCGAGGATGTGCTCCGGGACGCGGTTGAGGCAAGTCGGAGGGGCCTGGGTAACCGCCTGGTGGCGGCTTACGCCCTCGGAAGCTTGGCTCACGGCGGCTTCAGCCCCCTGGTCAGCGACGTTGACTTAGGACTGGTACTGGCAGACCCTCTTGGCCCGGGTGATGGCGAGACGGTTCAAGCCATCGCTGACACCGTAAAGCAGGGTGCGTCGCCACTCCACGACCGCCTGTCGATCTTCTGGGGCACGCCATCCACGCTGGGTGGCCACGTCGAGGGTGGCCGGTTCCCGCCGCTGGACCGGCTCGACCTGCTCGAACACGGCCGCCTGCTGCTCGGAGACGACATCCGCGGCGACACGGCACGGCCTTCGCCGGCCGAGTTGCTCATCGTCGGAGCGGAGTTCGCCCTTGATTTCCTGGCCGGCCGGAGGACAACGGCCAGTCCCCGTCTCGGATCGATGGTCCCCGGAGAGGACGCAACCGAAGAGATCCGCCAGCCGGAACTCCTCATGACCCGGGGCCCCCGGCGGATAACCAAGGTCATCTTGTTCCCGGTCCGCTTTTTGTTCACCGCGGCGACGGGACGGGTGGGCACGAACGACGTCGCGGTGGAGCACTACATCGCTCAGCCCGACTCACCCGCGACGGACCTGGTACGGGCAGCCCTCAGTTGGAGGACCAATGGTCCGGGGCCCGGCGCGACATCCCTCGTTAACCGTGAACTGAGCCCGCTTTACTTGTACTACATCGACGACCACGTCCCTCGGCTCGAGTATGCCGGTCGGCCACATCTCAGCGAAGCTTTCCGTCGCTGGCGATCTCGTATTGCGGTCTAAGCGATCGCGGCTGCCCTGATTGCCAGAGCCTGGTAATAGTCACACAGCAGGTGGCGCCCGGTGGTCAGCGGCCCATTCGCGCCAAGGACGACCGCGGCGGCAGGCCCCTGTAGTTGACGGTTGGAGAAGTTGACTCCGCATAGCTGCCGTCGCCCAGATAGATGGCCACCAGGTTTTGGGTGGCCGGCGAGAGGCCGGTGGTCCTGAGCACCGCTCCGGTCGTAGCCCCGACGGTCGCGACTGGCACAGCCGCCAGGTACTGGCTGCCCCCCTGGCCGTAAAAGACGATGTCCCCTGTCGGTGACGCTGGCCCGACCAGGCTCGGGAGCACTACGGCCCGTAACGTTGCGGCCCGGCCGAACGCCGAGGCGGCGGGGGCGATGAGCCGCACAATGGTGGCGTCGGGAGCGACCTGCTGGGTGTAGTCCTTGGATGTGGCGGCCAGGCTGTGGGCGTCTCCGGCATAAAAAGCCACGATGTCGTGGAGACCGACCCCAAGGGCATTAGTAGTTAGCTTGGCGGTGGCGACACCGTCGACGTCGGACAGGTCGGCGGTGCCGAGCACTGCGGTGCCGAGCGTGTAGCCCAGGACGTTGTTCATCGAGTCGTAGAAGATGACTTGTCCGCCCGGCCTCGGGCCGCGGTCCTGGCGTACGGTCGCCATCAGGGTCACGGGCTGGCCATAGTGCGAGGTGAAAGCCCTCCCGTAGCCGGCCACGGGCTCGCTGCTGGTCAGTGTCGTTGCCGTCGGGTCGAGCGTTGTCGCGCTGTCAACATTGAGAACGGCACGGGCGCTGTCGCCCCCCTGTTGACGAGCGTGCTGCCCGTAGGCACGGTCAACGTGGCGTTGGCGTACTGAGTCGTGATCAGGCCCTCGTTGGTGACGGAATCCCACGGTGGCCAGAGACGGGGAAGAGAAGGTGGCCACCACCTGGTCGGGGGCAACGGTCCCCTCTAGCCTGGCTGCACCCTGCAATTGAAAAGTAGAGGTGCCCGGACCGGCCAGGTCGAGCATCCCCCCGTCAACGATCACCCGGTTGTAGTTGCCGATGACCGAGCCGACGACACGGCCACCGCCCTCGACAAAGGCGGCCCCGGGGCCGACCGCGATGTTGCCGGCAGTGAAGATCGTCCCGGCCGCATTGTCGATCACAGCTGCCGGCCCGGACGGGGCTTTGATGCTGCCGTAAGGCTGCACCCACACTGTGCCCTGGTTGGTGAAGCTGCTGGATATGCCCACGGTCAACGTACCGGCGAAGGCGGAGGACCGCCAGCCCCCGGTCTCGTCGACGTTGACCGTCCCGACGGGGGTGTTGGTGAAGCTACCCTCCAGTTGAAGGCCCTCTGCCAGGACGGTGACCACGCCGTGGTTGGACAGCAAGGCGCCGTGCCGCACCTGGACCGTGCTGCCAGCTCCAATGGCCACCAGGGTGCCCGTGGGGGCAACCGTTGAGCCGGCGCCCAGCGCGAGCGTGGCCCCGTTGAGCTCGAGCTCAGCCGTCCCGCCAAGCCCCCCTAGCGTCAGGCTGCGGGCCGCCCCGGCTCCGCTTAGCACTACTGGGCCGGTCAAGGCCCTGGTGATGCAGGCAGCCTGGGCGGCCGTCGGCGGGGAGCCGGTCGACCAGTTGCTCCCTTCGACCACAGCCCCCCGGCGGCGTCCTTCCAGGACACATTGCACCGCGGTGCGGCGATAATCGCCGCTGATGCTGGAGCGGCGGTGGTAACGGCCAACCCATCCAGTAATAAGCCAACGAGTAACACGACGGCCAGTAATGAGGCGGTAGCACCGATGGCCGGAGCGGATGTTCGGGCCCGTGCGCCGTAGGCCATGGTATGGGCTCTCTTCGGCCGGGCACGTTCCGACCGGGACCAGTTCCCGGGCGGCCACCCGACTGGCGTCATCTCACCGGCCCGTGCGTCACACCAACGTCACACGTCGTCCGGCTCCGCCAAGACCGCCCCGTTCGCCAAGACCCCGGGGCGATAACTGCCGCAAGGCACTTTGCTCTCGCCACTTTGCCGCCAGCGCACCATGGGCAAAGCGCTCGGACATCCCCAAATCCGCTGTTTGGGCTTTCGGGCCTGCGCCACAACAATAGCGCGCCCAAGGCAGACGTCTCCGCCGGCGGGCTACCCAGTTGCGGGCTAGCGCCACCTCACGGTACCTGGGCAACATGACTGCCGGCGCCCCAGCCCCCTCCCGCCTCATCGGTTGGGGGACAGGGTGCCGGCCGAAGGCGGGGTCAACGGCGCTCGCCGGTCGGCACGGATGCTAACGCCGCCGACCGGGCAACGCTCAAGAGACAGCACTACACCCGTTCTTCTGGAAAACCGTCTCCCACTTTTTGCGCCGTATAGGACCGTAATTTGGCGAACATGTCCGACAGGACGAAGCGGCTGTCGATCGTGTGATAAACCCTTATTGGTCGGTACTCTCGCGAGAAGTCGTAGCTGCCGTCGTCGTTGAATCCAGGGGCGGGGCGTTCTCTTCAGGCTCCGGCGGCCGGATTGAGCATTAGGCCCACGGCCGGTGAGTCGCCAAGGCTTCGGAACTCAAACGATCTTTCCGCTTTGGGGTGCTTCTCGTTGAACTCGACCAACTGGCGGACGAGGTAAGCGCCTATCTTCCCGCAGGGAGCGACCTTCTCGTACAGCTCCGCGTACCCAACGGCCATCATGACTTATGTCGACATCGGGACTTGCCAAACCTTGAGCGACCATGCAAATACGATGTTGGTTGCGGCTATATCGTTGGAGAGGTTGAACTCGGGACTGTAGGCAGCCCCGAAGCCGTTATAGGGCGTGCCCCCGATCCAGATGACGGTCAGATCCTGGTCGACGATGGCAGGTTCAAGCAACAGCGCGGAAGCCATGTCGGTCAGGGGCCCCAAGAAAGCCACGAACAAGGGCGTGGCATCACTCTTCATCGCCTCGTCGATTATGAGCCGAGCGCCCGGAGAGACAACTGCCGTCCTCATATCGGATAAAGCGTGCGGAGCACCGTTCTCCACTTGCACCTGACCTTGCAGGCCAAGGAGTTTTACCAGGAGGTCGATTTCTGCCCTGCTTTCGTTCATGCTGTTGGGCCCTCGGCGCTGCCCGAAGTGCGCCGCAATTAGACCCCGGATGTCGAGGCTTGGAGAGAGCAGGGCGTGAACGATGGCAAACTGGTCGTCCGCTTCGTTTTTGGCGTCGGTGTTGATCAAGACTCGAGGCCAGGCGGGGTAATCACGCTCCCAAATCAAGATTGCATCTCCTCTTTCGTAAGCGGCATCGGCCCGGGCCGGAGTGCGACATAGTCTCCCGAACAAGGCGTCGGTGGCCGGGGGCTGCGGACCATTTTAGAAGCCGACCCGGGTGGGTACTGGCCGTCAGCCGCCGGGACGACGACCAACGGCACGGTCTGGCACCTTAATGATGCTGCAGGGTGATGGTCACGTCGCTGTTGCTCATTTGGGCGCTGGGGTCAAGCTGGACTACGACTATCGTGCCGGTTACTCCCTGGAAGGTGCCGGTGCCCCCCGTTATCTGGAAAGTCGACATCGAAGTGCTGGCCGAGACGTGCCCAAGGTTGGCCTGAGCCAGGATCATCGAGCCCCCGATGGCGACCTGGGCGTGGCAAACAAGATTGTTCTTGCTGTCCAATACGCACAGCTCGTGGTCTGAAGCTGTCCAGTTTGCCGCGTGGTGCACATGGTTACCGACGTAGTCGAGGTTCGTCCCTTCGATGGAATCGCCCGGGACCGGTTGGTTCTTTTCGGAGGGACTAAAGGGCTTCCCCGCCGTCGTCAAGAAAACTTGGCTCTCGAATTTCGAGAAGTAATGCAGGACCTGCTCGGCGTCGGGTTGCACAACGGACGCGTGAGCTTCCACGAACGGGGAGCCGATGGTTATGAGCGCAGTCGCCGCGGCCAGAAGACCACCGCGAAAGCCGAAAACTGCCCGACGGTGCCGGTGTCCTGAGTTCCTCGGGATGTTAAACGACATCTCGACCTCCATATTTGGGGTGACTTCCGTAGTAGCCACTAACACCAAATTCTGCCGCTATAAGACGTCTGCGTCGTCAGCCGAAAGGGGGAACTTGGCGCCGGGTGGGCCCGTCTGGAGGAGGACGCGCTTGGTTTGGGCTGCGCCGGGCAACGCACCCCCGCCGCCCTACCGGTTAATGCCGCCCAACCCGGTCGTGGTGGCCGCTTCACCGGGGTACTCACTGCGGTCCCCCTGGCGTAGGCAAGTCCGCGGTTAGACCACACCCAACGCGGTCCTCCGAACGCTGAGACTGGCTTCGGCTGCGTCGAAATCGACCGTTCCTGGCATCCGTCCCGGAGCTAGCCCGTGGCCCCGAGCACGACCGGCAACAGGTTCCAGTCTGGAAACCTCGACCGCCAACTACATGAACGCGCGCCGGGCTGAGGTCCATACGGTTGGGGCCTTACCGCCGCTGACCACGACAGCCAACGTTGCCACCCGGGCCCCCTTCCTTTGTCGGGCGGTCCCCGCTGCGAATAGCCGGGCGGTAACCTGCACCAATGAGGCTGTCCGTGCCCAATCGTCCCGTGTTCAGTCGTCCCATGCGCGTGGTCGGCGCTTGCGCAGCGATGGTGACCACTCTCGTCTTCCTGTCAACCACTGCCGAAGCGGCCGGGCCCCGACGACGAAGTCGGTGCTCACCTCGGCCAAGAGCGCTATCGAAAAGCAGATCAGCGTCCACCTGGAAGTGACGTCCAGGTCCAGTTCGACGGCGGTCGCAGAGCACCTGGAGGCCGATCTGGAGAAGACCAGCGGCATCGAGACCATCTCGCAAGGCAGCGAGACAGCAATTGTCAGAGTGACACCAACCTACGCCTACTTATCGGGCAACTCGTCCGGGCTGGCCACTATCTTCGGGCTGCCCTCGGCTGAAGTGAATAAGGTCGGCAGCGACTGGGTGTCCATCAAAGCCGGCACCAGCCAGTACAAAGACCTCGCGGCTTCGATGACGGTTTCTTCAGTCGCGAGCGTCCTCCCGGCAGCCAAGGGCACGGAGCTGTACACGCCCGCCACCCCTGCCAAAAAGTCGTACACCCTGAAATGGGAGACTGCCGCGACCAGTTCGACGCCGGCGCTGGCCAATACGCTCACGCTCTCGGCGATCGGCGCTACCCTGCCGGTCCAGGAAACCTCGACAGCCTCGGGCGGAGGCCATGAGACATTGTCTCTCTCCAACTGGGGCGAGCACGTCCTGGTGAGCGCGCCGCCGGCCGCGTCGACGATCCCCTTTTCCAAGCTCTAGAACTTCGGGTCGGGCGGGCACACTCAAGCCCTATGGCGAAACCTGCCCGCAGCAGGCGCCCCGCTGAGATGGGCCTCAGTACAGTGCCGGTCGTTCCCAGACGCAGATGGGCTCCATCGACGTTGTGCTCCACCGCCATCGCGTAACTGGCGGTGGCGGCTCCCGTCGGCGCGGTCACCCCCTGGGGCGTTCTTTGACCTCCGCGTTCAGAAGGCGGACTACCTCCGCGATGCGTTCGGCTCGAACGTCGGGCCGGCGCTTCGTCGCATCGATCCACCGTAGGTAACCCTTTCGGTAAAACTGAGCGAGGGAGTCGAAGAACGCTCCCGCATCGGGGCTTGCCTCAAGTGCGGCCCGGAAATCTGGCTGCAAGTCCCAGCGCTGTGGGCCTTCGGGCGAGATCACGACCTCGACGACGTCGCCTGCGCCGATTGGACGGTCACACAGCGACACCGAAAAGCCCCATCCGCCCTCGTCCTTCCTTATGCGCGCTCGTACTCGCACGCCAGCCACGGTGCCGCCGATGTGATGCTCACGCTTGGTCCCCCAGACTTCGCCTGGATCGAAGGGCACAGGAACACGGGCCTTGCTCCCCTGCAACAGCCCCAGGGTGGTCGTATACTTCCTGGCGCGGTCAGCCGATGACATAGAGCAATTCTCGCGCGCGTGTCCCCTTTGCCAACTCGGTCGCGTCATGCGCGCCGACTGCACGTGTGCTCAGGTCGCCATGTCGCTCACGCGCATCGGCATTGGTGTTTGCGACAAACCCCAATGAAAAACAGCAACGAACTGCGGAAATTCTCATTGTAAGTATAGTTTTCCTTATTAGCTGTAATACAGCAGGACAAAAAATGGCCGAGGCTCCATATCGTCCCCCTCTCAGTTGGAGCCACCGCGGCTGGGAAGTGGTGGAGGCACCGTCCAACTGGGTCGCGCGGTAACAGGGTGTCGCCCGCGTCGACGGTTCAGAGCACGTCCTTGTGCTTGTCGAGCAAGTCGTCGAGTGCCTCCCGGAGCAGGCTGGCTTCGGTCCGGTCAGTGACGGAAGAAAGCTTAGAGAGGCGCTCGAGGTTCGCCTTGCTGTAGTAGTTGCTCTTGAGGACCATCTTTTCCTCGACGTACATGGCAACCCGGTCGCGTCCGTCGCGCTTGGCCCGCATCAAGGCGGCGCCAGCGGCGCGGTACAAGTCCTCGGCCGTCGTACCGTGCGGCGGGTTCGCCCCGATCCCCACTGAGGCACTTACGGCATCGCCAACGCCATCCACAGCCATACCGGCAAGACGCCGGCGCAGCTCCTCGAGAAGAACGACCGCATTCTCAGCCGACGTCCCCGGGAGCACGACGGCAAACTCGTCTCCTCCAAGACGCACCACCGATCCCCCTTGCGGGACGTTGGCTCGAAGAACGCGATCCCATGCCACGAGGACCGTGTCGCCGGCGCTTCGCCCGTAGGCCTCGTTGATGGCGGCGAAGTCATCGAGGTCCGTGACGGCAAGGGCAAGAGGGGCGTTGCCGTGGTGGAGTTGAGCCTCGAGATTGGCCAGAAATGTGGCGCGATCTGTGACCGGTGCCGGACTGGTAGGGACCGTAGTAGTTATGACATATATATACCGGTCATACAACGGCACGTCAAGGGGTCGAGCGCCAATACGATGTGCCCCGGCCGTACCGCCCTTCGCCGCAAGCTTCGGCGGCCGGTACCCCCGGAAGGTGGCGAGCGGTGGGTGACGACGTCGACCATTTGGCGAGCGACCTTCCGGCGCCCCGACGAGGCACCCGACCGCAGGCCTGCCTAGTCAACATGGAACGGCCGGCTCCGACCGCATCTACGTGGATCATCCACCACGATGGGCGGAGCCAACATACGGAGGGAGCCGACCGTGCCCAGTTTTGCCCATCCAGACACGATATTCCTAGGCCTTGACGTCCACCGGGACTCGATCTCGGTGGCGCTGCTCCACCCCGGAGACCGGGTGCCGCTGACCGAGAAGATCTCCGCCGACGAAGACTCGGTGCGCCGCCTGGTGAAACGCTTTGAGGCCCACGGTTATTACGGGCCTGCTACGAGGCCGGGCCCACCGGTTACGACCTGTGCCGGCTGTTGCGCCAGATGGGAGTCGCCTGCGAGGTGATAGCTCCCTCTCTCATCCCGAAAGCCTCTGGTGACAAGGTAAAGACCGACAAGCGCGACTGCCAACGCTTGGCCCGCCTGCACCGCGCCGGCGAGCTCGTCGCGGTCCGCGTCCCGTCCCCGCGCGAAGAAGCCGTGCTCGACTTGTGCCGCACGCGGGGGGACATGGTCGAGGACCTGACCCGGGCCCGGCACCGGCTCACCAAGTTCTTGTTGCACCATTCCCAGGTCTACCGCGACGGCGCCCATTGGACCGTAAAGCACGAGTCCTGGCTGGCCGGCCGGCACTTTGGCGAGGCGGCCCTCGGGTTGACTTTCGAGCACTACCGGGCCACGGTGGCCGCCCGGGAGGCGGCCCTGGCCGCCGTGGAGGCCGACCTGGCGACCTTTTTCGACAAGGCCCCTTTCGCCGACGGGGTCCGGCGCCTGGGCGCTTACCGGGGCGTCACCGCCATGGGCGCGCTCGGCTTGCAAGAAGAGGTCTGCGACTGGCGCCGCTTCGGGCGGGCGGCAGCGTTCATGGGCTTCGTCGGCCTCGTGCCCTCGGAGGACTCGAGCGGGCGGCGTGAGCACCGCGGCCACCTCACCAAGGCCGGCAACGCCCACCTCCGGGCGCAGCTGGTGGAGTCGGCCTGGGCTTACCAGCACCGCCCGTACGTGGGCAGGGAGATCGCCAAGCGCCAAGGCAACGCCCCGCCCGAGGTGGTGACACGGGCCTGGGCGGCCCAGTTGCGCCTGTGCGGGCGCTTCCGCCACCTGGCGGAGCGCAAGGCGAACAAAAGCGTCGCCGCCGCCGCCATCGCCAGAGAGCTGGCCGGCTTTTTGTGGGCAGAGATGACGGCCTGAAAGTGAGCCCTTACCGTCGTTCTCCTGGCCCCGGTTGAGCCGGGTGAGCGAGACCCCCACGATGCGCCGGCGCACCGCCGTTGCAGGACCGATCCCCGGTGGCACTATGCCGCGGCTCTGCCGAAGCGAACCTAGTCAGGGGCACCTTCCTGCGCATGACCGACCTGCGGTCCCGACCCGCGAACATCAGTGTGGCGGCCAACCGAACCACCGCTCGTCGGCGCATCGTCGAGGCCTTGCAGCCCGGCCGCCGCCAAAACCGGCGCCCTTGCTCGTAAAAGCGCAAGGCAAGCAAGCGAGCCCTGACGGGCTCGCTCAGGCCATTGTCCCTTCGGGGGCTCTTCCCGGGCTGTCAAGGCTGCCCCTGCGGGCGGCCTCCGGCCGGTCTTGACAGCCCTCGTCTACTTGAGCGCTCCCAAAAAGCCCTCAGCACAAAGTTTCGCGGCGCTATTGACAAGCCGTTCCACATCAGTGCCACGACAGGGCAACGTTTGCCCGGTTGCGCACTCCAACTGGCAAGCGCCGACAGGGATGTTTGCCGCAAGCAACCTGGCGAACGTTCCTGGAGGCAGCACTAGCTGTTGGCGGCTACAAGGAACTCGCGGGTCGGGCCGGCCGCCGCGTCGGGCTGTTCGTCGAGTGCGAAATGGCCGCATCAAGAACGTGGACTTCGGCGCCGGGCACGTCGCGCCGCTACGCCTGAGCTTCCGCGACAAGGAACGACGGGTCGAAGCGACCCCACAGTACGAGGAGCGGCGGCTGGTGGCGACAAAGCCATTTCTGCCATGCCGGATAACTGACGACGTTGGCCCGGTAGTCATAGAAGAGGTCCATCTGGATACGTCAGACCGATCGTGTTGGGTGCAGCGTGCTGGTCATGTTCGAGCGGTGGCCTCTTAGATGGGGCCAATGCGACCGCAAAGACGCTTCGCAAGCGGCCCGCGACCAGTTGCCTGCCGGGGGCGTAGCATCGTTGGGCATGGAGCAGGCTCGAGGCGACGAAACCGAGCCCGAGGGCGTGGCCGATGCTGACGAGGTTGTGGCCGGCGAGCGCGACCGTATCGCTGACGAGCGAGACCGCATCGCCGATGAGCGGGACCGCATCGCCGATGAGCGAGACCGTATCGCTGATGAGCGAGACCGTATTGCTGATGAGCGAGACGGTATTGCTGATGAGCGCGAGCGCATCGCTGATCAGCGCGAGAAGCTCGCCGACGAGCGCGAGGCCGACGAACGGCAACGACTGACCGCAGTCAGTGAACGCTCTCTTAGCCGCGACCTGGCCGCCGAGCAGCGGGACCGAGCGGCCGAGCAGCTGGACTCTGTCGCCGCGGCGCGCGAGCGCCCAGCCCCCAATCCCGAGGCTGCAGCGGACCGGCACAGGTCAGCGATCGACCGCCTGCAGTCTGGTGAGGACCGGGACTTGTCCGCCGGCGACCGGGACGACCTGGTCGAGATAATCCGCCGACGAGCTGACAGTAATCAGGAACGTCGCGCGGCCGCTGACCAACGAGCCGAGGCGAACGCCAAACGAGCGCAGGCCACGAAGGAGCGTCAGGACCGGACGTCGCATTAGTGCCACGACAGGCAACGTTTGCCCGGTTGCGCACGCCAACTTGCAAGCGCCAACAGGGGTGTTTGCGGCAGGCAACCTGGCAAACGTTCCTGGAGGCAGCACTAGCAAGTAACGCGGGCGGCGCTCCCGACCCGCTGCGCAGGACCGGGGAGCCGGGAACAGTGACGGGCGCGATAAAAGTATTTCGGGTTCGCGCTATCGGAATAGATCAGCCTGTGCCGCCAACCGTTCGGCAGCGATTCCCCAGCCAGCAGGGTCGGCATCACCAGGTACCTGGCAGAGCGTGCGGTAGACCACGAGGACCGGCAAAGCGGTCTCTTCACTGGGCGAGAGGCTATGGAACTCGCGGTACCCCTCGACGAAGCAGCGCTGCACCGCGAGGTCGAGTGGCGCCCAGTTGTGGAACCTGGTCCCCAGGAGGACCGTCGCCTTGGCGAGGTCGCTGACCCGATGGTCCGCCGCTACTTCCTCGAAGTCGAGCAGCGCGCTCACGTGGGTGGCCCGGCACAGAATATTGGCAGAGCGGATGTCGTTGTGGACCAGCTGCGGCGGCGGCAAGCTGGCCTCGGGAAAGCAGGCGAGCCGGTCTCGTAGGAAAGCTACGGCTGCGGTTGCCGAGCCGGGCGCAATGGAATCGAGCCGCCGGGCCACGTGCGCGCGCGGACGCCGGCCCCGGTCGACAAGCCCGGGTCGTAGGGGCTCGACGCCGCCGAACAGCTCACGATAAACCCAGCGCGCGGGTATACGGCCAACGCAGCGTGGAACGCGGCCAGGACTGAGCCAGCCTCACGCACCTGTGCCGGGTCATTCGGATCGAGCAGTTCGCCTACCATGACCGCCTGGAGGCCGAGCGACCCCTTTGGTGTCGCCAGTTGCAGACTGCCATCGACCGTCGCGAGCGGAGCCGAGACGGGAAGGCCGCGCCGGTAGAGCCAGGCGGTGAGCTCCGCCAGCGCGACGAGACGGGAGTGCAACCCGGGGGCGATGGACCATTTCGCCAGCAACTTCCCCGCGTCGGTGTCCAGCCACGCCAGAGCGTTCCGAGCGCTGAGCACGATGTGCTCGCAGCGACGCAGGGCAATTCCCCAATTGGCGGCCACTGCCGCCCCAAGCCAATTGGCGGCGTCTTCGGGCTTCGCAAACCCGAACCTTGTGTCCAACGCCGTACAAGGGTCGACCCTTTCCCACAGCATGCTCACCGCCGGTGGACCAGATGCGGTCATTCCGGTAGCCCGCCCACTATTTTGATGGCGTTTCAGATTTCATGGCGTTTTAGGCGGCGGTTGTTCGGCCATTTGCCAGCTCCGGGCTCGGTTGGTAAGGCATAGCGTGCCAGTGTTCGCCAACGGCGCCAGGCTAACTGCACATGGCTGGCGTGGCGGTAAGTAGCCGGTGCGCCCGGATGATCAGGTAACGTCTATCGTCACTATTAGCACCCGGACGGTCACATTACGTCATAATCACTATGAGTACCCGCTTACCTACTCACCGAAACGGTTGGTTCACGAGTTCTGGCGGGCCCTGGCGGCCACCGCTCGACGTTGCTGCTTCCTGGCGTAGGCAGGACGGCTTGCTAACGTCGCTCCGTGACCGCCGACAGGGCCGGGGACCACGGGTACCGCGCCTTTTGTCGGGCCCGCCGACCAGTACGACGTCATCGGCGCGGCTCAGTTTGCCTTGCTGTACGCGCTCGGGCTGCGCCAGCACCACCGCCTGCTCGACGTGGGCTGCGGCTCCTTGCGGGCCGGCCGCATGCTGATCACCTACCTCGAGCCGGGCAACTACTTCGGTGTCGAGCCCAACGTGTGGCTTGTCGACGAGGCCGTGAAGGACCAGGTCGGCCAGGACATTCTCGATATAAAGAGGCCTACCTTCAGGACCACTGACCGCTTCGATTTCTCCGGGCTCGGCGAGTTCGACTTCGTGATGGTCCACGGCGTGGCCACCAACGCTGGCCCCACGCTGGTGCCGGTCATGCTGAGGGCAGTGCGCGCCGCCCTCGCACCCAGGGGCCTCTGCGCCATGACATTTGTGCACCCGGGGACGGCCGACCCGAACGTCGTGCCCGTCGACCCAGAGGACCGCACCGCTTTGCCATGGCTGTACCCCAACTGCTACTGCTACGAGCGCCGGGCTGTCGAGCGTTGGGTGGCTTCGGCATGGCTCAGCGGCGGGCCAATCGCCTGGTACCAACCCAGGCAGACCTGGTGGCTTCTGGCACTCACGGCCGAGGCCCTACCTCCCCCCCAGTTCCTCCGCCAACTAACCGGGCCCACGCTCGTCGAGGGCTTTGAGCACAGCTGGCGCCGTGCTGGCTCCCGCTCGAGCCCAACCATCTAGCCGGCGAACCGGACGCGCCACCCCTCCACAACGCGGCGTCGTCAAGCCTCGCCACGGCCTTTTGCCCGGCCCTTGATGGGATTACTGTCTGTGGTTATGGGCTCACAATTATCCCAGCGCCGAGCCCGCCAGCGATCCAGGGTTAGTTTTCTGGTGGCGCTGGCGACCGTGCTCAGCCTCAGCTTTAGCTCTGTCAACGCCGTCGAACTGGCCCCAGCCGCCTTTGCCGCCACACTGGCGTGCCGAGCGTCCATGAGCGACGCCAAACCCAAGCAATACTCAACAACAAGCGTCCTGGTATCGACGGTGGCGCGGGCCGGGGTGACGGCGACCGCCAAGTACAAGACGACAAGCACAGAAAGGAGGTCCGTGGCGAACTTGCAGGGAAAGGCCACGGTGCCGTATTTGATATCTGCCGCCACGCCTGGGTTCACTGTCGTCGTCAATGTTGTGGTGACCTCCGGGGGTAAGAGGGCCAGCTGTTCGACAAAGTTCGTGCCGGAGGCCCGAAAGGGCTTTAACCACGGCCTCGGAGCCGTCGGCGCTTCACGGGCGAACATTACCGGCGCGTTTGCACGACCTGGTCAAGGCGTAGGCAGCCGGCACGGAAAGTCCAGGTTTTCAGTCGATAAACAGGCCAAGGTCACCGGGGACGAGGGCATCGTCGTCAGGGGGCCGTACTGCAGGAGCAACCGGAGGCGAGATGCTGTTCGGGCGCAAGGGTCGAGCTGAAAAGGAGGCGGCGGCCAAGGCCAAGGCCAGCTCCGAGCTGCGATCTTCGATCATTGAACTGATACGGATCGCCGACGGGGGCACGGCCGAAATCACCGGCTGGCCGCTGATGCTGAAGACGGGCGAACGGCTTGTGAACGCCCTCAGCAATGGAGGGTTGTTCGAACCCCGCCGCGAGCCGGGCCACTGGTCGGGTCGTTCGGCGGGGTTCTCGGTGCCGGTGGCGGACGGCATCCGTTTTCGGCTCGGCAAATCGGCCGGCACTTACGTACAAGGGGCAGAAGAGCCCACCGTCATCGACACGGGCGACATCAGTTTTACGACGCAACGGGTGGTGTTCCAGGGCGGCAAATATACCCGTGAATGGCTGTTCTCCAAGCTGATCGGCATCACGCACGACGCTTCGCAACCTTGCACCGCTATCCAGGTGTCCAACCGGGAGAAGACTTCCGGCATCGTTTACCAGGGCCGGCCACCCGACCTGGTGCGGCTGCATTTGGCTGTGGCAGTTGCAATTTTCAACGGTGATGGTGCCGAAGCCGCACAGGAACTGCGCGAGAAACTGAACGACCTCGACGCTACCGTGCCGGCCGAGGCTTCGAGCGGTGCATTGCCGGCCCGGGCGGCCACGGCTCCCCTGGGCCAAGACGGTCCTTCCATCGGCGGCTCCCAAACGCCAAATGCAGCCACGACGGTGGCTCCGTCCGCCCCCGAGGGACCGCCGCCAGCGCCGCCCACGCCGCCACCGATGTGGGCAACCGACCCCACCGGTCGTCACCAGCTACGCTACTGGGACGGTGCGGCTTGGACCGACTACGTATCAGACGACGGTCATGAGCACCACGAGTCGTCCCCCAGTGGAGCGCCGTGAGGACCTTGCCTCGCAGAACTGGGCCGCCGGTCTATCCGGCCAGGTAGCCGAGGTCATGGGCGACAACCTTGGCCGCCTGCCGGTGGTAGTCAAGGCCCAGGGTGTGACTGTCGAGCAACTCGGCACAGGTGCCAAAGAGGCCCTTTTGCCGACATGACCGGGCGAGGGGTCATCTTCGACCTGATCGGCGCCCAGAGCCCCAGCTACAGGGGACGGGGGATAGCCCGCTACAGCACGGACTTCGTGCGGGCCATGGTGCGCGGCTACCCGGAACTTGTGGCGGCGGTGCTCTTGCACCCTGAGCTGCCGACGCCTGAAGGCCTCGACGACCTGGAGGATTGGCTCACCACCGACCCGGACTGGGAGCGTGCTTCAGTCGTGCACCTGAGCTCGGTGTTCGAGCTCGAGGTGCCCGTTCGCACTTACTGGTCGCGCTCAGCCAGCGCCAGCCGGCTGTTCACCGCGCTCACGGTCTATGACTTCATCCCCGACCTCTTCCCGGGCTGGTACCTGGAGGACCCTGGCTTGCGGCGCCGTTGGCGCTGCTGCCGGGAGGTGGTCAGAGCGGCGGACGCCGTCTTCGCCCTGTCCGAGACATCACGTCAGGACACCATTTCTCTGCTGGGGGTACCCGAGCGCCGGGTGCACGTGATCGGCAATGGTGTCGCCCCCGTGTTCCGGCCGCCGGAGTCGAAAGCCACCGCGTTCCAACAGGCCAAAAAGGGCGTCCGAGGGCTTCGCAAGGGCTTCCTCGTCTACAACGGGGCTTTCAACCCCCGCAAGAACATGGACCGGCTCATCGAGGGCTACGCCTGTTTACCAAGGAAACTCATCGAGGAGCATCAGCTGGTGATCGTGTGTGAGGCTCCACCACTGACCCGCAACCACTACCTCGTGATGGCCCGGGAGCTCGGCGTCAGCGGGCGGGTGCTGATACCGGGCTTCGTGCCCGAAGAGGTGCTCGTAGCCCTCCACCAGACCACCGACCTGGCCGTTTACCCATCGCTGTACGAGGGCTACGGCCTCCCGGTGACCGAGTCGATGGCCTGTGGTGCGCCCAACATAGTGGGGGACAACTCGTCTCTACGAGAGATCCTGCCCCGAGAGGCTCGCTTCCAGGCTGTCGACCCGGGGGCCATAGCCGAGGCGATCACCCGGGCCTTGACCGATAAGCCTTACCGGGCAAGGCTGATGGCCCTCACGGCCCAGCCCCCGCCGTCGTGGTCGGCGGTGGCCGACCGGGCCGCCGTCGTGTTGCGGGCCCTGGTCGACCGGGCTCGGTGGTGGCGGCCGGGTTGGCGTCGTCGGCCGTACCTGGCCCTGGTGGCGGCACCCCGCGAGCTGGTTGGCGCTCTCGCTCCTCTGGCTGACTGTGACGTGTTCGCCGGTCCTCGGCTCGTTGAGCAGGCCACGGCACCAGAGCTTGGAGGCAACGAGCGGTGGCCCGGGAGCTCGCCCCGGCCGGCAGTGGGAGAGCAGTTACCCTTTTCCCTCCTGGCGAAATTGGACCCCTGTCGAGGGGGCTACGACGCGGTGGTGGGTTGGCCCGCAACCTGGACGACCTCCAATCCGAGACAATGGGAGCGCTGGAAGCCGATTGGCCCGGCCGGGCCATCGCCGTTGTGGCGGCCGAGGGCGCAACTTCCGAACCGGCTGCCCTTTCCCAGCTGCAAGACCTGGGTATCCGCATCGTGAGGGCGAGGGGTGCCGAATGGGACGAAGCCGCCAGGGCCCTGGTCGAGGTGGCCCGGGCACCGGCGCCTAACCGCCGGAAGGATGGCCGAGCGCGAGGCCCTGGAGCTCACCGTCTGGCAAGGCGAGGTAGCCCATCATCTGTGATGACCGGACGACCTGGAGTTCAGTGCGCACGCCGCGTAGTGGCGCTCGTGGAAGGAGACCGAAATGCCGGGACCATCTGCCAATGACGGAGGACCACCGGTAGAAGGTAAACGGGTGGGTGCACAGGCGGACGGCAGCCTGCCGGTCCTGCTCATTGTCTCCGGGCCGCCCGGTGCCGGGAAGTCGACGGCGGCACGGGTGCTATCGGATTATTTGTGCGTTCCCGTTATCACTTGCGATCTTATCAAGGCGGGCGTTACGTTTTCCGCCGGGCCATCGACGGCGTGGTCGACGAAGCTACCACGAGACCGGGAGGTCAAGCCGGCCAGATCGTGTTCAGGGTGACCTACGACCTCATATATCGCGGCTTAGCAACGGCGTCAGCGTTATTGCCGAAAAGGCGTGGCAACGGGGGTGGTGCGAAGCCGAATTGGGTAGGTTCCTGCCCATCGCGCGACGTGATGCAGCTGCACCTGACGGTCCCTCCAGGGGAGGCGCGCCAACGAGTCCTGGCCCGCTCGCCTGAGATGCTCGCAGTCTGGGAGAACTTCGACAACGGGACGTGGTCATGGGACGACTTTGGCCCCGTCGTGCTGGATGTCCCGACCATGACCGTTTCGACGGAAGGTAGGGCTCAGGTGGTCCCTGCAGCGGTGGAGGAGTTCATCAAAAGTGTCGTACAGCGACGCGTCGAGCCGTCAGGGCCTCTTGTTGACGGTGTTACTTAGGTCGCTCGGTGTTCCCACCAAAAAGTTAGCGGTGGCAAACGCTGCCTACTCTGGCCGGAACACCACGTCAGTCAGATCGAAATTGGTACCTCAGGCCGTCTCGGCACCGAACTGGTCCACGAGCTGGCGGACATAAGCCAGGGCCGCTGTCGCCTTTACGTCTGCGCCCTCACAGAAGCACAGGTCAACGCACCACCACTGGAGACGGGAGGCGAGTGGAGAAAGGCCCTGTACCAGTCCGGGGAAGTCAACGCGGCCCTGTCGTAGTGGCACATGGGCACTCGTGTCCCGGTCGTGCAATGTGCCATCTGAATCCGCCAGGTGCAGGTGCCGTATATAGGGCAGCAGGTCCAGAGCATAGGTAATCACGCTCTCAACAAGTTCCGGGTCATCGCCTTGACGCGCGCCCATCACACCCCCTGCGTACGTGTGCGACGAATCGAAAAGGACGCCGAAATTGGGATGACCGACTTCCGTCAGGACGCGGGCGACCTCACTCGGCCTGTTGAGCCAGAAACCAGGCTGAACTTCCACACCAGCATCTTGCCCGACTTGGCGCAGCGTTCGGCGGACGCCTGCCAGGCCCGGACAAGCTGCGCCAGTGCCTCTTCGTAAGCGTCGCCTTTGGGCCTCTCGGGGACGAGGACAGTGTCCACCCGTAAGACAGGGATCTCCAGGGCCTCGCAGACGGCAACCGCTTTGTCGATCTCGCCGACATAAACGTCAGTAGGAACATGCTCCGGCGGGAAGCAGCGGTAGTCGGGAACGTACCCCGACACACCGAGACCATAGCCCGCTATAAGCTCCCGCAGCTCTTTGAGGCCCGTTCCCCCCACGAAATCGTCGGGGTGCGGATGAGGGTGAAAGCCATTTATCTCCACGCCGTCGTAGCCGGTGGCAGCTGCGTATTGGCATACGTCTTCAAATGACCACGGGTTTGCCTCATAGGGCCCGAAGGCAAAGGCCCAGCTCCCGATTGAAATCCGAGGACAAACGGGCTTCAGCCCCGCCCCTCCGGGAGCCTCGCTTCGTTGCCACGATGTCATGTGCGTCCTCTCGCTTGGCCCTACCAGGTCGGCTGGCTAAGTGGATGACCGGTAGCTTAGTAAACGTCGACCTGGTGCTCGGTTGCGCTTCGCGGGCCGTGGCTTCTCAGGCCCCCCAGGTCGCCTGGAACATTGTTCCGGCGCAGGGATTCATCTCGTGTTCAACCGGTAGTCGATGCGCAGTAATGATCCCACGATATCCTCGCGTCATCCGAGACCCCACGCTGCGACGCTTTTGCTTCGATATGCCATCTCTGATACGCCGTCGGCAGGGTCCCATATTTCATGCCCATACCTCACGACCTCAAGGTGCAAATCGGCAGAGGCTATCCCTAAATTGCTATCAAACGTAGGTCCATATTAAACTTGGCCAATTAACTTGGCCGTATTGACTTGGAGGGTTCAGTGAGACGGCTTGGTCGAAGAATATGTATAGGTGCTGTGGCAATGTCCGTGCTGGGGCCCACCTGCGTGTCTACCGTCGGCTTACCTGCATCGGCCCAACGACCAGATGCAGTAATTCCACTACTGCGAGAGGGCGTAGTCGGCTCAATACCGACGGCCACTGTAACCAAGGACAATTATGCGAGCTCTATAGATTTCATATCGTGCGACACCCTGATGCGTTACGCTTCTGACGGCCGGTTGGTCCCTGACCTTGCAACATCCGTCGCTCAGCCCAACGACGTAACCTATATCTACCAAATTCGCCACTTTGTCAAGTTCTGGGACGGTAGCACTCTGACCGCCGCCGACGTCGCATTTTCCCTGAACCTCGAACGTGCTCCGGGTTCGCCTTGGGCATTTTTCTTCCCAAGCGTCAAAAGCGTGACGGCCACGTCTCCTTACGAGGTCACCATCAAACTGAGCTACCCCAACGCGACTTGGCCCGGTGACCTCCCGGGAGGATTTGTCTTCGAGAAGAAGTTTGCGCAAGAGCACGCAGCTACGTTTGGTCAACCCGGCACGCTGATCATGTGCTCCGGGCCATGGGAGGTGGACAGCCTCGACCCGACGACCGGAGCCCAATTTTCTGCCAACCCGGACTGGTGGGGAGGGCGCGTCCCCGTCGAGCGCATCTCGCTCACAACCTTTGCCAACGAGACGAGCCTCGCTCTGGCCATGCGTGCCGGCGAGATCGATGTCGACACCGGCGTTGCTACGCCCAAAGCGTTTGCTTCTACCGCTGGCTCCCGGGTGGCGTTACTCAGCGTCCCCTCGCCGGCATTTATTGGGTCGTTTACCATGAACACCCAGGTCGCCCCGTGGAACGACGTTCGCGTCCGCCGCGCCGTGGCCTACGTGCTCGATCGGGCGAACATCATCACTGCGCAGGGAGGATATGCCGTTCCAAGCTATACATTGATCCCGGCTCAGTCTTTGCTGACAATCGTGTCCGAGGGCCCTATCCATGCTCTTTTGAAGTCACTCGACGTCTACCCGCACAGTGTGGCTAAGGCCAAGCAGGAGATGGCGGCCTCGGCGTACCCTCATGGAGCCAAAACAACGATCGTGGTGTGGACACCCAGCGCCGTAAACCCGGCCGAGGTGATCGTATCCGAGCTGCACCAGATCGGTATCAATGCGCAGCTGCAGGTACTGACGTTCGCGGAGTGGCTGACCCGGGCGACTGGCCCGGCGAATGAGCGCCCCGCTATGTACACCACTTGGAGCGTCGCCAATGGTGACCCGAACAGTTACATGTCGTTGCTCGGGACCTCGAACCTCGCCCGAGGTCAATTCAACGTGGCAGACTATGCGCCACCTGGACTTGACGAGCTGATCCAGGCGGGAGTCTCGACAGATAATGACCCGAAGCGCTTCGCTGCATACGCGGTCATATTGAAAAGACTGTCCCTGGACGTGCCGTACGTCGGCCTCTTCGATGGTGACTCGGTCGTTGCGGCGTCGAAATCGTTCTCATGGCCGTCATACGGCGCTTACTCGACCGAGGGCTTTTGGCCGCTCGACATCGGCCCGACGGCGAGGTGACAAGTGTGATCGGGCTCTCATAAGGACGGCTAAGGAGCCTGGCCTCAGTCGCGGCCGTCCGGGGCGCCGCACCGCGATGACGACGAGGTCGATGGCACCGGCGACATCGTCACAGAGGCTCAGCTCCCAACTACCGCTCCCCTCAGCGACGCGACGGTAACGTCGTTACTGTGAGCAGTCATGGTGGCATTTGTGGCAACGCACCTGTACCAATACCGGGGGACGGTACTGATGCACAAAGCCGGTCCCCGGTTCCCGGACTACGGTCAACCGTGTGCCCGCCAGGCACGCGCCGAGGTGGCCCGCTGGCGCTGCGCAACAACTCGAGTGAGTGTTAGGGCCGCGGCCGATGGCAACCTGGGATAAGGACGAGCGTGTGGTGGCCGGGTTTCACTCCTGGTTGGACGAGAGGTGGTACGGCTTGGTCTGGCCGCATGTCGATGGCGGCGGCTGGTCTTGGAACATTATTGACACACAGCGGGCGCCCCGTGGCGCCGGCGACGGCATCGAAGTAGGCAGCGCACCCGACCGGAAGGCAGCCGAGGCCGACGCGGAAACCAAGTGGCGTGAAGTTGGGCACGATACCCCCTGGTGATCCCGCCGTGGGGGCACGGTACTCGAGCACGTCCCGTCATACCTCGAAAACCGGCGCTGCCGAGAGGGCGAACTGAAGGGATAGGCGCCGTCTAGACCTGGCCGTCTAGAGCTCGCTCAAGGCGGTGGCCAGCGGTTCGAGCACGGCGGGATCAAGCGGCGGTCGGAGGTACACGATGCCGAGCTCGACACCGACCTCGGCCAGCGCAGCGGCCTGCTCGGCGGTGGCCTTCGGGTCCCCGGCGAATATCACATGGCTGGAGAGAAGAATCTCCTGCGGGTCGCGGCCGAGGTCCTCGCAGTGCTGGTGCAGGATGTCGCGCTTGCGGGCGAACTCCTCGGGCGTGCCGCCGACGAAGTTCCAGTGCTGGGCGAAGCGGGCTGCGGTGCGCAGCGTCCTCCTCTCGCCGCTACCGCCGACGCAGATCGGCGGGTGGGGGCGCTGAACCGGCTTGGGCTCGTTGCGGGCATCGCTGAGCTGGTAGTACTCACCCTTGAAGGTCGTCGTCTCCTGCGTGAGCAGCCCGACGATCACCTCGCACGCCTCCTCGAAGCGGTCGCTGCGCTGGCGCGGCGTGCCCAGCTCGATCCCGTAGGCCCCCGACTCCTCCTCGTTCCACCCGGCGCCGATGCCAAGCTCCAGCCGCCCCCCGAGACGATGTCGAGCGTGGTCGCCATGTTGGCCAGGACGGCCGGGTGGCGATAGTGGATGCCGGTCACCAGCGTTCCCATGCGCAGGCGGGTCGTCGCCTGGGCCAGCGCCGTCAGGGTGGTCCAGCCCTCCAGGCACGGGCCGGTGCTGTCGGAAAAGATCGGATAGAAGTGGTCGAAGGTCCAGCCCGACTCGAACAACTCGATGTCGTCGGCCACCTTCCAGACGGCCAGCATGTCGGCCCAGGTCGTATTTTGCGGCGAGGTCTTGAAAGCGAAGCGCATGGGTCCAACGCTACTTCCGGTTTCGCCGCGCTTCTTCTAGGCGAGAGAGGAGTCAAGCAGCCGGAACACGAAATCGGGCTGTTCGAGATGAGGCAGGTGGCCTGCTTTGGGCACCAGCGTGTAGTGGGCCGCGGGGATGGCAGCGGCCATTGCTCGTCCGTAGGCCGGAGTAAAGATCCGGTCGCTGTCGCCCCAGATGACAAGGCTGGGAACGGTGATGTTGGCGAGCCGGCCCATGAGCGTCGGGTCGTACATGTACGGCTCGCCGGCGACTGCCCGCAGGGTGACCATGTTGGACTGCATCATGGCCGCCCGCTCCGGGGGCAAGGTGGCCGGGTCCACGTAGAAGCGGTCAGCGTCGTAGAAACTGTGCTCGGCGATGCCCCGGGGGTCGAGGGCGAAGAAGTCAGGCATCGGCTCGCCCTCGACCTGCACGCCGGCCGAGTCGATCAAGACGAGGCCGCCGATCCGGCCCTCCGGGCCCATAGTGGCCATATCTGCGGCCAGCCATCCTCCGACGGAGGAGCCGATCAAGACCACGTTTTCGAGTTCCTCCTGGCGCAGTAGGTCCAGGTACAACGCCGCGAAGTCGGCCACGCGAGCGAGGCGTGCGGGGCGAGGCGTGCCGTTCCATCCTGGATGAGTCGGGAGCAGGACCCGGGCGTGCTCCGAGAGGTGGGCGCCGATGTTGGCGACGGTGACCGGGCCTCCCCCGCCGTGCAGGAGCAGGACCGGGCGCCCGCTTCCCGTATCTTCGATCGGGAGCTGGACGTCGGGAGCCAACGATATGGTGCGCTGATCAGGCATCGGAGCCTTTCTCGGCATATTCGGTGGCCGGCTCCGTGGCGTAACGGGCCATGACTTCGATGGTCGCTTCCGGGGTAAGGACCCCGGATGCGGCGATCATTTCCTGGAGGTCCCGGAAGTACTGGACGTAGAGGTCGGGGGTGAACGTGTTGAGCAGCACCACCGGCTCGTCACCGTGGTTGGCGAACGTGTGGGGCGCGCCCGGTGGGATCATGGCCAAGGTCCCGGCCGGAGCATCGTAGGTGTCTTCGCCGACGGTGAAACGGGCTGTGCCCGCTACGACATAGAAACCCTCAACGTGGCGGGCGTGACGGTGTTGTGGGGGGCCGTCGGTGTGCGGCGGGAGGAGGATTTCCCCTATGCCTATCCGGTGCCCGGTGGTCGACCCGTCCTCGAGGATCCGCATCCGTATGGGGCCAAGCTGAATGATTTGGCCTCCTTCGGGGGCGGTGATCGCTGCCCGCATCCTGTACCTCCTGTCATGAGAGTTGACTCTCATAACCATACGGCTCTCTCAATCGTATTGCAAGTAGGCTCTCATAACGCAGGTACGCCATCGTCAAGGAGTTTCCTCATGGCCGAGCCAACCACCGGGGGGCGTAGCAACCAGCGGGCCCGGACCGAGCGGGCGCTCATCGACGCGTGCCGGGCGCCTCATACGCAGCGGCGGTCAGGTGACGATGCCCGAGGTGGCCCGCGCCGCTCTGGTATCGGAGGCGACGGCATACCGCTACTTTCCGGACCTCGCCACCCTCCTCGCCCGTTCGCTAGACAACGATTGGGCCCCGCCGGAAGAAGCGCTGGCGGCGGTGGCCACATCGGACGATCCCGTCGAAAGAGTCGTATTTGCCACGCGCTTCCTCCTGGAGGGTGTGGCGCAACGCCAAGGAGTGGTACGGACCGTCATCGCCAACACCATGACCCGGCCGGAGTCGGTGCGCAGTACTCGTCCCGGGTTGAGGTTCGGGCTGATCGATGAGGCGCTGAGGCCGTTCGCCAGACGAATCGACCCGGCCAACGAAGCGCAACTGCGGCGGGACCTCGCGGTGGTCATGAGCGCTGAGGCCCTGTTCACGCTGACCGACCTGGTTGGCCTGGAAGTAGCCGACGCCATCGAAAGCGCCTGCAAGACGGCGGCGACTGTCACCCGTGCCGCGTTCGCCACGGCCAACGCGCAGACGCCGAAATCTTGATGGTGCATAGTTACGGGAGTCGAAGGACGCCCGTTTTGTGGCTGTGCGGTCCACCCGGTGTTGGTAAGAGCACGGTCGGGTGGCAAATCTACCGGCGGCTGAACGCGAATAGTCGCGGCTGCGCCTACGTGGATATCGACCAACTCGGCATGTGCTATCCCGAATCGGGACACGACCCGGGCCGGCACGGCTTGAAAGAACGGAACCTGGGCGCCGTGGTCGCCAACTTCGTCGATGCCGGGGCTCGTGGCGTGGTGGTTTCAGGTGTCGTGGGCCCGACCCCGGGCACCGGTACCACCGGGCTGGCGGACCTCGAGGTCGCCCTTTGCCGTCTGCGTACTGGGCCCGACCAGCTCCGCCAACGGCTCGAGTCCCGGCGTGGCTCGTTCGCCGGGGTCGAGGACGCCCTCGCCGAAGCCGTGAGGCTGGACAGTTCCGGTCTGCCCGGGACGCTGGTGGATACCACCGGCCTGACGGTCGAACAAACCGCAGAGGCTGTGTTGCAAGCCTCCGAGTGGGCCCCCGCTGACGGGCATCCCGAGCCGGCGGCCGACCGAGACGACCGCCCACCGAGCCCGGCCGGTGGCCAGGTCATCTGGTTGTGCGGACCGACGGGGGTGGGCAAGTCAACGATCGGCTTCGCCCTGTACCTCAGGCTGATGCGGGCCGGGCTCACCGCCGGCTACATCGATGCCGACCAGGTCGGGTTTTGTGCCGCCGCGCCACGCCATCATCAGCTGAAGGCCTCCAACGTTGCGGCGGTTTGGGAGAACTATCGCTCAGCGAGCGCGGCGATATTGGTGGCCGTTGGGCCGGTCGGTGACGGCGAGGAGGCCAGGTTGTACGAGGCGGTGCTGCCCCGGGCGTCGTTCAAGTGGTTCAGGCTGCACTCCGGCCCCCGCGAACTTGCGAGACGGATCCAGGCACGACAGTCAGGGGGCAGCTGGCCCCAACCCGGCGATCCTTTGCGAGGGGCCTCGCCAGGCCGGATCCAGCAGGCCTCGACAGACGCTGCCGCGCAGGCCGCCGAACTCGACCACGTGGGGTTCGGCATCCGGGTCGACAGCGAGAAGCTGACCGTTGAGGAGTCGGCCAGCGCGGTCCTCAGCCAGGTCGGGCTGGGCGGTGGGACCTGATGAGCAAGGGGTCTTTGCTTATCGCGATGTACCGAACCCCGCCGGCCGAGGCGTGATGCTTTCTGCGGGATGTGCACGTGCGGATCGTGGGGGCCTGGCATGGATCTAGAGGAGCGGGTGCGGCGCTACGCCTGCCACGTAATGGGTGACAGCGGTCTTAATGTGGTCACCTCGGTCGCCCGGTTCGAAGGTGGCGATCGTCACGCCGTGTTCAAGGTGAGCTATGCGGCCGGGCCAACGGCAGGGGACATCTGGTCGTACGCGTGTCCATTCGGTCCGACGCCGGCGAACGAGAGCAGGTGGCTCGCGAAGCAGCGGTACTTGCCTCACTGGGGGGCACCGCGGCTCCACGTCTGCTCGACGTCTCTTGCGACGGCCGGTGGCTCGAAACCCCCGCCATGTGCACCGAGTTCATCGAGGGTGGTCACCGTGAGCTCGCCTCAGCGACGCGGTCAGAGCTCGAGGCGCTTGGTGCCGTGGTCGGCTCTGTGCATGTTCGGCCAGCAGACGACCTGGCCGAGTTGTTCCCCGCGCCACGGACAGTCGCTGGCTACCTCAACCAGTGGAGTGAGCTGATCGCCGGCTACCTGCCGAAGCTCCGCCAGCCGCTGCCGGAACTGGTTGGAGGTCGAGTCCAACGAGGCGTGTCGTTGGCGACCCGGATCCTCGAAGTGGCGTTGCGTGACGCCTGTCCGGGCCCTGGCGAGCGCCTTGTGCTGCTCCACGGTGACGTCGCCCCCGGGCAACATTTTGTGGTCGGACCGTCCTGTGCTGATCGACTGGGAGTATGCGCGGTTGGGAGACCCCGCTGACGACGTGGCCTACATCTTCGGCCAGCACGGCCTCAACCCCTTGCAGCGAGAGGCGTTCTGGTCGGAGTACCGGCGCTGGGTAGAACAGCCGGAGCTCGAACGGACCGTCGAACGGGCGCGGTTGTGGGAGCCGGTCATCCTGCTCGGTTCGGCGCTGTGGTGGCTCGAGCGTTGGTCAGCTCGGGCCGGGGCCGACGACGCCGGCGGTGTCGATGTGTCAGTGCCGAAGCCGCAGAGCTACTACTTCGAACAGGCGGTCCGCCGGCTCGACCGGTTCGAGACGACGGTCACCCGTTTCTCGCGCCGAAGTACCGACCACAACACTTCCCGGCCCGGCCTGTAAACGAGCCGGCCACGCCCCTTGCTCTGATCGAACGTATGTTCGTACAATGAGCCCGTGGGAGAAGGGGCCCCTTATGCTGAGCTGCACTGCCACTCGAACTTCAGCTTCCTGGACGGCGCTTCTCACCCTGACGAGCTGGTCGAGGAGGCGGCCCGCCTCGGCCTCGTTGCCCTGGCGGTCACGGACCATGATGGCTTGTACGGGGTGGTCCGTTCCGCGGAAGCAGCTGGCTCGGTAGGCCTGCCGACCGTGTTCGGGGCCGAGGTCACCCTGGGCCTCACCCGGGCTCAAGTCGGTGTAGCCGACCCTGAAGGTACGCACCTGGTCATCCTCGCAAGGGACCCCACCGGCTATGCCCGCCTGTGTAAGGCGCTCTCGGTAGCCCAACTGTTGGGTCGGGAAAAGGGCCGCCCGCTGATAGACCTGCCTCTCCTGGCGGCTATCGGAGCGGGTGCGCAGCTGGACCTCTCCACCATTTCGATGGCAGACGAGCCCGTGGTGCCAGTACCCGAAACGCCAGTACCCGAAACGCCGGCACCCGAAACGCCGGCACCCGAAATGCCGGCACCCGAAATGCCGGCACCAACGCTGGCGACCCCCACCAGCGCGATGACGCTGGTGCCGCAACTGCCGTCGCCAGCCGGGCCTGTGACTGCCGGGCCCGTTACGGGCCGGCCCGGGGCAGCCTCCCACTGGCTCGTGTTAACGGGTTGCCGCAAGGGAGCCGTCCCGAAAGCACTTATCGGTTGGGGCCCAGGGGCTGCTCGGGCTGAGCTCGTAAGCTTGCAGCGCCACTTTGGGCGGGCCAACGTGGCGGTGGAAATCTGGGACCACGGCGAGCCGCTAGCCTCTGCCCGCAACGACGCCCTGGCCGAAATTGCTTGCCAGGCCGGCGCCGACGTGGTGGCCACCAATAATGCCCACTACCACAGGCCCGGACGGGCACGATTAGCGACCGCGATGGCGGCTGTCCGCGGGCGGCGCAGCCTCGACGACATGGACGGCTGGCTGCCGGCCGCGGCGAGTGCCCATTTGCGTAGCGGCGCCGAGCAAGCTCGGCGCTTCGCTCGCTACCCCGGCGCTGTCCAAAGGGCGGCCGAGCTCGGCCTGGCCTGTGCGTTCGACCTCAAATTAGTAGCGCCAAAGCTCCCGCCTTTCCCGACCCCTCCCGGGCACTCCGAAATGACTTGGCTCCGGCACCTGACCGAAGAGGGTGCCCGCCACCGCTACGGGCCTCGCCACGCTCCCAATAACCCCCATGCCTATCCCCAGATCGATTACGAGCTCGCCATGATCGACCAACTCGGTTTTGCCGGCTATTTCCTCGTCGTTTGGGACATCGTTAATTTTTGTAATAAATCTGACATCTTCTGCCAGGGCCGGGGGTCAGCTGCTAATTCAGCCGTTTGCTACGCACTCGGGGTGACAAAGGCTGACGCGGTCGGTCTGGGCCTTTTGTTCGAGCGGTTCCTTTCCCCCGAACGGGACGGCCCCCCGGACATCGACGTCGACATAGAAAGCGACCGCCGGGAGGAAGCTATCCAGCACGTGTACCAACGCTATGGGAGAGAACGGGCCGCCCAGGTCGCCAACGTCATTACCTACCGGCCCCGGTCGTCAGTGCGGGACATGGGCAAAGCTCTCGGGGCTTCTCAGGGCCAGGTCGACGCCTGGTCCAAGCAAATAGGTTGGGACCCTCTACCTGCTACTGCCGGTCCCGCTACAGGCACCGATAAGGGTCACGTTGAAGGTGCCGGTACGGGCGCCATTACGGGTACCAATACAGGCGACGGTTCCGGCATACCGGAGCCAGTGCTGGGCCTGGCCCGTGAGGTCCAGGACTTCCCCCGCCACCTCGGCATCCACTCCGGGGGCATGGTTATCTGCGACCGCCCCGTGGCCGAGGTCTGCCCGGTCGATGGGCCCGCATGGCCGATCGCAGCGTATTGCAGTGGGATAAGGACGACTGTGCCCGCGCCGGGCTCGTAAAGTTCGACCTGTTAGGGCTCGGGATGCTCTCGGCCCTGCACGTGACCATCGACCACATAAAGGACTTCTACGACAGAGAAATCGATCTCGCCGCTTTACCTCAGGACCCCGCAGTTTACGAGATGCTTTCCAGGGCCGATTCAGTCGGGGTATTCCAGGTCGAGAGCAGGGCGCAGATGGCAACACTGCCCCGCCTGCGGCCGCAGACCTTTTACGACCTTGTTATCGAGGTGGCCCTCATCCGTCCCGGCCCTATCCAGGGACGCTCCGTCCACCCCTACTTGCGCCGGCGTAAGGGAGTAGAGCCGGTGACATACCTTCACCCTCTGCTGGAGAGCAGCCTCAAAAAAACCCTCGGGGTGCCCTTGTTCCAGGAGCAGCTGATGCAAATGGCCATCGACGTCGCCGGCTTCAGCCCCGCTGAGGCTGACCAATTACGTCAGGCCATGGGCTCAAAACGCAGTGCCCAACGCATGGAGAGCCTGCGAGCACGCTTTTATTCGGGCATGGCGGAGCGCGGCGCTACTGGCCAAGTAGCCGACCGGATCTGGGAACAAATGGCTGCGTTCGCCAATTTCGGTTTCCCTGAGAGCCATTCGGTGAGCTTTGCTTACCTCGTTTATTCTTCAGCCTGGCTGAAACTGCACTACCCTGCGGCCTTCCTGGCTGGCCTGCTCGACAGCCAACCAATGGGGTTCTGGTCCCCCCAGACGCTTGTCCTTGATGCCCGCCGCCACGGCGTCGAAGTGCGCCGGCCGGATGTCAATGCAAGCGCAGATTGTTCTGTACTGGAACCAACCGGTGACGCCAACAGGGGTGACCGGGTACCAGCGGTCCGGCTCGGTACCTCCTATGTGCGCACGATCGGGCCTGAACTCGCCGAGCGCATAGCCTGCGGCCGCCCTTACACCGGGATCGAGGACTTTGTACGCCGGAGCGGTGTAAGCATTGCTCAGTCCGAGGCCCTCGCCACCGCAGGCGCTTTCGAGTGTTTTGGTTTGGCCCGACGCGAGGCTCTCTGGGCTGCGGGTGCGATGGCCCAGGCAGGAGCGGGCCTGGAAGCAACTGAGCGAGAACCGCTGCCGGGAAGTAAGGCGGCGACGAGGACGGGGCGCGCCGGACGAGCCAGGCGAAAAAAGCGGGACGAACAAAACAGCCCTGTCGAAGGACAGCAAGCCGAAGGACAGCAGGCAAAAGAGGCCCGGGGCGGCCACCGCCCACAGGCCGCCCGCCTGGCCGGGCTCGTAACGGGCGCCCAGGCTCCTCCGCTCCCGGGTATGAGCGCCATCGAGGTCAACCGGGCTGACCTGTGGGCAACGGGGCTCTCCACGGACAGCTACCCGACCGAGCTTTTCCGCCGGGAACTCGATGCACTTGGAGTGGTGCCCGCCGCCGGCCTGGCCCGTCTCGGCAACGGGGCACCGGTCATAGTTGGCGGCTTGGTCACCCACCGCCAACACCCCATGACGGCCAAAGGGGTCGTTTTCATCAACCTGGAAGACGAAACGGGCCTTGTCAATGTCATTTGCCCCGTCCCCATCTGGGAACGCTTCCGCCGCGTGGCCCTAACTTCTCCAGCCCTTTTGGTCCATGGCAAAATGGAAATGGCCGACGGCGCCATCAACGTCTTGGCCTCGACAGTCGAGGTATTACCGTCTCTTGCCGGCCCAACCGGTTTGCGTTCGCGGGACTTCCGCTGACCCAGCCTGCTCCTCCAGTCAAAGACCGGGCCGACGGGCCGCCGCCACCTACGATCTTGATAAGCACACCAAAAGGAGACCCATGCCTCGGGCCGAGGGAGCGAACAATGACCAGGCGGTCGACCCGGCCGGTCCCGCCTTTGCGGCGCTGCGGCCGGTGCCTGAAGGAGCTCTCCCTCTAAGCCTGGAAGAGGTGGGCGCTGGACCACCATTCGGTACGGTCCTGGTCGACCCGCCCTGGCGCTTCGTCAACCGCACCGGAAAGGTGGCGCCCGAGCACAGGCGCCTGGCGCGCTACCCGACGATGGCGGTCAAGGAGATCGCCTCGCTACCCGTACACGAGTTAATGGCCGACCGCTCCCACTGTTACCTGTGGGTACCTAACGCCCTCCTGGCCGAAGGGCTGCTGGTAATGGAGAACTGGGGCTTCACCTACAAGTCGAACCTGGTGTGGCACAAGGTCCGAAAAGACGGTGGAAGTGACGGGAGAGGCGTCGGGTTCTATTTTCGTAACGTCACCGAGCTCGTGTTGTTCGGCACTCGCGGCCGGCTGCGGACGGCGGCCCCGGCCCGTCGCCAGGTCAACCTCTTCGCCAGCCGGAAGCGGGAACATTCTCGTAAACCCGACGAGCTTTACCAGATAATCGAGGGTTGCTCGCCAGGGCCCTACCTCGAGTTGTTCGCTCGCCACCCGAGGGCCGGCTGGCATGCATGGGGCTACGAAGCTCCTCCGCTGAAGGGGCTCAAGCCACCCGCCGGGGGGGCCGTCACGAACCTCGTTCCGCTTGTGTGAGCACCCTCGAACGGCCTTCGTAGCAACCCTGCCACCGCCAACGTCCACAGCCTCGTTGCCGATCGCGCGGCACAACGGATACCCCTCCAAAACCGGCGGGGTGGCCCGCCTGCCCTAGCATGCTGCCCGTCATGGAGATCGACCGACAGACCTTCGAGGCGCTCGTAGGCGACGCGCTCGACCAGATCCCCGAACAGCTTGGCCGGTACATGGACAATGTGGCTGTGTTCGTGGAGGACTGGGCCACTCCGGAGCAGCAAGCGGGTCGCCCGGGCATCCTGCTGGGCCTCTATCAGGGCATCGATCTCACCCGTCGTACGCCTCTGTCGTACGGCGGCGTGATGCCGGACCGTATCACGATATTCCAGGGCCCGATCAGCCGCATCGCACGGACCCAGGAACAACTGGTCGACATCGTGACCCGGACCGTCATCCACGAAGTGGCTCACCATTTCGGGATCTCGGACGCCAGGTTGCACGAACTGGGGTGGGGATAAAAATCGTGCGGGCCTCCCCCCACCGCAGTTGTAGACGTCCAGGGTCGTGCCAAGGACCGCGTTCGCGCCACCAGCCACCTCCCTCATCGGCCTTATGGCCTTAGTGGCGTTAGGAGCCGTAGGGCACGGTTACGAAAACAGGCGTAGCCATTGCTCGCGGTTTAGCCGGCTGAGGGCAGAGTTGGTATGCCTCACTTCCTCGAGCGAGGCGGAAGTGGCCGGCGAGTAATGGTGCCCGGGCCAGACCGTAAGCCGGCCGGGAAGGCTGGCCAGCCGCTGCAGGCTCGTGTACATGGCGTCGGGGTCAGCGCCCGGCAGGTCGGTCCGGCCACAACCGTCCAGGAACAGAGTGTCCCCGGACACGAGGTTGTCCCCAACCACGATGCATTGGCTCCCGGGAGTGTGCCCGGGTGTGTGCAGCAGGCGTACGCCAACCGAACCCACCTGGACGACGTCGTCATCCAGGTGATGGACGAGGGACGATACGGGCACGCCGCTCATTTCGGAGACCCACGGAGCCTCTTCCTTCTGGACGTGCACCGGCACATCGGCCGAATCGAGCAGGTCGGCCAGGCCCTCGATATGTTCCCCAAATATTTCCCCACCTACGTGATCGGCGTGGTAGTGAGTCGCCAGCACGCCCGCCAACCGGAGACCGGCACCCGCCAGCCAGTCGAGCAGCGAACGTACGTCATAGGCCGGGTCGACTAGCAGTACCTCACCAGTAGCCCGGTCGCCGATGGCGTAGACGTGGTTGCGCATCGTCGTGGCGAACTGGTCGCCAGTGGCGAAGTCCTCGCCTGCTTGCAGCTGCTGGAAAAACAGGCCCTCTGGCATCCGGCCCATCGTAAGCCAAGTGCCTCCGACGCCATATCTTGGTGTGATGACCGACGAGCTTTGCCTGCTTTGCGTGCATGCGCACCCTGACGACGAGGCCTCGAAAGGCGCCGGGACCGTCGCCAAGTACCACGCCGAGGGCGTGCGCTGCGTCCTTGTCTGCTGTACGGGTGGAGAGGAGGGCGACATCTTGAACCCGGCCATGAACCGGCCGGACGTGGTCGACCGGTTAGCTGAAATCCGGGCCGAGGAGCTTGAGCGAGCTACTGCGATCATCGGCTACGACGAGGTGGTCCTGCTCGGTTACCGCGACTCCGGTATGGCCGGCAGCGAGGCAAACAACCGGCCCGACTCCTTCGCGCAGGCTTCGCTCGAAGAGGCGACCGGGCGGCTCGTTACCGTCGTTCGCCGCACCAAGCCCCAGGTCCTGCTGATCTACCCGGCCCATCAGTCGCTGTACCCGCACCCCGACCACATTCGGGCTCACCAGGTGGGCCTTGCCGCGTTCCAGGCGGCGGGCGACCCGGACAGGTTCCCCTGGGCAGGGCCGGCATGGCAGCCTCAGAAGCTCTACTACATGGTCAGGTCGAAAGAACGGATGATGGCCATGGCCAAGAAGTTCGTCGAGCTCGGCCTCGAATCGCCCTGGGGTGAAGAACGTCTGCAAAAGATGGCTGAGGCCCCTCAAGAGGACGTTACGACCGAGATCGATGTCTCACCCTGGGGTCGCATCCGCCAGGACGCCCTGCGCGCCCACGAGACCCAGGTGGATCCCAACTCTTCGTTCTGGTTCGGGCTACCCGCCGAAGTGGTCAACGAGATGGGCCATTACGACGACTATCACCTGGCCCAGAACTTCACCGCCTCACAGCCTCCCGAAGACGACCTCTTTGCGGGCATCCGGGCGCGGGCAGCCCTGTGAGCACCTCATCAAGGGCGGGCAACCATCCCGGGAGTGCAGCTCAGAAGGGAACGGACGGGATAGAAGCCCCGAGCGGCGTGGTCACTCTGACGATCGGTGATACTGGGCGGACAAACCGTTCACGGGCAAGATCGCGCCCCGCTCCCGGTCCGAGCGCCGGGCCTGACGTCAAAGGAAGGGGCCAGGATGCAGGCGGCGTGGCGCAGAGGAGCTGGCATTGGTCCGACGACGGGCCCGGAACTCCAGTCACCGCCGGCCCGACCGAGTCCGACCTCGCGTTGGCTCTGAGCCCCGACGACGCTCAGCTGGTAGGACGTGGTGAGCTCGAGCCGAGTGTCGCGTTTATGCAGGGACGGCTGAAGACCTCAGGCGACAACGCCCTGTTACTTCGCGTGCTGGCATGGACGACCACACCAGCTTTTACACCCGCGCGCGCCGAGTGGTCAGGCGAGGAGGCTGAGGGCGGAGGAGCCGGACGTTCCTAGCGCTAGCGCCAATTGCTGGCGCGGGCCGCGCCGACCTGCTCGAACTGAGAACCCTGACGGGCTGAGAAGACCTCCTCCAGGCCGGCGGCACCTGCTCTACCCCTGCCGAAAAACGCCACATTAAATTCTCGCTCTGCCGTGAGATGCCGGGCCCGCAGTAGAAAACCCAGGTACGCCAGCACTATTGGGAGTACCGCGAGGGCAAACCACCACGGAGTAGTCGACCCTGTCCCCAGGCCAACCAGCGCAGGCGTAACGATGGCGGCCAACATGACGGCGAGGACGCGGCGGCGGCGGCCAGAAGTGTCCAACCGGGCTTTTTTGGGGACGCTTGGCATAACGACCTTCGGCACGACGCGGGGTTTGTAGGGAGGCAACGATGCCTCGTAGTGATTTGGCCCCCCACGGGCACGACGCGACCACAACCGGTACTCACGCACAGCACAAACTCCCCGTTAAGGCAGCTGCGCAACGGCGCAGGTGCAGATGCACTTCCGACCACTGAAAGCCGGATCCAATTGACTGCAAAGGAAATTAGCCGGCTCCGCGATTGGCATGCAAGTTTTCAATGTCAAGTCTCGACCATGATCGTAACCGGTCCCTCGTTCACCAAACTGACTTTCATCGTTGCGCCAAAACGCCCGGTCGCCACCACGGCCCCTGCCGAGCGCAATTGGTCCACGACGCGGTCGACCAGATCCTTCGCCACTTCGGGCGGCGCAGCATTCACAAATGACGGCCGCCGGCCCCGGCTGGTGTCGGCATAAAGCGTGAACTGGCTCACCACCAACACCTCCAGGCCCAGGTCGGCGGCGGAGCGGTTGAGGTGGCCGGCGTCGTCGGGAAAAAGCCGCATCTGCCAGATCTTCGTCGCCAGACGGTCGGCCGCGCGGTGGTCGTCCTGCAAGGCGACTCCCACGAGCGCGCACAGGCCCCGCCCGATCCGGCCGACGACCTCACCGTCGACTGTAACCGTCGCCTCCGACACGCGCTGCAGCAGCCCACGCATGGCGCGAAGCATAATTGCGAGCCCGCAACCGCGGTGGCCCGGCTCCAGTGGAAGGGCCTCGAGTCCGGCTGATGTTCAGGTAGACCTAAACTTGCTGGCCATGGCTGTCCTGGAGGGGCAAGAACTCGCGTTCCCTCCGGAGAGGCAGCCGGGCTCGTCGCGCCATCTGGCAAAGGAGCCACGCCATCTGGCAAAGGAGCCAAGGCCGACGCGGAGCCCGCTTCTTGTGGAGCTGGCCGTAATCGCCTTCCTCGGCTGGATTTACGATTGGCTACAGAACCTGGCGCCGGTACGGGTCGAGCGGGCGCTCCACAACGGGCAGGGCATTCTTTCCTTCGAAGAGCGGCTCCGCATCGCGCCCGAGCGCTTCCTCGACCACTGGCTGACCCGTCACTACGCCCTGGCGTACATATCCTCGGACTTTTACGACAACGCCATCTTCGTCATAACCCTGGCGCTGGCCGTCTGGATATGGTGGCGCCGGCCCGACATCTATAGACCCCTCCGCAACGAACTGGTGCTGGCCAACCTGATCGGCTTCGCCGTCTTCTGGTTGTTCCCTGTGGCTCCTCCCCGGATGCTGCCAGGCTTCGTCGACGTGGTGGAAAAAGTCGGGGGCCTCGGGTCGTGGCACAACACGTTGATCTCCCACGCCGACCAGTTGGCGGCCATGCCGTCCATGCACCTGGCCTGGGCCGTCTGGTGCTCATTGGTCGTGTGGAGGCTGGCGGGGGACGGATGGTGGCGTCGGGCAGCAATAGCGTTCGCCATCGCCTACCCGCTCAGTACGGCGTTTATCGTCATGGCCACGGGCAACCACTACCTGCTCGACGTCCTGGCCGGTACGGCCGTCACGGGCATATCCGTGGCCATAGTCGAGCTGGCGCCAGGCTGTTCAGGCAGTGGGCGCCGGCAGGCTGATTTAGGCCGGCACTCACGGATCCCGGGGTTCGGCCTGCGCCAGGGCATGGCCACGACTGAAGGTTTAGTCATAGGTGGCTTCAACCCACCAACGGCGCCCCTCCCGGGCCAAGAGATAAGCCCCGCCATCAGCAGTGCACACCTGGAAACGTGCCCGTCGGCGCCCTCCCGCATCCCACCAACGTTCCTCGACCGGCCACTGCCGGCCCAAGCGCCGATGACAGCTGGCTCGCCATTGCCAACCTTTAGGCGGGCCGGTCGGGCGTTTGCTGTCCCCCGGCTACCGACGCTCACAGGGTTGCCGGTTTCATCCGTCACTTCGGCTGGCAGCGGTGGCTGATGGACAATTGCCGGTGCCAAACCCGGGAGTCGTCCGGGCCACGGGGGAGGCCCATCTTTGGCCCGCCCATCTTTGGCCCGCCCATCTTTGGCCCGCCCATCTTTGGCCCGCCCATCTTTGGCCCTCCCGTCTTCGGGCCGTCCTTGCTGAGCAGGACCGGCTCGTCGGCCCTCGTTAGTACCCGGGACATATGGTTGCCCACCACTTCCCGGGAGGACGCCAAGTCGGAGCGGCACCCTTGGCTCCCCCCAAGGGACTAATAGCACCTGCTCTGTATAGTCACGCCCCCCCTGCAAAACCGCGGTCAGGGCGGCCTCAGGCCCGAGCAAGCCCTGCACCCGCGCCAGTGCTCGCGCTGCCCTACCGGCGGCACCGGCATCTTTGCCCCAAAAACCGAGCTGACGGCCGTCATCAGGGTGTACCTCTTCAGGTACCAGGGCCAACTTGACGATCTTGCCGGCCCCGCTGGCCGGGTTGTTCTGGGTCGCCCAACCTTCCAGCTGCCAGCGCACACGTTCACCGATGGCAGCGGCACTGAGAGCACCATCATGTCGCCAGCTGCGGCGCAACAACGTACCCTGCTCGGTCTCGGCTTCAATAGCGAGGCGGGTACAGACCAGGCCGTCATCATTCAGGCGGCCGTGCAATTCGTCAGCCAGCGCTTTGCCAACAAAAGCAGCGGCAAGCATTTGGTCGGCGGGGGGGTCGAGCTCTGCCGCCACCGTCCACTCAATTGGGGGGAGACGCCCCTCTACCGACCGTTCGCCCAGGCCACTGGCCAAGCGGTGAGCGACAAGACCTTCGGCCCCGAAACGGCCCAGCACAGCTGAGGGGGGGAGCTCGGCGAAGGCTCCGAGAGTCTTCAGGCCGAGACGCACGAGCAGGTCGGCGAGGTTATCGATCCCGGGCAACCCGGCGGGGCCGCCGAGACCGGGAAGAGCGAGCACCCTGACGGGGAGAGGGGCCAGGAACCCGCCGCTCCCCCCTTTGGGCACCACCAGAGGCTCCCCCGCCGGTGCCTGGCGTGCAGCTATGCCGGCCGCAAAGAGGCCATCTGCAATACCTACCTTGCAGCAGCCGGCCCATGCCCCACCGGCCAGGCCAGTAACTATGGTCTCGACAGCAGCAGCAACCTTGACCGCCAGGGCCTGGTCACCGCCAAAATAACGGGAAGGCCCGCGAGCGCCCAGGGCCAGCTGGCCAGGTTGGAGGACCTCGACACCGGGAGCGAACCCTTCGACCGCCGCTACGGCCGGCTCCCACTCGCGAGCTTCCGATGAGAGGTCACCCGGCAGGACCTCAAGGGCGGGGCAACGACCCTGAGCCTCACGCCGGCGCATACCGGCCCGGGCACCTGCCGCTCGGGCTGCAGGCGTAGTGGCCACCACTTGGTTGGCCGATACGACTGCCACTTCGTCAGAAGGTCGGCGCCCGGCAGCTATTACGGCCCAGTCAGGGCAAAAAGCAACCAGGGCCCGGGACTGGCTCAACGTGCCTCACCCAGCTATGTCCATGCTTACGACCTCGCCACCCGGCACCCCGGAAGGTTCAGCAGGGGCCGGTTCAAGTTCTCCGGCCACCTCTAGCGGAGGCTGACCGAACCACAGCTTGGCCCGCCGCTGACGTGAGGCCGCCCCCTTGCCGTCTGCAATAACTTCCACTTCACAACCCCATAAGTGACCGTGACCTTCTTCGAGGCCCAACCAGCGACCGGCAACGATACTGAGGTGCATGTCGGCCGTCCCCGGCCAGTCGTCCGCCATCACGACCAGCACCGACCCCCGCTCGCGTGCCCTCGCCTCCAGCCGGCGGGCGTCCGTGTAGCTCGCCTGGCCCGTAACCCGCAGGAGGACCAGGTCAAAACCTTCGAGCAACGCGGCCGTCACGACTGCCCACCTCGGCCCGGGAGAGGGGACGATGGCGAGGTGCTCAAGGTCGAGGCCAAGCTGGCTGGCGGCCACCAGCCCGAGGTCGGGTGCCCCGACCACTGCACACCATGAGCCACCAGCACAAGCACCGCTCAACAGTGTCAATGCCAATGAGGTCAAGCCCGGGGAGCCACGCCCGACGTGCACGGTAATCCCCTTGCGCAGGCCTCCTTCAGGGAAAAGTCCGGTCAGGGGTGCAAAGAGCGGGAGCAGGCGGTCGCGGGCAAGGACAGTACTGGCAGTGCCGCCCCAAGAGGAGCTTCGAGCCGCTGGGCCGGCCACGCCGGGACGGCCCAGGGCCTTGCGTACCGCAGGCGCCAGCAGCTCTTGGCCCATCCCTGAAGCATACCCGGGATGGGAACATATGTTCGAGGCCGCCTACGGTTGCGGCAGTCCCCACTCGCCGGCGGCGGAGGCGTCAGAAGCAGCACCAACGCCCTCTAGCTCTTCGTCAGGGTTATGCGGCCCACCATTCCCGTTCGCATATTCCGCCACCAACTCGGGCGCCCACTCGACGGGATTGGGGAGCGCGGCCGAAACCCGCTCGCGATTGAGGTGAGCGGTCGCGATCCGTTCGTGGTAGTCGTCAAAGACTTCGACAAAGCGCTCCACCTTGTACACACGCCCATCGATGCCGCGGCTCCACTTACCCTCGATCACAGCCTCGACATCCTCACCGCTAAGCGTCTTGTGGCTTTCGAGCGCGTGCGCAACGGCATAGACGTCCAGCTTGCTTTGTTCGATCAGGTCGTGGGTGCGCGCTAAGAGGTCGGTCAGCCTGTCCTCGACCTTCTTGCCCCCTTCACCACCCATCAGGTCCCCCTCACCCCCGCCCGGCGGCCAACCACCAGTGTTGCGGCGGACGGCGCGAGAAGCGATCGTGCTGCCCATTCCCCAATAACCCTCCATCAGCTGCGCGATCGTCGTAGCTGACTCCAGGTCACCCGAAACCCCCGACGATGAGTCACCGCCGAAGAACATCCGCTCGCCTGCCAGCGAAGCCAGGCTGACCATGACATCTGCCTCGTACTCACTGCGCCAGCTCGTGAAACGGTCCTCGGGCTTTATCGATGAGACCATGCCGAGGTAAGTGCTGCCTTTTTCGATCGTCGCCAGGTCGATCTCCAGGTGCTTGCGCACTTTGTACGCAACAACAGCGTGGCAGGCCTCGTGTATTGCTACGGCATGGCGCTCGCGCTCGACATATTCGACCTCTTCGGGCGGCCCGAGCTCTTTCAGCCTTTTTGCCTCGAGCACGTCAGCCCACGTGATCAAATCGTGCTTATTACGCAATGCCACGATGAGCGACTCATTGACCAGGTCCTTTATCGTGGCGCCTGTCGCGTAAGGAGTTATCGTGGCCAGCTTGTCGACGTCCTCCGCGGTGAGCTCGTGCCTTACATTCTCGAAATAGCCCTCGTAAGTGCGCACCCGCCCTGCCTTGGAGGGGTAGCCGACCCGGAAGATCCGGTCGATACGCCCTGGCCGCAGCATGGCCTCGTCCAGCGAGTTGGGCATGTTGGTCGCCATCATGATGAGGATCCGGTACTTGGGCGGCGGCTTCGGCTTCATCCCGAGGATGCGCCTGACAAAGCGGTTCATAAACCCACGTGGCTTCTTGAGCCCCGACATCTCGCCGAGCATCGCCTGGAGGGTACCCGCCCCGCCCCCACCCATCATCCCGCCCATCATCATCCCCCGGTCCCGGGCTCCGCGGCGGCCATCCGGGATGGACGACTTGTTCGCCTGGGCGGCTTGGTATGAGCTCAACAAAGCCGAGACGCTGCCCTCGGACAAGTACGAGCCTCCGTGGCAGTCGCTGCTCATCCACGGTCCCTGCTGCTCCATGCCACGCACGCCGCCCGGGCCAAAAATGCCCGGGCCACTTATCATCCCGCGGTTGCCGAGCGAGTCAGCCTCGTCGAAGAAGACGATCACTCCGCCATAACGCAGCGCCAACTTGCGCAGCTTGCGGAACACGGACTTGACCTTCAAGACCCCGACGCCCATGAACATATTGATGAAAGCACCCGGGTCTACAAACACGAACGGCTTGCCGGTCTCGCCGGCGACAGCTTCCGCCATGAGGGTCTTGCCTGTGCCGGGAGGGCCCAGAGCAAGATTCCCCCGGGGACGTACCCGCCCCGCGCCTCGATGGACTCCGGGTCTTCGAGGAAGACCATGCTCTCTTTTACGTGCTCCAGTACGGCGTCTTGGCCCCAGACGCTGGTAAAACGCGTCTTTATGTCATCCGGGAAATAAGTGTCGACCCCGCCACGGGAGAGGAAGAAGAAAATCGCAGCAAACTGCCCAACTACCAGGAGCAGGATGAATACCACGTAAACGATGTAACCGGCCAGGCTGACGAGCTTCCCGGGAATAAGGAACAACCCCTGGATCGGGCTCGTATTGAAGGCGGCGCCCGCGATTACGGCCGCAAGGGCGATCAGGAGGATGATGGTGAAAATCCGCTTCGCCCGGTAGCGCGCCCAGTCGCTCAACCGGCCTTTAGGACGGTTGGCGGCAAAAACCCTGTCCATCCAGAAATGGTTGTAAGCACCCCAATGCTCGCAGACCAGGTAATGGATTTGACGCACCAGTTCTGCGGCGAACAGGACGGCCAACCACCATTTGGAGTTCCAGTTTTGGACGAGGCCGTCGTGGACTGTGAGCAGCGGGTCAGACGACAGGGCGTACCAGAAAAGCAAACCCCAAATAGCGGCTATGAGAATAAGCAGCCGGGACCGCATCCACAGCGACCGCGGCTTTCTCGTTTCCCATCGGGGTAGCACCTCCAGAGGCGGCTCGTCCCCCGGCGACCCGGAGACCGCGACGGCATATTCGCCGCCCCCGCCGCCGTTACCTCCTGGGAATGGAGGCGGTGCCGGTTGGCCGTGCGCTCCGACCAGTTCGGCCTGCTGCGGTACGGGTGCCGGGGCGCCATTTGCGGGGGAGCCGTTCGCGGGTGCGCCGTTTGCCGGAGAGCCATCCACCGGCGAAGCGCCGGCCCATTCGGTCGGGTGCCATTCGGTCGGGTGCCACTCGCTCGGTTGCCATTGCGGCGTGCCCCACGTCTGGGGGGCCGCGGGCTCAGCGGTCGGGCGGGCCTCACCCGTACCTGCACCATCACCGCTCCAGCCATTGCCGCCCACGCCATCCGCACCTTCTACCCCGCCGAGCTGGACACCGCCAGCAGGGGTGTCATCGGGACTCACAACCTCACCGGGATCGCCGGGAGGCTGTCCGGCGGCAGCGTCTTCAGGCGAGCCAGGGACCTGCGGGCCCTGGTCGTCCGAGGGTGTAGTCATTTATTTCCCCTGTCTGTTACGAAGAAGCTGTCCATTATGTGCCCGATGACCGATTGCTGAGCCTGGAAGCACGAAGGGGAACAACCGACCATCAGCAACCATACCTTGCTGGTCGCGCTGTTGACCCAGGCCGACTGCTCGTAAGCAATCTGGCCCCCTGAAGGACCCTGGAGCTGGACCGACATCAGGATTCCGTGGAGAGCGCCATTCACCTGTTCTGTGGGTTGAGCGAGGAGCTGGACGTTGTCCCCGAGCTGGCTGAGCTCGTCCACCGGCACCAGGACGTCGCTGAGGCTTTCGAGAGACATCTGCGACTTCTCGGTACTACTCAGAGGCCGCACCATGGCGATGGCCCAGGGGTAACTGGAGGAGCTAAAGGCATCAGTAGGTTTGGGCCGCGGGTCGGCGGTCGCGACGGCAAGGAAGGCCGGGGGGGTGGTGATCAGCGAGTGCAACGAGCTGTCGTGCTGCAGAGAGCTCCCGGGGTAGATTTTCCAGCCGGACGGCAAGCTGGCGTAGAACTGCTCCGAGCTGCTGGTAAGCACGCGGCCGCCACCGCAAGCCGCCAGCGTGGCGGTCAGAGCTATCACGGCAGCTACAGCCAGGCCGCGCCGAACAAGCCTCGCTCGAGCGAAGGCAGCAGGCAGGCGGGCCAACTGCATCAGCTCCCCTGGTTCGTAACGGTAAAGCTCTTGATGATCCCGTTGATGACGCTGCTGTGCGCCTGGAAGCAGGACGGGGAGCAACCTGCTGCCAGCAGCCATACCTCATTAGTCGGGCTGTTGATAAGCGCCACCTGCTCGAACGAGATAGAGCCACCGCTACTTTCGGCCTCGTAGGCGACGCGGCTGCCCCGCAGCGTGCCGTCCACGATGAACTTGGTCGGCGCCAGCGTCTTGGCCTGTCCTTGCTGGCTCAAGGTGTCCACCGGGAACACCAGGTCCTGCAGGCCACTAAGCGACATCGACTCGGCGTCCGAGCCTCCAAGAGACTCCACCATGTCGTAGGCCCAGGGGTAGCGGCCGGATAGGTCGGGACCGCCCCCATGGGCAAGAAGGTCGGTGTCAGGACTGGCGAACGTGACGAACAGCTGATAGGTGGCGCCCGACGCCTGTTGCTGCGAGTTGGCGGTCGGGTTGACCAGGCCCATCTGCTGAAGTCTTGACTGGCTGTAGATTTTCCAGCTGGGAGGCAACTTGAAGTACACATCCTGGGAGGAGCTACCCGCATAGGTCGCCGTCGTCGAACAGCTGCTCAAAAGCGCAGCCAATACGGCGCCAATGACGACCAAGCCTGCGACGGTAAAGCCGCGGCTGCGGGCTTCCGGGTTCCTACCGGTCATGCGGGCATACAACGGGCTCAAGTACATCAAGGGTACGACACCGCCCCGTCCAAGGATGCCGCCGCCAATGACTTTTTCCTGAGCTTTAGCTAATTAAGGTGCTGATCAGCCACATCGGTGCCTCTGATATCAGCTCTGTCTTCAGCAGTGGCGACCCGGCTCCGACGAGAGGCTCCTTCGGGGTCTTCTGACGTTAGTCAGCCGAGCTGTCGGCCGAGCCTCCTTCCGGCGTACGCGAGGAGATCATTGGCTTCCTTGGGCCCCTTTGAGGCCGGGGACGCGGGCCGGTCGCGTATCCGGGCGTGCCAAACTGAACAGATGAGCATGCGGGAAGACTGCCGGCACTTCCAGAGCCGGACCTATTCGACCGGCGAGGTGGCGCGCTTCTGCGTGCTCAACCTGGCCCCCGAGGCGCCGTGGCGCTGCCCGTCGAACTGCCCGCGCTACGAGAAAGACATCATCGACGGGACGTTCGTCGTGGGGTCCCTGGTGCGCCCCCAAACAGAGGAGGAACCAGACCTCCCTGAAGGCGAGGTTGCCAGCGTCCTGGATGCCGCAGATCTGATCGTCACCGCCGCTGGCCCCGAGATCCTGAGGGAGATCGAGCGCAAGCGTGAGAGCAGGCCGTGGTGGAAAGTTTGGAAGCGAAAGGAAGACGGCGGGTTCAACTTGAGCGCCCGCTGAACTCGAGCTACGTGGGGGCGGTTCGCCGGCGAAATCTCGCCCGGGTCACGACGGCCAGCCTTCTCGCTGTTGGCCTGCTGGCGAGCTGCTCGAGCGGCTCCAATCAGAAGTCGTCAACGGCGCCGCGACGCACGTCACCTCCAACCACGCCTGTGCGGTTGTCGACGGGGCCTTACACGTGGCAGAGGGCGCAGAGCGCGGCGGACCTCGGCGGAGGGAGCACCAGCACCCTGTCCGCCGTGTTGCCGCCCGCTACAAGTGCCAACGCTGCCGGAAGATGGCTAATCGCGGGCACTCAGTTCAAACCGGCGCAGGCCGCCGAAGCCACCGTCTGGACCTCGTCCAACGCGTCCAGTTGGGCCGCGACAGTGCTGCCTGCACCCTCGGGCGCCGAAGGGACGGCGGCTGACGGCGCCACAAACTGGGGTAGCCGCGAAGTCGTGGTGGGGTCGGCAAGCACCGCCACCGGCACCAGGGCCGCGGTCTGGGTGTCTCAGCACCCCGGTCAAGATTTTGTCCCGGCACCGGCCAACGCTTCCCTGGAGGCGCCGCCGACGGCGCCGGCCACATACCCCTCAGGCGCGGTGATGGACACCGTTACATCCGGAGCTCTCGGGCTGTTCGCCGCCGGCACGGTCAACGGCAAGGCCACCATCTGGTACTCGACCAACGGGCTGGGCTGGCGCGTGCTCAACCAAGCCGGCACCGTGATCAACCAGCAGCCGGGGGCGGTCGTCAATGACATCCTGTCCACTGCGAGCGGGGTGTTCGCCGGGGGTTCGTACACCGTGGCCAACAAACTGGCGGCCGCGCTGTGGTACTCGTCCGACGGGATCCATTGGGCCGCCGTCGACAATACGGCCGCCGCTTCTCCCGGTTCTTCCGGCCCGGGCGACCAGGTCATCACGTCGCTTGTCGACCTCGGCCAGACGGCCAGCTCGTTGCCCGGTGCGCCGGCCCCTAGCGGCTTGTTGGCCGTGGGCGGCGTTATGACGGGATCCTCGTGGCAGCCTGCTTCGTGGATCTCGCCCAACGGTTTCTCCTGGAGCCAGACCTCGGAGAGCTTCCCGCTCGACGGCGAGCCACCCGACAGCCCCGGTGCACTGGCCTACCAGGCTGCCGGGCCCCCGGGCACCTGGTCGCGGTAGGGGGCAGTCCTGCTCGGCAGCGGCTCTGGCAATCGGCGAACGGTTTGGCCTGGACTGGCGCCCCGTTGCCTGCCGCGGCCACAGACGACACCGCGTGGCACCTCGGCCTGGTCGCCAGCAGCGGCACCACCGCCGTGCTCGCAGACAACATCGCGGGCCAGCCCTACGTATTGGTCCGGCACAGCGGTACCTGGTACCAACCGAGCCAGGAGGGCGGCTTTGGGTACCCCCTGGCCACCGCTACCCCGACCAGCCTGGTAAGCGACAACGGAACGCTCGTGATGAGCGTTGAGCTGGCCCAACCGGGAGCGCGTCTCGGCGAAGGGACGAGCTCAGTCACGGTCCTGGTAACCAGCAACGGAAGATCGTGGCGGACGGCCAGCAAAAACGCCTTCGACGACTCGACCGTCAACCAATTGCTGCCCGTGCCCACCGGCCTCCTGGCTGTCGGGGCCGCTCCCCTTCCAGTGCACGCAACTGGCTCGGCCAGCTGGACGGGCGCTTTTGCCAGCTTGTCCCCCAATGAGGGGGTGACGTGGCCCAATGAACCAATAAGCCCCGAAACGCTTGGTGGCCCAGGTTCGGCCACGTCTGCTCAGGCCGCGAGCGACGCCGGGGTTGCCGATGCCAGCGTCGGCGGCGGGAACGGATCAGGTGGTTCGGGAACCACGGGCTTGGCCGGGGCACAGGTTGAGGCGGGCGCCGGAACTCGCGGAGGGGCAGGGGCAGGGGCAGGAACGCCAGGGAGCGGCGGCGGGTCGGCTACCAGCCCTTCTGTCAACGAACCCCTGGCGGCCACGGCCGCAGGGCGGCTCGGGGACAGCGAGTACGTCGTAGGCCAGGCAGGCCCGCAGGCAGTCGGCTGGTTCAGTCCGGACGGCAACGCATGGGAAGCACCACAGCCGCTGGATACAAGCCCCCAGCTCGGGACCGAGCAGCCTCGCGCGACATGCTGGACCGGCAACAGTGCCGTCGTGGTCGGCTCGGTCACTACAACTGGACCGGGCAGCTTGCCGGCTGCGTGGGTCAGCTCCGATGGTTCCTCGTGGACCAGCTCAACATTCGATCCGGCTTCCCCGGCGGGATCGTCCTCCACTGTCGACGGCTGCCTGTCTACGGGTAACAGTTTCATTGCCTACGGCGGGTCAACGGGAAGCGGCGTAGCCGAACAACCTGTCGTCTGGACATCGAGCGACGGGACCGTATGGCAGCAGTCAAAGGCCTCTTTCACCGGCGCCGACGGGAACGCCCCCGTGGGCCCGGAGGTGGCGCCCCTGGACGGCATCGCCCTCGGCACGACGACCTGGCTTGGCCTGAGCGGTAGCGACGACTCGCCTTCTGAGCAGTGGCCGGCTCCGGTGGGGGGCGCCGCCGGAGAAGAGTTCACGCCGGCAGGCCTATGGTCTTCAGTCGACGCCGGCGGTAGCTGGCAACAGATAGATACCGCCGTGCCGGCGTTCAACGGCGAGCTGTACTCGCAGGCTGATGTGGCCGCCTACGTCGGCGAGCAGCCAGTGGTCGCCGGGACGGTGGACGGCCAGTTGGCCATATGGATCGGGACGCCCGTGGCTACAGCTCGTAAAGCCTGAGCTTGCCGGCGACCTGCTGACCCAGCGACCGGCTGGCACCATCCACATTCTGGGCCAGTACTGCCGGTGTCCCGATGCCCAGCTTTTTTTCTGCGCACTAATTGGTCCCGACACCTCATTTGTGCGGGCGTCGGGGCCGCTTTTTGCTCCCGGCACTGACGTCGGGGCAGACTTTTGACCAGTTTCCGGTATATAACTGGACCCAACGGTCGCTGGAAAGGCAAACGTTCGCTGTGCTCGCCATTTTGGGCACTAACTGGCCCCGACGCCCCGGTTATACGGACCGTCGGGGCCGCTTTTTGCTCCGGGCACTGACGTTGGGGCAGACTTTTGACCAGTTTCCGGTATATAACTGGACCCAACGGTCGCTGGAAAGGCAAACGTTCGCTGTCCGCGGTGTTTTCGGCACTAACTGGTCCCGACGCCTCATTTGTGAGAGCGTCGGGGCCGCTTTTTGCTCCCGGCGCGGTCGTTGGGGCCGAATTTTGACCACTTTCCGGTATATAACTGGACCCAACGGGCGCCGCGCCAGGGGTTAAGTCGGCCAAAGCCACCGCGTTTGGCGCTAACTCGGCCGCCCGTCCTGGATCCGGCCTATAACTGCGCCCCATGCGCCTGAGCCAGCAAAGCACGGACAGCCATAACCATCTCCGCGGCAGACATTCCCGCCGTCAAGTGGGCAATTTTCCAACCCTCGACGCTGAGCGCGTTTAGTTTGCGCCGTTCTCGCTCGAAGGCAGTCAGTGACGCCAGCCGGTGCGACCGGCCCACCACCTCTGCCCCGACTGAAAGAGCCGGCCACGCCGCGTCCAGCACGTACACATTGCTCCCGACAACGACGCCGAAGTGGACTTCGAACGGCTTGAGGACGGCGAGCGCCCGGAACGCCTTCGCCTCCAGCACGCTGTCGGCATGTGAGTCCTCTCCTCGTGACCGGACGAGCCGTTCCAGATAGGCCCTCTGAGGCGTGTTTGGCCGAGTGCGGGCAACGCAGTCATGGAATTGCGGAACTGTCCAGCGTCGGGCGATGAGCCCTTCGTCCAGCAGCCTCTCCGTCAGCAGCGGCCCCAGGCGGCCGCTCAGGTCGACGAGCGTCCGGCAAGACGACGTGACGAGGACTCCTCCTTTTGTCACGAGGTCCTCTGGCGATAAGTCGCGACTGCGGTGCATGACGACGCCCGTCGGACGCGAACGGCAGCTTCGCCGCACCGTTAGCTCGACGGCGTTGGTGGCGCCGTACTCAAAGCGGTGCACCGCCGCGGCACTGCCATGCGAGATCACCGCGTCGCGCCCGGCCGCCAGTGCGGCACCAACGACGTGCTCCCAGGGTGAGGGCGGCACCCCACCGATCGCGTACACGCCGCGCCTCACCCTCCGGAGCTGACCTCTGGCCTCCGCTCGGACGAGCTGGCGGTTGGCTACGCCAATCTCCCGGGCCTGAGCGACTGACAGCAGCCCATGTTGACCTGCGGCGATAGTGCTTAGAGCAGTTCGCGTTGCCTTGTCCATAGCCACCAAGTCAACTCAAGGCCTCTGACAGGAAAGCCAGCCGCAGCCCTGCGAAGGAGCGGCGCCCCACTCGTTCCGAGGCGGCTCTGCCGTCCGTCGCATCTTCGGTGGCGCAGTGGGGTTCCCGTGTCGCGTAATGATCACTGTCGGTGCGGCGGCCACATTAAGTGCGCGCATCGGGGCAAAGGGAGAAGTCAAACTCGCGCCGGCCATGCTTCGGTCGTCACGTAGAGCGGCACAGAGCGGGCCCTGTTCCCGCTTTTCCGGGCCGGGACCAGTGATCTTTCGCGATTGGCGGGTTCAAGTAGGGTGACCCAAACGAAACCATCGGTCCTCACCGGGACCTTTGAACGGAGGCAGGAAACAAATGCCCGTCCAACGTCGTTCAGGCTTCACTACCGTGCGCTCGGCACGGCATCGTATGCGGGCTTTGGCGGCCGTTCTGGCGGGTGGCATGGCGCTAACCGCCACTGCGGCAGTTGGCGGCCTGGTTGCCGCTCCCGCGTCCGCCAGTGCCCTTACCAGGGTGGCAGATGCCACTACAGGCTCAGGCGTCGGAACGGTCGTCCAGGGCTTGACCAAGAGCGCCAAGGCCACTTTCAGTGCGACCTATCACGTCGTTAACCCGACGACCAAGGAAAACGACACCATCACCTTCGCCCAAACCGCGACAAAAGAGGCCATCGTCACACCCAAAGGGAGCTTCTACATCACCCCAACGTCTGTGACGGAGTGCTCGGGTACCGGAACGGTGACCTGCGCCAAATTGCCCCCGGTCCTCGTCGCCGCGGTGGGCGACCTCAAGGAGCTCTTCTCGCCTGGAGTGCTCGTCGATACGATCCAGGGCATCCAGGCCGTCGCCGCCAAGCACCCCGCAGGGGTTTCGGTGACCACGACATCGGCCAAGTACGACAGCCTGGGGTCGACCTGCATTACGCTCAAAGGAGGGAAGGTCAAGACCCCCGTCACCTATTGTGCCGCCAACTCGACGGGCGTCCTGGACCATGCCAATTCCAACGGGTCCACCCTTACGTTGACTTCGTTCTCGGCGCACCCGTCAGCCTCCACGTTCGCTCCTCCGAAGGGCGCCAAGGTCATCACGGTTTCGAAGCTTTAGGCCGGGGGCGGGCCGGGCCTGTTCGCCGCCAGCTTGGGGACGGGCGAGCGCGCCCGTAGCCCGACCCACGGGGAAGATTCACCGGAGAGAGCCGGAGACAGCGGGCCTGCCTAGTCGGCGCGCCAAGCAGCTGCCTAGTCGGCGCGCAAGGAGCTGAGGAAGGTTTCGACTTCAGCTCTCGATCGCGTCCGTCGCATGGGCGGCAATGAGTTGACCAGCTCCCACCGGTAACGGGCCTTTGCCAGACGCGGATCGAGGACCGCTACCACGCCACGGTCTTCACCCGAGCGGATCAAACGGCCAACTCCCTGCGCAAGCAACGTCGCCGCCCGGGGGACGTCTATCAACTCGAATGCCTGCGACCCCAAACTTGCCCGCCGTGCTTGTAAAAGGGGGTCGTCGGGGCGCGGAAATGGCAGCCGGTCGATAGTGACAAGCGACAGCGAGGCCCCGGCACGTCGACGCCCTGCCAGAACCCCATAGTGGCAAACAAACACGAGTGCTCGTCCGAGCTGAACTGACTAATGAGCTTCGGCTTCGGTAAGTCGGCCTGGGTCAGGATTGTCCACGGGACACGCTGGCGCGCCACCTCGGCGGCGGCGTGCATCGCTCGCCAACTGGTGAACAGGGCCAGCGCACGCCCCTGCGATGCCTCGATCAGACGCGATCAACTCGTCGTGCATGGCTGGTTCGTAATTCGCCGCCCGTGGATCAGGAAGGTGAACGGGACAGTACAGCAACGCCTGGTCCTCGTAGGAAAAGGGGCTACCCACGTCCAGCTCGTCGTAACTGCCATCAGGAAGGCCAAGACGCTCGCCCAGGTGCGGGGGAATGGTGGCGCTCGTAAGCACAGCCGTCGGGGAGTCTTCTAAAAACCACAGCCTTTTCTGCAAGGCGGCGCCGACGTCGATGGGTGCCACCCTGAGGATGGGCGCACCTTCGGGCCCTCAACCCAGGCAATCTGGCCCTCGGGCAGGTCCAGTACCTCATTGATCTCCTCGAGCAGGCGCGACGCAGCCTTTTGGGCTCGGGACCTCCGGCTACCTGGTACGACTTCATGACGATCGCCGGTGGCCTCACCCCCACCGGTCGAAGACCGTCCCGTTTTCCGCACGTCTTCGAACAAGCTGTTTAGCCGCTCGCGTGCCATAACGAGGGGATCAACAACCCCGCTCTCCAGCGGCCGCGGCAGGGTCTGGCCCCTGTGAGCACGCAGTACGTTGCCCACCACGACTGCAGCATCTTCGACCGCACTGACCAGCGAACCGTCCGAGACCAATGACCGAGCAGTGCGCGCCAAGGCCAGCAGGCGGGCCTGGTTCAGTTCGAAGCCGAAGGCAGCCGAAGCGATGTCTTCGAGTTCGTGAGCCTCGTCAAAGACGACGACGTCGTGCGGCGGCAGCAGTTCGGCCTCCTTGAGCGCAAGCGAAGCGGCGTAAAGGTGCGTGTTGACGATTACTACATCCGCTTCGGCGGCACGATGGCGGGCGGATTCGGAAAAGCATTCGCTACCTGACGGGCAAACGGCGGCGCCCGGGCATTCTCTCCAGCCTGTGCTGACCTGAGCCCACGCCGCGTCGCTTGGTTCCCAGGGGAGCTCGGCCCTATCCCCGCTGATCTGCGCATGCCGGGTGCGGCCCTCCCCCGTCGACCAGGAGACGAGCTTTCGTACCTCGCGCCCGACCTTGGTCGAAGTTCCGGCCCCGGTCGACGTGTCCCATTCACCCAGCATCATCTGGTCGTCTTCACCCGAGAGCTCTCTCACCCGCTGCCGGCAGATGTAGTTGGAACGGCCCTTAAGCACGGCGAACTCGAAACGCACCCCGAGCGAACGGCCGAGCTGCGGCAAGTCACGGAAAGCGAGCTGGTCCTGGAGCGCTTTCGTCGCCGTGGAAACCACGACCCTGGCCCCAAGAGCGAGCGTGGGCACGAGATAGGCAAGGCTCTTGCCCGTGCCTGTCCCGGCCTTGACGACGAGGTGCCTTTTTTTCTTGATGGCGGCGCCGACAGCTTGTGCCATGGCCCGTTGCTCCGGGCGGTCTTCGTGCTTGGGCAGGTTCGCCGCCCCCCGGACCAACGCTTTCGCCACCACAGCGTCGGTGGCCTCGACAGGGCCCGGGACGTCAACCGTGCCAGCCACCTGAACCCAGCGCGACGTCACTTTGACGCTTGGCCGGTGGCACTTTCACCGGCACCTGAGGTCACGGCTGAGCCGTCCGTGCCGGCTCCCCCTGAAGCAACAAAATACGCTGACATCTCAACACCACCTGAGTCCAGAAGGCAATATGAGGGCCGGCAACGGCTCGCCTCTCCGTCAAGCGACAGCGACGAGCGCCCAGCGATCAGCGAACGGCGGGGCGTGGAACGAGGGCCGTTTGGCCGGCCTGCTGTCCGGGGGCAGCTTTCGCTTACGACTGCCCGCGGCGCCGTTTACGCCCGCTTGTACGCCCGCGTCGCTAGCGGGACGAAGACAATAAGGGTGGCCACGATCCAGGCCAGGCTCTGCCAAAGGGCCGAACCCAGCGATTGGCCCACCGCCTGCTCAACCGACCGGCCCAAAGCGAGGATCCTCAGGGCGTTGATCACGACGGTAAACGGCTGGTGCGTGGCAAAACCCTGCAGCCACGAGGGCATCGACGAGATGGGGACGAAGGCGGACGAAACGAACGTCAGTGGGAACACCCATATCAGACCGAAAGCCTGCACGGATTCTTCGTCCTTCACGGCCAGGCCGATGAAAGCCGAGACGCAACAAACGGCGAGGCCCAGCAATTCGGCCAGCACTATCATCCCGATCGCCCCGGCCACCCCCCCACTGAAGCGAAAACCAACCGCGTAACCCACGCCGATCATGATCAAAGTCGTCACGAGCAGCCGGAGGACGTCGGCGGTGAGCCGGCCGGTGAGAAAAGCCGACCGAGCCGTGGGCATGCTCTTTATCCTGTCGACGCCTCCCCGCTGGAGCTCACGTGACATGCCGATGGCCGTGCTGAAAGAGGCAAAACCCGCTGTCTGGGCAATGATCCCGGGGATCAGCCAGTTGACGTAACCACCCGGAACGGGCACCTGGATAGCCCCGCCGAAGACGTAGCGGAAGAGCAGAGTGAACATTACGGGCTGGACGACGGTGAAAAAGACGTACGAAGGGACCCGGAACCACACGATCAGGCTGCGCCGCGTAATGACCAGCGAGTCCTCGACGGCCCACCGAGCTTGACGCCACAAGCTCGGGGACGTGCCAAAAGCGGTGCCTTTGCCTCCCGGGGGAGCTTGGCCTACTGCGGCACCAGCGGTGGTCATTCCGCCCGCCATGATATTGGGGTTGCAGGCTTAGACTTCACGGCCGCCGCTTTCTCGCTGGCGCCCCGCCGGCTACCGCCCCATCGGTGCTGCCGTCCTCTTCGGCGCCGTGACCCGTGAGCGATACGAACACGTCATCCAGGGACGGGCGGCGCAATCCGAGACCAGTAGTGGCTACGCCGGCGGCGTCGAGACAGCGAACTGCTTCCACCAGTACCTGCGAGCCCTGTCCGCCGGCATGAACCTGCACGCTGGCGGTCTGAGGCTCCACCGTAGGTGGAGCCTCAGCGAGACCGGAGACGGCCTCAACGGCGGCGTTCAATTTGGAGCGGTCCGTAACCGAGAACTCGACGACGTCGCCGCCAATCCGGTCTTTCAGTTGTTCCGACGTGCCGGAGGCAATGACCTGACCGTGGTCGATCACCACGATGTTGTCGGACAACTCGTCGGCTTCTTCCAGGTACTGCGTCGTGAGCAGCAAGGTCGAACCCTGGGTAACGAGCTCCCGGATAATGGCCCACATGCCGAAACGGCCGACGGGGTCGAGGCCGGTTGTCGGCTCGTCCAGAAACAGGACCCGTGGCCATCCGATCAGGCTGGCGGCCAGATCCAGGCGTCGCAGCATCCCCCCGGAGTAGGTCTTGGCTGCTCGGTAGGCGGCATCGGCGAGGTCGAAGCGCTCCAGCAGCTCCTTGGTCCGCCGGCGGGCCGTCGGCTTGCCCAGGTGGTAGAGGCGCCCGGCCATTTCGAGGTTCTCGTACCCGGTGAGGTCAGGGGTTATGGCCGTTGCCTGCCCGGCTAAACCGATAACCCGGCGCACGGCAGCCGCCTGCCGCACCACATCGTAGCCGCATACCGTGGCCTGGCCGCCGCTCGGCTCGACCAGGGTCGTGAGGATCCGTACCGCAGTCGTCTTCCCGGCCCCGTTTGGCCCAAGCACCCCGAGGACCTCGCCTTCAGGGACAGAAAAGTCCACACCGCGCAGTGCCTCAACGCTGCCGAAGGACTTCCGCAGACCATGGACGTCGATGATCACTCGGTGCCTTCTTCCGGCTCGACATCAGCAGTTCCCTCGACGATGCGGTGAAGTCGCATATCCCAGCTGAGGTGGTCCATGAATACCCAGGTCCGGCGATGGATGGCACAGGGACCGTACGCCTGGAGAGCCAATTTGTGCCTCCAGCAAGGATAACCCTTGTTGTCCTGGAACTCGTAATGCGGATAGTTGGGCGCCACCGCCCGCATCTGACGGTCACGGGTGACCTTGGCCAAGATCGAAGCGGCGGCGATCGACAGGCAGTACGCATCTCCGCGCACAATCCTCATCACGTTGCCTGTGCCGGCAAAGTCCCAGTTTCCGTCGATCAGGACGGCGTCTGCCACCAAACCGAGACCGGAGAAGGCCCGCTGAGCGGCGAGACGCTGAGCGTCCGCCATACCCAACGCGTCACACTCGCTTTGCGTCGCCGCGCCAACCGCCCATGCCGTACACCAGCTCGCCACACGGTCGAAAAGAGCTTCTCGGCGGTCCTCGGCCAACATCTTCGAGTCCCGCACTCCGTATACACGCCGCCCACGGGGCAGAACGGCGGCGCCAACCATCAACGGGCCCGCCCAGGCGCCGCGCCCGACTTCGTCGACACCAACGACGACGTCGTGACCGGCGGCCCAGGCCTCACGCTCGAAAGAGAGGGTGGGGGCGTCCCCGTACCGGGCCTTTGGGTACCCGGCCTTCGAGTTCTGGGCCTTCGAGTTCTGGGCCTTCGAGTTCTGGGCCTTCGAGTTCTGGCCCGTTGAGTTTAGGGCTTTCGGGTACTCGGCCTTCGAGTACCGAGCGGCCAGAGGTGTGCTCGCCATTGGCCGCACCGCTATGACAAAAGTGCGATCTGGTCGGACTCCGACCCGTCGGGCGTACTCCCGAAGAAAGCGTCGATCAGCTCGTGGCCGAGCTCTGAAGTCGTCAACCTGAGGCTCAGGGCGAGTACGTTGGCGTCGTTCCACTTGCGGGCGCCACGTGCTGTCTCCGCGTCGATGCACAGTGCCGCCCGGGCGCCGGGGACCTTATTGGCCGCCATAGTCACGCCGGTACCCGTAAAGCAGCAAACGACACCAACGTCAGCCTGACCGGTGGCGACCGCCTCACCCACGGCTTGGCCTGCCTCCGCCCAACGCAGCGGGTCGGCGACAACGACGAGGTCATGGCCCAGGCGTGCCAGATCCTCCTTGAGATCCTCCGTCACGGGGGTGCTGTCGTCGGTACCGAACGCCACTCTCATGGGCATCACGTTAGCAACCGGGCGTTACCATCCTCGTGGCTTGGTCACCTCATCCCCACCGAGCGCCGGCCCGTGCGTGACGAAAAGCACCTGTCCTCGAGAGAGGGCTAGACAGGACTGCAGAAATTTGGTCTCACCGAAGCCAGCCAGGCACGAAAGCCCAGCTCACACCGTGGTTATCCGGTAGCCGGCTTTGGCCGCGGCCACGATCTTGCCGGCACAGAGTTTTTTCGTTGGGCGCTTATGATGGCACGGTGAGCGCGGCGCCCCGCGGGAGCGGGCCCCGGGAACTTGATGCAGAGCCTTCGGCTACGACCGGGGGGACGGACGGCCTCGAACCTGCGGTGACCGAGCAGAGAGCGGCCGTAATCGTGCCCGTGAAGGCGTTTTCGAAGGCGAAAATGCGCTTGGCCTCGGTGCTTAGCCCTGCTGAACGGACCGGGCTCGCCCGCAAGATGGCCGAGCAAGTCCTGAGCGCTGCCAGGCCGCTACCAGTCGCAGTTGTCTGCGACGACGCCGATGTTGCGGCGTGGGCGGAAAGCCTCGGGGCCCGGGCTCTCCCGGAACCGGGCCTCGGGTTGAACGGGGCGGTCAGCGCTGCCTTTGTCCAACTCGGGACGGAAGGCTACCAACGGCTCATTGTCGCTCACGCCGACCTTCCCCTCGCCAATCAACTCGCCTGGTTGGCGGACGTTGAAGGTATTGCGCTGGTACCGGACCGGCGAGAAGACGGGACCAACGTCATCAGCTTGCCGGCCGGGTGCGGCTTCCGCTTCTCCTACGGGCCGGGGTCATTCCTTCGTCACCAGGACGAGTCTCAGCGCACCGGCGTCAAATGGCAGATCATCAGGGACCCGCTACTGGCGTGGGACGTCGATTTTCCTTCCGACATGGCAGCCGTAAAGTCCTGACGCCGCCGCGGGGAACCCACCGGTTGAGCGAGACAGTCCAGTACCTCAACCGGTGTGACCGCCTGGCCCAAACGAACTGGCAACCTGCCCAAACGAACTGAGCCAAACGAGTTGGCAAAAACCAACTGCGCTCGCCAGGCCGGCTCCTGGACGAGAAAAGCCCAGATCTGACCGTTCCCGCCCTAACCGTCACTCGATGAGGACCCTCCGGGTGAGAAGGTCGGCCCTCGCCGACCCCTCAGCCCTCTGCACCTGATGGTTATACGACGGCCCGTACCCCTTTCTGGCCGCATTTTTACCAGGACAGGCATCCTTTGGCGCGGTTGCCCATCCTGTTGTTATTCCCGTTGAGCCCCGTCTTCGAACTCGAAAGAACGCGGATTACGGCGTCGACGTGACGCCAGTCAGGGCGCTACTTCTTGGCCGCTCGCGTGGACTTTGCCGCCGTCTTGGTCGTCTTCGAAGCCTTGGTGGCTTTCGCGGTGGCCTTGCTAGCCGTGAGCTTTGCGGGCGCCGACTTCTTAGCGGGACCAGTCTTGGCCGTTGTTGTCCTCTTGGCTGCCACTTTGGTAGGAGTGGCGGCCTTCTTGGACGGCCTACCGGCGGAACGCGTCGACGCGCCGTCTGCGGCAGCTACGGCTTTGCGGGTGCCCGTTGCCTTCGCCGGCGCACGACCCGAGACCCGGCCCGACGTCCCGGCAGCGGCTGTCTTCGCGACCGCCTTGGCGGGAGCCGACTTCTTCGCCGCCGACTTCTTGGTATTGAGGTCAGCTTTGAAGCCGGTGGCGGGGCTGAAACGAATGCCCTTGGAAGCGGCAATCTTCACGGGTTGCCCGGTGCGCGGGTTGCGTCCGGTGCGTGCTTTGCGAGCTGTCGGGTTGAAGCTGCCGAAGCCGTAAATGGTTACCTTGCTCCCCGACCTCACCTGGTCGCCAATGGTAACAACGAAGGCGTCGACGGCGTCTTCGGCTTGGCGCTTGGTAAGGACTGCAGTGCTGGCTATCTCTTCTACTAGCTGAGATTTGTTCAACGCCACCTCCTGAGGGTGTGCGGGGGAAGTTGGGGGGGTTTCGCACTATCTAGACACATCATCAAATACGCTTTTGCTCGCTGAGTCAAGCATTTCCTTGACAGACTCGTCGCGCGCGCCTCCTGGAAGCCGCTGTCCGGCCCAGATCTGCGAAGATATCGCCCAATGAGCGCCAATCCAGGACACCCGGGTAATACCCCTCCCGTCGACCCAGTAGCCGAGTGGCAACGCTTACAGGAGGCCGACATTTACGGCATCCAGTGGAGAAGATGGGGCCCGTACCTGGCCGAAAGAGCATGGGGCACGGTGCGCGAAGACTATTCGCCCGACGGCGACGCCTGGGCCTACTTTCCTTGGAACGAGGCTATTTCTCGGGCCTACCGCTGGAACGAGGACGGCATGGGCGGCATCTGCGACGACCAACAGCTCGTCTGCCTTGCCCTCTCCTTGTGGAACGGGCAAGACCCCATACTGAAGGAAAGGCCCTTCGGCCTGACGAACTCTCAGGGCAACCATGGTGAAGATGTGAAGGAATGCTGGTGGTACCTGGACGCGACGCCCACTTCGAGCTGGTTGCAGTGGCGGTACCACTACCCCCAAGCAGCCTTTCCTTACGAGGATCTCCTGGCTGAGAACGCCAAACGTGACCGGCACCAACCCGAGTACGAGCTCGTGGACACGGGCGTCTTCAATGACAACCGCTACTTCATCGTGACTGTGACGTGGGCCAAGGACGGGCCGGAAGACCTTTTGTGGCGCATAGAAGTCCACAACCATGGCCCGAGCCCCGCTCCTATCGATGTCCTGCCGACCATTTGGTACCGGAACCGCTGGAGCTGGGAGTTTGGTTGTGTAAAACCGTCCATCATCCTGCGGCCGGGTACCGAGCAAGTCGTGGCCATCGACTGCGAAGGGATCGGCTCGACGCGTTTTGACCGTCGGCCCGGGGCCGGATGGTAAGCCACCGGAGCCGTTGTTCTGCGACAACGAGACCAACACCCAGAAGCTGTGGGGAACACCGGGGCCACAATTCCCGAAAGACGGTATATCCGACTACCTGGTACACGGCTGGGCATCCGTCAACCCGGCCCAAAGCGGTACCAAGGCGGCGCCGCGTTACCATCTCGAACTTGACCCGGGAGCGACGGTGGAGATCCGCCTGCGGTTTGGGGACGAAGCCCATGACCTGGGCGGCGACTTCGACCGGGTGCTGAAGCAGCGGAAAAACGAGGCGGACGAGTATTTCGCCAGCATCGCGCCGGCCGACATCACGACCGAAGAAGCCAACGTATTACGCCAGGCGGCGGCCGGGATGCTGTGGTGCAAGCAGTTCTACCACTATGACGTCCAGACGTGGTTGGCCGGCGACCCGGCCGAGCCCCCGCCCCCACCACAGAGGCTGACGGGCCGGAACTCCGACTGGACTCACGTTTCCAACCGTGAGGTCATTTCCATGCCCGACTCGTGGGAGTACCCGTGGTACGCCTCCTGGGATCTTGGTTTCCACGCGGTGGCGCTCGCCCATCTGGACCCTTCGTACGCCAAATCGCAGGTTCTTCTGCTCTGCCGGGAGTGGTACATGAACCCCAACGGCCAACTCCCCGCGTACGAATGGGATTTCGGTGACGTCAACCCGCCCGTCCAGGGGTTGACGGCAATGGCGGTATGGCAGATAGATGCCCATAGAAGGGCTTTGCACGGCCTGCCGCCGGATAACGACTTCCTGGAGCGCGCTTTCCACAAGTTGCTGATCAACTTCACGTGGTGGGTCAACCGCAAGGACGCCGAAGGGAACAATATCTTCGAAGGCGGCTTCCTGGGGCTCGACAACATCGGGCTGTTCGACCGGTCCCGGCCCCTCCCGGTGCCGGGTGTCCTCGAACAGTCCGATGGCACCGCCTGGATGGCCATGTACTGCATCTCGCTCCTCGAGATCGCCCTGCGGCTCGCCGACACGGACCCGACATACGAGGACATCGCCATCAAGTTCTTCGAGCACTTCACCATAATCGCCTTCGCCATGCACACCCAGGGCCTATGGGACGTAGACGACGGCTTCTTCTATGACGTGATGAAGTTCTCTGACGGGCACTCCGTCCCCGTGAAAGCGCGGTCGCTGGTTGGCGTGGTGCCGCTTTTGGCCGTGACGACCCTCCATCCGGAACTGGCGGCGAAGCTCCGGGACTTCGTCGAGCGAACCGCGTGGTTCGAAAGGAACCGGCCGAGGTTGGCCCTGTTTATAGCCCACACCCGGGTACCCGGGATGGCAGACAGGCGTTTGCTGTCGGTGGTTGGCGAGTCAGCCCTGCAGCGAGCACTGAGGCGGGTCCTCGATCCAAACGAGATGCTCTCGCCCTACGGGATGCGTAGCGTCTCCCGCTACCACCTCGAGCACCCGTTCACCCTCGAAATGGGCGATGTTACAGCCAGGATCGATTACGAGCCGGGGGAATCGACGACCAACCTTTTTGGGGGTAACTCCAACTGGCGCGGGCCCGTCTGGTTCCCGCTGAACTACCTCCTCATCGAAGCCCTCTACCGTTACAGCCGTTACTTCGGCCGAGAACTGACGGTGGAACACCCGGTAGGTTCCGGCAACCACTTGACGCTGGCGGAAGTGGCGCAGGACCTCGCCCGCAGGCTCATATCGCTGTTCCTGCCGGACGCGGACGGCCGACGGCCGGTCCACGGCGATAACCCTCTACTCCAACAAGACCCGGCGTGGCGGGACCTCTTGTGGTTCCACGAGTACTTCCACGGCGATACGGGGGCCGGTCTGGGAGCATCACACCAGACCGGTTGGACAGGGCTCGTCCTCCACTTGATCGCGTCACGCGACTTCGGCGCTGAAGAACGCTAACACTACGTCAAACGGCCGTCGGCAGCCGCACTCCGCTCAGTACATCGCCTGCAGGCACGACCCAACCGTCCCCCAAAACCGAGAGGGCATCGACGACCGCACCGAGGCCGACAACCACGTTGCGGCCCAGCACAGACCCACTTACAGTCGCACCCGCCCGCACACGACCGCCTTCGAGCACCACGGTATCGCTGACGCGCGCCCCTTGTTCGATCCGAACGTCCTCGTGGAGCACGCTGTTCACGACGTTGGCCAGTGGATGGGCACCCGGGTGAGCGACCTTGACGTCGGCTCCGTGCCCACCATTTCGGGCGTCGCTGGCGCCCACAAGGCGCTTCTCGCGCTGCGCCCACGCCAGGTTTGCCTCGAGGTACTTTGCCGGGGTCCCCATGTCGGTCCACAGAGCATCCGAACCAAGCGCATAAAGTGACCCGGCGTCAACCAGGGCGGGAAAAACCTCCCGTTCCACCGAGACCCGCCTCCCCGTTGGCACGCGCTCTAAAAAGGACGGCTCCAGGACGTAGATGCCTGCATTGATCATGTTGGTCGGAGCCAGAGCGGCCGGTGGCTTCTCTATGAAAGCCTCCACCTTGCCAATGCCGTCCACGGGTACCACACCGAAAAGAGAGGGGTCGTCTACGGGCGTAAGGGCAATAGTGGCTTGCCCACCCCGCTCGTAGTGGAACTCAACCAAAGCAGTGACGTCGATCTCTGTCAGCACGTCGGCGTTCATAGCGATGAACGTCTCGCTGCCGACGCCCGCCTCGTGGGCGGCGAACGCGATTGCTCCCGCCGTGTCAAGAGGTGTTTCCTCGACCACGTAGCGAAGCCGGACGCCGGCGCAACGTCCCTCCGGGTAGGCGGCGATAAAGGCATCTGGCCGGTACCCGAGCGACAGCACTACCTCGTCGACCCCGTGGCGAGACAACTCCTGCACAACTCGCTCGATCACCGGGCGGCCCGCTACAGGGAGCATCTGTTTAGGCGTCGAGAACGTCAGGGGCCTGAGCCTTGTCCCTTCTCCGCCCGCCAGGACCACCGCCTTCATATGGCCGCCCTGCTGTGACGGCCCGGCTGGGGCCTCTCACCCTTTACCCATGTCGATGTCACCAGGCAAACGATAGCCCGAGCCGCCCGCCGCCCGGTCGACCGGCCCCGGTCTCCGGGTGCCGCCTCGCGGCGACCGGCGGGTCAGCAGCCTGGTAACCGGCCTTGATCAGCGAGTTTGTATCGTCGTGCGTAAAAGCGATCCTGAATTAGAGTGCGGGGTGTGAAGTGGCCCAACCGACCGCTCCGTATCCTCATCGTGTCGGCGACAGTCGGTGCGGGAGACGAAGCCAACGCGCGAGAACTCAGCGCGACGCCTCCTTGCGGCCGGGCACGAGGCAACGGTACGGGACTTCCTCGAGTCTCCGCCTGCCGGCATCGGAAAAGCGCTTAGCAAAGGCTACGAAGCCGAGTTACGCCACGCCCCGTGGGCGTACGAGTTCGCCTTCAAGGTGTGGTTCTGGTTCCCCTTCTTGTTACCGCCACTGGCGCGCTTCCTCAGTTGGTTTACCCGGCGACGAGTTTTGGCCTGGGTACGAGAATCCCACGCCGACGTGGTTGTCTCGACCTACCCCGTAGCTACACAGGTGCTCGGTGTTATGCGGTGCCACGCCAACAAGCGTTGGCGCAGGCGCTCGGCGCTAAGGGTGCCGGCCGTCAATTTCATCACGGATTTCGGGTTCCACCCGTTCTGGGCGCACCCTGGTATAGACCTCAACCTGGCCGTTTACTCGGGTACCGTCGATGCCGTACGACGCAAGACGCGACGACCGAGCATCGCCTGCAGCCCGCTGGTAGGCCCCCAATTTGCCGACGCACCAGCGAGGCGAGGTGTTGAGCGCTCGAAGCTCGGTCTCTGCGACGGCGACCTGGCGGTCCTGCTTTCGGCGGGATCCTGGGGGGTCGGAGCGGTAAAAGAAGCGTTCGGCCTGCTGGGCGAGCAACGAGGTCTGGTCCCCGTCGTAGTTTGTGGCCGCAACCTCACGCTGCGTCAAGACCTCGAGAAGGAGGCCATCGCCAAGGGTTACCGCGCCCACGTCCTTGGGTGGACCGACGACATGGCTGGCATCATGGCCGCCTGCGACGTACTGGTGGAAAACGCCGGTGGCCTCACGTCGATGGAGGCGATGCGGGCCGGGCTCCCGCTGGTCACCTTCCGGCCGATCCCGGGCCACGGCCGTAATAGCGCAGTGGCCATGTCGAGCAGCGGTGTCAGCTACCTGGCTGACGACGGCGCGGAGTTCGTGGAAATAGTCGAGCAGCTCGGCCGGCCCGGCCCTGTGAGGGAGGCCGAGCTAGCAGCCGCTTCGGTCCTTTTTTCCGAGGACGCGGCAAACGAAGTGGAGGAGCTCGCCACACTTGGCGCGCCGCCGCCGCTGCCGCTGCGCCCTGTGGCGCGAGCGGCCCGGGTGGCCTCCGCCGCCACTCTTGCCGGGGCGCTGTCCTGGGTAGGTCTCACGACAGGCGTTGGTGTTGCCGCTGCCGCCGGCATTGGTGTCGCTCACCCTCCCGTGGGCGCCACCAACGTCGTATATCTCGGTGTGCGGCTGAGTTCCAGTGAAATCTCGAGTTCGGTCGTGCAATCGGCCGTCGCCCGGTTGAACGCCAGCGCAGTAGTGGACCTGAAGACGGCCGTTGCCAGGCCGAGTGCATTGAGAAGGCTCGCCACAAAGGGTGTAGACGTCGAAAGTGGCGGGCTCGGCAATGGGCCGAGCGCGGCCGGTGAGCCGGCCGCCCCGTGGGCGGTGGCCCTTTCAGATTCCCAATCGGTCCAGGTGCTTTCGTACCTTGCCGGCCAACCCGTAAACGCTTTGGTGCCAGAGCACAGCATCAGTGCCTTCGACCTGGTGGACGCCAACTCGGCCCACTTGATGATGGTCGTCCCGAACAACACGTTGCCGGTTTCACCAAATGGCCCCTTCCCTCAGCAGGAACTGGCCGTGCCTCAGATCCAGGGTGACCACATATACGTTGTGAACGGGTTACACGTCACCGCTCACCAGCTGGCTGTCCTGCTCGGCAACGTCGGAGCCGAGCTGGCCGGGGAGCGGTTGACAAGCGCTCCTTTCAGCAGGCTCCAGTGACCGATAATTCTCGGGTTGCCCTGGCCACGGGGGCGGCTGCAATAGTGACTGCCGGGGCGCTGGCACACCTGTTTCCCGCCGCCTCCAGCATGCGGCGTTTGCGTAATCGCTGGATGCCGGGGCTGTCAGGAGTAGGGACGGCCGGCCACGTGGCGCTCACTTTCGACGACGGGCCGGACCCCATCTCGACGCCGGCCTTTCTGGACGCGCTGGACTCTTTCGGCTGGCGAGCCACTTTCTTCATGCTGGGCGACATGGCCGCCGCCTGTCCCGAAGTTACAAAGGAGACGGCCCGGCGGGGCCACGAAGTGGCCGTGCACGGTTACGCCCACTTCAGCCACTTGCAACGTGGACCACGTTGGACGACCCAGGACGTCCTTCGTGCCCGGGACACGCTGAGCGAGTTGACGGGTACTGCGCCGCAATGGCTCCGGCCTCCTTACGGCGCCCTCTCGACGTCCACCTTGATCGCGGCCAGACGCGCCGCTCTGCGCCCCGTCTTATGGACAACCTGGGGCCGCGACTGGCGGGCCGGTGCTACACCCGAAATGATCGTTGATGTCGTCACATCGACGATGGTGACGGGGGCAACGGTGCTTTTGCACGACTCGGACTGCACATCTGCACCAGGCAGTTGGAAGGCGACGCTCGCGTCGCTCCCGTTGTTGGCCGACCTGTGGGCGGCGGGCGGCCTTGTGGTTGGCCCACTATCGGAGCACGGTTTGGCTCCGGCGAACAACCAACCAGTGACTTAGAGCGCCGCCAGACGGGGAACGTTGGCCACGTACTGAGGGACCTCGGCGGTCCCCAGGGCCTGGTCGAGGTCCTCGATCAGGTCGTCTATATGCTCGAGACCGATCGACAACCGGATCATCTCGGAGGGTATGTCGGCCTTGGCCAACGCGTCGGCATCAAGCTGGCGGTGCGTGGTGGAGGCAGGGTGCGCTACCAAGGACTTTGCGTCCCCCATGTTCACGAGGCGTTTGAACAGCTTGACGCCGTCGAAAAAGCGGATACTGGCGTCGTAACCACCGGCGGCGCCGAAGGTGAGGATCGAGGGAAAGGCCTGCCCCAGGTACCGCACGGCAAGCTGATGGTAGGGGTTGTCAGCGAACCCCAGGTACCGCACCCACGAAACACGTTGGTCTTGAGCCAGGAACTCGGCCACGCGCCGCGCGTTTGCCTGCGCCCGCTCCAGCCGGACCGACAACGACTCCAACCCCTGCAACAACAAAAAGGCATTGAGCGGGGCCAAGGCCGCACCTTCATTGCGCAGCCCCACCGTGCGGCACCGCACGGCGTACGCATTATCGGGGAAGTCCCGGGCGTAAACGACGCCGTGGAACGCCGCCTCGGGCCGATTGAACATAGGGAAGCGCTCCGGGTACGCGGCCCAGGGGAAGCGGCCGCTATCGATGACCACGCCGCCGAGCGTGGTGCCATGGCCACCGACAAACTTGGTCAGGGAGTGGATCACGACATCGGCACCGAACGTGATCGGCTTGAGCGAAAGCGGTGTCGCCACCGTGTTGTCCACGATCAAAGGCACCCCGTGGCCGTGCGCCACGTTTGCCACTGCCTCGATGTCCACCACATTGCCGGCCGGGTTGCCGACGCTCTCGCAGAACACCGCGCTCGTCCTGTCGTCGATGAGAGCCTCTATAGACTCTGGGCCGTCGTCTGCGGCAAAACGAACCTCGACTCCCTCCGTGGGAAGAACATGCGAGAAGTAGGTATAGGTGGCTCCGTAAACCTGCGGCGTCGACACGACGTTGCCGCCGAGCCGGGTCACGTTGCGGACGGAGTAACGCACGGCGGCGGCGCCGGAGCTGAGAGCGACGGCCGCCACACCTTGCTCGAGCGCCGCCATCCTCCGCTCGAGCACATCGACCGTGGGGTTGTTGATCCGGTTGTAGTGGAACCCGGGGGTTTCCAGGTCGAAAACGGCCCCCGCGTGGGCGGCGTTCTCGAAGTCGTGAGCTACCGTCTGGTAGATCGGGACCGATACCGAACGGGTCGGCCCGGCTTCATACGCTCCATGTAGGGCGATCGTTTCGTCATGCATCCTGTTTACCTTGAGACCGCTCGTGGGCCATGTGGCGGACCGATCGAAGCCAGTTCTTCAACACCAGCCGTGCCCCGGGCTGCCAACCGGCCGTCACATGCACCGATGCTTCCTCGAAGGGAAAGTTGTCCATAAGCGCGGGGCTCCGTTCCTCAGTTCCGGCCGTCTCAGATCTGGCCGCCTGAGACTCGGCCACCCGAGACTGGGCGCCCGGCGATTTGGCTCGCATTGCAAAGTCCTCGAGCAGGCCGATTCCCTCGGCGTCCAGGTAACCCACGGGGATGCCGGGGTACGTCGCCTGGGTACCGCTCAGGTAACGTCGTACATCGCGCCGGTACTCGCGGAGCAAAGTCAGCGGCCCGTACTCCGGGTGGCCCTGAGACAACAGGAACCTGCAATGCCCCCGCTGGGCTGACGCAAGCGCCCACCCGCCTTTTTCGGACCCGGCCAGGACCCGGTAACCCTGTCTGACCAGTTCGCTCGAAGGCACGTCGTTCCAACGCGAATGGGCGAACCGCAGCGAACCGATCCCGTTCATGATGGGGTCGGACCTGTCTATGACCTGTGAGAACACACCGCACCGCTTCTCGGCGACAGGGTTACGACGAAGACCGTCGAAAACCAGCAACCCGGCATGGGCGGCCAAGCAGGACAAGTAGGCAGCCGGTACTTCCGCGCTGGCCCACAATAAAAGGTCTTCGAGCACCGGCCAGAAGGCTTCATCGGCCAGGTCACGCCTTTTCGGCTCTGCGCCGGTAACAATGAGCGCGTCCGGAGGGCAATGGTGCAGGCGGCTGATGTCGAGGTAACCATCTGCCCTCTCCGTACGGGTGTTCTCCGGGTGCACGTCCGGCAGCACGTAACGGTCCAAAACGATGGCGATGTCGCGCGAACCAGGCTCCAGAAGCTCCCGGAACTGCCGCTCGGTCTCCTCGAAAGCACTCTCTGGCATGTTGTTGACCAGAGCGACCCTCAGTTGCCCCGAGACAGCGGCCCGAGGTGCAATGGGTTGGTCGAGCAGGAGCGTCACTTTGCCACCCCCACCATCTCGTTCGCACAGATTTCAGCGTCCACAAACGCCCTCACCCGGCTCTTGGGAGACGGGATATAAAACGTGAAGTACCGTGCTCCCTCGGTCGGCAAACCGAAGGCCCAAAGACGCTGCTCGACACCGGAAGCGTTCAATGGATGGAAGTCCGGGGTCAGGTCGATGCTCCCAACAGGCGTCCCTTCGAGGGTGAGCGGGCGGGCCCGGCCGCGCCGGGCCAGGTTGGATAGCAGCGGCGACGTCGACCGCCCGATCGAAGGTGTCTCGACATGTGCGCGTACGAGCCGATCAAGGAGCATTTCGAACGGCCGGTCCAGGCGGGTGGAACGGACCAGGAAGCGGCCGCGCCGGATTGGCCGAATTTGTGGCGCCGGCCCGAACGGGATCCTGACAATTTCGGCGTCGATCAGAGCCAGCAGCTGCTGAGAACGAAAAACGGGTGGGCCTGCTGCCGGGCGGGCCAACCTGCTCTGCAGCCCACCCTGGAAGTCCCGGTAGGAGGCCAGCGTGAGGCCTTTGAACTCCACCGCGGAACGAATGACGTCCCTCATGGCACGGAGCGTCTCGAAGGCGGCCTTGACCGGGCTGGCCCCGCCCTGGACCAACGCCTCGCTTACATCGGCTTCAACGACGGAGTAAACCTGGGCCTCGTACTCCTTCGCGTCCAGGAAAGTGCTGCCTTCGCCCACAAAGAAGTGCTCGGCGGCATTAAAGCGGCCGAAACGCTCGGCGTAATAGGAGCACCTCTCGGCAAAGTCCCCCCTCTTCCAGGCGGCGACAAGGTCCTCTCGCACTTCCTCGCCCGCCGTGACGCCCCGGTCCAGCTGGGCTGAATGTGAGTAGTACCGGAGTTCCATCTCGGCGAAAACAAGAGGTAGCAGCTCGTGACGGGCATCAAGGGGGCGGGCGGGCTGGCCGGGGGCTGCCTGTCGGAGCCTGGCCACCGCCTCAGCTGTGCAGATCGCCGGCTTATAACCACCAACAGGGTCGGCCGTCCCGATGGATTTGGCACAGTAGGGGTACCCGCTGCGAGAAAAGAGGTAGAGGTCGGGCTCCCGGCCGCTCGGGTGATAACGGAGCTTGCCGCCCTCCTCGGTCGTATAGTGCCCGCCGAGCCCTATGGTAAGGGCGGTGATGACGTCGAGCGCGACAAGGCCCATCCCTTCGATGGCGATCTTTTCGTCAGGGGACACTGAGCCGAGGTAGCGCTCGACCGGGTACGCGCTGGTCGCCATGCGAGCCAGCTCGTTGTCTATCGGTGCGTTCTGCACGTTCCCAAGCGTCAAGACGACGTGGTCGAGCTCGAGACGGGCCCCATCTTCCAGGTAAACGAGCTCGCGCCCGCCTGGAGTCCCTTCTATATCAACGGCGCGCTTCCTGTGGTGGGTGACGGTTACGTTGTCTGGCAGCTCCGAGAGCAGTGTCCTGTAAAACCACTCGAGGTACTCCCCCATAACCCGGCGGGGCAAGAAGTCGTGTGGGCTGATCGGGGTGCCGCTATCCGAGATCCGGCACTCGTAACCTTGCCAGCGGTACCCCCGTTCAGTCACCCACTCATAGAAGCCCTTACCGAGCCGGCCGGTCGCCACCTCGTCCGGGTACGGGTACATGGAATGCTGGCCGCACGGCGTGTTAAGGACCAAATAATCGGGGCATGTTTGCGAGTACAGTCCACCACCGGGTCGAGCTGGCTCTACGACGTGGACAGAAACAAAGGCGCTGGGCGTTCGCCGAGCCGCCTCGACGACGCGTTCCAGCGTGCACAGGCCCCAAGAACCCAGTCCGATGATCCCAACTTCGACCATTGTGGACTACCCGATCACTAGGTGGACGAAATGCCGGGAACTAATCCCGGCTACTCGACTATGACCCGAGCAGGCGGCCAAAAATACACTGGACGTCGCCCGCCGGCCGGCATTTGCGCGCTTAAAGCGTTGGCGGGCGGTCATCGGGGGATCCGGCCAGAAAAACGACGGGCGCGACATCATTGGGTGGCTAACTCGCTACTGCGCGGGCGCTTTCAAAGCGAAAAGCTGAGAAGACGAGATCCGTGCCAGGCAAGGAACAGGGAGAGATATGAGAACGCCCAGCGTGCCGATCGCCGCGCCCAACGCCACGACAGGCAATGTTGCCCGGTTGCGCACCGAACTCTGAAGCCAACACTGTTTCCGACGGCAACCCGGCGAACGTCCCCGGAGGGGAGGTGTAAAACGCCCATCTACACGAGGGGCTAGCTAACTTACCCTTTCCCCGGCCCGGTATTTGTTAACGAGATTGAAAAATTTGTTAACCAGATGAAAAAACAGGCGACCTACGGCCAGAGCTTGGCGCGCACAGCGTCCGGCCAACCCTCCGGGTCGAGACCGTGGGTGGCCAGCAGGGCAAGGCTGATCCGGTCGTGGCCGAATGCCATGCAAGATGAGTGGGCCGCCTCCCCAGTCTGTGTCTCTATCCCGAACTGGCTGCTGAAGTGGTCCTGGTGCCAGTTCCCAGAAGCGATCGCGGTCGGCTTGGAATACCCGGGCAGCGGTGAGACGATCTCGATCTTTCGCTCTTCCTCGCGCTGGAGCTGGGCCAGCAACCCGGCGCCCCGGCCAAAGAACGGGTCGTTCGCCGGTTCCATCGTGACCTCCAGCCCGAGATTTGCCAAAGCCCGACAGGCTACCGCCAACCAGTCATCGCGGTGGGCAAGCGCTGCGGCCGGCTCGCCCACGTACACGTGCTCATGCATCCGGAACGCCTGCATCCTGGCGGGATCCAGGCTCGGCTCGTGGCGGAAACAATAGCCCAGGACCTCGAAGCGCTGGCCGGCGGCGGGAAGGCTACCGCGGCACATCGGGTAAACCGGGTGGCACGCGGCGGAAGCGAGAATGAGATCGGTCGGCCCGAACTCACTTGCCCAGTCCTCGCCCGCAGTGAGCGCGGCGACGAGACGAGCATGCTCCTTGTCGGCACCTGAGAAACAACGAATAGCACCCACCAGGTTGGGGAACGCCTCGGGGAAACCGGTGCGCTCAAAGACCTGCCGGGCTACGACAGGCGGAAAACTCACGACCCTGGGCGCGTGACCGGCCCCGAGCCTGTGGACCATGCTACCGAGCGCCGTGACAATGGACTCGTAGACTTCAGAGCGGCCGAACAGGCCGTCGACTCCGGTGGGGAATAACAGCCCCTGGTCGACGAGGCGTTCCCTGAACTCCTCGGCCGCCCCTGGCAACACTGCAAATCCGGCGTGCATATACGTTCAGCTCCTGTGCTCGTAGGTAACCACGACGTCCTCGCTGAACGCCCGGTAATGCTCGGCCAGCTCGATATGGTGGGAGACCGCCCCCGTGACCTGGAAGACCTTGTCCAGCGAGCCGTTGCGCCAGTCCACTGCGTCGCCGGCTCCTTTGTGGACGTCAATTTGCAGTACACCCGGCATTTCGCGCAGTTGGTCGAGCCCCTCGACGGAAACGACCCGCTCGGCCGTCATCGGCGGCTCGTGATAGTAGCGGTAAGCTACCCGCTCGCAAACGAGCGGGCCGTCGACCACTACGTGTTCGCCGAGAGCCTGGCGCATCGACAGCGGGAGCAGCGACAACCCCGAGGCGAGCTTTACGGTGGCGGGGGTCAACCCGGTCGGACGGCCGTTCACCTCGATGATCTTCAGCCCCTCCGGGGTCAGTTTTATTTCCGTCCGGTAGCACCCGAAATCGCAACCTAAAGCTTCGATCGAAGCTGAAGCGATCTTAAATAGTTCGGGAATTTCCTCCGTCGGGATGTCGGCCGGGAAGAACCCTCCAGATGACCGGAACGGCGGCACCATGCTGAAGAGCCCGGTGACACCCAGATGGCTCACGACCCCGCGGCTGACGATGCTGTCAATCGACAGGCGGTCGGCGTACGGTGAGTCACCGGGAGGCAAGTCAGCCATCCGCTCTTCGAGGACCATCCGCCCGGGGTGCTCGAGGTCGTTCAGCAAACGACGCAACTCGTCAGCGTCAGCTACGGAGGAAATGTCGCGACAGGCCGTGCCGTCCCTCGGCTTCAACATCATCGGGAAGCTGAGCGCCTGGCAGAGGCGGTCGACTTCGGCGTCGTCCGCCGGCTCCCTGACCTCGGAGAACCTGGGGACGGGTACGCCGGCAGCATCGAGTGCATCCCGTTGGAGGAGCTTGTCCGTAAGTAGTGCAGCAGCCCGGACAGATGGGCTCGCCGGAAGCTCCAGTGCTTCTGCCAACCAGGCCTGTTGGTGGAGGTCGCTATCGAAATAGGAGGCCACTCCGTCGGGACGCTCAGCATCGACGCGCTGAAGAACCTCTTGAGCGGTGCAATTGGCGGTATCGACGACCCTCCCGAACTTTCGGAGGACCCCGGCGACAACGCCTGCACCCGGCTCAGCCGAGTCAATGACCCAGAGAAGCCGGCACACACCAGACGCGGCGTCAACCAGCTCGGACCAGGGCCTCGAACGGGGGCTGTAAACCACTGCAAGTAAGGGTTCTTCTCTCACCGCCATCAAGAGCGAGGGGGGAACGTGCCGATACCACTTATCTGGTCGTTGATCGGGCGACGAAAAGGGCGAAAGGGAAGAAAATTTCCGACAAGCGAAACAATCGAGGGTCGGTCGACACTGCACGTGTTTGCGACCACACTGAACGTTTAGGGCATCCCGCACTGACTAGCGAACTTGGCTTTCGACCGTTACTCTCGCTTCCCGTGCTACGTATCGCCTCGCGCTCGACTCAACGCGCTCCTTTAGACCCCTGGCATAGTTCTGATGTCGAGCAGGTCCCTCCGGCACACACGGCGGAAAACGGCTCTATCGGTCTCGAAACTGCTTCCGGAACAGGAAGTTCGTTACAGTCCGCGTCCGTAGCCACGCTCGTTATAAAAGCGAGAGAGGCCGACCCCGGAGCCTGGGAAGAGCTGGTGGCCCGCTTCAGCGGCATGATCGCGGCCACGGGCCGGCGGTACCGGCTCACGCCTTCGGATGTCGCCGAGCTCCAGCAGACGACCTGGTTGCGGCTCGTAGAGAACCTGCACAAGATCGAACAGCCAGAGCGAGTCGGCGGCTGGCTGGCGACAACAGCTCGCCGAGAAAGCCTTCAACTGCTCAAACGGGCGGCTAAGTACCACTCCGGCGCTGACCAGATGCTGGCCAACATGCCGGACGGCCGTCTGCCTGACCCGGACGCGCGGCCAATCGCAGAAGAACGCGAAACGGTGCTCCACGCCGCCTGGGACCGGCTCAAGCCTCGCTGTCAGCAGCTGCTTTCGCTGCTTATGACGGACGATCCGCTGGGCTACAAAGACCTCTCACAGCTGTTGCAAATGCCCGTGGGCAGCATCGGCCCCACCCGTGCGCGCTGTCTGGAGCATCTCCGCCGGCTCGTCGAAGAAGAAGGGATGACGGGAATCTAAATCCCGCCTAAAAACTTCCTGAACTCAGCGCCGCCCAACCCAAGCCTGTCCATTGGGGCCATCCGTCGAAGCCGACCTCCTTGCCCAGGGCAGGCCCGGCTCCGCCAGGCGGCAAGACGACAAAGCGAGGTACCCGGAGCTTCGTCTCCGGATCCGCCTCTGCCCTAGTGGCTGATCGCTTCGACTAACGATGCAAAGGCCGACGGGTCGTCTACCGATCGGCTGTCGATGGGCTCGTCGCCGGTCGGCGCGCTACCCACTCGGGCCAACCCGGCGGACGGCTCAGTCGCTTGCCCGTTTGCCGGCGGCCCGGTCATCAACTGGAAGTGCAAATGGCCCCGGGCCGGGTCACCGGCTCGCGAAAGAGCGCGGATATGGACACTGGAGCTCCCTGAAGTGCGCCTCAAGGTGTCCGAGGCGGAAGACAAACCCGCCAGCACCGAGGCCATCTCCTGCAGGGGAAGTTCAGTCACCACGCTGACATGCGCTTTGGGTACCAAGGTGAGCGCACCGGGTCGCCGCCGCGAAAGACCCTTCATCACGACATAGGCGGGCGCATCGCATGCGACGTGCTCGTCGGACCACAGCAGACGGCACCAATGGCACGTCTCGACACTGCTTGGTTGTTGGCCGATCTCGTGCCTCACCTGTTTATTCTCCCCGCGTATCAGATGGTCAAACAGCTCCCTCCTGAAAAACACAAGTCAAGGACAAACTTTTAGCACAGTCTCGCCTCCAACCCATTGCGCCCCGTGAGGAAGATGTATGACATCGATTGTCAGTGAGGTACCCAGCGAACCAGAGCTGAACCCTGAGCCGCCGCGAGACGCGGGCGGCTCGAACGGCGCGGGCAGCGCGATCAACTTCGACTCTGACCAGGGACCTTTAGGTGAAAGTGCCCAGAGCCGTTTGCAGAACGGTGCTGAGCGCCCTGGGCCCATCGAAAAACACCGGGGGCGGGCAAAGCGGAGCTCACTGCGCAGGCACATGGCAATTGGTGACGTGGCCGCGGTCACTGCAGCCTGGGGAGCCCTCGCGTTTGCCAACAGGGACAGCGGGTTTGCCCATGCTGTGGCAATTGGCCTGGTGGCAATAATCGTCACGCTCGTCGTGATGCGCCGCGCCGGTCTTTACCGTTCGTGGGTTTGTGCCGTGCCCACCCTGCAGCTCGTCCGAGTTCTCACGGCATCGGCAGTCGGGACAGCCGTTTACATCGCGTGCGATGCTCTCATCGAGCGGCCCAGCGTTGCCGGACCTGTCGTGGCGGGCTCCGTGGCCGCAGCTGCCGTCCTCGCCTTGCGGTGGCGTTTTGGCCGTTGGCTAAAACACAGGCGTTCAACCTCGAACTTCCTGCGCTCCGTGATCATGGTCGGCACAAACGAGGACGCCCGGAGGCTCTGGACCCTGCTGAGTGAAGAGCCTGAGCTCGGCTACCGGGTCGGTGCCGTCGCCGGAGAACTGCGTTCCGGCGCGCCATGGGAAGACTTGCCAAGTTGCACCGAAATCGACGGCCTCAGCAAGCTGGCCGAACAGACCCGCGCCACAGGCGTCATTGTTGTAGGCAGCGCGCTCGATGCAACGGACCGAAAGAGGACCGTCGACGAGGCTCTCGCCGCCGGCCTTCACGTTCAGATTTGGCCCGGACTTGATGGGGTCTCCTCCCGCCGGACGCGAATGTCACCGGTCTCAGGGGTGCCACTTCTCTACGTCGAGCCCAAGGAAATTGCTACTTGGCAGCTGGCGGTTAAACGCGGCGCGGACCTGGTCCTGGCGGCTCTATTGAGCTTGCTAACCGCACCGCTAATGATTGCGGCGGCAATCGCCATCAAGTTGAGGGACCGCGGTCCTGTGATCTACCGGAGCCCCCGGGTAGGGCGCTATGGAGCCACCATTTTGGTCTGGAAGTTCCGCACTATGGTCCCCAACGCGTCGAAGATGATGGTCGACATTGCTGCCATGAACGAGCGGACCGGAGGGCCTCTCTTCAAGGCCACCGACGACCCCCGCGTGACGAAGGTGGGCCGTATCCTGCGCTCCACCAGCATCGATGAGCTCCCTCAGCTCTGGAATGTCTTCAACGGGACTATGAGCCTGGTCGGCCCCCGGCCGGCTCTGCTGGACGAGGTCGAGCAGTTCGACGACGAGCTGCGTCGACGCCACGAGATGCGGCCGGGGATTACCGGCTTGTGGCAGGTCGAAGCGCGCGATAACCCTTCCTTCAGCGCCTATCGTCGGCTCGACCTGGCTTACGTCGACGACTGGTCCCTTGGGCTGGACGCGGCGATCCTCGCCGGTACGGCGCACCAGCTCGTCGTCCGCTCGCTCTCGATTTTAGGGGACAGGCGAGGCCGGGATGACGCAGAGGGGCCAAGCAGCGGGCCGGCCGCCGTCCCGGAGGCCATGTGCGCGGAGCTCGGCAGCGAGCCTTCATGAGCGCGCTCCCGGAGCCGGCTTGGCTGGGCAAGCTCGACTTCGAGAACTTCGCTGCCGTGGGTATCGACCTCGTCAGTGTGGCCCAGATGCGCAAATCGATCACCGATTTTGGTGAGCGGTACCTGCTCCGCATCTTCACCGACCACGAGATTGTCTATTGCCGAAGTTCGCTCGACCCGGCGCCGCACTTCGCGGCGAGGTTCGCCGCGAAAGAGGCCACTATCAAAGCACTTCGCGTCGAGGGTGTTCAGCCGCCCTGGAATTCCATAGAGGTGCGCTCGGAACCAGGAGGGTGGTGCCGGCTCCGGCTCAGCGGGGCCGCGCTGGACCTGGCCCGCCAGCGCGGGATTGGCGAGTTCACAGTGAGCCTCAGCCACGAGGGAGACGTCGCCGCCGCCATAGTGGTGGCGACCACCAGTAGCTAACCGCAGGCAACTATGAACGGCTTACGACGGTCCGGGCTGTTGTCTTCGGCGCTCAGGTTGATCGCCGGGGGTTCGGTGGCGCTCCTGGCCTGTAGCGCGCTGGCCGGGGCAGAAAGTGCTGAGCAACCAGCAGGTGCCCAACAACCAGCAGGTGCCCAGACCTCTGCGGCCCCCACTGGCCCATCATCGGAGGGTGGTGGCTGGTCGAGTAGCCCGGAACTGCTTGCGGGAAATGTGAGGTATTTGGCCACGTCAACGAACTGGTCGGGCTATGTCTCCATGGGTGGCCCTTACCGCTCCGTAACCGGGACCTTTACCGTCCCCTTTATAACTCACTATGTCGCTGGCTCGACCGTCTCGGAGTGGGTCGGCATCGACGGTTATACGAGCGGTTCCCTGATCCAGGCCGGCATCGACGAGATGCCGGCAGGGCAGGGCCAGTCGGTGGTGGAGCCATGGTGGGAGGTCTGGCCGTCGCCGCAGAGGTTGGCCACCGGGATGATGGTCCGTTCGGGCCAATCTGTGACCGTAACGCTGCGTCATGTCAGCGACGAAAGATGGGGCATCACGCTCACCGATGACACCAATGGTGACGTGTTCAACACCGAACAGGAGTACAAAGGGATGCTCTCCTCGGCCGATTGGGTTGTCGAGGCCAACGCACAGGATAACGGCAACCCCACGCCCCTGGCACCTTTTAGCCGGCTGAGTTTTTCTCGCCTCGCCGTCGCAGGCACGGAGGCCCGCCTTACCTGCCTGGTAATGGTCCAAAGAGACCAGGCGGTCTCAACACCCTCGGTCCTCTGGTCCGGAGGGTTCGATGTCGTCGACGGAGGCGCAACCGGCACTGGGCAGACCGCCCCCGAACCCCTGCCTGCCCCACGTGCGTGTACGGCGGGTGGCGGGTGAGGATCCTTTTAGTTCACAACCGGCGTCGCTCCCTGTTGCCGAGCGGGGAGAACCGCGTCGTAGACCAGGAGGCGCAGGCGCTGTCCGAGGCCGGCCATCAAGTGGCACGGTTCGAGCGCAATAGCGACGACAGCAAGGCATCTACCCTGACAGAGAAGGCCACGCTCGCCACGAAGTCGGTGTGGAACGCCCAGACGATCGATGAGGTCCGTGAGGAGATCGCGCGCTTTCGGCCCGACATAGTGCACGTGCACAACGTCTTCCCCATGCTAAGCCCGTCGGTGCTCGTCGGCTGTCGCAAGGAAAGGGTCCCGGCGGTAGTCACGTTCCACAACTATGCCCAGGTCTGTTCCAACGGGATGCTGTTCCGGGCCGGGAAACCGTGTTTCGAGTGCGTGGGCCACTCCCCCCTGCCCGCCCTGAAGCACAGGTGCTACAAGCGTTCCCTCGTCGCCACCATGCCCCGCACCGTCGGGCTGCTGGCCCAACGCCGTAGCTGGAAGACCATCCCGTCCGGCTACGTTTTCCTGTCCGAATCACAAAAGGGTATCTTCTCGTCGCTCGGGCTCCCGCCTGACCGCTGTTTTGTCAAGTCCAACCTGGCACCGCCGGCGCGCGAGCAGGCAACCCACCGGGACCGGGTCGTCTATGCGGGCCGGCTGCACGAAGTCAAAGGCCTGCGGGTCCTGATGCACGCATGGGATGCGTTCCTGGATGGACATGAGGGCAAAGACGCCCACCATGGCACCGACCTCGAGCTGGTGGTCATTGGTTCGGGACCGCTCGAGCGGGAGATATCCGCGTGGGCCGCGGCGAGACCGTCCGTCCGGGCGCTGGGATTGCTGTCACGGTCCGAATGTGCAGCCGTGGTATCGGAAGCCCGGCTGGCTGTCGTGCCCTCGGCCTGGTTGGAACCCTTTGGTCTGGTCGTCCTGGAAGCCATGGCTGCGGGCGTCGCCGTGGCGGCTCCGGCGCACGGGGCGTTCCCGGAACTGGTGACCGACGGGATTGACGGCGTGCTATATCCACCTGGCAACACCGAAGCACTGGCGACCGTCTTCGCTGACGTCGTCAGGCGGCCGGCCTGGTACGACGACCTCGGACGGGCCGGTAAGCAGAAGTTCGACAGCACCTATCGCGTCGACCAGAACATCGCTCAGCTCGAAGACATCTACCGCTTCGCAATCGAGAACCCTCGCGCATAGCCTCAGCTCAAAATACGGCGCGCCACGGGCAAGCGTTCCTGGAGGCAGCGCTACTCAGGTCACACGACCCGGTGGAAGGACATACTCGTTCCGCCATCAGTAATCCGGCAAGCGCTCGGGACAGTACCAGGAGCGCCGGTTACGCCACTGGAGAAGCGGAGATCACGTCCTTCGGCTCTGCCTCGTCCGACATTGCTCCCGTCGGGCCGCCGGCTGTCACGGCAGCGAGCGCGGGCTCGAGTGACCGGGCCACGAACCAACGGTCCGTTCGTTTTTTCAAGCGCAAAAAGGGCTGCTCGATCAGGTAGTACGAACCCATGGCGATCGCGAACACCAGCACAATCGCAGCCACGACCCGACCAAGCGTACCGATGCTCCCGGGCCTATCCGCGGTGCCAGCTTGAAGACCAGCTCGTTCCAAAGGTACAGCGAGTAGGACAACCTTCCGATCCAGACCAGCGGGGCCCAGGCGAGGAACCGTCCCGCCGCTGACGCCGGGGCAACTACAAGGCAGATGATCGCTAGCGCCGCCAGGCCACAGAATACGGTGGTCGGCCCGGCGTAGAGAATACGGTTCGAACTGCCTATCACCAGGGTCCAGCCGGCCAGCAAGGCCAAAAAGGCGGCGGGGAACCACTGAGCGAACCGCGTGTTCCCGAGCCGGTGCAAGTAACCCGCATTGAAGGCGAGGCCAGCCAGGCACCCGAGCAACAAAGAGCTGGCGTTTGTGTCCGGGCCATAGGAAAGCCGCGGAGAACTCGCGCCATGCATGTAGAGAAATACGTTCAGAGCTACCGAGACCACGACACCGGCGGCGACCACGCCTATTAGCGCCTTGCGGCGCAGGACCACACTCATCAGGACCAAGGCGATCGGCCAAATCAGGTAGAACTGCTCCTCCATACAAAGGGTCCACGTCGCTCCGAGGCCCTGGATGGCGGCGTGGTTGAGGACGTAGAAGTTCATGCGGTACGTCGCCCCCAAGAAGAGCTCGTGAGCCCAAAGGCCATATGTGCTGCGTCGATAGAGGGCGGCGAACACCAGCACCAACCCGAGGAAGACAAAGAGGGCCGGCATCAAGCGGAAGACGCGGCGAAGGTAGAACCGGGGCAGAGACGGGCGCCCACTCGCGCTCTTTTGACCGTCCTCCAGGAGCAGGACCGTGATCAGAAAGCCCGACAGGACGAAGAACACATCGACGCCAATCCAGCCGCCCTTGCCCAGACGTTTGGAATTGGCCATGTGAACGATCATCACGGCAATGATCGAGATAGCTCGAAGACCGTCTAAATGCCTGACGTACCCTAGCTTTGCCGCTGTTTTCCGGCGGGTCGCCGCCTCTTCGACCTTGTTCACGGTGGACTATGAGCCAGCCGGCCGCAGGAAGATACGGGCTGCCGCGACATTGGCCGCCCCGACATTGGCCACGTCACTATTCAGGCGCCAACCTCGCTCAGGGCGCCCCATGGGCTTGCTCAGCGCGGCCCACGCAACACGACGGTCAACTCATAGCGGCGACGGTGTCGCCCAGGGTGCTTACCAGCCACTTACCTTTCCCACGCTCTGTCTTTTGCACCTCGGACACCTCACGAAGAGTCAGAGTGAAGTCATCTCCGACCTTGCGCTGGACGAGGTGGGCGATCCGCGGTAACCCGCCGCGGTCGAAACGTGGGCCGGGTACGTAACGAAGCTCCGCACAGCCAGGTTGTTCCTGGAAGAACTGCACGGCGTATAGCCCGAAAAAGCTAGGGTCGTTTATGTTGAACGGGGTAAGCGGGATCCTTCGGCCCCCCCGGGCGACGAGGAACTCATGCTGGCGGCCCTCCACCGACCGCACTGCAGGCCAGTCGAGCTCCTTGTCCCCGTCGCGTGCGGGGTCGTGGAGCCTTACGTAATCGCCCGTCCGGTAGCGGACGAGGGGCATTACGAGGTTGTGGAAGCTCGTACCGATCACCTCGCACAACCCCTCTTCGTCCGGTGGGCCGAACTCGACGTAGCCGTAGGCGGGTGAGAAGTACAGCAGGTCCGTCTTTTCGCCTCTGCCGGCAAACACTACGCGCTCTCGGTGCCCGTACCAGTGGTAGACGGGACATCCAAAAGTCTGTTCTAGCAGGTACCTCTGCGGAGCGGTGAGACGCTCGGAACCAGCGAGGACACACCGCAGTGGGACTGGCCACTGTTTGCCCGCTTCGTCGAGCAACCGGGCCAACTGGAGCGCGGTGCTCGGGTAGGCGTGGAGTATGTCAGGGCGGAATTCCGTTATCCGGCCCAAGTAGTCGGGAAGGCGCTCGGGCGTCAAGTGGTACGACGACAACATCAGCCAGTCACGCGTGGGGTCGTAATACGCTATGTTGCCTTCTGAACGTTCGGTGGTGACACGGCCCCTGATGACAGCCAGCCGAGCGCCGCTGAAATAGCCCCCCCGCCGCCAATGGGTCTCGAGGAAGGCTTGCTCCTTCGGGCGGCTAACCCCCTTGTGGAGGTAAAAACCTACGGGTGTACCGGTCGAACCGCCGGTCGTCATGTAGAGCCGAGCGGAGCGCCCCGGTTGGGTCGTCACCATCGCATCGAGCTCATTGGCCATATCGCTCTTGGTGACGTACGGGCAGCTGCGGAGGTCTCCCAAATCCGTCATCTCACGGGGTTTGAACCCTGCCTCGGCAAATCTTCGGGCGTAGAAAGGCGAGTACTTGGCCGCGTGAGCCAGCACGAACTGGAGCTGCCTCAGCTGGTACTCGCCGATTTGTTCGGCCGACCATGACTCCACCTGCATGGCCAGGTCGCAGAACTCGTCGTAGCGGGAACCCAGCCGGACGCGCCTCGGCAAGTGGCGGTACGCAGAGCCAACCGCCAGCTTCAGGCGGGGCCTGAGCCGCTCATAGGCATTCAACCAGGGATAGAGGTTATCTTCGAGGCTCATCGGGGCTCGGCGGTCGCTCGCTCAACCGGGTGTGCCCGCTCCGCCGACAACCGATGCCGTGGTGGCGCCTGCTTCGGACAGCAGCTGCGAGACCGCGCTCCTTATGGACGAAAGCGATTGAAACGTGCTCTTCCGCAACATGTGGTCGGGAAACTCGACACCAAACCTCTCTTCGAGCGCCAGCATGACGTTTACGTTGGCATAGGAGGTCATGCCCGCCCGAAACAGGTCCTGGTTGTCGCTCAATGAGGCGACATCCGTGAACAACCGCGCCTGGGCGCTCAAGATGTCCCTGATATCGTCGTCAAGTTCTGTAACGTTCATCACTGCAGTTGAGGAGCACGGCTCCTACAGGCTGATACCAGTCACTTCGGCTAATTGCGGGCACGAAGGGCTCTTGTATCTCGACGGCTCTTCATGCCTCTTCGTGACGTGATACTGGCAACCCCAGCGCGCTACGCCGCAGTGGAGAACGCGGACCGCCGCGTTGGCCGGGAGGACCTAATGAACGGCGACGCCACACCGATCTGGTTTGGCCCAACGAACCGGGCGTTGTTCGGCTGGCTGCATACGCCCGCCGGAGGTTGCGCGCGGGCCGGCGTTGTGATTTGCCCGCCCCTCGCTCACGAGCACCAGGCGACGTACGCAACGCTCCGCTTCCTGGCCGAGGAGCTCGCCGCCCGCGACCTGTGCGTCTTGCGCCTCGACTACGACGGGACGGGCGACTCGGCCGGTAGTGAAGAAGACCCTGAGCGGGTGGCGTCATGGCTCGGATTTGTGAAGGAGGCGATAGCGCGCCTGCGGGCGAGCGGCATCAGCTCGATCATGGTGGTCGGCGTGCGCTTCGGCGCCCTGCTAGCCGCCCTGGCCACTGATCAAGGCCCGGGAATTGATGGTTTGGTCCTGTGGGACCCGGTCACTTCCGGTCGCATGTACCTGGCCGAACAACGGATGCTCGGCGCTCGCAGCTTCAACACGCCTAGTTCTCGTCAGGACGGGTCCGTCGAGGTACCCGGCACTACCTTTGAGCCACAGACAGTCTCCGCTATCCGCGCTCTCGACCTGACGCGGGGTGACGGCCGTCTCGCCGACCGAGTTCTTGTGGTGAGCCGGCCCGAGCAAGGCCTGGCGGCCCTCAGGTCGAGGCTTGCCTCAACTGATGTCGAGTGGGTGGAGGCTCCGAGACAGGCAGACCTGATGGAAAAGGGTTGGTCGGCCGGGATTGTCGCTAACGAGATCAATAAGACTGTCGGGGACTGGCTCTGCCGGGTGGCGCCGAGTGAAAGGGCACCACTGAGCGCGGCTGCGACTGTCACGAGCGCAGCCGTCGGATGGGCGAGCGACGGCACGGCAATCGTCGAAACGCCGATGCGCCTCGGCCACACCGGGCTCTTCGGGATCCTGACCGAGCCCGCGGCGACGATGGCAACCACTACCGCCATATTCCTGAACGTGGCCAATGGCCCACGCATCGGCCCCTGTCGCCTCTGGGTCGAATGGGCGCGCCGATGGGCCGCGGCCGGGGTGCGCTGTTTCCGGATGGACCTGAGCGGCATGGGGGACAGCTCCCTCCGGCATGCCACTCAGCCGTGGCTGACGCTACGCGCCCCGGAACACTTTGACGACGTCGCCGAAGCTTGCGCCCACCTTTCCCCGCACGACCCGTCGGACGTCATCCTGGTCGGCCTCTGCACCTCGGGGTACCAGGTACTGGACAGCGCCATGACCATAAAACCGCGCGCCGTGGTGGCGCTAAACCCGATTACGTACTTCCGGCAACCCGAGAGAGTCCTGGGCCTACGCTCAGACCCCCGCAGGCGTATCGCCCTCTACCGCAAATTGAACACCTACGACGACCGCGCTAGAGCTCAACGGTCGGACTTTCAGCCCCTTTCGGGCCCGGGACCACTGCGGGCGTACACAAGGTTCGACCGCTGGCTCCACTCGGCCGACGCTCCTCGTCTGCGGGCGGCGCGGTCGTTCCGCGAATTCTTTCGGGTGGCCCGTACCGGCCTGACCTGGCACCTTCAGGTGCTCGCCGCACCTGACAAACGACCTTCGCGCTGGCTCAACGAACTGGTCGGCAACGAGGTCGACGTGTTGCTCATATGCTCGAAGAGGGATGCGCGCATGATCCTGTTCGGGCTCCCGCCGAGGGCACTGCGCAAGCTGACGAGGACACAGCATTTCCGCTTCGAGTGCATTTCTGATCTCGAACACTCGGAGTTCATTTCCGACCGGCGCGCCATGCTGGGAGAGATGGTGGCTGATCACGTCCTTGGCCGCCTCAGACCTCTCGCTACACCGACGAGCGCGGATCTTGACCGCCTGTCACCTGTCCAGACGGGCTAGACGTCGCCCGGCTATGGCGCACGTCTAACCGATAAAGAGGCTCATCGTGCCAGAAACCACAGCCGTGCCAGAAACCACAGCCGTGCCGGAAGCCGCAGTCAGGCCAGAAAGCACAGTCAGGCCAGAAAGCAGAGGGCCGGGAACAATAATTTCGTCACCGGCCAATGCATCGTCAGCCGATGGACCTTCAGCTAATGGATCCTCAGGGTCGCCCTCCGCCCAGGTGGCGACGGCTGGAGTTTGGGGCCTGAGTGGTCGCGCTGCGTTGCTTATTGCCAATCTCCTTGCTACCCCGTTCATAATCCGAATGCTCGGCCCCTCGAGCTACGGCCTGTGGGCGTTGTTGCAGACGTCTCTCACCTGGTTGGTCGTGTCAAGCGTAGGTATGGGCTATGCCTCGACCAAGTTCGGTTCCGACTATTACGCCAGGGGCGACGACGCAGGGGAGTCCGCCGTGGTGTGGACCTCGCTCGGGATAACGCTGGTGTCTACCACTGTGATCGCCGCACTGATCGCCGTCGGTGCGCCGTTCCTGCTGTCGCAGTTGCTGCACGTACAGGGCGAACTGCTCAGCGCAGGCATAATCGCGCTGCGCCTGTTCTGTGCCATATTCGTGGTCCAGGCCGTTATGAGCGTCGTTAATACGCCACAGGTGGTGCGCTTGCAGTGGGGTTGGTACACCATCACCAAGACCGGTGCGCTGCTAATCGCCACAATAAGTGCCCCCGTGCTCGTGGCTCTGCTATCAGGCGGGATAGTGACCGCCTCCGTCGTCTGGCTCGGCGCTACGGTGCTTGGGACAGCAGGGATGCTCATGCTGGCTGTGCGGCTCCAGCCCAGTCTCCGACGGCCGCGCTTCGACAACACCGTCCTGCGCCAGCTGTTGCGTTACGGGGGTGCGCTCACCATCTCCGGTCTGGCCGTCATACCACTCAGCACGGCCGAGAGGTTCTTCCTGGCTCGGGACCACAGCACGGCAGTGGTGGCCTATTACGCGGTGGCGGCTACACTGGCCACGACACTTATCGTTTTGCCCGAGCAGTTAGTGGGGCCCTTGCGCCCCGGGCTCGCCCGGCTACAGGCCGAGGGACGCCACGACGAGCACCGTGCGCTTTACCGTAAGAGCCTGGCCGGTCTCTTTTTGGTCCTGACCCCCGCGGCGATCATCCTGGCCTTCCTGGCTCACCCGTTCCTTTCCGTGTGGGCCGGTCCGGAGTACGGCCTGCACAGCACTGGCCCCTTCATGATAGTGATCGCCGGGGTGTGGTTGAACTGCCTCGCATACGTGCCGTACTCGTACCTCTTGTCGTCGGGTCGTACATCGCTCATTGCTTATATTCAGACGGCCGAAGTCGTCCCGTACATAGCCGGCGCGTGGTTGTTGACGGCCAAGTTCGGGGCTGTGGGGGCGGCCATTGTCTGGTCGGCCACCTTCGCAGTAGACGCTATGGTATTCCTGGTGGTGGTCTGGCGCGTAGCCAGGCTCCCGTTTTCGCCTCTCTCATCGCGACGGCTGCGCTCTGCCCTTGCTCCGGTGGTTCTCGGGTGCATTGTTGTCGCCGCGGCAACGATAAGCCACGGTCTGGTGGAGCGGGCCGTGCTGGCTGTCTTTTTCGGCCTCGGGTACTTCCTCGCGGTATGGCGGCTAGTGCTGACGACCGGCGAACGCGAGAGCCTGCTAGGCCTCGTCAGGCAAATGGTACGGAGACGCGGGCCCCGACCGGCGCACGCGCTCCGCACTATGTGATTTTCTCAGGTACGAGAAATCCCTGATGATCGCCCGAGTACTTCCTTACGCGCTTACCGTTCGCGTATCTGCCACGCAGCCAACGGCTCGTCCAGGATATATGGCCTATGCAGAACCGGTAATAGAAGGCCCGCAATCCACGTCCACGGTCCCGGGCCGGGTAACCGAGCGGCTGACGCGAGCGCCCAAGGTCGAACCCCTTCAGCGGCGCAGGGGACGGGTACTCATAATCGTACAAAACCTTCCCGTCCCTTTTGACCGGCGGGTCTGGCTCGAGTGCCAGACCTTGAAGATGTGTGGTCACGACGTGGCTGTTGTATGCCCGAAAGGGCCGGGCGATCCTCGGTACGCACTTCACGAAGGCGTCGAGCTCTACAAGTACCGTCCCTACGTCTCCAAGGGCGGCAAGGTCTCTTTTGTGGCCGAGTACGTTTATTCGTTCCTGGCCACTCTGTGGCTCGCCCTGAAGGCATCGCGAGCGGGTCGCTTCGACGTGGTCCAGGCCTGCAACCCACCCGACATCTTTTGGCCCATTGGCCGAATGTTCCGGGCCTTGTACGGTTCCAAGTTCGTTTTCGACCATCACGACCTCTGCCCTGAACTGTACGAGTCGCGGTTCCCACGCGGGTCGAGGTTGTTCCACAAGATGCTCGTGTTCCTCGAACGCCGCACCGTCCGGGGCGCCGACCATGTGATAGCCACCAACGATTCGTACCGCGGCATCGACATCAAGCGCCATAGAGCCCGTCCCGAAGAGGTTACGGTCGTGCGCACCGGGCCCGACCCGGAACGCCTGAAGCCCACTGTGCCCGATCCAGAGCTACGTCGGGGCCGAGCTTTTCTGGCCGCTTACATCGGAGTGATGGGGCCCCAGGACGGCGTGGACGTCGTGCTGCACGTCGCTGACACAATCGTGCACCGGTTCCATCGCGAGGACATCGGCTTTACCCTGATCGGGTCCGGCGACTGCTTCGAGGAACTGGTGCGCCTGCGCGACGAACTCGGTCTGGGCGACTACGTCGAGTTCGTGGGACGCATACCGGACCGAGCCGTCGCCGACATTCTCTCCACTGCAGACGTCGGCATATCTCCCGACCCAAAGAACCCGTTGAACGACGTTTCGACCATGAACAAGACGATGGAGTATATGGCTTTTGGGCTGCCCGTGGTGGCCTTTGACCTGGTGGAAACGCGTGTCTCGGCCGGCGATGCGGGCGTTTACGCCACGCCCAATGACGTCGAGGAGCTAGCTCATTCGCTGGTTGAGCTGATAGACGACCCCGTACGACGCGAAGCAATGGGAAAGGTGGCCCGCACACGCGTTGAACAAGAACTCGCCTGGCCTCACCAGGCTGTCCGCTACGCACAGGTTTACGAGAGCCTTATCGGCGACGAGGGTGTGGCCGCGCTGGTGACGGCGCGGGAAGGCTAAACGTGTGCGGCATAGCTGGCGCCTACCAGCAAGTCGACGGCGATCAAGCCGCCCGCCTTATGGGCGAGTGCCTATCGCACAGAGGCCCCGACGAACGAGGATCGTATTCCTTTGTCAACCAGGCCGTAAACGTCCACCTGGCCCACCGGCGCTTGTCGATTATCGACCTGGCGCAGGGCCAGCAGCCGTTCGTCAAGCACCAATTGGCGCTGACTTACAACGGGGAGTTGTACAACTACCGCGAACTTCGGTCGGAGCTGATGTCGTCTGGCTCGTCGTTCGAGACATCGTCGGACACCGAGGTCGTGCTCGAGGCATGGCGGCGGTGGGCCCGGGGTGCCTGCGAAAGTTCCGGGGCATGTTCGCGTTCGCCATCTTCAACGAACAGACAGGGTCACTTTTCCTGGCCCGGGACCACTTCGGCATCAAACCGCTCCACTACATCTGCCGCAAGGACGGGGTCGTCTTCGCCTCGGAGCTCAAGGCCCTCGTGGCCGCCTTCGGCCGGGAGCTGGCGATCGAGCCTTCCGCAATGATCGCGTCGATGCTCTACTACTGGGTGCCCGACCGGCGCTGTTCTCTGGACGGCGTCGAGAAGCTGCAGCCGGGCACCTGGGCCGAGTTCCGCCCGGACGGGAGCTACCACACCAAGATGTACTTCGACATCTCAGAAGTTGCAGCCGCGGCGGCGGCAGGTCCCCCAATAGACTTGCGTGAAGTAGTCGAGTCGTCCGTTACGGCCCATCTCGCGTCGGACGTGCCTGTTTTCAGCTTCCTCTCAGGGGGCCTCGACTCGGGCATCATTACTGTGCTGGCGAAACGGGCGAACCCGGACTTCAGCCGCGTACACGATAACGTTCCGCCCCGAAGACCAGCGCGGTGAGGCCATGCCGGACGACGCCCGGTACGCCCGTAAGATCGCCCTGCGCTACGGCATTGACCTGCACGAGATACAGATCGATTCCGACATAGCCGGGTTACTTCCAAAGCTGGTCGCCATCCTCGACGAGCCGATCGGGGACCCCGCCGCCATCAACACATTTCTTATGTGCCAGGCCGCGCGCGACGCGGGAGCGAAAGTGATCCTCTCGGGAATGGGCGCCGACGAGTTGTTCGGTGGTTATCGCAAACACCTTGCGTGCTTGATGGCCGAGCGTTACAGGAAGTTGCCCAACGTAGCCCGCCGGGCCGCCGAGCGCGACCGTGAACTATCTCCCCGTTGCTGCCGCCGGTCGGGGACTTCGCTACCCGAGATGGGCCAAGCGCTTCCTTACCTTTGCCGATCTCCCCGAGGAGGCGGCTTTTCGCCGTAGTTACAGCCTTTACGACCCCGGGGAGCTCGCTTCGCTCCTCAGCCCCGAGTTACGCCCCGACGTGGATGACATCATCGAGGAGCATCTCGAAGTGTACTGCGATAATTACCTCGCAGACCACGTAAACCGCATGTGCCTGGCCGACACCCGGATGTTCCTGCCCGGGCTCAACCTGGCCTACACGGACAGGGCGAGCATGGCGGCGTCGACGGAAGTACGGGTACCCTTTGTCGACCCGGTCGTCTTCCGCGCCGCCTTTTCGCTCACCGGTAACCAGAAGGTGTCCGGCCGGACGGGGAAGGTCGCACTAAAGCAGGCGGCGACCGCCTGGCTCCCCGACGAGATCATCAACCGGCCCAAGGCCTCCTTCTCGGCGCCGTTGAGGGCCTGGGTGAGCCGTGACCTTGCTGGACTGGTCGACGACGTGCTCGTGAAGGGCGAGTTGGTAAGCAGTGGCTTCGTCCAGGCCGAAGGCCTGCGCAGCCTGGTCGCCGAGGACCGCGCTGGCCGCGAGGACCGATCGAAGCAAATTTGGCAGCTCCTCACCCTCGAGCTGTGGTACCGCCAGGTCTGCGAAGCCGGCGTAGCGCTCTGACCGCCGCACATTTCTCAACGAGAGGATCCAGTCAACTCATGAAGCAAGTCGCACAGAATTATCGGTCGGGCGAGCTCGCCTTGCTCGAAGTGCCCCCGCCGGCGTGCGCACCGGGCGGCGTCCTGGTCCGCTCGTTGTACTCGCTTATTTCCAGCGGCACCGAGCTCATGAAGCTGGGCGAGTCAAAGATGTCCTTGATAGGCAAAGCACGGGCTCGGCCGGACCAATTGAAAAAGGTCCTTGACTCGGTGCAGCAACAAGGGCCAATGAGCGCCTACCGCAAAGCCATGAACCGCCTTGACTCGTACACCCCGCTCGGCTATTCGTTGGCCGGGGTTGTCGTCGAGGTCGGACGGGGGGCGGAAGAGTTCCATGTGGGCCAGGTCGTTGCCTGCGCCGGGGCCGAGTTCGCCCTCCACGCCGAGGTCAACTGGGTGCCGGTCAACCTGTGCGTACCCGTTCCGGACGGGGTCGAGCCTCACCTCGCTGCCTTTGCCACTGTCGGCGCCATCGCTATGCAGGGCGTCCGTCAAGGCAACGTACAGCTGGGTGACGTCGCCGTGGTTATCGGCCTTGGTCTCGTAGGCCAGCTGGTCGTCCAGCTGCTGGTAGCCTCGGGCGTCAGGGTGGTCGGCCTCGACACGGTCAGCGAGCGGTGCCAGATGGCAGAGAAGGCAGGGGCCACATTTTGTGCCGCTCCGGACGCCGAGGGGTTGGCGGCCGTCGAGAACACATTGGCCAGGCTCTCGGGCGGAGCGGGCGCCGACCAGAATCTTCCTGGTTGCCGGCGGCAGTTCCAATGAGCCGGTCGAGTTGGCTGTTCGTTTGGCGCGCGACCGGGCCACCGTGGTGGACATCGGTAAGTGCGGTCTCGACCTGCCGTGGAACGCTTATTACGAAAAGGAACTCGACGTCCGCTTTTCGCGCTCATACGGACCGGGCCGGTACGACCCGACGTACGAGGTCGACGGTGTTGACTACCCGATCGGCTACGTCCGGTGGACGGAACGGCGGAACCTGGCCTGCTTCGTTGACCTGATCGCCAACGGGGGCGTCGACCCCGAGCCTCTGGTGTCGGGGATCTTCCCCCTCGGAGAAGCCACTGACGTCTACGAACGCCTGCGCACCGGGGACATCCGCGGCGTCGGGTTCTTGTTCAAGTACGACGACAAAGTGGATCTCGCGGCGGCGCCCGCCGAGGTGGCCGTCCCGACCGTCCCCGTCGTTCCCGGGAGGACCGGGTCCACTAGCACCCATCGGGGCCCACTCGCCGCCGGTCAGGCCGTCCGCGTTGGTTTCATCGGCGCCGGCAACTACGCCTCGTCGATGCTCCTGCCCCACATTGCCGGCCGCCCCGATGTCGAGATGGCTCGAGTCACCACCCGTCGCTCCCTCTCAGCCATTAACGCCCAACGCAAATTTTCCTTCGCGGAGGCGGGGACTGACACCAATGCGGTCCTGGAGGACGGCTCTATAGATGTCGTCTTTATCGTCACCCGTCACAGTTCCCACGCGGCGCTGGCGTGCCGAGCCCTCGAGGCAGGCAAAGCCGTGTTCGTCGAGAAACCTCTCGCTCTTTCCCACACAGAGCTCGACCAGATCCTCGCAACGGTCGACGCCACCGGGAACGACCGGATCATGGTCGGTTTCAACCGGCGCTTTTCGCCCATGTTGCAAGAGATGCGCCGGCGCTTCGGCCGCACTACCGAACCCATCGTGGCCCGGTATTTTGTCAACGCCGGCTCTCTGGCCGCCGACAGCTGGTACCGCAACGAAGAACTCGAGGGTTCTCGCTTTGTGGGTGAGGGCGGTCACTTCATCGACACTCTCAGCTGGTGGATCGGGACCGAGCCGGCGGAGGTGTCTGCTCTCACGACAGGGACGCGGGACAACCTCCAGGTGACCATTCGCTACGGCGATGGGTCGCTCGGTACCGTCAATTACTTTGCCAACGGCCATCCCCGCTTCCCGAAAGAGACGTTCGAAGCGGTTGGCAGCGGTCGCGTCGCCCGTCTGGACAACTTCAAGAAGGGCACCGTTTGGTCGGGCCGCCAGCGAAAGGTAAATCGCTCCCTCAGCGCCCCTGACAAAGGCCAAAAAGCCGAAGTCGACGCTTTCTTCGACGCCGTGCGGAGCGGCGGGGCGATGCCCATTTCGCTCGGGTCACTGGTTGCAACCACCCGCGCTACCCTGGCGGCCGAGGCCAGCATCACCAGCCTTGCTACCGAGCGAGTGTAAGTGAGCCCCCCGCGCGCCACCGGCGCGCCGAGCAAGACCGAGCCACCCCGGGGCGGCACGGGCGGTTTGAACTGGTACGTCCAGCGCCTGCGCAAGATGTCCCCCCGGGAGGTGGCGTGGCGTGGCTCCGACCAGGCCCGGAAGTGGGCCTGGGCGCGCCAGCAGGTCCGGCCCGGGGTAGATGGCGAGTGGCTAAACGGAGCAAGGCCACTGGACGCGAGCGCGGTGGCACCGGCCCCCCTGGTAGAACGGCACTTCCGCGCCGTCCTACCCGGCGGGGCCGCCCGGGAAGTCCCCCTGCACGCTCGCGAAGCGACCGTCGCGGCCGCCGAACGACTGCTCAAGGGGCACTGGGACCTCCTCGGAGTCGAGCGTAACGACATGGAGAGCCCCGACTGGTTCTTCGACCCCATAACCGCCAGGCGGGCACCACAGGCCGAGTACTGCTTCCGAGTCGAGTACAAAGACGAGTCGGTCGCCGGCAACATAAAGCAACTCTGGGAATTGTCCCGGATGCACCACATAACTGTCCTGGCCGCCGCATACGCCTATTCGGGCGACACGCGCTATGCGGAGCGTGCATCGGATCACTTGCGGTCGTGGTGGCACGAGAACCCCTTCCTTTCGGGAGCCCACTGGACAAGTGGGATCGAAGCGGGGATCCGGCTCATTTCCTGGGTATGGGCCCGCCGGTTGCTCGACGAGTGGCCCGGTGCGCCGAAGCTCTTCGAGCAAAACGAAGAGGCCCTGGCCCAGATCTGGTGGCACCAGCGCTATCTGTCCGGTTTCCGCAGCCGGGGCTCTTCAGCCAACAATCACGTGATTGCTGAAGCCGCCGGGCAGCTGGTTGCTGCCCTCGCCTTCGATTGGTTCCCCGAAAGCGGAAAGTGGGCCACCCAGGCGGCCGATCTGCTCCGGGATGAGCTCGTAAAGAACACGTTCTCATCGGGCGTCAACCGTGAAATGGCCTTCGATTACCACGGTTTCGTGGCGGAGTTGGGCCTGGTGGCGGCGGCCGAAGCCGACCTGGCCGGGCGGCCTCTCGGCGAGAGCACCTGGGCGCTCCTCGGCCGTATGGTCGACGTGATCGCGGCCGTGGTCGACGAAAGCCTTGAAGCGCCCCGGTACGGAGATGGTGACGACGGCAGAGCACTCGTTCTCGGCCCCTGCGATAACCGCTGGGAGAGCTTGCTCAGTACGGGCAGGGCCCTATTCGGAGCACCAGGCTGGTGGCCGGAGACAACGGCCGATGGGTTCTCGACATTGCTCCCGCTGCTGGCCACCAGGCACATGCGCCAGGACCGTCCAGCGTCGCGGCCTTGCCACTTTGACGACGCGGGCCTGACGATCCTCAGGACGGCACACTCCCGTGAGCCGGAGATTCTGGTGCCGCTGCGACGCCGGCCCGCAGGGCTTTTTGTCGATCGGGGCGCATGGGCACGCTGACGCTTTGTCCGTCGAGGTCCGGCATGCGGGTGTTGACATCCTCGCTGACCCGGGCACCTACTGTTACCACGGCGAAGCGCAGTGGCGTAGCTACTTCCGATCGACCGGGGGCCACAACACCCTGGAGTTGGCCGGGCAGGACCAATCGGCGTCAGGCGGGTCGTTTTTGTGGACGCGCCAGGCTCAGTCCCGGCTGCTCCAACTGGAGGTCGCCGACGACGGCGAGGCCGTTCTGTGGTCCGGTGAGCACGACGGTTACGACGCCCTCGACCCCCCGGCCCGGCATCGCCGCACGGTACAGCTGGACCGGCAACAGCGACGCATCGAGATAGTCGATGAAGTGGCCTCTGAAGGAGAGCACCCTTTCCGGCTCGCGTTCCACTTCGGGCCCGCGGTCTCGGCCGCCATAGAGGGCGACCAAATCCAATTGCGCTGGGACGGCCGGGACGGCCGCTCCGGCTCCGCCACGATGATCCTGACGGACGCGGCAACCTGGCATCTCGCCCGCGGTAAGAGCAACCCCGTCCTCGGCTGGTACTCCCCTCATTTCGGTGCGAAACAGCCCACGTACACCGCTGTCGGCGAAGGGACCTGCAGCCGGCGGGCCACGCTCGTGACCGTGCTCCAGTTCGACCCGTCCAACTGATGACGGTGGCAGCGGCGACGAGGCCGCTCTTGGTGGCAAGGCAGGCAACGTTTGCCCGGTTTCACGCCCGGACTCCGGAGCGACTACAGGGCCGTTTGCCGTCGGCACGCGGGCAAACGTTCCTGGCGGCCGAACCCGCGATGCGTTCGTTTTCCGACTACCGGCGGGTATCTGAGTGCACTGGCGCCCCTCCTAAAAGGCGTATGGCGCAACCCGTTAATTCCCGAGGAACGCTGTGAGCAGGTCCTATCCAACGAGAGCCTCAAGTCCGCGGGTGCAATACATAGACGGCACCCACTCCCGGCCGGCGAGCCCCAACCAGGCCGGAACGCGCGCCGGGCGGGCGCGGCGGCGCCCCGGGCTCTTACTCGACCGGGACGGCACGATCATCGTCGACCGCGGCTACGTCGGGTCCATCGACCAGGTCGAGCTAATCGACGGCGCACCGGAAGCAATTGCGAGGTTTAATCAGGCCGGTATCCCGGTGGCCGTACTGACCAACCAGTCCGGAGTGGCGCGGGGTTTCTACACAGTGGACGACGTGCACCAGGTGCACGCCTATCTGGCCGAGAAGTTGGCCGAGTGGGGCGCCCACATTGATTTCTTCATCTATTGCCCCTACCACCCCGACGGCGTCGTACCAGCGTTCTCTCGCTGGAGCGATGACCGCAAGCCAAGCCCCGGCATGGCCCGGGCGGCCGCCCATGCCCTGAACCTCGACCTGGGGTCCTCATGGGTCGTCGGTGACCGGCCGGAGGACATGTTGCTGGCCGAGCTGGTGGGGGCATCAGCGGTATACGTCGGCCCCGGCCCTTCTCCTCGGCCCTGGATTTGTTCCTTCCCCGGCCTTAGCACCGCAGCGTCGTTCATCCTCGAACAGGTGGCAGCATGACAACCATTGCTACGACAACAGGCATTGCTGCAACAGCAGGCATTGCCACGACGGTCGAGACGCGGGGCAAGTTCCCGGTCATCGGCTACGACGTTGCCTCGTCCTATTTCGATGGGTACTTCGAAGAGTGGGCGCGGGCGGCCAGTTCTATCGACCCGGCTCAACTTGACCGAGCCGCAGCCATCCTCGTCGAGGCCTACTCCAAGGGCGCAACCGTTCTTTCTTGCGGCAACGGTGGTTCGGCGTCCATTGCGAACCATCTCCAGTGCGATCACCTGAAGGGGGTGCGCACCCTTACCGACCTCAGGCCCAAGGTCGTCAGCCTCAGCACCAACGTGGAGTTGCTCACGGCGGTGGCCAACGACATTGGTTACGAGGACGTGTTCGCCTACCAGCTCCAGTCGCACGCGAAGCCAGGTGACGTGCTCGTGGCGATTTCGTCGTCGGGCCGCTCGCCCAATATCGTCCGCGCCCTGGCCTGGGCGGCCGAGAACGAAGTGAGGACTATTGCTCTTACCGGTTTCCACGGCGGCGACGCAAGAACTGTGGCCGAAGTTGCCGTCCACGTCGAGTCCACCAACTACGGCATCGTCGAAGATCTGCACCAGGCCATCATGCATGCGCTGGCCCAGTTCGTCCGCCAGTCTCGCATGAGCGCGGATTCGATCGCCCTCACGACCTTCTAGCCCATGAGCACGGTTACAACCACACCAAAGTCGGACGGCGCCCCGGCAAAATCGAACGGCGCCCCTGGCGGAGCGAAGGCCCGGCCCAAGTCGCGACGCGACAAAACGCGGATCGCCATCAACCTCTTGACCGAAGATCCGCAAAACCCTTCCGGAGCTCACTGGTTCTGGACGCGGGTCATACCCGAAATGGCAAGCCGGCTCAGCCTGGACGAAGAGCTGCACCTCATAGTCAGCCCGGCGGCACGGCCTCACTACCAGGGTTACGGCCCGAACGTGCGCTATATCACCTTCCCGTGGTCCAACGAACGTCGCTCACTGCGCACCCTCTCGGAGCACCTCTACACCCCACTAAGGCTGCCCCTCAACCAGATCGACGTCTTAAACACGCTCATGGCGCCGGCCATCAACCCCACCTGGTCGGTGGTGGTGCACATAAAGACGATGCACGCATACGCAACGCCGGGATCGGTATCACCGGCAGTTCGGTTTTACCGGCAAATGAGCTATCCGCGGTCTGCCCGCATCGCCGACGCCATAATCATAAATTCCGAAAGCCTTCGGGCCGAGATCCACAAATACCTCGACGTCGACGACAGCAAGCTCAGGTTGATCTACGAGGCCGTCGACCACGACCTGTTCAGGCCCGGCCCCGCGAGGCGGCCCGCCAGGACGTGGCGGCCTCGGGCGTCACCCGTCCCTTCGTCCTCTTTGTCTCCTCGCTGTGGCCCTACAAAAACTGCATGGGCCTGCTGCGAGCCTGGTCGCTCGTACGGGACCAGGTTGGCGGCCGCCAGCTGGCGATCGTGGGCGGGGGCAAAGACGAAAAGCACATAGCCGAGCTTCGATCGCTCGTAGCCGAGCTCGGCATAGGCGATGACGTGGTCTTCGTGGGGGGCGTCCCACTCGAGAAGACGGCTCGCTTTTACCAGGCCGCTGATCTACTCGTATACCCGTCTTTCAACGAGACCTTCGGTCTGCCCCTGCTGGAGGCGATGGCGTCCGGATGCCCGGTCGTCACCTCCAATATCAGCGCCATGCCCGAAATTGCGGGAGGAGCCGCCGCCCTCTGCGACCCTCATGACCCCGCATCAATTGCCCGCTCGGTACTCGAGGGCCTTGGCCCGCTCGTCGCAGCTGCGCCAAGCCGGGCTGGAAAGGGCAGGCCAATTTACCTGGGCGGCGACCGCGGTACAGACTCTGGACGTTTACCGCGAAGTGGCGGAGCGACGGCACAGCCGGGAACGGGACGGAAAAGACGCTCGCCGCTGACCGTAACCGGTGATCCAACCTCAGACCAACAAGCTGGCTCACCTCCAGAGGATCTGGCCACACGACGGCGGCGCCCCACGGCACGACCGGCCACGCCCGTGCCGCTCGCATAGAGGAGAAGAGTTCAAATGAGGATACTCGTAACCGGCGGTGCCGGGTTCATCGGGTCTCACACCTGTGACCGGTTACTGACGCTCGGCCACGACGTTACGGTCCTGGACGCGCTTACGCCGCCGGTCCACCGTGGCGGCCCTCCCTCGTACCTCGACCCGGCCATCGAGTTCTACGAGGGTGATGTGCGCAACCGGGAGCTACTGAAAAACCTGCTGCGCCGCACTGACGCCGTATACCACCTGGCCGCTTACCAGGACTACCTCACCGACTTCTCCCGCTTCTCCGACGTCAACGTCGTCTCTACCTCGTTGCTGTACGAGATCGTGGTGACCGAAGGTCTGGATCATCCCGCGTCGTCGTAGCCTCCTCGCAAGCCGCCATGGGTGAAGGCCTCTACCTCGTGCCCCCTCGACGGCGAGCAGGTGCCCGATATGCGGCCTGAAGCGGCGCTGTCCGCCGGAGATTGGGACATCGCCTGCCCCAAATGCAGTGGGCCGCTCGAGATGCAAGCCACTCCGGAGTCGGTCGCTAACCCTCAGAACGCGTACGGCATGTCTAAATACGGGCAGGAGATGGTGGCCGTCAACCTGGGGCGCCGGTACCGCATCCCTACGGTGGCCTTGCGCTACAGCATCGTGCAGGGGCCCCGCCAGTCCGTCTACAACGCCTACTCGGGCGCCTGCCGGATATTCTGCCTTCATTACCTGCAGGGATTGGCACCCGTCCTGTACGAGGACGGCGAGGCGGTCCGCGATTACGTCAACATCGACGACGTCGTCGACGCCAATATCGCTCGTACTGGATGACGACAGAGCAATAGGTCAGGTTTTCAACGTCGGAGGCGGCAAACCGGTTACTACACGGGAGTTCTCCGACACCGTGATGCGGCAGTATGGCTCCGAGGAGCCGGGCAAGGTGACCGGCGAGTACCGCTTCGGCGATACGCGTCACATTCTCTCGGATATACGAGCCTTAAACGGCGCTCGGGTGGACTCCCAAGCGCACGCCGGCCGACTCCGTGGCCGCCTACGCCGCCTGGCTCGAGGAGATGGCGGATCTCGACGGCATCCTGACGGAAGCGGCGCCGCGCATGCGGGCGCTCGGGGTGGTAAGGAGAGCGGGCCGGTGAAGGCATTTTTGCTGGCCGCGGGGCTCGGCACCCGTCTCCGCCCGTTGACGAACACCACGCCGAAGTGCATGCTCGACATCGACGGGCGTCCTCTGCTCGATATATGGCTGGACGCATTGGCGGCGCCGGCGTCGAAGAGGTGCTCGTCAACACGCACTACCTTCCAGACATGGTGACGCGCCATGTTGCCCGACGCGCGCCAGCCCCGCCGGGGTCCACACTGTTTTCGAGCCCGATCTGCTTGGCAGTGCCGGCACTCTCCTGGCCAACAGGCACTGGGTGCAGGACGAGGAAATGTTTCTGGCCTGCTACGCCGACAACCTCACCGACTTCGACCTCGAGTCACTCGTCGATTTTCACCGCGAGGGCAGGCGTCGGCCACCCTGACCGCTTTTCCATGCCGAGCACCCCTCCGCATGCGGGATCGTCGAGCTCAACGCGCCGGGCCGGGTCATCGGCTTCGTGGAGAAGCCGGCCAAACCGGTTAGCGACCTGGCCAACGCAGGTATGTACGTCTTTCACCCGAGGTTTTAGACGAGATCGAGGCGACGCCGCCGAAGGACATCGGCTATCGACCTGCTCCCCCGGCCTCGTAGGCCGGGCGCGTGCGCTGCCGTCGAGGCTACTTCAGGGACATCGGCACCGTCGAGGCCTACCGACCGGCCCAACGAATGGCGAGAAAGGGCTGTCGCTATGATCATCACCCAGACACCGCTGCGCATCGGTCTGGTCGGTGGCGGCACCGACCTACCCGACTACTACGTGAGCACGGCGGGCAGAGTGCTCAACTGCGCCATCGACAAGTACGTCTACGTGATCGTCAAACAGCGCTTCGACGACGAGATCTACGTCAACTACTCGAAGAAGGAGATCGTCTCCAAGGTCGACGAGCTCGAGCACGAGCTCGTCCGCGAGGCCATGCACATGACCGGCGTCGACCAGGGGGTCGAGATCACCATGCTGGCGGACATCCCGTCGAGCGGCTCCGGCCTCGGGTCGTCCTCCTCGGTGACCGTTGGTCTGCTGCAGGCGCTATGGGCCTACCAGCACCAGCACGTGCCGGCAGAAGAGCTGGCCGAAAGCGCTTGTGAGATCGAGATCGAACAGTGCGGGAAGCGCATCGGCAAGCAGGACCAGTACATCGCCGCCCTCGGCGGCATACAGGACATCCACTTCGGCCCCGGCGACAAGGTGGTCGCCGACGAGCTCGGGCTCTCAGCCGAGGCGCGCCGTGCCTTGCAGGAACAAGTGATGCTCTTCTATACCGGCGTAACCCGGAGCGCCACACACTATCCTGAGCGAGCAGTCGAAGAACGTCGAGACACTCCCTGTCAGCTTCCATGCTCTGCGCGACCTGGCCGGCGAGGCCGTCGAGGTCTCGAGATGGGCGACGTGGACTCGCTGGGAGCCGTGATCCGCCGCAGCTGGGAGGCAAAGCGCAAACTGGCCTCGGGCGTGACCAACCAACAGATCGACCCCGCCGTTGAGCTAGGCTCTGGAGGCCGGGGCGTCCGGCGCCAAGGTCACCGGTGCCGGCGGCGGTGGCTTCCTGCTCGTGATCTGCCCCACCGAAAACCAGAGGTCTGTGCGGCAGAACCTTTCTCACATGCGGGAGCTGCCGATCGCGTTCGACCGGTTCGGCTCCCGTGTTGTCTTCAACGTCATGAGGGACATCTGGAGCTGACGACCACCCACGAGAGCTTCCTTCGGGGAGCTTTGGCGCGGTTAGCCCGGTCCGAATTGGGCACCAACTAGAGCCGCTCGCGAACCGGCCGGCGGGAACGGGCGTGACGCTCGCGCACATTCGCCAACAGCGGTGCCTGCCGGTGCGGGCGCCGGTGCGTGTGCGGGTGCCAGAGCTGGCCCCTTGGCTCGGCGTCGCCCCCCTGAGCTCCGTCACAGTTTCATCACAATTGTCGCGTTCCCGTTGCGCTTTCGCGTTCCCGGCGCGCCAGCGCGCTGGCGAACCGGTTCAAGTGCAACGGGTTGGCGAAATCGCGACGAGTTCGACCAAATTGTGAGCAACAAAGGCCACGGATAGAGGCTTTTTGGCCACTCACTCAGGCGAATAGAGGCGAGTGAACCGCAGACCTCAACTCGGCGCACGCACGCACCCACCTACCCACCCCGTATGAGTGAGCCTGGAGCCGGTGAGTGGAGGCGCTTTATCGGCGAGTACACCGTTCCCGGCGGGGGTACGGAGCGTGCCCGGCCGGCCGCCGCTGTGCTCGACGTTGCGGGTGCGGGTGCGAGGTGCCCGGCGCGTGCTGCGGTCAGCCCGCAGCAACGCGCCGGCCTGGTCAAGGCTTGGTGACGTCCAGCGCAGCTGAAGGCCGACGGTCGCCATTTTCGCGCCGGCGCTCTGACACGACCACGCTGAGGCCCTCGCCGTCCCAACGAGGACCACCAAGGTCAGCCGGCCCGGTGAGCGACAGGTCTGACGGCACGGAGCCGATGCTCTCGTCCTCGACGCCCGCCCCCACGAGGACCGTCGACCTTACGGCCAGCCCGGCGTGAGAGAGCATCTGGCTGGTGGCGTTCAACCGGGCCACGCTGGCCCGGCCGGCCGTGACCATCACCACTGCTCCGCTTGCCCAGGAGGTCAGGTAGTCAGCTCCAAGGGCGGGTGTGATGCTGGCCAGGACGAGGACAATGTCAGCGTCCTCCAGACCGGCGGTGTCCGTTTGGCTCGGGTCCTCGGGCGCAACTACAACGGACAGCGAGCGCCCGGCATAGGTGACCGCGCTGAGCGGCCCGGACGGGGCACCGAGCAAACGGGCCAGAGGACGACCTTCGCCCATGTCAGCCAGGACAACCCGCTTTCCTTCGTCGGCCAGGGACAGGGCGAGAGCGGCGACGCTGAGCGCAGATACCTCCAGAGACTCGACGGCGACGACGGCCAGTGATGACGCCGGCATGGCGTCGAGATCGGCCCGCAGCTTACGCTCGAGTATTGGCAACGGGGGCTGGCGTCCCTCGAGGCGGCGACGGAGCCGAAGCCGGCGCGGCCAACGGCATTTGCGGTACCGGCCCACGCTCAGCTCAACCGGGGTACCGAGAGCCGCGGCTATATCGGCTCGCCGGCGGGGCCGGTCGGAAATGGCCTCCCCCACGATGACAATGCCGAGCCCCAGCGCCAAACCGGCGACCAACCCCGACAAGCCATCGATGGCCATCGCCTCTACGGCTGATGTCTTTACCGCCGTGGCCGGGTCAAGGACTTCGCTGCCCTGAGCTATCGATTGTTCACTCAGGTTGTCCTGTTGGATTTGGGACTGCAGTTGGCTGATCTGAGATGAGTCGCCGCTGCGCTGGTTGACGAGTGCGGTGAGCTGGCTCGTGGACTGCTGCCCGGCCTGCCCGGCGGACAGGGCGTTGATTTGCCCTGTGAGGCTGGAGATATTGGCGTTCAACGAGTTGATCTCGTTTTCCAGGCCGTTGACGACCAGCTTTGTCTGCAGGGCGAGGACGTCAGACCGGACGGCCAAGAAAGCTTGAGCCACGGCGTTGTCGTAGCGCACCGCATCTGCCTTGGTCGGAGCGCTCAGCTTGATCGACAGGATGGAATCGCTTACTGGCGTCCCTTTGTAGCTGGCCAGAAAATTTGTTGGGTTCAGGTGTAGCTGAAGATCGCTAAGAGCCTTATTGGTAACGGCTCGGGTCTCGAGCAGGCTGACGTCGTTCGTGATCGCCACGGTGGGGTCGCCGAGCGACGGTTCCACCATGTACAGGTCGGCCACGGCGGCGTATTTGGCCGGCACGACGAAATGGAAGGCCGCCCCTATGACCAGCCCCAGTGCCGCGGTGGCGGCCCAGAACCGGCGACGGCGACGCACGCCCTCTTTCAGGGCTCTCAAGTCGACCATCGGGCCGAAGTAACCGTCGGGGAGCTCGCCCTCGAGCGAGGTTGCTTCGCCAACCGGGAAGCCCACAGGCGTTATTCCGTTCAGGGCGCTCACTTCGATTGCCCCGCCAGTCTTTCCAGGGCGGCACGCCGGTAAGGGGCGTACTGGACTAATGGAGCATCGCCCGTACGGGGTGCCAAACCCACCGTGGCATCGCTCGGGTCGGGATTTATGATGATAACCCCCTCTATAGGGTGGTGGGCGTCACTGGCGGATAGGACCGCAACGGCGAGCGATTCTGCGGTGGCGAAGCCGGCAGAAACTGCCAACAGGTTCGCTCCTCCCGAAAGGCCGAAGTCAGGCTTTACCTCACCCAGCGCGACTAGTGAGATCGTCAGCCGCAGAGACGAGAATTCTGAGCCCCCGTTGTCGCTTTCGAAGTAGAAGGTGTCGGCGGGCGAGCCCGATGACGAGCGGATTTGGAGAGCGGCTCGAAGCAGGGCCAGAGAAGGGTCATCTCCTGCTACAAGTGCCACCTGAGTGCCCAGCCGAGCGGCCGTGCCCGCCAGCTGAGCTACCGCCGACAAAGCGGGTGCGTCGGCGGCGAAGGCCAGGACGCTGAGCTGCGCTTGCTTATCCGTGCCGGCCGGCGCCAGGCTGTGAAGCAGCCGGCGCAGGTTCCAGGTCTCGACGGGAGACGGCGTGTAGTCTTCCAACAGTCTTTTCCAGTCCTTCGCCGTTTGGCAGCGCGTTCGACTCCACCGACGCCACTACCGGCAAACCGATCGCACCGGCTATCTCGTCTCGCAGGCGCAGCCGGTGGTCACGGCGGGACCGTGCGACGGCGACGAGGCAACCAATGAAGGCCCCGAGGAAGGCACCTCCGCCGACGTACAGGACGAGGCCGACCTTCGATGCAGGCACTATCGCGGCTGATTGAAGCACCGTGATGGCGCCGGCCGAGACTGAACCCGACAGCTGCGAGTTCACGATCTGGCTGTTTACGCTGTTCAACTGCAGCGATACCTGCTCCTGCTCGGTGCGCAACGACGAGACCAGGGCGGAATCACGTTGACCGGCCTGAGAACTCGCCGACTCGGTAGCCAACCGGCCATCGGCAGTATTTATCTGCTGCTGAAGGCTTTTTATTTGTGCCGTGAGCGTCGTGGCCTCGGCCTGGAGCCCGCTGAGTGCCGCGCTTTTTCGGACCCTGAGCCGGTCTTGTTGACGTAGGCGATATAGCTCGCCGCCATGGCATTCGTAAGCTTGATGGCGTCGCTGCTGCGCGGCGCGCGTCCACGTCGAACTGGAGCACGTCAGTACCTGGAGCGCTCACCGAGACATCGCGCTTCAGGGCCTCTGGAGAGACCGTGGGCGATACCGCCTTACCTGCCGCCGCCAGTACTGGCGTGCTAGTCGCGATGATGACCTGGGTGCTCATTTCCTGTGCCGGGGTGGCGGCGGACTGCGCCGACGAACCTGTCATAGTGCTCGCCGGGAGCACTACCAGCGCTCGCGCCGTGGGTTCGGGCGGCATTACCACCCAGTGCGCCACGCCGGCCGCCAACCCGAGGGCGGCGAACGCTCCGACCATTCGGCGGCGGCGTCGCACGACCTTCGAGAACGACTTTATATCCAGTGGTTGTTCGCTCACGTCGCCTCCAGGCCAGGCCCCTTGGCCTCGCTCTCTCTGGTTGAAGAGGGACGAGCGACGTCCTCAATACAAACCGAGCGGACTTTTCGGACATTAGAGCCAACTCTCAGGTACAACTGCCGTCGCCGGTACCGGTCAGACGGTGCCTGTCGTGGCAGCAGCACTGACGTTGCCCGGGCGCAACTTCTTTGCCGCCCACGTGACCGGGCCGATGCCCGAGGGGAGGGCCAGCAAAGAGGCGGCCACGGTCATGTCGAGAAGGTACGTCGACGCGTCGCCCATCCCGGTCTCGGTGAAGGACGCAATGAAGCAATAGACGAGCAAAAACAGAGCCATCGCCCGAGCCGGCCCTCGCGGCCGAAGAAGAGCAATCAACAGGATGGAAAGAAATATGGCCGCGTCGAGGATATCGCCTACCAGACCCTGATTTTGGTACGTCTCGAGCCAACTGTCGTCGATGGGCCGCCCGTCGACCGCCGGGTTCTGCGCGCCGTCGACGGCACCGTTGGACATGCCGGACCCCAGCAGCATATTCAGCTCGGGACGCTGTTCAGACAGCACCGCCGGCCAAACCTCGGTACGGCCCGAGAGGTTGGCAACCTGACTGGCCGACTCGCCCCGGACGAGCCAGTTCGACAGGACGGGCGCCAGAGGGATTGCACCTAGCGCAACCACAAGTGCTCCGATCCCGGCGATCTTGCGCACTCGACGGCTCGAGGTGAACAGGCTGAGACCGGCGACCAACAAGCTCACCAACATGGCAACGAGCGCCGTCCTGGTGTGGGTCAAAACAAGGGCCGTGGCACTGGGGATGACGATCATGAGCGCCGTGCGGCGCTTGATTAACCCGCAGACCCAAAGCAACAACGTCAACCCGGTGAGCTCGGCCATGTAATGGCCGACTTGAGTCGCCGGCATCGGCCAAAGCGCGCCGGAGAGCCGATGGGCACCCGCATTGAAGGTCAAGGCGGCATGGGGGGACAGAACCAACCCCACAACGACTGAGCCGAGGATCAGCACCAGGAAGCGCACTTGAGCACGGAGCAGGAGTAGGTCTCGCCGGCCCCACCAGGGCGTAAGGAGCCACAGGACGGCAACGAAGATGACGAGCCGAAGGCCTCTATAGGCCGTACCGAAACCGACGAGGCGGATACTCGTCATCATCGTGGTGACGGCCAAAATGCTGTACAGGCCGAGGAACACGCTCGGACGGATCTTTACTTTCGGGTTGACAGAAAGAGCCAGGATAAGCGCGGCTACCAGCGCACCCTGCGTCAGCACCTGCCCCACCTTGTGAGGTATGGGCACCGCCATCGGTTGCACGGCGAACGAGAGCACGTTGAAAAACAGGAGGCCCAGACCCACTGGACTCGCCGCAGGCGCCTGTCCTCAAGGGATACTTTCGTACGCTCGAAGGTGCGCGGCGACGCAAACGTGATGGTTGTCATGGCACGGCCTCCCGCGGCACCGGGTCTACGTGCCGCCCGACGTCAACCAACGAACCTGGCCCCTCGCTTACCAGGTCGGTTGTCTGATTGTTAAGTTCATCTAGAGTGATCGGCGAGGGGGAGGTCAGCTCGGGCAGCGAAGCCACTTTGCGGACGCGGTGCTGGCACCACCTGTACGCGACCGAGGTAATCGCATAGGTAATGACCATGGCCAGAGCGGCGCCGGTCACCCCCACCGTCAGGCACAAGCCGACCATCGTCACGACTGACACCGCCAAGCTGATGGCCTGCACGATGAACAGCCAGTGGGTTTGTCGTGTCGCCTTTATGACCAGGATCGGGCCCAGGGCAAACCCCTGGAAGATGTAAGCAATTGCGAACAGGACCGCCACCAGCCCGAGGTGGGCAAACTTAGGCCCGTAGATGTGCGAGAGCAACGTCTCCCCCCACAGGGCCACAACCAGGGCGACTCCAACAAAGGAAATAATCCCGGCCACCGCCACCACTCGCGCTACCCCGGTGAGGCCCTTCCAGCCTCTGTCCTGGTACGCCCTGCTCGCTTCGGGCAGTCCTATGCTGCCTCCAGCCTGGATGAGCACGCCCGACGGTCCGGAGACCATCGTCTGGCACGCCTTCAACCCTCCCAGGCCCACCGGGCCGAAAATATGGCAGCAATGAACACGTACATCTGGCCGGAGCCCCAGTTCGTGAGGGAAGAGCCGGCGATCCACTTGCTCATCGCCCAGCGGTTACGCAACAGGGACCAACCACCGCGAAACGATGGCGCCACCCGGTACTGCCGGAGACCGAAGATCGCCCCGGCCAGACCGCCCAGGCCCCAGGCTCCTATTAGAGCGGCGTCACTGTGGGTCCCTGAGACAAATACAGCCGCAAAGGCGACTGCCTGTACACAGTTGAACACCGTGTCGTTAGCCAGGGCTCGACCCGGCCTACGGGTCATAAAGCCGATCCACCGCCAGTAGTCCTGCACCAACAAAAATGGCAGCCAGGGAGCGAGGGCGAGCATCGACACGCCGAACGTCCCCTGGTGCGCCAGCATCAATGCGCTGCCAACGAGCAGGAACCCCACCGTACCGCCCAGGCCCAGCAGCACCTCAGCGGCGAAGCCCGCCTTTATAGAGCGGCTGACCTCCGCATTGCGGACATCGCCTTCGATAGCCATCGGATCTGTGACCAGCGACCGGTGCAACGCCGCCAATATCAGCCAGCCGGAGTACGCGACCGAGAAGCCGCCGAGCCCGGACGCGCCGGCCCCTCTCGCCACTGCCACGGCCACGGCGAAGTTGGAAAGCGAAGAAAAGCACTGGTCGGCCAGCGTGAGGGCAGCCCGCCGGCTGCCGGCCCCGGCCGACGACGCACCGTCACCGGTTCGCCGGAACGGGTTCGCGAGAACTCTCATCTCAGCAGCTCCGGTCGACGAACAGGGCCTTGGCCAGGGCACCCCACTCGTAGACCACCTCGAAAGGCACCGCGAGGAGAGGAACAGTCGCCGGCACCATCAATACCTGTCCCGAGAAGCAGCGCTTCATGAGTATCCGGGCCCGCGTCGTCTGTGCCCGGCCGGGGACGATCAGCAGGCTGTGCAGGTCGTGCGCTTTGGCGTAGGCGGTGGCGAACCTGACCTCGCCCACGGTCCGGTTCGGAACGGGGATAAAACAGACGACCTTCACGCCCGGGACGTGGGGGCAGGCAGTCGCATCGTGACCCTGGGAGAAGATCAAGACCGGCGCGTAGCCCTTCTCCGCCAGGGCTATGGCCGTGTTCTCACGGGCGCTTTCGTCCTCACCGTTCATGCTCAGGATCGCGTCTACGTGCCGCGGCTGGTTGGTGGCGGGCCAGACGAACAAGACCGAGGAGGCTACGAGGACGACGACGAGCCCGAGCCCACCCACAAGCACGAGCCAGCGACGCCGCCAAAAGGAGTGACGGCGAAAGGAGTGACGGCGAAAGGAATGACGGGGCTCATACGCAAGGCTGCTGCGGGTTGGCGCGTCGTTGGCGGGTCCCGCCGGAGGGGGCGAAGCTTTGCCGTTCGATAGACCGCCGCCATAGTCGTTACTACCGATGCGGGCCGACGCGACCTCGGAGTGGGCACGGCCTGCCAGCGGTCGAGTGCTCAAGGCGGGCTGGTCCTCGACCCGCGCGCGTCTCGAGGACCAGGCCCAATTTCCCATTATGTTCTTGAAGAGGGCGGTCTCGGGCCCCAGATACCTCTACGCGGTGCCTGCCGGGCTCACTGTCCCTGGCTGGCATACCGCGTCTACCTGGCGTAACGATTGGCAATGTTGCCCGGTTGCCCTCGAGAAGGGTCTACTCCATGGACGACGTCGGCCCCCTCACCTTGCCGCCCCGGCAGAGGCGAGCAGTGCGCACCGACAGTGGCCAGGACAAAAGAGCTCTTCGTCTTCGGCTCGGCCGGGTCACCTGGAAACACGCTGGTCGTGTGCTACCTGACCGTCGTCGTCGATATGAACGGCGGCCAGCTCCAGGGGCGCAACGCTAAGTAGGACCGTGCGACTTTCTCAGTCCTTTGGCGCTTTCGGGCGCTCCCCGGTCGGGCGCGAGCGAGAACAAATTGCAAAGCCTCCCGATGTCACCACGACGGTGTTCAGGCACTAACTCCGCGCTATGGCAGGGCTGGGATGGGGAGAACCTTGAGGTCCGGGCCGAGCCCGCGTACCGGCGCCGGCGCTCGGGACCAAGCCTTGTCTCGTCGAGGCGCGCAGAGTGGGGGCGAGCCACGCCGGTATTTCTCCGGTCGTCTCATTGCCGTGCACGAGATTACTGGCGGCGATCTGGATGGCCGACACCACTATCATGTCCCGGACGTCGTACACGGCCGGCTCGTCCCGAAGAACACGTCCCAAAGCCTCCCGGTACATCTGACCATGCGCCTTGTTGCGAAAAGCGGTCCTGTAGTACCTCTCAAACCCGCCATGGCGAATGCGCACCTTCCATAGGTCGTCGATGCTGATCGTCGTACGACCTCTCCGGATGTCTATCTGCTCCTGCACGCCCCGGATGTCGTCGCCCCGGGCAGTTCCAACGACCGTCAGGACCGAGCCGTCCTCGAACGTAACCGTTAAGACTCGTTCCTCGTCGTCGACGAGCCGGTTGGGGATTTGAGGCGAGAGCGTGATCGAGGCGGGGAGAGGCTGACCGTCCAGGAACGAGATTGCGAGGTCAATCCAATGGCAGAGGTTCCCTGTGAACTGGGTCCCCTGATTTGCCCAGAAATACCAGTGGTCTGGCCGGAAAGAGAGCTCCCTAACGGTGCACGTGATGGAGGTAGGACCCGGCTCGCCCCGTAACCGCGACTGGACCCGGCGGATTAGAGGGTGGTAACTGCGGTTGTACCCGATCTCTATCATCCCCGGCCGACTGGTCATAGCCTCGGCCAAGCAAGCGACATCAGTTGCCGTGACCGTTGGCGGCTTCTCCAGAAAAACGCGGTGGCCCGCCTCAGCTGCTCGGCTAGCAAACTCGGCATGCGAGTCGTGGGCTGTAGCTACGACCACCAACCCTTTAGGCGGGAGATGGGCGATGGCCCATCGGGGATCCGTGGTCGCGGCCGTGAAGCCGTAACCCTGACGGACCAGAGTGGCGATCTGCGGCTCCCTGTCGGCAACAACGACGAGCGACAGGCCCGCCGCTCGTAAAGCCGGGATGATCTCCGTCCGGGCGTAGTCACCCGCCCCCAGGAGCGCGACCGGCCGACCCGAGGGTGCGTCCGACACCGGGAACTGCAGGGCGGTATCAGCCGGGCCCGGCGACCCTTTGGGCGGCCGGACTATGACGGGGGCATTCTCACTGGCATTCTCACTGGGCCTGGCTCCAGTCAACGGTCGGCTATGACCGCGCCGCCCGTTCCCCTTCGTATCGAAGGTCCTGTCCAGGGCTCTATCCCAGCGACTGACCAGGTCCTCAGGGGGCTCCATGGCCGAGTAAAGGTAGTTCTGTCGTGCTGTAGAAGCGATCAGAGCCTCCTCAGCCGCCGAGTGTGGCCGCGACCTGGGCCAGGTCGTCCTCGAAACGGGGTAATTAACCTCCCGGAGTAGGCGCTTATGCACCAGCAGCTGCTGCGAGGCCGGAGGGACACGGAGGGCCAGGGCAACGACGGGATGGCTGGCGGGGATGGTCCGGCCCGCCACCACGGCTACCCGGTAGTCGCCGCTGAAGCGTGGTTCATTTCGCTTGGTCTGGGCCTTCCTCACTGTGCTGCGAAGGCCGTCCGTCATCAGGAAGACGGCCACTTTTCGTCGTGGCTGTCTGGTCGGGCGGGCCGAAGCCGCTTCGATGCGCCAAATCGGCATTGCCGCATCTACATCGATCAGGACGCCCGGCTCGGATGCACAGTAGCCCGGGACGTCCATCCAGGTGCCGTGCCAAAGTAGCTTCATGGCAGGTAGACGACCAGTTCTCCGCCGCCCGACCGCCCCCATGGGGACAGGCGCGTCAGCAGGCTCCGGACCCCGTCACTTATAACCACAGTTTGAAAAGAGGCAGTCTCCGAGCGTCAGATACCAGGCTCGACCTGATGATCCGTAAACAGGGCGGCATCCCCCCGACCTGTACCTGGTGCCACGACAGGCAACGTTTGCCTGGTTGCACACCCCAAAGCCTGAAGCCTAGAAGGCCCTCTGCCGCCGGCAACCGGCCAAACGTTCCTGGAGGCAGCACTAGTTACTGCCACCAGGCTACTGCCACCGATCACGCGGGCCGCGGCTTCGCCCAGGGGGCCGAACGATAACCGGCGCGCCCGACCCCTAAGGAAGCGAGCTCCCGGCGTCCTGGCCGTCGGCCTGCCATGCCGCGGGACTGATGGTGTTGCCCAGGTGCCAGTAGTAGAACTGCCAGCCCTGGCTGCCCGTGTACGTGTAGGTGTTGTCCTTGAAGTAGTTGTCCTGGGGCGTGCAGCCAGCGAAGGTGTTGGCCGCCAGACAGTTGGTGATGGCGTCAGGGACGGCGTTGCCGCCAGCGGTGGTCTGGTAGGGCGACCAGGAGATACCGGAAGCCACCTGGGACACGATCCCGTTCTCGCCGCACGGCGACGCCGAAGTCGACGAGCAGCCCGGGATGGCGCTGGCGTCAAAGCTGAACGTGTCGTTGCTGACAGTCACGTTCTGGGTTTTCCAAAGGCAGTTGTCGTAGTAGTCGGGGCTACCCGACGGCGGCGCCCCGGTGAGGTCCACTTGTCCGCACCCACCCGGCGTGCCCGCATCATTGGCGTAGTACGTCGTGGCCGGCGCGGCACCGCTCTCGCTCCAGTCGGCCGTCGAACCGGGCACGAGGGTGCAGAAACCGGTGGAGGTGTTGTCCGGCGAGGCGCAGAAGCGGTTGGAGCTCTGGTATATCTCGACGCCGTCCCAGTTGTTGACGAAGTCGTCCCCCGAGATCGTGATGGTGTCGATGCCGCCCGCGTTGCCAACGACCTGGCTGTTGCCACCTGACTCTGAGATATAGATGGCGGGAGCCAGGTTGCCCGTCGTATAGCAGGGGTTGCCCGAGGCGGCTCCACAGGCGCCGTTGCCCCAACCATTGTCCACGAACGCGTTGTTTTCGACCAGCGCGTTATAACTGATCTCGATGTCGACGGCATCGTCGAAATTGTTGGAGTAGTAATTGTCTTCGATGGTCTCGCCGTTATTGTCCGTATCCCACCAGCTGGCCACGTCGTAATTGTTGTGGACGTAGTTACCGGAGAAGTTGGAGCCGTCCACGTTCCAAAAGTGGGCGCCGCCGGAGCACCCACATCCCTCGGAACCTACCGAACCGCACTGGCTCGGCGAAGTGATCGGCCAGTACCCGGAGGGCACCTTTTCCCAGTTGCACTGGTCGTTGTAGCTGATCTCGTTGTCGTCGATCGTGACATTTTGCGGCCCTGAAGTTAGCGACGACACGTCGTAGGTCGAAAAAGCCTGGATACCGTAATCCCCATTTGAGGTAAGGCAGTCGTGCTCCGCGACCCCGTTTGTACCAAGCTCAATTCCCGAGCCCGGGTAATTGTCTTCGACAGTGTCATAGTCGTAGGTCTGATCGATGCCGGCGCCGGTGATGTTCGACTCGCCAATGGCGTACGCGCCACTGAAGTCCACCACCGTAAAGTACTCGATCCAGTCGGCGTCCCCTGCGTCCGACTCGAAGGCGTAGTCGTTTGCATATTGCCCGGTCAGGGTGACCCCGGTCCCCCCGAGTACTCCCCTACGTACCAGTCGTTGGAGCCCATGCCTACGTCGTCGTATTGGCCCGTCCCCAGGTTGTACGTGCCGGGGGTGAAGTAGTACGTCGTGTTGGGCGCGTTGAGCACCAACCCGTTGAGGTCACCGGGGTTTTCCACCACCACGCTGGTCGTGTTACCAAGCGGCGGGTCGTTGCTCGAGTTGTAGGGAGACTGCAGGAGAGACGTACCGCAAACGGCGGCCCCAGAAGTCGGGTACGAACCCCCGCCGCTCGGCTGGGCCACGGTCACGGGCGCTGTCGTCGGGGCTGCCGTTGACGAGGTCGGGGCCACCGTAGACGCCGTCGTTGGAGCGGCCGTGGTCGGCGCGGCAGTAGTCGGCGCAGCTGTGGTGGGCGCGCCATTTCTGGGCGCGGCAGTCGTAGGTGCGGCAGTGATAGGTGCGGCGGTGATAGGTGCGGCGGTCGTGGGTGACGACGGCGCTCCCGGTGAGCTCGGCGCCCCCCTGGTGGTCGGAGATGACGCCGTGCTCGGGACAGACCCGCTCCCGGTCCCCGTCGTGGTGGTTGTCGTCGCGCGGTGCCGGTGGCCACGCCCGTTCGACCCCGCGGCCGGGCTGCTTCTGTACCCCGCCCCCGCGCTGGTTGCTATCCCACTCACATAACCCCCGCTGCCAGCCGACCGGGACCTGGCGAACGATACTGATTGAGCGGACGGAGAACCCATGTACCTGGCGTCCCCGAAGGCGAATACACCGCCGTCTCTAGTAGCCAGCCAGTACCCCTGCCCATCTATGGTGGGCGCTATCCCGGTCACCGGCGCGTTGAGCCGGATGGCACCAATCGAGCCGAAGTACCCGGCATCGCCACGGGACACCACTTTTCCATCCGCGGTTACCAGCCAATAACCTCGGGCGTCGGGGGTCGCCGAAATGCCCACAATGGCCGAGCCCAGACCGGTCAGCTTGGACGAAGAGGCAAGAGACGCCTCTTTGAACGGCAATATGCCCCCGTTGCTCGTAGCCAGCCAGTACCCGCGGCCGTTCGGCCCGACCGCCATGCCCACCACGCCCGCCGTCAAGCGAGACGAGCCCGCCGACCCCATAAACGGGGCGTCACCAAAGGCGAACACCCCGCCATCAGCAGCGGCGAGCCAGTACCCGTTGCCATCAGGGGTGGCCGCCATTCCCACGATCGGCTTCATCAGGTGCTTCCCGGCCATCGACCCGAACAGCCTGGCGTCGCCAACCGCGCTGACCTTGCCGTTCGAGGTGACAAGCCAATAACCACCAGCATCAGGTGTGGGGACGATGCCCACCACCGAAGCGGTCGACCCAAGTGCGGAGCCACCCTCGAACCGGCTGGCTTGGCCATAAGAGTTGACCACTCCGTTCGAACTGGCCAACCAGTAACCGAACGCCGACTTCAGGGAACTGGGCGAACCAGGGGAACTGGCCGAACCATAAGAAGCGACAATCATCGTTACGGACATAGCCGCGACGAAGGCGCCGACGAGGGCCAACCTTCCCTTACGGACTAAGCCCTTCTTGGCCACTGCGGGAGTGAGACCGGCTTTACACGACTTTCGGCTAGCCCCGCGGCCACCTCGAGCTCCTATTGCCACGTGGCCGCCCGATGAAGCGAAGCCCGTTGCAACCTGCCGTGTTTAACGCTCGTCATCCGTCCTCCTGGTGTACAGTCGGCGCCCCCGTGCTTCGGGCGTGTGCTTACTGGTTGGCGGCGTAGGCCAACAGGGCTATACCCCGGCTGGGCCGAAAGCATCACGGTTCTGGCCAAAAGCGGTGCACGGCCGCGTTAAGTGCGAGATTGAGCCACGCCCGCTACGTGCCGCGGTCAAATGCCGTTTGGCAGGCAAGTAACAGACGAAGGGCCAGAAGGCCGGTGGCCGGGTCGTGCGCTCAAAATGGCGCCGCGTAACAACCTGTAGTATCTTCTGTGGCTTCTCGTGACGACCGTTTTTTATCCGTCAACCGGCAGCCCGCCGGTTGACGAGAATGCGATCCTCTTTGCGCGCCTACGCAGTGGCGCGCAACGGCAGGTAAGTTATTGGCGCCGTTTTACCGCAAGAGGCGCTGGCGACTGTAGATCAACTCCCAGCCGGACGATTCACGGGCCGAACGGGCATGAGCCAAAACGACTTCGGCCGCCCCGTCTTCAGCTGGTGGAGCGGGAGGATCAGGGACTCGCAGAGGGGCGCTGTCGGCCTCTTTTTCTCCTGTGGCGATCCGGACCTGGCTGGCGTGGCACAGAGCGTCGGCAAGAGTGCCCAGGAAATGGCGAGTGACGGCCTGTGCTTCTTCAGCCGAGGACCGCCTAGCCAACGCCCATCGTTGACGCCCTTCATTCAGCTCGATGAACGGCTGCCAGCCCCCCGGGACCGGCACAATGAAAACATCTGAGATGCCTACTGTCGCCAGTGCCCGCCAAACCTCGGTCGGCACAAGATCTTGGCCCGCCCGTTTCGCCCGAAATATGGCAATGCTGCCGGTGTCCAAAGCGAAACGATAGAGCCACCGCCCCCGGTCTATCTGGACTGAGCTTTCGCCGTTCACCCGGTCATACCTCCGGAACGGGGCGAGCCGCTCAGGCTGCCCTTTTCTACCCGTTTTTACCGGTCAGGTACTGTCCCCTGACGGGCGCTGCACCAAGTTAGCAAGCAGCACTGCAAGCCCGGTATAGGTCTTAGGGCTCAGTTCCAATAGACGGGCTCGGGCTTGCGGAGGGAGTTCGAGATCGCGCACGAAGTGTTGTAATTCCTCCGGAGCCAGAAGTTTGCCCCTCGTGAGGGCACTGAGCCGTTCGTACCCCTGCGCCACTCCGTAACGGCGCATAACGGTTTGAACGGCTTCTGCCACTACCTCCCAGGCGTCGTCGAGATCGGCCGAAAGGGCGTCAGGGTCGGGGACGGTGCGGGCCATCCCGCGCCGAGCCGAGATGATGGCCAGGCCCGAATAACCAAAGGCGCTTCCTATATTGCGCAAAGCCGAAGAATCGGAAAGGTCGCGCTGCATCCGGGAAATTGGCAAGGTTCGCGATAGGTGGCCGAAGAGCGCTCCTGCCAGCGCGGCGTTCGCTTCGGCGTTCTCGAAATCGATCGGGTTCACCTTGTGAGGCATCACCGAACTGCCGACTTCCCCTTCGACGACCTTCTGACGGAGGTACCCGAGACTTATGTAGGACCACATGTCGCGGCAAAAGTCGATGACGATAGTGCCGAAGCGGCTCATGGCGCCAAACAGTTCGGCCATCCAGTCATGAGGCTCTACCTGGGTGGTCAGCGCCGACCACGTGAAGCCCATCGAGGTAACGAAGTCCCGCGCCACGTCGAGCCACTCGACCTCGGGGTAGGCAACGAGATCGGCCGCCAATGTCCCGGTGGCCCCTCCCCATTTCCCGAGGATTTCCACCTGGCGCACCGCTTTTAACTGACGCTCCCAGCGGGCGACGAAAACGGCAAGCTCCTTGCCGAGCGTCGTTGGGGTGGCGGGCTGACCATGGGTCCGGGCCAGCATCGGTAGGTCGGCAACCTTTAGGGCCGAGGCGCGGACGTCCTCCACCAGGGCCGCGGCGGCCGGCAGCCAGACCTGGCTCAGCCCCCGACGGACCATCCTTGCATAGGCCAGGTTGTTGATGTCTTCCGAGGTGGCCCCGAAGTGGACGAACTCCGCCCGTTCAGGGAGCCAGCCAAGATCCTCGATGAGCCGCCGTTTGAGGTAGTACTCGACGGCTTTCACATCGTGGTTGGTCACCGCTTCTATCTGCTTCACGGACAGCGCCTCGGCCAGGCCGAAACCCTGGGCCCAACCATCCAGGACAAGCGCGTCAGCCTCCGAGAGCGGGCCGAGCTCGCCGAGCTCGGGTAACCCAGCCAGCCACTCCAGCCAGGCCACCTCCACTGCGAAGCGCTCCCGGACAAGCGAGCACTCCGCAAAAACGGCTGCATAAGGCTCGAGCGCCTTCCCGTAGCGGCCATCAAGAGGGGACAGGGCACCCAGGCGCCACTCGCTGCGTTCCATTTTTCTATGTTCTCCCGCCGTAACCCTATCGTCGCCTGTGTTCGCCCACCGGGACCACTGGCTGCGTCACGGGACCGAGCGCCCTAACACGAATGCGGCACACCCGGGGCGAGCACACGAAAGTAGGCCAAGGTAGTCAACTGAGTACATGAAGGCGCCCCGGAGAAGGTCCCGCTTCATCGGCGTCGGCACCTGCGTGGGCGCTCTGGCGACTGCCGTGGCACTCGCCTCCCTCGTGCCCGCGGCGCCGGCATCCGCACCAAGGGTCACCTCAAAACCCGCGCCTCCGGCCTCGAGTGCGGCGACCGGCTCCGATGTCCGCGAGCCATTTCCCGACCCGCCGGACGCCAACCCGCCGAACGCCAACCCCGCCGTCATTGGCCTATCCCTGTCGGGCATCGGCACGAGCCTGAAGCCCCCAACCAGCCCTAGCTACAAGCCCTTTAGCAACAACTGCCATCGTCTCATCGACCCCGGGTTCAGCGGGAAGTGCGTTCTGGTGGTCGCTCGCACCGGCACGGTGGCCGGTCTCGTCGAAGAAGAGACCGCAGTCCTCGGCCAAAGTCGCAGCGCCGCCGGCCCTCACGGGAACCCGGTCCAGGAGCGCGACCTCGTCTGGCGTCGTCAGGGAGCCCGCTGGGTTCTCGACCTGGTGCACTCTTTCCAGAACGCGGCCCGCCCGCTTTGGTATGGCAGGACGACGTCGAAAGGGACCACGACCCCAAGCTGGTGTTCGTGCTGCCGTCTGGCCGCCCGGGCTTCGGCCAGGAGCTCGACCTCGTGGACGGCAGCGGCGACGTCGCGCTGTACCGTTTCCTGGGGCAGGGGTTTGCCGATGTGCCCGCAGCCGGCGGGCTCGTAACGTACGTACCGGGCTCGAGCGAGCACCAGGGCGCGACGACCAGCTACGACCAGACCCTCATCGGCTATGCGCAGGGGTCCTGGCGGGTCTTCGCCCAGCAGTACGTCCCCCCGACGGACGCCTTGCGCCAGCACCGGGGGGCGTTCTCGGACAGCCAGGCGGTGGCGGCTTCGTAACGCTCGGCCGTGCTTTTGAGGACCAGTGCTTCGGCTGACGTCGGGAGCCCGGTCCGCTACGTCAGGCGTACCGGGTGTCCGCCGGCCCGAGAGACGACGGCGCCGGCGGTCTCGCCCCCTCGTCGCCTCGCTGGTACGTGGCCGCCGCTACGGCGAGGCGGTCTACAAGGTCGTTGAAAGGATCGCCGCCGTGACCTTTCACCCAGCGGAAGTGCAGTCGCCCGGGTGACGCCCGGTATAGCTCGACCAGGGGCTCCCAGAGGTCCCGGTTGGCCACGGGCTTGCGAGCTGAATTGACCCAGCCTTTGGACAGCCACTTCTCCCACCACCGGTCACGGAAGCAGTTGACCACGTAGGTGCTGTCGCTCACTATCTCGAGCGGCCCCTCCAGGGAGCGAGCGGCGTCCAGGGCGGCCATTATCTCCATTCGCTGGTTGGTGGTGCGGGCGGCGGCCCCGCTGCGCCACCGTCCGCCCGGCACCGCCCAGGCCCATCCGCCCGGCCCGGGGTTCCCCGAGCAAGCCCCGTCGGTATAGACCGTCGTCACGCTGATCGCCTCGTCTGGCACCTCTCAAGCATGCCCGAGGCTCGCACCAGCCCGGCGAAGAGGCTCTAGCTACGCCAAAGTAGCTGGTCAAGCGGTTGAGTGTGACAAAAATCACACCTTACTTAGCCGTCCTACTACCTGAGTGCCCATGCTTGGCGCGACGATGGGAGGCGTGATCTTCGACGGTATCTCCCACCAGCTCCCTGATATCGACCCGACCGAAACCGAGGAATGGGTCGACTCCTTCGACGCGGTGCTCGAGGTCCACGGCAAAGCCCGTGCCCGGTTCCTGCTGATGAAACTCCTGGAACGGGCGAACGAGAGCCAGGTCGGCTTCCCGGCCACGGTCTCAACTCCGTACGTCAACACGATCCCGGCCGACCAGGAACCCTGGTTCCCGGGCGACGAGGAAACCGAGCGCCGGATCAGGGCTTTCATCCGCTGGAACGCCGCCATCATGGTCGTCAGGGCTAACCACGTAGCCGAAGGCATCGGCGGCCACCTTGCTACCTTCGCCTCCTCTGCCGCCCTGTACGAGGTCGGGTTCAACCACTTCTTTAGAGGTAAAGACGGCGGGCAACCGGGTGACCAGGTCTTTTTCCAAGGCCACGCCGCTCCGGGCATCTACGCCCGGGCCTTTTTGGAAAAGCGCCTGACCGAGGGCCAGCTGGAGCATTTCCGCATGGAACTGTCTGGTGCCACTGACGGCACCGGCGGCTTGTCCTCCTACCCCCACCCCCGGCTCATGCCCGACTTCTGGGAGTTCCCGACCGTTTCCATGGGTATCGGGCCGCTCAACGCCATCTACCAGGCCCACTTCAACCGGTACCTCCACAACCGGGGGATCGTTGATACCAGCGGCTCCCGTGTGTGGTGCTTCGTGGGCGACGGCGAGTGCGACGAACCCGAGACGCTCGGGGCGCTGAGCCTGGCCGGGCGCGAACAGCTGGACAACCTGATCTTCGTAGTCAACGCCAACTTGCAGCGCCTCGACGGCCCTGTGCGGGGCAACGGCAAGATCATCCAGGAGCTCGAAGCAGTCTTCCGGGGGGCGGGCTGGAACGTGATCAAGGTGATCTGGGGCTCGCGGTGGGACGAACTACTCGCCCGCGATGTCGACGGCGTACTGCTTAACAAGATGAACACCACTGTCGACGGCGAGTTCCAGAAGTTCGCCACGGAAGATGGCGCGTATATCCGCGAACACTTTTTCGGCCCGACCCCCGGCTCCGCAAGCTCGTCGACCACCTCAGCGACGAAGAGCTGCGCACCCTGCCACGGGGCGGCCACGACTATCGGAAGCTGTATGCCGCCTACAAAGCGGCCACCGAAACCACCGGCCAACCCACGGTCATCCTGGCCAAGACCATCAAGGGCTGGGCGCTCGGCTCCTCGATCGAAGCGCGCAACTCCACTCACCAGATCAAGAAGATGAACGCGGCCGAGCTGAAGGCTCTCCGGGACCGCCTGAAGCTCCAGGACGTGATCCCCGACGTTGCCCTGGAAGCGGGCGAGCCACCCTTTTACCGGCCTTCAGAGGACAGCGACGAGTTCCAGTACATGGTGCAGCGCCGACGTGAACTGAACGGCTACCTGCCAGAACGCAAAGTCAGCTCCAAGCCGCTGCCCGAGCCGGATATGTCGACGTTCGCCGATTTCGACAATGGTTCGGGCAATCGCGAGGTCTCCACGACAATGGCTTTCGCGGTCATGCTGCGAGGCCTACTGCGCGACAAAGCCATCGGGCGGAGGGTGGTCCCGATCATCCCGGACGAAGCCCGCACGTTTGGAATGGACGCTCTCTTCAAGGACTTCAAGATCTACGCGCCGCTCGGGCAGCTGTACGAGCCGGTCGACTCCAAGCTCATGCTTTCCTACAGCGAAAGCAAGGACGGCCAGCTCCTCGAGGAAGGCATTACCGAGGCGGGCGGCCTGGCTGACTTCACTGCCGCCGGCACTGCCTATTCCACGTTCGGCGAACCTATGGTGCCGTTTTTCATCTTCTACTCGATGTTCGGCTACCAGCGTGTGGGCGACTTGATCTGGGCGGCGGCGGACATGCGAGCCCGGGGCTTCCTCATGGGAGCCACCGCCGGCCGCACAACGCTGCTGGGAGAGGGGCTACAGCACGACGACGGACAGTCCCACGTCCTGTTTTCGGTCGTCCCCAACGTCATGGCTTACGACCCCGCGTTCGCGTACGAGACTTCCGTCATCGTGCGCGACGGCATCGCCCGCATGTACGGCGAGGGCGGCGGTGAGGACATTTTCTATTACATAACCCTCTACAACGAGAACTACCGGATGCCACCCAAGCCGGAAGGGGCCGACGAGGGCATCCTGCGTGGGCTCTACCGGTTCGCTCCGGCGGCCGAGGGCCCCAGCCGGCGGGTCACCATCCTGTTCTCTGGGTCGGCCAGCCAGGCTGCCCTCGAAGCACGCGACCTCCTGGCCGAGCACCACGACGTCGCCGCCGAGCTTTGGAGCGCCACCAGCTATAAGGCCCTGCGCGAAGAGGCTCTCGAAGTGGAGCGGTACAACCGTTTGCACCCGTCCCAGCCACCGAGGACGCCGTACGTTACCGACGCGCTGGCCAACGCGGAGGGCCCGTCGTAGCCGTTACCGACTTCATGAAGGCCGTGCCCGACCAGGTTGCTCGGTGGGTACCGACGCCGTTCGTGACGCTGGGGACCGATGGCTTCGGCCGGAGCGATGCACGCGAGGCGCTGCGGCGTTATTTCGAGACCGACGCGGCCCACATCGTCGTTGCCGCCCTGGACGGCCTACGTCAGGCCGGCGAAGGGAAAGCTGAAGAAGTCGAGGACGCAATTCGCCGCTACGGGATCGACCCGGACCGGCAGAGCGCGGCGCAGCTATAGCCCCCGGCGGGCTTACTGGCCTTCCCTACTTGGGGACCGGGCGCACATTGTCGAGTAGCCTCAGGCGTCGTGACGTCATTACACCTTTCGGGTGACGCTGATGCCGACCGGCTCTTGTCAGAAGACCCCCTGGCGTTGCTGGTCGGCATGGTCCTCGACCAACAAATACCCCTGGAAAAGGCGTTTAGTTCGCCGCGTGACCTGCGTGACCGCCTCGGTGGCAAGCTGGACGCGGCCACCGTCGCCGATATGGCCCCGGACAAGCTCGTCGCCGTGTTTTCTGAGCGGCCGGCACTGCACCGGTTCCCGGCCTCCAACGCCGAGAGAGTCCAGCAGCTCTGCCGGATCGTCGTGCAGGACTACGGCGGTGACGCGTCTCGGGTGTGGGAAGGAGCAGGTACTGGTGAAGAACTGCTCAAGCGAGTGAGGCCCTGCCGGGATTCGGCGAGCAAAAGGCCAAGATTTTTGTCGCCCTCCTCGGAAAGCAACTGGGAGTCCGCCCGCCCGGTTGGCAAGAAGTAAGCCAACCGTTCGGGGATCCGGGCACCAGCTATTCAGTGGCAGATATCACCAGCAACGAGTCCTTGGCTCGCGTCCGCGCCCACAAAGCTCAGATAAAGGCCGCCGCTAAAGCAAAGACGGCGTCGGCACCGGCGTAAGCTGCCCGCACCACTCGCAATACACCAGAGATCCAGTCGCCAAAGCTCTTCAGGCGCCAGCGCCAAGGTGCCTTCAGGCTCCTGCGCCAAGGTGGCGGTCGAACCACCCGAGCAACAGGGCAATGGCCCGGGGGTCGTACAACAGCATGTGACCGGCGCCGGCGATGACGCGTAGCTCGGCCGAGGCGTCAGCGGCATCGGCCAGCTCGCGAGCATCGGTCATGGGCACCACATCGTCGTTGGCACCGTGGACGATGAGCAACGGTCTTGGCGGGACCTTGGCCACCAGCTGGGTAGGCCGGAGAGACCTCAGTTCGCGAGCCCATGCGCCGAGGTCCTGGGGGTAACCCCGCGTCCGGATCAAACCGGTTGCCCGGGCGTACGCTACGAACCGGCGGGGGTCCGTACCTCTTTCGGTGAACTCGACCGGGGGCGCCAGGGCGGCCACGCCAGCAACTGCGGGGTCGTCCCCGGCAGCACAGATGGAAAGCGTTCCGCCGGCGGCGAAACCAACGAGCCAGAATCTCTTCCACACCGGGCACGGAGCGCAACGTGTCAATCCCGGCGAAGAGGTCGGAACGCCATCCACCGAGCGAGAAGTCGCCCTCCGAGCCGCCTACGCCCCGAAAGTCGAACGTAAGTACGACCGCCCCCGTCTCCGCTGCGAGGCGAGTGGCCAGCTGAGGGTAGCCATAGCTGGGTGTACCCGCGCTTTGGCCCGCCTCGGGATAGCCGGGGGACAGGACTATGCCATTGCGCCCTGCACCGGACGCAGCCGAAAAGTTGGGCCGGGCCAGGTAACCCGAGAGCAGGGGGCCGTTTGGTGAGGCAAACGACAAGCTCTCGCCCGCCGCCCGCCCATTCCCCCAGCCGTTACCTTTAGCCGGCGCTCCCGCTGAGTTACGAAGTGCGGTGGCCCGGCCGGGCCGGCCAGCCGCGCCGTTGGAATGTGCCCTGGTCAAACCCGAACGCGGACCGGGCGAACGCCCGACGGCGACCCCGACCGACGGGGCTACTGCTACGCCTGTACCGGGACCAGAGGACCCTGCACCAGGACCAGAGGGCTGGCCATCAGAGCCTCCGTCCCCCTCACCCATTGAAACAGGCTAACGGTCACACGGCCACGAGACAAAAAGGACTGGAGGACCACGCAACGCGCGATCCCCCAGTCGGTACTAGCTGGAAAGGCGAATGAAACCGTTTGGTGTGCCAGGGGGGACCAGCTCCCGGCCGGCGTCACACGGGTGTCTGGCTTGGATTACCAGGCGGTCCAGCAGGCCGCTCAGCGGCCAGCCACCTCCGAGGTCCCAGGTTGACTACTACTCAGCTGGACCACCTCCTTTCTTCGGTAGCACAATCTTATCGCGCCAACGTCAAGAGTGTGGCGGATGCGCCGATGCGCTATTTTCCCCTACGTCGGTAGTGCTAATACCACTCCGTCCAATACGATGGGCCTCAGTGCCAGAACGTCCCGCCTCGGCTGCGCCGCCCCTGTTCGAAGTCCGCGACCTCCACGTATCGGTTGAGGGCAATGAGAATCCTTCGCGGCGTCGACCTGGTCGTCCCGGCCGGCGAGCTGCACGCCCTGATGGGGCCCAATGGGAGCGGTAAGTCGACGTTGGCCAAAGCACTGCTCGGGTCCCCGGGCTACGAGGTGACAAAGGGCCAAATCTTCTATAAGGGCGAGGACATAACGGATTGGCCAACGGAGACCCGTGGCAAAGCGGGAATTTTCCTGGCCTTCCAGTACCCCGAAGAGATAGCAGGTGTACCGCTCGTGCAGTTCCTCCGGCAGGCTCTTTCAGCTCGCAAGGGAGTCGACCTGTCCGTGCTGGAACTTCGCCTGGCCGTGATGGACTGGATGCGCAAGCTGGGTATGGACGGCTCGTTTGGGGACCGCTACCTCAACGAAGGCTTTTCCGGTGGGGAGAAAAAACGCAATGAAGTGCTCCAGATGGCGGTGCTCGAGCCCGACCTTGCGGTGCTGGACGAGACGGACTCCGGGCTTGATATCGATGCCCTCAAGGTGGTCGCATCCGGTGTCCAGGAAGTCCGTGCCGCCCGGCCGCAGCTGGGCGTGCTGTTGATAACCCATTACCAACGCATCCTGGGACATTTGGCGCCCGACGCAGTCCACCTGCTCGTCAACGGGCGCATCGTCGAAAGCGGTGGGCCTGAGCTGGCCCAGCGCCTCGAAGAGGAAGGTTACGAGGCATGGAGGTGAGCGCCGTCGCCGCACCCCTTGACGTCGCGCGTATAAAAAAGGACTTCCCGGTACTGGAGCGACCGGTACACGGGAAGCGGCTCGTTTACCTCGACTCAGCGTCATCGGCACAAAAGCCGCTGACGGTAATCGAGGGTATGACGCGTTATTACGAAACGACTCACGCAAACGTCCACCGGGGCGTTTATGAGCTCGCCCAGGAAGCGACCAGGCTCTTCGAAGAGGCCCGGTCCAAAGTCGCCGGCTTCATAGGGGCAACTTCGGCCGAGGAAGTGGTTTTCACTAAGAACGCCACCGAAGCCATCAACCTGGTGGCGTACGCGTGGGGCCGCAGCAACCTCGGCCCCTCCGACGTGGTGGTTACAACAGAGATCGAGCACCACGCCAATTTCGTCCCGTGGTTGCAGTTAAAGAGCCGAGACCGGGACCGAACTTCGTTTCCTGCGCCTGGGTGCTGACGGGCATCTGCAGCTTGACGACCTGGCCGAGTTGCTCGAAGGTGCGAAGTTGCTCGCCGTCACCGGGGCCTCGAATGTGCTCGGGACCCTCCCACCCGTACGTGAGCTGGCCGACGCGGCGCACGCCGCCGGAGCTCTCGTCCTGGTCGACGGCGCCCAGTACGTGGCCCACATGGCGACATCGGTGAGCGACCTGGGCGCGGATTTTGTGGCCTTTACAGGGCACAAAATGCTTGGACCGACCGGGATCGGGGCGCTGTGGGCCAGACGAGAGCTCCTGGAAGCGATGCCGCCATTCCTGACCGGCGGCGAGATGATCCGTGACGTCCGGCTGGACGGCTTTACGACCAACGACATCCCCTGGAAGTTCGAAGCCGGTACCCCACCGATCGCCGAAGCCATCGGCCTGGGTGCCGCCGTCGACTACCTCCGGACCATCGGAATGGTGGCGGTGCGGGCACACGAAGAGGCGTTGACCCGGTACGCGATGCAAGTCCTGAAGGAGCGGTACGGTGACGACGTCGTGATCTATGGACCGTCTAATGCCGCTCAACGCTGCGGGATCGTCAGCTTCACCTACCGCGACATCCACGCCCACGACCTGTCGCAGGTGCTGGACGAGGCGGGCGTTTGCGTACGAGCGGGCCATCATTGTGCCAAACCGCTGATGCGCAACCTTGGCGTAAGCGCCACCGCACGGGCGTCGTTCTCCGTCTACAACGACGAGGCTGACGTCGACGCCCTCGTAGAGGCGATCGCTCAAGCCGACTCGGTCTTCGGTTGACCAGGAGCCATCGGAGCCGTCATGCCAGGTCTTGAAGATCTCTACAGGGAAATAATCCTCGACCACTATCGCAACCCGCGCAACCGGGGCGAGCTCGAGTCTCCCCCGGCGCTCAGGACCGAAGGCTTCAACCCCCTTTGTGGGGACGAAGTCGTCGTTTTCCTCGACGCAACAGGAGACGTGATCGCCGACTTGAGGGTCTCGGGCCAGGGCTGCTCTATCTCGCAATCCTCTGCCTCGATGATGTCGGTGGCGGTAAAAGGCAAGAGCGTCGCGCAGGCTCGCGCCACGATAAGAGCTTTCAGGGCGATGATGTCCTTGCACGGCCAACAGCTCGACGGGTTGGACGACAGGGCCCCGGACGTCCCGGCCGGTCGCCCGGGTGCCATCCCCGCCGCCGGCGACGGGCCGACGGAAGCGGGAGAGGACGAGCGCAGCGCGGCCGAAGTGGCGGCCGAAGAAGGAGTCACGCTCGGCGACCTCGAAGCGCTGCAAGGCGTGGTCAAGTTCCCGGTCCGGATAAAGTGCGCCACGCTCTCGTGGCACACGCTGGCCCAGGCACTCGACGAACTGGAAGCGGCGTCGTGTAGCTAACCTGCCAGGGCCCTGGCTGTCCCGCCGGGGAGCGGTACCCGGCCTACGACGTCGGCACGTCCCAACCCATCTGCTCGGCGATCTCCTTGCAGGTCGGGCACAGCGGGTACTTCTTGGGGTCACGGCCGGGGACCCAGACCTTGCCGCACAGGGCCCTGACGGCGGTGCCGTTGACGATGCCCTCGACTACCGTCGGCCCGGCGGCGACAAACTCGCCGTCGTCTCCCGTCACACCTTCGAGGACGATGTGGGCCATGCGCTCATGGTCTCCGTCCAGGTCCGGTTTGGGTGGCGAAACTGCGACATCGGGCATAACGCTCATGCCGCTCAGTTTATCTTCCGCCCGCCGCCCCGACCCCCTCCTGCGCCGGTCCCCAGGTGCTGACCAGTCGGCACCGGAAGGGTTGGGAACGGCCTGTCTACGGCGGACGACCAGGCACTTTGCAAGTAACCTGGTGGTAGAGACGCCGAGTGTTGTGGAGAGCAAGGCGATAATGGCATTGACAAGGAGAATGCTGCGCCAACCGCTCCCTGTCGTCGCGCCCTTGGGGGACCTCGAGCCCATCAACAGCCAGTTGGCCAGCGGCCAACCGAGCAGGAGCCAGTCGAGCAGGAGCCAGCCGGGGGACCTGATAGCCGTGAGCCTGGCCACGTTTGTCGTGGTCTTCGACTTCATGGCCGTGGCCGCTGCCCTCCCCGACGTCCATAAGAGCCTGGGCACTTCGTTCTCACAGCTGCAGTGGGTCGTCGAAGGGTTTGTGGTCACGGTTGCCGCCGCGGTCCTGGGAGCGGGGTACCTTGCGGACCGGATTGGGCGCCGTCAGGCGTTCCTCGCCGGCCTGGCCACCCTGGCCGCCGGGTCGCTGCTTGGTGGCTTGGCCCCGTCTGCGCCAATCCTGATCGGAGCACGCATCGTGCAGGGAGCAGGGGCGGCGTTATTGCTCTCCACTGGCTCGCTAATCCTCGGGGCCGCTTACCGGGCCCATACGGCCGGCGGGCTCTGGCCGTATGGGGGATCGCCACAGGCATCGCCGTCGTCGTCTCGCCCTTGTTGGGCGGCGTGGTTGCCTACGAAATCGGTTGGCGCTGGATCTCTTTCTGGAGACGCTGGCCATCGTCCTGGCCCTCGCGATTGCGGCCGGCGGCGTCAAGGACAACCTTTGCCCGCAAACCACCCGAGCACATGCGGATTGGCGGGGGCTAGCGCTCTTCAGCGCGGCGATCGCCCTTTTGGTGATCGGGTTGCTGAGGACGACGACCAGCCTTGGGGGCTGGGCTCAAAGTGGGGTCCTCGCCTGCTTTGGCTGCAGTGGCCTCCTCCTGCTCGCCTTCGTTGCGGTTGAGGCGGTCTCGCCTGCACCGGTGCTGGACCTAACGCTGTTCCGCGACCGCACGTTCACCGGAAGTTCAATTGCCGCGTTTGGGCTGGCGATGTCCGTCCTGGGCCCGATCGTCTGCCTGGTGGTGTACCTGTCTTACGGGCTTGGCTACTCCACCCTGGCTGTCGGCACCCACCTTCTGCTGTTGAGCGGCATGACCCTCCCGCTCATCGTCTTGGCGCGCTATCTTGACCGGTTGGTACCGCTCAGGCTGCTCTTTTTCTCCGGGCTGGTAATGGTCGCCGCCGGGTGCTGGCTGCTAACACGCCTTCCCGTGACCCCCGACCTGCACGCCCTGGCGCCGGGCTTGATCGTCGTCGGCATCGGGATGGAAATGGTGAACCCGCGCCTGGCGTCCGCCGCCGCTGCCCCCTTCGAACTTCGCCGAGCGGCGGCGTCACGGGCCAGCTCTACCTTTCGCTACCTCGGGACGGCCGTGGGCATCGCCGTCCTCGGTTCGGTCCTGGCCACCCGCTTCGACGACGAACTTTCCAACGCTCTCGCCGCGTTGGGCCAACTGAGCAACCACGGGCCCCAGATCGCGAACCTCGTGCTCGAAGGGCGCACTTCCGTAGCCGTGGGTGCCGCGCCGCCGGGCGCCGACCTGACAGTGCTGTACGACGTCCAGAAAAGCTTCGCCGACGCCCTCCATGAAGTGTTCCTCGTGGCCGCAGTCGTGGCGTTGGCCTCTTCTCTGCTGGCGCTCTTGGTGCGCTCGCGTGATACCCGCTTTGAAGGCAGGCGCGGGCAGCTAACCCGGCCCAACCGGTTGGTCCTGCTCGAATTGCAGGAAGCAAATACCGAGGTACCAAAGACCAAAGTCCGAATGACTGATGTGCGAAAGCGAGATGTGCGAAAGAGCGGTGTGGTAGTCCCGCTCAGCGACTACCCGGACGAGCTCCAACCCGTCCTCGTGCCGGTACCCGTGGCTGTACCGGCGTCCGGCCGTCACGACCCGTCGCTCGAGCTGGCGGCGGTCGGCCGGAGCCACCTGTACGGAGCGGTCAGGGGACCTGATGGGTGCTGGGTGCCGGGCGTTCTGCTCACACTGGCGGCCTCATCGGGGGCCGTCATGGCCCGGGCTACCACTGACGATGCCGGGAGCTACTTCTTCCCGAGGGTGCCCGAGGGCTCCTACGTCTTGATCGCACCCGCAAGCAACCGGGCCACCCGCGTGGACATCGGGCCCGCGGCGAGCGTCGCTACAGACCTCGTCTTAAGCCCGGCCGGCAGCGACCCGTGTAGTAAGGAATGGGCCGATAACGAGACATCGGGGCCGCTCCCTAACGGCCCGTGAGCAGGAGGAGCACTATGAGCCGAGCAGTAATCGTCGCAGCGGTTAGAAGCCCCATCGGGCGAGCCTTCAAAGGTTCGCTGGTGCAGCTGCGACCAGACGACATGTCGGCCCAGGTCCTTACGGCGCTCCTGGCGAAGGTCCCCGAGATTGCGCCGGCCGACGTCGAAGATGTGATCTGGGGTTGTGCATCACCCGCAGGAGAACAGGGGTACAACGTCGCCCGCGTGACAGCCATCCTGTGTGGCCTGCGCGAAGTACCCGCGACCACCGTCAACCGCTACTGCGCCTCGTCCCTTCAGGCCATCAGGATGGCCGCGCACGCCATTGCTGCCGGGGAAGGCGACATCATCGTCGCCGGAGGCGTGGAATCGGTCAGCCGGTTTGACCGCGGGTTCGCCGACGAGATGGCCGGCACGCACAACCCGCGCTTCGAAACGGCCGAGCGGCGTACCGCGGAGAGGGCCCTTGGCGGTGGGCCGGAGTGGGCGCCGACGCCCGGGCTGCCCGACATCTACATCGCCATGGGCCAAACCGCCGAGAACGTCCGTGAGCTCTGCGGCGTATCCCGCGAGGCAATGGACCAGTTTGCCCAACGGTCCCAGCAGAAAGCGGTCGAGTCTCAGGACAGCGGCTTCTTCGACCGGGAGATCGTCCCCCTGACACTGCCTGACGGTAGTGTCGTGAGCCGGGACGACAGCCCTCGGCGGGGGACCAACCTGGCCGCCATGGCGGAGCTGAAGCCTGCCTTTCGCCCCGATGGCGAGGTCACGGCCGGCAACAGCTGCCCGTTAAACGATGGGGCGGCGGCTGTGCTCGTCGTGAGCGAGGAAAGGGCGAAACAGCTGCAGCTGCGACCGCTGGCACGAGTGGTGGCGAGCGCCGCCTCCGCGCTCGACCCGGAGATCATGGGGACTGGGCCCGATCGAGGCCTCCCGACGCGCCCTGGCGGGCGCAGGCATGACCATGAGCGACATCGACCTGGTCGAGATCAACGAAGCGTTTGCCGCACAGGTCATACCCTGTGCTGAGCAGCTTGGTATCAGCGAAGACCGCCTGAACGCCCGCGGCGGTGCCATAGCTCTCGGGCACCCGTTCGGCATGACCGGGGCCCGTATCATGACGACGCTCCTCAATGGAATGAAGGCCTCGGATGCTACGTTCGGCCTCGAAACGATGTGCGTAGGTGGGGGCCAGGGGATGGCCATGATCGTCGAACGTCTTTCTTAGCAGCTTCTTAGGTGCCGCCAGTTTTGGGCTGTGGCCAGCACATTTAGACGTTTCAACGGTGATCCGCCGAAAGTGCGGGGAGAAAAATTCCCGGGCCGCAATTCGAGTTGTTTGCCATGACCGGCCTGGTCACCCACTCGACCTCTGCAGGGTGTTTGCACGCCCGCAACCGGGCAGCCGTTCCTGGTGGCGGCACTATTGCCACGACAGACAACGTTTGCCTGGTTGCGAAGCACAGCCTCGGTAGGACGACAAGCTTTTTCCACTCAGCAACCGGGCAAACGTTCCCGGAGGTAGCACTAAGAGAGGAAGATGCGGCTTTCAGCCGGCCACAATAAGCGCTGTGAGCTGCGCTCGAAGTACGTTCGGTCCCAAAATTGAAACCGGCGGATGAAGCGTCGCGTAAACGGTCCTTGACCTTGCCCTCACTTTTCAAATAGCGTTTCGGGACGTTGTGACGCCCCCACTGCAAATACGTCGCAACGCCGCAAAGCTGAGTGCGGTCGCTTTGGCCGCCGTCACTGCCGTTGTTCTGGCAGTGGGGCCTGCAGGCGCCGACCAACTCACCAATGCTCGCTCTGAAGCGCAATACCTCAACTACAAGATCGGCTTGCTCGGTCAACAGGAGGCCGCCCTCGGAGAGCAGTACGACGCCGGTGTCCTCGCTCTCGGGCAAGCAAACGGCCGGGTTGTCGCCGCGTCGGGCGCCCTGGCCAAGGCCAAGCTCAACCAGGCCAAAACGGTCGTCCTCCTGAGGGCCGACGCTGTCGATGCGTACGTGGGCGGTGGGCCCCAGGTCGAACTGGCCGGGTCGGTCCCTCTCTCCAACTTGAACGAAGCGCTGTTGCGCCAGGAGCTCGAGGAGACTTTCGCCTCCGATCAAACCGACGTCCTCGACAGTTACCGTCTGGCGGCGGCTAACGAGAGCACGGCTGAAGCTCAGTTCGTCGTAGCCAGGAACATGGACGCCAAACGGCTCGCCGGTCTCAAAAAGGACCGCCAACAAGTGCAGGCCGCCGAAGAAAACCTGATCGTCCTCCAACAGCAGGTCAAGGGCCAGATAGCGACCTTGGTGGCGCAAATCCGGCAGGAGCAGATCCTGGCTGAGCAGCGAGCTGAAGCGGCCCGGTTGGCACAACAGAGGGCGGAGGCAGCGGCGGCGGCAGCAGCCCAGGTGGCGGCCCAACAAGCTGCCGCCCGCCAAGCGGCTCAGCAGGCCGCCGCAGAGGAAGCCGCCCAGCAGGCCGCCGCACGGCAGGCCGCCGCTCAGGAGGCGGCCCAGCAACAAGCCGCTCAGGAGGCGGCCCGGCAGGCATCTGCGATCCAGGAGGCGGCGAAGCAGGTGGCCAGCCAGGAAGCACGGCAAGCCGCTTCCTTGCAGGCAGTAACAACCACCGTCCCGAGCGAGACGGGCGACCTGGCGTCCAGTTCTGCAACGACGACCCTGCCGGTGGCGACGACTGTACCGGCGACAACGATCCTGGGCCCGGCGGCCACGACTACCGTGCCATCGGCAACCTACGGGGCCCCCGGTGTCTCGTCGGCGGCCGCCATTGCCGTCCAGGCGGCCGAAAGCCGTGTCGGAGACCCGTATGTCTGGGGAGCGGCTGGGCCCGACGAGTTCGACTGCTCAGGGCTGGTCATGTGGGCGTATGAGCAAGCGGGCGTCGACCTTCCTCATTACAGCGGGTCACAGTTCGCCGATACCACCGAGATACCGATGTCGGACCTCGAACCCGGTGACCTGGTCTTCCCCTCGGACCCGGGTGAGCATGTGGCCATGTACATCGGCAACGGGGAGATCGTCCAGGCGCCGTATACCGGCGCAGACGTACAGATCGTCCCGCTTACGGGCTGGTTCGTACTGGCCAGCCGCGTCGGCTAACTGCTGAGCCGGTTGCTTGTCGCCGGCGCCAACGGCGATGCCTCAGGCTGAGAGGGCCGATTACCGTCGCTCTCGAGCGTCTCGCCTGTGCGCAGCGTCGGTGCACGCTGATATCGCCACCCCTCCGGCCATGGGCCCGGCCGGCAGCGATCGCTGGACCGTGCTTTCCCCAGTGGCGGCGCCTGTGGCCCGACCTCACCCAAAGTGAGACAGGCTCATAGGCGGCCCTCGAGCAACCGCATGTTCGTTGGAACGCTCGCGCCTTTGTAGGCGACGGCCGAAGGCTCGATTTAGCCACCTGCAGCTCAGCGGGTTTTAGCCCGGCGGCGGTGCCCTCTGCGAGCGGCTTTACCGCGGCTTGACCGCGGCTGAAGCAGCCCATTTGACAATGCGTCTGAGCTTTCACGGCAGACCCGACCGGTTGCCAACAGACGTCGCCTGCCAGTTGAAGCTCGCCCTCGTGGACGCAAATGAAAGGCAGTCGACCTAATGAATATTGGACAAATCGGGCCTGACGAGAGCCAGGAGCAGCGGGCCAGCCGGGCGTGCCTCCCTCTTGGCGAACCCCCTGAAAGGGGCCGGCGCCCGCTCGATCTCGCCGAAGAAACGACCGGCGACCTCTTACGGAAGGCGACCAAGGGAGACGAGAGAGCCTGGGCCGCGCTCATCAGCCGTTTCGGCCCCCTGGTGACCCGCGTGGCTCGTCGCACCGGCCTCAATGCGGCGGACGCGGCGGACGTGCACCAGGCCGCCTGGATCCAGCTGATGCGTTTCGCTGACCAGGTGCGCGACCCCGACCGGGTAGGAGCCTGGTTGGCGACCACCGCCCGCCGGCAGAGCCAGCGGATCGCCAAGGCCGGCTGCCGGCAAACGACCTCGCCCGACCCGATGGTCGACTACGGGCCGCCAGAGAGGCCGAACGAGGGCGTGGAGGCGCTCGTGCTCCACGACCACTACGAGCCGGCGCTGGAGCGAGCCCTCGGCCGGCTCCCGGCGTCGTACCGCCGGCTCCTCGAGTTGCTGGCATCCGATCCCGGGCCGAGTTACGAGGAAGTGGCCCGGTCGATGGGCCTTCCCGTGGGAAGTATCGGGCCGATGCGCATGCGCGGCCTGCAGATGCTTCGCCGGGACCCGGAGCTTCAGCACCTCGGGGCGGACCGTACTCGCTCCATTCAGGTAAAAGAAGGCGACCAGGCGGGCAAAACCAGCCTGGCCACTGCCGTCTGAGGGCGCCGGCCCCCGGCAAAAACTCTCGTTGGGCCACACAATCAGCCGGTCACCCCGCCCTCACAAAAGACGGCGGTCTTCGAAAAGAAAGGAATTATCAATGCAGATCGCTTGGTGGCTGTTCCCCGGGATCCACGAAACTGCGCGGATGCGAGCGGATTGCTCTTATATGTCGCACGCCGGCGCTGGTGGGATGGGTAAGGCCCTGACTGTCAAACGCTCGATGGGCACAGGTCGCGCTGGCGAAGACCGTAGCGGGGCCGACACTGCAGGGTCGCAGACGTCCCGGCTGTCCTGGCCGTTTGGCGCCAGCTCGGCACAGCCAACCCTCTAACTCCAGAATTGACCGCTCAGTTTCTCGGCGCTTCCGCTGATGATCTTAATTCATCGCCCGGATCACTTTTCCCTCTCGTCTATCCGACCTTCACTATCTGAGTTGCCGCCAACCTCGATACTGACGGCCGCCGTCTTCGACGGCCGTCAGCGGGCTTGAAGCTCACTCGCTGGCCGCCCGGACGTGCAGGCAGCACCCGACATGCGCTCCGCGGTCGAGGTTGACCACCTCGATATTTGATTCGACCGTTGTCGCCCGCGCCACAACTCCGCCGTAGCCGTTGGCGACCGTGAACACTCCCCAGGTGACGATCCACGGGACGGGGGCGCTCCCGTCAACCGGGAACAACTCGGGGACGGGACGGATCCGGCGCTGGATTACGTATGGCTCTTCCATGGCGGCGCGAACCTGCTCCTCCCAGATCGACGGCGTTACATCCTCCCGCCAGCCCAACAGGATGCCTTGACCTCCGTGCAGCCCGGTCGGTTTCAGCGCCAGGTCATCCTGGTGAGAAAGGGCATAGCCAAGCAGGTCGACCCGACGACCATCTTCGAGCGTCACCGGTCCCGGCCGCATGATCCGGGTCCACGGCAAAATCCGGTCGAGGCTGACCAGCTCCCCGGGGTCGAACAACGACCTGTTGTCTTCGTCCGAGAGCATGGCGAGCGCACCCTTGCTCGAGTACAGGCCGGAATCTATCGGGGTAAATATCTTGACCTCGCCCCGGGCGGCCGCGTCCAGCACCGGGGTCATCAGCGCCGGGGCTTCTCGAGATTCGAGCAGATCCTCGATCATGAACATCCGGTCGATAATGTCCACTCGCCGGTCCCCCAGCCAGACCCCGCCGTCGCGCACCTCGAGCTGGCCTATGTGGCACGGGTGGGCGTCAAGGCCCATCTCCCTCAGCCGGCCCGTATAAAGGGCCATATACGGTGCCATTGATTTGTAGCTGGTAGGCCAGTCCGTGGCGGCCACGAATGGCGCCGACCCGGGCTCGAACCCGCTTTCGACCAGTATGTCATTAACTTCCTCGCGGAGCGTGTCGATAGAGTCGAGCCGGTGGACCTGGGCGAAATCCGCCAGCACCGGGTGCTTCAAGAGCGCCCGGCAGATGTCGGCGTTGTCCATCCCGCCCAACGAACTCCCCATGTTGAGCTCCAGGAGCCGGAACCCTTCCCTGTCCACGTAAAGGTCGGCCCTCGCTTGCCTGGTGACATCGGCGCTTTGGCTGCGGGCAATCGCCGCCACCTGGACCTCCGTCATCCCCACAGCACGCGCAAATGCCGGCAGGTCGCCGCCGAACAGCCGGTCCGGGAGGCTGACCAGGGCGGAACGAAGGTTGTCCAGGTCCGTGTAAAGCTGCTCGCGTTCGGCGTGGCCGAGGAACAGAGGCCGAGACAAGTAACGCCCTTTGTAAAAGGCATTTTGCAGCTCTGACTCTTGGAGAGGGCCCGTCAGCTCGCCGGCCGTTACGCCGGTGCGCTTGACCGCGTCGAGGTACAAAGCATTGAGAGTGGTCCGGTTCACAGGTTTGCCATCCTTTCTTTCCTGTCCATAGGCCTTTCCCTTTCCTTGCCAGAGGACCAGGTTCGACGGCCCTGATACACGTCAGAGCCCCGAGGCCCGCAAGCCCCTGTATCTGCCGCCGACCGCCGAGACCTCTCGATCTTGTGGAGACATTCACTATCAACCGCGAAGTCGAGTTACTGGCCATCGGCGCCGGGCCTTCAAATCTCGCTCTTGCCGTTGCCCTCGAAGAACTCGCCCCCGATGACCTGGCCCGCAACTCGCTCATCGTAGAGCGGGCAGGCGCGGTCCAATGGCAAGAAGGGTTATTGCTACCCTGGGCCAAGAGCCAGGCCTCGTTCTTGAAGGACCTGGTCACGTTGCGGAACCCGCAGAGTGAGTTCTCTTTTCTCAATTACCTGCACAGCGTCGGCCGGCTCGACGAGTTCATCAATATGGGTAGCCTCACGCCCTACCGCATAGAGACCTCGGAGTACTTTCAATGGGCGGCCAACGCTCTTTCGAAAGTTGAGGTCAAGCTCAACTGCGGGTGCACCTCGATCGAGCCGTCTCTCGACTCCGGCGGCGGTGTAACCCGCTGGTTGGCCCGGTTCGCGGACGGGTCTTCGGTTACGTGCCGCTACCTGGTCGTCGGCATTGGCCGCGACCGCGTATATACCACCCGTCTTTGGTGGTCACCCGCCGAACCGCGTGGTCCACAGTACCCGGTACCGCCACAAGGTTGCCGCTCTCGACAAAGAACTCCCTTATCGTGTCGCCGTTATCGGCAGCGCGCAGAGTGCAGCCGAAATGTACCGCGCGCTTCAAGATGACCTCCCGAACTCGGAGATCGCCTGGGTCATGCGTTCGATCGGGATCGGTGCCTACGAGAAAACCAAGTTCACCAACGAGTTGTACTATCCGTCGTACGTCGACGAGTTCTACTTCGCCCGGCCGGAGGCCCGAGAGCAGCTCCTTCGGGAAATGCACCGCACGAACTATTCCGGCATCGAGCCGCCGTTTGTAGACAGCCTGTACAGCGATGCCTATCTCGATCGGCTGGCCAAGGACGACCGTAAGCAGATCATTACGATGACCGATATCAAAGGCGTCCGCCCGGAGGGCGACGCCCTGGCGCTCGAGCTGGTTGACCGCAAAACGGGTACGGTCTCGGTACTTCAGCGAGATTCTGGTGTTCCTGGGGACGGGGTTCATCAGGGAGATGCCGGCCCTCGTCCGCCAGCTCGGGGAGAGCCTCGGCTTGCAGGAAGTAAGGGCTACCCGTCGTTACAGGCTCATAGTGCCCCAGCGGTCGGACGCCGCCTGCTACCTCCAGGGCGTAAACGACGCCACCCACGGGATCGGCGACCCGTTGCTGAGCGTGGTGGCCGTCCGGGCAGGCGACATCGTCGCCGACATACTCGACCACCGGGCTGGAACAGCCGGTGCAACAGGGGGGTACACGGCCGCATCGTTACCGGGCCCGCAGGCGCTCAACCGCGCCCCGGTGTAATAAACGGGCCGGAAAGAGCACTTACATGCGCAAACCAAACACAGCGCCCCACGAAGCAACGGAACAAACCGAACAGAGATTGTTACCAGCCCCTGCCCGAGGCGTCTGGGTAGCGCTCCTCCTTACCGCCGGGGCCGCTGCTACTTTGGGCGTCGCCCTCGGCTCGGGTTGGCTCGCGGCCGGCCACGTTGCCCGGCACGTGCACGCCATCGCCGCCTCCGCTCCCTCGCCCATCCAGCTTCTGTGGCGGCTATTCCTTGCCGTAGGGGTTATAGCGGTCCTGGCCTGGTTGTGCGGGGTGGCGGCGCGGCGCGTCGGCCAGCCCGCCGTCCTCGGCGAGATAATTGCGGGCATCGTCCTCGGCCCCTCCGTGGTCCGGTCGTTGGCCCCAACTTTGTACCATGCGCTCCTGCCGGGCGCGGTGATCCCGAATCTCAACCTCCTGGCGCAAGCGGGACTGGTTATATTCATGTTCACCGTCGGCCGCGAGGTGGACAGCGACATTTTGCGGCGGCACGGGAAGGTCATCGCCGCGGCCGGCCAGGCCACCATGGCGGTCCCGTTCGTGCTCGGCGTCCTGGCTGCTGTCCCTCTGTACTCGACCTTCGGAGGACATCCGGCTATGTCCCGGGATGGGGTCGGGCTTGTACCCTACGCCATCTTCGTGGGCACCGCACTGAGCGTAACCGCCTTCCCGGTACTGGCCAGGCTCGTGGAGGAGTGCGGCCTGCGCGGGACACGGTTGGGCTCGTTGGCCATGATGTGCGCAGCCGTATGCGACGTACTGTCCTGGTGCGCACTTGCCGTTGTCCTTGCACTAACACGCGCTCAGGGCCCCCTGACCGTGGTCCGGACACTGGCACTGACTGCCGCCTTGAGCGTCTTCGTCCTGGTCGTGGTCCGGCCGCTATTGAGGACCGTGGCCGACCAGCATGCGGGGGCCGCCCCCGGACCGGTCCGGCTCTTGCTCGTGGCCGGGCTCATCATCGGTTTGGCCGCCTTGACGGACAAGATCGGTGTGCATGACATTTTTGGCGGTTTCTTGGCCGGTTTGGCGATGCCTCGCGGCAACCCGGACATCGACCCGGTCGTACAACGTCTCGACGGCCTGAACCGCTGCATCTTGCTCCCTGTATTTTTCGTGTCGATCGGTTTGCAGGTCAATATCTGGCAGGCGGCGGCGGCTCCGGGTGTGCTTGCCGGCGGGGCGCTGTTACTGCTCGTGGCGGTGACCGGCAAGTTCGGCGGTACTGCCCTGGTGGCGTTGGGAGGTGGCATGCCACGAAAGTCGTCCCTTGGCCTCGCCGCCCTCATGAACACCCGGGGCGTTACCGACATCGTGGTCATAAGCACAGGGTTCAGCATTGGTGTGATTAATGCTGACGCTTTCACTGTTCTCGTACTGATGGCCCTCATCACCACCATGATGGCGGCGCCGGTGCTGCGACGGCTCGGGTTCGGCGCCAAACGGGAGCCCGTGACTGTAGCTCCGGCGCCTATCACCCTGCGGATCGGAGGCTGAACATGATCGACTACGACGGAAGGTCGTTCCGGGTGAGGGGCGGCGAGGCGGGCCAGGTGCCCCAGGCCCGCTACCACCAGGACGGCGATGTCATCTGGGGTGAGTTCGCCGGCGGGCACGTGCGCCGTGGGGCGCTGACCGGCACCTGCTCCGCAGATGGCGTACTGGACTTCGCTTACTGCATGGTCTACGACAACGGTGACGTCGTCTCCGGGTGCTGCCGGAGCACGCCTCAGCTCCTCGATGACGGCCGGATCAGGCTCCGCGAGGAGTGGGAACGCTTTGCGCCTCGCGCCGAGCGCGGCATCTCATATCTGGACGAGATCAGCGCCTCGAGGTCCGGGCGACATTGAGGAATTATATGAGCGGCAAATTAGCGCAAACCTGGGGGCCGAAAGCCTGGACCAGTACGGCAATCCTGTATCTGTACCGGGACAATCGACGCTCTCAGATATTAAGTGCAACACGGGAATTAAGTGCAACACAGCGCCCAGCCTTGCCAGTGCGATCGCCGCGGCGCCGTCAACCAAACGTATGCAGGCCGGACCGAGGGTGAGGCACGGATGAGCAGTCAAACCGCCGACGAGATCGTAGCCGCCGAGGGCAACGCAACCGGTGCCCTCGGCATCCTGGCCACCATTCGCCAGATGCCGCGCCACGCAAAAGCGCTATTGGCCGGTGTGCTTATCAGCAAGCTCGCCGGGTTCCTCCAGATCTTCCTGGTACTGTTCCTGACCCACCAGGGCTTTTCCAGGAGCCAGGCCGGGCTGGCCCTGGGCCTCTACGGCGCCGGCGCGGTCGTCGGCACATTTACCGGCGGCTGGCTGAGCGACCGGTTGAGTGCCCGGACGGCGACGATGATCAGCATGTTCGGATCGGCCGCACTGACCGTCTCGATAATCTACGTGAAGTTTTACCCGTTGCTCGCGCTCGTCGTGCTGATGACCGGTATGGTGGCCCAGCTTTACCGCCCCGCGGCCCAGTCCCTCATTACCGAGCTCACGCCCAAAGCGCAGCTCGTCATGGTAACCGCGGTGTACATGCTGTGTTTCAACCTGGGCGCCGTCGCAGCACCACTGATCGGCATAGCCCTGGCATCGGTGTCGTACGACCTGCTGTTCTGGGCCGAAGGGCTCGCTGTCCTCGCCTTCGGCATGATCGCCATAAACGTGCTGCCGCGACGGGCCAAAGCGGTGGCTAAGCCAAAAGCACCCGCCGGAGCCGCTTCGGGCTATTTGGCCGTATTGGGCGACTGGCGGTACGTCACGTTCCTGGGTGCCTTTTTGCTTATGGCCATGGTTTACTGCCAGTACACGGCCACATTGCCCCTAGCCATCGTACGGTCGGGCATGAGCATGTGGTGGTACGGGGCGATCATCACGCTCAACGGCATCATTGCCGCCACGTGCCAGATGACGACGACAAAGTTCGTACAAAAGTGGCCGTTGCTGCTGACCCAGGTGGGTGGTTTCGGGCTTCTCGCCCTGGGTTACGGCGTGTACGCGATCGCTATGGTCCCGGTGCTGCTCATCCTCGGGACAATGATATGGACGCTTTCCGAGCTCATCGGTGTGCCAACCATCTGGGCTTATCCCGGCATGATCGCCCCGGCTCATCTGCGCGGGCGCTACTTCGGCGCTTTACAGAGCGTGTACGGGTTGGGCGCCACGCTCGGCCCGATCCTCGGCATTATTCTGTTCGACCGGGTCGGCCAGCAAGTCTGGTTGTGGGCCGCCGGGGTAGGGGCCCTGGCGACAGTCGTCGGCCAGGTGGGTATGAGGAGGCCGAGGCCGGTCGCCGAGGCGGGCCCGGTCGCCGACCTGAGATCAGCACACGCCGAGCCGCAACCGGCTGCGACTGGTGCCGCGGCGGCTGAACTGGCCAGCTAGTGCCACGACAGGCAACGTTTGGCCTGGTCGCCCGCCCTGACTTTCAAGCGCCGACAGCGGTTTTTGCCACCGGCAACCGGGCAGACATTCCCGGAGGCAGCGATAGTGCCACGACAGGCAACGTTTGCCTGGTTGCCCCCCTAAGTTTGAAGCGGCGACAGGGGTTGTTTGCCACCGGCAACCGGGCAAACGTTCCTGGAGGCAGCACTACTTTTCCCCCCTTTTCGATACTCGCACAACCAACGGCGGCGGGCGAGTGCCGCTGCCTCTCCCGGGCCGGAGGTCCACCTGATGAGCGTCGAGTCTTTGCCGGCTATTGAGCCGGTCCCCACTGACATCATGCAGTGCCCGTACGGGGCCCTCGAGCGGTTCAGGTCTGCGGGAGCGGTCCACGAAGTCATCTGGGCGCATGGGGCCAAGGTCTGGCTGGTCACAGGGTACGACGAAGTGCGCACGTTGGCGTCGCACCCGCACGTCAGCAAGGACGGGCGCCGGATGAACGAGCTGTTCGCTCGCCACTCGGGCCTGCCTGCCGACGAAGACCAAGAAGAGGCCAGCGTCGGTTTCCACGACGACCTCGCCACTCATATGCTCAACAGCGACCCGCCCAGGCACACGCGGCTCCGCTCGCTGGTAAGCAAAGCGTTCATGTCGCGCGAGGTGGAGAAGCTGCGGCCCCGGATCTCACAGGTAGCAGACCAATTGCTCGATGCTATGGCGGCCACATCCGAGGTCGACCTGATGAGCGAGTTCGCTGTGCGCCTACCTATCACCATCATTTGCGAGCTTTTCGGCATACCCGCAGCGGACCGTGAGAACTTCCGGACGTGGGGGGCCAAGCTTGTCGGCGCCGGCCAAGATCCCGACGAGGTAGCCGACGCGTCAAAAAGGATGGTCGACTACGCCAACGCGCTGATCGATGCCAAGCGCGCCGACCCCGGTGAGGATATGGTAAGCGCCCTGGTGCGGGTCAGCGACGACGACGGCGACCGGCTGACGCAAAGCGAGGTAGTGGCGATGATCTTTTTCCTCGTCGTCGCCGGTCACATAACGACGATCTACTCGATCGGTAACGCCGTGTACGACCTGCTGACCCACCCGGGAGAGCTGGCGAAACTGCGAGCAGATCTCACTCTCGTCCCGGAGGCGGTGGATGAGCTGACGCGCTTCAACCCCGCTTCGCAGGTGGGCACTTTCCGGTTCACCACCGCTGATATCTCCGTCGGGGACGTTGTTATACCGGCAGGCGAGATCCTGGCTCTGTCCTGGAGCTCGGCCAACCGGGACTGCTCCCATTTCGGCCATGCCGACCGGCTTGACATCAACCGCCAGCCAAAGGGGAGCATGTCCTTCGGCCACGGCATCCACCACTGTATCGGCGTGCCACTGGCCAAGATGCAGATCGAGATCGCGCTGACCCGGCTTATAAGCCGCTACCCGGACCTGCGGCTCGCCGTGGCGCCTGAGGACGTGCGGTGGGAAAACAGCGCCCTGTTGCGAGGGTTGGCGGCACTACCCGTTCTGCTTACGCCGGGACGGCGGCGCTGACGGCGTCGCAACGCCAGCACTCCGAACACCGAACTTCCTGAACCATACGCCGGCCTCAGCCGGCGCCTTACCCAAGGAGCAAAATGAAGACAACCCGCAGTTCCGCGCGCGGCGTCATCGGCCCTGAAGCCACGGTGCGACCCACCAGGTCCAGGCTGGCGCGCCGCCGGCCTGGCCAAGCCGTCTCCATTGCCGCCGTCGCAGGGTTACTTTCCGCCGCCGCGCCCATGCTGGGTAGCAGCACCGCCAGCGCGCGCAGACGCGGCCGGTCGCCCACCTCGGGCCGATCGTGCTCAACCTGCACGCTCCGTTGCCCACGACCTCGTGCAAAGCCGACTACGGGGTGAACTGCTACTCACCGCTACAGTTGCGCTCCGCCTACGATTTGAGCCCCCTCTACGACCACGGCATAAACGGGAGTGGCCGGACGATCGTTATCCCCGTACCTTTTGGCTCACCCACTATCTCGCACGACATAAAGGTCTTCGACGCTCAGTTCGGGTTGCCCAACCCGGACTTGAAAATAGTCGAGTTCGGCAGCATCCCACCGTACGACCCACACAACGGGGCCCGGGTCGACTGGGCCGCGGGTACCACGTTCGAAGTCGAATATGCCCACGCCATCGCCCCCGAGGCAAAGATCGTCATTGCCGAAACCGACACCTCCGAGAACGAGGGTGTGAGCGGCTTCCCGCAGCTCATGCAGGCCGAACAATCGCTCATCAATTCAGGGGTAGGTGACGTGATCCTGCAGATCTTCGGTACCGCCGAGAACACTTTCCCCGGTTTCAATAAGGGCAACTTCGCCAGCCTGCTGGGCTTGCGCTACGCCTTCAAGGACGCCGAGACGCACCACGTAACCGTACTCGACGTGGCCGGTGACACTGGCGTAACGTCGGCGGAGCCCAACGGGGAGAGCCTGTTCCCCTTCCGGGTGGCCAACTGGCCCTCCTCCGATCCCTTGGTCACCTCCGTCGGCGGCACCGAGCTCTACCTCAACAACGCCGGCGGCCGGCTCCAACCCGACGTCTCCTGGGGGGATGGCTTCGGTGCGGGAGGCGGGGGCGTGTCCGGCGTGTTCGCCCGGCCGTCCTACCAGTCAGGCGTCAGCAACGTAGTCGGCGGGCACCGCGGCACGCCGGACATTTCGATGAACGCGGCGGTCAAGGGGAGCGACTGGGTTTACATCTCCTTTGCGGGCGCGGGTGGCGTGGGCTGGGACCTCTTCAATGGCACCATCGGCGCCACATCGATGTTCGCCGGTATCGTCGCCCTCGCCGACCAGGTCGCCGGGCACCGATTGGGCCTTATCAACCCGGCTCTCTACACCCTGGGTTCGCTCAGCCGCCACGGCGCCGGCTGGACCGGCCTCGTGAATATCACACAGGGCAACAACAGCTTCGGCGGGGTGACGGGGTACAAGGCCGGTCCTGGTTATTCCCTCGCCAGCGGGTGGGGAACAATCGACGCGGCCAAGTTCGTGCCGGCGCTGGCCCGTACCGCGTAGCTCCCGCTCACCCAGCACACCGCGCCAGGCCCGCCAGCGCGCCGGAGATGGGCCCGGCCGCCGGCGGGCCGGCGCGGCTTTTGCATTTCTACCGTGGCGTCAGGCAATTTGCTCATTCCGGCGGCGGTCCCATGCCGGCGGCGGTCAAGGCTGCGGCTGGCGGTGGGCGCCCTTACAGGCGTGCACCGTCCTCACGTCCTGGCGGCTTTTACACTCAGCACCCGGGAGCGCAACACGACCGGACTAAAGGCGATGAGGATGTGGCCCTGTCGGGTGCACTTCAGTCCCGCCGGTGGCGGCGGGTCCCAGCCTCTCTGCACGAAGGACCAGTACCCGAATTTGCGACAGGAGGGGCAGCTCACAGCACGTGCGCGACCACGAGCTCCTCTTCGCTCAGCGGCTCTATCTCCACACAGGACCTCGACGCCGCCTCGTCAAGGCATTGTTCGCACGCGGCCGGCTCCGAAGTGCAGGCAATGAGAAAAGCGTAGCGACCGAGGTGGGCTCGTGGTGGAAGGTACACAGCCTCGCCGGGGGCGGCCATCGGCTGAGCACGGACCAGGCCAGCGGGAGTGCCCGCCATAGGCAACGAAACCCGCACGACGCGGCAGTCCACAGGCGGGTACAGGAACCGGATCCCGCTCACCTGCCGGCGGGAGGCGACCAGGCATGGACGGTCACCGCGAGCAACGTCCGCCGCAACGTGCCCCGGGTCCACGCCTGTCGCCAGCTGGCCGATATGAGGGATCATGTCACCGCCCAGGCGGGCATTTACTTCGATGATCACCGGGCCTCTTGCCGTGATCCGCACTTCGGTGTGGGTTATGCCGTCAACCAGGCCGAGGGCGCGATGTGCCTCTGCCAGAACGTGGCGCAGCCAGGCATCGCCCAGCAGTGGGTCGGCGGCGTCGACGATGTGCCCGATCTCCTCGAAGTAGGGGGCGTGCCGAGCCGCTTGCGGGCCAGGCAAAACGGCGAGTACTCGCCGGCCATTACCGCCCCGTCCACGCTGATCTCCGGCCCCTGCACCATCTCTTCGACCAGTAGCCCCTCGTCGAAGGCGGGCGGGCCGGCGTGGCTGGCACGACCGGCGACAGCGAACGCCTCAGTCATCTGCTCGACGTCGCTAACCATGACGACCCCGGCACTGGCCCCCATACCGCGCGGCTTGACCACCACCGGGAAGCCTAAATTTTGAGCCCCTTTTTCAGCCTGGCTGAGCGTATGGACCAGGGCATACCCGGGCTGCGGCAGACCGGCGTTGGTTAGCGCGAGCCTCGTCATGTACTTATCCCGGCAGCGCTGGGCACCAGCGACGGTTAGCCCGGGCAGACCGAGACGCTCCGCCACCCGGGCGGCTGCGATAACGAAGGCTTCGTCATAAGTGCAAACGCCAACGACCGGCCGCACGCGAGCGATTTCCGTCGCCGCCTCCAACAACCCAGCCTCGTCCGGCACCATCCGGGCCGGGTCGGCCAGGCTGACGGCGCTGCTACCGACGATGTAGGGCGCCTGCCAGGTGGCCATCTGTTGGTCGATCAACCAAAGAGAGGCACTTTCGGACAACCCTTTGAACAGGTACTCCCGGTAGGAGCGCCGCCCGCTGCCTATCAGGAGCACAACTCCGTCCCCCCTCACCATCGACTTTCCCGTTTGCTTGCGGCCGAACTGCGGCTCTTGTATAGGCCCGGGTGCAACGGTCGCCGCTCGTGGGTGCTGTGCCATGAAATGGAGAGGAAGTAGCGTCGCCTGACTGATACGGGCACACGAGACGCTGGGAGCACCGGGACAAATTGCGTGCCGTGGATTTCAACAGACCGGGGCGGCACCTGTATCAACCAGTGCCCGGTCAGCCCTCTCCAATGTGTCAAGACGTCCTCGGCCGACCGGCCCACGTGGGCCTGCGGGAAGGGCATGTAGTAAACGGCAACGACGTCGGGGACAGTGGCGCCTGTTGGCCCCAGGGAGGCGATCGCCCTCCCTGCCTCTAAACGACCGGTCAAGGAGAGTATGAGGATGACGAAGCGTGAAGTCGAGTTGCTTGCGATCGGCGCTGGTCCGTCGAACCTGGGGCTGGCGGTGGCGCTCGAGGAGCTGGCGCCCGAGCTCGCGGCCAACGCCCTCATTATCGACCGGAGCAAGACGATCGAATGGCAGCAGGGAATGCTGCTGCCGTGGGCCAAGAGCCAGGTGGCTTTTGCCAAAGACCTTGTGACTTTGCGCAATCCCCGGAGCAAGTTCTCCTTCGTCAATCACCTGCACGCCACCGGCAGGCTGGACGACTTCATAAACATGGGGAGCCTCACCCCCTACCGCCGCGAAATCGCCGCTTACCTGGCGTGGGTAGCCTCCGCGCTCGACCAAGGTCCGCGTCGAACTCGGGCGTGAGTGCTTGGCCGTCCGGCCGCAGCGCGGCCCGGACGGGATGCTGACCGGATGGCTCACCACCCTGGCGGATGGCTCCTCCATATCGAGCCGCTACCTGGTGATCGGCACCGGCCGGGACCCGAACATACCCGAGGTGTTCGACGGGGTACCGGCGGACCACATCGTGCACAGTGTCAATTACCGGCCCCGGGTGGCCGAGTTCTCGAAAGAGATCCCGTACCGCGCCGCCGTCGTCGGCAGTTCCCAGAGCGCGGCCGAAGTATTCCACGCCCTGCGCCGGGACCTGCCCAACTGCGAGGTGGCATGGATAATGCGATCGATCGGTCCCACGGCCGACCAATCGAGCAGGTTTACGAACGAGTTGTACTACCCGTCGTTCGTCGACCAGTTCTACCCGGCCCGGGCCGAGTGGCGTCAAGAGATGCTACGCGAGATGCACAAGACAAACTACTCCTGCATTACGCCGGCGATGCTGGAGACCCTTTATGGCGAGCTGTACCTGGACCGGTTGACGCCCCACAGCGACCGGCGGCTGATCACAATGGTCGATATCACCGCCGCCACCGTCGAGGACGATGAGGTCGTGCTCGAGCTCACGGACCGCCGGACCGGGACCGTTACCCGGCTCCACCGTGACATCGTGTTCCTGGGCACCGGTTTTTCCTGGCATACTCCGAAATTGGTACGCCGCCTGGCCGATGCGCTTGGGCTGGAGCAGGTCGAGGTGACGCGGAACTACCAACTTGTCCTCGATGAGCCATCCCGCGCCGCCTGCTACCTACAGGGCATCAACGAGGCCACGCACGGCCTCAGCGACTCTTTGCTCAGTGTCCTGGCGCAGAGGGCGGAGGATATAACGCTCGACATCCTCGCCCACCGGAGCGAGAACGCCCCATGGCGCGAAGACGCGCTCGCCGCCGGCCAGGTCAACGTCTAAGCGCCGGGCGAGAGAAGAGGCGCAGGCATGGCGACAGTTGAGACCGAGGCCCGGACGGCCGAAGCGCGGGACCAGGCGTTCCTCTCTCTGAGGGCGGCGATGCCGCCGGCCAACATGGCGGCCGCATTACGCTGTACTGCACGGTTACAGGCGGCCTTGCCGCACCCCGACCAGCTCGACCGCAACCTCGTTATGGTGGCCTACGGCGGGGGCAAAGACAGCGCTTACACCCTGGCCTTCGTCCGCGCCATGCAATTGGTCCTCGACCGGGTGTGCGGCGCCACGTTCCGGCTGCGGGTGGCAACCAACCGGCACGCCGGGATGCCCCGGGCGGTGCTGGAGAACATTCAGCGAGAATACGACGCTTTGAGGCTGGGGACGGACCAGGACTGCGAGCTGTTGTTGATCGACGGCAACGAAGTGACGCTGTTCAACGTCAACGAGCCACCGCGTGCCCGCGTCATGGAGCGCAACCGGCTCGACATTTTGATGACCGGGCACCGGACCGGAGCAGACGGCCGGCCAACCTTTTGCAACGCCTGCAACCTGAGCGTTGTCAATTCGTTCGCCGTGGCGGCGTCTTACGGCGAACCCGCCGACCTCATCGTCACCGGCGACTCGCCAAAAGAGCAGCGGCAGTACGCCCTGTGGGTCAGCCGGTTGGCGCGCCGGTTCGCTCCGAAGGACAAGGCCGCGACAGGCAATGGCCTGGGGCGATTTTTGTCGAACCTCGATACGATCGCCCAGTCCTACTTCACCGGCATCTACGGACCTGATGACGACGTCATCGCCGAGCGGCGGATAAAGGCTACTTTTCCTCCCCTCCTCCGGTTCTTTTCGGTGTACGAGGACACCGCCTATGCCGCAGGCGACCACATGGACCTGCTTACGGGGTTCCTCGGCTTCGAGTTCGACGACCTGGCCTTCAGCTTCACCGAATCAGACTGTGGCAACCCGGCGCTTATGGCGCATTTACGGGGGCTCAAGTGCGAGAGGGTGTTCCGTCGGTCATACGCTGAGGGGCTGGCGGAGTACGTAAGTTTCGCTCTCGACTTGATGCAAAAGAAGGACTTCCCGGGCGAGCTGGTGGAGCTCATGCGCGCCCGCTACAGCGGCCGTGAGGCTACGGACCACATGCGGCGGGTAGCGGGCGAGTACGCCCTGACGACCTTCGGGCTGACCGAAACACAGCTCGTATGCATGGCCTATTCCCCGTTCACGGGAGCGGGTGCGGGCCTCGAGGACTTCCTGAGGCGAGAGCACCCCGCTCTCGCTAACCGCACCGCCCAGATCCACGACCTCCTGACGGGGCAGGCCAACGACGCCTCCCTGGCCGCCGACCTGCGGCGCATCAGCGGGCTCGAGCCGGCCCAGCTGTGCGTGCTCTATGGCAGCCGGGGGCAGCGCGCCGGTGGCACCGGGACGGACCTGATCGGTGCCGTCCTGGATGGCGACCCCCACAAGTCGGTCATCCGCACCCGGCACTCCCCCGCCGGCCCCAGTGTTTTCGAGCAGATCTCCGGGAGGTAATCATGACAGCCGAAATTGTTCACCTCGACCCCGACAACCTCTTACACGAATACGGGCTGGACACCCAGCGCCTGCAACCGTGGGCGGTGCTGAACGCGCCATTTGAAGGATCCTGGGCATTAGCCCGCCCGCGTAGCCACTCGACGCTGCACTCGCACCACGAGCACGAGATCTTTATCGCCGTCCGCGGTTCGGCAACCATCGAGTGCGATGGGCGACAGGCACCGTTCCGTGCTGGGGACGTGGCGTTCTTCCGCCCGGGCCTCGAGCACCGCCTGCTCAATGACAGCAGCGAAGAATTCATGTTCTACAGCGTCTGGTGGGACAGGGAAATGGCAGAGAACTTTCTTTCAGGAGACCGGCTTTCAGGAGATCGGGCCGGGGCGCGCCCGTGACCCGCCCCCGTCCGTCCGAAGACAACCGGCCCGTCCTTGTCCTGGGGCCAAACCCTACGCCTAATGGCGGCATGCACCTGGGGCACATCGCCGGGCCTTACCTGGCGGGCGATGTCTACGCTCGCTATCAGCGGGCTCGTGGGCGCGAGGTCGTGTTCACCACCGGTACCGACGACAGCCAGACCTTTGTGGTGGCCTCCGCCCGTCGGCTCGGCACCACCCCGGAAGAGCTGTGCACCAGGTCCACCGGCCAGTATCCGCGACGCGTCGAGCAAGATCGGGATTTCCGTCGACGGGTTCGGGCCTTTCGACGACGCGTACCGGGCCACGGTAAGAAATTACTTCCGCGCCCTGCACGCAGCGGGCAAGTTCCGTCTGAGGACGGTCCGGCTGCCTTACCTGGAACGTACCGGCGAGTTTATCGTCGAGGGCCTGGTCGAGGGCGAGTGCCCCGTTTGCCTGGCCACCTGCCGGGGTGGGTTGTGCGAAACGTGCTGCCATCCCAATAACTTCTTCGAGCTCCTGAACCCCCATTCCACGGTCGACCCTACGGAGGTGCCCGTCTCCCGGGAGGCCACGGTCCTGGTGCTCCCGATGGAGGACTACCGGGCCGAGCTCACCGCCTACCACCAGCAATGGGCACGGTACTGGCGGCCCCACATGGTGCAGATGGTCGAGGACGTCCTTTCCCGCCCGCTCGCCGACCTGCCCATCACCTACCCGCTCAGCTGGGGCATGCCGGCGCCGTTCCCCGAGACGCCGGGACAGGTGCTCAATGCCTGGCTCGAGCTGATCCCGGCCGGCATGTTCACGTCCTCGTACTGCGCCGCCCGCCTGGGCCGCCAGACGTCCCCCGGGCAGTTGTGGTTGCCCGAGGAAAGCGTGCGTATCGTACATTTTCTCGGTTTCGACAACGCCTACTTCTTTTGCTTGGCCCATATGGCACTTCTTATGGCGCATGGTGACAAGTACGTCAGGCCGGAGTGGGTACTGACCAATGAGTTTTATGAGCTTGAGAGCGAAAAGTTCTCCACCAGCAAGGGCCACGTGCTGTCGGTCCAGGAACTGCTCCGAGACGTGCCAAGAGATCTGGCCCGGCTTTACCTGGCCCTCACGGCGCCGGAGTACCAGCGCACGACGTTCAGCCGTTCGGGGTTGGAGAAAGTCGCCGAAACGCGCCTCGTCCAACCGTGGAACCAGCTGGCGACAACGCTTCGCCGAGGCCTTGACACCCGTACTGACGACTCCCCATTGCCCGTGTCAGCGGCCGGCCGCGGCCGGGCCGGCATTATGGTCGACCGGTTCGACCACTGCTACGAGATGCCCAACTACAGCCTCAATCGCTCGGCGGACACCATCCTGGTCCACGTCGCCAGACTGCGGGCGAGCGCCTGCCGGCTGGAGGGCCGGCGCATCGACGACGAACCGGAGGCGTGGGGCGACCTGTTCCTCGAGGTCAGCGCGCTGCTGGCCCTGGCGGCTCCGGTCCTCATCGACCTCAGCGATGCGGCCCAACAGGCAGGCGCCTTTGACGGCACCCTCTGCGCTGGCGCGTTCGACCTGACGGAGATAAGACCGTTCGTGCCCCCGCTGCTGCCCGCCCGCCCCGCAAGCACCCGTAATCGCGTCAGCTCGACTGCCGGGCTCGGATGACGCGGTTGCGTGTAGTCGTGGTCGGCGGAGGCGTCATCGGTCTGCTAACGGCCATCAACTGCGCCCGCGCCGGAGCGCTGGTGGAGATCCTCGACCGGGCTGAGATACCCGCACCCACGGCCACCTCGTACGACACGCACCGGGTGGTGCGCGCCCTTCATCGGGCCGACCGGGCCCTGACAGTGGCCGCCGGTCCGGCCGATCAGGCCTGGAGGGATGTCGAGCGTCAGGTCGGCGGGCACTTCTACCACCGCGTGGGAGTGCTGACGGCCATGACGGCGGACGACATCGACGGCCACCTCGCCCTGCTCGGCGAGGCAGCCGTACCGGCCCGGCCGCTTTCGGCCAAAGAGGTGGCAAAACGGTACCCACCGGTACTTCTCCCCGCAGGGGTGCACGCCATCTTCGAACCGGCCGCCGGTGCCATCCTGGCCGACCGGGCGCTGCAAGCAATGTGTAATTGGTTGGGGGACCAGCCCGGGGTTTCGTTGCTCCCCCACCAGCGAGTGACCGGCATCGGCTTCTCTGGCGGGCGCTCCGGCGGCACCACCGTTTCGGTACACCTGGCCGACGGGAGCGTGCTGGCCCGGGACCGGGTCGTTGTCGCCGCCGGGCCGTGGTCGCGCCAGCTACTACCTGTCGGCCTCGCCGCCGGCCTGACCCTGTACCGCCAGACGATGCTGTCCTACGCCCCCCGAGGCGGTGGGTGGGCGGGCATGCCGGCTGTGCTGGGACTGGGCCCTCGCGGTGGCGCCTGGGTAATGCCGCCCGCAGCGGGGCGACCGGCACGGCTGAGCGCGGCCAGCGCCTGCCGCATCGTGGGGGCGGTGACCGACCGGGCCTCACCCCGGCTTTGGCGGGACCACCTGACGGACGTGTTTTCCAGCGTCCTGCCAGAGTTCCAGCCGGAGCGAGTAACCGGGGCGACCGACGGGTACTACCTGTCGGAAGGGCCCGACGGCAGGCCGCTCCTGGCCGATCTCGGCTACGGACGGGTCTGGGCCTACGCGGCTTGCGGGGGCATGTCGTTCAAGTTTGCCCCGCTCATTGCCCGCGCCATTACCGACCACGCCCTGGGCCGACGTCTCCAGCCAACCGGCTTGGCCTGGGCCGACCGTCCGCGTCAACTGATGGGCCCGTCGTCTGTTGGGGAGCCGATCGCGGCCGCATGAGCCCTGCACCACGCGGCCAGGAGCTGGCCGCGCCCGCTCGAGGAGGAAACCATGAAACTGCTGGCACTGGAAGCCGTTCAGAACGCAAGCTACTACCTTTCCCGCTACCACCAGGTCGAGGCCTTCGGTGGCGAGCTGTTCGTGCTCAATGGCCTGGGGGAGCCGGGGTACTGGCCGGCTCCGCGGTACCACGTCGTGGGCTCCAAGCACATCGACGAGATCGTCACCGACGCCAGAAAGTGGCACAAAACCGAGCGTTTCGATGGTGTGTTGTCGTTCTCCGAATCGGCGGTGCTGACGGTGGCCACCGTGGCCGACGCTCTGGGGCTGCCCGGCGTGGGCCTGGCAACGGCCCGCACGAGCCGCAACAAGTTGCTGATGCGCGAAGCACACGAGCGAGGCGATGTCCCCCGGCCCCGGTTCAGGTTCGTTCCGGACCTCCGCGTTGCCCTCGAGACAGCCGAAGAGTTCGGCTACCCGGTGGTCTTGAAGCCAACACTGGGGGCGGCCAGCAATTTCGTGTTCCGTCTCGACAACCCCGAGGACTTGCGGCTGCGGTTCGGCCAGGCGCTCGAGGGGATACAACGGATGTCCTGGTTCACAATGGAACCCGACGGCATCGACCACGGGCCGGAGGGCCTACTCATCGAGTCCTTCCTCGAGGGCCCCGAGTTCCTCACCGAAGCGCTGGCTTGGGACGGCGAGGTCTACCTTGGTTCAATTGTCGACCGGGTCACGGTCGAGGGTGACACCTTCGACGACGACGTCCACCACGCGCCGACCTCACTCGATGGTGAACACGTGGCCGCCGTCCAGCGGGTCGTGGCCGCCGCCGCCAAAGCGCAGGGTATCGGGCGCAGCGTAATGCACGCCGAAGTCCGATTCCACGACGGGCAGCCTAACATTCTCGAAATAGCCGTCCGGCCGGGCGGGGGCGGGTTGGACTATTTCGCCCAGATCAGCGCCGGTTATTCACCGATCCGCGCAATGATGGACGTCGCCTGCGGCATCAGGCCTCAGGTTGGGCACTACCGGCCAACCGGGGTGCACACTGCGGGGACGTGCCTCATAAGCGGGCCGGGGCGTGTCGAGCGGATCGACGTGCCGGCGGCCGTAGCCCAAAACGAACGGGTATTTTTCCTTAAGGTCACGGCCAAGCCAGGGGACATAATCAAACGACCGCCGTTCGGCAACAACATTCTCGGCTTCCTCTGCACCACTGGTTCGTCCCTGGACGACGCTTTGCAGGCGGCCTGCGAACTGGCCGGGCGTATCGAGGTAGAGATGGCACCTAGTGCCACGACAGGCAACGTTTGCCCGGTTGCGCACGCCAACTTGCAAGCACCAACAGGGGTGTTTGCGGCAGGCAACCTGGCAAACGTTCCTGGAGGCAGCACTAGTGCCGGCCCGATCGCCGTCGGGAACCGGTCATGAGACAGCCGGCGATGGCCGCGGGGACGGAAATACGGCGGCCCGCCAAAGGCGGCACGGTCAGTTGGGCCTGCCACGTAGGCTTTCCTCCTTCCACGATCTTCCCGTTCACACCGCCCGAAAGGATGGGCATAAGGAACCTGTTCGAGTTCCAAACGCTGATGTACAGGCCGCTCTACTGGCTGGGCCGCAACGGTGGCGCAGGGGTCGACTACGACCTCAGCCTGGCCGAGCCACCGCAGTGGAGCAGCGACGGCCGCACGGCGACCATTACCTTGAAACCCTGGAAGTGGTCCAACGGCGAGCCCATCTGCGCCGATAACGTCATGTTCTGGATCAACATGATGGTCGTCAAGGGCAACAGGTACGGCGGCTACACGCCGGGTTACCTGCCCGACAACCTCACCTCGTACCGCAAAATATCGGAAGATAAGGTCCGGCTGGTCTTCGACAAGGCGTACTCGAAGACCTGGGTGCTGATGAACCAGCTCTCGCTCATTACGCCGATGCCGCGGGCGTGGGACCGTGCGGCGCACGATGTCCCGGCCAATGCGTCCGCCGATCTATCGGACGTGCCGGCCGTGTACGACTACCTGGTGGCCGAGAACGGCGAATGGACCCGGGAGAGCAACGAGTTCAGGGCCACATGGCCGTCGAGCCCCGTCTGGAGCGTGGTGAACGGGCCGTGGAAGCTCAAAAGCTTCGACCTGGATGGGACCGTTACCTTCGTACCCAACGAGCGCTACGGCGGCCCTCACAAACCGCACCTGGACGAGTTCCGTCAGGTACCGTCCCACTCCGACGAAGAGCAGTACCGCCGGCTGCAAGTCAGACCGAACGAGCCCGGGTCGCTCCAGGTCGGCTTTCTCCCTCACGGGATCCGGCCCGAGCCCCTGGAGCACCATCACCTGGTACCGCAGAAGATCTACCTCATCAATTACATGCCGCTTAATTTCCAAAACCCCACTGTGGCGGGGCGGATCATCCGGCAAGCCTATTTTCGGCAAGCCCTGCAATGCAGTCTCGACCAGGACACGGCCATACGTGAGATCTTCCATGGTCACGGTTTTCGCACCACCGGGCCGGTCCCGGCCGTGCCCGATAGCGAGCACGTTTCGCCCCGCCAGCGGGCCAAACCCATGACTTTTGACCTCGAACGGGCGCGCCGGTTGCTAGCTGACAACGGCTGGGACGTCAGCCGCAGCCCCGCCGTGTGCGTGCGCCCGGGCACGGGGCCGGGTGGCGCCGGCGAGGGTATCGAGGCCGGCACCGGCCTGTCGCTCAGCATGCGGTACGCCGGAGGACGGGTGGCGCTGAGCCAGCTCATGCAACAGTTCAAGGCGGACGCGGCCAAGGCTGGCATCGATCTCCGCCTGGAAGAGGTCAACGGGTCGGTGCTCGTCGGCCAGGACCACGCGGAGGCCGGCCCGACAGCCCGCACCTGTGGGAGCTCCAGTGCTGGAACGGGGGATGGGTCTTCTACGGCCACCCTACGGGTGAAGTGTTGTTCAAAACCGGGGCGGGCAGCAATTACGGCCACTACAGCGACCCGAAGGCGGACGAGCTGATCGACAAAACGGTTGTCAGCGACGACCTGGAGGCCATGTACGAGTACCAGGACTATCTGGCCGAACAGGTGCCTACCGTCTGGACGCCCGGGTTCCCGTTGCGCGTGTTTGCGGTGGACGATAACCTGCACGGCTTCGAGCCGGTCAACCTCTACGGCATGATCAACCCGGAAAACTGGTACTACGCGGATCGCTAAAAGGGCCGGTGCCGCACCACTCACTGGGCCAGCGACGAGTACCCGCCGTTCCCGGCTGCACTGCGGCCGAAGTTCCCGTCCTCTCGTGGTGCGTTCTTGGACCGCCCGCTCGTGCCCCCTGGGTACCACGTCTCCACTTCTTCACATTTCTATGATTCTGGTCGCGATTTCGCGTTCTCGTTGCGTTTGAACCGGTTTGGCAGCGCGCCAGCGCGACGGGTTGGCCAAATCGCAACCGGAAGCACGAGTTTGTGATGCCGGAGAGCACAAAAACGTACGGTGGGCGCGGCATGTACTACGCCAAGAGGGCGGAGGGAGGGGCGGAGCTCGTACCGAGCGCGCCGCCAGTGCATCGAGGCGTCCCTTAGCAACGAGGGCGGGGCGTCGGGTTGTGTATTTTTCGCCTTCTCCCGGGCGATCTTCTCTGGCAACAACAAATCGAGCCGGCACAATTCGCCTGCAACCAGTTGGAGGAACGATGAGCGACGTTACTGCGTCTGAAATTTGCCTCACCGGGGAGGAACGAGAAGCGTTTCGCCTGCTCGCCCGCCCGCTCGAAGACTACGACCCCGTGAGCGAGTCCGACGAGTTCGTGTTCGCCGCTCAGATGCAGTGCGCCAACCTGCCGGACCGGGTGAGGAGGGCAGCAGCCCGGTTCCGCCGGTACGGCGGCAGCGCGGGCGGGCTGCTGGTCCGCGGCCTCCCGGTAGACCCCCTTCCGCCGACGCCCGAGCACGCAGACTTCGCGGTTGGGGTCACCCTGCCTGCGGCGCGAGTGTTCAGCCTGGCGGCGGCGTTATTCGGTGAGCAGTACGGTTTCCAGCCCGAGCTGGCCGGCCGGATCGTGCAAGATATCCTGCCGGTAGCCGGGTTCGAGGACACGCAGCAGTCCATATCGAGCCGGGCTCCCCTCGAGTTGCACTGCGAGACGGTTTTCACCGACAACCGGGCCGACGTCATCGGGTTGCTGTGCCTGCGGCCGGACCCGGAGCACGTGGCGGGGACAGTGCTCACTTCGACATCGATGTTCCTGCCCTTGTTGGACGACAGGACTGTCGCCACTCTCTACGAACCGCGCTTCTCCACCACCGTTGACGGTTCGTTCCTCCGCGGCGCCCGCATCGACCACGCCATCACGGTCGGGCCGGTCCGGGTCCTGGACGGCGGTATTTTCAGGCCTCGCCTCCGCTGCGATTTCGCCGAGACCAGGGGCCTCGACGACGAGGCGCAGGCGGCACTCGACGAGCTTTACCGGGCCGCCTGCGCCACTCTGATCGAGATCCGCCTCGATGCCGGCGATATGTTGCTGATCGATAATCACGACGCCTTTCACGGCCGGACCCCGTTCCCCTTTTACCGCAACGGTAATGACCGCTGGCTGTTGCGCACTTTCATCACGCGGGACCTTTCGCGCAGCAGCGCCGACCGCCCCGGGGATGGGCGCATCGTCGACACCGACTACACCGTCGGCAGTAACGTCATGGCCTTCCAGTAACGAGCACCATGCTTATCCACGACTCCCTCCCCCGGGTCAACCCAGGCTTCTCCCGGGTCAACGCAGGCCAGGTCGCCGTCGGGGCACCCGAAGCCGGACATGCCCACGGCGAAGCCGGCTACCGCTCAGCGGCCGGCGCCGGCTCGTCCCCGGCCACGGCGACAGGCCACTCGGCGGGCGCGGGCCTCACGGTGATAGTCGCGAGCGTGGCTTCGGACTCCCACAACTGGAACCTTGTGTACTTGCAGCTGTTGCTCGAAGAACTCGGGCACAGGGTGGTCAACCTCGGCCCCTGCGTGCCCGATGAACTGCTGCTGGCCGAGTGCTTGCAGGCCCAGCCCGACCTGGTCGTGGTGAGCAGCGTCAACGGGCACGGGTTTTTCGACGGCATGAGGCTGATCGGAAAGCTGCGGGCGAAACCGGGGCTGGCCACCACGGCTATCGTCATCGGCGGGAAGCTCGGGATCGCCGGGCCGGGAGGCAAGCGCAGCCGTGACCAGCTAAAGGGAGCTGGTTTCGACGACGTCTTCGAAGAGGACCGTGACATTTCCGAGTTCTATTCGTTCGTCGGAAAATTACCACGGGGGGTGCGCAGATGACAGCGGACCTCGCGGAGCGTAATTCCTTCGGCGACTTCGTCACTCGCGCCCATGAAGCGGGCCAGCTCATCGTCCAGCCAAGAATGGGGATGAGCAACCCGGGCGTGATGCGCGCCGGGTTACAGGCCACCAAGCGGGCAATGGCGGCGACGGTTGGCACAATCACCATCGACAGCTTCACCCGGGTGGGCGACCACACGAGCGCCCGGACGGCGTTACTTTCGGGCGGAGAATTAAACGGGTACCCGATCGTCGCCCATGACGCAGCGACGACTCGCGCCGTCCTGGCCGGAGTCGCAGGACCCGATTTCCCGGTCCAGGTCAGGCACGGCTCGCCTTGCCCCGAGGACATATTTGCGGCGCTGATCGGTGCCGGGCTGCACGCGACCGAAGGTGGCCCGGTGTCCTACTGCTTGCCCTACAGCCGGGCGCCGCTCGACCGTTCGGTCCGTAGCTGGGCACGCGCCTGCGAGCAATTGGCCCGGCTGCGGGGCACTGGCGCCGAACCACACCTCGAGACGTTCGGCGGCTGCATGATGGGACAGCTGTGCCCCCCCGGTCTCCTCATCGCCCTCAGCGTGCTCGAAGCCCTTTTCTTCCGCCAACACGGGGTGCAAAACGTTTCGCTCAGCTACGCCCAGCAGACCAGCCCGCAACAGGACGCCGAGGCAGTGCTCGCGCTGCGCCGGTTGACCGACGAGTGGCTGGGCGGTGCCGACAGTCATGTCGTGATTTACACCTACATGGGCGTGTACCCGCGCACGCCCGCCGGCGCCACGCTTCTGCTGACGGAGGCGGCCCGGCTGGCGGTCCGCAGCGACGCCGCCCGCCTGATCGTCAAAACTACGGCCGAAGCACACCGAATCCCGTCGATCGCAGACAACGTCCGGGCTTTGGAAACGGCGGCGTGCGCCGCCGCCGAAGCCTCCCGGCTGGCCGCGGCCCACGTAGACAAAGACGGAGTTGAGGACACCGGCATCTATGCGGAGGCGAGCGCTCTGATCTGTGCCGTGCTCGAGCTCGGGCGCGACATTGGCGATGGGTTGGCCAACGCATTTCGGTCCGGCTACCTCGACATCCCGTATTGCCTGCACCCGGACAATGCGCGGCGTACCCGCAGTTATATAGACCCGACAGGGCGTCTCCAATGGTCGAGCATCGGGTCGATGCCCATTAGCGGGATCGTAAAGCCCGCGGGCCCCGTCCACCTGACGGCGGCCAACCTGCTCACCGCTCTTTCTTATGTCGAGCGGAAGTTCGACAAGGCCGGCCTTGACGCAGTAGCGACCCCGACGGCGCGGTCCCTCAACGACGCGCCACGAGCACGCAAGGAGCTAACAAGATGCTGACCGAAACACAGATCCGGTGCCCCGAACGGTTCGCGCCTGCGGCCACCGCCGCGACCAGTACCCCATCTGCCAATATCGCTTCAGGCGGCAACCGCCCGCTACCGAGCAGCCCGCGCGAACACCTCTCCTCGCCAGTCACGCGGTCGGTGCTGACCATCCAGCACAGGATGCTTAGCGCCACACGTGAGCTCCTGTGCGGAAAGGGCTTCACCGAACTACTGCCGCCAATCGTCGGCCCCGTTACCGACCCGGGCGCCCGCGGCGCCAAACAAGTGGACGTCGATTATTACGGCCATCGCTACAAGTTGATGACGAGTGCCATTCTTTACAAGCAAGCATCTCTGTCAGCGTTCGAGAAGATCTTTTACATCGCGCCGAATGTCCGCCTGGAGCCCCTCGAGACAGCCATGACCGGGCGCCACCTGGCCGAGTTCCATCAAGTGGACGTAGAGGTGGCCGGCGCGACCAGGGACGAAGCCATGGCTTTAGCCGAAGCAATCGTGGCCCACGTGGTGCGCCGGGTCGTGACCGATCTACCCAACGAGCTCGATCTCCTGGGGCGCGATATCAGCGCGTTCGCGGGCGTCCTGACCGAGCCGTTCGGGCGTAGGTCGCATACGGACGCCGTATCGAGCTTGCACGCCATGGGCCACCCTCAAAGCCCTGACGCCGAGATCGACTGGGCCGGCGAGGCCAAGCTGTCCCGGGAAGCAAGCACCCCGTTTTTCATCACCGACTACCCGAAGGGCTCACGCGGCTTTTACGACATGGAAGACCCTGACCACCCGGGGTGCTTGCGCAATTTCGACTTGATCGCGCCCGAAGGCTACGGCGAGCTTTGTAGCGGTAGCGAGCGCGAGCACGATTACACGACGCTTATCACCCGAATGCGCGAGACGGGGGAAAACCCGGCCAAGTACGGTTGGTACCTCCAGATGGTGCGAGATGGGATCCGGGGCAGCGCCGGCTTCGGGATCGGTGTCGAACGGCTGACGAGGTACATCGCCGGGCTCGAGGCGGTCTGGCAAGCCAGCGCCTTCCCCAAAGTGCCCGGAGTGATGACGCCATGAGCACGCTACGCGCACCGGGGTTCCCCGAGGCCGCGGTCAAGGCCCGGGCGCGCGCCGGAGCGGCCGCCGTCTTGCCAGACCGGGGGGAGTACGGGTCCGTGCTGTTAGGCGCTGACCCCTATAGCCCCGCGTCGTCGGACGACGTGCTCGACGCGCTGCAGACTGGTCCCGCCGGTCTTTGTGCCCGAACGGCTTGAAAAGCTCATAGAGCTGGCCAGAGAACCCATGTACCGGGACGTCGAACTGGAAACCGTAGTGGGTGGCTTTCTTTCCACCCTCCCGGTTTATGTGTCTGCGTTCGGCTCGACCGAGGCGGCCAGCGCGAACCTGGGCGTGGCGGCCAGCCGCCAGGCGGGACGGCTGGGGATCCCGATGGTCATCGGCGAGAATGTCACGCCTGTAAACGGGTACGGGCGGGTGGAGGAGGACGCGCAACGTTCGCTGCTCGCCCGGGTGACCGCCTACGCCGAGCATGCCCTTCCCGGGAGGGGTGGCGTCGTCGTGCAGCAGAGCACCGAAGATGCCGACGCCGAGGTGTGGAACCTCGTCTATAGCGACCCCAACGTCCAGTCTCTGCTCGAGTCGGGCCGGCTGGCTTTCGAGCTGAAGGTCGGCCAGGGTGCCAAACCCGGTCTGGGCGGGATGACCGTCGTGGGTACCGACGCCGCCGAAAGGTTGGCCGAAATGTTCACCCTTGACCCCGTCTTTGGCCCTGAGAGCGACGCCGTGCTCCGGTGCAGCACGCCCGGCACATTTACAGAAGAAATCCTTCGCCAGCAGATCCGGCTGATGCGAAACAACTTCCCTCGGGCCAAGGTGTGGGTAAAACTACCGCCCGCCCGTGACGTGCGGGAAGCGGCCCTGGTGGCCTGGTCGGCGGGGGCAGATGCAGTAACCGTCGACGGCGCGGAGGGCGGTACCGGCTGGGCGCCTACCGCGTTCCTGGGCCACGTGGGCCTGCCCCTGGCCGAGTGCTTGCTCCGTATCGGGCCTCATCCCTCTTGCTTGCTCGTATCGGGCCGAATGTGGGACGGTGCACGGGCCGCCAAGTGCCTGGCGCTGGGAGCGAGCGCCGTCGGCCTCGGCCGGGCCGCGCTAATCGCCGTAGACGCCGACGCCCAGGACGGGTTGGTCAACCTGGTCGAGTGCCTCACCCTCGAGCTGCAAATGCTTACGAGCGCGGTGGGCAAGTACCACACGAGCGCATTGAGCACCGATGACGTATGGTGGCCACGGCCGATTTGGCCCCCGGCTGCCTGGCCCCCGAGCAATCCGCCCGCGGGCATGCCCCACGGCGCGTTACAGACACTCTAAACGGGAACGCCCAGGCTGCCGGGGGTCGATGTTGAAAAACGAGACCGCGGAATGGCCCGGGCACGGCATAAGGAGGTGACGAGCATCCAACGCGTCGCTAGTACAAAAAGATACTTGATGTGCCCGCCGGAATACTTCGACGTTACGTATTCCATTAATCCGTGGATGGACCCCACCAAACCGGTGGACAAGTCGCTCGCCATGCTGCAATGGCATGCGATCAAGGAATTGTTCATCGAATTCGGGCACCAGGTCGAGATTATCCAGCCCCGGCCAGGGCTCCCCGATATGGTGTTCTCGGCCAACGGCGCCACCGTGATCGACGAGCGCGCCCTGGTAGCACGGTTCCGCTATAACGAGCGAGCGGCCGAAGCAGACGCCTACATAGAGTGGTTCCGGGCGAGGGGCTTCGATACACAGCAAGCCAGATGGGCGAACGAGGGCGAGGGCGACCTCCTGGCCGTGGGGCCCTGGATCCTGGCCGGGACGGGGTTCCGGACCGCCCACGACTCACACCGTGAGATCGAGCAGTTTTTCCGGCGACCGGTTATCAGCCTGACGCTCGTCGACGAGAACTATTACCACCTCGATACCGCCCTGGCTGTGCTCAGTGAGGAAGAGATCATGTACTACCCGGCGGCGTTCTCGGCCGGGAGCCGTGTTGTGCTTCGCCGCCTGTTCCCTGACGCCATCCTGGCCACCGCGGAGGATGCCCGGGCCTTCGCGCTCAATGTCGTCTCTGATGGTTATCACGTCGTCCTCCCGGCAGAAGCAACGCACCTGGCCCGTGAACTGCGAAAGCGCGGCTTCTGCCCGATCGGGACCGACGTGTCCGAGCTCATGAGGGCGGGTGGAGCGGTAAAGTGCTGCACCCTGGAACTTCGGGACCGGCTGGACCGGCAGGGGCCCCGGGTGGCGGCATAACTCCCGCCAGACTTTATCGGGCTCGACTATTAGCGCTTATATCTTGTGCGTAACAGCCGGGAAGGCTGGTTGGCGTACGCGAGCGTCGAGGACGGCCCGAACCACGATGGACCGGGCCATTCGCCCCGAAAGCCTTTTACCGGGTTATTGCCCCAGGCGCACGGACGCCACAAGTGGCCGGCGATATTCATTGCCAAAAATGGGGCGTCCTTTGATGGTCAACAGCAGGGCGATGCCATGGAGCGGTAAATTGCCGCCCCGAGCCTCAGGCCAAACGGACCTGCTGGAACTTGTTATGTCCCGGGGCGGGAGGTATGCCGCCATTTGCGAGGAGCTCGTCCACAACCAGTGTGCAGGCTCCGAGCGCCACCGCCTCGGCCCCGAGCTGGCCCACCTCAATGCTTACCCGGCTAGCCGTGTAGTCGAGAGCTTGTTCGTTGACGGCCTTGCGGATCTGGCCAAGGAGCGCCGGCCCGAGTTTCAGCCCTATCCATCCCCCGATGATTATCTTCTCGGGATTAAACAGGTTGACAAGGTTGGCCACCGCCGTCCCGAAATAGGCGGCAGCCTGGTCGAGAGCCGCCTGTGCGGCGCCACTGGCCCGAGCCGCGGCAAGGAACCGGTCGACCCATTCCTCCGAGTCGGGATCAGCGGGCGCCACTGCTGTAGGGTCGGTGCGGTACCACTCCTCCAGTAGCGCGTCGGCCCCGATATAAGCCTCGACACAGCCGGCGCCGCCGCAACGACAACGTTTGCCTCCGACCATAATGCTGGTGTGCCCCCATTCGCCGGCACTGGAAGCGGCACCCCGGTACAAAGCGCCGTTGGTGAAAATCGCCGCCCCCACGCCGGTCCCCCAGAGCGCTACTACTACGTGGCTCGAGGAACGGCCGGCGCCCAGCCACATCTCGGCCTGCCCAAGGGCCTTGGCGCCGTTGTCGGCGAACACCGGGAGCCCCACCCTTTCCCGCACTAGCCTCTCGAGCGGCACGTCCCGCCACCCGATGCTCGGTGCGTGCACGCGAGCGTCCCCGTCATGGTGGGCCACTATGCCGGGCAAGGCCACACCTACTCCGATTAAGCGGCGCCCTTCAGCACCGAATTGGGTCTGCAATTTCTCGATCGCCAGGATGATCTGGTCGATCACGACGTCGGCGTCGTGGCGTTGAGGGTGGAAACCGACGTCCGCCATCCCCGCTACCCTCATCCTCATGTCGAAGGCTTCGACACGGATGCGGGTCTCACCTATCTCCACCCCGATGATCCCCCCGAATTCCGGGTTGACCTGCAGCAGGACGCGGGGCCGACCGCCGTCAGACTCCTCGAGCCCGACTTCCGAGATGAGGCCTTCCTCGAGGAGCGCGGAGGTGACATTGGTCACGCTGCCGCTGCTCAAGCCGGTCAATTGAGCCAACGCCACGCGGTTGACCGGCCCCTCCAGGAACAAACGGCGCAGGACAGCACCACGATTGACCCGGCGAAGGTCCCGGACGGTCGCCCTAGCTCTCGTCGTCAAAGTACCACTCACTTTTCTAGTGTTTAATTCAACTGTAGAACGGGCGATGGCGTGGCCGCCCGAAGCGACAGCAGGCCCGAGGATCTCGCCCTATGGAGAGTTCAACGAGACAAACCCCAAGCTCGGAGCTTGCTTCAACTTAGTCCTTGTGGAACTCCGCCGGCTCCGGGCCAGAAGTATCGGAAGTGGGGTCTCCGGGCCCATCGGTCCGCCAGAACTTAGGAGGGCTCCCTGATCCGGGTGCCCTGGCTGGAGGTCGCTTCACCGGGATGGTGGCCGCCACCCAGCGCCGAGGGCCAGACCAGGGTGCCGGCACGGCATCAGTACGGTATGCAAGCCCATATGCCAGGCCCTCGTAATTGACTCGCCAACCGCGAAAATGTGGCCAAGCATCAGCCGCTTCCCTCTCAACGGGGAAGCCCACGGCCCGAAGCTGGTCGACCGCGTCGGAGAACTCTTGAAAACTAAGGGCAATCTCAGAATCCGGATCGGGGTCGAGGTCGACCTCCATGCCGAGGGCGGACCCGATCTCCCGTAAACAGGTGAAGCCCATCCGGATGGCCCGCCTCGGTTCGATCCGGTCCCGGCTCGGGCAGAGGGAAAGCAACAGCGCGGCTGAGTCCATAACGGCGAGCAGGCCGACGAGCCACGATGACAACGCCTGAGGTGAGCGGAACCGCACCAGCACGGGATAATTGGAGTGGCTCTCGGCCACGTCGGCCGCCCAGCGCTCCCATATGTTGTAGAACGCGGGCAGGTCGTCATTTCGTACAGCGACGCCGTAGCGGGTCCGCAACAGCAATTCCGGTCCCCAGGGCGGGTGCCCGGCGCGGGCACCCAGTAAGGTGACCTCGGTCTCGCGGCGATTGAAGGCTCCGTAAAGAGTCGGGAGGTAGGCGATCTGTAAGGCCACAACCGCTATCCCTGTCCCCGCCGCCAGCACGTCGACGGCCGTGGGCTCCGGCCCCCGGGTGTACACGAAACCCAGAGTGAACATCGAGCTGCCCGTCTGGAGCAAAGCGTTCCCGAACCGTTCGATGTGGCCTGACCCCCATAGCAGCAGCGAGTAGGCCAGTTCATAAGCGAGCAGCCATGTCGCCAGCTGTGCCAGCAGTACAACTGCGCCTTGCGCCGCAAGTGCCTGGTCCTTGCGCTCATAGCCGCGGAGGGGCGCTACAAGGAGCCTGAAGGCGGTGTCAACCCCCTGGTCGACGACGCGCCAGAGTATCGTCCGGCGCGCACGGGTTATGACCAGGGTCCGCACGATGTTGGCCGTGAGGGCAACGGCCAGGGAGACGCCGGCTATGACCGCCAACACATGCCAGCCGTCCACGACGTCTAGTCTGTCTCGCGGCGGGACCGCCTGACAGCCCCGGGCGATATCTCCACCTCGGCGAACCGCACGGCGGTGGCCTCCGAGACGCCGGACGCCGGCGCTCGCCGGGCGAACGGCCGATCGCTGCACAGGTCTGCGCTGGGAGCCTTCCAGGGGGAGCCTTGCCCGGGAGCCTTCCTTGGGAGCCCTTGATGGGCCTCATGACCTGCGCTTTTGCGACGGCGCCAGGCGAGCGGCACCCATCGGGTGTGGGGCGCCTCCCCCGAGAGGTTTGCGAGGCCGCCGTCCTGGATATTTACAAGCTTGAGTTCGTCTGGAGGCCAGTGGTGGCCGTCTCTGAAGAGGCAAACCTAGAACGGGGCCCAACCGAGGACGACGGCCAGGGGTGTATAACTGCAGCCGTCACGACGGCGCGCGACGCCAGGGCGGCCGTGCTCGCCCTACCGATGGACGACGAACGCAAAGAACGAGCAGTCCTGATCGTCTCCGAGCTCGCCGCAAATGCCATCCTGCACGCTGGTGGCGTCCTGTCGTTGCAAGTCCAGCACGACCAACGCCGGGTCCGCGTCGAAGTTGCGGACGCGTCGCCGGTGTTCCCGGGACCGGTGAAGGTCAGCACGATGAGCGGGCGCGGGCTACAGCTGATAGAGGCGCTGGCGGCGGCGTGGGGGGCGGAGAGCCGGTCATGGGGGAAGATCGTCTGGGCGGAGCTCGAATAGGCGGGAACGGAGCCGGGCCTCGAGCCGCCGGCGCCCTGGCTGTCCCGCCTGTTCACTCGATGCTCAAGCCGCACGGCCGGTGCCTCCGGCCGCGCCTGGTTACCCTTCGATATTGCTCATCACGTGCTTGACCCGCGTGTAGTCCTCGAAACCATAAACCGACAGGTCTTTCCCGTAGCCGGAATGCTTGAACCCGCCATGTGGCATCTCGGCGACCAGAGGGATATGGGTATTTATCCAGACGCACCCGAAATCGAGGTCCCGGGACATACGCATGGCTCGCCCGTGGTCACGGGTCCACACGCTGGCGGCAAGACCGTATTCGACGCCGTTTGCCCACTGGAGCGCTTCTTCTTCGTCGTCGAACCTCTGTACCGTGATTACGGGGCCGAATATCTCCTGCTGGATCATTTCGTCTTCCTGGCGAAGCCCGGCGACCACCGTCGGCGCGAAACAATAGCCCCGCTCTCCTACTCGCTCGCCCCCCGCCAGCACCTGTGCGTGGCCGGGGGCGCGCTCGATAAAGCCCTCGACCTTCTCCAGCTGGCTCACGCTGTTGAGGGGACCATAGTCGGCGTCGTCCTGCCCAAAGGGGCCTACGATCGTGCCGCGGGCCTGCTCCACCAGGGCATCCAGCAAGTCCGTGTGCACCTCGGGACCGACCAGCACTCGAGTGGCGGCCGTGCAATCTTGACCGGCGTTGAAGAAGGCGGCCGCCGCGATACCCTCCGCCGTGGGCACAACGTCTGCATCGTCGAAGACAATCACCGGGGCCTTGCCGCCGAGCTCGAGGTGGACGCGCTTTAGATCGGCCGCCGCCGACGTAGCAACCTCCATGCCCGCCCTCACGCTGCCCGTGATCGAGACCATGGCCGGGATCCGGTTCGCCACAAGCGAGCGACCCGTATCGCGGTCGCCACACACCACGTTTAGAACGCCGGGCGGCAGGTGCTCGGCGGCGATCTCGGCCAGGAGCAGGGTGCTGGCGGGGGTGGTCCCGGACGGCTTGATCACCATGGTGTTCCCGGCCGCGATGGCTGGCGCCCACTTCCAGACGGCCATCATCATCGGGTAGTTCCACGGCGTCACGGCGGCGCACACGCCGACCGGCTCACGACGAACATAGGAGGTGTGACCGGCCATGTACTCGGTGGCGGCGCGTCCTTCGAGCAAGCGGGCGGCACCGGCAAAGAAGCGGACCTGGTCGACCATCGGAGGTATCTCCTCCGACATCGTGAGCGCGAACGGCTTTCCCGTGTTTTCGCATTCGACCCGGACCAGTTCCTCAGCACGTGCCTCGATGGCGTCGGCTATCCGGATGAGGGCCAGGCCCCGTTGCGACGGCGTCGAGCGTCTCCACTGCGCGAAGGCTGCCTTGGCCGAGCGCAAGGCGCGATCGACGTCTTCAGGGGAAGAAAGCGGCGCACTGGCGAAAGGTTCGCCGGTGCTCGGGTCCAGGAGGTCGGCAGCTGTTGCCGACGCGACCCTCTCGCCGTCGATGAAGTTATAGAGTTCTTGCACTGAGACCTCCCCGCTCTGGTGGGCCCGGGAACCGATAGGTGACCAGGTTTTAGAGCGCATCCATGAGCTTACGAGGTCGACACTCTGAGCGGTGCGGCCCCGAGCTGGCGTGCCGGGATTGTGCCCGGGGCGGAAATAGGGCGCCAGCGCGACCAGAGGTGCGATTAACGCCACAAGAAACCTGTAAATGTGGATGAATTGCGCCCGCGTCACCCCTCATTTCCAGCCACTAAGGCAAGGCGCCCGGCTCTCTTTTAACCCGCAACACGGATTGCGATGCGCTCCAGTCTCGGCCACGAGGCCGAGGTTGCCCGTGGCGTCCACGTGGTCGTCGCTGAGCTCGGGCTCGGGCCCGTTACGAGCTCGACGCGAGCCGGGTCGTTCCAACTGACGCCACCTGACGACCCCCGGCAGACACCCGATGGGCGTCGACGTGCGTCTTTTGGTGGGCCTGTTACTCGCCAACCCTGGTCGTGACCGACGCCCGTCCGGTTCGCCTCAGCGTGGCCGTGGGCAGCCCGGAGCCCGGCCACGGAGAGGAGCCTGCTCCGATCATTGTCCTGAATTATCTCATCTTATTATCATCACGACGAGGTACAATCATACTGTGACACCGTTACACTGGAGGAACTTGAGGCAAGGAGCGAGCAAATGAGCAACGAAAGAATCCGCCCGACAGGCACAGAGTGCCGGGGTGCTTGGCTGGGTTCGCGGGCAGCGGCTCCGGGTGGGTGGCGACCACCGTTTGGCGGTGGTCAGCCCGCGGAGGCGGCTGGCAAGGGCCAGGACCACGTACGAGCCTCGGACAGCGAACGGCAGGCGACTGCAGACCAGCTAAAAGATCACTTCGCGGCCGGCCGTCTCGATATCGACGAGTTTGACGAGCGAATGCAGCGGGCCCTGGGCCCCGCACACGGAACGATCTCGCCGACCTGCTGGCCGACCTTCCCCCGTCAGGCCCGACAACCCCTCGGCCGGCAGCCAACGCGGGACGGAATTTCCTTCCCCTACTCCTGGTCGTCGCCGTGCTGGGCGCGATCACCATTGGCACCACGGCGGCGCACGTGTTCTTCTTCCCCTGGGTGCTTGTACCAATCGCGTTCTTTGTTGTGTCCCGGTACTGGCGCCGGCGTTGGCATCAGGGGTACTACGGCTGGGTCAGATAGGCGTTTGACGCGGACAGCACCGTCAATCGGCGATCTGACCAGTCAGGCCTGGGTGCACCCCCGGCCTCGTGACATCCAGCGGGCGCAGCTTGCCCAGGAGGGCCAGCAGCTGCGTCCGCTCGGCCGGCTCGAGGTCGGCGCACAGTGCCTGCTCGATGCCGAAGGCGACCTGGTAGGCCTTTTCCAGCACCCGCCTGCCGTTCGCGGTCAGTACGAGAGCGTGAGCCCGACGGTCGGTTGGGTGCGGCCGGCGTCGTACGAGCTTGAGACGTTCGAGATCGTCTACCAACGCGACCATCCGGTTGGGATGGATCCCGAGAGCGGCACCGATGGCCCGCTGAGACTCGCCCTCACTTACGGCGAGGGTGCGGAGCAAACCGAAGTGACGCGGCTCGATGCCAAGGGGTGCTAAGCCCTCTGCTAGCCGGCTCCCGACCTCGAAACCGAGGCGGGAGACCAGGAACGCTACGCTGGGAGGCGCCGCCGTGGGGCCCGCGCTCATGTCCGTGTGTACCTGGTGCCCGGCCATGACCACATCGTAGCTCTTCGAGGTGATTACACCGGACTGGTACTATCTTGGCTCAGTACTACTTAGGTTCGCGGTTGGGCCCCGAATTTAGCGGCCCGCTTCATGCCGGGCGGGAAGTGCCGACAGCCGAATTCTGAGAGCGTTTACGACCGGCGCCGTCCTGTACCTTGGCTCGAACGGGGAGAGTGCGGAAGCGTCCGGGAGAAAGGGGACGACGATGCAGGAGCCAGCGGCGGCGGGCGCGATCGCGGCGGCCACGTCGATCGCCTCATCGCTCGACCTGACAGTCGATGACGCGACCGTTCTTCACGATTCAAACAAGCTCACTCTGCGTTTACTGCCCAGCGATGTGGTGGCCCGGGTGGCACCGGCAGCACATCAGGATTTACAGTTCGAAGTCGAGCTTGCTCAGCGGCTCGCCGAGTCCGGCTGCCCCGTGGCTGCTTTGGACCCTCGAGTCTGCCCACAGGCCTATGAGCGTGATGGTTTCGTAGTAACGCTGTGGACCTACTACGAACCCGCCGCAACTCGAGACGTCTCACCAGCCGACTACGCCAATGCACTCGAGCGGTTGCATGCCGGCATGCGCAAGCTCGAAGTCCCTACGCCGCACTTCAGCGACCGGGTCGAGCAGGCTCAGCAGCTCATTGCCAACCGCAACCGCACTCCGGCGCTGGCCGAGGCCGACCGGGATCTCCTCGGCGACACGCTACGAAGCCTGAGACGAGCAATCGGTGACCGTGGCCCCGCCGAGCAGCTACTGCACGGCGAACCACACCCTGGCAACCTGCTCAGGACGCAGAACGGGCTCCTGTTCATAGACCTTGAAACCGCTTGCCGCGGGCCGGTCGAATTCGACCTCGCTCATGTGCCCGAAGAGGTGAGCGACCATTACCCGGGTGTCGATAAATACCTGCTGGACGAGTGCCGGCTCCTGGTGCTGGCGATGGTCGCAACTTGGCGCTGGGACCGAGACGACCAACTGCCAAACGGGCGTCAACTGGGCGCAGAGTGGCTCAGCCAGATCCGGGCATCGGCCGGTCACAAGGGCCTGGATGTCCAAAGCTGATGGCCAGTTTTGTGGCGCCCCCGGTCCGATTCGAACGGACGACCTGCGGTTTAGGAAACCGACGCTCTATCCCCTGAGCTACGGGGGCTTATGCCTTCTACCTGGTCTTTTGCTGTTGTCGTTGTGTCGAATCTAGCCGGTTCCGTGATCCAGGACTGAGGCGTCATACCTGAGGAGGCTGCTATTTCGAGCCGTTGCACCCGGCCAAAGCCGGGGCTCCAGCTGCAGCTGGGGGGCGCCTGTACCGCCTTTTCCACACTGCAGCCCGGACGAAGCTACCAGAACGGTAAAGCCTGATCGTCGTTTGCGTCCTGAACCGCGAGGAATTCAATGGACGTGGCCGGCTCGTAGAAGGAACCGCGTTGTGCTTGGCTTGCCCCGGGCGACCGGGCTGGGTCTCGGACATCGGGCACATCAACGCCAGCCAAGGTCCGGGGCGATGTCTTTCAGTACAGAACCGAGCACGTGGGCGCAGTAGTCCACGCCGAGCTGATTGGGGATGGTCAGAAGCAGAGTGTCAGCGGCAGCGACCGCCTCATCCTGAGCCAGTTGCTCGACAAGCCGCTCGGGCTCCCCGGCGTAGGTCTTGCCGAAGCGGGCCTTACCTCCGTCGATGGCCCCGACCTGGTCCTGCGAGTCGCCTTCGCGGCCGAAATACGCACGGTCGAGGTCGCTGACGATGGGGAAGATGCTGCGGCTGACCGAGACGCGCGGGTCGCGGACGTGGCCGGCGGCGGCCCAGGCCTTGCGGAACCGCTCGATCTGCTCGGCCTGCAGCTGATGGAACGGCACGCCGGTGTCCTCGGTGAGAAGCGTCGAGCTCATGAGGTTCATCGCCTGCTCGGCGGCCCACTCTGCGGTCTTCCGGGTACCGGCGCCCCACCAGAATCCGCTCGCGCAGGCCCTCGGAGTACGGCTCGACCCGGAGCAACCCCGGCGGGTTGGCAAACATCGGCCGGGGGTTCGGCTCGGCGAACCCCTCGCCGTTGAGGACCTCGAGAAAGAGCCGCGTGTGCTCGCGAGCCATGTCGGCGTGGTCGGTGCCCTCGGCTGGGATGTAGCCGAAGTAGCGGTACCCGTCGATGACCTGTTCAGGGGAACCACGGCTAATGCCGAGCTGTAGGCGCTGGCCGGAGATGAGATCAGCCGCTCCGGCATCCTCGGCCATGTAGAACGGGTTCTCGTAGCGCATGTCGATCACGGCGGTCCCGATCTCTATCGTCCTGGTCCTCGCGCCGACGGCAGCGAGCAGCGGGAACGGCGAAGAAAGCTGGTTGGCGAAGTGGTGCACCCGGAAGTACGCCCCGTCCGCACCAAGCTCCTCGGCGGCGACCGCGAGGTCTATGGACTGCAGCAAGGCGTCCGAGGCCGACCGCGTCCACGACTGCGGCGAGGGAGACCAATGCCCAAATGACAAGAACCCGATGCGCTTCACGCCTTGTCAAACACCTCGCGGGCCGCTGCTCTTCCTTCGACTACCTCAACCCCGGTCGAGCTGGCCGGGGACATAAGTCGACGGTCAAAAATTGGTGCCGCAGAAAGGGAGGAGCGGACTGGCGAACGCGTCGTCGGCGCACGCCAAGGCCCCGGGCCGCGTTTCTTCGACCAACCCGGCGGCGGCGAGGACAGATGGCCGGCAACCGCCCATGTAGATGGCACCCAGCTGGCTCAGGCCGACGACCAGGTCGGTCGGTGCGCTGTCCTTGGCCTGCTCGCAATTGCTTCCCCCTGCTCCGGTGGCCAGTTGGTAGCGACCACCCCAAGCACCACTTATTTCCAGCACGAGCTCGGTCTCGGTGCCGTACCCGCGGGCCTCGAGCGCGGCCGGCACGTCTACGAGAAGCGCCCAAAGACAGTCGGTGACGCCGGTCGTGCGGAGCCGGCGAGGCTCGGCCAGCCGCCAGCGCAAGGCATCGTCCAATGGTCTGGCGCGCGCCGTCAGTTCCTCGACGAGGTCGATGTCGAGCAGGAACCGCCACAGGGCGGCGTCGGCGGCGGGAGAAGTCGAATAGAGGTCTTCCACCGCCACCGCGCTCGCCGGCAGCCCGTCCTCCCACTTCGAGTGGATGCGGTAGCTGGCGTAACCATCGGCCTGGCCGTTCAGGCGCCTCGTGGACCACGAAGGTCCGGGCACTGCCGGCGTGGCGGGAGCTATCGGGGTCAGGCAGCGTTGCTGCCCAGGACGAGGCGGAACGTCTGACCTCTCCCGGCCGGAGCCGACGGGCACGATCATGGATGACCGGTAAAACAGTCGCAGCCTCGGCCGACGCCACTAAGTGCAACTGGCCTGGTACCGGCTCATCGGGCTGCCGGGCCCCCAAAAAGCTCGAGCGCCTGGTAGCGATGGCGAGCCCCTGAGCACTCGACGCCAGGCCGTACCCATAGCGCCCATAGATGACGGACTCCGACGCGGTCAGGATGGCGAGGGGCACTTCACGGTGGCGGAACCGACCGAGCTGGCGGGCCATCATCTCGTTGAGCAGGCCCCGCCGCCGATGAGTGGGGAGTACGCCGACGGCGGTAACTCCCGGCACGGCGAGCGACGGAAAAGGTTGCCCGGGGCCAGCCGGCAGGGTGAGCTCCATATTGAGAGCGCCCGCGGTGGCGACCAGGCGGCCAGCGTCGTAAATGCCGATGGCCCAATCGGGGTCGTAGGCCTCGCCAACGGCGGCCTCGACCTCCTGGTCACTGGCGACGTTGCCAAACGCTAGCTCTGCTACGCGAGCGAACTCCCACGCCTCGGAGACGGGGACGTCCCGCAGCTCGAGTGCAGCCACATGAGGGAGTCTCCCGCAGGTCTGCCAGGTAGGCCACCGAATTTTCTCCACGGCGCCTCCGTAGAAACCAGCGCCGGGCACAACCGCGGTACCGTCGCAGCTTGTATCTGACCGGTCCTTCTCGAGCGAGAGATGATGGTCCCCATGGACCGCGTCGTCACGCTCGTGGCCTGTGGTCCAGACGGGACCGTCCTGGGCCAGTTGGAGCCCTTCCCGGTGCGGACACCGTGGTGGCAGGACATGGAACCCGTCCATCGGCAGCACCCATCGGTCACCGTCTTACGGTTGCTGGACGGGGTACCGGAGCAGGGGGCCACGATGGGTGGCCATGTCAGGTACCTCGCCGAGGCCGGCCCGGAGCCAAGAGCAGGGGCATCCCTTTCAAACTGCGACATCGTGGTCGCGGACCACCCGCTCAGGATGCCGTGGGCAGCGACCGGGGGGCCCCGCCGCAGACGTCGCCTGGGCATTTGGCCTTGTCGAGCCGACCGGTCCGGCCGTCCAGCACCGTACCTGGAACCTGTCATCCATCTGGTCGATCCCGACGGGGAGGGGGAGAGCATGGTTGAAATCGGTGCCGGGTTTCTTTGACCATGAGGGCGCCGTGTTGAGCCTCCTCGCCGGTGCGTGCACCCCGAAGCTGATCGGAGCAGCAGGCCATCGGGTCCTGCTCGAGGAGCTGGGCGGGCGCGACGGCTATGGTGCGACCGTCGAAGAAACGTTCCGGCTCATCGACTGCCTGGTCGAGCTGCAGTCCGGGGCCATCACGCGAGTGACTGAGCTGCTAGGAGCCGGCGTGCCCGATGCACGATGGCCGGTCCTCTTGCCTCAGCTAAAGGATCTGGTCGCCCGGCGAGCGCCCCACGACACCCGGCTCCTGCGGTTGGTGCACGGCGCGGACGAACGTCTCAGGGCCATCGACGAGTGCGGGCTGCCCGCGACGCTGGTTCACGGCGACGCTCACCCCGGCAACGCGCGCCTCGGTGCCGAGCTACCGGTGTGGTTTGACTGGGGCGACTCGCGGGTGGGGAACCCGTTGCTCGACCTCGCCGTCCTCGACAGGTGCGCTCCGGACCGGCGTCAGCTTCTTGAGCAATATTGGCTTGCCGCCTGGGCACGCGCCGTCCCCGGCAGCGAACCGGAACGAGCCTGGAGGTTGCTCAGGCCTCTCGCCGCACTGCGCGGAGCCCTGGTTTACCAGAGTTTCGTGGACAACATTGAGCCGTCCGAGCGCGTGTACCACATTGGGGACGTGGCGCCTGCCCTCGAGCTCGCCTCGGCGCTGGCTGAGGCTGAGGCTGAGGCATCTTGAACTGCGGGACCGGGCGGGCGGTTGGGCCTAGCTACGGTTGCGCCGGCTGCAGGGTCGAGGGCCGGAGGCCATCGAGCACCATCGACAGCAGCCGCTCCCCCTGCTCGACGGTCAGGGTGCTGTTCATGCACATGGGCGACACCAGCTGCATCAGGTCCTGGCCGTCGATATCGGAGCGTGCCAGGCCCACTTCCTGCGCCCGGCTGAGCACCCGGTTGCAGGCGGCCCAGATGCGGTCTCGCGACGCCGGCTTCAGGTCGGGGTTCTTCTCGAACGCCTCGTGCAGCTCGTTGAGGAAGGTGCGCTTGGCCCGGCCGTAGTCGACGTAAGCCCGCAGCCACGCCTCGAGTGCTGCCCACGGGCCCAGCTCGGACATCCCCCGCTCGGCCGAGCCGACCAATTGGTCCACGTCGTCCCGGTAGACGGCTTCGACCACGTCGATGCGTTTCGGGAAATGCCGGTACAGGGTGCCCACGCCGACGCCAGCCTGCTTGGCGATAGCCTCCATCGACGCCCCGCCGCCCTGGTCGGCGAACACCTTGCGCGCCGCATCGACCAGGCGCTCGTAGTTGCGGCGGGCGTCCGCCCGCATGGGCCGGCCGGCCGGCCCCTCGTCGACGTCGCCTTCGTGCTGGCCGGTCACGGCCTCTCGCACCTCCACTGAACCCCCTGAACCTGCTCTCCAGAAAACTTCTGCCGAAAAGCCTTGCAAACCGGAGGCACCCTCCGTATACTAAGTGGAGGAAGCTTCCGATTCCCTTCTCAGGATACCAGCGGAAAGGCCGAAGTCAATGGTCCAAGTGTCAAATCTCCGGCGAGCGCCGAGCGGGTGGCGCCGCCACCCCTCCATAGTTCTCGGTGTCATCCTCACGGCGCAGCTAATGGTCGTGCTCGACGCCACCATCGTCAACGTGGCCCTGCCCCACATCCAGCGCAGCCTGGGCTTCTCGAACTCCTCGCTCTCATGGGTGTTGAACGCTTACGTGCTCACCTTCGGCGGCCTGCTCCTGCTCGGCGCCCGGTCGGGCGACTTACTCGGCCGGCGCCGGACCTTCTTGGCCGGGATCGCGCTGTTCTCCCTGAGCTCGCTGGCCGGCGGGCTCGCCACCGCCAGCTGGATGCTGGTCACCGCCCGGGCCCTGCAGGGCGTGGGCGCCGCCCTGGCCGCACCGGCCGCTTTGGCCCTGCTGACCACCATCTTCCCCGATGGGGCAGCCCGCGTCAGGGCTATCGGGCTGTTCACCACCGTCTCTGCCGCCGGAGGAGCGCTTGGTCTGGTCGCCGGCGGCCTGCTCACCCAATGGGCGTCTTGGCGCTGGGTGATGTTCGTCAACGTCCCCATCGGCCTGGCCGTGCTTGTCGTAGGCGGCGCGGTACTGGTCGAGACCGAGCGCCGGCATGGCCGCTTCGACGTGGCTGGAGCCGTGACGTCCACCGCCGGGATGACCGCCGTCGTGCTCGGCCTTGTAGAAGCCGGGACTGCCGGGTGGGCCGCCGTCGAAACCCTCGGGCCGCTCGTCGCCGGTCTAGCCCTGCTCGGGCTGTTCGTGCGCATCGAGATGACGGCGACCGAGCCCATCCTCCCGCTGCGTGTACTGGCTAACCGGACCCGGGCCTCCGCCAACGTCGCCCGCGGTTTTGGCTACGCCGGGATGTACGGGATCATCTTCTTCCTCACCCAGTTCCTGCAGGACATCCAGGGGCACTCCCCCCTGGTCACCGGCGTCGGCTTCCTGCCTACCCCGATAATGGTGTTCCTGTCGTCCCAGCTCACGAGCAGAGTGCTGGTCAACCGGCTCCCGGCCAAAGCGCTGATGGTCATGGGGACGACGCTGTCAGCCCTCGGGCTGCTCTTGGCCACTCAGCTCCACACCGGCGCCTCCTACCTCCAGGTCCTGGCCAGCCTCGTCCTGATCGGCGCCGGCATGGGCGTCTCGTTCGTCAGCCTCACCAGCGCCGGTTTGGCCGGGGTGGCGCCGTCGGACGCGGGGGCAGCCTCCGGTCTCATCAACGTGATGCAGCAGCTCGGTGCCGCCCTCGGCCTGGCCGTCCTGGTGACCGTCTTCGACAGCCTCACCTCGGGGGCCCATGCAGTCGGCCTCAGCCAGGTGGCCGGCCTCGGCGGAGCGGCCGGTGCGGCGGCCCGGGCCGCCCTCGTACACGGGATGGACCTGACCTTCGCAGCCGGCGCTGGCTTCGCCCTGGCGGCGCTGGCCATCGTGGCCATATTCGTGCGCTCGCCGGCACCCGCCGCTGTCGCGTCGCCAGCCCCAGAGCGGTTGGAGGCGGAACTCGAGGCGGTGGCCTGATACTGATTGCGAGTTCGTCACCCCGCCCGGGCAAGAGTGCTCCCGACGTACTCTGCCCGGGCGGCACGACGGGGACCTCGCAACTTCGTGTTCGGCGTGGACGACGAGGAAGCGCAGAACCTAACCTCTGGTCCAGAACCGTGGTCGTACCGCAGTCCGCCCGCTACATTGCCGCCGTGGTCGGCGCACTTCTCGTCCTCACGTCGGCGCGCAGCGTCATCGTGACCGTGATCGTGCCTCGACCTACAACCAACCGGCTAACCCGTGGCGTCGACCGGCTGGTCAACCTGGTGTTCCGGGCCGCCGCGCGCCATACGGCCACATACCGGAACCGGGACCGGGCGCTATCGGCGGAGGCGGCGGCGCTGCTGATCTGCCAGCTCATCGTCTGGTTGGTCCTCTTTTACATCGGCTACTCCCTGTTGCTCTGGCCCTTTGTGCGCGCCGGCATAACCACTGCGTTTGCGACGGGCGGGGCCGCGCTGTGGGCGATAGGCGAAGCGAACGAGCATGGCGCGGCAGACCGCGCCATCCTCGATATCGCTGCCCTGACCAGCCTGATCACCGTGGCGCTGCAGATCGCCTACCTGCCCACGCTCTACTCGGCCTTCAACCACCGGGAGACCGAGGTGGCCTTGCTGAACGCCCGGGCCGGGTTGCCCGCCTGGGGACCGGAACTGCTGGCCCGCACCCACTACGGCCTCGGCTCAGGCGAGTCCACTATCGATACGTTGCCGCAGCTATATACCGACTGGGAGCGTTGGGCCGCCGATGTCAGGGAGAGCCACACCACTTACCCGACACTGGTCCGGTTCCGCTCTCCGGAGCCGCTGTCATCCTGGCTCACGGCGCTGCTCACGGTCATCGACTCGGCGGCGCTTTTTTTGTCCCTCTCACCACGTCAGGCACCAACCGTCCCGGCCCGGCTGTGCCTGCGCAGCGGGTTCCTCTGCCTGGGCGCGATCGCGAGCACGATGGGGCTTAACGTTACCGAGCAGCCATCCACCGTCACACTGACCTACGAGGAGTTCGTCGACGCGGTCAAGCACATGGACAAGGTCGGTTTCCCGATAGAGCGAGACCCAAAAGAAGCCTGGCCCGACTTCGTGGGCTGGCGCGCCAACTACGAACAGGCGGCTTACGCGATCGGCGACGCGATCGACGCCCCGCGGGCGCTTTGGTCCGGCACGCGTCATTTTCCCGGCGAACCAATGCCACCCATTCGGCCACCCCTTTAAGCCCGCCCCTTTTCGACAGCAAGTAACTCGATCGCTCGTCCCGTTATATGAGGGGCCCCTGATCGGAGCACCGACAGCGTGGTCCGGGCCCTCGGGCTCGGTCCCGCTAAAAAGGTGTGGTGCCCACGGCTTTGGCTTCTGAGGAAGACCCCCTTTGGTCGAAGCCCTGCGTTGCCTACAATTTGCACGCCGAGCTCGACAACGGCTGCCGGCAGGACCTCGTGAATGCCCTTGACAGGCTCCGGTTGCCCGGCTCGTGGACGCTGCCCTGTCCGCCCGCTTCGCTCCATATAAGCGTGGCCAGGGTGCTGTCAGTCAGGGAGGACTACGGCACCTCGAAAGATCTCATCTGGGCGCGCTGGGCCACACAATGGTGTGACAGCCTCGCCGGGCTAGCGGCTGCACTCCAGCCTTTCGTGGTCCGCTTTGCGAGGTTGGAGGTCAGCACCGCGGCCCTAATAGCTGTGGCCGAGCCCGTACCAGAAGTCGACAAAGTCCGGCGACGCGCCAGTCAACTTCTTTCCAGAGCGGGGCTCGAACCACGCCAACCGTCCATCGTCCACTGCACACTGGCCCGCTTTGGCGCCTCCGGGCGGGACTTGACGGCCCTGGCGAGGTCGGCACGAAGTGCCCGGCTGAGCACCGAGACGAGAGTGGAGCACCTCGTCTTGTCCAAAGAGCTTGTCTACCCGAACCTGGTGAACGAAGGCCTGGCCCGGCTGCCGTTAGGGACCACGATTTTGTGAACCCCCAGGGCGGTTGGGCAGGGCCCGGATCGGGGTCTCGAAATCAAGGTCTGGAACACCTTCGGCCCCCGCCGAATCGGGGGTCGCCCCAACAACTCGGAAATCGTCCGGCTTAGGCATAGAACGGTGTACTGGCTTGACAAATTTGTGGGTCAGTCACCAACCTCGTCGTTGAATACCCTGCGGACCTCGATCTTGCCCGAGCGGGCGCTCGGGTGGCGGGAGGCCACCTCCACTGCCTCTTCGAGGCCGGCGCACTCTATGACCTCGAAGCCCCCGACCAGGTCCTTGGTCTCGGCGAAAGGACCATCAGTAACGAACAGCTCGCCACCCCGGTCACGCACCGTCCTGGCCTCCCCGCCGAGCTCGAGGCGAGCGCCGGTAAGGAGCCGGACCCCTCGGGCTTCGGTTTCGTGCACCCAGGCCGCCAGGGCGTCGGCGCCTGGGCCCGGCACCCGACAGTCGTCATCGGGCCGGTCGTCTGCGGTCTCGTCGGAACGCATCAGAAGCATGTACTGCACAAGCTCTCCTCTCCGGACCACTCGATAATGCTCCTGCCCCGGTCCTCCCGTCAGATCGTCCTACTCGCGTGACCCGGTCTGGTAGACGAGCGCGACCGCACCATTCGGGCGATAAACCTTCTTGCGAACGCTTATCCATATGGTTGAAGATGCGTTGGCCAGTTGACCACGCAGCTGCGACGACGACCCGTTGGCGGCGGGTAGCTGGGTCACCAACGGTGACGTCGCCCCACTGCGGCTAAACGCAGGACATGACCTACGGCGCCAGCACCACGAAGGAGGGCCAGTTCATGCCGGTGGCCGGTCCCGCGATGGTCCGCACTGGCGTGGGCGAGCCCGACTTGAACAGTTGGTAACGGGCGTACTCGACCGCGGTCGGTGTGTTGAAGTTGGAGACCCATACGTCACCGAGGCGGTCGACGGCCACCCCGTAGGGGCCGTAAAGGGAACCGTTGGCTGAGCTGATCGTAACGGCCGGCGCCGGGGAGCCGGAGGTGGACAATTCGGCCCTGGTGAACTCCACCAGCTCGTTGTTACAGGGGGTGCCGTAGCAGTCCGCACCCCCGCCCGTGACCATCCACATGTCCCCGGAGGGTGTGAAGGCGATATTGGCGCCCCCGGTCGAAGAGATGGTGACCGCTGGCGCCGGGGCCGGCAGCCCCAGCTCCGTCCGGGGGAACTCGACCACGCACCCCTGCGGGCATGTGGAGGACACTTGGACCGTCACCCAGAGGTCGCCGTGGGCGTCAAATCCGTCGCCCAGCGGGGTACCCGGGAAGTCGGAAAGAGTGGCGTGGGGCGTCGGCGAGCCGGACTGGGCCAATTGCCACTTCGCGTACTCATAGACCCTGCCGGCACTGTTACCGACCACCCACAGGTTGCCCCAGCGGTCAAAAGCCATGCCGTAGGGGTTGTCGAGGGCGTGGGGGGCACCGGCGGGGGCCGAGATGGTCACGGAGGGCACAGGGTCGGGCGTGCTCAGCTCGGCCCTGGTGAACTCGACCAGGGTGGCGTTATTTACATTGGCCGCCCACAGGTCGCCGGAGGGGTCGAAGACCACTACGAAGGGCCCGTTCATGCCGTTCGAAAAACTGGCCTCCGGCGCCACATTGCCGTTGGCGTCGGGCGGGTACACGTTCAACGCCCCATAAGCCTCTACGCCGGTCCCGCTTGTCCCGTCCCCCGCGATAGTGCCCCCCTGGGCGACGACGACGCTGCCCGGCGCAAAAGAGCGGGGGCCAAAAGCAGTCGCCGACGCCAAGGTCGGTGCCACCACCGCCGAACTGGCCAGGCCAACGAGGGTGCACAGCACCCCCGTCCTGGTGCGCTTCCCCCGCGCCAGCCGGTTGATCGTGCGAAGGCAAGCCTTCGGTGGTGTGCCGGGGTCGCAGGTCGAGCCGTAGTGGGTCGAGTACTCGGACGTCATTTTCTCTCCTTTTTGGCCGTGCTGCCTCCAGGGACGTTTGTAGCTGTTGCGACGGCGCGCCGTAACAAACTGTCAAACAAGCTATGGGTTGGGCATTCCCAAAACGTTCCCGCACGTCGGGGATGAGCGCCGAGGCAGGCGGAAAATGGTTGCGCGGCGAAAAGGCCCAAACGACAAGCGATCGGCGCCCGACGATCAGCAGGACCGCCCGACGATCACCAGGACCAGGTCGGGAGCGTAGCGGGACCGGTGGGGACCGGTCGGTCGTAAAAGCCGGAGTTCGATGTTGCCGGTTTGGGAGCGGTCAACCGTTCTGCGCCGAACCTGCCTCCGTAGTGCCTGCCGGTCCGGTACCTGGGCGTGCCGCCAGCCAGGCGCGGGCCGCCTGTTGCCCATTCTCGAACAGGGTTTGCTGAACTTCTGGTGTGAGCCCGAAGTCCGTGGCTGATATCCCGGTGGAGTCGACAAAGATCGTTTCGGCCTGGTCGGGGGTCTCTACATAGTAGCGGTCAGCGTTGTCGAGCAACGTACGTAGACAGGCCATTGTCTCGCTCGCCACGTTGTCTTCTCCCGGCATGCCCTTCAATACCGTCTGCCGGGCGGAAAGCTTTATCCCGACGGTCGGCCAGCGGGCGGGCACGCCGTCGGTCCGGTCGAACACGTCTAGCGGGTAGTTGTCCAGCATCCCGCCATCGACCCAGACCACGTCACCGGCGTCGAATTGCTCACCGCCGACGGTACCGGCCGGGCCGGAGCCGTACCGGCTCAAAAAAGAACGGAATAGCCATCGAAGCTCGGACGGCGTCCACGACACGCTGGTTATCGGGCTCGAACCCGTACGCGGGGTAGTCCCAGGGAAGGCGGACCACCTTCCCGCGTGTTATGTCGGAAGTGTGGACGACCAGGGTGTAGAGCTGAGAGGGGGTCAGGTTTTTATCGGCTCCGGGGTCGTTCAACGGTAAGTCGCTGAAGTGGGTAATGCCGATGTCGGACAGAACGCCACTAAGCCAGTCGATCAGGTAGTCGCCGTCGTAGAGCCCCATGTGGAGCATCAGTCCTGCCGCCGCCCCAATCGGGCCAAGCTTGCCCCTCAACCCGGCGCTCTTCTTGAAATTGTCATAGACGCACGTGGTGAGCACATCGTGAAGCTGGCTCAGGGGCTGCTTCTTGGCGTTGAGAGCAGCGACAATGGAAGCGACGATTGCGCCGGCACTCGTACCGGCGACCCTGCTGACGCTGTACCCGGCCGCGTCGAGTTCGAGTATTGCGCCGACCAACCCGATCCCCTTTACCCCTCCTCCTTCCAGGACCAGGTCGATCAGCTTGGACTGGTTTTGTGCCCCCGAGCCCGTCGCCGATGGTGAGGACGTCAAAGTCATAGCAGGTCGAAACCCCTTTTTTTGAAAGTGGACTTCACGACGATAGTGGTCGAACTACGAGCATAGCCCCTGCCCCGTCGCCGGCCCGCCCCTGACCGAGTAACCGGGCCGGGCCGAGCCGGGAGCCACAGCTCTCTGGCGGGTAAGGCGAACACCAGGGTCGCAATGCGTCCGTCACCGTCGACCGCGATCTTCTCGAGCCCGGGATCCTGGTTGTGCCGAGCCCGGGAGATCCTAAAGTTCTGAAGCAGGGCTTTGACAACGCGCCTGAGTGGCGTCCCAAGACGGACAAGCGCCCTCGGGTCTCGGTTAGGCCGGTTTTGTCCACGGTCACAAGCGACTAGCCGGGAGTGGACCTTTATGACACTCTTACCCTCAACAGAGGCCCAAACCTCGGGCACAACTGACGGCAGTGCCGGGTCGTCATTGAGGATTTTCATAAACTACCGGGCCGCAGATACGGGTTGGGCCGCCTGGGCCCTGTACTTCAAGCTGGAGGCCCGCTTCGGTGCCGGGAACCTGTTCTTCGACAAGGGCACGTTGCGGGGCGGTATGCAGTGGCTGGAGGAGATCAAGTCGGGGCTGGCGGGAGCGGGCGTCTTGATCGCCCTGATCGGGCCGAGCTGGATGTCAAAGCTTGTCGCCCACCTGCAAAGCGGGGCCCAGGATTACGTCGTGAAAGAAATCGATATTGCGTTGCGGAACAGCAAGTGCATTACCGTGGTGCCGGTCCTCGTCGACGACGCTGCTCAGCCTCTTGCCGCGGAACTCCCGCCTGCGTTGAGGTCGTTGCCCGGTCGTCAAGCGGAAAGGCTCCGCCAGGGGCGAGCAGACGACGATATCCAGCACCTGGTTGAGCTGTTAAACCGACCTCGGGACCGGGGCCCTGGGGACAACACGATGACCGAGCTAACTACGGGGGCAATCGCACCGCCGCCCCCGGCAGAGCACTTCCAGACGGTCGCCATGCGGGCTGACGACCTGGTCGTTTTTCTCGGCTCGGGGGCCAACTCGGACGAGGCGGCCGAGCCGTGGCAGGAAGGCTGCGGGAGGCTCCCTGACGACCGCGACCTGGCCCGTTACATAGCTGCGAGGGCGGAGTTGAGAATCCACCTCCCGAATTGGCGCAGGTGGCACAGCGCGCCCGGGCTATGCACGGCGAAACCGCCGTGTTCGAGTGGCTCGTTGATGGCCTCACGATGCGCGACGACGCCACCCCGAGCCCGGTGCACGAGCTCCTTGCTGGCCTCCCCGGCCACTTCAGGAGCCTGGGCCTGGAGCCTCGCTACCAGATGATCGTTACGACGAAGTACGACGGCGCCCTCGAAAAAGCGTTCAGGGATGCCAACGAGGATTTCGACGTCGCTGTCTACGTCGCGTCCCGCACGGGCCTCGCCGGTGCTTTCGTCCATGTCCCCTGGGACGGGTTACCGCGCATTATCGATCAGCCCAACCAGTACCCGCCGACAGACAAAGCCGAACTTGGGTTCCCGATAATTGCGGCCACTCGCCGGTTGAGGCGCACAGTGATCGTGCGTTTCAGTCGTACCGTCGACGACACGATGGGGCCGGACTGGGAAGACAATTGCGTGATCACCGAGGACGACTACATCGACTTCCTTAGCGGTCGCCCGGTTGGCGAGGTAGTGCCGGCGCAACTGCTCTCAAAACTCAAAAAAGCGAACTACCTGTTCCTCGGCTATACCATTATCCCTTGGCGGCTGAGGGTCTTCCTGCACAGGGTGTGGGGTGGCTCCAAGCTCGGTGGTGGGAAGCACTGGGCGGTTGAGCCCGAACCCGACCAGTTCGAAAAAGACATGTGGGACGACGCCGGGGTCACCCTGTTCCAGGAGAGCTTGGCGGGGTACCTGCGCGGCCTATACGGCTTCATCGAAGGCCATGTCGAGGAACTGAAGCGGTGACCCAAAGCGATGTGAGCACCGCCGAAATTCAGACGGGTCAACGCCGGGACAGCCCCTATTTCGGGCTCGACTACTTCAGAGTGCAGGATGGTGCCTGGTTCTTTGGCCGCGAGGCGGAGTCAGATCAGGTCATCACCAACCTTCAGGCGGCGCGGTTGACCCTCTTGCACGCTGAAAGCGGGGTAGGAAAGAGCTCTCTGCTTCGCGCCGGAGTGGCGTGGCGACTGCGCCGGAGCCCGCGAGTCGGACACCATCGTCGACGTCCCTGTCGTATTCGCGTCGTGGAAGGACGACCCGGTCAATTCCCTGATCGACGCCATCGACGCCGCTATTCAGCCGTTCGCGCCGAACGGCTCGAAAAGGGACCTGCCCAGGGCCGGCCTGGATGACGCCATCGCCGCGGCGACAGATTTCGTCGATGCCAGCCTGGTGGTGCTCCTCGACCAGTTCGAAGAGTATTTTCTCTACCGCTCAGCCGAAAGACCGGTGCCCGATCACTTCGCCGACGAGCTCGCCCGGTGCATCAATCGCACGGATACTCGCAGCCAACTTCCTCATCGCCATCCGCGAGGACGCTTACGCCCGCCTCGGCGACCTTTTCAAGGGCCGGATCCCCAATGTCTACGGCAATTACCTGCCCGTTGCATACCTCGACCGGCCTTCGGCGGAAGAAGCCATCCGCAAGCCAATAGCCGTTTATAACCAACAGCCGGGAGTGGAGCCCGTCGAGATCGAAGACGCTCTCGTCGAGGCCGTCCTCGATCAAGTACGCGCCCGTCACATCGCGGGCGACCAAACCCCTGGCCCTCCGGCCACTGAAGACGACGGCGCGGACGGGTCGGCAACCGCGAGCTCTCGACGGCCGGGTCGTCACGCCGTTGCTCCAACTGGTCATGGAGACGATCTGGGAACGAGAACGGGCAAAACACTCGCTGGTGCTTCGTCTCTCCACGCTCACAGAGCTCAAGGGCGTCGAGACTATCGTCGATTCTCATCTCCTGCGTGCCCTCGACCGCCTCGGCAATTCCCGGCGGGAAATCGCGATCGACCTGCTGGACCACCTCGTCGATGCGTCAGGTGGCAAGATCGCGGGCGTCAGTGGCCGACCTGGCCCGCCGGACGGGGCACACCGAGGAGCAGACGGGTAACGTCCTCGAAAGGCTCGACGACGATCGCATTGTCAAGTCGGTACAGGCTCCCCCCGGGCGTGACCCCGAGCGATTTCGGCGCTATGAGATCTTCCACGACGTGTTGGTACCGGCTATCGCTCGCGCTATTGCCGTCCGGGTCGAAGCCCGTAAAACGCGCCGCGCCCGCACGATTGCGGGGTTGGCGGTGGCCCTTGCGGTGCTGGCGCTTGGCCTCGCGGGCACATTCATCTACAAGTGGAAGATCGCGGTCAATAACCAGCCGAAGGTCAGCATTATCTCGCCCGACTTCGACCACCCGGATGCTATTGCCATAAGTCCCCTCGGCCAGACAGCCTACGTGGTTGACCAGGAGAGCGACGAAGTCATCCCTGTCAACCTGAAGACCAACGCCACCGGGGCCGGGATCCCTGTCGGCAAGGATCCTGTAGCGATCGCCGTCAGCCCCTTTGGCACCACTGCGTTCGTCGCCAATTACGCGGACAACACCGTGACAGAGCTCGACCTGATGAGTGGCGCAGTGCGCGCCACCATTAAAGGGTTCGACGAACCCACAGCGATCGCCATAGCGCCCGATGGCAGCGCCGCGTACGTGGCGAACTACGGTGACAACACCATCAGCCGCATTGACCTCGGCACGGCAACCGTAGACAAGGTGGTCCACGGTTTCGAACAACCGGTGGCGATCGCGATCGACCCCAGCGGGTCGACCGCCCTCGTTGCCAACCAGGCCTCGGGGACGGTCATGGCCGTCAGCATCAACGAAAAGAAGGACCCGATCCGGACGACGTTCACGGTCGGCCAGGCGCCAGTGGCGGTCGCCTTCGCCCCTGACAGCGAAACCGCTTATGTCGTCCGCCAGTTTGATGCCGTAACCCCCATCGACATTGGTAACAACACGGCATTAAATCGGATCACTATCAAGGTAAGGGCCAACGGGCATTTGTCGACCACACGTCCGGTGGCGATCGCTATCACTCCCGATGGCGCCGCTGCGTACGTCGCCGATTACAGGACTGGGACCATTACACCTATAAGGCTTTCGACTAACACCGTGCTGGCCCCGATTCACGTGTGGCCATCACCCGGTCAGTACAAATCTAAACTGACCCCGTCGATGCCAATCGCCATCTCCCCCCAGGGCACCACGGCGTACGTAGCCAACTTCGAGGACGGATACGTGAGCGAGATAAGGCTACCGGTAAAGTAGCTCCGCCAACAGTTCGGGCCCCGTCAGGAGCACGTTCGATTGGCCATCTGGCCAGTCGGACAGTTCACCCCTCCAGCTCCACGTGCCCTGGTCCGAAGCTGGAAGTGCGGTCGCCGGACGAGACCCGACGGGCGTTCGACCGGCCAACCTCGCCAGTCGAACGCCCGAATTGACCAACTGGCAAACTGGCAAACCACGGAGAGCGTACGCGGCGCGGCTCAAGGCCGGCTGGCCAACTCCCGGCAAGCGCTCCGCCGGGCCCGCTGTTCCAGGGCCTCAGCGATCTGGCCCCAGGTATGCGCTCTTCGGCGGCACTCATCGGCGACCTCATACACCCTGGACAAGGGCAAGCTTCCCAGGTGAAGAGGCAGGTCTTCGATGGTGACCGCGGTTTGGGCCAACCACGAGGCGGTGCCGTCTAGCTCCGGGGAACGCGGGAGGCTGAGGTCTATTACGCGATCCGCCTGTGGGAGCCCCAGCGGCTGCCTCGACCATGGCAACAAGCTCGGACGAGGGATTGTCCGGCCCATGGAGGCTAGACGCGACACGATGAACCGTCGACGGGGCGACTCCTGCCGCTTTGGCCGCTTCTCGTACGGTGGCGCCCGGGTTTTCTGTCATGACCCGGACCACGGCCACTCGCCCGGGAACGGGATCGAGCGGTCTCCGTCTCCCATCACGGCCGGTCCTCACCCGCACATCAGCAAGCCTGAGGCTCTGGCGCAGGACGGCGACCGTCGTGTGGGAGAGGCCACAAACGTGGCCTACCCACCGGTCGGAGCGGTCGGGGTAGCGGCTCAAGAGCACCCCGGCCGCCGCCTGACGCTCGGTACGGCTCAGGGGTTTTCCATGTTTGACGTTGGCCTCGATGGCAATTACGAGCGCTTCAAGTTCGTTCCCGCTAAATAAACGTGCCTCAATATGGCTACGCCCGAGCTTGCGGAACGCCTCGAGGCGATGAGCACCGTCGATGATCGTCATGGTCCGCTCGTTGACGATGACGGGCGGCAGCTGGTCGACGACCTCCATGAGCCCGGCCACATGGACCGGGTCCAGCTTCGTCTGTCTCGGTGAATATCCCATGGACAGATCGGCCACCGGCACGGTGCTCACATCGGGGAGGCCAGACCCGGGGGCTGCCTGGCCCGCCCTTTCCAGTGTTGCAGTCAGCATGTATTTGTGTCCTCCGCACGCCGTGAGGGTTCGGTCCTCCGTGGCCACTCCTATAAGGAGAGATGCCGGGCCCGGCGCATGACGTACATGCAGACGGCAAAAGTGCGCATGGGCAAGGCGGCGCACGTGAGCAGGCGGCGTGGACGAGTAATTACTCATTCAGTGACAAAAGTCACAAAAATGAGCCGTTATGCCCACCGGCGCGACGGCAAGCATCGCTCGTCCCGCTGCAGCCGAGATTTTCGCCCAAGTGGGGGTGGTTTTGGCCCGAAGAGCCGGCTCCCGCAGACGCGCCAGGTAACAATTGCTTTAACGAACTGCTAACACAATGGGTGAAGAACCCACTACCGAGTGTCCTCGACGCAAACTATTCTCACCAGTCATGGAGGCGCTCGCGGTAACAGCGCTCGTGGACCAGGCCCGGAGCCGTACGAAGGCTCCAACACTTCTACGGTACATCTAGTACCGCTAGACGACTTGACAGTCGGTTACTCACCCCGGCACACCAAACTCGACCCCGACCACGTGGTGGCGCTCATAGACGTGGTGGACCGCCTCCCGCCTGTCGTCGTAGACGAACGCACCATGACGGTGCTCGACGGCGTGCACCGGCTGGAGGTCTTTCGCCGGCTGGGCCGCAGTCACATATCGGCTGTGCTGTTCACGGGCAACGAGATGGAGGCCTTGGTCATCGCCATCCAGGCGAACACCACCCACGGCAAACCCCTGACTCGTAGCGAGCGCCAGGCGGCTGCCCGTGTCCTTCTGGGCCGGTGCCCCGAGCGCTCCGACCGCTGGGTGGGAGAGGTTTGCGGCCTGTCCCATACGACCGTGGCCCTGCTAAGGCGCTCTGTGGGCTCCGCCGTGGCGCCGGTCAGGACGGGCCGCGACGGCCGGCGTCGCCCCGTCGACCCCTCGCGGGGCCAGGCCGCGGTGGCCAGAGTGATGGCCGAGAACCCGTTGGCCAGCGTGAGACAGGCGGCGGGAGCCGCCGGCGTCGCCCCTTCTACGGTGCAGCGCATGGCCGCCCGTTTGGCCAAGTCGGAGGGCTCGCCCCCGGACAAAGTCGCCCTTACCCTGCGCTCAACGGTCCTTGGTGCTGGACGACGCCCGATAGGAGATTTGGCCCTTCCGGTCCCGGCAGAACTAGCCGATGTGTTCTCGTGGTTGAGCCGGACGGCGGTGGCTTTCGAGGATCTCCACACCTACCTGGCGAGACTGCCTCTGTCCCGGGTATACGAGGTCGCTGACGAGTGCCGTCGCAGGTCACGCATCTGGGTCGAGATCGCCGACCTTCTGGAAGCCCGAGTGCGCCGGGGGACGCCTGGTATTTAGGCGCTGAGAACGGACCGGCGCGGGTCGCCAACTACGTCCGTCGGGCGAGCAGGGCCTAATTGGGCGACGGCGAGACCACCCTTCCCAATTCGGCTGCCGACATATTGAGGCGGACGCCGTCGTCGTACCCGGCCACGGCGCTGACCGGTACGGCCACCATTTTTCGGCCCCATAAATGACGTTCTTCGTTCACCAATATCGCCGTAACTAGATGAGTATCGGGAGCGCTGAGCAAGCCGGCCACCTTTCCCACCGGCCCGTCGGTGGCCAAGACCAAGGTCCCTGAGCCGAGACCCGCCTCTCCCTCAGGCAGGACCTCATGCACTTCCGGCCGCAATAGGGGCTCGCTATGCAAGAAGATATAGCCAGCGCCAAGGTCCTGCACGATTTGCGTGCTCTCAGCCAGAGCCAGTGCGTTGAACTCGGCGAGGTCGCAGCCGAGCTCGACCGTGCTCGTCGTCGAACCGACAAGTCCTATCGGGACCAGCCGGCCGAGGCCTATGCGGTGCTCGGGCTCGACTACCAAATGAGCCAGTTGCCGGCCCGCCAGGTCGACTACCAGGCTGTGCAGCAGGCCGCACTGGCCATCGCGGCAGTTCACGTCCGCTCCGAGCGTGAACCGATCTGTTCCTGTCATTAGACCCCCGTAGCCGTTCTTCGGTTTGACCCTACCGGAGAGGGGCCCGTGCCGCTGGAACATAACTGGCCACCTGGCCGTCAGGTACGGTGAGCTGGCGCCAGCCGCCCGGTGGTTCGAGCAGGCAAAGGGCCGGCCCGGCGCCTGCCCAGCGCAGTCAACCGGCAGCGACCTCAGGTCGTGGGGTTAGTGTCCCTATTGGGATGAGTGGTCGAAGCAGTGACGCCGAACGGGACGGGGTGCCCCTAACTCACCTCGACGAGCCGTTGTTCGACGGGTCCAACGCGACAAAGCGGGATCTGGTGGATTACCTGGATGGAGTCTCAGACCGCATAATCCCCGAGCTGGAGGACAGACCCCTTTCGGTCATCCGCGTCCATCGCGGCCAGGAAGCCTTCATGCAAAAGAACGTCCCCAAGTACACGCCGTCATGGGTCCGCACAGTACGGTTTTGGGCCGAGACCTCCAAGCGCGATGTCTCCTACGCCCTGTGCAACGACCGTCGTACGTTGCTCTGGTTTGCCAATCAGCGCGCCGTCGAGTACCACCCGACGCTCGTACGCATCGACAATCCCGACCACATGACCCATCTCGTTCTGGATCTGGACCCGCCCGACGCCGATGCGTTCAAGATGGCCGTACAGGTCGCCCGGTTCGTGCGACAAGCACTCGCGGGCGCTGGGCTCGCCGGCGCGATCAAGACCAGCGGCGCCAAGGGGTTGCACGTCTTCGTCCCGATCCAGGACGTGCCGCCGGGGGACGCGGCGGCCATCACCCGGGCAATTGCGGCGAGGGCCGAAGCCCTAGGCCCAGATATCGCCACGACTGCGTTCATGAAGGAAGACCGGGGCGGCAAAGTGTTCGTCGACTCCACTCGTGTGGGCGGGGCCACAGTGGTCGCCGCATATAGCCCCAGGGTGCGTCCCGGCACCCCGGTGTCGTTCCCCGTCCGGTGGGACGACCTCGATGACATCGTGCCTGCCGACTTCACCGTCCATACGGCCATCGCCCGCCTCGACGAGGGCAACCCCTGGGCAAGCGAGATGCCGGCCCCACAGGCTCTCAGTGCGGCGCTCATCGAGGAGGGTCACGCTATCCCGGTTGCTCGTGTCCAGGCGATGCACGAGGGCAAGCGCCGCGCCCGGGCCAGCCGGGGCTAAGGCTCGAGAGCAGGCGGCCCGCCTCCCCTGCCTCTCCGGGCCAGTCGGCCATTATTGGGACGTGATAGACCACCTTTCGATCCAGTGTGGCGACGTCGCCGCCAGTGCCGCCTTTTACGATGCCGTGTTGTCCCCTCTCGGGGGCGAGCGCATCATGGACTTCGGGGACGCTATCGGTTACGGTGTGCGGCCGAGAGCGGAGTTCTGGATAGGAAAGCGCACCACCGGTGACGGCTCTCGAGAATCGCATCTCGCATTTGAGGCTACCGACCGGACAAGGGTGAGAGAGTTCTTTGCCGCCGCGGTGGCACAAGGGGCGCCTGTGCTCTACGAGCCCCGGCTCTGGCCTGAATACGACGCCAATTACTTCGGCGCATTTGTTCGCGACCCGGACGGCAACAATATCGAGGCCGTTTGTCGCCAGCCGGAGTGAAAATGGTCTCGCGTCACGCTTCACAAAACCGGGGAACGCCCCCGCCACGCTTCCACCGGGGAACGCCCCCGCCACGCTTCCACCGCACCGCACCGCACGGCGCCGCACCGCACCGCAGCGCGTTTCACTGACGGCAGGTTCGCGCGATCAAGGTTTGCTGGCACCCTCTACTCCAGCGCGGTCGAGCCGGTCAAAAGCGACCAAAAGTGGTCCCGATCCCCCCGTTTATGGTGCCGCTGGGGCGTATCTTGCGACACGCCACCCGCGTTGGGTACGACTTTTGACCAGATTCCGGTATATAACTGGGCCGAACGCGGACTGAAAAGCAAGGGCCCGGCCTTTACCGCCCAAGCGCACGGCTCTACATCCGGGCAGGCGACGAGCCGAGCCGCTGAACGTATTTGGCCAGAGTTCCCGGAGCGACCTGACCCTCCAGACGAGCCTGCGAGCACCAGGGCCGTGATGACAGCCGGGGCCGAAGCCCGGGTGCTACTGATCGGTACCGCCGGACGTCGAACGCGTCGGGCCATCGCACTGAGGGCGTGACCTGCGTTAGGAAAGTTTTTCCGCCTGGATCAGAAATCGCTGGGCGTGAGCCACAAATTGGCCTTCTGCCTGAATTTGCTCATGCATCGCCAGCAGCCGGTCCCGGTATTGTTCGACGGTGAAGCCAGGCACCGTCCAGAGCACCTTACGAAGGAAATGCACAACCGCACCAACGTCGTAAAACACGACCCGCAACGAGGCCTGCCGGAGGTCGGTGACCACCAGGCCGTTGGCGGTAGCGGACTCCACCGCCAGCTCCGGCCGGCGCGGCGATGATGACAAACAGGCCGAGCTATCCGGCTGAGGGCCCATCATGAACTCGTATAGCTCGCGGTTGGAAGCGGCCCCGACCTGTTGGGACACGTAGGAACCCCCCCGGCGCAGGACACGCGCTACTTCTTCCCATACGGTGACGACCGGGTGCCTGCTCACGACCAGGTCGAACACCTCGTCGTCGAAGGGCAGGGCGGCCGCGTCGCCCACCTCCATCACTGCCGCGCCGTACGGGCCGAGGTTACGCCTGGCAATCTCCAGGTTGGGTGGCCACGATTCCGTGGCCGCTAGATGGCCCGGCACGGGCGAAGCTTGAGCCAAGGCCTCGGCCAGCACCTCGCCGCCGCCGGTCTGAACATCGAGCACGGAGCCAGCCGCGGAGAGGCGGTCAACCAGCAGCCGGGAATAGCCCCATGGAGCGCGCTCTTCGGTCGCCCGGCCCTCGAACCAGGAGAAGTCCCACCCCTCCACCGGCACGGCTACGGCCTCGTCCACCAGTTCGTCGAAGGTCCTGGGCGCCACAATGAAATGTCTCAGACGAGCGTCGCCACGAGCAAGCCATTTTGCCCGCCGGGCCACACCCTCGACAGCCACACCCTCGACGGCCACACCCCTTGACACGGCTAACGCTGTTAGCTACCATTAGCTAATAGTGTTAGCTAAGGCAGCTGACGGTCGAAAGGAGCCGAAGATGGCCGAGCAGTCAAACGCCTACCGTAAGCCGGGGCCGTTCGTGCGCCGAATGATGAACCCACTAATCGTGGCTGCGATGGGCCTCGGGATCAGCATCTGGGGCAGCCGGGTACTCGAGGTCAAGGGTCGCTCTACGGGTGCCCCCCGTCGCACTCCGGTCAATCTGCTCCAACTCGAGGGCCACGAGTACCTCGTGTCGCCCCGCGGTGATAGCCAGTGGGCCCGCAACGTACGGGCGGACAACGGCCGGCTGGTGCTGGTTCTGGGCCACAAACGCGATGAACGGGTGGCACGCGAGCTGTCCGACAACGAAAAACCCCCGGTCCTTCGCGCCTACCTTCGGAGGTGGAAGATGGAGGTCGGGATGTTCTTCGACGGCGTAAGCGCTGATTCGAGCGACGAAGACCTGCTGCGCATCGCCCCAAAGCACCCTGTGTTCCTCCTCGGGGAGAAGCAAAGTTGACGTGATTGCGAACCCGGGTGAGCGGGAGGTTGGCGAGGAGACGGCTCCGCAGGCGGGCGCCAGAGCCGGCGACGTCACCCTGCTTCCTGGTGAGGTCGACCGACCTCCAAAGCCTCGGCCCCGGACCCGACGGGCCAGCCAGGTCGTGGAGGCGGCACGCCAGGTGCTCGAAGAGGAGGGGCCGGAGGCCCTGACCATGCGACGGGTAGCAGACGTGCTCGGCATCCAGGCGCCGTCGCTGTACAAGCACTTCGCCAACAAGTCTGCCCTGGAGATGGCCCTCGTAGCGGACGCCCTGGTCGATATAGGTGAGGTGACCCACGCCGCCATCCACCTGGGCCCCGCTGATGATGGCCTGGTCAACTTGCTCGGTACTTACCGCCGGCACAGCCTTGCCCATCCCCACCTGTACCGCCTGGCGACCGCCGGGCCCTGCACCGAGAAGCGCTCCCCCCGGGCCTCGAGGACTGGGCCGGCAACCCGTGGTACGTGGTAACGGGCGACGCCTACCTGGCGCAGGCGCTGTGGTCCTTTGCCCACGGCATGGTGGTCCTCGAGCTCGACCGTCGCTACCCGCCTGGCTCAGACCTCGACCACACCTGGAGCGCGGGAGCAGACGCCTTCGCGTACCGTGCTGCGCTCAGGCGCGCGCCACGTCCGGGCTAGCCGTCTTGCCCGTTCTCGCCCGGCCGCTACGCCGGCTCGGTCGGTACGATCGGGCTGACTGTGCTCGATGGTATGGGAGAGCCTGTGGGAGTCGAGGGCCGGCTGACGACCTTCCTCGGCACCGCGCCCGGCGTGGGCAAGACCTACGCCATGTTGAGCGAGGGCAAGCGCCGGGCAACTGACGGCGAGCATGTTGTAGTGGGGTGGATCGAGAACCACGAGCGGTCCGAAACGCAGGCCCAGCTCGACAGCCTGGAGGTGGTCGCCCCGGGCCGGGTGACCTACAGAGGACATGAATTTGCAGAACTGGACGTCCCGGCGGTGCTGGCCACCCAACCGGACCTCGTGATCATCGACGAGCTGGCGCACAGCCTCCCCGACGGGAGCCGGAAGCGCTGGAAGGACGTCGCCGACCTGCTGGCCGCCGGGGCGGACGTCCTCACCACGCTCAACGTGGCCAACCTGGTCTCAGCCCGCGACTACGTAGCCCGCGTGACCGGTACGGGCACGGTTGAGTCCGTGCCGGACGAGTTCGTGCGCGGGGGCGACGTAGTCCTCGTCGATATGCCAGCCCACCAATTGCGTCGAAGGATCGCGTCCGGCCACGTGTACTCGGCGGACCGGGTAGGGGGCGCTCTGGCTGACTACTTCCGGGCCGTCAACCTCGAGGCGCTCAGCGAGCTCGGACAAGCCTGGCTCGCCGGCACCGTAGACGAGGTGGGCGCTGACCTGCTTGCTCGGCGCGGCCTGGTCCAACCGGCCCCGCGGCCCGTGGTCCTGGCCGGTGTGTCCGGTTCTGACTGGGGCGAAGCGGTGATCCGCAGAGCCGTGGAGCTGGCCACCGATGACGACGCTGACCTCGTTGTTGCTCATGCCAGGCTGAACGACGGATCGGCCGGGGCCCGCGAAGACGTGCTCGAGCACTACCGCGACCTGACCGAGCAGGTGGGCGGGGATTACAGCGAGGTCGCGGGCGACTCCGCCGCCAGCGCCCTGGCGGCGCTAGCCCGCTCGGTTGGCGCCTCGAAGGTGGTCGTCGCCCGTCACCGCTCCCGCTTCGGGGAGTTCGCCCACGGTTCGGTGGCGGTGCGGTTGCGTCGCCTCCTTCCCGCCACCGACGTGGAGGAAGTCCACGAAATGACCTCGCCCGCCTAAGCGGCGGATGTGTTGACCACCCGTTGCTCGCGATGTTGCTTCAGGTCCGAGCAACAGCAACGTCATCTGGCCGTGCGATGACTGGCCGGCGGTGCCGACGTCAAATCAATGACCAACTTTCCTATTCATGAAAGGTGGGCGCGATGCCAAAGATCACGCCGTTCCTGTGGTTCGACACTCAGGCCGAGGAAGCCGCTGAGTTTTACACGTCAATATTCAAAGAGTCCCGCATCGTAGACGTCACCCTCTACGGTCCCGCAAGGCCCGGCCCGAGCGGTTCCGTCATGGTCGTGCACTTCCAGCTCAACGGACAGGACTTCCTGGCCCTCAACGGGGCCCGGCCCACTACACGTTCAATGAGTCCACCTCATTCGTCGTCAACTGCGGTTCCCAGGACGAGGTGGACTACTTCTGGAGCAGGCTTACCGAAGGAGGCGAGGAGGGCGCCTGCGGTTGGCTGAAAGACAAATACGGGCTCTCCTGGCAGGTAGTGCCCAACCGGCTGCCCGAGCTGCTGGCTGACCCGGACCCCGCTCGGGCCGAGCGTGCCATAAGGGCGATGTTCGAGATGAAAAAAATTGATGTTGCCGCCATGGAACTGGCGGCGGGTACTCCAGCAGATGCCGCTCGCACCTGATTCACCGGCTTCGTTTCATCGTACCCGGCGAAGGGCACCAGGCCAAACAAGGCTGGGCACCGTCATAAGGAGCCACCTTCGGCCGTAAAGTGCACGGGGATGGTGGCCGCCGCTATGTACAAGACGATTATGGTCAAGCAGGCCATGACGTAACCGGTTGCCACTTTTGTGGCCAGGTAGGCACGGACGGAGAGCGGCGTTATCCTCAATTGCGCGTCCAGGCAACGGCGCCGGCCGGCAAATCCGCAGCCCGAGCCATAATTTCTTTGCGCCCCTAATTGCCTTGCGTAAAGGTGGCTGTCCCGCGAGGCTAGCCACCGTGGCACAACGTGCTCAAACTGTTCGCGGCATGAGGGACATCCTGCCGCCGGAGGCGGAGTTACGCCGGCGTGTCGCCGGGCGCATCCTGGACGTCTATGCCAGCTACGGCTACGAGGTCATCGAGACGCCGGCCCTCGAAGACCTGGAGGTGCTGACGGGCAGCCAGGGCGGCGAGAACGAGAAGCTCATTTTCAAGGTCCTGAAGCGCGGCGCCCGGCTTGAAGAAGAGCTGAAGTCCGGGGGCGAGCTCGCCGACCTCGGGATGCGCTTCGACTTGACCGTGCCGCTGGCGCGCTTTGTCGCCAGCCATCTCAACGACTTACCGACGCCGTTGAAAGTTGCCCATGTCGCCCCGGTCTGGCGGGCCGAACGTCCCCAACGCGGTCGTTACCGGGAGTTCACGCAGTGCGACATAGATATCGTGGGCGAGGCCAGCATCGCGGCCGAAGTGGAGCTGTGCAGCGCCACCATGGACGCCCTGCGGAGCGTCGGGATCGGTGGCTCCACCATCAGGCTCAACGACCGGAGACTGCTGCGGGGGACGGTGGAGGAGCACCTGGGACCGCTCTCGAACCCGGGTGAGGTCTACATTACCCTTGACAAGCTCGACAAAGCCGGTGCCGACGGTGTCAGTTCTGAACTGGTGGGCAATGGCTATGACGCGGGCGCCGTGGCCCGGCTGCTCGGACGGCTGATTGGCGACGACCTGACCGGGGAGAGCCCGGCCGGGGCCGATCTGCTGCGGACCCTTTCTGCGCTGCGCGTCGAGGGCATCTCCGCTCGATTCGACCCCGCGCTGGTCAGAGGTATGGGTTATTACACGGGCCAGATCTTCGAGGTGTCACACCCCGATGTCCCCTACTCCCTGGCCGGCGGGGGCCGTTACGACGGCATGACGGCGCGCTTCGGCGCCCCGGACTTGCCTATGTGCGGCTTCTCGATCGGCTTCGAACGGATCTGCGACATGGTTGACAGCGCTACTTTTGCCTCGGGGGAACGAAAGTTGGCGGTGACCTGTGAAAACGACCAGGAGCTGTTGGAATGCCTGGAGCTCGCCCACACCCGCAGGTCAAGAGAGGCCGGCGTGGTCATAAGCGTCGTGCGCCGCGCTCGCAACAGCCGCAAACAGCAAGAGGACCTGAAGAAGCTCGGCTTCACCGAGGTCGTCAGCGGGAAAACATTTATAGGCTAAAAGGCCTTGTATTAGCGCGCTCAGGGCCGGCGGGGCTCAGTAGTACTGCTGCCAGTTGGCTGCGGAGGGGTGGTGCTTGCCCGCCGGCCCGTCCCCGAACAGACGCAGTATGTTGCCTGTAACGGCCTGGACAACGGCGGACGGGCAGGACGGAAGGGTGCCCGTGCACGCCTCGAGGGCCGGGATCCAACCAATTGTGCCCGTTGCCAGCACCCCGCCATCGCCCTGCGGCCACGTGTAGTACGTCATGTCGGCGTACATCAGGTGGCCTACCTCAGGCTGGACGGGGGAATGCGACAGGACCTCGACATTGGGAGGATCGGGCTGTGTCGTGTCATAAGCGTCGTAATCACCCGCCTCTATCCCGTTCAACCGCGTACCGTTGGTAACACCTGTACCTGCGAAAGGCCAACTATTGGCGTCCGTAACTACCATCGGGTCGTCAAGCCCATAACCCTGGTACGTGTCACCCACGACTTCGCTCGGCGGGTCGTCCGCCGGAGGCTGCTCCCACGTGTTGCCGGTGGCGTTCAGGGGGTCTGTGGCGTATATGGGATCCGCCGTCGGGTCGCGATAATCGACCTCTTCGCGGTCCCGGCCCATGGTGCTCGGCAAGAGCCGCACGTGGCGCAAAACAGGCGAAGCGCCAAAATAAATGACGTTGACCCCATCTTGCCGGGCCGCAACTACGCCATTTCGTTCCCTCAGGGTCCAGGACTCGTCGTGGCCCAGGGTGAGCAGCACCTTGTGGTCCTCGAGCAGATAGGGGAACTGAGCAAACGTGACGTCGGTCCAGTAGGTCACGTCGAGGCCGTGTTGCTCGGCCCAATAAATGAGCGGGTACTCGAGAGCCATAAAGTCACCCGCACCATTGCCATTGGCATAAGGCCGGTCAAAGGACTCGACGAGCGCCCGGTTGGCATACTGGGGCGTCTGGCCCGGCGGGGCGCCACCATACATGTCGTAGCCTCCCCAGTTGTTCCAGCCCTGCCACGTCAGGACACTGTTTTGGATTACGTAGGTGGCATGGCTGGAGGGGTCCCAGACGGCAAGTGGTATATAGCTCTGCTGCCCGGGGTCGGCCACGAGCTTGAACAAATAGTCACCCTGGACGAACTGCGGCCCAATAGTGACGGTGACGGAGGGGGCCCAGTTGTCGCACGCCACCATGTTGGTGCTCGTCGTCATCGTGCAGTTGGGTTGGGTCACCCCTTTTAATTCGCCCGATTTCCAGACGAGTCGGCCTCCAGTGCCGCCGTAGTAGCCGATGCGGTAGGCACTGATGTGGTAACGGTCGGCATGTGTCGTCACGTAAAGGCTGACTTTTTGGCCTCCGCTGGCGGCTGTGACGTTCGCGAAACCATTTATTGAGGCACCATTTGCTTCGCCGGAGAGGCGCCAGGCGGTCGTCCCCAGCTTCTTGTTCTCCTGGACCACCCAGCGGGCCTCGACGCCGTCCGGCCCTGCGAACGTGGCCGGTGCGGTCGGGGCGCTGGTTGCGTGCGCGGCGCCGGACCCGGCGGTCGCATCGGTTTTCTTGGCCGTAACCGCCGTCGTCGCCGCCGCGTGACCACCACCACTGGAGCACCCCGCGATGGTAAGTACCGCGGTCACAACGGCCACCGTTACGACGGGGCCGATCGACCGGCCCCCCGCCCCGGTCAACCGAGCTTCACCTTGATGGTGGCCCACATCTCCGTCGGCAAGTCGTCACCGGCGGCGATGTCGCCCTCGACGCCGCTCGCACCCTTGGTGCCGGGCGGGCGGACCGGGACTGGCCAGGCCACGGCCGGCTTTGCCACGGCCGTTGCCCCCGCCTTGGCCGGGTTGGCCACGAGACTGCCTACGTTGACAGACCGCGCTCGCGCGGTCTGCGCTCCAGTGTCAACCACGACCCCTAGTCTGTCGCTTCAGAGGCTCCGCCTTGTGACAATGGGCAGCAGGACCTCGTAGTACTCGGACCACAGCCGGCGGGCCGCGGCCAGCGTTTCGACGTCCGCGGGGACCGGCTCGACGATCTCACCTTCGATGCCTCGGGCTCCGAGCTCGACACGAAGCGCATCGGCCGCCGCACCTCGGGCCGTCGTTTCCGGGACGCTCGAGCACAGCACCGGCCGGGCCAGGGCGGCCGCCAGCCGTTCCTTCCACCAGCGGGAACCCTCGACGGCGCCGCCGTTCACGACTACTTCCATTGGCACGTTGCCGGGCACCTGCCCCGCCGGCGAACTGGCTGCGCGGGACTGCTGGCCGGCACTCAACTCGAGGTCGGACAGACCGCCTGCGAGCTGGAAGCAGACGGCTTCGACAGCAGCAGAGACGATGTGGGCTCCCCCGTGGCCGAGGCCGAGCCCCAGCACGGCGCCCCGCCCGGCAGGGACGGCTGGCGCCGGCGGGCGCGTCCCAGCATGCCACGGCAGGACGAGGACCCCATCGCTGCCGGCAGGGACCGGTACCGAGACGTCGTACCTGAGCGATGCCGAGGGGCCGAACGGGTCGCTGCCCGTACCATCCTCCTCCCGGGCGCTGAAAGAGCTCCCTTCCCACAACGACAGCGCCCAGCGGTAGAGCTGGCCGCCGCTGCTAAAGGCAGCTCCCGTGACCGTCCGTTGGTCATCGACGCAGTAGCGCCAGAGACCGGACGGCAGATCGCGAGGTGTCGGGGCCTCGCCTGACGGAGCGGACGGCGGCGGACGTCCCCACGGTTATGGCCGCTTGATCGGGCCTGTCACAGCCCACGCCGAGGTTGGCGGCGGCACCATCGCCCAGCGCGGGATGCCAGGGAGCGCCGGCCAAGGCCGGCCAGCGCCGCCGCCACTGGCTCCCCAGCTCGCCTCTCCACCCGGGCTTCGCGAGGGGTGCCAGCGCGTCACGCCCGGCCGAGGCGAGCTCGAGGGCCTGGTCATCCCAGTCTCGGGTCGCCGTGGCCAGCAGGCCCGTCCCAGAAGCCATCGAGACGGACATTGAGGGGTCGCCGAGCAGCTTCAGGCCGACGTACTCAGAAAAGCCGAAGAAGCGGGCGGGCTGGCCCCCCGCACAAACACCCCGGAGCCACGGCACCCGCCATGTCCAGTACATCGGGGAAAATGCGCACCCTGTGCGCTGGCGGAGTTCCTCCAGCGCATCGGGCGCGGTGCCCGTCAACGGCCTGTCCGGCCGTGTGTCCGCCCAGGAAACGACGTCGCTGGCCGGGCCGCCGTCACGGCCTACAGCCATCACGGAGTGCCACTGGCAGTCCATGGCGACCTCCCCGACGCCTTCCAGGAGGCCGCGATCATGTAGTTCGTCGATGCAACTGACCAGGTCGGCCACGTAGTCATCGGCGTCGAAGGTAGCTTGGCCCGGTTCATCAGACGTGAGCTGTCGCGGCCGCTTGGCCAGGGCGCCCTCTACGGCGACGAGCTCGCTCTCGCCGGCTGTCTCGAAGACGATCGCCCGGACCGATGAAGAGCCGAGGTCAACGGCCAACGCTCTTTTTGCCATCAGGGCGCCAAACTAGCGCCGCGACAGGTCACCTTCGGTCTGGTTGCCGCCCGGGACGTCTTCCGGAAGGAAAGCGGGGTCTTGAAGTGGCAATCCGGGCGGAGGTCCCCGGAGGCCGCGCTATGCCGGCGCCGTTGCCCTGCCTGCCCGGCGGGGGACCACCGGCGTGGCCGTACGGCCCGGCGAGGGCGGCGCAACCCGCAACCAACCGCTCTGCGTCGCCGCCCGGTCAGGTTGAGCCGTGGCCCCGCCGTGAAACAACGGCCCCCACCTTTTAGGTCGACCTAATTTTTCGCCTTTTTAGGTTGACCTAAATTACCGCTGCACATAGCATGCAATGAGGCCCACGTGGTGGCGGGATTTTCTCAAATTTTCCCTCGAATTAAGGTCTTCGTTACCTCTCGGTTTATCGTCGGTAACCGCGGGTTAAACTTGACGGGCTTACTGTCATCCCATGCCTAGCAACCCCAGAAATGCTTTGCCGCGGGCTAAGACAACACGCTCCGCGGTTACCGGACTGGTCAGCGCCGCGCTGACCGGTGCGGCACTCACCCTCACGAGTGGCATCGGCCCCGCCGCCGCGGCCACCACTTCATCAGGACCGCCCCTCGTTGTCTACTCCGCTCAAGGCTATGACTCGACCGAGACCACCGCCTTCCAAAAGGCCACCGGGATCACGGTGGAGCTGGACGACGACAGCACCGGGCCGCTCCTGACCAAGGTAGAAGCAGAGAAAAACAACCCTAAATGGGGCCTCTTGTGGGTCGACGGTGCGACGGCTTTCGCTTCGCTCGACCAGCAGGGCCTGCTCATGAAGGGTTGGGAGCCGACAGTCGATTGGAACACCCTGGGCAAGGAAGCTGTCCCGTCCGATAAGAGCTATGTGCCCACCGGCCTAACGATGGCCGGTACGCTCGTGTACGACGACAAGACCGTCACGGGCCCGCCCACGACGTGGCAAGAGCTGCTTTCTTCCAAGTGGAACGGCGACATCGGTATGAACGACCCCGCCGTCTCCGGCCCCACTTATCCCTTCGTGGCCGGGATGATGAACTACCTTGGCGGGGTCAGCCAGGGCGAGCAATTCTACACCAACCTCAACAAGAATGGCCTCCACGTTTACTTGACAAATGGGGACACGCTGGCCGCTCTCGAAGCCGGCATTATCAAGCTCGCTTTGATCCAGAGCTCGGCCGGCATCGGCGCAGGCCTGAAAGACCCCGATATCAAAGTGAAGTTCCTCCCACCAGTCACGGCGCTGCCGAGCGCAATCGGGATCGACGCAAAAGCCCCCAAGGCCGAGCAGGCCGAAGCCGAGAAATTTATCGAGTTCGTCCTCTCGACCCAGGGTCAACAACTAATGCAATCCGGCGACCCCACCGGTGACTCGCTTTACTGGCCGGTATTGCAAGGCGTGAACCCGCTCAAAGCGCTGCCCGCGTTGTCGAGCTTCAAGAGCCAGACGATCAACCCCTACACTTGGGGTTCCCGCGAGGACACGGTTAATACCTGGTTTACCGACAACATCGTCGAGTAGCCGAAAAACGACTAACAGCGCGGAAGAAGTAACAAACCGCTTAGAGTAACCGAGAAGGGAAGATGTCGCAGGGGATCCCCCTAGCGCTTCAAGAACCCAAAGGGGCCAGCCCCGCCGGGGCTGGCCCCACCATCGCCGAACCGGCGGGCGAACCCGCGGCGGCGCCGACGCGGCGCGGTATCAAGGCCCTTTGGGCCTCAACAACCGACGTCCTCCGTCGTTATGCCGGCGCATGGATCGTCTGGCTCATCCTGTGCGTCCTCGTCGCCGTCCCCGTTGGGGCCTTCCTGTTACAGACCTTCATGCCCCGGTTGTTCGGCCAGGGCAGCTCCTGGTTCACGCTGTCAGCGTTCAGCGAGGCGTTCCAGGCTTCTGCCTTCAAGGGCCTGGCGAACTCCATATGGGTGAGCTGCGCCGTCTGCGCCCTCGACCTGTTGATCGGCGGTGGCCTGGCTTGGCTCGTACAACGGACAAACGTAGGCGCACGACGCGTTTGGCCCGGTCTCATGTGGGCACTCCTCCTCGTCCCCACCTACCTGATGGCCCAGGGCTGGCAGTACCTTCTCGAGCCGCACGGCGTTTTCGCCCAGATGGGTATCAACGCCTCTTTTGCGTACCACATCTTTTTCGGGCCGGCGGGGGTCGTCTTCGTGCTGGCGCTGGCCAACGCCCCCTTTGCGTACCTGACGATCTCAGCCGCTCTCGGTGGCCTCGGCAGCCAGTACGAGGAGGCCGTGCGGGTGCACGGCGGAGGCAAGATGGCAACCGCCAGGACCGTGCTACCGGTCCTGGCTCCGGCCGTCCTGGCCTCGGTCGCCCTGGTGTTCGCCGAGACGATGAGCGACTTCGGGGTCTCTTCGACCCTCGCCTTCCAGTCTCATTTTCAGATGGCGACTTACGGCATCTACGAAGCGATTAGCAACCTGCCGGCGCAGTTCGGGGTAGCCGGCGTCCTCAGCATCCTGCTGCTGCTCTCAGCCGCCATCCCGCTGGCGCTGCAGTCCCGGGTCACGCGGGGTCGCTCGTACGCCATCCTGAGCGGGCGTACCCGCGCCGCGACGCGCCACCGACTGGGGAGGCCGGCAAAATGGGCGCTGACGACCATCGTCGCGGGCTTTTTCCTGCTTGCGCTCGGCGCTCCTGCGCTCGGGGCTTTTTACGGCTCTTTTGTCAGCAACCTCGGAGTTGTGATCGGTGCCCACGACCTCACCCTCAACGCCTACCGGGAAGTGCTATCGGGCTCGACATCGTACGGCCACGTCCAGGTCGAAGGAGCGAGCGCCCTGGCCGCTCCTCTCTTGCTCTCGACCAAGCTGGCCGCCATCACTGCGACCGTCACGGCTGTCCTCGGTCTGGCCGTCGCCCGGCTGCTGGCGCACCGCCGGCCCGGGCGCTTTACCAGGGCCGGCGACCTGCTCCTGCTGGGTTCCATCGCCCTCCCGGGCATCGTGCTCGGCGCCGGGTACATCTTTGCGTTCAATCTGCCGGTGGCCAGCCGCTTCGGCCTCGACCTGTACGAGACGCTCCCCTTGCTCGTCATGGGTTACCTGGCCACGAGCGTGCCCACGCAGTCGCGGATCATGGTGGGCCAGGTGGCACAGGTCCATACCTCACTGGTCGAGGCGGCAAGGGTCCACGGTGCCCGGGCGCTGTCGGCCATGCGGTCGGCATACGTGCCGCTCGTGTCGCGTGTCCTGGTGCTGGCGTGGCTGGTTACGTTCACCAAGACGTTCTTCGAGCTGCCGGTGTCCCAGCTGCTCTACCCCCCCGGTCAGGAGCCCATCTCCGTCGCCATAAATTCGTGGGTCAGCAACTATCACTACGACATCGGCACGGCCATGACGGTCCTCGCTCTCCTGCTTGTGTTCGCCGTGATCGCCCTCGTCTCCGGTGGCTTCCGGCTCCTCGCTCCTCGCGGTTGGCAACGCGTGGGGGGGTGGCGGTCCCTTGGCCGAGGCCGTCATCTCAGCGGACGCGGTGGGGTTGGACAGCACCGCCCCTAACTCCGGTGCGCCGGGCGGGGGCGAAAGCGTCGATGTTGTCGGGGTCACGAAGTCGTTCGGCACGAAGGCGGCCCTGTCGGACGTGCACATACACATCGACCCCGGTACGTTCCTCGTGTTGCTGGGCCCTTCCGGGTCCGGTAAGACAACCCTCTTGCGCTGCCTGGCCGGCATCGAGCGCCTGACGGACGGGTCGATATCCATAGACAACCGGGTGGTGGCCGGGCCCGGCGTGCACTTGCCCCCCGAGCGTCGACGCCTGGCCATGGTCTTCCAGGACTACGCCTTGTGGCCCCACATGACGGCACTGCGCAACGTAGAGTTCCCGGTCCGCCAGATGCGAATCGGTCACGGTGCGGCGCGCCAGCGGGCGCGGTCGATGCTCCAGCGCGTGGGGCTCAGCCATCTGGCCGACCGCTACCCCAACGAACTGTCGGGCGGTGAGCAGCAAAGGGTGGCGCTGGCCAGGGCACTCGTGGGGGGCGTGGGGTTACTGCTGTTCGACGAACCGCTGTCCAACCTGGACGCCGACCTTCGCGAGCAGCTCCGCCTCGAGATATCCACCCTGGCGCGCGATAGCGGGGCGACCTCGGTGTACATCACCCACGACCAGGCCGAAGCCTTCGCGCTGGCTGACCGGGTAGGGGTGCTCAGCGAGGGCCGACTGGTACAACTGGGCCGGCCCGAAGAGCTCTACCTGCGGCCCGCGAGCCCGTTCGTGGCCCGTTTCACAGGCATCGCCGCCGAGGTCCCGGTTGTCTTGGCCGGCGCACCGGCGGCAGCGTTGTACCGCGAGGACGCCGCCGAGGTGATGGGAGAACTGGTGGCCGTCCGCCTGCCGGGGCAGGCTTCCGACGTGACCGTCACGGCTAACTTGCCCACCAGGCCGAGCCCGGATGGGCCGCTCAGCATGTTTGTCCGGCCGGCGGCGGTACGCATCGTGGCGCCCGAAGACGCCCAGTTCATGGCCCAGGTGCGCGACGTCGCGTTCTGCGGGCGCGGTTACGAACACGCCCTGGCGGGCGATGGCCAGCTGTTGTTTACCCGGGTGTTCTCGGAGAAACGCTGGGACCGGGGCAGCGCCGTTGGCGTCAGGTTGAGCCCCGAGGGCTGCCTGGTGCTGGGCGGGGAAGGCGACGCCGGCGCCACCTCGGGTAACCTGGCTGAGCAAAGCGAGCCCCGGGCCGAGGAGGAGCATGCACACCAGTAGCTCCGTGACGCTAGCGGTAGCGGTTTTCCTGGCCAGCGCCGTGGAGAGCGTCGAGGCACTGACCATTATCGTGGCGGCCGGCGTGTCCAGAGGCTGGCGTTCGGCTCTCGAGGGTACGGCCGTGGCCCTGGTCGTGCTGGCCGTACTGGTCGGGCTGCTCGGGCCGGCGCTGATCTACCTGGTGCCCATTGACGTCCTCCGCGTCGTCATCGGGGCCCTGTTGCTGATCTTTGGGCTGCAGTGGCTGCGCAAGGCGGCGCTGCGGGCGGTGGGCCTCAAGGCAAAACACGATGAGGACGCCATCTTCCAGGACCAGGTCGAAGCCCTCTCGGAGACCGGAGAAGGGCCGTCAACGACTGGCCCTCAGGGGCTGACAGTTCAGGCGGGAGCGGTACCGGGCGCTCAACGCCCAAAGCGAGATGCCACCGGGTTTGCGGTCGCCTTCAAGGGCACCTTCCTCGAGGGACTGGAAGTGGTGATCATCGTCCTCGGCCTGGGCGGGGGCAGCCACCAGCTGGGCCTGGCCGCCGCGGCGGCCGCCGCCGCGGTGATCGTCGTGGCCATCGTCGGCGCCATTGTCGCTCACCAGCTGGCCGGCGTGCCCGAGAACGCCATGAAGACCGTCGTCGGCGTGATGCTCGTTTCCTTCGGCACCTTTTGGGCGGGAGAGGGGCTCGGGGTCCGCTGGCCCGGTTCCGACCTGGCCATACCGGTCCTGGTCGGCGTGTACGCCATCGTGATGTGGCTATTGGTCCAGGCGCTGCGCTCGAGCATGCCGCGTGTGCAGCCCGGCCAGGCGGCGGCACAAGTCAGTTGATCGTGTGATGCCGCACCAGCCCAACCGATGACCGCCAAACCGGAGACGGAAAAGAGCGGAGCAGGGCAGCCTCTGGCCCGCCGCTGGCTCAAGGCCTTCGGGCACTTCTGGCTGGACTTCCTGGTGGGCGACACGCCCGAACTTCTCGTCGGCGCACTGATTGCCCTCGGCATAGTGGCCGTTCTGGTCAAGGTCTTCTCCCTGAACGCCGTGGCCGTGGCCGCTTTCCCGGCCATGGTCGCCGTACTGCTCTGCGTCTCGGTCTACCGGGCCCGGCCCAAGCACTGAACGACTACCGGTACCGGCGCCGGGCCACGAAGTCCCGCCGCCGGGTTGCCGCGCCCCCGGGCCGTCCCCCCATGCGCCCTGACCGGCCGCCCCAAGTGGCCGCCCCTAACCGGCCAGGAAGCTCAGGCGAGCCCGCCTGTCCGGGTTGTCGCGATTGGTGTCGACCAGGACCACGCTCTGCCAGGGGCCAAGAGCGGGGAGGCCGGCGAAAACCGGCAACACGAGCGACGGTGAGACGAAGACCGGGAGTACGTGGTCCGCGCCATGGCCGGGGGAACCGTGGCGGTGCCGGTACCTGTCGTCGCGCGGCAGCAGTGACTCCAGAGCAGCCATGAGGTCGGCCTCCGACCCTGACCCCACCTCCATCAGAGCCAGGCCAGCCGTGGCGTGAGGGACAAAGACCGAGCACAGGCCGTCACCACGACCGGCGCAAAACTGCAGGACTTCTTCTGTGAGCGGGACCACAGTCCGGCCGGACGTACTGACGCGTAACTCGACGGTGTCCATGGCACCGTTTTAGCCGTGAAGCCGGTAGCCGTATCGCTGGTCGGGCCGGGTAGCCCGACGCGCTGCTGCCTGTGCGGCGCAGAGTACCTTGGTCTCGATGCCAAACCCGCCCACCGTGCTTGTCGCCCGCCAAAGCGACGGCAACTTCGCGGTCAAGGTGCGCGCCGGCAAGGCCGAGACGGGCCACATCGTGTCGGTGCCGAACGGGATGGAGGCCGAGCTGGGCCTCGGCGGTACTTCGGGCGAGGACCTCGTCCGGGCGTCATTCGCCTTTTTGCTGGACCGGGAGCCCGCCACCTCGATACTGCCCAGGTTCAGCCTCGACGTTATCTCCCGCTATTTCCCGGAGTACCGCCGCGAGCTTCCCAATTACCTGTAGGGCCGACGCGCTTTTGGAGTGGCGGTGCGGAGCGCCACCGGCGGCCGCGTGGCCAGGTAACTGGAGGGCGTGCTTGACCAAAAGCGTTGCCCCTCTTTGGGTACAAAACGAGGAACGTGCAACAATTCAGCCAACCCGGGCAGGAGGGGAGAAAGCGTTGAAGAAGCCGGACAAAGACCTGGCTCAGAGGTCTGCGACCGGGATGTCAGGGTCAGCCAGCTTCTCGTTGTCCACCTCCCGGCGGGACGCGACCAGTTCGCTTATGTCCTGTGAGACGTCCCAGATGTTGACGTTCATCCCGGCGACGACGCGGCCGTACCTCGTCCAAAAGGCAATGAACTTATGCTGTTCAACGTCGCCGCGCACGACCACCTCGTCCCACGCCGGCGCGTACCCTGTGTACTCCATCCCGACGTCGTACTGGTCGGAGTAAAAATACGGCACGCGCCCATAGGGCTCCCGCCGCCGGCCGATCATGTTCCGGGCCGCGGCCGGGCCCTGGTGGCGTGCGTTAGACCAGTGCTCTACCCGCAGGTACTCCCCGAACAATGGGTGGAACGAATTGGCCACGTCGCCGGCGGCAAAAACGCCCGGGACGGAGGTCTCGAGGTACTGGTCGGTGAGCACGCCGTTGCGCGTCTCGATCCCGGCGTGCTCAGCCAGCTCGACGCGCGTGGCTCTGCCCCGGTGCCCACTACGACGACGTCGGCCGCCAGCGTGCGCCCGTCGGCTAGCCGGAGCCCTTCGACCGTCACGGAACCGAGCAGGGCCTCTGGACGGGCGTTGAAGTGCATCTCGACTCCGTGGTCGGCATGGACGGCCCGGTAAAACTGGCCGAGCTCACGCCCGAGCACTTTTTGCAACGGGTACTCGGCGACTTCCACCATGGCGACATGAGCACCTGACTGGCGGGCAGAAGCCGCCACCTCGCAGCCGATCCAGCCCGCTCCGATCACGACGACCTGCGCGGCACTTTTGATGGCGGCCCTTAGCCCGTCCGCGCTCGTCAGGTCACGCAGGTAGTGGACCCCTTCGAGGTCGCCACCCGGCAGAGCCAGGCGTCGGGGCCGGGCACCGGTGCACAGGAGCAAGGAATCGTACGCCAGGCGCTCTTCCGGTCCCAGGGTTACCGTGCGGGCGTCGACGTCGACCGCTGTGACCCGCTCAGAGACCCGAAGTTCGATATCAGCGGCCCGGTAAAACCCTTCCCCGTGAACAAAAAGCTGGTCGCGCCCGGCCTCCCCCCGCAGGTACTCCTTTGAAAGCGGCGGCCGCTCATACGGACGCACTGGTTCCTCGCCCACCAGGGTGATGGCACCCTCGTAGCCCGCCTTTCGCAGCGTTTGGGCCGCTTTTGCCCCCGCCAGGCTGGCGCCCACCACAACGAAACGACGTGAGCCGGCCACGCACTAAGCCTGCCATGTCCAGAGGCTGACGCGGCATGTCCAGAGGCTGACGCGGCACGTCCAGAGGCTGACGCGGCACGTCCCGAGGATGACGCGGCCGGAATGCGCCTGCCGGAGGCGCCTGGAAGACTGGCGGCCATGGCAGACAAGTCACCGTGGTGGCAGCACGCCACCGTGTACCAGATTTATGTTCGTAGTTGGCGCGACTCCGACGGCGACGGAACGGGTGACCTGATCGGCATCTCCGAGGGTCTCGATTACCTGAAATGGCTGGGCGTCGACGCGATATGGCTTTCGCCCACGATGCCGTCACCCAATAAGGACTGGGGCTACGACGTGTCCGACTATTACGGCGTCCATCCTGACCTGGGAACGCTCGCAGACCTCGACCACCTGATCGCCGAAGCGTCACAACGAGCGATCTCGGTGATGCTGGACCTGGTCCCGAACCACACCTCTAATGAGCACCCGTGGTTCCTCGACGCCAGCACCGGGCGAGGGGCGGACTACCGGGACTACTACGTTTGGTCCGACCCCCGGACCGACGGCGGCCCGCCGAACAATTGGCTCGATGCTACAGGCAGCCCGGCGTGGTCGTTCGACAAGCGGAGCGGCCAGTACTACCTGCACAACTTCCTGGCCGCTCAGCCGGACCTCGACTGGTGGTACCGGCCGGTCCACGATGAGTTCGACAAGATCCTGCGCTACTGGTTCGACCGCGGCGTTGCCGGGTTTCGTATCGACGTTGCTCACGGGCTCTACAAGGACGCTTTGCTGAGGGACAACCCGCCTCCTCGTCCGACGGACCACGAGATGGTGCGAAGACTGAAATTACGGCAGGTCTACAACGCCAACCGGCCCGAAGTCCACGAGGTTTACCGCCACTGGCGTCAGGTTGCCGACAGCTACACACCGCCGCGGGTATTGCTCGGGGAAACCTGGCAGTTCGACTTCGATCGGTTGGGGGACTATTACGGGCCGCGAAAAGCCTGAGCTCGACCTCGCTTTCAATTTTCCCTTTGCGTTTGCCGAGTTCACGACGTCTGCCCTCGCCGCCGTGGTCGAGGCCACGCTCGCCGCCCTTCCTCCCGGGGCGACACCGGTGTGGACGGCCTCCAACCACGACCTCGGCCGGTTCCCGACGCGCTGGTGCCGTAACGAGCCTCGCGCCGTAAAGGCGGCCCTCGTGCTGTTGGCCACACTTCCCGGCGTGCTCGTGCTCTACTACGGCGACGAACTGGGCATGGCCGAAGTCGATGTTCCCCCTTCTCTCCAGCTCGATGAGATGAGCCTGGCCCGTCAGGGCTCTCCCAGCCGTGACCGTGGGCGCACCCCGATGCCGTGGTCCCAAGCCCGAAATGGCGGCTTCACCACCGAGACCGCCCGGCCCTGGCTCCCCCTTGGCGAGCACGGAGCCACAAATGTTCATAGTGAAGAAAAGGACGCCGAGTCGGTGCTCAACTTCTGGCGCCAGCTGGCCTTGCTCCGAACCACCAGCCAGATAGGCAACGTCGAGAAACTCGAGCGAGTCCTGCTCGACGACCAGGTCTGGGCGTTCAGAGTTGGGCGGGCGACCACGGTGGCCAACCTTTCGCCCAGCGAGGCCATACGGGCGACCGGTACCGGAGAAGTCCTTACAGTGCTGGCATCGACCCGGCCGGGCCGGCAGGGAACTACCATCAGCGGCGAGCTCCAGCTGATGCCATGGGAGGCGCTGGTGGCGACGTCAGCCACCCCCTGAAGGTGCCCCTGAGGGGGCTAGTGGGCTACGGCCGTGTCTTCGGTCTCGTCATCGCCGGTAGGTAGGGCCATAGCTGTACCCAGGGCAATAACTATGAAAAGGGCGACCGTGAGAACGTGGACGACTGTGCAGTACTCACAAATGTGGCCGAGCGAGAAGAGCTCCACGAAGAGAAGGTAGAAGACCATCCCAACGCCGGCCACGGAACCGGCGAGGCGCAGCCAGCCCACCCAGGGCGACACGGCTCGCCACGCCCACGGGCTGCACAGGACGAGCATGCCGGCGGACCATATGAGCCCGGCCACGGCAACCGGCACCCCGAACGGGTGCGAGTAGATGCTCGTGGTTACGGCTGTGCAATTGATAAACCCGCTGGTGGAGCAGAACAGGCCCTTTGGGTTGACGTAGTGGATGTACGTGAGGTACGCCGAATCGGCCAGCGCCAACAGGCAGATGACGGTCGTTGTGACGGGGACCCAGCGAGGTGGGTCCAGCGCGGGCTGGCGAGCCCGGTCGGGATATCCACCGGGCTCGCCATCCAGTGATTCAGGAGCGGTAGGCGCGGCCGTCGAGCGGCCGCCCACCTTGGCCGCTCTAGTAGCCACTCTTAGCTCTTCTTGGTCGTGGTAGGTGTTGTCTTGGTGCTCGAGCTCTTGCCCGTGCTCGAGGCCGATGACGTATTGATGCCCTTGAGGCTCGCCGGGACCTGAGCGGCGACCGACGCAGGCTGGTCGTGGGTGATGGCCAGGATCTCGCCTACGAGGTAGCCGGCGGCCGCCTCGACCTCACGAGATGTGGCGTTGGTGCCTGAAGTCAGGTAAGGGACAGCGGTGTCGAACGACTCTCCAGATATGGGCCCGCGATGTACTGAGCGCCGGTCAGGAGGTACTTCCCGTCCATGTAGACGAACGGGATCGAGCCGTTCTCGTCCGTGTAAGGAGAGACGTCCCACTTGGCCATGAGGGCGTTCTGGCTTGCCGTCGGGGTCTGCAGGGTCGGGTAGGTACCGAGCGAGGCGCTGTACGTGTTGGTCTGTATCTCGACCGGGACGAAGCTGATGTACGGGCTCTTGTACGTGGACCCGTAGAAGGAGAAGGTCGGCGTGCTGGGATGGACGTCGATGGCTGACGAAGTGGTGCCCCTCAGACCGGAGAAGGTGCCGAACTTCGAAAGGGCCATTACGAGTGCCCAGCGTTCTGCGGCGCAGAAGGGGCAGTACTCGGCGCCTATGTAGAGGATCTCAGGCTTGCCGCCGACGCTGATCACCTTGGCACTGGCTGGCAGTTTCTGTGCCGGGGAGACGCCAGAGGGCTCCGACTTGGCTGCGGCCACGAGGGTGCTGAGGGGAACGTCCTCGACCTGTGAAGTGAGGCTTGCCGAGAGGGCGAAGGTGCCCGGGTCCGACGACGCGCTCTTGGTTGGACCGCCGCTCGTCACCTTCAGTACGACGACCACCGCGATGAGCACGACGACGACTCCCACCGCTCCTATCGCCACCCAGATGTTCCGCTGGCGGCGCTGCTGCGCGGCGCGCCGAGCGGAAGAACGCTGAGGAGGCCGGTTGGGCGTGGAGGCCGATGATTTGCCCGTCGGCCGCTTGGGCGTTGACGGTGCGGAGTTGGTTGTGGGGCGGGGCGGGACTTTGCCTCCTCCGGATCGCTGCTGTGTACTTGCCATTTACGCCTTTCCCCCGAACGGGACGGTAGACCCAGAGACCAGCTTAACTTGGAAAGCCTGCGGGCGGCTCTCTGCGCGCCCAAAGTGCGGCAACTTTCAGTCCTCGTTCAGGGCTCGCTCAGGCGCCCGGGGGCGGGCCTCTTCCTGCCTCTCCAGCAACGACGTGCGATGCTGCTCGCAGAGCCCGAGGGTGTCATTGGCCGCCACTTCGGCGCCGCAGTGCGCCGACCAGGTGGGGCCGCTTTGAGCCCAACAACGCCAATCTCGCTCCCTGCCGGGATCCCAATGAGCCTGGGTGGCAAAGCCACCCGACCACCCACCCGGCCCGGGATCGTCACCGGGCCCGGCGGCGATCTGGTCGACGATGCGGCGGCCCTGGGCGCGCTGGTCCCTCAGGGGCCGAAGGCGGCGTACGCGCGCGATGCGCCGCCCTTCGACCACATGGCTCTCGACCACCTGGCTCTCGACCAGTTGGCCTGTCGCTACGGATACCCGTTCGTCCGCCACTGCTGTCATTTCGTCTGCCACTGCTGACTGTGTTGCACTGGAGCTGGTCACAAAAAGCTTCATCTATCGCTAGGGATCGGCAGGACGACTCTAGAGTTGAGTTCGGGAGGAATGAAGTCGGGTTGGGCACGCGACAGTGACGGCAAACCAGGCAGGCGACCAACAGGACGAGCACCAGGACGAGCAGCAGGACGAGCAGGGAAGATGGCCGAACTGATAGTCGACTGCAACGAGGTCGTTGTCCACTTGAGCACTCTGGAGTCCCTCGGGTCCTGGCGGCGAGAAGTCCGTGTGCCCATCGATTGCTTGCGGATGGTGCACGTCGAGGAGAGCCCGCTGGACTGCGTGGCACTGCTGAGGGTGCCGGGCCTGGCCTGGCCGGGTTCGTTCGTTCTCGGGAGCCGCCGGCGCGCCGGCCAGCGCGAGTTCGTAGTGGTGCGGGCCAAGCAGCCCGCCGTTGTCCTCGACGCGCTCGGGGCGCAATGGGACCGGGTGGTGGTCAGCCATCCCGATGCCGTGGACATCGCGGCCGAACTGGCGGCCCTCTTGTTGCGTCGAGGGCCGGGCCACAACGGCCACAACGGCGGGGCCGGCTCGCCGAGGCGTCAGCGCAGTCGCCGGGCAAACGGCGACCGCTTGAAGTTCGAGAGGGCGCGCGCCGGCGCCAGCGCCTGAGGTCGGAGAAAGAGGGGGCTCAGAGCACCCGCAGCCGTATCGTCGCCGGCATTTGCTGCAGGGCGTCCAGCAGGTCACCGGGGAAGTCGGTCGTCGTATCGGTAATTACGTAGCCGATATCGCCGCGCGTGCCAAGGTACTGGCCCTCGATGTTGATGCCGTGAGCAGCAAAGAGGCTGTCGACCGCGGCCAGCACGCCGGGCACGTTGGCATGGACGTGGGTCAAGCGGAACTCGCCGGCGTCCGGCGGGAGGGCCAGGTTGGGCAGGTTGACCGACAACGAGGTAGAGCCGGCAGCAAGGTAGTCGTTGAGCTTGCCGGCGACAAAACGGCCGATATCCTGCTGCGCTTCTTCGGTGCTGCCACCAACGTGCGGCGTCAAGATGACATTATCGAGGCCTCTCAGCTCCGAAATAAAGGGCTCGCCCTGGCGTTTCGGCTCGTTCGGGAAAACGTCGATGGCGGCGCCCGCAATATGGCCGCTTTCGATATGGCGGCGTAAAGCGGAGTGGTCAACGACGAAGCCGCGAGAGAGGTTCATGAATATGCTGTCTTTGCGCATCCGCGAGAACTCGGCCTCGCCGAAAAGGCCCCGATTGGCCGGCCTCCCATCGACGTGCAACGTGACAACGTCGACGGCTTCTAGGAGCTCATCGAGAGAGGAGCACCGTTTTGCGTTGCCCAGGGCCAACTTGTCGGCACTGTCGTAAAAGAACACCGACATACCCAATGCCTCGGCCAGGACGGAGAGCTGCGAACCGATATTACCGTAACCAACTATCCCGAGCCGCCGGCCCCGGACTTCGTGGCTTCCCTTGGCCGACTTGTCCCAGATCCCCTCGTGCATTTTGCGCGTCTTGTCGGTGAGCCCTCGTTGGAGCGAAATTATCTCCGCTATAACGAGCTCGACGACGCTGCGCGTGTTGGAAAAGGGTGCATTAAAAACGGCAACGCCTTGGGAACTGGCTCCCGGCAGGTCTATCTGGTTGGTCCCGATGCAAAATGCGCCGACGGCGAGCAAATGCGGGGCAACTTCGAACGCTCGCGCCGGGACCTGCGTATTGCTCCGTACCCCGAGCACGTCGACCCCCGCCAACCGGGACAGCAGCTCCTCTTCGGGCACGGCACGGTCAAGAGTTTCGACCTGATAGCCCGCCTTGGTGAGGATCGCAGTGGCGTCAGGGTGGATGTTCTCCACGAGCAGGACGCGAACGGCTTGAGGGGCAGAGCGTTGAAGAGCCATCACCACAGCCTACGGCTTCGACTATCGCTGGGGCGTGGGCCGGTCGGGCACGGGCCGGTCGGGCACGGGCCGGTCGGGCACGGGCCGGTCGGGCACGGGCCGGTCGGGCACGGGCCGGTCGGGCACGGGCCGGTCGGGCACGGGCCGGTCGGGCACGGGCCGGTCGGGCACGGGCCGGTCGGGCACGGGCCGGTCGGGCACTAGCGTTGGTCTCATGACGAGCGCACCTGTCGCAGTGATGGTCGGGCTGGGCCAGATCGAGCTCGAGGAGCGCTCGGTGCCTGAGCCCGCGGCGGGACAAGTGCTCGTAGAAGTCAGCTCGGTCGGCGTTTGCGGCTCAGACGTGCATTGGTTCAAAGACGGCAGGATCGGCGAGCTGGTGGTCCAGGGGCCGTTGGTCCTCGGTCACGAGGCCTCGGGTGTTGTCAGGGCGCTCGGCCCCGGGGTGAGCCGGCTCGAGGTAGGCCAGCGCGTGGCCCTCGAACCCGGGGTCCCCTGCCGTCGCTGCCGCGCCTGTCGCACCGGGCATTACAACCTCTGCCCGGACGTCAAGTTCTTCGCCACCCCGCCTGTGGACGGGGCCTTCGCCCGGTTCGTCGTGCACGACCAGGACTTCGCCTACCCGCTCCCAGAGCACGTATCGGACGATGCCGGTGCCTTGCTGGAACCGCTCTCGGTGGCGATCTGGGCCACATGGAAGGCCCGCATATCGGTGGGAGACCGGGTGCTCGTGACGGGCGCGGGACCGATCGGGCTGCTCGCCACGGCCGTCGCCAGACAGGCCGGAGCAAGCGAGGTGATCGTCAGTGATGCCATACCGGCTCGTCTTCCGAGAGCCAAGCAGATGGGGGCTACGGAAGTCCTCGACGTGAGCAGCGCTGCCCCCGGCGCCCCGCGCGCTGGCGACGGGCTGGACGCAGACGTGCTGATCGAGTGCTCGGGGGCCACGGCCGCGCTCGAGTTCGGGCTCCGCGGTCTTCGGGCCGCCGGCCGGGCCGTCGTAGTCGGGATGTCGGCCGATAGCCACGTAAAGGTCCCCCTGTCGTTCGTGCAACGAAGGGAGATCGAGCTGACCGGGACCTTCCGGTACGCCGACACCTACCCGGCCGCCATCGCTATGGCGGCATCAGGGTCAGTGCCTCTGGACGACCTCGTGACCGGGCACTACCGCCTGGACCAGGTCGAAGATGCATTGCGTGCCGGCCAGCGAGACCCGCTCGCCGTCAAACCAGTCGTGCTACCGGGTCGCTGACAGCGGCCCTGGAGTCGGAGCAACGGTGCCGGCAGTGCCGATGGCGTTCACATAGGCGATCTGGGCCGTGCCGGTGGTCCGGACCGACACTTTGAACCCGATTACCTCTGTACCGCTGGGCAGGTCAACCAGGGCATAAGGGACGACCCCGTAGTCGCCGACGGCGCCGGCAACGACCGATACCGAACGCCAGGCACGGTCGGGCAACTCGATGGAAACGGTCGTCCGGAGCACAGGACCGGTACTCGTAACCGAGCCGATGCTCAGCTGAGACAACGGCACGGGGGTCCGCCAGGCCCACGTGTAGCGCGCCGTCCCCCTCTGGGCCGGGACGCTGTAGGCGATCCCACCCACGTCGCCCTGTCCGTTGGGCGCGAGCAGTACTGCGGTGGCTCGCGACGTGGGCGCCTTCCGGGCTGTCCAGTCGACGGCATGGGACTGAGGTGTGCCGGCGCCCACCAGTTCGAAGACCGAGGTCTGGTCATGGTCCGTAGAGAGGAGCCGGACGGCGCCGATCTGGGCCGCGGTCGAAGGGTCTGTGGCCATGTGGAGCAAGCAGGGGCTGTCCATCACGCCTGGATGGTTCACATCGCCGACCATCAGGAACTGCGCACTGTCGGCCCGGAGGGCGCCGTTGACGACCGGGACCGAGCAGTTGAGGACGCTCCAGGCGAAGGGCCCAAAAGGCGTGGTGGCGGTGAAGGCAGACCAGGCGGTCCGATGGTCGCTGAAGAAAGCCACACTCCCGCGGTAGTCGGTCTCGACAACTGCGCTGTCCGGCCCGATCGCCTTGAGCAGGTCCATCGCTGGCGATTGGGCGAACTCGGAGCTCTTCTGGCCCACGTTGAACAGGTAGTCACGCGTAAAACCAACGGCGGTCGGGACACCGGCTACCAGCACTGCGACCACGACCGCGACCGAAGCCGCCACCCTGCTCAGGGTGCGGCCCCCGAGAGCGAGCAGGGCGCGCCCCACGGCGGCGGCGCCGGCCACGTACCAGATGGTCACCATGGGCAGTACCAGGACGACGCGCCGCTGGTTGTTGTAGGGATAGGCCAGAGTCTCTGCGAAGTAGGCCCAGACCATCCACGACTCGGCCCGCGGGTGCCGCCGGTACCACACCACCGCGCCCACGATGGCAAACACCGGCACGGTCGCCCCCACGATGGCCATCAGCACGGGGACAGGACCGCTCGATGGCAACGGGCTGCCGGTGGGCAGCACCGACTGACGCAGCACGTTCTCGAGGTACGACCAGATGTTCGTCACTATCTCGGACGGCAGCTGGTGTACAGGCCACCCTGCTGGAGCTTGCGATCTCGCCTGCGTAGCGGTCGCCGACCGTTGCCCCGCCTGTCACCCACCTGGCCACGAGGCCAGGGAGGAGGATGGCGCCGACACCCAGGCTCACGGCCGTCGCCCGGCCCCACCGCCGTCGCCAGATCCTCGTAGAGCACCAGCCCTACAACCAGCCCGATACCGGCTTCCTTCAGCCAGACCAGCGCTCCCAGGAGCACTATGACGAGGGCGCCGTTCAAGGCGCCGGGCTGTTGCTCCCAGCGGTCGACGGCAAAGAGGATGAGGACAAGCAAGAGCAGGAACGGCGCCTCGGCCACCACCATCGTGGAATAGGTCGCCATCACCGTGTTTATGGCCAACAGGCCGAGCACGGCCACTCGACAGGACGGCTTCACCCCTCGCCGGCCCATCCAGGCCCACAGCAACGGGTACAGGGCGGCGATGGAGAGGCCCGAAAGGACGCGGGGCGGCCAGAGGGCGCCGCCAAACAGCCAAATCAGCGGCACCATGAGCATCGGGTACCCCGGGAGGTAATTGGCGACCACTGCGGCGCCGCTCGGCATCGTCGAGGTCAGGCCCCCTCCGGCCGCCAGGACGTGCGCAGCCATCAGGTAGTTGGCGTCGTCGTCGAAGGAGCCGACCTGATATGCCGGTGCTACCGCGATGGTGTGGGCAATCTGGATGACGAGCGGGACGACCCAGCCGAGGGCCCACCAGCCCGACCACAGCGGCTCTCCCGCTGCTACCCGCCAGTCCGGCAACGACCAGGCGCCCCTCCTTGGCGCCGGGTGCCCATCCGCCCGGTCACGCAATTGACCGGGCTATCCTTTGCCGTATCGCTCGACAACGCCCCTTTTTGACGCCGGCCCGCAAGCGCGACGAAGCTGAAGGAGATATGGTTTCGCCGACGAACTTTCGGAGCCGCACCCTGAAGGATAATAGCGACGGTTTGCCCGAACGGCCGGTCACCTCGGACCTGGGCCCTGAGTGGGACGACGGTGACCCAGGCCAGAACGGTGGTGGCACCGGGGGCTCGCAAGAGGACGGGCAAAGTGAGCTGGCGGCCTCGCCAGCGGGCGCTCACAGGTCTTTTACCCGGTCGACGTGGAAGGGCTCGCCGTTCCACTGGATCGTAGGGTGCACTGGCTGGGCCGCTGGCGGACGCCCCTGGCCGTGCGCATGTGGCGCTACGGCGCCGGCTCAGCGGTGGCGTTCATCACGAGCGGCGTCGTACTTTTCGTCTGCCTCAGCTGGTTCCACCTCGGGGCCATAACGTCCACCGTCGTGGCTTTCCTGGCCGGGGCGGTGCCCAACTGGGTCCTCAACCGGCGGTGGGCGTGGGAGAAGCGGGGCCGCGAAGGAATGGTAAAGGAGACGACTCTTTATGTGGTCGTCTCGGTGACGGCGCTGGTGGCATCGTCGGCGGCTGACAAGTTCACCGCCGTCGAGACCGCACACATGAAGAGCCACCTGGAAAAGAGCCTGCTGGTGACGTTCGCCTACTTGTTCTCGGTGGTGGTGCTCACAGGGCTCAAATACCTGGCCTACGACCGCCTCGTCTTTATCAACCGACCGAACTCGCGCCACCAGGTGCCAACGACAACCGAGCAAAACCGGCCCCGTAGAGGAAGTTCCCTCCCTTTTTGGTCTTGCCCGAATGCCGGTCGGCCATGGCGATGGGCACTTCCTTGAGCCTGTAACCCCTCATCGCCGCCCCGATCAGCAGTTCGGAGGCCTGGTACTGGGGCTGGTCGAGCACGACATTTGCGGTCAGCTCGGCCTTCATGGCCCGCAGACCGCACGACGGGTCGGTGACCCTCTTTCGCACCAGGACGGTGATCAGGCCAGCGAACACGACCACCCCGGTATTGCGCGCCCGGTCATGGCTCATGGTAGACCCGAGGCGGCGCGACCCGGAGACAAAGTCGGCCTCGCCGGCGACAACCGGAGCGAGGACCCGCTCCATGTCATCGGCGCCATACTGGCCATCCGCGTCCGTGCTCATGATGAAGGCGGCGCCACGCCCCCGGGCCAGGTGATAACCGAGGCGCAGGGCGGCCCCCTGACCCCGGTTGACGGGGACGTCACAAACCAAAGCGCCGGCGTCTCGGGCTGCAGCCGCCGTGGCGTCAGTGGACCCATCGACCACGACGATGACCTCGGTCGGGAGCCCCGCGAGCTCCTTCGGCACCGCGGCCACCACGGGGCCGACGCTCGCCTCTTCGTTGTAGGCCGCGATCACAATGGCCACCGGAGCGGCAGGGCGCCCCGAGTACTCCGACTGGAAGGCTTTGGCCTGCTCGAGATCGAGCTGGCTCAGGGCCGCCGCACCAGTACGGCGGCCAGTGCCACCCTGCGTGGTGCCAGCGGGAGTGGCGTCGGGGTCTCGCCGGGTGTCAGTCATGGTGACCGTCCGCTTGGCCCCATTCACCGGCCACCTCGGCGATCCCTTCCTCGAGGCCCACTGAAGGCGCCCATCCCCACTTGCGGGCAGCTGAATTGTCCACTATCACGGCCGGCATCTCCCCCTGTTTGGCCGGGATATGGCGCACGTTGAGCTTCGACGCGAGTGCCTGTTCGACCATCTCGACCAGGTCGAGCACGGACACAGAGACGCCCGACCCGATCACGAGTGGACCGCTCAGCCCCGGTTGACGCAACCCCAGGACAACCGCGTCGACAACGTCGGAGACGTTGACGTAGTCGCGCACCTGGAGCCCGTCCCCGTAGACGTCGAAGGTCCCGCCGTCGGCGGCGACCCGCATGAGGCGCGGGACGATGCTGTCCTTCTCCGACATACCGGGGCCGTAGACATTGGTGAACCGGAGAGCCACGCCTCGCACTCCATAGGAGGCGTTGTAGCAGGAGAGCAGCATCTCGCCGGCCGCCTTGGTGGCACCATACGGCGTCAAGGGGGCCAGCGGGACCGCCTCGTACAGGGTCCCCGATGCGCCGGCACCAATGACCGCGTTGGTCGACGCCAGCACGAAGCTCGTGGCGCCCACGTGGCGCGCCCGTTCTAGAAGGGCAGAAGTGACAGCGACGTTGTTGGCGAAGGTGCCTTCGGGGTCCTCCAGGGAGCGCAGCACCTGCGTCTGCGCCGCCATGTGCGCCACCGCCCGGGTCCCTTGCCGGACTGACTCTTCCACGACGCCGCCATCCCTGAGGTCGCCGAGCACCACCTTGACGTCATGGTCGCCGTCGGGGTGGCAGCGGAACGGCCTGGCCGGACGGCGGTCGACCGACAACACGTCGGCACCCATGCGGCACAGCGCCGCGACTACGTGGCCTCCAATGAAACCGGAGCCCCCGGTGACAACCACGCGTTGCCCACTCAAGTCGTCCGGGGCGGGCCCATCGGCTCGTGTATCGGCAGGCGTGTACTCAGCTCCCCTAACCATCGCACCAACCTATACGGTGACGGGCGCCAGGGCCCGGACCCGGCCGGGCCTCTCCGGCCGCTCCATTAGGCGGACCGCGTTATGGGGGAGGCGCGGCGTCTGACGGTCGCAATATCGCGTTTGTCACCGAGAGCGGACCTTCCCGCGTACCGGCCCGCGTTCAGCTGCCGGCCCGGCGCGCCGGGGCCCGTAATTGATTGGTCCTTGGGCTGCGCCAAGTTGAGCGCTTAATCGCCCACGCTCTGGCCGACCGGTCGGCGGGACGACCCGTGTTCCCGCCGGCGTTGCCAGCCGAAGATGCAGAGCCCGAGCCCAGCCGCCACCAGCACGGCGCCGATCACGCTCACCCAGGCCGACAGCGAGATCGTGCCGAACATAACCGCCAGGCCAAAAACAAAGAGGAGCGGGCCGACCCACCGGCGCTCGACGAAGGCCCTCAGCCAGAGATGGGCTAGCCACCAGGCGTGCCGCAGCGCCGGAAGGACAGGCCGTCTGTGGCCCGTGAGGGTCTTTGCGAGTTCGGGATCCTTCGCCTCCACCATCGCCTGGATGGCGGCTAATTGCTGACGTTCCCGGACCGAGAGCCTCACCTTGTCTCCTGTGCTCATCGCTGTCCCCTGCCGACTCCTACGTACCTATTAGCCTACATCGATAGCCATAGAGTTCAACCGCGTGCGGGGCCCATTTCCGGCGCCTTTCGCAGGGCCCTCGAGCAAACTCCAGGCGGGTATTTTGTCACTGCCGCCCCGTACCGGCGATAACCGGGCGGCCGTGGAAAAGGCGAGTATCGTAACGCCATGGCAGAAGCCGACGGCCGACCGGGCGCACGTGAAGCGCGTCAAAGCCGAGAGCCCGGCGTAAAGACCGCCTCGGGGCCCAGCAGGCCGGGGCCGGGCGAGCGTGGCGAAGTGAGTGAGGGCGAAGTGAATGGGGAAGGTCCGGACGCCTCAGCGACGCGCAGGCTTCCGGGCACGCGCTCCTCGGGCGCTCGGGGTGCCGCCAGCAGCCGCACCGGGAGCGGTACAGGCGCCCGCACGACCCGCTCGGCGCGGAGCGCGAAGAGCACTTCCCCGAACTCGACGCCTCCCACCACCGCGCGGCAGGGGACGGGGATTGCCGCGGACGTTGTCTTTCGATATCGGCGGTACGGGTTTGAAAGCCTCGGTGCTGTCAAAGGACGGCGAGCTCTTGCACACCCCCGTCCGGACCCCCACGCCCTACCCCCTGCGGCCCGAGCAACTGGTCTCCAACCTCGTCGAGCTAACGACGGGGCTCCCGTCCTTCCAGCGCGTATCAGCCGGTTTCCCGGGAATGGTGCGGGGCGGTCACCTGCTGTCGGCGCCGCATTTCATTTCGCCCGCCGGGCCGTTCGGTAAGCCCACGCCGGAACTGGAAAAAGCGTGGGCCGACTTCGACCTCCAGCAGGCCCTGGAGACCGCGCTCGGGCGGCCCTGCCGGGTGGCCAATGACGCCGACGTCCAGGGTTCGGCCCTGGTAAAGGGCGAGGGCCTGGAGTTCGTCATCACCCTCGGCACCGGTGTGGGCACGGCGTTGTTCTGGCGGGGCAAGTTGGCGCCCCACATAGAGCTGGCCCACCACCCGCTCGGCAAAAATGGTCGAAGCTACAACGAGATCCTCGGAGAAGCGGCGTTCCATAAGGTCGGCCACAAGAAGTGGAACAACCGGGTCGCGGCCATGCTCACCGTGGTGAAGAACCTGGTTTTTTTCGACCACTGCTATATCGGGGGCGGTAACTCGACCAAGGTGAGGATCGACCTACCCCCCGATGTCAGCCTGGCGTCCAATACAGCCGGGATCATCGGAGGGGTCAAGCTCTGGGAGCGAATTTAGCGCTGCCTCCAGGAACGTTTGCCCGGTTGCCAGTGGCGAACACCGCGGTCTGCGCCTCAGAGTTGCGGTGTGCAACCAGGCAAACATTGCCTGTCGTGGCACTAGGCGGCGGAGTCCGGGAGCCGGTGGCAAGTCACTGTACGCGGGTTTCTCGCATTTCGGCATCACAAATCCATCACAATGCTCTGATCAGGTTGCGGTTTAGCGGACCGAGCGAAAACCGGGACCTGCGGCTTCATTCCGCGTAACAGAATGTGAAATCGCGACCAGGTAAACGCAATTGTGATGAGCCGGCGGGCCGCTTAGGCCAGCACGTCGCGCGATGTCATCCGGGCCCAGGCGGCGGCACCGAAGACGGCCACATAGCCGGCTTGCAGGAGGAGGTCCTTCCAGATGTCGTGCCAGTACACCGGCGCCCGCACGAGGTCGGCGAAGGCTGTCCAGTAGTTCGTGAACAGCCACGGATGGAGGAACGACACCTCCGAGACGCTGTCGAGGATGGCCGATACGATCACCACGCCGACGGTCACGGCCATCGCGGCGATGGGAATGTCCGTGATCGTCGAAACGAAAAGCCCTATTGACGCCAGCCCGAACATCGAAGCGCCGACGACCACGGCGGCCAGCAAGCTCCGGCCCATGCCGTCCAGGAAAGGAATGGTGGTCCCGGACAGCGTTACCACGACCCCGTGGGGGAAAAAGGCAACGCCGGCGATCAAGCCGGCCACGACTATGACGAGGGCGGCGACCAGACAGAACAGGGCTACCACAAGTCCCTTGGCCAGGAGGAGGCGTGCCCTGCCAGCGGGCCGCACGAGCAAGTAGCGCAACGTGCCAAGGTTGGCTTCACCGGCGATGGCGTCCCCCGCCACAACAGCCACCGCCAGCGGTATGAAAAAAGGCATCGAAACGGTCAGGGCGGCCAGGGCGGTGAAAACGCCATTTTGGGTGACGCGGTCGACGAAAGCGGGGCCGTTGCCATTGGCGGGGCCGCCAGACAGGTAGACGGCGAGGGCCAGGAAAACGGGGACGGCGACGAGGACGAGCAACAGGGCTCTAACCCGTGTCCGGCCGAAGACCGTGCGCGCCTCAACCAGCCACATTGAAACCCTCTCCCGTCAGGGCCACAAAGGCGTCCTCGAGCGAGACCTGCTCCCGCAGCAGCATGCGCACCGCCACACCGGCTTCGACCAGGGAACGACAGCAATCCTCAGGGAGGAGCCCGTCCAGTGTGCCCACGACCTGAGGTCCCTCGACGGCAATATCGGCCATGCCCATCCGGGTCAGGACTTCAGCCGCTCTGACCGGGTCGTCGGCTTCCACCCGAAGCTTGGGCGCCTGACTGACCCGCAAATCGTCCATCGTCCCTTGCATCAGGAGCCTCCCGCGGTGCATGACACCGACGTGGCTACACACCTGTTCCACCTCGGAGAGCAAGTGGGAAGAGAGGAATACCGTAGCCCCCTCCGAAGCAACCTGCCGGATGAGATGGCGGATCTCCCTGGTGCCCTGGGGGTCCATCCCGTTGGTCGGTTCGTCCAGCACCAGGAGCTGGCACGGCCGCAGCAGGGCCCACGCCAGGCCGAGCCGCTGGCGCATGCCGAGCGAGTACGTCCTGTACCTCTTCTTGGCCGCGGCGGTGAGCCCGACTCTCGCCAGAGCTACGCCTATCCGCTCAGCCTGACGCGGCGAACGCCCGCCGGGGCCCATCGCGTCGAACCTGGCCAGGTTGTCCTGTCCCGACAGCCAGGGGTAAAAGGCAGGCCCCTCGACCAATGCGCCTACCTGCGGCAACGTCGACATGGAGCGTTCCGGCATCGATTGGCCGAGCAGGCGCCAACTCCCGGACGTCGGGCTGACCAGGCCCAGGAGCACACGGATAGTAGTCGTCTTGCCCGACCCGTTCGGGCCCAGGAAGCCATAAGTGCTCCCCGCTGGCACCGCCAGATCTATCCCGTCAACGGCCCGGAGATCGCCGAACTGCTTCGTCAGGCCGTGAGTTTCGACCGCCATCGAGGCGATCTCCCCAGGCAGTGGCCCGACCTCCGGTCTCAGGTACTTGAGGAGGCGGCTGACTCCAGCACCTTTGGCGTCACCAGGCCGGCGTAGAAGCGACCGTCCGGCATGAGCAGGACGTTCAACAAAGAGGTGCTGAAGAGCCGGCCCCACTGCCCGTGGAAGCTTTTGACCGTGGTCACCTCTGAGAGCGTCCCCTGTTCGGCGACACTGAAAACCTGCCCCTCTGGGCCTGAGATGACCGAAGCCCAGCCCGTGCCGGTCCGGGTCATCCCGGTCATGGAGCTCGCACCGCTCTGCTGCGCGCTATGGGCGGGCCCTGTCCTTACGAAGCCGAACAACCCGCCAGACCCCAGGCCGGCCCCACTTTGACTGGGCCCGCTGCCAATGGTTTCCGTCTTTACGGTCGAGCCGGGAGGAGCGGTGAACCTGAGCTCACCGGCCGGCGGTGCACCGAGGCTTATCTGTCCAAAACCAAGCTCGAGGGCAGGGCTGACCTGGTTGTTGGCGTAGACGGCAACCTGAAGGGGCACGCCCGACAAGGAACCGATAGCACCAACGTCTATCTCGATGTGGTTGACCGTCGTACCGCTCGTCTTGGGCTTCACGATCAGGCTATAAGCAGGCTGACTAGCCACGTACAAGGACGCACCCGTGGTCACCGAGGTGCCAGTGCCGATGCGGCCGAGAAGGAGACCGGCTAGCTCAGCCGGAGTAAGAGGCAGCCCACCTGGCCCAATGCTCGAACCCGAAGCGCTGTTGGGCAGCGACGTCTTCGGACCGACCAAATGGAGAACGCTCTGGGTCGAGCTGTCCCAGAACCAGGCCTGGTTGCCGTTGCGGACCAGGTCGACCTCCTGGGCGGAGGGCTCGATCAGGGCGATGTGCTCTGCCGTATTGCCATCGAGCCAAACCTTCATCTGGTAATTGCCCGACAGCAACGTCAGCGGGTTGAACCCATTACCCTCGGTCGGCCCCCCTTGGCCCTGCGCGGAACCTTGGGTTAGGTCTGACAGGTCGGACAGCCCGACGTTGGCCTTCCACGTGACGGTGCCGCTGAGCTGCGGTGGCTTTGCTGTGGCAACGGCGGCCAGCAACTGGGCCGGCGACTGCGCCGGCAGGTCCGGCGGTGAAGACGCCCCGCTGATGGTGGGCACGAAAGCACCGATCCCCAATGCCACAACAACCGCCGCCGGGGCCGCGTACCTGACCCTTTTGGACCGCACGTAAGTCACCTCGTCCAGATTAGTGCTGTCAATGCTTTCGACGGCTGGCAGGCAGTAATAACCACCTGAGAAGGACGTTCGGTAGAAGATGGGCTTGCCGAAATGCCTGTCGTCTGGTCAAGGCGTCTGGTCAAGGCGTCCGGTCAAGGCGTCCGGCCAAGGCGTCTGGTCAAGGCCGCTCGTCCGGGCCGGGCGGTGAGCGTGTCAGAGGGTGCGGCGGTCCAGCAGGAGAGCGGTCGGACGGGCCCACGGTAGCGCGTACCTCGGCGTGGAACGCCCGCGCCTCCCGAAGGCTCGGCTGCTCGATCGCGACACCTGCGTCCATAGCCCTCGTCTGCAACGGACGGGCCCCTGCAACTGGCTCATCCGGGCTACCGGTCACTATGTCGGCCCAACCGCGCCCGTGCTCGGGCGCCGCTCGCTGGCTCAGTTCGTCGCCTTCAACCACCCCGTCGGATACGGCCCGCCACGCCCACTTCCGTCCGCCGAAAGTAGCTTTCCCGGCAGAGCGCTTTGCCACAGGCATCTGGTGTTCAGTGTCGGGCTCCCCCACGACCCCTGTGGCCACCAGCTTGTAAACGAACCCCGCGCTCGGCGCTCCCATCCCCGTCACGACGTTGGCACCAACACCAAACGAATCGGCCGGTGCCCCCCTCAGCTCGGTGATCGTCCGGGCGTCAAGGTCGCCGGTCAGGACGATCCGGGTAGCGCTCGCTCCGAGCTCGTCGAGCAGGGTACGGGCTCTCCGGGCTTCGGTCCGGGGGTCGCCGGAGTCGATCCGGATCCCACCAAGCCGCGGCCCGGCAACGGCGACAGCATTGCGGAATCCCCTGAGCTACGTCGTACGTGTCGACCAGCAAGGTGGTGCCCTGACCGAAGGTTGCTACCTGAGCCGCGAACGCCTCCTTCTCGCTCGGGTAGGCCAGGACGAAAGCGTGCGAGGCGGTGCCCGCCGTCGGGATCCCGTAGCGCATACCGGCCTGAAGATTGGAGGTGCTGGCAAAGCCGCCCAGGTAGGCCGACCGGGCGGCGGCGACAGCCGCGGCTGGATCGATGCGACGGCTCCCCATTTCGATCACGGGCCGGTCGCCCGCCGCGCACGTTATGAGGCTGGCCGCGGCGGTTACGGCGGAGTCGAAGTTCAGGATGCTGAGCACCAGCGTCTCCAGCAGGACGGCTTCGGCGAACGTCCCTTCGACGGTCAGTACCGGTGACCCGGCCGTGTAAAGCTCGCCCTCGCGATAGGCGTCGACACTTCCGCCAAAACGGTAGGCGGAGAGCCACTCGAGTGTCGCCTGGTCGACGACCGAGTTTTCCTCCAGCCACGCGAGCTGTGCCTGGCTAAAGCGAAACCGGTCGAGCGCCTCGAGCAGCCTGTTCAACCCGGCGAACACCCCCCATGGGCGGCCTTCCGGGAGACGGCGGGCGAAGACCTCGAACGTAGCCGGCAACGGCGCCCGACCGCTGCGCAACGCGGCCTCGACCATCGTCAGCTCGTAGCGGTCAGTCAATAACGCGGTCGTCTGCGTAACATCACCGCCCGCCGCCAATAGTTGCGTTGAAGTGTTCACGGCCTGGTCGGCACTGCTCACTACTGCCACCCTCTCCGGCGCCATCAGTTCTGGCGCCGTGTACTCCGGCGCCATGTCCCGTGGCGCCATGTCCTGTGGCGCTCGCCTGGCGCCCCACCCTGACGTCGCTCGATGAAGCCGTGCTCCGCTCGCTCGGCGTGCAGCGCCTCGGGTTCGAAGTCGTCGATTGGCCCCAGAGGGCCAAGGACCCAGGACAACAGCAAGTCTGCCAACCGGGGGTTGCGGGCGAGCACCGGACCATGGAGGTAAGTGCCCCAGACGCCGGGTGCAACGGCACCTTCGATGGACCCATCCTTGTTGCCCGTCCCGACCCTGACGCTGCCCGCGGGGCGGGCGCCGGGACCGAGCTCCGTGACCCCGCCGTGGTTCTCGAACCCGGTCAACGTGACGAGCCCCTTTCCCGACCACTCGGCGGCCGGCTGGACGATCACTTCTCCAACGGCTCTGGGTGAGGTCGTCCGTACGGTCACGCAGTCCAACAACCCCAGTCCCGCGCTCGCCTTGCCGTCAGGTCCGACAAAGCTCTCGCCCAGGATCTGCAGCCCCGCACAGACGGCCAGGACCACGGCTCCGCCCTCCACCGCCCGGTGCAAGGGGCGTCCTGCACTCATTTTGGAGGCGGCCAGGCCCTGCGGTAGGTCCTCCCCGCCCCCGATCACGTAGAACTCGCAGCTGGCCGGCACCGGATCGGCGGGGCCAATTGTGAGCACGTCCGCTTCGTGGCCGCGCCACCGCAGGCGCTGGGCGAGGATGGTGGCGTTCCCGCTGTCGCCGTAGGTCCCGAGGAGGTCGGGGTAAAGGAGGGCGACCGATATAGTCATGAAGCAGATGGCCCGCGCAACTGCGCCAGGAACTGGTGAAAAGCGGTGTAGTTGGCGACGATATCGACCTCGGGCGCTCCGGCCGCCCGGACAGCCTCCCGGGGACTTGCGACACGCGGACGTGGTCGACCTCTGCGTAGTGGAGCCTTACGGCCAGGTCGAGGCCCCGTTCCCCTGTGGCGACGACACGCCGGCCCCGGAGAAGCTCGAAAGGCACGTCCCACAACCACGAAGGATCGTGACCGTCGGCGGTCCGCGCATTGATGGCGACGACGACCGGTGACGGCGGGGGCAGGAGCATGTCAAACACTTCGGCCCACCCGGCGGGGTTCTTCGCCAACAGGAGCCGGGCGCGCGTCCCGTTGACTTCGGCGGTCGAGTAGCGCCCAACGACGTCGCTCACGCCCGCCATCGCCACGAGTGCGGGGGCGGGGCCGCGCCCCAGGGCTAAGACCCCGGCCAGAGCCATAACAGCGTTCGCCTGGTTGCACCGGCCGGGAAGTTGCAGCCGGACGGGGAAACGCGTACCGGTTGACATGACAGCGCTCGGCCCAGACGCCCCATCTTCGAGCCACACGTCCAGTGCGGGACGAGCAAAACCGCAGGAAGCGCACTCCCAGCCAGGGCCAGGGCCATCTGCCGGGGTGGCCGCCTCCGCGGGCGCATTCGAAAAGACAACCGGCCCGCCGCATTGAGGGCACCCGGTAGCGTCGCTTTTCCAGCGCAACCCTGCTCCCACCCATGTCACCCGTTCGGCGGCGCCGGCCGCCCAGGCCACGAGAGGGTCGTCGGCGTTAGCAACCACTACCGCACCAGGCAGGGCCTGCCCGCAGGCCTCACGCCAGCGCTGGGCCACGTGGCGCACCTCGTTGTTGCGGTCCAGCTGGTCCCGGCTCAAGTTGAGGAGCAAGAACAGCGAAGGGCGGACACGGGCGGCCACGCTGGCCAACCATGCTTCGTCGACCTCCAGGACCGCCGGCGCGCCGGGCCCCCGGATGCCAGGGCGGCGGCGAGACCCGTGGGCAGGTTGGCCCCCAGAAGGTTCGTCACGACGTTGCCGCCTTCGCTGGCAGCCAGTGCCGAGGCCAACAACTTGGTGGTAGTCGTCTTGCCGTTCGTGCCGGAAACGAGGCTTACCTGCCTGCCGGCCGAAAGCCGTTCCAGTGCGTGCGGGTCGATGGCCAGCACGGCGTGACCTCCGACAACCGAACCGGCACCGTGCCCTGTGGCCCGGGACAAAGCGCTGACGCCTCCTCCAATCAGTGCCGCCAGGCGCGTCCGCAAAGGGAGCGTCAGCCCCGCGGGATCTGGCGAGCTGGCCTCCGCGGAGATTTGTGGTGGCACGGTCAAAAGTGGCAAGCGACAGGGCGAACGGTGTGTCGAGCCGACATCGGCAAGTTAGCGGGCTTGGCAAAGCTAACTCATCCCGGGCCGCCCGATCACTTCCCGCCTCCCGGGAGTGGTGCCTCCTTCGCCCCGAGCCCGGGACCAGCCGGCACCGTTGGTTGCCATGGTCCTTTGCATTCAATGGCTTCGCCCTCCCCCGGCCACGGCGGCATGGTCACGCCAACGGCCACGAAAGGATCGCGGCCCAACGAGCGGAACTGAAAATAAGTCCCAACCGGGATCGTCAGGCAGTCCGAGGGCAACAGTTCGACAATCTCTTCCTGGTCTTCAAGTTTTCGCCACATTTGTCCCCGGCCGGCGATGACGTACCGAGATCTCCTCCACGCTCCGGTGATGAACCGCGATAGATGTGGCGCCGGCCGCCAGGGTGAAGTGCGCGAGCCCGCCACCCGTCAACTCCAGGAGCACCCGTACATCGGCACCGTCGGGCGCCACGACCTGTCGCTCTACTGGCAAGTGCGCAGTGGCGAACAACCTTGCCTCGCTATTCACCTTGACGCTCCGCCGGGGTCATATGGCCAGTACCACTTCGGCGCGCTTACAGTGGCAAGTCTCCGATCAAGGCGTGCCGAGTGGAGCGAATTAGGCCCCCAGCTGTGCGATAGAGGCTCAGGCCTTTCATTTCGGCGCCGTTTGGCAGGGCACCGGTCCAGGCGGCCGCCACCATGTCGCCGTCAGCCACCAGCGCGTCGATCGTGTAGTGGACGACCCCGTGGGCCAGCTTGACCGCGTTGACATAATCGTCGCGTGCACCATCTGGCCCTCGCCCCGGAGGAGTATGGCCATAGTCAATGTAGTCAGGCGCGACAACCTGGTCGAAGTCCTCCGGACGGCCCTCCGTATAGCAATCAAAGAACTTGCGCACGACCTCATCTGGAGCCAATTCGGCGCTCAATTTTCGTCTCCTTTGAAGTGCGACTGACGGGCTTCAGGCAAGCCCGGTCGGGCCTCTGTCCGCGCCCGGTCCCTTTCTAGTGCTGGCCCGGCTCTTTTTGACAGTTGCTCGTCGGTCGCCGCCCCATCCCCCATGACCGCAACCGGCGCCGGCCGGGCCAAACTGCCGCACCACGAGCTGACTGGTTATCCTGGTCATCCTGCCAAGCCGGGCCCGCGCCGGTGACGTGAACGTCGGCGTGCTCTCAAGAGACGGGCTCTTCTGGTGACGGGCGCGCGGGGTCTGGAGCCTTTCCGACCAATAACAGCCACACGGCCGAGATCATGAAGCAAAAATTGGCCACAATTGCCACGGCTGCCATATACAGCCCGGCGACGTGTCCCGCGATTAGTTCAACGGCACCAGCTATCTCGACCAGGTAGCAAATGCTGCCACCGATAGTCCGATAGGTACTTACAGGCAGAAATCCTCGTCAGGGGTACTCGGGGACCGAAGCTGGGTGCGGTGCGAAGTGCGCACCACGCGGTGACGCGAGCGCCTGCCTCTTGGTCGCCGGCGGCACTCCCGGCCAGGACCGTCCCCTCGGCCAAAAGGGGGCGGCCGGGCGGAGGGCCCTGCTCGACGGTGCGGCCGCCGCCGGTATCGTCCGGGCGCGCCGCGCCGGCGCCGCGCATGGCGCTGTCAGTATCGGTCAGGGATCTCTCCTCGTCGGAGAGATCGTGCTCGACCAGGTACGAGGTTTGGCCCACCCGCCATAGTGCGACACCGCGAGGGAGGTGGCTCAACAACAATTGTTCGGTCCTCGACAGCCCCAGCAGCTCACCGGCCCGCTCGGCTTCTCCCGGGGCCTGGCCGAACACGACCCGCGTCTCTGCGTCGGCCAGGAGCCCCTCAGCCAGGCGTTGCTCCTGGGAGCCGTCCTGGCCGGCCGCCCTCAGGTCCGATAGGCGGTGTACAACGGCCACGTTGGCGACGCCATAGGCGCGCGACAACTTGAACGTGGCCTGCAGCCAGCGGGCGGTGGCGAGGTGGCTGAGCAGCGCCCATGCCTCGTCCAGGACGACGAGGCGCTTGGCCTGACCAGAGGCAAGAGCGCTCTGCAGCCAGGACAAGGCGCATACCATGAGCAACCCGAGCGCCGGGGAGGCGTAGAGGCGGGAGAGGTCGAGCACGAGCATCGTCGCCCCCAGTTCGACCCCCGCTGAGGTCTCCCCGTCGAACATGCCGGCCAGGTCGCCGTGCACGAGCCGCCGCAGTTCAAGAGCTAGCTGCCGGCCGTCGCGTCGAAGCCCCTCGGTGTCGGTACCGAGCAGTTTGGCGTCCTGGGGCCCCGGGTTGAGCAGGGCATCAGCCACAAGTGGGAGCGTCGGCACGTCAGACCGTCCTTCGACGACGCTGAGAGCCACGTCGGCGGCGGCGCGCTCCTCGGGCTGGAGCGACCGGCCGAGGGAGCTGCCGAGGAGTGCCCCCAGTAGTTCGGCCCGACGCTGGTGCGCGGGGCCGGCCGGGGACAGCCTTCAGGCCGCTCTTCGGGCAGAGTGGCCGCCGGGCTCACGTCGAGCGGATTGAGCCGCAGCCCGAGCCCGGGGCCGAGCTTGAGCGAGCGCCCACCACAAGCCAGGGCCAGTGCCTCGTACTCTCCCTTGGGGTCAAGCACCCAGCAATGGCGGCCGAAACACCGTTGGCGCCACACAAAGCTCTTGACAAAGGCAGACTTGCCCCGGCCTATCTGGCCCAGTACGACCATATTGGGGCTCGTCAGCTTCCCATTGGCGTAGCACTCCCACGGGTCGAAGCAGAACAAGCCGCCCGAGGCCTCTCGACCGATGTAACACCCAGCGATGCCCAGGTCCTCGGGGAGCACGAAGGGGTACAGCGTGCGCAGCTCAACGGTGGTGGCCCGATGGGCAGGCGGGAGCCCCCTTTGACGTTTCACCTGGCCCCGGGCCATGGACCAGCGGCCATAAGCGAGGCCCGGGCCGACCGAGATCTATAATTTTCCATATATTTAGTGATATTACATGAGTATCCATCGCGAGCGGCTCGGGACCTCTGACAGGGGCGGGCGCAGTCACCGCCCCGCCGGCCGGGCGGCCGGGCGGCAGTCCCGCTCGGCGCGCGACACTGTGGGCATCCGTCTGATTCAGCGTCTGTTAGCCGGCGTCCTTGTCCCTCTTGTAATCGGGATGGGGCCAGCCACAAGTCGACCGGCGCCACTGGCGCCCGGCGCAGACGCCTGGGTGCAGGTATCGGTGGCCACGATCTGGATCCACCCGTCGAGCCCTCGCCCCATCGATGGGCTTGCCCTGGCTGACCCGGCCCGCATCAGCTCGTGGCTCGAGGGCCTGGGCTTCAGCGGGCGGCTGGGCCTGAACGGCCGCGTCGACAGCCAGATGCTGTTCGGTACGCGGGTGCTCGTATTGGGCCAACAGCAGAACTGGAGCCGCGTCGAGGTCCCCGACCAACGGGGCGCGCTGTTCCCGCACGGGATAATCGGCTGGGTGCCGAGCAGGCAGCTCAGCGCCATGGCGCCATTAGCCACCGTGCGCCTCGCCCGCGCCGCCCCGCCAGCGGCCGCCGATGGCGACGTCATCGTCTCGGTGCCCTCGACCTACCTCTATACGGTGTCCGGCACGGTGGTGGGCGCCCCGCGCTTCCTCCTCAGCTATGACACCGAGCTCCCCGAGATGGCGTCGGTCCCCGGGTACGTCCTGGTGGGCCTCCCGGGCGGAACTGAAGGTGCCATCCCCGCTGTCGCCGTCGAGCCGCCCCACGTTGGCCCCGTCACGGGGGCGGCCATCGTGGCTCAGGCCCGGATCTTCCTTGGGCTTTCCTACCTTTGGGGCGGTACAAGCGCATTTGGGTACGATTGTTCCGGGCTCGTGTACTCATTGTTCGCCCGCTACGGGATCAACCTTCCCCGCAACGCCGCCGACCAGCAGCACGCGACCGTACCGGTCCCCCTGTCTGACGCTCGCCCCGGCGACCTCCTCTTCTTTGCCGGGCCGGGCGGGAAGGGCCGGGTCGAGCATGTCGCCATATACGCCGGCGACGGCTGGATGATCGACGCGCCTTATACCGGTGCGTCGATAGAGGAGATCCGCATGCGCTCGTCGCCGGCGTGGCCCGATTTCGCCAGCGTCGGCCGCGTCCGGGGCGTGAGCTGAACAGTTAACGAAAGGCCGCACACGCTAAGCGACCGTGCGCATGGCTGTGCGAAGTTCCTTCCGCCAGACGAATTTTAGCGCCGACCAGTCCTGGTCGAGGGCGGCCACCTTGGTGTCGACCATACCGGTGGGAAGGACGATTTCACGAACGACGTTGTCGGTTATGTCGCTCGTATTACCGCCCGCAGCCGGGGCCAGGCCAGCCACAAAAGGCCGTCGGGGGCGATCAATTGGCCAAGCGCCGGTACTTCTCGGGCCATTTCGACGGCCTCACGAAAAAACGCCACCACAACGTCAGCCTGGTCCCCGCCTCTAATTATCTTGGCCCCGGCGGGTAGACCGGGCACGGTCCAGCCTCGTGGGGCGGTCCGCAACAGCACACGCTGGTTAGGTTTGACGCCCAGCTTCTTCGCAAGGGGGGTACCCGAATAGCCGCCATGCCCAGCCGGAGCGCCCGGCGTCACGGGGGCTGGCTCGAGGGAGTCGACCAGCCACCCGTTAAGCATATTCGAGCCTTCGTAAGCGGGCCCCTGGCCCCTACCAGGTACTTGAAGAAGTGCGCTCACGGCCGCTGGCCGCACCAACCACCTCTCGTGCTACCTCCACGACGCGAACAGGCAAGCGCAAAGGGCTGACGCCGCCTGGCCTATTACGGGCCGGTGCAGTAGCCGTGGGCCAGCAAGAAGGCTTTTAGCTGAACCGGGAACGGCTGCTTGTTGTCGAACGACTGTTGCTCCGCGGCCGCCAGTTTTCCGTGCTCTTGCAGCTGGCCCAGAGCGCGCCACATCTGTGTGCCCTGGCCCAGCTCGCACTCGTCGGCCGCCCATTGCGCCAGCGGGCCCTCCACGAGGCCGGCGTCAGCAGCGGCCCTCATCGACGCGAGGGCGGTGCCCCACGCCGCATTTGCTTCTGCACGGGTAACAGCCGGGTAATCATGCGTCACATCCACCAGCCGGCCGTCACTTACGGCGAACAGGCGCGTCGGGGCCGGCGTGCAGGCGTAGCACCCGAACGCGTACGGGAAAGCACCGTCAGAGCTCTCCAAAACAACGTTGCCGTCTAAGCTTTCGGGCCGAAAGCCACCATTGGGGTTCCAGCGCAGGCCTTTACCTACTCCTGGTTTAGTGAGGTCCTCGACCACGCGGTACCCACCGGCCGAGTAGGCGTACAGGGTCGGGCCATAACAGCAATGCGCGCCTCCCCAGTACCCCTCTACAAGCACGTCAGGAGCCGCCGCGGCGCCGAACTGCACAGCGCATAGCGCGCCGAGCTGGAAGTACTGGTCTTTGGGGTCCGAGGGGGACGGTACTGTCCAGCGGCGCGTCCCCTCTGTCACCTTCAGGCTCCCGGGGTACGCAAACAGGCCGGTGCTCAGGTGCGACTCACTGGCGCTATATGTAACTGCGTAGCCGTCCAGGTGCACGGTCAGCGAGCCGGCCCGTCCGGGCTTGGCGCCTACCAGCTGGGCGTCCACAATGCACCCGTACCCGGGACGGGACGAGGCCGCCACTGGGCGCGCCGGATGCCTCGACGCTGTGACCGGAGTGGGCACGGGAGGAGGCCGCCTGGGCCACGCCTGAGGGTGCGAGCCCCAGGGACAGACAGCTCGCAGCCACCAGTGCCATAAGGCCGGGCCGCCGGCACAGCACCCTGCAGAGCACCATGGGACCTCCCCAGACGTCGTTTGTTGCAGGAACTGTAGCCGTGGCCAGCCGTCTTACTGCCGCGCCCACCCGGCCGCGCCACCTGTCGTGCCTTATAGGCCACGCCCAAACGGGAGCGCCCATGTCAGAGCCTCCCTCTGCTGGCCGTAAAGCCGGCGGAGGGTCAGCATGGCTGCTCCCGCGGCCCGTTCGAGCTCCGAGCAAACCTCGTCCAGTTGCTGTTTGTCGCCCGCCGAAACGGAGACAAAGCCGGCTAATTCGAAAACCCCGCGGCCGTCGGCCAGCTGGGCCTCGCGGCCTTCAACGGCCTCGGACTCGCGGCGGTGGCGGGCGGTCTCGAGGAAGCCGCCCTGGGCCTTAGCCGTGCGTCGGCTACGTGGGCCGTGCGCGTGTTCTCGGCGTCGCGCTGGGCGCGATGGGGGGCACGGGAGCCATCACGACCGAGAACGAGCGCCGGCCGGCGCCGACCAGCAGGGGGCTGAGGAAATCGGTGCCCACCCGGCTGCGAGGCCACTCGGCCACCCAGTACGTCCGGTGCCAGGAGCTATCGGCTCGAAGCTCGCCCCAATGTTCCTCCATTGCCAACGGCCATGGGTACGCCCCGGGGTGGCGGTCGGTCCCCGGGTCAAAAAAAGTCCCGAGAGCGAGGGCCGCGCCGGCCGCGTCCAGGACACCGTCGCAGACCAATCCCGAGCTACGCATTTGCGCCCGGACAGCCCCCACCTCGTTGCGCAGCGCCTCGGCCCCCTCCCGGCTCGGCCGGCCGTGGCCCAGCCGGCCCCGGCAGCGTACGGATACGACCACCAACGTCTCGTGGCGCCAGGACCTCTGCCCGGCTCGTTCGAGCAGTCTGACGTGGCCTTCGTAGCCGGGGGCCAACGCGTCGCCCGCCCGCTGAAGATGGTCGAGCAGGGGCCTCCCGTCCCCGGGCACGGTGCGCTGGCACCACTGCAAGCGGGCCAGGGAGCTGCGGTGGCCGCAAACCGCGTCGAGCACGGCGGCCCAGGCCGCCACCTGTCGTTCTTTTTCGCTGTCGTCGAGCAGGCAGAACGAACCTCCCCTGGCTCGCAGGAGCGCCGCCCCCGTCCCGGACCTCTCGTCGATCAGGGCGCCGATCGCCCCGTGGCCGCTCGCCGCGGGCAACTCGCAGAGGTATACCCCCGGCGCAAACGTGCGGGCGGGCAAGGCCAACGCCCGGCCGGGGACCAGGACAGGTGGCGTGACGGCATGGGCTCTGTGCCGGGCCCCGAAGCGGACGGCGACGCTGAACCACTGCGGCAAGGCTCGTCCGCCGACGGAGCGGGAGACCAGGCCGCCGACGGCCAGGGCGGCGGCGGCGGCGGCGAAACCGGCCCCGCCAGACAGCGCCTTCACACACAGGAGAGCAGCCAGGACACTGACGCCGAGTACAGCCAATTGACCGGCGCCGAGGCCGAGCAACAACCCGCGACGTTCAAGGGGCTCGAAGCGGTAAGTGGCGCCTTCAGGCATCGTTGGCCGACGGTTTGCTTGTTGCCGGGCGGACCTTGGGCGCACCAGCGGGGCCTAGCCCGTCGTCATCGCGGTCGCGAGCCCGCCCGCCGAGCTGCCCCATCAGCGCACTTACGGCCGGGGGCAGGCCCAGGCGGCCTCCTCCGCCACCATCGAGCACCTTGGCCGCGCCCGTGGCCTGGGCCACACCGGACATGACGCGCTGGACGGTTTGCTCGGCGGCGCGGATCGGGCGCCGGGAAAGGCCTTCCAGGTGGGCGATGGCCGGCGCCTCGGCGATGGGGACAAGTTTCAGCAGTGCGAACGGTGCGAAGGCGGCAACCAGCAAGATGGCGAGGCCACTGACAGCTGCGCTCGGGTCGCTCACTTCCGTTACCGCGCCGGCGCCAAGGCATAGAGCGCCCACGATCACCGGTTTGGCGAGCAATAACGCGGCCAGCACCTCAGCGAGCCGCTTGGCCCAGTGGGCCGTAGTTGGCCAGACCAGGCCGGCCAGGGCAAGAGGCATGAAAAACACGGCCAGTTCGATGGCGGCAGACCGCAGTACCAGCTCCAGCCAGATGGCCAGGCAGCCGGCAATAATCAACAAGCTGATAAGAGCGCTGAGCACCCCGTCGCCAAGGGTGGCGATAATCCCCACGTCTATTGCGTTTACAAGCACGTTACCCACATGGGGCATTACCTCTTGCTCGATGGCGGCCGAAACGTCGTCGGTAATGGTCAACCCGGTGCTTGTCAGCTGGGCCACGGCATAGCCACCGATAAGCGATACCGGTAAGTAGACACCCCAGGCCCGGGCCAGCCGGCGCATGTCCTGGCGAAAGATGGCGCCGATGGTGGCGGCGAAAAGAAGGGGCGCCACCACAAGTTCCTCGACGGGGAACATCCGGGCTGTTACCGAGCCAAACCAGCCTCCCTTGCTCAGGTCGATGCTTGTCGTCCCGGTAATTGCTTTGCCTATCACGTCGCTGACCACGTCTTCGGCCCCAATTGCCTCCCAGTGGAGCAAGGCCGAAAAGAACGCATCTGTACCAATCGATACGGGTAAACCGAAAACTGACATCAGTGAAGGTTTAGGCCCTGGGTGAAGAAAAAGCTGATGATCTCCTGGGACGCCCCAATAAGCAGTGCTGCCACTCCCGAGACAATGACGCCCCGCCGGCCGTTATAGGACTGCTGGTAATTATGGGAAAAGTGGCCGAACGCCCACATCACCCCCCCGACGATTACGCCGACGATGGCGGCTAGCAGGGCCCAGTGGCCGAGGCCGCTAGCCAGGCTCGCAAGTGTCCCGTCACCGGGCAGGTCGTTGCCCTGGGCCGGGTCGAGTGAAAAGCCTGTGCTGTTGCCAGCGGAGGAGAGCAAGTACATGTCGGCTCCTTCACAGCGGATGGACTGGAGAGGCGAGAGGCGCCGAGAGGCCGGCGGCGCCGGCGAGGTGCTCCTGATTAACCGTCTGACGGCGTTACATAGCTTTTCATAGATCTTATAGTGTTTCAAGCTATGCTGATCATTAACTCCGCCTCCGCATCGGGCGTCGATTATTGGCGCCGCACGGCGGTGCACAGTTCCTGGTTGGGACGTGGTGCCGACCTCCTCCGCCTGAACGGCGAGGTGCAGACCTCCGACTTGCGTTCGGTCCTGCTGGGTCGCCAGCCCGGGGGCGGCCCTCTCACGGCACGACCGGGCCTGAGGCGGCGTCATGGATGGGACCTGGTCCTGGCCGCACCAAAATCGGTCTCGTTGCTGGCCTGTGGCGGCTCAGCGCCTACCGTTTCACGGCTGCGCGGCTCTTACCGCGCCGCGGTAGCCGACACCATTTCCACACTGGAAGCCAGGGCCGCCTGGGTGCAGACCGGCGGCGCTCAGGTGGCGGCCGATGGAGTTGTAGCCGCCGCCTTCGAGCACGTCACCAACAACGCGGGCCAACCCCACCTCCACACCCATGTAGTACTGGCCAACCTCGGGGCCAACGGGGCGGGCCGCTGGGGTTGCCTCATAGGCAACGAGCTCTGGCGTTGGCGCGAGGGCCTCGGTGCAGGGTTCCAAATGGCGCTCCGATCGCGATTGGCGGAGGCCGGGCTCGGGTTTGGTTGGGAGCTAACGGAGGGAGGACAGGCCGAGATCGCATCTGTCCCGTCCCGGGCCCGCTCGGTCGCCAGTTCACGGTCGCGGACGCTGCGCGCCGGTGCCCTTTCGTTTGGGTCCGTTTCCGCCGGCGCGGAGCGGGCCGCCCAGGCACGTACGCGAGCAGGACCTGAGGGCCCGCACGGCGTCTCGGCGCTCGACGGCTGGGGCCGGGCCGACGCCGCCAGGGCGCTCTCGGAGGCACTGAGCAGGCCGGCGCCCCCGTCCCCGCCACCGGTCCCCGCGGCGGTCTCCCGTGCCCTGGCCGCCCGCGCTTCTGTCTTCGATGAAGCCGACGTGCTCGTGGCACTGAGCGAGACACAGCCCTCGGGGCTCAACCTCAAAGAGGCTTCGGACTGGGCGCGGAGCTGGTGCAACAGCATCCTCCCGGTGGCGGCATACCCCGGCGCGAGTAACAGCCGGCAGGGGCCGCACCGCTGGACGACAGGCCTGGCCGCTCTGCTCGACCGGAAGGTCATAGACGAGGCGACAGAAGCGCGTTTCGCTCACCTGGCCCAGGTGAGCCCGGTCCTGGCCGAACGAGAACTGGCCGATCTGGGCTGTCCGAGCGATGTCGGGGCGGCGGCCGCCAGCCTCACGTGCGGAGGCGAGGGCGTCGTAGTCGTGCCCAGGGCCCATGGTTGACCCAGGCTGCTTGTATCGATGCCGCTCGCGCCGCATGGCAGGCGGCGGGCGTGGAAGTGCGAGTAGCCAGCCCGTCCCCGCTTTCGACCAGGCGTTGGCGGGCGCTCACCTCTCTTCGCCCCGCAGACAACGACGGCACCGTTACCAGGGAAGAAAATGGCGACGGCCGTGACAGCGGGGGACGCCGTGAGACGCCTCCCGGCCGGCCGGGCAAGCGGGTGCTCGTCGTCGACGCCGCTGACCACTTGAGCCCGGCCACCCTGGCCGACCTCCTCAGCCGTGGGGTCGCCACCCGGACCAAGATCGTCCTGGTAGTGGGAGGTACGGAGGCAGGGAGCGGCCCGAGCCTGGCTCACTCGCTGGACCAACTGGCCGAGGCGTTCCCGGCGCCAGCTCTCTTGCAACTGGCCGCCAAGCTGCCTCGGCTCCAACCGCGAGCTTTCCATCGGGCCACCGCCGTGGGGGGCATCGTCGTCCAGGGGTCGCTGACCGGTGCAGACGCGATGGCCCACCTCGTAGAGGCCCAGATGACCGGTGCCGGACGACCGGTGCCGAGACGACCGGGGCCGCATGACCGGGGCCCTAGACGACGGGGCCCGGCTGACAGCGGCGCGGTTTGTGCCGCCCCCGGAAGGCGGACCACCGCTCATGGTCGCCTTCGGCCCGGCCGAGGCAGAAGGGCTGAACGTCGCCGCTCGACTGGTACGGCAGCAATGGCAAGCCGAAGACGCGGCCGGGGCGGACAGCCCGGAGGTGCAGCTCGGTGAACGCCGCTACGCAGCAGGCGACCAGGTCCTGGCTCTGCGCCGCGTCGGCCGGGCCGAAAGCGCCACCCCGGGGACGGTGGCCTCCGTCGGCGAACGCTCGATGGTGGTCGAGTGGCGCAGCCCCTCGGGCGGGTGGCGCTCCGAAGTAGGGCCGGAGCACGCTGCGTCCGTTGGCTACGGCTACGCCACCACGGTTCCCTACCTGAGGGCCAGTGACGGCACGGGTCAAGCTCTGCTGGTACTGGGTGACCCGCTCGAGCTCGGCCCTCGCTCCCCTCGCGCACAGGCGGCCTGGGTGACGGTCCCGGGACCGGGACTACCCATTTTTGGTCCCGCCGCCATGGCCGGCCGGCACCGGGCGGCGGTCGCCGAGCTGGTCACTTGTCGGCCCGACGAGGAGATTCTCGAGCGGGTCGGGCCTCGCCCCCTGGCCGCCCAGGCTCGCCGTCGCTGGGCCGAAGTCGTCGTTCAGCGGGCGCTGGAACGAGAGATGGGCACGGGGCTGAGCAACGGCGACCGGCTGGCCCTCTCGACCGATCGTGGCCGGGCACCCCTGGCCGTCGTGGCCGAGAGGTCCTTCGGCTCAGCTGCCCCGGCTATAAATCCCCGTGGCGCGTATGATGCCCAGATGGGATGGCCGAACAAGCGACAGTTTCGCCGCTTTTGGCGTCCCTTCCGTGTCGTGGCCGGCTTCGCTCTGCTCGGGGTGGCCTGCTGGGTCATCATCGGTAAGTCAAGCGAGCTCTCCGGCGCGGGCGCGTTCCTTACACAGCTGCGTTGGCCCTGGCTCGTGCTGGGGGCGTTCGCCGAGCTCGGCTCTTATATCGCCCTGGCCTGTGTCCAACGCCTCTTTTTCGCGCGCCGGGGCGGTCAGGGCCCGCCTGCGGCGGCTGACCACTATCACCTTCGCCGGCAGTTCGATCCAGGCGGCCCTCCCGGTGGGCGCCGCCTTCGCCGGCGTCTACGAATTTCGTCAGTACCAGTTGATGGAGGCCGACGAAGTACTGGCCGGTTGGGTGGTGATCGCCACGGGTGCTTTGGCCTTCGCCACGTTGTCCGTCCTGGCCGGCGTCGGCCTGGCCCTGGCCGCGTCCACGGGGAGCACCTTCGACCTCGTGGGCGCCATCGTCGGGGTGCTGTTTTTGGCCCTTGTCGTCGTAATCGCGTGGGTGAAACGAGCGGCCGCCTTCCGCTTTGCCGCCAGGGTGGTGGCCGCTGTCGAAAGGTGGAGCCACCGCCCACCCGGGCAGTTGAGCGCGCCGTTGGGAAAGGTCCGCGAGCGGATGAGGGCGGTCGCCCCATCTCGGCGCGAGTGGGGGGCGGCCGCCGTGGCCAGCGTAGGGAGCTGGATCGCCGACTGCGGCTGCCTGACCTTCGCGTCGTTGGCTGTTGGCGCACCCGTCCCCTGGAAAGGGCTCCTGCTCGCTTACTGCGCCGCCCAGCTGGCCGTGAACCTTCCCATAACGCCCGGAGGCCTCGGCGTAGTCGAAGGGAGCTTGACCGTCGCTCTTGTGGCGTTCGGGGGCGGTAGAGCCCCGGTCGTAGCCGCCGTGCTGCTTTACCGGTTGATCAGCTTTTGGATCCCGCTCCCCATAGGCGCCGGTTGTTACCTGGCGCTGGCTCGAGAGCGGCGGCAAGCAGAACGCGCCCTCACTCAGCGCGGAGACCGTTGAAACCACCGAGGTCCCCACCCCCCAAGCCGTGGCGGACGGCGCGGGCCCGGTCACCTCGAGCAAGCTGCAAGGCTCTCGGGCCGCAGCAACAGAAGACAGGTCGACAATGACATGATTTACTCCTCGAAAAAACCGGGCTCGAGATTATCGAGGGCCCTTATCGCAACCGTCTTCATCGGGTTGTTGGGGGCCGGTGGGGCAGCCTGTGCCCACCCGACCCCACCAGTGGGCCTGTCCGATTGCTACCAGAGCCTCCCGCTGGCGGAGGCGGCACTCAACGCGCCACGCGGCACCTACGCTTTCCACGGGGTAAAACTGGTGGACCCGAGGCTCTTGCAGCGTATTGTGCGCCAACGCGCCCACAAAAACTCGCCGATGCCGTCCGTCGCGCCGCGGCACAGCAGTCTGCGCCTTCGCCTTCACGGGTAACTTCCCGGGCGGCCAGGTCGCTGGTTCGGCCGGCAACGACGCCGGCAAGGCCGCGATCGTGCTGGTTACGACCAACCACAAGCTGTTGTTTAGCTACGTGTTGGCCAAGTTGCCGGAACGGTTCAGCCGCCCCTTCACCGGCCCGTAGCGGTCCGCCGAGGCTAGGTAGTCAGCAGCTCGCGGGCTCCCCGGTCAGTCGAGGGGTGGCGCAATTTGGACATCGCCCGCGCCTCGATCTGGCGGATCCTCTCACGCGTCAGGTTGAAGTGCTCGCCGACCTCGTCGAGCGTACGGGGCTCCCCCCTGTCCAGGCCGAAACGCAGCCGGAGGATCTCCCGCTCGCGCTCGTCCAGCGCAACGAGCATCTTGCTGACCTCGCCCGACAGTAACGAGGCGGCGGCGGCCTCGAACGGCGACACCGCAGAACGGTCCTCCACGACGTCGCCCAGCTCGGCGTCGCCGTCCTCACGAAGCGGTTCCGACAGCGACAGCGGCTCTGCCGCGTGGCGCAGGATCTCGATTACCTTTTCCTCTTCGAGCTCGAGGTCGACGGCGAGCTCGGCGGAGGTGGGCCGGCGCCCCAGCTGGCCCTCGAGGCGACCCCGGGCCTTGGTCACCCGGGTCAGGAGGTCGCCGGCGTGGACCGGCAGCCGGACGGTGCGGCCCGTGTTGGCAATACCACGGGTTATGGCCTGTCGTATCCACCAGGTGGCGTAGGTCGAAAACTTGAACCCCTTGCGCCAATCGAACTTCTCGACGGCGTGCATCAAGCCGAGGTTGCCCTCCTGGACGAGGTCCAGCAGTGGCAGCTCTGCGGCCTGGTACTTCTTGGCGATCGACACGACAAGGCGCAGGTTGGCCTTGACGAAAGTCTCGGCGGCCTCGTCGCCCTCCCTGATGGCCCGGCGCAGCTCGCGCTTCCTCGGCACTGTGAGCTGCTTGGCCACACCCATTTCCAGCCGTGCGGCACGCCCGGCCTCGATCGCTTGAGCAAGTCTGGCCTCGTCGTCTTTTGTCAACAACGAGTGCTTGCCTATGTCGTTCAGGTAGAGGCGGACCAAGTCCTCCTCTGGCTGAGCGGCGTGATTATTTGGCACTTAGTCCGTCGTCCTCATGCGGAAGGCACTCACAGGCGCTCCCCTACCAGTTTGCAGCGACAACCAACACAACCGCTCCCAACGAGCACGGGCTGTTGGCTGAGCTCTGCCCCCGGCCTGATCACCGTGGCCTCGGGTACGCATGATACCGGGCCCGCGGCGTCTCTGGCAGGCATCGTGCTCGTTGTGTCATAGCCTCTAAGAGGGCGGGTGCTGCTCGTTGATAGGATTTGCACCCCCCCGGTTGCCCGCTGTGAGGGCAGCGAACACCTCCTCGCGGTGTACCTGGACGTCCCTTGGGGCGGTGATCCCCAACCGGACCTGGTCCCCCCGGACCTCCAGTACTGTCACTACCACGTCATGGCCGATCACGATGCTTTGGTGGACGTGCCTCGTCAGTACCAGCAATCCTCGCTCCCTTCCCCCGGGCGATAGTCGGAGCCTAGTAGCTGGCCCGGCCGAGACGACGAACTCCCGGCCGGCCCACTTCGGGCCCACCTCTCGCCGGGCGGGGTGCGTAACCCGTCCGTCTCGATGGGGGAGCGCCCTGGGCATGACCGGTTACTGGATTATGACCGGCGATGGTATTAGGCAACCGAAATCTATTGTGCCGCCACGAATATGTTACTCGCCGCGCTGTTATGGCCCCGCTCCGCACGTTTAGGGGGCCGCCCGGCACGGTCGTGACCTCGCCCGGGACGTATACGGCAGCGGTAGCGGCGACCGGCGCCAAGAGCTCCCGACCGATCACGGCCCATGGCGTGCTTTTCTAGAGGGCTCCGTACCCGGCTAAAAAACAGTCCACGAGTTGGGCGAAGTTGGAGTCGCCGATGGACTGGCCAAAACGAGGTGCCCCTCTGCGCCTGCCACCGGCCCAGGTGGGCACCGGTCGCACGTTGGCAGTTGTGCCGCTAGTTTCGGCTCGTGCTCGAACTTCGCGAACCTACTGCAGCCGACCGCCGGGCCATTGGGCTAGTCGGTGGGCTCTCCTTCAATTCCCGTGCCAAAGAAGAGAATACGGACCACCGCGGCGCGCTTTGCTTATTCGACGTTGGGCGTGCCGTCGCTTATGCCCGGGCTATCCCACTGGCGCAGTGGTTCGGGGGGAACCGCCTCGGTTGTGCCGCCGTAGCCGACGTGGCCGTGCTCCCGGAGTACAGAGGGCAGGGTGCGGCCACGATGTTGATGACCGCGTTACTGACCGGGGAGCGAGACCGCGGCACGGCCATCAGTGCTCTTTACCCCGGCAACGTGACTTTGTACCGCCGCCTTGGTTATGAATACGCCGGGTTGCGGCCTCAATTCCGGGTCCTCCTGACCGATCTCCCGGCCGCCCGGGGCGAGGTAAGGGAACTGTCCGAGGGCGAGCTCGGCGAAGTCGTCAAGTGCTTCGAACGGTTTGCCGTACACCACAACGGGCCCGTCCAGGAACTGAGCCCGGCCCATTGGATGGAGCATGTGCTGGGACAATCGAGTGGTGGCTTCCCGAGGACGGTCGTCGTGCCGGGCGACGATGGGCTCGCCGGGTACGCCAGTTACTACCTCGGCAACGTAGCCGGGGGAGGCTACCAGGTCGTGTGCCGGCACTTCATCGCTCTGAACCTGAGCGCGCTTGATGTCGCTGCTCGGGTACTTCCGGCGGTTCGAGAATGCCGCCAAGGAGCTGTCCTGGTACGGGCAACCTGACATGGGGCCGCTCGGGGTTGCCCTTAACAGCAATTGCTTCGCCGTCCTGCCCTCCCTTTCCCGGTGGATGCTGCGGCTGCTGGACGTGCCGCGAGCACTGGAGGCGAGGGGTTACCCCGATGTCGACGGCGAAGTCGTCCTCGGCGTCGATGACCCCCTGTTCCCGGCCGAACGCGGGCCCCTGGGTGGTCCGGGCAACCGCGGGCCGCGTGACGGTCCGGCCCGCGGGTGCCGGTGCCGCCAAGACTGCCGTTGCAGAGAAGACCCTGCCCATCGGTCTTTTGTCGTCTCTTTACGCCGGGTTGGTTGCTCCCCGAGACCTCGTTCTACTGGGCGCGCTCGATAACGACGACCCGAGGCTAGAGGTACTGTCAGCGCTGTTCACCGGCCCCGTCCCCTGGATGCCCGTTGGCTTCTAGGCCAGGGACCGGAGCGATTAGTGGCGGAGGAAGTGGCTCACGGTGCACTATCGCCAGCCTGCGGGTGCAGCGGGTCAGGGCAACGTAGAGCGCCCGCATACCCTCGGGTTGGCGAGCCACGATCCGGGCCGGCTCGACGACGACGACCGAGTCGAACTCGAGGCCTTTGGCGTCCCCGAGCGCAAGCAAGCTGACCTGGGTGTCAAGCGCCCCTTCCCCAACTTCGCCGAAGGCGATGCCCCCGTCGACCAGGGCCGACCTGACGTCGGCCAGCAGCTCTGCCGGGACAAGGACCCCAACGCTGCCGTCCTCGCCGCCGCCCGGAGCCGAGACGGCGCGAAGCTCCTCCCTTACGGTGCCGGCCAGGAGCGAGTGCCAATTGTCGGCCGTACTGGCACTGCCTGCAATGGGCGAGACGAACCTGGGCCCGTACCCAGTGTGGCGGACCGGTTCGGGTGGGTCGGTCCCGGGCAGGGCGGCCGCGAGCACCTTGGCCGCCAGTTCCATTACTTCGGCCGGTGCCCGATAGCTAACAGAAAGGCTGGTCAGTCGCCAGCCTCTTCGGGCCGGGAGGTTTGCCATGAGGTCCTCCCACGACGCCGGCGCCCAGCTGCTGGTCGCCTGAGCGATATCGCCGACAAGGGTCATGGAACCGGACAAGGAGCGCCGGCTCACCATCCGGAGCTCCATGGGCGAGAAGATCCTGGACCTCGTCCACGACTATGTGACCGTAAGCCCTGAGCTCGTTCGGCTGGCCGGGGCGCAGCGGCCCGAGCAACCCGTTGGCTTCGTCGAGCAGGGCAATGTCCGCCGGTGCCAGGCCACCTCGTCAAGGGAGGAGCTCCTCGGCCGGTGAAGCAGCTCGACCTCGGCCGCGTTGAGTACCCCCCTGCCGGCCAGTTCGATCAGCGGCTTGGCCCCATAAAGGTCGTGAAGAAAAGCTTCGGGCGTGAGGCGGGGCCACATGCGCTCCAGCAATTCCGCCACGTCGGGGCGGTAGCGCAGCTCCGCACCCAGTTCCTTTGGGCTTATGGCATCGCGAGGGGGCTCGTCCTGGCCCGAGTCGGGGGCCCTGGCGCCTCCACCCGAGGGCGCCCGCTGGACAACAGGTGGCGAAGCGCCATCGGGACGACCTCTTGGGTTGTCCGCCCGCTGCTCCAACTGCTCGGCCAGGTGCTGCCAGAGGAGCCCTTCCACCGCTCGACGACGGACGTTGTGGGGAGCTGACCGTCGTTTGGCCGCCCTGATCATTTCCGCCGAGCTGTCGGGGGTGACCGTCAGGATGCTCCGGCCGTACGGGATCTCGACCGTCCGCCGCAACGGTCGCTCGCGCTGGCTCACCGCCCGGCGCAAGAACCGCGCCATCCGGGGGTCGCCTTTCAAGCGGGCGGAGGCCGCGGTTTCCGGCGCGCTGGGCCGCGCCCCTCTGTAGAGCCCGCTCGCGGTGGAGAGCTCGGCCCCCGTCTCACCCAACGAGGGCAGGACCTGGTCTATGTACCGAAGGAAGGTCGGGTTTGGCCCGACGACGAGCACGCCCTGTACTTCCAGCGGGAAGCGATGAGTATAAAGAAGGTACGCAGCCCGGTGAAGAGCCACCGCCGTCTTGCCGGTGCCGGGACCGCCCTGGACGACGAGGGCGCCGGGCAACGGGGCACGGATGATCTCGTCCTGTTCGGCCTGGACCGTCGCTACGATGTCGCGCATCCGGCCTGTGTGCGCCCGCTCGAGCGCAGCCATGAGCACGCTCGGCCCGGACAGGCCGAGCACTTCAGCAGAGCCTTCGTTCCCGTCGGGGGCGAACAGCTCGTCTTCAAGGTCGATCACCAGCCGGCCCTCGGTCAGGAAATGGCGCCGGCGCCGCAACCCCATCGGGCGCGCTCCGGTAGCCCGGTAAAAGGGCTCGGCTACCGGCGCCCGCCAGTCCACTACCAGCGGCTCGTGGGCAGTGTCAGAGATCGCCAACCGGCCGATATGGAAGCTTTCGCTGTCCAGCCCGTCGAAGGTGCTGGGCGCCCGGTCGATGCGCCCGAAGATCAAAGCCTCCCGTCCGAGCTGCAGCTTTTCAAGACGGTTGAGGCTGTTGCGCACCCGGATATCGCGCTCGGTGTAGGACTGGAAAGTGCCGCCCCTCTCCCTGAACGCCTCTCTCAATTGGGCTTCGGTCTCGGCGCGAACAACTTCGAGGCGCTCGTAAGCACGATCAAGGTAGGCCTGCTCAGCAGGTACGTCTGGGTGCGCCATAGCCCGAACTTTCCACTCTTGCTCGACAGGCGGCCCGACTGCAAGGCGACCGAACGGTCTGCCGGCCGACGGGACCGTCGGGCCTGAAGAGTGGCGCGGAGGACAGGACGGTTACGGTGGGCGAAATGGACATCAGCCAGCCGCCGCCACTTCTGGCCGCCTACCGGGGTAAGCCGGTGCCGTACACGCCTGTGTGGTTCATGCGCCAGGCCGGCCGCTCGCTACCCGAGTACCGGGACGAACGCGGCACCGGGGGCTTCCTGGACGCGGTCCGCAACCCGGAGCTGGCGGCCGAACTGACAATTCAGCCGGTGCGCCGTTACGGCGTCGACGCGGCCATCCTCTTCTCCGACATAGTCGTGCCCGTAATGGGCTTTGGCGTCGACATCTCCCCCGGGACCGGCCCGGTGGTCGACGAGCCGTTCCGTCAGCTGGCCGACCTCGACCGTCTTCAGGCGGTGCCCGCTCCGTTCGTACAGGAGACCGTCCGCCTGGTCACAGAGAGCTGCAAGTACCTTTGATCGGCTTTGCCGGTGGGCCGTTCACGCTGGCCAGCTACCTCGTCGAAGGCGGACCGACGCGAGACAACTACGCCCTCACCAAGACGCTTATGTGGTCCGAGCCAGAGGTGTGGGCGGCCCTCGTCGACCGTCTGGCCACCATCTCGCTCGGTAGCCTGCAGGACCAGGTCGCCGCCGGGGTATCGGCCGTGCAGATCTTCGAGAGCTGGGGTGGCGTTCTGTCGCCCGCTGATTATCGCCGCTACGTGCTGCCCTCGCTAAGGGGCATCCTCAAGGGCCTCGCCCCTCTCGACGTCCCGAGGGTGGTTTTCGGAGTGGGGACGGGCGAGCTGCTCGCCATCTTCTCCGAGGCAGGTGCCGACGTGGTCGGGGTCGACTGGCGAGCCCCGCTCGACGTTGCCCGGGCCAGGGTCGGGGCCGGGGTGGCCCTGCAGGGCAACCTTGACCCGGCCGCTTGCCTGGCGCCCTGGCCGGTCCTCGCCGAGCACGCCCGCGCCGTACTCAGGGCCGCGTCGCCGAGTGGTCACGTGTTCAACCTCGGCCACGGAGTACTTCCTCAGACCGATCCCGACCAGCTGAAACGCCTCGTAGAACTGGTCCACACAGAGACGGCGCACCAGGTCAGCCGATGAGGTTCGCGGTAGTTGGAGGCGGAGTAGCCGGCATGTCGGCAGCATGGGAGCTGGCCAACGGGGGCCTAGATGGAGGCGGCGCCGAGGTCACGTTGTACGAACCGGGGCACCTGGGCGGGAAGCTGCTGACCACCAGTTTCCTCGGGCGGCCCGTGGACAAGGGCCCGGACTCCCTGATCACCCGGGTACCCGATGGGGTGGGGTTATGCCGTGAGCTCGGCCTGGAAGAGGAACTGGTGGCACCGGCCGCCTCCAGGGCGGTGCTCTTCTCCGGTGGGAAATTACGTCCGCTCCCCGAGGGCCTTGTCCTGGGTGCACCCGCACGTCTTCTGCCTCTGGCCCGGTCCAGGATCCTCTCTCCTGCCGGGTATGGCGCGGGCTTCGCTCGACGCCGTACTGCCGCGATCGGCCCTCGAAGGCGACGTAAGTGTGTTCGACCTCCTGGCCGCCCGCCTTGGCCCCGAGGTTGCCGAACGCCTGGTCGAACCGCTCCTCGGTACTATCCACGCCGGTACCACCAGACAACTGAGCGCGGCGGCCACGGCGCCGCAACTGCTCGACGCGGCCCGTAACAACCGGAGCCTCATAATGGGCCTCCGGAAGATGGCGCGAGCAAATCAAGTTCGCGATGGCCGAGCTCGCAATGGTCACGGTGGCGGTGGCCAAGGGCCCCGGCCAAGAGCCCCCTCTTCGTGGCGCCCCGGCGCGGGATGCAGGTCCTGGCCGACCGGCTCACCGAACGCCTTCTGGCCGCCGGTACAGCTGTTGTCCCGGTGGAGGTAACGACCTTGCGGACGCGACGGGCATTCCGTCGTCGTGGAGCCGGCCGGTGCCCCCTACGACGGAGTCGTCGTGGCCGTCCCCGCACCGGCGGCTTTTTCGCTACTCGCTCCGTTGCTGGAAGGCAGTGCCCCCCGCCAGTTGGCCACGGTCCGCTTCGCCTCAGTGGCGGTGGTGACATTGGGCTTTGCCGCTGACGCCATAGAGGCGCCTCAGGACCTGAGCGGGGTCCTCGTCCCGCCGGGGAGCGGGCTGCTCATGACGGCATGCTCGTTTGGTTCCAACAAGTGGCCCCAATGGGCCGCACCCGGGACCACCGTCCTGCGGGTCTCCGTGGGCCGGGCCGGTGACGAAGCCTGGGCCGAACAGGCCGACGAGGTGCTCGTCGAGCGCCTGTGCCACGAGCTCGGGACGGTGCTCGGCCGCCGGCCCGCACGTGGCGGCCATGGGCTGGCCCCGCCCGCGGGCTGGAGGGTCAGCCGCTGGCCCCGTTCCCTGCCCCAGTACGAGGTCGGGCACCTGGAAAAGGTCGCTCAGGCGCGTGCCACTCTGTCCCGGGAGGCCCCGATGGTCGCTCTGGCCGGCGCCAGTTACGGGGGCGTCGGGGTGCCGTCGTGCATTGCCTCGGGCCGGCGAGCCGGGCGAGAACTGCTGCAGGTAGTCAGTGTGCCCGGGCGGCCGGCGGGCTGAGGGCTCCGTGTGTACCCATCTGAGCAGTCCCGGCAGAAAAGACCAGAGCGGCGGGCGACCGGCGGTACAGGACGTGGTCGGCTATGACGACGGCAGCGGCCGAATAGGTGCTCCGCTGCCCATCGGGGAAGCGATGGCACCCGGGGTGGACACAGCCGGTCCAGTAGGAGCCGTCGCTGGCTCGCATATGCCTGGTCCACGCCAGTAGATGCTCGGCCTCGGCCGTGAGGCCGGCCCGGGCCGCCGCCATGGCACACTCGGCCGTCTCTGCGGCCGTGACCCATGTCTTATCGGCCACGCAGCGAACGCCCAGGCCTTCGACCACGAACTCCTCCCATCGGCTTATCATGCGCTCTCGCGCCGCCTCCCCCTCCAGGGCGCCGGTGAGGACGGGGTAGTACCAGTCCATGGCCCAGCGCTGCTTGGAGGCGAAGCTCCCCGGTTGCTGGACGACGGCTTGCGCCACCCGGGTCGCCACCCTGCGCCAAGTGCCGGCCGGGCCCTGATGGCCCAGGAGGTCGGCGATGAGGGCCGCCGACATAGCGGAGTGCTGGAACGACGAGTTGGCGGCGAGGAGGGCGAAATTGCCGGCCACGCCGTCCGGGCCGACCGACCAGGCCATTTCCCCGCCCGGGCGCTGGTAACGGAGGCACCACTCTACGGCTCTCTCGATAACCCGCCAGACCGGCTCTACGGCTCCCGCCCGCCTGTCCAGCTGCCAGCACCACCACGCGCCAGTGGCGATATAGGCACAGACGTTGGGGTCGCGGCGAGGCTCGACCACCCCGTCGGGGAGATAGAAGGTGCACCAGCTGCCGTCCTCCATTTGGTGGTCGACCAGCCATTGCACCGCCCGGCGAGCTTCGGCCCAGCATCCCCCGGCAGCGAGAGCCATGGTGGCCTCGACATGGTTCCACGGGTCTGCATGGCCCCCGGTGTACCAGGGGACCATGCCGCTCGGCAGTTGGACCTCGGCTATCCATGCCGCTGTCTGTTCGAGCTCGGCTCTCGTCAGCGGCGTCATCGCTTGCGGGCGTAAACCACGATGCTCTTACCGAGGACAGGGTTCAGGGCCCTGTCGGGCCACCTGGTGACTGGTGTCGCCGCCGTGATATCCCATACGAGGAAGCGGTGATAAGCACGCACAGCACCGTTACCGTCGGCGTTCGGGCCGATGGCGCAACGGAGCCACCAGTACGGGCTGTGCAGCGCGTGCGCATAATGCTGACGGTAGGGGCGAAGGCCGGCGCGGCGAAGACGGCGGCCCAGCTGCCGGCGGCGGTAGATGCGGACATGGCCGCCGGCCACGCGGTGGTACTCCTCTGACAGGGCCCAGTTCACTCCCTCGGGGTACCAGCGGGGCACGGTGACGGCGATAACCCCGCCCGGACGGAGCACTCTGGCGAGCTCCTCCAGTACCACTGAGTCGTCCGGGATGTGCTCCAGCACTTCGGCCGCGATCACCCGGTCGAAGGAGCCGTCAGGGAAGGGTAACGACGTGCCGTCCCCCTTGACGACGTGGCCCTGCCCGCCTGACCCGGCCGTCTCCTTGTCCTCTTGCAGCATCGCCGCCACCCAGGCGGCGGCTCCTGCGAGCGCTTCGCTGTCCATGTCCAGCGCAGTCACGACTCCTCCCCGTTTCATCGCTTCGAACGTGTGGCGGCCCCCGCCGCAACCGAAGTCGAGCAGCCTCTCACCCGGCCTCAGCCCGAGCCAGTTGTAACGGACGGTCAGCATCAATCGGCACGGGGGCGATCAGCGTCGCTCACGTTGCGAGCCCAGATCGGCTCGCCCCTGCGCTCGGTATGAGCCAGGGCGCGGCCCCGCCGCTCATGCTCGGCTATCACGAAGCGGTACTCCTCAACCGCACCGGCCGCGCACTTTTCCCAGGTAAAGCGCTCGAGCACCCGGCGCCGGCCCGCTTTCCCAAGCCTTACGCCCAGGTCCGGTCCCGGCCCGTCCGCCAGCGAACGGCCTCCGCGAGCAAGGACTTTCTCGAGGGCGGCGGCAAGAGCGCCGGCATCGGCCGGCGGGACGAGCAGTGCGGCCATCCCGTCCGGGCCGACGACTTCTGGCAGGGCGCCACCGGCACTGGCCACGACGGGCGCCTCGCAAGCCATAGCTTCGACCGCGGGCAGGGAGAACCCCTCGTACAACGATGGCACGGCCACCGCTGAGGCCTCCGAATAAAGTTCGACGAGCTCAGCGTCACTTACCCCGGGCCGAAAAGTGACGGCCCCCTCCAGCCCGAGCCGCTCCATAGCGGCTGACGCCGCGCTGGCAGGCCGAGGTTCACCTACAACCACGAGGTGCGCCCCCGGGGTGCTGGTCCTCAACTTGGCCAGTGCTTCCAGGAGGAACGCCAGGCCCTTCAACGGCACATCGGCGCTGGCTGTTGTCATGATCCGCCCCGGGACCCGCGCCACTCCGGGAAGAGGCCGGAACAGGTGGTGGTCAGCTCCAATGGGGACGACGGCGATGCGGTGGGCCTCTACGCCCATCTGCTCGGTTATGTCGCGGCGAGAAGAGGATGAGACGGTGAGGATGCGGGGCAATTGGCGAGCCACCCGGTTTTGCATGTCCACGAAGTGGTACCAGCGTCGCAAGGACCATTCCCTCGTGTGGGTCCGGGCGTGCGTGATGTCGACGAGCCGGTCGACGGTTACAGGGTGGTGACAGGTGCCGATCATCGGCCAGCCATCGCGCATGAGCCCGAGCAGGCCCGATCCGAAAGACTGGTTGTCGTGAACGACGTCGAACTCAGCTCTTTTGCCCGAAAGGAGCCGCCTAACCCTCAAGCTGAAGGTTAATGGCTCGGGGAAGCCGCCGGTGAAAACTGTCGCGACTTCGAGAACGTCGACCGCGTCGCGGAACTCCCGTCGCCGAGGGCGCCGGAACGGATCGGGTTCCCGGTATAGGTCCAGGCTGGGCACCTTGACGAGCCTGACCCCCTCTGCCTCGTCTACCACCGGCCACGGTTGACCGGCGTAGACGGTCACCAGGTGACCCAGCCTCGCCAGCTCACGCGACAAGAAGCGCGTGTAGACCCCCTGGCCGCCCGAACGCGGGTTACCCCGGTAGGCGAGCAGGGCCACCCGCAACTGCTCGGGCCCACTGGCACTCGGGCCAGTCGAGCTCGTTGGCGGGCGCGTGCCATCGAGCGTAGCGGTGAGGCCGGAGGACATGTGGCGTCAAGCGTGGCCGCCAGGGGCCGGCGGGTCAACTCCGACAGCCGTATGCCCGCCCGCCCTGGACCGGCACAAAATCCGTAGCGAGCCGGTGGCACCGGTTTCCTCGAAGTCGCCCGACTCGAGTGCGGCACAGTAGAGGTCGTAAGGGACCTGACCACCGTCTTTGGGGTCGGCAAAGACGTCGTGGATCGCCAGCGTCCCCCCGACAGCCACTTTGGCGGCCCAGGCACGATAGTCCCCCCACGCCACCTCCTCGCCGTGGCCGCCGTCTATAAAAAGCAGGGCCAAAGGCGAAAACCAGGCCCGGGCGACCGTAACGGACTCCCCCACGACCAGGACAACGTCCCGGTCGAGGCCGGCCTCGCGGATGGTGCGCCGAGCCCATGGCAGTGTGTCGATGCCACCCGTGGCCGGGTCGACAACTTCGGGGTCGTGGTGAGGCCAACCCGCCTGTAGCTCCTCCGAACCGTGGTGATGGTCGACGCTGAACAGAACCGTGCCGGTCGCCTTGGCCGCCGCTCCCAGGTAGGCGGCCGACTTACCGCAATACGTCCCCACCTCGAGGAACGGACCTGGCCCGCCCCGCCCGGCGGCCAAGCCGGCCCGGTACAGCGCCATACCCTCCTGATCCGGCATGAACCCCTTGGCAGCGCGGGCGACCGCGTGCCATGGTGGGGAGAAGTCAGTCATCGTTGGGCAGTGGGCGTGGCCCGGAAGGACCGGCTAAGTCCTGGCCGTCACCCTGGGGCGCGGGCCGCAGCTCTCAGCTGCCCAGGCTGGTTTGGCCTTCGAGTACGGGCGAAGCGGCGGGAGGCCGGTGAGACGAGGCCACGCCGGCTTCTCCCTCAGACGGCCGGTCGGCGAAGACAATGCGGTTGAACACGATGAACTTGACGATCCAGACAACGCCATAGGCGAACAGCGATGCCCCCATGATCGCCAACGCCCGGGGCAAGCCGGTTACCCCATGGGACTTGGCGAGGCTGTCGGCTAACGCGACTGTCCCAGTCGAAGCCAACCACCCGATAAGGGTCAGCACCCAAAAGGGAACTACTTCACGCCACATGTGGCTCTTGCCGCTCTTGCCCCATGCCCACTTGCGGTTGAGCTCATAAGAGGCCGGCGTGGCGGTCAGGGCTCCGATCGTGTTCGCAGCTATGCCGGAAAGACCGAACACCCAGGCGCATACGAGGATCGTTACCTGACTGATCACGATGGCCACGGCCGACACCATCGAATAACGAATAAACCTGTGCATGGAGGTGTCGCCACGCGGAAGGACCCGCTGCCCCAAGGACGAGTCCAACAGCCGGCGCACCGCTGGTGCCTGCCTGAGACGGTCGTACAGCGAAGTGCGCTGACGCCGAGAGGCAGGCGAAACCCGCTTCAAAGGCATTCCGTCATTCTACCCGGGGCGGCTCTTCGCCTAGCATCTACCTGCCATGCCGAAAGCCGACGTACTCACCCCCCAGGCGGCCAATTTCCCGCAATGGTACCAGGACATCCTGGCCAAAGCTGAACTGGCCGAAGGCGGCCCGGTGAGGGGCACCATGGTCATCCGGCCGTACGGCTATGCCATCTGGGAACGGATGCAAGCCGAGCTGGATGCCCGCATCAAGGCGGCGGGCGCGCAAAATGCCTACTTTCCGTTGTTCATCCCTGAGAGCTACTTCCGTCGCGAGGCCGAGCACGTCGAAGGCTTCAGCCCCGAGCTGGCCGTCGTGACGCACGCCGGCGGCAAGAAGCTGGAAGAACCCGTCGTTGTCAGGCCCACAAGCGAAACGATCATCGATTCGTTCCTCGCCAAGTGGATCCAGAGCTATCGGGACCTGCCCCTCCTGGTCAACCAGTGGTCCAACGTGGTGCGCTGGGAGCTCCGGCCGCGCCTGTTCCTCCGGACGACTGAGTTCTTGTGGCAGGAGGGCCACACCGCTCATGCCACCGAGGAGGATGCCCACCAGTACGCTTTGCGGATCCTTCGCGACGTCTACGAGGACTTCATGGTGACTGTCCTGGCCACCCCGGTATTGCTCGGCCGGAAGACCGAGCGGGAAAGGTTCGCAGGAGCAACGACAACGTGGACCGCCGAGGCCATGATGCGTGACGGCAAAGCTCTGCAAATGGGGACGAGCCACGAGCTCGGGCAGGGCTTCGCCAAAGCCTTCGGGATTACCTTTCTGGACGAAAAGGGCCAGCAGGCCTTCGCCTGGCAAACCTCGTGGGGAGCTTCGACGAGGCTGATGGGCGCGCTGATCATGACCCACGGGGACGACGCCGGCCTCCGCATCCCGCCCCGCCTGGCCCCTGTTCAGGTGGTGGTCCTGGCTGTGCGGACCGAAGACGGCGCCGGCGAGGCGGCCTCGGCCCTGGCCGAGGATCTGCGCCGCGCCGGTTACCGGGTCGAGCTCGACCTCCGCACCGACCTCTCCTTCGGGCGGCGGGTCGTGGCCTGGGAACTAAAAGGCGTTCCCGTCCGACTCGAAGTCGGCCCCCGGGACCTGGCGCTCGGCACGGTGGTAATGAGCCGGCGGGACGATGCGAGCAAGGCGCCGGTGCGCCTGCAGGATGTGGTGGGAGAAGTGGGGAGGGTCCTCAGCTCGAGCCAGGCCACCCTTCTCGAAGAGGCCCGTCGCCAGCGTGAGACAAACAGTGCCCGCACTTCCAGCCTGGAGAAGGCAGAGGCGGCCGCACAGTCTGGCTTCGCCGTGCTGCCCGCGGAACTGGTGGCGGGCGAAGGCGAGGAGCGCCTCAACGCCGGCGGGGTCACCGTGCGGTTATTGCAACGTCCGGACGGGTCGTTGCCCGCCCCCGGCAGCGACTTGACCGGGCTGGAGGCCGTCGTGGCCCGCGCTTACTAGGGGTCTGCAGATGACGGGGCCCGCTCTCTAAGAGGGCGGGTCTCTAAGCGTGCAGGTCTCTAAGCGGGCAGGCGGTACCTGTACACGTTGGTGTTCCTCAACTCGAAACCCACGCGCATATAGAGCCGGTTCGCTGATTCACGCGAAGGACGCGATGTGAGGTCAACCGTTAGCGCGCCCTTGGCCCCGGCCAGCTCGACGGCGGCCTGGGTCAGTGCTTCGCCGATGCCCCGGCCCCTCGAGGTGGTATCGACAACGACGTCCTCTATCCAGGCCCGTACTCCGGTTGGCAAGCGAAAGGTGACGAGCGTCAGTATCCCGACGATTGGGCCGTCAGGGTCCGCACCCTGTCCTCCGCCGTTTCTTGTCGGTTCTTGTGCGCTAACGCCGGGATTTGGCGCGGCAGGCTCGTGGCCGTCGTCGCAAGCGACCAGCAGCGTGGTGGCTGATGAGCCCACGATCTCGTCGAGCTCGCTTCGGCTTAGCGGCGGGGCCGAGCTGGACAACTGTGGCAAAAGACGGCCAACCGCCTCGTACAGGTCGTCTGTGACCTCTTCGGCAGCCGAGACTCGTAGCACGCCCCAAGACTAGTGCGGTGCCGGGCAACGTTTGCCGGGGCGCAACCTGAGGTTCAAGCACAGCCGAATGGCCGAACGGCGGGTCGTCGTTGCAAACCCCCTGGATGTTCACAAACGTTTACAGACGTTCACAAATTTGTCACGGCCCGGACACACGTCGTCAAGATGACCGCTGGTAGTCTCGATGCAGGTGGTGGGATGAGGCCGGCGGTCTCCCCCCTGGCCGGTGTGCCCCCCGCCACCAGGGTCCCCTTCTATTCCCCCCTGGGGGACCCGCACGCCCCGTGTGCGACCGAAGCTGCCCAAATCGCCCGGAGTTGCCCAGTTCGCCCGGATTTCACGGCCGCTACGTCTCACCGCTGTGGGCCCGTCCCTCAACGGCGGCCTACCGCCCGGCAAGGGCTCGCCCAGAAGGCAGGTGCTGGTTGCCCCGCGCTCGTCCCCCTGCAGCGATGTCGGTCTGAGTGGCCTGACCTGCCGTGGCCCGACCTGCCGCGGCCTGACCTGCCCTGGTCCGACGTGCGGTGGCCCGACCTGCATGACCCCGGTCCGGAGCCCCTTGGCGGCACCACCCTCTGCACCTGGAGTACCGCGATTTAACGCCGTTATAAAATCTCTCGTGGGAGATGTTCGGCTGGCCGGGAGCCATTTGCATGGCGTCGACACGAAGCGTCGTGCTCGTTTGTCCGCCGGCACTTTCCTTTGTAGCCCGGCCCCTCCGTGCATTTTCTGTCGGATATGCTCGGAAGAAACCGGTTAACGTAATGCCGCGCGCACTGACGCTACGACACCCGCAAATGCGTTCACGTCACCGCGATTTCGTCATGACCAGGATTAGGGGTTGCTGAGTAGCGATTATCGAGGCCTGATTATCGAGGGGCGGTTGAGAACGGCTCGCCTAAAAGCGCCACGGTCCTGACGCCCATAATGGATCGTTTTAACATGGCCGGAACCGTCGTTCACAAAGAGCGCCTGAGCGCCTCGGCAGGTTACGAACGGACGTCCGCAAGCTTGCGGAACAGCGCGGGCGCCAGGAGGACCACCATCAGCATCAAAAGGAGCCCTGCTGTCAACATGGTGGCCGAGACGCTCGACACCGAAGCGATGAGGCCGGCGAGGATCGCCCCCACCGCACTCGATGTGGTAACGGCCAACCTGTGAACGCTGCCCACCCGACCGAAGAGCTGACGCGGGATGACGTGCTGGCGCGTCGTCACGGACCCTACGTTCGCCAGCGCTGTGCCCACCTCTTGTAGGCCAAAAACGAACACTGCGAGGACCGAAGAGGTGGTGAAGGCCAGGCCCACGAAACTGACAGCGGCCGCCGCGGTACCGCCGATTATGAGCCGGTTGGAGCCGAACCGGCGCTGCAAGGCCCCACCGCAGAGGGCCCCCGCCATGCCGAGCAGCGAAGCGAAAGCCACGAACAAGCCGTAGCCCGTCGATGTCAGGTGCAGCGTCGTCTTACCGTATAGGACAAGCAGAGCAAAGACCATGTTCTGGCAGAACGCCAGGGCAGACATGTTGGCGGCGAGAAGCTTCAGAGGGCTCTGCGTACTGAACACGCGCAGCCCCTCACGAAGGCCGGCCGCCCACCCGGGCGGAGCGGAGATCACCCGATCAGGGTGAGCGGGGTCGTTGTGGGCGTCAGCGGTTATCCGTTTGGCGCCGGGCGCAAGCGACTCGGCCCGGTCCGAGCCGGCGTCGTCAGCACCCTCGTTGCCGGCACTCTCACCGGCGAGACTGATCGCCGGAACTTCCCGTCTCGGTGCCGAAGGAACGTTTTTCCTGACGAGCAAGGCGGAAATGAGAAAGCTGACACCATCGACGAAGAACGGCAACCTCCGGGCCAGGGAGAAAAGGATGCCGCCGCTGGCCGCGCCCAGGAACTGCTCGCCGGCGCCCTCGATAGCGATCAGGCGCCCATTCGCAAGGGCCAGTTGGTCGGAGGGGACGAGGTCAGGAAGCGTGGCCTGAGCGGCCAATGTATAAGTGACTTCGCAAGCGGCCAGGACCGCAGCTACGGCGTACAACATGACAAGCTCGGCCCGGCCCGATGTCATGGCCACGACGAGCGCCAGCAGCGTCAGCCCCGCCGCCACGTTGCAAGCGACCATGACGCTGCGCCGGTCCCAGCGGTCGGCAATGACACCGCCCGGCAATGCCGCTATTGCAGCGCCTCCCCTATTTACTGCCGTCACCCCCGCTATGAGTAGCGGGTTGCGGGTCAACGTGAGCGCTAACAGTGGTATTGCCACGGCCACCAAGCCGTCGCCGCTCGCCGAGATGCCTGTAGCGCACCAAAGACGCCAAAAATAGCCGCCCAGGTGGCGTCGTTGAACAAGTGCGGCCGCGCCGGGACCAGCCTCGACGGCAAAATCTGGTCCTACCCGCTTGATAGACGCCAACCGCACCAACCTCTCAACAAACGTTCTGCGCCACCACACTCGCGCCTCTTGGCACACTCGCCTCCTGGCGCCCAGGTCTTTTGGGCCCCGGCCTTTTGGCCGCGAGCCGGAGTGGTCGGCCAAGGCTAGCTGAAGCCACGCACCACCCTGGCACCACCTCAGACGCCGGTCCGCGCTCGGTCAGGCGCATGTTTACCTAACTCGAAACCGCGCGACGCCAAATAGCTTTATCTCGAGCGGTTGTTGTTCAATCCGCCCCATAGCCACGCAGGATCATCACTCACCTCCCTGGTCTTTTACCGGCAGTTAATTACTGTTCATCTGATTGCTGTTGGTACATGGGCGCGTTGCGTCAGTCAGCTCCATAGCCACGGCGGGACATCTCGACCTCCTTTCGCTTCAATCTGGAAATAAAGGGGGTTACGACACGAGACGGGGACGTCCTAAGAGGATAACCGCAGGCCAGGTGGCCCCCGACAATTGGGCCGCCACTCTGGCCACATTCCGATTCTTCCTCATATTCGGGTTTGTGTCTAGAGAAGGATTTCACAAGGTGGCCTAAGTTGGGGGCGCTAGGCTGGGGCGTCCCGCATTGGCCGCTCAGAACATCTACAGTTTGAGCACCGCCCGTGGACATCCGCGGTGGGAAGAGCCCCGTCTTCGGAGCCGGGTCATTGGACAAACAAGCGAACAGGCGCGAGGAACGCGATGTGAAACCGGGCCACGTCTCAGTGGGGCGCGCCCTGGTGCTCTCCTTTGTCGTGGCGGCGGCGACGGCCTTGCTGTACTTCACCCGGTTGTCGAGCCTGCCGCCTCCGGGCGGCGACCGCCCTGCCCTCTGGTTCGTGGTCGCACTGGGGATCTGGGCTGCGTTCGCCCAACCCGTGCCGGTGCGCAACCGCCAGTTCAGCCTGTCGACCACCTTGTCCGAGATACCGGCACTGGTAGGTATCGTCTTCCTGGCACCAGGCCCGGCGCTGCTCGCCATCTCTTGCGGCCACCTGGCGGCCAGCATGCAGAGGCGCCTCCGGCCGATAAAGGCTCTCGCCAACTGGCTGCTCTACGCGGCCAGCGCGGCGCTCGGCATCTTGTTCTACCACTGGGCTATCGCCGGTTCGTCGCCGATCAGCGCGCGCGGCTGGCTGGTCAACATCTCCGCTATTGCCATCATCAACCTGGCCGACCTCATCCTTGTTCTCGTCTTTATGGCCGTGGTGGACCCCCGTTGGCGCCGCCCGCCGGTACGCTCCATCGTGCTCCAGGTAGGACTGGGCATCGCTGTCTGCACTGCGGGCGGCCTGGTGGCGGTGTCGCTCATCTGGGTCAACACCTGGGGCGTCGTCCTCTTCATCGCCCTTGCCGTGGCGGCGAACTTCGCGTATCGCGGAACGGTGGTCTCAGGCCAGCGTTACGCCAACCTGGAGAAACTGTACGAGTTCACCCGGCGCCTCGGGTCGTTGGTCGAGACCGACGACGTAATGGCAACCGTCCTGGAGGAAGCCCGCAGCCTTCTCTCCGCCGGCCGGGCCGAGCTCGTCGTGCCGCTGGAGGCTCCTCCGGCCCGCTTTGCCTTGCGCTGCATGCTTATCGGTGAGGGCTCTCCCCAGCTGGAGCACCGCTCACCCTTCTCAACCCTCGACGCCCTCGCCTGCGAACGGGGCGCGCTTCTTTTCGGCGACGGCTCGAAGGGCGACGAAGCGCTCGCCGCTGCGATCGCGCAACGAGGCCTCAAGGAGGCTCTCATCGCGCCCCTCCAGCGCGACGACCCCAGCGCCGGTTACCTGTTGGTAGCCGACCGTGCGTTCAAGCACGAGGGCTTCAAGCGGGCCGACCTACGCTTCTTCGAAGCCCTGGCGGCCAACGCCGGGGTGGCCCTTCGGAGCAGCAAACTCCTGGAGCAGTTGCGCGAGGAAGCGTCGGTGCGCCAGCACCAGGCTCAACACGACGCCTTGACCGGGTTGCCAAACCGGGCCTTGTTCGCTGAAAGGCTCGAAAAAGCACTGGACGGGGCACCGGCTGACAGCAGGGTGGCCGTCATGTTGATCGACCTGGACGGGTTCAAAGAGGTGAACGACACCCTTGGCCATCACACGGGAGATGCCATCCTGCGTGAGGTCGCCCTGCGCCTGGCCCCGCTCGATAGGGAGGGCAACCTCGTCGCTCGACTGGGGGGTGACGAGTTTGCAGTTCTGCTCGTCGGCGACCTCGAGGACGAGGCGCTGGCCGAGAAGGCTGAGCAGATCATCGCCTCGATCAGCCAGCCTCTCGGGGTAGACGGCCTGCTGCTCGACGTGAGAGCCAGCCTTGGCGTCGCCGTATCGCCATTCCATAGCCAGGACGCGACGGGCTTGCTGCGCCACTCTGACATCGCCATGTACGCGGCGAAGGGCTCGGGGGGAGGAGTCCGGTTTTACGACCGGGCCGAAGACCGTTCGACATTGCGTCGGCTCCGGTTGGCCACCGAGCTACGCCGGGCCATCGAAAGGGCCGACCTCGACGTCTGGTACCAGCCTGTCATCCAGCTCCAGAGCGGTGCCGTGGTTAGCTGCGAGGCGCTGCTGCGTTGGAGCCACGACCAGTTTGGCCCGATCTCGCCGACCGAGTTCATACCTGTGGCCGAGAGCGCCGGGCTGATCGACCAGCTCACCTGGTCGGTCCTTGAAACGGCCCTGGCTCAAGTGAAGTCGTGGCGTGCCATAGTTCCGGAGTTGAGCGTGGCCGTCAACCTTTCCGCCCGCAGCCTGATGAGCATGGACATATCCCTCCGTCTGGGCGATGTGCTCCAGCACGTAGGACTGGAGCCCGAGCGCGCTGACGCTGGAATTGACCGAATCGTCGGCCATGGCGGACCCACAGACTTCGGAACGGGTGCTGCAGGGGCTGCGCGAGCTCGGCGTCAACCTCTCGATCGATGATTACGGCACCGGGTTCTCCTCCCTTTCGCGCCTGAAGGACCTACCGTTCCACGAGCTGAAAATCGACAGGTCCTTTGTAAAGGAAATGATCCACAACGAAGGCGACGAGGCCATCGTGCGCTCCACCATCGAGTTGGCCCGCAACCTCGGCCGTACGGTCACGGCCGAAGGCGTAGAAGACCAGGCGACGCTCCAACGGCTGGAGAGCCTCGGGTGCCACGCTGTACAAGGCTTTTTCCTGGCCCGGCCATTGCCCGCGCCCCAGTGCGAGGCGTGGCTCTTGGCCTCGTCCGCGGCACTCGACAACACCTTCAGGGTGCCCCGTCTCGGTGAGCGGGGCGTCAGGCCGAGCGCCCGGCAACGACTACCGCGGAGCGGGTGAACCGCCCCGAAACGCTTGGCGGCGCCGGAGGGCGCCCGAGCCGACGCCCCTGAGCTTCACGGCCTACCTCCCCGTAACCCGGGCGGGGCCGCCCCGGCCACGCCCACCCCGGGCCCGTCAGAGCGGGGCCGCGTAAGGGTGAACTGCTCGAACTGGGTGTAGTTCGGGTTCGGCGTGCCGGTGGCGCCGGTAATCGGGTTGGTCGGGTCGGCTCCGAGCGCCTGGTAATAGGTGACCGTGATCGACGTCTCCCCGTTCGCTGCCGCCCCCGGGCTCACGTCGAACACTCCGATCCCGTAACCCGTGCCGGTGTCGCGCTTGGCCGACCAGATGGCGTCCTCCCGGGCGTCCGCGCCAGCCCGGCCCAGACACCGGGGGTAGAGGTCTGGGCCGGCCGGTTGGGCTGAGTAAAGACCTTCGCCTGGGGGAGCCCGTCGCTCGTATCGAGCCCGTAGTCGTCAAGGTTGGCGTTTGTGCCCCCGCCGCCGAGCACGAGGTACACCGTGCCCTGACTGGTGTCGAAAGAACCGGTGTCGGCCGTCGTCACTGGCCGGGGCCGGCGGGTCTCGACGGGCTGACCCGTCGCTGCTTCGACGCCTACGTTGCTGTCATAACCGCGGACCGGGAAGGAGCGCTCATAGTCGTGGTCGTGGCCGCATACGACCAGGTCGACCTCGTACTGGTCGAACAGCGGCAACCAGGCCTCCCGGATGCCGAGGTCGGAGCCGTTGCCGGTGATCGACGAGGTGAGGGCGTCCTGGTGCATCTGCACGACGATCCAGTCGATCCGCTGGTCAGCACGACCTCTTGCCAGGACCCGCTCGAGCCACGCCGTCTGGGCCCCGCCGCTGTACCCGCGCACGTAAAACGACGTGCCCGGCTGAATAGGTGGGTTGCCCGTGGTCGCCGCCGGCACCAGGGCCGAAGGCCCGGCAACGAAAGCGGCGCCGTCCTGGTAGATCACATCGTCTGCGTCGAGCGATACGAAAAGTACGTTGCCCACCGTGAACGAGTACCAGTGGCCGTTGAACTGGCCCGTCCCGTTACCTGGGAGCATGTAGCGCGTCAAGTAGGACGTGAGGCCCTGCGCCCCATTGTTGAACTCGATCTCATGGTTGCCCGTACACGGCATCCAGGGCCGGTTGGCCGCAGAACGCTGGTTGTTGTTGCCAAAATCACGCCAAACTTCTGGCTGACTGGTCGGGTTGAGGTTGGCGTAGCAGAGGTCACCGTTGAGCAAATGAAAAAGTGGTTGGAATGACTCTACGGCGTCGACCGCGTACGTGCTCTGGCCGTAAGAGAGCACCCACTGTGTGTTAGGGGTCGCCAGATCCCCGAAGCTCGTGAAGCGGAAGGCGGCCCGGCCCTGCGGCGCCGTCTGGAAGGACCCGCTGAACGGCGCCCCGGCATTGGCGTCGTTGTCAGCGGTAACGCTGTACGTGTGCGGTGCCCCTGGGTCGAGCCCCGCCACGAACGTGTGGTACGCGTAGACCGTCTCCCCGTTCAGCCCATCTGTATACGTGCGCTGGAATGCGGGGAGGAAGCGGGTACGGCCGTTGTCAACGTTGAGGAGCACGTGGGGGTTGACGGCGGGACCGGGCGAGGCCCACGAGACGACGACCGACGATGTGGGGTCCTCGCCCCAGGTGAGGTGTACCTGTTCAGGCGTGCCGCTCGTGCTGTCCGATGATGCCGAGGTGCCAACCCCCGCCATACGGGCGATTGTGCCCGTGTTTTGGGCCAAAACAGGCGCAAACGCGGCTACCAGACCGCTGGCGCCCGCTCCCTTCAGGAGCTGCCGGCGAGAGAACGGATGGGGTTCTGGAGTCATGGCCGGAAGCCTCGCGCCCGTTGATTAACTCAGCGCAACCACCAGGAGAACGGGAGCCGACAAAGAGCCAAACTTAACCCGGGCGCAGAGAGCTGAGCAGACGGGACGGGTGCCTCGCCAAAACTGACCGTGACAGACGTGGCCGGCGCGGCCCGTCCCACGAACCGTTCTCAACTAAGGGGAACCGGCCGCGAATGCTTCTCAGGGCCTCTTCTCAGACCCGGCCGGTGGACATTTGGCTGTCGACCAGGTAGCGATAGCTCTCTCGCACCGCCTCGACCATGTCGGTGGCAGAACGGTCGAGCTCGACTATGTGCCACTTAACCGCACTATTTGCCCCCAGGACCCCCGGGATATCGACCCGACCCGTCCCAACGGGCGTCATCGGGTCCTCCTGAGTAGCCGGGCCATCCTTAACGTGCAGGCAAGGGACGGCGTCACCCAGTCCGCCCACGAGCCGTGCCGGGTCGACGCCTCCCACTTGGGCCCAGTAGATGTCGACTTCGACCAGGACGGGGACGGCGCGCTCGCGCAACGCATCGAGGAACACGTCATAAGCCAGCCGGCCGTCGATGCTTTGGTTGAACTCCCACCAGTGATTGTGGTAGCCGAGGCCAACGCCTGCCCTCGTGGTGGCGTCGGCCGCCAGCGCAAAGCGGTCGGCGGCGTGGGCCACTGCATCGGCAGACGAGAACCACTCCTTTTGCAGGCTGGGAAATACGTACGGCGCGCCCAGGGGGCTGATCGCTTCCAGTGCCGCCTTGCCGGCGTCGTCGTCTGGCAACGGGATGTGCGCACTGCAGACCTGGAGCCCGAGGTCGTCGAGAATTCCCCGTACCTCGGCCCCCGATAGCCCGTGCAGCCCGGCCGGCTCGACCCCGACAAAACCGATCTCGGCCGCCAGGCTGAGCACGTCCGGGAAGCTCAACGGGAGGTCGCGAAATGTATAGAGCTGGAGCGCAATCGGGCGCGGAAGGGCGGCGGTCGTCATTCCGGGCACCCTAGCAGCCATACGATCTCACGTTAGGGGTAGGTGCGAGAACACTTTTTGGATCGCCCGTGCCACCTGGTCCGCCTGCTCATCCGTCAGCTCTGGGCTGACGTCGACATGGACGGCTCGAGAGAGTTGCTCATAGGTCCGGGGGCAACTTGCGAGGTCGAGGCCGGGATGACCCTCTCCAGCGGTCCATGGTGTGCGGGATGACCACCCCCGACCAGCCCCGAGAGGAGCCCAGTGGTACGCAATGTGGAGATCGACCCTCTGGGGTCGAACATCACCTGAGCGGGCAGACCCTCTGCCCGGAGGGCGTCCACCACCCTTCGGGCCTGCGTCCCATCGGGCAAGTAGAAAATGAGAGCCAGGGAGGCGTCGCCGTTTTTGTCCCACTGCCGTCGCCACGTGACACCCTTTTCAGCGGCCAGGTCACTTACCCGGTCCCGGATCGACCAGAAGTTGGCCCGCATGTCGGCCAAGACTCTGTCTAGCTTGCTCAGCTGGACCGCCGCTACGGCGCCCTGCAGCTCCGACATCCGCCCCGTTATGCCGACGAAAGTACCGCTGACGTGCAGGTCGTCGCGCATGATGGCGGCCACATCATGGAAAAGTAGGCCCGTTCGTAGAGATCGCGATCGTCGGTCGTCAGTACGCCGCCCTCGCCGGCGGTGATGATCTTGTTGAACTGGAGGCTGAAAGCGCCGACGTCACCTATCGTCCCCAACCGCTTGCCCTGGTAGCTCGCCCCGACGGCCTGGGCGGCGTCCTCCAGGACCCGGAGACCTCGCCGTGATGCCAGGTCGAGGACGGCACCCATATTGCACGGTGCGCCGCGGCATGTGAACCGGCACCAAAGCAGCAGTCCGACTGGTAATACGGCTTTCGGCATCTGCCGGGTCAAGGGTAAGGGCGTCGTCAACTTCGGCGATTACGGGAACAGCACCCACCAACAGCACGGCCGCTGCGGTAGCTATCCAGGTATAGGCGGGGACGATGACCTCGTCTCCCGGCCCGATCCCCAGAGCCGCCAGGCCAGCCGCCAGCGCCATACCCCCGGAGGAAAGCGCCAGTGTGTGCCGGGCACCGAACGCCTCCGAGACGTGGTCCTCCAGTTGCTTGACCTTCGAGTCGCTCTCCGTTGGGCCGTAGTAGCGGAAAAGTCGCTTGGAGCGGAGTACTTCGAGCACGGCAGCCTCCTCTTCGGCCCGATGCGCATGCCGCCCGGGTACATCGGCGGCAGGCTCGATGTGATCGCGGGGGCCCCGCCGCGGAAGGCGAGCCGGTCTGCTGCCCGCTCTGTCGCCCCGGTATGCCCCGTTGCCATCGTGCGCCCGGTCGAAATACTCATGCTTAGCCGTCCTCTCTCAGCGCTTCAGCTCGCAGCCGAAACCTCATTGAGCAGCGCTACGGATTGCTCCTCTAGCTCCTCGCCCGCCTCAGGTGCCACGATGCAGGCATTTTCGACCTCGTAGCCACCCTCGGCATAAGCGGAGCGGGTGGGAATGTAGTGGATGGACCCGTTGGTGTAGCCGCAGTAAAGGGTGAGGTCGAACGGCGACCGGTGGACTATTGCGCTGCCGATCTCCGTGAACACTTCACCGGGCGCGCTCACCAGCCCTACTCTTCGTCCAATGCGGGCGGCCGAGATCTCGGCCCGGACAACAGGCCGAGCCTCCTCACCGGCCAAGATTTTTAGTTCCCTTTGGGTTCGTTGCACCCGTAGCTTGGCCCAATAAAGAGCGCTGGGGTTGTTTTCGCGTTCAAGCCGTGTCACGTCGCTCTCGAATTCGGCCAGGCGTTTCTCGCCTTCTGCGGACGAAGTGCTCATGACGAGCCCGGGCAGGTCCAGCTGACGCTGCAGGCTGACGACGCCCACCGTCTGGTCGTCGTCCTCCAGGACCGTCCCGACAGCCCAGAAGACTTTTAGAGCCTCAGCCGCCAACTGGAGACCCAGGCTTTCCGGGTTGGCCCAGGTGTAGCTCAACACGATCGGGTTGATGTTGCCGGCCGCCCCCTGAAGGTAGAGGCACTTGGCGCCCGTCTGCTCCTCTACTGCCCTACGGGCGACGCCGATGAAGTCGGCGCTGACCTCCCTGCAGGTGCCACCGAGCGAGACCCCGTGGCAGGCGTAGTTGACCAGGGCGGCGATCGGCTCGCCGGTCGCCCCATCAATTCGAAGGACGGCCACCCGCGGGTCATAAGCACCCGAAGGGTTCTGGCCAATTACGATCCGACCGTCCGTCAATCGCTCTCGTCGGTTGACTCCGATGGCGGTCGAGCCCGTACCCCAGCGAGCCACAGCCGGCCGAAGGTCAGCCACTGCCTCGCTCACCGCTCCGGCCATGGCCCAGCGCAGGTTATCGAGATAGTCGACGACGCTCTCGGGTACGGGTCCCTGGACCGTCAGGCTCGTGCCCGTCCGGTCAGTCACCGGGCCATAATGTGTATGCGAGCTGAGCATCCACACGTTCTCCCCGCTTACGCCGGAGACCTCCTCGACCGCGTCGCGTATGCGGCCGATCTCGTCCTCGCCCAACGAGAGCAGGTCGCACGCCACGAGCACCAGGGCAACATCCTCGGCGCCCACTTCGCCGCCAGCTTTACCGGCGGAATCGTTGGCGAACGCCACCACGGTTGCCGTCAGGTCGTCGTGCACGTGAGTTGCCGCCCCCCGTCCGGCGAACCCCGACATGGCCGTCCCAACCGCGGGCGTTATACGAACTTCAGCGACACCAGCCAGCAATTGCGAACCTCCTTTAGTTCCGTCACTATCCACGCGTCCTCGCGCTACCGTACTGAAACCCCGCGTACGGCTCAACCCTTCACGGCGCCACCAGAGACCATCACAGAATCGAGGATCCGCTTCCGGAGGAACAAGAACACGAAGAGGACGGGGAGCGCCCCGACGACCGACATGGCCAGGATGCCGACGTAATTGGTGAAGTACTCGCTGCTGAAGTGGGTCAGCCCGAGCGGCACCGTGTAGAGATTTTGGCTGTTGATCACCACGAGGGGCCAGAGAAGGTTGTTCCAACTCCCCACGAACACAAGCACGCCCATCGATGCGAACACCGGCCAACACAGGGGCATCACGACCCGCAGGTAAACCTTGAGCTCGCTGGCGCCGTCAACGCGGGCGCTCTCGATCAGCTCGTCGGGTATCCCCTGCACGTACTGTCTCATGAAGAACACGACCTGCGCCGTCAGAAGCCCGGGGATTATCACACCAAGGTACGTGTTGACGATGTGGAGCTTGGTGGCCAGGACGAAGACAGGGATCAAGATGGCAGGGAAGGGGAGCAACAGCGTGCTGACAATCGCCCAGAAGACGAAGTCTCGACCCAGGAACTTGCCCTTGCCCAGGGCGTAGCCGGCCATGAGGCCGAGAAAGACGCCAAACGTGGCCAGCACGAGGGCGATGCCAAAACTGTTGAGCAAGTCCCGCCCGAACGAGATCGCTCCCCAGCTAGCGCTGTAATTTTCCCAGTGGGCCACCGCTGGCAACCACTGGTACGGGTCGGCGAAAAGTGACGCGTTCGTATGGATCGACCCGCTGAGCGCCCATACGAGCGGGACCAGCAGCAGCAGGGCAAACAGCGAGGCAAAGAAATAGCGGCCAATGCTCCAGAAACGAGGGCCCTTCCAGAACGGCGTCATCAGCTCGTCGCCGTCCGCAACCGTCCGCCTCGGACGAATACCACTCGGAGCATGACCACGGTCAGCACGATGCTAATCAGGACCAGCACGACCGCCATCGCCGACCCCACCCCGGCCTGCGAGTAATTGAACGTCTCGTTGTATATCAAAAGTGGGAGCGTGGTCGTAGCGTTAGCCGGCCCCCCGTCTGTAAGGACGTACGGGGTGCCAAAGTTGGTCAGAACAAAGGCAAGGGCGGTGATAGTGGAGAAGATTACGGTTGGTCGTATGAGGGGGAGCTCGACCTTACGGATCAACTGAAAGGTGCTGGCACCGTCGAGGCGGGCGGCCTCGATGTGCTCACGGGAGATTCGCTGGAACCCGGCCATGAAAATGACGACATAGAACCCCACCAACGACCAGATCGTCGCCAGGCTCAAAGCGTACATGGCCGTGTGAGGGTTGCTGAGCCAGGAGACCTGAATATTGAGCACGGTGTTGACCAGACCGTAGGGCTGGAAGATCGAACTGAAGATCAGGGCGGCGACAACCCCGGGGATCACGTAAGGCAGGAAATAGATCGACATAAGGACCGAGCGGCCTCGCCGGCAGTAGATAGCCAACCGGGCCATGATAAACCCGAAAAGCAGCGTCGGCACAACGACTTCCCCGGCATAGATGAAAGTCCTTTTCAGGCTGCCCCACCACAACGGGTCCTCCCACAGCGTCCTGTAGTTTTCGAGGCCGACGAGCTGGGGGGTGTTGGTCAATGTGGAGTTAGTGAAGCTCAGGTAAATGCCGTAACAGAGAGGAAGAAAAACCCACATGACGAAATAAATGCCGGCCGGCGCCAACATAGCTAGCCCGAAGGCGGCCCGTTTATAGTTGTGCTTCGGCGCCCGATTGGTAGCGCCGGCTTGAGGGTCCCGGAGACGTCCCCGAGTTTCGCCGATGAGGATACTTTGTGCCATCGGATGACTTAACCAGCCTCCTGATCAACGAGACGGACCAGAAAAGATGTCGGACATTTCCGACCTGCTGTCGTGGCGCCCGACGCCCTCTGCCCCGGTACTACCGTATCACTCTACCCCATCCGTCTGAACAGCCCATCGTACGAACAGATCGTCCGACGTGAGATCGCAAGGCTCGTTGAAGAGGGGCCTTGTTACCGTCAGCCACGGTAATCGAGGCCCCCCTTCGCGAATAGCCCCGCGTGTCTATGGCTACTTGTTTAGAAGTGGCAAGATTTGCGCATTTGCGCCCTGCAACGTCGACTTGACGTTGGCATCGCTCAAGATGATCGAGTCGATCGCACTCCCGATGATGTCGTCGATCTGGGTGCTGTTATTGAGGTTCTCGATGTAGACACCCTTCGAGTAGAGCGGCTCCCACAACGAGGTCCACTCCGGGATTGCCTTGGCCGTCGCCGAGTTCGCCACGGTCTTTGCCCCCGTGAAGAGCCCTTCTTCCTTTAGCCACGATGAGCCAGGCGCCGCTAGAGCGGCGGCCAGCTCCCAGGACAGTGATTGCTCAGTGGCGTGCTTGGCCACTACGTATGCGTACCCGTAGAGGTCGTCTGCAGTGGTCCCGGACGGCGACTTGGGGTACGGGTAGGCGACCTCAGACTTGACCTTCGGGTAGGTCGCCACCGCTCCTGCTTCCCAGGTGCCAGCTGTGAGAAGCATGGCCGCGTTGCCGTTCCAATAGACATACCTCTCGGCCCCCTGGGTGCTGCTATTAAGGGACGGCACGGAGGCATGGCATTTGTAGACGAGGTTTTGGAGCATGGTGGCGGCGGCTATGACCGGGGCCGACGTCAAGTAGGACTTGGTCCCGGCCAGGTTGAAATCGGGACTCCCGAACTCGCGGCTGACGGTGTCAAACATGATGGCCTGGCCCGGCGCCAGGTTGGTGGGAAGAGCGACTTCTTCTTGCACGACCTTCGAACCCGACATCTTGAGCATCTTGGGCCGTCCGTACACACCTGGCTCCACGTGGTCGGGACGGCCAGCCCGGCCGCCTTGAAATCGCCCGGCATGACCCAGGCGACATAATTGGAAAGCTCTTCGGGGATGCCGTAAACGAGACCGTTGTACTGGTACGCGCCCGACCGAACCGGACAAGAACGAATTGAGCAGGTCGGACTCGGAGGAATAACCGATATCTTTGTAGTCGACAGGCGACACAACGCCAGTCGGGATCAGGGCGCCGGCATAGGTGTCGGCCATATCGTAAACATTGGGGGGCGTACCGGCGGCCGACATGGCCTCGAACTTGGCTTGCTCCGTGCCGCTTTGCTCGATGATCTGCTGGACCTGTACGCCGGGGTGGGAGGCTTCGAATTGCTTGATGACCGAGACATCAAGGGCGTAGGCCGGCCCGTTGTTGAAGTGCGTCAGGTACGTCAGGGTGATCTTCGAGCTCGCCTGGGCGGGCCCTGCCATGCCAATGACGCCGAGACCCGAGAGCAAAGCTGCTGCGGCGCACGGGGCGACGAGGAAGGACGCTCTGCGCCGTCGAGTGAACTGACGCTTGTGTCTACCAACTATTCCCATTTCACTTTCCTCCAATAGTGTTGACGATATGGAGTGGTCGCTCTGAAGTTTTTCCTTGGTTGGTCAGTTGGGGCCTTCGCTCGTGGCCTCCTCCACGACTCAGGAGGCACGTTTGGAGGAGCCCCGGTAAGCCCCGAGCCTGAGCTTTCACGCGTGTGGAAGGAACATAATCCATCCTGAGGCCGCCAACAAGTCAGCGACGTGCATCATCAGGTCGCGCAAGAGTGCGCCCACGCCCGCGCCGAGACTCCCGTACCGGCGGGCCTTGCCCGCCCTTCGCACCCGCTGGCCCCGGTACGAGACGACCATCACACTCTGAAGCCACGTCCGGGAGCCACGTCCGGAAGGCACGTCCGGGAGGCACGCTCATGACGGCCGTGGCGGGCCGGCCGGTGACCTGAGGGCGGCGAATGGCGTGCCACTGTCCAGCCAGGCAATGACCTCGTCCAGCGTGGCCGCGTGGAACGAAGGCAGCACCAAATCAGCCTCTGAGAAGTCCATGTTTGCGGTCATAAGTGTGGGCACGACGACGCAGGCGAGCCCGGCCGCTTTCGCGCCCAACAGCCCGTTACGGGAGTCCTCGACAGCGAGAGCTTCCGCCGGGGTGACGCCGAGCCCGGCGCATGCGAGACGATATGAAGCAGGGTCGGGCTTGGGGACCCCGCAATCGTCGAAACAGGCGATGACGGGGAACCTTTCCTCGAGAGCAATGCGCTGGAGGTGCCCCTTCACCCACGCCCGCGATGAACTTGATGCAATCGCAACCCCTAAACCCGCCGCGCTGGCCGAAGCGAGCCACTCGAGCACCCCGTCGACAGCGGGCGCGGCCGCCAGCAGTTGTGCCGCAGCAGCCCGCTGCTCGTCGCGCACCTCGCACTCGGCGAGGGACAAACCTGTACGCCGGACGAGTTCGCCAAATGCGCTAAAGGTTTCGGCCCCCTGGCGCGTCCCTATGCAGAGCGCCCACTCCTCGAGCGGGAGGTCGAGGCCGTACCTCGACCATATCTCACGCCAGGCGAGGTAGTCGGCCTCTTCGGTTTCGACAATCACGCCATCAAAATCGAATACAACTGCCCTAATTCCCATTGTCGGCCCAAGCTTATGCGGGGCCGAGGCAGGCCCGCACCCAGTCGGCGACGTCATGACCGCTTATTACTTCGGTAGCGGCCTTTTCCGCGGCGTCGTCCGCCCTCTTTCGCTGCTTCACCTCGACACCGCCCGATGTGAGCGAGCGCTTCGAGATCGTCAACTGAAGCGGGCAACCGATCAGCTCAGCATCGGCAAACTGCACACCGGCACGTTCTCCCCGGTCGTCGAGCAGGACGTCGATGCCGGAGCCTTCGACGATCGCACATATCTCGTTTGCGGCGGCGAGGCCTTCTTCCCCAAGCGCACAGACGTGAACAGTGAACGGTGCCAACGCCGCCGGCCACGTCAAGCCCCGGCCGTCGTGGTGCTCCTCCGCCACGCATGCGAACAGACGCCCGACGCCGATCCCGTATGAGCCCATAACGATTGGTCGCTCTGAACCGTCTTCTGAGAGGTAGGTAGCGCCCAGCACGTTCGAGTACTTCGTACCGAGTTTGAAGATGTTGCCGGCCTCCACGCCGCGCTCGGTGTACAGAGCCGCGCCGCAGACGGCGCACGGCTGCCCATCCTCCACTGCTGTGAGGTCGGCTACGTGGTCAGCGATGTAGTCCCGGCCGACGTTCACGTTGCGCAGGTGCCAGCCCGCCTCGTTCGCGCCGGCAACCAGGTTGCGGCTTTCGGCCACAATCTCATCGACGACTATCAGGGGGCCATCGTCCACGCCGACCGGCGATGCGTAGCCGGCTACACAACCGGTTTGCTCGATCTCCTCGACTGTCATCGGCCGCAACTCGGCGGCACCAATGACGTTGGCCAGCTTGGCCTCGTTGAGCTGCATATCGCCCCGCACCACGGCGAGGATCTTCCTGTTGTCGGGCGTAGCGACGAAGAGAGCCTTGGCTGTGCGTTCCGGGGGCACGCCAAGTGAAACGCAAAGGTCGGCAATCGTGCTGGCCCCCGGAGTCGCAACGCGTTCCATCGGCAGCAGGGGTTCGGTACCGGGAGCCGCTTTGGCAGCGCGGGCCACCTGGCGGTTCTGCGCATAACCGCAGGACCGGCACAGCACGATCGTGTCCTCCCCGATCGAGTTCAAGTACATAAACTCGTGTGCTTCTGAGCCTCCCATCACCCCGACGTCGGCGGCCACGACGACCACCGGGAGCGCGCAGCGCTCGAAGATCCTGAGGTATGCGCCGTGTACCGCCCGGTACTGCGCGGCAAGACCCGCCTCGTCACGGTCAAGGGTATAAGCGTCCTTCATGGTGAACTCACGGGCCCGGATCAGACCCGCACGCGGGCGCGGGTCGTCACGGAACTTGAGCTGAATATGGAAAACGAGCCTGGGCAACTGACGCCACGACTGGATCTCAGTGGCCGCCAACGAAGCGATGACTTCTTCGTGGGTCATGGCCAATACAAGCGTGCGGTCACGGCGGTCCGTGAACCGTGCCATCTCGGGCCCGATCGTTTCGAAACGCCCGGTCCGCTTCCACAGCTCTCCCGGGTGGACGACCGGCATCGACATCTCGATGCCTCCCACGGCCTCCATTTCCTCGCGCAGGATCCGCTCGATCTTGCGCATCACCCTCCACGCCAGCGGGAGGTAGGAGAAAATCCCTTGACCCAGTTGCCGGACGAAGGCGCCTCGAACGAGCAATTGGTACCCCGGTGTATCCGCGCCGGCTGGCGCTTCGCGCAGAGTGGTGCCAAAGAGCTTCGACATCCTCATTGCCGCAACGCTATGCCGTCTCCGCCGTGCACTCGGGGAACGGGCCATCCATACGAGTTATTGCCGCACCAGTGGTGGCCAAACGAGAGAGCCGGGCGAAGTCCACCGGCGGCTTTACCCGACCGGATCAAACTCCTGCAACGCCATAACCTTCTTGTCGTGGACGATGGGCATGTCGCGGAGGGCAGGTATGCCGTGGAGGAAGAGAACTGGAGGTCAGCCCGATGAACCGTTACCGTCCGCACCTCATCATCATCCTCGTCCTGGCCGTCATCGTCCTCACGCTGGTGCTCAGCCACGGAGTACGCGTTCGGCTGATCTGGGGCTCATCAGGTTTCGTAGCCGGTCTCCTGTGCGGGATCCTGCTGACGATGGAAGTGCACCATCGACGCAAGGAGGAACGCAAGGGTTGAGCGACCACAAACACCAACGGGAACCGCGGCTCCTCGCCGCGGGGTCAATATCCTGTGAGCACGATCACGCGGGTGTACGCCGCTACTTTGCTGACGATCGTCTTCCTTGCGGGAGCAACCGCAGATCACTCAGCTCCTTCCCCAATCAGAGCTCCGTCTAGAGCTCTTTCTCGCCCGCAGCCAGGACTGCGCGTGGCGTCGCTCAATGCGGTGAAGCATCTGTTCGGTGGCGCCTGCCTCGAGCCGGGCGGCCTCATCGGCTACGACGACGTGCCCACGAAGGCGACGGGCAGCATGTACGAGGTCGCGACACTGCCTGGGTACGAGCCGGCCGTGAAGCCATCGGCATTGGCACTGCCAGCGGCGCCCCACCCGTCGCCGGCGCCGCAAGACCACAGGCTGTATGGCCGGGCCACCAGGAAGCGGTAAAGCGGAAGCAGACGGGCCCACGAACCAGAGGTCGAAGCCGAACGCCGACCGCAAGGCCCACCGCCGCCTGGTAAAGGGCGTCACAAATCCGGGCCGGGCGGTGCGGTGCTTAATTGTCGGTGACGATGGGAACCAGCTTCACGCCCTCCGACGTGCGTCCAGAGGCCGTCCCCGGGAAGGGCGGTTTCGAACAGTTCTTCAAGGCTCAGTACCCCGTCCTGGTGAGGATCGCCTACGGGGTCGTACGCGATGTCCATCTGGCCGAGGACGTGGCGCAGGACGTACTGATCGCGGCGCGACGCCGTTTCCCCGGGGACTGCACATCGGACCACGCCGTGGCGTGGGCCAGGATCGCCGCCACCCACCTGGCGCTGAACGCGGTCCGCAGTCGCAAGCGCCGCGGCGAACGGCACATGCAGCAGCCGTTGGAAGGATTACCGGCCAGCCCCGAAGACCTGGCCGTCGACCGAGACGAGGAATCTGCAGTGCGGATGGCTCTCTCCCGCCTCCCCCGCCACGCCGCGAGCGTCCTCGTCTTGCGGCACAGCGGCCTTAGTTACGCGGAAGTTGCCGAAGCCATGGGCGTAAAAGTTGGCCAGGTCGGGACGATGCTGCGTCGCGCCGAGGCCGCACTAAGAAAGGAGCTTGACCGTGGGACACGTTCCTGATGGCACCCTGCGCCGGTTCAGAGACGAACCGTTCGCGGTCGCCGACCGGGAGGACCACCATATAGCCAGCTGCGCCAGATGCAGGGCCAGGCGCGACCTGATTGCCAGTGACGCCTCTGCCGCCGAACAGTTGTTCTCTTTTCGCGTGACCTTCTCGGGCACAGATCTGGCGTGGGCCCGCCACCAGGGCAGGTTGTTGTCGCAGGGTGGTGGCGAGAGTAACGCAGTTCGAGCCCCCAAACCCCGTTACTGGCGCCTGATGGGCACTTCGGTCGGCACCGGGGTAGCCGTTGCGGGCGCAGGAGCAGTGTTGGCCGGCGTTGCTGCTGCCGCGACACTGACGACGATCTTTGCGCCGACGACGGTCGCGCCGGTACCGGTCAGCGGCGCCGACATGCGCGCCCTGGCAGGGCTCATTGGCATACAGTCGCCTTCGGAGCTCTTAGGTTTCTCCAGGCCATCTGGTTCTCAAGCGCTGCCGTTCGGGGAGCTGCGCTGGACTTCGACCGACGGACGACGGGTGACATCGCTCAGCGAGGCGGAGGCCAGTACGGGCCTCAGGGTCTCGCTTCCCTCCTCTCCCCGGTGGAGTCGGGACACCTAACGGTTACTTTGTCATCCCAACGGTCACGGCAACGGTAGTGCTCGGGCCGCTGCCGGTCAGAGCCTTTCGGGCAGCTCGCTCGTGGCCACTATCGGCCCGGGCATTGGCGTCACTTACGCGGGGACGACCAGTGGGACGAGCATCTACCCTCTGGCAGTCTTGACGATGGCGAGGCCTTTGGCCACCTCGACGGGGGCCACGACGGGCGAGCTGGAAAAGTTCCTCCTGTCACAGCCCGGGATCCCGTCCGATCTGGCCCAGGAACTGACCCTGCTCGGCAACCTGAAGACGACCCTCCCTGTTCCCACGCCCAAGGGAGCGAACTCCACGTCGATCGAGATCGCTGGGTCGCCCGCCGTTTTACTGGCGGACAAGTCCAACGACGCCTCCGCGGCGATCTGGGAAGACCCCAACGGCGAGGTTCACCTGGTCGCCGGCCTCCTCGACAGCGAAGACCTGCGCCGTGTCGCTCAACAAGTCGGCTGAGGCGGTCGCCGACTGGCACCAGGACCAGAAGCTCGCTCCGACAGGAGCGCCCTCGGTGCCTGGCCGCGCCAAGTCAGCTCCCCGGCGGTCCACGCAATCGAGCTGCGAAAGGAGTTCCGCGGCACGGTAGCCCTCCGTGGGCTGTCGATGACGGTGGAAAGAGGCGAAGTCTTTGGTTTTCTCGGCCCCAACGGGGCGGGGAAGACCACTGCCGTCAAGCTCTTGCTCGGCCTCATTCGGCCGTCGGCGGGGGAGGCAATGGTGCTCGGGCGCGCCGGCAGGCGATCGCGACACAAGAAGGCGCATCGGCTACCTTCCCGAGCTCTTCCGCTACCAGAGCTGGCTCTCGGCGCGTGAGGTGCTCGCCCTGCACTGCCATCTGTTGCAGCTGCCGCGGGCACGTTTTCGAGGCTGCATTGAAAGGTCTCTCGAGACCGTTGGCCTGGCTGAGCGCAGGAACGACAAAGTGGGCACGTTTTCAAAAGGAATGCAGCAACGGCTGGGCCTCAGCGTAGCCCTCCTCGGCGAACCCGAGCTCGTGATCCTGGACGAGCCCACCAGCGCCCTCGACCCCCTCGGTCGCCACGATGTTCGCGAGGTCATCCGTCAACTTCGCTCGGGCGGGACAACGGTCTTTCTGAACACTCACCTCCTGGAAGAGGCCGAGCACGTATGTGACCGGGTTTCCGTTATCGACCGAGGAAGGTCCATCGCGACAGGCACGCTGGCCGACCTCGTGGGGCGTTCATCCACTGTGCGCCTGAAGATCGCCGGCCTGGACGACGGCTGGTGGCTGAAGATGGACCGCTTTGGCCACTGGGAGCGGGAGGGCGATTGGTTGACCCTCGAGCAGACGGGTTCGGCACGGATCCCCGATGTCGTGGCCGCCATCGTCGCCCTGGGAGGCCAGGTCGAGGCGGTTATCCCCGAGCACAGAACCCTCGAAGATCGGTTCATCGAGCTACTGAGGTCACCATGAGCCCAACTTTCGTCATCGCGCGGCTTACCGTCCGGGAAGCGGTCAGGCGGTGGATCGTGGCGGCGTGCGTCGCCATCGCCATTTCTCTCGTAGGGCTGAGTGCCTGGGGGTTCGACCGCCTCAGCCACAGCCGGAGCATCACCTCTGGTGAAGTCGGCGTGGCGGTGCCCCAGTCGCTCATCCTGTTTATGTTCATGTTCAGCTTCGTGGTGGCGCTCAGTGCGTCGGCCATGGCCTCGCCGGCGATTTCCGATGACGTCGAGTCCGGGATCGTGTACTCGATCGTCACCCGGCCCGTACGCCGCGGTGAGATCCTCCTCGGCAAGTGGCTCGGGCTCACCCTGGTCCTGCTGGCCTATTCGGCCGTGGTGTCCGGGTTGGAAATGGCGGTCGTCGACGCTGTAAGCGGCTAATTTGCCGCCGAACCCTGTCGCCGTTTGGGCCTATCTCTTCGCTGCGGGAGCCCTCTTGCTCACCCTGGCGCTCCTTCTCAGCACCCGGCTCTCCGCTATCGCCGCCGGTGTGATCGGCATTGCGTTGTTTGGCGCCGCCTGGCTGGCCGGGGTTGTGGGGGCGCTGGGGGCCACATTCAATATCAGCGAACTGCGGACCGTCGGTCAGGTGGCCAAATACATATTGCCCACCGATGCGTTGTGGCACGGCGCCATTTACTACCTCGAACCGCAATCACTGATTGCCCGCCTGGTTGCGCAATCGTCGGACACGCGGGGTGACCCGTTCTTTTCGCAGTCTCCGCCGTCGTGGGAGTACCTCATATGGGTCGGCATCTGGTTCGTGGTTGTGCTGGGGGCAGGGCTGCTGAGTTTCCAACGGCGCGAGCTGTAGGGGGCGTTGGTCGCTGGGAGAAATAGTAGGGCGGTTACTCGCAGACCCCTGCCCCCGCCCCGAAGGCGCGTCGCGGCCACAAAAGCTGCGCCGCCGCCCGGCGCAAGGTGGTTGGTACAACGTGGCCGGCGAGGATGGGGGGTTCATGGAGTCGCTTTTTGGTATGCGAGCTCGGCCTTTTCTTGACAATGCCCCTTTTCCTTGACGATGCCCCTTTTTTTCCTCACGATCTCCGCATTTTTCTCGACGCTGCCCCCATTTTCTTGACGCTGTCGCCATTCTCTTCACAATCTCGGCATTCCCGTTGCGATCCTGCGTTCTCGGGGTATTGGCGCCTCGCTGAACCGGTTAAAACGCAACGAGTTAGCGAAATCGCGACGGGATGCCTGAAATTGTGAGGAAACTGTGAAGGACAATAATCATGTCACCGGAAATTCTGTCCGGGTCCCCGTCTGGCTCCACGCCAACTCCCGTCACACGAGCCACGCGGGTGCCCAGCGCTGGCAAAGAGCCGAGCCCGAGGCGGGTGTGACGAGTGAGCCGGCCTATAGGCGGGATCCTGTCCCCCGAGAAGTCGTCTCCGGCTCCCCGGGTGGGTGGTCATCCATCTAAGCGGTCTACCTGGGGACATAGGCCGGGCCGGCCGTCCCACGTTTGACCTTGCTCCGGGTGGGGTTTACCGAGCCGCCCGGGTCACCCCTGGCGCTGGTGCGCTCTTACCGCACCGTTTCACCCTTGCCTGTGACTGCGGCTCGAGGCCGCCGCCCATCGGCGGTCTGTTTTCTGTGGCACTTTCCTGCGGGTCACCCCGACTGGCCGTTAGCCAGCACCCCGCCCTGCGGAGTCCCGACCTTCCTCGACAAGGTCATGCGCCCAACGATGCAGGCACACGCCTTGCCACGACCACCCAGCCAACTCACTCGTCCCGACGATTTTACCGGCAGCTACCAGCCACGAGGACGATGAGCCCCACAAGCGTGAGGATCGTACCCCCTCGGTACCCTTGTCCCATGCGCACGGTCGTGCTGGGGCCGCCACCGGCCGAATTGGAAGCACTCATCGCTCGGCGTCACTCGCTGGGCCTCGACGGGTCCGACGAGGTCTGGAAAGGCGAATACCACATGGCGCCGGTGGCACACCTTCCACGGCTATCTCTTCCAGGAGGTTTCCGCCGTTCTCCGGCCCTTGGCGCAGCGAGCCGGCTTGGTTAGCACCGCGGCCTTCAACCTCGGCCAGCCGGACGACTTCAGGGTGCCGGACGGGGGCTTCCTCCGCGCCATCCCGACCACTGTCTATGTGCCTACAGCCGCCGCGGTCATCGAGATCGAGTCCCCTGACGACGAGACGTGGGACAAGCTCGATTTCTACGCCGCGCATGACGTGGACGAGATCCTCGTCGTCTCCTACCACTCGCGCTCCGTAACCTGGCTCGGCCTTACGGCGGAGGGGCGCTACGAGCAGCTCGACAGCAGCCGCCTCCTGGAAGTGCCGACCGTTGGCCTCTCAGACAAGCTCGAGTGGCCGCCAACAGACCCGGGCGGGACGCCCGCCTAGCGCCTTAGACGTCAAGCCTCTCCTCCGCAGGGCGACGTCCATCAAGAAGGTCCTTCAGGGGGCCCGGTCGAGAGCCCTGACCACAAAGGCGGGACTGGCGAGCCAAGGACGACGGGCAAAACAGGACAGGAAAACAGGACAGTTATTGTCACTCCCGCGGTGTTCAATGGGATCCATGCCACTCGCGCCCGGCCCGCTTGACCTGCACCCGGCCATCGCCGCCTGGTTCGCCGGCCGCTTCCCCGAAGGCCCGACCGAGCCTCAGGCCACAGGATGGCCGTTCGTCAAAGCCGGGTCTGACGTGCTCATCGCCGCGCCCACTGGTTCGGGTAAGACGCTTGCCGGCTTCATGATGGCGATCGACGAAGCGTACCGAGCTCACCAGGCAGGCGAGGACCTGAAGGGCAAGACGAGGGTCCTCTACGTCTCGCCACTCAAGGCCCTGGCGGTCGACGTGCAGCAAAACCTGGAGCGGCCCCTGTCCGAGATCGCTCGCGCGGCCGAGGAGATCGGCCTATCGGTCCCCCCGATCACGGTTGCCGTCCGCACCGGGGACACCAACTCCAGCGCCCGGGCCGCAATGGTCAAGGACCCACCCACGATCCTGGTCACGACGCCTGAGAGCCTTTACCTCTACCTGACGGCCGAGCGCAGCCGGCGGACGCTGACGGCGCTGCGCACCGTGATCGTCGACGAGATCCACGCCCTGGCCCGGGACAAGCGAGGGTCGCACCTTGCGTTGAGCCTCGAACGGCTCGAGTTCATCCAGCAGGAGGGCCGGCCCCAGCGCGTCGGGCTGTCCGCCACCCAACGTCCGATCGAGGTGACGGCCAAGCTCTTGAGCGGCGCCCGGGCTACGACGCACGTCGCCGGTAGCGACGACAACGGGCTGGGCCGCAACCTGCCGCCAGCCTTCCAAGCGCCAGCCTCCCGAGCACCGGCATCCGAAACGTCGGCCTCCGGCACGCCGGCCTTCGGTCCCCTGGCCGGCGACGCCCGGGCGAGCGAGGCCGGCCCGGGGAGACACGTCGAGATAGTGGACTGCGGCCACCGGCGCGACATGCGGGTCAGCATCGAGCTGCCCGAACAAGAGATGGCAGCCGTTCTTTCTCAGGAGCAGATGGGCGAGATCGTCCACAGCATCGCCGAGCACGTGAAGGGCCATCAGACGACCCTTGTATTCGTAAACACCCGCAGGCTCTCGGAGCGCCTGGCCCATCTGCTCGGCGGAGATCCTCGGTCCCGACCAGGTGGCCGCTCACCATGGCAGCCTCTCGGCCGAGCGCCGCCGGCGGACGGAGTCGCGTTTCCGCGCCGGCGAACTGCGAGCCCTGGTCGCCACAGCCTCGCTGGAGCTGGGGATCGACATCGGTCCCGTCGAGCTGGTCTGCCAGGTTGGCTCCCCGAGGGCCATCGCCACGTTCTTGCAGCGAGTCGGCCGGTCCAACCACTCCCGGCACGGAGTGCCCGAAGGCATCCTCTTCCCCACCACCCGTGACGAGCTGGTCGAGTGCTCAGCTTTACTCGCCGCCGCCCGCAAGGGCCACCTCGACGCTGTCCAGCCTCCAGTAGCGCCCCTCGACATCCTCGCCCAGCAGGTCATCGCCGAAGTTGCGGCGGCCGCCGAATGGCAGGAAGGCCCGCTGTTCGAGCTTTTCTGCAAGTCGGCCTCCTACGGGGAGCTATCCCGCTCCGACTTTGACGACGTCGTCGAACTGGCGTCTGAGGGCATTACGACGGGCCGGGGGTCACGGATGGCCTTCCTGCACCGCGACAGGGTCAACGGGGTGTTGCGCCCGCGCCGGGGTGCCCGTCTCGCCGCGCTGACCAGTGGAGGCGCCATCCCGGAAGTGGGCGACTACCGCGTCGTCGCCGACCCGGACGAGACGTTCGTGGGTACTGTCAATGAGGACTTCGCCGTCGAATCGATGGCGGGCGACGTCTTCCTGCTGGGGACACATTCTTGGCGCATCAGGCGGATCACGAGCGGCGAGGTCCGCGTCGTCGATGCCGACGGTGCACGGCCGACGATCCCGTTCTGGCTCGGCGAAGCACCGAGCCGGACCACTGAGCTCTCGGACGAGGTCTCCGACCTGCGCCTCGGGGTGGCGGAGCGGCTACAGCAAGGCAGCACCGACGAGGCCGTCGACTACTTGAAGACGAGTTGCGGCCTCGAAAATGACGCCGCCGAGCAGATAGTCGCCTATCTCTCGACCGGTCTCGAGCAGCTCGGGGTTATGCCGGGTAAACAGGACGTAGTATTCGAACGCTTTTTCGACGAGGCCGGCGGCATGCAGCTCGTTGTCCATTCGCCGTTCGGCGGTCGCGTCAACAGGGCACTGGGGCTCGCTTTGCGTAAGCGCTTTTGCGTGACTTTCGATTTCGAGCTGCAGGCGGCGGCCAACGATGACGCGGTCATTTTGTCTCTTCGGCGCCAGCACAGCTTCCCGCTCAACTCTGCTGCTCGCCTCCTGCACCCAAATACGGTCAAGGCCACTCTCGAACAGGCCGTGCTCGCCTCGCCCATGTTCACATCTCGCTGGCGTTGGGACTTGAGCCGGTCGCTCGCCATATTGCGCTTCCGGGGGGGCAAGAAAAATCCGCTGCCCGTCCAGCGAATGGAAGCCGACGACCTGATGGCGGCGATTTTCCCCGCTCTGGCGGCCTGCCAGGAAAATGCGCCCCCGGGGCCTGTGCAGCTGCCGGACCACGTGATCGTCCGTCAGGTCATGGTTGATTGCCTCCACGAAGCGATGGACGTGGACGGTCTCCATCAACTGGTTTCGGCCCTCCACAGCGGCGAAATCAGGTCTCACTTCGTGGACTCGGTAGAGCCGTCGGTGCTTTCCCACGAAATCGTGAACAGCGAGCCGTACACGTACCTCGACGATGCGCCCCTGGAAGAAAGGCGCGCCCGTCAGGTGCAGCTCCGGCGCGGACTACCGGTCGAGGCGCGCGACCTGACACGTCTCGATGCGGCGGCTCTCGAGAAAGTTAGAGCTGAAGTAGCGCCCAGCCCTCGCAATGCAGAAGAGGTACACGACCTGCTTTTGTCGACGCTGGTCTACCGTGCCCGGGACGACTGGCAGGACTGGTTCCAGGAGCTCGCCGCCAGTGGCCGGGCGATGCTGGTAGTACCGGCGGCCATGCGTGAGGCGCCAGCAGAAAACGACGTCCAAGAGCCCGCCCTGTGGTGCACGACCGAGCGGCGCAGCTACGTCGAAGCGCTCTTCCCGGGCGCTCATTTCGAGCCTGACTACCACCTGGCACCGTCCGCAAAGGGGCGGACCGGGGAGGCCGGCGTGCTCGGGCCGGACGGTGAGCCCGGTCTGAGCGGTGAGATGGGTGAGGATGGGCCGGACGGCGACGTCGCCGCCGCCCTTGCCTTGCGCGGCCACCTCGAGCTCACGGGGCCTGTTACGGCCGGGGCGCTGGCCTCGGAATGCTGCCTGGCGCTCGGCCACGTCCTCATAGCCCTGGCCCGGCTCGAGGCGGAAGGCTTTGCCATGCAGGGCAAGTTCGACCCCGACTTGGGCGGGGATGTCCAGTGGTGCGCTCGGCACCTCCTCGCCCGGCTCCACGGTTACAGCCAAAACCGGCTGCGACGGGAAATCGAGCCGGTAAGCCCACAGGACTTCATGAGGTTCATTTTACGCTGGCAGCATGTGGCGCCGGGCACCCGTCGGCAGGGCCGTGCCGGCCTGCTCTCAGTCGTCGAGCAACTGCAGGGCTTCGAACTGGCTGCCGGAGCTTGGGAAGAGGCTGTTCTCCCGGCTCGTGTCGAGGGCTACCAGCGGCGGTGGTTGGAGGATCTGTGCCTCTCGGGCGAGGTCAGCTGGGGCCGCCTGTCGCTGCGGCCCCCCGAACCCGAGGGCCAGGCCAGGCGGGGTGCCTCAACACCGTCACGCGCCACGCCCGTCACTTTCACCTTGCGCGCCGACCTGCCATGGCTAACTCTTGCTACGCGCGGTGAGGCCCAGCCTGATGAACCAGCCCACGGTGCGGCCCGCGACGTGCTCGATGCCCTGCGGGCGCACGGGGCGATGTTCGCCTCGGACCTGCCCGCCGCTACCCGGCGCTTACCGTCCGAAGTCCAGCAGGGGCTCTGGGACCTCGTCGCCCGGGGCATCGTCACGGCCGACGGCTTTGGCGCGGTGCGGTCGCTTTTCTCGCGCCGCGACTCCTTCAACCGGCGGCACCTCCCGGAACGAAGGCGTCTTGGCCTACGGCCTAACCTCGCAAACCAACGCCGTCTCCAGCAACCGGGTGAGGGACGATGGGCGCTACTGGCCACGGCGGCCCATACGGGCCAATTGACCATCCCCACAGACGAGCTCGCCGAGCAAGTCGCAGGACAATTGCTGGCCCGGTGGGGCGTCGTGTTCTGGGACCTGGCCGCGCATGAGGACCTCGCCGTGCCGTGGCGAGAGGTCCTGTGGGCGCTACGCCGTTTGGAAGCACGTGGCCTGGTCCGAGGTGGCCGGTTCGTGACCAGTTTCGCCGGCGAGCAGTACGCGCTACCCGAGGCGGTGGACGAGTTGCGCCACGTCAGGCGTAGCCAGCGCAAGGGCGAGCTGGTACGGCTCTCGGGCGCCGACCCGTTGAACCTTTCCGGCATCGTGCTCCCGGGCAAGAGGGTACCGGCGCTGCGCACTAATGGCGTCCTCTTTCGGGACGGGCTGATCATACCCCCGGACCAACACGGCACCCCGGCCCAGGACGTTACGCTTGTGAGCTGAGGCCAAGAGGCCCTATAACGGGTCGCATGGCACTCATCCCAGATCCGTACCGCGACCTTCTCGCGGCCGACTTCGCCACCCTGGCAACCGTTGGGAAATCAGGCCGCCCGCAGCAGTCGATTGTCTGGTTCCTGGCGGAAGACGACGTCGTCCGGCTGTCGTTCAACGGTAGCCGGCAAAAGTTGATCAACCTGCGCGGCAACCCGGCGTGCAGCCTCCTTATAACCGACCCTAAAAACGCCTACCGCTACATCGAATTGCGGGGAAGCGTCGAGATCGAGCCCGACCCTGACTACACCTTTGCCGACAAGGTAGGGGCCAAGTACGGATCGGACCTTCGCGAGCATGACCTCCAGGGTGAAAAGCGTTATGTGGTCACGCTGGTCGTCGACCGGGCCCGCGGGTGGGGCGGGACGGATTGACGCTCGGTCCCGAGGGTACTTCGGGGAATGGCGGGGTGGGCGCGGTAGCAAAAAACAGGTAGCCCGCCAAAACATGTTGCGCCTGCCCGTGGCTTAATTCCCCCCACGTGGGCCGACAACGTTATTAGGTGACAACTGCCCCGAGAGGCAACGTTGCCAGTTGTACACAGGGCCTTGCGGCCCCGACATCGAGCACTTACTGCCGGCGGGCGGGCACAGGTCGTTGGACGACGGAACTAGCGCACGGGACGGCTAAGACTTGCAGAGGACTGCGGAGCTTCCGGCCGGAGGGAGCGCTGAGCCCCCCTTCTACAATTTGGCCCTCCGGTAGGTAGCATCCAGACCATGGAGACAGACGCTCGCCAGTGGATCCGCGCCCTTCGGGCCTCGCACGACGCTCTTATCGCGCAGGTTATGGGTCTGGCACCGGCCCAGCTCGTCGTCGGTTCGTATTGCCGCGACTGGGACGTGGCCCAGGTCCTCTCCCACCTGGGCTCGGGCGCCGAGATCGGGCTGGTCGGCCTCGAGAGGACGCTGGCTCACGCCGCCCCTCTAGGACGTGAGGATTTCCCCGCCATATGGGACCGCTGGAATGCTCTTGACCCGATAGACAAGGCCAGCGAGATGGTCGTATGGGACCGCCGCTATGTATCTGTCCTCCAGGGTCTCGATGACGCCGCGCTCGAGTCTCTGCACATGAACCTGTTCGGTATGGACCTTGATGCGGTCGCCATCGTCGCTCTCAGGTTGAACGAGCACGCCTTGCATAGCTGGGACGTTGCGGTGAAGTTCGACCCCGTCGCTGAAGTCCGCCCGTCATCGGTGGAGCTGCTGGTCGACCGCGTACCCCTTCTCATCGGTTGGCTGGGCAAGCCGGACAAGGCGACGACCAGAGGTCTACTGGAGATCCGAACTTCTGACCCGGCACGCCAGTTTTTCTTGTCCCTCGGCGAGAGTGTGGCGCTGAGCAAGGACCCGGACGGGCAGCCGGTCGGCGTCCTCGAGCTGCCCGCGGCGGCCCTGTTGCGCCTCGTCAACGGCAGGCTTGACCCGGGCCATACGCCAGCGGGTACACGCACAGAGGGCCAAGCCGACCTCGACGAGTTGCGGCAGGTCTTCCCCGGTCCGTAGGTGCTGTCTCCAGGAACCTTCGCCCGGGTCATCGCTTGGGTACGCCGGCCCTTCTATCTAGAAGACGCTGTCCGCGACTACCGCTTGGACGCCCCTCGAGCGCGCCCGTCTAGAGCGGCGGTGAGAACTCCGAACGTTCGGCCAGGGCGAGGGTGCGGAAATGACAGCTTTCCAGGTGGTCATTGACCACGCCAAGGGACTGCATAGCGGCGTAAACAGTGGTAGGTCCAACGAAGCGGAAGCCGTGGCGCCGCAGCTCCGAAGAGAGGGCCTGCGACTCCGCGGTCGACGGCGGTACGTCGGCCAAGGTCTTCGGAGCCCGGCGGCCCGGCACTTCGAAGGACCACACCAATTTGGCCAGCGGGATCCCCGCCGCTCTCATATCGAGGACCGCTCGGGCGTTTGCTATCGCCGCTTCTATTTTGGCCCGGTGACGGATGATTGACGCGTCCAAAAGCAACCGTTCGACATCAGCGTCATCGAAAGTGGCGACAACCCCAGGGTCGAAAGAGGCAAAGGCTTTCCGAAAACCCTCCCGTTTTCTAAGGATGGTGAGCCACGAAAGCCCGCTCTGGAAACCCTCGAGGCACAGCTTCTCATAGATGCGGTTGTCGTCGCCCACCGGGCGACCCCACTCCTCGTCGTGATAGTGCCGGTACTCGTCGGGCGAAACGCTCCACGGGCACCTCGCCACACCGTCGTCACCGACCACAGCCGGCTCTCCCATTTGTGCCACTTCGCAAACCGATGTTAGTGCCACGACAGGGCAACGTTTAAGTGAGCGACGCGGGCACGGCCATCTTTGAGACCACCGCTCGAGCGACCGCTCTTTGCTGTCGTCAGCCGGGCGAGCAAACCCGACGGGGACAATGGCGCCGCGACAGGCAAGATTGCCCGGTGGGCGGACCAGGCCCACCCAGTAGTGACCGGTCAGGGTACCGGGCGAACCAGCCGATAATGATTAGCGTGGAGCAGATGGTTGGGCTGGAGGAGATCGAGGAGGCGGCCGGACGCGTCCGGCAAGTTATCCGCCCCACGCCCGCGATATTTTCTGGCTCGCTGACAAAACTCGCCGGCCGGCGGGTGTTCGTAAAACCGGAGCATTTCCAGCGCACCGGGTCCTTCAAGGTACGGGGCGCTTTCAACCGGATCTCCGCGTTGGCGGCCGATGGTGCTACGAAAGAAATCGTGGCCGCGTCGGCCGGCAACCACGCTCAAGGAGTTGCCCTGGCCTCATCGGTTTGCGGCCTACGTTCCACCGTCTTCATGCCCGCGGGGGCCTCGCTGCCGAAGGTGGAAGCCACAAGAGCCTACGGGGCCGACGTCCGCTTCGAGCCCGGCAACGTGGACGACGCCATCATCGCGGCACGATGTACGCGGACGAGCACAACGCCTATTACGTCCCGCCCTTTGACGACCCGCTGGTGATCGCCGGTCAAGGGACCATCGGCCTGGAGCTGGCCGAGGAAGTGCCCGACGCCGGGCTGGTAGTGGTGCCTGTAGGTGGCGGCGGCTTGATATCTGGCGTTGCCGCCGGTCTACGGGAGGCCGGCAGCCGCGCCAAGATCGTCGGGGTAGAAGCGGCGGGGGCGGCACCGATGCTCGCTGCGTTGTCTGCTGGTGCTCCGGTCGAGCTTCGTTCCCTCGACACCATGGCTGATGGCATCGCAGTGCGCTGCGTGTCGGATCTGACCTTCGAGCACGTGAGGGCGCTGGTCGATGAGGTTGTGACGGTCGACGAGGAACAGATCAGCCGCGCCGTGCTCCTCTTCCTCGAACGGTGCAAGTGGGTCGTCGAACCGGCCGGGGCCGTCTCCCTCGCCGCTTTGCTGACCGGCTCTTTGGCCGGTGATGACCCCGTCGTGCTCGTCGTTTCCGGCGGCAACGTGGACCCCCTGCTGCTTACCCGGCTGGTGGAGCACGGCCTCACGGCAGCCGGGCGCTACTTTATGGTCCGGGTCGTCCTGGCGGACAAGCCGGGCGCCCTGGCCTCTCTGACCAGGGCACTCGGGGCGCTCGGGCTAAACCTCCTGACCGTCGAGCACCGCCGGTCGGGCGCTCCCATCGGGGTAAGCGAGGCCGAGGTGATCCTCACCCTGGAGACCCGCGACCCAGAGCACAGGGACATGATCGTGCCGTTCTTACGCGAGCGGGGGTTCCGGGCCGAGGTTTACCGGCACTGACGCTTTGACGGACAGCGCCGGCGCCCGCGCTGCGACAACCGGGCTAGGCGGGCCGTCCGACGGCCAGCTGCCCGGTGCCACCGACCTCACGCTGGTCGGCGGGGACATCGATGCGGGTGACGGTCAAGTACCCGACGAGGAGCACGATCGGGATCGTGAAGATAACCGCCACCGTCCCCCTCCCCCATCCCAGGCCCCCGATGCTCTGAGGTACGCCCAACCAGTCCGCGAACGAAGCTCCGAGCGGACGGGTCAGGACGTAGCAGGACCAAAACGCGAATACCGAGTTGAGCCCGGCGAAGCGGTAACCGAGCGCGGGGATGGCGAAGAGCGCTACGAAAAGCAAGCCCGAGGAGAAATAACCGAGGTGGAGGGTCGTCGCCGTGAGGTCGCCCAGGGCGGTGCCCATGGCGAACGTTGACAGCACGGCCGCCCAATAGAAGAGCTCTCGCCGCAGCGTGAAGATGCTGTGGATCGACAGCGTCTTCTCCACGAAGTGCCAGGCCAGAAAAACGGCGGCCAGGATGATGGCGAAACCCGTTGTCGACACCGAGTAAGGCACCTTGAACTTGACGTGGAGGACATCGGCGCACATGGTGCCGAACACGGCGACCATTACAACGGCGAACCAGTACACCGGGGCTTTGTAGCGATCAGCTCGAAGCTGGAAGAACATGGCCACGACAAAAGCGATGCCTCCCAGGCCAACGGCCAAGACCGGGTCGATGGTCCTGACGCTGAAGTCCGAGGTGGCTTCACCCATAGCTGTGGTCAGGATCTTGATCACCCAGAAAAAGATGGTGATCTCCGGTACCTTCCTGAGGCCGCGTTCGGTCAAGCGCATCGCCTTAAACGATAACGGCGTCTACCTCGGACCGGGCGTCGGGCCGGCTCGAGGTGCGCCGGCTTCTCGAAGTTCGGGCTTTTCAGTGCCCGGCGATGGCGTGCGGCTCGTAGGGCGATTCGAGCTGTTCGATTTCCTCTGGGCTCAGTTCGATCGAAAGCGCCCCCAGTGCCTCTTCGAGCTGTTGAGACCTGGTCACCCCGACGATCGGGGCACTGATGACAGGCTTGCTCAGCAACCACGCCAGTGCCACCTGGGCTCGGGTAACGCCGCGCTTTTCGGCGATGTCGGACACGGCCTGAAGTATTGTCCGGTCGCCCTCGGCGTAAAGGCGTTTGCCGAACTCGTCTGTCCTGCTGCGTTCGGTTTGTTCGTCCCAGTCGCGGGTAAGCCGTCCTCGAGCGAGCGGGCTCCAGGGGATGACCCCGATGCCTTCGTCCGCGCACAGCGGCAGCATCTCACGCTCCTCTTCGCGGTACAAGAGGTTGTAATGGTCCTGCATGGTCACGAAACGGGCCCAGCCATGCTCTTCGGCTACGTGGAGCATCTTGGAGAACTGCCATGCGTACATCGACGACGCGCCCACATAGCGGGCTTTGCCCGCCTTGACGACGTCGCTGAGCGCTTCGACCGTCTCTTCGATTGGCGTGGCGCGATCGAACCGGTGGATCTGGTAGAGGTCGACGAAGTCCGTCCCCAGCCGCCTCAGGCTGTTGTCGATCTCCGCCATGATCTCCTTGCGGGATAATCCCGCGCCGTTGGGCCCTGTCGCATGCGACCGTGTACCTTGGTGGCCAGCACGATCTCGTCCCGTGAAGCGAAGTCGGCCAGGGCTCTCCCGACAATTTCCTCGCTGGTGCCGTCGGAGTAAACGTTGGCGGTGTCGAAGAAGTTGATTCCGGCTTCGACGGCCTGGCGGATTATGGGCCGGGATGCCTCTTCGGTGAGGCTCCAGGGGTGGCCGCCTCGTTGCGGTTCACCGAAGCTCATGCAGCCGAGGCAAATCCTCGACACCTCGAGCCCGGTCGAGCCAAGTCTGGTGTAGTCCATACGGGTCTCTCCTTACACTCCTCATGGTCCTTACGTCGAACAACCCGGCAAAAGCAGCAGCGAGCCCACCTTAGGCCCGGGCCGTCCTGGCACCAGCAGGGCCGGACCGTCAGTCAAGCCCCCAGGACGTCCAGGACCCTGGCTGTTGATCGGGCGTGATGGCCAATAACACCCGGCCCTCGTCGCGAAGGGCGCGGAGGTGCTCGTCTTCGTCTGGCACCGCCAGCCCGTGCTTCTCCCGGATGGCACGGAACCGGGGCAGTTCAGCCACCAGGTCCTCGCGGACCTCAACGGAGGCGGGTACGAGCACGGCCCGGAACCCCGTCGAGTCGTCAAACAACAGCACGGCCCGTGGGTGGCGGCGAAAAATGCGGTACTTCACCCGGTGCCGGGTCGTGGAAATGTAAAACCGCTCGCCGTCCCAGTAAAACCAGTTGGGGCTGACGTGCGGCGAGCCATCCTGGCGTGTCCCGACTACAACTACGTTGCGAGGCTCGGCCAGGAAGGCCTCGAGCTTTTCCATGGAGGCCATAGACGAGAAGATAGCCGGCTGACCGGGATCACCGGGGGTTCGGCCGGTCGAGGTTGTAGTGCCGGCCGATAATGGCCAACCACTGGTCCGTACCGACGGGGCGGAGGGTAAAGCGGCTGACCGTCCGCTGCCCACCCAGGTGGTCCCGGTAGAGCAGGTCGAGGACCATGGGACGCCGGTCGAGAATGGCCTCACTGGCCTCCTTGAACAGGGGTTCGGACGGGTCTCGCAAGGCGCCCTGCCAGAAGCCCAGTTGGCCCGCCGGCACATAAATATCTCTTGTCAACCGCCGGAACTCTGAAGCATCGCGGGGGACCTGGAGCCCGGCGACCCGGTTGGCTTCGGCCGGGTCATCGGCGACAGCCGCCCGCACGCTGAGGTCCCAGCGGTCGAGGACGGCGAGCCCGTTGCCCACGTTCCGAATGGACATGACCAGGTAAACGGCATTGGTCGTGACTTCGAGCGACGCTCTCCCGCCGCCGACGTGCACCCAGTGCTCGTCCATGAAGCTGACCTTCTGGTCGGGGTCGTCCAGGTTTGACGGCAGTACGAGGGGCCGGATCCCCGCCAGCAGGGCCTGCTCCGTGGCCTGGGATACCCTCCGACCGGACCGCACAACCGAGAAGGTGGCGACGGCCAGCACGAGAGTGCCAACCGCGGTAGCGCCCGAGGCAACCGTTGACCAGTCGACCATTGACGTATCCTGCCACTGATCGGTCCTGCCACTGGCGGGCCCGGGACCCTTGCTAGGACCGAAATTGAAAAGCCTGTACCTGTTGCGCCACGCCAAGTCGAGCTGGGACGACACGAGCCTGGCCGACCCCGACCGCCCGCTGGCGCCGCGGGGGCGCAAGGCGGCTCAGCGGGTGGGCGCCCACATGCGCCAAGCGAAGATCCAACCGGACCTGGTGCTGTGCTCCTCAGCCGCACGGGCCGTCCAGACCTATGAGGCGGTCGCCGCGGCGGTGGGCGGTGGAGTGGAGCTGAGCATCGAGGACGACCTTTATGGAGCCAGCTCGTCCGAACTGCTCGGGCGTCTTCATGGCCTCCCTGAGACGGCGGGTTCGGTGTTGCTGATCGGCCATAACCCCGGCTTGCAGGACCTGACGCTCGAGCTGGCGGGCAACGAAGACTCGGCCCTTCTGGCCGAGGTCGGCGACAAGTTCCCGACCGGGGCATTGGCCTGCCTCAGCGTGCTGGTCCCGTGGACCGTGCTGGCGCGAGGCGAGGCGGTGCTGGTTTCGGTCGTGGTGCCACGATCGCTGGCGGAGCACTAATCGCGCTGCTCAGCGCGCCCATAACATTCCGGTGCTCGCCGTGCGAGGAACTGTATTCCGCGACGACCACGTTCAGTGAACTCAAACATCCAAAATCGTGGGAACCTTCATCCTAAGTAGAGGATGACGCGCGCTGAGTGACACGACTATGGTGCTCTGATGCTAAGGCTGCGACAGATGCCTTGGGTTCGCTGGCTCGCGATAGTGGCGGCAACGGCGATGGCCCTCGTTTTTCTGGAGCCCGTCCCGGCCGGGGCCGTGTTCAGGCCAGGCTCGCCCCCGCCGGTACTGGCGACGCGCGGCGCCAACACCCAGTTGACCTTGAGCGGCACGGGCCCCGGTGCCTCAGTCACCGGGTACATAGCCAATACTGACAGTACGTTCGACCCCCCTGTTGACGGTTATCCGACAGAGACTCCGCCCCCGATTTTTCGCCCAAGTCGGAGGGTTTTGCCGGCATTATCTACGGCGCTCCAGCCGACGGAGGGGCGACGCTCACCCTTTACTGCATCGACATCAACACCGACACCTACATCGGCAACGGGTACGTGCTGGGCACCTGGGACGAGGCGAACGTCCCGAACGTCGGTTACGTGGCGCGCATCCTCGACGAGTACTACCCCAACACGGACCAGCCGAGTTCCCTAACCGACGAATACCAGAGAGCAGCGGCCGTCCAGGCGGCGATCTGGTTTTTCAGCGACCGTTTCGTCCTGGACACGTCCGACCCCCTTTACAGCCACGTGGCCGCGATCGCCGACCATGTGATCAGCGAGGGGCCGCTCCAGACGCCTCCGAAGCCCAGCCTCACGATCACGCCCAGCAACTTAAGCGGCCCGACGGGGTCGGTCCTCGGTCCGTACAGGGTGGAATCGTCCGCCACCACGACGGTCACGTCTATCGGAGCCAACATGTTCTCTGACGCGGCGGCGACCCACTCGATCCCTCAGGGGGCGGTGGTGCCAAACGGCCAGCAGATATGGCTCAAATCAACGGGCGCGTCATCGGCCGAGCTCGAGGCCACGGCCGTAGCCACCGTCCCGGCGGGCAACGTGTACCTCTACGACGGCGGAGCCAACGCGGCGCAAAAGCTCATCCTGTCCCAGACCGGCACTCTGACAACCATCGTTGACGCCACCGCTGACTTCGAAACCCCGGGCTCGTTGGTGGTGACGAAGACCATCACCGGCACTGCCGCGGGCAAACAGGCGCCCGTAACCATCCACACGGTCTGCGACGGCACCGCCCTGACGGACTTCGCCATCGCCGCACGTGCCACCGGTAACCAGTCGCATACCTACACCGACATCGCGGCGGGCTCGGACTGCACCGTTACAGAGACAGCTGACGGCAGTACGAGCACGGTGAGCGTGACCGTGATCGGGAGCGGACAGGAGGTCACCATCCCCTCCGGGAGCCCCGTAACGGCCGCCCTCACCAACACGTACAGCGAAGTCCCGGGGTCGCTGACGGTCAACAAGCTGATAGCCGGCCCGGCCGCCGGCAGTCAGGGAGCCGTCACCATTGACGTGGTGTGCAATGGCACTCCCGTCGGCGAGTGGACGATTGTGGCGCGCCAACCACCCGCCACGTATCCAAGAGCGTTTAGCGGCATCGCGGCCGGCTCGAGCTGCACCGTTACCGAGACGGCCGACGGCAGCACGGACAACGTCTCGGTGACTACGGTCGGCAGCCCCCAGACGGTCATCGTCGGGGCGGGCGAGAACGCTCAGGCCAACATCAGCGACACTTACAACTACCTCGAGGGGTCGCTCACTGTAACCAAGACGATTGCCGGGCCGGCGGCGGGCCACCAGGAGCAGGTCACCATAAAGGTGAGCTGCAATGGGACTGAGCTCTCTCCGGAGCTCACCGTCCCTGACGGGTCACCGGCCACCAATTACTCCCACACGTACACGAACATCGCTGCGGGCTCGAGCTGCAGCGCGGAGGAGATTGCCAACGGTGCCACCGGCGACGTAGCCGTCACCACCACTGGCGATGTCGGCACCCCGGTCACCGTCCCCGGCGGCGGAACCGCAAATCTCCACATCACGAACACCTACGACTACGCCAGCGGTTCCTTGCTGGTGACCAAGAACATTGATGGTGCGGCAGCCGGAAGCCAGGGTGAAGTAAAGATCACCGTCACCTGCGGCGGCACGGCACTGGATGACTTCGTTATCTCAGCCGGCACGAAGGGCCTGAGCCAGCAGACGTACGACGACATCCCGGCCGGCTCGACGTGCACGGTCGACGAGACCGTCGACGGCTCCTCGAGATCCGTCTCGGTCACGATCGTGGGCGGGAGCCAGTCGACGACAATAACGGCCGGCCAGGAAGCCAAGGTCGAGGTTGAGAATACGTACGATTACAAACCGGGGTCCCTGACCGTCGAGAAAGTGGTCGAAGGTCCCGGAGCGGGCCAGCAGGGCCAGATCACGATCACCACGACGTGCGTGCTCAACGGCAGCACGTCCACGCTGTCGCCGAACCTCGTCGTCCCCACCCATTCACCGGCCGGCACGTACCGGGAGACCTACGGCGACATCCCGGCCGGGTCGGAGTGCACTGCGGTGGCCAGCTCGGACGGCAGCAATGCCAAAGTGTCTGATGTTGAAGGTGGAGGCGGCACCGCCGTAACCATCCCGCCCGGAGGCACCGCCACTTTCCACCTGACCGATACATACGAGACCGGCGAACTGGTCGTCAACAAGACCATCGAAGGGCCCGCCGCCGGGCTCCAGGGCCAGGTCGTCGTACACACGGTGTGTAACGGGACCGCCCTCGCACCTGACCTCACCGTCCCGGCCAACAGTGTCGCCGGGACCTACCCCGAGTCGTACTCAGGGATCGCCGTCGGCTCGACCTGCACGGTGACCGAGACATCCGACGGCGGCAGCAGCACCGTTCACGTCGATACCGTCGGCAGCGGGCAGACCGTCAGCATCTCGCCGAACGGTACGGCCTCTGCCGTCGTGACCGATTCCTACTCGCAGGTACCCGGGTCGCTGGTGGTCACGAAGGACATAAGAGGCCCGGCGGCCGGCGACCAGGGCCCGGTTGCCGTCGCGGTCAGCTGCGACGACGGCACCGTAGGTTCGTTCGACATCGCCACGAGGGTAACTGGCCCTCAGTCGAAGACCTTCAGAGGCATCCAGGCCGGCTCGGACTGCAAGGTCACCGAGACGGCCGACGGCAGCACAAGCACTGTGGACGTGATCGTGACCGGCGACGGGCAGACCGTCACCGTGCCGGCCGACGGGACGGCCAACGCTACCATCATCGACTCGTACACCCACGCCAACGGCTCACTATCCGTCAGTAAGACCATCGAGGGCCCCGGGGCGGGCGAGCAGGGCGAGATCGTCATATCGGTTTCGTGCGACGGTAACCAGCTCCCGGACCTTGTCATCCCGGCTGGTCAGGCTGCCGGTACCTACACCCAGGACTACACTGACCTCCCGGCCGGGTCCGTTTGCACGGTCCTCGAGACCTCCGATGGCAACACCAGCACCGTCACCGTTAGGCAAGAAGGCAGCGGCACCGAGGTCACCGTCCCGGCCGGGAGGGAGGCAACCGTTGACCTGACCGACACGTACGAGACCGGGGCACTGGTGGTCAACAAGACGATCACCGGTGGGGCCGCCGGTTCGCAGGGCGACGTCCACATCGACGTCGGCTGCAACGAAGCCGGCGTCGAGACACCTCAGCCTTCCTTCATTATCCCGGCGGGGACGCCGGCGGGCACGGTCTCGATGCCTTACCCCAACATCCTGGCCGGTTCGACCTGCACGCTGACCGAGACAGCCAATGGGGCCACTGAGACGGCGACAGCCACGACCACCGGAGGCTCCCAGAGCGTCGTCATCTCCGACAACGGAAGCGCCACGGCCAACGTCACGAACCAGTACGAGTACGTCCCCGGTGGCCTGATCGTAACCAAGGACATCGCCGGGCCGGCCGCCGGGCAGCAGGGGCAGATCTCGATCGGTGTCAGCTGCGTTCAGGACGGCACCACCACAAGTTACGACCCATTTGTGATCCCGGCGGGCTCCAGCGCCGGGAGCTACGAGCACGAGTACACCGACATCCCGGTGGGTTCGAGCTGCACCGTCAGCGAGACCGAGGACGGTTCGACCAGCACGGTCTCGGTAACGACCGTGGGTGGCGACCAGACGGTCTCGGTCCCGCCGCGCGACGAAGCAGTAGCCAACATCAGCAACACGTACCACCTCGTCGCCGGGTCGCTCACTGTAAACAAGACGATCGCCGGGGCGGCGGCCGGGCTGCAGGGCCGGTGACCATCTCGGCTAGCTGCATCGCGGGCGACGTTTCGACATCGCTGCCCGACTTCGACATCGAGGCGGGAGCCGCGGGTCTCCAGTCGCACACCTACAGCGGCATCCCGGCCGACTCCAAATGCACTGTCACCGAGACGGCAGACGGCTCGACCAGCACGGTGTCGGTAGTCATTACCGGTAGCGGGCAAGAGGTAACGGTCCCCGCCGACGCAGGCGCGACGGCCGACCTGACCGACACGTACCAGTCACGGCCCGGGTCGCTCGTGGTCAACAAGACGATCACCGGCCCCGGCGCCGGTCTCCAGAGCCCCGTTACCGTCCATACGGTCTGCGGTGGAACGGCCCTGTCGCCTGACCTGACGGTCGTCGCCGGGGCGAGCGCCGGGACGTCCTCGCAGAGCTACAGCAATATCGCGGCCGGTACCACCTGCACCGTGACCGAGACAGCGAACGGCTCCGGGGGCAACGTGTCTGTAGTAACGGTCGGGAGCCCACAAACCGTGACGATCCCCGCTAACGGGGGCGCCACCGCCAACCTGACCGACACCTACAGCCAGACCCCGAGCCCACTCGGTTCGCTCGTCATCACGAAGAACATCACCGGCCCGGCCGCCGGCCAGCAGGGACCGGTCACCGTTACCGCGTCATGCAACGGCCAGCCACTGGCTCCCCCGCTCCAGATCACGGCCGGAGCCAGCGGAGCGCAGTCGCACACTTATACGGGCATACCGGCGGGGGCAACGTGTAGCGCCACGGAGGCGCCGGACGGCAGCACTGCAAGTGTCGAGGTCACGGTGACCGGCGACGGGCAGACCGTCACGGTCCCCGGCGGCGGTTCGCAGACTGTGGCCCTTACGAACAGCTACTCGTTCGCGACTGGTTCATTGGTAGAGACCAAGACCATTGCAGGGGCGGCCGCCGGGCAGCAGGGAGCGGTCACCGTTCACACTGTCTGTGCCGGCACGCCGCTCACTCCGGACCTGACCATTCCCGCCGGTGCCAGCGCGGGCACGTACTCAAAGACTTACGACGACATCCCGGCCGGGTCCACGTGCACGCTCACCGAGGGCCCGGACGGCTCCACCAAGGCGGTCTCGGTCATCACCACCGGGGGCGGGCAATCAGTGACCGTACTGGTGGACAAGGTTGTCGCGGCCGACATCACCGACACGTATACCTCTGCCACGGGCTCACTGACGGTTGCCAAGACCATTGCGGGGCCGGCCGCCGGCCAGCAAGGGCCGGTGACTGTCCAGGTCGTCTGCAACGGCACTGCGCTCACCCCCGCCTTCACGCTGCCGCGAGCCGCACCGGCGGGCCTCGTCCCACACTTACGACGGCATCCCGGCCGGCTCCAGGTGTACCGTCACGGAAACCGCAGATGGCACCAACAGCAGCGTCGACGTCAAGGTGACCGGTGACGGCCAGCACTTGACCGTAATGGGAGGGGCCACGGCCACCGCGGCGATCACCGACACTTACACCCTGACGGGAAGTTCGCTGACCGTGACCAAGACGATCGCCGGCCCGGCGGCCGGTCAACAGGGACCGGTCAACGTTGAAGTGGTCTGTGGCGGTACGGCCCTGACGCCTGACCTGGTCGTCCCGCCGGGGACGGCAGCCGGCACGACGTCGCACACCTACGACGACGTCCCCGGTGGCTCCACGTGCCAGGTTTCCGAAATGGTGAACGGGGCAACGAACGCGGTGTCGGTAACGACCGTGGGCTCGGACCAGAAGGTCATCCTGGCGGCCGGAAACGCCGCCCAGGTCGGCATCACCAACGTCTACCAGCTGCGCCCAGGCGACCTTACCGTTACCAAGACCATCGCCGGCCCGGCCGCGGGCCTGCAGGCGCCCATCCAGATACTGGCGGACTGCGGCGGGGACAACATATTCGGGATGCACATCGACGCCCGCACTGCGGCCGGCCCGGTCCCCGAAGTGTTCTACGACATACCGGCGGGGTCGGAATGCAAGGTAGTCGAGATCCACGACGGGCACAGCGAGACTGTCGCCGTCGTTGGCGTCGGTGGAGGCCAAAAGGTAACCGTCCCACCGGGTGGTCATGCGACCGCGGACCTGACCGACACCTTCACCGCGGTCGAAGCCCCGACCACGACGACAACGGTGCCGGTCACAACCACAACGACCCCGCACGTGACGACAACGACGAGTGCGCACGTCACTTCGACCACGACGGCGGTCGTGACCTCGACCACGTCTTCGTCAAACGTGACGACGACAACGAGCTCCCACGCCACGACCAGCACAAGCTCGGCCGTGGTGACGCCCACAACGTCGGCGGTTACCAGTACAACGTCGTCCGTAGCTACCACTACGCCGTCCCAGGGGGTCTCCACCACCGTGGGGCCGGTGACCAGCACGACGAGCTCTAGCTCGGTCACCCTGCCCGAGACCGGGGCGGGCGCCGCCACGCCTTTGCTGGTGGAGGTGGCCCTGGCGGTCATGGCGGCCGGTGGCGTCATAGCCGCGATCGCCGGGCGCCGGCGGCACCCGCGTGCAACCGGGCGGCAGCCAAAGGAGTAGCTGGCCCCGGAATGGGGTACGTCCGTTCGTTCTCGTCGTTCCCGGCGGGTACGGTAAATCATGACCGAGCGCCCGCTTGGCGTGCCCTGCGTGTACTGCGGCGGCCGGCACGCCCGGGCGGCCGAGGTCCGAGACTGCTGGCAAAGGTCGGGCCGGCCCGGTGCCCTGGGTGGCGCTCCATTGCCGCCGGCCGGGGAAGCGCCGACCGCGGTTCTACCGTCACATGACGAGGCGGGGCCGCTTCGAGTCCTGCCTCAGGAAAGGTCGGCCCGGTTGCCCACCACCGAACCATGTGTGGCGGAGGCAAGAGTTGGAGGCCCGGGCGGGCAAACGTTAGCTATCGCGGCACTTGGACGGAGCGTGGTAGTGGCTCCTGGTCAAGCTCCGCCCGGGCCGTGGCAGGATTGCCAGCGAGCCGGCGCCGGCACCGAGGAGCTCGAGCAGGCCTGGCGGGACCGGGTACCGCTTGTGATCGAGCTGGACGAGGAACCGGTGGACCACGAGGTGGAGCACGCACCTGTCTGGTCGCTGGCGCCCTCGTTCTCGTTCCCCGGTGAGCGACGGGCGCACGTTCTTTTCACCAATGCCGTCGATGCGCGGGCAGGTGACGAGCGCTGGCGGTGGTCCGAGGAGGCGGCCCGGCTCGGCGCCACGGTGCAGGGCCCAGCCGATGTAGTCCTGCCGGACGGACGGCCCGCCTTCTGCGACGGTGGCCCGCTCGAGTGGAGAAGCCCGGTCGGCGACGCCGTGGTCGTCCACCGCATGGCCCTGCTGGCCGGTTCCCTCGTCCCCTTCGGTGCCAACCGTAGCGACGCCGCCTTGGCGCCGGACCAACTCGCCAGCCGTCGTCCACCCGGGCGGCGCCGCTCGCATCATCGCCCCGGCCGGGTCGGGCAAGACGCGGGTCCTCACCGAGCGCGCCCGTCACCTGCTCCGGCGGTGGGACCTCCCGGGTCGTGCGACGACCCTCGTGGCGTACAACAAGAGGGCGGCTGACGAAATGAAGCAGCGCACCGCCGACCTCCCGGAACTGCAGGTCCGCACGTTGAACGCGCTGGGCCTGTCCCTTGTGGCGCGCTCGCAACGGGTCACCACCATCGATGAGGGCGGCGTGCGCGCCGTGCTGGACGAGCTGGTCCACCTGCCCCGGCGGGCGAACACGGACCCGGCCGTCGCCTGGATGGAAGCACTGTCGGCGGTGCGCCTCGGCTTAGCCGCCCCCGAGGAAGTCGAAGCGGAGTTCGGTGGCGACGTGGACGGCCTGCCCGAGATCTTCGTGCGCTACCGCCGCCTCCTGGCCGACCGCCAGCTGGTGGATTTCGACGAGCAGGTGTACCGGGCGATCGAGATCCTCCTCACTGACCCCGAGGCCAGGAGGTCGGCTCGCCAGGCGTGCCGGGTGCTGCTGGTGGACGAGTTCCAGGACCTCACCCCGGCTCACCTCCTCCTGATCCGCCTGCTGGCCGGCCCGGACGGCGCCGTGTTCGGGGTGGGCGACGACGATCAGACCATCTACGGCTACTCGGGCGCCTCGCCAGAGTGGCTCATCGAGTTCCGGCGCTTCTTCCCCGCGGCGGGCCAGCATGCGCTCGAGGTCAACTACCGGTGCCCGGTCGGGGTAGTCGAGGCGGCCGGCAAACTGCTCACCTATAACCATCGACGGGTGGACAAACGGATCGTGGCCGCGCCGGGGCGCTCACCGACTGCCGGTGAGCTCGAAGTGCTCACCGGCGTCGACGCATTGGGACGGACGGTAGGAACGGTGACGAAGCTCATCGACAAAGGGGCGGCGCCCGCGGACGTGGCCGTGTTGACCCGGGTCAACGCTTCTCTCGCGCCGGTCCAGGTCGCGCTCGTCCACCGGCAGGTGCCCGTGCGCCCCGCCGTTGATGCGTCGTACCTCTCCCGTGGCGGGGTACAAGCAGCTCTGGCCTGGCTCCGCCTGGCCGTTTCACCGGCCGAACGGCTGGCCCGAGGCGATGTGGAGCAAGCGGCGCGCCGGCCTTCCCGAGCATTGTCACCGAGGGTCGTCCAATGGATGAGCGAGCAATCGAGCCTGGCCGGCCTCGAACGCCTGGCCGGTCGGCTGAAGGAGCGGGACTCCGAGAAGGTGCTCGCTTTTGTCACCGACCTGAAAACGCTCCGCCGCAGCGCGGCGTCAGGTCAAACCGCCAGAGTCCTGCGGGCAGTGCGCGATGAGATCGGGCTCGGCCGGGCGATGGAGCTCCTCGAAGGCTCGCGACGCCAGCTGGACCGCTCCGCCCAGACCGACGACCTCGACGCGCTAGTGGCCCTGGCCGCCCTCCACCCGGAGCCCGTGGGTTTCGACACCTGGCTGTTGCAGTCGCTGCGCAGCCCCGGCTCCGCCGACGGCGTGGTGCTCTCGACGATCCATCGCGTCAAGGGCCAGGAATGGCCTCATGTCGTTTTGCACGAGGTGTCGGAGGGACTGTTCCCTCATCGTTTGGCGCTCGACATCGAGGAAGAACGCCGGGTCTTCCACGTGGGCCTGACTCGGGGTTCGTCCTCGGTCCACGTTGTGGCGGGTGACGAGCCCTCACCGTTCCTCGCCGAGCTGAGCGGCGAGCGGGCGGCCACGCGGCCGTCGCTCCCTGACCTTGGCCCGCACAAGAGCACGCCCGGGCCATCGCGCCAGCCCAACCCGCCGGTGCCGAGACCGCTCGTACGGTCGGCCCCGACCAGGGCGAGACGCCCGACCGACCAGCCGGCGTTATCGCCTGAGGTCGTCGAGCGTGTACGCCAAGCACTGCGGGGATGGCGCACCCAGCGGGCCACGGCAGACCGCAAGCCGCCGTACATTTTCCTGCACGACCGCACCCTCGAGGAACTGGCCACTGTGGCCCCATCGAGCCTGGCCGCTCTGGCCACCGTCAATGGGATCGGCCCGGGCAAGCTCGACTCCTACGGTGACGAGCTGTTGGCGGTCATTACGGCCGCCCGGGGCGAGGGCTGAGGCGCTCTGCGTCTTTAACCGGCTGCGGTGCTCAGCGGTGTTTTCTGCCCCGCGACTGTTCCGACAAGAAGTCCTCGTCAGCCTTCTCCCGACGCGTTGGCCAGCGGCGCGCCGAGCTCAGCACCCGCAGGCGGCATTAGTGCGCCACTGCCGGCCCCCTCGAGGTCGTCCAGCCGAGAAGTGGCCCCATTGCCCTCATGGCCCGGTTGGCGGTGGGACGACTTCAGCTTGGCGTAGGTGAAGAAACCGAGGCCCGCCGCCACTAAACAGGAAAGGGCGCCAACGGCCAGGCCGACCCGCGCATTGGCGGCGCTGATAACCCAACCAATGACGGGCCCACCAATGGGCGTCGACCCGAGGAAGGCTACGGCCCACAATGCCATCACGCGCCCTCGCATCGACGGGTCAGACGTGAGCTGCAGGGTCGAGTTGCCGGTGGCCAGGAAGGCCACACTGCCCCAACCGACGAGCGCCAGCGTGGCGTACTCAACGGCGAGGACGGGCGACACCGCGGCCGCCACCATGGCGATGCCGAACATGAGGGCGGCAATGCTGAGCGGCCGGAGCCCCGTCTTTCCCCGGGTGGCGGTGAACAGGCCGCCCAGGACGGCACCGGCGCCCATGGCAGCCGTGAGGAACCCGTACGTTTCGGCCCCTCCGTGAAAAGTCTGCTTTGCCACTACGGGCAGGCTGACCTGGAACTCGTAGGCCAACGTGCCGACCACCGCCATCATCAGGAGAGGGATACCGAGGAGCGGCTCGTGGGCCACGTAACGCAGGCCTTCTCGCATTTGCCCCTTGGCCCGCACCACCGGTGGGCTCGGGCGGAGGCTGGCTTTGTCCATCGAAACGAGCGAGTAAACCACGGCCACAAAGCTCAGGGCGTTCAAGAAGAAGCAGATACCAACGCCGAAGGCGACGATGATGATGCCTGCCACAGCCGGCCCCACCGCCCGGGCGGCATTGACCATGGTGGAATTGAGGGTTACCGCGTTGCGGACGTTCTCGCCGCCCACCATTTCTAGGACAAACGATTGCCGGGCCGGGTTTTCGAACGTGTTGTTGAGGCCCAGCGCGACGGCCAGGACGCACACTTCCCAGAACGTCACGACGTGCATTATCGCCAGGACGCCGAGCACGAGGGCCTGGACACCCATGAGGGACTGCAGCACGACCATTAACCGGCGTTTGTCCGTCCGGTCGGCGATGACGCCGGCGTACGGGCCGAGCAAAAGGACCGGTAGGGTCTGGATGGCGACCACGGCACCAAGAGCGGTGCTCGAGTGCGTCAGGCTGTACACGAGCCATGACTGCGCCACCGTCTGCATCCACGTGCCGATGAGCGAAATCGACTGACCGTAGAAAAAGCGCCTGAAGTTGGGGACGCTAAGAGCCAGAAAAGTGCGGCGAAATTGCGCTTTCGCCCGGCTCACCGCCTCGGCCCCTCAAGCGTCGCCTGGTCGCGAAGGCGTTCAGCCAGCGCCTCCAGGACCGGGGTGGCGGTGGCGATGGCCTGCTGCGACGCCTCGTCGAGGCCGGCGAGCAGGCTGGAAAGGGCGTCGTTGCGCTCCGAGCGGACCCGCTCGAGCAGCTCACCGCCCTGCCTGGTCGTCTCGACCCGCCAAACTCGGCCGTCCCTGGGATCGGGCTGCCGGCTGAGCAGGCCCGCCTCTTCCAGCCTCGGCACCATCCGGGAAAGCATCGTAGGGTTGAGGCCGCAGAAGGCCGCCAGGTCCGACATGCGGGCAGGACCGTGCTTTTCGGCCACGATGAGCATGTCGACTTCGGTGGTCGTCAACGAACCGGCCGCCTCCGTGGGGCGAAGCCACCTGGCCATCCTGGATACCGCCGCCCGCAACCTGGCGGCCGAAAGCTCCGCTTCCGATGTGGTCGTAGTCCCCCGCTGATCCTTCTGTTCCAGTGCTGGCTGTTTCAATGCTGGCTCTTTGAGTGCTGGCGCCATTTTCAATCCTGTCGTTTGTTCGGTCCTGTCGTTCGTTGCTCGACCTCAGGGAAGGTACTTGCTTGCTAGCAAGCATTATAGCGCACGTCCGACAGTGCCGGCACATGCAGGCCCGGAAATGTCCTTGCGTGTGCCCGACCGGCGCGATGGCCTCGTCGAGGTTTGCGAGCGCTGGTGCCCTGGCCGGGTAAGGCGCAACGGCGAGCGCGGTCCCATCGCCCGGGAACAACGTCTGCAACGGGCAAGATGAGGGGTGGTGGCAGGGAGGGTCCGCTACGACGGCATGGCCGACTGGTACGACGAGCTGGTCTACGGCTACGCATCGGAGGACGGCACGGCCGGCATATTGGCGGACCACCTCGGGCCCGCCGAAGGGCGGTCTCTACTCGACGTCGGGTGCGGCACCGGGCTCCACTTCGGCGTGGTGCGATCCCGGGGCTGGCGGGTCATCGGGGCGGACCTCTCAGCCGACCAGCTCCGGGTGGCCAAGCCGAGGTGCTCGTCGCTCGTGCTGGCCGACGGGTGCACGCTGCCGGTCCGCAGCCGCGCTTTCGACGTCGCCGTCGCCACCTTTATCCATACAGACGTGGAGGACTTCGCCCCCGTGTTGCGAGAGGTGGCCAGAGTGCTCCGGCCTGGCGGACGGTTCATCTACATGGGCTTGCACCCGTGTTTCGTGGGCTTCTTCGTCCCGCGGGCCCACGAAGCAGAGACTCGCACCCTGACCTTCACCCCGGGGTACGGCGATAGCCGTCGCACTCACGGAGGTAGCGGCGACCCCGCTGGAGGCCCGGGGCTCAACCGCACCGTGGGGGCCAAATGGCTACCGCTGGCGGAGTTCCTTCAGGCCTTCATCCAGGCCGGGCTGAGGATCACCGGGATCACCGAGTTCGGAGGCGTAATCGTGCCGTGGAACGTGATCCTCGACGCCACCCTAGACGCCGGGCTGCCCACGCCCGTTGCATGACAGGGCGTCGGCGCCATCAGGGTAGCTCGCTCAAGGCTAGGTCGGCTCAACACCACGCCCTGGTCCTGCAAGCCTTCATTCTGTGTCCGCGAGAACCAGCGTGGTCGGTTCCGGCGGCAAGAACAGGGCGCGGCGCAGCGGATGAGGCATCCACCAGTTCCAGCGACCGAGCACTGCTACAAGAGCTGGTACAAGGAAGCCCCTGACCAGGGTGGCGTCGAGCACGATCCCGGCGCCGAGACCGGTGGCGAGCACTTTGATGTCCGTGTCAGGTGCTGACGCCAACGACATAAACGCGAGGAACAGGATCAGCGCCGCGCAGGTCACCAGTCGCCCTGTCCGGCCGAGACCTTCCACTACCGCCTGGGTCGTGCTGCCCGTTCGGTCGTACTCTTCCCTGACCCTGGTCAGGATGAATACCTCGTAGTCCATCGAGAGCCCGAACAAGAACGCGAAGACCATAAGCGGTACCCAAAAAGTAATGGCGCCCGTGGCCGGGACCCCGAAAATGGCCCGGCTCCCGTGGCCCTCCTGCCAGAACCAGGTGAGGAGCCCAAATGTGGCCGCCAGGGAAAGCAAATTGAGCAGCACCGCTTTAGCCGCCAGCACGACGGAGCGAAAGGCCCGGGCCAGCAACAAGAACGTCAGAAGAGCAATAATGGCGAACATCTCCGGGAAATGGCCGAAGACGGCGTGACTGTAGTCCTGCTCGATGGGGCCTTCGCCCGTAATGCCGAACACGCCCGTGGCGTGATCGAGACGGCTTTCGGCCAGGCGGACGGGGGCAAGGGTGGTGCTGTTTACGGTCTCCTCGGCGGGGATGGCAATAACGTCGTCAGTGCGGCCCTGGCTGCCGCTGCGCCCAGCAGGCAGCACTACGGCCGAAATCCCGGGCAGGTCCTTCAGTTCTGACACGACGTGTGGCCCGGCCTGCTCGGTCGTAAGCACCTCGAGAGGCGTGAGAACACCGCCCGGCACGCCTCCATGCACGAGCACGTTGTAGGCCGCACGGGCTGGGCCGGTCTTCGAGAACGCCGACACAGATGTCTCGCCCACCTTCAACCCGAACACGGGGAGGACGGCTACGGCGAGGACGCCCAGGGCGACTGGTGCGGCAATAAAGCGGTGCTTTGTGACCTGAGCCGTCCAGGCCGTCCAGGCACGGCTCGCATGAGCTTCCTTGCGTACCCGGGGCCAGTCCACCCTGGCCCGATACCGCCAAGGAGAGCCGGGAGAAGGGTGTTGACCACCAGGATCGAAACCAGCGGGATGAGCATGCCTCCGATGCCGGTGGAACGCAGCCCGGGGACGGGGAGCACAATCAGAGCCATCAGGCCGATGGCCACGGTCACGCCGGAAAGCACCACGGAGCGTCCGGCCGTCTCGACCGCCCTGACGACCGCATCATGGTTGTCGGTCCCCCGAGCGCGTTCCTCTCGCCACCGGGTGACCAGGAGCAGCGAGTAGTCGATAGCCACGCCGAGGCCGACCAGCGCGACCAGGAACTCCACGATAAACGAGACCTCGGTCAGGTAGGTGAGCCCCAACACGACCAGCAGCGTCGTGAGGATAGAGACGGCGGCGACGATGAGGGGGACGAAAGCGAGGAACGAAGCAAACACGAAAGCCAGCACGACCAGCGCTCCGGCGGCGCCGATAAGGGTCTCGGTGAAAACGCCGGGACCGCTCGAAGAGCTGCCGGCCTCGAGCTGGTTGAGGCCCGTCAGGCCCACGTGATCTTGGGGCAGGGCGGCGCTCACCAGTGCCTGCGCCTGGTTGGCGACCGTGTCGGTGCCAAAACTGGTGATCGGCGGTTCGAAGAGCAGCGCAAAGGTGGCGCGGCCGTTGTCGGTAAAGAAGCCCCGGTCCCCCGTCACGCCGTAGTCCACCACCCTCAGCTTCGGCATTTCGTCCCGCAGCTCTGCGAACGCCGCCGCTACCTTCGTCTCGTCGGGCAGCAGGCTTTGACCGGCCGGCGCTGACACGACCACGATCGACGGTGTGTTGTCGCCGCCGTTTTGGTACGTGGCCAGGATCTTCTGAGCTGTCACATAGCCCGGTTGGCCAGGCAGCGAGAAGTCGACGGTGAGGCGGCTGCTTACGTGGCTGGCGGCGAAAGCGCCCAGGATAAACGCGACGGCCCACGCCGCTATCACCAACCGGCGATGACGAAGCGTGGCCCTCGCCAACCAGCCCAGGAACGAACTCTCCGGGCTCACGTCCTCCAATTCGAGGCGCGCCGGCGCCTGGGTTTGGGTACTCATGAACAGAACTCCATTCCGAACTGAATGATTCGTTTCCGAATGATTCTACGTCGCGAGATCACGGCTGTAAAGTGATTAACCTGTGGACGAGCGGGATGCAGTTAGGTCATCGGCCGGCGCCAACGAGGAGATCCCGGTCGACGGGGTTCCTTTCGGGCACGCCGTCGGGTTCCTCGTGTCTCAGCTTGGTTATGCGGTCAACCGCCGGTTCCGGTCAGAGCTCGAGGGCCTGTCACTCGAACCCCGCCACTTCGGCATGCTGCGGACCATCGCGACGGCCCGCAACCTTTCCCAACAAGCCCTCGGTGAAAGCCTCCAGATACCCGCCAGCAGCGTGGTGGCCCTCCTGGACTACCTGGAAGCAGGTGACCTGGTGCGCCGCCGCCTCGACCCCGCCGACCGCCGGGTCCGTCTCGTCGAATTGACCGAGACGGGCCGAACCGTCCTCGCCCACGCCATGGAAGTGGCCTTAGGCATAGAGAGCGCCCTCTGCCGTGGCTTCGATGGCAAACAGCGCGAATCTCTTATTGCCAGCCTAGAAAAAGTGGCAGACAACATAGGCCTGGTTGTCGGCGTGCACCCGGCAAGTGTCGAGCCGGTGGGCTCGCGCCGGCCGCGACGATAAACGTATTCGGGTTGGCCCCGCACGACGCGGTCGGCGACACGGCAGAAGGAGACGAGAGTGCTTAGCACTGAAGACCATCTCGGCGCGCGGGACGCTCTAGTAGCGATGTTCTTTGCCGCCGACCGTCACGCTTGGGCCGCCGTCCGCGCTTACCTCGCCGAGACGCTGTCCCTCGACTACACGTCGTTGAACGGCGGTGAGCCGGCCAGTGTCAGTGCCGACGGCCTGGTCGAAGCGTGGAAGGCTTTCCTGCCAGGCTTCGATGTCACACACCACCAGCTGAGCGTCGTGAGCAGCCGCGCCGTTAGCAACGGGATAGAGGTCGTTGCCAATGGCACGGCCACCCATCGGTTGGCGTCTGTCACGGGCGAGTCGTTGTGGACCATTGCCGGTTACTACACGGCCGTGCTGGGACGGGCCGGGGATCGCTGGGTCATCTCCTCGCTCGTATTCACCTGCACGTGGGGTTCGGGGAACCGGGAACTGGTGCGAGAGGCCCAGGCCCGCGCCGCTGCTCAGGCCCCGCCTCGTGCCACGCCGTAATGCTGCCCGCCGGCCACGCCGGAGCGGCTTGCCGGTGGCAAACACCCCCCGTCAGCGCGTCCGACTTCGGCCCGCAACGGGCAAACGTTGCCTGTCGCGCCACTAGGTACGCTCTATACCGACCGGGCGCGGCCCACAGCACCAACGACAGCTAAGTCGGCGACGGGCCACGCACAGAAACTGCGACGACAACGCAACTAGGGCAAGGAGAAACCATTGGAACTCGGGATCTCGACGTGGAGCGTGCCGTGGTCCGTCGGCGTGCCGGGTTACCCCCAGCCCTCGCCACGGCTCGACGTCTTCGGGCTCGTCGCCAAGGCGGCCCAACAAGACGTCCGCGTCCTCCAGATAGCGGACAACCTGCCGCTGCACGAGTTGTCCAGTTCAGAGCTTGACCGCCTGCGGGAGACAGCCGTAGCCGAGGACGTCACCATCGAGGTCGGCACCCGGGGCGTCGAACCAGGGCACCTTACGACGTACATCCTGGTCGCCGAACGGCTCGGCGCCCGAGCCCTGCGCACCGTCCTTTCCGGGAGCATGTGCGACGAAGCCGAGCTGGCAAAAACAGAGAGCGCCGTCAGGGAACTGTTGCCCGAGCTCAAAAAGCGAGAGATCACCCTGGCTATCGAAAACAACGAGGCCTTCAGCGCGCCCGAGTTTTCCAGGCTTGTGCAGAACATTTCCAGCCCGTTTGTGGGCATTTGCCTGGATACCGCGAACTCCGTGGGACGGCCCGAGCCGCTCGAGACGGTCCTCAACCAGCTGGCCCCGCAAACAGTCATGCTCCACGCCAAAGACTACGACATCCGCAGGATCGACACCCGTATGGGCTTCTCGGTGATCGGGCGGGCGGCGGGCGAAGGCCGCGTCGACTTCGACGCCGTCTTCGGCACTTTGCGGGAGCGCGGTCGCCAGGACATGAGCGTGATCGTCGAGCACTGGCCGCCGTTCGAGCAAACCATCGAGGCAACGGTCCAGCTCGAAGAGGAGTGGCTGGCCAAGAGCGTCAACTTCCTCCGCGGCCACCTGGGCAAATAACTCGCGCGACAGCGGAGCGGGCCATAGCCGAGGCATAGCCGGGCAGACCGTCCGGGCCGACCGTCTGAGGCGTAGCCGGGCAGACCGTCCGGGCCACCGCTTGCGGTCACGCCGCTGCTTGCCGTAACGCCGCCGCTTGCCGTCACGCCGCCGCTCGGCTTCACGCCGACCCCCGGTCGGGTCGTCCCGCCCGCAGTATTTTCTTACCGATAATCACTGATCGGTACAATAATGGCACCATCGAAGCTGGGAGTGGTGCTGACCTGGCGGGGCGGGAGGTACCGATCGTGTGGCGCGGACGTCGCCTGCGTGCCTTCGTCCCCGAGCTCCTCGAGAAGCGCGACCTGGAGCTGCGAACCACGACCGTGGCACGAACGGCAGCGGCTGTTGCTGAGGTGGGCCACGCCGCCGCTGAGCTGGGTAGCTATGACTACGAGCCGCTCGCCCGGATGTTGCTCCGGGCCGAAGGAGTGGCGTCATCGTTCATCGAAGGCGTGCAAGCGCCCCTCGTCGACGTGGTTTTGGCCGAACAAGAGCCGGGGGCAAATGCCGGAGCGGCGGCCTGGGTGGCGGCGAACCTGGCCGCCGTCAGCGAGGCCGTAACGTCGGAGCCGGGGACCGGCGTAACTGTCGACAGGCTGTGCCGGTGGCACCGGGTCCTCATGACCGCCAGCCCTACTCCTCACCGCTACGTCGGGCGGCTCCGAGACCAGCAAGGCTGGATCGGCGGACACGACCCCACCGACGCGCACCTGATCACGCCGCCGCCCGAGTACCTCCCGGAGCTGCTGGATGACCTTATCGTCTACGCCAACCGCGACGATCTAGACCCGGTCGCCCAGGCGGCCATTGCTCACGCTCAATTCGAGGTCATACACCCCTTCACCGACGGCAACGGCAGGATCGGTCGGGTCCTGGCGGCTTGGGTGCTGGCCCGGAGGCTCCTGCTGGTGGTGCCGCCGCCGCTCAGCGTCGCCATCGCGGGCGACGTTGGGGGCTACACGTCCGGCCTCACTCTGTTCCGGCTGGGTGACCATAACAGTTGGGCTCGTTGGTTTGCTGACGCCATCCGGGGCGCCGGACAAGCGCAAAGCGACCTCGTGGCCGAGGTGGGCGCGCTGAAACAGCAATGGCGGGAGCGCCTGAGCAAACGAGCGGGCCGCGCCTTGCGCAGCGACGCCGCCGCCTGGCAAATCCTCGACATACTTTCCCGTCATCTGGTCCTGACCACTCCCCTGGTAGCGGGCGAGCTTGGCTTGACTTACAAGGCGGCCAAGGCGGCGCTCGACCAGCTGGCAGACGCGAACGTCCTGCTCGAGTACGGCACCACCGGGAACCACCGCCGCGGGCGGCCAGCCACCCTGTACGTGAGCAGCGAATTACTCGGCCTGGCCGGCTCCAACCCGTTGCGCTGACCAAGTGGCTCTCTTGTCCTCAGCGTTTTCGGGGCATAAGTGGTCCCAGCGCCCTACTTTTCCAGCCCGTCGGGACCATTTGTGCCCGCGGCACGCCCGTTGGGTACACATTTTGACCACTTTCCGGTATATAACTGGACCCAACGCGCGCTAACGCCGCAAAGCCGAGCTTTCGCCAGGCCTCCCGGCCTTTTCGGGGCATAAGTGGTCCCAGCGCCCTACTTTTCCAGCCCGTCGGGACCATTTGTGCCCGCGGCACGGCCGTTGGGTACACATTTTGACCACTTTCCGGTATATAACTGGACCCAACGCGCGCTAGCGCCGCAAAGCCGAGCTTTCCCCAGGCCTCCCGGCCTTTTCGGGCATAAGTGGTCCCAGCGCCCTACTTTTCCGGCCCGTCGGGACCATTTGTGCCCGCGGCACGGCCGTTGGGTACACATTTTGACCACTTTCCGGTATATAACTGGACCCAACGGCCGCTCGATACCGATCCTGACCACGACAAAGAGTGAGCACGCCGCCCTTGGCTACTGTCGTCACCGGACGGTCGCCTTTGTCCCCGAGTCGCCGAGTCGCCGGCCCCCTGATGGGCCCCAATTCTGACGAAGGGGCCGCCCACTTTAGCCCGGCAGCCGCGGCACCGTTACGGGAACGAGGTACACCGCCGACACGAAGCTCGCGCTCGCATTGGCCGACCTGTACACGGTATCGCCGTCAAAAGAGGCCGTGACGGGCCACATCCCTGTCCCGAGCGTATTGGTCACCTGGCACGAGGCCACCCCGGCGGTGTCTGTCGTCGCCGGGGCGCAATCGTGCCCGGCGATCTCGAGGGTAACCGGCTGGTCCGGTACCGGGGCACCGTCGACGGTCAATTTGGCCGAGAGGGTGACGAGCTGACCCGGGCGACCTCTTACGTCGCCGTTGTAGGTGAGCTGAGGCGTGAACCTGGAGGGCCTACAGTCACCGTGGCCGTAAAAGAAGCGGCGTCGAACGAATTGACAGCCACGTAGGTATCATGTGCCGGGTCGGCGAAATCGTCCCCGGGCTGGAGAGCGGCCCCGTGAGGGAGGAACACTGGACGCCCGTTACCGGCCTTTTTACCGGGGTACGAGTCGACCAGGTACGAGATGTTCCCGGCCGGGTTATTCGAGTCCGACGCGTACAGGTGCAACACGATTGCCCCGACCGAAAGAGCGACGGGTGGATAAGGTTCATTTAGCAGTTCGGCCCTGAGGGATTGGTCGAACCCATAAACCTGCCGGTACTCGACGGTGTAGTACTGGCTGGTGGCACAGTTAAAGCCTGTTCCCGAGCAGGTAGGAGGGATCGTCGGGAGGGCGTTATTCGGGGCGACGTCTTCGATCTTTAGCTTGGCCGGGACGTGCACATCCAGATAGGTGCCCGTCGTCTCGCTTCCCGGCTTGGCCGGACCGAGGCCGGTGAGGGCGTTCGGGTCGCTCAGCGCGTGGAGCTTGACCGTGACCTGGGACGATTGCTGGTCGGAGACCGTGTAAATAGCCCGCGGTGGTAGCCACCCGTGGAACTCCAGGTTGATGGCGTCGTAACCGAGCACCCCGTCCTGCGGGCCGGCTTCTCCCGGGAAACCTGGTAGCCCGCAAGCGTTGTAGCTCATCTGGTCGTAACAGTCCCGGTACTCCTGAGTCGAGGACGAAAGGACGCGGCTGTGGTGGTACCCGGTCGTGTGGCCCACCTCGTGGGCTGAATCACCGACACCGGCGTTGAAGTTGCCGTCGTGAAGGCCATCTCCAGCAAACAGGTTGGCCGCCCCCAGGTGCAAGGTCTCGTAGCCGATGGCGCCGCCGGGGGGCGAAAGGAACATCTTCGGGCAAAAGGTGTCCGCCAGACCCGTACAAAGCTGAGCGCCTTCCTGTTCGTACATCGTCACAGGGCCGACGTAGGCAAAGTCATCGTCGCTGTCGACGACGACCGTACCCCCGGCGGGTACGGCTGCAAAAGGCCCCGGCAATTGACTGACACCCTCATTGAAGCCACGGGAAACCGTCAGCGTGTCCCCGCTCACCTTCGACACAAGCACGTTCTCACCAAAAGGGAACGCACTAGTATGGGGAAGGCTCATCATAAAGGGAGCAGGCGGCCAGCCACTGGTCGAATCGACCGTCATCGCCTCTGCCGCCGGCCTCTTTTGGCCCGGCGTCAGCTTTGGTTCGGCGGCGAGGCCGCTACCGGTGATCTTGCCCTTGACGTATGGCGTCACGGCCACCAGAGCCCGGTATCCCGGGCCGCCAAAATCGAGGCCGCTGGCCAAAGCGGCGTTCACACAGTCGAGCCACCTCTTGCTCAACCTGTCAACGTTACCCCCTTCGTACCAGGTCTCTGGGTTGACATCCATATGGAACCAACCCAGCACTTGAGAACCTTGCAAGTCCATTTGGTTAAAAAGACACATCGTGGAAATAGTCGGCCAGAGAACTGAAAGTGCCTGCTGGGCTCTGCTGGATCCACAATTTCTTGTAGTAAGCGAGGGTGTTGGGCTCATAATGCCAGTCGTCGAAATCGCACAGGATAAAGGCCACCGGGTAGTGCCCGGTAAGCGGTGCGGCCGTAGTGAGCTGCGGCGACCGGCGCGACGGCGCAGCGAGGCCAACTGCACCAAACGGTCCAGCGACACCAGCCCTACCAGCGACTCCGGCGGCCGAAGCCACTGGTACGGGAGCCTGGCCACCAGTAACGCAAGCGGCGACAAGGCACCCTAAAGCAACGAGGTGCTTGCGCCGTCGGACCAGTTGGCCCACTGTAGAAGCGAAGCGCGATTGCCCGGCCAATGCCCTCTCCTGCCTCGTGATGACCAAGTATCACATGTTGTGCCGGCAGGCGAACAATCAGGGCCGAATTCCGCCGACGGAGGCGTCAATACGTGCCGGTGGGCATAACCGAGCTCCTTGAAGGCCAATTACGCGCTCGACCGCCGTGTTGAGCTGAGTTTCGCCGATCTTCCCGGCGGCGACGGCAGACGAGAGGGCATTGGCGATACCGGTGACGCTCTTGGTTACCTGGGCCGGGGCAAGAAGAGCAACCTGTGCCGGGTTGAGCGTCGAGCCGAACAATATCAAGTCGGCACCCGCTCTGACGGCTGCCACTGAGGCTGCACTTACGCTGTACCCGGCCGCCGATATGGCCCCGGCCGACAAACTGTCGGTCATCACTGCCCCTTTGAAATTGAGCTTCCCGCGCAAAAGGCCCTGAATGACCGCCGACGAGAGTGACGCCGGGGCACTGGTTAGCCCGGGCACCACGTCGTTGGCAACCAGCACAGCAGGGGCTCCGGCGGCTATTGCCTTCGCAAAGGGCGGCAAACCTACCGACTGGAGTTTGGCGTAGCTGAGCGTGGTCCCTGGCCCAACGTCGCTGTTGCCCGTCGAACCGCCGAGGCCGGGGAAGTGCTTTACGGAGGCCAGCTCACCGCCTGCGGCCAGGCCCTTCATGAACGCCACCCCATAAGCGGCAGCCACGCCAGTTACCGCGCTAAACGATCGAGCGCCGTCCGGGTTGCTGTTGTTTGGGCCCGGACGTCCATCGACATCCAGGACGGGGGCAAGGTCCATGTCAACCCCGGCGGCGCGCATCTGCCGGCCAACGCGCTTCGCGATCGCACTGACCTGGCTGACGGTGTTGGTAGCGGCCATATTTCGGGGCCACGGGAACGAGCCCACGAGCCCGCTCAACCGTTGAATGCCGCCCCCCTCTTCGTCGGCCATGGTCAAAATCGGGACAGCACCAACCGGGCTAACCTTGGCGGCCGCGATGAGCCTCGCCAGGTTGACCGGCGGAGGGGCCGAACCGAGGAAGAGGACCCCACCAATACCCGCGCCTATTACGCTGCGGAGCTGGGGAAGGTTGAAATTGTACGAGGGCGCCACAATAAGGCGCATGGCTCGTCGCTTGAGCGGCCAGCCCTGGATGACCGAGAGGTTTGTGCAGGAGCGTCCGTTCGAGAGGAGCTGTCTGCCGGTGACTGCAACGGGTGCTCGGTCCGTCCAGGTGTTTTTGGCGCTCGTGGCCAATTCCACCATCGGCTTTTCGGGCGCGCCTACGCCGACGGCTAGCGGGAGCACCAGCGCGGTCACTACGGACGCCACGCCCAGCCGCCGCCACGCGGCCACAACGAAGCCGCCGCGTCCGCGCCGAAGGCCGGAGCGTCCCAGCCTGAACCCTGAACTGCTCCCTACCAGCCGTCCGTCTCTGCGCATGAAGTGCCTACAGGGTGCGGCCCTCACGGCAAAACAGGCGGGACCACTGAAGGAGAGTACACCCGTGTGGCGCGATCATTGGCTCGACAGGAGGAGAAAACGTGAGGATTGACGGATCGGTCGCCCTTGTCACCGGGGCCAACCGCGGTCTCGGCCGGGCATTTGCCCTCGAGCTTGTCCATCGCGGGGCTGCACTCGTGTACGGAGCTGCTCGCAACCCGGGCGCCGTGACCGAGCCCGGCGTCACACCCGTCGCCCTGGACATCACCGACCCCGAACAAGTCGCCCGCGTGGCCGGCCAATGTCCAGATGTGAACCTGCTCGTCAACAATGCCGGCGTGCTGAAGTACAGGACGTTCATCGACGCTCCCGACCTGGACGCGGCGCGCCTCGAGATGGAGACCAATTACTTCGGCACGCTGAGCATGTGCCGGGCCTTCGCCCCGGTGCTGGCCGCCAACGGTGGGGGCGCCTTGGTCAACATGCTCTCGATTACCAGTTTCTACAGCAACCCCCTGGACGCCTCGTACGGCGCCTCCAAAGCGGCCGAATGGTCCCTGACCAATGCGATCCGCATCGAGCTGGCCCATCAGGGCACCCTCGTCGTCAGCGTCCACGCCGGCTTCATAGACACCGAGATGGCGGCCCTGGTCGACGTGCCCAAGATCAGCCCCGAATCAGTGGCCCAACAGGTCTTCGACGCCGTAGCGGCCGGCCGGGTCGAAGTCCTGGCCGACGAGCGGTCGCGCTTTATCAAAGCATCTCTGTCACACGACCACGAGCTCATCTACCCCGACGTCCAGGCGTTTTGGGACAGCCTGCTAAAGAAGTAGAGCTAGCGCCGCGTCACCACTCGCCAGGCGGATAATGGTGCAGTCTGGCGTGGGCGAAGTGATGCAGGAGCCGCGGGTGACGACAGTAGGGGCAAACCGTCACTGGCCACGACGCGACGGGCAGGAGGTGACCGCAGGCATGACAGCGCTTGAAGCAGACCGTCCCCGTGAGCCCCATCACACCGACGAGCCCCATCCAGGTGGCGGCCACCGCCAGGCCCAATAGCACCACGACCCCTGCTACTCCTAACACGATCATCTGGCATCCGGCATCGGGCCTGCCTCTCCCGTCCACGACCTTAGATAGAGATCAGTACCACAAGTATATCGTGATCCGATATCTTGTGAGGTCACAGGAGACCCAAAACGGACGGGACTGAGATCCATCGGCGCGGGCGGCAAATGCCCGGCACGGCAGCGCCAAGCCCTTTAGATCTCCTTACTGAGCAAGAAGACTCGTTCGTCCAGCTTTCCCGTCATCCGGTAGAGGTGCCAGAGACAGTCGGCGACCATCACGTCGTAGGCCCACCGGCCGAACTGCGCTACGTACCGGTCGGGGTCTCGCAGGAGCCGCGAAAGGTGGAGCAGCCGTCGCGGGCCGGTTCCGTTGACTTCCGCCGCGTACTCCCCCCACTCGAGGCCAACGCTGAACCACTGGTCGAGGTGTAGCCCGCTGGCTGAGATGGCCGCCTCGACATTGGCCGGGTCGGAACTGGCCACGGCGGCATCGAGGGGTGCCCAGAACCGCTGCGCCTCGCGTTCGGTCAGGTCAGGGGCAAGCCCGCTTTGATAGACGACCGCCCGGCCTCCCGGGCGGAGGACCCGGGCGAACTCGGCGTACGCAGTGCGGAGGTCGTCAACGAGGCCGAGGACGTCGCGGCACCATACGAGATCGATCGACTTGTCCGCGATGGGAAGCTGTTCGACTCGGCCCAGCCGGATCTCCACTCGCCCCGCGAGCCCCGCGGCCGTCTCCGCTGCGGCGCTGACCGCCTGCGCAGCCATTTCGAGGTGGACCGGCGCCGGGTCGACGCCGACGACCCGGACGTCGAACCGCCGGGCCAACTCCACCAGCTGGCGGCCCTTTCCGCACCCGGCGTCGAGGACGACGGCCCCGGCCGGCAATGCCATGTCCGCCACGAGGTCGTACAGGGAGCCAGAACCGTGAGGGCCGAGGCTCTGGTCCAGTTCGGCCAGGAACACCGGCTCGATCCGCTCGTACAGCGCCGACTTCTCCTCGAGCGACCTCGGTCCCATGGCGTCTCCTCCAGGAAGGGCGAGCGGTTTTGTCCCGGCGCGTTGCTGGAGCCAAACTTGCGTCGTGGGCCCCCTCAATTACTCGGCGGCACTCGACAATACGTCCACCGCGGCGCCGTACGAGCTCTACGGGTTGATCAAGTCCACCGCGGAGCCGCTGGGGGCGTCAGACATAACCATCTATCTCGCCGATTTTCAAGGCATCGTGCTGCAACCGGTCCTTCTCACCCTGGACCTTGACGGACCGATCGCGACCGAAGAGGACGTGGCGTCTTCGATGGCAGGCCGTTCGTTCCGCACCGGCGAAACCGTGACCGCCGACCGAGACGGGGCGGTACGGGTATGGGTGCCATTGCTCGAACGAGGCGATCGCAGCGGGGTGGTGGCTCTCACCGTGCCCGAGGTCGACGACGCCATCCTGGCTGACTGCAGGCGCCTCGGGGTGTTCGCCGGTCTCCTGGTACGCAGCTTCGCCCGGGCCACCGACTTGATGCACCTGCGCCGGCGTCGGCGTCCAATGAGCCTGGCCGCCGGCATGCAGTGGGACCTGCTGCCCCCCCTTACGGTCCGCTGTGCTCAAGCGCTTGCATGCGGGCGGCTGGAGCCCGCCTACGAGACCGCGGGCGACGCTTTCGACTACGCCATCAACGACCGGCACATGGATGCCGCCATCTTCGATGGGATGGGCCACTGGGTGGGAGCCACGATGCTTAGCACCCTGGCCGTAGGCGCTTACCGTCACGCTCGTCGCGACGGCGACCCACCAGGTGAGGCCTATGCCGCCATCGACAAGGCACTGGGCGGGGAGTACGAAGGAGAGGCGTTCGTCACCGGCTCCTTGGCTCGCCTGACCCTTGATGGCGGCCAGCTGGAGTGGACCAATGCCGGGCACCCGGCCCCGCTGTTACTGCGCGGGCACCAGGTGGTCCGGGAGCTGCAGTGCGAACCGTCGTTACCGCTCGGGTTAGGTGGTCGTTGCCTTGAAGTGGCCACTGAGCAGCTGGAACCGGGCGATAGCGTGATGTTTTTCACCGACGGGATGATCGAAGGTCGCTCGCCGATGGGCGAGCCGTTCGGCGTCGAGCGGTTAACAGACATGTGGGAGCAGCAATCGGCGTCAGGTCAACCCCCGGAGGAGATCCTGCGCCGGTTGGTCGCCGCCATTCTCAACTTCAACGGTGGCAAGCTGCGCGACGACGCAACCCTTTTGTTGCTGTGCTGGAATGGTCCGGCGCGCCCTGAAACCGACGTGTAACAGCGGTCCTTCGGACGACAGTTGTTTGAGGGGCCGTCCAGCCCTTTTCACAGCCGTTACCTTCCGCTGACAGCACTTTGCGAGGCAACGCCCGTTGGCGCTCCCGTCTTTTTAATGGAGGACGGTGGGACATCGCTGATTTCGAGCTTCCCCTGAACCTGGCCGAGGCGGACGATGACGGAACCGACGCATCCCTCGTTCGGCGTGGGAGAGCCGCGGTGCTGAAGCGAACCTGGATTTCCGAGCTGCCGACCGTCGTGAGCGGTCTGGCGCAACGGTGGTCCCTTGAAGTCGGCCGGCCGTTTCAACCAGGCACAAACGCGTCATGGGTTGCCCCGGCGCGCAACAGCGGCGGCGAGACCGTTGTCCTGAAGGTCGCCGGGTTGCACGACGAGGCGTTGCACGAAGCCGACGGCCTGCGGGCCTGGGCCGGTCACGGTACTGTCCGCCTGCTCGATGCCGCTACGGTCGGCAGCGCCACAAGTGCACTGCTGCTCGAGGCGTGCGAGCCCGGTACGGCTCTCCTGGGTTCAGTACCGGCACCCGAACAGGACGAAATCGTGGCGCGGTTGCTGCGGCGGCTATGGATCACCCCGCCAGCGCCGGCGCCCTTCCGGCCCCTCGAGGAAATGTGCGCCTCGTGGGCTGACGAGTTCGAAGTGAAGTACGCCACGCCTGGCGGGTACCGGGTGGACCGGGGCCTGGCCGCGGCCGGCATCGAACTGTTCCGGCAGTTGCCTACCACAGCCTCACAGTCAGTGCTGCTCTACACCGACATGCACCCCGGCAACGTCCTGGCCGCCCGCCGCGAACCGTGGCTCGCCATCGACCCGAAACCCTATGTCGGTGACCCGACCTACGACGCCTTACAACACATGCTCAACTTTCCCGACCGTCTGGCCCGCGACCCGCTGGGCTTTGCCCAACGCATGGCCCGCCTCCTCGGCCTCGACCCAGAGCGCCTCCGGCAGTGGCTCTTTGCCCGCTGCGTCCAGGAGTCGATCGACAATCCCGACCTCGCGAGCCCAATTGCTGTCCTGGCCCCATAACGGGGCCCGTGGACCACCGCCTGACCGGCGATTTTGACGCCCCGGCTTCACCAGGCGAACTTCGCGCGTAGTCCTGCTCGGTCCCGGACTATCCATCAGCCAGGCGCATCCACCGACCCCCTTATCGCGGCGGCCAGGGAGCTCGGCCCGCCGCCCGTCGTCAGAGCGGCTGTAAGTACGACATCGGATAAGGCTGAGGTTGGCTTCCCTCAGCTGGCGTTCACCCGTCTCAGTGATAACACCATCCATGGGATGCTCCTCCTCTTCCTCAAACGTCAGCTGGCCGCAATTGCCCCGGGCAAATAGGGCGTTCCGGCAGCAAGGATGCGCTGCTTCTGGCGCGAATAAAGGGCTTGGCCGCGTCAATGACGACTTACACAAGACAACTTGAACGAGAAGGCCCGGGAGCCGCGAGGTGCTACGATCACTGGGGCTAAGTAGAAGCAGCGGCACGGGGAAGCGGGGCGATGCGAGCTCGCAAGACTGCTCTGGGACGGCCCGCCACGCTTTCTTGTCTCAAAATGCTCGGTGTGCAGACGGGAATTGCCGTCGGTAGAGCTACGTCGGCCGAAGCCCCCGCGCCCCGAACCCTCCGTTGGTGACCGAATGCAACGACTGAACAGGGCTCGACGACTGGGCGCCTACAAAGAATGGGAGCGCCGGACCGACAAGCCAATGCTCCTCGTTTCAATGGTGTTCCTACTCGTGATCCTTGTCCCGGTCATTTTCGTCCGCCTTCCCGAACCCGTACGTAAGACGCTTTCGGTGATCGAGACCGGATTGTGGGCGATCTTTGTGGTGGACTACCTGGTCCGCCTTATGCCTGCGCCCAAAAGATGGCGATTTCTTTATATGCATATCCCCGAGCTGGTGGTGATCGCGGTCCCTCTACTTCGCCCTCTCCGCTCGTTGCAGGCCCTCCGTCTTCTACGTCTGGGCGGCCTGGGGAGCGTGGCCAACCGATATGCGCGTCGCAGTTTGCAAACACGATCGGTACTCCTGGTAACGGCAGTGATCATTATTCTCGTGATCACTGTTGCTGGAGTGGTGCTTATCATTGAGCGGGGTAACTCTCATGCGACCATAACCACCTACCCCGAAGCCCTCTGGTGGGCTCTATCCACCGTGACCACAGTTGGCTACGGCGACCTTTATCCCGTGACCAATGGCGGGCGGGCAGCGGCCATTCTTCTCATGCTGGCCGGAATTGCACTAATGGGCATAGTAACGGCGGCGGTGGCGGCGTGGTTCGTTAGGTCCGTAGTAAGAGGGGCCGAACCAGCAGAGCCCGAGCCCGCCGGGCTACAACAGGTGCTTCTTCGTCGCCTCGACCTCCTCGAGACCCGAGTGGCACAGGTCGATGCCGGGGTGCAACGCATCCTTTCCCTCCTTCGTGCCGGTCACGTCGAGCCATCCGGCGGCGGCGCCAACCGGATCTTGGCGGAACAGGGTGAACTGGACTTGAAGCTCGATGGGCCGCCGCCTCATCCCGCTAGCGACGACGAAAAGCGAATACCGATGAACTAACGAGCCTTATCCGTCGCAACTCTGTCCACAAGAACTTATTGAATAACAACTGACGGCTTCGCGACGCGTACCAGACGTCCGCGGCCGTACCGCACAACAATGGCGGTTAAGCCCTTGACACGGGCGAACGCGCCTGCCTATCCTCGCACAAACATCCCGACTACCACGAAGCAACTGAGAACCACCAAATAGTGGCGCCGCGGGGGATCGGCGAGGGAGTTAGCCGTTGGCGCTCAGGTGAGGGCCAACGGGGCGCTCTTGGTTGTGCCTATCCAAAATCGGCGTCTATTTGCCGATATAGAGGGGGCACCTATGACGTTAGGTCATCATCCATCCATTGATCGCGCCGCCAAACTCCCGGGGCCCGGCCGCCGTCGCTCGGCTTCCGTAGCAATCGCCGCCATTGCGACCGTTTTCGGTGTGGCCGCTTCCGGCGGCATCAGCGCAGCTCAGTCTCCCCCCACCACCATCAGCGTGACCGGTTTGAGCGGCAACCTGTCGATCTCGACCCAGGGCGGCGGCTCGACAATAGTCCTCCCTGTCATCCACGCCTTCGAGAAGCTGAACCCCAACTTGAAAGTTACGATCTCTGCCAATACCACGGGCGGTTCGGCCTACGTGACGCAGCTGCTCACCGAGAAACTCGCCGGCGACCTGCCGGATATCGTCAATCCCGACGACGTCAACGGGCCGCAGTTCGCCTACGACGGCATCACCGCCGACTTGAGCCCGTACCTCGCTAAGTGCATCCCGTACTGCACGGACTACTGGTTGCCGAACCTGGTCGCCTCGTACGTCCCCAACCAGGGCAAGCTCAAGGGTCAAGATTTCGGCCTCCCGAACGAGGCGGATGCGATCATCATCGAGTACAACGCGACAATGTTCAAGAAAGCGGGTCTCCCGCTCCCCACGAACAATTGGACCTGGGCGACGTTCATTCACGACGCGCACGCGTTGGCCGTCTTTAAGGACGGCGTCCAGACCCAGTATGGGTTCTGCTGGGGCCCCGACGGCTACGTCAATTACAACCCGTTCCTCGACGCCTTCGAGGGGCATCCCTTCCTCTCCGCCAGCGGAGCCGACGTTGACGGCCCGCAAGCGCTGATGGCCTGGAAGCTGATGTTGTCCACGTTTGCCAACAACGACTCGGTGCCCATCACCCAGGTTGAGTCGTCGACCGGCTGCAGCGGCTGGCTCGCCGGGACGATCGGTATGCAACAGACGGTGCGTGGCGGCATGCCCGGCACGCGTTCTGGTGTCGGCGACAAGTTCCAGTGGGACGTCGTGCCGATGCCGCTCGTTTCGACTCCTCATGGACTGGCCCGCCCGACCGGAGCAGGCAGCATCGGTTGGGACCTGACCACAGAGGCCAAGGACGCCAACAACGCGCTGGCTTTCTTGAAGTACGTCTACTCGCCGGCAGGCATGGCCGTACAAGAAGCGAGCTACGGTGTGATCCCCCCCACCACCGCGGGGCTGTCCTCCACTGAGCCCTGGCAGAAGCTGCCCGGCCCACCGGACGACATTCAGACGTTCGTGATCGCCGCGAAGGCGGGCACGGTGGCGCCCGAGCTGCCGGGCACCTCGTTTTCCGACTTCTCGAAGGACGTAACTACCGCAGTCGAATCGGTCCTCGTCTCCCACCAGTCCTACGCCCAGGCGTTCGGGACCCTTCAGTCCGAGGCGAACGCCTTCTACACGGCGGCAAACAAGTCCTAGTGCCACGAAAGGAAACTCTTGCCCGGTTGCACACTGCGACGGTTGTCTGCGCACGATGGCTTTTTGCGGGAGCAACCGGGCGAAGGTTCCTGCTGGCAGGAACAGCCAGATAGTTCCCGGTCATCGCCGCGGTGCAAGGCGTGCTAATCGTGCCCGGGGAGACCACGTTCGGTCAGGGGCCCTGCACTCAGAGCCCCTGACCGAATTTTTGTCCTTCGGTAACTGGCGCCGCACGTTGACGCCACCAGGGAAAGGGGGGTGTGATGGCGATGTCCGCGTCGCAAGGGGTAGGAGCCGGGTTTAGCCTGCGCCGGCGTAGTTCAAAGCCCTCCCGCGACGTCCGCGTAGAGGACCCCTGGCGCAACCGCGACTGGTTGCCGGCTCTCGGCCTGGTCGGCCCGAACCTGGCCATGTACACCCTCTTCGTGGCCGTGCCCATCCTTGGCGCTCTCGTGCTCAGTTTCACGAGCTGGGGCGCTGTGGGCTTCCCGCACTTCATCGGCCTCGGCAATTACCGTCAGGTTTTCGCGGACCCGGCAGTGTGGCGGTCGATTGTGACGTCGCTGCTCTACATGGCCTTCGGAGTGGTCCCCACGGCGGTCATCGCACTGCTGCTGGCCATGCTCATCAACGTCCGGGTGCGCTTCATCACCGCCATGCGCACCCTGTACTTCGTACCGGCGATCGTGTCCTTCGCCGCCTCGTCCGTGCTGTGGAGCTGGTTCTACCGCCCGGGGACGGGCATCGCCGACTTCCTCCTGTACAAGGTGGGCATCAGGGCCCCGACTGGCTCGGATCCACCACATGGGCGCTGCCCTCGCTGGCGATAATCAACATCTGGACGGCACTGCCTGCCGCAATACTCCTCTACCTGGCCGCCCTGCAACGGATCCCCGAGCAGCTGATAGAAGCGGCAATGCTCGACGGGGCGGGCTCGATCAGGCGGATCCGGCACATCGTGCTGCCCGGCGTGCGGACGATGACAGTGCTCGTCTTCATCATCGAGATCCTGGGCTTCTGGAACGGGTCGTTCGACCTGGCCAACATCTTGACCAAGGGTGGCCCGATCAACGCCACGACGACCTTCATTTACTACATCTACAACGCCGCCTTCGGCGAGTTCCAGTTCGGCTACGCCTCGACCCTCGCCCTGATCCAGATGCTGATCTTCGTCGTGCTGCTCGGTCTCGGGCGGTTATTGTTCCGGGCCGTCAGCCGTTGAGACTAAAAAAGCGCGCTCGGCGCGTCATCCGGGTCTTCTTCATCCTTTTCTTCGGGTTGGTCATGGCCTCCCCGCTTATATACCTCGTCTCGGGCTCATTGATGACCGGTTCACAGCTCACGTCGTTCCCCCCGCCGTTCGTCCCGACGTCCATCCAGCTGTCGAACTACACCAGCGGATGGGATTACATCTCCACGCACGCACTCATCAACTCCATCATCTTCACCGCCGGGTCGGTCGTGCTCCAGTGGGCGCTGTGCATCTCAGCCGGCTTCGCGCTCGCTTCGATGCGTTTCAACGGCCGTACGGCGATCATTGTGTTCCTCGGGGTGTCCCTCTTCGTGCCCGGGATCACCACGCTAGTGCCCACTTTTCTCGTCGTCGACAAGCTCCATTTGCTCAACACTTATCCGGGTTTGATCTTGCCGATCGCGGCGCAGACAGCTTTCGGGACGCTCCTGTTCCGCCAGTACATCGTCAATATGCCCAAGGAGTTGATCGACGCGGCGCGCGTTGACGGGGCACGCTGGAAGACGATCCTGCGCCGTGTCATCATCCCGCTGGCCAAGCCAGCCACAGGAGCGTACGTGGCGCTCTCGGTGCTCGGCGCATGGAACATGTACCTCTGGCCCCTCGTCATCGCGACGGCGCCGGGTGTCCAGGTGCTGACCGAAGTCCTCGCCGTGCTGGCCGTTAACGGCGTCACTACCCAGGCCGGGGTAGCGCTGCCCGAGAGCACGGGGTTCGCCATCACCGTGATCACGACGTTCCCGATGCTCGTTGTGTTCCTCGTCGCCCAACGGTCGTTCATACGAGGGCTGTCAGGGTCAGGCGTCGAGTGAGCGAGGGTGGGGGTGCAGGCCGGGGCGGCCGCCCGGCCCGGGGGTCCCTTAACTGGCCGCTTCGCTTCTCATCTGTCCCGTGTCAACGACCCTGGCGAGAGGCCACGGCGGTTCTCGAGCGTGCGCGGGAGGAGATCGAAGCGGGTTTCGTGCCCGGCAAGGTGGCGCGCCAGCTCCTCGACCATAAATCGCATCCCTCGTGCGCCACTATCCCCCGACGCGCCCGCGATGTGAGGTGAGAGGATCACGTTCGGAAGGTCGAGGAAGGGCGAATCGCACGGCACCGGCTCGGGGTCGAAGACATCGAGGCACGCGACGATGTCGCCTCGACGCAGCCGCTTTAGCAGGGCATCGTGGTCGACCACGGCCCCGCGGCTAACGTTCACGAAGACGCAGCCGGGCCGGAGGAGCGCGATCTGATCGTCGCCGATCATGCGCCGGGTGGCCGGTGTGATAGGGACCAGGCAGCAAACCACGTCCGACAGGTGGAGCACGTTCTCCATCGATGTCAGCGTGACGCGATAAGCCTCGGCGAGCTCGATCGGCACGTAGGGGTCGTGTGCGTACAGCGAGACGTCGAAGGGCCCAAGCAGCTCTGAGAGGCGACGGGCGATGTGCCCGAACCCGATCAGGCCCACGGTCTTGCCGGTCAGCTCGCCCTGGAAGGGGGGCGGCTTGTCGGGCATGCCCGGTTCGACCACTGTGCGCTCAACGACGGTGCGACGCCAGATGGCGCCGAAGTTTCGCGTGCCCATAAGTGTGAGGGTTAGCGCCCATTCGGCAACGGGGTAGGACACCGAGTTGTTGGTATCGACGACTCGGATGCCGCGTTTCCAACACGCCTGGACGTCGACACGCGACGAGAAGCGATCACCTCCGAATTCCCCGACGAAGCGCACCGTCGGCATCTTGTCGAGCAACGCTTCGTCAACGAGTGGCGAGCCGTTGTGGACCAGGAGAGCGACAGCTTCCTGAGCGGCTTGCACGACCAGTGCCTCGGCCTCTGGCGCCGGCGGCGGGGGCTCCGTCCAGCCGCTCGGCACGTCGACCGGGACGAACCGTACTTCGGCGATCCCCTCGAGGTGCCCCAGCTCGTGGTGGCTGGCACTGAGGCTCTTCCAGGTCTCCTCGCTGCAGGCGACCACGACCGGCGGGAGCTGTTCCTGCGTCACCTGCCGTCTCGGGAGCATCGCTGGCCTGCATTCACCACCGGATCGTCTCGGTGCTCACAAAGCGCTCAATATTGCGCCAGCGCGTCTCGGTCGTCCTCAGGTGGTCCCGCTGGTACAACGGGCAGTGGACGCCTCCGGGCTCGATGCTCACGACCTCGTCGCCCCGCAGGATGAGCCTGTAGCCCCGCTTCTCGACAAAGACGTGCTCGTGTCGTTCCCGGACCGGGAAACGAAGCGTGAGGTTCGATCCCGCCGGTACGGGGCCGACCCGAACATAGCCATCGTCGGAGGCGATGTCCGCCGGCGCGGCGCCGACTGTGGCCGCCACCGTGCCCCTCCCGGCCCAGCCCGGAATGCGCACCTTCACCTCGGCCACGTCCCGCTTTATCTTGAGATCGACCTGCCCACGGTAAGGGAGGTGGCTGTCAAGGTCGGCCCAGGGTGAGGCGCGGTTGAGGAGCAGGTTGACGCGCAGGGAGCCACTGCGGTCATGCTCGAGGATGCGTTCCCATGCCTGGTAGAGCGTTCGCGCCGCGTTGCCGGTGCAGCAGTGCACGATGCCCGGGACCGGGCATAGGGCTCCCGCAGGAGCCCCCGGCATGAAGGTTTGGAGCTGGCTCGGGTACCAGTCGTTCATGGTCGGGTAGCCGGCGAAAGCACCGAGGTTCCGCGCCGCGACCGAGTCGACGGTCTGGTAGCTGGGGTCGATAACCGATTCCGGTTGCCCCGCGGTGAGAGACTCGATCCAGTCGAGACGAGTCAGCTGGCCCTCGGCGAACATGTTGCGTAACCATCGCTCGGCGTCGTCCCAGCAGTTGAGCACCCCGTACTCGCTCAGCTTGAGAGCGAGGGCGATCATGTCGGCGACTTCACACAGCTCCGAGTTCTCCTCCTCGACTGAGTGGAGCATTTCCGGGAAGAACCCGGTCAGCGTCTCCCCCTGCGACTTCGCGTACCGATAGCTTGAGCAGACGAACTCGAGCAGTTCAAGGTCGCCCGTCTCGTGGGCGTATTCGAGCATCGCCAGCAGCGAGGCAGTGTGGCAATGGAAGTGGACTCGACGCCGGGTCCCCAGCCTCTGGTTGTACAGGAAGGTGCCGTCGGGTGAGAAGTACTCCTCGCGGAGGTACGCGGCGAGCCTCCCCGCTAGCAGGAGGGCCGGCTCGTAGCCGAGCAATCGGTAGGCGTAAACGAGCCCTAGCGGCACCGTGCGCAGCTCGCAGTTGCCTCCTTCAGCCGGGAGCGTGACGTTGGGCTCGGCGCGCTCGGCGCGGTATACCGAGGGCCAAAACCAGCCCTTGCGCTCGTCGCCGACCGCGAGCGAGTTCAGCCCGTCGACCACCCCCCGCGCCACGCTGCGCCACTTCTCGCCCCCGTCACGCATGGCGTAGAGGACGATGGCCTCGAGCAACCGGCCGTTGTCGAAGGGGTTGACGACCTGGTCCTCTTGCGGGAGCTTGTCCACGTCCGGCCGGTACCACGTGGCCCAGGGTCGGCCCCGAAGCGGTGTATGGATGAGCCCGTCAGGCCCCACCATGTGCAGCACCACCTCCATCCAGCGCTGCTCGACGTGGGCGTTCTGCTCGGATCCGGTCATGATCCGCAGCAGGGGCAGTGCCGAGATGAACTTCACCTGGACGTGGTCGTTCCAGTCGTGCTGCATCATCGGCGGCCGGTGACTGAGGAAGGCCACCCAGTAGAATCTCGTAGTCGGCGGCGGGGTCGGTCGGCGAGGTCAGCGCGTTGATGGTAAGGGCCGCCCGCTCCTGGAGATCCAGGGTGTCGGGCACGAAGGTGGTGTAGCGCTCCCCGAGGTACGGAGGGACACGTGCGGCCGGGATATCAGTACGGATGTAGCCGATAGCTCCCTCCGCTTGCCGAGCTGCCGCGACATCGTCTCTCCGAGCGCTGGAAGGTTTCAAGCCAGGATGAGTGCCGGGATCCTGGGGGTCGTTCGTCAACGGTCCGCCGTCAAACGTCGTCACAGTGTCTCCCTCCCCCATAGCTCTTTGAACGTCCCGACGATGCCGGAGCTGCCGACCAGGAGCAACTTCACGAGCTCCCTCCTTTGTCGTGGGGTGTGAGGGGAACCGTAAACGAGCCGGGTGCGAGGCGCCGACTCTAGGTGTCGTCGATCGCTGCTCAGCGAATGGCGACGGAGCCATCATCGCGCGCAGCAGTGTGCGAGAGGTCCGCTCGGGCCGGCAACGTTGTCCAGGATGCCCGAGGGACGTGGCCGGACCACGGACAAACGTGCCCTCGGTAGTGGCCTCGAGGTCTCGGCCCTCGGCCCTCGGTCTGGGCTGCACGCGGAAGCTCAGCTACGCCCGATGCAGCGGGCACAAATGCGTCCGGTACCGCACCCACCTTGCCGGGGGTTAGCGGTACCGGACTACGTAAAAGGATTTCTACTTTTGGACGCCGAAAGCGACTTCCTCGTCACGAGGACGTCAGGCCGCCCGGTTGGACTTAGCCACTGATAATGGCCTTGATCCCTGACTGTGCCGTCGAAAGGGCCGACTGCACCGATTGAGTTCCCGAGATAGCAGCCTGGATCGCAGTCCACACATCTTCAGAGACCTTCGGGTACTTGGTGCCCAGGCCCAATGTGCGCGGATGGGCGAACAGGGTTTGGTTGGCGTAGACGCTCCACTGCGCGCCTTCCTGCTGAACGTACGTTTTCGCGACAGCCGGCTTAGGCGGTAAGTAGCCGAACAACTTCGCCAGCGCCAGCTCCTGCGTTGGCGTCTGCATGCCCTGGATCCATTGGAAGGCCACTTGCTGCGCGGCACTACCACCGCTGTTGCCTATCATCCAGTCTTCACCGCCCAGCGGGACTATGACGTGTTGCCCGGCCACGCGCGTCGGGACAGGGACGATACCGAACTGCTTGCCGTAGTACATGTGGGCCTGAGCGAGGCCCGAGAAGTTCCAGGGGCCGTTGACCATCATGGCGGCCTTGTCGGCCTCGAACTGGCCTGACGCCCCAGGGGTTTGGGTCCAGTTGAGGCAGGCCTTGGACGCCGAACCGTCGGTCACGAGCTGGCTCCAAAGGCTCAAGGCTTGCACACCAGGCGCGGACGCGATGTTCGAGAAGTTAAAGGCACCCCCGTTGCTCCAGAAGAACGGCTCCCACTGCCAGGTGGTGTCCTCTGACGGGTCGCACGTCAACGCAATCCCGTAGTGTTGCGAGGTCGTCAGGGCCTTGGCGTCGGTCACCAGCTGCGCCCACGTCGTGGGCGGCGTGATGTTGGCCGCCTTTAACATGGCGATGTTGTACATCAAGGCGATCGAGTTGGCGCCGGCAACCGGCAAGCTGTAGTACTTACCGTTGGACAGTCCTTCGTCGATGATGGCCGGGAAATACCCCTGGGTGCTGAAACCCTTGAAACCGCTGAGGGGCACTACTCCGCCCGTCGTGACCATGGTTGACACGAATGGGTTGTCTACGGCCAAGAGGTTGGGAAGGTCGTGGCCCGCGGCCTGGGTCAACAGTTTAGTGTCCAGATTTTGGAACGGTACGTATTCCCTCGTTATCGTCACTCCTGGGTGCGTAGCTTCGAACTGCTTGTTGTACAGAGCCAATGCGGAGGTTTGACCGGGGGTGTTGAAGTAGTCCTCTTCCGTCAAGGTTATCTTCGTTGCGGCGGACGCGCTCACCTGCGACAAGCCGACTACAGTAAACGTTGCCGCGGCCAGGGCTGCGAGGCCCCGATGCCGCCTTCTCTTTATTAGGTTCATGGTCTCTTTTTTCTCCTTCATTCTTGCTAGCGGGCAGTCGATTTTAATCGAGGAATTGAGACAATAGCAGTCAGTTTGTTATCGCGCGAGCAGCGAGATCGGCCTCATCGCTACCCCACCACCGAGCCCGCCGTGAGGCCACTGGCGATATAACGCTGGGCCACCACCAGCATTACCGCCGCTGGCACCATGGCGAACACAGCAGCGGCCATCACCGCTCCCCAATCTGAAGTGAAGTTCCCTAGGTAGGAGTAGATACCCAGTGTGATAGGGACTATGCCGGCGCCGTTGAGGACGGTCAGGGCGAATATGAAGTCCCCCCAACCGTTCAAGAAAGCGAACACGGCGACGGTTATCACGGCAGAGCGCGCCAGTGGGACCACGATGCGGCGGAACGTTTGCCACTCGGAGGCACCATCAACCCTGGCTGCGTGCATCACCTCGTTGGGCAGGCTGAAGAAGAAGGCTCGTAGCACGAGGATGGCAAAAGGTATGGCGTACGTACCATCGGCGATAACGAGGCCGGGGTACGTGTTCACCAAGTGGATCCAGTGGAAGACGATGAACAGGGAGGTCGCCAAAACTATGGAGGGGACTATCTGGCATACGAGGAGTGCGCTGACCAAGATAACGGTGACCCGCAACCGGTACTTGGAGAGTGCGTACGCCGCCGGCACGGCCACGACGAGCGCCAGTACAGCTGTACCGAGGCCGACGAGCAGGCTGGTCACCACGTTGCCTGACTGCGCCGAAATGACGGTCCGGTAATTGTCCAGAGTCGCCGCGTGGGGCAGCCAGTAGTACGTGCCGCTGAATAGGGTCTCGGTCGACTCGAACGAGGCGACGATTATTGCGTACACCGGGAACAGCACTATCACGAGGGCTCCGGCCGCGGCGAGAGTGCATAACCACCGCAAGGCCCTCGACTTCTGTAAGCGAGTCATTTCTTAGCTCCCGAGCTGCTTCTCAAAGAATCCCGGCTCAGCAACAGGTACAGCGGCGCGCATATCATCGCCAGCACGAGTAGCACGTTGTTGAGCGCCGCCCCTTGGCCGAAGTTGAACTGCTGGAATGACAAGTTGTACGACCATGTCGTGATGAGCTGCGTGGCGTTGGCCGGGCCCCCCCCGTCAGGCCGATGACGAGGTCGAACACTTTCACGGTGAACACGAAACCGAGGAGCAAGGTGATCTCGATGACGGGCAGGATTACCGGCACGATGATAAGCCGGAGCCTCTGCCAGGGGCCGGCACCGTCCATGAGGGCCGCTTCCTTGACCTCCATCGGGACGTCCTGAAGCGCGCTGTAGAGCAACAGGGTGAAGAAGGGTACCCCGAGCCAGATATTGGCTATGAGCACTGTCCATAGGGCCAGGTGCGGGTCGTCCAGCCAATCGATTGGATGGTGGACGAGCCCGATGTCGATCAGAAGTTGGTTGACCGCTCCCCCTTCGAGTTGGAAGAGGAACCTGAAGATAACCCCGGTAACGAGTAGCGGCAGCAGCCAAGGGACGATGACGAGCGAGCGTCCTAGCGTCCGGCCCGGGAACCGGAGGTTAAACAGCAATGCAAGGGCAAAGCCGATAATGAACTGGCCGACCAGCGACCCGAATGTGAACTCGAAAGTGTTGAGGATGGCGTGCCGGCTGGTTGGGTCATTAAATACGAAGCGGTAATTTGCCAGCCCTGCATAGGGGGCCGTTAGATCGCCGATGGTCGCTATCGAAGTCTGTTCGAAGCTGAGCATCACGTTGTAGACGATTGGCAATAAAAATGCAAACAGCAGGTACAGAATGGCTGGGGTCAGGAACAGCCAACCCGCAAGCTGCCTCTTGCGGGTAGCAGAGAGCTGGCGGGTCTTACCGGGACCTGCGACCGACTGGCCCTCGCGGTCATGCGTCGTCTGTACCTGCCGTTGAGCGCCTGCCTCTTCCTTCACGTTGGCCTGAGCCAAGTAAGCCCCTCTCCTACCTGGGCGTCGAAGCGCGTCCGGTGGTCCCTCATAATTATCTAGTGCTGCGGGATGAGTTTTTCAAGGCACCCCCCGTTATCCCGACAGTCAGCGTTTGTTCAATATCCCGTCTGTGGCGATATGCCCCTTTACGACACCTGGCTAGACATCCGATCCCTCTTCTTCTTGCTGCCGCTGCTCCGGTACCCACACCCTCATTGCGGCCGAAGGCCTGTTCCCTCGGGCAAAGTATGGCACGAGGGTTAGCGGAAGTGGCTTGGAAGGTTGGGGCTCGGATGAGCCGTCCTCGTAGAGCGGTCGAGCCGGGCCCACGATGCGGTGGCCCTGAGCTTGGATGGCTATCTTGGTAAAGCCTGCCAGGCCCGTGGGCACGGCCGGCGCAAGCTCGAGAGCCGTCCCGTCCAGAACGACGTCCTCCACCTCGGTGCCCTCTTCCAGATCCTCTGCCTCTACGCAGTAGACCAGAGGGCCCCGTTGGACGGCAACAGAACCACGTATCGCGTCAGCCCGCCAATGCGGCCTCAGTACCCGGATGGGGACCTCGCTGGCCACCTCCAGGCGGTCACCGGCGCTCCAGCTCCTGGACACTTTTACGTAGGGGCTCTCGGTAGGAACCTCGATGGGTACGCCGTTCAGTGCCACGGCCGGGCGTTCGTTGCCCGCCCAACCAGGCAGCCGCACGGAAAAATCCCAGTACTCGGGCGAATCGCAGCTCGTCACCTCTATGTTCGTGGTCCCCGACCAGGGGTAGCCGGTCGACAGGGCGAACTCCACCGTGCCGCCCGGGACCGAAGTCGAGACCTTCCCGGCAAAGGGCATCTGGACTTGCAATCCCGATGCGTCGCGGGTCACCAAATAGGCCTGTACGCTGGCCAGCAGCCGGGCCAGGTTGGGCGGGCAGCAAGCGCAATGGTACCAACTGAGCCGATGGCGTGGAGAGTCCTCGTCGCCACCCTCGTGACCAGTCCTCAAGTGGAGAGCATTTGAGTAGAAGAACTCAGTACCGTCCCGGGACAGTGCCCCGGCAATGCTGTTCCACAACACCTGCTCCATCGCGCCGGCGTAACGGGGCTGGCCGGTGGCCAGCAAGAGCCGCCAGTTCCAGTGAAAGCTGGCAATGGCCGCGCACGACTCGGCATATGCACGGTCGCTCGGCAGCTCAAATGGATCTCCGATAGCCTCGTCGCGGTGGCGGGAACCGTGGCCGCCGGTGACGTAGGTCTTCGTGTCGAACAGATCCTCCCAAATCGCTTCGGAGGCAATCAAAAGCTCGCGGTCCTGCGTCTCGACGGCCACATCTACTATGCCCGCCTGCAGGTACAACTCCCGCACGGCGTGACCTGTAGCTGACCTTCGCTCCCGGACCGGCACGTGGTGCAAAAAATATGACAGCGGGAAAGGGCGGCCGCCGAGCAGCCCGGAAGTCGGCAATGCCACGCCCGGCCGACCCCTGAGGTCAATCTGCCTTTTGGCTAGGTCCAGTGCCCGCCCGTCGCGGGTCACACGGTAAAACTCCACCAGAGCGGTTTCGACTTCTGGGTGGCCGCATAAACCAACCAGGCGGCCGTCGCCGTCCTCCAGCGAGAAGGTCCCGAGCAGGTGCTCGACGAGCATGTTGGCCACGGCGAACAACCGCGGGGAGTAGCCGGCGCCGCTCGGGACGCGACTGCCGCTTGCAACAGGTGACCGGCACAATAAAGCTCGTGGCCCCAGCGCAGGTCCTTCCACGCCATCTCGGAGTATTGGCCTTGGAACCACGAATTGAGGTAACCGTCTGGGCGCTGGGCGCGCTCGAGGGTGACTCCCGCATCATCTACGAACTGCCCCACACCGTCGGGGAGCCCCCTCACGCTGTCCCAGGACGCCGCCTCAAGGGTTTTGTAGACATCTGAGTCCGAGAAATGCAAACCTTCGTGAGGACCTGAACGACGCTCCGCTACACGTTGCAAATTGCGCAGGGCACCCGACGCAATGACTTGCTCTACGCAGTGGGGCAGGGTGCTGGCACTGTTTCGGCGCTGCCAGGCACCCAGGTCACAGTCCTCTGAAAGTTCTACGTCGCTGAGACCCAGAGGTCGGAGCCGCGAGATCGCTCCGGCCGTGGGGTCGACCGGGCCATCGCCAGAGCCGGCCGGTGCCGACCTCAAGGCTGGCCCTCGCGGGACAGGTCACTCTGTCTCTCCATACTTCGCGTCCCCTTTTAGCGGCTCAACGGTCACCTTGTGCACAGGCAGGCAAACCTGTTTACCAGTTCGAGGAAACGCTACCCCATCAAAAGGTCCGAGTCAACGCAGGCTCCGCTAGTTCGCGCTGGTAAAACAAGAAATAAGATGACCTCTGCCCGCGGAAGCGGTTCCTCCGCGCCCGGATCTGGGCGCGGAGATGGCGTAAGCTCTGTCGGGTGCAACCAGCTCGCCCGGCAACGCTCACTGAGGTGGCCGCGCTGGCGGGGGTGTCCGTCACCACGGCATCGAAGGCGATCAATGGCCGTGACCGAATTTCGGAGGCCACCCGGAGGCGGGTGCTGCGGGCGGCCCGGCAGCTCTCCTACTCGCCAAACCTTATCGCCAAGAGCCTGGCGAGTGGCCGCAGCAGCATTATCGGGGTCCTCCTCAGGGACCCGATGGTCCATCGCTTCGCCATGCCCATAGTCGTAGGGGCTCAGTCCGTGCTCGAACAACGGGAGTTCTCCGCGATTATTGCTGATGCCCGAGGTGTCGTCGACCGTCTGGCTGAGCTGGCCGTCGTCGTCCGCCAGCGGGGGGTGGACGGCCTGCTGATCGTTGGCGATAACCAGGGGAGATTCTCGTCCATAAGCGCATCGGCCGAGATCCCGTGCGTTTATGTCCATGGGCCCACTACCAACCCTCGTGATGTCGTCCACGTCATCGACGACTTCGCCGGCGCGGTCTCCCTCACGGACCACCTGGTCAGTACCGGACGCACCCGCGTGGCCCACATCACCGGGCCCAAGCAATCTCCGGCGGTGCAGCAACGCGTCCGTGGAGTTGCTCACGCTCTGAGGACGCACGACCTGGAACTAGTGGGGGGTGTAAAGTACGGCCTCTGGTCCCAGCGCTGGGGACGACAGGCGGCGCGGACGTCCTCACGGACTTCCCAGACATCGACGCCATCGCCTGCGGTTCTGACCAGATTGCCGCCGCTGTCCTCGAGACGGTAGTGGCTTCGGGACGCAAAGTCCCCGACGATGTCGCCATTACGGGTTACGACAATTGGGTCATTTTCTCCCAGGAAACGGACCCGCCGCTGACGACGATAGACATGGACCTGGAGCACCTGGGAGCCGCGGCAGTAGGTGACCTGTTTGCCATGATCAATGGCACCCGCGTCGGAGGCGGCACTCGTCACCATGAGGGGTCCCTGGTAGTTCGCGGCTCTACCGTCCCCGGTCCCGGCTAACAGACCGGATGGGCCGGGGTGCCCTGGAGCGATTTACAAGCGGGGCAGTGACCAGGAACCTACCCGTCACCCACCCTTTTTTCGATCTGCAGGGCGAATGGCCCGGTCTCGACGAGCCGTTCGGGAAGAGACACTTCGAGCCCTTTTGGGCCCATGGACCAGGCCAGTTCGGAGTTGCGCCCTACGAGGCGGACAGAGCAGACCGAGCCATCGAACAATCCTGCGCTCGGTGCCAGGCTGCTCAATGCGACCCGCCCGTCTGCCGGGGGGGCCATGACAATCGCGTAAAGGGTTTCACCGCGAGTGGTGTAGCGAACGTCGGAGTTCGTGTACTCGGCCCGCGATGTGTCAGTGAACTGGCCTTCCTTGACGTCGGTTGGGCCCTCGCCGAAGACTTTCCATGGGCGGGTGCCGTATATCGCCGCCCCATTATTACGGAGCCAGTCGCCCATTTGGAGCAAGATGGCGCGCTCCGGCTCGGGTATGGTGCCGTCTGCCTTCGGCCCGATATTCAATAGCAGCACGCCGTTTTTGCTCACGACATCAACCAGGTCGGACAGCAGCCATGGTGCGGTCTTATACTTATGATCGGCGACAAAGCCCCAGGAACTCGTACCGACGGAGGTATCCGCCTGCCAGAGACGAGGGTTGATGCCGGCCAACTGGCCTCGCTCGACATCGAACACCGCCGTGCCCTCAGGGAAGGCGTCAAGCTTGAAGTTGATGACCACACCACGAGACCACTCGGCCGCCCGGTTGTAATAATAGGCGGCGAAACGTTGCAAATACCGCTCAAACACGGGCTGCCCGATCCACCAGTCGAACCAGACGAGCTGCGGCCGGTACCGGTCAACGAGCTCGCACGTCCGCAACAGCCAATCGTCGAGGAACTCCTCGTTGGGAGGCATCGACTCGAGCTGAGCGGGGCCGTAGAGGTCCACATAACGGGGGTCCTGGACATCGGAGGGAAAACCCATGCCTCCGTTGAAGAACCACCAGTGCTCGGCCCGATGGCTGGAAACGCCGAAAACGAGCCACTCACGACGGACCGCAGCTGCCAGTTCCCCGACCACGTCACGACGCGGCCCCACCTTCACGGTGTTCCAGTCCGAGTGGGCAGTGTCGTACATTGCCAGCCCATCGTGGTGCTCTGCGACGGGTACCACGAACTGAGCACCTGCCCGACGGAACAGCGATGCCCAGTCATCCGGGTCGAAGTGCTCACCAGTGAACTGAGCAATAAGGTCCTTATACCCAACCTCACTCTGTGGCCCGTAGGTCGACCGGTGGTGCTCGAACTCAGGAGTACCTTGCAGGTACATGTTGCGCGGGTACCATTCGTTCCCGAACGCGGGGACAGCGTACGCGCCCCAATGGATAAAAATGCCGAACTTAGCGTCGGCGTACCACCCTGGTGGCTCATAGCCCTTCAACGAGCCCCATGAGGCCTTGAACGGGCCCCCTCCACGATTTCGTCTATATGCCCGTGAGGCCCATTATCAAAACTGCGCAAGTTCATTAGCAAACCCTTTCCAATATTGGGTTAACCTCAAAGCGGCAAGGTGCCACCCCGGCACCGGAGCAAGGCTCGCACTTCTACGAAGGGAGCGAGCCACGCGGGAAAAGCTCGATCACCGTCACCCCGACATCAGGTTATTGCACGGCCAGGTCCGGGTGTCGGGGCGTCCCTTCGAACAGCCACCTGAGGTGGTGCGCCAAATCCTCCCTCCGACACGGCCGTCTACCGCAGTCTCGTCTAGCGCCCGTCGAACCCAGAGAAGGGCGAACCCAGAGAAGGGCGAACTCCACGTCTAGCGTGGGCAGCACGCCGTAGGTGCCTCCTCCAGTCAGGGCCTTGGCATCGCTCATGAACCGCGACCACGTCCAGCCGTCCTGTGGCATGGCAACGTGCTTCTGCTTGAACAGGTCCTCGTTGTAAGCGGTCACCACGGGAGCAAAGTCGTGCAGAAGGGCCAACAGGTTGCCGTTATCCGATAGCTCCCGGATGTTGCCTGGCATTGGAGCAAGCCGGGACCGCTGTTGACGAGTCCTTGATGCGGGTGGCCAACTTCGGAGAAGATGGAGGTTACCCGGGCGATACAGGAACTGCTCGAGCAAGGGCCGCTGCCGGACGCCGCTTTGGCGTCCAATAACCGGATGACCGCCGGGGAAGCTACAAGCAATCGACGAGGCAAAGCTGGCCATCCCCGAGGAGATCGCCGCCCTGGGTACGACGACATCTCGTGGACAGACGTGCTCAGCTCCGCGATGACCACGGTGACCCAGCCTGCCTACGACCTCGGGCGCGAAGCGCCCGCCTGCTCCTGAGCCGGCTCGACGGCTACTCGGGAGCGCTGAGGACGGTCGTGCTACCTACCTCGCTCAACATCCGGGCAAGTCAATGGCAAAGAAGAGCAACGGAGATGGCCCACCGTCCGCTGTCGCACGGGCGCAGCCGCCGCGGCGCTCGTCGCGCCGGCGCCGGGAGGGAGCCGCAACTTGAGCGACGTCCTGGCACCGGAAAGGACCTCTTCACGAACATCGTGACCGGTCTAGTGCACAGCTACGATCGCCCAGATTATGAAAAGGCCCTGACCAGAGGGCCTCTGATCAGGGCTTTTGGTGGAGGCGATGGGAATCGAACCCACGAACCTCTTGCATGCCATGCACATCGATGGCCATCCGACCCGTAATCCGGAGTACGTCTCCGTTGGCGGGGCTTATCGCACGGTCCTATCTAATACCCATGTAGGACAAGGGGTCAATCCTCTACTCTGTGGCATCGAGTCCGAGACGTTCGCATCAGTCATCTCTTGTCGACCGCCATCAGATCAGCTGATGCTGGCCACGTCGCTGGCTACGTTCTCTGGAGTCTCAGCAACGGCAAAAGGCACCGACCGACCCATCCGATTTGACCCGATGCTCGGCAGCACGAGGTCATGGATGAGGCGAAACGCCAGGGGGCTCGGTCAAACGGTCTTCGATTGCTCTCGATCTGGCCTTGGAGAACGCGGGTGGTGGGGCCAGCCAGCGACTATGTGCGCTATAATGTGCTGGTTCGACGTGACCTCTGACCAGCCCTGCCGATTCCGTCTCGGGGGCCTGATTTCATCTACCTGCCCCTCAACGCCCCCCGCTGCCCGATGGCGCATTTCCAGCAGGACGCGCACATGGCCATGGCCAACCCGACGACAAGAGCCAATTACGAGCCCAACTCGTGGGGCTCGACATCGGTGGGCCCCGGGGAGACCCTCCGCCGGGTTCAGACTGAGCCGGCAACTCCGTCCGGGCCAAAGCACCGCCTGCGGCCCGAGAACTTCGGTGACACTACAGCCAGGGCCAGTTTTTCCGCAGCCATACCCCGTCGAGCAGCACCATATCGTTGAGGCCTTCGTCTTCGAACTTAGCAAGTGCGAACAAGCACAGGTACGAGCTCGCATGGCGGCTGGGCTGCGCAACGTCGACGACGACTTAGCCGCGGCCGTGGCCGACGGCCTGGGCCTGCCCCAACTGCCTGAGCGCCTGAGCCCGGCACAAGAGCCGATAGACAACCTCGCCGTCACCAGCCCTCAGCATCATATTGAACGGCCCAGGAAGCCTCTCAGGCCGCAAACTACTAGGCGTACTAGTTGACGTCGCCGAGGCTACCCTCTTGTCTGCGCTGCGCGAAGAGGGGCGCGCCGAGACGTCGTCGTGGAACTGGTGGCGCCGGCCGAAGGAGGAGCGAGGCTGAACGACGGTAGCCGCACCTCCGCCGACCAACAGGTTGAAGGGGACCGTCGGTCCTGTATGACGCGGTGGTGGTGCTCGCTTCGACGGTCGGGGCCGCCCGGCTGATGACATGCCTGCGGCCAAAGATTTCGTCACTGATGCGTACAGCCAATGCAAGTTCATCGGCTACTCCCCCGACGCCATAGCCCTCTTCGAGGCCTGCGGTGTCGCCGGCAGCCTGGACAAGGGCTTCGTCCCGTTAGCGGACCCCCGCCTCGAGCTCGCGGTTCTTTGAACAGTGCGGCCCATTACGCTTTTGGGACCGCCAGCTGGCTCGCGCAACCAGCGCCTGACGGTTTGGACGACCCGGCGCGTTGCACCGGTTGATCACAAATAGCCTGCAACCGTTAGGGGTTTCCGTGCTGTGGGTATGACCCGGCTGTGAACAAGAATCTAGACAAAGCGCGAAGGCGGCCCAGGAAAGGAACAAAACTCAGGACCACCGCGAGGGCTCCGCGGCGCCAGACGAAAGCAAAGAGGGGACCAGGGGCAAACGAACGGGCGAGAGGCAAGCCGCCATCAACCGGGACCTCGACCCTCCGGCGTGACGTCCCATTTCGCCTCGGTGCGCTGTTCGACATCGACGACTGGCACTTTAGTCGACACTAATTACCTTTTTATCCCCTGGCTCGGCCGCGGGCGTTGCTGCCCGTCCAAGTCGCTACCAGGAGCTCGCCGACGACATCAGGCCACTGCACTTTCAGACACGGCTAGGCCAATCTGACAAACCCCGCCGGCGACATTTCGCGCGGTGCGTTGCTGCACATTTGTGTCGCCTGTTTGGTGGTCTCCGCTCGTGGGTACCAGACACCTGCTGCTGCTCGACATAATCATCGCTATTATCATCGTCCTCATAGCGGCGGTGCTGGTAATCGTTGTCCACCGGCTGCGAGCGGCTGTCGTGAGGTCGAGCTCGCCAACCAGCGAGACAACGGCCTCTGCCTCCTTTGGGCAGCCCGGATGCCCAAGCTCCACGTCACGTCGGCGCCACCAAGTATAAATGCCAGAGGCCCGATTTTCCCTAGGCTCTGGGGGCGGTTTCTGCCACTCGACATCGAAACAATCCGCGACTTGGGCATCGTCGCCCCCGGGCAGGAGGTGCGGGGTGGCAGCCGCAATACACGGGACCTCAAGCTCGAGTTGCGACGCATCAGCCGGGGGTGCCACCGCAGCATTCTTTGCCCACCACCCATTCTCGACAACGCGAAACCCTCGTTACCACTCTAAACGGTAATGCCGCTTAGGGGGCTTCGAGGCAGGCTTAGGAGGCTTCGAGCGGCTGGCGCCTCAACCGTTGCCTAAAACTACCGCCTCAAGATTGGTCTGGACAAGGGGATCCGGACGCCGCACGCGCCCCTCGATATTCGTGGCACCGTCGGAAGCGAGGCCGGAACCGAGTCGTGACAAAAGTCGTAGATGTCCGAGCCAGTGCCCGTAGTGCGCCGGCGTGGGGCTCGCTGGGACAGCATCCTGGTACGATCCTGACCGTGAAGGACGACACGCCAGTTCCTGGGAAGGACACCTGTGGATGCAACGCCATGTGTACGCCATGGAGGATGTCGGGCGCCCACGCCAACTGCGTGAGCCGATGGTGACCTCAGGCTGGCGACGAGAGGGCAAGTTCCGCCGCACGTAATCGACGTTTGCGAGCGTCATGCCGGCCTGCTCGTAGGTCGGCCTCGGGTCAATGGCCACTTCTGGGAGCCAGGTGGGGGGACCAGATGCCCAGCATCCTGCCAGCACACCAACAACGGGCGATCGCCCACTCGGCCAGTGATAGCCGAAGCAGAGGTCACCAGCGGCGCCTAGGTGAGCGAGCATAAAGTTCGGCTCCCGGCCGGGGGATCCACCACCTGAGCTGCGTCAGCGGATCTACTGGTGACATGCTCGGACGAGTTGACCCCCAAGGCTCATTGTTGGAAACTCGCCATATGAGGCGGCACTTGGTGACCAAGGGCTCGTTCTTCGAGCGCTTGGCTGACCACGGCCACGAACTGGTCTCTGACGAGGACTTCGCCCACCTGTACGCCGAGGGCAAAGGCCGCCCTTCGGTCCCGCCCTCGGTCATGGTGCGGGCCATGCTGTGCGCCACCCATGACCGGACCCCCGACACCGAGACCTCCCGGCGGACAAGAGTGGACTCGGACTGGAAAGCGGCCATGGGGGTGGACGACTGGTTCGAGGGCATCGGTGCGACGACGTTCAGCCTGATGCGGGCCCGGATGGTGGCCCATGACGCCGATAGCGCCTTGTTCCAAAAAACGTTGCAACGGGCGGTGGAAACAGGCATCTTCAAACAGCCCTTGACCGCGGTCATCGACTCGTCGCCGGTGCACGGGGCGGGGGCGGTGGCCAGCACCTACGAGCTGGTGCGCAAGCTGATGGGACGGTTGGCCCGGGCCCTGGGTGAAGACCTCGATGCCGGCCTTTCCGCCCAAGTGGCCCAGCTGGCGGCAGCCAAGCCCGATATCGACTGGCAAGACCCCGCCGCCCGCAAAGGGCACCTGGGCGAGCTAGTGGAGCTGGCGGCCACGTTGTTGGGCAGCGCCGCCGCCGATAAGGAGCTCATGGCCGCTGACCCCGAAGTGGCCGAGGCGGCCGGGCTTTTGTCCCAGGTGGTGCTCCAAGACGTGGAGAGCCACCGGACAAGGCCCGGCCGTCCGGGAGGGCGTGGCCCCCGACCGGGTGGTCTCGCACTCTGACCCCGAGATGCGCCACGGGCGGAAGTCAGCATCTAGGCGTTTTGACGGCCACAAGCTCGACGTCATGGTCGACGAGGCCTCCGAGATGGTGCTCGGCGTCGAGGTGCGGGCGGGCAACGCCGGCGACGGGGAGGGGGCAGCCCCGCTTTTGTCCAAGGTCACCGGGACAGACGGCATCGAAGTGGCCACTTTGCTGGCGGACATGGCCTATTCCGACGGCGACGTGCGAGAAGCAGTCGAGGCCGAGGGCACCGACCTGGTGGCCAAGGTGCCCCCCGTCACCAACTCGGGGCGGTTCCCCAAGACCGAGTTCAATATCGACCTGGGGGCCGGGACGGTCACCTGCCCGGCAGGCCAGGCTACTTCTGACGCCCGGCGGGCCAAGGACCACAAGGGCCGGCCGGCCACCATGTTCTATTTCGACGCCCGCACCTGTGAAATTTGCCCTCTGCGAGAGCGCTGCACCGCCGGCAAAGGCGGGCGTACCATCATGGTCGGCCGGCACCACGGCCGCACCGAGGCCGCCCGGGCCGCCCAGGCCGAGCCGGCCACGAAGGCATTGTTGCGCCGGCGGGCGAAAGTGGAACGCAAGATCGACCACCTCCAGGACCTTGGTATGCGCAAAGCCCGTTACCGGGGACGACGTAAAACCCGCCTGCAGGCTTACCTTGCTGCCACCGTCGCTAACTTCAAGCGCTTGGCTGTGCTCGGCGTGCTCCAAGGAGCCTCTCTCGCCGCCGCGTGAGCACCCCTGAAGGGCGCCCGGCCCACCAGAGGCCCGGGGAACAGCTATCAAGCCCCTTCAGCCACTCACTCACGCGCTCGAGCCGACAATCGCGGCGACCGGGACGGTGCAAGAGTTCTGCCACAAGGCGCGGAACCGCACCTCAAATCAGGCCTTTGCTGCTCACTCACCTAGTGGTCACCAGCCGGCGTGTGATCACAGGGACGGCTAGTTCGAGGTTGTAACGCCCAGTCATCAGAGCTGGGATCGATAATGGACGCCGTCAATCAGCACGAACAAAAGGCCAGACCACAACCGAGGCCCCTCGGCCAGTTCCCCGCGGCCGCGGAACCATTTCGCGGTCAAGGGCATAACCAAGGTGATCGCCACGACCGAGCAGCTAACATATCTTCGCTTGGCTTTGCACCCACAGTTGGACACAGGTCGCCCCGTCGTCCGGGCCCTCATCCGTCCTTGCTTTGGCGGCGGCAACAAGCTACTCGGACCTGTTCAACGAAGGGGCTTACCACGTGCCAACAGCCACCTCTCTTCGGCTCGCTCATTTGGTGCGACGCGCCAAGCGACTGGGCATTGTCCCGCTCGTCGCCTTTACGACTCTGGTGGTGGCGACGACGGTTATGGGCACCGTCGGTGCCTCACTGGCGGTCGGCGAACCAATAGTGACCCTGTTCGCGAGCCCCAACGGGACGAGCAGCGAATGCACATCGCCGGCTGAAGCTTGCGACCTCACCCACGCCTTGGCCACGGCGACGGCCCCCCGTGACAACGGCGACGCCGTGACCGTCATGGTGGCGCCCGGCACTTACTATGAATCGAGCATCGACATCGACGCCAGCTCGCTGGCGTCGCTCACGGTCAAGGGCGCCGGCGCCTCGGCAACCAGCGTACGCCCGGGTATGGCCAGCGCCTTCCTGGTCAGCGGTGGTGCCGTTGTGCTGAGTGGTCTCAGCATCGATGCTTCGGAAAGGAGTGCCATCGCGGTTGGCGCCGACGGCACGGCGCCAGGAATCGACCTAACGGTCAGCGAAGATGCGTTCACCGCAGACCGGGGGGTCAACGGGGGCGCCATTAACGGAGACGTTGGCTCTCAGATAACGATAAATGACGACGCCTTCACCGATGACACGGCCAACTTCGGCAATGGCGGGGCCGTTTTCAGTCAAGGGGCGCTCGTGACCACCGACGACACCTTCAGTGGCGACAGCGCCGCACTGTACGGAGGGGCTCTTTTTGCCCAGGGCGACCTCGCCGCCGATGACGACACGTTCGTCGGTGACAGCGCCGCCTCCGGCGGCGCCGTAGCCACTCAGCCACCGCCTCAAAGCACCACGGCCGCCGTGTGGCTGGCTAACGATACCTTTGTCGGCGACGCCGCAACTGCAGATGTCCTCGGTCTTGGCAGCGGCGGCGCTATAGCGAACCTCGGCACCAGTGTCACCGCAACTCAGGATACGTTCTCGGCAGACACAGCTGTTACGGGCCAGGGCGCCGTGCTTCGCAACGAAGGACGGCTAACACTGTCCAACTCGGTCATCGAAGTGCCGGAGGGTCTCCTTAGCTGTGACGGCATGGCCAACGACGGTGGTTACAACGTCGAGTCGGATAACTCCTGCGGGCTGGCGCAACAGATGACCCGCCAAGCCTGGTGGACGCAACACACATCGACCTGTCATCTTGGTTGGGGCCCAATGGCTCAAGCGGGCCAGAGACCCTGGCCATAACCGCCAATAGCTCGGCGTACAACGAAGTCCCGGCTAGCGCATGCGTTCTTGACAGCGACGAGCGCGGCTGGCCTCGCCCCGGAGCCGGCGGGAGCAGTTGCGACGCGGGAGCGTTCGAGTACCTGCAACTGACGGTCCAGGTGTCAGGTACAGAACCCTATCTGTCCTCCAACCCGAGCTTCACGTTCAGTGTCCAGGCGCCTCCCGGCGCCAGCCTGCAAGGCAGACTTTCATGTCTTACCGCCAATGGAGGTTTGCCGGTAACCACGCTCGGGCTCGGGGACTATACGGTCGACGGTGCCAGCTGCAGCGGCCTCAGCATCTCGGGGACGGCCTCTGAAAGCACAGGCGTAACTTACGCAGGGGTCCCCAATGGGTTTGCGGTCAACGCCAACCCTGAAAATAACGAGAAACTGGCCAGCAACTTTCTCGGTTATGCCGAATCGGTGCTCGGCGACCCGTACGTATGGGGGCAAGGCAGGTCCTTGGGCTCTACTTCGTTTGACTGTTCGGGCCTGGTCGTCTACTCACTCCTCAACCTGGGCTACCCGTCAGTGCCTTTGGACACGTACTCGCAGTTCGCATGGGCCACGCCGCTGAGCATCGAGGAGGCGTACACTACGCCGGGCGCACTCCTTTTCGGGCAGTTTGGTGAGGATGGGCTGTCAGGGCCTGGGCACGTGGCCATCAGCCTCGGAAACGGGAGCATAATCGAGGCCGCTCACACCGGCACCAACGTTTCGATCGTTCCCGTTTCTCCTACTGCAGGCGGGATAGTGACTACTGGCCAGCCCGACGTAGGCGACTTGTTTACACGAGCGGGGCTCATTCCCGGGCTCGACTACAACCTGGGCATTGACGGGAGCGAGGGCGCTGCGGCGGCCAACAGCGTCAACACCGGGTAATTCGCCCGGGAGGTCAAAGGAAGTAGGGGCTGCTTCCAGTACGTTCGCCCATCAGGGTGGGGGAAAAGAACACCCGCCCAACATCGTAGGCGACAATGGTGCTGCCCGCCGACATGTAAGCGCGCACCGAATATTGCCCTGTCAAAGGACGGGGCGGCCGCCCGTAACAGCTACCCGGGCTCCAGATATGTAACTTCCTTCGTCCGAGGCCAGCAGGACAAAGACCGGGGCCACCTCGGCGGGCTGCCCGGCCCGCCCAAGTGGCGTGTTTTTGCCGAAGCTCTCGACCTTCTCGGGAGGCATCGTCGCCGGGATGAGAGGCGTCCAGATCGGGCCCGGGGCGACACTGTTGAACCTGATGCCTCGGTCGCCGAGCAACTGGGCGGCGGCGGCGGCGAAATTGGCGATCGCCGCTTTGGTGACGTCGTAGGGCAGGAGGGCAGGACTGGGCATAGCGGAGTTCACCGAGCTCGTGGCGATAACGGACGACCCCGCGTGCAGGTAGGGAAGGGCGGCCTTGGTCAGGTGGAACAAGGCGGAGAGATTGGTGGCCAACGTGTAATCCCATTCCTCGTCGGTTATCTCCTCGATGGAGTCGTGGGTCATTTGAAATGCAGCATTGGAAACCAGGACGTCGATCCCGCCCAGGTCGTTCACAGCTCTGCTCACCAGTTCGCGGCAATTGGCGGGGTTGCTCAGGTCGCGTGCTACCAGCAGCGCTTGCTGGCCGGCTGCTTTTACCCAGTGCGCCGTGTCGGCCGCGTCGTCGTGCTCGTCCAGGTAGGAAATGACGACGTCAGCGCCCTCGCGCGAAAAGCGATAGCCACTGCCTTACCAATGCCACTGTCGGCACCGGTCACGATGGCTCTCTTTCCAACGAGCCTGCCGCAGCCTCGATAACTATGTTCCCCATGGTCGGGTCGGGGCAGCATGGCATCCTCGCGGCCCGGGGGACTTTGCTGCTGCCTCGGCTGGTCTTCCTGCGTGGTGTCGGTCATGGTCCCTCCAACGTACAATTGTGCTTTGGCCTAGGGCTCGCCCCGCTAACGTCCCGCGCTGTCGCGGTACCCGCCGAGACTAGGAACTAAACCGTCCTGCGCGCCGGTTCAGCCCGTTGGTCTACAAGCGCGGGCGGCGCCCGGTGGGACCGGTCCCCAGGCATTGCGTCCGCGGTGTATCGCGGGATCAGGGCGCACGTCTGATACAGGCGGATACGCCGGCTCAACCAGCGTCCATCGGCCGGCGCCGCCCTATCGGGCCATCGGGCCATCGGCGCCCATGGCTGGGCTTGACCCCGTCCGCCGGACAGTTTGATTATGCCGCCTGAGTGGCGGGTTGCTGGTGGATGGTGATGGTCTGCTCGTACTCAACGGGGCTGAGCATCCCCAAAGAGGAATGGAGCCTCTGACGGTTGTAGAAGACCTCGATGAACTCGAAGATGGCTTGACGGGCGGCCGCTCTGGTGGGCCAGGCGTAACGGTGGACGAGCTCGGTTTTCAAGGTAGAGAACCAACTTTCCCCGACGGCGTTGTCCCTCGCCGTCAACTACACCCGCTCCCGGTGGTGTGAAATATGAGCCCAGGGCGGGGGCGACGGGCGGCAATGGCCATGGAAAGGGCGTCGCAGGCCAGCTCGGCCCGCCTGTGGTCGGTCACGGCCCAACGGACGACGCGGCGGCTGGCCAGGTCGATCACGCTAGCCAGGTAGAGGCAGCCTTCCCGGGTGCGGACGTACGTAATATCGCCCACCCAGGTGCGGTCCAGCTCCGTGCCCGGCCCGAAGGCCCGTTTGACCAGGTCGAGGGCCTTGGCCTCGGGGCCAGAGAACGTCGTACGCGTCTTTCTCCGCTGGCCCCGGCCGACCAGGCCGGCCTGGCTCATGAGCCGGGCCACGCGTTTGCGGCCGGCACAGGTGCCGGCTCGGCGCAGGGCCGCGTGCACCCGGGGCCAGCCATAAGTCCTCCGAGAAGCCTCGAAGATGTCATGGATCTTCTTCATCAGCTGGGCGTCGGCCAGAGGGACGGTGCTTGGACCGGTCGTGGTAGGCGGGCCGGGAGACCTCCAGGAGGGCGCAGCAGCGGGCCACGTTGCCGCCCTCGGCCTTCCCGGCCTCGACAAGCGGGAACGCGCTCACCGGGTCTCCCGGCCGAAGAAAGCCACTGCTCGTTTCAAGATCTCACGTTCTTCCCGGGCTTCCCGGAGCTCCTTGCGCAGCTGGGCGAGCTCGGCCCGCTCGGTGGTGGTGAGCCCGTCCGAGCGGGTGCCAGCGTCGAGCTCGGCCTGTTTCACCCACGCCCTCACTGCCGTTTCGGTCAGGTCAAGCTCCCGGGCCACGGCACCGACGCTCTTGCCGTGGTGGACCAAGGCGACTACCTCGGCTTTGAACTCGGGAGCAAAGGACCGACGGGACGAGGTGGCTTCCTCTCCATCGTCTCCATTCTGGACGTCCTTTCTGCCCCTCAGGGCCACTTGGTGGATGTCCGTCAGAAGGGGTCAATCCCAGGCCGCCCTGCAAGGCGGAAGACATACCCGGCTATGCAAGGGGCGAAAAACCTTTTTCCTCGACAGCCAAGCCTTTGGGGTGGAAGTTGTCGGGGAGTCGGCACGTGATCCCTGGGTTTACTCCGTGCGTGACATGGGTAGCGGCACCGCAAAAACGCAGCCCCTGGCGTCAAGTCGGCCGACGCAGCACCGAACCAAGGAGGAGAGCTTTGCAAAACGTGGCTCAAGCGGTGCGAAAGCTAGGACAAGCAGAGCCGTTGGACCCTCTGGCCGACAACGTCCAGCGGTTTCTGCGGCCGCTTTTTGCGTCAACTCTGGTGAAGAATGCCCTGAGCGGGTTTGGCTTGGTCACCGTCTGCACCCAGTGCCGACTGACGTGGTACCGGGGCATCGACTGGCGCTACCCTCTGGACATCATGGCGCCCGGGAACCGTGCTACGGGCCCGGCGGCTACCTGGCGTCGGGATCCTGGCAGCCCGCGCCAACGGCCGAGGCTGGGCTCAACGATTGGGGTCGATGTTTATGAGGACGGTCGTCGCCATAGGCCTCGTGCATGCCACCGGGAAGACAACGGCCTTGTTGTGTTATTGGGTGTCGTTTCGCTGGCGCCGATGAGGTAAAGGCCAGCTTCGGGTCTGATAGGTGGGTCAGCATATTGGTCGCCACTGGTTATTGGGGTGGGCACCTGTCTTAGACCCTAGGCGTCGGCGCCGACCAGACGGCTTTCCGGCCCCGTCTGGAACAATGCCAGGACGTCGCCGCCATCATAGACGTACCCGAAGGCGTCCTGGTACGCGTAGCCGGCGGCGCTTCCCCCTCCTGCTGGTCCGCCCCGGGGGCCGTCCCCTCCGCCTTGGCTGACCGCTGCTCGCATGCTGGCTGGAGCTTGGCCGATGGGGAACTGGACGGCAACCGCGTAATATGCCCTGCACACGGCAGTGTTTTGTGGGTCACCGACGGCGCCGTACGCCGAAAGCCGGCGGCTAGCCCTCAAGCTACGTACGAAGTCCGGGAGGTTGACAATCGCACGAGGTCCGCTCCTACTGAAATGCGGCAACTCCAGACTTGCTCCCTGTTTCCCACACCTGCTGTGCCCGCCTCCAGCCTTCGCGGAGTTGGCTACAAGGCCCTGGACCCCCAGGGTTGGCCGTACCAACTGGTGGGAATGACAATTATAAGTCAACCGATTATAAGGAGATCGACATGAACGAAACGCAGCTGCACGAGTTGCTCTTCGAGTTGCTCGAAACTGAGCTCGGCGGCGTGCTCGTCTACGACGCGGCCCTGCGCTGCGTGCAGAACGACGACTTGCGAGATGAGTGGGAAAAGTACCACGGCCAGACGAAGCGCCACGTGGAGATCGCGGAGGAGATGATCCGAGGTTTTGGCCTCGACCCGTCAACCGATACACCCGGGCGGCGCGTCGTGCGCCACATCGGCAAGTCACTGGTGAAGGCCATGGACCTGGCGCTGGCGGAGGGCAAACCCAGCGAAGCTCAGATCGTCGCGGCCGAGTGCGTCACGCTGGCTGAGACCAAAGACCACTTGAACTGGGAGCTGCTCGGCGAGGTCGCCGGCCATTCGCAGGCCAAACATGCGAAAATCCTGCAGGGGGCGGTCGAGGAGGTCGAAGACCAAGAGGACGAGCACCTTTACCATGCGACCGGTTGGGGTCGCGAAGCTTTGGATAGAAGCCCTCGGCCTGCCGGCGGTGCTCCCGCCGCCCGAAGAGCGCAAAGACGTAAAGACGGCCATCGGAGCCGCCCGGGCCAAGCAGGCCCGTGAAGCCATGACGTCATAGGGCCCTTTGGTCGGAGGTCCGGGCTTGCGGCCCTCGTGGACCTGGGTGAACCCTAAACGGAGGCGGGTCCAGCCGACGGGCGCGGACGCAGAATGCCCCCAAAACAGCACATATGGCGCGCCAAAACGATCGCGCGCTCGTCTTTGCCGAACTTCTTTGTGAAGCGCTATTCCCGCCCAGAACGAGACATAATTCCCTCTCCAGAAAAATGCCGACAATACCGACGTTTTCTAACCATCAACCCAATCAGAGCTCGTCCGTGGTCGGGGCAATGCGGACCAATATCCACCGCTGGCTGAACGACGAAACGAGAGGCCGAGGCTCGGGGCACGGAGCGGCAAGACACGGTCCAATATCGGGGCTTCGTGCGGACGCGCCGCGTGTTACCGATGGGTCGCTTGGTGAAGAGAGCAAACACCGGCCTCGTCGCCCCCCGTCTTCTACGGCCTCTTAGCCCTGAGGACCGTCGGCGGCACGGCACTGAGCCTCCTGCAGGTCATCCCGATCAAGTTGCTCGTTTTTGTGGCCGTCATCAATGGCGTCATAGCGGCACCCTTCCTTTTGTTGTCATGCGGGTATCGAGCAACCGGCTCCTCATGGGCAACTTTGTGAATGGCAAGCCTGCCAAGTTCCTCGGCTGGGCGACCGTAGAGCTTACGACCGTCGCAGCGGACGCTCTTTCGCCATCGGCGGTGTCAGTCTTTGAAGTGACTCGCTCCGGCTCATACCCGGGATACGTTGTCCTTTTTCGCCACCACGGCACCACCTATCCTCATTACACGATGACTTTTTCATCGGCGGCAACCGGCGGACGCGGACCCATCCGAGCGGGAACCGGCACGGAGTTCATCGCACCCATGTGCCCCACGACGAAGGCGCGGGCGGCCTGTTTTCGACACTACCACGCATCGCGACTGGTCGCCCTGGCGACGGTTGGTCGGGGATCTCGGCGCTCTTCTCGTCGTCGTGCCCAACCGTTCGCCAGCTCGGCGACGGGTCGGCGGTGGCTCAGGCCACTTTGGGACGTCCAGCAACCTCCACTACCGCTGATTTCCGCACCGTTACTCGTCAGAGGCCGTACTTGGCCGAGCGGCTCGGGGTCGACGACGGACCTTCGGTGCGGCGCGGACCGACTGCCGGGTGAGAAAGCTGGCGTCCGTCAACGCTCGAGCGGCGGCCTGGCTCCGGCTCGTGACACCGAGCTTGCGGAACACCGCTTTGAGGTGGGTGCGAACCGTGTTCTCGCTTACGAACAGTGCCTCGGCGATGGCGCGGTTCGAGAGCCCGGACGCCACGAGCGCCAAAACCTCGCTCTCACGGGCACTTAGGCCCCAGCTTGACCCGGGCCATTGCGCCTTGACCGCGCCTCGAAAACCTCCGGTCTCGACGACCTGGCCCTGGGCGACAGCCTCGAGGGAGCCCACCAGCTCCTCGGCAGAGAGGGTCTTGGCAATCAGGCCCCGGGCGCCTGCGTCATAGGCCGCCGCCCGGCTGGTCTCGGTGAGGGTCCAGGTGTAGACGGCCACCGCTCCCACTCGCTCGTCCGCCGCCAAAGAGCGGACGCGATGGAGGCCTAGGCCTGGCTGCCCGTACGTGTCGAACAAGGCGACGTCCACCGCATGCTCAGGGTCCTGGTCCACGTCCAGCTCAACGACGCCAACGCGGTTGCGGTGGGGGGCAAGCATTGCTTGAACGCCCGCCACGATCAGCTCGTAGTCGTTGACTATCGCCACCTGGAGGGGTGAGACGCTGGGTTTTCCTCGAACCTTATTACCCTTGCCGCTATATTGGCGCACCTCTTGATCGGTACCCACATCATCGGGTTTAATATCAAGCGGTAGAGGTCGGAAATCACTCAAATGGGTGAGGCCTCACCCCAAACTGGTGCCTTAACCTGTGTTGACACGAGCGGTAGCACCGCCTGGCCCATCAGCATCGACCTACCCGGGGCGCCAGCCGGGCGGTCTCTCCCGCACGGGACCGCTTCAGGCCCGATGGTCCCGGAGCCGACAAGCGGCAAGCCCCGGCCGCCGTCACGAAGCTGGCCGGTGTCTGAGGGGAGCGCCCAACCCTCGAGGGACGGCTCAGACCGTATAACGCCCGCCGCTCACTGTCCAGGCCGATGGCGGTGGTAGCTGAGAGGGGGTGAGCAAATCGCCGAGGTAGCCAGGCGACCACGACGGCTCTCTATTACGGCACGCCTCTCCATTATCGAAGAAGTGGCCACGCGCTTGGCCGATAGCCATGGGCTGGCCGAAGTGGCGGACACCATCGGTTCGTCTCTGGAGGAGGGGCTGGGCGTCACCGCTGTGGTCCTCAACGTCCTAAGTGCTGACGGCAATGGTCTGGTGACGCTGTACGAGTCCGGGACGTCGGAACGCACCCATGACCTCCTCCGGGGCTGCGTGCCGTTCGAGGATGGGCCGGCCAAGGCGGTACTGGCGAGCGGAGAACCGGTCTACTGGTCGACGCTGGTCCAGCGCAACCGCGACTACCCGGACTACGCGGGCTTCCCGAGCTCGTGCCAGTCCTGGGCCATCCTGCCGCTTACTGCCCATGGGATGACCTTCGGAGTGCTATCGGTTGGATGGGCCGATCCGCGGCGCTTTGGCCGCGAGGACTCGGCCCTCCTCCACGTCATCGCCCACCAGTACGCCATTGCGATTGACCGGGCGCGCTTGGAAGAGGTCGAACGCAACGAGCGGGAGACCCTCGAGCTGATGAGCGAAGGCACTCGGGTCATGGTAAGCGAGCTCGACCCTGCCAGCGTCGTACGCAAGCTAGTGCTGCTTGCCGTCCCGCGCCTGGCGCCGTGGTGCGCCGTCTACGTCGCCGAGCGGACGATGTTGCGAAGAGTGGCGATCGAGATCGCCGACCACACCGGCCTGGCCGAAGAGCTGCGGGGCCTCGAGGCTGTCGACATCGGTGCTGATAACCCGTTGAGCCTGTGCTATCGCACGGGCAAAGCCCAAGTTGTGCCGAGGGTAACCGAAAAAGAGGTCCGCGGCTACAGCCGCGCGCAGAGGGCGCGTTTCCTGTCGGCCCAGGCCAGCTGGACCGCTCTCATCGTGCCCATCAAGGCGGGCGGCAAAGTGATCGGCGTCATGAGCCTCGTGTCCGACAACTGGGGTGGCTCACCACCGTCTGGAGCCTGGCATTCGGCGGAGGGCCTCGCCGGCCGCGCCGGGGTGGCACTGAGCAACGCCCACCGTTATGACCTCGAGCGTTCCACCGCCAGCCTCCTCAGCGAAGCGGTGCTGCCTCGTGAGCTCCCCGACATCTCAGGCTACGAGGTCGCCAGCCGGTACATCCCCGCCGAGGGACGGGTCGCGGGCGACTGGTTCGACGTCGCCCGGTTACCTTCAGGTCGCGTCCTCGTGGGCATCGGCGATGTAGGTGGTCACGGGATCAGCGCCGCGTCGTTGATGGCCCAGCTGCGCAACGCGGCCCGCGGCCTGGCGATCGCCGGTAGCGGGCCGGGCGACATCATCCGGGGGCTGGATGAGCTGACGCTGATGGACGACGCGCATGGCTTTGCCACCGCCCTTTACGGGTCACTGGACCCCAAGGACGGGACCTTGCAGTGGTCCTCGGCTGGCCACATTCCCCCGCTCGTTTTCGGCGCGGGAGCGGCGTCCTGGCTCAGCTTCGCCGAGCACCCTCCTCTCGGGCCCAGATGGTCGGCCAGCCCCCAGTAAGCCGCCATCGAATTATGACGGCCGAGGGGCTCGTCCTCATAACTGATGGAGTAGTCGAACGGCGCGGAGCCGATATCGATGACGGGCTCGAACAGTTCAGCAACTTGGTCGCAGCGCACGCCGATGCCAGCGCTCAATTTCTCGCGAATGCGATCGTGGCCGAGTTCTGTGTTGCGCCGTACGACGACTGCTGCATTGTCGTGCTTCGCCGTCTGTGATGTTCGCGGGGCCTTCTGTCCGAACGACGCTGAGCAGCCTCGCAGCCTAGCTTCAGCCCGCGCCGACCATCCGGTACAGCGTTGCGTGCATGGGCCAGCGCAGGCCAGCGGCTGACTGTCGGAAACCGTCGCTTTGGATCGCCTCGGCGAACTCCTCGGCGCTCGGCCAGTGGGCAATGTTCACGAACCGGTCTCAGCACCTGGGGACGTCGCCTGGCGGAAGGTCGTGTCGTGACCCGGGAGAGTTTTCAAGTAATCACAAGTCTTCTCCCATACGGCGATGAACACCTTCTTCATCGGAGTCGGGGCCCTAGAAGAGTTGATCAACACCACTGCCTCAGCCATTAAAACCGCTCCCCTCGGCGGCAGCGGAGATGACGGTCAGGCTCATGAGCCGGCCCGGGCGGGTCAGCGCTGCAGGGGCAAAGCGAGGTCTGTAGAGAGCGGCCGCTGCCGTCGCGCCGGGCGAACTTCCACCTCCAGCCGCGACTGGTCCCATAGCGCGAGTTGGGAAGTTTGTACCTCTGGTCCAGCCGCCATCAGCCGTCTCCAGAGGCCCAGTGGTGGTCCCCGTCAAGGGTAATGATCACGGTGGTGTGGGTGTTGGACTTCTGCACCAAACCGCCGCCCTGAGCGGGGCGGTGGTTCGCCCCACACACTTGACCAGCCCGCGCACCTCTACGGTGCGCGGCGACAGCCTGCCTCCTGTTCACGAGCGGGTCATTTATGCCGGTCAACGGCGCCCGGCCGCGTGCGGACCTCGGCCGCGCGCAATAGGCTTGGGTAACCCATTGTCATGCGGCTTCCGGTTTCGAGTGAGTTAAGGATGGGGTGACCCCCGGTAGCGAAGCGACACCGTCACCACGATTTTGGCGTCGCTGCGCCACGTTTGGGGCTGGCAACTCGGCGCTGCCTGCACGGCAACGACCGGAGTGGGCGGAGGGTCGGCCAACACGAGCTTGCCCCGCAAAACGCTATGCACCCACATCGGTATTAGCCGGGTCGGGGACGATCTCGGTGAAGGAAATAGGCGAGCAATGTCACTGAACCGCCAAGCGTGATATGGCCTCTGGTGACCCGACTGCTGCCTTGGCCATGAAAGAACCGGGCGGCTCCCTGGCCGATGGGATAGCTGGGCACTGACAGCACTACAGAGGGCTGGTTTGGCCGGGCGGGCGTTTGCGAATAGGACCACCAACCCGTCGGTCTGGACGGCGGCGCGGACATTGACTGTCCCCAGGGTGCGTGACCGCGACCATCCGGGCGCCAGGGCCGGCGAGCGAAGGAACAAGCTCCATGGCGTAGCAGTCGGAGCAAGGGGTATCGAACGAAGGGGCGCAAGGGTTAGAGGCGGGAGGCCGTCACGGCTGCTGCTCGACAAGAGCCCGAGGCCGCCTACGCCGATGCCGTCCTTCCCCTGATCCCGTTCTGGAGGGCCCAGTCATCCACCCGTCCACTGCTTGCGCACCATTGGCCAGTAAGGCGGGGCCGTCTTTCAGGTACACGGCGTTGGTAAGGCAGCTTGTCTGCGGGCAGCCTGGACCTCAGAGTTGGTCTCGTCGACCTGCTCGGAAATGTGGCACCCGTCGGCGTCCCTCGTCAACTGCGGCTGCAGGGTGGCAAAATTCGGGGCAATTTCACAAGGTGTAGCCGAGGACAGCCTCGTCCTGACCTTTGGCCGCCCCATAACGACGCGAAATTGAGGCTTAGCCGTTGGTTCCACCCCGCCGGACTACTGCCGAGCGTGTACACCGGCGCCGGAACGGTCGACTCCATAGCGCCACTCCTCATCGACCTCCGATATACGCGGGGCTAAGCGTCTTGCCAAGAACCAGGCCAACGAGAGCGAGCCGGCCCGGCCGTAGGAGGCGCCGAGCAACCGGCCGAGGGAGCGGTCGCAGGTAGTTCGGAGCAGCAGAGGAGCTCGCATATACACCGATACGCCGCCGAGAGTGGGTCGGTTCATGTCGGCGACCGGTCCGTACGTTCCATCGCTTAAACCCTCCATCCCTCGGCCTTCCTGGAATCCGCCCGAAGACCGTGTGCACTGGGCAGCGCGGCCGTGTCATGATCACCTCGCCGCCCGGCCGAAAAGCGCAACGATTTCATGCTGTCACTGTGCGCCTTTCGATCTGGACGGGCCAGTGGCAAGTTGGCCGCGCTGCGCAAAAGGCTCGCCAAGCACGGGGTAGCCATGCCGGTCCAACCGGGAGCGACCGATCTTCGAGCTGTCCGTTCCCTGCGAACTGTTCGGCGTCGACCGCCGAGCGACCCTTCGGCCTAGTGACCCATAAGGGCAGCTGGGGACCAGATTGGCACCTTCTTCAAGGAGTAGTACGCGCCACGCGGCCAGCTGGTTCGGCCACTGAGCTGAACCTCGCGTGCTCGGGAATTACGACGAACTCTCGGCACCTATCGATGAGTCTTGGCGCCCGGGTTCAAGCGCTACAGTTATCGTTGCGCTTGCGCGGTGGCCCGTCGAGCGCAAGCGGTCCATAAGGCGTGCGTGGGGCTGCCCACTGCCCCACCACTTGTCCGGTAGTCGGCGAGCGGTCCTGCTGTCGCCCGCCTCCACGCTGCACCCCCAAAGGCCAAGAGGCGCTACCGGGGTGGCGCGGGCGCTGACTCGGTGGTGGTGACCCGCAGGCTGATAAACCGAACCGGTAATGGCCCGTAGTCGAGCAAAAGGGCAAGGTCCTTCGCTTGCTGCTGAGTGAACGGGTCGGACGTGGAACCAACCATGGTTGCGGCGCCGGGGAAAGAGGGCGCCTCGATGGCCGGCGCCGTCTCCACCGTGCCATCAATTTCCATGGCCTGCAGCGAACAGTACGGCGGGTTCTCCATGTTGCTCATATAGCATTTGTAGTGCCTGGCGGCGGCGACGTTAAATTCCGCCGACCCGTCGCTCGTGAAACGGAGGTCCACTCCCCAACTGCCAAGCTCGGGGTCAAGGAACGCCGTGGCCGTCTTCACAACAGGACCACTGACTTCGGCTGGCCCTAGCACATAGCGGTCGTAAGCGGAACCCGCATAGTAAGGCAGCACAACGGTGTTGCGTGCGAGGTCGTACTGGGCTGGAGTAACACCATGAGGGCCGCCATTCGGCGGCGTGTAGCCCTGTTGCTGCCGAGAGCTCAATTTGCATGGGCTCCGACCGGGTGACAGCGCAGTGCTCGAGCCGGCTGGGGTGTACGCCGAGATGATGCAGTCGACGGGACGCATGAGCAATTGTCCTTTTTCGCTAACAAGGTCAAGGATCTGACCCTCGTCTTTTCCAGCGGGGAACTTGACCGAGATGTCGTTACCCTGGCTATGCACAGAGCCGTCGGCGATGCCCATCCCATGCAGGCGGTGGGCGATTACCTGTACGGACGCCTGCAGAGATACCGGAGAGATTCCTCCCGCAGCCTTTTCGACAGCCTGGGCCCAGTGGCCGCCGAGGTTTGTGATGGCTGAGACAACAACGGCAGGCGCGGGGGAAACCGTGCGAGCGGCGGCCTCGGCCTGAGCAGCGAAGCCGGTACCCGGTAACTGAACGGCGAGTGCCGCGACGACCGGAACGACAAGGAGAGCCAGTCTTTTAGCGACCATGGTTGTCCTCCTTCCAGCTGTGCGGGCCGATTGAGCCCACCCAGATAGAGATCCTCCACCACGGGCAGACGTACAAGAACTTACTCGGGAGAGCCCCGAACCGTCCACGGAGCGCTTGCGTACCCCTCTACGAAATCATGGGCCCCGCCTCCTCGGGAGAGCGAGTCCTGGTGGGGGTGGCGGGGCCGGTACGCCAGGTCCCCGGTGTCGGGACAGTCACGTCGTCGGTCGGGGCAACCGCCAGTGGTAACTGCGGAACGACCCCACGACGTAGTGGGGTTCTCATTCACCGCTATGTTCACAGGCACAGCTCTCACGGCGTTCGCGACCGACGGCGCTAAAAGTCGACAGTTTTCGGCTTTCCGGCGCACTGCTGCCACTAGCTCTATCAGCGGTTGTTCGGGCCTGCTGGCCATCGGTCCGTTGGCCGCGGGTTATGTTGACCCGTCGTACCTGATGGCCGTGGCCTGTGCGACGTCAAGGCGATTGCGTTTTGGACCCGGTCGAAATCGAGCCGGCGACTGGACGTCGGTGCCGAAGGCCGTCGCTGTTCAGGCGGCAGCGGCGCCGTCCGGGCTCTCTCCGCCCATGCACCACGAAGTCGGGCGAAGACGGGCGGCTGCTGGTTTCGTTGATTTCGCGCCGGCTGGCGGCGCCTCGGGGGTGGCGGCCGTCCCGCGTGGCCCCACTCCCTTGGGTTGTTCCCGGGCTGGGCTCAAGGGCGAGCTGCCTCGGCGCGCCGGCGGTACCTGCTTCCTCGGAACCAAACGATGGTTGGCCCGTAGTCGAGCCAGCCACCGTCCGAAGTCAAAGTGCCGCAAGTTAGCGGCTCTTTTTTAGCCTAAGGGGCTCACATGCTCTGTGTACCATGGCACCGCCCCGATGGCCTGCCAATAGAACTCGACACTCAGGTTGGGGCCTTCGGCGCTAATAACCGAGGACTGTCCCAGCTGGGCCAGCGATGGAGCCGAGAAAGTGGTGCCCGCTCCGGCCACTTGTTCGGGGTGCCACGGTGCGCACCCGATGGCCTGCCAGTACATATCAAGGCTATGGCCCGGTCCCTCGGCGGTGATCACCGACGACTGGCCGACCTGGGCCACCGAGGGCGTGGAAAAACGTCGTGCCCGGGCCGGCTACGTGGTCCTCGTGCCGGGGCTTCGCCCCGATGGCCTGCCAGAAGAAGTCCAGCCTGTTACCGGGGCCTTGAACGCTCACTACCGAAGGGCTCCCCACCTGGGCCACCGAAGGGGTGAGCGTGGTCGTACCCGTGGGGGCTACTTCCTCGGCATGCCAAGGCGAGGTCCCGATGGTTTGCCAGAAAAAATTGACGCTGCCGTTAGCGCCCGCGACGGCAATGACGGAGGAGTTGCCGACTTGTGCCAACGTTCGGGCTGAAGCAACGGGGGCGAATGGCAGTGCTCCTACCCCCATGGCCGCTAAAACCAGTGCCGACCTCGCGCCCGCTTTACAAAGTTTGCCGGTCCCATGTGCTCCGGGTGCCCGAAGCGTCGGCTGGCCAGCGCAAGAACGCGCTGGGTCAAGGCTCGATTGTTTTATCATTTCAGTGCCTTCCTGGGATGTGTGGCACGGACTATTTGGGCCTCGGCCGTGATAGTTTCCCGGGCCGCTCGTGCAGCCCGGTATTTTTCTTTCCACAACCAGGTAGGCATCGAGACTTCAGAGGGTTCGCTCGTTTACGCCAGTTGCCAACCCAGGGCCCGTTGTTAGCTTGGGCGGGGGATGGCTCCTCACAGCGCAATTTCTGGCCCGGTTTTCGGCCAAATTTGGGCGAGCACGACGCCAACATGACGGACCTCGTCGACCTTCAGCAGACGTCGCTGGAAAGGGTTCACCACCTAGCCCTTGTCGTAGTCGGCGAACCCCTGGCAGTCGATCACGACGCACGGTTTGCGGCAGGAACGTTGGAGATGAGGCCATGCCCGAAAAGCGCGTCGAGGACCCGGTCACCTGGGAGAAAGCCCAAGGTGTCCATGACCTCCTGGGGCGTCGAGCCGGTTGCGGGCCTCGTCAAAGAGCTGGAGGTAGAAGTGGAGATAGCCGCCGCCAAAGATGGCATCAAAAAGCGAACTATGCCATATGCGAAGGTAGGGCTCAGCATACACCGAGTGCCACTTTGTTGAACGTGACCAGCGCCGCGCCATCCGTCTAGGAACCGGTTTGGCCGCAGCCGTGGGCGACCCGGGTACCTCCGCAGACCAGTCAGCCCGGGACAACCAAGTTTCGACCAGGTCGGCGTCTTGCGTCAACCTCCAGACAGCGAAGGATGGCGACGGGTATTCGACGGCGAACCGATCGGCAGATGCGTGCGTACTCCCAGATAAATCCACCTCGTGCGTCGGCCCTCTTGTGTACCAGAAAAGGTAGGTCACTAACCAGGCCCTGGCACGCCAACACCCAAGGGAGTACGAAATGAAGAAGATGCTTGCGGTCCCAGCGTTAATGGTGGCCAGCGCATTAGCTGGCAGCGGGGTAGCGAGCTTCGTTGCCGCCGGTCCGGCTAGTGCCACCCCGACCTACTTCGACCAGTGGCCCGGCAATGTGGTGATCGATTACCAGTCCCCTAACGGCGTCACCGCCTCGAACCTGCAAAACTATGCGCAGAGCCCGATCCCCTCCCTGAGCTCTACCTTCAGCTCGGCGCTTCAAGCAAACACGAAGTCACTATGTGACTTTCTCCAGACAGCGGTCGAAGCCCGCACCGGCCAGCCTGTTTTAGCCACTTGGAAATGCAATTTAGCGAGCACAGGCGACCTGGAGGCAGCGCAGCTCGGCACCAACGAGGTGGGGCTCGACTACGTGGACGGCAGCTCATTCAGCTTCTCGTACGATGGCGTACCGGGCGGGGCGATCATCAATGCCAAGTTCGACCTGGAACTCACCGTCAACCTGTCCTTCGCCGACCAGGTCGGTGGGGGCCAGGGGTCACCGGTGGCGATCACCTCCTCCTCGCTGGGAATTTCAAACGCCAGTTTCTCGAGCAGCAACCTCTTCGTAAAAGCCCTGGGAGGCAAGACCCTGAAACAGGCGGCCCAAGCCATGGACGCCGTCTCGATCTCCCCGGCGGCAAACCTGCTCGACTTCGGTACCCAGGTGGCCTCGGTCAATAACAAGCTCGTGGCCGACGTGGGCTCCTTGACCCCAGACGTCGCCCCCGACGGGTCGTGGTGCGGCCTGAGTGGCTGCCCGGACGACCCGACCGCGCTCGAGAGCCCGGTGTTCGACCTGTCAGCCACGGTTGATGCCTCCAACCTGTATTTGGTCTTCTCCCATGGTGCTGTCCCTGCTCTGGCCCCAGTGGGGTGCGAGTTCGGCAGCAGTGGCGCAACGGCCCCCGCCACCGTTTACGCCGAGTGCTCGCCCGGCCAACCAGGTGGAGTGACCCAGCTATCCCTGCTCCAACAGCAGAACGGTGCGTGGACGATCCTCGGGCCTCAGGCCACCTCCGGGTGGGCGCCGTCGGCTCTGAACGGGGTGGCTCTCGGGTCCTGGGTGCCGAACGCGGGACCGGTTACGGCGTACGCGCCCTGGATGCAAGGGCCCCAGTTAGCCGGTACAGGCGACATGGTTGAGGTCACGGTGTGCAGTTTCGACCAGTGGGGCAGTAATTGCGACCCCGCGACAAACTTCACGCTGGCCAAGAACGCTGTGTCAGACCCGCCAACAGCCGGCGGCGGCGGTATCGTAGGTCCCCCGCCCATCAAGGGCCGGTGCGGTTCGGGCGGCAACTGCCGGTTCCAATAGTTTCACGAGGCGGCGGTGAAAGGTCGCCCGTGCAAACCTAGTCGTCGGTTATGCCACCCCCGCCTCTCCGCCGGGGGTGGCACCGCGGGCAGACGCAGTGGCGCCCCGCACTATCACTGCTGGTACACGTGCGCCTCTTACGAGCGCAGACAAGTAGTCCGCCGTTCGGTTCATAAAACGACAAAACAATCGGTGTGCCACCATCTATCTGGGCTGCGCTCGACGGTCGTGGCCAGCCAGCTGCCGGTCTCGACAAGTGGCACCCCTCGCCACAGCAAACAACTCCGGTCCCTCACCGAGGGGGCCGACCAGGACCCCTACCTCGGCGGGAACGTCGCTCGCAGCACACTCAGCTCTCCCGGGTCGACATCGGCCGGCACGACCAGGACGGCAATCTGGCCTTGACGCGCCAGCCGGTAGACCTCGGCCAAGCTGGTGCAGGCGACCGCCCTCCACCGGGGCTTGGTGGTGGGCTGGCCATGGCCAAGGGTGCCAAGGGCCGACGGGGGAAACGACATGGTCGCTATCACGAGCACTTCCCCCGCCTCGGGCAGCCGTTCGGCCACCAGGGACAAACCAGGCGCTAAGTGCGACACGTCGAACTGAAACTGCTCCATAACCTTCATTGGGCCCCCTGGAACTGAAACGCTAAAATTAAGGACCCGGGGAAAGTAACAGCTGGTTGGCGTGCGCTCAGCGCGCGCGGCCATGGCTCAGGGTGGGACTTTGCGCTCGGCCTTACCTGGAAACGGCGTGTATCCCGGGGCCATTTTCGCCCTGCTCACTTTCCGGCACCGAGCTGAGCGGCAAAAAACGCAATAACGTTCGGACCGTCACCGGGTACTAGGTGCCGCGAGTCCCGGGTGGAGGGACACTGGCAGGCCAGGACGTGATGGCTCGTGGAAGCGTGTCTGCCATGGAGCTCTGTCCGGGTGCGACCATGGCCCCAAACCTTCCTGAGCTCGGGCCCCGATTACAGGCTTAGCTGTGGCCCTGCTTGAGCCGTGCCGGTGCCCATGTCGCGACTTGGCTGCACCCGTCGCCCCGCTGACCGCAGCCGGTCGACCGTCGCCGGCGCCGTAACGAGGCGCTGAGCCTCAGTGCGCAGGACAGCGGCGTGGCCGGCAAGCTCGGCCCAACTGACCGGCTCAGCCAGGTCGGCGTTGAAGCCCAGCAGTCGGTCGGCAATTGCGACCTCCTGGCGGGCGCGTCGCATAATCGGGCTCTGCCGCGTGGGCGGCGAGCCCGAGGCGTCGCTGCAGTCGAGGACAGCCTCGATGCCAAGCGCGTAGTGGCACCACACGGCGCGACCGGCGGGTGAGCCAGGCACTTGCCCCAGCCGCTCGACCAGGTGCGGCGGCGGCCCCTCGGCGAGGGCGCGGACGCGCTCGGGCCGGGTGTGCACGAGGGCGGCGTCGAACTGGGCCAAGGTGGCCTGGAGCTCTTTGCGCCCGCGCGCCCGCCATCGCCTGCTCGCGCTCCAGTTGTTGCTGTACAAGAGACGCGAGATGCTCCCGCAGCTCCCCTTCGGCGGCAGCCACCTGGTGCAGACGTTGCTCAGCCATGGTCGCACCGGCCCTGGCTGTGGCCATCCCCGCGTGGTCTCTACGCCCCCACCGACGGGGCCCGCTCGCCTCGTAGGCGGCGCGTGCCCCCTCGAGCGCCTGTTCGGCTTGTTGTCGAGCCCTGAGGGCGTCGGCCAGCTGGCGGCGGGCGTTGTCGCGTTCGGTGGCCCGGTCGACCGGGAGCCTGGCCTCGAGGGCCCTCTGGTCGCCGACCGTGGTGGCCCGAGCGTGCCGGAGCTTGTCGACCCCGTAGGCGAGAGGGTCGTCTACTTGAACGCACCTGGCGACTACCTCGGCCCAGTGGTGGTCAAGCTGCTCCCGCAGGCGCAAGATGTCGTCCCGGCGCCACCCATTGGCCGCCCCGAAGCGGTCGAATACGGTTTGGTCTCGGCGGAGACGGGAAGTGACGGCAGGCCAGCTCGCTGCAGTTTTTCTTGGCCGCAGAGGCACGTCCGGCCTCGGAGGCTAACTTGTCCGCCAAGAAGCGACGCTGCTCCCGGCCCCGTCGGGTCAACCCGGCCAGCGCACCGACCGCCGCCAGCTGGTCGGCCGTACGGGAAGCGGTTGCGTCCCTGTCGGCCAGGGAGCTCTCGGCGGCCTGGAGGTCTTTGGTCGCGTCGATGAGAGCGTCCCGTGTGTCCGGGGGCCGGGCAGCCAGGACCCTTTCGTGCTCGGCGATCTGTTCGCGGATCTCCCGGTCGTGCGTCCAGGGGTCGCTGCGAGCGGCCAGGGACGGGTCGGGCCGGCGAACGAGCGCTGCGGCCACCTGTTCGGCCCCGTCCCGCTGGTCGGCCAGGACACCGCCGTGGTCGACAAGCGCCACCCGGGCGGTGTTCCAGGTGTGGGTTGGCTGGCGAGACCGGGACTGTCCCGTGTAGCCCCGGTAGGCGTCGAGGGCCGCGCTCCCGAGCAAGTGGCAGGCCTCCCAAGTGCCGCCCTGCGCCCCGTCGACCGTGCGGGCCCAGGCGTGGGAGACGTTGGGAGAACCGTCCTTGCGGGCCCCCTGTACGAACGCCGCTGGCAGGCTCAAAGGGTCTGCCCTGGCGTCGGCAAGCACGGTGAGCCCAGCTTCTTGGACGGCGGTGACTGTGCCGGTGGCCCCGTTGACCAGCGGGGTCCCCGAGGCCCCGCAGCGGGCGTGGAGGAGCACCCTGTCCCCGGCTTGGTACTTCCGCTCGGTCGTCCACCCCGGGCCGGCCAGCGCCGGGCCAGTGAGCGTCCCGGTGGCCGCCAGCCGGGCTCGGACCCGGTCGGCCAGGTCCTCGGCGTCGGTGTGGGAGACGACCAGTAGGGCGACTTGGTCGGCGCCGAAGCGCCCGATATCGGTGCAAACGGCGTCGGCCATGGCCCGGCGGGTCTCGCCCGGGGTGGCCAGCTCGTGCTCCCAGCCGTGCTCGGTGCGCAATTGCTGAGAGGCATTCGCGTCGCCCCGGCGGAGCAGGCCGAGGGCCTCCTGATCGGCCGGGTCGCGCTGACGGCGGTTGACCGTGAGCCGGGCCGAGGGGATGAGGCCCCCGCTGGCGAGCTGCTCGATGTGGTCGGCGCCCCCGCCGGCGCAGACCGGCTGGGACTGGCGGGGGTCGCCGAGCGCCCACACCGACCCACCTGGGCAGGCGTCGACGGCAGCCAGGACGGCTTCGACCTCGTGGGTCGGGGTCTGGGACACCTCGTCTAAGACGACGACGGTGCCGGCGGGGAGGGGCCCGTTAGCCAAGTCGAGCCGGAGCCGCGCGATCGTCCGCGCCTCCAGGCCGGCGCCGGCCAGCTCGGCCACTGCCTTGGCCGTCGTGGCCACGGCCAGCACCGGGCGACCGTCCGATACCAGGGCCTGGGCGGCAGTATGCAGCATGGTGGTCTTCCCGTAGCCGGCCGGGGCCAGCACCGCCCGGAGGCCCCCGCCCTCTCGGGTCAGCACCCTGACCGCCTCCACCTGGTCCTCCCCGAGCGCCGGCGACTCTGCAAGCGCCGCCCCAAGGACGACGTCTTTGACGCCAGAGACCTGACGCTCAGCGAGGGCGCCCATGAGGGCCAGGGTGCGGTCCTCCAGGGCCCGGTGGGCGGCGGTCGACCACTGCGGTGGCCGGCGTCTCCCCTCCTCCACATCTGGCGTCAGCCGTACCACCAGGTCCGAGGCGAGGAACCGCTCGGCCATGGTGACAACCTCTCCCACACTGAGCCGGCCGCCGGAGACAGCACAGATGTGCTCGACCACGTCGGCCCCGGTGAAGCGGGCCGACTGGGAGCACAGCCCGACCTCGGGGTCGACCAGCAAGCCAGCGACTTCCTCCCATGTCGGAGCAGTCAGCGGGTGCACCTTCCGGCACGCCGTCTCCTCGAGCTCGGTGCCTGTGGCCAAGCCCACGGCGGCGGCCTCCTCCCGCCAGTGGCTCTGCAGCAGAGTAGGCGTGAGCGAGTGGTCCTTGGCCGTCCTGGTGGCGAGCGAGGCCTCGTCGTCGGCCTGCATCCGGAGGGCCGGGGCCTCGTACAGCGCCCCCTTGGCTTCCAGCTCGGCCTCGATCTGCGCCGAACGCTTGGAGAACGCCCGCAGCTGCTCACGGCTCAGACCAGTGACCTCACGGGTGTTGTGATGGTCCGGCCCCCAGGCCACCCCGAGGCGCAGGGACAAGGACCGCTGGAGGGAGTTCTGGTAGACAGAGCCGGCCGCCCGGCACCAGTCGAACAGCGGGCCGGCGTCCAGGGCCACGTGACGGCCGTCGGTTTTCCGCCGTACAAGGTTCGGGACGAGGCAGTGGCTATGCATCTGAGGGTCGCCTTCCCGGCTGGTGCGGTGCCCGAACTGGGCTACCACCCAACCCTCTGTTCCTATCCGGCGGCGCACGCCACCGGTTTGGACCCGGGCCACGGCGGCCCGTTGTTCCAGGAACGCGAGCGCCTCGGCCACGGCCTCCCGGTGGGCCGCGGCCACCACCTCAGCCACGAGTTCGCTGGCGAAGGCCCACAGCAGCGAGACGCTCTTGGGCGCCGAAAAAGTCAGGTCGAAAGCCCGCACCGAGCGCTGCCGGGCCCCGGCCAACAGTTCTTCACCGCTCACCGGGCCTCGTCCCTCGACCAGTGCCCGCAACTGCGTCCGCCTCGACTACGCCCGAGAGCCCAAGCTCTTCGGCCCACTTTCCCGACCACACCCCGGGCGACTCCCCCACCCCGGCGTAGTACTCATCAATGCTCAAGGCCACCGACGAGATCAGGTACTCGGCATCAGTCAATGCCGTCAACGTCAGCACTGCTCACCTCGACGACAACGATCCCAAGGGCCTCCACAAGAAATAACCCCCGCTACCCGTCCCCCCGCACTTTCTCTCTGAGCTAAAGGCCCCGTATCCCGACCCCTATTGAAAAGCACCCCTCGGTCAACCCCGATAAGCGAAAAGCGCACAGACACTTGCCACCCCTCCGGGGAGGCAAACCTGGCGGTGCTCACGCGAGCCCTCCGTCCAGTTCCAACGTCTGCTGGCCAGGGACTTGCTGGCCGGGCAACGCCGACGGTGTACGAGTTGGCGAGCGGTCAGCTCGCTCGGGCCCTTCGGGCGGGGTCCGCAGAGACAGGCCTGACCCAGACGCCATATGGGAAACCACCGTTCTTGGCATTGCCGCATAGGCCCGTTCCGCGCACGGGGCCTCTGTACGGGGTGGTGCCACGACCGGCGTCGCCACATCGGTCGTCGCCAGCGACGCTGGCGCCTTAGCTGGCGCGTCCCCACCTGGCACGACGACATAGAAGCCGGCAATCGGGCGCAACACATACACGGATAGTCCGAACCGACCGGCCATCGCTTTCTCCCGCTCCAAAGCCAGTACTCCTTCTTGTCGAAGGGCCCGCAGGGCGGCGGCGGCGGTGCCGGGGTCGACCCTGAGGAGCTGGGCCACTCGACGGGCCGAAGTGCGCGCCACCAAACGACCGTTTTCTAGGACGGCGTCCAGGGCGACCTCCTCCAGCGCCAGCCAAGCCAAGGGACGCAAGCGCCGTCGTAGCGGGCGACATTCGCCCGACATCACCACGGCGTGCACAGACGAAGGGCTGGCGTTCACGCCGTCCTGTTTTCGGTGCCGACCGCGCTGCCAACAGCGGCAAGACGGTCGACCGCAGCTCTGGGGATCAAGATAGAACGGCCCAAGCGAACTGCCGGTAGGCCGGTCTGCCCGCCTGTGTCGAGCCAGGCGTTGGGCCAGCCCATAAGCCGCCGAAACCGAAATCCCTAGCATGGGCGCCGCTTCGCGCACGCGTAGGAAAGCCCGCTCTCCCTTCATGACAACACCTCCCGAACGTGATCTAATAGTCTACGGATTATATCAGGGAAAGTGCCTGTCGGCTATCTTTGCATAGCTTGCACGTAATAGTACGCTCGCGGGCATGGTCGGACGGAAGCACGCCCCAGTGGACGGAACACAAAAACTTCTGCCGCAAAACCCGGGACAAGCGGATCTCAACGAGGTCGTGGCCTACAACTTCCGCCAGGCCCGCGAGCTGCGCGGCTGGACACAAGACGAGGCGGCGATAGCCCTCGAACCGCTTCTAGGCCAGCGGCTCCCGCAAGCGAGCATCTCGGCGATCGAGCGAGCCTACGAGGGAGACCGGCGCCGAGAGTTCGACGCGCAGGAAATCCTCGCCTTCGCCCTGGCGTTCAACCTGCCTTTGGTATGGTTCTTCCTCCCGCCGCCTGGCGACCACCGCACGCTCGAGCGCACGACCAACATAGTCAGCGAGCTTTATGGGGTCGTGTTTGGGCGCGAAGACCAGCTGGGCCCTGTTTACGACCGCCTACGTCAGCTCGGCATCGACGAGCCTGGCGAAGTTGACAAAGCAATCGAGAACATCACGGGCAAGGCCAGCCGGGTCCGCCAGACTAGCTACCGGCAACGGCGCAAGGAAATGCTCCTCGGCCTGCTCGACCAGTACAGCGACGACGTCGATCGCGCCGCCGATGAGATGGGCGCCTTCTTCGACCACCTACGCCAAGTTGGCGTCCGCGGCTTCGTGGCGGAACGTCTGGACGACCCCGACTACGTTTACCGGCCGAGGACTAAGAAGCCGGGCAGGACGACAAGGGACTGAAACCCGTGGGCCGGTGGCTAACTGACAGCGGGGGCCTTGGTTCGGGCGAGGGCGTCCGCGACCGACTTTGGCGTGACCGGCAGCAAGTCGAGGACCACGATCGGGTCCGTGTCGCTCACCTCGAAGTCCCAGGCGACGACCTTGGCCAGGTAACGCCCGATCACGCTTCCCATAACCACCGTGGATCCTGGCGTCACATCGCTCACGTTCCGGGCTTGGCTGAGCAGGGTCCAGTTGTAACCGTCGTTGTCCTCGCGATGCGGGTCCCCGACTATGTCGACGCCCATGGCGAGGGCCTTCTGGTTAGGGACGTGCGCGCCAGCCAGGCGCTCGACAACGGCCGGGTCGACCTCCTCGACGTGCCACGGCTTATCCCAGGGTGCCCTCATCAGTTCTCCTCCGGCACGTAGCCGGTGTAATCAGTGTAGAAGGGGTTCGGGCGCATCTCTCCGGCGACGTCGAGGAGGCGAGCGGCCGCATCTCTTACTTCGCGCTCAGAAGGCAGCGGGTCGGCTTCAGTCACACCGACGATCAGCTGCACGTCAAAGTGGTGTGTGCCCGTACCGGTGGGGATCACCTCGAAACCAGCCGCCCTGTCGCGCCGACTGGTGCCTCCACGAACATCGGCGCTGCTCGGAAACGGTCAAGGACGCCGCGCGATCCAGGCCTGCGCCATGGGCGAACACCGAGATCCCGTAAAGCAATTCGCGACTGCCACCCTCTCCTTCCAGCACGTAGAGCCGGGCGGAGAACTCGGCGACCTCTACCATCTGGTCCACAGCAGCCGATCGGCTGACAGGCATGGCCCGGATTACGAGCAGCAGGTCGTCGGATGGCCCCTCGGGCCGGACGAGCCTGCGCTTACGCCGCCCGGGTGAGGGCGAGATCGTCACGAGGCGGTGGCGTGCTTGGCGAGGAGCGCCTCCCAGGCCTCGATGGCGTGCGGGAGCGACGAGCGGACGGGGTGGCGGTACCCCTGGGTCGTGCGCGGGTCCCGATGCCCGGCAAGATCAGCCACCTTCACCAGGTCGTCCAGCTGGTCCGCCACGAGGGACACAAATGAGTGGCGCAGCTCATAAGTCGTCCAGTCGCTCCCGAGCCCGGCCCGCTCGCACAGACGGCCGAAATCGCGGCGCATGTTCCGCAGCAGGAACGGCGTACCGTTACGCGTGCAGAACACAAAGCTTCCGGGGTCGTAGAGACCAAGCATCTGCATTTCACTGCGGTGCCGCTGCAACGCGGCGACCAGGAGCGGGTGCAGGCCGATCCGCCGTCGGGACTTCTTGGTTTTGGGGCTGGCCTGGCCGACGTACTTCTGGCTCACCTCCTGGGACCGCTCGGCCACATCGATGGCCGGTTCCTCGCTGTCTATGTCGACGAAGGGCCAGCGCAGCCCGGCCAGCTCTCCTGGCCGCAGCCCGCACATCAGGCCGGTCAACCACATGGCCGGGTTGCGGTCGTCGGGGATAGCGTCGAACAGGATCCTCTTTGCCTGATCGACGGTTAGTGACTTTCGCTCCTTTGGGGGACGGGCCTCGGGTAGCAGGGCGTCCTGCACGGGGTTTGTCCGGACCCGTTGCCGGCGCAGGGCGTGCCGACAGGCCTGGCCGAGGTAGTCCCAGGTGTGGTCGATGGTGCTAGTGGCTAAGCCACCGTCGCTCATGCGGGCGAAGACCTTCTCGATCCGTTCGGTCCGGGTCCGATCGACCCACAACGCCCCAATCCCGGGGCGGACATGAGTCGCGAGGAGGCGACGGGCGTTGTCGACGGTGGCCGCGGACTTCTGCCTGGCGTGGCGGGTCCGGCCGCCCGGCGCCGCGCTCGGGCAGCCGGCTTCGAGCCACTCGTCGAGCACCTCGTTGAACGTCACCAGCCGCTCCCGGCGGGGCAGCGGACCCGACCCTCCGGCCCGCAGCGCCAGGAGCTCGTTGAGGTCCGCCTCGGCGTTGACCTTCTCGACCCGCTCTACCTTGCGCCGTGAGCCGTCCGGAAAGCGCACCCACGCCATCCAGCGCTGCTTCGCCTCATTCCACCTGACGGTCGCCCTAGGCGCCATGTCCAGCGAGACCTCCCGGTCCAGGCCCCGCTCAGAGCGGGACGTAGCCAACCAACCCAAAGGCTACGCTCAAACTGGCTACGTCGGGTGGGTACATGAAGAAGCCCTGACCAGAAATAGCTTCTGACCAGGGTCTTTCAGTGGAGGCGATGGGAATCGAACCCACGAACCTCTTGCATGCCATGCAAGCGCTCTACCAACTGAGCTACGCCCCCGAAGCCAAACCGAGCCTAGCAGAGCGGCTGGCGACTGGGCCCGAGTGGTCAAAGGTGTACGACCGGTCAGCGGCCGCCTTTCGACAAAACCCGACCCCACCCGGTCAAAACAGGCCGCGTCGGGACCAGTTACGGTCGCGGCAGCGTCGTTGGGTACGGATTTGGGTCGGTTTCCGGTACATAACTGCGCCGCGACGTTGCAAAGTCCTCTGTAATGCCAAGTTAGGCCGCGGGGTCTCGGTGGCGGGGGTTTCAGCAGCGGGCGGGGGACCTCGACGGCGGGTTGAGAGGCGGTGGGGTTTCGGCGACGGGCGAGTTTGAGCGTCAGGCGGGTTTCAGCGCCGGGGGGCTCTCAGCGGAGGGGGCTCTCAGCGGCGAGGCCCCACCAAGGGGTCTCAGGGACGAGGTCTCAAGCGGGACGCTGCAACGACAAGATTCGGTTCAGCGCGGAGGTAGCAGGGCCAGGTCGGCCCGGCCGATCAGGCCCGTCGCCAGCGCCCACTCGGCCAGGTGCGGGAGGGCGTTCTCGCCCAGGAGGTTGGGCACGCCGGCGTTGGTGAGGCGCGTCCGCAGGTACTCGATCCTCTTCACCAGGGTCGTCCGGGGCCAATCGAGACGGGCGGCCGCGTCGGCATAGCTCTTGGGGTGCGGGTCGTAGCGGGGAAAAGTCTCGAGGTAGCCGGAGAACAAGGCGACGAGGGCCAGCTTGTCGGCCGGTGTGAGCGAGACCTCCGCCGCCGCCTGCGTCGGGTTGCCTTCGACCTGTGCCGTAGCCAGCTCGCCCCGGCCCATCGCCTCCAGGGTCTCCTCCGGTAGGTCGACGGTGAGGGCGTGCCTCCTGGTCACCCCCTCGACAACAACCGTGATGGGGGCGGTAACGGCCATACGACGCCCGGGTGGCAGCACCGTGCGGATGCCCACGTCGTCAACCACTTCGAGGGGCCGGACACCGCTTTTGTTGACGAGCCACCACACGCCCCCCTCGGCTTCGACAGAGCCCGCAACTCTTGAAATCCCCAGGTCATAGGGGTCGAGGCAAAGTGTGGCCCGCTGAGAACGACCAAAGGTAAACGCGTTCCCCTCGATCACCTCGAAGCGCTCGTCGCCGAGGCCGATGGTCAGCGTTGTGCCTTCATCTACCACAACAGGCAAGGTACAGCAGCGGGCGCCGGCCAAAGGGGCATGGCGTCGCCGACCGGCTCGGCCGGCGGCTCGGCCCCCGACAAGGCGCACCGGGCAATCGTCTGGCCGAGTAGGCCCACCGGCGGCCCAGGCGACGACGGTCGCCGTCTGCGCGAGAGCGCCACGAGGATCGGGAATACCCACCACCTGGAGACGCCCGGAAAAGCCCAGGAGGGCCCAGCCGCAGGTCAAGTACCCTGGTAAAACTATGAGCTACGCGTATGACGCCCAGGAAATCGAGGCCCGATGGCAGGCGCGCTGGAGCGAGGAGCGCGACTACGAGGTAGCCAACGACGACCCGCGCCCAAAGGCGTACGTGCTTTGTATGTACCCCTACCCGAGCGGACCGGCGCACCAGGGTCACGTCCGCAACTACACCTTCGGCGACCTGAACGTCCGCTGGCGCACCATGCAGGGGTACTCGGTCCTGAGCCCCATTGGTTTCGACAGCTTTGGGCTGCCCGCTGAAAACGCGGCCATCAAGTCGGGCATCCATCCCCGGATCTTCACCGAGGCGCGGATCGCCGAGCTGTCGAGCTCGCTGCGCCGCCTGGGCGCGGCCTACGACTGGCGACGGTTGGTGCGCAGCCATGACCCGATCTACATGAGGTTCAACCAGGTCATTTTCCTGCGCTTCCTGGAAGCCGGGCTCGCCTATCGCAAGAAGGCGCCGGTCAACTGGTGCCCGGGGTGCAACACCGTCCTGGCCAACGAACAGGTCCGGGCCGACGGCACCTGCGAGCGCAGTGGTGACCTGGTCATAAAGAAGGACCTTGAGCAGTGGTTCTTCCGCATAACCGACTACGCGGACGACCTGTTGGCCGCCGAGGACGACCTCGACTGGCCCGAACGCGTAAAGACGATGCAGCGCAACTGGATCGGGCGCTCTGAGGGCGCACAGTTCGACATGGCTGTCGTCGGTTCCGGCGACCGTATCGAAGTCTTCACGACCAGGCCGGACACGGCGTTCGGGATGACGTTCGTCGTACTGGCCCCTGAGCACCCCCTGGTCGAATCGTTGGTGACGCCCGACAGGCGGGCACAGGTCAACGCCTTCGTCGAGCGCGTCCGCCTGGAGCCGGAGTTCGAGCGCCAGTCCGCTGAAATTTCGGTGGAAAAGCGTGGCATTTTTACGGGTTCCTATGCGGTCAACCCGTTCAACGGTAAAGAGGTGCCGATTTACCTGGCCGACTATGTGCTCATGGGTTACGGGACGGGCGCCATAATGGCCGTCCCCGCCGAGGACCAAAGGGACTGGGAGTTCGCCACTGCTTACGGTTTGCCCATAATCCGGACCGTCCAGCCACCAAAGGGTTGGGACGGGGAAGCCTATACGGGCGACGGGCCGAGGATAAACAGTGACTGGCTGAACGGCGTCGTCGATACGCGCGAAGCCAAAGAACGAGCCACCGCATGGCTCGAAGAAAAAGGGACCGGTAAGCGCACCGTCCAGTACCGCCTGCGGGACTGGCTCGTCTCACGCCAGCGTTACTGGGGTTGTCCCATCCCTGTCGTGTACTGCCCGAGCTGCGGGATCGTCCCCGTCCCGGAACAGGATCTGCCGGTGCTGCTGCCCGACGATGTCCAGTTCTTGCCCACCGGTGAGTCGCCGCTGCGGAAGAACGAGGGCTTTCTTCGCACTACCTGCCCGCGATGTGACGAACCGGCGGAGCGGGAAACCGACACGATGGACACGTTCGTCGATTCATCGTGGTATTTCATGCGCTTTTGCGACCCGTGGGACGAGGACGCCCCGGTGGACGGCCGTGCAGTCGAGCACTGGATGCCGGTCGACCCTTACATCGGCGGCGTCGAGCATGCCATCCTGCACCTGCTCTACGCCCGTTTCTATACCCGCGCCCTGGGCGACGTGGGGATATCCCCTCCCGAGATCAAAGAGCCCTTCAAGCACTACTTCGCACAGGGCATGATCCGCATGGACGGGACCAAAATGTCGAAGTCCAAGGGCAACCTGATCGCGCCCGAAAAATACTTCGACTCGGTCGGCGCCGACTCGCTCCGAATTTTCCACCTGTTCGTTGGGCCACCCGCAGACGATTTCGACTGGACAGACCAGACAGACGAGGTAATCGAAGGCTGCCGGCACTTCCTGGACCGCGTGTGGCGCTTGGGGACGGGCGAGGCCGAGGGCTCCGTGGGTAACGACAGGGAGCCCACCCGCGCCGACGACGAGGTGGTAAAGGCTACCCACCGCTTGATCGAGCGCGTGAGCCATGATTTCGAGCGCTGGTCGTACAACACCGCGGTCGCCGCCCTCAGGGAGCACACGAACCTTATGTACCGCTACGCCCAGTCCGGGGACGGAGCCAGGCGCGCCACGATCGACGAGTCGATCGACACGCTGCTGTTGTTGTTGGCTCCGATGGCGCCGCACGTTACGGCGGAATTGTGGGAGCGGCGCCATGGCGACGGTACGCGGGTCCATGCCCAGAGCTGGCCCGTGGCCGACCCGGCCAGGTTGAGCGATGAGCTGGTCACCCTCGTTGTGCAGGTGAACGGAAAGCTGCGCGACAAGGTCCTCGTCTCGCCTTCCGCCACTGAAGACGAGGTGGTGGCCGCCGCCCTGGCCTGCCCGAAGGTGGCTTCTCAACTGGGTGGGCGCCAGCCGGCGCGGGTAATCGTCCGGCCCCCCACTCTGGTCAACCTGGTCATCTGACCGATCGCCGGCACCTGGCCGCACGGCGCCCTATAACCGGTCGAACGGGATCCCCTAGCGGCTCTCGCCCCGCAGGAACCTTTCCAGTTCGGCGGCGATCTCGTCGCCGGTCGGCAGCCGGGTGAAGTCGATGCCAGAAGAGCCCGATTTCTGCGTCTTGCTGCTGCTCCAGCTGGCGCACCATGGCCGAGTGTTCTTCGCTCGCTTCGATCAACTCCTGAATTTGGTCCTTCGCCTTACGACCGGCCTTGTGCAATGCCTCGGTATCGATGCTGATGCCGGTTAGCCGGGCCAGTTCGTCGAGGAGGACAGCTGAGGCCTCGGGGTAAGGCGTCCCTGCCGCGTAGTGGGGCACCCGGCCCAGACACCCATCGACGGGACGCCGGCCTCGCCGAAAGCAACCTCGAGTACGGCCTGCGCCCCGGCCGGGTACCTCGATGCTCGCCGGCAGGAACCCGACGCGACCGGCCAGCTCCTCGCTATTGGCGGTGGCCGCCAGTCTGATCGGCCTCGTGTGAGGAGCCGGGGCCGGGAAGGCGCCGAGACCGACTACGAGCTCTACGCCCAGGCGGGTACCGAGTGCCACCACTTCCTGGCTCCACTCGTGCCATCGAAGATCTGGCTCCGGCCCCGCCAGGACGAGCAGGCTGCGCCCGCCCGTGTCGGTAGCAGCCAGCAACCGCAGCTCGGGCCACGTAAGCCCGCCGTGCACCCCGTGCGAGATCCGCAGGAGAGGTCGCCTGGAGCGGTGGTCGATCAGCGAGTCAGAGTCAAAAGTGGCGACCAGTTCGCTGTGGGTCGACTCTATGAGGGCGGTGACTGCCGTCGCGCCCGCGTAGCCGGCGTCCACCCATCCTTCGAGGCCGAGGACAAGCACGGGGTGCTCGAGGCGGGGCCAGCTCTTGATCGACGCGAAAGTCATCATCCTCCCATTCGTTCCCGGGAAACCTCCTGGTGCCCGGCAAGACGGCTGCGCCAGCCGCGCGTCGGCCTGCTGCACCTGAGGCCGCAGGCCGGCCCGGTGGGCCCGGGAATGTCATGCTGTCTTGGGACGCTATACCTATGGAGCCCGAAAGTGGGCAAGCCAGGCGTGCAGCGCGCCGGAGGAGAAATGACAGTAGCTATAGACGTAACAGACGCGACCTTTGAGGATGAGGTACTGGAGCGCTCCATGCAGGTCCCGGTCGTCGTCGACCTTTGGGCGTCCTGGTGCGGCCCCTGCCGCACGCTCGGGCCCATTTTGGAAAAGGTTGTGGCGGAGAGAGACGGAGAGGTGGTCCTGGTGAAGGTGGACGTCGACGCCAACGAGCGTGTTGCCGCCAGCTTCCAGGTCCAGTCGATCCCGGCCGTGTACGCCATTCGCGACAAGCGGGTGGTGAGCGGATTCATCGGTGCGCAACCGGAATCGGCGGTGCGGGCGTGGCTGGACGAAGCCGCACCGGCGCCCACCGAAGTCGATCTCCTGATCGCGGCAGGCGACGAGCCGTCCCTGCGCAAGGCCCTGGCGCTCGAGCCCGCCAACTCGACGGCGATCGTCTCGTTGGCCTCGCTGCTGGCCGAGAGGCCCGACGCAGAGGCGAAGCAGGAGGCGATCCAGCTCCTGGAGCGGGTCCCGGAGACTCCTGAGGTCCGCCACATCCTGGCCCTGGCCAGGCGGGGAGAAGAGGCGGCCGAGGGCGACAGTGCCGTGACCGCAAAACTCGACGAGCTGCTCGACCAGGTAAAGGACGACCCGTCGGCCCGGCAGGAGTACCTCGACCTTCTCGAGCTTATGGGGGACGACCCCAGGGTCCCCGGGTACCGCAAGGCTCTGACGGCAAGGCTCTTCTAAACGCTTAGCCGGGCCATTTTGCTCTAAGGCAAGCTCTCTAAGGTCACTGCCCGCTGTTGTCGGGCGGCGCTGTAGCCTCTCTCGCGTCATGGAGACGAGGTTGGCGCCGGTGCTCGAGCTCGGCGGGCGTCGGTATGACCTGGGTACGCGTGCCCTGGTCATGGGCATCCTCAACCGGACCCCGGACTCCTTCTTCGACAAGGGCGCGACGTGGGACTGGGACGCCTTTTGGGCAGCGCGCCGACCAGATCGTGAAGGAGGGGGCCGACGTTCTCGACGTCGGTGCGGTAAAGGCGGGCCCAGGGCCGGAGGTCAGCGAAGCCGAGGAGCTCGACCGTCTGATCCCTGCCGTGGAAGGCCTGTCTGCTCGTTTTGACCTGCCGCTCTCCGCTGATACGTGGCGGGCATCGGTGGCGGCCGAGGCTTTCAGGGCAGGCGCCGTGGTCGGCAATGACATCAGTGGCTTCGCCGACCCCAGGTACCTGGACGTGGCGGCGGCTGCCGGCGCCGCCGTCGTGGCTACTCACATCCGGCTGGCGCCGCGTGTCCCCGATCCTGAACCCTTCTACCAGGACCTGGTCGGCGAGGTTGGCGCCTTCCTCGACGAACGAGCCAACAGGGCTCTAGCGGCGGGCATACCCCCCCAACGAGTGATCGTCGACGCCGGTCTCGACCTCGGCAAGACGGCGGCGCAGTCTCTCGAGCTCCTGAGGGCGTCGGCCACACTGGCCGGCCTGGGCTACCCCCTGCTGCTTTCGGCCTCGAACAAGAGGTTCCTCGGCGACATCCTCGGGCTGGACCTCAACGAAGCGCCGCGACGCCAGCGCCGCCGCCCACGCTTTGGGCATATCGCTCGGGTGCCGGGTGATCAGGGCACACGACGTGCGCGGCGCTTGTCGCGTCCGCGACATCCTGGGCGCGATCATGGAGGCCCGATGAGCCCAAAGCAAGCGATCAGCGCGAAGCAACAGGCGGCCGCCGACACCAACGCATGGCTCGTCACGGGCGAGGACCCCGCCCTCGTGGGGGAGGCGGTGGCCGGGCTCATCGCTCAGCTCGTGGGAGCGTCGGAACGGTCGTTGGTACTCGAGGACTTCAGCGGTGAGGAGGTCGACGTCGCCGCGGTGGCCGGCGCATGCCGGACGCCGCCTTTTCTGAGCGACCGACGCGTAGTGGTGCTCCGGGAGGCCGGGCGGTTCAACTTCGACCAGCTCCAGCCGTTGCTTTCCTACCTCGAGCAACCACTGCCGACGACCAAACTTGTCGTGTCGGGCGGCGGGGGCCCTCTCCCGGCCAAGTTTGTGAACGGTTTCAAGGCGGCGTCGGGGACGGTCGCGGTCAGTGCGGACGTCAGCAGCCGGGAGGCCCACAACTGGGTAAGCCAACGGGTGGCCCAGGGCCCGTTTCCCTGGCGCCGGCCGCCGCGGCTCTAGTCGAGTCCCATCTCGGTGAGGACCTCAACCGGTTGGGGCCCTGTTGGCCACCCTCGAGGCCGCTTACGGCCCCGGTGCGAAGATCGGCCCGGAGGAACTGGCGCCCTACCTCGGCCGCCCCGGTTCAGTGCCGCCGTGGGATCTCACTGACGCCATCGACAAGGGCGAGACCGAGGTCGCCCTCACCGTCTTACACCGGCTGATGGACGCCGGCGGGCGCCACCCGCTGGTGGTCCTGGCCGTCCTCCAGCGCCATTTCGGCAATGTCCTGCGCGTTCAGTCGCCCGATGTGGCAACCGAGGGGCAGGCGGCGGAGGCGCTCGGCATCGCCAAAGGGCGAAGCACCTTCCCCGCGAAGAAGGCCCTGGACGCCGCCCGGCGCCTGGGGCCACGAGGGAGCGCAGACGCCGTAATGGCGCTGGCCGACGCGGAACTGGCGATCAAAGGCAAGCTTGACTGGGAGCCGGAACTCGTGCTCGAAGTGCTGGTAGCGCGTCTTTGCCGGCTCTCGAGGAGCGCTCGTGGGGCACCACCGCCGTCGAGTGGCCGGGGCCGGACGCCCAGGCCCGAGCGTGAGTGGCGTTACTGCGCCAACGTAACTGACAGGCCCGTGACCCGGCCCACCGTGGCCGGTCATTCCAGGTGCGCCTAACCCTGGCCCGGACCGCTGGGCTCAACAGCAACCCGCTGCTTAGCGGGAGATAGTGCTCGTTACTCGGAACCGCTGGTGGCCGGGGCCAGGTCGTTTACCCGGTGCATCAGCGCCGACTTACGGTTGGCCGCCTGGTTGCGGTGGATGATCCCGCGGGCAGCCGCCTTGTCCAGCTCTCTTTACGGCCAACCTCAAGTCCTCGGCCGCACTCTCGTCGCCCACTTCGGCCGCATAGATGGCCGACTTGATCCTGGTCTTGACCTCGGACTTAGCCGCCTTGTTGCGGAGGCGACGCTTCTCGTTGGTGCCGATGCGCTTGATCTGGCTTTTGATGTTTGCCACAGGGCTTGACACATTACCAGGTCCGGAGCGTGCTGCGGCCCCGCCACCCTGTGGACAACCCGTTGCCTGTGCCGGGCTGCCGGCGAGTAATCAGCGCACCCGGGGCCGCCGATAAGGCACCCGGTGCGGCGCCGGCCACCTTTTGGGCCAAACTGGAAGTGCAACCAATGAGCACCCTCCCTTCATCTCCGACTACTCCTGACCGGATCCGCAACCTGTCGATCGTGGCCCACATCGACCACGGCAAGTCGACGTTGTCGGACCGGATCCTCGAGCTAACGGGCGCCGTCGACCCCCGCGATATGCGCGAGCAGTACCTCGACTCGATGGACATCGAGCGAGAGCGGGGGATCACGATCAAGGCCCAGAACGTCCGCGTCTACTGGAAGGGCTATACCGTCCACCTGATCGACACCCCCGGCCACGTGGACTTCGGTTACGAAGTGAGCCGCAGCCTCGCCGCCTGCGAAGGAGTGGTGCTGCTGGTGGACGCCGCCCAGGGCATCGAGGCCCAGACCCTCGCCCACGCTTACCTCGCCCTCGAGCACGACCTCGAGATAGTGGTCGCCCTCAACAAGATCGACTTGCCGGCCGCCGACCCCGAGCGCTGCCGCGGCCGAGATCGAGGCGGTCCTGGGCGTCCCGGCGTCCGAGACGTTACGGGTCTCCGCCAAGACAGGCGAGGGGGTGCCAGAGCTGCTCGACGCCATATGCGAGCGCATCCCGCCCCCGAAAGGCGACCCCGGTGCCCCTTTGCAGGCACTCATCTTCGACTCCTACTACGACCAGTACAGGGGCGTGGTGAGCTCGGTGCGGGTGGTGAACGGGGTGCTGAGCTCGAAGGAAAAACTGCGCTTCATGCAGACCGGCCGCGTCCACGAGGTCGAAGAGGTCGGGGTCCGCTTGCCCGCCACGACCGAAGTCCAGCGCCTCGGCACAGGCGAAGTGGGCTACCTGATCGCCGGCATCAAAGACGTCGGAGAGGCCCGCAGCGGCGAGACGATAACCGAAGCAGCGCGCCCGGCCGAGAAGCCCCTGGAGGGGTACCAGGAACCAAAACCCATGGTGTTCTGCGGCCTCTACCCGGTAGATGGGGATGAGTTCGAGGATCTACGGGACTGCCCTGGAGAAATTGCGGCTCAGTGACTCCTCGGTCTCCTATCAACCCGAGACGTCTGTTGCCCTCGGCTTCGGTTTTCGCTGTGGCTTCCTCGGCCTGCTCCATATGGACATAGTCCGCGAGCGGCTCGAAAGGGAGTTCAACCTCTCTCTTATTGCCACCGCCCCGAGTGTCGAGTACTTCGCCAAGCTGACCGATGGCACGGAGCTCCGTATGCACAGCCCGGCGGAGATGCCGTCGCCGCAAAAGATCGAAGTCATCGAGGAACCGTTCATCCTGGCGACGATGCTGCTGCCGACCGAGAACACGGGCACTGTGATGGAGCTCTGCCAGAGCCGCCGCGGGGAGATGGTCCGCATGGAGTACCTTTCGCCCGAACGGGTCGAGCTCGTCTACCGGATCCCGCTTTCCGAAGTGGTCATGGACTTTTTTGACGCCCTGAAGAGCCGCACCAAAGGCTACGCCAGCCTCGACTACGAGCCCGCCGGCTTTCTTCCCGGCGAACTGGTCAAGATCGACATCCTCCTGAACGGCCTGCCCGTCGATGCCTTCAGCGCCATAATCCACCGGTCGGATGTGGCTGAGTACGGGCGGAGGATGACCGAAAAATTGCGCGAGCTCATCCCCCGTCAGCTTTTCGACGTGCCGATCCAGGCCTCGGTCGGAGGCAAGATCGTTGCCCGCGAGACGGTGAAGGCCAAACGCAAAGACGTACTGGCCAAGTGCTATGGCGGCGACATCACCCGCAAGCGCAAGCTCCTCGAAAGGCAAAAAGAAGGCAAGAAGCGCATGAAGAACATCGGCCGGGTGGAGGTACCGCAGGAAGCGTTCATCCAGGCGCTCCGCCTCGAGAACTAAGCGTTACTCCGGGGCGGGCGGCGCGCTTTGCTTCGCGGACCGGGCAACGATCGTCACCGAGCTGGCCACAACGCTGGCGGCGGGGAGCTGCCCGCTCCCCTTGCTCCCCTCGCTCCCTTCTCCGTTAAGAGCTTTTCGTGGCCCGAGTGGCACCCGGCCAAAGGCGCTTCAGCGGTTTGGCTGAGGGCGGCGGTGGTGAATCCCTCCCCGGGAGCGCCCACGGGCCACGCCCAGCGGCCCACGCTCATAACGCCGATGCAGTCCAGCCCGTCGTCCAGCACCACGAGATCGGCTTGAGGCCCGGGCTCGATCCGGCCGATGCGGTGGTCCTGGCGGAGAGCGCGAGCGCCGTTCGTGGCCGTGACGGCGGCGAGCTCGACGAGGCCGGCACCCGTAAACCGGGCATACCGCTTCGCCGCCTCCGCCATGGTCAGCGTGCTACCCGTGAGCGTCTCCGTCCCCCGCAAGAAGACCGCCCCGTCGCGGACGTCTACCGAACGGCTCCCGATTCGTACTGGCCGTCCGGGGCGCCCGCCCAGGTCGCTGCGTCCGTCACGAGGACCAGGCGCTCCGGGCCGACGAGCTGGCGTAACATGCGGCAGAACACGGGGCCTACGTGCACCCCATCGCAGATGAGCTCGCAGAAGGCACCCGTGTCGACGATTGCCTCCATCACGCCGGGTGACCGGTGGAGGACCGGCCGCATCCCGTTGAAGGTATGCGTCACCGTCCGGGCCCCGGCCTGAACCGCCGCCAGCAGTTGGGGCCCATCGGCATCGGTATGACCGGCGGCGACGACGACACCGGCGTCCTGAGCCGCCCGAGCAAGCTCGCAAAAGCCCGGGATCTCCGGAGCCGCCGTGATCAGGCGGATGCGCCCCGGGGCCGCATTGAGCAGGGCAGCGAGCTCCCCGACGTCCGGCGGCCGGATCAGGCGAGGGTCGTGTGCCCCCCTTCTCAACGTGGAAATGAACGGGCCTTCGAGATGAAGGCCGAGAAGCCGGCAACCGGCGTCAAGTTCTTCGCCCCAGTTGCCCAGTTGCTTTACGTGGTCCAACAGGACGTCGGGCAGCGCAGGTGCTGATGGTGGCCAGCAACGAGGTCGTCCCGCTGGAAGCGTGGAAACGGGCCGCCTGGTGAGCTGATGCGAGGTCCGAACCGAAGGTGCCCCCACCGCCGCCGTGCACGTGGATGTCGACGAAGCCGGGGAGTACAAAGGCGCCGGACAGCGTGGTGTTGGCCCGGGCCGGGGATGGCCGGTTGTCATCTGGGCCAACGCCAGTGATCACGCCGTCTTCGACGAGGATCCAGCCCTTGTCGACGACGCCTGCGCCTGTGACCACCTCCGCGTCGCTGATCAGCTCACTCCGGGTCACGGTCTTTGTCTCCCTCGTCGAAAAACGGGCCGGGCCCCTCGGGTTGACATTGCTGGGTAATATAGGTCCGGGCTAAATGCTGGGCGTCGCTGACGTCCGGGCAATTTTCCTGTTCCTGATGATGCGAAAGCGATGAGCGTAGCAGAAGCCGGCCGGTGGTAGTTTTGCCTGGGCGGCGGTGCTGCATCGGACGCCCAGGTCACTGACACAGGGAGGCCCGTGAAGCACCGGTCCCAGAACCGTGGCGGAACGTATTCCAGCCGTACCACTTTCGTCGCTTGGCGACAGCGCGCACACAAGGCCACCCTTCGCGAACCGGGAGGAAGCTGCCGTGGCCAATGAGCTCGCATACCTGTCGGAAGTAAGGGCCCTGCTCGACCAGCTGAATAACGACGAAGAGCCGATGATGTTGGCGGCTCAATGGTGTGCGGATACGGTGGCCGGCGGAGGGCTGGTCCACGTTTTTGGAGCCGGGCATTCGCATATGGCGGCCGAAGAAGCCTTCCACCGCGCTGGTGGCCTCGTGCCCGTCAACGCCGTCCTGGTCGAATGGCTCATGCTCCATCAAGGTGGCAGGCGGGCGTCGCTCCTCGAGCGCCAGACCGGGCTGGGCGAGCTCATAATCAGCACCGAGCCGGTCGAGCAGGGGGACGTGTTCTTCGTCGTCTCCAACTCCGGCCGCAACCCGGTGCCGGTCGAGGTAGCAGAGGCAGCCAAAGCGCGCGGCGCAAAAGTCGTAGCCATAACGTCACGGCAGCATTCGGAAGGGGTCGCGGCACGGGGCCACCGCGGCATAAAGCTGGCCGACGTGGCTGACCTTGTCCTCGATAATCATGCACCACTTGGTGACGCCGTTATTACGATCGACGACGGTACCCGGGTGGGCGGCGTGTCGAGCGTGATGACACTGGTCATAATTCAGACCATCGTCGTAGCCACGGTGAAGATGCTCGTGGAAAGAGGTATCCAGCCCCCGGTATTCAAGAGCGCCAACGTTGACGGAGCCGACGAGTGGAACGCCGAGCAATTGAAACGCCTCGGGCGACGCGTCCCCACGCTGCTGCGTTCGTCATTGTGATCACACCGGCCCTAAGGCAAAGGCTAAGCCTCCGCGTCACCGCGGTTGGCGAGGAAATCCTCTATTACGGCGAAGTCGGACTTGGCCAGCTCGGTTTCCCAATAGCGGCTCTCGCTCCGGCGCAGAGCATCAAATGGGTGCTCTCCCGGCCGGAGCTGTGAGTCACAGTGTATTTCCAAGCGGTTGGTGCCATAGACGCAATACCAGGCTTGCAGCTCGCCAGGGAGCGCGTTCCGCTCGAAGTCGTCCTGGGTCACGGCGATCGCACCAGGACGGCCGGCTAACTCCAGCGTGTTCGTATACCGGGCGTGCATCAGGACCCCGCCACCGGATGCACGCCACAGGAAGACCTCTACCTCCCGTAGGCCATTGCGGCGGAACGCTGTCAGGCGCACGTACGGGCCGCTGGACCAGGCGCCTTTACCCTGCCTCGTGCAGCCCGCATGCAAGCGAAGGCTACAGTGTCATGCACGAGGACGCCCTTTCGGGCCCCCGCCCCCGGTGGCGGTGTCCCCGGTGGTGGCGATCTGGCCGGCCGATGCCATTTGGGCCAACCGGACGGCGCCCACGACGGGAGGTTCTTCCAGGACACGTACGTCGCTTGCGGGCCGGGCCCGCCGGAGGTAGCCCGTTACCAAGGACCGGAACCGAGCATCCCGGGTTAGGCCGCCAGCGAGCACGATGGGCAGGTCCGAAGACGGCTGCCCGAGCCCTTCCAGGGCAGCGTCGACAAGCCGGTCCAGGGCAACCGCAGCCGCTTCGACGATGAGGTGCGACGCCGGGTCGGACGAGCCCAGCACTGCGGGGGCGTACGCGGCCCACCTCCCCGGCCGGGGGTCGCTATAGACGCGGGACTTCAGGTCATCGACACTCGTGAGCCCGAGGGCGCCCAGGAGGTCAGTGCCGAGGGCGCCCAGTGCACGGCCGCGGTCGCGGCGGTCTAGCACCACCCGGATACTCTGGCACACGAGCCAGTAGCCGCTGCCTTCATCGCCCAGGAGATAGCCCCATCCCCCCGCCTTGCAAGCGCGATCGCCGCTGCGGGCCACCGCAACTGCGCCTGTCCCACAAATCACGCCGACACCGTCGCTAAGATTTGCCGCCGGCAAGACCAGGAACCCGTCCTCGACTACGAGGACGGCGCCATCCCTCGTGTACCTGGCCACGCGCTCCTCGAACAACGCAACGATGTCCGGCCTCGTGCCCGCCGCACCGATACAGACAGCGTCAAGGGGTGCCCTCTCGTCCAGGTGCAGTTGCCCCAGCAGGTCGTCGAGGGCAGCGACGGCGGCATCGGCGCCCTCGGCCGCCACGCTGGCGCTACCGGCCGTGGCCTCGGCCAGGATTTCGGGCCCGGCGACGAGCCGGCCGCGGCTATGTGTGGCGCCAATGTCAATGCCAACAACTGTGCGCACATCGGTAGTTCTCATCCCACTAACTCATCGGCCAGCCGGTCCGAGTGTACTCCCGGGCATCTCGGCTGGCATTTGTGCGGGCATGGTGCTGGCATTGTGGTTATATGCCGACCAACGACTGCGCCTGCGATGGCTGACGGACCTATTCAACAAATTGCGGTCATCGGGCTCGGCACTATGGGCTGCGGTATCGCTGAGGCCGCTCTGATGCAGGGCTTCAGCGTCCACGCTGTCGATGTGTCGAGGGTGGAAACAGCTCAGGGGATCGAAAGGATCAGAGCCCGCATAGCCAGGCAGGCGCAAGCCGGCCTGGTGCCAACCGGCCTCTTGGCCATCGTCGACCGCATCGGCGTCGACGGGGACATCGCGGATGTTTGTCGGCGCGCCGACCTGGTGATCGAGGCGGTCCCGGAGGACTGGGTGACCAAGGCCCATGTCCTGACCGCCATTTCCGAGAGCGGGCCGATGATAATCGCCACCAACACCTCTTCGTTCCCGATCGAGGACCTCGCCAACTACGTGACGGACGGCGGTCGTTTCCTCGGGGCCCATTTCTTCAACCCGGCCGAGTGGGTACCGGGCGTGGAGGTGATACCGGGCCCTGCGACTCGGCCTGAGGTGGTCGAGCAAGTCCTCGACGTGTTGCGGCGGCTCGGTAAGGTCCCAGCCCTGGTAAGGAGCAGCCCGGGTTTCCTGGCCAACCGGCTACAGCTGGCCTTGTTTGTCGAGTGCCTTCGTTGCGTGGAGGAAGGCCTGGCCACCCCCGAGGACGTCGACGCGGTCGTGTCTTCGACCTTCGGGTTCCGGCTGCCGGTGTTCGGGCCGTTCGCCATCGCGGACATGGCCGGGCTGGACGTTTATGCGAGCATTCTCCACTTGCTGGAAGAGCGCTTCGGCGACCGCTTCTCGGTTGCCCCGACGCTACGAGCTCTGGTGGCCGAAGGCGCTTATGGCGTGAAGACCGGAAGGGGATTTCGGCAATACACCAGCGAAGTAACCGAGGACTGGCTCAACCGACGTGACAGCTCGTACAAACGACTGCTGCAGACGCTCGGTCTTGATGGCTGAACCGGCTAAAGCGGATAGAAAGCGCGCACACAACTCTCACAATTCCCGAATTCTCGTCGCGATCGCGCATTCTGGTTGCGCTTAACCGGGTCAGACAGCGCGCCGCAGCGCGACGACTTCGCCAGATCGCAACCACGTGACGAGATTTGTGAAGAAACGGTGAAGCGTCGTGAAGTGTCGTGAAGTGCCGTAAAGTGTCGAGGCATCAAGTCCCGAAAGTTGCCGCATGGGCAAGAAGAAGTAAGCACGACGAGCCGCTGGCCAGTGAGACTTCGGATGGTCCGCGGGCATTGTACCCGTTATTGCGTTATTAAGGGACAACTTCAAAGTCAGCCGAGGAAGCTCAGCTGAAGAGAGCAGCTCCGCCATAACTCAGCCCGCTCAGTCGTGACGTCCCCGCGTCTGGCGCGAATACGGGAGCCATTTGCGGCGCCCTCGGTGTCAAAACACAGTTGAATAGACCGGCTGGGCTGCTGTAAAGGACGGCTCCGCCGTCGAATAGCGCGGTTCCCCCGAAGGGTTGCCCGCTCAAGCGCGAAATGGCGACGGAGCTTGAGTTCTGGGGGATGAGCGAGATCGAGCAGCCGCTGCCCGTTCGCGTCCAGGTAGGGACGGAGCGCGTGGTGGCTATGAGGCTCTTTGCCGAGGCCCGGGCGGCCACGGCAGTCCCGGTAAAGCTGGCGAGCGAGCCGGTGGTCGCAAGCCCCATCGTCACTGCGGCGGCGACGAGTTTTTTGGTGTTCATTTCGGTCGGCTCCTTATGAGTTCCCGGATTGGCTTCCGAAAGCTCATATTGAACGAGCCGTTTCCCCAAAACTTCCCCGCGGCTTTGTAGCCGGTCCCTGAGCGTCCCTAAGTGCGGTGGTCCAAGCACCGTGCCAGCGCCGCCGCACGACCGCTTTTGCGCGGCCCTATCGCGCCCCTCTAGGACGCCGCGCCCAGGTAACCCTCGGTCTGCAGGTGGAGCATCACTTGCTGTGCGGCCGCCTCAGCGCTCACGTTGCTGGTGTCGATGCGTACCTCGGTCTTGGCCGGGACCTCATAAGGGTCGGAAACCCCCGTGAACTCCTTGACGATGCCGGCGCGGGCCTTTGCGTAGAGACCCTTGCGGTCGCGCTGCTCACAGACGTCGATCGGGGTGGCCACGTGCACCAGGATGAAGCCGCCCAGCGGTTCGATCATTGACCGTGCCTCTTGGCGAACGGCCTCGTAAGGCGCGATCGGGGCGCAGATGGCAATGCCGCCGTTCTTGGTGATCTCCGACGCCACCCAGCCGATCCGGCGGATGTTGATGTCCCGGTGCTCCTTGGAAAAGCCGAGCTCGGACGACAGGTGCTTGCGCACGATGTCGCCGTCGAGGAGCGTGACCGGTCGCCCGCCCTCTTCCAGCAGCTTGGTGAGCAGGATGCTGGCGATGGTCGACTTGCCGGCGCCCGACAGGCCCGTGAAAAAGACGGTAAAGCCCTGGTGAGAACGGGGTGGGTAGCTCCTCCGGAGCTCCGTTGCCACCTCGGGGAACGTGAACCACGCCGGGATGTCGCGGCCCTCGGCCAGGCGGCGGCGCAGCTCCGTGCCCGAGATATCGAGCACCCGCACGCCATTGGGCACTTCGTCGACGGGCATGTACTCGTCTCGGTCCTCGACGTACACCATCTGCTGGAAAGGCACGACCCCGAGGTCGAGCTCGCCTGCGTGCTCGATCAACAGGGCCTGGGCGTCGTAAGGGCCGTAGAAGGGCTTGCCGGATGAGTCGTTGCCGGGCCCGGCATGGTCACGGCCCACGATGAAATGGCTGGCGCCGTAGTTCTTCCGGATGATGCCGTGCCACACCGCCTCCCTCGGCCCCCCCATGCGCATGGCCAGGGGCAGAAGGGACAACGTCGCCGTCGCGTGCGGGTAGCCCTTGAGGACGGCCTGGTAACAGCGGACGCGGGTGTGGTGGTCGACGTCCCCTGGCTTCGTCATCCCGACGGAGGGGTGGATAAGCAGGTTCGCTTCGATCTTGCGGGCCGCCCGTAGTGTCAGCTCGACGTGGGCGCGGTGCATCGGGTTGCGGGTCTGGAAAGCCACGACCCTTTCCCATCCCAGCTCGTAAAAGCGGGACCGCAACTGAGCCGGGCCAGCCGCAGCGGCTTGTAGTCGTAGTGGACCGGCAGCGTGACGATCTCGAGCTTCCCGGCCACATAGACCGGGTTGACCTTCTCGAGCAGATAGGCGACCCCGGGGTGAGCCTTGTCGGTGCTCCCGAAGACGCGCTTGGCCTCGTGGGCAAGGTCCGGCCGGTAGAGCTCGGAGACCTCGAGGGCGCCCAGCATGACACCCTCAGGGTCCCGGAGCGCCAGACTGGCGCCGGGCCCGATTTGGGCCGCTATTTCCTCTGAGACGTCCAGGTTGATGGGCATTGGCCAAAGCGTGCCGTCCGCCAGCCGCATCCGGTCGCAAACCGCCTCGTAGTCTTCCTCGGCAAGAAAACCCCGAAGGGGCGAGAAGCCGCCGTTGGCGAGCAGTTCGAGGTCGCAGACCTGGCGAGGGAGGAGGTCCCATGAGAGCCAGTTGCGGGATTGTTCTTTCAGCTCGGCGGCACGGTCAGGGTTGACAACAAGATCGACTAGCGACCCTCCGTGGGGCCTAATGAGCTGTTCAGGCACGTGTTCCTCCAGTTCGAAGCGAAATCATGAGTACCTTAGTCAGGTTTCCACCAAGCAAGCAAAGCTGGCAGTTGGGGCACTATTGCAACGACAGGCAACCTCCGTCCGGTTGCCGCCGAGAACGTGCTGCCTGGTGAAAACCGGGGATCCCCGAGCGGCAACCCGGGCGAAGGTTCCTGGAGGCAGCACCGTTGCAACGACAGGCAACCTCCGTCCGGTTGCCGCCGAGAACGTGCTGCCTGGTGAAAACCGGGGTCCCCGAGCGGCAACCCGGGCGAAGGTTCCTGGAGGCAGCACTAGGAAGCCAAACTTAGACCAAGCCGTCCCGGGCTTCGCGAACCCGGGCACCCCCACAGGCACCGGGCGAGGCTCGGCAACCGAACGGCCAACGGAACCGCTCCGGGACACGATAGGCCGGGCCGCACCCAGTCACGGCCGCCCGGCGCGAGTGTTGTGTTAGCACTCGGTAATCTTGAGTGCCACAGATGCTGGACGACCGCAAATCCGCCATTCTTAGGGCCGTAGTGGAGTGTTATATCCGCACGGCCCAGCCCGTGAGCTCTGCGTACGTCGCTGAGCTGGGAGAGCTGAGCGTCTCGCCGGCGACTGTGCGCAACGAGATGGGGCTGCTCGAACAAGAGGGTTATCTCTTCCAGCCCCACGCCAGCGCCGGACGTGTCCCGACCGACAAGGGCTACCGGTTTTTCGTCGACTCGCTGCCCGGCCACGCCCGCTTGGCCCGGCGCAATCCGAACTCGTGCAACTGTTCTTCGCCCGTACCCATGGCGAGCTCGAGCGGATGCTCTCGGAAACCAGCGGCCTGCTGTCGAAGCTCACCGACTACGCCGCCGTCGTGGTGGCCCCGGCCGCCCCCGAACCGGGCCGGGTGCGGTCGTTCCAGCTCGTCAAGCTGTCATCCCGGATGGTGCTGGCGGTGGCGGTGCTGGCCAACGGGGCCGTCGAGAGGCGCTCGCTCGAGCTGTCGGGGGAGGTTCCCGATGCTCAGGTCGAGCAGGCCTCGACGACCGTGGCCGGGTTCCTGGTGGTTCCACGCTCGAGAAAAACGATGCCGTCCCCGCCACCGGTGACTTCACGGTGGACGCGCTCGCCGGCGCTGCCGTACAGGCCTTGCGGATGCCGTTGCCCCAGACGCGTCCGGGGCACGTCTTCGTGGGTGGGGCGGCCAGGATGGCCGCCGCGTTCGAGGCAGTAGGCACGATCCGGACGGTGCTCGGCATCCTCGAGCAGCAGTACGTCCTGGTGGCCCTCCTCAAAGATGTCCTCGACCGGGGCCTTACCGTGGCTATCGGGGCCGAGCACGGGCTCGTCTCACTGGCCGACTGTTCCGTCGTCGTCGCCCCCTACGACGTAGACGGTGAAAGGGCCGGTACCGTGGGTGTACTCGGACCGACGAGGATGCATTACGACCAGACCCTCGCTGCTGTCGCCGTTGTATCAAAGAGGTTGAGCAAGGCGCTCAGCGAGGGTGTCGATGGCGGTGGCCAGCGTAGCTGGACGGCCCGAGAAGGTCATCAAAGGCAGCAAAAGGAGCGACGCACCGTGGCTGAGGAAGACTACTACGCCCTCCTCGGCGTCGGCCGTAACGCCACCGACGACGACATCAAACGCGCCTACCGTCAGCTGGCGCGCGAGTCCACCCTGACCGTCACGCGGGGCCGCCGGCCGAGGCCGAAGCCAACGAGGAACGCTTCAAGCTCGTCAACCGGGCCTACGAGACCCTGAAAGACCCCGAGCGCCGGCGCCAGTACGACATGTTCGGCGCCGATGGCGACCGCGTCGCCGATCCCTTTTCCGGCTTCGCGCAGGTGGCGCCTGGGGGACATTTTCGACGCTTTCTTCGGCGGCGGCGGCGGGCCTCCTTGGCCCCCGGGGGGCGCAAAGACGGGCGGGGCCGCCCCGGGGAGAGAACGTCGAGGCCATCCTGGACATCGAGTTCGCCGAAGCCGTCCTCGGGACGAAAAAGGACGTTTCGGTGCGCACCGCCACCGTCTGTGAGACCTGCGAAGGCAGTGGTGCCCGCCCGGGGACCACTCCGGTGACCTGTTCTACCTGTAACGGGCAGGGCGAGCTGCGCCGGGTGCGGCAATCGCTGCTCGGCCAGATGGTGACGTCGAGCCCGTGCCCTCGCTGCGGAGGGACCGGTGAAGAAATTGCCTCCCCCTGTAACGACTGCAAGGGCCAGGGCAGGCGGATAGAGGACCACTCCTACACGGTCGACGTCCCGGCCGGCGTGGACGACGGTTCGACCCTGCGGCTGACGGCCGGGGCGCGGCAGGGCCGCGCGGCGGGCCGCCAGGTGACCTCTACCTGCACCTGCGGGTACGTCCTCACCCCACCCTCCACCGCGACGGTTTCGACCTAAGGGCGGTCCTGCCGGTGTCGATGGCCCAGGCCGCGCTGGGTGCCCAGCTCAAGGTGGAAACGCTGGACGGCCCCGAAGAGATCACCCTCACCCCGGGCTGCCCCAACGGCCAGGAGGTGCGCTTGCGGGGCCGGGGAGTACCGCACCTGCAACGGCGGGGCCGGGGCGACCTGATCGTGACGGTGGACGTGGAGACGCCGGCGGACCTCACACCGTCCCAGGAAGAGCTGCTGCGCCGGTTCGCCGCCGAGCGCGGAGAGGACGTGGCGCCGCCGGAGGCGGGCCTCTTCTCGCGCATACGAAGCGCGTTCAAGTAAGGGGAAAAAGATGCGCCGGGTGGTGGCGTTTTTGGCACCTTTTTGACCTGCGGCCAACCTCACTAACATGCCCTGACCTGCACTTTTGTTGTTGAGGACGTTGGCAAGAACGAACGAGCGTGAATAGGTCCGCGGACTTTTCGCGGACTTGGCGTGGAGCGATCGTCACCGCTCAGTGATTATCCCCGCGCCCAGGGAACGCTTCCAAGGAGGACCACAGAACGAAACCGAAGAGGTCCGAAGCGAGTGCCGAGGAGCCGTCGTCGCTCAAAAACGACCGGACTGAGAAAGAGCCCGCCCTCCCCGACGGGATGACCTGGGGTGAAACCGCCTTCCTCGCGGCAGTGTCGGCGGTCCCCTACCTCGGAGGCTCGCTCGTCATCTTGCTTCAGAAGGCAATGGAGGACGACCGACGCCGAGTGGCCGACGTCGCAAATGCCGCCAGGGGCGTCGTGGACGACGACGTTCGGTTCGTGAAGCGGGTAGGAGAGGATGAGCGGCTCCGAGACATGCTGCGAGAAGCGCTGGAGGCCGGGGCTCGTAGCTCGAACGAAGCAAAGCGGGTCGCCATGGGCCGGGTGGTCGGTCAAGCGATCAACGACGACGCCCAGCTGGACGACGACGCAGCCCTGCTCCACGCGCTGGCCGCCTTGGACAGCCCCCATTTCGCCCTCCTGGCCAGGCTGGAAGACCGGGAACGGAGCCGCCCCCCGTCGCCACCGATCCAGGTCGACGAGCCGTACAAGTCCGCCTTGCTCGGGCAGGGAGTCGTGTCGGCCCCCGAGAACGCCGTTGACTGGTTGGGGCCGACACCCCTCCCGCTCACCGACTTCGGTCATCGACTGGTGGCCTGGCTTCGCGACGCGCAAGCAAAATAGGCGCTGGCCCCCTGTGACGTTCGACGGCGTCGTTTCAGTAGTGGGCACGGTCGCTGCGATCGTCGTGGCCGTCTATGCGGTCAGGGCATTTCGGTCGTTCCAGGGCGCAAGAGCGAGGGACCTCAAGCCCCGCCCTCGCTTCACTTTCCTCGATCCTGTTGGCCCGAGTGGCTTGAGGGTTACGGCCGTGAACGCCGGCGGTGCAGTCGTCCAGGGGTTCGTTGTAGTCCGCGGTCGCGGCCCACTCCGGGAGCTTCCTGTACATGTCTGACTTCTCGGTCGGCGCCGACGCAACAGCGTCCGTCATGCTCGGTCGAATGGGCGAGACGAGCGCACGCGTGGGAGCGTGGAAGTTCTCGTTCTCATTGCGCAGGATGTCGAGGGCAACTGGTGGGACGTCAAAGCCGACAAACGATTGGACGTCAAGTGGCAGAGCTCGGCCGCCGCCGACTGCGTAGCTTGGGTCAACAGCCGTCTGCCACCACGAGCGTCCGGGACGGGAGTGCCTTGGCTTCAATCACGGCCGACGGAGACGTAACACCGCCAGGCTGGCGGTGTTTTTAGGCTCAGCCGGCGTCGGCCTGGGCCGCCAACCGGCTGATCCCGCCAGGGTTGACCCCGCTCAATTCGGGGGCGAACGGAGGCGAAAGCGCCATCGACAGGCTCAATTTCGCCGTAGCGGTGTCGGCCCGGTCGAATTGCCGCAAGGCATGCGCCGCCTCGGCGAAGCGGGGGTGCTCGGTCTCGTAACGTGCCGTGAGGTCCCCGAAGCGGCCGGAGAGCACCATGGCCCGGAGCATCTGCTGATCGTCGCTCAAGTCGGCGGCCCGCCACAGAGCGGCGGCCTCGTCCCGGTCCTTCAGCGCCCGCACCCGGGCCAGGCTGTCTCGCCAGGCCACCAGCTCGCCCGGGGCCGGGTTGCCCCAGAGCTTCTTCTCCAGCGCTCGGCGGTCCGCCGCTGCCTCGTCTGTGACCCGGTGGCGGAGCTGCTCGAGCACCCGGTCGCAGTCCCGGATAACAACGGCTATGAGGGCCCGGCGCCCCTCCTGGCTCAAGTGCTGGTTGTCCCGCAGCTCGGCGATCTTGCGCTCGGCCGCCGCCTTGGCCCGGGCCGCTTCGGCCTTCACGTCGTCAACGCTCATCGCTCCTCCTTTTCGGCTCCTCCACCACTCTGCCCACGCGAGCGGCCCGGGCCTACGCGACCGAGACTCAAATCGGCAAGGCCATTGCCGCATGACCTCGTCGCCGGCTCTAACGGCCGGTGGCTGGCCGAGGAAGTGCGACGAGTTGCAACACTAAACGATTGAGTGTTGCAACTGTCGATGACCAGCGGGTGCGGGTGTAAAAGCCCAGGTCGCCCGGACGTGTAATGGTAGCGGCGCCCTCATTTGCGGGGAGCACGGGGCAACGTGGTGGACGGTTTGGCGGGCAAAGTTGGCAAACGTGCTGGTCGAGGGCGGTGTACCAGTCAGGAGGGTGTGCCACCGCTAATGCGCTGCGCAATTTCTCAATGTTCCGACGAATATTGAGCAATTTGCGCACCCGCCGATTATCAGCTGTGACGGTCGTGGCCCGTCACCTATGCCCGTGGCCATTCCGTTAGCTCGCGCCAAGTGCGCAATGCGGCCCACTACGCTCGCTCGGGCATGGACTTCAACGACCTACTCCGCTGCGAACAGGACGCCAACGGAGTCATCGAGCTCGTCAGGGCCGTCGCGCTCGATTCTGAAGGCAGTTCGCTGGCTATACGGCATGGTTGCCCCGGTCGCAAGAGCCACCGCCGTTACGGTCGCCACCGGGGCAGCGTTGTTGCTCGCTCTTGGGATCTTCCACCGGTCGCAACACGCCGGCGCTGTTGACCGGGCAGGAACGGCTTTGTCCAACGCCGTTATCGTGGCTTCGATCCTCGCCCTTCGGCGTGCACGGTTCACCCAAGCAGGCGGCTCGGCGACCTCTGGCCCGGCTCGAGCTGCTCGGCCATGGCCCGCCCTAAGCCGGTGACAGCGCTCGGGCTGAGACCGAAGTCAGCCCCGAGGGCGCGGGACAGGTAACCGAACCTGGCGAACTCGCGGCTGGCCGGGTTCGAGACCAGCACGTCGCCCCGCATGACCAGAGGACCGGCCAGGGCCACCAGGTCGGCGCTCCGTCTCCAGGCGGCGAAGGCCTCGCAGAACATGGCGAACTGGCCGGTGTAGCGGGGAGCCAGCAGCCCGACTCCTTCCAGCTCGGGCGCCAGGGTTTCCCACACCCTGCGGGCAGCCTCGGAGAGCTCCGGCGGCGGCTCGCAGTCGCCGGGTGCGGCCGCTGGTTCGGGCACGATCTTGCGCTTGCCCGGGTTGCCCTCGAGCAGGCGCAGCGCTGACGGCTTGACTGGGTGGCCGCTGCGGCCGCCTCTGAGATTGGACACGTTGGTCAGTTTTGCACCATCTGGATCTCTCGACCTGTGCCATTCGGCCACTAGCCGGGCCAGCGCGACGATGCCGAGCGGGATGACGGTAACTGTGGTTGGCCCCGCAACCAAAGCGAGGACGATGTCACCTACGACTAGGACGATCAGCGCCGCCAATAAAGCTGCGTGTGTGTTCTGCATGAAGTAGGTAGTTACCGAGAGGCACGATAAAACGAAAAAATCTGAAAAAGGCCTCTGACCAGGCCATCCATGGCCCGCTAGTCGCGTGCCGTTGACCCGATATCACGAGGCAGTGCCGGCCGCGCCCCATGAATACGAAGGCGGCTTCACTACTTCGCTCGTCCCGCCTTGCGGCAATTTGCCACCAGGTTTGCCGGGGCTTTGGCGCCCCCGGGCCGAGCAACGTCGCCCACGCGGGCCTCGAGGCCCGAGCCCAGGCCGCCGGGGTGTAGCACTCGAAAGTCATTTCTGTAGACGTGGTACCGCGTCTACGCCATCGGCGGAAACGAGAGACGTGGCGCCAGTGGCCGGGGCCGTTGCCGGCGCCTGGGCACCCAGCGCGGCCCTTGGGCCAAAATGTCCCGATTCGCGGACGCACGCCCGGGCTGGCCCCAACGGTCCGCGGACGAACCGGGGCACGCTGGGTGTACCCCACCCTCTCCATCCCACGCGCACCCCAGGTTTTTCCGGATCCATCGACGTGTCGATTACCCGCGCCGGACGCGCTCCGCAATCGCGACGCGCACCGCGCCCGCTCTCGGACCGACAACTCACCCGCCGAGCCGCCCACCTGAGCCCCCCAACGCGAGGGACGCGTCCACCGGCGCGACGGACCGACCGCGCTGGTCGTGGTGCCCCACGACTTATAACCAGCGCGTCGGGGGAGGCGGCCGCTCCGAGCTCGAGGGAGCAGGCGTGCTCGCCACGGCTCCGGAGAGCATGGCCCCTTCAGCCGTAGGGGCGTCCGTTGCCCGGCCGGGGTGCTCGTCAGTCCTCGGGCCCGGGGCCTTAGACGGGCGTACAGGGGACAGGGCGAGGGGACGAGAGGGCAGGGGGGCATCGCGGTGGAGGCAGGGCGGGTGCGGCCGACCGGGGCGGTAGGCCATGGGGACGATGGCGGGGCGGGGCTAGGCCCCAAGCGAGAGGCCCGGTACATAAGGCCCGGGGGCTGCAGGGGGGGCTGCTCGAGGGCGGGGCATGCCGCCGGCGGGACGGTCGGCACGGGGGCTATGCGACCTGGTGGGCTTATCGACCTGGGGACCATCATTCGCCCCATCGGCCCATGGGGCAATCGACCTGGGGGCCAGCTCGCAGGGGGCACCGTCGCCAGGGCCCGCGTCGAGAGGGGGCTTTGCCGTGCCCGGGCCATTGGCCTCCAGGGCGGGCAACTTTGGTCGACACTAAACGATTTAGTGTCGGTCATAATCTCCCGGCGAGCGACCCCCATCAGGCCCTGGGGGGCCTATCGAAAACCGAGGCAGCGCCTAGGTTTCGGCCCCCCCACCCTCTGAGGCCGAGCGCCACGCCCCCTCGGTGAGCTCGTCGAGGGCCTGCTCGAGCGCCGCCACCTTGGCTTCCAGGGCGGCGATGCGGTCCTCTATCTCGCCGGCGCGGTCGTCGTCGACGAAGTCCCGCTTGCGAAAGGCCATGGCCCTTTATGCCCTGGGGGGGCCTGTTGATTTCCCTTGCTGCCCGTGAAGGTCGACGGCTTTGGTGGCGCGCTCGCTCGCTGCTGGCTCCGTCGGAGGGTGGGCCGAGAGCCTGACGACCCTCACGTTTGACACGTAGCGGCGCAGCGTGGCCAGGGCGGCTTCGGCATCGGCCGGCACCGTGCTGTCCTCCTCGAGCCGTTCCAGTATCCACTGGCGGGCCAGCTGGGTGAAGCCCATGCCCTCGGCGTCGGCCCGGGCCTTCAAGCGCTCGACGTCGGCGGCGTCGAGGCGGATGGCGATGGCCGACTTGGGGCCAGGGTCGAGCTCCACATCCACATCGGCCGGGGGGAGGGCCGAGGCCAGGTACTCACGCTCGTCCGCCTCGGCGGCTTCGGCTTCATAGCTCTTCGTCATTTGTCGGTCCTCTCGTAGTCGCGTCGTTCGTGTGCAGACATGGGCCGAGCGGTCACGCAGTAGGCAAAGCCACCGGCGCTCGGGCGGTCCAGCACGACCGCCAGCAAGCGGCCCGCCTCGGTAGGCCCGAGGACGACGAGCCGGCCGGCTCGCACCGAACTGGCGTCCCGCCGAAGGGCTTTCTCAGAGAAGACGACCTGCTCGGCCTCGCTCGGGGTGACGCCGTGGCGGCGGGCGATGTGGGTGACGTTGTTGTCGTCCCACAGGATAACGATCTGCACACCCCATCGTATAACGCCCGTATGACAGGCGGAGGACGAGGGCCCTTATGCGGTGGGGGGGACTGTCACTTTGCCGGGCCTGTCACTTTGCCAGCCGGCGCCACTTCAGCAGGTACACCCCGCCTTCGGGAGCTGTCGTAGCTGTAGCCGTCGGCCAGGGTGGCGTTGGCGACCGGGTGGCGCACCACCACGTCGACCACGCCCGTACCCGGCGGGGCGGTGACGCCGATGACGGTGTCGCTGGCCACTATGAAGCCGGTGCCGGCTACATCGCCGAAGGTCACCCCGGTGGCGCCGGTGAAGCCGCTGCCGTCGATCAGCACCCCGTTCCCACCGGCACCGGCCCCGTTGGCCGGCACCACGCCGGTTATGACCGGGGCCGGGCCGGGTGCTGGTCCGAGGTCGGAGCCGCCCCAGCTCCACTCGACGTCGCCCCATGTGACAGCGGGGTCGCCCCAGGTGGCGGCGGGCTGGAAGGGGATCACCACCGCGGAGCGGCCCGATCCGAAGAACGTCCCGTCGCCTTCCCAGCAATCGACGTCGATCGTGTACGTCGGCGACCAGGGGTAGACATGCGGGACAACGGTGGGGTCGCTCGGGGCGGCCACCGGGACGTACTGCGGTGCCGACCAGTCGCCCCAGTGGAACAGGAGAGTGCCGCCCTGGGGGAGGTCTCGCAACTCGATCGAGACGCCCTGGCCGATCGTGGAGGGAGCCAGGTCCAGGCTCACGTTGGCACCGCCTGTACCCGCACCCGCAAACCGTCGAGGCGGACCGTGATCACCGCGCTCGGGTGGTGGCGGGCCGCCGCTGCCACCTGCTCGAGCAGAGGGCCGAGCCCGTCGCCGGCGTACTGGTCGGCCACAACCGCTAAGCCGTCCCGTGCCCCCAAATCGGCACCACGGTACCGATTTGCCGGCGTCGACGTCGCCGAGCCATTGCGCTGCTTGCTGGCCTGGTCTCGCAACCGTTTTCGTGTGGCCTGGCACTCCGGTTTGGCGCACGTCTTCGCCCCGATGCGGAGGCGCTCGACGCCGAGCGGCTCACGCATATCGGGCAGGTTGGCAGCTCCGCCAACGCCGGGCGCTCGTCGAAGGCCTCGGCCTCGTCGCGGTCCAGGGCCTCGAGCTCGTCGGCGGTGGGCTCCAGGTCGGCCAGGTCGGTCACAGCGCCACCACGGCCGAGCCTACGTTCCCGCTCCCGCTCCTGGGAAGTGCTGGCGCCCCACACGCCGCGCAGCCACGGCATGCCCAGCGCGTACTGCCGGTACCCGTCGAGCTCGGCGCATTCGCCGCAGACCTTCTTCGCCACTCGCACCGAGGCCGGCGCCTCGGAGGCCGGGACGAACACATCGGCCGGCATACCCGAGCAGCGAGCGAGCGGCATGGGCGGCGGCGGCGGCCAGCTCGTCCACGAGGGCCCCCGGGTCGCCATTTGTTTTACAGTTTCACGCCCCGGGTCAAGGACGCCTCCCGTAGAAGCGAGGCGGGCCGGCCGGAGCGGCCAGGTAGGCCTTCTGCTGGGCCAAGTTGCTCAACGCCGCCTTGGCCCGCTCGAGGTCGAGCCGCCCGGTCTCGTCGAGCAACTCCGCCACCTCGAGGAAAGCCGACCCGTCGGTCGGGTCGATCAGGGTGCCGATGCCGGCCACGGTCAGCTCGGCCTCGGCCAGGGCGAGCCGGAGGCGCTCTATCTCGGCGTGTTGCTCACGCAATTGGGCGACCAACCGCTCGACGACTTCGTCGTTGCCCTGGCCGTCGAGGGCGGCCGGTGCCGGCGAGCCGTCAGCCATCAGCGCGGGACCTGGAACACTGAAAGGAAGCTGTGGGCCTGGTGGGCGTGCTCCTGGCACCGGGGGGTGCCGTCCAGGTTGGATGCCGGTTGCGGGCCGGGGTGGGCACGCACCAGCACCAGCTCGTCGACCTGGGTGAGCCCGAGTTCCAGGCACGTCGTGACCACGTGGTGGTGCAAGAAGCGACGCTGGCCGCTCTCCACGTAGTCGGCCGACTTCACCAACAGCTCTCGACGCGTCACCCGGGCGCACTCTTTCAGGCCGGCGCCCACCTTGGCGAACAGTGCCTGCCAGCCCCTGACTTCGCCGATCCCATAGCGGTCGGAGAAGGCGGGGATGGTCGAGGTTGCCTTGTTCCCGGTGGAGGTGTAGTCGGGGTCGAACACCACGATGTCGGCGGAACTGTCGGCTTCGGGCAGGCACTGGAAGTCGACGCCGTCGAGGCGGATGTCGTGGGCAATCAGGTTCGCCGGACGGTACTTCTTCCAGAAAGTGCCCCGGCCGAAGGTGACGTCCAGGACGACGTCGTCAGGGCGGAACCGCAGCTCGGCGACGTCGGCGATGAGGTCGGCGTTGTTGGTGAACACGACGGTCGAGATCCTCCGGGTCACAGCCGCGCCCCGTTCACCACCTCGAGCAGGACGTCGGCATGGCACGGTCCCTCCAGCGGGCACCAGCACACCAGGTCCCGGCCGGCCAGCGCGGCCCGGGCCCGGTGCCGCAGCTCGGCCTGCTCGGGCCGGGCGAGCCAGCGGCGGTACGCGGCCACCGCGGCCGCCCGGTCGAGGTCAGGGCCAGTGCGGAACGGTTTGCCCCAGGTGCCCGGCTGCCCGCGCCCGACGTAGACGGCGCCCGCGGGCATGCGCCAACCTCGCCGTCGGGAGCGCTGCACGCGCTGCTGGTGGGCTCATCTAGGTAATCACGCGCCTCGCACCCGGACAGTCGCCGGGACCGGCCCAACGGGTACCGCAATGTGGGCACCACTGGAACTCCGGGCTGTTGAGGCACGCGAGGTCGAAGTCGTTGACGATGGCGGCGAATTGCTCCCGGTCGCGGTCGCTGTGCTCGCTGATTGGCCCGCCTCGTGCTCAGCACGACATACGGGGCAGCCGCCGTCGGGGTCGAGGCCGACGGGCCTCGAGGCGGCCCGGGTGGCAATCGGCCCCTCGACCACGGTGAACCATGGGACGCCCGAGCGCTCGACCTCATCGGCGCCGCGCTCTCAAAGTAGGCCAGCCCGCCCGGGTTGCACCCAGTGGCCCAGGCCGCCTCGAGGGCAGCGCCTTCGTCATCTATCCAGGTGCGGACGACGGCCAGGTGGTCAGCGGCCCCGAGGTGCAACAACTCCTGGCCGAGGTCGTCGACGCCGAACGAATGGCCTGCCGCGGCACTCGTTGTAGAAACTGAGAACAAAGACGCTGGGCGCTTCTCTTAGAGCCTCGATGTTGTGGAGGCGGCATTGAGGGCACTGACCGGCCTCGACGACGGTGGCGTGGTCGTGGGGTAAGTTCGTGGTTGCCGTCATTGGGTAATTCCTTTCCGTTTGAGGGCCGGCCTCTTCGTGGGAGCCGGCCCTTTTGTTTCCCGTGGTACTCCCACGGGAAATCTGGGGCTCGTCGGCGGGGAACGGCGGGAGCAGCTGATAGGGCTCGCTCATGACTGCCCCGCTCGTTTGGCCTCAGCGCCCCGGGCCTCGGCGCGCTGCTCGAGGCGGGCCCGGCATGTAGGGCAGGCGAAGCGGCCGTCGGGTAGCGGCCTCAGCTCCAGGAGGCCTCGGCCACGGCAGACGTCGCAGCGGTCGGCTGGCGCCAAGCCCCGTTGGCGAGTGTGGGTTTTCATTGGCCCTCCTTGGGTTGCTTGGCGGCGCACTCGGGGCCGATGCCGGCGTTGACACTCTGCGGGTCCGTCAATCGGCGGCCGCAGCATTTACAGCGCCCGCTTGCGGTCAACGCGGCCTCGAGGCGCTCCGCTTGCTCGGCCTTGCCGTGGAGGCGGTAGTACTGGGCCGCCTGGGCCGTCTTTTGAGGGTGCCCCGTAAAAGTCACCGCAGTGAGCTCGGTTGGCCGCCCGGCTTGCGGGCCCCCCCCAACAGCACCCCACCGTTGCTGAGCGGCTTGGCGGCTCAGACCGGTGGCGTCGCCTATTTCGGCCCATGACGCTTTCCACGTCTCCGACCGGCAGAAGTCGACGGCCTGGTCGATAACCGAGTCCAGGACCTCTCTTAGGGCCACCATGTCGGCCAGGACCGGGAGCCCGCTGCGGCGGGCCCACTCCGGGTACTTGTTCAACTGACCGACGAGGCCGGCCATTTTTCGCTGGTCGGTTTTCCTGTCCTTGGGGCGGTTGCGCCGGCGCCGGCACGGCCCACAAGGGCATGTCATCCAGGCCGGCTGCTTGAGGGGCGTGGCGTCAATTGCAATTGACGCCAGAGCTTCCATTTCCATAGGTGCCTCCTTGGTTATCGCTTGGGGTTTATCGGCCCGCTGGCAGCCACCAGCGGAGCCGTCACAGACGCCCGCGTTGCGGAGTGAAGATGGCCTGGAGCTTGTCCAGGGTTGCGTCGTCCGGGAGGGCAGGCCAAGACCGGCCTTGGTCTAGAGCTTCGTTGGCCTGACCGCAGACGCCGGCGAACAAGACCAGCACCGGCCACGGCACCCGGTACTGCTCGTGAAGGCGAAAGAGCATCTTGTCGAAGGTCTCCAGGACGTCGACCACGGGCCTGCCGTCGTTCCAAAAGGCCAGCCATTGCCCCGTTCCGTCGTCGGCTGAAAGGTCGGCAGCCTGGCGACCGTGGTAAGCCTGGCCGTCGCTCATGGCTCAGCCTCGAGCAGGGAGGGCGTCGTGGTGCCGCGCAGACCCGGACCAGGCCGCCCTTTCGCTTGGCTTGGCGGGAGTTATGGACCTCCCCTGTCGGCTCGATCAACCCTTTGGCGTGGCCCTCCCGGAACAGCGAGCCGATCGCACTGTTGGCGCCGTTGTGGTGATGGCGGTCGTCGGGGTGACCGACCTTGGCGATCAAGTCGTCTGAGTCGAAGTCACGCCCCCGAGCGGGCCAGGTCGCCGATGGCAACCAGGGCGCGGGCGCCGCCAGGGGTCGCTCACGATTGCTCCTTTCGGTTGGCGCGTAGCGGTGTTCCGGCCCCCTGTAGCGGTGTGCAATCCGCAACACCGCAACACCGCAGGTCAGGCGCACTTTTCGCTTTCCTCGCAAACAAACCGGAAATGGCCTCTGACCAGGCATGTTGCGGTGTTGCGGTGTTGACACCGCAACAAGGGGGGCCAACACGACCACGGCACCACATAGCGGCTCCAGGCATCAACGAAACTGGCCCGCAGGTAGCCCTTCACGATGCCTCCCCCGAGGCGGAAGTCCTTCGAGCGGACCCCGAACGGCCTGAGCGCCCGGGCCAGGCCTTGGGACGGCTTGAGTAGCTTGCCCTCCTCGACGTCCTTCCCCCACCAGTTCGCCCACGGCGAGTCGTCACCGCGTGCGATGAGACGGCCGAGCAAGTCGGCCGTGGTTATGCGGTCGATCGGCTCCCCGGTCACGTCCACGCCCAGGGCGTCGAAGGCCTCCCTCACATGCCCGAGCAGCACCACGCCGTGGTCGCTCTCCTCTTCGCCTCCCATCACCACCACGAGTGCCTTGCGGGCCTGCTCGGGCCAGTCCCCGCCGGCCAGGTCGGCTATGGCAGCCAGCACCTCGGCGCCGTCCTGGGCACAGTCGTTCAGCTCCTCGGGAAGCTCGGGCTCGGCGCCGGCCAGCGCGTCGGCGGCCGACAACGCCCAGTAAGCCAGCTGGGCCGTCAGGGGCTCCAGCTCGGCCCGCACTCTGGACAGGCGCATGCGCTCGGGCTTGGGCTCATGCCGGGCCCGGCGCCGCAGCTCCACCCGGCCGCAGCGGTCCTTCACCGTGTCCGGTAAGCCGTTCAGGCCGGCGAAGGCCTTGGGGCAGTACACGGCGAAGTCGACCACTTCGTGGTTATTGCCGACGCAGCGGGGCACGGTGGCGCCGACACGATAACCGGCGTTGTAGATAAGCAGGCCTTCGGTGACTTTGGAGTCCTTGCCGAAGGTGGCGTCGACCTCGTCGACCAAAAGAGTCGGTTTGTTGCTGGCGACAAAGCGGAACAGGACGGCCTCGCTCGCTTCGACCACAGCCCAGGGCCGGGCCACGAGCTGGCGTAGGAGTTCGAGCAGCCGGGTCTTGCCCGAGCGTTTAGCCGCCGAAGAAACGTCGAGATAGGGCGTCGTGTCGAAGGACTCGAAGACGTAGGTGTGTAACCACCCACAGGCTCACAAAATGCACTTGCTCGTCGCACGGCCACACGACGAACCGTCGCAACACCTGGCTCACCCGCTCGAGCAGCTCGGCCGCGGTGGAGCTGGGGACAGCCCCGCCAGAGTCCTCCACCCCCACGAAGTCGTCCACACCAAAGCCACCGGCCAGGTGATCAGCGGCGTCCTTGCCCACCCGGGCCTCGGCGATGACGAGCTGGCCGACCTGGCCACGCAGGCTCTTGGCCACGTTGAAGGCATGGGCGCGCCCGGCGTCGTCTTTGTCGGCAATGATGACGACCACGGCCGCGCCCACCAGCGCCTGGGCGTGCTCGGGCCGCCACTTCCCCGCCCCCATCGGGTTGCACGTCGCCACCTCGCCGGCCCGCACCAGGGCGTCGACGTCCTTTTCCCCTTCGGCCACGAACACGGTCCGCCCGGTGGCTACGGCGGCCAGGACCTCGGGGAGGCGGTAAAGAACTCGCCTTGTGAGCCTAGGTTTTTGGCCCATCCGCCCTTACCGTCGGGGCGGCGTTGGAAGAACTTGTGGCCTTCCAGGCGCACGACCTGGAATAGGAGCTGGCCGGTCTCGTCGACGTAGTCGTAGATCGCCTCCGGCTCGGCTCTCTCCCGCTTCGGCCGGGGCGGGAAAAGGTCGCTCGGTTTGAGCTTCAAGCTCTCGAGCACCGCCTCGAGGGAGCAGCCGGCGTGACAGTTGACCAGCACCCGGCCGTCGTTGCCTTCGGAGACTGACAACGAAGGGGCCTTATCATCATGGCTCGGGCACTTGCAGCTCCAGGCCGCTCCCGAACGCCGGGCCGGGCAGCCGGCCTCGGTGAGGCGGTCCAGGACCAGCTGCAAAGGGGTCACGGTGTGCCCGTTTCGGGGGCGCACTCGGAGCACACGGTCACGAGCTCGCCCGCCGGGGTTTCCACCGAGACCATGACGTCACCGGCCGAGACAACGCAGCCGCAGCAGCCACAGCGGAGCCGGGCGGGAGCAGTGTGCCGGGCCACAATGACGCCGCCCACAGCCCGCCCGCCTGTCGTCACTGCTCGGGCCCTCGTGGCCAGCCCACGAGCGAAAGCGCAGGTAGAATCCCTGTTGCACAGGTAAACCTCCAAAGTTGTGGAAAAGGCCCGGCCCGGCGAGGCCGGCCTTTTCTTTCAGTGGGGTCTTTCAGTGGGCGCCGAGGAGTCGCACCTCCCCCGAAGAACAGCCCTCGGGGACGACTTGCGCCCGGTAACTGCTCAGGCAAAGCGGGGACTGCCTTAGGCCGCGCTCCGACGTCGCCGTGGCGCCGGGGGCGGTTCGGGCGGCAGCTCAGGAGGAGACGAGGTACCGCGCCAGGCATTGCCGGGTTCGACCCGGGAGCTCTCTATCCTGGCCCGGAGCCACTGCTCGAGGTCCTGGCGGAGGTAACCGATCTTCCGGCCGCCGAGCCGGAACCACGGCGGCCCCTGGTCGGTGCTCCGGTAACAGCGCAAGGTCCCTTCCCTCACGCCCACGATCCGGGCTGCCTCTTCGCTTGTCACCACGTCCGACAAAGCGAACTCGGGGGCTGGTCCTGCGGCCTGACCGCTCGTCCCGCCATCCGTCGGGGCACGTCTGGTGGTCACTGCGTCTCCTCTCTTCTGGCGTGTTGGATCAACAACATGGGAGCATATTATGCGGCTCCGAGTTGCGTCAACACCCCAACGGTATTAGCGTGTACCAACGATGGCCAAGGACGATTACAGGGCGGGAGGGCTCAGCTATCGGCTTGGCCTGGAGGTACGCGAGCGACGAGAACAGCGCCACATGAGCCAGCAAGAACTCGCCAAAGCCATGGCACACATGGGGCACAAGTGGCACCAGACCACGGTGAACCGCATCGAGGCCGGGACGCGCACCGTCAGCTATGACGAGGCCTGCGGGCTGGCCATGGTCCTCGGCTTCATGCTCGACCAGGTGGCAGCCACGGACCTGCACCACGCCCTAGTCGGCCTGGCGCAGGCAATCCAGGCATTGACCGACCAGAAGGCGGTGGTCGAGGTCATGGAGAACAGGTTCGCCCGCGCCTGGGGCCAGTTCTTCCTCCTGGTGGACCTGCAAAAAAGCTCGGGCAATGGCCGCCCAAGCTGACGCCCGAGGACGCCGTGGTGATGGCCGACGTGGAAGCTGCGATCCGCAAGGACGCCGCACTCAGGGACGCCGTCGACGCTGTTATCGCAGAGGAAGAAAGGGACGACAATGGCCGTCAACAAGACCGCTAGCGGGAAGTGGGAAGCCAGCCACAGAGGTCCCGACGGGCGCGAACGTCAGCGCACCTTCGCGACCAAGGTCCTGGCCCAGAGGTGGGAGCAAAGCTCGCGCACCGACGTCCAGCGCGGCGAATGGTTCGACGAGCGAGGCGGCACGATCACGGTCAAGGACTTGTCCTTGATGTGGCTGCGGACGCAATCGCACCTGGCACCTTCGACGTACGCCCGCTACGAGAACGTCGTGGGCGTGCACATAATCCCCGTGCTCGGTCGGCGCCAGGTTGGCCAGCTCACTTACGTCGAGGCCCAGGCGTTCATCTCCACTGTTACGGCTACCAGGGCACCGGCGACCGCCCACAAGGTGCACCAGGTCCTCAGTCTCATGCTCGAGCTGGCCGTGAAGGACGACCGGGTAAAGCGCAACGTGGCCCGGGATATCAACTTGCGGAAGGTCCCGCCTTCCAAGCACCGCTACTTGAACCACCTCGAGCTATCCCGCTTGGTGGGCGAGCTCGGTGAGCGGGACGCTCTTATCTTCCTCGTGCTCGGGTACTGCGGTCTGAGGTGGGGCGAACTGGCAGCCCTCCGCGTCTCTGACTTCGACCCGCTCCGCCGGCGGATCGCGATTGAACGCTCCGTGACACTGGTCCGGGGCCACTTCGTCTGGGGAGCACCCAAGGACAACGAGCACCGCTCCGTCCCCGTGCCGGCGTTCCTGGTGGACTTGCTCGTGCCCTTCTGCGCCGGGCGTGAGAAGGACGAGCTCCTCTTCCCCGGGGCCCGCTGTACGCCGCTGCGGGTCAACAGCTGGCGTCAGTCATGCTTCGACCAGGCCGCCGCGTCCGCCGGATTAGAAGGCCTCCACCCGCACGAGCTGAGGCACACGGCGGCGAGCCTGGCTGTATCGGCCGGCGCCAACGTCAAGGCCCTTCAGACCCATGCTCGGGCACAGCAAGGCGAGCATGACCTTGGATGTCTACAGCGACCTGTTCCCCGACGACCTGGACAGTGTCGCCGCGGTACTACATGCCGCCCGGGAAAAAAGTCTCGCGGACTTTTCGCGGACTTCAGGCTCCGTAGTGGCCCTGTCCGAGGCTAAAAGTGCAGGTCCAAAGGGTGTCGGCCGATAAAAAGATGCGCCGGGTGGTGGCGCACTTTTTCGTCGAAGACCTGAGCCGGCCGGCCCTCTCCGACGCTGATCTCCATCATCTCTCACGGGTGCTGCGCTTGCGCCCGGGCGAGATGGTGTCGGGATCGGACGGCCGCGGGGGGTCCAGGTTGTTCCTCTGGAACGGGCCCGCGGCCCAGCTCACCTCGTTGAGTGAGCCGGCATGGGAGGCAGCGCCGGAACCGGTGCTGACAGTCGGGTTCGCCCTCACCAAGGGCGGGCACCCCGAGTGGGCGGTGCAGAAACTCACCGAGGCGGGTGTCGACCGCATCGTCGTCATGACCGCTCAACGTTCAGTGGCCCGCTGGGCCCCGGCCAACGCCGAGCGACAGCTCGAGCGCCTTCGGGAGGTAGCCCGCCAGGCGGCCATGCAGAGCCGCCGATGCTGGTTGCCGACCGTCGAGGGACCGATGGCGGTCGAGGGACTGATGGCGGTCGAGGCAGGGGCGGCGGTCGAGGGACAGGTGGCCGTAGCGGGCCGGGCCGGCAGTGAGACGCAAAGCGCCGGCACCGTCGCCCTCGCCGTACCGGGCGGTGCTCCCCTCACCCTGGCCACCCCCACGGTCCTGGTCGGCCCCGAAGGGGGCTGGACAGACGAGGAACTCGCCACGGTCCCCCCCTCCCGCCACGTGAGCCTGGGCCCGCACGTCCTGAGGGCTGAAACGGCGGCGATGGCGGCTGGTGTGCTGCTAGCGGCACTAAGGGCCGGGCTGGTGGCGCCGGGTGGCGGGCTTGCTTACGGCCGTGTCGCGGCCGGCTGAGTCCTCTGTTACCGGACAGCCGTAGACATCATTGTTCGTTTGCTGTGCACCTGGGGGTAAAGTTATTCACAGACGAGAGCATAGGTTCGCGTAGGCTCGTGCCTCACCGAGCGCGGAAAGGACGGAACGATTGTAAGTTCTGGGCGCTCAGTGGGTAGAACATCGCCAGCCGCAAATGGTGTTCGCCACAAAGCGGTCGAACACGGAACAAACCTGCTAGCTGGGGCGTTGCCAAGGGTACGATGAGCGATTTCAGCCGCCGCAGTGCATCTCGAGGCGTCATGGGCGCCGGACCTGATCTGCTCGGCCTCTACCTGGATGAGGCCGGGAGCTTTCCCCTGCTCACAAAAGCAGACGAGATGCGTCTCGGCCAGGTTATCCAGACAGCTCAAGCGGCCCGTGAGGAGCTGGAGAGCGGCACAGACCTCACCTCCCGCCGCAAGAAGGAGCTCCGCAAGGCCATCGCTGCCGGCGAGGACGCGACAACGCAGTTCATCAACTCCAACCTCCGGCTCGTTGTTTCGGTGGCACGTAAGTACCAATGGTCCGGGTTGCCCTTGTCCGACCTCATCCAGGAGGGCAACCTCGGCCTCATCCACGCCGTCGAGAAGTTCGACTGGCGCAAGGGCTTCAAGTTCTCGACGTACGCGACCTGGTGGATCCGTCAGTCCATCGGGCGCGCCATAGAGAACACGGCCCATACCGTTCGCATCCCGGCTCACGTCGGCGACGAGATCCGCCGCGCCCGCCGGGTCCAGGGAGAGCTCGAAGCCAAGCATGGTAGGCCGCCTACCCTGGCTGAGCTGGCCGAGGCCCTGGAAATCGAAGAGAGTGTGCTGGCCGAGCTGTTGCACTACGACAGTGACCCGGTCAGCCTTGATGCGGCCGTCGGCGAAGACGGGGACACAAGCCTCGGGGACCTCGTCGTCAACCACTCGGCGCAATCCCCGTTCGAGACGGTGGCCCAGGCTCTGCTCGCCGGTCAGATCGACGAGTTCCTCGGGCGCCTGTCCGACGACGAGCGCCGCGTGCTTTCACTGCGCTATGGCCTGGACCGGGGCGAGCCCCGGACCCAGGGCGAAGTCGGTGAGCTGCTCGACCTCACGGCCGAGCGGGTCAGGCGCATCGAGCGCGACGCGCTGACCAAGCTGCGCCGGGCACTGGCGGGCAGTGACGCCCGCGACCTGCTGGCTAGCTGAGCAGCCTCACTCAACGCCGAAACATCGCCCCGGCGGCTATCGGCCGTCGGGGGTTTCCTTCCGTCTTCAAACCCTGGAGCTCGAGAAATTGAGCAACGGCCGCAATATCCAGACGACGTGCCGGCCCCACAGTTTTGTCGGGCCGGCGCTAGTTTTACCACTATGAGCGCGGTTCGTGCCTTATGAGTACTGTTCGTGTCCGCATGGCGCCGTCTCCGACGGGGTATTTCCACGTCGGCAGCGCGGCACCGCCCTTTACAATTGGCTGTTCGCCCGCCAGCAGGGCGGTACGTACATTTTGCGGATCGAGGACACCGACGCTTCAGCGCAACCGGGCCGAGCACGCCGAGGGCATCGAGCGGGCCATGAGGTGGCTCGGCCTGGATTGGGACGAAGGCCCCTACTTCCAGTCCGAGCGGGGCGAGCTCTACGAGGCCGCAGTCGACCATCTGCTGGCCAAGGACTTGGTCTACGCCTGCGACTGCACCCCCGCGGACGTAGCCGCCCGCAACAAGCGGCCCGCCAGCGGCCGGCTCGTGCGGGTACGACGGCTACTGCCGGGGCCGGGACCTGGAGCCGACCATGGGGCGGCTGCTCCGTTTCCGCACGCCCGACACCGGCACTACTTCCTGGGTCGACATCGTACGGGGCGAGGTTATTTACGAGAACTCCGCCATCGAGGACTTCAGTATCCGTAAGTCCAACGGCCAGCCCTTGTTCATTTTGGCCAATGTGGTCGACGACGGCGACATGGCCATTTCCCACGTGATCAGGGGCGAAGACCACGTCCCCAATACCCCCAAGTACCTGCTCCTCTGGGAGGCGCTGGAGCTCGGGCAGCCACCTCTCTTCGCCCATCTTCCCCTCCTCGTCAACGAGTCAAGGCAAAAACTGTCCAAAAGACGGGACAAAGTCGCTCTCGAGGACTATAGGGACGACGGTTACCTCCCGGAGGCGATGTTCAACTACCTGGCATTGCTTGGATGGTCGCCCGGCGGGGACAGGGAGATCCTGTCGCGCCCCGAGCTGATCGACGAGTTCCGTCTGGAGAACGTCAAATCTTCGCCGGCTTTTTTCGACCAGCAAAAATTGTCTTCGGTCAACGCCACCTATATGCGATTGCTTTCTCCGGACGAGTTCGTCGCCCGGGCCAACGAATGGCTAAATACTCGGTGGGTGCCGATCGCGCCCCTTGTCCAGGAACGGGCCCGCACCCTCGCCGACGTGTACTCGATCATCGATTTCCTGGTCTCTCCTGAGATAAACATCGTCGATGCCGAGTGGGACAAGGTGCGCCGGCAGCAGCCGGCTTTCGTCGCCTTATTGGAGGAGACGGCCGCCCGTTACGAAGACTGCGATTGGGAGGCACCGGCGATCCGCGAAGCCACCCGGGAAGCGGGTGCGTCCGTCGGTGTCAGCAACCTCGGCAAGGCTCAGGCGCCCGTCCGCCTGGCCGTCACCGGGCGGACGGTGGGCCCGCCGCTGTTCGAGTCGCTGGTCCTGCTTGGGCGCCGGCGCACACTGGACCGCATGGCGGCCGCCCGCGACCGCGCCCTCAGTGAGGACCGCTCCGCGTCCGGGACGGCCACCGCCACCTGAACGTTGCCCATCCCGGCGCGGCCCCGGCCCTGCGCTCGATGCCTCCCCCGCGCGATCGGCTAACATGACCGTCTGCCCGTTCGGGGGTGGTGTAATCGGCAACACAACAGGTTCTGGCCCTGTCATTGGGGGTTCGAGTCCTCCCCCCCGAGCCACCGTCTAAGAACAAAGCCCCAGGTCAGACCCGGACCTCAGGCGTAACCAAGCGAGCGCGCCAGCTGTACCGAACCCGTCAAGAGGTGGCCGGCGCGGTCGGGGTCGCCAGCATCCCAGGCATTGCAGGCAGCTAAGACAGCCGCTTCGAGCTCGTCGGGCAGCCGGGCCAGCTCTGGGTCAAGCAGGCGTCGTGCCGCCGCCATCGCCCGTTCGTTTTGGCCGGCAGCCAGGTATGCCCCGGCCAGCGGCCAGACAGCGAGGCAGTACGGGTAGAAATTCGGGTGCGGGCGCCAGAGCTCGAACGCCTTGGTGCCGAGCGCAACTGCTTCGTCCAGCCGCTCCTCGCGCCAGGCGACCCAGGCTTGCAACGCGATCGCCAACGCCAGGTGGTACGAGTCGCCTCTAACGGCGGCCGCCGCCCGCGCCCTTGGCAGGAGTTCACGAACAGCATCTACGTCGCCCCTACGAAAGTGGACGACCGCCATCTCTACCAGGACGGCACCCTGTGCCCCGGGCGAACCCGACCTCTCTGCGCTCTCCAGTGCCCGCTCGAGGGTCTGGCGCGCTTCAAGGAAATCTCCGTGCCAGGTGAGAGCAGCGCCCAGCCAGCACGCGCTTGAAAACCGGCCGCGCTCGGGACGCAGGAACCCCAGGACCCCGCGCTCCGGTCCCCACATGGCCTCGTCGCCTCGGCGCATCTCTTCGAGGATTCTGCTCGTCGACTCGATAACGGCGCTCGTGCAGATGCTGCGTGGCCAGGCACCAAAAGAACCCCGCTATATGCGGTCCCCCGCCTCTCGTCTCCACGAGTAGCCGAGAGGTTTCGGTTAGAGCGGCGCAGCGTTCAAAATCCTTGCGCTCGTCGTAAATCAGCCACCTCTCATCAAGCTGCAGCTCCAGCCAAAGCTCGACCCACTCCTGGTCGTCGTCCAGCCCTGGTTTGCCGATGAGCTCCTCGGCGGCGACGAAGTAGGCCAGGGCGGAGTCGAAGTGAGCCTCTTGGAACTCGACCTTGCCAAGGAGGTAGTGCAGTCTGCCGGCCTGTTGGAGGTCCTCGGGACGGACAACGGACAGCCCGGCGAGGCCCGCCAACCGGGCTTCTTCAAAGCGGTCGATAAACAGGAGCAAGTCAGTGAGTTTCTCGCAGAGCCTGGCCGCTGCCACCTCTCGCTCCCAGGTGCCAGACGTCCGTGCGTCCTCGCTCCCAATGCCCTCCCCGCTCGTGATGGCGAGCGCCCGGCGGTACTGGGCGATGGCTTCTTCGTTGGCGAATATCTGGTCGGCGCGGTCGCCGGCCACTTCTAGGTAGTGGACGGCGCGGTCGTCCTCACCAGCAGCAGCGAAGTGATGGCCGAGGACGGCGGCGACATCGGCGAGCCGCTCGGCAGCGTTCGCCTCCAGGTGCCAGGCCGCCCGTGCGTGCAGCTGGCGCCGCTGCGAGCGGAGCAATCCGTGGTAAGTGGCGTCTCGAATAAGGGCGTGGTGGAAGCGGTACAGGGGTTCGGGCTGGCTTCGGGCCTCGACCAGAAGCCCGCCCGCAACAAGCTCAGAAAGGGCGGTGTCGAGCGCCCCGTCCAGCTCGCACACTGCATTGATGGCCGAACGCTCTGCCTCTTCGCCGAGGACCGAAGCGGCCACGATGGCCTCCCGGGCCGCCGGGCTGAGGCGGTCGGTCCTGGAACGGATAAGCCGCTCGAGGACCTCGGGCACCGCATTGGCGTTTGTTGGTGCGAACCGCCAGCCGGCGTGGTCGCGTTCGAGCGCGCCCGTATCGAGTAGTGACGCCAGCCGCTCTTCCAGGAACAGCGGGTTGCCATCGACACCCTGGCAGACGGCCTGGAGTACCTCGTCATCGACAGCGCCGCCCAGGAGCGAGCGCGCCAGGGCCTGCTCCGCACCTTTGTGCAGGGGCAGGAGCTGCAACACGTGAAACGGCCGGGCCAGGTCAGCTGCCAGCTCGGCCTCCAGTTCGCCGACCCCGGGGTCGGGCTCCGGCCGCCGGGTCGCCAGTATGAGCAAGGGGCCAATAGAGGCCAGCGTGGCCAGCTCGGCGGTCAGGCGGAGCGAGGTTGGGTCGGACCAGTGCAGGTCTTCCAGGGCGAGCACTGTCGGGCCATGCTGGACCAGATGGGACAGCACCGACCGCACAGCTCGGAACGTCATGTTCTGGAGCTCCGCCGGGCTCATCTGCGCCAGGTGCGCCTCACCCACCCCGGCCGGCAAGCCCATCATGTGGGCCAGCAACGAGACAGTCTCCGTGTCCTTCCCGAGGACGGCCCGCATCCCCGCTTCGAGCGCGGGCCGGAGGCCCCTCGCCCGCCTCCAGCGGTACACCGATGAAGCGCGACAGGAGCTGCTGGTAGGCCCCGTACGGGGTGGACGACGCATAGGAGGCACAGCGGCCGTCGAGCCACAAAGGCAGGCGGCCCGACGAGGCCCCCACCCAGCCCATGAAGTAGTGGCGGCACTCTTCGATTAGGCGCGTCTTGCCCACGCCGGGCTCGCCGGTGACCACCACAACCCCGCCACGCCCCGACACAGTGGCCCGTACCGCTTGTGTGAGCACGGTTAACTCCGTGTCCCGGCCCACGAGAGGGGCCTGTGCGGCCAGCCGGCGGCGGCCCGGTTCTGCGGCCGGGCTGGCGCGCGGTTGCACGAGGTACGTCGCGGCCAACCGCTCAGTTCCCGGGCTCAGCGGTACGTCGAGAACGGGCCCCGACTCGAAAATCCCTTCAGTGGCGCGACGTGTTGCCGCGCCGACGAGCACAGAACCCGGTCGTGCGGCGGACTGGAGGACCGCGGCGGCCCCCACCACCCCGCCGACCGCTCTGTAGCCGGCGCCATCAGCGCCTCCGGCTGGCCCGGTCACCGCTGGGCCTGTCTCGACCCCGACACGCACGGAAAGGGCAACCTTTGGCCACCGCCCTCCGGACTGACGACGGCCGTGATCAGCGTGCTCGTTAGCCACGCGGGCAACATTTACCAACCGCAATCCAGCGCGAAGGGCCCTTTCAGGGTCGTCTTCGTGCGCTTGAGGTGCGCCAAAGAACACACACATGCCCGTTCCCGAGATCGACGCCACCGTGCCGCCGAACGCCTCGACCTCGTTGATCGCCTGGCCGAGGGCGGCACCAATAACCTCGCGGAGGTCTTCGGGGTCGGCCTGGAGGCCTAGGCCGAGCGGGGACAGTTCGACGAAAACGACACTCAGCAGCCTGCGTTCCTCGCCGCCAGCGGCGGTCGCCATTGACGGCCCAACGGGCGAGACCGGGCGGGTATGGGAGGGGGCGCGGTCAGCACTGGCTCGCAGCTCGTCGAGCGACAGCGAGGTCCTCAAACCGAGGGCCGCCAGCGCGCCACTACAGCGCTCGTAAGTACCGATAGCCAGAGGGCGCCGGCCCTGGGCCAGGTAAAGGCGCATGAGGGCGGAGGCTGCCTCTTCATCGGACGGATCCGCTTGCAGGCACGCCTGCCAAGCATCCAGCAGTTGTTCCGGGTGGGCACGGCCCACTCCGCGGGCCCGGTCGCGGGCCAGCTCCAGGCGTGCCTCTTGACGCAGGTACTCGACCCGCTCGCGTACCCGCGCCGCCCATTCGGCCTCGGGCTCGTCTTCGAGCGGGACGCCTCCCGTGGATAAGGCGTCGACCAGCGCCGAGTCTCGTCCCGAGCCGCCTTTGGTCTGCAGGGCGGCTCGCAGCGCCTGTTCGTGGGCCTCGAGGTCGACAGCAAGGTCGGTATTGGCGCTGACCCAGATTTGGACCGGGTCAGCGCTCAGCATCCCCGCCGCCTTAGGCCCGATCTCTTTCAGCGCCAACCGGGCCATCGACTGGGCTTTGTAAAGCGAGCGCGCGGCCGCCTCAGGCGTTAGCGACGGGAACAGGGCTTCGCGTGCCGACTCCCGACTGATCCGCCGCCCCGGGCTGATGACCACCAGCTGGCACAGGCGGCGAGCGCTGGGCCGCGACCACGAGCTCGTGCTGCCGGTCTCCCTCGCTCACGAGGAACCGACCCAGGAGCTGGACGTTAATGGCCAACGGGCTCCCCCCTTGCTGGGCGCGGCGTCAGACCGCACGCTGAACATTGTCTCACGGTGGACGCGCCGGATCCTGGGAGGGCGGCCAGCCGCCAAGAGGCCTCGCCCGCCTCGCCGTCGGGCCACCCGCGCAATCTAGAACTCGTCGAACCGGACGAGCTCAGCGTGGTTGCGAGCGTGACGTTCTAACCAGGCGTGGGCCTTCTCAGGGGCCGCCGAGCCACTCCTCTCGGACGGCCACCAGCGCCTCGGGCAACGTGAACGCCCGGGAGTACAGGGCCTTGCCGACAATCGCGCCCTCCACGCATCGCCCGTCGTCCGGGCCCAGGCTGGCAATCGCCCGCAGGTCGTCCAGCGACGAGACTCCCCCGCTGGCGACGACGGCCGCATCGGTGCGCGCGCACAGGTCGTGCAACAGCTGCAGGTTGGGGCCGGTGAGCATGCCGTCCCTGATGATGTCGGTGACGACGTAGCGGGCACAGCCGTCGGCGTCGAGGCGGGCAATGGTTCCCCACAGGTCACCACCCTCCCGGGCCCACCGCGCCCGGCGAGCGTCGTGCCGCGCACATCGAGGCCGACGGCGACCCGCTCGCCGTACGTGGCGATCGCCGAGCGCACCCAGTCCGGCGACTCGAGCGCCGCGGTGCCAAGGTTGACCCGCGCCGCGCCCGTCGCTAGAGCCGCCGCGAGCGAGCCGTCGTCACGGATCCCGCCGGACAGCTCGACCTCGATATCCAGTTGCCGAACCAGCGTGGCGAGCAGGGCACGGTTGTCGCCCCGGCCAAAGACGGCGTCGAGGTCGACGAGATGCACCCATTCGGCGCCCTCGCGTTGCCACTGCAGCGCGGCCTTAATGGGGTCGCCGTAGTCGGTTTCGGTCCCCGCCGCACCTTGTACGAGGGACACGACCGCCCCACCCGCAACGTCGATGGCGGGCAACAGCACCAGGCTCTCAGACCTCACCGAAAAACCTTTGGAACCAGTAGCTCTCGATCCCTATCTCCCCGTGGGCCGGCTCGAGGTCTCCAGAGGAATTATGCGGTGCTCGACCAGTACACCGTCGGCTATTCGGAGTTCGCCCCGTGTGTGAACTGGTTGCGCACGCCGCTGGGTTGGCGAGCCCGGGTTGAACAGGAGCTGACCTGAGTCGCCCTCCTCGTTCATGGGTGCATGGCTGTGACCGAAGACGACTACGTCGGCGTCGGGGAAACGGCGCCGCATTCGCGCTGCCCGGCCTGTCGCCCCTCCACTGTCGTGGACCATCCCGATCTGCAAGCCGCCCACATTGACCACTCGGCTGGTCGGCAACACCCCGACCAGGGAGATGTCATTGTTGCCCAGTACGGCGTGGACCGGCGCAATGTCGCCCAACAGCTCGAGCACTCCCGCATCAAGGATGTCACCGGCATGCAAGATGGCGTCCGCACCGCGAAGGCACTCCCACGCTGCCTCGGGTAGCCGCGCGCTGACACCCCCGTCGGCCCGGGCGGTCCGCAGGTGAGTGTCAGCCAGGACTACGACCCGAACGGGGTCTGACATCGTGGGCGTTGTCCGAGCCGCCCCCCGGACCGGGAGCCACCGTGGCCGGAGGTTGGAGGGCGCATTTTGTCATCACTTCTCGGCGTCATCCGCCTCTACTACCGTTATGTCCTCCGAAATGGCGTGAAGCGTTCCGTCCGCGCCAGCGACGGAGAACGTTTCGTCCACCACCACGTCACCATCCACCATCTGGATAACAGTCTTCTCGTCGGTAGCTATGACATGCCCATCTTTGTCGATCTCGGCGACCAGGTCGTCCACGATGACGTCGCCGTCCTCATCGATGCTTTCGGTCACCACCTCGATGACTTCAGGCCCATCTTCGCCGTCGGCGGGGTCGGTGACGTCTTTGGTGTCGCTCATGTCTGTCTCCTCGGTAAGGGGACTCACTGGCCCCCCCAGATCGTCCCACAAAGTCGAGCCCGCCACCGGACCAGAAGGACTGCCTCAACTATGGCGAGGTTAGAGCGGTGCCGGTTTCAGCTTGGTCAGAGCCGCTTCCAAGTGCCTACGCGACCGGATCCCGAGTTTGGCGAAGACCTTTCGAAGGTGATAGTCGACCGTGTTCGCGCTCAGGAATAACTGCCTACCGATTTGCGGGTTGGTATGGCCCTCCAGGGCCAGCCGAGCAATATGTGCTTCTTGCAGCGTCAGCTCATTACGTGTCTCGGCGCTTCGCGCCCGTACTGTCTCTCCAGAGGCCCTAAGTTCACGTTCGGCGCGTGCTGCGAACCCGTGCATGCCGATCGTCACAAGCATGTTGTGAGCGGTGCGCAGTTGTTCCCGAGCGTCTGTGCGGCGGTTCTCTCTGCGTAACCATTCACCGTAGAACAGGTGGGCCCGAGCCAGGTCAGGCCGAATTGCGGTCCGGCTGAGGTGTTCAATGGCAAGGCGGTAGCAGCCATTAGCACTGTCGCCCGCGTTTACCAGTGCGCGTGACCGTGCCTCGACCCCCAGCGCCCAATCCGTGCCGGACGCTCCGGCGATTTCGCCGAGCCGCTGGAGCGCGTCTGAAGCAGCCTCAAAGTTCCTGCTGCGTGCTGCCCCCTCTACGAGTTCAGGTAGCGCCCAGTTCGCCATGTAAAGCTCAGGTGTGTTGTTGGCCGCTTCGCCGGCGTTGACGAGGGCCTCTCGGTCGCGACCAAGGCTTTGTAGAAAACAGCGAGGAGCATTTGGCAGAATTGGACCGTCACGCCCTGTCCGATGGCGCGCGCGGTCAGCGATTGCCGCCTCAATAATCGCGCGAGCCTCCGGTCCTTCGCCCCGAAGACTGCCGAGCAGCAGGGCCCCGTACGAGACGAGCCGACTGCCCGTTGCATCTGCGATCGCCCGGCATTCGGCTGTGAGCGCCAGCGCATCCCGGAAATCTCTGGCACGCGCATGAAGGACGGCCCCCGACATAAGGGCCATGGGCAGCAGTCCCAGCGCCCCCTTCTTACGTGCAAGCTCAAGATCCCGAGCACAAATGGCGGCCCAGGCTTCGTAGTCCCAAAGATTAATGCTCATCAACGAAAGAATCCAGGCACATTTGCGTTCCTCTTCCGTCGAGTACCTCCCGGACCTGAACGCGTTTATGGCTTCCCGCAGGGTGGGCGCTGCGCTCGCCACCCCTTCGGTTATTAGCAGCGCCAAGGCATCAAGCACGACGTCGAATAGACGCGGCGGACCGCTCGGCCGTGGTGTTGGTCTGGCTACTCTGCTCACGTCAAGCGGGCTCACGCCCGTGCCCAAGCTCCCGGAAAATTGTGCGGCGCGATAGGCGTCCAGATATGTCTCCCCGCGAGAGTCACGTTGAGCGTAGAAAGGCGTTCGGCTGCTTTGAGCAAGAGCGTGGGCGCGTCGTTCCCCATACGGGAGGCGAAGGCGATCTGCCCCCACAAAACGTCCGTCCGCGCCTTCTGTAGCTCGTCTAACGTCCCCGCTTGCGCGGTATTCAACAAGCGCAGCGCGGTGTCGAACGCGCCCGCTTGTACGTTCACCTGCACTGTCGCCAGAATGCGTTCGGCCCGGCGCGCCCGATCGACCGTGAGCACGGCGGAGCGCTCCAGTAGGGCAGCGGCCGCAGCAAGCCCTCCCCGCGCCAGCGCGCGTCCGGAGGAGGGTTCGAGCTCGGTCGCCACTTCCTCGTCGGGGCCTGACGTGGCCTGAGCAAGCTGCCAGGCACGGCGGTCCGGGTCCCTCTCGGGATCGGTAGCCTCGGCCAGGGCCCTGTGGACATCCTGACGCTCCCTGACGCTGGCCGAACGATAGGCGGCCGATCGCGCCAAGGGATGGCGGAAGATCACCCTGGTGTCAAGCTCGATCAGTCCGGCTTCTATTGCCGGGGCGGCGGCACCGTCCTCAATCCCTAATCGCGCCGTGCCCGCCCACACCAGCACCGGGTCTCCTGTCGGTTCCGCGGCGACCACCACCAAGAACTGCTGAGCCCGTGAGGGGAGCTCGGCGACCTGGCGCCTGAAGCTCTCCTCGATCCGCCCGGACATTGTCAGGGTGCTTGTCAACCCGATGCCTGCGGCCAGCTGCGACGGAGTTATGCCCCGGGCCCACTCCAGCAGGGCAAGCGGGTTCCCGTGTGTCTCGGCCAGGATCCGGTCACGGATCTCGCGGTCCTTTGGCACGCCGACCAGCGAGTCCAACAGAGCCTGGGCATCACGCTCCTCGAGGCCAGAGATGGTCAGTTCGGGAAGTCCAGCCAGCTCGTCGCCGTGCTCACGGGTGGCGAACACCAGGCCCACGGGGTCGGCCAGCAGACGTCTGGCCACAAGAGCCAAGGTTAGCGCAGAGTCCCGGTCGAGCCAATGAGCATCGTCAACTACGCAGAGCAATGGTTGGCTCTCCGCCGCGGCGCAAAAGAGGTTGAGCACGGCCAGACCGACCAAAAAGCGGTCAGGGGCTGCCCCCGAACCGAGCCCAAAGGCCACGTCCAACGCTCGGCGCTGAGGATCCGGCAAGGTTGCCGACCGGTCCATCAGCGGGGCGCAGACCTGCTGCAGTGCAGCGTAGGGCAGCTCCATCTCAGACTCGACGCCCACCGTCCGTGCTACCCGGAACTCCGTTGCTGAAGAGACGAGATGCCCGAGCAGGGCTGTTTTGCCTTCGCCCGCTTCCCCCCGGACCACCAGAACTCCGCTCTCGCCAGCTCGGGCCGCGGCCAGCAGCCGTTCCAGCACTTCACGTTCAATCGCGTCGAGCCTGCTGCTCGCCGCCGGGGCCCCCGGTTAAATCGATCGACTTAGCGCGAACCTCTGGATCACGAGTCGAGCTGCGCGCACATCACGTAGATGTACAACCGCCACTGCGCGCTCGGGACTGCCGACCACGCGGCTACCTCCCACGTCGTAGGCTGGGACTGGCTGCCTACGGGCTGGCTCTCTGTGAGCTGTGGCAACGGCTGCGAATTGTCCAAGGGGACGACCGAACCGCCTCCTCCGGTAGCAAGCATCCCTGTCGGGCAGCTCACGTCGTCGACGCGGCTCTGGCCCGAGGTCTGGGTGGGAGCAGATTCCACTACCTCCACGCTGGCGACGCCGGCCGGGCCCTGTGCCCCCGTAGCCCCCTGAGGACCAGTCGATCCAGTGGCGCCGGCCGCGCCGACCGGCCCCGCCGCACCTTGGGGACCGGTCGCTCCCGGAGCTCCGGCCGGGCCGGAGGCTCCTCCGGCCCCCGTGCCGCCAACGGGGCCCTGGGCCCGGTCGCTCCCGCGGCACCAACAGCCCCGCTGCTCCCGGCTGGCCCCTGCGGCCCAGTGGCCCCGCTAGTACCGGCAATCCCTGGAGGCCCCGTCGGCCCAACCGGCCCCGCTGGCCCGGCCAGGCCCCTCAGGCTCGCGCTCGGGAGGACCGCCATCCCAACGACCGGGGTGCTTGGCGGGTGCCGTAGGGAAGGCAGGGAATTGTAGAAGCGCGCAGACCCGAAAGCGAAGACCCCTCCGTCTTTGGCCACTAACCAGTAACCCTTCCCGTCCGGGGCGGCCACTATCCCGACGATCGGCGCATCGAGGTGCTTCCCCGCCATGTCCCCGTAGGTGGCGGCGCCCGCATAGGAGTACACCGCCCCGTTTGAACTTACCAACCAGTAGCCGCCTGCTCCAGGCGCTACAGCGCTGGCACTCACCCCCGCCGGGATGCTCCTGGCCAGGGTGGGCGCGCTACCCGAGAGCAAAAGACCGGCCGCGACTGCCGTCCCGATAGCAGCTCCGCCGGCGACACGCTGCCAATGGTTGCGACGTACCCAATGCTTAACCAATGCCTTGATCCCTCCTGGCTCCGTTGTCCGCTGCAGTGAGCGAGCTAATCGTCGCGCAAGGTGGCCGGGGTGGTCGATGGGGCCAGCCGTAACGTCGCGCACCGGCTCAAACGGCGGGTGCATACGGTGCTCCGGCCGGGGCCGACGGTCATACGGTCATCCGGTGCGGGCCGGTGCGGAGGCGCCTGGCGCTACTGAGACGGCGGTGCGTCCGATGAGACGAGCCAGGAATACAGAACTCGGACGGCGGATATGGACCTCGTTTAGGCCGCCGTCCCGACGCGAACGCTGTCGACTATCTGTGTGATAGCTGGTTGGTTCTTGTCGTAGCAGGAGGCAGAGCAGCCGGCGATGACCAGCCAGAGCATGTCCCCCTTCTCGTAGGCCAGTTCGTCGATGCTCGTGCCGCCCCCGGGTGAGGCGACGGTCATCGCAGCGGCCGAACCAGTCAGGCCTCCTTGCTGTAGGGGATGGTGCGCTACCAGGCTCTTCACCGAAGTCGTGGAACCAGGGTTGTCGTTCGCCAGGTTCTGCAGGTAGTCGGGGGCCAACTCGTACAACTGGGACGGCGGCAACAGATTGTCGTCGGTCTCCACCGTTACGAACAGCCACGGCACGGGCGAAGGGTTGAAGGCGTTGTGGCTCGGCGCAGCAGGCCCGGGCGACGCCACCAGTGCATACAACGGTTCGGGCGGGACGATGAAGCCCTGCCCGAAGAGAGTGTTCTCGTTGTCGATCACCCAGGCCTTAGGGACGTTGAACGAGATCTCGGCGGGTTTACAAATGACGTGCAAACTCTCGGCTTGAGCAGCTCCGTGAACCAGAGCCGTGAAGACCGCGAGAGCGGAAATGAGCTTCGTCGGGCCAGGTGTCATGACAGAAATCAGTACGTGGCACGTCTTTCCCAAACCTTTCCGCCCTGGTCAGGGGCCCAGCGGTCGTGCCCGTTGTGTGTCCCCACCCTGCTCGACGAGCCGAGCGTGTTCGGGCCACGACGATAGTGCCACCCGGGCCCTTTGGCTACGCCGGGCCCAACAGGCTTGCGGCGTAAGTTGACCACCCTCTGTGTTGTGGCGTGGCGCAGAAACTAAGTTTGCTGAGCAGTGCCTCATACGACGCGGGAGGAGAGAGAAAAGTGAGCGTCTTGTCTCGGGCCGAGAAGGCCAAGATCCGGGTGACGGCGACGGCTCAGAAGTCGGGGCCCCCCCACTACAAGGAGCCCCACCCGAAGGCCGCCTCCAGGACGATGTCGTCCCGGGAAATCCTGGGCCTGCAGCGGACGGCGGGCAACGCCGCCACGACCGCAATGATCCAGCGGGTCAGGCTGACGGGGGTGAAAGAGAAGCAGTTCCGGAACAAGTTCGACCAAAGTTGGCCTGACCGCAGCGAGAAAGAGTTCGCTGAGCTCGTGGCCTGGTGCGCCACGACCTCGCAGCTCGAGCAGACGCTCGAAGCAATGAGCTTCGACGAGTGGGACACCGTCCAACGTGAGTTCAACGGAACAGAGGCGAACGGGTTCTCAACCATGAAGGAAGCTCTGGCCGAAGCAAAGGCACGGTCGGGTGCTTCAAAACCGGCCCCGGTGGTGGACGAGCACGCAGTGGCCAAAAAGAAGATCAAGGCAGCCGGCCTCGATGCATCAGACTTCACCAAGGCAGATTTTGAACTGATCGAGTCCCGCAAGGAGGAGGACGGGTGGGAAAAGGCGATCCAGTTTGTATGGGTCGTCAAGCACGAGGCTGCGGTCTCTGCGGACCTTGCGAGCGATCGCCAACAGAAGTACGCAAAAGCAAAGGAAGCCGGGGACGAGGTTTTCACCAGCGGTGTGTTGAAGGACCTGTGGGAGCTCTCTTACTCCGTCGCGGTGTCAGCCAACGCAAGTCAGAACCTGTCGATCGCCGGCCTTCACAAGGACAACGTCATCCGTCCGATAGTCAACGCGTGGAGGGCAAAGAACAGCCTCGTCCTGGGCGAAGCGCCGGGCAAAGTACACGACTTTCATGTTCCTGGGGCCAAAAAGTTCATCGAGGACAAGTCAAAGCGGGCTGTCAACCCCGACCCGACGCGAGGGCGTCAGGCCGACTTCTGCTCGATGTGGGGGAACGTCAAGATCAACGTGCACATGGATGCCGACCCGCAGCATTAAGGACCGACCACGCAGGCCAGGTGTAACCGGCAAAGGCCTCTAACCGTGGTAGCGATGGGCGCCGTTCACCTCGGCGCGCCCCTCGCCCGCGTTAGCGCCGGCTGCCGGGTTTGCATACGCGAAACGCCGCTCGGCGTCGCACCCGGTGATCACGTCCCCAACACCGGCCACCGTCTCGGCCGACGCTGACAACCAGCTCGGCCGCATCAGCCCGGGCCGAACCAGAGCGCACCAAGTATGAGCATAGGAAGCCGCACGCCCTCAGCGTGTGCGCTTGGGCCAGCACCTCAAGTGGTGGCAGGCGCTGCGACCCGCCGGGAACTTGTATTGGCGCGATCTTGTGCTGGTTCAGATGAGGTAGCTCAACCAGCAGCCCGTTGTGTCCTGAGAACCCCACCAAGGTTTGCCCCCCAGGCTTGAGCACGCCTCGCTTCAGCTAGGTCGAGTTGGCCTGTTTCGTCCAGGCGGAAGCTAGAAGGCGGCACGACGACCGACATCCCGTGCTGCGCGAGGTCACGGGCGGTGGCTTTAGAGATCCTCCGGGCGAAAACGGTACGGCCGTAGATGCGGGTGTCGAACGCAGCCGCGCTTAAGGGGACTTGGCCGAGAGAGTCAAGCCATTGGTGGATCCCTGGCCAACTGAGAACGCCCCGCGCGCCGCCGGTGAGGTCCGGGGAAGAACCAGAGACTGAGGGGCCGGGGACGATGGCCCGGGTCAGCTGTGCTGGTCCACCGACTACAAGGAGGTTGACGTCATCCAACCGCAAACCCGTCGTTTCATCGGAACGAACTAGGGAAACGTTGACCGACCGGCCAACCCCGGAAGAGACGGCTTCGGCCACAGCCCGGGTGCTGGCGAAGGATGCCTCGTAGACGACGACCGCTTTCATTTCTGGACCTCTCGTAAATCACCGGTGTACCGGCCTGGTGTTTCCGGCACTAAAGGCCGCGATCACGGCCTCTTGCGACGATTTTCCTGCGCCCACTGTGGCTGGTGGGTTACCTGGTGTTATGCCGGTGCCTGCAAGTTAGACATTCTACGTCGACGACGAGGCTACATTGGCGTCGGGCCGGCGCCATTAAGGTGAAACTTACCGCTCCTTTACTGGCGCGTCAGCCCCGGGGCGAGCTCGACCTCACTGGGCGTGCCCCGGCTCGTGCTGGCAACCTCTGCGTCAGCGAGTGACGCTTTGAGGCGTCCTGCCGCTGACCAGAGAACCGACGTGCGGCTCTTAGCGTGCCAGTGGTCATGCGTTGTCATGGGCATGTTGTACATCCGGCCCTCCTCGGCAAGGGCGCTGAGCCCGGCAGCAAAACGGACAAAAGGTCCGCACATGTTGTTGTCCAGCGGTCCTCAGTCGACTTTTGGTTGTTATTACAAGTAGGCAATTGTAAAACTCGGTAGGTCGATGCCATCGGGGTAAAGGTAATTTCGCCATTTGCACTCGCCGCCTTCCTTTTAGTGACCGGACGGCGGTGCTGCATCGAAGCGAACATCAATCAAACGGCGGCTTATCAATTGCAGTCTTTCCTCACCCGCAGGGGCTCAAGTCATTGCGTTTCCTCCCACCTGCTCGACGCGTCGCGTCATGTCCACAAGCAGAGCAAGCCTCGCTTGCTGGCCGGGGCGCGCTATCCGGCTAACAAGAGGCCCAGGCCGCAGCGGTGAAAAAGGATGCGCTGAACGTCACCGGTGAGAGAATACGGACTGATGGCCGGCACCTCGACCCAGGAGCGTGACGACGGGCTCGTCCTCAACGTCCGCTTGCTCGGGCGGTTCCAGGTCACTGCGGGCGATCTCAGCACTGACCACTGGCCTCGTCCGAGCGCAAGGAGGCTCTGTCAGCTGCTGTTTGTCAGTCCCGGACGGCGTGTTAGCCGGCAAACCGCCTGCGAAGCACTGTTCCCGTCGCTCGGCCTCGAGGCTGCGGCCCGCGCTCTTTACAAGGCCCAGTCAATGGCCCGCCAGGCTCTGGGCAGGCTCGGGCCGGAGGCCAGGAACTTGCTCCGCGCCGACCCGGCACAGATGTGGGTGGCGATCGATGTGGTCGTGGCCGTGGACCTGGACGCCCACGAACAGGCCCTGCGTGCCGCCCTCACAGCTACGCCGAGCCTTGAACGGGATCACTCTTTAGTACAAGCGCTCGGCGTCGGTGGTACCCCGCTCGAGGAAGAGCCGGATGCCGAGTGGGCGGCCCGAGTGCGCGAACGCATCGAGTCGCTGCGACAGGATGCACGCCTCGAGTTGGCCCGGGACCGCTTGCGCGGGGCTGGCCGCACCCACCCCGAGGAGGTGCTCCACGCCTGGAAGGACTGCTTCGACGCCGACCCTTCTGACGAAGAGGCGGCCTCGGCACTGATGCGGCTCTATATGGCCCAAGGCCGGCGCTCGCTCGTCATCGAGGTGTACGAGCGCTGTCGGAGCGCGCTGTCGGGCCTGGGGTTGACCACCTCGCCGGCCCTCGAGGAACTGCGCACGGCGGCGGACGGCTCCACCCAACCCCCGCTTCGGACATCAGGAGCGGACCGGCGAGCGGCCCCGCAAGAAGAAGAACGAAGGCTGGTCACCGTCCTTTTCGTCGAGCTGGTCCACGCCGGGATGGGGGTTCACGCCGACCCGGAAGACCTGCGCGACGTGATCGGCGCCGGCCTCGCCCAGGCGATCAGCGAAGTAGAGGCGCTCGGCGGCGCGGTGGCGTCCATATCCGGGCCAATAATGTCTGCGCTCTTCGGCGTCCCGCAGGCCCACGAAGACGATCCCGAGCGCGCCCTACGTTCCGCCCTGCGCCTAGTGGCGGCCGTCGACCGGGTGCCCGAAGACAACGGCCACCGCCTGGCCTTTCCAGCGAGAGGCCGGGCCGCGGGCCCGATGCTCTCCGTGCGCGTCGGAGTAGAGACGGGAGCCGCCATCTCCCGGCCGATGGGGAGCGGGGGCCAGATGAGCTATAGCGCGGTGGGCGCGGTTGTCGGCACGGCAGCCACGCTGCAGTCGGCCGCACGACGAGGTTCTGTCCTGGTAGGCCCGGCCACCTATGCCGCCACCGAAGGGATCTTCGAGTGGGGACCGAACCAGGACGTGGTGGTCAGCCACGGTGACGAGCGGCTTACGGCGACATACCTCGTTCAACCACGGCCACGGCCGGTGGCGGAGGTGGGGCGGCGCCGACTGGCAGCAAAGGCCACGCTGGTTGGCCGCCACGCCGAGGTCGCACTGCTCAGCGAAGCGGTGCGCGCCACCGTATCTGGCCGCGGCGGCGCCGTCATCGTCGCCGGAGAGCCCGGGCTCGGCAAGACCCGGCTCGTGGGCGAGGGCCGCAGTTACTTCATGGGATGGGTGGGGGCAGCGTCCGGGCGGCTCCCGCTGTGGCTAGAAGGCCGCTGTGCCTCCTACGCCTCTTCGACGCCGTACGGCGCCTACCAGCAGCTCCTCTCCCGGTTTATCGGGGCACCACTCGAAGCAGGCGAGGCCGCAGTCCGCCCGGCGCTCGAGGCGGCCATGCGCGCGGTGTTGGGGAAGGACAAAGAGCCTGTCTCTCTGCTGGCGCGGATGCTGGGCTTGCCGCCCAGGCCGGACGAAGCGCATGTGGCGCGGATGGCGCCAGCCGAGGTGCAGCACCAGACGTTCTCAGCCGTCCGTTCGGTCCTCACGAACGTTCTTTCTCGTGGGCCGACCGTGCTCGCCCTCGAGGACCTGCACTGGTCGGACCCGACGTCCCTGCGCCTCACTGCCGACCTGGCGACGCTCTGCGCCTCCGGGCCCCTGCTTGTGCTGCTGACTCGCCGGCCAGAGCCCGACCCAGGCGTGGGTGAGCTGGAGACTGAGCTGGCTGCCGACCCCGGTCGGCCCCTGCGGGTGCTGCAGCTGGCGCCCATCCACAAGAGCGAGGAGCGAGCGCTGGCCCGGTCCCTCCTCGGCGGCGATGCAGGCGATGAGGTCCTGGACGTGGCCTGCGCTGGCGTGGACGGGAACCCCTTGTTCCTCGAGGAGCGGGTGGCGTCGCTCCTCGACACCGGCGCCCTAAAGCGGGAGAGTAGCGGTTGGCGTGCCACCTCGGACAAGACGATCACGGTCCCCGAGGCACTCGAACGGCTCATACGGTCCCGGACCGACCGGCTCAGTCCGGCGGCCCAGGAGGCAATTGTGGCTGCGTCGGTCCTGGGCGACGAGGCTGATCCCACCGCCATAGGCGCGGTCAGCGAGCTGAACTCGGCGCTCGATGGCGCGATCTGCGAGTTGGTGGCGGCCGGCCTCATCACGCAAGTCGATGGCCGACCTGAGCCCCTGTACCGGTTCCGTCACGCCGTGATCCGCGAGGCGGCTTACCACGGCCTCCTGCGCTCCCAGCGCCGTCAGCTCCATGCCCGGGCCGCCTGGCACATCGAGGCGAACGCCACCAACCGCCTGGCGGAGGTGGCCGCCGTCCTGGGCCGTCACTTTGCCGCTGCGGACGAATACGACCGCGCCGCACATTACTTCGAGCTAGCGGGCGACCGCGCCGACCAGATCTTTGCCAGCGAAGAGGCCATCGCTCTTTACCGTCAAGCGCTCACCGTCATCGGCGTCAAGCCGAGCGACAGCCAAACGGCCGGGACGGCTGTCACAGCAGAGCGATCGGTGACCGCTTGCAGGCTGTGCGACAAGCTTGCGGACATACTCATGTTGATCGACCGTTTCGACGAAGCCCGGACAGCGGCCCTTACCGGGCTGGCCATTGTCCGGCCCGAGGAGACCTTCCAGGCTGCCCGGTTGTATTTCGTGCTGGGCAGGGTCGAGTTCCAGGTCGGCCGGTACGACGCCGGGATGGCTGCGCACACCGCCGTCGAGGAGTTGATGGGACCGACGGGACCAGACGACAACCGGGAACGGGTCGAGCTCTGGATAGGCATGCAACTGTGGGACAAGTACGACCTTTACGCTCAGCGCGGCGAACTCGACCGATGTGCGGCTCTCGTCGAGGCGACGCGCCCGGTCGCGGAGAGCATTCCAACCGGCCCGGCCGTCGCCCTCTTCTATAACGCCCTGGCCCTCCTTCACCTACGTGAGCGCCGACACCGTGTTGACGGTCAGATCGTCGCCGAGTTCCGTCAAGCGGTGGAAGCGGCCTGGGCGCCGGAACCGCCTGCCCTGTCGTACTCGCGCCCCGAGCGGATCCGGATTTCCTTGATGGCATATTTCGGCATTGCCCTCACCTGGCACGGAGAACTTGACGAAGCCCGACGGGTCTACGAGCAAGCGCTGATGAGCGCGGAGCGAGAAGGCTCACCTGGAGCGCGGGGGGCAGTTCTTGTTGAGACGGCGATAACGGAGTTCCGCCGCGGGAACGTCGAAGCGGTCCGCGAGCTTCTACCGGAAGCCCAGGCGGCCGCGGCTACGCGGGGTGACTCTTATCACACGGTGGCGGCGAAAGGGCTCGAAGCGTGGGTCGCTTGGCGCGACGGGAAGATGGAGGAGGCATTAGCGCTTGGCGCCGAGGCGCTCGACCGTTGGCGGCCATACGGTGGGTTCCGTCCTTACTGCTTCGGGATGTTCCCGCTCGCCGGCGCGCACCTGGCCACCAGGAAAATCGACCAGGCGATTGCTACGGGGCGGCAGTTGCTCGACCCCAAATACGCCGCGCTACCCGACGAGCTCGAGGCGGCCGTCCAGGCGAGCTGCGACGCCTGGGACCGGGCCGAACCCGAGCGTGCGGGGCAACTGCTCGCAGACGCCATTCAGCTCGCGCAGGATCTCGGCTACGCCTGAGCCATTTTCTCTATTTCTACGTTTACCCAGTTCAGACGTCTGCCGAAGCATGGCGCGCGACGAGAAAGGGCGAATGTAGTTCACATACATGAACAGGTGGTCTGGGTCTTGAACTGCCGTATCCCTTCGTATACTGTCAACGCCGGCAGCGCACTTGAGGGGGTGGGCCGTTTCGTGACCGAAACCGAGGCCGAGCCATCGGCCAAGACGTCACATGGTCGCAGGCTGACGCCGGGTTGTCGCGGGCATGGCTTTCACTGAGGCACCCGACGGCGGAGGGGCCCGGTCATCAGGCTCCGGGACCATGGACGCCGCTCCCTTGGTCCTTGTCGCTGAGGACATCCAGCGTAATTTCGGAGCCGTTGTGGCTGTGGCGAACGCGACGATCCAACTGCGCGAAGGTGAGACCCTCGGGCTCGTCGGAGACAATGGAGCCGGCAAGTCGACACTCCTGAAATCTTGGCCGGCGTCCTCGCGCCCGATGGAGGGCGCATCGTGCTAGACGGCCGCGAGGTGGTGCTGAAGGGCCTCGCGACGCTCTCCGCGCCGGCATCGAGACCGTTTACCAGGACCTCGCCCTCGTCGACACTATGAGCGCGGCGCAAAACGTGTTCCTCGGCCGCGAAGTGCTCCACCGGTCCAAGTTCCTGCGGGCGTTCAACCTGGTCGACAGCCGGCAGATGCGAGAACGCTCGAGGGAGATCCTGGACAGCCTCCACGTTAAGGTCCCCTCTGTTCGCGCCAACGTGAAGCAGATGTCAGGCGGCCAGCGTCAAAGCCTGGCTATTGCAAGGTCCGTGTTGTGGGGCCGGCGCATAGTCATCCTCGACGAGCCCACCGCGGCGCTCGGCGTTCAGGAGTCGGCGCAGGTACTCCAGCTCATCAGCCGCCTGAAGGAGCACCGGGTGAGCGTGATCCTGGTGACCCACAACATGCAGCATCTCGTGGAGGTGGCCAGCCGGGTCACGGTGATGCGGCTCGGCCGCACCGTTGCGACGCGGACGATCAGTGAGACCTCGATTGAGGAGATCGTCGGTCTGATCACCGGAGCCATCCGCCCTGACGAGGAGAGCCCTGCCCCCGAAACTGGCCCACTTCCCTCCGGTACCGAGGTCGCATCGGCGTCGCCGAACGTCGCTACCTGATCACCGGTTTTGTCCGCAACCATCGCCATCCCAATCAGCGCCATCCAGGAAGTTACAAACAAATAAGGAATTCAAAAACAAAAAGGAGGATTTGTGAGTCACGGGGGGTTTCTATCGGGGCGGCGCGCTGCGCTCGCCGTTCCTGTCGCTGTTGGCCTTCTTTCAATCGGGAGCCTCGTCACCACTAACGCCGTGCCAGCGAGCGCGACGTCGAGGGAGGCTCAAGGCAGCTCCTTCAAGGTTTGCATGGGGACGGGAGGGCAGACGCTCAGCTGGGAAACCGGCCAGGGCCAGAATCCTGCAATCGATCGCCAAAAAAGAGGGCTGGCAGTCCGTCACTCTGAGCAACAACAATTCTGCCGCCACCGCTTTGGCGAACGTCCGGACGTTCGTCCTCGACAAGTGCAGCGCCATTGTGGAATTCAACGGCCAGCCCTCTGCAAACCCTGTCATGGAGAAACTCACAACTGCGGCCCACATTCCGACGATCACCTATGACATCGGCCAGCCAGGCTGGTACTTCGTCGGCATTGACAACTTGAAAGCCGGGATCGCGGGAGGCCAAATGCTGGGCACGATCGTGAAGCAGCGCTGGGGCTGCAACGCGGACGCTTTGATTGCCTCGGAAGGGCCCGGGGCCGGGATCGTCAACACCTACCGGACCGGTGGCATGGTGACTGGCGTACTCGACATCTGCCCCAACCTCAAGGCCAAGACTTTCCAGTACATCGGCAATGGCCAGATCTCCACGGCGTTGCCGGCGGCCCGTGCTCTGATCTCGGCCCACCCCAAATGGAAGAAAATGGTGGCGGTCGGGCTCAACGACAGTGGCGTGGTGGGCACCCTTGAAGCGGCCGAACAGCTAGGGCGGGCACAGGACATCCTGGGATGGGGACAGGACGGCAGCCTGATCACGGGAAATGACGTCGATCCCCATCTGCTCGGCAGCGTTGAATATTTCCTCGAGGGTTACCCCGAGTGGGCGCTACCGCTGTTGAAGGACATCGAGGCGGGGCATGCGCCGGCCATGGCGGATACCGCCAGCGACCCAGCCGTGCAGATCCAGCCGTGCCCGGTAACTCGTGCCCAGGCAGCGAAGATCCCCGCCTACAGCGCGCTGGTGGCAAAATTGCTAACGGTCAGCCCGGGCACAACGGAGCAGGCGTTGTACTGCCCGAGCAAAGTGGTGCCAAGCCAGATCGCTGTGCACTAACCGGACTGAGCACGCAGGTCCGTCGTGCAAACCGCTCGAACGCTCGCTCAGCCGGAACCAGCACCTGGTGCCCGCCCGGCTCAGCGCGGCCACGTACGAGACGGGCCGTGGAGTGAAGTCCCCGAGAGCGTCAAAGCAGCGGCCGCTGTTTGCCTCACCTGGGCCCTGCTGATCATCGGGACGACTGCCTACCAGTCGGACTTCATCTCTCACCAGACGGTTCTGTCGGTGACCTTCACGATGGCCGTGGTAGGCGTGTTGGCCGTCGCCGAGGGTCTCATCGTGATCAGCGGAGGAATGATCGACCTCTCGCTACCGACCAGCCTGATCCTGGCTGCTTCTGTGACAACGTCGTTGCTCGACCGCGGCTGGAACATTGTCCTTGTCATCCTCGTCGCCGTCGCCGTCGGCGGCGCGTGGGGAGCGCTGAACGCGACGATCATCGTCTTCGGCAAGATAAACCCGATCATCGTCACGCTCGGCACCAACCTGGCCGGCGTGGCATTGCTGAGCATCCACCTCAGCGGTTACTCGACCATTCCACCTAGCTCCGGCCTGGCCACGTGGGGCGATGCGCTCTTCCTGGGCCTGCCGAACGTCTTCTGGGTGATGGTCCTGGCGATCCTTCTGGCCGGGTACCTGCTGCCGCGGACCCGCATCGGTACGCGGGCGCTGGCGGTGGGGGGCAGTACCCAGGCTGCAAAGGTGCGGGGCATCTCGTTGCGCAGGACCCGCTTTGGTGTGTTCATCACCTCGGGGATGGTCGTCGGCGTCGCCGCGGTGCTCTTCGCCGCGTCGACCCACTCGTTCAGCGTGGCCGACGGGACGACCTACCTACTGCCACCGATCGCTGCGGTGATCGTGGCCGGGATCAGCCTGGCCGGCGGGAGCGGGAACTTGTGGGTCCTGTTCGCCAGCGTGGGGCTTCTCTCCACGGTGCCGACCTCGATGGCCTTTTTTGGGCTGAGCGACCTTTGGCAGCAGGTGCCGCCTGGCCTCATTTTGGTGGCGGCGGTGTCGATCGACGGTTATCGCCGGAAACGGGCCAGCCGGTGACTGCCAGCGATTTGCGCGTCGGGAACCGGCCATCGGCGCTGAACTGGGAACCGACCATCGAGGCGACCACCCCGAGGCAGTGAAACTGCTCGGCGAGTTTTTCGGTGGACCAGTCGGCAGCATCACAATCGCCTTTGTCCTCGTCTTCCTCGTGGGCCTGTTCTACGTTGGCAGCGAATTCGTCGGGAGCGGCAACTTCTCGATCCTGGCGACGTATGCCACCGTGCCGTTGCTGATCGGGACGTTCGCCGGTTTCGCCCTGCTGTCAGGCGTTGTCGACCTGAGTATCGGGCCGACGGCAGGCTTATGCGCGGCCGTCTTCGCCTACCTCTGTCTCCACCACTACAACCCATGGGAAGCAGCCGGGGTTACCGTGGCGACCGGTCTCGTGATCGGGGCCACCAATGCCCTCGCGGTTGTCGTCTTCCGCGCCAACGCCATAGCGGCAACAATTGGCATGGCCCTGGCCGTGACAGGCCTGCAAACCGTCATCTGCGGCCAGAACGGTTCCTTGACGGTCCTGGTAAATGGGCTGTACAACTTCTGCAACAAGGGCCTCGGGCCAGCACCCATGGTGTTCTGGCTTACCCTGCTGCTTGTCCTCATAGCCGCCTACATCGTGATGTTCACCCGGCTGGGTCGGCATGTGCGCGCAGCTGGGGGTGACGAGGTGGCCGCACGGCGGGCGGGCCTTTCGGTCACTCGGATCAGGATCGGCGCCTTCCTGATCAGCGGGTTAGGCGCGTCGCTCGGCGGCCTGCTCTACATGGGTCAGCTCGGAGGGGTGACGAACACGCTCGGGGCGGATCTCGCCTTCCAGGTCTACGCCGCTTTGATGATCGGGGGCTACTCGATTATTCGTGGCGGGGTGGGCAACCCGATCGGTGGTGCCCTCGGCGTGCTCGTAGTAGCAGGCGTGACCGACATTATCTCGCTCAAGTCCATCAGCACCTATTACACCGACGTGATCGTCGGGATCCTCTCTGATCGCAGCGGTGTTCCTCGACCGCGTGCGCGGTGGGGACGCCTTCGAATGAGAACACTGCCAACGCACGGTCGAAAGCGGGGATGGTAGGCGATGGCGGCGGATGGAGCGGACCGCCGGGCTGCCAAGGTCGAGCGCCAGGCCTGGGTCATGTGGCTCAAACCGGGTAACGAGGAAATCTATAAGCAAAAACACGACGAGATCTGGCCCGAACTGGTCGAGCAGATGCGTTCTCGCGGGATCAGGAACTACTCGATATACCGCCACGGGCTGACATTGTTTGCCTACCTCGAACGAGACGACTCAGCTCCGGCACCAGGCGAGCCCGACGCGCTCGACGTGGCGATGGTGGAAGATGATGGAACCCTACATGGAGTGCAACCCTGACGGTTCACCCCGTCGGGGCGAAGTCGAGGAGGCGTTCCACCTCGACTGAGGGCGCGGTCCCGTCGAGGAGCGGTGCCCCGCCTCGTCGGTCATCATCGAGCCGTGACTCGAGCTCAGCGACGGTCTTAGCCAGTGCTTTGCGCACCCATCGGGCCACGGCCTGATTGAACCGGGGCGTGGGCACCGACACGGACATGGCAGCAACCACGCCCAGCTCGGGACCTCTGATGGGCATGGCAAGGCAACGGCAACCTATGACGTACTCCTCGTTGTCCTCGCCGAAGCCGCGAGCCCTGATCCGGGCCAGCTCGAGCCGCAGGGCGTCCACGTCGACGATCGTGCGCTCGGTAAACCGGGCCAGCTGCACAGCGTCGAGCCTTCTCAGCAGGTCGTCCTCGGCCAGGCTGGCGAGTAGTACCTTCCCAAGGCCCGTCGCATGCGCAGGCAGCCGACCGCCGGGCTTCGATACGAGCTTCATGGGGTGCGGCGACTCGGAGATGGCGAGATAAACGTTCTCGAGGCCGTCGAGGCACGCCAGCTGCACCGTTTCCAGGGTCCTCGCCGTGAGGTCTTGCATCAGTGGCCGGGCGAGGGCAACGAGGTTGCTGGCGGCGGTATAACCCTGGGCGATCTCCCAGACCCGGATCCCGAGGCAAAAGCTCCGGTTCAGCGGGTCCTGCTCGATGAAGCGCCGTCGCGCCAGGGTCCGGAGCAGTTCATGGGCCGAGGAGTTCGGCAGCGCCAGGTCTCGAGCAATGGACGAGAACGTCGCTTCCCGGTTCGTGGCCAGGTACTCCAGGATGGCGAGCACGCGTTCTGCTGACTTTACGCCGCTGGACGAGCTCACAGCACCAGAAACACCTTCGTCACGCGCCTCGTTACGTTGCGGCGGTCTCATCGACGACTTCCTGGAGCAGCGGAATTCGCTTCTAAATGCCCGACAAGCAAACGCTAGCTCATTTCCCCTGAAGCGCGGGCAGGTCGCAGTCGTTGAGCGACCCACAGATCGCCGAAGGAGCCGAACTCGTTCTGCACAGCCGGTCGTCTCCACGATGGAACGCGAAAAACATCAGGACTTCACTCGGTTACCGCGCTCCAGACCACCTAACGTGGTGTGCGTCGTCGCGTTCAGTGCTTGCCCCTCACTTCTCGTGTACGGGGACGTTGTAGTGAGGAGGAGTCGTGACGGATAGCCAGGCAGATAGCCAACAACGTCGTCCCCTGGAGCGTCTGACCATTTTCTCTGACGCGGTGGTGGCGATCGCTATCACGTTGCTCGCTATCGACTTGCCAGTGCCGACGGGTAACACCGCGCTCCAGTTCTGGACCTCGGTGAGGCACAACAGCGGCCATTATGCCGCCTTCGTTATCAGCTTTGTGGCCATCGCAGCGCAGTGGAGCCGTCACCACGACATGTTCAACTATGCCCGGAAAATGGACCCACGCCTGCGGACGCTGAACTTCGCCTGGCTCTTTACCATTGTCCTCAACCCTTTTGCGACCAAGCTGTTGACCAGCAGAGGGCACCAGACACTGGATACCCACGCCCTGCGGTTCGGGTTTTATGCCCTCGTCCAGGCGTTGAGCTCGGCGGCCTTGCTGGCGATCTTGTACCACATGGCCACCCGCGTAGAAGCGCCCGACATTCCGCCTTCAGTCGTGGACGGCACGACCTCGCAGACCGTCGGCATGCTGGTCGGTTTCGGGCTATCGATACCTGTCTTCTTTGCCACCACCAACGGCTGGATCCTGTGGTTGGTAGCCCCGGTAGTGGCACGACAGGTGCACCGGTTCCGGAGGAAGGGCCGAGCAAAATCAGCGCGCACTTAGGCCACGAGCAAGAAGGAAGTGGCACTGGGTGGCGGCGCTTGGGGAGATAGCTGCGCCCGACTGCCAATTCTTGCGCCCGGTGGGGCCGCTTTTTGGTCTCGGCATCGTCGTTTTGGGGTCGATCTTTGACCACTTTCCGGTATATAACTGGACCCAACGGTCGGCCACGGGGGCAGAGCTGGCCCGCCGACGGCGTTGGGGCACTAACTGGTCCCAACGCCGGCTTATCCGGCCCGTCGGGCCCTACTTTTGCTCTCGGCGCGGTCGTTGGGGTCGATCTTTGACCACTTTCCGGTATATAACTGGACCCAGCGGCGATAACCACCGCGTGCCCGACGTCGCACGCATCAAGTGGACGGTCCTCCGCATCGCCCGTCGACCGCGTCACCGGCGCTGCCGCCGGGGGTGGACCAGACGGGTCCGGCGGCGACGATGGCAGGGACGGTGGCCGGTCGTTCAAGACTCCGAACTATTCGGGGCCCGGGCCGCCACATCCCAGCGTTCGGCCAGATCAGCCACCCAACTCGCCGCCGCCCCGGGGTCATCCGGAGGCGAAGCCACCAGGACAAGCTCCGTTATGCCGAGACCGGCCAGGTGCGCGACCTGCCCAGGGCCCCCGTCGCTCAATGCAACCGCGAGCTCGAGCTCTCTCGCATCGCGGTTCACCGCATGACAAGCTGACGCCAGCGAACCGAGCCTCGAAGGAAGTTCATCAACCGACAGGTTGAACCCGTACCAACCGTCGCCGTACTCCGCAACCCGGGCCAGGGCTATCGCTGTTGCCTCCGAGCACGACCGGAATGCGGTGCCGCACAGGCTTGGGAAAACTGCGGACCGAGCCGAACTCCACAAACCTTCCCTTATACGAGGCCGGGTCTTCGCTCCAAAGGACCCGCAGCGTTTCGACGTACTCCCGCGTACGACGAGCCCGTTCCCCGAAAGGGATGCCGAGGGCGCCAAACTCGGCGGCCGACCAACCAATACCTACGCCGAGCCGGAACCGACCCTTTGAAAGGACGTCCAGGCTGGCGGCCTGCTTGGCCACCACGAGCGGGTTGTGCTCGGGCAAAAGCAGCACCCCGGTAGCCAACTGGATATGCGAAGTCGCGGAGGCGGCAAAAATCAGCGTCGCCCAAGGGTCCAACCAGTCTGCTGTGGCGGGCACGGCAATGCGGCCATCAGGGGAGTATGGGTACGGCGAATCAGCTCCGTCGACCATCACGACGTGCTCCCCTGCCCACAAGGTGGCGAACCCCGACGATTCCGCCGCCCGGGCCACAGCCAGTATCACGTCGGGACGGGCGCCCGACGCAATTCCCAATGCGTGAAGACCGAACCGCACCAGCCGATCATCCCACGTTGGAGGAGAGACACTAGGCTTCCATTCACCTCATCGTCCTCCGGGCACGGGCGGTACGACGGGATGAGCCGGCAGCTGCTGGCTCGCCGGCGAGATAGGGCTGTTACGAACCTCGGAGGAGGGGACGCACTGGTCCCGGCAACCCGTGAACGCCAAGTTCGGGTTACTTCAGGTCAGCTGTCCGCAGGTCGACCAGTGCGTCGCCGTCGGCGCTACCACTTCGGACCTCGACATGGTCCCCGTCTACAGCGACATCGCAAACGCAGGCCAGGGTCTGTCACATTCTCACTCGCCGTCTGGTCACTAGGTGTAGGTCGGCGGCCGACCGCCGGCACGGCCCAAGAGGTCAGCCGTAGGCAACCTCAGAGAACCAGAGGAAGAGGAGAACCCCCCAATGTCCCAGGTCAACACAAAGTCCAGCACCGCCCGCATCACTAACCCGGCGCATCTGATCCCGGGCTCTGTCGAAGCGATCCAGTCGCTGATAAAGAGCGTCCAGGACGTAGGAGCTCCCCCCGCCGTCCTGGAGCTCGTCCACCTGCGGGCCAGCCAGCTCAACGGCTGCAGTTTCTGCGTGAACCTGGCCTGGAAGGGCCGGAAGACAGACGAGGCCCATGACGCGGACGAGCGCCTGTTCATGGTCTCCGCCTGGCGCGAGGCGGCAAATTTCACCGACGCCGAACGAGCAGCACTGGCACTGGCGGAGGCGATGACCCGCCTGGCCGATCAGTCCGACCCGGTCCCCGACGAATCTGGGAGGAAGCGGCGCGTCACTACGACGAAAAGGTGCTGGCCGCATTGGTCCTGTGGATCGCCACAACCAACCTTTTCAACCGCGTCAACGTCACTACACGCCAGCCCGCGGGGTCATGGGGTTAGACCTGGCTGTTCCCGTCGCCGGGTCAAAGGTACGAACTCGGCCACCCAACTACTTCGTCGACTGATATATTGGTCTCCGTACTAGCAGGTACCATGAGACCGTTTTGATAGGAAGAGGCACATATGGGTGGCGTAGAGGGCGACGATGTGCTCCGACGCGCAGGTGACGCCTCGGTGCTCATATTGACGAGCCTCGCGGAGGGGCCAGAGCACGGGTACGCACTCATCCAGGACGTAGCGGCTTTTTCGGGTGTCCGGCTCGGCCCGGGGACGCTGTACGGGGCTCTCGACCGCCTGGAGCACCTCGGGCTAATCGAAGCACTGCCGAGCGAGGACCGACGCCACCCTTACCGCATAACGCCGAAGGGTACTTCCGCCCTCGCCACCCACCTCGACGCCATCGACCGGGTAAGCAAAGTTGGCCGCTTCCGCCTGGGCTTCGAGAGGCCCCGATGACCCATCCGCGTGAGAGCCGTGCGGTATCGCTAGCACTTCGTTGCTACCCAAAGCGGTGGAGGGAAAGGCACGCCGCCGAGGCGAAGGAGCTGGCGCAGCTCCTGGCCCACGACGGAGTCCCATTAGCGTCGATTTGCTGGGACTACCTGGGGGGAGCCGCTCGGGCGCGGTTGGCCCCGCTGTTCAAGCGCCGGTGGGGAGCCGGCGCCGCCGCGGTCCTGGCCGTAGGCTCCATCGCCGTCACCTCAGTGCTGATGTCGATAACGTCAGCTCCGGCGGGCGCACTCGGCGTCGTGCGGGTCGAGGTGGACCACCGGGCGGACGCCGCAGCGCAGCTCCAATCGGCTTTCGACGCGCACGGTCTCGATATCACAGTGCGAGAGGTGCCCGCGCCAGCCCGCCAGGTTGGTTCCATCGTGCGTACCTGGCTCGACGGGCCGCAAACCTCCACGTGGGAAGTCATCGGCCAGATCAGAGGCCTCTGTGCGAACGGCTCAACGGGGTGCATCGTGGGCCTGGTCATCCCGGCCAATTTCAACCAGAAGGCGACCGTGCTCGTCGGACAAGGTCCGTGTCCGGAGGGGACGACAGCCAAACCCCGGCCTCAGCCCCGGCCGGGCCTCAAGGTGGTGGACCTTCGTGGTCAATCCTGTTGAGGGGGGTGGGTCGGCATTTAAGAGCGGCGACCAGGGAGCAAGTCCCAACCCGGACGTCGGACGGAAGGGAGGCCTGGGTGCACATCAGCGCCAGCCCGCTTCGTCGAAAACACGCCACCGCGTGGTGGTCGAGTGGCTGGTAATCCTGGTCGTTGCTCTCACAGCGGCCGTGCTGATCAAAACGTTCGCCGTGCAGGCGTTCTCTATTCCGACCGGGTCGATGGAGCCGACAATTGTGCCGGGCGACCGAGTCCTGGTTAACAAACTGGCCTACGACCTTCACGCCGTGCACAACGGCGACGTAATCGTGTTCCGGCGACCACCCAGGGACATCTCGACCGACAAAGACCTCATCAAGCGCGTCATGCAGGCCCAGGACAGTGGCTGTCCGTTTCGGGCTGCAAGGTTTATGTCAACGGCAAGGAGGAGCCTCAGCCCTATCTCCCGAAGGGTTGGCAGGACCCCGGTTCCGAGTACTGCACCGTCTGGGACGCTCCCGGGATGCTCGACCTGCCGAACCCCTACCAAGTCCCCGCCGGCACCTTTTTCGTGATGGGCGACAACAGGAAGGACTCGGACGACTCTCGCTTTTGGGGCCCCGTGCCGGCTAGTTACATCGTGGGCCGCGCCTTTGTCCGGAATCTGGCCGCCGGGCCGGCTTGGTCCCCTCTGAACCTGAGCCCAACCGCTACTCGACGATCAGCGTCAGTAGGCACGGTGCCCAGGCGCCAAGCAATAGAGCCGCACCCGCGCATCTAGCCGCCACGCGGCCTTGAAAACGACTAATTTGGCCGGTGCGGCGGGGCGGGCAGCTTCTACATCGTTCGCGAAGAGGCTTTCGTTACATCACCACCGGTAAGGGGGGCGGCGGTACACCCGTCCCTCCCACAGGAACGAAAGAAAGGACTTACTCGTGTCGCACCACCTCGACACACCCCTGGCCGCTAAAAGCGGCCAGCTTTACATCGACGACCTCTACGTCTTTCCCGGTGACGGCAGCACCGTGCTGGTCATGGACGTCAACTCGAACGTCACCGGGGCTTACGCCGAACCGGGTTTTCACCCCGAGGCCCGCTACGAGTTCAAGGTCCATTTCGACGGGGCCGACTTCGAATCCCTGACGTACCGTTTCTCGTTCAGTCCGCCGGGCTCGACCGGAGCTCAGGACATGCGCCTCCACGCCCTTTCCGGAGCAGATGCTCGCCAGGACGGGGCGGCCGGAGAACTCGTGCTGGAAGGCCGTACGGGCGAGACGGCCAGCGCGGCGGCGGCCCGGGTCTGGGCCGGGCGCACCGCCGACTCGTTCTACATCGACCTGTCGCTGCTCGCCATCATCAACGAGGCGGTGGCCAAGGGGACTGCGGTTGACCTGAGCGGATGGCACCCCGACGGGGCGCGCAACAATTTCGCCGGCACGCACGTCGAAACGATCGTGCTGGAAGTCCCCCACTCTCACCCGCTCCTGCGGCCCGGTGCTCGTACCGGTGTCTGGTGCGCCACCAAGTTGGCCACCGACGCCGGCGGCTGGCGGCAGATCAACCGGGCCGGGCACCCGATGATGTGGCCGATCTTCTGGCCCGGTGACACCGACTTCTCCAACCCCGCCAACACCCGTCACCCCTCCGAAGACGTTGCCGCGGTCGCCGGCGAAGTCGCCGCGCAAGTCGCTGCCGTCGTTGCTGCCACCGGGACCGCTGATGACTCCAAGGGCTACGGCCAGGCCGTGGCGTCTGAGCTGTTCCCCGACGTGCTGTCGTACGTCGTCGGCACTCCTGCCACCTATGGGTTCGCCGGGCGCAACGGGCACGCAATGGCCGACAACGCTCCTGAGGCGACGCTGTCGCTCGTCACCAATATGGCAGTGCCTTCCGGGTTCAAGCCATCTACAGCGAAGGACCAGCGAAGTCCCAAGTTCCCGTACATCGTGCCGGCCTGATCGTCCAAGCTACGGCCGCTCAGCACCCGAAATGGCGCTCCGGCAACGTCACCGCCGCGGTTTGGACGATGTCGTCAGCAGCCTTGCCCAAGCCGAGCAGGTATACGCCTCCAGTGACATGCCATCGGCGAGCGCCACTGTCGTAACGAGCCAGGAGGCGGGGGTCGGCCACGATCGTGACCCGCCGCGACTCCCCGGCGCCAAGCTCTACCCTGTCGAAACCGAGCAGCCGCATCCTTTTTTCCCCGGCCGCATCGGTCAGGTAAAGCTGGGGGACGTCCGCGCCATGGCGTGCGCCGGTGTTAGTGACGGTAAGGGTGGCCATGACCGTCTCGTCGCCTGTCACTTCGAGGTCGGCATAGCCGAAGCTGGTGTAGCCAAGGCCGTGGCCGAAGGCAAAGAGGGGCTTCGCCCCCGTCCTGGCGAACCAGCGGTAACCGACCTCGGCCCCTTCGTGATAGTCGATAGTGGTCGGAGCGCCAAACGCCGCCCCCAGGGCTTCGAGTACGGGCCGGGGAGTCTGGCTCAGGTCGACAGGGAAAGTCACCGGCAGGCGTCCTGATGGGTTCACCTCGCCGGCCAGCACCTCGGCGATGGCCTGGCCGCCTGCCTGACCCGGGAACCAGGCCTCGACGACGGCTCTTACTTTCCCCAACCAGGGCATAGCCACGGGGTTGCCGGTCTCCAGTACAACGACGGTGTTCGGGTTGGCGTCCGCCACCGCCTCGATCACGCTGTCCTGGCCCCACGGCAACGAAATGTCTGCGTTGTCGAAGCCCTCGCCCTCGAGCCGGATCCCGAACACGATGGCGATGTCCGAGCGACGAGCTGCGAGGGCTGACTCAGCCGGGCTGATCCCGGGGTCGAAGTCAATTTGTGCGCTGGGCAGGACTTTCTTCAGTTCCTCCAACGGCGGGGACGGGGAAAGGTAGAGGTTGCGGGTTACCCCCATGAACCCGGGGCCGCCCACGTGAATTACCTCGGCAAACCCGCCTGGCGGCTCGACGGCACTGGACCCGGTCCCCGCCGGCACGCCGATTTGTGCGTGGCCGCCGATGACTACGATCTTCGCTTTCGTCTCAGCAGATAGCGGGAGGGCACCGTCATTTTTCAACAGCACAATGCCCTGGCGCGCTCCCTCGAGCGCCACCTCGTTGTGCCTGGCCATGTCCAGCGGCGGCGCCTCTCCCCTCTTTTCGATGCCGACTGCGTACATCGAGCGCAAGATACGCTGGACCATTTCCGACAGGCGTTCCTTTGGGAACCTGCCTTCGGCATAAGCGTTTTGGAGCGGCTCCGTAAACCACTCCGTCTGCCACAGCATGGCGTCTATCTGGGCCCCCGACTCCTGGTCGAGCCCCGCCAGTGCGAACTCCCAGCTGGCCGTGCCACCCCAGTCCGACATCACCCAGCCGGGGTAACCCCAGGAACCTTTGAGCACGTCCTGGATCAATAGCGTGTTTCTCCCGGCGTAGACGCCGTTGACCTTGTTGTAGGCGGTCATTACAGACCCGGGTTGTGATAGCTCGATGGCGAGCTGAAAGGCCAACAGGTCCGATTCCCGGTGCGCCGCGGGGTCGATTATCGCGTCCAGCCAGTTGCGGTTGGTCTCGTTGCAGTTGAGCGAGAAGTGCTTGATGGTCGAGATGACGCCTTCGGACTGGATCCCGGTTAATCGACCCCGCCGCTACCAGTGCACTCAACAGCGGGTCTTCCGACACATATTCGAAGTTCCGCCCATTGCGGGGGTCACGGGCCAGGTTTATCCCGCCGGCCAATTGCACGTTGAACCCACGGCTGCGGGCCTCGCGGCCCACCACGGCTCCAGACAGGCGGGCCAGGGCCGGGTTGAAACTGGCCCCCAGCGCGATACTCGCCGGGAGCGCCGTCGCCGTATCACCCGGCCGGTACCCGGGGTTGGTAACTCCCAGGCTGGCATCGCTCATCAGCAGGGCGGGCAGGCCGAGGCGTGGCACACCCGGTACGTAACCGGCGCTCATCGGCACTCCCTCCGGGATGCGTGGATCTCGTTCGGTGACCACGTCGTTCGTGCCCATGACGCTGACCAACAACGAGAAACGCTCTTCGTCGGTCATCTGCGCCTCGGTCTCGCGCGCTTTCACGTCGGCCGCCGTTTCCGGCACGTCAGCTGGTCCGGGTGGCACGGCCATGGTCATGCTCTGCGCTCCTCTCGTCCTGCCAAGCGGGTGCCCCGGGACGACCTGCGTGCCCGTGGCTGACAGGAAGTGTAAGGCACCGAGGTGCACGCCAAGGACGGGCTTCGTCGGACTGGCCGCGGCCCCGAGGTCCGGCCGCCGTCGGGGTAACCATCCACGCCGAGGCGAGCTCGAGCCTCTTTTAGCTACCCGAACGCGACTTCCAGCAGGTTCAGCCCATACCACTTCATCTGCCCGCCCCCCAACCCGGCGACGAACACGGTGCAGCGGTCCCCGTCCTCGCTAACGAACTTGAGCGGGAGCTCCGGGTTATACCAACCCTGTTCGAATGGTTCACCGTGTAGCAACGTCCACGGCACGCGGTCGGCCTGAGGCGTAGATCTCGAGCATCGTCGGGAGCGTCATCACGTAGCCATGCCAATCCTCTCGCTGGGGATAGGCGCTATCGAGGTAATACCACTGAGGCAGGAGGTACTGCGACAATTGAGGGACGTACTGTATGCCGGTCATGCCTGTCCGTCCGGGAGACCGGAATATGGCCGTGGCCAGTTCCAACCGGGGCGTCCATACAGGTTTATAGGCTTCTCCAAACCCGGCCAGGTACTCCCATGACCTGACGTCGAGGCGGGCAAGTAGGTCACGCCGGACACGTCCCATTACTAGAGAGGTGCCGTTATTCCACGAGCCATCGTTAGAGACGGCGTACAGGTACGACTCACCACCGTGAGCACCTCCCGTCCCGTCTTTACCATATTGTACGAAAAAAGGCGTGCCGAATGAGCGGCCCGGGAACATGGGGTCGTCCAGGCTGGCCTCCGGTGACCACGATTGGCCATGGTCCTCTGATTTCACTATCCGGGCATCCCATGCGTACTGGATAAAGTAGGGCCACTTACCGTAGCGGTGCCGGCTGACGGATAGGTAGAGCACGCCTTCAACGCAGGTGAGGCCATTGGCCTTCCAGGTCGCCCCGTCAGGGCCCTCCTCGTTACAGGCGCCGTACTCATTCATCGGGTTTACCGTACGGCCGTGCAAGTCCTCGGCTCGCTCCCCGCTCAGGACACTGATGGCTAAGTTGCTATTGCAGGCGTCATCAAAGCCGTGCGTGTCATCGGACACCGTATAAAGTAGGTCGTCGTCCGCCCAGGCTGTGGCCCAAACATCCCCGTAGCTGTTCGTCATCGACCTGACGTGTGAAATCTCTACCTTCTCAGGTTGCACAACGCCTCCTGTGAGACTGGTTTGCGTTCTCGTTTTGAGCCCGCCGCCTCACTGACGACAAGAGCCCGAGTGTGACGACGACCGGCCGGTCAGGGCCAACTTGGGACTTGACCGGCCGTTACTTCGTGTTCCGAACTGGTCGCAGGCTCTCTTGGCCCGCCACTTGTTGTGTTGACCGGCCATTTCTTCCTGCTGGCCTGCCACTCTTCTACTGCCCTGGCGGTGTGACCTTCCCGCTTTGCAGTGCGACTAGCGCCGATTGGAACTGTTGAGCCGTGCCCTGGATACTGACCTTACCGGCCACCATTTCCTCCAGCAGAGGAACTTCAAATTTCTGGCCCAGTGTGTTCGGGACGGCAGAGTCCCAGATCAAGTCCGAACCCACCTGCTTCTCCAGGGAGATGACCTGTGTGAGCATTGGGTACGGCTCCGGCTCGGGTACGGCATCCTTGATCACTGGCAACGCCGACTCTCCCGCGGCATACAGGCTCAGCATCTGGCGTGTACCGAGGAACTGCAAGAAGTTCATGGCAAGCGACTTGTCTGGCGCATGCGTGGGGACCACGTACATCGAACCGGAGTAATTCCAGAACGGCACCTTTACTCCCGGCCGCATCGGGGGCATCATAAACCAACCCACCGGGAACGAAGGCTTTGTCGCCTTCGTGTACAACGACGGGATCCCGTAGGTACTGGACTCGGTCATCGCCGTTTCGCCGTCGGTAAACAACGCTGCTTGTTGCTGGTCGCTCACCGCCAGGCAGGCTGGCTCTATGACCTTGTCGGTGGTCCAGGTCTTGATCTGCTGCAGGACGTTCACGAACGCCGGGCCGGTGTACGTGACCGACGACTTGGTGCCCTTGGCCCAATTAGTCGAGTAGGCCAGGAACTGAGACGGTGTCGCCGATGTCGGCAACAGGTCATCAACAAGGTGCCCCAGCTCGACCGGGCTGTTGCAGCCCACCGCCAGAGGCGTCATCCCGTGGGCCAGTAGCTTGCTCGTGAGCGTGTTGAACTGCGCCATGGACTGGAACTCGCGGCCGGCCGGCGGTTGTACCCCCGCTTTCTGGAAGTCGTTCTCGTTGTAATAGACCATGCTCCCGAGCCCGGCGAACAACAGCATGCCGTACGGCGTGGGACTTGTCCCCGTGTTCATGTAAGACACCGTCCCGGGGGGGTACTCGGCCGTCAGGTTGTCAGCCTTCCACACGGGAGCAAGGCTTTCGAGCTCATTCTGCTTGGTGAGGGCGCTATAAACTCCTGTGCTCAGTTCGACCCATCCGATGTCCGGTGCGCCCGACGAACTAAGTGCGAGTATGTTCTCGGCGCGCGCCGTCGTCGTGTTCAGGGTGATCAGCGAAAAATGTACCCCCGGGTTCACCTTTTGGTATTGCTTGATCACGGCGTCGAGGGCGGGGGTGATGGATCCCTCCGTCTGGACGGTCAGGGTGCCGGTTAGCCCGCCGGCGGGACGGGTACTTGCACTGGCTGAGTAAGGGGCGAGCACGGTTGCGATGACCGCGCTGAGGCTCACAAGTCTCGCGGATCGTTGTAGTCGCAACAGACGTTCTCCTATCTGGTATTGACCTGCGGGTTGCTGAGTGGGTGGAAAGCAATTTCGACCGGGGCCTCAGCCGGGTGTGCCACCTCCTTTCGACGTCTAGCTCGGCTCAGCTAGCGGCGTACGGCCCCGAGGGTCAGGGAACTTGTGACATAGCGTTGAAAAACCAAGTAGAGAATGACGATCGGGAGGATAGCCATGGCCAACCCGGCAAAAAGGGCCCCTTCGTTTGTCATGTACTGGGCCGCGAACTGAAGCAGGCCAACGGCGAGGGGGACCCGGTCGGGCAAGGTCAAGATTATGAGCGACAGCTCGACATCGCCCCAGACGAACAGGATGCCAATAATGAGCACGGCGATAACACCTCCCCGCACGAGGGGCAGGACAATACGCCACAGGGTACGCAGCTCAGTGGCGCCATCGACCCGAGCTGCTTCGATGATGTCCGACGGGAAGGTGTCAAAGAACCCCTTCATTATGATGGCCGACGAGGGTATGACGAGGCCGCCGTATGCCAGCCCGGCACCAATGTCTGAATTGAGGAGGTGGAGCTGGTTGAGGAGGATGTAAAGCGGTATGACGATGATCTCGTAAGGCACTGCTATCGTCACGATAAAGAAGGCATAGATCGTTTTGGCCCAACGCTTCCCCGAGCTCCGAGAAAGGCCGTAAGCGGACAGGGTCCCGCACGAAACGCCGAGAAAGATGGCGATGGCGGTGATCTCGACAGAGTTCCGTAAATAGACGGGGAAGGCCTCCGCCTGAGGCGGGCCGGCCCAGGCCAGGGAGAAGTTGCTGGGGACATAACTGCCGATTCCCAGTGGCTGGACGATGATGGCAGCGCTCGAGCGGAAGGCGTTGTAAAAGACAACGAGGACCGGGAGGAACTGGACCAGCGCCCAGAGACCGACCAGAGCGAACCAGACGTAAGAGACGCCGTCGACGCGGCGCCACAGAGGCCGGCGTTTGCGTTGGAGAGCGGTGGCAGTCATTTCGGACGGGTCAGTAGGGGTCGGCCCTGAACGGCCGGAAGATGAGGGTATAAAGCATGAGTATGGCCAGCACTATCACGGTGCTCACTACCGCGATGGCGGCGCCATAGCCGAACTGGTCGTACAGGAAGGCGTCTTTGTATATCAGGGTGGGGAAAATCTCTGTGGACGTACCCGGCCCACCCTGGGTCATCGTCCAAACCTCGGTAAAGAGGCGGAAGGAAGCGATCATGATGAGCATGGTGACGATGAGCAGTACACGCCGGGACAACGGTACCGCCACCGATATGAACCGGCGTGCTCTCGTTGCCCCGTCGATCATCGCCGCCTCGTATATGTCGGGCGGTATGTTGTCCATGGCTGCCAGTATGAAGATCATGGCGAAGCCCGCTTGTATCCATACGGCCACAAAGATCAGGGGGTAAAGAGCCGTATCCGGAGATGCTATAAACAGGTGATGCGCACCTAGCCCGAGGGTGCCCAGGATGGCGTTGATGATTCCCCCGTACGGTTGGAATGCTGCGCTCCAGAAGGTCGCAGTGGCGGCAAAGGGGATTATCACGGGTAGAAAGCAAACAACGCGGACTATCGAATGCGCCGGCATGCGGAAGTGAATAGCGCCAGCCAGGACCGTCCCGATCCCCACCGAGCAGACCGTCGTCAACAGGCAAATGAGCAAGGAGTGCTGGAGGCTGGCGACGAAGTCGCTGGAAGACAGGAAGGTAGTGAAGTTGCGCAGTCCTACCCAGTGCATCGGCCCGACGCCCGACCAGCTATGGAGACTGAGGTAAAACGAGTCGAACACGGGGTAGAGCACAAATAACCCGAACAAGACGAGCGCTGGGATCTGGAACATAGCGAAAACATGTGCCCCGCGCCTCCGATGGCGCTTGGGTGCGCTCGAGTCGAGCGCCCGCACGTCATTAGTGCGCAAGCGGGGGGTGGCCGTCAAGGACACAGGCGTGTTCCGCGACCCTAAGACGTTCCAGGGCCTGGCGGTCCCACGCAATGCCTATACCGGGAGCATTGGACGGGATCGCATTCCCATCGTCAACCTCGATGGGCGCAGTCGTCGCCATCTGCAGCTGCGGTATCCACTCGACCCAGCGACCGTTGGGGATGGCGGCGGAAAGGCTTACGTGAAGTTCCATCAAGAAGTGCGGCGCGACGGGGACGTCGAAGGCTTCGGCCAGATGGGCCACTTTCAGCCAGGGGCTGATACCGCCTATACGGGCCACGTCGACCTGGACCACGTTGGCGGCGCCATTGTTCAAGTACTCGCGGAACTGGCCCAGCGAGTACAGGCTCTCGCCGATGGCGACGGGGATGCCGGCCCGGTCGGCCAGTTGAGCGTGCCCCTGGACATCGTCCGCAGGTAACGGCTCTTCGAACCACGCGAGGTCCAGTGGTTCGAGGATCCTGGCCCGTCTCAGCGCCTCGTCCCTGGTGAAGGCCTGGTTGGCGTCGACCATCAGCGCTATGTCCTGGCCCACGGCCTCCCGGACCGCTTTGACGCGGGCAAAGTCCTCGGACGCGGTCGGCTTTCCTACCTTTAACTTGACACCCTTCAGGCCCCGCCCCACCGCGGCCGTGCTGTTGACGACCAGCTCGTCGAGCGTTAACTGGAGCCAGCCACCCTCGGTGTCGTACAGGGGCACGCGCTCCTGCGCTCCACCCGCCAATTGCCACAAGGGAACGCCCGTACGGCGACAGCGGAGGTCCCAGACCGCGATGTCGACGGCGGCCAGCGCCAGCGCTGTGATCGGCCCGACCATCGTCGCACGGGTTGCATTGAACAACTTCTTCCATATCGCCTCGGGCCGGTGCGCATCCTCACCAACCAAGAGCTGCAGGAGGTACGAGCCCAGCAACTCGAGCACGGCGCGACCGCCCGTCCCTATGGTGTACACGTACCCGAGGCCTGAGCCGCCCTCGTCGGTCTCCACCTCGACAAACACGGTTTCCTGCTTCAGGAACGACTGCACGGCGTCGACCCGCTCACTGGCTACGGGCAGGTCGCATAGGTATGCCCGGGCGTTGGTAATCTTTAGCAAGCTATTTCCCCCATTGTGCATCATGCACGATACTTAATGGTCCGAGGTCCTGTCAAACCATGACAATCGATTTCCCCGCCAAGGAGGACCGGCCTCGCCCGGTGCCGAGCCGCCGGTTACTGGTTGACGGCGTCTACGACGCGGTCAAAGAGCGGATCATGGACCTGACGATCCCCGAGGACACCCGGATCAACATCGATCAGCTCGCCGACGAGCTCGAAGTGTCAAACACCCCGGTCCGCGAGGCGCTCACGCGGCTCGAAAGGGAGGGCCTCGTAACACGGAAGAACCTGCATGGCTTCAGGACGACCGGGCTCCTCGACGAGCGGGGTCTCCAGGAGCTGTTCGCGTTGCGGCTCTTGCTCGAGCCGGAGGCGGCCAAGGAGGCGGCAGGGCAGTCGGATATCGAAGCGCTGGCCAAACACCTGGGTGACGCACTGGACAAGATGGCGCACTCGGTACACGCACCTGTCCTCGACCACGAGTACAGCCGGTACAGAGGCTTCGCCGAGGCGGACGCCCGGTTCCACGCCGGCGTCGCGGCGGCGAGCGGGAACCGCCTGCTGGCCTATACCCTCGCCGGCTTGAACGCCCACGTGCACAGCTACAGGCTCTTTTTCCGCACCGAGATCTACGCTGTCACCCTGGCTGAGCACAGCACGGTACTCGAGGCGCTGGCCCGCCGCGACCCGGGAGGGGCCGCGGCGGCCATGCGTCTGCACCTCGAGCACTCACGAGACCGGCTCATCCAGGGCGTCCGCAGCACAGGTCCCGCCGAGGGCGAAAACACCAGACCCGCGGGTTGATCGCTCAACCCCGGCTACTCGCTGCCGTCCATGGCGGCGCGATCGGGAGGTAGGCGTCAGCAGATGTTGACAGTTCTGGCTGCGTCAGCATATGCTGACGACGTGTCGCAGACTGCCGTTGGCGTCGAAGGGGCCACGAACGGCGACCCGGATGTGGGCCTCCGGGCAGTGGCGTCGTTGCGTGTCCTTACCGAAAAGCTCGAAGCTCTCCAGGTCGACCGGGCCCGCTCTCTCGGTTGGTCGTGGCAGGCCATCGCCGAACGTCTCGGCGTGAGCAAGCAGACAGTCCACCGCAAGCACGGGCGCAGGACGCGAGGCTGATGCTCGAACGTTTCGCCACCGATGCCCGCAAGGTGCTTGTCGACGCCAAGGTGCACGCCCAATCGCTCGGGCACAGCTACGTCGGAGGCGAGCACCTGCTGCTGGCCTTGTGCTCCAGCGAAACGCCAGCCGGTGAGGTGCTCCGGTCTCTGGGCGCCACCCCGTCTCGCGTGGAAGCAACGACGTTACGCATCCTCGGAGGTCCCGGTCGTCGGCTCGATCACGACGCCCTGTCCGCCATCGGGATAGACCTCGACGCCGTCCGCCGTCGAGTCGAGGCCGACTTCGGTCGTGGTGCCCTCAACCGCCGGCTGTCGAAGCCGAGGGCAACCGGGTTGAGCTTCTGGCGCGGGCGCAGGTGGTCCCGGGCCCGTCTGTGGAGTTCCCGCTTACCCCGAGGGCCAAACAGTGCATCGAGCAAGCGTTACGTCGAGCGCAGGCCCTCCAGCACGCGGAAGTCGGGGTTGACGACGTCGCCATAACGGTTGTCTCAATGGCCGATGGGCTCCCTCCCCGCATATTGTCCGACCTCGGCGTGCCGAGCGCTACCGTTGCCACAGAGATCGCCGACCGATATCGGAAGGCGAGCTAGCCGACCAGCTAAGCGAGATTGGACAATACTGAGGCGGCGTGGGCCAACTACCGCCGCCTGAGTTCCTCTGCATCACCTTCTATTCAGAGGACCCACAGCCTCTTCGTACCTATTACCACGAGGTGCTTGGTCTTCCCCTCGACTATGAGGAGCCCGGGCACATCGCCGCCATGGGGCCGATCTCCGCCCACGATCCCTCAGAAGGACCCGCTGGTTCAGTGCGCATTTATTTCCTGGTCGACGACGCACGAGAATATGCGGCTGCGGCACGGGAAAAGGGCGCCGAAGGCTTCCTCCGGAGCGATGGCTTCGGCCGGCCAGCCTGGGAATCGAAGGATCCCTTCGGCAATTCGGTTGTGCTCCTGACACGCGGCTAACCGTTGCACCAGCCTCGCTAATCCCGCTGCGAGCCTCCGACCCCGACCGTGCTTTCGGGGCACCGGCCGGCCGCCGCGCAAAACCCCGCCAAGCAACTTGTCGGGAAATTCACGCACCGCGGTTCGAGCGCAGCCGGCCCGACTACAGCTTTCCCTGCAGCACTCGGCGTTGAGCGCCCGGGGTGGGCAGCCTGACGACCATATCGGCAGCGCCACGGTGGCTAACCCAGGCCTCGGGCCGGGACCGCCGGACGAGCGCCGCCCTTAGGGCCGCCCACCGCCGGCCCAGCGAGGCGGCAACTTCACCTCTGGCCACGTCCTGGGCGCGCAACTCGGCGACGGTCCGGGGTCGTTCCACATGGTAGAGCTGGTAAGTGCTGCGCCGAGCATGATCGTCCTCCGCTGTGTGTGTGCTACCATCTATCACTAGTTTGATAGTAGCAACGCCTTCGCCTCACAGTCAACTTCATGCCGAATGGGGACCATCAACGCCGGACGACGACATCCATGGCTACTGCCGTAACGCCTAAAGCCAGAAGCGAGATATCGTCGTAGCGTGGCTTCGACGCGCATCGGTGAGCTGGCCGTGGTCGGCGGGCACCGGGCCATCGACCTGGTAAATACCGTTGCCCCGAGGCTCCCGGTCGCCGATCGCTACGACTACCTGACGGCGCCGGGAGACCTCGTCACCTGGAGCCGGCGGACGGGGCTGATCGATGCCGAAGAGGCAGCGGACGTAGTCACGGCCTGGGACGCGTCGCCGGCCGCCGCCAGAAGAGCCTTGGCCGCCGTCAAGGAGACGCGCGAGGCGCTGTACGAAGTGCTGGCAGCCTACCTCGCTGACAACCGCGGATCTCCGGGGCTGGACGACGACCTTGGCCATCTCTCCTTGGCGTGGGCATCGGCCGTATCGCGCTCTCGGCTCGCTCCTGCAACGGACGGCAATGCCTTGGCCCACTGGGCGGTTGGCTCATCTCCCGCGCTGATGGTCCCCGACCGCCTGGCGCAAGACGCCGTCGACCTGCTGTGCGCGACCGACGTCACGCAACTCGGTTGCTGCCCGGTTGAGGCGGGCGGTTGCGGGTGGCTGTTCCTGGACCACACCCGCAACCATTCACGACGGTGGTGCGCAATGGAGGACTGCGGGAGCGGGGCCAAGGCGAAGCGCCTCACCGAACGGCGGCGGCAATCACGCGCCGGAGCAACCAGATGACTACCGCCCAGACGTGGCGCCGGTGCTACGAACGGCGAGGGCTGCCCTCAGCGTTGCCTGTTGTAGCACTGGGAGGCCACACCGGTGCTTTGCTCACCTCACCGAAGTTCCAGAAGAAACGCTTGGGCGGTGCGTCCCATGGTTCGATCGCACGAGCCCAGACCCCATCTTTAGCGATCTCCTCTACCTCGTAGTTCCACCCATCACTGTCCTGCACGATGTCCCCGACTTGGAGCTTGTCCATCCGATGGTCCTCCATGTACCCGTGGCGCAGGCCCGACCGGCGGCTCGCCTCTCATGTCGTGAGTGCGCCCAAAGTCACTTACGTACATGCAGCCCAAATGGCTTGAGGAGCGAACCAGCGGGACAGGGACGGCCCGCCGTGCACTGTGGGGGGCAACATTTTCGTGCCCCACGCGCCAGGGCTCAGTGCGGCCGGTCGCGAGCTGCTTTCAAGGAGCGGGGCCGACCGCGCTGGAAACGCCCGACGCGACCGGGACAGGCTCTTGCCGCGGGCCGGGAACTACTTCGGGCTCACGGTGCGGCACGCGATGGCTCTTATGCCCCGGCGCCGCAGTTCATACGCGATCTCGTACGCTTCTCGCTCATCGTCGGTAAGGCACAGGACCCGCCGTTGGTCAGCCAAGGCCTCTACCACCGCAAAGTTGGCCGGGGACCGGTACATGGTCACTTCGACGGCGTCCAGCTCGGTCAGGTCTTGGCTCACATAAGTGAGTCTAATCGCGCCGCTTGATTCAGTGGTCGCGACAGAAACAATATCCTCGTCACTCGCTACGTTGGTAGCAATTTCCGTTGTTTCGGTTTATGTGGTCGCCGGGATGGGAGCCCCCCGGGCGCCTTGCACCGAGCAGAGGACCTCGCGCCGAGCAGATAGAGGGAGCACCCACGGGTCGGCCGGAGTTCGGCGTCCAGCCGACCACCATTTGCGGTCGTGGCCCCGGTCGAAAGAGCCTCCGGGTGTGCCCCGTCCGCGGTTACCGCCTGCCTTATTCTGAATTTACAAGGGCTACTTTCAGGCGCCCGGGTTGTGGGCGCGCATACAGAGAGTAACCCTCTTGCGCCTCGGAAATGGGGAGGACGTGAGAAATGTAACTGGCGAACACGCCCTGGTGCTTCAGCAAATATGTCGCGCCGTCCTGCAGTACACCTCGCCAATTGCCTACCGTCCGGCCTGATGCGATGGTGAGCGCTTTCAAATAGATCTGCTCGTAGGGGATGACATAATCGCTTACGTCGACGGCGCCGAATCCAAATACAAAACCACCAATGTCGACGGCCCAAATAGCGTTGACGATGGTGTCGTTCTGGTGGCCGACAACTTCCACGACGACCTCTGGACGCCTATGGCCGTCGAGGCTGGCCAACCAGTCCTGGCTGGTGGTGTTCGAGAAATTCGTCAGCTCCGTAGGCCCGAGCGGTTTCGGACCGTTCCACGGGGTCGATCGCAGTGATGTGCGCTATGCCCCGCTCCTTCAGGATGTGGCAGAAGCAGAGCCCGCATGGCCCCACCCCGATTACCACCGCGTTGCGCCCTCGCACATCAGGGAACTGTCCCGACGCGCGCAGCACGGTACTGAGTGACTGAATCGTCACAGCCTGCACGTCGTCGAGGCCGTCGGGTACGGCAATAAGGCTGGAGGCGTGGCACGTCACGACCTCAGCCAGCGATGCCTCTACGCCTAATGTCCCCACGACGTGCTGAGAAGGCTTGAACAACGGGCTGGCGCTCTCGATCACCTCGCCGACTACCTCATGGAGCGGCGCTTCATCGAGGTTGCCCTGGACCGATGGCCCCGTCACACCGTTCAGCCTCGGCATGTCGCTCCCACAGAGGCCGGCCACGAGCATGCGCATGCGGACCTGGCCCTCTTGCAGCTCGGCCGTCGGCATGGGCACGTCAACCCGCTTGACGCGGCCCGGTGCGACCAATTTGTACAACCACATGACGCCAGTCCTTTCGGTGCACGGCCAGGGTGCAGCTTGCGCCGGCTCCTGGTTCAGTGCACGGGAGGGGTGCTATTTACAGAACGAAGAGTGGTTGAGACTAGCGGACGCCGGGGAGCGAGGCACATGCAGGCCCGACAGCACGAAGACCGGCACGCCAGAGTGGGATAGGCACGATGTTGTACCGCCAAACGCCGGCCGAGCGGTCAAACGTCGTTCCAGACCAACCGGCAGCCGCCCTTCGCAACGGGACCGCACTCAACCGACGAGCGGACGATCACCAGACAGGTAGCTCGCACCGGCCGGGGCCGGCTCTGAACCAATCAGCCCCTCCAAAACAAGGCCGCCCTGCGGGGGGAGGTCGCTAAACGGTCGGGTAGCCCGAGTGCCAACCCCGTGAGCCGCAGCCACCCCGCTGGCTCGTGCCCGGTCCGCCCCGCCCGGAGCGCCAGGTCGAACGCCACATGAGCGGCCTCAGGATAAAGAGGAAAAAGAGCAACGGGAAGACGAACCACACGATTTGGCCGCCGCTGAGCGCAATCAGCGCTACCGACAGTGCCACCCAGACCAGGATTGGTGCGCCCACCCGACGCCGGGGAGCGGACCAGGCCCGGGGTGCCACATCCCGTCCTGCGAGGCGGGGGGGCCGGGGACAAAAGCTGGTTCCCTGTCCACCGGGAGGTCGGTAAGCAGGTCGTCGAGCTGAGCGTAGGTCTTGGCCTGAAGACAGCGACCGTAACGGTCCTCGAACTCGTCAGCATCGAGCCGGCCCGCTACGTGCTCCCGCCGCAGTATGTCGCCTACTGCGTTGCGATCGGCGTCTGACGCTCGGAGGCGCCGGTCAGCTGGCCGCTGCCTCGAGTAGTAGTTGGTCTGGTCGGCCATCTCGCTCCTTTGCTACCCAACCCACACTACATTCAACCACCCTTAACAACCATGTGCCGTTCAAGAATATTCATCCTCACGTCCAACGGTCCGCTCCCCTCTGGCGGCCCTCGCTACAGGGCCTGGGCGAAGAGGCGCCAACTTCCGCCGACGGACGACCGCCCCAGAGAACACCACCTGCGACGATCGTCCCGCCGGGAGTCCCCGGCCAGGTAAGCGACGGGAGCTCGCCTGGCGCAGTGACTCTCAGAAGGGTCCCCGGCCAGGCTCGTCGTCGGTGACCGGAAACGGGCGTGGCTCGTCGAGCGGGCTCCTTACGAACCGGACCGTCGCCACTTTGGGTGCTCCAATACCAGGGCTCTGGCACCCGGGCTGGGCTAACCGGGACTGGGCTAACCCGGACTGGGCTAACCGGGACTGGGCCAACCGGGACGGCTAACCGGGACTGGGCTGCCGGAGCGTCCCTCAGGTCCCGCTCTGGTTGATCAGCTTGGCGACAAGGGCCGTCCAGCCGGTCTGGTGACTGGCGCCAAGGCCGGCTCCCGTATCTCCATCGAAGTACTCAGGAAATGCAACGTGGTCTCGCCAGGCCAGGTCGAAGTCGAACCGGTCCGAACCGCCATTTACCCGGCGCCGGCCGTCGGCGCCAGGCAGGAAGATCCCGATCAGGCGGCGTGAGAGCTCCTCGGCGGCGGCCGCCAGATGGAGCTGAGAAGGTGCCCCGGTCGGGAAGGGCACTTTCCAGTGGTCCCCGAGGAACCAGTGGTACTTCTGGAGCGACTCGATTATCAGGTAATTCACCGGGAACCAAACGGGACCGCGCCAATTGGAGTTACCGCCGAACATATCCGTCGACGATTCCGCCGGTTCGTAGTCGACCCGATGGACGGCGCCGTCGAGCTCGATCGACACGGGGCCGTCACGGTGCCGGCGCGACATGGACCGGATGCCAGAGGGTGAGAGGAACTCCGACTCGTCGAAAAGGCGGTGGAGGACGCGACGCAGCCGCTCTTGACCGAGCACCGACAACATTTGCCGGCCGGATCCCGGCTCGCTTCCCTCTTCCATGGTAAAGACGCTGTCGGAGAGGTCCGGGCGGTGCCGGGCGAACCAGCGCACACGGTCCAAGAAATCGGGCAGCTGCCGCAGCGCGGAAACCGAGATGGTCTCAACTGCGAACAAAGGTACCAGGCCCACGACGGACCGCACCTTTAGCGGCACCGGTTGGTGGCCGGGGACGAGCAAAAGGTCGTAAAAGAAACCATCGGGTTCGTCCCAGAGCCCGAGCGTGTTCAAGGCGTGGGCGATCCCGAGGAAATGCTCGAAGAACTTGGTGGCTATGTCCTCATAGGTCCGGTCATGCTGGGCTAATTCGAGGGCGATCGCCAGCATGTTGAGCGCGTACATGGCCATCCAGCTCGTCCCGTCAGCCTGCTCCAGCTGGCCACCATTTGCGAACGGTTGGGAGCGGTCGAAAAGGCCGATATTGTCGAGCCCGAGGAAACCTCCGGCGAACACGTTCCTGCCCTCGATGTCTTTTCGGTTGACCCACCAGGTGAAGTTCATGAGCAGCTTGTGAAAGACCCGCTGGAGGAACCCGATGTCCTTGACCCCTGTCGCCTTGGCGTCGATCTTGTACACCCGCCACGCCGCCCAGGCGTGCACAGGCGGGTTAACGGCGTCAAAGTTCCACTCATACGCGGGCAGTTGGCCGTTTGGGTGCATGTACCACTCACGGCACAAAAGCACGAGCTGTTCCTTGGCGAACGACGGGTCGACAAGAGCCATAGGGAGCATGTGAAAAGCCAGGTCCCAGGACGCGTACCAGGGGTACTCCCAGCCGTCCGGCATAGAAATGATGTCGCTGTTGGCGAGGTGGTCCCAGTCCCCGTTCCTGATCGCCTTCCGGCTCTCGGGTGGTGGCGGTGACGTGGGGTCGCCCTCCAGCCATTCGGCCACCCGAAAACGGTAATACTTCTTGGTCCATAACAAACTGGCGGTAGCCCGGCGAAAAATGGCTGCGTTGGCGGGCGACCGTTCGGCTGGCAGGGCGGCGGCGTAGAACTCGTCGGCCTCCCGTTCCCGGTTGCGGAGCGTGCGCTCGAAGGCGGTGCCGAAATTGTCACCTGCCGGCGCCTCGTCGGCCAGCCGGAGGTTTACAGTTTGAGTGGCACCCGGTGGGACCGACAGAGACGTACCACACAGCCGCCTTGGTGCCTGTCCGCGCCGGGTTTACCGTTTGCGCCCCTTCGATAACGTGGTCGTTGATCCCGTCCTTGGTATAGCGAGTGAGGTTGGCCGTCCCGAAAACGCGTTGGTTGTTCGTGTCATTGTCGGTAAAAAGCAATCTCGGCGTGGCCGTAGCGTCGTCGCACGACAACCAGAACCGCCCGAGCGTGCTGTGGTTGAGGCCGACGGTCAGGTCGTCGTGAGAGTGGAGGGCGGGGCGGCGGGCATCGCGCCCCCACGCCCACGTATTGCGGAACCATAACGTCGGCAGGACGTGCAGCTCGGCTCGGTCGGGGCCTGGTTGGTGACGCGGACAAGGATGCACATATCGTTCGGGGTCGACTTGGCATAGACGATCTCGACATCGAAGAACCGGTTGCCGTCGAGAACGCCGGTGTCTACCAGCTCGTACTCAGGATCGCTGCGCCCCCGGCGGCGGTTTTCCTCGAGCAACTCGTCATAAGGGAACCGAGCTTGGGGATAGCGGTACAACCAGCGCATGAACGAATGGGTGGGTGTCGAGTCGAGCGGCCACCAGTACTCCTTCACGTCTTCGCCGTGGTTGCCCTCGTGGTTCGTGAGCCCAAAAAGCCGCTCCTTCAGGAACGGGTCGTTGCCGTTCCAGAGGGCAAGGCCGAAACACACGTGCTGCCAACGGTCACAGATGGCACCGAGCCCGTCCTCTCCCCATCTGTAAGCGCGGGACCGGGCGTGCTCGTGGGGGAAGAACCGCCAGGCGTCCCCGTCTTCGCTGTAGTCCTCCCGCACGGTCCCCCACTGTCGCAGCGACACGTAGGGCCCCCAGCGCTTCCAGGCCGCCAGGCCGTAGCCATCCTGTGCGAGACGCGACGCTTCGGCACCGAGTGAGCTCATGGGACTGATTATTGAGGACCGGCACTGGTCACAGCAGCCCCGCTGCCCATGGCCCCTTGCTCGCCGCCTAACTTTCAGTAATTATTGAAACAACTGTGGAGGTGTGCCGTGGGAGCACCTGCTATCCGGACCGAGGGACTGTCGAAGAGTTACGGCCCCGTCCAGGCGCTCAAGGATCTGGAGCTCGAGATGTCGGCCGGCGAGGTGGTCGGGTACCTGGGCCCCAACGGTGCCGGCAAGACGACCACGCTCCGTCTGTTGCTCGGGCTACTGAGGCCTACGGCCGGCCGGGCGGAGATCTTCGGCTTCGACTGCCAACGGCAGACGGTGGTGGCCCACCGCCATCTGGCTTACGTTGCCGGTGAGGCGACCCTGTGGCCGTCGCTCACAGGCGCGGAAACGCTTCACCTGCTCGGCCGTGTGCAGGGACGGGTGGACGCGGCCTACCGCGACGAGCTCATCTCCCGCTTCGAGCTCGACCCGTCGAAGAAAGCAAGAGCGTACTCAAAGGGGAACCGCCAGAAGGTGGCCTTGATCGCCGCCCTCATGGCGCGCCCGGACCTGCTGCTGCTGGACGAACCGACCAGCGGGCTCGATCCCTTGATGGAGCAGGCTTTCCGCACATGCGTCCACGAAGCCCGCCAACGGGGCCAGGCTGTGTTCCTCTCGTCGCACATCTTGAGCGAGGTGGAAGCACTGTGCGACCGGGTCGGGATACTCCGCGACGGCAAGCTGGTGGAAATGGGGGCCCTGGCCGAGATGCGCCACCTCTCAGCCCTGACGATTGAAGCCACGCTGACCGGGCCTGTCCCTGACCTTACGAAGGTCCCCGGAGTGAGCTCGGTCGAAGTGACCGGGAGCGTGCTGCGCTGCCAGGTGCGAGGTCCCATGGAGCCGCTTGTACGCGTGCTCGCAGACGCCGGTGTGGAGAGCCTGCTGAGCCGCGAACCATCGCTCGAGGAACTTTTCCTTTCGTATTACGGGGCCAATGAAGCCGGTGCGAAGGCTCGTGACGACGAGAGGACACCCGCGCGTGCAGGCTGAGCTCGCCCTTTCCGCGGCCAGGCCGGCGAGCCGTCACCCCGGCTCCGTCGTCGCCTCCCGCACAGCCAAGAGGGCCAGCCGCAGCGGGCTGCTGTGGGGCTACGTGTTCGGCCTCACTGTGGCGTCGTCAGCCATTGGCTTTGCTTCGACCTACAAGACGGTCGAACAGCGCGCCCGCGTCGCTGCGCTATTCGGGAACAACACCGCCCTGGCCGCCATCAATGGCCCGGCTCACGACATACAGACCGTCGCCGGGTACACGGCGTGGAAAAGCTTTATGTTCCTGGCTGTCCTGGGTGGGGTCTGGGGGCTACTCACGGCGACCCGGTCCCTCCGAGGGGAGGAGGACGCCGGGCGCTGGGAATTGATGCTCGCCGGGCAGACCACCAGGGGCCGGGCCGCCGCGCTGGCGCTGGCCGGCCTGGGCGCCGGGCTGGCGTGCCTGTGGTCGGTTGCCGCGCTCATCACCGTTGTGGCCGGGATCGACTCCAAGGTCCAGATCGACGCTGGACCAGCGCTGTTCTTCGCTCTGGCGTTGGTCTCGCCGGCGGCGATGTTCCTGGCCGCAGGGGCGCTTTCGAGCCAATTGGCGGCTACCCGGCGCCAGGCCGCCGCCTACGCCGGGGTCGCACTCGGGGCCTCGTACGCCGTGCGGATGGTGGCCGATTCGAGCACCCGGCTCCAGTGGTTGCGTTGGGCCACACCGATCGGCTGGGCCGAAGAACTCCGGCCCCTCACGGCCCCGAACCCCGTCGCCTTTGTCCCCATCGTGGCCCTGACGGCCGCATTGGCGGCGCTGGCTGTCATCTTGGCCGGGCACCGGGACCTGGGGGCGAGCGTCATCCCCGACCGGTCTAACGCCCGGCCGCGGCTCCGGCTGCTGTCGGGCCCCGTCGGCCTCGATGTCCGCTTGGCCCGGTCTTCGGTGCTGGCGTGGGCGGCCGGCATAAGCGCCACTGCTCTGCTTCTCGGCTTGATCGCCAACCAGGGCGGGGCGGCCCTGACCAGCTCGCCGAGCATAGAAAACGTCATTTCGGACCTGGGCGTCCACGGCGCCGGGGCCACTTATTACCTCGGCTTTGCCTTCTTGATCATCGCCGTCCTGGTGGCGTTCCTGGCCGTCAGCCAGGCGACGGCCGCCCGCAACGAAGAGGCCGGGGGCCACCTCGATTACCTGCTGGTCCGGCCTGTTTCCAGGTACAAGTGGCTGGCTGGCCGGATCGCTCTGAGCGCCGGGGTCCTCATAGTCAGCGGCTTGACCGCCGGCTTTATGGCTTGGGCCGGCGCGGCCAGTCAAGATGCGGGCGTAGGTCTGGGAACAATGCTCGGCGCCGGGTTGAACGTGGTGCCGCCGGCACTGTGCATATTTGGCCTCGGCGTGCTGGCGCTGGGTGCCTGGCCCCGAGCGACGGCCGCCGTCGGTTACGGAGTGTTCGGGTGTTCGTTCCTGGTCCAGGTTGTCGGCGGCTTGTTCAGCTCCAACCGCTGGCTACTCGATACTTCAGTGTTCCACCACATGGCCGCCGCACCCGCCGTCAGCCCTGACTGGGCCAGTGCCCTGGCTCTGGTTGGCGTGGGCGCGCTCGCTGCGTTCGTCGGCGGTGTGGCGTTCGACCGTCGCGACCTGGTCAGCGAATGAGCGCCAGGACGTCCCCCGACCTCCTACCATTTCCGGACGACGAGTGGCGCACCGAGTTCGTCGAGGAACTCGGCCTGCTCGCCTTTGAGATGGGCACTCCGCGGGCGATGGCACGCGTCCTGGCGTGGATGGTCGTATGCGAACCGGCCGAGCAATCGGCCCGTGCCATCCAGGTCGCTCTCAAGTTGTCAGCGGGTGCTGTGAGCAGTGCGGTGAGGATGCTCTTCACGCTCGGGATGCTCGAACGGGTCGCTTATCCCGGGGATCGCCGCATCTATTACCGCATGGAACGGGATGCCTGGGAGCGAGCCATCGAAGCCCGCATGCGGACGATGACCAGGCTGCGTGAGGTGGCTGATCGCGCCGTGGCCGCCGCCGGGCCGACGGGGCCGGAACGGCTCCGAGAGATGAGAGACGTGTACGCCTGGTTCGAGTCGCAGAGCGACGTGATTTTCGGTAGGCAAGAGAGTCACGGCCGCTGAGGCGCCTCGTTATGTCGAGTGCAGCGTGCCCGTACCCGGGTCCCGCCGGGTGATGCAGTACGCCAGGCCAGCGGGGTCGCGAAGGGCAGCCCAGCTCGGCTCGGCAACGAGCACCGCTCCGAACCCCCGATGACGCTGCTTCTCGGCCGGGACATTGTCGCAGGCGAGGTCGAGGTGAGCGCGACAGGCCCCTCATCCGGGCGGGCCAGGCGCTGGAGCAGCAAGCGCAATGGCATCCCGGCCGGGCGGACCAGGTACTCGAACTCCGGGCGAGAACCGAGCCGGCACTCCCACCCCATCAGGGATTCCCAGAAGGCGCCCTCGCGTGGGTAGGACGCCGCCGGGATGTCGAGGCACAGCTGGTCGACCAGGCTCCGGTGGCCCCCCGGCCAGGCCTGAGGAGGCGGCCGCTCGAACTCATGATCGGTCCCGGCCGTCACCAGGCAGAACGGCAGCCCCCCCGCTGAGGTCATCACGATGAAGCCGGGCTGCGCCCGTGACACGCCTGCTCCTAGCGCAACTGCTTGCCGTGACGTCGCTTCGGCGTCGTCAACGTGAAGGTCGAGATGGCACCCCGGCACATTTCGGTCGACCCGTTGTACCCGGAGAAGAGCGTCGCCCTGCCGGGGTACCAGGGTGGCGAACTCGCCGGACGCACCTCGTGAAGGGGACAGGGAACAGCCGGTGACCGCCAGCCAGAACGCGCACCCCCGATCGAAGGATGCGGCCGGGAAGTCCAGGAACGCGGTCACCCAACGCACGGGCATGGGCGACTGTACGTCTTGCCCCCGGCGACGCCCCGCTCATTCACGGTGCCGGAGGTGGAGGGAGCGGCTGCCCGGTCGTGGTGGGCCAAACGGCATCGGTACCGTCCGCTGTGCCGTCCCCAACCTCACGGCTCTGCTCGCCGCTGTTGCCGGCCGATCCGAGCGGTCCGAGCTCCTCGAGTTGTGCGACAGGTCCGAGTGGGGCGTCCGCCTGTCCCGAAGCGTGCCGGCGGGCCAAGCGCGTCTCCAGGACCAGTTTCTGGAAAAGGGCGTCCGCTTCTTGGACGTCCCGGTCGCGGAACTCCGCCCGGACACGGCGGCCGGCCACGTCCACATGGACCGATGCCAGCTTGAACGCGCGCTGGACCGGGCCTTGCACCCGGCGCACGCTCTGAGCCTTTTCGAGCAGGGCCCAGGTGGTGACTTTGCGGGCACGGCCTGTGCTCGCCACGGCCACCGTCTTGTCGTAGCCCGCAGCCAGGAAGTGATAGCTCACCGGGGCCTTCCACCGCGCCCGTCGCGGGGGCGGCGAGACAGGCAGCTGGCCCAGCCCGAGCAAGGACGCAAACAAGCGGTCCGCCTCCTCTACGGGCCGACCGGGAGGAGCGACTTCGTCAACTGGGACGACCTGGACCCTTGCTCGCGGCCGGCTGAACCGGCTACGTCGAGTTCCAGCCTGCACCACTTGAGGGGGCGCCACAGGAACGGCTCCACTTTCCTGACTGCTTGGACCCGGGCGAAAGGGATCGTCTCCGAAACAGTCGAGAACAGCCCCCGTCTCACGCGTATACCGTCCGGCGCCGACCCCACCGCAAAACCGTACTGGTCGACCACTTTGCGCCACGTCTGGCGGGCATAACCAATTAGATAGATGACAAAAAACCCGACTGTGGCGGCGGCGGCCGCACGGGAAATCTCGGGCAGAGCTATGGCAGCGGCCAGAAACAGAGCGGCCACAAACGATGCCGGCGTAAGGACGGCCGCTACCACGAGCTGGTTGGCAGGGACCGTCGCCACGGCCAGCTCGGCCGGCTCCGGGGTCGCCAGGTCCAGACCGTGGTGGCCAGCCAACAGGCGCGCCCTCAGGTCGACGGCCACCGGTTCAGCCAGGTACGCCAGGCGGCCATCGCTCCGGCCTGAACCGGCCAGACGGACCCTCAGCTCGGCCAGCCCGAACACGCGGGCAAGGAACGGCCGCACGACATCGACGGCCTGGATGCGCGCCAAAGGAAGCTGGCGGGCGTCCCGTCTGACCAGACCGGTCTCGATCCTCAGGGTGGAGCCGTCGAGTGCCCACCTCGTAACGAGCCATTTGACCAGGCCCATCAAGACGACGACGGCCAACAGGACCAGCTCGACGACCACCGTCGTCAGGCTGCGGGAGCCCCGGGCGGCATCCTCGGCCAGGACCAACAGGAGCACCACCGCGACCCTCCCGCCGGAGACGACGGGCGTCAGCGGGTGCAAGCGTTGCCAACCGCCGACCGGTGGCGCAAGGCTCACAAGCCGGCCGCCTTTGCCTCGCCCAGAGCCGCCAGACGGTCCCGCAAACGCGCCGCCTCCGCCCGTTCGAGGCCGGGTATGCGAGCGTCGCTCGCCGCCGCTGCCGTGTGGAGCTTCACCGTCGAAAGCTTGAATACCCTCTCGACCGGCCCCGCAGTAACGTCCACAAACTGCATGCGCCCGTACGGCACCACGGACTGCCGGCGGAACATCACGCCCCGCGAGACGACCAGGTCCTCTTCCCGCTCCTCGTACGCCCAGGCCCGGTAGCGCCGGTGCACCACCCACAGCCCAACGGCTCCCGCGACCAGCAGCGCCCCGCCGGCCGCCGCGGCCACGGGTGGCTTTGAAGCTGTAGCCACGACAGCCACTGCAACAGCGACAAGGGTGAGGGTTGTCACCTCCGAGCCGCGCATGAGCCACAGCTTTGGCGATGGCGTCATAACGGCCACCTTGTCAAAGTGCGCTCCCGGGTCGTGCGTTACGTGTTGGAAGGTAGCCGCGGACGGAGCTGCTACGGAGGCGGCAGTACGTACTTCAAAGGCACGGCGCAGGCCAGCGCCAGGTCATGGTCTAAACTGCGACCGCTTGGCCCCATCGTCTAGAGGCCTAGGACACCACCCTCTCAAGGTGAAAACACGGGTTCGAATCCCGTTGGGGCTGCCCTCCCGTCTGCCGAGCTGATGAAACGACCACCCGCGCTCGGGCGAACCTCTAACCTGCCTCCAGTTTGTGGGTGTATTCGCGGTTGACCCTTGATCTTCCCGTCCCCATCGAGCTGCCTACTGAGACACCCCGCATCCGGAAGGGTCCGTTAGTAGGTGGCCGGCCGTCGACCTCACCGGTGTAGGTGCCCGCCGCCTCCCACTCCATCGCATACCAATCACCGCACTCCTGCTCGCTCACCATGGTGAACCGAATGTCGGGCCAGGTTTGGTGGGCCGATTCGACAAATGCCGCTATCTCCCTCGGCCTCTGAAAATGTTGCCCGTCCCAACGTCCTCACAAATGGACACCGGGTGGTCCCTGCGCCGCCGTGAGGGCCTCGAGCTGCAGCGCCAAGAGGCGCGGTTGTCGCTGGCCCGGGACCGTTCGTCCGGTTTCGGCCGCTCGTCGTGGAGCTGGGACCCGTGACAGAAGGAGCACAGGTTGAGGCCGCAGTCGCCGCCGCGTTGGGGGTGCGCGAGCAGGTGAGCCGGCCAATGGGCGAGGTACTCGCCGAAGCCCTGTCCGGCCAAGACCTCCTTGTCCTAATGGACAACTGCGAGCACGTCGTGGGCCCCGCAGCCGAGGTCGTCGCCCTGCTCAACCGCCGTAGCCCGAGACTCCCGCGTCCTGGCCACATCGCGCGAACCGCTCGGCGTCGAAGCGAACGCCTGTTCTCTTGGGGCCGCTCTCGTTGCCACCCGCCGACGCTGGTTCTGTGAGCAACCTGGATGGTTCGGATGCAGTCAAGTTGTTCCTGGAGCGTGCCCGCGCCCACGACGCAGCGTTCTCACTGGAAGATGCGACCGCCCCATTGGTGGCGTCGGTCTGCCGGCGCCTCGATGGGCTGCCCCTCGCTATCGAGCTAGCCGCCGCCCGCCTCCCGTCGATGTCTCTCGACCATCTGGACGAGCGCCTGGGCGAGCGCTTCGGGCTCCTTACGGGTGGGCCGCGCACCGCCCAGGCCCGCCAGCGCACGCTGCGGGCCACCATTGACTGGTCTTTTGAGCTGCTGTCCGCAGCCGAGCAGGATGTCCTGGGCCGGCTCTCGGTATTTGCCGGGGGCTTCGAGCTGGAAGCGGCCGAGGCCGTCTGCTCAACCGACAGGCTGGCAAGCACAGAACTCGCGGACGTCCTCGGCTCGCTGGTCAAGAAGAACCTCGTGGTCGCCGAGCGCTCTTCGGGCCTGCTCCGCTACTCACTGTTGGAGAGTGTGCGCGAATACGGCAATGAGCGATTGCTGGCCGCCGGCGGTTCTGAACAGCACCGGGTTAGAGCGGGCCACGCCCGTTTTTATTTACAGTTGGCCGAGCGGGCAGAGCCCGGGCTGGTCGAGTCGGACCAGGCCGGCTGGCGGGCAGAGTCGACCACGACTGGGACAATCTGCGGGCGGCCCTGGACTATTTCATGGCTGAGCCGGGCCGGACCGAGGAAGTCCTGAGAATAGGCTCCGCCTTCCACTATTTCCTGTGGACACGCTGTCAGCTCTACGGCATCGAAGTTGCCAGAAAGGCGCTCGCCCGGCTTGGCGGTCGAGTTAGTGCTATCGGTGGCACAGGATACGGTCGTCTGGTCCGGCTCCGACTACCGAACCAGCACTTGATGCCGCCGGGCTGCCACTCGACGTAGGTTCGTTGGAATTTCACCAGACCTGCAACCAAGGCGTGATCAGCCTCTGCCTAGCCCCGAACTTTAGCGACAGCCTTCTTAATGAGTTTCAGTCCCGGCGACACCGATATAGTCGAGGACGACGACTTGATAATTATGTAGTGGACGGCGAGCACGGCGCGACCTTTCAACACGAGAACGAAGCTATCAATGACATCAAGAGGGCCAACCGACGTAAGGGCTTGAAAAGACTGGGCTTTGACGCCGTAGCTACCTAAGTGCACTCGTTTGAACGTCACGGGGTAGGTCGTGCCAGCCGATCTAAGGGTATAGCCGTGACACTTCGAGACGGTATCAGCGACCCGTTGAAAGGCGTTTCGAGCGACGGAGCGTGACCGCCACCCGCCAATAAGCTCAAAGAGTTCGTCTGTTCCGCTGGTAACTCCACGGGTAAAGCTCGCCAGTCCAAATGAACCGGGGTGTTGCCCGGAGACGTCGTTTATCGTGCTGCATTTCCCGGGACCGGGCGGCGGGCTGGCGGCATCGACCCAACCAACTGGCATCTCAGACAGCGTGAGCAACCATGGGCGCACATTGGGCGCCTTCGGGGTCGCATTGGCAGTCGTTGTCAGGACCATGCTCGCCAGTACAGTGGCAACAGCAGCCAACGCCCACGTGAACGCTCGCGTCGATACGCGACGCGAGCGTCGATGACTGTCAGTGGGGCGGACCAATCCCAAGCTCGAAGGGTAGCCCGCGGTGAGACACAATGGGTCGCGGGTGACGCTCCATCCGCTCGCCATAAGAGCGGGATCGCGGTGGCCGAGCAAGCAACGGTTAGGGGCGCTGCCGGCTGACGACATGACAGTCGACGGCTATCGACAGGGCAGTAACTGGTGAGGCACCACGTTCGTGTATTTGTTAGTCCCCGTTCATCGTCAGCGGCCGGCGAGCATCGAATGTGTTCGACTGGCCAGCCGGCCAGTCGAACACCAACCGGCAGCGAGGCAAGCGCACCATTTCACGCGTTGGCACCGTCGCCAACTTCGACTCCCAGCGCCGCCCGATCCGGGCGGGCACACGAAGACGCCACCGACTCGAGTATTTGAACTCACCAACTCGCCGGCCTACGCTGGGCGCCGTCGCCCTAACGCCGTTCATTGAGCAAAGGAGTGTGCCGGATGAGTAACACGAATCCTGTAACTGGACACGCCGACGATGTAGAAGCCAATGTCGTCGCCCGCTCCGTCACTGACCCTCAATTTCGGCAGCGGCTGCTGGCTGACCCGAAGGCAGCTCTGGCAGGAGTGGGGCTGCAAATCCCCGATGAGATCAGCATCCACGTCTTGCAGGAGGATGCCAGCAACTACTACCTGGTGCTTCCATCAGTAGAGCTAACGAGTCAGAATATTTCCGAGTCGATGTCGGATGCGGTCCTGGCTACGGCCGTGGACGACACCTACACCAAGTACGACTCGCAGAATTCCGAGTGGACGGGCTGCGCCTCCGGCCAAAGTGGCTGTGTGGCAACAAACGGCTGTACCGTCCTTTTGATGCTCATGCAGGGTGCCGCTTCCGGTAAGACGGCAGAGGCCCTTGCAAACTGCGCGACCCATATGGACCACTGAACAATCAGTGTGTGTTCTTGGTCCCTGCCTGCCCGGTTTGGGTAACCGGCGGAGCTCGCGTTGATCTCCTCGGACTTGTCTGACGCATCAAGGACCAACATTATGTGGCCGTTCTCCCTGGAGGACTCGCTCCGAGTGGTGCAGCCCCATCTTGCCCGCCTGACTTCACCCGCATCCATGGAGCAGGTCCTTTCAGTAGGCCGTCATTTTCCCGACTCGATCGGTGCCAGCTATGGCTTTGAGTTCCGGCTCGACGATCCGCACCGGGCCGTTGACTTCGCCATCCATATCACTGGCGCCGATCGACGGTGGATGGCGGACCTGTATTCTCATTCCAACTCGGAGACTTTTTTCGCCACGGACCCCGATTGGCAGCGAATTGGTCGGTTCTCCCGGGCGTGGGCCGACCCGTCCTCTGTCTTGCACTATTTGGTTCGAGATCTCTGGCTGGAGTTCGACCTTTCTCCTCACGCCGGCTCCGGGCTGCCCGTTCCTCGCTTATTTTTTAGTCCCAGCGGGCCAGGCACGAGAGTCGGTGATGACGGCCGGTACCGATGGATCTCCCAAAGTGCGGCGCCGCTGCTATGGGGCAAACCAGCGTCGCCCGGCCTTCAGCAGCGCCTGGACGCTTTTCTCCAGGGCCTTCCGCCTGACGCCAGTGTATTTCAGGTGGGTTTGATCGTCGGCCAGCCTGCGGTCGTTCGGCTGTGCATTGTGGGCCAGACGGAGGATGTCCTCTCTTATCTCACGAGCGTCGGGTGGACAGCGCCACTCCGTGAAATACGCGCAGTCATTGCCTCGGTGAGCCCTTACGTCGATGGGATCGTCTTCGATATTGATGTCGGCGAGCACCTCTACCCGCGCATCGGGATCGAGGGCGTCTACCACAGCCTCTATACCGCCTGTGTAAATGGGCAGTGGAGGGATCTCTTGGACCACCTGGTCGCCGAAAAGCTGTGCGCGCAACGAGACCGGGATGCGTTGCTCGACTTCGTGGGTTATGAAGTGGAAAAGCGGCTGTACCACCGGATTTATGTTCGCGGCCTGAGCCACTTCAAGCTCGATTATCAACCTGGCAAACCCATGAAGGCCAAGGTGTACCTCGGCGCGACTCATAGACCTCTTAATGTCGTGCCCGGCTTTACGGGCCCAAAGCTGGCGCCGAACAGTTCCGGGGATTCCTGCTGCGGTGGCGGGGCGAGCCCGGCAGCCTAGGAATGTGGGGCAGGCGATGGTGCGCGGTGTCGATTTTCTGCTTGCCGCACAGGAAACCCAAGGATGGTGGACGGACTTCAACCTGGCGGCAGGCCCGAGCGACGAGTGGGTAACCGGCTACGTCGGTGCGATGCTGGTCAACATCGGAGACGTAAGGGCGTACGAAGCAGCGGTTACAGCGTGGCGATTGCTCAATACGCGACGCCATCGCGTCGACGGTAAGTGGGGGTACAACCGGCTACCTCCTGGGGACGCCGACAGCACGGGGTGGGCGCTTCAGCTCGCCCGGAGCTTGGGCCAGCTCGAGGTAGCCCGGGCGAGGGACGCGCGGCGCGGCGCTGATCGCGCACTTACGTCCTGATGGCGGAATATCCACCTATGAGAACGAAGCCACCATTCGGGCCTTCATCCAGGCTCCCCCAAATCAGGGGTTCGAGGGCTGGTGCAGATCGCATACCTGCGTCACCGCAGCTCTTGCGGCCCTTCCCGATCTAAGTGCGGAGCTCCAGAGCTACCTCCTCTCGGCTCAAGCCGAAGACGGCGGCTGGTCGGCGTACTGGTGGCACGATCCCGAGTACACGTCCGCCCTCGCAGCAGAAGCTGTGGCGACAGCCGGCGGACACCCTGACTCTGTGGCGCGCGCCGTACTGCTGGCCCTGGCCCGACTCGACCCGGGTGGCTTTGTGCCGACCGATGACCATCCTTCCGGATCGCCTTTTGCCACGGCCTGGTGTTTACGGTTGTTGGCGCTCGGCCGCGAGGACACATCTGTCAGTCGCAAGATCGCACGCGCTGCTCACTGGCTGGGGGAGCAGCAACAGGCCGACGGGTCCTGGGCCGCTTCTGCTCGCCTGCGGGTCCCGTACCCACACGACACCGATCCCGATCGGTTTGAAGGTTGGGTCGTCGATGGCACCATTGAGGGCAGCCTTTCGTTCGACCGTGAGCGAATTTTCACCACTGCGACTGTGTTGCAGGCGTTACACCGAAGCCGGCCGGAGAACCGTGACGGCTAGGCAGGCCGGTAACGAAGTGCTTGACACGTCGGCTGCGGCTGACGCGGTATATCAGGTTCTGGGTCTGGCCAGCAGTCTGTTCGAGCGCCTGGACACCGAACGCTTCACGAGTTCCCCGGACGCCGACGACAAACTCGTGCAGGAGCGGCTCGCGCAATGGCAACGGACGGCGGCCAGCGATGACCGCGAACACTTTGCGCGATGCCTGGCTTGGGACGGGTTGACACTGGCCGATGCGCAGCGGGCGATCTCTCCGGTCGTCTGGCGGTCGGGTACGCCCCTGCCGGCGTGGGCCACATACCTGCAGGCCGCGTTTGAGACGGCCTCAGTGACAATCGACCTAATCGGGCCTGGAGGGTCCGGAGATCGTTTGTTGCGGCCGGGGTCACCGCTGCCGTTCGAGGAGATCCTCGCGCCGTTCGTCCTTTTGGGGAGACAGAAGCTTGCTGCTAAGACGGGCGAAGGTTACTCGAGGCTGAGCGAGGACGCGCATGCGGTTCTCGAACGGAGCCTGCTTGCTCAACTCATCGACCTCGCCGCCCAACCGTTGCAGCTGACCTTCGAGAGCTGGAAGGTCGGCCGGCAATCGTCGCTGGCCCGGCTCATGGCGCAGACGGGGCAGGCGCCCCTTCAAAACAGCCTGTACCGCCAGTTCGTCCGCCACATGTTGGGGGACGGGCTAATCCATTTTTGCACGGAGTTTGCGTCCCTGGCGCGGCTCCTCGGGATGCTGACTGCGCTGTGGGTCGAGGCGAGTGCAGCGTTCCTTCAGCATCTGGTACAGGACTGGGCACTCATCGAGACGGAGTTCAACGACGGGGCCCCGCTCGGGCAGGTGATCGAATTGACACCGGGTTTGTCCGACTTCCATCACGGCCGGCGCTCGGTCATCGCGCTGCGGACCGACGCGTTGCAGCTGGTCTACAAGCCGAGGAGCCTCGGCGCCGAGCGGTCCTATAACGAGCTCTTGGCCTGGCTCAACCAATACGGCTGCCCCCTGGAAATCAAGACCGTAAAGGTCGTCGACTGCGGGTCCCACGGTTGGGTTGAGTTCGTCGCAGTCGAGCCCTGTAGCGATACCGCCCAACTGGAAAGCTATTACCGCCGTGCGGGGATCTTGCTCTGTCTGCTCTACGTTCTTGACGCGATCGACTGCCACTTCGAAAACTTGATCGCACACGGGGCGCAGCCCGTACTCATCGACGCCGAAACTCTCATGCAGCAACACGCGAAGGACGAATCATCGGGCCAGCCGTCGACCGCTCAACAAGTCGCGTTCCGGGAGCTGGCCTATTCTGTGGTACGAACCGCCATGTTGCCAGCCTGGCACTACGAGGAGGGAGTCGACAAAGCGCCGTTCGACTTCAGCGGGCTCGGAAGCCACGTCCCGCAAGCCACGCCTTACGTTGGGCTCCAGTGGGCGTACGTCAACACCGACTACATGGTCCTGCGGCGGTGCGAGCTGAGTTTTACCCCACCGCAATCCCATGTCCCAACGTTTAACGGCGAGCCCGTCCGGCTATCGGACTGGATCCCCGCTGTCGTAGCCGGGTTCGCGGAGATGTACCGGTTCCTGCTCGAGCGGCGTGACGCTTTGTTGGCGGACGACAGCCCGCTGTGGAACCTGGCGTCCGAGCCGGTTCGCTTCTTGTTCCGCGCCACGAGCACCTACCTGCGGATTATGGGGTACCTCCAGCAGCCCCAGTACCTGCGCGACGGCGCCGAGCGCAGCATTGGGCTCGAGATCCTCAAGCGACCAGCGACAGGTCAAGCGGAACGACCGAGGTTGTGGCCGGTGTGGCAGGCCGAGCGGCAGCAGATGGAGGGACTAGACGTGCCCCATTTCACGCTAGGCGCGGACACGGACGTGCTGGAACTGCCCTCCGAAGGTCCCGTTGCCAACTTATTCGAAGGCGCAAGTTTCCCAGCGGTGCTCGACCGGGTCAGGGGACTAGACGAGGCCGGCCTGGCCGCGCAGGTCAAGATGATCGAGGCGACGCTCTACTTACGGACAACCGAAGACCAAACGCGCCCGGTCCCCTCAAAAAAGACCCCCTTTCCCCCTGCAGACCAGTTGATGGAGAGCGCGGCCAGTCCGGATGCCAGCCAGCTGCTGGATGAGGCCGTGTCCATTGGCCACAGGCTTCAAGAGCATGCCATCTTCGGGCCGGACGGCACGGTGACGTGGCTGGCGCCCCAGTCCGGCTTGCGGCACGACGACCTTCGGCTCCAGCCTACGCGCGACACCTTCTACTCGGGCCGACTGGGTATCGCAGTGTTCCTTGCCGCGCTGGCACGGGTCACAGGCGAGCCCCGGTACCGCAAACTATGCCTCGCCAGCGTGCGCGATTATCGCGAGCAACTTTCCCGGGACCGCGTCCGGCCCGAACACAACCAGGCTGGAGTACAGCTGGGCCTGGCGGAGGGGGTGGGCGGTCACATTTACGCGCTTTCCTTGGCAGGTAACTTGCTGGAGGACGAAGGCCTTTTGGACGACGCCGGGAAAGTGGCTCTGCGGGTCACCCCCGAAGCGATCGCCCACGACCCGCACCTCGATGTCCTTGGCGGTACTGCTGGTGCGCTGATGGGCCTCCTTTCGCTTTACCGGCTCAGGCCGACCCCAGCCGTCCTCGACGCGGCCGCAGCCTGCGGACGCCACCTGCTGGTCAAGAGCGTGAAGGCCGGGCCGGGCCGGGCCTGGAAGACCCTGGACAGCCGGGCGCTGACGGGTTTCTCGCACGGCGCCGCCGGGATCGCCCTGGCGCTCTTAGGGCTGGCGGGGCTAACCGGTGACGAGGAACTGCGCGTGGCAGCAAGTGAGGCCGTCGCTTACGAGCAGCACCTACTTCTACCCGAAATTGGCAACTGGCCCGACCTGCGTGACTTTTCGAAGGTCCTCAATTCCTCTGGCAACACGGAACCTCCGCCGCCGATGTGTAGTTGGTGCCATGGCGCGGGCAGGAATCGGACTGGCCCGTGTTGGTGGGCTCGCCGTTTTTGACACGGCTGAGGTTCGCCAGGATATTGAGGTAGCGCTGCGGACCACCGAAAGCTGGCTGACCGAGCGGCGTACCGAGGTAGACCAGCTGTGCTGCGGCAAGGCCGGCCAGCTGGAATTCGTGGTCACCGCCGGGCAACGCCTACGCCGGCCAGAGCTGCTGCAGGCGGCCCGCCGGTATACGGGGCTCGTTCTCGCAGAGTCTCGAAGTAAAGGCTCTTATACGACCGAGCTTGGCTTACATCCCAGCATCTACGTGCCCGGCCTGTTCCGGGGCGAGGCCGGGATCGGTTACATGTTCTTGCGTCTCCTCGATCCGGACGTGCTGCCGTCGCTACTGCTGTTCGAGTGAGTGGGTAGTAAGGGCTGACCGGTACGGGCGCACCAAATCTGGCCCCAGTGCTTTAGTGCGTGACCCGTCTACCTGCTAAACCGTGCCTTTTAGGCGCGGCAAGCGTTGATAGCTTCCTTCGAGCGGTCACAATGGGGCTCCCTAGTGCTGCCTCCAGGAACGTTTGCCCGGTTGCCGGTGGCAAAAACCGGTGTCGCCGGTTCAAAGTTAGAGTGGGCAACCAGGCAAACGTTGCCTGTCGTGGCACTAGGCGGCCCGCTTGAGCCCGATGACATAATTGCCAACGTTGGTCCATTGGCTGTAGCTCGGGTAAGCGAACCTGGTCGAAAGAGCCAGACCGATGTCCTGGTCATAGAGCGGGACATAAGGGACGTCGACCGCCAGTTGCCTCAGGATCCCGGAGTAGGCCGCGAAGCGCTTCCCCGGGCCCGTGGCGGCGTCACCGCCGGCGATCAGCTGGTCAACGGCGGGCGATGAATAATTGGCCAAGTCGTTGCCGTCCTGGATGCCGGCACTGTCGAGCTCCAGGGTGTACCAGCTTGGGTCGGGGGAATCGCACCCGTTTTGCGAGAAGGCGGCCAAGCGCTGTTTCGGAGGCCCGCTCTCTACGACATACCAGGCGGGCAAAGTGTCCACCTTGACCTGGGCCTTGATCCCTATTTTCCCCAGATCGGCGGCGATGACCTGGTAGATGTCGAGCGAATTGCCGTAGCTGTAGGCCAACAAAGTTGTGCTGAACCCGTGCGGGTAAGCGGATTCCGCCAGCTCCGCCTTGGCTTTGGCGACGCTGTACGGGTACAGGTTGATGGAACCTAGCAGGGCGCTGACCTGGGCCGGCGACGCGATCGTGTCTAGCATCATCGACGGGATGAGCGTGTAGTTCGGCTCGGCGTACCCCCCGTTCGCGGCGACGATGTCTGCTCGGTCTATGGCATAGGCCACTGCCCTGCGGACGTGGACGTCGTCCCAGGGTGCCGCTTCGACGTTGAAGGCGAAGTAACCGGTCCAGCAGCTGGAAGCGCTAAGCATCTTGGCCCCCGACGTGGCATCGAAGGAACGAGGGTCCGAGATGTTATTGACAAGGTCGATCTCGCCGGCGCGGATCGCGAGTGCTTCGCTCGTCTCGTTGGCAAAGAACGTAAACGAGATGTGCTGGATAGGCACCGTTCCCCCCCACCAGTTCGGATTGGCCGACAGTTGCGCGCCCTTGGTCGGGTCCAGGCTGTCCACCTCCCACGGGCCCGTGCCCATAATGAGCACCCCGGGGTCCCCGAACGTCCCCTTGTGCTGTTCGGCGAACTTCATCTCGAAGATGCCGGCGGTGCCCCCGTACGCGGGGTCGTACGCCCAGCTGTCATCGGGACGGGTAAGTGTCACGACGACGGTGTCGGGGCCATCAGCAGCAATGCTCTTAACCGTGGTTGGGTAGCCGTAACTGACCTGTGAGCTCGGGGAGCGCCAGTAGTTGAGCGAGTAGGCGACGTCAGCCGACGTGAGAGGGTTGCCGTCCCAGAACTTGACTCCCTGGCGCAGAAGGTAGACGTAGGTCACGGGGCTCGTCCGCGCCCACGAGCTGGCCAGGTCGGGCTCGAGCTGTCCCTGGGGACCGATCTGCAAGAGCGACTCGAGGCATAGGTTGTCGATGGTGCTCGAGGCATAGTTCTTGGATAGGTCAAGGGTGGATTGGGAAAAAGTGGTCCCGATCCTCAGGAGCGGGATAGTCCCGCTGCTACCGCTCGGAGCCGACGCTGGCACCGGTGCCGCGCTCGAAACGGTGACGGGCCCGATCGCGGCTAGTACGGCGGCCGCGATGGCGACTGCCTTGACCGGTAGTTTGCCCACAAAACTCCAAGACGACGTCATGCTGTCTCCTCTGACACGCAGGTTGCGCTGGTGCACGCAGCACCCTATTTCCCTGGGAATTACAGGAGGGCAAACGGAGGGTGAAACCTTCCAGAACGTATCCTCGGCTTGTTCTCCAGATAGCGCCAGGTATTGGGCGGAAGTTGGCCTATCTGGTCTACCTAAAGTGCGGTCGCCGGGCGTTATGCAGCCGCCGGCCTGATGCTAAGTGCCCAGGGGTAGTCGACGCTGAAGTAAGGTCCGTAGTCGGGGCAGGAGAATGCCTTCGAGAGCGCGATCAGGCTCTCGCCGTCAAACAGGGATACGTACGGGACGTCGACTGACAGCTGCTTCAAAATTGCCGAGTAGATGGCGAAGCGCCTTGCGTGATCGGAGGTAGCGATCCCTGCATTTATCAGGTTATCAAGCGCCGGAGGCGCGTAGTCCGCCGTATTGAACTCGCCTTGTTTCAGGTTCCAGCTCCCCAGAAAGTCCATATAACTGTTGGGGTCAGCGGATGCCTGATATTCAGCGGTATATTCTGCGGGACGCTTGTCGGCGGGGCCTGTGATCTCGGCCAGCTCTTCCTGGTAAGGCGGCACCACGAGCTTGACCCGTAGACCGATCTGGTCCAGTTCGGCCGCGATTACTTGCCCGATGTTGACGGCACCGGGCGTCCAGACGATCATCGTGGCGTTGGCACCGTCGGGATAAGCGGACGCGGCCATTTCCTGCTTGGCTTTTGCGATGTTGTGCTGGTACAGGTTCAGGCTGTCCATGAGCGAACCGATCTGAGCCTGCGACGCAATCGTGCTCAACGACTGGGGCGGGATCAGCGTGTAGCTCGGCAACGTGTACCCACCCAGCGCGGTGATGATGTCCGGGCGATCGATGGCGTAGGCCACCGCACGACGGACGTGGACGTCGTTCCAGGGCGCGATATGCGTGTTCATGGTGAACATGCCGCCATATGTAGGACTGAGGGCGGCGAGCAGCTTGACCGAGGGACCGGAGGTTGCGCTAAAGCTCTTTCCGTCCCCGACGCCTAGGTCGATGTCGATCTCACCGGCGCGCATGGCTAGAGCGAGACTGGTCTCACTGGCAAAAATGGAAAAAGATATGTGCTTGATGGCAATAGGCCCTCCCCACCAGTCGGGGTTTGCGGACAACATCGCTCCCCTGGTGGGGTCGAGGCTGTCGACCTCCCAGGGCCCAGAGCCCATGATCAGTGTCCCTGGCAAGCCAAAAGTGGCCTTGTGCTCTTGGGCGAAGTTCTTCTCGAACACATAGGCGTACGGGACATTGCCGGCCCAGCTGGCGTCTGGATGGCTTAGCTTGACGGTGACCTCGTAAGTCGATGTGGCGGTAACGCTTTCAACGCTCGGGAAGAGGAAGTCCCAGGTCGAACCCGGAGCCCGTTCGTAGTTCAGCGAGTAGGCGACGTCCGCAGCTGTTAGCGTGCTGCCGTCCCAGAACTTGACACCGTGTCGAAGGTTGTAGACGTAAGTGACGTCGTTGGGCTGGGTGACCGAAGTGGCAAGGTCCGGCACCAACTTGCCGCTCGGCGAGTAGGACGTCAAGGCCTCGAGGGCAAGGCAGTCGAGGTTGCTGGACTCATTGTTCTTCGTAATGTTGAGTGTTGGCATCGAGTTGGTCGTGCCGACTCTCAGCAATGGGATCGTCCCGGCCGGCCCCTGTGCGACCGCCGCAGCAGCCCCAGCGGAAACCCAGGCACTCCCGGCCACCAAAGATGCGGCGGCGACAAGTGCAGCCGCCCGACGGCTCCTTTTCATTGCACCTCCAGAGCTCAAGTGAAAAGAACCCAAGTCGAAGTGCACCGTAACATACAGGATCGTACAACATCAAGCGGACAGAGTTCGCAAAAATGCCGACGCCCTCAGGCATGAGCCGCCCGATAAGTATCCAAAATGATTCAACTACTTGGGGCGCTATTGGCAGGCAGGCTCACGCTCAAGTTCGTTGCCGGCCCGCCACGGGAGCCTGTACTATAACGGACAGTAACGTACGAATTAACCACAGGAGACACATAGTGCTCGCTGCCGAACGCCGGGACCTCTTGGTAGCGCGGCTACGCCACGACGGACGACTGGTGGCACGGGAGATGGCTGAGGAGCTGAGCGTCCCCGAGCACGTCCTGCGCCGGGACCTCCGGGACCTGGCCGCCGCCGGGCTCTGCCAGCGGGTCTACGGGGGAGCGCTCCCGCCGACGACCATCACGTCCGACTTCGCCCACCGTTCCGGGTCAGTCTCGGAGAACAAGCGCCGCGTCGCCGCTCGGGCCGCCGGGCTCGTCGCCTCGGGGAGCACGGTAATCCTCGATTCCGGTGTTACGCCGCTTGCCGTCGCTTTCGAGCTTGACCATGACCTGGCCGCCACGGTCGTGACGGGCAGCCCAGCGGTCGCCACCGCCCTGGTGGGCCACCCGAGCGTAGAGGTGGTCCTCCTCGGAGGCAGGCTCTTGAAGTCCATTGCCAGCACATGCGGCGCGGCCGCCGCGGAAGACGCCAACGGCATCTCCGCTGACTTCTTTTTTATGGGGATTTCCGCGGCGCACCCGAGGGAGGGTTTCATGACCGACGACCTCGAGGACGCAGCCATGAAACGCATCCTCATTTCCCGCGCCGCCGAGACCTACGTCCTGGCCAGCTCGGAGAAGCTCGGGACGGCGTCCTCACACAGGATCGTGGGACTGTCCGAGGTGGCCGGAGTTGTCACGGACGCGCCGCCCGGCCACCCCGTCGTCGAGCAGTTCCGCCACCAGGGTACACGCGTAGTACATGCGTAGAGTCAGTAGCGCTCTGCCTTCGACATCGGCGCGTGGGGTCCCACACGTCGGCTTTGGGTGCACCACGTAGTGTGACGATATGACGCGTCTCGGTTATCAGATCCCGAACTTCACGTACCCCGGCGCTAGCCCGGCAGACCTGTTCCCGATCGTGGTGCGCCAAGCCCGGGCGGCCGAGGCCTCGGGCTTCGACACCGTGCTGGTCATGGACCACTTCTACCAGCTACCGGGGCTCGGGCCGCCGGAGAACGAGATGCTCGAGTGCTACACCCTCCTGTCCGCTTTAGCCCAGCACACCGAGCGAGTCCGGCTCTCCGCTCTGGTCACCGGCAACACCTACCGAAACCCCGCTTTGCTGGCCAAGGAAGTGACGACGCTCGACCACGTTTCGGGGGGCCGGGCGCAGCTGGGCATCGGCGCCGGTTGGTACCAGCTCGAGCACGACAGCCTGGGCTTCGAGTTTGGGACCTTCAGCGACCGCTTCTCCAAACTGGAGGAATCCCTCCAGATCATCCGCGGGATGCTGGCCGGCAGCCGTCCGAGCCTCGACGGCCGCTGGTACCACGTCAACGACGCCCTCAACTCGCCCGCCCCAGTTTCCAAGATCCCGATCATGATCGGCGGTGGCGGGGAGAAGAAGACCCTGCGGCTGGTGGCTTTGTACGCCGACGAGTCCAACCTCATCTGCCAACCTAACGAGGTAGGCCGCAAACTTGACGCCTTGGCCGGGCACTGCGACTCGGTCGGGCGAGACCGCTCTGAAATAGTTGTGACCGTCCTGGCCAGTTGCTGCATAGCCCCCACGCATGAACAGGCCATCGCCGAGGCAGACGCCTACCTGGCCGCCAGGGGTGTCGACGTGTCCTCGATGAGCAAGGCCGAAGCCGACCAGCTCCGCGCCCGGGTGGTCGTCGGCGACCCCGACGAGGTCGGGGAGATCTTCTCCGGCCGGATGATCGACGGGGTAGACGGCTTCACCGTCAACTGCCCCGTCAACGGCCACATCGAAGGACGGGTCGAGCTCCTCGGGCAGGTACTTCGGAAAGTCGTCGGTATCTAGCGTTACCAGAAGCTCACCGAACGGGCGGCGAGCTGGCCTCGGCCGTCTTGTTCATCATCCGTAAGCCGGCACAATGGCCCCGCTCACCGGCCCGGCTTTGTCGCTGACCAGGAAGGCGATCACCTCGGCTATGGCTCCCGGCTCTACGGCGGCGGTCAGCGCCTCGGGCGGGAACAGCGCTTTGTTCTTTTCGGTGGCGATGAGCTGGGGGGCGACGGCGTTGACGCGGATGCCGTGCGGGCGTAGCTCGACGTCGAGCGTGCGCACAAGATGCACGAGTGCGGCCTTGGTCACGCCGTAGGCGGCGAAGCCGGCCGTCGGCTCCAGGCCGGGCCGGGACGCGACGTGGACGATCACGCCCGAGCCCTTTTGTTGCATGTGAGGTACCACCGCCTGTGTCAGCCACAGCGCGGCGCCGAGGTTCACGTCCATCAGCTGGCTGAGCTTTTGTGGCGTGACGGCCAGGGCGTCACCGATCTCGAAGGCGCCGATGGTGTTGACAAGGATGTCCGGTGGGCCGACCTCGGCGGCGATCCGGTCCACCAGGGGCCCGGTACTGCCGGGTCCGTGGCGTCGGCTACTTCCCGGTGCACCTCGCTCGGGAGCTGCTTCAACCCGGCTTCGTTGCGGTCGACAGCGACGACTGTCACGCCGGCGCCGTGAAGAGCCAGCGCGGTGGACTGGCCCAACCCGCTGCCGGCACCAGCCACGATCGCGATGCGAGTACTCATGATCTGACCCTTTCCACTGAGAGGACGCAAGATTTTTCATTACTGTTTGCGCAAGCAATTTATGAGGCCCGGAAGGTCCCGCGCCATTTGAACGGTCGTGGGAACGCTCATCCTGCTCAGGGGTGTACCGGTCCGCTGGGCCCCTTGTCGAGACGGAGCGACTGCATGATCTGGAACGTGGTGGTGGTGGTGAAGATCTCAATGTCCGCTGCGGCCAGCAAGCCGGTGTACTTCTCGATTATCGGTGCCGCGGCGCGCTCGGTGACGGCGTCGAGGTGGCCTTTAACCCCGGCCCAGACGTTCTCGCCGTACCTTATGTAGAAGGGGACGGGGTCGATGGCGGCCAGCGCTTCTTTAGCGCTTTCCTCGATGTCGGCGATGTACTGCTGGTGCAACAGGACGTCGTCGCGGGTGGCGAGCCGCCCCAGGTGCCCCGAGATGAAGTGCGCCCACGGGTAGGAGAGCACGATCGACGGCGCCTCGATGTACCCCTGCACGTCCTCGCTGAGGTTTACGTTGTAAATAGGGACCCAGCCGGCGTTGACGACGTCGATCAGCATCAGAGTGTCGTGGCCGGGGAAGTGGATGTAGATGTTGTCCGGTGAGTGGTTGGAGCCGTGCCAGGCCAGTTCGACGCGCTCCCCGCCAACTTCGAGGGTGTGGCGGTCGGCGAAGGTTATCGCCGGCACCGGCCGGGCTGGGTCATCGTCCCGTAGCAGCAGCCGCCGGGTCTCTTCGTGCCCGATACGGACCACGTCGCCGTCGAAAAGCGAGGCCGCGCCGCCGTGGTCGGCGTGGTGGTGTGAGTATACGAAGTGCGTCACGGCGTTGCTCACGCCGTTGGCGGCGGCGACTTCGTCCACCGCTCGTCGCAGGTTGTGGCCGATGCTCGGAGGGGCGTCGAACATTACGACGCCGTCCGAGGTGGTCAGGAACGCCGACTGGTAGACGCCGTCGGTGACCCAGTAGAGGTTCCGCTCGACGCGTCCGACGTAATAACCCTGATCGTTAAGGGGTTGGCCCAGCGAGGACCGTGGCACCGGCGCATAGTCGGGCAGGTTGGTGGCACTGCTGGCGCCGGAGGTTGGTGCTGTCATTGCTATCTCCTTATGGTCGGCGGATTTGGCGGATCAGTCGTCGGCACCCGATGCGAGCCTTCGAGACGGGGAAGGGGATTGACCCTGCCAGGTGACAAGCCCCGGCGGGGCCGAGACGGCGAGCGCGTCGCACGGCTCAAGGGTGGACGTCCATGCGGTACCCAAGGTCCAGGCGGACCGATTCGAGGACCGAGAAAGTGGTGGGGACCGTGAACACATCCACAGCACCCAGCAGGCCGGTGTACTTCTCGGTGACAGGCGCCGCGGCTGTTTCTGCCACCGCGTCCAGGTGGCTCTTGACGGCGGCCCAGGCGTTTTCCCCGTACTTCTGGTAGTACGGGGTAGGGTCCACCGAAACGAGCGCCGACTTGGCGGCGGCCTCGATGTCGGCGATGTACTGCTGGTGCAGAGTGACATCGTCGCGGGTACCCAGCCGGCCCAGGTGGCCCGCGATGAGGTGCTCCCAGGGGTAAGACAGCGCCTTTGCCGGGGCGTCCATCCAGCCGGGGACGTCCTCACTGAGATTGACCCCGTAGAAGGGCACCCAGCCGGGGAGCACGATATCGACGAGCATGAGCGTGTCGTGGTCGGGAAAGTGGATGTAGATGTTGTCGGGTGAGTGGTTCCCGCCGTCCCACCTCAGCTCGATCCGTTCACCGCCGATCTCCAGGCTTCGGTGGTCGGCGAAAGTCTCCTCCGGCGCCGGCTTGGCCTTGTCGTTGTCCCGCAGCAGGAGCCGACGGCACTCTTCGTGGCCGATCCGGACCACGTCAGTGCCAAATATGGAGGACGCTCCCGCATGGTCGGAGTGGTGGTGCGTGTAGACGAGATGGGTGACCTGGTTGCTCACGCCCTCGGCGGCGGCAATGTCGTTCACCGCCCGTTGCAGGTTATGGCCGAGGGTCGGAGGGGCGTCGAACAGCACGACGCCGTCCCGGGTGGTCAGGAAGGCCGAGTGGTAGTCACCGTCGGTAACCCAGTACAGGTTCCGCTCGACGCGCCCCACGTAATAGCCCTGGTCGTTGAGGGGTGGGCCGAGTGACGACCGAGGGACGGGCACGTAGTCGGGTAGGGCGGGCGCCCTGGCGGCGCCGGAGGCTTGTGATGGCACGGAATCCCCTTTCGACATCGGGACTTCTCCCCGGGCGGACCGGTTCCTGAGGTGTAAGCCAGAGCATGGCCGTCAAGCAGGGGAAGGCGCCTCGCTGGATTTGGCCATTTCCCGCATTGACGCCTCTTGCCCGCTCGGGGCAGTCTGAGTGGCGTGGTAAGCGGCGTCGCTGGGACCAGTGGCGGTTATGGGACCAACCAGCCGACCTCCAACGTCGTCTCGGGGCGCGCTGGCGTCATCGTCCGCCACGATCTCCTGGCTGCCCTGGACCGCGCCACCGCCCACAAGGTGACGGTGGTATCGGCCCCGCCAGGCAGTGGTAAGACGTGGCTCCTGCGCGTGTGGGCCGAGCACTCTGGCAGCAGTCGCCAAGTCGCGTTTGTGCCTGTCGACCGTGACCAGCGCGATCCCCAGCAGTTCTGGCTTTCGGTCCTCAGAGCGATCCGCGAACTCCCACGTAGGGCCGTAGAGGCACGCTCGGAGAGCGCGACACCTGGCTTCGATGGTCAGGCCATGATCGACAGGATCCTCTTAGAGCTGGCGGACCAACGCGAACCCGTCGTTGTGGTTATAGACGACCTCCAGGAACTGCACTCCCAAGAGGCGCTCGCCCAGCTCGAACGCCTGCTGGGCCGTTTGCCGAGCTCGGCCTGCACGGTCCTGTCGGGTCGGCGCGATCCCCGGGTCCACTTGCACCAGCTGCGACTGGCCGGTCAAGTCGCCGATATCCGCGGACGCGACCTCGTGTTCAGCGAGGCCGAGACCCTCGAACTTTTGCTGGCGTCCGGCATCACCGTGTCGGCGGGAGATGCGGCCACGTTGCACCGGCGCACAGAAGGGTGGGCAGCAGGGGTGCGGCTGGCCGCGATCTCCCTGGACGGTCACCCCAATCCCGAGCGTTTCGTCGCCGAGTTCTCTGGCACCGAACGGGCGATCGGGGAGTACCTGATCGCCGAGATGCTCGAGCGCCAGCCCGACGAAGTACGCAACATGCTGCTGCGAACATCGATCCTTGACCGGTTAAACGGCGAGCTAGCAGACCTGCTGTCCGGACGACCGGGCTGCGAGCGGTGGCTGCTCGAGCTCGAGGACGCCAACGCCTTCGTCGTGGCGCTCGATCCGCAACGTACGTGGTTCCGCTACCACCAGCTGCTTGCGGACTTCCTCCGCCTGGAGCTCCGCCGGACCGCGCCCGACGAGGTCCCCGACCTGCACAGACGTGCCGCAGGGTGGCTCCAAAAGCACGGAGCGGTCATCGAAGCGACCCGGCACGCCCAGGGGGCCCAGGACTGGTCTGAAGCGGCGCGCCAACTCACAGACAACCTGTTCAGTTTGACGCTCGACGGCCAGGAAGCAACGATCGCCGCCATCTTACGGTCGTTCCCTGCCGGGGCATCGGCGGACGATCCCGACCTGGCGCTGGCGCATGCCGCAGTTCAGCTGTCACAGGGCCGCCAGGAAGAAGCGGCTACCCACCTGGCGCTGGCAGAGGCCCACCTCGAAGGCATTCCAGCCGACCGTCGCCGCCGCCACGCGACCGCGATCGCCTCGTTGCGATTGGCGCTGGCGCGGCGAAGCGGCCAGTTCACCGAAGTCATCGAGCAAGTGAACCTGCTCGATGGGTCCATTGCAGAAGCGAACGCTCTGATGACGATCGGTAGCGAGCTGGGGGCCGTCGCGCTCATGAACCTCGGAATAGTCGAGACCTGGACCGGGCGGCTCGCCGACGCGGAGCGCCACCTCTCGCAGGGAGCCGCTCTCGCCGAGGGGATGGGCCGGCCCTACCTGGAGGTTGTGTGCCGCGCCCACCTCGGGTTCCCGTCAGAGCGAGTTTCCTGTGCGATCGCACGTGAGCGGGGCCACCGGGCGGTAGACCTGGCCGAACGCCACGGCTGGGGCGATCGGCCGATGATCGCTCCAGCGCTCAGTGCTCTCGCTGGCGTGACCATCTGGATGGGCGAGTTCGAGGAGGCGGAGCGCTGGCTTCGGCGTGCGTGGGAGTTCGACGAGGCCGACATCGACCCTTCAGCAGCCGTGCTGTTGCATGTGGCGACAGGCATGTTGAACGCTGCTCGCGCCCACCACCAGCAAGCGATCGAAGCGTTCGCGGCGGCGGCGCGATCGCAATCGCTGCTGAGTGGCATGCACGTACTGGCGACGCGGATCGCCGGATGGCTGGCGGCCGCCCAGGCTCGCCTTGGAATGCCCGCCGCAGCGCGCGCATCGCTGGCAAATCTCCCCGCCGATCAGGGGCGAATGGCCGACATCTACAACGCCAGCGCCGTGATCTCGCTCGCGGAGAAAGACCCGGTCAAGGCGTTAGACACGATGCAGGACGTTCTGAACGGCACCACCCCGAACGTCCCCCCATTCACACTGGTTGAAACGCAACTGCTCGCCGCCACCGCCCACCTCGAGCTGGGGGACCGAAACGCAGCAGGGGTCGCAGTCGAAGCGGCGCTCGCCGCCGCCGAGCCCGACCGGCTGATCTTCCCGTTCGCCACCACCGCGACCAATGAGCTACTGGACGCTCTGCCGCGCCACCAAACGGCTCATGCTGCACTACTCGCCCACATCCTCGATGTAGTGGGCGGCTCAGCGTCCACCATCACCGCCACAAAGGCAACGTCGCCAACCGAGGAGCTCAGCCGAAGCGAATTGCGCGTCCTGTGGTATCTGCCAACGAACCTGACGAGGTCTGAGATAGCGCACGAACTGTTTGTTTCTTTGCACACCGTGAACGCGCACGTCCGCAGCATCTATTCCAAACTTGGTGTTCGCGACCGCTCGACGGCAGTTCAGCGGGCTCGGGAGTTGCGGCTTCTCTCGACCGGGCTCCCACGACCCGCCCCGAATAGCCCGAACGTCGGGGAGACAGCTGGTTCCGCAAGCCGATAAGCACAAATAGCCAACTTCCGGCGTTGCTTGATCGCCCATGGCCCCGGAAGATGGCCGGGTGGTCCCGCTCCCCAGCCTTTACGTCATCCGGATCAAGGGCCGGCTCGGGCCAACGGCTCTGTCCGCGTTTCCCTCGATGGTGCCCGAGCTGACTAGAAACGAGACCGTACTCACAGGGTTGCTGCCAGATCAGTCCGCCCTGTTCAGCGTCCTGGCGGAGGTCGAGGCACTCGGGCTCGAACTGCTCGAGCTACGCCAGGTCCCCCCGGGACCCGGCGACCAGGGGTAGTCACCGCCAGGTTGCCGTCAGACAGGGCACCACGCATGCGACCGACGTGCTCGTCACCGTTAACGATGGAATAGCCGCGGAGGAAGGAAATAAGCCCGTACCAGCTGATCACCCTTTCAACGCTCCGCTGAGCCCGGTCCCGCGCAGGAACCAGCGTTGGAGGAAGAGGAAACCTATGATCGGGACGAGACAGGCGATCAGCATAGCGGCGAGGAACACCCCGAGCTCGGTCTGGCCCTGGATCGTTGGCAGGCGGACCGATAGCGGCTGCTTGCTCGCGTCCGTAAGGACGAGCAGGGGCCAGAGGAAGTCCTTCCACGAAGCGAGCACCGCAAATATGGACACAACGCCGAGGATCGGCTTTGACATCGGGAGCACGATCGATACGAACAGCCGGAACGGACCGGCGCCGTCCATGCGTGCAGCCTCGAGTATCTCGCGCGGGATTCCTGTCGAAAAAGCGCTTCATCAGCAGCACGTTGAACGCGGCCGCCGCCTCGGGCAGCCAGATCGCCCAGTAATTGTTGACATACGTGCCGCCGATCAGCGGGGGGTGCACGATCTCGATGTAAAGCGGTACGAGCAAGACCACCGAAGGGACGAACAGCGTCATCAGTAGCAGGGCCGTGATCACGCCGCCCCACTTGGGCCGGAGCACCGAGAGCGCGTACGCCCCGGTGCTGGCGACGACGAGCTGACAGATCAATGCGCCGAAGGCGATGACGATGGTGTTCCACAGGTACAGCCCGATATCCACTTGCGTCCATGCGTCCGAGAGGTTGCTCCAAGCGAACCCGTGCGGGAAGACGGCCATCGGGCGAATGAGCGTGTCCTGGGTGGGCGTGATGGCGGCTTTGGCGAGCCACAGGATCGGGCCGAGCCCAACGACGACGAGCAGCGCAAGCAGTACTGCGTGGGCCGTTTTGAGCCCGTATTTGACGCCGGGCCGCTTCCAGTCGGCATTGGACACGATGCCCTGGGGGGTTTCCTGCGGCCGTTGGTGACGCCTGTGCCGTACTTGCAGGGCAGTCATGAGCTGCTCCAGGAGCGCGTGGCGCGGAGGTAGATAAGCGAAAAGACCGCCAGGAACCCGACCAGCATCAGGCTGAGTGCAGCGGCCTCTCCGTAGCTGGCGCCGAGCGAGTTGCCGAACGCGTAGTTGTAGATAAGCAGCAGGACCGTCATCGTGGCGTTATTGGGCCCTCCGGAGGTGAACAGGTATGGCTCCAGGAAGACCTGCGCGGTACCGATGATCTGCAAGATCATCGTGACGAGCAGGATGGTCCGCATCTGCGGCAGGGTGACGTGCCAGACCTTTCTCCAGAGCCCGGCGCCGTCGGTGGCGGCCGCCTCGTAAAACTCCGGGTTCACGGTCGTCAACGCGGCGAGATAGATGATCACGGTCCCGCCCGCATTCGCCCAGGTCGACTCCAGCACCAGTGATGGCAGCGCCCACCGCTCGGACTGGATCCACGGCTGTGGCCCGATCCCGACCCAGTGCAGCATCGTGTTGAAGACGCCGGTCGGCCCGGCGTCGTAAAAGAACTTCCAAAGTAACACCGCGACTACCGGCGGGATCACGACCGGTAAGTAGGCAAGCACGCTATAAAGGCCCCGGCGCTTGCGGACTTCACTGATCAGCACGGCGGCCGCCAGCGGGACCGGGTACCCAAAGATCAGCGCCAGCCCGGCGAATTCGGCTGTATTTCTAACGGCGATCGGGAACAGCGGGTCGTGGACCACTTCGCTGAAGTTCTGCAACCCGACCCAGGTCGGCGGCTGCACCAGGTTCGTATGCTGGAACGACATCAGCACGAGGCGCACGATCGGGTACCAGGAGAAGGCACCGAACACGATCAGCAGCGGCAGCAGAAACAACAGCCTGGATATCCCGCCGCGCCGGATCCACGTCAGCAGCCTCCGCCGAACGTACCCGCGTCCTGGCCGCACGGACGGAGCCCCTTTTGTGGGCACGGGCCCGGTCCGCTCCCGGTTCGGTGAAATGGGGCTGATCGTGGTCGACATCGTGTCGTCTGGGCCTGCGGCCGGGCGCCGGGTGGTCGCGCTATACCAGCATGACCACCCGGGCCGATCAGCCAGGGCTCTTACGATCCCTGCTGAATTGAATTCTGGCCAACGGAGTCGGCCGCAGTGAGCAGGCTCGATGCGTTCGAGCCCTGCGTGGTCAGGACAGCCTCGACCACCGAATCAAGGTCGCCGTACACGGCCTGGGTGGCCGCCTCCGGCTCGGGGATTATCTGCTCGTTGAAAATGGCCGTCGTGAAGGGCGCCATTTGCTTGAGCGGGACGTTGATGTAGGGCTTGATCCAGCTGTTGTAAAGGTTCTCCTGCTTCTGGTTGAAGATCGGGACCTCGGGCGTGCCAACCGGCTGCTTGTCGGCGGCCTGCGTCTTGGAATAACGGATCGCCTGCTGCTGGTTTACGTACCGCTGGATGTAGTAAAAGTCGATCCATTTGACCGCCGCCGCAATCTGGGCCTGTGTCGCCTTGGGGCTAACGGCAGCGAGCGTGCCGCCACCGAGGACACCGGCGTTTTTGTTGTTCGCCAACGGGATCGGCGCCAGGCCGTAGATGCTCGGGTTGATGTTGTAGGACTGCACCATGTTGGTGTACACGTCAGAACCGCTGATAAACATGCCGACCTGACCGGCCGCAAACGCCTGGTTGATGTCACTCCAACCCCAGTCGAAGTCGGACCCCATCGAGTTGTCGGTCCAGCGCATCGCGTTCAGCATGTTCAGCGCCTGAACCGCCTGCGGGTTGTCGAACGTCGCCTTCGCCTTGGAGCCGATACCAGTTTCCATACGGCCGCCAAGGGCGTAATCGAGCGTCGTGAGGATCCAGCCCGCGGTGTTGTCGTTCGCCCCCATCTCCGCGTAACCAGCCATGCCGGTCTTATCGGAGATCTGCTTCGCGTCAGCCTCGAGTTGCGCCCAGGTCGTGGGCGGGTCGTTCGGGTTGAGCCCCGCCTCGCTGAAGAGCTGACGGTTGTAGCTCAGTGCTTGCGCGTAGGACGCCGTTGGGATGGCGATGACCTGACCACTGGCGTCAATGCCTTCGGCGATGACGGCCGGGTTGAACTTATTGAAGTACGGCAGCGCCTTGGCGTATTTCGTCAGATCGGCGAGCTGCCCGTTCTGGCCGAGGGCACGACCGTCGGTGAACGGGACGGTGAACACGGTCGGCAACGTCCCTGCCGCCAACTTGGCGGCGAACGTCGAACCGAGCCACTGGTACTGGACGGATGTGACCTGGATACCCGGGTTGGCTTTCTCGAACTGCTGGACCTGACTATTGAACGCCGCCGTCGCAGCCGCGGTGCTGCCCGGGATCAACGAAGCGACGCTGATCTTGACCGTCGGCACGCTGGCCGCGGCCGCTGAAATCGAAGCGGCAGTAATCGAACCGGCGGCAGCAGCCGCCAAGCTCGCGCCGACGACGACCGCACCACCCACGCGGATGGACGACCTCGCCCTGGTTTTGAACCTCACTGACTTCTCCTCTCTCTCACTTGGTCTCTCACTGGGTCTCTCTCACTGGGTCTCTCTCACTGGGTCTCTCGCACTGGGAAATGTGTTGCGTCCGAGTGGGTCCCGGGTCGGACGCAGCCCGGTCTGTGGTCGGAATCAGCCAGACCGTGGTGTCCTGCGACATCGTGTCGCCGACAAGCTCTGCGCTCGCCATGAGGACGGCTGTGCCCGCGGGGAGCCCAAGGGGCTGAGAGCCGAAGTTGACGATGCAGAGGAAGCCCTCCCCGCGCGAGAAGGCGATGACGTCATCGCCGTAGTCCAGCCAGCTCAGCTGGCCCCCGGCACCCCACGGCGCCTGGCGGCGGATATGCAGCCCCGCTCGGTAGAGGCTGAGCATCGAACCCGGGTCCGCCGTCTGGGCCTCGACCGAGAGCGGTGCCCAGTCATCGGGCTGATGATCAAGCCAGAGCCGCGCGTTCTGGTTCGGGCTGAAACCGTATGGCGGCTTCGTACCGGACCATGGGAGGGCGACCCGGCAGCCGTCGCGGCCGGGATCGACGCCTCCGGAGCGGAGCCACATCGGGTCCTGGCGTTTCTCGGCAGGGATATCCTCCGCCTCCGGCAGCCCGAGCTCTTCGCCCTGGTAGATGTACATCGAGCCGGGCAGCGCCATCGAGAGCAGCGCGGCAGCACGAGCGCGGCGCTGGCCACGAAGAAGGTCCGTCGGCGTCCCTTCGCGCTTGGTTTCAAACGCGAAACCAGTGTTGGCGCGCCCGTAACGCGTAACCGGACGTGTGACGTCGTGGTTCGAGAGCACCCATGTGGCCGGCGCATCGACGGGTGCGTGGGACGCGAGAGCCGACTCAATCGAGGTCCGCATCGGACCGGGCTCCCACGGGCACGCGAGGAAGTCAAAGTTGAACGCGATGTGGAGTTCGTCGGAGCGTAGATAACGGGCCAGTCGTTCGGCGTCAGGTAACCAGACCTCGCCCACGAGCACGCGCGGTTCCACGTAGCTGTCGGCCACCGAGCGCCAGCGTCGGTAAACGTCGTGCAACTCCTCGCGGTCGGTGAACGGGTGCTCACCGGGGCCGCTACCCACGAGCGCGGCATCCGGGAGCTCGGGATCCTTGAGCAGCAGAGCCGCCGAGTCAATGCGTACGCCGGCGACGCCGCGGTCGAACCAAAAGCGCAGGATGTCCTCGTGCTCCTCCCAGACCTCCGGGTGCTCCCAATTGAGATCGGGCTGTTCGGGGGCAAACAGGTGCAGGTACCAATCGCCGTCGGCAACGCGCGTCCAGGCCGAGCCCCCGAAGATCGACTGCCAGTCGTTCGGCGGCAGCTCGCCCTTGGCGCCCTTGCCGGTCCGGAACCAGAAGCGCTGACGAGCTGCGGACGCAGCCGGTGCAACCAGCGCCTCCCTGAACCACGGGTGCTGGCTCGAGACGTGGTTCGGGACGATGTCGACGATGCTGCGGATCCCGAGCGCGTGGGCCTCGGCGATCAGCTGCTCCGCTTCCCAGAGGGTCCCGAAAGCGGGGTCGATCGAGCGGTAGTCAACGATGTCGTAGCCGGCGTCGGCCAGTGACGATGGGTACCACGGGTTGAACCAAAGCGCGTCGACGCCGAGCGCGGCCAGGTACGGCAGGTGCCCCCGGACTCCGGCCAGATCCCCGGTGCCGTCGCCGTTGGCGTCGGCAAAGCTCCGAACGTAGACCTGGTACACCACCGCATCACGCCACCAGGGGCGTTGGGCCGCACGCTCAGCGTCGTGTAGCTCGACAGCCACTTCTGACTCATCCGTATGCACCATCGTGGCCAAGAATGACATAGTCGACAAGCGAATGCAAGAGATAAGCACAAAACTGCATTTTTCGTGCTATCTGTCGCAAGACATAGCGGTGTAGCCCGTCTAAAGGCGAGTGCGGTGGGCGACCCCATTGAGTCTGTGCGTGGCGCGCGCTACGACCGGATGCCAGCTCGGCCGGTGGTCGTGCCTGCTGAGCCGCCCTCCCGGTCCCGGATGGGGCGCGTCAGAGTTGCCTGCGTGTGCCCGACCGCCTCGAGGCCTGGCGCTCAGGCGACGGTCCGGTTCGTAGCCCGGGCCTTCAACCCGCCGCCGCCCCGGCTGCGCCTCGGCCCGGTCAGGTGAGTGCGCCGCAGCGTTCCGTCCCACCCAGACGGGCCGGAAGAGAATACGTCGATTTGTCGATAAATTTCATCAGCACATCGGAGAGCACCACAAGGTCTGGCATAGACTTGCGGCTCCATGGTGCAGAGGCTCACAGAGGTTGCAGAAAAGGTGGGCGTAAGTGAAGCAACCGTTAGTCGCGTCCTCGAATGGCCGCCCTGGCGTTTCCGCGGCAACCCGTGCCGCAGTCCTCACGGCGCTCGACGTGCTCGGTTACGAACGTCCCACGAAATTGCGGGGCGAGCGCGCCAGGCTGGTTGGCCTGGTCCTCCCCGAGCTGGGGAACCCCATCTTCCCGGCCTTGGCCGAGGTGGTCGGCGGTGCGCTGGCCCAGCTGCGCTTCACGCCGGTGCTGTGCGCGAGCGGTCCGAACGGCCTATCGGAAAGCGACTACGTCAATATGCTGCTGGACCAGCATGCTTCGGGCGTGATCTTCGCCGGCGGCAACTTCGCCGAGGCCGACTCATCCCACGACCACTACCAGCTGTTACGCGAGCGGGCCTTGCCGGTGGTCCTGGTCAACGCGTCCAGTGACGACCTGGCCTTCGCCCAGGTAGCAACCGATGACGCCGTCGCCACTGAGCAGGCGTTCAACCACCTTCGGACCCTGGGTCATGAAGAGGTGGGGATGATCCTCGGTCCCGAGGACCATATGCCAAGCCGCCTGCGTCTGGCCGCGTTCGGGACGCTCACCCGCCGCGCCGGTACCGCAGGCGGCGCGTCACGTGTCGAGCACGTCCCGTTCTCCCTCGAAGCCGGTCACGCCGCGGGAGGTCGCCTGGTGAGCCGGGGCATAACCGGAATTATTTGCGCCAGCGATCCATTGGCCCTGGGCGCCGTACGGGCGGTACGCAGGCTCGGGCTACGCGGACCCGAGGATGTTTCCATCGTTGGTTACGACGACTCTGCGCTCATGATGTGCACCGATCCTCCGCTCACGACCATCCGCCAACCCATCGAGTCGATGGGCCGCGCCGCGGTAAAGCTACTGGCCAGCCAGATCGACGGGACGGTGGCCACGGCTGAGAGGCTGCTCTTTGAACCGGAGCTCGTCGTCCGCGGTTCGACGGCTCCCCCACCACCCCGGGACAACTTGCCTGCCGCCACTTGATCCCGCGGATGAGGCGCCGATGCTGATCGAACTACCAGGCCTCATGGCCCTATCGAACGATGTAAACGCTTTGAGGTACTGGGAGCCGTCCGTCTACCCCTCGTGGTCCAGGCTAAATATTGTCCGGCTCTTCAGCGATCAGGAGCCGGGGCGGAGTGCGGAGCCGCATTTTCACGACGTCGACGAGTATTGGCTCTTCGCAAATGGTTACGGTGAGGTGGGCCTGGGGGCGGAACGTTTCGAGGTAACCCCGAACACCGTGGTTTATACACCTCCCGGGGTGGTGCACCGGTTTGTCATGTACACACCCTCGAATATCGCGGCAGTCGTGCGGCGGTTATTGGGCAATGAGCGGACAGGCCATCTCTGGGCCTTTAATCCGGCCCTCGGCAATACGGGGCCCGGCTCGTTGTCATTTAACGTGCTGGACGGTTATGTCGACGCCCACGACACCGTGGACGTAGCGGCCAGGGGGGACGCGTTCCTCGTCCCGGGGGTCGACAATGACGGTCGGCCCTGGTCGTCAGGCGCTGGCCCGTTATCTGAGCTGCGGTGGCTGGCGGGTCAGGCGCTCGACCAGTTGCGCGAGCCATGGCGCGTCACCGGGTCGCAAGCGTTGATGGTCGCCGCCGGTTCAGTTCGTCTCCGGCATGAGCACGGGTTGATCGAGATGGTCCCCGGCGACCTGGTGCTCGCGCGCGATGGCACACAATTGCGTGCGGAGATGGACGGAGAGGCCGTCGTTGTGCGGGTGACGGAGAGATCCGACCCCTAGCTAGCTAGGGTCGACACCGAGCACAGATCGAAGGCGTTGCTCTCTCCAGGGCGGTTGTCGACGTGGCATTCGGATCGTGGATAAACCTCTTCGACACCGCCGCCGCTTACGACCTGACAACCGATTGACAGGGTCCTGGTGCTTGTTCTACCCTTCTGCCTTGTGGGGGCAAGTTGTCAGGCCACCTGGCCACTTCCATCGGCGGGGTCGATTACTCGCGCCGGGCATTGCTGTCCGATCGGCGGAGTTATGTAGCGATGAGGGCATCCGTCGGCACCGGCCGTAGCGAATTGGCAGCTGTGGCCGCCAAACGCAATCTCGGTTCGAGCACGCCTTCAGCTCCGGCCTTTCCTGTGCTGGAAAAGGCTCCTTTAGGCCTCCGGGCGGTGCAGGCGATCCAGTCTCTAATTAGCTCCGGCCAGCTCAAACCCGGCGACGTTTTGCCGCCAGAACGGGAGCTGGCCGCGTCTCTCGGCATCAGCCGTCCCTCGTTGCGCGAGGCGATCAGGGCACTAAACACGATGAACCTGGTCGAGACGCGGCACGGCGGAGGTACATTCGTCACGTCGCTGGACCCTCGGCTGCTCGCCCAGCCGATCCAGTTTCTTCTTCAGGTCGACCAGAAGTCGCTCGCCCACCTCTTCGACGTGCGGATCGTGCTGGAAGTCGGCGCCGCTCGGTTGGCTGCACCTCGCATAACCGACACGGACGTGGCCCACCTGGAGGGACTAGCCGCGGGCGCCGCAAACGCCATGAAAGAGCCCTCCCGGTACATCGATTTCGACTTCCAGATACACACGGCGATCGTCGAGGCAACCGGGAACCCGATTTACCTCAGCCTCTACCGGAGCATCGCCGAGCTTTCCATAGAGAGCCGCAAGTGCACGGCCCGCCACGCGGCCACCAGGCGGAAGGCTCACGAGGACCACCTGGCAATCGTCGCCGCGCTCACGCACCGAGATCCTGACGCCGCCGGCTCTGCTATGCATGACCACCTGAGCGGGATTCGGCGCAGTCTGCAAGGGCCTCTGGCACGCTCACAAGCCGGCTCATAAGTGACGTTCGACAGGCTGGAGTACACCACGGCCGGCAGGCCCGTAACGGCCAGGCTCCCACGTCCCTCTTTGGGCTCCGAGAGTGGACATAAAGTCGGGCACAAGTACCCACCCGAACCTGGTCCGGGACGCGGCTTGCTCACGAGCAATCCCCTCGGTCACTGGAATTGTGTAACCGTGGGCACAGTCCTAGTCTTCCCTAATGACGGAGCCACCAGACCTAAGCGCACGATAGCGACGACCACCGGCACACAGGTAGGAACGGTCGTTAAGAAGGGCCTAAAATGTCGCTAACCCTTCCGAACCAAGTTGATCAGGGTACAGGCGGACCGGTGGATCCCCTGGAGCCGGCCGTCACCCTTCAGGCGGCTAACTCGCCGTATCGGGACATTTTTAGTGCCGTACGCTTTCGTGGCTCCTGCCGTCGCGCTCCTCGGTCTGCTGGGCATCTACACGATTGTGTACGGAATCGAACTTAGCTTTGTCCAGTGGAACGGGTTCTCACCGAATTGGACCTGGGTCGGTTTCGCCAATTATGCCAACGTCCTGTGGCGGGACTTTATGGTGTCGCCCCTGGTGCGCAGCTCCGCCTTAGAGACGCTCGAGGTGCTCATCGCTCTGCCGCTCGCGACCGTACTGATTAGTCTACCGATCGTGTTCGTACTAAACTCAGCCAAACGCCTGCGTGGGTTCTTCAGGACTGTCTTTTTCTTACCATACGTTGCCGCCGGGGCCGCCATCTATTATGTCTGGCAGCTTATCTATCAGCCAACTGGAGTGCTTAACACTGTTCTCCGAGATTTGCATTTGAACGCACTGGTCGCCACTCAGGGCTTGACCGGTACCCCCCGTTATGCGCTGGCAGCCTGCACGGCCGTCCTGGTTTGGTCCGGCGTTCCGATAGGAATTGTGCTCTACATGGCGGGCCTGCAAACCATAGATCCAGAGATCATGGATGCCGTTCCGTCGACGGCGGTGGCAGGCTACGCACACTTACCGCTGTAATCTGGCCGCTGCTGCGACCGATTACCATCGTCGTTGTCATCCTCGAGATGCAGCAGGCACTCACGAACGTGACTATCTTTTTGATTATGACGAACGGCGGCCCTATAAACAGTACGACCACGCTGGGAGTGGAGATCGTATGGGCTCGCGTTTGGTGGCGGCGTGACAGGAGGGACCAATATTGGGTACGCCAACGCCCTCGCGTGGATGCTCTGTATAGTGGGTGCCATTCTTGCTCTCGTTATGCTCCGGTTTGCGCGGCGACCCGTATGAGCGCAGGAGCCCAACTTCAACGTCTGAAACCGGTGTCATCTAGCCGCTCGACGCAACCCCAGAGCATGCCGCGCCCAACCAGGCGCACGGGATCGGTTCTTGCGTACATCTTCCTGACGTTTTACGCCGTCATAAGTGTGTTTCCTTTTGTTTGGATGGTCGGCGGGGCGTTCCGCACCTCCAGCCAGGTCCTGACGGCCGTCTCACCTATCCCTCTGCACCCGGTACTGGGCACGCTCACATCCACATGGGACCAGCTTCACTTTCAACAGTACCTCCTCAACAGTCTTCAAGTCACCGTGGTTGCGATGTTGGTCGTAATGGTCCTTTATCCTCTGCTGGCGTACGCTCTCGCAGTATTGCGTTTTCGGTTGCGTGGAGTGATCTACGGGCTATTTGTTGCGTTGCTGTTTGTGCCAAGCATCTCTGTCCTGCTGCCCCTGGTCCTACTGGAGCACAGTCTTGGCCTGTTGAACACCCGGGTCGGCTTATCGCTGGCGTACGCTAATGGCAGTGCGCCTCTAGCGGTGTTGCTTTTGGTCAATTTTTTCAGAGCGGTGCCTCCAGAGCTGCGGGAGGCAGCACAGTTGGATGGGGCGAAAGAGTTTGGCGTGTTTTGGCGGGTGTACCTTCCCCTCGCGAGGCCTGCGATTGCGGCTGTACTGATAATTCTCTCGGTCAGCTTCTGGAACGAGTACGTAGCAGCCAGCGTCATGCTAAACTCGTCGGGCGAGTTCACTCTTCCCGTAGCGCTGCAGGCGCTATTGGCTGGAGCGTTCGTGCATTGGAACCAGGTCATGGCGGGGGCAACTATCATCTGCATCCCCGTTATCGTGGTGTTCCTTGTGGGCCAGCGTTATTTCTTTGCGGGGCTGAGGGGGGCTGTTAAATGATAGTTATGCCCGGACGGCGTCGTTGCGCTTTGGCCGGTGATCATGCGCTGGCCAATCCGGTTTTACGTGCGAGGATAATAAAACCAGAAATAGATCCAGGAGGAAAAAATATGAAGTGGAAGAGGAACGGCTATCTGTCCTCAATTACGGTGCTGACGCTCGGCTTGTCGACCGTCGTGGCACCTTTACCGGCGAGCGCTTCCACTCGGAATATGTCGAGTAGCGCTTCCAGTAACAAGGTGTTGACGTTTTGGCAGTGGCGAGCACAGGACACTCCGGGAATCGCAGCGGTCGGGAAGCTGTTCCAGCAAGAGACCGGCTACCAACTACAAATCTCGAGCTCCGCCGATGACGCAACATATTACACAAAGCTTCAGGCTGCGGCGCGCACCGGGACTTTGCCCGACATTGTCGCGCTCAATTATGGGACGGCAGCGGGCGACAACACGGCGACCTTTGCCAAGTCGGGTCTTTTGGTGAACCTCACGAAGGACTTTACTCCCAGCTGGCAGGGGGAGCTTGTCCCTTCCACGGTCCAAACGGGCTTGATCACACAAGCCGTCATCAACAGTACCGGGACCGGGGCTGACAGCCTCCAGGGATTGAAGCCCAACCAAATTTGGGCGGTACCCTACATGGCGGATCCGACGGACATGATCTACGTTAAGAAGTCCGCCCTAACGGCTGCCCACCTCAGTACCACCACCCCACCGAAGACTTACCAGCAATTGATCACCGAGGTAACGGCTACGCGACACGCCCTTGGCGCATCGGGGGGCATCGTGATGGGCCTCGGACAGGATGCCGACTGGAACTTCTTCTTCGACTCGCTTCTCTACAGCTGGCTGGGGTACAAGGACTACGTGGCCGAACAGAGCGCACACCCCATCGTGTCGTTTTCGTCGCCAAAAAGTATCACCTTGATCAAGCTGTTCGATGAGCTCGCCCCGCTCTGGATTCCCCGGAGCGTTGACGCTGAACATTACGCCGGCCGTCGATGCATTTGATGCCGGGAGGGCCTCCTGGTACGTCGGTGGCACGTTCGACCTGAGCGGCATCGTCGAAAGTGGGATTTCTCCAAGCGGTATGCTGGCGTTTCCCGTGCCGCCGGTTGCGGGGGGCGCTGTGCCATCGTACCAATACGACAACATAGGCCTGGCTCAGGCCGGGGTTAGCACGAACTCCAAGGTTCCCTTGAGTGTGTCGCTAGCATTTCTCAAGCTACTTACGGGGCCCACGGGAGGAACGCTCTTTGCCGAGTATGGGCATAACATCCCGGCCGCAAAACTTACTTCGGCGGAGTGGAGCAAGGCATCGGCCGTTCACATCATGGGGGAGGCTCTGGCGCTCCAGGGGGGCTTCGACCCCTACGACACGTCATTCGACCCGCCAACTCCCACGTCGATCTTTGCACTGGGATCGGAGCTCCTCAACGAGATGTTCGTTGGAAAGATCACACCAGAGCAAACCGGCCAGGAGCTGGCGAAGCTGATTACGCAGTCTTGGGCCGAGTACGGCACTAAGTAAGAAATAGGCTGCGAGGCGCGAGGTTAGCGCTGCCTTCAGGAACGTTCGCCCGGTTGCCAAGCTAAGGGGGTTTACAACCGGCCCATGGCTTAGGTGGCCAACCGGGCAAACGTAGCCTGTCGTGGCAGCAGGAGAGGGTGAATTCTGGAGTGGTACCCCTCTCCAGCCTCGCGCCATTGGCGGCCGCATCCGAGTGATCGTTCGCTGGGCTGGGTCTTCGCCGCCGGGTTGCGGCTGTTGCCCGAGCGTTCCTAGACCATAGGAACTATGCACGTGGCTCAAGTGGTTCAGCCCCCTGGCCGTCTATTATGCCGTTGCATCCTGCTGCGTTGGCAGCCGGAAGGGCTCTGGAAGTGGTGGACTTCCCGCGAGGTCGTCGTGGCGGCTACATCGTTGAATTTTGCTTATCTCCGGCTCAAAGAGTGTTCAGCTCACGAGGCATAGGTAAGTGGCACTGGATGGCACTCGCTTCAGTTAGACAGCCGTGGCCGGTAGCAAATTTCTGCGCCTGGCGGGGCCGCCTTTGCTCACGGCATCGTCGTTGGGGACGATCTTTGACCGCTTTCCGGTATATAACTGGGCCCAACGGTGGCCATCGGGGCAAAGCTGCCCTGCCTTAGGCGACGGCCAAGGAGAACAAACCAATGACTCATCTCGTGCTAAAGGACGAATTACTCGACGCTCAGACAGTGCGCGCCGTTGGCACGGCCCCTTACGGCGGCGCGGACGTCGGAGAGTGCCTTGTGACGGCCCTCGCGGTGGACGGCACCGATCTCACGAGCTGGCACTCGGCCTGGACTTCAACGGCACGCACCGTCTTGGCGCTGGCCGAGAGCGAGCATTCTGAGGGCCGGATGGAGAGCGCTCGGCTGGCTTACTTCCGCGGGGTCGAGCTACTTCCGTACGGCGGGGACCATGTTGATGGGCGCGCCCCTGGACTCGAGGCTGGTCGAGTCTTACGCCCGGCAAACCAGTGCCTTCCGGTCCGGCGCCGCGTTGCTCAGGCAGCCTCCGGAGATCGTGCTGATCCCGTACGCGGGCACGACGTTGCCGGGTTACTTCTTTCGGGCCGGCCCCGAACCAGACCCGCGACCCACGGTCATCCTCACCGGCGGCTACGACGGCACGGCCGAGGAACTGTACTTCCTGAACGGCGCCGCTGCGCTGGCCCGCGGCTACAACGTGCTGGCATTCGACGGCCCGGGGCAAGGGGCCGCGCTGGTACAGCAGGGGCTGGCAATGCGCCCGGACTGGGAGGCGGTGATCACGCCTGTCGTCGACTTCGTCCTGGCACGGCCAGATGTGGACCCGGCCAGGCTCGCTCTGATCGGCCTCAGCCTGGGCGCTTATCTGGCCCCCAGGGCCGCCAGTGCAGAGCACCGGCTAGCAGCCTGCGTAGCGGACTGCGGCTCCTTCGACCTTTTCGCTGACGCCCTGCGGCGGGTCCCCGGTCCTCTGGCGGGAGGAATTACGCACGGCCAACCGCTGGACGTCGCAGTGCTTCGTCGCCTGCTGAAGGCGATAGCGGCCAAGCCCACAGCCGGGTGGGCGCTACGGCGGGGCCAACTGGTACACGGGGTGACCAGCCCGATCGACTACCTGATGGATCTGCGCGAATACTCGTTGAAAGACCATGCCGCCAAGATCGCCTGCCCGGTACTTGTCTGCAACGCCGAGGGAGACGAGATAAGCGCATCGGCCCCGCAGCTAGTCGAGGCGCTGACGTGCGCCAAAGAGTTCATCCATTTCACCGCGGCAGAAGGCGGGGCGACCACTGTGAAGCGGCAGCCAGGGCTCTTTACCACGCGCGATCGTTCGCATGGCTTGACGGATTGCTGCGGCCAGGGCTCTCGGCGCAGGTTTAGGCGCCCCGCTCTGCCATCATCGTGCAGACCAAATAGCGCGGCACCGGCGTCTTAGCGGGCCAATTTGCTTACCGTTCTCCACGTCCACGGTGGTCCCTGGAACCGGGATGTGTGGGAGTACTCGCCCGAAGTCCAGTGGTTGGCCAACCGCGGGTACCTGTGCGTCCAGGTGAACTTCCGGGGCTCGACCGGCTACGGGAAGGCGTTCGTCAATGCCGGTGACAAGGAGTGGGGCGGCAAGATGCACGACGACCTAGTCGATGCCGTGCATTGGGTGATCGACCAGGGTTACGCCGACCCGAAGCGGGTAGCCATCTACGGGGGTTCTTACGGGGGGTATGCCGCACTGGTCGGAGCGACTTTCACGCCTGACCTGTTTTGCTGCGCAGTCGACATCTGCGGGCCGTCCAACCTGAAGAGTCTCATCGACACGGCTCCCCCCTACTGGGTAGCAGTCGTCGAGCAGTTCCGCCTGCGGGCAGGTGACCCCGATACGGAGCAGGACCTCCTCTGGTCCCGGTCGCCCCTTTCGAAGGTCGACAACATAAAGATCCCGGTACTTATAGGCCAGGGCGCCAACGACCCTCGAGTCAAACAGGCTGAGTCCGAGCAGATTGTGGCCGCCATGCGGGCCAAGGCGATCCCGCACGAGTACATCGTATTTCCCGACGAGGGCCACGGCTTCGCCAAACCGGAGAACCGCCTCCGCTTCCAGGCCGCCGCCGAGCGCTTTTTGGCCGAGCACCTGGGGGGCAGGGCCGAGCCGTAGGACTGTCCAGGCAAAACCCCTGCACCCGCCGGGGAAATCAGGACAAAAACTGCTTGAACCGCTCCTGACGCCGGCGCTGAGGATAACGAGCGATCAAAACTCGTCGATGGAGAGGTCCTGTACAGGAACAGTCCTCCACCCCGCACCTACCATCGCGGCCGGGGCGCGACAACGCATACAGTACATTTCGGTACATGGAGCACGTTCGGCGGCCCGGCCAGCAAGTGCACCGTCGACGAGCCGCCGGCGCTCTCTCGGTCCAGACGAAGTCCCGCGTGGTTGACTCTTGGCGCCATTACGTCACGACGGCCTGGCCGTACCGGGGGTTGGGCGTGCCCTCTGGCCCGGGGCCGCGGCGCGATCGACAAGGCAGCTTGGCCGCGGTCGGAGGTAAGCGTAACCCCACCTTCTGCCAGGGAGGTTACCCCAGGGACTGCTGGGTGGCCGGCTCGAGTGCGCAGCCGCTACCGAGCACCCTGCTTGACCGCGTAAACAGCGCGCGGTAAATTGTTAGCAATCCAGTCACTAAGGCCTTGGGGGGAGAGGCGTCGTCCGTAGAAACGATGTGGGTTGGCGATGAGTTCATGCCAGTCCCAGGTGGTTCTGCACGCGCCTTGTACGTGCAGGCGGCGGCCTTCCGTGGTGTTTTGCTAAGCGAACATTACGAAAATCTTCCTCGGCCCTTCATAGGCATGTTCGTAACGAGCCACAAGACCCAGGAGGTCACATGATCCAAACCAAGAGAACTCGCCGCCCGGATGGGGGGCGCCGTTGGAAGGGTGCCCTTGTCGCCGCCCTGCCCCTGATGATGCTCGGCACTCTGGGCAGTGCCATATCGTCCGCTCCGCCGGCGTCCGCGGCACAACGCCCGCAAGCCTCCATGCCGTACACGATCTATCTGTCTAACAACTACCTGGGCAACACCTGGCGTGTGCAGATGGAGAAGTCAGCCGAAGCGGCCGCCACGCTGGCCCCGCTCAAGGGCAAGGTCGTCCTCCACGTCGAGAACGCCGCCCAGACCGTCCCGGCCCAGATCACCTCGCTGGAGGCGATCATCGCCAGGCACCCGAGCGCCATATTGATTGATGCTTCGTCGCCCACAGCGCTCAACCCCACGATCGCAACGGCCTGTGCTCAGCACATCGTGGTGGTCAACTTCGACCAGCCCGTGACGGCGCCCTGCGCCTACCGGGTAACGAGCAATACCAACGCCGCCGCCGTCCTCGACGCCGAGTGGATCGCTGGCGTGCTCCACGGTAAAGGCAACCTCTACATAGACAGCGGGCTCCCGGGCGCCCCTCTGAGCAACGCCGGCGTCCAACTTGACCTGAGCGTGTTCAAGAAATACCCGGGCCTCCACGTAGTCGGCTACTACCAGAGCCAGTACGCCATCGGCCCCGAGCAGCAAGGTGTCGCCAGCCTCCTGAGCGCCCACCCCGACGTCGACGGGCTGCTGTCGCAGGCCTATTGCACCGGTGCCATCGCCGCCTTCCAGGCTGCGGGGCACGCGCTCGTCCCCATGGTCTGCGCCGCGTTCAACGGGACGATGGTCGCTCTGGCCAAGGACAAGGGTGCCAACGGGATCACAACGGCCAACCCGCCGTACCTGTCGGCTGAGGCGCTCCGGATCGCCGTCAACGTGCTCGGTGGACAGAAGGAGCAGTTGCACCAATCCTCCCGCTCCAGTGCTACTACACCGAAGGCCCGTTGCCCACGCTCCCGGCGGGCGCAACTTGTCAAAAAATCAAGCTCGGCGTGAACGCCTTCCCGAACGCCAACCCGGGACTATCGCTCCCGGCCAGCCCGTCATGGACGAACATCCCCATGAGCGCAGTAACGCCATAGCCGCTTCGTTGCCATAGCGGATTCGTTGTTGGTCTAGCCTCGGCGCAGTCGGCGTTGTCGCCCTGGCCGAGCCAGTTCAAGGAATTGGACCTCGGTGGTTGCCCGCCCCGGGCAGCCACCGGGTTCCGTCGTCTCGTGGCTGTTGCGAGCCACTCCACAGGGCAAGGAAGTACCAGGTGTTGAGGTAGTGGCAAGTTTGGACGACGCGCAGAGCATTCTTGAGGGCCAGGGGATCAGCAAGTCTTTCGGTGGTGTCGCCGCACTCCGCGACGTGAGCTTCGACGTGCGCCCCGGTGAGGTCCACGCCCTCGTCGGCGAGAACGGAGCCGGCAAGTCGACGCTGGTGAAGATCATCGCCGGAGCGCTTTCGCCCGATGCCGGCGAGGTGCGGTTCCGCGGGTCCGTTTTCCGGCCCTCGGACCCAGGCGCGGCGGCCGACGCCGGGGTCAGCGTGGTATTCCAGGAGTTACCCCTAATCCCCGACCTGACGGTCGCCGAGAACGTTTTCTTCGATCGCCAGCCGCTTACCAAGCTCGGTACGGTCGGCCGCCGGAGACTGCGCTCCCAGACGATCGAAGCATTCGAGCGGTTTTCGTTGCACGGCATTGACCCTGACGCCCCGGTAAGTGAGCTGACGGTTGCCTCGCGCCAACTGGTTGCCATCTTGAAGGCGCTGGCCGCCAACCCGGCGCTGCTTGTCCTCGACGAGGCCACGGCTGCGCTCGGGCCGTCCGAGGTCACCTGGCTGTTCGAGCAGGTCCGGGCCGTGGCGGAATCCGGTACCGCGGTGATCTACATCTCGCACCGGCTGGCCGAGATCGCCGATATCTGCTCCCGTCTCACGGTCCTCCGTAACGGCCAGAGCGTCGGCAGCTGGCGCAACGGCGAGCTGGCGTCCGATGAGCTCGTCCGTGCCATCCTCGGGCGCCCGCTCACGCAGCTCTACCCGGGCGTCCCCGACACCGTGAAGCCGAAGGTCATGCTCGAGGTGAAGGAGCTCGGAGCCGGGCGGCGGCTGCGGAACGTCAACTTGCAAGTGAGGGAGGGCGAAATCCTCGGTATCGCCGGCCTGGAAGGGCAAGGCCAGCTCGAGCTCATCCTGTCGTTGTACGGCATTGTGTCCTCGCGCGGCACCATTGCCGTCGACGGCATTAACCGCAGGATCCGTTCGCCGCGCGAGGCACTTCAGGCGGGCATAGGTCTTGCCCTCGTGCCGGAAGACCGAAAGACCGAAGGGCTATTACCGACCCTGTCCATCCGGGAAAACCTGATCTTGCCTGTCCTGCACCGGGTTTCTCGGTTCGGTTACATCAGCCGGCGCGCCGAGCTCGACCTGGTCAACCCGACCATCGGCCGTCTGAAGATCGGTCGCCAGCACCCCGAGCAACTGGCCGGCGACCTGTCGGGAGGGAACCAGCAAAAGGTCGTGGTGGGAAAGTTCCTCATCTCGGGGGCGCGCGTTCTGCTTCTCTACGACCTGACCCGAGGAGTGGACGTTGGCGCCAAGGCCGAAATGTTCCGGACCTTGAACCAGCTCGCCGCTGAAGGCTACAGCATGGTCTTTTACTCGAGCGACGTCACAGAGCTGGTTAACGTCGCGCACCGGATCGTTGTGATGTTCGACGGGACGATCTGCGCTGAGCTCGACAACGACGGGGGCGTCGACGAGGAGAAGGTCGTCGGCCTCATGCTCAACGCCGGCGAGCCCAAGGGTGAGCGGCTGGCGGAAGGGTCAGCGGTCTGATGGGCCAGCACCGTATGGGGGCCGGGTGCCGGCGCTCGGCATGGCCCGAGCGACGGCCAATGTTGGGACGAAAAGCGAGCCGATGACCGCGGTCACGTTCGACTCCCTGTTGAGCCGCGGCCGGGCCAGCGCCCGGCGGATGGACATCCGGCCGGCGATCGCGTGGGGCCTTGCCATCGCCCTTTTCGTGGTTTATGCCGCCTTCCAGCCCGATGTGGTGTCGCGCCAGCAATTGACCGACCTGTGCTCGGCGACCGTGTTCCTCGTGTGCCTCGGCCTCGGTGAAGGGTTGGTGATCCTCACCAGGGGAATCGACCTGTCTCTGGGCGGGATCCTGTCCATGGGTACTGCCATCGCCGCCACCCACTTTGTCTCCACGGGGAGCGAGATCACATGGTCCGTGGTGATCATCGCCTCAGGGGCGCTCGTTGGCGTCCTCAACGGTGCGCTGATCGGCATCCTCGAGCTGCAACCGTTCATCGTCACGCTGGCGACCTGGTCGGTCGTCAGCGGCATCGCGTTGATAATCCTGCCGATACAAGGGGGGTCGATCCCGACCGGGTTCGCCAACTGGATCAACGGGGCTTCGGCCGGGTTCCCGAACGCGGCGTGGGTGATCGTCGCCATGATCGTCGTCTGGTCCTGGTTCAAGCGCAGGCGCCTCGGCCGGCGTATCTACGCCCTGGGGTCCGACCCGGAGGGTGCCGCCATCGCCGGCGTCCACCCCCGGTCCACGCTGATCGCCGTTTACTGCATTGCGGGGGTCTGTGCCGCGGTCGGAGCGATCTTCTATGCCATGCTCACGGCGTCGGGCGACCCGACCGTAGGCAATGGCGAGATCCTGCCGGCCGTCACTGCCGTCGTTATAGGTGGCACCAGCCTCTACGGCGGCTCGGGCGGGTTCGTCGGCACCGTCGGAGGGGCGTTCGCGCTCACCCTCATCGTGGACGTGGTGTTCGTCCTGAACCTCTCTTCCTACTGGCAGCAGCTGGCGTACGGGATCCTGCTGATCGCAGCGGTGTTGGCCGGCGGCGCGCTGCGTTCCATGCGCATCCGCCGGGCCGCTTTGAGGGCGCCATGAAACTGGCTGTCCCCCGCCGGCACCGGTCCATCGCCCTGGCCTACGTGCTGCTCTTGGTCCTTGTCCTTGTCGGCAGGCTCATCGCGTCCGGGTTCTTGGCGGTGGACCACATCGACGAGCTGATCGACACGGGCGCCCTCATCGGCTTCGTCGCCCTCGGCCAGGGGTTTGTCATCCTGGCTGGTGGCGTGGACCTGTCAATACCGTGGGTGGTGACGGCCTCCGGCATCCTCATCTCGTCCTTCGCCGGCAACAATTCGAGCAACATGCTGTGGGCCGTACCGCTGATCCTCGGCCTTTCTGCCCTCGTCGGCCTGGTCAATGGCGTAGGCGTTGTCTTCCTGGGGGTCCCGGCGATCATCATGACGCTCGGGATGTACACCACGGTCGAGGGTGCCCTGCTGCTCTACACCAACGGCAACGCCGGAGGCAACGCGCCCGCCGCGGCGGTCTACCTCGCCACCCACAAGTGGGGCCAGATCCCGGTCATGGGTGTCGCCTGGCTGGTGCTGATCGCCGTCGTGACGTTTACCTTGTCGTGCACCCCCTTTGGCCGGCGGCTCTACGCTGTGGGCTTGAGCAGGCGGGTGGCTCTGTTCTCGGGCGTCAATGTCCGCTTCGAAACCTGCGCCGTCTATGTCATCAGTTCGGTGGCGGCGGGCTTCGCCGGGATCGCCCTGGCCGGGTACGTCGGCGAGTCGTACCTCGGGATGGGCGACCCGTACCTGTTCACCTCCATCGCTGCCGTCGCCATCGGCGGCGCGTCAATCCTCGGCGGGTCGGGCAACTACATCGGGACGGTAGCCGGTGCGATGACGTTGGCCGTGCTTGATGCTGTACTGCCGACACTCGGGTTCCAGCCGTCGGTGCTCGACATCGTCTACGGTGCCGTGATCCTGATAGCCGTCGCGGCGGCTTCGCTGGGTGCCCGTTCCCCAACGCGATCGGTGCCGAACTGGCTCTTCGTGCCGTGGGCAGCGCGGCGGCGGAACCCTCCTGGCGTCGAGGAAACGATGAGGCCGGGTGGCTTCAAGGAGCCGAGCCTCGAGGACTGAACCGCCCGTTGGCGCGTCCTGCTGGCACGGTCGAGCCATGCGAGCCGGGCAAGCCGTGCTCGGGGTCACGTTACGGTTGCTCCCCGCCCGCCGCCGGGATGGACGGCATTTTCTGCCGTACCTCGCCCCGGTGCCTACCCCCGCGGAACTTGGGGCCGGGGATCGTCTGCGCCCAGGCCCGCAACGCCTCGTCGTCGATCAGCGCTCGCAGTACTTCGTCGGCCGCCTGGAGCTGCTCGGGGACGACGCGGACAGCGAGCGCCCGGTTGAGCGAGGCGATGACCTCGACGATGGCCAGCGCGTAGGCGCGGCCCGCTGCGGTCAGGGCCACGTTGAGCTTGCGGGCGTCGTCGGGATCGCGGGCGATCGTCGCGTAGCCACGCCCTTCGAGGTTGCGGGCCGCTTTGCGCGCCGCCTGGCGCGTGACCGTGAGCAGGTCGCCGAGCTCGCCCAGCGTCCTCGGCGCAACGAACAGGAAGCGCACGCTGGCGGCGTCGCTTACCCGGTAACCGGGAAAACCCCGCGCTTCGAGCTCGCTAGCCATTTTTCTGACCCAGCTCAGGCGGGCCACCCCCAGGAGGTCGCCGAACCTATAGACGGGCGTTGTCGGCTCCTCCACCGCTCGCTACGATACAGATATGGAACTAGGTTCCCTATTTGTCCCCCACGGCACACCCGTCGGTTCGAAGATCGGTAGGCCGGGCGGCGCTCCCCGTGCGACCCGCTTCAGTTGCGCGCTTCCTGGCCGCCTTTTTCGCAGTGCCCTTGTCCTGGCTCTCGTAGTGGTGGGTTGGTCCTCGTCGAGCCCGCCTGCGGGAGCGACCGGGGCAGGCGGCCAGGCATCGAGCCAGGAAGCAGGCCTGGCCTGGCTGTGCCAGCCCGGCCAGGCGGAGGCTGCGGATCCCTGTGCGTACAACCTGGCCGCCACGGCGGTCACCGCGACCGGCGCCGTGCAGCCCACCACCTGGCCCCGCTCGACGACGGCGTCGAACTTCGACTGCTTTTACGTCCACCCCACGGACAGCCTGGCCTCGGCCGCCAATACCAGCACGGCGTTGACCAGGTTGGAGGCAGTCGTCGCCGTAGAACAGGCGGCCCCGCTATCTCAGGTATGCAACGTGTGGGCGCCCTCCTACGAGTCCCAGACCTGGTCAAGCGTGGAGAAAGGCCTCGCCGGCAACCAAGCGGTCATGCGCTCGACCTTCGCCGTCGCCTATAACAGCGTGCTCGTCGCCTGGAACTGGTTCCTCGCCCACACCCGGGGCCGACCGGTCGTGGTAGTCGGGGACTCGCAGGGCTCGGCGGTCCTTATCCACCTCATCAACGCCGAAATAGACCACCAACCCTCGGTGCTGGCCCGCCTCCTCGTCGCCGTCCTCGTGGGCGGCAACCTCCAGGTCCCTTCGGGGCGGACGGTGGGCGCCACCTTTACGCAGGTCCCCCTGTGCGCCTCGGCGACCGAGACGCGGTGCGCGATCGCCTTTTCGTCCTACCCTTCGCAGCCGCCCGCGGGCTCGGTCTTCGGTCGACCGGGCCAAGGGGTGAGCCTCCAGTCCGGGCAGAGCGCCAGGGCCGGCCAGCAGGTCGCCTGCGTAAACCCGGCCGCGCTTGGCGGTGGCACAGCCGATCTCGACCCCTACATGCTCACGGCTACCCAGCTCGGGCTCACCGAGCACGTCCCCACCCCCTGGGTCACCTACCCCGGCCTTTATTCGGCCCGCTGCGAGCAAGCGGGCGGGGCCAGTTGGCTCCAGGTCACCAGCCTGGCCGGGGCGAGCCACACCCGGCCCGTCGTGAACGACAACGAAGTGGGCCAGCTTGGCGGTACCGGCGCCGCCTGGGGGTTCCACGGTTACGAGTACGGCCTCACCCTCGGCAACCTGCTCCACGACATCAGCGGCGAAGAGGCCGCCTGGGCGTTGCGCCACTGACGTGCCCGACGCCTAGTCAGGGCAGGCGGGGACAGGACATCGCGCCGCCTTTGCCGCCATCGCAGGCGGTCCCGTCGAACCGAGCCACGACGTCGGCCCAACCCCGAAGAGGAGTGCCGGGGCGTATGCCAGAGTAAACAGATGGACGAAACGTCGATCACGCTCGCCGGAGTTGTCGACACCTTCCTCGTGCTTTTGATAGGGGTTGGGCCGAAGGTGGCGCTGGTCCCTTATCTGCACATGACGGCCTCGCTGGACGAAGAGACCAAACGACGGGTGCGGCACAAGATGCTCGTTACGGCGGGGACGGTGGCAGTGGCGCTGGTCGTTTTCGGCGAATTGTTGCGGGCGCTACTGCACTTCAGCGTGGGGTCATTGTCCATCGCCGGGGGCCTGATCCTGTTCGTACTGGCCGTGGTTATGGTGCTCGGGCAGCCGGGAGGCGACCATCAGACGGAAGGCAAGGACCCAATGCAGCTCGCACAGGTGCCCTTGGCCGTGCCCTATCTGCTTAACCCCGTGGGCATCGTCGGGCTTGTGACGGTCTCCGCCGAGGCGAAATCGATCACCGTTTTGGGTGTAGAGATCGCCGTACTGTGCTTTGTCCTTCTTCTCGACGTGGTGGTTTTCCGGTCGGCCGACGCCGTCAGCGCCAAGCTCGACGAAAACCGCATGTTGGTCACCGAAAAGGTCTTCGGGTTCCTAATCGCGGCCATAGGCGTCCAGTTGGTGCTGGATGGCCTGGCCTCCGTCGGCGTAATCTCTCACCTGAAGCACTGATACTCCACCCTCTTAACGTCAGCGTGGCCTTCCGGGGACCGATGGAAATGACGACATGGCCGGGCGCACAAGTCGGCTGCCTATCCAGCCGAGCCCTTGTAAGGGCTCATATCCATTTCCGGGTAACGCAACTGCACGCCTTCCAGGCTCTCGGCGTCCCAGTACGGGTCTCCGGGTGCAGGAAATCCCACCATCGAACGCTGCTTGGGACTGGCCTGCAACAAAAACGCGTCCATCTCCTTGCTCCCGCCCGCCCGCATGAAGTGCCTCGGGTCGAAGTAGGGCTCCGGTGCGGCCCGGTAGCCAAGATGCTGTGAGAACCGGGCCCCCTCCGTCGCTCGCATCGCTGAACCCCGATGGAACGTCCGGATCGAGTACAGCAGCGCCGACCCGGCCGGTACTGTCGCCGGCACTTCGTGCTCGTACATCCAGCCGTACTCTGACCGCGAGCGATGCCGCGGCACCAACACCTCATCGGAGGTGAACTTCTGCGAAACCACGTACGTGGGGCCCAGGTCGATGCTGACATCGGAGTAATATACGATGCAGCCAAAGTCGTACCACTGCTTGTCCCTCTTGGGGTCCTTCGGATAGGCCAGCGTGTGGTTGCCGTAATCAACGTGCAGCGCCTGGTCGTAGTCGCGCATCCCCGCGTACTTACCCGTGACCCCCGAGTGCTCGAGGCTCACTCTGTCCGTGCCCATTACCTCTTCAACGACCTGCAGCAGTCTCGGGTGCGCAAAGATGTTGTTCAACACCTCGCCCTCAAATGGGAACGGCGCCCGCGGCACTACCGGCCGATGTCCCCTGAACGTCCAGGGACGGGAACTTCGCCGGCGCCCTCGCGTACTCCTCCCAGCTGGGCATGTAACGCCAGATCTCTTCTTGCGCCCGAACCACCCCACCGTTATCTAACAGCCCTGTCAGGATGATGTACCCGTCGGCCAAGAACCTCTCCGTCTCCTCTGACGCCATCTTGGACATGCCTTCCTTTCTCGCCTATTTGCTTCCCGCCGCCGGGCCGCCCCACCAACCGCGCCCCGGAGCTCCCCTAGTGCCACGACAGGCAACGTTTGCCTGGTTGCGCACGCTAACTTGGAAGCGCCGACAAGGGTGCTTGCGGCAAGCAACCTGGCAAACGTTCCTGGAGGCAGTACTAGCACGGGACTCCAGGAGCGACGGTGCCTCACTACTCCCCCGTCAATGCCCCGAAGGTCAGCCCCCGCGCGATGTACTTGCGGAGGAACGGGAACAACAGCAGCATCGGCAATACGGAGATAAGGGAGCCCAACAGGACTTCCGGGTAGAGCGGCTGCCCCGCGCCGGCAATGTGGATATCGCTCAGCCAAATAGACAGCCCGACCGTGAGCGGGAACAAATGCTCGTTACCCAGCAGCACGAGCGGTAGGAAAAAGTTGTTCCAGGTCCCGATAAAAGCGATGAGGAATATCGTGACGATCCCCGGGACCAGCACCGGGATAGCCACTCGATGAAAGAGCCGCAGCTCGCTTGCGCCGTCCACCCGGGCAGCGTCGAGCAGTGGGTCCGGCAGCGACTGCTCGGTGTAAATCCACATGAAGTACACGCTGAACGGCGATGCCACCAACGGAAGGACCACGCCTTCGTACGAGTTCGTAAGCCCCAGGAACTTCTCGAGCACAAAAATCGGGATTATCAGCACAGTGGCAGGGATCAAGAGCGATCCCACTACCGTGGCCAAGAGCGCTCCCCGCCCTATGAAACGGAACTTCGAAATGGCATAGCCGGTAGCGGTTGCCACGTAGGTGGCAAGAGTGGCTGCTACCAGCGCGTAGCCCAACGAGTTGAGGAACCAATATCTGTAGTCACCCGAGCCGTAGTTGAACACCGACTGAAGGTTGTCCCACAAGCTGCCAAAGCCGGATGGTACAAACGTGTTGGAGGCGAACAGGACCCGGGTGCTCTTCGTCGACGCCACCACCAGCCAATACAGCGGTACGAGCACATATATCGCTATCAGGGCGAGCACAGCCGTGCCACCCCTCGCCTTTAGCTTTTCCACTGCGGTCCTCCGAACTCACACACGGAATTGCCGTCGCGTAACTCTGAAGAATATCAGTGCCGTCACTATAGTGATCATCGCCAGTACTACTGCTTCAGCCGCCGCGATCGGGACGTTGCCGTCGACGAACGCGGTGTCGTATATCTGCAGGTTCGGCGTGTAACCTTGGCCCAACGGTGTCAAGGTGTTGATGATCTCAGGTTCGTTAAACAATTGCAACGTCCCCACAATGGACAAAAGCGTAATAAAGAGCACCGTACGCCGGATAACGGGCAGCTTTATACGCCAGGCCAACGCCAGTTCGGAGCAGCCGTCAACCCTGCCCGCGTCCGAGGATCTCGCGACCGATGGAGCTGAGGCCCGCCATCACGATGACCATGTTGTAGCCGGTGAACTCCCAGGTCACGATCAACATGATGGCGTACAGGACAAAGGAGCTCGACAGCGGGTTGACCGGTGCCGAGGCCAACCCTACGTCGGCCGGGACGCCAAGTACCTGGTCGAGGCTGGGGGAGTAAAGGAACCCCCACATTATGGCTGCTATGACCCCGGGGACGGCGAACGGGATAAAGAAGATGAGGGAAAATATTGACTTCCCGCGGCTGTACCGGCTGTCCAAATATAGAGCGATAACCGTCGCCACACCCAACATGAACGTCACCTGGACAACCCCGAAGTAGAGCATCCGGTCGATGCTGGTCCACAACTGTCCCAGGCTGAAGACATAGCGGTAGTTGGTGAGGCCAATCCACGCGCCGGTGAGCCCCGACCGGAAGCTTTCGATTACGGAGTACACCAGCGGCGCGAAAAAGAAGGCCAGGAAAAGTACCACGAACGGCGTGACCATGCCGAGGGCGGCGTGGCGCTGGCTCCTGGCCATCCGGCTCTTGCCTCTCTCGCCCCTGCCCTCCCCACTGCGCGTGACCAAAGGCGAGCTTTGGCGTCGAACTAGCGTGGCCATCCAGGCAGTTCTCCTATCGCTACGGTCCTTCTCTGGTAAAAGCCGGCGCCGGGGCCGGTCGGCCCCGGGCGCTGGCTCCAGCCGGTTGCTACTGCGAGACGGTGTAACCTTCGGTTTGGGCGTAGCTCATTAGAGCTGACTGCGTGGCCTTTAGCATCCCGTCAAAAGACACGCTGCCGTTGAGCGCCTTGACGAACTCGTCCGACAGCTCAGTGGTCACGAAGTCCGTCCACGGGCTCCACTGCCAGTCGGGCGTGACGTCGCTCTTGACGAGGCTTTCGTACGTCGCGTTGACGTCACCGGCGAAGTTCGGGATCGGGACGTTGAAGACCGGGACCGTAGCTGCGTTTAGCGAAGCCGAGAACACGCCGACCTTGGGGTTTTCGAGGACGTTGACGCCGCTCTCCGACTCGTCCGCATAGGCGGCATACAGCGCCGATGCTTCCAGGATGGCGGGGTCTTTGGTTTGGGCGGTCACGACGTTCGCACTTCCCCCACTGTCGTAATCATAATGCGGACCAGATGTCGACCACTGTGGCGGCTGGGTCACGACAAACGACTGCGAGCCCTTGGGGACGTACTCGTCCACCTCAAAGGTTGGTCCCCACGCGGGCAGGAGATAACTGGCAAACGCACCTTTCGCGAGCTGGTTTTCCCAGGCCGGCTCGTACTCCGCCACTTCGGCAATGTCGCCGTTCTTGGCCAGGTCGCCCCAGTAATTATATATTTTCTCCGAAACCGGGTTGTCGATATCTATCTTCCAGTCAGTTGGCGAGATCTCCTGGAAGAAGTTGCCACCGGCCTGCTGGATCAGGCCCGTCAGGTCATTGGTCCCGTTCGTCTCCACCCAGCCCATGTACATCTTTGGGTTTGCCTTGTGCAGCTTCACGGCGTCACTCGCGTACTGGGCCCAGGTCGTGGGCACGACGAGGCCGTACTGCTTGAACACAGAGGGCCGATAGGCGAGGGCGACTGGCCCGATGTCGCCGGGTATGCCGTAAAGCGCGCCTTTCTGGTAGACGTCGTCCCAGACGGTCTTGGCGACACTGTCCTTGATCTGGTTGACCAGCTTGGAGCCGAGGATCGGCGCCAGGTTGACGAGATAGTGCTTGGACGTGAACACGGGCATTTCCAGGTACTCGATGCCAGTTACATCTGGAGCGCCTGAACCCGCTTCCTCGGCCGCCAGGAGCTTGGTGTACTCAGTTGCCCCGGCACCAACGTTGTGCCAGTTGATCGTGATGTTGGGGTACAGCTTGTTGAAGTTGGCGATGGGGAGCTGGGGGTTTGCGCCCCAGCCCCAACCGGTGAGAGTTACTTTCTGGGTGAACTTGGGCCATGCGGTGGCAAAGGGATGTGCACTGGTGCCACTCGACCCTTGCGCGGCGGCGCTCGTGACGGCACCGGAACTCCCGACCGTAAACACGGCCACCAGCCCCGCCGTAGCTGCTCCGACCAGCGCTCGTCTGAGTGCGGACCGGGCACCTTTTTGATGATTGACAATCACGCTCTTTTCCTCTCACTGTTCCTTCATACGCAGGTCCAGGGGCGCAGCGGGACATGACCAGCGCTACCGCCCCTTGTATCGTTGCCCTCCTCCCTTCGTTTCCTCGCTCGGAGCACAGGTCGGGACCGGTCAGCCGTCAGCGGGGTGGCAGCCTTCGTGAACCCGTCCGGTGTCGTTATTTATGTGCCGCCGTCCCGGGGACCGGCAATTATCTATGGGACGTCCCGGTAAAGATCAGGTTGGTGCTAGAGCCGTAGTTTTCCCTCCGTGATGGCCCGTCCCGCTATTGGCGTTCAATGAGGCCCCCCATCTTTTGGCCCGCGGCAGATTCCGCTCCCGTTCACGGTCCTCCCCCAGTATTACCCTGTCCCTGATAAGCCGCCGCCCCTGGAAAAACGGCTACGTCTTCTATTTGCCGCTGGCAGACAGTTCCCCTCCTCGGGCCTACCTCGCTTTTCAGGCCCGCGGACCGGTACGTCGCCGCCTCTCGGGCGACAAAGTCGGTACGCTCGGAGTGTCTCATGGAGCGCTCCATGAATAAGTGTAACAGCACTCCGTGGCTCTGGCAAGATCCTATTTACCGCGATTGTCAGCCATCTTTTCGCTCCAGGGCCAATTAAGTTGATAGCATCGGTCCCTCAGTTGCCGAGCGCAAGAGGCTAAGTTCAGGCCGTGGATGGTTCACGAATTGATAGGCCTCCAGCGAGGGCTTACGTCCCCCGACCGACGATGGAGGACGTCGCCCGCCTGGCAGGCGTGTCACGAGGCACGGTCTCGCGTGCGATCAACGGCGCCCCCGATGTAGACCCAAGCCTGGTTGCGGCGGTGAACGACGCCATTGACAAATTGGGTTATACGGTAAACATTACGGCCAGGAACCTGGCCAAAGGCCGCACCGGTTTCGTGGCCTTCATTATCTCAGAACGACCGGACCATCTCTTTCAAGACCCCAACTTCGGCGTCTACGTCAATGTCTTTTCGCGCCAGCTGAGGCTGGTAGGGCGCCACCTGCTAATAACCACGGCGGAGGACACGGCGGAAGAAGCTCTCGTCGCCGACTACCTGACGGCGGGCCATGTGGACGGCGTACTGATGGCTCTGCCGCACGGCCAAAACGATCTCCTACAGCGGCTTCTGGCCAAGGGGATCGCCACTGTCGTCCTGGGCAAGCCGCTCAAGTACCATCGCGAGTCATCGTGGGTAGCCATCGACAACAGGAAGGCTACTCAAGAGGTCGTCAGCTACCTCATGAGAAGGCACCGCACGCCCATTGCCACGGTGACCGGCCCGCTCCAGACGAGTAGCGGCCGAGACCGGCTGGCGGGGTACCGCAACGCCCTGGGCACCGACTTCCGTCCGGACCTGGTGGTCGAGGGTGACTGGTCAGTGGCCAGCGGGAGGACCGCAACAGAAGAGTTGCTCGAGCGCTGCCCGGGCCTCGGGGCCCTCTTTGTCGCCTCCGATCTCATGGCCATGGGCGCTCTGGTGGCGCTGCGCAGAGCCGGTCGGCGGGTGCCCGAGGATGTTGCCGTAGCCGCGTTCGACGATTCCGCTGCCGCTACGATGGCCGATCCTCCTCTTACGACAATGCACAACCCCTTCGAACAGACCGCTGTCGAAGCGCTTCGCATCCTCGATGACCTCATGAACCGGAGGGCCGACGGCCCGGTACATGTGGTCCTGCCCACCGGCCTTGTTGTCCGTGACTCTGCCTAAGGCTGCCGCCAGGGGGCGTTTGCCCGGTTGCTGAGGGTTAGAGCGCCCGTTGCCGTGGCAGAGCGGTGTTAAGAAACCAAGCAAACGTTGCCTGTCGTGGGGCCAGGTGCGGCGGTCGAGCATCGACCCTAGACTTCGAGCCACAAAGCGAAGCTCGACCAGGTGCCGGTCTTGTTGTCGGCTCCTGGGACCACCGAAGAGAGGCAAAGCGTGAAGGACCCTATGGTTCCCCGTGAGGTTGTGGCAGAGACGGCGTACGGCAGAGTTCTCGGACGGCTTGTCCACGGGGTGCATGGCTTCCGGGGGGTCCCGTACGGAGGTCGGGTCGATGGAAGTCGTAGGTTTTTGCCGGCAACGACCCCCGACCCATGGACCGGTGTCTTTGACGCCACCCGTACCGGTCCTCGAGCCGTCCAGTCGTTCGGCAACCTGTTCCAGTCGGTCGTTGGCGACTACTTCGCCGGCGGCCATGTCGGCCGACTGGGCCTCAACGATGAGACAGACAGTGAAAATTGCCTGGTCCTCAACGTCTTGACGCCGCAACTGGGCTCGGGCAAACGGCCGGTAATGTTCTATATCCACGGCGGCGGCCATGTGGCCGGGTCAGGCGTCATTGCCGTAAGCGCATATCGGTTCGTCCAAGAGCACGACGTCGTACTTGTCAGCGTCAACCACCGGCTGAACATCTTCGGGTACCTGTACCTTGGCGCGTTCAGCGACCGGTACCTGGAGGGCGCAAACGCCGGCTTATTGGACCTCGTCCAGGCGCTCAGCTGGGCCCGCAACAATATCGGGTCATTTGGAGGCGACCCCGAGAACGTCACCATCTTCGGCGAGTCCGGCGGCGGCGGCAAAGTAAGCAGCCTGATGGCAATGCCGGCCGCACAGGGCTTGTTCCATAAGGCCGTCATCCAGAGCGGTTCGTTCTTGCGCGCTACCCCGGTCGAAACAGCCGTTGGGGTCGCACATGAATTCCTGCGGGAACTGGGCGTCGCGCCCGGCCACTTAGAACGCCTGGAGAGCCTTGATACCGGGACCATTGCTGACGTCTACCAACGGGTACAGGGGGCCCTCGGTCTCAGGCTCTGGCCCGTCGTAGACGGCAGGTCGCTTCCTCGCCATCCCTTCGACCCGGACGCCCCGCCGGCCACTAGCAATGTCCCGCTGGTCGTGGGCCACTGCCAGGACGAGATGCCTCTGCTTATGGACATGCGGCCGCCAGGCTCCCTCACGTGGGTAAAAACCTTGCGAGAGGCACTGACCCAGGCGCTGGCCCTGGGGGACGTCGACATCAAGGAGATTATCGATCTCTACGAACAGGAGCTCCCCGTTTGTGGTGACGCGGAGAGATACGCACGCATCCTGTCCGATGCCAGCTTCGCCCGTACGGCGAGCCGTCAGGCGGAACTGAAAGCGCAACAGGGACCTGCTAGCTACAGGTACCTGTTCCGCTATGCACCTCCGGTGGAGGGCGGCGTTTACGGGGCATTCCACACGGCCGAGCTCCCGCTGGTCTTCCGGCACGTCCAGTACCAGGAGAGCGAACAGCTGTCGCGCCGCCTGGCGGGAGCGTGGGCCAACTTCGCACGGCTCGGCGACCCGAGCACTGACGATTTCGCCTGGCCGCGCTTCGATGTCAATCGACGTGCCACCGCCGTCTTCGAGCTTGGTTCGACCCTCGTAGCCGAGGACCCGGGCCGGTTGCAGCGAGAGCTGTGGGAGCGCCTGTTGCCCGGTGCAGATGCAATGGAGGCACTGCGCGGTGGTATGGGGTTGCGAGTAGGCCCTCGCCCATAGGAGCGTCGAGCAACTCGCGCCGGTTGGCGGACGCCGGCGCTAGCCGCTCGTCCCGGTCACCCTAGAGGAGCGGGCCGGGCGCGATACCGCGGTAAAAGTGGCGCTGTGCGGCGAGGAAAATGAGCAGGGGCGGCGCGATCGACAGCCAGCTGGCCCCGAGTCCCGCCGCCCCTCCCATTCCCGACGCCACGAGGACCGGGAGGGTGTAAAGGGACGGGCTGTTCGTCATCACGATCATGATGAGGGACTCGTTCCAGACCTGGAGCACGATGAGGACGATCACGACGACGATCGTGCTGGTCGACATCGGGAGGAACAACCTCATCGCAATGCGAGCTGTCGACGCGCCGTCGACCCGCATCGCCTCGATCAGTGGCCGGGGGACGGCGGCGAAGGCGGCCCGAAGGAAGAAGATGGCGAGAGGAAGGTTTATCGAGATGTAGATCAGCAAAACGCCGAGGCGGGTGTTGATGAGGTCCATCCAGACGAGCCCCTGCGCCTGCGGGAAAAGGGTGAGCGCCCCCGGGACCGCAATCGCCACTAGCACCAGTCCCCACAGCACAGAACGCCCGGGGAAGCGGCCCTGGGCGAGCACGTAGGCGGCTGGTACCGCCAGTAACAGCGTCCCGGCGATCGTGCCGACGGTCATCACAGCACTGTTGGCCAGCCCGGTCTCGACCTCCGGCCAAGCGAACCTGAAGAAAGACCCCAGCGCTCCCCTCGGGATCGCACCGGTCAGGGGGATGAGCTCGATCACGGCGGCGGCGAAGAGGGCAATGGCGGCCAGCCGACGCGTCCGGCGTTTGGAGGTGCCGAACCAGGCGACCGATGACGACCGTTCTGGCGATTGGTGCGTCTCCGGTGTAGTCGGGCCCGGCCTGGCCGCTACGTCGGTCTCGTGGCTCTCCGGCGCCCGAAGGGTGTGGCTCTCCGTCCTGGCGGCGCGCTGGAGCGGCACCAGGAGCGGCAACTTCGGGCGGAAGACAACGGCCAGGGCGATGAGGCCGAACACGAGCAACACGGCGCCCGTCGCGGTGGCGAGCGCCTCCGACTCGGGGAAGCGGAGGAACGTGAACGCCAGGTCGTTGGCGTAACTCCCTATGAGCTGGGTGGCATTGAAGGGGCCCCCCCTGCGTGAGCAGGTCCACTGACTGGGCCATCTGCGCTTCGGTGAACAAGCGGAAGACCGTGACGAAGACGAGCATTGGCAATACCGTCGGGATGACGACGTAGCGCCAGTACGACAGTCCTCGCCCACCGTCCATCCGGCCGGCCTCGAACAGGTCGGTGGGGGCGGTGCTAAGGGCAGCGAGCATGAGCAGAAAACACCACGGGGCGCCCTTCCAGATACCTATGAACACGAGCACCCCGAAGCCAAGCGGGGGCTCGAGGCTCCAAATGGGCGGCGTGGAGTTACCGATCAGGTGATTGATGGCCCCGTCAAACCCGCTAGTGGCGCTCAGGGTACTCGAAAAGAGCTGCGCCGCCGACGACCAGGGGATCACGAGCGGGAGCACGAACAGCGTCGTCAGGGCCGACCGCCCCCGCCGCGCCCGGTAGACGAGCCAGGCGCCACCGAGGCCGAGCACGACCTCGATGGGCACGGTGATGGCGACGTAGATGGCGGTGTGCTCGATGGCTTCCCGGGCCGCAAAGTCGCCCAGCATCTCGCTGTAGTAGCGGAACCCGGCGAAGGAGACCGGGTGCACGTCGTACCAGTTGAAGAAGCTGCCCACGGCCTGGTCCAGGACGGGGCCGACCGAGGCGAACAGCAAGAAGGCGAAGGGGATGGCAAGTACGAGCAACAAAGCCACTCCCAGCACCGGCCGGCGGCGCGCCCGGTCCGCCCGGGCAGGGTCAAACGGCGGCCGCCACTGATCCGGGCCGTCTTTGTCGGACGCGGCAGGGCCAGCCACAGGCAAGACGACGTTGCTCGCGTGCGGGCGTACGTTGCTCGGTCCTTCGAGCGAGGTCGTCAGGTCGCCGGCGCCCCTTGAGCCGCCGAGAAGAAGGCGCGGGACCGTTCGGTGGGACCTTCGCGGATCTCGAGCTCACCCGGCTCGATGACCCGACGCGGCCAGATGTGCGAGCCCTGAAGGCGGCCGTGCGCAACACACCACTCACGGACGTGGTTCATTACGGGTAAGGCTACCGGGAAGGCCTCGCCAGCCACGACCCCGGGCGAGAGCCCGGCCCTGCCGACCGAAGCGATCGGAGTGGCGCGGCTACCTCTCGAGAGGGACCGTCGCTAAGCCCGCTCCGGGGAGAACAGGCCGCTCCGCTCCCCCTGAGCGCAGCCCCGGGAACGCGGTACGTGTAAGGCTTCGGCGGCTGCTCCCGCTCTCACCGCGAGGCGCGACCACTGCACCCCCGCACCCCCTCGCTCCGCCGCGTCCCGCCGGCCCGGAGCCGGTTCTTGCTCACCAACTATCCGGGCGAGCTCGACTCTCGAGTTGATGTCGAGCTTTCGAAAAATGTGCCGTAAATGGGCATCGACAGTGTGCGGCGACATGAACACACGCCTGCCCGCTTCCCGGTTCGTAAGGCCACCAGCCACGACCTGGGCCACCTGGCGCTCTGTCCTCGTGAGATCGGCCCAACCAGCAGGGTCACGGCTGACGCCCTCACTGATGGCCCTTGGGGCTGGGGACGTGCCTGGCGCCGAAAACTGAACGATCACCCCGATAGCCGTGCCGTCTTTAACCACTGGCCGGTGGCTGGCCATCACGGACTTACCGTGGCTCAGGCGGAGCTCTCTGATCTGAGGGCTGCCCTGCCCTATGGCGTCTTTGGCTACCTTCCACAGCCTCGGGCGTTCAGCCGGGTTGAGCAGGGCGCCGGCAGTGGCGTTCATGATCATGAGCCGGCCGTTCAGCGCAACCGAGCGCGCCGCGGCACTTGTCCCGTGCGCGCATGAACTCTTCGAAAAGCGTGCGGTCAACGAAAGACGTAGCGCCACCTTCTGGCCCCGGCGCCTCTGCCCCATCGAGGTACCCGGCGTGGCTAGGCGGGGCCAGTCCAGTTTGTTCCATATGTAGAACCATAAACGTCGGGCCACCGGGCCCGAATCCCCGGGGCGGCGTAGTTCGCGGCGCGCTACCCACGCACCCGGGCGCTTCGCATCTCACGAACGCGTAGTCTTGTCCGCCAAACGTCTGAGTTACCTGTCCGATCGTTATCCCCGGCGGAGATCATAAGGATAACCGGAGCGTCGCCCTGGGGCCGGCCTCCAGCCGGATCAGGCGTCGTTGAAGGCGATCAAGCTCTTTATCTGGGCGGGGTCGGGGTTGAGCGCAGTGTGCCAATCGTCGAGAGGTAGCGGGGCGGACAGGAGCGAGGCCAGCCAACTGGTCTCCGAACCGGTCAGCACGGCATGGGCAGACTCGAAGTGCCGCCTGTTGGCATTGACGGTGCCGACCACCGTCTTGTTGTGAACGACCAATTCCTGAGCCAGCTTGGCGATCGCGATCGATGCCGGTACCTGGTGGTCGGCGCTGCCTATTAAGCAGGCGGTCCCTCCGGGTGCGGCATTCCAGATCGCCGCTTCCGTCAACGAACCGGTGCACTCGAGAACTACGTCGAAGCGATCCGGGCCCCCGGGCATCGTGGTGTGGTACTTGGCTCCCAACCTGCGCACCTGCTCAGGTTTTGCGCCCACTTCGACCTGGTCGAGCACATGGACTTCGTAGCCGCGCCGGGCTGCAAATAGCGCCGCCAGGAGGCCGATCGGGCCCGCACCCTGGACCAGGACCCGCCGGGGAACCGAGCGGGCCACTCTGTCCACCTGTTCCCACGCCTTGGCCACGATGCTGGCCGGCTCGAGCAAGACGCCGGCAAGGCCGAGGCTCTCGTCGACATGGATAGCGTTGTCGGGCTCGAGGAAGTAGCGCTCAGAACCAAAGCCGTCAAGGGACCGGATCCCTCGCTCGAGGTACCCGTCGTTCTGGCACAGGTCCGATTCACCGGCCGCGCAGGCAGGGCAGGGCACGGGATCCGGTCGCCGAACTGTACCGACGACGAGCTCGCCCGACTCTAACGGCGAGCCCACCGGTGCGCGCAAGACCCGACCGAGTGTTTCATGGCCCAGCACGATGCGGTCTCGCCCGGCCGGAAATTTTGGGGACCTTGAAATAACCCAGCGGTCAGTGGCACAGATGCCGAGCGCCAGTGCCGCGACAAGCAGCTCGCCGTTGCCCGGGATTTCGTCGAGATCCTCCACGCCGACCCCACCATTTGCCCTTACGGTCAGGGCGCGCACGTTGAGCTACCGATGCTTCTCGGCAGACGCGAACCGCCCGAGGTAGTACTGGTGGCCGGCGGCAAGGCACGGCTCGGCAAGCTGGTCAAGTGCCTGCTGCCTCAGCGGCAAGCCGTCTCATGATCTCGTGATGGCGCAGACCTTGTCCGCGCAACAACGCATAGCGTTGCTCATCGATCTGCTCGCGGCGAAGAAAATCCCGGATATCGTAGGCGCCAGGTAGGTCGGGTTGGAGCAGCCCGTCGGTGAGCATGAGCTCCAACGGGTTGCCTGTCTCGCTCAGCGGTAGGGCCACGATGCGGTGCCGGCGCGCCGACTCGTAGCACGCCATCATTACCTCCATGGCCGGCCGGCACCGGCGAGCGTCGCAGCGGTGGCCGTCGCCACCGTCAAGCCACTCGACGAGCTCTCTCACGAGCCCGGCGTTTGCGTCGCCACCGATCACATCGACGCCGTCCAGCAGCATCACGTCTTGCCATCCTGCCGAGGCAGGATTGAAGAGGCGAACATGGGACTCGGTCGCCTCGAGACTGCCCTCGGTCCCGTCCAGCCGGAGCATAAGTCCCCTCCGGTACTCCGGGTCGACGACGTCGCTCTCGATTAGCAACTGCGCGCCGCCCTCGAGCCCGGCGACCAGCATGCAGGCGTCTTCGATCGGTGTTTCTCGCTCGAAACGGTCGGTGTGGCGGTCTACTGCCCCAAAAACCCAGGCCGGGAGAGGCTCTCCCATCACGAAGAGCAGACCGTCGATGGTGTGGCTGCCGACATTGAGCAGCCCGGCGCTGTTGCGAGCTTGCCCGATCCGGGCGTCGCCGATGGCGCCGGAAGCCACAAGGTCCCGGGCTCGTTCCCATCCCGGCGTAAAGCGACGCTGATAGCTCGTCAGCAGCTTGGTCCCGGTCTGCTCACACGCCTCCACCATGGCGTCGACCTCGCCAAGCGAGATAGCCATCGGCTTTTCGCATATAACCGCCAAGGCGCCACCATGGGCCGCCGCGATCGTCATCGGAGCGTGCAGGCGGTGCCAGACGCACACGCTGACGATGTCAGGGTGCACGGACGCAAGCATGTCCTCAGCGGAGGCAAAGGACCTTTCGACGTCGTACTCTGCCTGGAATTGCTTACGGGCAACCTCGAGGGGGTCGGCCACCGCCACCAAGGTGACGTCGTCATTGCGGTTGTACCCTTCGGCGTGGGCATGACCGATGTCCCCGCAACCAATGATCGCCGCCGTGTACCTTGCCGTCATTTCATCTGCCTCAAGTAGTACTGCCTCCAGGGACGTTTACGCGGTTTCTCGCCGCAAACCCCTCTCGGCGCCTCAGACTTCGGTTGCGTAGCCAGGCGAACTTTGCCCGTCGTGGCGCTCGCCCAACACTACGGCGTGGCGTCGGGCCGTTCAATTTCTCGGGCTCTTCACCATGTGATGGTACCGGCGCGGCGGTTACCCGGAGCTGAGCCAGCGCGCCTCACGCCTTCAACGCTCCCGCTCTGAGCCCGCCGCGGATCCAGCGTTGACCGACGGCGAGCACGATGGCGGCGGGCACCGCGGCCAGCACGACGGTCGCCATGATCGGCCCCCAGGAACTGGCATAGACGCCGACGAACTTGAAAAGGCCCACTGTGACCGGTTGGATATTGCCGCCCGCGTTGAGCGTCAGGCCGAAAACAAAGTCCCCCCACGCCCCGAGGAACCCGAAAATCGACGCCGTGACGATCCCCGGCACCGAAATAGGGACGATCACGGACCAGAGCACCCGCACTTCATTGCACCCGTCCACTCGCGCCGACTCGATCAGCTCGTAGGGCACAGACTCCAGGAAGGCGCGCAAGAGCAACACCATGAGCGGTACCGAGTAAGTGGAGTCGGCCAGGATCAGGCCCAGATAGCTGTTTAGCAGGTGGACGTCTTTGAAGATCGAGTAGAAGGCGATCGACAGGGAGATCGACGGGACCATCTGGGTCACCAGCAAGACCCCGACCACGATGCTCGTGTACCGCAGGCGAAATCGCCTCAGTGCGTACGCGGCGGGGACGCCGAGCAGCAGTCCCAGGGCGACAACCGAGAACGACACGATGAGGCTGGTCAAAATGTCCGAGCTCTCCATGTTTATCGCCTGGGAGGCGTTGGCCCAGATCAGGTGGAGCGGTAAGAGCCGGGGCGCTGTTATCAGGGGGTCGGGGTCGAGCTCGAAGGCTACGCAAATAGCCCAGTAAACCGGGAACAGCAGGGCACCGACGACGGCGATGGCAACCCCATTAAGCAATAGTTGACGACCACCCCGGGCGGCCGTCCGGCGCCGCCGCCCCTGACGGCCCCCCTGCTCCAGGCTTACGGTCGTCATGAGGCCCTCCCGCGGCGCAGCGTCCGAAGGTAGAAGAGGGCGATGACGGCCGAGATCGCCAGTAGCACGTTGCCGATTGCGGCCCCCTCGCCAAAGTTGAAGTTGGTGTATGCCTGGGTGTACGCCCACGTAGAAAGGAGCTGGGTGGCGTTGTTGGGGCCGCCGTTGGTCATGACCAATACGATGTCGAACACTTTCACGGTGGCGATAATGCCGAGCATTATCACGATCAGCAGCACGGGCCGCAACAGGGGGATCGTGATCCGCCGAAAACGCTGCAAAGGGCTGGCTCCGTCGACCATTGCTGCTTCGTAGAGCTGCGGGTCGATGTCCTGGAGCCCGGAGTAAAGGACGATGATGTTGAACGGCAGGCCCGCCCATATGTTGACCAGGATGATTGCCGCGATCGCCGGGTAGGGGTCAACGAGCCAGTTGACGGGGGACGAAATCAGGTGGAGGTGCATGAGGAGCGTGTTGATAAAACCGTTCTGGGAGCCCGAACAGGAGGCTGAAGATCGTCCCCGTCGCCAGCAGCGGGATCAGCCAGGGAATGAGCACCAGGCGACGCAGCAACCCCGAGAGGAGAAATGGCCGGTTGAGCAAGACCGCGATCGCCAGGCCGATACCGACTTGAAAGCCCACCGAGAAAACGGTGAAGATCAGCGTGTTCCTCAACGCCAGGATCGTCGTCGGGTCGTCGAACGCGGCCCGGTAGTTCGCCAGGCCGACGAAAGGCCCGGACCCATGTACCAGGGCGGCGAACCCGAACTGCTCTACGCTCATGATGATCCCGAACACGAGGGGGTAAGCAAAAAAGGCGAGAGCGTAGATCACCACGGGCAGGATGAACAGAGCAGGAACGATAAACCGCCCTCGCATGATCCTGCTAACGGCAGACGCCCGGTGCACCGCCGCTGGTTGTGTGGTTGCTACTGCCAACGCCCCGTCACCATCCCTCCTCTGGACTAGTGTCACGACAGGCAACGTTTGCCTGGTTGCGCACCCTAACTTGGAAGCGCCGCCACGGGTGTTTGCCGCAAGCAACCTGGCAAACGTTCCTGGAGGCAGCACTAGCAAGGGCCTGCTGCCGCCCACGCGAACGAGGACGACAGCAGATCGCTTGCCTAACGCTGGCGGCCGCTACTCCCCGACGGCCTTGAGCTGGCTCTGCACCTCGCTGGCAATCGCATTAAAGGCCTGCTGAGCCGTCTCGCTCCCCGCCACGGCAGCGTCAATGGCGTTGCCAATGGTGGTTGTGATCTGGTCGAACCCTGTCCCGAGGAACTCGGTCCTGGGGGTCCCACCGTTTTGAAGCTCGCTGGCATACGGGGTTATCTGGGCCGGATCTTCCTTGGGCAAGGCGAGGGGGACCGCCGCTTTCACAGTCGGGATCAAGCCACCCTGACCGATCGACTCGGCCGCATCCTCCTGCGGTGTGAGCATCCACGTCAAGATGCCGAGTGCCGCCTTCTTTTGGGCCGCCGAGTCAGTCACCGGGATGCCCCATGTCTCACCACCGGTGGGGACGAGAAGTTTTTGGCCGGCCACCCGCGTCGGGATCTCGACCGTCCCATAGTCGAGGCCCTTCACGCCGTTGAGGGTTGAAATATTCCAGGACCCGTTGAGGGTCATGGCCGCTTTGCCGGTCTCGAAGTACTCCGTACCTTGTGTACCGAGCCAGGAGACTTCCGCTTTGGGCATTGACCCGTCGCGCTCCATCTGGACAAAGAGGTTGAGCGCAGCGACGGCCTGTGGTGAGTTGATGTGGCTGGTGGCGTCGGCGCCAGCGTTTGTCCAGAGGAAAGGCGCGAGGACCCAGAAAGCGCCATCAGCCTGGGCGGAAAGGTCGGTCACGAACCCATATGTCGACTTGGTCGTGAGCGCCTTCGCGTCCGATTCAAGCTGAGCCCAGGTCGTCGGCGGGCTCATGTGGGCTGCCGCAAAAATCTTTTTGTTGTAGGCCAGGGCGATCGTGTTCGTGTACGGCGGGATCGTATAAAGCGTTCCTTTGTAGACCCCGTCGTAAAGCTCGGTGGGCGCCACATTGGCCACGTTGATCGGGCCTATGCTCTTCAATGCGGTTAGCACGCCAGCTTTGGCGAACTCGGGGACATAGGGATTGTCTATCATTACGATGTCCGGCAGGTCTCCCGCCCCCGCTTGGTTGAGCAGGTGTGGTATGTACTCGGACTGCGGCACGGTGCTCCGCTTGATTATGACGCCCGGGTGTGACTTTTGGTATTGGGCGAAGGCGGTGTTCCAGAAGTTGAACGCGACGCCGGCTGTGTAGTAGTCCTCTTCGGTCAGCGTGACGGTAGCAGCGTTGGCGCGCACGTGTAGTTGCTGCCATCGCACTTGGTTGGACCATGGTCAAAGAGAGTGCTGCAACGGTTGTGACAGAAAGCCCTAATGAAATCCGACGACGAATTTTCCTCATCATATTATTGCCCCCAATCATTTGAGGTTTTGAGCGGGCGATCATGAGCCCGTCATCTCCCGGTATAGCAGGCTCTAACGTACGCGTACCACAAGAACAATTTCGATAAATGGTCGTGCGACAACTTAGCACCTCGACGGTTCGGCACGCCTGCGACTTAACTCACCACCTCCTTTGTCGGTCCAACCAACCGACCTTAGCGCGCCACTTGACAAGCACGGTGGCCACCCCACCTCCGCCGGTGGCGCACCAGCAGAGCGCGTCCGTGATGACGCTGACCATACGTCGGTCACGGTGATGCCTTTTTGGGCTGCCGGCCAAAAGTCTTCTCCGCTGGGCGCGGCCCGTCCGCATTCGCTACGTCGACCCTCGGCTTGCCGGTATTGGGCCTGCCGGTATTGGGCGCCGTCGGTATTGGGCCCGCCATAGGCACTGGTTTCGATCCTCACTAATTCGCCGTAAGCGGCTGACCTGACGGCGGCAAAGGCCAGGGCCAGGCTGCCAAGGTTTTCAAGGCCCGAACTTTCCGGTACGGCTTCATGGGCAATGGCGTTCGCGAAGGCTGATAGGGAGCCGGCCCGGTCGACGACCGGCAATTTGTCAAGCGGAAAGCGCTCCCGGTTGCCGCGGTGGTCGTAGGTCCAGACCTCGTCCTCGGTGGCCGTCTGGTTGTCGCCCCGGCTCGTCCACCAGATCTCGCCGTCCTCGAACTCCATCCGCCACTCACCGGCCCACAACGTCGTCGCTCTCGGGTTGACCCAACTTCCCCGGTAGCTGACGTTGAGGTCACCAAAGGTAATGATCGCCGTGCCCTCGGGTGGGTCCCTGTACATCGACCAGGAGGGTTCCAGGTCCGGCAGAACACACTGGTCGGCTCGGCACCAAGAACGGCCCGCATGAGGTCGAAGTGGTGGATCGACATGTCCAGGAGGAGCGGTTGTGGCCCAGCCTCGATGGCCCTGCCGTGTGCCTGCCGGAGGAGGCGAGAACCGCCGGAAATCAAGGTCAATGTGAACAGGCTCCCCCAACGTTCGTTCGCGTACAAGCCGCTGGACTGCTCGGACGGCGGGAAAGAAGCGGTAGTTTTGGCTCACCATTAGTGTCCGGCCCACGTTCGCGGCCCGGTCTACGACCATGACGGCATCGTCAAGCGAAGGGGCCAGGGGCTTCTCTGAGATCACGTGCAGGCCGGCATCGAGGGCCGAAAGCACGACGGGTACATGCGAGCGAAGGTCGGTGGTCACGAGGGCCGCCCCGGGCGCCGACCGCGCGATAGCAGCCTCGAGCGAAGCGTAGCACCCGTCCGGCCCAATAATGCCGGCTTTGACGGTCTCAGCGAGGCTGTCTGGATTTTCGTCCACGCAGCCGACCAATTCCACGGCCGGCACCTGCGGGAGGACCCGGGTGGCCCAGTCGCGACCCCACCGGCCCAGCCCGACTTGTACAATCCGCAGTCGTTGCAAGAACCTTTCCCCCCTGCGTCTGTGCTATCCCTTTTGACGTGGGCCGGTCCCGCAGCCCATGTGGTCGAAATGAGCCAACGGCAGACTACTGACAGAGCCGTCCCACACGAGTATTCTCCCCCGCAGGGACCGAAACCACACAGATAATTCACGAGATGAATTACAGCAACGTGGTCCCCGGGAGAGGCAAGCAACCAGCATCGTCCGGGAACTCGTCGCGTACTATGTTAGAATACTTGCGAAACCCTGTCAACGTCACTCCGATGCCGACGAGTGCCGGCAAAGCAGTGCTCGCCTTCGGGTGGACGAAAGGCTAATCTCCGCATTAGCAATACGCCTGGGGTGAGCGAGTGCAAAGAACGAGACACGTGCAGCTGGCTGAGGCGAGGACCGGTACCGACCACGGGGTGATGCGCGAGCTCAACCGGTCACTCGTCCTCGATGTGCTGCGGGACAGCAGCCCTACGACACGTTCGTTTATCGCTCGGACGACGTCACTAGCCAGGCCTACGGTGTCCGACATTGTTGACGACTTGATCCGGGACGGGCTCGTGCGCGAGTTGGGCCGGGGGGTACCGGCCAGCGCAGGTGGCCGCCCACCGGTACTGCTCGAGTTCAACGAGCGCTCACAGTTTGTCGCCGGCGTGCACGTTGGGTCGACCACTACGACAATTGTTATCAGCGACGCACGCGCCAAGGAGGTCGCTCGCCGGCAGATGGCAACCCCGAGGGGCGACCCCCTCTCCGCCGTGCGGATGATCGGAGATGCGATCAAGGCCTCAGCCAAGGTATCCGGTACGCCCTGGAGCCGTGTCACGTCGGTGGGTATAGCGTTGCCCGGCCTTACTGACTTTGACGGCGGCGTTTGCATCCTCGCTCCTCACGTCGGCTGGCGTAACGTACCTGTGCGCGACGTGCTGGCCAAACTGCTCCGCCGCACCGTCTTCGTGCACCATGTCTGCCAGGCCGCCGCGGTGGCCGAAAGCATTGAGGGGGCAGCTCAGGGGACCAGCAATGTCGTGCTGTTGTACGCCGGCACCGGACTTGGCTCCGGCATCCTGTACGAGAGGCGTGTCTTTCACGGCCATTCGGGTATTGCTGGCGAGATCGGTCACTGTCGCATACCTGGCGAAAACGAACCCTGCACCTGTGGAAAGCTCGGGTGCCTGGAGACAGTTGCGTCGGTCGGAGCTCTTGTCCGTTTCGTACGCGAGGGCCTGGCGCAAGCCGGGCGTACCTGTCTCTCAGGCGCCACCGCTCGTTCACCGATAACGCCTCGTGCTGTCGGCGCGGCGGCGCGAGCTGGCGACCAGATAGCGCTGAGCGCCGTGACCGCGTCGCCCAGAACCTGGGTCTCGCGGCATCGTGGCTGGTCAACCTGTTCAATCCCGCCGTCCTCCTGGTCGCCGGCGGGATCGCGGATCTAGGTGAACTCGTCCTGCAGCCGCTGCGCGAAACGCTGGCGGAGCTGGCCATGACCGACTCGTTACAACAGGTCGAAGTGCGAGCCAGCGCGCTCGGGCAGGACGCCGAAGTCCGCGGGGCCGTATTGCTGGCCTTGCAGCAATCCGAGCGTTATTACCAGGTTGTCTTCCAAACCTGAGGTGACGTCTAGAGCCACCCCGCCGGGGAATTATGCGGTTCAAAACTGGCGGTTTGGACGAGCGGCGCGCGGCCCTGGCCCGGCTCTGGCCTGGCCCTTATGCCCCGGCCCGATCTAATCGGGCCACGAGCTCTTTTCGAAGGTGTGCCACGTAGCCCGCACCACCGCCGGCGAGTTCCTTGCGCGCGTTGTACAGCAGGGGCCAAAGGCCCGCGGCCCAAGCTACCTCCTCTGCGGCGCTGTCCCACTCGGGACGTCCGCGCAGGTACTCGTGAAGGAACGATTCGCTCTGTTCCATGTTCGCAGCGACCGGACCGGCCGGCGTCGACGCGAAGACCGCGGCCGCAAGCCCGGCGACCGCCGGTTCGGTACGGATGAGGAGACTGTCCCAGTCGTAGACGACTGCGATCCGATGGTCGTCCCACCCGAGGTTATGAGCCTCCCAGTCGCAGTGGCCGATGACATCCGGGCTCTCATCGTGCTCCAAACGGTGACGGGCCCGAACTGCGGCATCCTGTAACCAACTCGGACCAGGCGGGTCGTTCAGGTCAACGTCCAGGTCATCTGGAACCGGCCAGAGTCCCGGGCCGGCGTGGTCCCAGGCCGCCCACGGTAGCGGTGCGAGGAGGCCCCGATGAGCCAGAGGGTTACCGGCAGAGCTAACGAGGTTGGCCAGTGTCCGGGCCGCCTCCCTGGCCGGAGGGGTGCCCCTAGGCTCTCCTGCTCGAACGTAGGTTTCGGCCGAGGCGACCCAGGGCCCGAGAGCCGAGGCGCCCGACATCGGCTCGGGGCATGGGAACCCGGCGTGGAAGAGCCGCCGCTGCACGGCCAGGACATCTTCGATGCGGGCGTTCGGTTCGCGCAGCTTGACCACGGCGCGCCGCCCGTCGTCCAGTTCGATGCCGAGGACGTTCCTGTAATGCCCGCGGACGAACAAAACGTCTTTCAGATCTGAACGAAGTTCCCGCCTGCACCAGTCGCCAAGGTCCTGCCAACCACATTCGGGAAGCGCGCTGTCAGGCACAGCAAGACGGTTCAAACACGTTGGGCCGCTCACGATTTGTCATCCTGCCGCCCTTCTGGCGCCGTCGGCCGATGTGACAAAGTTGCGGGGCAAAAGCTCACAGCGGTCTACGGCCCGCCGCTTCAAATTGGGTATGCCTCCATTATGCAGCCTCAGGCATCCCGCCCGGAACCCGGGATTAGCTGGGCAGGGTTGGGTAGGACCCCTATTGTGAGACCTCTTCGAGCGAGCCCCGCGTGACCCGGGCCCCCGGTCCGACACCCCGCCCGGGCAGCGACAACGTGAGCTGGCCGAAGTGGGCCGGTCTGCGTTTGGCTGCCGGGCGTGCCCGTTATGGGAGCACGCCACTCAGACGGTCTTCGGTGAGGGGCCAGTCGGCGCCGCCCTCATGCTGGTTGGAGAGCAACCGGGCGACAAAGAAGACCTAGCCGGCCATCCCTTCGTAGGCCCTGCAGGCCATGTCCTGGACCAGGCCCTGGACGCGGTCGGGATCGTCCGCGACGAAATCTACCTCACGAACGCCGTCAAGCACTTCAAGTGGAAACCTGTCGGCAAGCGGCGGATCCACGACACTCCGAACCGGACCGAGAGAGTCGCATGCCGGAGGTGGCTCGACCACGAACTCGAGCTGGTCGAGCCGAAGGTTGTGGTCGCGTTAGGGGCGACAGCGGCTCAAGCCTTGTTAGGAAGCGGCTTCCGGCTGATGAAAAAACGCGGCTCTCCCGTACAGGCGAGTGACATCGGCCCCACGGTTGTCGCCACCGTCCATCCGTCGTTCATTTTGCGCCTTCCGGACCAGGCGAGACGCCAACAGGAGCTTCGGGTCCTCGAAGACGACCTGAAAGTGGCTCTCGATGCTTCAACCGGCACCTGACCTCTCGTCTAAACTTCCTGGACCGCTGCCGTTCTGCGACCGCACTGCCGCTCTTTATCGTTGCCTGCGGGCCGCCGGCGAGTGGAAAATCGACGCTCGCGCCGCAGATCTCGGCCGAATTCGGCCTGCCATTGATTGCCAAGGACACGATCAAGGACGCGCTGATGTCGGTCCTCCCCCGAAGGACGTGGAGGCGTCGCGACTACTGGGACGGGCAGCCGTCAAAGCGATGCTGGCGGTCGCCGCGCAATCGCCGGTCGGAGCCACGCTGGAAAGCAACATCTCCCGTTCGGTGGCGGTCACGGATCTGGGCCGGCTCCCGGGGCGGTTGTTCGAGGTGTTCTGCCGCTGCGACCGGGATGTGGCCGCCGTTCGCTACCGGGCTCGAGCGGGCAGCCGGGGCGCCGGTTACTTCGACCGGGCCCGTACCGAAAATGAGCTGTGGAACGATGAGATCAGCGAACCCATGGCCGGCGGGTGGCCGGTAATCGAGGTGGGTACCAACAGCCCCGTCGACCCGGGCACCGTCGTCTCTCTGATCCGAGCGGCGGTGGGCCACGGCCCCGGTACGTAGAATAACATCTCTCTAAATGCCTGTGGACCAGCGCTGCTATCACCGGCCAACGGCCCTTCGGAAGGGGCCAGGTGCCCACTTGCCCTTATCGCCGCACAGGGATTTCTTTTCATGAATGTCCGTGCAACAATTAGGTTAGGCACCTTCACGACGGCGCGTTCACGTTGAACGCGGATATTTCATCACAAAACCGATGTTCTGGTTGCGCATCTTTTAACTGGTCGCGCTGCTGCCGCTAAAAGCCGCACAATGCGCAACCAGATGGTGCGATGGCAACCAGAACGCCACAATTGTGCTCGTCTTGTGCGCCCAACTCGTCGTTGGCCAGTCCTCCGCCACCGTCCTGGCCATGGACCAGCCGCGCAACGCACCGGACGTCGACCGCGTCGAGGGCGCCGGCGACGCTAGCCGGGACCAGCGATCTCTACGGGTGCGAAAGAGCAGTCGAAATGACACAATGTCCCAAACACCCGATCCGAACGACGGAGGTCAACATGAGCAGCACCTCGCCGCGCCCTGAACCTGAGATCGTCGACATGAAGCTGGAGGCCGTGACGTTGCCGGTCTCAGATGTCGACCGGGCTAAAAGCTTCTACCAGAACCTGGGATGGCGGTTGGACGCCGACATCGCCGTTGGCGACAACTTCCGCGTCGTTCAGCTGACCCCGCCCCACTCGGAATGCTCCGTTGCATTCGGGAAGGGGGTCACCACGGGCGAGCCCGGCTCCGTAAAACGGTTGATCCTGGCCGTATCGGATATTGACGCCGCCCGGGCCGCACTTATCAGCCGCGGCGCTGAGGTCAGTGAGCTGTTCCATTTGGCCGGTGGGCGTGTGCCCGGCCGCGACCCCCAAAATCGCACCTACCAGACCTATGCATCGTTCACCGACCCAGACGGCAACGAGTGGTTGCTCCAGGAGATCACGACGCGGCTTCCGGGCCGGGAGTGGACCGACTGAGGCCGCAATAGCGGTTGGACCGCTCGGCGAAGCAGGTAAATGGTAAAGATCCCAGACCACCTCTGGTTGATCAACCCTGGCCCGGTGTCGAGAGTTGCCGCGCCCAGACGATCACGTTGTCGATGTAGTGGCCAGTCTCTTCGTCGAACGGGGCCCCGCACGTCACCAGCGCCAGCTTCGGTGACCCGGAGGTAGCCCACAGCGCCGGAGGGAGCTGGGTCTTCAACGAGGTTCGCGGCTCAGCCTCGACCACCCAGAGGGAGACGTGCCCGGTCGAGTCCCGAAGCCTGATGACGTCACCCTCTTTAAGGGCACGAAGGTCGAAAAGGGCACCCGGGCCCTCCGCCGCCGAGTCGACGTGCCCGGCGATCACTGCCACCCCGGGTTGGCCGGGTGCCGGTGCATCCTCCTGAACAATGCGGCCATCATCGTCCACTTTCCCGTCCCACCACCCGACCTCGCGGATATCGGAGGGGATGGTGAGCGACGCAGTCTCGGGGGCGCCAACTGCTCCCGTCGGGACCAGGGGCGCCCGGATGTGCAGGGACGGGATGCTCAGGAGCGAGCCGGACATGGCGATGTCTGAAACGTAGGCGCGGACAGACCTGACGGCTGTGGTCTTGGTCAGCCGGTGCCCCGAGGTCGGGACGCTTGGCACTGGCGAGCCGCGAGTGACCCGGGCTCGCGCTCCGGGACGCAAACCCTTCTGGCGGTGCCCACCCCAAGCTGTCTGCGGGACCGCTGCCGGCCTCGGATTGCCCGTACGGGCGGACAACCCAAACAACATCCCCGCCAGCAGCGCCCCGGCGGTAAGCGCCGCCAGCACGCCCAGCACCCACACTCGGCTGGCCTCACCGTGTGACGGGCCGATCCTGAGGTTACCGGACATTTCTCCGCCCCCTCTTGCTCAGCGAGGCCAACCTGCGCCGGCGACCAGCACCTATGATCCCGGCGCCGGCCACGGCCGCTGCGATGCCCGCCGCCAGCGCCCACGTGTGGTAAGTACCTGGCGGCGTCCACCGCCCGAGGTCGGTCGAGACCCGGCCGAGGCCGTTGGGGACAGTGGGTGACGGTGCAGTAAGGGTCGTAGACGTCGCGGCACCTGGCGTGCTGGCAGGCGCCGTTTTGGGCGCTGACGTTTGGGTCACCGCGATCTTTCCCGGGATTTTGGCGCTTGTAGTTGGGGTCGGGCTCGGGAGATGAGCCGGGGAGGCAGGGATTGTCGTGCTTGGAACTGGTGCGGAGGCGGCGGTTTTGCGGGCCTCAGGAGGTGTCGTTTTCCGGCCGGTTGGTGTCGTCGTAAGGCTCGTGGTTGTTGTAGGTCTCGTGGTCTCCGTTTTGCGGTGACTAATAGGCCCCGGCCTTTTGGCGCCGGGAGCCGTTGTGGACGTGGTTTCCTTGTGGGCGCTTGGAACGCCTGTTGGGTGTGCGCCAGGCGTAGGCGGGGCCAATGCTGGAGCCGTGGTGGGAGTAGGTGCAGTTGCAGTCGTCGCAGGAGTCGTTGGAGGGGTCACGACATGTCGAGGAGTGCCAGGTAAAGGTTGGCTAGTGGTCGGCGTGGTCGTAACTACGGGCGACGTTGTTGTCGGAGAGGTCGTAGTCGCCGTGCGGGAGCGAGGGTGCTTGTGCGTTTTAGGCTTGCCACCGGCACCTGAGAGAACCGCGGTCGTAGCGGTCGTCGTCGGTGAGGCTGCGCCCGGGGCCGTCGTCTGCCCCTGACGAGGGCTTACTGACCCTGGGGTCGTGGGCGGTGTAGTGGTTGGGGGCGTCGTTGTTGGTGGCGCCGTCGAAGACCCGGTTGGTACGACGACTGTCGACGGCGCACTGGGAGGGCTGGTGTCGCCATGGGTGTCGGTGCCCGTAGCCGTGGCGGTGTCGGTTACAAATCCCCGCTCCACATCCTGCTGAGAGACGACGTAGCCCGAGGCCGCCGTGCAGGTCTCGGAGGCGTTGGGCACTAGCCCACGAACGGTTGGCGCCGGGCACGTCACGGCGCCAAGAGCCGGGTCGTCGACGGCGACCGAAGTGAGGGTCACGTTACCCACGTTGGTGACGAGGTAGGAGTAGGCGATCGTTTCCCCGACGAAGAGGGGGCTGCTGTCACCTCCCGACGCCTGCGCGCTCTTTGCCACGGTCACCGCCGGCGCCGGGACGACCGTAGATATCGTCGCCGTTGACGGGTCACTCGGTGGGGCGATGTCGCCTCGTGCGTCTGAGCCTGTGGCGGTGGCGGTGTCGCTTACTGAGCCCGTATCAAGGTCGGCCTGGGTGACGGTGTAAGTCGCGTCAGCGGTGCAGGTCTCTGCCGACCCGGGGGCCAGGCCGGGAAGGCTCGGGGCCGGGCATGTCGTTGGCCCAAGGGTCGGGTCGTCGACCGCGACCGACGTGAGGGTGACATTTCCGGTGTTGGTGACCAGGTACGAGTACTGGATCGTGTCGCCCGCCTGCGCAGTCGACTGGTCCGAAGAGGGGGTAACTCTGCCCGTCTTGGCGACGCTCACGGACGGCGAAGGCGGCTCCGTTGGTATCGTCACGGTCGAGGGCTGGCTCGGCGAGCTCGTGCTTCCGAGAGTGTCGGTACCGGTGCCGGTGGCAGTGTCGACCACCTTTCCGATGTCGATATCGGACTGCGTAACTACGTACGGAGAGTCCGCCGCGCAGGTTACCGCGCCGCCCGGGTCGAGGCCCCCGGCGGGCAGCGCAGGGCAAGTCACGTTGCCGATCGTCGGGTCGTCGACCGCAACGGCGGTAAGCGTGACGTTGCCCACGTTGGTCAGCGTGTAGCCGTACACGATCGTGTCACCTAGCTGCGCATGTGACTGGTCGACAGCCGGGGTGACGGCGGCGGCCTTATGGACGACGACCCCGGGCATTGGCGTGCCTGGCACGACGAATGTGGAAGGAGCGCTCACCGGGCTGGTGGTCCCATTAGTACCCGTGCCGGTAGCCGTGGCCGTGTCGCTGACCGACCCGAGGTTAACGTCCGCCTGGGTGACGGTGTACTGGTTCACGGCGCTGCACGTCTCCTCGGCCCCGGGCGCCAGCCCGGGAGCGGCCGGCGTGGGGCACGTCACCGCCCCGATGCTCGGGTCGGCGACGGCCAGCGACGCCAGGTCGACATTGCCGGCGTTCGTGACCAGGTAGACGTACGAGATCGTCTCGCCGACAGAGATGGGGTTGCTGTCGCCTCCTGACGCTTCCCCGATCTTGGCCAGGCTTACTGACGGGGCCGCAGGAACGGTCGGGACGGTGACTGCCGACGGGGTACTGGCCGGGCTGGTGTTGCCCTGAGTATCGGTGCCGGTAGCCGTAGCGGTGTCGACCACTTTGCCGTTGTCTATATCGGACTGGGTCACCCGGTAGGCGTTCTCAGCCGTACACGTCTCCGAGGCCCCGGGGGCAAGGCCGGGGGCGGCAGGAGGGGGGCAGTTAACGCCTCCCGCACTCGGGTCGCTGACCGCGACCGCCGCGAGCGTGACGTTGCCAACGTTCGTCACCTCGTAGCTGTAAGCGATGGTGTCTCCCAGCTGGGCTTCATGCTGGTCGGCCGCGGGGCTCACCACTGCTGTCTTCACGAGGCTCACAGCGGGGGCGGGTGCCACCGTCTCGACGACGGCCGTCGACGGGTCGCTCGGGGGGCTGGTGTTGCCCTGAGTATCGGTGCCCGTTGCCGTAGCGGTGTCGGTGACGCTGCCGGCGTCGACGTCCGCCTGGGTCACTGTGTAGCGGTTGTCGGCGGTGCAGGTCTCGGAGGCGCCGGGTGCCAGGCCGGGGGCCGCTGGCGTGGGGCAGGTCACGTTGCCAATGCTCGGGTCGTCCACTGCGACCGACTCCAGAGTGACGTTGCCGATGTTCGTCACCAGGTATGAATGGGCGACCGTGTCCCCCACCTGCGCCGCGTTCTGGTCGCTGCTTGGCGTCACTGTGCCCGTCTTGATCAGGTTCACCGCCGGGGCCGGGGCGACCGCCGGGATGGTTACGGTCGAGGGGTCGCTCGGCGGGCTGGTGTTGCCCTGAGTACCAGTGCCTGTAGCCGTAGCGGTGTCGGTGACGCTGCCGGCGTCGACGTCCGCCTGGGTCACTGTGTAGCGGTTGTCGGCGGTGCAGGTCTCGGAAGAGCCCGGCGCCAGGCCGGGGGCCGCTGGCGTGGGGCAGGTCACGTTGCCGATGCTCGCGTCGTCGACTGCGACCGACGCCAGGTCGACGTTGCCCACGTTGGTCACGTTGTAGCTGTACGCAATGGTGTCGCCTACCTGGACTGCACCCTGGTCGGCTGCCGGCGTCACCTGTGCCTTCTTGTTGAGCACGACTTCGGGGTCCGGTGTACCCGAGACGACGAACGTCGACGGGCCGCTCGGCGGGCTCGTGTCGCCTTGGCTGTCGGTCCCCGTAGCGGTGGCCGTATCGGTGACGGAGCCGCGGTCGACGTCGGCCTGGGTAACGATGTACACGTTGTCCGCCGTGCATGTCTCGGAGGCCCCGGGGGCAAGGCCGGGGGCGGCCGGCGTGGGGCACGTCACGGCCCCGATGCTCGGGTCGGTGACGGCCAGCGACGCCAGGTCGACGTTGCCCGTGTTGGTGACCAGGTACGAGTACGAGATCGTTTCACCGACCGAGAGCGGGTTGCTGGCACCGTCCGAAGCCAGGCCGATCTTGGCCAGGCTGACCGCGGGCGATGAAGCGATGGTTGGTACCGTCGCCGTGGACGGGCTGCTCGGCGGGCTGGTAATCCCCTGGGTGTCGGTGCCGGTGGCCGTCGTCGTGTCGACGACGCTCCCGGCGTCGACGTCGGCCTGGGTGACGCGGTAGGTGCTGCCCGCCGTGCATGTCTCGGAGGCCCCGGGGGCAAGGCCGGGGGCGGCCGGCGTGGGGCAGGTCACGATCCCGATGCTCGGGTCGGTGACGGCCAGCGACGCCAGGTCGACGTTGCCGGTATTCGTCACCAGGTAGGAGTAGGCGATGGTGTCGCCGACGTCGGCCGCTCCCTGGTCGGACGCCGGATTGACCGTAGCCGTCTTGGAAATGCTCACCGTCGGCGCGGCCGGGGCCGTCTGGACCGTGGCCGTTGACGGGGCGCTCGGTGCGCTCGCATCGCCTCGCGTGTCGGTGCCGGTGGCTGTGGCCGAGTCGCTGATCGAGCCCGTGTCTACGTCAGGCTGGGTCACCGTGTAGAGGTTGTCGGCTGTACATGTTTCCGAACCGCCAGGGGCGACGCCCGGGGCGGGCGGGGTCGGGCACGTGACCGAACCGAGGGTCGGGTCGTCGACCGCCACGCTCCTCAAGGTCACGTCGCCCGTATTCGTAACGAGGTAGCTGTAGGCGATCGTGTCGCCCGGCTGCGCCGCGTCCTGGTCGGCGGCGGGGCTCACCGTCGCCGTCTTATTGATGCTGACGGCCGGCACGGCGAGGACTGTCTGGACTACCGACGTCGAGGGGTTACTCGGCGGGCTGACGTCGCCAGGGGTGTCGGTGCCGGTGGCGGTGGCCGTGTCGATAACGTTGCCGCTGTCGACGTTGGCCTGCGTAACGGCGTAGAGCGCGTTGGCCGTGCAGGTTTCCGACGCGCCTGGCGCCAGGCCGGGGCCAGCCGGAGCCGGGCAGGTGACCGCGCCAATCGTGGGGTCGTCTACCGACACCGAAGCCAGGGTGACGTTGCCGGTATTGGTCACCACGTACGAGTAGGCGATGGTGTCGCCTAGCTGGGTGGCACTTTGGTCTGAAGCCGGTGAAACGGTGCCGGTCTTGGCGATGCTGACAGACGGCGCCGGCACCACCGTCGGGACGCTGATGGCCGACGGAGCACTGACCGGGCTGGTCACGCCGGCGCTCGTCGTCCCGGTGGCCGTGGCCGTGTCGCTCACAGAACCGTGGTCCACGTCAGCCTGCGTGACCGTATATGTGGTGGTGCCGGTGCACTTGATCGAAGCGCCGGGGGCGATGCCCGGAGCTGCGGGCGCGGGGCAGGTGACCGGGCCGAGGGTCGAGTCGTTCACGGCGACCGAGGTGAGCGTCACGTTTCCCGTGTTGGTCACCAGGTAGGAGTATGCAATGGTGTCGCCCCCACCTTCGCCGCTCCCTGGTCGGCCGCCGGTGCCACCTGTGCCGTCTTTGTCGACTCTGACGGCCGGGGCAGCGGGATCGCTGGCCACCGTTGCAGTAGATGGGGCGCTCGGCGCGCTCGTGACCCCGTCCGGGTCGGTGCCCGTCGCGGTGGCGGTGTCGACGACGGATCCCTGGTCGACATCGTTCTGCGTAACGACGTACGGCGTATTGGCGGTACAGGTCTCAGAGGCGCCGGGCGCCAAGCCCGGGAAGGCGGGCACGGGGCAGGTCGCAGGGCCCTTTGTCGGGTCCGAGACGGCAACCGTCGTCAGGTTGACGTTCCCGGTGTTGGTCACGAGGTAGGAGTAACCGATGCTCTCGCCGACAACGACTGCGCTCGTGTCACCGTCCATGGCGTTGGCGGTCTTGTTCATCGATACTGCCGGGTGGGGCGCCTGTGTCGGCGTGGAGACCGACGAGGGCGCCGACTGGACCGGCGTCGACGCACCTGGGGGGAGCCCGCTGGCCGTAGCGGTATTGACGACGGCACCAGCCGTGACGTCGGCCCGCGGTCACGGTGTAGACGCTGGCCCCGGTACAGGTCTCCGAGTCGCCGGGTAAAAGTGTCGACCGTGGGCACGTCACCGGGCCGAGCTTGGGGTCGCTCACGGCGACATTGCTCATGGTCAACGCCCCCGTGTTGGTGACGACGAAGCTGTAGGCGATCGTGTCTCCCGGCGTCGGTGATCCCGTCGTGGTTGACGTCAACCGGGGCGGCCGCCTGTTTTAGGAGCGACAAGCTGGTCGGCTTGGGGGTGTTGGTGATCGTGCAGTTGACGAAATCGCCCACGTTTAATGTCACGGTCGCTGATGCTCCCGCCTGCGCTGCCGGCAGAGATGGATCTGTTGACCCGTTGCGGGTACAGGACCATGAGGAGTTGTAGTTGGATAACAGGCCAGAGGTGGCCGCTTCGGACAGGGTGTAGTTCTCTCCGGCAGAACCGCTGAGCACGGTCAGCTGGCCGGTTGTGGCTGTATTGGCGGTACCGGTGTTGGCCGTACCGACGACCGAGCCGGCCGAAGAGGAGACGCTAATGGCGAAGGCGTCGCTCGGGTTGATCCGGCCGGCCACCGTCTTGCTCAGCTGGACCGTCGAGACGAGCACCCCGAAAGCCACCGCCTGCAGCCCCTGGCCGTGCATGATCTGGGAAAAAGTCGATGGGTGCTCGGCGGCAAGGATAGCTGTCCCGGTCTTGGTGTTGGTTTGGGTGGACGAGCAGGTCACAGAGGTGGTGCCCACGCCGGTCAGCAGTGCGCCCGAGTTGCAGGCATTGCCGACGTTCGAGATCAAGTTCAGCACCGTGTTGGAAGTCCACGTGATGTACTCGGTGCTGTCAGTCGACTCGGCATCGGCCCCGACGAACGAGTAGCCGGTCACCGGGTTGCCCTGGGAGTCGACCACCGAGATCCCGCTCAGCGTGAGCGTGGTTGTGGTCCCGCTCTGGGTCTGGTATAGCGCAGGCTTGCCGGTCACACCCGTATAGGCCCCGTTACCCAGGTAGGCGGCGCTGTAGGTCGGGAAAGCGACCGCGTGGATAGCACCTCCGGACGCAGTCAGCGTGAAGCTGATCGTGTACCCACCAGGCAACGAGATCGTCACGGGCTGGCCAGCCGCACTGGTGGCCGCCGTCGCGCTGTATGCCGACATGTCGAACCAGCACAACGTCCGGGCGTACGTGCCCGACCCGGCGTTGGCGAAGCTGCAGGTGGCGCTGGTGGTGGCGGCTGACGCCGGGGCCGAAGCAGCTATGACGCTGGTGCCCACGACAGCGGCGACGAGCCCGATGACCGTTGCCACTGCCACCGCCACCCGTGCCAGCGGTCCCGACCTTGACTGGCTCCCTCTTCCGCCCTTTTGCCCACGGGCCCGGCCAGGCCCATTGACGGCGTCGAATGGAGGAGCAGCGCCTGCATCCCGGGAACGTATGGCGTTGACACCGACCCAATCAAGGAACCGCACAGCCCAAACCCCTTTGTTATTGCCCAGCTAGGTGCCGGGGTCGTTTATTTGAGCCTCGCGATCGCCGGTGGGAACCTGGCAGAACTCCGGTTGAAGGCTGACCCTGACGGCCGAGGCGGCCGACTTGGAAAGTTGGGGCGAACGCCACTTACACCGGGCCCCCTGGCTATCCCGCCTTGCCGGCCTATGCTCGTGCCGGCTCGAACCCGGCTAACCTCATCGTCGCCGTCATCCTGGGTAGCGGCATCATCAGGTTGATGTGAAAGCGGTGATGACTACGCGGGCGGCCGCCCTGAATGAGGCACTGGCTGGCCAGTGGGCGGGAACGCATCTCCGCCATAGAGGGCCTTGCTGCTGGTGGAACCCGCTCCTCGTTGCCACCCGCGCTTAGAGTGGCTGGTAGAGGACGCACCGATGGTTGGACAGGGAGGCAGCGCAGCCAACGCGCTCGCTCAGGAGACCGTGCCTGTGCTGGCCGGGCTCCGGGCCCTCTTTCGAGAGCCCGGCTAGCGGTCCCACAGGCGCGGCCGGGCACTGTCAGCCGGTCCGCCCTCGAAGGGCTGATGGCCGGCGCACCGGCCGTGGCGGCCGTTTCGGCGCCAGCGGGTTACGGCAAGTCGACCTTAATGGTCGAATGGGTGCGCAGGGATCCGCGCCCATCGGCCTGGCTATCCCTGGATAGCTCTATCGATGACCCCACGGCCTTATTTAGGCTGCTGGCCGCGGCCCTCGGCTCGCTTTTCGCCGTTGAACCAGCAGTGTTCGACGACCTGGAGTCACCGGGCGTTTCGGTCCTGAGCCGCGTCGTGCCCAGGCTCACGGCCTCCATGCTGACGGCAAGGCCGTTCCTCCTCGTGCTGGACGACTTGCACGAGCTGGAGGACCTGGTGTGCCGGGACGCATTGAACTTGCTGGTTGATCACCTTCCTTCTGGCGCCACGGTGGCCGTTACCAGTCGCGCTGAGGTTTGGCTCGACTTGGCCCGTCGGCGAGCTCACGGCGACCTGCTCGAGGTCGGGCCACCGCAGCTGGCCTTCGATGTCGACGAGGCAAGCCAGCTCCTTGCCGCCGCCGGCGTCGAGCTCGAGCGTGACGTGGTCCGCGAGCTTCATCGGCGGACCGAGGGCTGGCCGGCCGGCTTGTACCTCGGCGCGCTAGCCCTACGGGATACTGACGACCCGGCCAAAGCGCTCGAAATGTTCGCAGGTGACGACCGCTTCGTGGCCGACTACCTGCGCGCCGAAATCCTCGAGCACACGCCGGAAGATGTCCGCCTCTTTCTTACGCGGACGGCCGTGCTCGACCAGCTGTGCGGCCCACTTTGTGATTGTGTGCTCGGCTCGAGCGGGTCAGCGGCCACGCTGTCCACCCTCGAGCAATCCAATCTGTTCTTGCTTCCTCTGGACCGCAGACGGGAGTGGTACCGCTATCACGGCCTGTTCCGGGATCTGCTGCGGGCCGAACTGGCCAGGGCCGAGCCGGATGTGGTGCCCGAGCTGCACCGGCGGGCGGCCGATTGGTACGAGGCCGGCGGAGACTACGAGGCGGCGATGGGACATGCCCGGGCCTCAGGCGACACTGAACGGGCGGCTCGCCTTTTCGGTCGCTGGTACCTGCCCACCCTTTTCTCGGGGCGCCTGCGGGCGACGGACCGATGGGTGCGCCAGTTCAACGAAGACGAGGTCCAACGCTACCCATGGCTGGCCGTCCTGGCCGGCTGGAACTGCGCGTTTACGGGACGCCCGGTAGAAGCGGCCCGCTGGGCGGACGTGGCCGAGCGGTCTTCCTACGACGGGCCGACGCCTGACGGTTCAGCTTCGTTCGCTTCAGCACGCGCCCAGCTGAGAGCGGCGATGTACGCCCAGGGGGCCAGTGCCATGATGGACGACGCCGAGTTTGCGGTATCTCAGGAGCCGGCCGGGAGCCCCCGGCGACGCAGCGCCCTTCACGCGTTGCTCTGGGCGCGTCAGCTGACCGGTGACCAGGAGGCAATCGAGTCGGCGGCCGAGCAGTGGCTCGATGCCGTCGAGCCTTACCGCAACTCCGGCCTGGCGCTCCCGCTGGCCGAACACAGCCTGGTGGCGATCACGCGGGGCGACTGGGGCACCGCCACCGCCGACCTCGAGCGCGCCAGGGCCCGCATCGTTGAGTGGAAGATCCATGAGCACTCCCTTGCTGCACTGACTTTCGTGGCCTCAGCCCGTGTCGCTGTACACGACGGGGACCAGCAGTCGGCTCGTGAGTACCTGGCCCAGGCGATGCGGTTGCGGGTCCAGGCCACGTGGGCCTTTCCGACTTTCGCGGTGCGGTTCCGGCTCGAACTGGCAAGGCTTCTGACCGCCCAGGCCGACCCGGCGGGAGCGAGGAACCTGCTGCGTGAGATAGACGAGATCGTGCGGCGCCGTCCGGGCCTGGGTGTCCTCGTCCAACAAGTCGACGGCTTGCGCCGGCAGCTGTCCACGATGCCGGCAGGCAACGTCGGTGTTTCGTCACTGAGCCCGGCCGAACTGCGCCTGCTGCCCTATTTGCAAACTCACCTGACGCACGAGCAGATCGGCAAGCGCCTGTACGTTTCGATTAATACGGTACGGAGCCAGACACAGTCCATCTACCGCAAGCTGGACGTGTCATCGCGCTCGGCCGCAGTGGAGCAGGCTCGACTGGTCGGCCTCCTGGCTCATTAGCTCGCCGTCTCCGCGCTTTCACATCATCGGGGGACAGGTGCGAGCCACCACTTGTCAGGCCTGCAAAATCCCGCGAGCCTCGAAAGCCATTGCTCTCTGCAAGGCCGCGGCCCGGAGTTCGGTGGGGATCTCGAGTGGTCCGCCGAGGCCGGAGGCATTGAGACCGGCCTGAGCGGCTTCCTCGACGATCCCACCGACGAGGATGGCAAGCTCCGGAGTGCGATGGAAGACCAGTACCCCATGATTTGCGAGCAGAACGGCGGGAACACCTTCCTCGGTAGCAGCACGGATGTTAGCCACAGCTTGGTCAGAGCCGCGGGCCCGTAGGCGGCCACCGGCACCCCCTTCGACAGGCCGAACATCGCCAAAGCCTCGGTCCAACACCCGATAGGACGACGGGCTACGGCATAGGCGGTAGCGCACGGGGAGTGTGTGTGGATCACGCAACCTACTTCGGGATGATCTGCGTACATGGCTGTGTGCATGGCGACGACAGCTCCCTGGATTGGTGGCAACGACCCTTCGATCAGGTCACCGTTGAGCCGCACGCGTGCCACCGCCGATGCGGGATGGTCACGAAGAGTTGCTCCGCCGGTGAAGTAAATCTCGTCCGACCCGGGAGCCCGGAGGCTGACGTTACCGTGCCCGTTGGCCGAAATTGCCCCGCTGGCGACGACGCGCTTAGCGACATCTCCTATCTGTGCAACGAGATCCTTGTCCATCGCCGCCTCCTCGAGGTCCATAGGTGCTCAGGACTGCCCCCGAAAGTAGTGCGGAAAAGTGCCGGCCGCCACCACGTACCCGCCGCCGAAACAAGCACATGTGAGGCAGACGAATTCGTGTGGGGCCGCCCGACTGGCCGGGGCCGCAGCTAACCGTCATCGGGCCCGTGACCCGGCACGGCGCTTATGGGCCCAGCCGGTTCCACCGCCTTACAGGCTTTGCTGGCAGCTTGAAAGGCGGGCGACGCGTCGTTGAACCGGCTGCTGTCGAACGCCCCTTCCGGGTTGGGGTCGGGGAAACCCGGAAGGCCATGGGAGCGCAGACAGTGCGCCCAGCGCACTTCGGCGGCGACCCGTTGGCTCGAAGGAGCCGGGGCCTCGTCTTCGCCAGGAAATTGCGATCGGCACACCTGCTCGGCCGACTTGAACCTGGGGTTGTTGCGGCTCAGCTCGCTACCCGGGCCGCCAGTGACCTGGAAGGCGACGCCTCCGCCCGCGGTGGCAATGGGATCCGGGAAGTCCGGTACGCCGTGAGCGCGCATACATCGTGCGTAGGCCAGCGCCTCGGGCATCACCTCGCCTGACGAGGAACTCGAGACCGACCGGTGGCTGATCGCGCCCCGTCCCGTGCCACTAAGGCCACCGCCGGCGACACCGGGGCCGCTGGAGCCGCCGCAACCACAGGCCAGCATGACGACCCCGGCCACGGCAGCCGGGCCGGCCGCTCGCACGACCCGCAGCCGCTGGCCCAGCCACGGGTGCCTGTTCGTCACTTGATGGCCCGGCGCGTGCTCGTTCGTCATCGCTGCGCTCCTGTTGTGTTTGAACGGTCTTCGGCTCTTGTACCGAACGGCGAGTGACACGGAGCGAAGCCAGGCTGTTATCGCCCTGTTAGGTCACTTGCAGCAAACTCAGGCGCAGGCCCGTCCGGCCGCGGGCGAACAGGCTGGCCGCGACAGTGATCGGCCCGGCCAAGCGGTGAGCCATGGGAGACCCGAACATGCCGAGAGACCCGGCCCCCACATCCGAACGCCCTGCCCTCGACCGCTCAACTTTCGGACGCCGGCCCGGGAGCCCGCGACACCCGAAGGCCAACTACGCAGATGGCACTCACCCAGAAGGCCTGGGCTAACGACGCCGGCCGGGCTGGATTTGGCGCCGCGCTCGCCACGGCGCACCATCCGGGTGCGTCTCGCCATCCTCTTCTTTGGGGTCTTCCTCACTTCCGGAGCCGCTCTGCTGGCCATCAACTTCGGCGTCTGGCAGGGCACTACCGGTGGCACGATTGCAAGCGCCGTCCCCACCAGTGCGCAGGACAGCCCGGCGAGCGGCATCACGCAGCACAGTTCCGACCGCCATCAGCTCCTGGTTGCTTCCGCCACCGCACTGGCCATCATGGCCCTGGCTTCACTGGCCCTTGGTTGGTTCGTGGCGGGACGGTTCCTGCGGCCGCTGCGGACCATGACGTCGACTACGAGGGAAATCTCCGCCACCAACCTGCATGAGCGCCTCAACCTCCACGGCCCCGACGACGAGCTGAAAGAACTGGCGGACACGTTCGACCAGCTGCTCGACCGCCTCGAGCGCTCTTTCGCCTTTGAGCGCCAGTTCGTCGCCAATGCCTCTCACGAGCTTCGCACGCCGCTTGCCGGGATGCGGACCTCGCTCGAGGTGGCTATGGCCAAACCGGTACCAGTTCCGCCGCACATCGCCCGTCTCACCGACCGGCTCCAGGTCGAGCTCGACCACGTCGAGAGGCTGCTGGAGAGCTTCCTCAGCCTCGCCCACACTCAACACGGGCCGCTTGGTGACGAAGTCGACGGTCTCGCTCTCCGGGCTATCCCGCCAGGCGATCGAGCGCCGCGCCGGCGCCATCGCGGCGATGGGGCTCCGGGTATCCCACGAGGGAGCCCCCAGACGCGTGGGTGACGGGCAGCGAGATCCTCGTCTCCCGGTTAGTCGAGAACCTGGTCGACAACGCCGTCAGCCACAACGAGCCGGGCGGCTGGGCCAGGATCACGACGGGGGGAGCAACGCGGCCCGCCTCGTCGTCGAAAACGGCGGGCCGGTCCTCGAGCCAGGATGAGGTCAAGCAGCTGACCGAGCCGTTCCGCCGCATTGGCGCCGACCGCACCGGGTCGGACAGCGGCTGCGGATTGGGGCTGGCGATTGTCTCCTCGATCGTCGAGGTACAGTTCGGCAGCCTGGACATCGACGCCCTGGCTGGCGGCGGGCTCCGCGTCGCCATCAGCCTGCCCCTCGCCCTTGGTCCACCACCGGTCCAGCCAGCACCGGTCCAGCCAGCACCGGTCCAGCCAGCACCGGTCCAGCCAGCACGGTCGCCAGCACGGGGTGCCTGCGAGATCCTCGTCGTCGAGGACTCTCGCACTCTCGCTGATGCGCTCGTCGAGGGACTACAAGATGAGGATATGGCCGTCGACGTCGCCTATGACGGCCTGCAGGCGGCAACAAAGCTCGACCTCAATACCTACGACGTTGTCGTGCTCGACCGCGACCTCCCCGGGGTGCATGGCGACATCATCTGCCGACTGATCACCGAGGGCGAGAACCCGGCCATGGTGCTGATGCTGACGGCGTCGGGAACTCCTGCTGCAGCGGGTCAGCGGCCTCAGCCTCGGAGCAGACGATTATCTCGCAAAACCGTTCCATTTCCCCGAGCTCGTGCTCCGCATCCGCGCTCTCGCCCGCCGCAGACCAGCCGCCCAAGCCAGGATCCTCCGCGCCGCCGGGATCGAGCTCGACCCGTTGCACCACAAAGCCACCCGCGACGGCCGGCCGCTCGACCTCTCGCCGAAAGAGTTTGCCGTGCTCGAAGCCCTTATGCACGACCAGCACGCCGTCCTCAGTGCCGAAGCAGTTTTTGGTCAGGGTTTGGGACGAAAACGCAGACCCGTTTACGAACACTGTCACGGTGACCATCAGCAGGCTTCGGCGCAAACTGGGAGAACCGTTGGCCATCGAGACCATCACCAATGTTGGCTACCGCATAATGGGGCCTCCGGACGCCCGGCAAGCCGATGCGCCAGGAAGCCGATAAGCCAGCCACTACCCTTCCATTGGAAATGAGCCCGGGGACTGTTACGGCGGGCGCGCCGCGCGCGCCCTCGGCTCACAGGCGCTGGACGATCTGCACCGGGTTACCGTCCGGGTCCTCGGCCCATGCCGCTCGCAGCAACCCGAGGAAATCGTGGGGGGCGCTGAGCGTGGCCACGCCCTTTGCTACCAGCGACGCCCACGCCGCGTCCACATCGTCGGTCCAAACAACCAGCTCGGCCCGTGGAGGACCGCCGCCAGCCGAGATCCCGTGCACCTCACGCAAGGAGGCAATAGACGCAAAGCCGACAACGAGGTCGCCCAGGCGCAATTCCACGTGGTCCGGCACACCTCGTGGGGGTGTCCTGAAGGTCTCTGAAAAGCCAAAGAGATCCCGATAGAAACGCACCGACGCCTCAACATCGCGGACGTAGAAATTTACCTGAGGTTCTCTGAACATGGGCATCGTAGTGGGGCTCTACCGGAGCGCCCGGCGTCAGTGTTTCGCGATCTCGACGGCATTGGCCGCTCGGCTAACCCACGTCCTTTGCGATCGGCGGCGCAGGACAAGACGCTGCCATGTGAGCAGGCCCACGCCCGCCGCCACGAGCCCCGGTATTGAGAACGGGCCGACCATCGGTCCCGTCCGGCGGGAGATGGGCTGGGCCCCGGCCATCACTGATGCGGCAGTGACGAGGCCGTCGACGAGCCGGTCGACGGCGTGGTCGGCGTCGTAGACGCGGAAGTCGACACCGAACTTGCCCGTCCTGACCTCTTCCAGCACCGCCTCGAGCTGCTGCGGCAAGCCGGAGATGAAGTGGTCCCAGCTCCGGACCGAGCGGGCCATTCGCTTGGCGATCCGTCTCGGGTCGAAACGCTCTTCCAGCATCTTCGAAACGTAGGGTTCGAGAAGTTCGGTCACCCGGACCTCGGTGCCGACCCCCTGGCCCAGTCCCTGCAGCCGGAGGAGGACCCTGAAGAGCAAGGCGAGGTCCGCCGGCAGCACGAGCTGGTGCTTGTGGAGAAGGGCCATGCCACTGCTCATGATCGCCGCCATGTCGAGCTGCCCGACGCCGACCAGGAGGTACCGGTTGATCCACAGCTCGATATCGCCCCGGAGCTGGCTGAGGTCGACGCCGGGTGGTGGGGTCGTCATCTCCAGGACGATGTCGACCAGGGAGTCGACATCTCGAGTGCCGATGGCGATCACCATGCTCTCGAGCTGTTGGTGACGCCGGCCGGTCAGGCGGCCAACATCGCCAAAGTCGAGGATGGCCATGTGCTCGCCGTCAGGGAGCAGGAAGTTCCCCGGGTGGGGGTCGGCGTGGTACAGGCCGTCGCGGAAGATCATCTCCAGGTAGACATCAGCCGCCCGGTGCACGAGCCTGTCGACATCCCAGCCGGTCGACTCGACGCTGGCATGGCTGGTGAAAGGGGTGCCGGTGATCATCGCCATGGTGAGCACTCTTTGCCCAGAAAGCTCGGGGTAGGGCGTCGGGATGACGACGTCGGGCTCCTCGGCAAAGTTGGCCTGGAACCGCTGCAGGTTGGACAGCTCCTCCCGAAGGTCGATGGCAGCGTCCATCATGGAGGCGAACTCCGCCACCAGGATCGTCGGGCGGAGCTGAGCGAGCTCCGGGTCTTCTTGTTCGAGATAACCGGCTATTGCCTTCATAAGGTCGAGATCCTCTCGTACCTTTGCGTCCGCACCGTCGTGCAGCACCTTGACCGCCACCGGGGTACCGTCGGGAAGGGTGGCGCGGTGGACCTGGGCCACTGAGCCGGAAGCGAAGGGGTCAGCGTCGAAGCTGCCGAACACCTCCAGGACCGGCTTACCCAGTTGGGCCTCCACCGTGTGTTGACCGACGCCCGGCGGGTCAGGCGGCACGTTGGCCTGTAGTTTGCTGAGCTCCTGCGCAATGTCCTCTCCGACGACGTCGGGACGCAGGCTCAGCATCTGGCCGAACTTGATGAACGTGGTCCCAAGCTCGGTCAATGCGGCCCGCAGGCGCTCCCCCTCGGTGGCATCGATATCTTCCGGGGCCACAATGCGGTGGACCAGGTCTTCGACCGGGGCAAGGCCGACGATACCGCTCCCTCGAGCGGCCAGGGACGCCAACCCGTGACGCGCCAGCACGGTTGCTATGTCGTTCAGCCTCTTGCGGTGCTTGATGAGGGTGTCAGCGACTTGGGCCATTAGCTCAACCGTCCTTTATGAATGAGAGGCGAATGCAGTTCTGAGATAGATCGTACGGCCGGCGAATATGTAGAGCATCACGCGACCACGGCTTTACCCAGGCTCGCCGGGTGCCGTCGGCGTCCCTCCCGGCATTATCGTCTGGTCCGCTACGGCCTCCATTTCGTCTGGGCCGGGCAGGCTGGGAGTTGTTGCCCGCCACACGTCCTTCACGACGACCTGGAGGATACCCGCCATAGGAATAGCTAAAAGGGCGGCGGCAAAGGCACCGAAAATGCCGCCGACCCAATTGCCAAGATCAGCCCCGACGAGGACAGCCACCATCACCAGGAGCGGGTTGACCTTCACGGTACGGCTCATGATCACGGGATTGAGCACGTGGTTCTCGATTTGCTGGTAGGCCAGGAAGACGACGGCTGTTATCACGGCCGCGGTAAAGGAATGGCCAAGGGCAAAAAGTACCGTTGGGATGCCGGCGAGCGCCCCGCCCACCGTCGGGAGGAAGTCGACAAGGGCCACCCACAGCGCCCACAACAGAGCGTAGGGGACGGACAACGCCGTCAAAGTGATGAATATTACAATCCCCACGATGATCGACGTAAGCATGTCACCCAGGACGAAACCTGAGACCGACCGGCTGATCTCGCTCCCGAGGCGCTGGTACCTGACAGATCGCGCCGGTGACACGAGGCCGAGTACAGATGCACGCAATTTGGGGCCTTCCTGTAGGAACAGGACGACCAGGATAAAAGTTGTACCGAGCCAGACGAGCACCGATAGCGCACCCTTGCCAACCGCCAGTGCAGGTTGGCTAAGACCCTCGGCCAGGCTGATCAATTTCTGCGAATTGTGCTGTACCCAGGTTTGGAGTTGGTACTTGCGGATGAGCAGCCCAACCCACCCCTTGCCGTGCTCAGCCCTGACCACGTACGCAGGCAGCCCATGCGCCAGGTGGGTCAGGCTGTCGACCAGTGGCCGGCCAAAAACGAGGGTCTGGCCAGCAAATACGAGTAACGCCCAAATCGTCACGATGACCACGGCAAGCCCACGCCGGTGAAGCCTCTTTTGCAGAGCTGCCACCGGAGGGTTGAGGACGAGGGCGATGAAGCCAGCCACGACGATGACCAACAGTGAGCCGCGCAGGATGTAAAGGAGTTTTCCAAGCAAATAAGTAGCGACGACGAGGCCTATGGCGACTGTGATCGCCTCTAGCGGCACGTGCCTTGCGGTGGCCCTTTGCAGGAGACGCCCGCGCCTTGTCGGGCGTGGGGCGGCCGTACCTTCGCCCGTCTCGATGGCCGCAGGCCCGGAGCTCCCCTCCAATCTCGACGGAGTGGCCGACGGGGCGAGGGCCTGCCGGGACGGGGCGCCCGGGACGCTCATTGCCGTCTGCCCCGACGCGGGCAGTGGCGGGACGCTCCCATTTGTTCCCCCCCTACGATCTCGCGCTCCTCGGGCATGCACGGTCCCTCCAACGTAAGCTGGCCCCGGGCTTCATTGTGCGACGGGATCCGTGAGCTGTTCATCACGCGGGGCGCGTACTCACAACTCCGGGTGCTCGACCAGCGACCGGTCAGTAAGACGACGGTCAGCCCCGGTGGCGGGTGAGGGCCCGCCAAACGGCCGTCCCGACCACCGAACCGAGGACACTGCCGGCCAGCACGTCACTCGGGTAGTGCACACCCGTGTGGACACGGCTGTAGGCCACGGCGGTGGCCAGCCCGTGCAAGAGTAATGAAAACTCGGGCAGCTCAGCGCTTACGACGGTGGCGAAAGCAAAAGCGGACGCGGAGTGTCCTGAGGGGAACGAACTGGACGTTGGCATCCGGACGTCCCGCCCTTCGTTGGGGACAAGGCGCTCCGGTCGGTACCTCGGAAAAAGCTGTTTTGCCGCCGCGTTGGCGGTCAGCGAGGTCACTCCGATCGCTATTAGGCCATGAAGACCAGCTCTACGGCCCGGAGGGCCGCCAAGGAGGGCCAGACCGGCAGACGTCGCCACCCATAGCTTGGAGTTGTTGGCCGCGTTTGACAGCCATTGCATCGGCCGGTCAAGGGTCGGGGTCGGCGTGCTGGCCACCGCGCCCGAAATAGCACGGTCGAGCGCGCTCAGCTCTTCACGCACGCGGCTGAGCACGTCACTCGGATTAGAGCCAGCCCCCAGATCTTGCGGGTCGTCGGACTGGAGCGCGCCAAGGATGGGAAAAGCCACCATGTCCAGCAGGTTAGGCCCTGAGCGCACCGCGCTGGCGCGGACCGACCCCTCGGGTGACGGACCAGGACCGTCACCCGAGGAGTCGTGGCCGGCTCCCGGTTATCTGCACTACGCGCACTAACGACGTGGGGGCCTAGTTAGCCGACCGCAGCTGAAACGCGAGGACGAGGGATGAAACCCCCCGGAACAGAGCGTAAAACCCTACCCAGATCAGCAGCAGTGTCGCCCGGGCCGGGAAATACTGCTGCGCGGCCCAAAACCCGAGGCCGAGCTCGAGGAGCCCGGCGACGAGGCCCAGCCACCAGACCGGGTTGGCGGGTTGGGCCGCAATCGAGGTGATGATGTCCAGCGTCCCCTTGAAAACCAGAAGGAACCCAAGTGCTTCGGCGATCGACACGAATGTACCGACCGGGTTGGCGAAGGCCCATATCGCCCCAATGCAGAAAAAGATCCCGAGGAGCACCCGGCCCACCCCCAACTGCTCACTGATGCCGTGAAGAACTCTTCCAGGCCGGACACCAGGAAAATGGCGCCGAGAAGCACGCCTACCGTGCCGACTGACGTGAGGTTGAGCTGGAGAACAACGATTGAGAGCACAAACCACGCCACGCCCGCGATCAAGAACGTCCACCAAAGGTTGGTTACCTGCTGTGCCGCCTCCCGAACTTGTGTGTAAAGCATTTGGAGGTCCTTTCTGTCCCTTTATCAGCCACGGCACCGATTTGGGCCACACTCTGACCGTACGAGACTCCGGGGCCTCGTTACATCCCGTGACTGCGTAACCTGTGCGTGGCACCCGCGGACGGCCCCAACCAGGGCGGCCCATAAAGAGAAACCCCGACGCAAAAATAAGCGACGGGGCCGTTGCTGCCGGGCCCCGTCGCTAAGTACGGTCTCTTACGCTGCTTGCTGCAGCCGTATTTGCTTGCTGCAGCGTTGTTTGCTTGCTGCAGCCTTGTTTGCTTGCTGCTGGCTTGTTTGCTTGCTACAGCTTGTTTGCTTGCGTCAGCTTTGCGCGGCCTGCTTCATTTCCGCCGCCAGCTCATCGGCAGTGGCGTCCACGGTCTGCTTCAGCGTCTTGGTCGCCCTCGTGACGGCCTTGTCGAATGCCTTATCGATGGTCGGCTCTCCGACGACGATCAACCCGGCCTGACTGGCACCGAGTTGCTCGGCCGCTTGCTTGAGCTCTTTGCGAGACAGGGCACCGAAGCCGAGCTCCTCGGGGATGACCCGGATGCGAGGGCGGTCTGCCCGCTTGACGATGTGGGGCTTGCCATCTTGCTGGTCTACGACGGCCGCATCATAGAACCCGACCAGATCATCTCTATGGAGTTGCTCGATGTCATCGAGGTCGGAGGTGGCCGCGTCGACAGTATCGTAAACCGCAACATAAACAGCAACTTCTTTGTCTTTTGCCATTTCGCGCTCTCCTTTGTGCAGGATTGGGAAGGATTTTACCGGGCTAAGGGACCAGCACCAGCCGGTCAACGACGTCGGTGACCCCCGGGGCATCCCAGGCCGTGTCCTCGGCCACCTGCATGGCCGTCCGGGAATCGGAGGTGCCATCCAGGTAAATGGTGCTGCCGCTATTGGTGACCTGGATGACCGAGTCGTCCAGGATGGCCTTGCGGGCGAATGCCTCGTTGATCCGTTCACGACGTCGCTCGGTACCGGGTCGGATGAGATCTCGATGTCGTCGGCGACTCCCTTTACGCCCTTTACTCGAGCTACCGCGAACTTGGCTGCCTGGCGCTGGAAGTGGTGCCGGACCTGGCCGCTGAGGGTGACCCAACCATCCAGGACGTCGGCCTTCACGGCCCCGTAAGGGACGATGTGGTCGCCATCGAGCGCGGCCCGGCAGGCGCTGGCCACGTCGGCGTCGGCGATCACCTCGCCGGCCAGCCCCACCAGGAGCTCGTTGTCGACCGAGGTGACCCCGCTCACCGCCCAGACGTCGTCAGCGGCAGTCAGCAGGTCGAAGTAGGTTGGCACGGCGCCGGTCAAGCTGACCTGGCCGTTGTCCGCCGTGACGGTGATCTGGCTGTCGTCGAGCGAGGCGTCCCAGCTGAGTTCGTCCCTGACATCCTTCTCCAGGATGTTGTTCGGCTTGTACATTTGTGGTCCTTTCCGCATTGTGCTCTGCCATGGCTCATTGTGCGGGTCCTTGCCGCCCGGGCACATCACACGATCACGGGGTTCGCGGTCGTGTACGGCGGCGCGAGGGTGGCGCACGTAGCGGGGCCCGCCCCGGCCGGGGCGTTGTCGCCCGTTGGCCTGATCCGACACGAGTGGCGTGGCCGCGACCGTGGCCACGGGGGTCTGGGCCGGCAAAGCGAGCAACACACGTTCGCGTGATGGAGCCACCAACCCGTCGTGCCCGATTGTTGGAAGATGACTTGTGGGACACCTAACGTCTACACGCGAGCCGACATGGCCAACGACAAGGACGGAAATTTCTAATGAAGAAACCAAACAACATCTTGCACCACGACGTCGTCAACCAGCTCGGATGGGACATGCTCCTGGACTCGACGCGTGTGCTCGTAAAGGCTGACGAGGGTGTTGTCACCCTCACGGGCACGGTGCCAACCTACAAAGAGTTCCTGCTGGCGGAGGACGACGCCTGGGGGGTCGGAGGGGTCAAACAGGTTGACAACGAGCTTTTGGTCGGCCGCCGGGGCCGCTATTGCCGACGACGCTCTCGCCGTCGCCTGCACAGAAGCGCTCGACTCCGACAAAATGGTCCCTGACGGCTCGGTACACGTGGAAGTCAAGGAAGGTTGGGCAACCCTGACCGGTGAAGTGCATAACCATTTTCAGCGGGTGGCGGCCAAGCTGGCAGTGGCGCGTGTGATAGGGGTCCTGGGCGTTACGGACAAGGTAAGGATCGGCGGTCAGCCCCTACCAAGCGATGTGTCAGAACGCATCGGGACCGCCTTCAAACGGACCGCGCTGCTCGAAGACGCGAAAATCACCGTCACCAACGCGGGGAGCACCGTTTACCTGGATGGGGAAGTCGGGTCTTATGCCGCCAGGCAAAAAGCAGAAGATGTTGCCTGGTCCGCCCCTGGTGTGACCGACATCGTCGACAGGATAACTATCCTGCTTTGAGGCTCGACCGGCCGGCAGGTGCTGCTCACGGGGCCACTTTCCGAAGCGCAGAGATCGCCTGCCCCGTGCTGTCGGCGCTCGCGCCGAGCGCCGCCCCCGGCCAGTGGCCGGCCGAGAGGAAGTCCTGGCGATTTGTCGGGTAGAACAGGCCTATGGAAATTGGAGTGGCAACCTTCCCAACGCATGACGCTATCAGCCCGGGCGACATGGCCCGCCTGGTCGAAGAAAGAGGCTTCCAGGCGCTGCTCTTCGCTGAGCACACCCACATTCCTGCCAGTGACCACCCTGTGTCTGCCAACGGGGAGGACCTGCCGCGCCGGTACTGGCACACGTTCGACCTCTTCGTGGCCATGACCGCGGCAGCTAGTGCGACCAGCCGGTTGCGGGTCGGGAGCAGCATTTGCCTCGTCATCGAGAGGGACCCCATCATCACGGCCAAGGAGGTGGCCAGCATCGACTTCCTGTCCGGCGGGCGGGTGGACTTCGGTGTGGGAGCCGGCTGGAACCGGCAGGAAATGGCCAACCACGGCACGAACCCGGCAGTCCGCATGGCTGTCTTGGCCGAGCGCGTCCAGGCCATGAAAGCGATCTGGGCCAATGACGAGGCCAGTTTCGAGGGCAAGTACGTGTCGTTCGGGCCCATCTGGTCGTGGCCGAAGCCGGCACAGCGGCCCCACCCCCCGATCCTCGTCGGCGGCTATGGGCCCCACGTGCTCGACCGCGTCCTTGCGTTCGGCGACGGTTGGTTCCCGAACTACGGGCCACCCGATCTGCTGGACCGGGCCAAGGAGCTGCTAGCCCGGGCCGACCGGCCCCTGGAGGTGCACGTCGCCAGCGCGCCGGCCGACCCCCGCGCCCTTGAACAGCTCGAACGCGCCGGTGTCCGGCGAGCCTCGCCCTGGATCCCGGCCGCTACACGTGGGCCTGTCGAACGGGCCCTGGACCGCTTCGAGGCAGCGGTGGCCGAGATGCACGGCGAGTGAAGCGGCACGACCGCCGGTCCCCACGTTTCACAACTCGACTACGTAGTGCTCGAGGAACTCCGGGTTGATATGCCCGGGGCCATCGCCGGCCCGTGGGTTCGAAGAAACCTCGGTGGCGCCAATCGTCACATGCTTTGTCCTGTGGGCATGCCCGCAGAGCCAAAACCTTGGGCCCCAATCGGCAATGAGCGAATCCAGGTCCGAGCCGATCATCTGTGACCAATCCGATTCGGGCGTGGAAGGGCTGGCGTCTTCTCCCCCGTCGGCGTTGCTCATCCAGGGCCGTAGCGTGGGCCAAAAATGAGTACAGACAATGGTATTGCGGCGTTCGGTACCAGACATGGCGCGAAGTTCCGATTCGATGTAGGAGCGGGCCTTCACGTGCAGGTCGTTGGTGTCCTTCAAAGTGAGGTAGCGGTCTCCCGTACGAATGTTGTCGACCCCCTTCAGCCCGTGACCGGTCAGCGTCTGGGTGTACCTATCGATCTGGTCGTCGGCCACCAGGGACCACAGGGTAGACCCGATAACGCGGAGACCGGAGGACAACGTAACCATTTGATCGTCGAGGAACACAGTGTTGTCCACGCTCTCGACTTCGGCCCGGTACTGCTGGCGCGATTCGCTCAGTTCCTGGTCGATATACTCGCCGTTACCGGGTACGACGATTATCTTGGTCGTGTCGAGCTGAGTTTGCCGGATCTCCTTCAACATCAGGCCCAACTGGTCCGGCAAATAGTGGATGTCACCGCCGAGGAGGATCGCTTCCACATCGAGCTGGCCGGGTGGGATCCAAAATGCAGGAGAAAGCTCGGATCTGTAGAAAATGTCTGCGTAGAACGCTACTTTGTGGGGCTGTGGTGTCACCATTTGTCCTTCCCACTATGTGAGTTCCCGTGATCGACCCTACCATGGAACGATCTTCCCCACAGCGGGCTGGCCCAAAAGATTCACCCTCAGTTCATTTCCAGTGCCACGACAGGCAACGTTTGCCTGGTTGCAACCCGGGCCCTGAAGCGCCGTTGCCCGCCCGGGAGGGCCGACCTTGGCCCTTTTATGGCTCTGACTGTGCTGCTACACGTATTCGAGCGCCTCAGGCGTCGACAGCCAGGGCCGTGCCGTGCACACCGGTAGCCATCGCACCATAATTCACCTGAAGTTCGGTCACTTGTTAGCCGGCCGTAATCATCAAGCCTTATGATTGGGATAGATGTTCCGTCTATTCTTGATATTTGGTATCTCCAACCATGCTGCTCCCGGCGGGGCGAACGAGGGAACGCAAATCGGACGGCTTGCGGTCTTTGTCGGCGCTCAGTGGGAGTGAGCGACCGGCGCCCAGGTGTGGTCGCGGACCTTAGGCTCGTCCGCGCCAACGGCTCTGCCACCGGGTTCGACCACCTCGAGGAGCTCTCTAACCAATCGGAGCCTACGGCCTGGTCCCGACGCTTTTCCCGCCTCGACTATCGCCTTCCGGAGTACACGGTGCGGCTACTCCGCCACGTGCTCGACCTGCTTGGCGACCAATCGAACGTCATCGTCGATGTTGGTTCATCGTATGGTTTCAACTCGGCGCTGTTAAACCACGGCCTCACACTCGCTGACCTGTACTCGCATTACCGCCGCGACCACCGGGCCGACCCGGCGGGGTGGATCACTGCCGACCGCCAGTTCTTCAGTGACAGCCGCCGGCCAAACACCGTCCCCGTGATCGGCGTCGGCCTGTCTGTCCCGGCCCTCGACTACGGCGTCTCGGTCGGGCTTTTGACCAACGGTATAGTGTCCGACCTCGAACATGACGTGCTCGAACCAGCGGAGGCGTCGCTGTTGTCGACCTCGACCGTGGTGTGCATCTCTGCGGGCACGGCTCCCGTGGGCCAGCGCACATTTCTGACTCTCGTGGGCGCGGCAACCAAACGTCCCGTTATTGCCGGGTTCTTCCTCCGATGGGTCGACGTCCGTCCCATTGCCCAGACGCTCGCTATTGCCGGTTATGAATTTACCGCCGACTTCGAGTCTGTATACCCACAGCGGCGTTTCGCATCCGCGGCCGACAGACGAACGGTTATGGACGGCCTGCAGCAACTTGGGTTCCCTCCTACCGCCACCGAACTAAGTGGCTACCAGGGTGCCATCCCGTTCATTGCCGTCCCGAGCTCGATGCCCCAACGGCACGTCCTGACCGGCGCATTGCAGGCCCTGACCACCCTGGTGTAGTTGACCGCCGCAGTAGGGCCGGCGACCCAGCCCTACCGCCCGATGACGTCAGTAACGATGTTCGGCCAGGACGTCGGCAGTCAGTTGTTGGGCCTGGCGGGCGCGCCGGGGGTCGTTGAGCACAAGGCACGTGAAAAGAGTGTCGATGAGGAGGAGATGAGCCAGCCGGCTGGCCATGGCCTCCACGCGGTAACTCGTTTCCCGTCCCCCCGCCACCAGCACGACATCAACCAGCTCGGTAAGCGGCGTCGTACTGAAGCTGGTGATGGCGATGAGACCCGCTCCCGACTCCTTAGCACCTCGCACTGCGCCCAGGGTCTCCTGGGTGGCCCCCGTGTGGCTCACCGCCAGGCCGACATCCGACTTTTCCAGGAGCCGGGCCCGCACGTGCTGTACGTGGACGTCAGGCGGAGCGTCGGAATCGATGCCGATCGTGGCCAACCTGTAGGCCGCGTCCTGGGCCAGGGGGGCGCTGGTCCCAACGCCCAAGCAGAGCACACGGCGGGCCTTGGCCAGCATTTCCACCGCTCGCTTCAGGGCAGCCGGGTCCACGCTGGCCGTGGCGCGGCGAAGGGCGTCCCCGCTGCTCTCCGCCAGTTTGGCCAGGACCTCTTCGGGCCGGTCGCCTTTCGCGACGTCTTGTTGAGGCCTTTCATCCAGCGGCAAGAGGTCCTGGGCAAGACCGATCTTGGCCGCCTGAAAGCCTTTGAAACCCAGGCTCTGGCACGCCCGCACGACGGTACCGACGCCGGTGTCGGCCGCCATGGCAATTTCCGTGACGGAACAATGCACCACGTCGACCCCGCGCGCCAACAGTGCCTGGGCCACGCGTGCCTCCGCAGGGGGGAGCGAACCCGAGGCGGCGCGGACCATCTCGGCGACCGCTCCAGGCGACCGTTGAGCCCTCGCGGCGACCTCGGAACTCATGCCGAGCAAAGATAGCACTACCAGGGACAACGCACGGCCAGGCGCCACGTGGCACGACCGTTGTGGACTATGCGCAGTCACAGACGCACTGTGAGTGGCTGAAGTGGGCGAACAGCCACCCAGCAGGTGCGACAACGGCGAACTGGACGGCCGGCCCGCGGCCCCATCGTCTGCTGGAGGCGCGGTGACGCCAGTGGCATCTGACCCACGTCCGTCCATTCTCTGTGCGACCACACGTGGCCGACGGTAAATACGGGCCCGATGGAGCAAGAGCCAGCGCGGCGCCTCCCGAAGGTCCGCCTGCTGGGCGGGCGACGAAGACCCGCGTAGACGCTCAGGAGGCCGGGTGCGGCAACCAGACGACGGTTGCTTGTCCTGGTGCCAGGCGCGCCAAACCGGTCTATAGTTGGACCAGAACCGTGGTTTCGACAAGCGTGCAAACATGGTCCTCGTAGTTCTCGTGGTGCCGGCGCCGCATTGCGAACGGCTGGTCATTCAGTTCGACGGCGGGAACGTGATTCCGGAAAGACAAACTGAGCCGAAACTTCACCCTGCGTTAACTTGTACGCCATGAAGATGTAATTCCGTTCAAGTAGCGTGCCGGTCGTGGGTTCCACGGTTGGCCCCGGTGGCGGGCGGCTTTACGGACCGGGCATTTTCGGCATTACCCCGCTCAAGGAACCCAAAGCATATCGTTTGGGCGGTGCGGCCGCCGCGGCGCTGGCCGCCGAGACCGCAAAGGCAGCCCGGGTCCTCAAATAGAACAGTGGTTTGGCGCAAATGGCGTTCGAGATGATCTTTCGCCCGGCCAAGGTTGCGGTTACGCCGCTGGCGTGCAGGCAGCGCCGTAAGCCCTGCGCAACCGGGCGAGGCAGTCCAGGTACCGCAAACGGCCTTGAAAGCGCACTCGGAAGGAGTTCATTGAAATATGGCTGTGCGACCCCGGCAGCACGAACAAACACTTCGACGCTTTTCCGCTGGCAAGGACTGGACCAGCAAAGACTGGGCCTGCAAGGACTGGGCCGAAAAATGACGACGGCGTCAGGAGGGAAGCTATGAGCAGCCGCGAATGGGTCATGTTCATCACTCGACGGCTGCTCGTCCTCGTCGCCCTTCTTGTCGTTATCTCCTTTGCAGTGTTCTCATTGTTGTACATCTCACCCGGCAACATCGTGGACACACTGTTGGGCACCAACCCCCGCACCCCGGCCACAGTCCGCTACCTGACCAACGAGTACCACCTCAACAAACCGTTCTTGACCCAGTACTGGATCTGGGCCAGCCAGGCGGCGCAATTGAACTTCGGGAACTCGATCCAGACGACATTGCCGGTGATGAACGAGATCGATGCGAGGCTGCCGAGCTCGATTTTCCTGGGCCTCTACGCGTATCTCCTCACGATGCTGTTCGGCGTGGGTCTCGGCATTATGTCCGCCCTGCGCCGGCGCAGCGTCGTCGACCGGGGGATCGTCGCTGGTTCGATCGTTGCGCTCAGCACCCCGGCGTTCGTAAGCGGTGTCTTCATGATCTACATCTTCGCCGTCGTGATCCATTTGTTCCCGGTGTTCGGACCAGGGACGGGCTTCGCGAATGAGCTGTGGCACCTGACCCTGCCGGCAATCGCGCTAGCCCTCACGAGCACGGCGTACGTGTTGAAACACACCCGTGCCGCCATGATGGGTGTGCTCGACCAGGACTACGTGACGTTTGCCCGGGCGCGAGGTCTGTCCTCCTCACGGGTCATGCTCCTCTACTCACTTCGTAACGCACTGATCCCGGTGGTCACCATAAGCGGGCTCGTGCTATCGGGCCTGATCGTTGGCGCCGTACTGGTAGAAGACACGTTCTCTCTTCCGGGCATCGGGCAACTGCTGGTCCAGTCGGCCACGGCAAAGGACCTGCCCATGATCCAGGGAGTGGCGATGGTGGTAGCGGTGGTCATCGTCGTCGCAAACCTGCTCGCCGACGTCGCGTATGTCGCCGTCGACCCGCGTATCCGGTTAGGGAGGAAATCGCAATGAGCGATGTGAAGGTCGTGATGGGCGGGGCGGCCGCCGTCCCGGCTGCCCGAATCCAGTCCAGCGACGCGGTGCCTCTGGCCCAACGGCTGCGGCGCTTTCCCTGGGTGATGGCGGTCTGCTTTGCAGTGGCCGGCGCGGTGGCGTTGATGTGCATCATCGGGCCCGCAATCGCCCCCTACGGCCCCTATACACAAAACCTGACCAATGTCCTGGCCCATCCGAGCATGGCGCACTGGCTGGGCACCGACTCGCTTGGGAGAGACGTGTTCTCCCGCCTGATCGCCGGCGCCCGGACGGCCGTCATCGGCCCGCTGGTGATAGCCGCCAGCTCGATGGTGCTCGGCAACCTGCTCGGCCTGCAGGCGGGGTACCGCGGGGGAAAGGTGGACGCCGTCATTATGCGGTGGGTGGACCTCATGTGGTCGATACCGGGCCTGCTGGTGATAATCGTCGTCCAGGGAGCCCTCGGCGGCGGCTATTGGCTGGCGGTGGCCCTGCTCGTTATCCTGACCGTCCCCTTCGATACCCGCGTGGTGCGGGGCGCCACTCTCGAGCAGACACCCCGGCCATACGTTGAGGCGGCCAAGACTCTCGGCGTGTCGGACTTCCGGATAATGGTCTTCCACATTTGGCCCAATGTCTCCCCCGTCGCCGTGGCGAACTCGTTCCTGGTGTTCGCCGGCTCCCTCACTGCCCTGGCCGGCCTGTCGTTCCTCGGCCTAGGGGTCCCGCCCGGCACCCCTGACTGGGGGCTGATGCTTTCCGAAGGGCTGCAGCTCCTTTTCGCCAACCCGGTAGCCGTGCTGGCGCCCGGGGCCATGATCGTGCTTACGGCGACTTCCATGAACCTGATAGGCGACTGGCTGCACGAACGACTCTCCAGCCGGGGCGTGACCAGATGAGCCTCGCCTTGGATGCCGGCGTGGCAGGGGTCAAGGTGGAGCCGGTGCTCGAAGTCGACCACCTGCGCATCGAGCGGGTGCGCTCCGACCGCACCGACACCATAGTCTCGTCGGTCAGCCTGTCCTTGCGGCCCGGCGAAACAATTGGCATCGTCGGTGAGTCGGGCAGCGGCAAGTCGATGACGGCCCGGGCCATCACAGGCCTTCTGCCCCCGATAATGGTGGCCAGCGGCGAGGTCCGTTACGGTGGCCACAACCTGCTGGGGCTCGGCGAGCGGCAATGGCGCGCCGTTCGTGGCCGCGAAGTAGGAATGATCCTCCAGGACCCGTTCACCATGCTCAACCCCGTGATGCGCTGTGGCCGCATCCTCGGCGAGTCCCTGCTCTCAGACGGCCGAATGGGACGGAGCGACCGGCGGGCCGAAGCAGTGAGACGTCTGGCTGAGGTTGGCATCACCGACGAGAACGTCGTGGAACGGTACCCGTTCCAGCTGTCGGGCGGTATGCGCCAGCGCGTAGCCATCGCCGCCGCCCTGGCCCACGACCCCAAAGTGCTGATCGCCGATGAGCCTTCGACGGCCCTGGACGTCGCCACCCAGCGCGAGATCCTGGCCCTTATCAAGAGTATCCAGCTCGCGCGAGGGATGGCGCTGATCCTTATCACGCACGACCTGCGCGTCGCGTTTGCCATGTGCGACCGGATATTCGTGCTATACGCGGGGTCGGTAGTCGAGGTTGGGCCCTCCGTCGAGCTGAGCGACGAACCGCTCCACCCTTATACCCACGGGCTCCTTTTGTCCGAACCGCCGGCCGACCACCCCGTCGAAGAGCTCGTCACAATACCCGGCTCTGTCCCGGCGGCCGACGATGTCGCCGGGTGCTGCACCTTTGCTCCCCGTTGCCGCTGGGCCGCACCACCGTGCCACGCAGGCGCACCGCCGCTCGTCCAGGTGGCCCCCGGGCGGTGGTCCGCATGCGTGCGCCTGCCCGAGATCAGGTCGGAAATGGTGGCCCTCAGGGACCAAGCCGACCGGCAGCCGCCGCGAATTGAGCCTCGACGAGACGAAACTGCACTTATTCGCGTCGGGGACCTGCGTAAGACGTTCCAAAACGGCAATCGCACGGTAAATGCCCTCGGGGGTGTGTCCGTCCAGGTGGGTGCCAACGAGAGCGTCGGGATAGTCGGCGAATCAGGTTCAGGGAAGACAACTCTGGCCCGCATCCTGGTCGGCCTCGAGTCGGCCACCAGTGGCGACGTATTGATCGACGGGATTTCTGCCATCAATTGGGCCAAGCTGACCACGAAGGACCGCCGCCACCTCCGCGGCACGGTCCAGATCGTTTTTCAGGACCCCTATTCGAGTTTGAACCCGATGCGCAGCGTAGGCTGGACCCTGAGCGAAGCCGTGTCGACCCACGAGCCCAAAGCCAAGAACCTTAGCCGTCAGGTGGAGGACCTCCTCGGCTCGGTTGGCCTTCCGGGGTCCTACGCGCAACGAAAACCGGTCGCGCTGTCGGGCGGGGAACGTCAGCGTGTGGCTATAGCCCGGGCGCTCGCCGCACACCCCCGGATCCTCATATGTGATGAGCCCGTTTCCGCCCTCGACATGTCCGTCCAGGCCCAGATCCTCAACCTTTTTGCGGCCCTGCGAACTGAGCGTGGCATCGGCTACCTCTTCATTACCCACGACCTCTCCATCGTCCGCCATATATCGGAGTACATCTACGTTATGCACCGGGGGGTCGTCGTCGAGTCCGGTGCAACCGACCAGGTCCTGGACGATCCCCAGGATCCGTATACCATAAAGCTATTGGAGTCAGTACCTCGCACCGAATCAAGTTGGCTCGCCCCGAGCGGATAAGCCAAACCACGGATCGTTTTCACTAAACCCACCCCTTTTACCGGAAAGATCACCTACGTGCGCATCGTTCAGCTCTCAGATACCCATATCTCGCATCTAGGCGGGACGCCGATAAAAAACTTCTGGCTCTTGATCGCTTATTTAAACGATGAGCTGCTCCCTGATCTTGTCATCAACACCGGGGATGTGGTGATCATCAACCCTGACTCGGTTGAAGACCGTGAGGCCGCGTGGCACCTGCACCAGCACGTCGACGCGCCGCTCCGGGTCCTACCGGGGAACCACGATGTTGGGGAGCCCGGCGATGATCCCTGGATGGGCCTTTCGGTGACCAGTGACCGCATTGCCGGGTTCACTGACACGTGGGGCGCCGACCGGTTCTTCGAGCTCGGCCTCGCCGGCAACAAAGCAGACGGTTGGGCCTTCGTGGGGGTCAACAGCCAGGTAATGTCGTCGGGCCTGCCTGAGGAAGCGGAGTACTGGGAGTGGCTGGCCGACGTCGCCGCCGAGACCCGGGGCAAATCGGTGATGCTGTTCTTGCACAAGCCGCTGTGGTTCCTGGGACGGTACCAGCCCGGCATAACCATCGCCGAAGCCGACCGGGAAAGGGTACTCTCGGTTTTTGCCGGTACGGACCTGCGGGTTGTTGCCAATGGGCACGTGCACCGCTATCGCCAGGGTTTCGAAGGGGACGTGCTTACGGTTTGGGCACCTTCGCTGACCTTTGCCTCCCCTCCTAGCGAGGAGTTCGGCCTAGAGGCAAGCCAGTCCGGGGTGGTCGAGTACTTGATCGACGGCGACCAGGTCGAAGTGCAGTACCGCTCGGTACCGGCCCTGCGGGGCAACGAGGACGTGTTCTCGATGCCGGAGTTCGCCACCGCAATGGCTGAGTTGAAGGCTTCCTCGCCGGCCTGACGCCGGGGCCGAGCCGATAATCGGCAAGGGCGAGGCGCGGGCCCAGACCACTGGGCACGCTTGATGGGCGGCCGGAAGCGCCTATTGGCGGCCGGGAGCGCCTATGGTCGAGTTGCCGATCGCCCCCACAAATAGTCGCTGGCGATCTGGGCCCCTCGACCATGGCGGCCAGCTTCGCCCAGGCGATCTTCGGGTCGACGATGTTGACAGCGGCGAAGGTTGCAAAACCGCAATCGCTACCAGCCATTATGTTGGTTTTGCCGACGACGTCTGCGTAACGGACCAAACGCTGGGCCACCAGTTCGGGGTGCTCAATAAAGTTCGTGGTCGAGTCGAGGACCCCCGGGATCAGCACTTTGCCATCGGGCACTTTCACATCCTCGAAGACCTTCCATTCATGCCCGTGGCGGGGGTTGGCGGCGACAAACGAAAAGGCAGCCGGCCTCGACGCCAAGACGAGGTCGACAAGATCGATCAGGGGGACGTCCGTGTGGTGCGGAGCCTCGCCATTGCCCCAGCACATATGGAGCCGGATACGGTCGGGAGGGATGTCCCTGGTCGCGTGGTCCACTGCTTCGAGCCGCATGGCAACGAGCTTGCGGAACTCTTCGACCGTGGCACCCGGTTCCATTGCTGCCGCCCCGGGCAGGTCGGGACAGTCCAGCTGCAGGATGAGCCCGGCCCGATAAATGGTGTCGTACTCCTCCTTCATGGCATCAGCCAGGGCAAAGATGTACTCTTCCGTGGTCGGATAGTAACGGTTGGGCATGTACCCGGCGATGATGCCTGGAGAGGCCGCCGTCATAAACACTTCCGTGTCGCCGGCGCACGTCTTCAGGTTGGCAATATCGGCTTCGACCTTTGCACGGTCGATATACGAAACGGGGCCGCTGCATGTCGGGGTACCCGTAATGGCCGTGAACTTGCGGTCCGCCCACTGCTTTTCGAAGAACTCAGGGAAGTCGTCGAATGCCCGGCCGCGGCGGGGGAACGGTACAGGGTCACCCTGGAAGCCGGAAAGCCGCTCGAGCACGTAAGTGGCGTAGCTTTCCTTGCTCGCTTCTCCGTCGTTGACAATGTCGATGCCGACATCGCGCTGGTGCCTTACCGTCTCCGCCACCGCCGTCCTTACCGCCTCGGGGTCATGCCGGTCGACCAGGTCAGGCGGTCGGGGCAAGCTCCCGGTATGTGTAGTAAGGATCCGGTCAGTGCTGGTCTTCATTTGGCAACGCTCCTGCAGGGTAAGGGGCACCTCGGCCGAAAGGTTCATGTGCTCACGACATTGCCACCACGGGCGCCCGAGGGAAATCGAGCGCGGACCGGGAACAACGGTCGCGATCAGGGAACTCACATCCGCCACGCTAACGCGCAGGGAATGACTTGCCGGTAACAGCCGGGTAAACAGAAGGTAAACCTTCCTCCTGGCTGCCACTCTTTTACCCGGCCGGGCTTTGCCTTATGTTCGTCGTCGTGTCATCGGAAGGTAAATCCTTTGTTGCTAGCGTGTCGGATGCAGGTTCCTACGTTCGTGACAAAGTGAGTTTTGAGCAGAGAGGTGACAATGCCCGGGGACGATCGGCTCCAGATGTTCGACCACTACTTGCACAACCTCGAAGAGCTGGTCTCGGGCGGGCGGGTCGCACCCGCATGGGCGCCCGATGGTGCGACGCTCGGTTACGTCGACGGCCGGCCGGATGAGCGGCGAGCGTGGCGGGTGGACCTGACGACAGGCGAACGGATGGCGCTGTTCGACGTCGAGAAGGCGCGAGGCGCCATCAGGGATGCAACCGGAGAGGTCCCGCCTGGAAGGGGTGTGCCTTTCTCCGAGTTCAAGTGGACCGGTCACGATGAAATCGGCTTCGAGATGAGCGGAGCCGGCTTCTTGTTGAACCTCTCGAGCTCCGATGTGAGAAAGCTCGAGAACGCCTCGCCGGTCGACAAGCTCCACGGCCTCTCTGACCGGGAGCGAAAGACGCCGAAAGAGTACCTGCGCTCGACCCGCCTGGGCGGAGCGGTGCCGGCGCTGGAGGTTCCCTCGCCTGACCGTGCCTATCTACTCTCCACCGACAATTCCAATATTGTGGCGCGTTCGACGTACGACGGCCGCGTGGTCCGCCTCACCGAGGACGGCAGGCCCGAAAGCGAGTGGCGCTTCGACGCCCCTTCCCTGACAGCTCCGGGTTCGGCCGCCCCCCGGCCGAGCGCCTGCTGGTCGCCGGACAGTCGCAAAGTGGCGGCCTACAAGGTCGACTTACGAGGCGTGTACCAGGCCCCTCAGGTGCACTACTTGAAGAGTCAGGACGAGGTTGTCTACAACTACGGCGCCAAGGCGGGTGGCACTATGGAGCGGACCAACCTGTACGTTTTGGACCTGCTCGGGCGGCCACCGGTCGCGCTCGACCTGGGTGATACCTCTGACAGCTACCCGGTTGCCGTGGCCTGGCTGCCGGGATCGACGAGCGTCGTCGTGTTCCGGATGTCGCGGGACTGTAAACGAGCCGAGGTGCTGCTGGCGGACGCGGCGACGGGTGCCGTGACGCCGGTGTTCACCGAAACGGCCGAGTCCTTTGTGCGCACCCAGCACAGTGTCTACAACCAGGTGTCCATGCCCCAGGTCGGCTTGTGGCTGACACCCGACGGGCAACAAATAATCTGGCAGTCCGAACGTTCAGGATGGAGGCATTTTTACCTGTACGACCTTGATGGCAACCTGGTGCGCCAGCTGACGGACGGGCCATGGCCTGTCGAGGACCTCGTCGCCATTCGGGACGGCTATCTCTACTTCTCGGGTCACCGGGACCAGGACCGCCCGTACGATTTGCACTTTTACCGAGTACCTCTCGAGGGCGGAGAGGTGCAAGCGCTGACCGAGGCCCCGGGGGCCCACGACGTGGCTCTGGCCCCTTCAGGACTAGCTTTCCTGGACACGTACTCCACTTGCTCGCGCCCGGCCGTGGTCGAACTGAGGACGACCGGGGGCAACCGCCTGGCTGAGCTTTCCCGGGGCGACATCTCCAAGCTCGAGTCGGTCGGGTTTATACCCCCCGAGCAGTTCACCACCCTGGCCGCAGACGGCAAGACGCAGTTGTGGGGAGTCATGTTCAAGCCACACGACTTTCAGCCCGGTCGACGCTACCCGCTCATCGAGTACATATACGGGGGGCCGCAAACCGTTGCCGTCCCACATAGCTTCCTTGACGGACGGCTCTCACAGTCGTTTGCAACCATGGCCCAGGCCGTGGCTCAGCTCGGCTACATAACGGTGATGGTCGACGCTCGCGGTACGCCCGGGCGCTCGAAGTCGTTCCACGACAGCAGCTATATGTGGTTCGCCAACGTACTGGCCGACGACCACGCCGAGGCGATCTTACAGTTGGCCGCACGGTACGACTTCATAGACGGCGACCACATTGGCATTATCGGGCAAAGCTGGGGAGGCTATTCGGCGTTCCGGTGCTTTGTCGACCGTCCCGACGTGTACAAGGCGGCCGTGTGCTCCGAACCGGCATTCGACCCTTACGCTTCGCTCCTCTATGAGTGCTACCTTGACATGCCGCAAACAAACCCTGCTGGTTACGCATTTGCCGACTGCATCCAGAGGGCGGCCAAGGTTGAAGGGCCCCTCCTGATGGCCGTAGGCACCTCTGACCTTCTTTGCTGGACCGACACCGTAAAAATGGTTGAAGCACTCATCCGGGCCGATAAGCACGAGTTCGTCCTCCTGCCTGAGCAGTACCACGGGTATTTTTATGACACACAGCACGACAGTTATTTCTGGAAGGGGGTCGTGGAGTTTTTTGCCTCGCACATCGGCTCGGTCCCGGACAAAGACGGCGGTATTAAATAAGCGACAGCACGGCGGTGGCGGGCACCCACCCAGATGCCGCCATCGGGTGGAGGAGACAGACCCCTGTGCCGGCGGTTTCACCGGATATTGGCGCCCATAACAATAAAGGAGCTCGCACATGCGGAGCAGTACAGACCGGATCCTCACGACCCACACCGGCAGTCTGCCGCGGCCGGCCGGCCTGGACCGCCACGACAAGGAGGCGGTACGGGAAGCCGTGGAAGAAACGGTGCGACGGGAAGTCGAAGCCGGCGTCGACATCGTCAACGACGGCGAAGTCAGCAAGGCGAGCTATGCCACGTACGTCACCGAGCGCCTGTCCGGCTTCGGGGGCAAACCGGTCCCGTCCGAGCGCCGAGGTCGAGGTCTCGAGGACTTCCCCGAGTATTACGGTAAATTGTGGGACGACCCGAAGCTGGCAGAGGTCGTCGCCACCCCCACTTGCGACGGGCCGGTGGCGTACCTCGACCGCTCGTTGCTTGACGCCGACATCGCCAACCTGAAGGCGGCTTCCGGTGATACGGAGGTCTTCATGACGGCGGCCTCTCCCGGCATAATCCAGATGTATATGCCCAACCGGTATTACGCCACGACGGAGGAATACCTTTTCGCGCTGGCGGAGGCCATGAAGGTCGAGTACGACGCCATATACGAGGCCGGCATCGTCCTTCAGTTGGACTGTCCGGACCTCCCATGCGCGTGGACAGTCGGTCCCGAGCTCACACGAGACGACTTTCGCAAGACCGTAGTCATGCGACTCGAGGCGCTCGACCAAGCCACCCGGGACATCCCGCCCGAACGTATCCGGCTCCACATGTGCTGGGGCAACGGGGAGGGGCCGCACCATACGGACATCCCGTTGATGGAGATCATCGACCTGGTGCTGGCGGCCCGGCCGGCGGGGATCTCGTTCGAAGGCGCCAACCCCCGTCACGAGCATGAGTGGAAGGTGTTCGAAGTCGTAAAGCTGCCGGACGGCAAGATCATCATCCCGGGCGTCCTGGACTCCACCACAAACTTCATAGAGCACCCGGAGCTGGTGGCGCAGCGGATCGTGCGGTACGCCGACCTGGTGGGCAGGACCAATGTCATGGCCGGTACGGACTGCGGCTTCGCCACCTTCGCCGCCTTCAACCTTGTCGACCCCAAGGTCACCTGGGCCAAACTGGCGGCCATGGCTGAGGGCGCCCGGCTTGCCAGCGCACAACTTTGGCGCACCAGCGCAGCCTGACCCCAGTTCTTGACGACTGAGGGTGCCGGCGTCAATAGTCGGAGCGTGCGGCCTGGACGCGTTTCTGCCATCTTGTTCGACCTCGACGGTGTCCTGGTGGATTCCGGCCAACTGGTGGAGCAAACATGGCGGCACTGGGCTCGCGAGTGCGGGGTCCCTGAGACGGACGTCCTGGCAGTGGCGCACGGCCGCCCCGCTCGCGATGTGGTCCGGACGTTCGCGCCCGCTCTCGAGGTCGAGGCTGAGGTGCTTCGTATTAGCGGCTACGAAATGGCTCGAGCCGACGAAGTTTCGGCTGTCCCGGGCGCGCGCGAATGTGTCGACATCGTGCAGCGTGGTCGCTGGGCAATAGTCACGTCCGGCGCACGCGGCGTGGCCGTCGGCCGATTGGCCGCCGCAGCTTTGCCTGTCCCCGAGGTCCTCATAACCGCGGACGACGTGATGGTCGGCAAACCCGGTCCAGAGCCGTACGAACGCGCCAGTGCCAAACTTGCCGTGCCGGCCAACGAATGCCTGGTTATCGAAGACGCCCCGGCCGGGGTGACCGCAGGCAAGAGTGCCGGTATGACGGTTTTCGCAGTTGCCACTACCCACGCGGAAGAATTACTTTTTGAAGCCGACCAGATATTCAGCTCGATGGGCGCCGTCAGCGCGTGCCTCCAGGAGATCGACAGCCATGGGTAGAGTGGTCCGCTTCGAGTCCCCCCGCACCGTCGTGGTCGCTCACGAGGACGAAGCGGCGGTGGGGCCCGGTGACGTTCGCCTCATGACGCTGTTTTCGGGGATCTCGGCCGGGACAGAGCTTTCGTTCTACCGCGGGACCAACCCCTACCTCGAAAAGCGCTGGGATCCCGAGCAGCGGCTGTTCGTCCCGAAGGAGCCCGCACTTGCCTCGTCGGCCTCGCCCAGCGCTGGTGGGCGAAGCACCCAGGCCAGCACCGGCTACCCCGTGGACGGGACCGGCTATGAGGAGGTCGGCGAGGTCGTCGAAGTGGGCCCGGACGTCGTGGACGTCCACGTCGGCGACGTTGTCTTGGGGACGTGGGGCCACCGAGAGTCCGTGGTGAGAACGGCAGAATATGCGGGCGCCCGGACGTTGGCGGGCACTATCCCGCCCATCATCGGGGTGTTCTCCCAGATCGGCTCCATCGCGTTGAACGTCGTGCTGGACGCCGATATTCACGTCGGCGAGACGGTAGGCGTTTTCGGCCTCGGCGTCCTGGGGCAGATCGTGGCCCAACTGGCACGGCTCAACGGTGCGCGGGTTATAGCCGTTGACCGGTTCAGCTGGCGCCTCGAGTTGGCACAGCAGCTTGGCGCCCAGCATTTGCTAAATGCCAGCGAGGGCGCCGTCGCCGAGCGGATCCGGGACCTGACTTCGGGCCGCGGCGCCGACGTTTGCCTCGAGGTCAGCGGCGTCTACCCGGCCCTGCACGAGGCCATTCGCTCTGTCGCGTACAGCGCCCGTGTCGTGGCCGCCGGCTTTTTTCAAGGCGAAGGAATAGGGTTGGCGCTCGGAGAGGAGTTCCACCACAACCGGGTGCAGGTCGTGTGCTCACAGATCGGCGGTGTGGCGCCCGCCCTCGGGTACCGGTGGGACGCGTACCGGCTGCAAAGCACTTTCATGGACCTGGCGACGTCAAAGAAGGTCCAGGTCGAGCCGCTGGTTAGCAGGGTCATGCCGGTGGAGCAGGCCAGTCAAGGCTTCGAGCTGCTGGACCAGACACCTGAAGAGGTAATGCAGGTCGTCCTCAGCTTTGGCCGGGAGACGGGGTAACGAGCCGGCTGGGGGGGGTTTGGGCCGTTGGGCCCGCCTGGCCTTATAGTCGCTCGTTGGGTCTTTTGGCCTTGCCGGTGCCCGTCGGGACCAGTTATATACCGGAATATGGTCAGAGATCGGCCCCAACGACCGCCGCGTGAGCAAAAGTGGCCCCGGCGGCTCGCAAAAGTGGGCGCTGGGACCAGTTATGGCGCCGAAAAACCCAAGCGGCGACAACGTTGGGAACACATCAGGCGGTGACGCTCGGCCCACTGCCCGCGGAAGCCCCGCGCCGGCGGCTTACCCGTGATCGCGAACGAGCGAGTCGAAAGCGGCGTCAAGTGCTTCGTCGACAACCCGACGACTGGGGTCGCCATCCCGCCACTCGATCATTTCCCGGGCGCCGTACGCGTAGGGAATAGTGGCGTGCCAGCCAGCGGCAATCCGACGGATCTTGGTGTTGTCGAACATCACCGAATGTGACTTGTCGCCGAGCAACCCCGGGCCGATGGACGGCAGAGCCCGGCTGATGACCTCGGACGCGATGTGGACAAGGCGAGGTTCCACCCCGGCGGCGTGGCCCAGCTCGGTGAAGATTCTGGTTCCACGAAAGGACCTCGTCGCTCGTGATATGGAACGACTCCCCTATGGCTCGTGGGTCACCAAGCAACGGGACGAAGGCGCGGGCGAAATCGAGGTGATGGGTCAGCACCCAAAGCGACGTCCCGTCGCCGGGTACCACGACCGGCTTGCCCCGTCGCATGCGGTCAACGACGGTCCACTTGCCGTCGGGAGGGATCGACGTCTTGTCGTAAGTGTGCGACGGGCGCACGATGGTGGCAGGGAAGCCGCTCTCCCGGAAGGCGGACACAAGCAAGTCCTCGCAAGCGATCTTGTCCCGTGAGTACTGCCAAAAGGGGTTGCGTAGAGGTGTCGACTCCGTGATCGGCAGGTGCGGGACAGGTTTGGCGTAGGCAGACGCCGAACTGATGAAAATGTACTGCCCGATCCGCCCCGCCAGGCAGTCGATGTCATGTTGAACTTGCTCCGGCAGAAATGCGATGAAGTCGACGACGACGTCGAAGCTAACCTCCTCGATCACCCGCTTCAGGGTCGCTGGGTCGCGGATGTCGCCCTGCAGGATATGCACCTCAGCGGGGATGTCCCGCAGCGACGTCTGGGCGCGGTTCAGGAAAGTCAGGTCCATACCGGCGTCGACGGCAACCCGCGCGCACGCCGAACTGATGAGGCCACTGCCACCAATGAAGAGCACCTTTTGGGTCGCCATGACCACCGTCCTCGTTATAGACGTCGCTCGGGCCACTGCCCGGTTCGCCCGTCAGCGTAGCAAGCAGGGCCCTGTGAGGCGACAGGCCCAGCGGCCCAGCGGCCAGCAGTGCCCACTGCCCAACGGCCCCAGCGCCCAGCGCCCACCGCCGCAGCGGCCAGCGGCCAGCGGCCAGCGGCCAGCGGCCCAACGGCCCAACGGCCGGAGGTCAGGAGCGCACAAGCCAGGAGTAAAAGGCCCAGGAGTAAAAGGCCCAGGAGCCCCGAGTCCATGGGCCAGGGTCGAGAGCGACAGCCTTACTGTCTACATTGGGCACACGGACCGCAAGAGCAGCGACAACAGCCTGGCGGGCCTGCCCGGTGCTCGTCTAGTACTCACAGGGGGCCGTGCGCGCCTGTACGCCGTTCCTGCATGTCCCGACGCGAGCAAACATGTCCACTGAACTCACCTGGAGGACGCCTTGATAGTCGATGTTCATACGCATACCCCGAGCCACGAAGGGACGGTCCCCCTAGAAGAGATCCAGTCTTTTGCCGGATGGCTCGGGGGGCCGCCGGTCAAGACCACCAACAGCTGGCAGGACTATGCCGACGGCACCAGGGGCGCCGACGTCACCATCGTGTTCAATATCGATGTCCCCGACCCGATACACGACGTCGGGCTCCCGGGAGACCCCGCTCGCATCAACGACGCCACGATCGACTTCGTCAACTCAGACAGCCGCCGCATCGGCTTCATGTCGGTGCACCCAATGAAAAAGGGGGCGCTCGACGAGGTGGAGCGTTGTATCGACCGGGGCCTCGTCGGCATAAAACTCGGGGCCAACTACCAGCGCTTCGACCCGCTGTGCGACCAAGCACTAGCCCTGTACGCTTTGGCCGAGCGGCGCGGGCTGCCAATATTGTTCCACCAGGGAGCCTCCCCCATTGCCCAAGCCCCTTTGCGCTACTCCCACCCCCTGGTGACCGACGAAATCGCCATGCGCCACCCCGAGTTGCGCATCGTCATGGCCCACCTCGGCCACCCCTGGCTCCGCGAAACGGTGGTAACGGTACGCAAGCACCCTCATGTTTATGCAGATGTTTCGGCGGTGTACCTGCGGCCGTGGATGCTGTACGAAGGCCTCGTAATGGCTGCGGAATGGGGTGTCATGGGCAAGTTGCTGTTCGGCTCCGACTTCCCGATCAGCACACCAGATATAGCCTGTGCCGCGCTCCGCGGCGCCAACGCCATAGTTGCCGGCACGGGGATGCCCAGGGTCGCCGAAGAAGCGATCGAGGCGGTCATCCACGCCGACGCCCTGGCCGCCCTGGGGCTGGCGGACCCGAGAACGGCAAAAACAACGACCTGAACACGAAGAACACTCCCTTCGGTCCACCCTGGCAACTCGAGCGCTCGCGACCGGGTGAGCTAATCAGCAGCTAATGCCGTCATCCGGCTGGTAGTCCCCGAAGCTCCGTTTCGACTGGATCAACTCGACTCGAATGCCGTCCGGGTCGATCATGTAGACCACCAGGCCCCCTTTGTTAGGCCCGATCGTCGGGGAAACCGGTTTGGACACGGAAGGAATGCCGGCTGCACGCAGCTCTTCGTAAAGTTCCTCGAGATTATCGACAAAAAAGGCGACGTGAGCCGTGCCGGGGTTAGCGGTCCGGGTATCGATGGCCGTTCGCTCGACATTACGGTACTCGAGGAGCTCGAGGAAGACGTCAGAACCCGGGATACGGAGGATCGCGGCGTGAAGGTCAACGTCAGGATAACCGACTAGCTCGCCAATATAGGGGGCCTTAGGGTTCCATGAGAACACTTCCTCAAAGCCCAGGACATCTCGATAGAAAGCAACCGAAGCAGCCAGAGAATCGACCTGCAAACCGGTGTGGTGGGCTTTGGTAATCTTTGCCACTTTTACTCCTTGGTCGCTGTCGGTACAAAGAAAAATGTTCTCGGGGACTGACACTGGGACCGCCGTGCCCGAGGCGGCCGGACGACACGGCACAGCAGGCCCGGTCCGGGCGGCCATGTGGTCCCCCGGGCGCGATCTCGATACCAGGGGCCTACAGCCCGGCGAGGGCTCCCTCCGGGTCCGAAACGACCTGCTCGCCGATCCACTTGGCGTCAACGAGCCCGCCAAACCCCGGCTGCGTCCGCGAGGGGGAGCATGTAACCGTCCCTCACCACCGGCTGCTCGAGGCTGTCGTCCATCGGGTGGACGCCGGTCCCCGGTATGCCCCACTCAATTGGCGCCTCCGGAGCAATCACGGCCATCAGACGGGAATGGACGTGAGGGAACATATGGGGGGACACCGCCACGCCTTTTCCAGCCGCTCGCCGCACGATCTCCCGGAGCTTCGTCACACCTCCATTTGTCGTGGCATCGACTCGCAGCACGTCTACGGCGTCGAGGGCGAGCAAGGCTTCGGGATGGTACGAGCCTCCCTGCTCGTCCCCCATGGCCACCGGCGTCGTCGACCCGGCGCGTACGGCCGCCACCATAGCGGCGTCTCCCGGCGGTACCACGTCCTCGATCCAGCCCAGCCTGAGATGACGCGCCCGTTTTTCGAAATCGAGGACGTCCTGTGCGCTGTGGAGGACCATGTTGAGGTCGAAGCCGACCCAACCCTCGGGCGCGGCTCCGCGAACGGCCTCCAACCGCTCCAGAGACAGCTCGAGCGACGGTGATATCGGGACTTTGAACCGGCGCCAACCATCCCCCCAAAGCGACCTGACCTGGGCGGCGGTCTCGTCCGGGCTTATGGTCGGGGGGTAGCCGACGATGGCCGTTGCCCTCATGGGCCGCAGCTCTCCGCCGAGAAAGTGGGCCACCGGCTGGCCAGCTGCCGTGCTGCCAGATCCCACGCCGCGACATCTACCACAGACAGCGCTCGCATCCCGATGCCGGCGGCGTGAACCGCATGGTTCGTCCAAAGAGCCCTGTAAAAGTTGGCCTCGGGTTCCGCCACCGGCGACCCGACGTATACCGGCGCAATGCTGCGGGCCACGATCTCGGCAATAGGCCCGTCACGGGTGAGGCAATAGGCAAAGCCGGTTAACCCCGATCCGGCGTCGATCCGTACCAGGGCGAACTCGCGATGGCGCATAACCCATTCGCCGTAAAGGATGGGCGTCGCCAGCATGTGCTTAATCGTTACGGTGCGGACGCTCACGATGGTGTCCGGCGCAATAGTGCCTGCTGTCGCTGACATAGTGCCCCTCCTAAGCAACCAAATAGCCGTCGTCGCACATAATCGTGTGCCCGGTCACCAGCTCGGAAGCATCACTGGCCAAGAATATGGCGGCGCCAATAAGTTCCCGGGGCAACCCCAAGCGTCGGCGCAGCATCCGCGCCGCGATGAAGTCCGCGGTCAACGAGTCTGCGCCCGGCACCCATCCGTGGTCATCGGCGAGTCCATCAGGGTGGGGGCAATACCGTTGACCCGGACACCCCGCGTCGCGCCACTCGAGAGCAAGCGACCGCGTCACTTGCAAGACCGCACCCTTGGAGGCCAGATATGCACTGGCAAGAGGGTAGGCGATAAACGAGCCGATGGAGGCCATGTTGATGATGCTCCCCTTTCCCTGCGCCAGCATCTCGCGGCCGAATGACTGGCAGCAAAGGTACGTGCCCTTCAGGTTCAAGGCCAGTATCTGGTCGAAACGGTCCTCGGGGAACTCCTCCGCAGGACATCGGAATGCCGACCCGGCGCTATTGACGAGGACGTCGACCGACCCGAGTTCCGCAGCCAACTGGTGGGCCAGCGCGTCTACGGCCGAGCTATCGACCACGTCCAGGTGGGCCACCCGCGGCTCGCCCCCCTGAGCCTCGATCGTCTCGGCCGTGAGCGCGGCGCCCTCGTCGTTGATGTCGGCCACGATGACCCGGGCGCCGGCCTGGCCAAACCCGGCGGCGATCGCCGCACCGAGGCCGCTCCCACCCCCCGTTACCACCACTACGCGGCCCCGAACATCGAACAAACCAGCGACGTACCCGTTGGGGACGTCGGCAGCTACGGGCTCTTCGCTCATTCGGCCCCTCCTCAAGTACCGTTGTTTTTCCTTGCGCGCACAAAACCGAAAGTTACTCTGGGCCAGTGTTTGAAGGTGCCACTACCGCTGTGCGCCGGTCAATGTACGCCGGCTTTGACACCTGGATTCTGCAGTCCCGCCTGCTCGACCTGGAGATCGTCCCCGAGTGCGGGGCGAAGATCGTTTCGTTGCGGTCTCGTGCCAGCCAGCGGGAGTGGCTCTGGCGAGACCCGCACCGACCCTTGCGCCCGCCTGTGGTCGATGGTGACTTTGCCGACTTCGACTTGAGCGGCTGGGACGAGTGCTTCCCGACGATCGGACCGTGCACGTACCCGGCGCTCCCGGCTAGCTCCTTCGCCGGCCGGCCGTTGCCCGACCACGGGGAACTCTGGTCGCGGCCCTGGCTGGTCGACGATGTGACGGAGGAATCGATCACTATGTCGTGCGCCGGCGCCGCGCTGCCATACGAGTTCCATCGCCGAATAAGCGCCGGCCCGGAAGGCACGATCAACTTCTCGTACCACGTCGAGAACTCGAGCAGTGAGCCCATGACGTGCTTGTGGTCGGCCCACCCGCTCCTGGCGGCCGCACCAGGCATGCGCATCGTGACGGCCACTGGCACCCCCATGACCAAAGAGTTCAGCCACGGCGGCCGGGTCGGTGCGGACGCCGAGCCAGGGTCGGCCGGCACGGGCGTGGAGCTCACGTGGCCGTACGTTATCGGTACTGACGGCCGCCAGCACGACCTGAGCGTCGTCGCCCAGCCGGAGGCGAACGTCACCGACAAGGTTGTGCTTCATACGGCCGGCGGCGGGTGGGCGGACCTCGTGGCTCCGGACAGCAGTGAGGCACTCCGGTTGGAGTTCCCCTCGCCCGAGGTGCGGTTCCTCGGTGTGTGCTCGAACATCGGCGCCTGGCCTTACGCTGACCACCCCGGGTACTGGGTGGCGATCGAGCCCTGCACGGGTGCCACTGACCGGCTCGACCAGGCCGTGGCAGCGCGATCAAGCCCAAGTCGTGGCGGCAAACGGCGAGGCTACCTGGCAGCTGAACGTGCACCTCCGGAGCTGCTGAACCAACTACCTACCGGGAGACCCGGCCCCTTCAGCGACCACCCCCAGGCGAGCATCGGTCGCCTGGCCGGCGCCTCATTGCCCTTCGAAAAGGAGCAGCTCGGAGCGCAAAGGCGAAGGGACAGCGACGCGCAGGCCGTTGTCGATCAAGTCGCCGCCATCGACCTCACGGCTCAACCCCGTCGAGTCGTACGCGACCCGGTAGCGCTTCGAGGGGTCGAGGCCTCTTGGGATAAACCGGTAAGCGTCCTGCGCTGCGGCCATCAAGCGGAAGACACCGGCGTAGACGCGGTGGCGGTCCTCACTGGCGCACTCGAGCACCACCCAATCACCCGCCTCGGTCTGGCGCTGGATAGGCGTGTGGTGGTACAGACGGCACGAATCGAGCACCGGCCGGCAGAAGTCCTTGTACAGCTGGATGCCGCGCTGCCACTTGGACAGGGCGGCCCGGTTTGCTTCGGCCACAGTTGGCGTCACCCCGCTGACGTTGAAGTGCCCGAACAGGCAGCTATGGACGAGAAAGGCAACGTCGGACACGCCCTCGGAAATGCCACCTACCACCGACTCGCACAGTTCTGGCGGCAGCGCGAGGGTGGCGCCGTTGAGGATCCTCAGGTTGGGACCGGGCGACCAGCGGTCGGTTACCTGGGTCCAGTGGAACCGGGACATCATCCCGAGGTCCATCCGCCCGCCGCCCGACGAACAGTTTTCCAGCAGGAGGTCGGGGTAGCGCTGGCGGAGATGTTCGAATATCTCGTAGAGGCCGTCGTAGTAGCGCCACAGCACGTTTTCAAGGTGCCCAAACCGTTCGCGCTCGCCTCCTTCGCCGATGTTGTGGTTGAAGTCGAGGCGGAAGCAGTCGAGCTCGTAGCGGTCAATAAGCCGGACGAGCGTCCCCTCCAGGTGCTGGCGGACCTCGGGCCGTGACAGGTCGAGGTTGAGGATGGTCTCGCCCGCCCGCGTCATCGCCCAGTCCGGATGGTCGGCGTACAGCTGGCTGTCCCGGCCCATGCGTTCGGCTTCGACCCACAAACCGCCCAGAAGCCCCTTGGCGTGAACGTGGTCGAAGGCCGCCTTCAACCCCTTCGTGAGGAGCGGGCTCTCGTGGTCCCAGTCACCGACGGCGTCGAACCACCGTGCCGAGCTGGCACCGAACCAGCCCGCGTCGACCATGAACAGCTCGGCCCCGATCTCCGCCGCCAGGTCGATCTCGGCGTAGAGCTGGTCGTCGGTCATCTGCTCGTTACGGGTGAAGGCGGTGTGGTTGACCTCGACGCGATGGCGCCGGTCCGCTGGCTGCTTGGGCACCACCGAACCGCGGATGTGACGGTGCAGGGCCAGCACGGCATCGTCCAGGCCCCCGAACAAGGCGCCGGCGTGGACGAACGGCGTCGTGGCTGCCTCACCTGGCGCCAGCACGCGCACAGGCGACGGCCCCGCCAGCACGGCACGTGCGTACACCCGGGCGTCGCGGGGAGAAAGTATGCGGGCCGCCTCGAAATCGTTGAACAGCTCGATCGACCAGTTCCCGGACCAGCCGAAGTCCAGCACCAGGACCTCGCCTGTCGCCTCGTTGCGGATAATGCAGAAGGGGACGCCCCACCCGGAACGGCCGTGCATGGACTCGAACTGGTGGCCGCCCGGCGCCAACGGCAGCCAGTCAAAAGAACCCTCGGTGCCGGCACTGGAATCCGTCATCCGACCGACGCTGAACGGCGAGCTTGGCAACGACCCGAGCTCGACATCGTCCCAGCGGCGGTTGCCGACCTCCCAGATGAGCCCTGACCAGGGGGCGACGTGGCTCAGGACACACGGCTGCTCACCGATATTGGTGATCTCGAGCCTCCGCGCGAACAGCTCCGTACCGTCGAGCTGTGTCTCGACCGCGACTTTCACCTTCCGGAGGGGATGGCGCAGCATGACGGTCGCCCGCTCGTCGTCGACGGTTGCGTCGACCCACTCCCACCCCTCTACGAGCAAGCTGCCGTCCACTTCGAAGGAAAAAGCGTGTTGGCGGCGGCGGAGGGGGCGGTCGGAGGCGGCTCCGCCCTGCAAACGTTCCCAGGTCCATTGGCGCGGCAGCGGCCTTCCCATGGCAGACAGCGGCACACCCAGGTAACGCCCATCGACGAGGGCTTCCTGGTATACGGAACTCGCGCAGTCCAGCTGCACCAACGGGAACTCCGGGACGAGTGCGGCGGTAGCCAGCGGCGCGTCATATGTGATCTTGACAGGCATTAATCCCTCCGGGTGCTCGAATGTTCGAGAATTTGGCTATTGGCGAACAAGGGGATGCCGGAAAAAGTCAGAACCGCCTGGTGGCGGGTCAGCGCTAATCGTCACGGTCGCCTCCGGCTACTAAAGGCGGCTACCGCCGTTGACCCCGAGGACCTGACCGGTGATAAAGGACGACGCCGGGCTCACGAGGAACACCACTGCGTCGGCAATGTCATCGGGTGTCCCCAGGCGGCCAAACAGTGTGCGTTTGGCTACCAGGTCGCGGTCGATGACAGTACCTCCCGAAAGTGCGCCAGTATCGATCGGGCCAGGCGATATGGCGTTGACCCGGACGCCCCCGGGGGAAAGTTCGCGCGCCATGGATTTCGTGAGCGCGATCACGCCCCCTTTGGCCGCCGCGTAGTGCGAGCCCGGAGATATCGAACCGTATTCACCGGCCGTCGAGGCGAAGTGCACTATGCTGCCGTTGCGCTGGGCCAGCATGTGCGGAGCGACGGCCTGCGAGGCGTAGAAGGCCGTCTTCAAGTTGGCGTCGATCATTTCGTCGAAGTCGGCCGGTGTCACCTCGAGGAATGGTCGCGTCCGCCAATAACCCGCCACGTTGACGAGCGCGTCTATGCGACCGAATTGATCGAGTGCTCGTTCCGCGAAAGCCAGGGACTCAGACGGGTTGGCAAGGTCACCCTCGAAAAAGTACAGGTCTTGCCTCTGCGCCCCCGGCAGGCTCGGGTCAGCCGCGCGTGCAATTTGCGAGCCGGGCCGGTCGCCGGCCAGGACCCGGCCGCCGTCCTTTACCAGCTGGCGCACAACTTCGGCCCCGATGCCACCCGCGGCTCCGCTGACCATGACCACAGTGCCTTCCAGGCCCGAAGTCATGACCCGTTCCTCCTCGACTTTTGGGCGAGGGCACGATTGGCGGCGGCCACGATGTGCCGCGACGAGAGCCCATGGTGCTCGGCCAAATAGGGAAGCGAGCCGCAGGTCCCAAACTCGTCTTGAAGCCCGACGGCTTCGACCGGCACAGTAATACCCCCACGGACGAGGGCTTCCGCGCTGGCCGAGAAGAGCGCTCCGATCACGGAATGGTTCTCGGCCGTTACCAGGGCTCCTGTGTGCGCCGCCAGGTCCGTGATAGCAGTTGCATCAAAAGGCTTCAACGTCGACACCTTTAGCACGGCGGCAGACGTGCCCACCTCGCTCAGGCTATCGGCCGCCTCGAGAGCACGGGCCACCATGATGCCACTGGCGACGATGCCGACGTCGCTACCTTCACGGAGCAGGGCGGCGCGCCCGATCTCGAAGTGGGTGGTGGCCGGGTTGAGCACTACAGGCACGGCTCCGCGAAGCAAACGGAGATAGACCGGCCCGTCGTACTCGAGCGCAGCGACCGTGGCCTGCTCCATGTCAGTGGCATCACAAGGGTCGATCACGACGAAGTTCGGCAGCACCCGCATGTGAGCGAGGTCGTCGATGCCCTGGTGCGTCGCCCCGTAGCCGGTCGTGAGCCCGGGCAGGCCGGCGACGATCTTTACGTTCAACCGGGAAAGAGCGCACTGGATGGCGATGAAGTCGAAGGCCCGGCGGGTAGCGAAAACGGCATACGTAGACGCCACCGGCACAAACCCTGTGCGGGCCAGCCCAGCCGCCACGCAGATCAGGTTTTGCTCGGCCATACCGACATTTATGAAACGGTCAGGGAACCGCTCCGCAAAAGGAAGCATGTCGGTATAACGACCCAGGTCGGCCGATAAACCGACAATCTCGGGCCTCTGCGACGCGATATTGGCCAGCGCACGTCCAAAGGGGGCGTCAAGGGTCGCCGCGCCCCGCACGTCCTCGGTGACGCTCATGGCGACGGTCCCCCCGGCAGGATTGCTCACGCCGTCTCCTCGAGTTGACGGGCCGCCAGAGCCCATTCGTCGTCTCCAACCCTGACGAAGTGGGCTCGATCGCGGCCCATGATGAGCGGGACGCCGCAGCCAAGGCGGGTTTGACAGATCACGGCCTTGGGCCGCCCGACGAGGGTGGCCGCCTCGTCGAAGGCAGCCGTGAGGGCGCTCAGGTCGTTGCCGTCGACGTCGCAAGCCCACCAGCCGAAAGCCCTGAACTTATCTGTCACCGGTTCGACCTCGAGCACCAGCTCGCCGTCGGCCTGCGTGCGGTTGATATCAACGATGGCTGTTAGCGAGCCGAGCCTTCGGTCTCCCGCCAGCATCGCCGCCTCCCAGGTCGAACCCTCCTGCAACTCGCCGTCCGAGAGCAGGTTGAACACTCGAAAGGGCCGGCCGGAGAGGCGGCCGCCGAGGGCCATGCCGACCGCGACGCCGAGACCGTGGCCGAGCGAGCCGCCGGTGATCTCGACTCCTGGTGTCGTGTCCAGGGACGACATCTCGAGCCGGCTGCCATCAGCGCCGTAAGAGGCCAGCTCGCCCGGGTCAAGGATCCCGACCTCAGCCAGGGTGGCGAAAAGGGCGATCGAGTAGTGACCGGTCGAGAGCAGGAACCGGTCGCGGTCGTCCGCTTCAGGATTTTTGGGGTCGGTGCGAAGCACGTGGAAGTACAGCACGGCGAGGATGTCGGCCACACCCAGGCCCTGACCCACATAACCCTGCCCTCTGCCAGCGGCCATGCCGAGCACTTGACGGCGGATGTTCTTGGCGTGATTGGCCAGATCGGCGAGGCGCAGTGTCCCCATATTGGTTGCAGTCATTGTATAAACCGGTGTTCAGGTCCGGGTGATGGGCGGCCGGGAGCCGTCAAGGACGTGGCGGGAAAGTATGGAGTTTTTGCCGAACAGGTCGAGATCGCGGACTGCGTAAGGATGGCGGGCGATCTCTCCGGCGTCGAGATGGATGCCGAGGCCCGGCCCGTCGAGCGGTCTCACATAACCGTCCTTGACCTCGACCGCAGGAACGGCTATGCGGGCCTTCCACTCCGTGTCGAGCGGGGCAAACATCTCCTGCATAAGCAGGGTCGGTGCCACCGCCGCCAACTGCAGGGTGGCGGCGGTAGCCACCGGGCCACTGGCGTTGTGCGGCGCGAAAGCGACCGAAGCCGCTTCGCAAATCTCGGCCACGGCGAGCATCCTGCTTATGCCGCCGATATGGATCACGTCTGGCTGGAGCACGGCTACCCCGGCGGAGATCAGTTGCTGGCAATCCCTTAAATCGTAGGCGCGGCTCGCCGGCCGCGATCGGGATCGACGACGAACGGACCACCTGCGCTATGGCCCCAATATCACCGGGTGGCGTGGGCTCTTCGAAAAACCGGATACCGTAAGGCTCGAGCTGCTTGGCCACGCGCAACGAGGACTCGACACCAAATCGTCCGTGACCCTCGATCATCAATGACACCTGGCTCCCCACGGCCTCACGGACGGCTGCTACGCGCTCGATGGATCGGCCCAGCTCAGCGCCGGTCATCTGGAACTCGGCCGTTTCGAAAGGGTCGAACTTGAGGCCGCGGTAGCCGAGGGCGACGGTTTGCCTTGCGCAGTCGGCGAAATCAGTGCTCGACGTGGCACCGAAATACCAGGCGTTCGAGTACGCCTCGATCTCGTCGCGAACCGGGCCTCCAAGGACGGCAGCCACGGAGAGACCGAGCGTCTTGGCGAGAAGATCCCACAAAGCGATCTCGATACCGCCGGCCCCCGAACTAATGACCGGGCCGCTCTCCCAATAGCCATGCCGGGTGATCCGCCGGAACAGGCGGCGGATATCTCCGGCGGGTTCATCGATCAGGTGACGGCGGAAGTCCGCCACTGCGCCGACCACCGCTTGCTCGCGACCCTCCAGCGTGCACTCGCCGATGCCGGTGACGCCCTCGTCGGTATCGATAATTACGAAAACCCAATTGCGCCAGGCACCGTCCACGATGACTGTCCGCACGTCTGTGATCTTCATGCCTGCGCCTGCCGGCCCTCTGGTGGCCGGGCCTGTGGTTGCCGGGCCGGTGGCGATTGGCCCCGTTGCTGTTGACGCGGGCAAGACCAGGACCGACGAAAGCCGGGCCTTGGAGTCCAGGAGGTGGTCCTGCATCGCCTGGGCGGCCGCGTCCTGGTCGTGCGCGGCGATCGCATCCCGGATTTCTTTGTGGGCCGCCAACCCCGACCGCACCGCTTCGCGGCTGCGCCAGCTCTCGGACATGCTCTGCTGGATGATGCGCGTGAGGGGACTGAGGAAAGCGCCCAGGATCATATTGTGCGAGGCGTCGACGACCGCGATGTGGAAACCCATGTCCGCCGCAATCCAGGCCATCGGGTCGCCTGAAGCCTGGCGCATCTCATCAAGATGTTGCCCGATGAGCTGGACCTCGGCCTCGTGCCCCCGTGCGGCAGCCAGACGGGCAGCGGTCACTTCGACGGCGGTACGGGCTTCGTAGAGGCTCTCGATAACTACTTGCTGGTCGCCGAGCGTCTCGAAGCGCAGGTGCCGGAGCAGCACTTCGGCCACGTGCTCGGCGTCAGGCCGGCGGACATAGGTCCCCGCTCCGTTGACGGTCTCGACGAGCCCGCGATCGCGCAGCTGGGCGAGCGCCTCACGGATGACCGGACGGCTCACGCCGAACTGCGTGGCCAGGGTCCCCTCCGGCGGCAGCCTCGAACCGACGTCGACCTTCCCGGTGAGGATCAGCTCCTCCAGCTGCGACGCCACTTGCTGGAAAAGGACCAGGCGGCTCGGGGGTGAGACCTCTAGCTGACCTGTCATACAGCCCGACACCCTAATAGCGAGAGCGCTCGGCGGCAAGACACGCGGGCCGCTCGCGTGCCTGCCTCCGCGAACATTTGACCGGTTGCCGGGAGCAAAGGGCCGGTACCCGTACAAAGGCTGTCACGGTACAAGGGCTGTGTCGACCAACCGGGCAACGTAGGCTGTCATCGCAGTACATGGGAGTACCTTCGACATGCTTAAGCGGCTTCGGCAACGGAGGAATTGATGACAACCTTCATTGAACGTTTCGTTACATCGGGGCCAGGGGTCACACTGGCTGTAAAGGACGTCATCGACATAGCGGGTGTGGTTACCACGGCGGCCAGCAAGGCAGTCGCTAACACAGCCGTAGAAGCCACCAACGATGCGCCCTGCCTGGCGGGAGCACGGGCGGCAAATGCCCGAATTGTGGGGAAGACCAACCTCCACGAATTTGCCCTCGGTCCGACAGGCGTCAACCACTGGTCGGGCACTCCGACGAACCCGCTCGACCCGGCCCGCATTCCCGGCGGTTCCTCGAGCGGGTCCGCCGTGGCGGTGGCGACCGACGAGGCCGACGTCGCTTACGGGACCGACACCGGCGGGTCGATCCGGGCCCCCGCCGCTTGTTGCGGCATCGCCGGGCTCAAGACCACCTGGGGACGGGTCCCTGTACAGGGTGTATGGCCGGTGGCTCTGAGCCTGGACACAATAGGGCCGATGGCCACCAGGGTCGATGGCCTGGCCATCGGGATGCAGTTGCTCGAACCGGGCTTCCAGGTGACCGAGGCGTCAGGCCCCCGCATCGGGCGCATCGTCATCGACGCTGGTTCAGAGATGGACGGCCCTGTGGACCGGGCTCTTGAGGCGTCCGAACTCGAAATTACCGAGGTCCGCCTTGACAGATGGGAGGGGGCGCGCGTCGCTGGTCGCACCCTGGTGGCGGCCGAGGCGTGGCAGCAGCACGCCGACTTCGTAAGGGCGCACAGCGACGAGATCGGCGAAGATGTGCTCCGTCGCATGGGAGAAGCGCAGCAGCTCGCCCCCGGCGCGATCGACCAGATTAAGGCTACGCAACGCAGTTGGACGGACGAGCTAAGCGACACGTTCACCCGTTTCGACTACCTGGTCATCCCGACGCTACGGATCTACCCTCCCCGTATCGACGAGGACGACGACAAGGTCAGGGCCGTCCTCACGGCCAACACGATCCCCATCAACCTGGCCGGCCTACCGGCGGTAGCCCTGCCGGTACCCGGGAACAACCAATTTCCGGCCAGCCTGCAGATCATCGGTCCAACCGGTTCCGAAGAAAGCCTGCTGGCCATCGCTTCCGTTATCGAGAAGGCGGCCGGCTCATTGCGCCCCACGAGCTCCCCGGGCTAAGGCCGCCGCCATAAACATTCGACCGGCTACCCGCCGCGGTTTCTGTCCGTGGGCCGCCCCTTTGCCGCCGGATAGCGGGAAATATTTACCAGCGCCCATTACGACGCAGCCCGGCTCACCTCGTGCGAGGTCGCCGGCAGCGGCGACGGTCCGTCCGCGCCCTCCCGGAGCTCCTTGCACTCGTACGCCCGATATACGTGCGAGCTCTCATCCACCTCGGCCGGTCCTGCAATGGCAAAGCCAAGGGTTGCGTTACCACCGAGCCGGTAGACGACGGACCACCCGAGATCCTTCTCGTACCAAAGGTCTTCTGGCGTGCGCGAGACCAACTCCTTGACCCTGCGCCGGTACGACGGGTGACGAGCAACCAGCCGCATGATCCGCAGGAGCCGGTCGAACTCGATCTCGGCTTCTCGTGCCAGCCGGTCACAACTCGGACATCTCCTTCTCACGCTGCCTCCTCCACTCTCACCTCAACAGCAACCCTGAATGGCGGGCCCTGGTGCCGCCTCCAGGAACGTTCGCCCGGTCGCGGCGGCAAATACCCTTGTCGGCACTTCAGAGCCCACGTGGGCAACCAGGCAAACGTGGCCTGTCATAGCGCTACTACCGGCTCCTGTAGCGGGTGACAAGCTCCCATGCCGCCGGTTGCATCCGCACAGGGGCAAGTCCCTGCAGGATGAGGGCGAGGTCGTCGACGATCATGTTGCCGATCTCGAACATCGCCATCCGGATCCCACCGGCACGGTGCGGGGACAGCACCAGCCCGTCCATCGATCGCGCCCGGTGGTCAGCAGGCACAGGCTCCTCTGGCCACACGTCGATAGCGGCCCTAACTCGCCCGGAGCCGACCAGGTCAAGCAAAGCGTCGAAGTCGATGACCGCGGCGCGGCTCGAGAGGATCACAAGTGACCCTTGGCCAATTCGCGCGAGCCGGGCCTTGTCGAGAAAACCCTCGTTGTCCGACGTGACACCCGCCATGATAAAGATAAAGGTCGACTCCGAGAGCAACTCGTCGAGACCGGACGCCTTACCACCAGCTTCCTCGATAACGGCCTCAGGTAACCACGGGTCGTAGACGCGGAGGTCGCACCGGAACGGTCCGAGCAACCGCAGCAGCTCCTTACCGAGGTAACCAAGGCCGATGACCCCCACACGGGCACCGTGGAGCGGCACTGCCGCCCGGTTGCCCTCGAGCTGCCACCGCTCCTCGCCGGCCCGGAACCGCCGGTCCTCCTCGGTTATCCCCCGGCCGAGGTCGATGGCAAAGCCGATCGACATCTCGGCCACGGCCTGCGCGAAGGCGGGCCGACAGTTGAGTACGTGAACCCTCTGGTCTACACAGAGCTGGTAGTCGACGTTTTGGCGAAAGTTGCCACCGGCGTTGAAGATGGCCTTCAGCTTCGGCGCCCGGCGGAGCCGGTCGGCGCCGAAGGGCACCTGTCCGATCACCGCAACAGCGTCCGGCAAGAACTCGTCGAGCTTTTCCGCCGCAAACGGCTCACCCTCGGGGGCGGCCACGACGCGGCAGTTACGTTCGAGCCATAATTCCCGCTCAGGGGTAAAGAGCTCTTTACTACGACGCGGGTACACATCTATAACAACCAACGGCTTGTCCGAAGACTGTCCCGCTTTACCCAGGTCAGACGTACTCAGGCCACTCACCTACTTTCGCTTCCCACAGACTGCCTGATCACCCGGGACCACGATGGCCCGGGTTGGCCAACACCAGTATGCTCATCCTTTGAGCCCTCCCGAGGCCAGGCCCTGGACGAAGCGCCGCTGGAGCACGAGAAAGAACGCCACCGGCAAACAACACACCAGCACGCCGCCCGCCGATATCTGCGAAAGGTTGGCGAAACCGTAGAGCCCAACGAACCGATAATAGCGGACCGCCACGGTCTGCAGGTTTGTATTTTGCAAGAACGTCAAGGCGAACAAGAACTCGTTCCAGCTCCACACCGCCACAATAACGGCCAGGCTGATCACCGCCGGCCAGGCAATGGGCGCCACTATCCGGGTCAGCACCTGGAGCTCATTGGACCCATCCACGCGGGCCGCCTCCTCGAATTCCACGGGGAGGGCCATGAAAAATGCCCTCAGGAGCAGGGTCCCAAACGGCGTATAGATACCCCAATAGATCACAATGAGGCCGAACAAGTTGTTTATAAGGTGCAGGTGCACCCACGCTATGAACAGCGGCGTGAGGAACAGCTGCGCAGGAAGAGTCAGGCAAATCAGAAAATAGAGGATTATCACGTTGCCACCGGGGACGCGCAGCCTGGCCAGACCGTACGCGGCCAGGCCGGAGAGCACGCACACGCCCACGACGGTGGATCCCGAGACGATCAGGGAGTTGCGGAAAGCGACGCTATAGCCTGCCGCGTCCCAGGTGCTGGCAAAGTTGGACCACAGGGGCACGCTCGGGACCCCGATCGGGCTACCTGATATCGCCGTTGTCGACCGCAGTGAGTTCAACCCCAACACGACTACCGGCGCCAGCGCCACCGCGCTCAGGACGAGCAGGATCCCGTGGGCCACGGGATGGGACTCCAAACGCCGCCGTCGTCGTGACGGCACCGAAGCGGTCGAGGGCGCCGCTCCGACCGGGCCTGCGCCCGCTCCTTGGCGCATGGTGAGGCGAGCGGCCACCTAGACCTCCCAGCCTCTCAACCGCGTTACTACGTAGCCGACAATAACGATCAGCAGGAAGGCCGTCGTGCTGACCGCGATAGCACTCGCATATCCAGCCGCGGAACCATCGATCAGGTTGTAGTACATCCAGGTGGCCAGGGTTTCGGTGGCATGTCCCGGCCCACCTTGCTCCATGAGGTACGGATAGTCAAAGGTCGTGAACGACCACAGGGTCGTGAGCAAACCTACGAATATCAGCGTCGGCCTCAGCAGAGGTAGCGTCACTCTGCTAAAAATCCTCCAACTACCAGCCCCGTCCACCCGGGCTGCATCATACAGTGTTGGGTCTATCTGCCCGAGCCCAACGATAAACAGGATGCTCAAGAAACCCCACCACGCCCACGTGTTGGCGATCATGACGGAATACAGCGCGATGCCGGGGTTGGTGAGCCAGCCAATCGCCAGGAACCCCAGCCCGTGTGCCTGAAAGTACGAATTGAGGCCAACGATGGGGTTCATAAGCCATCCGAACGTTGTCGCCACCACTACGCTCGCTATTGTGACGGGGACGTAAAATACGGTCCGGTAGAATATCCGGAAGCGCTTCACCCGGGTGAGCATCACCGCGCTAAGCAAGCCCAGGCACACGGGGACCGTGAGAAAGAAGGCCGTCCATATCAAGACATGCTCGATGGCCTCGATAAACACGGGGTCGTGACCGAAGAGCTGGACGAAATTGCTAAACCCTATGAACTTCGCCGTCCCGATACCGCTCCAATTGTACAGCGAGAGCACAAAGCTGGCCATCGAGGGAAGCCCGACGATCAGGACGTTGATGACGAGGGCCGGCAGGACAAACAACCAGCCCCGCCGCCGCCAGGTCAGTGAAACGGCCCGCCCTTTGGGGCGGGCCGTGTCCACCTGAACGCTCCCCAGCGTTACCGCCATCTACAGGAGGCCATCTCGCCGCGTGTGGTCATTTCGGGGTTGGCCCGGTCATTTCGGGGCGGGCACCGTCGGGAGGTAGCCGGCCGCTATCGCCTTTGAGAAAGAAGCTTGAGCTCCCTTGAGGTAGGCCATTATGGGCATCGAGCCGTCCATGACCGCGGCCAGGTTGTCGAACATATATGACTCCGTCTGGAACGGCCAGAACGACCAGGATGTATACCCGGCAGTCCCGTTGGTCATGGCCTGTTGTAATGCCGCCAACGCCTGCGGGTACAGCCTCGGGCCCCGGCGGGGAAGGCGGACGGCGAAATGGGCAGGCAGGGGACGTATATGCCGGCCAACTCGACGGCCACCTTGGCGGCGACGGCGTCTGACGTGGGCGCCGCCAACTGAGCGACAAAGTCCTCGCAGAGGGACGGGTAGCTCGTCGCGCTATGGATTCCCCATCACCTCGCCGACGCCAACGGGCGTGACGGGGGCCACCGCTGTGTTGAACATCGGGACGGTCGTGACGCCGTACGTGAAGTCCTTGACATATTGCTCGATCGTGCCGAAGGCCCACGTCCCTTCCATGATCATGGCGGCCTTCTGCTCCCCGAAGTAGGTCCACTCCTCGTCGCCGGAGATGGCCGCAGCATCCTTGTCGGAGATGTAACCCAGGTCCCAGAGGTTCTTCAGCTTCTCCATTGCCGTGACGGCTCCGGCATCTGTCCAGGGCCGAGCGCCAGTCAGTATTTCATAGAGCCCTTTGTTGCCAAGCTCGGCGTTCATAGCGTACGTGTACCACCATTCCCAGCACCCTAGGCAGCCCGCCAAACCGGTTATGAAGACCATCAGGCCCTTTGACTGGATTTCCTTCCCGAGGTCGATCACCTCGTTGTAAGTGCGCGGTACGCTCCAGCCGTACTTCTTGAACATGTCGACATTGTAAAAGAGGTGCAACCCTTCATATTCCACCGGCACACTGTAGTAGTGGCCCTTGTACTTGCACGGCCCGTAAGCGAAGGGGAAAAGACGCTTGTCAAGGTTATAGCGCGCGGTAGAGCTCGTCCATGACAAGGGCGGAGTGAGATTCTGCGAACGGCGGCATCCACGATGGCCCATTTTCGTCGAATATATCCGGTCCCGTCCCGGCGGTGAAATCAAGTTTCAGGTCGTGGTCGAGGTTGTTGCCGAACGAATCGAACGTGATATTGGAGACTTCGCTGTGGGTAGCAAGGAAGGGTTCGATGAGGATCTTGCGGACGGCGTCCTGTTCGGATGCGGCCGTGTACTCGATGCCGAGCTGCAACGTTACACCCGAAGCGTCAGCCCTGTAGTCAGCCACGTTGGCCCTCCGGGCCTCCGGGAACTGCTTGAGCAATGCGCCAGTGGTGCCCAGGGCCATCGCTCCTTTACCCGCGTGGGCCAGGAACTGGCGACGGGTAACAAGCTTTCGCCATGGGACGTTGCGTTGCGCTTCATTCACCGTTTGGTACCCCCTTCTACGATGGCTGTTGCAGGCAGGAATATTGATAAAGGAGGAGCTTCGATTGTGAAGTTCGCCGACCGCCGGCCGCCGTTGAACTGCATTTCCGATGGGAATGGCCCGTGACGGCGTCACGGGCCGGATAGCCGCTTTGGCGAGGAAATACCTCAGTTGAATGCTATTTGTTCGAACCCACCACCGTCCTAACGAAGCTTCCCCTCTGAGGAAAACGAAGGCTCTCCAACCAGGTCCGCGTATGACGTTGCGAACCGGTGCAGAGGACCGTTTACCCGTCCCTCATCATAGGTCCCCACCGTGGGATGTCAAGAGCCAGCGTTCAATCGAACGGAGCAGCGGGTGAAAGTGCGCGCAGTCAGCGGCCATTCACAAATGAGACGGCGTCCTCGTGGGCCGAACCAAAGACCATCGACACGTGCCACTGTCGGGAACCGTGCGCAGGGACCCACGACCCGGGGCCCAGCGCATTTGCCACTTCGAGGTTGTCCGCGAACCCTGACGTCGGTTCGAGGGCGACGTGGAAAAGGCCCCCCTCGGCTGTCGGCCAGCGCCCCTCGTTGAGCCAGACCCCGAAGTGGGGGACGCTCTCCGGGTCCACCTCGAACCCGACCCAGGCGCCCTGGGCCAGATCGCTCAAGGCCGCTCGGCCGACCTCATGTGCTTCGCTGAACAACTTGAGCGCATGGCCCTCGGGCGACGCTCTCAGGACGGAGAGATCCTCTCGGCCACCTCCTTGGCCGAGCCAGGGCCACGCGAACCGCTCCCGGTAGCGTGCCTCCCCAAGGTCCTCGAGGTCGGAGTCAACCACCATCCTTGACCCGGGCGGGAGCAAAATCCGCATTCCGGGGTGCACGTGGAACAGGGGGTGCATGGACCACATGCCGAGGAACGGCAGCTCCGACAAATTCCGGACCGTATATGTAACCTCGAGGCTCCTGCCCTTCAGCCGCAGGTGGCGCGTGAACTCGTAGGGGAAACGGAGACCATAGATGGTCGTTGCCACGCCGTTGTCAACTGATTTCCAGCTCCAGGGTCGCTGCCAGAGCTCACCGTGACTGCGCAAGGCAGCGCCCGCCCACGGGCCTGTGGGGTAATAACCACCTCCAATACTCGGAAAGCACTCGTCCCAGCCGCTCCGGTCGTACTCCTCCCATTCGTCGGTCACGGCGGCCAGTCGACGAATGGGCCTGGTGGCCTGGGTTATCCACTCCCGGCTCAAAGTCAGGTCCATCAACCCCACGATCTTGGCGCCGACGTCGGGGAGCAAAGTGACGCGGATAAAGCTGTTCTCGTAAACAACGGCCGTCAAACCCGAAAAGTCAACCTGAGAAACGGACGGCTCCTCGTTTGCGCTCATGGGCCGTGATTATAGGAGCGAAGGGCGCCTATGTCGCCCGATGAGCCGAACGTTTCAGATCTCGTCGACCGGGTAACCGTCCACATCAATGCCAAACTCCGCCCCGGCGTCCATCAGGGCGTCCCACAGGTACTGCCCCGATGAGCGCTCGCAATAGCCCAGGTAGGACGGCTCGCCAGCCCTGTCGTCACGCACCACGCCGACGACCAGCCCGGCGAGTGCGGTCCGAAAGGCGGCGCCGTCCGGGGTGCGGCGACCCGACAGGTCAATCGGGCAGAGCTTCGAAAGAGCGGGTCGTGAGCCGGTACCGCTCACGCGTACCAGGGCCAGGCCGTGAGTAAGGTCGACTGCCGTCGTCAACGGCACGGTGCCGGCCGCGTGCACTCGGGCCAATATGTCCTTAGCGGTGCCCATTGGCCCGAGGACCAGCCATTCGCCGGGCCCGGCGCCGATGACCAGATTGCCAGAGGCGTCGCGCGCCGCTCTCCCGAACGGGACTCCTTCGAATTGCTCAGTTCGGTCCGGCGGCCCGCTCCGGACCTGGACCTTCGAGAGCGGGGTTATGTCAGCCAGGCGCAGGGCGGCCGTTGACCGGCGGGCAGAGACCTCCCAATCGCCACGGCGGGCCGTCGGTGGGGCGGGCTGGACCGGGCTCCGGGCCAAGGGCACCTCTCGCAGTGGACGACCGGCGCCAACAGTCGTTTCAGCCACGCAGCCGCGCTCCCTCGGGATCGAAGTGAGCCAACTGGTCCATCACCAGAGCCTCGATATCGCCCCCGTCGGGTAAGTGCACGGTGACCCTGGTGCCGGGGTGGGAAAGTGAATTGAGGACGTAACCCAGGCAAATAGAGCGCTGTAAGGTCGGGGAGAACCGGCTCGAAGTTACGCGCCCAACTATCGAGTTCCCGTCTCCCACAATCTGGCTCCCCTCGGGCGGTACCGTTGCCGGCGCAACGGGCTGCAAAGCGACGAGTTTGAAGCGCGGCCCCTGTTCATGCTCGAAAACCAGCTCCGGCTTGCCGGCGAAATCGGCCTTGTCGAGCTTGACCAGCCAGTCGAGTCCGGCGGCAAAGGCCTGCGTCGTGGCGTCGGTATCCTGGCTCATGATCAGGTGGCCCTTCTCCAGGCGCATGATGCGCTGGGCCTCGACGCCAAAGGGCCCGAATACCGAGGTCGGTGCCGGCTTCGAGCAAGTGCTCCCAGACGTGCAGGCCAAAACTGGCCGGCACGTGGATCTCGTAGCTAAGCTCACCGGTAAAGCCGATCCGCCACATGTAGCAATCAGGCACGTTCGCGATCGTCCCTTTTCGGACCCGCATGTACGCAAATGCGTCCGGCGACAGGTCGACGTCGGTGACGAGCCGGCCAAGTAGCTGGCGTGAGGCGGGCCCGGCAACGTTGATGCTCGCATAGGCGGTGGTCACCTGGGTGGCGTGGGCCCGCCAGTCCCGGTGGTCGCACTGAAGCCAGCTTTCGACCCACTCCCACGTCGCCGCCGCTCCCGACGAAGTCGTGGACATGAGGTAGTGCTCCTCGCCGACGCGACCGGTCACCCCGTCGTCCAGGACCACCCCGTCCTCGCCGCACATCACCCCATAACGGACCGAGCCGATATCCAGCCTCGACCACTTGTTGACGTACAGCAAATTGAGGAGCCGGGGGACGTCAGGGCCCCGGAGGTCCAGCTTGCCCAGCGGCGTGACGTCGATTATCCCTACGTTTTGGCGGACATTGCGTACTTCGGCCGCCGGGTCCCCATAGTGCTCCGGCCGGATCCACTGCCCGGCTACAAGCGGCACCGCTCCGTGCGCCTCGTGCCAGGGTTGTATCGGGGAATAACGCACCGGCTCATGAAGCCGCCCGGCCAGTGCCCCCAGGCTGACGGGGACATAAGGCGGCCGCCAGACGGTCGTCCCCGTCTCGGCGATGGTCCGGCCGGTCGCCTCGGCCAGGACGGCCATTGTGTTGACCGTCTCCAGCTTGCCCTGGGTGGGGCCCATCGTCGCCGTGGTATAGCGCTTCGCCAGCTCAGCTGATTCGTAACCTTCCCGGGCGGCCGCGACGACGTCCTTTGAAGAAACGTCCTCCGAGAAATCGACAAACCCGTGCGTCGTAGCCCGGAACAGGGCGAGGTGGGGAAGGGGGACGAGGCCGGGTATTTTTGGCCCAGTTTTACCTGCTGCTCTTGCGGCCGCCGACGCGCCAACGGCGCGGCCGTGGGCCACGAGCTCGTCAAGGGATCCGTCGCCCACGATCCCCCCGGTGGCCAGGACGTTTTGGGGCAGGTGGCCGCCAGGCACGAAGCGGGCCGAATATGGCTCGTACCGCGGCACGTCACCCGACATATTGAGCAACGAGGTCGGAGCCGTCCACCCAACGGCTGTCACCAGCAAGTCGCACTCGATGCTCGAGCCGTCTTCCAGCTCCACAGCGGCGACCTGGCCTCTCCCCCTGGCCCGGCGCACGCCTTCACCCTTGCGGGCGTCGACCAGTCTGACGACCCCGACCCCGGCGGTCTCGAAGATTCTGAGCGGCGACGACGCCTTCGCCATTGGCGGTGAACACGACGGCTCGTCGCCCCGGTCTCACGGCGTAAAGGTTGACGAGCCTTCGGGCGGCCGTAGACAGCATGACCCCGGGAAGGTCGTTCCCTTCGAAAACATAAGGCCTCTCGATGAGCCCGGGCGCCACTACCAACACCTCCGCCCGGGCCTTGACCAGCCGCTCAGTGACATGAGGCAGTTCGCGCTGCAGCACGGCCACCCAGTTGTCGTCGTAACGGCCGGTGACAACAGAGTTGGTGAGTACCTCGATACCGTCGTGTTGAGACACGGCCCGGCGCAATTGGGCCAGTAGCGCCAGTTCGGCCTGGCCACCGTAGCGAAGGTGCCCGCCGAGCTCGTACTCCTCTTCGACCAACATCACCGAGGCGCCCGCCTCGGCAGCCGCGATGGCAGCCGCCATACCGGACGGCCCGCCCCCCGCCACGAGCACCTCGGGATGGGCGTAACGCTTGTCGTACTCGGCCCGGGGCGAGCTATCGGCCACCCGGCCGCCGGGGGCGAAGCGCTGTAGCACCCTCTCATAGGAGGGCCAAAGCCGCTCGGGCTTCATAAACGTTTTGTAATAAAAACCGGCCCCGATAAAGCGCGAAAGGGCGGCGTTCGCCGCTCCAACATCGAAGCCAAGCGACGGCCAGGCGTTCTGGGCCTTTACAGCCATCTCGGGGCGGAGGCGCCTGTGAGCAGCACGGACGTTGGGCTCATCGTCAACCTGGACAATGCAATTGGGATCGTGGAAGGTCGCCGTCAGTAGCCCTCGGGGCCGGTGGTACTTGAAACTCCGGGAGAACACACGCTCGCCCGAGGCAGCCAGGGCCGAAGCGATGGTATCGCCCCGGAACCCGCGAGTAAAGCCGGCGGCCCCAGGTGAACCAGAGCGACATGGAGCGGTCGAGTACCTCACCCGGCTGCGGCGACAACCGCATGTCCTCACCGGCGAATCGGGAGCCGGCAAATCTGGTGCGGGCAGGAGCCGCCACGGTCTCAGTCGGCTCTCTCGCCCATGGCGTGCGTAGCCCGCACTTCGTTGGTGACGGTGTTGCGCTCTGCTACGAAAAACCGGCCACAACCGAAGCGGTGCAACCAGGTCTCTCGAGCCCAGCCGGCCGGGTTACGGCGCAAGTACAGGTAGGACCGCCACTCTTCACGGCTCACACCCTCGACGTTGGGCCGCGGGTGGCCCTCCCCCCGATGGGCGAACTCGTTGCTATTGCGGGGCCCGCAATAGGGGCACGGGATGAGGATCAACGCCCTGTCGCGATCATGTCCACAACGGCCTCAGTGCCCAACCGCCGCCGCCCCTCGCTCCCCCACCAGACGGCCTTCGACGAACCGGGCCAGGTCGAAAGCAGCAATAAGCTCAGGCGTCTTACCTGTCGCGATCAGCTCCGCCATCGACTCCCCGGCCGCCGGGCCGGCTTTAAAACCGTACGTGCCCCAACCCACGTCGACCAGGAAACCTTCCACTTCGGTCATCCCCATGATCGGAGAGAAGTCAGGGGTAAGGTCGCATATCCCGGCCCACTGGCGCAGGACGCGCATCTTGGCGATCCCCGGCATGAGCTCCAGGACATGGCTGGCCAGTTCCTCGGTAAATTCAAGCGAACCGCGCATCGAGTACGACGGGTACGGGTCGGTGCTGGCGCCGAATACCAGCTCGCCGCGGTCGGTTTGGCTGACGTATACGTGCAGGCTGCCCGAAACGACCACCGCCTGAAGGAACATTTTTACGGGCTCGGTGACGGCGGCCTGGAGGGGGTGTGTCGTGATCGGCAAAGGCACCCCGGCCATGTCGGCCACCAGGCTGGCCCACCCGGCCGTGCAATTAACGACCACCGGCGCCGCCACCGACCCGCGACTGGTGCTCACGCCGCTAACCCTGCCGCGCTCCACGGAGATGCCAAGCACCTCCGTCTCCTGATGGATTTCTACGCCAAGGGCGTCGGCGGCGCGGGCGTACCCCCAGTTGACGGCGTCATGGCGGATGATCCCGCCAGGAGGATGGTACAAGGCGCCGAGGACGGGGTAACGGGTACGGGAAGAGACGTCCATGTACGGCACAAGCACCTTTATTTCCTCCGGCGAGATGACCTCGGAGTCGACGCCCTCCAGCTTGTTGACCTCCGCTCGCCACCGCATTGTGCGCAGCGAACTGTCGGTGTGGGCCAAAGTGAGGTGCCCTCGCTGAGCGAACATGACGTTGAAGTTGAGCTCGTCAGAGAGCGAGCGATAGAGGTGGACCGAACGTTCGTAAAACCTGGCACCCTCGGGAGTGAGGTAATTGGAACGAATTATGGCCGTGTTCCGACCGGAGCCGCCGCCTCCTATGTAGCCCTTGTCCAGGACGGCCACGCGGCGAGCGCCGTGGTCGCGAGCAAGGTAATAGGCCGTCGCCAGGCCATGCACACCCGCACCGATGACCACGACGTCGTAGCTGGGCCGCAGCTCTAGCGACCGCCAGGCACGAGGCCAATCTTGTTGAGAAAAGCCGTGCCTGAGCAGGCCCAGGGCAGAATAGTGCCCGGGGGCCAGGCTCCTGGCGTACGTCTTTATTTGCTGGCGGATATCACGCCGGCCGTTGCGCCCGGCAGTTGTGGTCACGTACCTTTGTCGGTCCTTGTAAACGCGTGTGGTTTGCTTACGATCGGCCCGGAAGGTCCCATTGGGGGACTTCCCGAGTCAGAAGAGTTCCAGGTAACGGTCGATCTCCAGGTCGGTTACAACGGCATGCCAGGAGAGGAACTCGTGACGCTTCACCGAGGCGTAGTAGTCGACGTAATGCCCGTCGGGCGTTTTGCCAAGCGCCTGGCACAGGATGTCGTCTTTTGTCAGTTCCTCCACGGCGTGCAACAGCGTAGGTGGGAGCGAACGGATGCCGCGCCGGGCGACCTCCCCGGGCGCCAGCGCATGAAGGTTGTCACGGTTGGGCTCACCCGGGTCGAGACGGCGGTCGATACCATCAAGACCGGCCGCCAGCTGGGCCGCTATGGCGAGATAAGGATTGGCGGCTCCATCACAAGCCCGGTTCTCGACGTTGGCCCCGCCGGAGATCCTGAGCATCTGGGTCCGGTTGTTACCTCCGTAGGTGACATACGCGGGCGCCCAGGTCGCTCCCGAGAGAGGTGCCTCGACGCCCATGCGCTTGTAGGAATTGACGCTGGGGCACGTGATGGCGGCGAGCGCCGGCGCGTGCTCGAGTACGCCGGCTATGAAGGAATAGGCAACTTGCGAAAGACCCAGCCCACGGGGGTCGCCGGGGTCGTCAAAGAGCTCGGCCCCGGTAGTGGCGTCCCATAGGCTCGAGTGCAAGTGGAGCCCGTTGCCCGTCAGGCGGGTGAAAGGCTTGGGCATGAAAGTGGCGGTCATGCCGGCCCTTTGGGCCAGAGAGTGGACCATATAGCGGAAATAGACGACGCGGTCGGCCGTGGTAAGTGCGTCAGCGTGACGGAAGTTCTGTTCGAACTGGCCGTTGGCGTCTTCGTGGTCGTTGGCGTAGTTCGCCCAGCCAAGCTGGTTCAGGTACCTGGAGACGGTAGTGACATGGTCGTACATCCGGCTGAGCCTTGGCGTCATAGCAAGGAGACTCGAGCCGGTCGGCTGCGTCGGCAACGCTGAGGCGTCCGTCCGCCGACCGGTCTACAAGGAAGTACTCGGCTTCGCAGCCAACCTGGTGGGTAAAACCACGTGCGCTCGCCAACTCGAGCACCTGTTTGAGGATGGTACGCGGCGAATAGGGCCAGGGCGCGCCCTCAACATGGACGTCGCACTGGACCACTGCCAGCCCCGGTTGCCAGGGGGCGAGCGCGTACGACGCCGGGTCGGGCACGGCGATCAAGTCCGGGTCCGCCGGGCTTTGGCCCATCGCCCCGGCGGCGAACCCGGCGAAACCCGCTCCACCTGACAATAAAACGTCGAGGGCTTCGACCGGGACGAGTTTGGCGCAGGGCTTGCCGTGCATGTCGACGAACATGGCGAAGAAAAACTCGACACCGTCTTGCCTGGCTTTCGACCTGAGTTCCTCCGTATCGACGAACGATCTCGGCGCATCCGACATTTTCGCGTCCTCTCTGGCGCTCTCTGCCTAACCGGTGGGTTCGCCGGGTACCCAGTTGGTGCCCGCGAGAGGCACCCTGGCCATCGCGGCTGCTTCGACCGTCGAGCGCGACCAGGTCCTCGGGCTCTAGGTTGTGGACGTTCGATTTTCCGCACGCCCGGGCCAACGCGGTGAGCTCCATGGTCATCGCCCTCAGGTAGTTGGTGACCCGGCGAGCCCCAACTTCGGGGTCGAGCCGGGTTTCGAGGTCAGGATCTTGAGTGGTTACGCCAACAGGGCAAAGGCCGGTGTGACAGTGGTGGCAAAACCCGGGCGCCGTCCCGAGGGCGGCGTAGTCGCCGGTGGCGTCACGCTCCGCGCCATCTCGCTGGTAAGTGGACCGGTTGCAACCCAGGGCGACCATGGCGGCCACCCCGATCGAAACCGCCGTGGCCCCAAGAGCGAGCGCCTTGGCCACATCAGCGCCCGAGCGGATGCCACCGGAGACAATGAGCTGGACTTCGTGCTGCTTGCCGACCTCGCGCAGCGCCTCAGCGGCCAGGCGGACAGCGGGCAATGTAGGGATACCCGTGTGCTCGATGAAAGCAGTAGGCGTAGCCCCGGTACCCCCTTGCATCCCGTCCACCACCACGACGTCGGCACCGGCCGCCACGGCCAGCTTCACGTCATTCGCCACCCTGGTGGCGCCCAATTTAACGTAGACGGGCTTTTCCCAATTGGTTGCCTCCCGCAATTCCTCGATCTTGATGCGGAGGTCGTCAGGCCCGGTCCAGTCGGGGTGGCGAGAAGCCGACCGCTGGTCTACCCCGGGAGGCAGCGTCCGCATGGCGGCGACGCGCGCGCTCACTTTCTGGCCGAGCAGCATCCCTCCTCCCCCGGGCTTGGCGCCCTGGCCGATCACGACCTCGATCGCATCGGCCTGGCGAAGGTGCTCAGGGTTGAAACCGTAACGAGACGGCAGGCACTGGTAAACAAGGGTGCTCGAGGCCTTCCTCTCCTCCGGGGTCATGCCCCCGTCGCCTGTCGTGGTAGATGTCCCCAGCGCGCTGGCCGCCCGGCCCAGGGCCTCTTTGGCGTGGGCGGACAACGCCCCAAAACTCATGCCGGCAATCGTTATCGGGATTTCGAGGTGGAGGGGCTTGGAGGCGTAACGAGCGCCGAGAACGGTGGCCGTGTCGCAGCGCTCACGATAACCCTCGAGCGGGTAACGCGATGCCGAGGCCGTGAGGAACACGAGGTCGTCAAACGTAGGGAGGTGCCGCATAGCTCCCCAGCCCCGGATCTCATAATGACCAAGCTCAGCCATTTCCTGGATTTGGGCCACAACCTCGGGTGGGAACGTGTGGCTCGCCACCATGCCCGTAGCCGGGAGGCGCCCTGGGAGCTGCGAGGGGTCAGGGTGGTTCGTCGTCAGCCTCCATCAGTACTGTTGGCCCTTCAAAGCATCGAATTGGTACAGCTCCTTAGCGGACGCCACCCGGACGACATTTTGCGCCGATATGTGGTCGAAACCGGCCACTTTTACCAGCTCGGCGACGCGGTGCACGTCTGCTTCGGTTAAGTCCTCCACCCGGGCGTCAAATCCAAGAGAACGGAACCGGCCGCCCACATATATCACCGCCTCGTAAAGCGAGTCACCGAGGGACGCTCCGGCGTCACCTCCGACCAGGATGGTGCCCGCCTGGGCCATAAAGCCGCTCATGTGGCCGACATCGCCGGCGACGGCGATGGCGCCACCCTTCAACGAGATCCCGGCCCGGGAGGAGGCATCTCCTTCAACGACAACCACCCCGCCGTGCGCTGACGCGCCGGTGCACTCGGAGGCGTTGCCGCGGACCCGGACCACGCCGGACATCAAGTTCTCACCCACCGACCAACCGACGAAACCATTTACCGTTATGTCCGGGCCATCACACAGGCCGCCGATGAAATAACCGCCGTTACCCTCAATGGTGACCTCCAGTTCGACCGGGATCCCGACCGCCAGGTTGTGGCGGCCGTCCGGGTGCATTATCCGTACTTTGCTACCGGCGGCCAACCCTCGGAGGACCGTGTTGACCTCACGCACCGGTAGCTCGGCGCAAGAAAGGGTTATTACGCCGTCGTCCACGAGTAGACCTCTTCGGGGACAGGCTCGAACACCCGGGCGTCCTCGATATCGGGGAGCCCGGCCAGTGCCACAAACTCCGACCCGACAGCAACATAGTCGGCCGTTTCGGCCACCACCATCGGTTTGCAGGCGAAAGAATCCCGCACGACGGCGAACTCCTGGCCGGTCGTCACAAGCAGCGTGAAGAAGCCGTCGAAGCGCTTACGCAGGTGGCCCAGGGCGTCGTCGAGGCTCGCCCCTTCCGCCATGTCAGCCGCGAGCCACCGGGCGGCTACTTCGGAGTCGTTGTCGGTCTCGCAGCGGATCCCCTCGTCCGCCAGCTCACGACGGATACTGGCATAGTTCGAAAAACTCCCGTTGTGGACCAGGGCAACGTCAGCGGCAGGACAAAACGGGTGCGAGTGAGCGATCGTCACGGCGGACTCGGTGGCCATCCTGGTGTGGCCGACGGCCTGATAACCCGACATCCTGGCGACGGCGTAGCGGTCGCATACCGTGCTGGCCCGTCCAACTCCTTTGAAGACCTCCATGGCTCTCCCGAACCCGAAGATGGCCGTACCGGCGGCCACTTCGTGCAATGCGCGGCGCAGCTGCTCTTCGGTCGACGCCGTCACGACCACGGCGTCCGGGCCTCGCTCGTGTAGCTCGACCGCCTGGCCAGTCTCCTGCTCGAGGCCAGCCGCCACCTCAGCCCACGGCCACCCGGGCCGGGGTGCCTTGAGCGAGTATTTCCAACCGGGACGGGACAAGTCCCGCTGGTAGACCGCGATGCCGGCCGAGTCCGGCCCCTGGTGGCGAGGGCGTCGAGCATGGGGACGACCAGCTCTCCCAGGGCGGCTTTGTAACGGTCCGTACGACAGGTCAGGCCGACGATCCCACACACCGTTTTTTCGACCCTCCCCGGTCTCACTAGAGCACTGGTCGTCGCCCGACCAGCCCGGCTCGTAAAACGTCTAAGAACAGTCCTTTGCAGCTATGCCCATTCAATCCGGGCATTGTGACGTTGTCAACCGGACCAGGCTATCCGCGATGACGGCGGCGTATCCTCGGGACTATGCGGCCCACAGAACCGGATCCGGCCGGGGGATGAGACCGGGAGCGTCGCCGCCGCCGTTTTCCACGTGGTGCGGGCGGGGAACGCGTACGAGGAGACCGTTGAACGCCTTCTACAGGTGATCAAGCTCGGTATCGTCCCTCATGGCGAGAGGCTCCCGCCCGAGCGTGAGCTAGCCAGCCGGCTCGGTGTGAGCCGCGTCACGCTGCGGGAGGCGATCAGGAGCATTCAGCAAGCGGGCTACGTGGAGCCCCGGCGGGGGCGCTTCGGGGGCACGTTCGTCCTGTACCGTCCCAACCCAAACGCGGCCGAGGCCCGCCGCATTGCCGGCGTGCTCGGAGGGTCCCTCGAGGACGCCCTGACGTTTCGGAAGGTGCTCGAGCCGGGAGCAGCCGAGATAGTTGCCCAGCGTCAGCTCAACGAGCTTCAACAAGCCAGGTTGCGAGCCAGCCTGAGGGAGGTCGACTCTGCTCCCATGAGCAGCTACCGCCAGGCCGACGCCCGCCTGCACCTGACCATCGCCGAGTTAACGGGTTCCCCGATGGTGACGCGAGCGGTGGCCGAGGTGCGCATGGTCCTCAACGACCTGCTGAACGCTATCCCCCCGCTTGACCCGCCAATAACGCATTCCAACAAGCAGCACCGCGGCCTTGGTGCGCGCTCTGCTCAGCAATAATGCCCGTCAGGCCCGCAGGGTAATGGAGGAGCACGTCGACGCTACCGCCGCCCTGCTCCGCGGATTTCTCTCGTAACTATTAGATAGGCCCGGGCTCCAAAAGGCCCGTCCCCGCGTCGGTCCGGCCCGTCAATTTCCGGCGGTCAGGCCGGCTCGAAGCCAATGGCCTCCGCTTCAGGGACGACCAGCGCTTCGTGACGCTCGTCGCCGTGCTCCCGGGACCACGTGTCGAACATCTCGGCGTAACGCCCCCGAGCGGCGACGAGGTCGTCATGCGACCCGACCTCCACAATTCGGCCGTGGTCGACCACCACTATCCGGTCCGCCCGCATAGCCGTCGTGAGCCGGTGGGCGATGAGGATCGCCGTCCGGCCCTGGAGCAAGCGGTCAAGGGCACGCTCCACCTTTACCTCGGACTTGAGGTCCAGGTTGGAAGTGGCCTCGTCGAGCACGAGCACCCGAGGCCCGGCCACAAAGGCCCGCGCCAGCGCGATCAGCTGCCGTTCCCCGGACAGAGGGACTGACCTCTCTCATGCACCTGGGTGTCGATGCCGCGAGGGAGGCGGTCCATGAGCTCGGTCAACCCGACCGCTTCGATCGCCTCGTCGACTTCTTCCCTGGTCGCATCCGGCCTTGGCGAAGGCGACGTTGTCGCGGATCGTCCCGGTGAACAGGAAGGGTTCTTGGGGCACGACGCCAAGCTGACGACGCAGCGAATTCAAAGTGACGTCGGTGAGGTCGTGACCGTCGATCGTCACACGGCCGTTGGTCGGGTCGTAAAACCGGGTGACGAGCTTGGCGATGGTGGACTTGCCGGCGCCGGTGGGGCCGACAAAGGCGACCGATTCGCCCGCCCGGATGGAGATGTTCACGTCATGGAGGACGAAGTCGTCCTTGTTGTACGAGAAGTCCACGTCCTCGAGGGCTATGGCGCCGTCTATTGCCGGCAGCTCGTAGGCGTCCTCTTTCTCCGGGACGGACGGCTGAGTGTCCAGCAGGACGCGCAGCTTGCTCACCGCCGCCTGCCCCTGCTGGTAGGTGTTGTACAGCTGGACAAGCTGCTGGATCGGCTGGAAGAAAGACCCGAGGTAGAGCACGAAAGCCGTCAACTGGCCGATCATGAGCTCGGGGTGAGCATCCTGCACGAGACCAACGCCAGGCACATTGTGCCACGAGTTAATCACCATTGTCCCGCCGATCAGGAGCAACAGCGCCTGGCCCATCAGGCCGATGAAGTCGCTTACCGTCGAGTAATTGGCCGTCACCCGCGCCGTTTGGTAGTTGGCGTCGCGGTAGGCCCCCAGCACGTTGCGGTGGTGGACGACGTTATTGCGTTGGCGGTTGTAGGAGGCAATGATCCGTACACCGGAAAGGCTCTCGGCGACGTCCGATATTACGCCGGCCAGCCTGTCACGTACGAGCAGGTAGGCCCTCTCCGAGGCCGAGCGGAACCAAAGAGAAGCAACCGTGAGCGTCGGTACCACGATCAGGATGGTGATCAGGGCCAGCTTGACGTTGTAAGACAGAAGGATCACGGTCACGAGGAGCATGGTCATGCCCTGGATGGCAAACTGGACGAGCCCATCCTGGAGGAGTTGCTGGAGCGCCTCGATGTCGCTCGTCATCCGCGTCATGATCACACCGGCCTTCTCGTCGGTGAAATAGTCGAGTGACAAGCGCTGGATCTGGGCATAAACGCGGACCCGCAGGTCGTTCATGACCTGGGCGGCGAGGCGGCCCGTATTGCGGATCCGGGCCCGCTCGACCACCACCGTCAGCAGGACCGTCACCAGGTAAATGAGCCCGCATGCGATCACGATGTCCAGGTGCTTTTCCTTACCGACGAGCCCATAGTCGATACCGATCTGGGTCAGGAAGGGACCGGTCTGGAAACCGATGGTCTCGACGGTAAGGAACAGTAGCGAGAGCAGGGCAACGCGGCGGCGGTCGAGGATCATGCTCCTGAGCGTCAGGACCCGCGTATCTGTTGGCCGCTGCGTGAACACCGCATCGGGCTCGCCGTGGTCCGGCTCGGTCTCGACGAGTTTGTTGACCGCGTCTTCCAGTTCTGGTGGGACACCGGCAAAGGGCGCTCCGCCCCCGGTCGCGTTTCCCGCGCCCCCCCCAGGCACCGGGACGCATACCGCCACCACCACCGCCGCCCCACATGGGGCCGCCCCCGAAGGCCATGCTCATTCTTGCATCTCCCGCTCGCCTTCTTCTACCACCCGGGCCAGCACCTCGGCGTAGCGGGGGTCGTTCTCGAGGAGGTCCTGGTGGCGGCCCGACGCGATGATGTGACCGTCGTCAACCAGGATGACGCGGTCCGCCAGGCTGATCGTGGCCAGGCGGTGGGCGATGATAAGGGTTGTCCGGTTTGCCATCAGCTTCGTGAGCGACGCATGGATGCGCTGCTCCACCTGCACATCGATGGCGCTGGTGGCGTCGTCGAGGACGAGCACCGGCGGGTTGACGAGCAATGTCCGGGCGATTGCCATGCGCTGGCGCTGGCCACCCGAAAGCGTGTAGCCCCGTTCCCCGATGACCGTGTCGTAGCCTTCGGGGAGCCGGACGATGAACTCGTCGGCATCGGCCGCTTTCGCCGCGGCGACAATTTCGTCCAGTGTTGCGGCTGGCCTACCGTACGCAATGTTGTCCCTCACCGAGACCGAAAACAAGAACGGCTCGTCGAACACAAAGCCCACGTTGGCGCGCAGGCTCTCGAGCGTGTAATCGCGCACGTCGCGCCGGTCGATCAACAAGCGCCCGGCTGAAACATCGTACGACCGATTGAGCAACCGGCCCACGGTCGTCTTTCCTGAGCCCGTCCGGCCGACGATAGCCACCGTTTCGCCGGGGGCCATATGGAGGTCGAAGTCGTTGAGCACCTGTGTGCCATCTGAATATGCGAAACCGACGTGCTCGTAACGGACGTCACCTTTACAATCAACGAGGTCGACAGCACCCGGATGGTCGGTGATCTCCTGTGGTTGGTCGAGGATTTCGTAGATCCGGTTAGCCGAAGCCGAGGCCCGTTGACCGTTCATGATCACCATCCCGAGCTGCCTGAAAGGCGGCTGGAAAATGAGCATGTAGGCCTGGAACGTGAACAGCGTCCCCACGCCCAGGTGGTCGTTGATAACCAGGAAACCGCCGTAAAGCAGGATTACGGCGAGGCCAACCCGGGGGAGGTTCTCGAGTGTGGGAGCCCAGGTGCTCCGGATATCCGCGTCCTTTATATAACCCCATTGCAGCTCGTCGGCGGAGCGAGCGAGGGTTGTGAGCTCCTTTTGCTCGGCGGCAAAGGACTTGACGACCCGGACGCCAGAAATGTTCTCTTCGACGAGCATCGCAATTTGTGCCAGCCGGGCCTGGATTAGCCACGAGACGGGGTAGATCTTCTTTCTCATGGCCACGCCGACCAGGAAAGTGATCGGGAGCGAGGCGGCCGTGACCAGGGTCAGCTGGACATTGAGGGTGAACATTTCGGCAAAGGCGACGAAAATAACGGCGCACTGGACCAGCACCGTCGGCGCCATGACCAGGTACTGCTGGACGGCCCGTACGTCCGAGTTCGCTCGCGAAATGAGCTGGCCCACCGAAACCCGGTCATAGAACGGGAACGACAACGACATGTAGTGCTCGTAAACGATGTGGCGGAGGTCGTACTCGAAGCTGTAGGCGGTAGTAAGAAGGCAACGTCTACCGATGTAGTTGCAGATCTCGCGGATCCCGATGGCGATGAAGATCAAGGTCAGGTAGCCGCTGAGGGGCTTCAGGTCGGTGGTGTGGCCCGCTGTAGGCAAGCAGTCGTTGATGGCGCTACCGATCAGGCGCGGGATCTGGACTTGCGACAACAGGGCGATGAAGGACATCAGGAGAGAGAGCGACCAGATGCCCTTGTGCGTCATGATGACCGGCCACGCCCGTCTGAGCCAGGACTTGGACGAGTCCGGGTCGATATTCGCACGCGGCGGCGCGTAGTGCGAGGTTTCCGAGATCGGCGAGTACGGGTGGTCGTCGAGCTCCCGGACTACCTCACTGTTGTCCGAGCCGAGGAAGAGGGTCCGTACGCTCAAGGCTGCGCCCCGACGGCACCGGCCGCCCTCTCGGCGTGGCGCCGAGCCCGGGCACGGTCGAGTGCCTCCCCCCAGATGCTCATGGCGGCGATAGCGCCCGACACGAGCCCCTCGTCCTCCAGCTCGTCCGCGATCGACTGGAGGCGTTGGCGCAAGGCCTCTTCCGCCGCATCGAGCAGGTTGCGACCGTAGTCGGTCAACGCCAGTGCGATCCGGCGCCGGTCGCCCACTGAAGGTGCCCTCTCGACGGCGCCCCGCTGAACCAGCCCGTCGACAACGGACGTAACGCTCGGGGCAGAAACGGCAAGCTTCTGCGCCAGGGTGCTCGACGCATCGGTACCCCGTGCTATCTGCACCAGCATCCGGTACTGCGCCGGCGAAAGGTCCAAAGTGGCCAGCGCAACTTCGACGTGACGAGCGAGGCGGGCGGCGGTCCAGCCCACGGAGCTGTAGTTCAGTTCGGCCATCAAATAGTTAGGCTACCCAATTACCCGGGTCGCGTGCACGAACTATAAAAATCAGGCGTTTGGACCATCATGAAACAGCGTGAAATATAGCAGAGTTAGGTCAGTCGGGCCGCACGGCGACGGCCACTACGCGGCCAACTGGTGAAGAGAGGTGACCGGTTGACCAGGTGATCGAGCGACACGTCAGGCAGGCGACCGGGCGACGAGATGGGTAGTCGCCCGTCGCCCGGGCCTTTCAGACCCGTTCCAGGTCTCTCGTTTACGGGGTCTCTCGTTTACCAGGCGTAGCCCTCCGGCGAGGCGCCGTGCGGTGGGAAGAGCTTGTCGAGTTGCTCGAGGGTCTCGCCGTCCAGCTCGCCGGCCAGAGCGACGGCGCGCAGTGCGACGTTCAGCTGGGACAGCGTCCGGGGGCCGATGATCGGCGCCGTCACCCCGTCGCGGGTGAGGAGCCAGGCGAGGGCGACGTTGGCGGGTTCCTCGCCGAGGCCTTTGGAGAGTGCTTCGAAGGCCTCGACCTGTTCGTGCTTATCCCGCAGCGTGTTCTGAGCCCGCTGGTCCTCGAAACGCCGCCCCGCGTCAGCCTGCTTGTTGAGGATCCCCCCGAGGAGACCGCCCTGGAGCGGGGACCAGGCGATGATGCCCACCCCGTAGTCGCGAGCCGCCGGGAGGACGTCCCTCTCGACGTCTCGCACGAACAGGTTGTAAAGCGACTGTTCGCACACGAGGCCGAGGAAGTTGCGGCGGGCAGCCGCTTCGTTGGCCTTGGCGATGTGCCAGCCGGCGAAATTCGAAGAGCCGACATAGAGGATCTTGCCCTGGAAGCGAAGCACTTCCATGGCCTCCCAAATCTCGTCCCACGGAGTGTCCCGGTCGACATGGTGCATCTGGTAGAGGTCGATGTAATCGGTCTTCAGGCGTCGCAGTGAAGCGTCACAGGCCCGCCGGATGTTGAGCGCCGAGAGCTTCGACTCGTTGGGCCACTCCCCCATGTTCCCGTACACTTTGGTTGCCAGTACGGTCCGTTCGCGCCGCGTACCTCCCTTGGCGAACCACTTGCCGATGATCTGCTCGGTGACGCCTTCGCCGGCGGCGCGGCCGTAAACGTTGGCGGTGTCGAAGAAGTTGACCCCCGTCTCGTGGGCCCGGTCCATTATGGCGAACGAGTCTTCTTCGCTGGTCTTCGGCCCGAAGTTCATCGTACCGAGACATAGTCTGCTCACCTGCAGGCCGCTCCGACCGAGGTGGGTGTATTGCATGTCGACGTTGTTCGCCATTGTCCGTAACCCTTTCGTCTCGTACTGTTCCAGGTAACTGGCTCGACCTCGCCCAGAGCGCGTTGCCGTGGTCGTAGGCGATGAGCCTGCGCTGGTCATCATACGATGCCCGGCCTTGCATTACCCAACCAGATGCGGCCAACGTCCTTGGGGCCGCTTCACCGCCGCACCACACCTCGACTGAGATGGGGGCAGCCCCGCGCCTCGTGCACCCAGTCGCTTCGCGCACCAGTCTGCTCGTGCGCCGGTACCGGCGCGCTCGGGGGCGATGCCACTCCTCTCTCACACTCGCTCACTCGACCTTCAACCTTCAACGCCATCGACCTGAACAATCGCACCCACGACGAGCAGTCCCCCCGGCCCGGGTGCCGGTCGGCCAAGGGTGCAAGGCTTGACGGAAAGCGGCGTGTGGCGTTACACTTATTGGACCAGCATTCCGAATAGTTAAACTCGCTCGTGACCGGCGATGTTTTACCCTGGTCGCCTCGGCAAGTCCTGGTCCAGTTGCGCTTCCTATGCCGTCGGCCACCGGGTGGACGTTCCCGCAGGAAACACCCAGATAAAACCCTTTCTACTGACCCTGAGCGGGGGGCACCGGCCGACCCGGGTTGGGGGAGCAAGGGAGGGGAGGGCAAGACGCTCGAGCGGTGCCCGCTCGTTTGCCAGTCGCGATAATACCTGCAATTTAGGGCAAAACCAAGGAGGCAACCGTGAAAAGACGATTCCTACGCGCCTGCAACGCTTCGCTGGTGGCGACGTTTGCATTAGCCGGCCTGTCCACCGTGGGGCCGAACGGTCTTGCTGCCGCTCAGGCCCGGTCGTCGTTTGGGAGCACTGTGACGCTGACGATATGGAACGACCTGTTTGGTACGCCTCCGCCCGGAGTTTCGAATGCCAACTTCTGGCCCAACAAGGCGATCCAATTGTTCGAGCAACAGTACCCCAACATCAAGGTCAAAGTAGTCGCTACCCCTCAGGACGCCCAGAGCGCCTTCGCCACTCTGCTCAAGTCGTCCGAGGTGGCGGGCAACACGCCCGACATCGCCGGGCTGTTCGCCGGAGGGCAAATCCTGCAAAACACGGATTACTTATTGCAGCTCAATAAGTACGTCTCACCCAGCTTCGAGGGCTCCCTTTACACGGGTTGGCAATTTGCCACCGCTGGCTTCAAAAACAGCGGGCCTATCTATGGCGTCCCCTACGGCGCCGGGTACTACTATTTTGTCTACTACAACAAGGCACTTTTCAAGAAAGCCGGGATAAGCACAAGCGCGTTGCCGACGACTTGGCCGGGCCTGATCACTCTCGCCAAACAGGTAAAGGCCAAGGGGATCTTACCCTTCCAGTTCGGGGAAAAGAGACGGTTATTACGGCGCCTGGACACAGGATGCTCTCATATCGGGCGAAGTCGGGACGCAGGGGGTCCTCAGCATGTTCGCCGGCAAGCTTTCGCTCGACTCGACCACGATCATCCGGGCGTATACGGCGTGGCACGAGCTCGAAGCTGACGGGCTCACTAATGCCGACGCTCTCTCCCTCGATAACAACCAGAGTTTTGCTCAGTTCGCCGCGGGCAACGGGGCCATGACGATAACGGGTGGGTTTGCCAACGGTAGCCTCGAGGTCGGGGCCATGAAGTCCAATATCGGCATCTTCCCGGTCCCCGCACTCCCCGGTGCGAAATACCCGAAGATCCTGTCGGGCGGGCCCAACAACGACTATGTCATATTCAAGAACACTAAGTACCCCGAGCAGGCAATGGAGCTGGTGAAGTTCCTTGTATCGACAAAGGTCCAGGAGATGGCACTGGACCAGGGTTTCGGGCAGCTCCCGGACAACGCAGCATACGTTGCCGGGCCGTCGTTAAAGACGGTCGACCCGGTCCTGGCTGAGACGTACCAGTACATCCGGGTCCAGCACTACCAGCTGGCCGAGGCCTTCGACAACATAATGCCCGGGAGCATCGACTCCTACTGGTACCAGACCAATAGCGGGGTCTTTGGGGGCTCGCTCAGCCCATCCGTCTGCGGCCAAGAGCCTCGAACAACAAGAGCAGAATTACCTGGCCACTTCGAGCAGTTGACCATAGTGCCGCGACAGGCAACGTTTGCCAGTTGGATGCCCGAAGCCAGAAGCGCCGACAGGGTTTGTTTGCCGCTATGATCGCGGGGAAGGGGATACCGGCGACGTCGGCCACAACGGTCGACCGCGTGGATGCCGAGGGCAGTGGGGGGCGGTCGCAAAAAGGGCTAGCACCGTCGGCCGCCCTTGCGCCGTCGCAAGCTGGGGCCGTTCCCCTACGTAGCCGTGGCGCCCGCTTTGGTGCTGGTGGTCGCCGTGATGATGTTCCCGATCGGGTCCACCATCTACCACAGCTTCACCTCCTGGGACGGCACGGTCGACCCGGTTCATCGGCATAGAAAACTTTCGCCTCCTGTGGCAGGACACCGTCATGCGCGAGGTGCTCGTCAACTCGCTGATCTTCCTGATCTCGGTCCCGGCCATACTGTTTCGCTCACTGGTCGCCGCCGTGCTCGTTTATGAGCAAGTCCTGGGTTGGCGGCTCTTCCGCATCCTTTTCTTCGTGCCGGGGGTCCTTTCCCCGGTCGTCGTAGGCGCCCTGTTCACCACGTTCGTACTGCCCAACGGGCTCGCCAACGAGCCCTTGCGGCTCCTTGGCCTCCCGCCCGTGGCGTGGTTGTCGCAGGCCTGGCCGGCCCGCATAGTCGTCATGGCCGCCCTCGTGTGGACTTCGTTTGGTTTCGGCATGATAATCATCCTCTCCGCTATGGCGACGATCGACCCTGTCCTTTATGAGGCCGCCTTGATCGACGGCGCGTCTTGGTGGCGACGACTACGCAGCATCACGCTGCCCCTTGTCTCCAGCACGCTGCAGTTCCTGAGCGTGATCAATGTGATCTATACGTTCACCGCGCCTTTCAGTTTCGTCTTTGTCATCACCGGTGGAGGCCCCGGCTTTGCTACCACGACGATCGACTACTACACCTACGTCACCACGTTCGAAAACGGCGAGTTCGGCTACGGTTCGGCCCTGGCGGTGGTCCTTTTCGTCATCGTGGCCTGTCCTCACGATCGCCCAGCTGAGACTATTCCCCCAGCGTCAGGTCCAGCACGGCACATGAGCTTCAGCATTGAGCAGCATCCGGCCAGGCCGGGTGGTTATTTTCGTCGTGCCTGTGCCTCATAGGGGCATCGACGGTCTACCCGTTGCTGTTCATGGCGCTGAACAGCTTTCGTTCGACTAGCGCCTACGAGCTCAACCCCTATGGGCTCCCGACTAGCTTGGGCCTTGGCAACTTCTCGACGTTGTTGTCGTCGTACCCATTTGCAGCAGAGCATGCTCCATTCCGTCATCGTGGTGGTCCCCGCCGTCGTGCTGGCGACGTTGTTCTCTGCGCTCGCCGGGTTCGTGTTCGCCAAGACCCCCTTTCCGCTTCTCGAACGCCCTCTTTTACCTGATGCTCAGTGTGATCCTCATGCCCGGCGTCGTGCTCATCATCCCCCTTTACGTGATCGTCGCCCACGTGGGTATGGCCAACAGCTTTTTCCCTGCCATCCTCATTTACGCAGCCATCAACATCCCCTTCGGGACCTACCTACTGCGGACGAACTTCCGTAACATCCCCGACGGTCTCATCGACGCCGCCAGGGTCGATGGGGCCGGCTGGCTGCGGGTCTTTTGGGCCATTGTGCTACCAGCGGGACGGGCCGCCGTCACGACCGTCGGGATCCTGACTTTCCTGAACGTGTGGAACGAGCTGTTCATCAGCATCGTGCTGTTGCACACGCCGGGCACAGAGATGGTTACTCCCACGCTCACGGAGATAAACGGCAGGTACACGACCGACATGCCTGTGCTGCTGTCGGGCCTGCTTGCTGGCTGCCCTGCCGACGCTGATCATCTACATGCTGACGGCACGAGTTTTCGTCCGTGGTCTTTTGAGCGGGTCGGTGCGGTGAATGGCGTGACGTTCGGGCGACAAAGGAGGGCGGAATGAGCAACGTAAGAAGGTATGTGCTCAAAGACGCGATGGCTTCGACGTGACAGTTGAGAGGGGGGCAGCCTCGCTATCCCTGGCGATCGCCAAGGACGGTCGGACCTGGGTCAGCCGGACGTCACCAGCCCATGGTGCCGGGTACGTACCGGTGAAGGCGGCTGGCACGTACCAGTTTTGGCGGCGGAGAACACCAATATCGAGGTGACCCATCGGGCCGGTGTGGCCGAAATCGACATCGATCTGCAGTTCGTCGGAGTCGAGGGAGCCCGTTGTCCGCTCGTTTCGCGTCCTCCGTTACCAGTGCGCACCCGTGCTCGAGCAGCACGTCACCGTCCAAAACCACGGTCCCACCTCCGTCCGGCTTACCGGCGTGGACACGATCGCCTACGCTTTGGGCTTGGGGACAACCCAGTAGTCAGGGGCTTTTCCAGTGGTTGGGGCCACGAGTTCGAGCCGTTCGAGGATCCAGTCGACGAGGACCGTCATCGAGATCGTGTCCGGTCGGTCCTCGCACGGCAAGCACCCTTTCGTCGCCATTGGCGACGGCGCCGCGGGACCATGGCTTTCGTTGTCGCGCCCATGTGGTCGGGCAACTGGGCCTGTCGAGGCCGCGCCAATCGGTGGTGGTGCCGTCCTCATAACTGGGGGCTTGGCCGACACGGAGTTCTGGCACGACCTGCAACCGGGGCGAGCTTTGACGCCCTGCGTCGCCGTGAGCATCGAGCGGTCGCGCCCGGGTCGTCCACCGCCGCCCGCCCTCGGCGAAGTGGGCCTCCGCCACTGGTACCCCCGCTCGGCCGCAGAGCCGCACCATTACCGATGGAGTGGAACCACTGGTTCCCGTACACGGACACCGAGATCTCCGAAAGTATCTTCTTCGACAACGTAGATGCGGCCGGCGAACCTCGGTCTCGAATTGTGCACCCTCGACGCCGGCTGGTTCGGGCCCTCGGAGGCCGACAGTAACTGGAAAGACTGGCGGGGAGACTGGGATTTGGTGAACGCTGAGCGCTTCCCCGACGGCCTGAGCCGCCCGAGGAACGCTGCCGGGACCGCAGGGTCGGCTTCGGCATCTGGTGCGAGATCGAAGGCCTGGGCACGGCTGCGGCACTCGAAGGTCAACGCGACCGGCTGGAGGCGCGCCGAGACGGCGAGCGCCTTGGCTATGTCTGTTTCGGTTGCCCAGAGGCTCGGGCGTGGGCAGCCGACGTCATAGGCTCCATCGTCGCCGCCACCGGCGCCACCTGGGTCAAGCTGGACTTCAACTTCGACCCTGGCCTCGGCTGTGACCGCTCGGACCACGGCCACGGCGGCGGCTCGGGACTCTACGAGCACGTTCGTGGCTACTATCACTTCCTCGACGGCCTACGCGCCAGCCACCCGGAGGTGGTGCTCGAGAACTGCGCCAGCGGCGGTCTTCGTATCGACCTCGGGATGCTCTCGCCACCTGCACGTGACCTACCTGAGCGACCTCGATTGGCTCGACCACAGCCTCCAGATTTTCTGGGGCGTAGCGGCGATGCTGGAGCCAAAAGCGTGCCTGAAGTTCTCCTTCAGCGAATGGGGTGGGTCGCACGCGGCCGGGCCACGCCCTCCACCAGACCTACGACCCACGCGATCCCGATGTCCCGCTGGAGCAATCTGACACATATTTCCGGACTGCGATGATGCACAACTTCGCCGTATCACACCGTTTGCCGGACCTGCCGGGGCGGGTGGCGGCCCGCCTGCAGCAACATGCCTCGGTGTTCAGACATGTCTCAGGCCTTTTGTAGAGCAAGGCCGCCTCATCCGGCTGACCCCCCAACCTCTGCGCAACGGAGGCGAACGGTTACCAGCGTTCCAGTTCAGCTACCCAGCCGAGGACAGTCACTTGCTGTTTGTGTTCCGCCTGGACGGATCCGTCCGCGAACCGGTTATCCGGCCGCTGGGGCTCCGGCCTGATGGCAACTACCGCCTGTCGTCGCCTTTCCCGGGAGAATTTGCCGAACAGGCGCGGGGCGGTGCGGAGCTAATGGCCGAGGGGGTCGACGCGGCCTGGCTCGAGCCATCTCGTTCATTATTACTGCTCGTCGAACCAACAAACAATTGACGTCCGGAGGCGATCGTCGGTGGACCAAGATGCCGATAAGGCGCCAACCGGGGCAGCCAGGGTGCTGACGGCTCTTCGCGTGCTCGGCCAGCATCCCGACGGCGTCAGCCTGGTCGAACTGTCGCGGAATCCTGCGCTCTCCGAAGTCGAGCGTTCATCGCGCCCTCGGCGCTCTGCGGCGCGCCGACCTCGTCGACCAGGGCGAGGAGGGAAAGTACCAGTTGAGCTACGGGTTCTTGCAGCTCGCGTTTTCGTATTACGACCGGCTGGACGAGGTCTGGCGGATCCGCCCGACCCTCGCCGCGTTGGCACAGCACTTTGACGGGACCGCCCATTATGCCGTCCTCCTGGGCGCCGATGTAATGTACGTCGGCAAAATGCAAGCGGCCAGTGGACGACTGCAGATGGGCACGGCGGTGGGAGGAAGGCTCCCGGCGCACTCTACCGGCGTGGGCAAGGCCCTACTGGCGTACCGGTTGCCGGACCGGCGGGACGTTGAAAGCTACTTAGCCACGTACGGGCCCCTCGAACGCCGAACACGTCGCACGCTCGTCGAAGCCGACAAGCTGAACGCTGATCTGGTGGCCACCCGCCGGCGCGGCTACGCCATCGACAGGGAGGAAAACGAGACGGGGGTCAACTGCCTCGGGCTCCCCTTGTTCCTGACGTCGCGACGCGAACCGGCCGGTGCCATCAGCATCAGCGTCCTCGCCAACAGCGGCCCCGTCGACAAGCTCGTCGCCATGGTGGAAGAAGCCCGGGCCATAATCCGCGACCGGCTGGGAGCGGTATTGCCCTGAGGTACGCTCGCGCCCACAAACGAGGTTGCTCCGACGAACGAGACGAACGAGAGGACGGTTAATGCGGATCGAGGCGGTTGAGGCTTTCTACCTTTCCATGCCAAAGGTAAAGGACATCGGCGACGGCAGTCAGGACATGCTTTTGTACAGGGTGTCGGCCGGCGACTACCGGGGCTGGGGCGAGAGCGAGGCAGCGCCGCTTGTCTCCATCGCCGCTTTGGTCTGCCCGATGTCCCACAGTGCCTGCCGGCCGGTCCTCGACTCGGTGCTAGGGGAGACAATAGAGTCGCCTGACGATATAGCCCGGATTGTGCGGCAGGTGCGGGCCAAGAGCCTCGATGTGCTGCAGGCGCCGCACGCCCTGTCGGGTATCGAGATAGCCCTCTGGGACCTGGTCGGCAAAGCTCGCCAACAACCGGTGTACGAATTGCTCGGGTTCAAGACAGCAGAGCCGAGGGTCGCCTACGCGTCGGCCCTGTTCGGCGACGAGCCACAGGCCACGCTGCAAAAGGCCAAGAAGTTGCGCTCAGAGGGTTTTCGGGCGGCAAAGTTCGGTTGGGGACCGTACGGCCACACGACCGCCGAAGCCGACGCTCAGCAGGTGCACGCAGCCCGTGAGGGTCTCGGCGAAGAGGCTGACTTGTTGGTCGATGCCGGGACCGTTTGGGTCAACGACGTCGACGCGGCTGCGCTGAGGCTGCCCGCACTCGAGGAGGTGCGCGCTCTCTGGCTGGAGGAGCCGTTCGTCTCGGAGGAAGTCGACTCGTACCTGGAGTTGTCCAAGCGTTGCCGCGGCGTGCTTCGTCTGGCGGGAGGCGAGGGCGCCCACAACCCCCACATGGCTTACCACTTGATCCAGCAGGGTGGGATCGGTTACGTCCAGATCGACGCCGGCCGCATTGGCGGGATTTCCGAAGCCAGCCGGGTGGTCGAGTATGCCCACGCCAAAGGAGTGCAGTACGTCAATCACACCTTCACCTCCCAGCTCGCACTCAGCGCGTCCCTCCAGCCCTTTGCGGGAGCAGAGGCGGATTGGCTGTGCGAGTACCCGGTCGAGGCCACGCCGCTGGCTCGCAACGTGACCCGCACGGCAATAGAGGTGGACGCAGAAGGGAAAGTGCGTGCTCCAGAGGGCGCCGGCCTTGGTCTGGAGCTCGACCTGGACGCCGTCCGGCCCTTCCTGCTGGATGTCGAGATCGAGGTCGGTGGCCGCGTGCTGTACCGCACGCCAGAGCTCGTCTCCTGAGCGCAGTGGGAGCCGCGGGAGCTGCAGGGCGGGTGGGGACCGTCAGTGTCGCACTGCCCGACGACGTGTACGTCGTCCACGACGACGACGTCGCCCCGGTGCGGGCTGAGCCGGCTACGGGGTTCGACGGGCGTGCCTTCGCCGCGGGCGACGCCGTCGTCCAATTTGTCGAGGCGGGGGACGGGCTAGAAGTCCGCCTGACGTCGCCAACATTGCCCGTGTCCCGGGCGGTTTTGCGCTGGCGGACGCCGTTGCCCGAGCCAGCCTTGGTCCTTGGTGATGCGTGGGAGCGCTCCTATGGCGAGCTGCAATGGCGACACCGCCAACCTGAGCGAGTGCTGCCCTGGTACTGGCTGAGCCATGACCCGGTCAACGGTGCGAGCCTCGGTATGGGGGTCCGCGTGAGACCGGCGTCGTTTTGTTCCTGGGGCCTCGACGAGGAGGGCACAACACTCTGGATCGACGTACGTAACGGGTCCCTCCCGGTACGTCTGGGCGACCGCCGGTTATCGGCTTGCACCGTCCTCGCCGTGAGTGCAGGCCGGGAAGCCACGCCCTTCGAGGCCCTCGGCCAGCTCTGCCAGGCGATGTGCGACGACGCTCGCATGCCCGCCGGGCCGGTCGTCGGCTGCAACAACTGGTATTACGCCTACGGAGTGGGCTTCGGCCCGGCTGAAGTGCTGCGCGACGCCGAGACGGTAGTGGAGTTGTCCGACGGCCACCCGGTAAAGCCTTTCTGCGTGGTCGATGCCGGCTGGAGCCCCGGAGGCAATGCGCCCGGCGGGCCGTGGATCGGGGGCACACCGGGTGTCTTCGACGATATGGCCGAGCTGGCGGCCAAAATCTCCGCTTGCGGTGCCCGGCCGGGCATCTGGTTCCGGCCCGCCGCCCTTACATATGTCGACGATGCGCGGCGGCTGCGGCAGGGCCCCGCCCCGCACAGGAGGCACCACTCGACCTGAGCATGCCCGAAAACCTGGCCATCGTCGAAACGGACGTACGCCGACTGGTGGGTTGGGGTTATCAATTCGTCAAACACGACTTCTCGACTTTTGACTACTTCGGGTCGTGGGGGCCTCAGATGGGCCGCCAGCTCACCGAGCCCGGCTGGGCGCTCGCCGACCGCAGCCTGACCAATGCCGAGGTTCTCGTCCGGTTTTACCGCACCATCCGCCAGGGCGCCGGTGAAGCCATGGTGCTCGGCTGTAACACGGTCGGTCACCTCGCCGCCGGCCTGGTCGAGCTCCAGCGTACGGGCGACGACAGCTCGGGACGGTCCTGGGAACGCACACGGCGGATGAGCGTCAATACGCTGGCATTTCGCTTGGCCCAGCACGGTCGCTTCTTCTCCGTCGACGCCGACTGCGTGCCCTCCACCCCGGCCACTCCCTGGCACCACAACCGGGAACTGCTCGAACTGGTGGCCGCATCGGGCACCGCCTTGTTTGTCTCAGTCGACCCACGCACCCGTGGCCCGGCCGTCGACGCTGACCTCAGGGCGGGGTTGCGGACTGCCCTCGACGGCGGCGAGGGCGGCGGCGTGGAACCCCTCGACTGGTTGGTCACCACGAGCCCCAGGGATTGGCGGGTCGGCCAGCACCACCGCCGGTACCAATGGCTCGAGCCCTACGGGGCGGGCGATCGCACAGACGGTACGCAACTGGCGACCTCCTAGGACAAAGACGGGAGACGAAATGCAAGACGGGGAGTACATTTCCCGCATCGAGTGGGCGGCGCTCGAAGGAGCGCGGCCGCGTGTAGCGGGAAAAAACGCCCGGCTACCCGTGCATGGTCCGAAGGTAAGGGTGCCGGTCGTCCGGGTCACCACGTCGAGTGGCGCTCAGGGCGTGGGCTTGTCACGCCTCGACGAGGGAACGGCTCACAAAGCTCTAGGGATGGATTTGTCCACGCTTTTTGAGAAAGGACAGGGCACCAAGGAACCCTGGAGAGCATTGGACTTTGCCTTGTGGGACCTGTCCGGAAAGGAGGCCGGAGCGCCCGTTTACCGGCTTGTCGGCGGCCCATGTCAGCGCGGGGGCGGAGAGAGCGGTGCCGGTCCCGGCGGTTTGCCAGCTCCGACCTCCGGGCTTTTTTCCATCCCGTGCTATGACACCTCTCTTTACTTCGATGACCTGCTTGCCGACGTGCCGGTCAGGGACCACGCAGAGGGCGCCGCCGTCGTGGCCCAGGAAGCCGGATGGGGGTACGAGCGGGGTCACCACGCCTTCAAGGTAAAGGTCGGCCGCGGGGCTCGCTGGATGGCCACCGACGCCGGGCTCGATCGGGATGTGGCCGTTGTGGGGGCCGTCCGTGACGCCATCGGCCCGGATTGCAACCTTTTTGCCGATGCCAACAACGGGTACACGCTGAACCTGGCCAAGGAGTTCCTCGAGAGGACGGCCAGCTACAGTTTGGGGTGGTTGGAAGAACCGTTCCACGAAGACGCCATTCTGCTGGACGCGCTGCGGCAATGGGTACAGCAGTCGGGCCTGAGCGTGCTGGTGGCAGACGGCGAGAGTGCGTCCGCGGCTGAGGGCTACGACCTGGCGGCCCGGGGTCTTCTGGACGTCGTCCAGTGCGACATCCTCAGCTGCACGTTCAGCGGCTGGCTCGAGCTGGGCGCGAGGCTGGACCAGCTACCCGTGGCCAGCGCGCCGCACCACTATGGCCTGCACCTGGGCAATTACGTGTCGGGGCACGTGGCTGGAGCGGTACGGGGCTTCAAGTACGTGGAGTGGGACGAAGCGACGACGGCCGGCATTTTGGCACCCGGGTACACGAGTCCGCGAAGGCCGTGTGGAGCTCCCGGACGCCGACGGTTTCGGGATCGAACTGGAGGAGGAGGTTTTCGCCCGGGCAGTCCAGTCGTCGGGTTTCGACGTGCGCTTTACCGGCACCAGGTGAAGCGTGCGCCTCGGGCGGGGGCGGGGAATCGAGCTCGGGCCAGACCTGCGGGTCGCGGTTTGGCGGTTTGGCGGTTGGGCCGTTTGGGCGCGGCCGGCCTCCAATTTCCCTTCTCGTTTGGCCCTTTGTCTCACGGCTCGTGGTCAAGGGATCACGGTTTGGGCAATTTTCGGTTGACTTGATGACGGAACTCATCACAATTGGCGCATTCTCGTTGCGCTTTAACCAACCTGTCGCGCTGGCGCGCTACCAAACCGGTTCAATTGCGACCGGATGAACGGATCGCGACGAGAAAGCAACGTTTGTGAAGGTTTTGTCATGACAACGGCACGGTCGCCGTATTGTTTACGCCGCACAGGCCGGACGACGCTGTCCAGGTAGGAAAGCGACAGAGGCGCCCCCGCGGGCCAAGCGCCGGCACGGCCACGGGCAGGCACGCCCACGGCGCCGGTCGCCCTTTTAGCTGCAGTCCCCGTAGGTCGCTCCCCCGACCTGATGGGCACGGATCAGGTCCCAGTCATATGTGACGCCGAGCCCCGGGCCGAACGGCACACGGACACACCCGCTGGCATCGATCTCGTCGAGCTGGTCCGGGTAGCCACTTTGAGCCACGGTAACGAAGTTGGGGGCGACGGGGTGGACGGCGACTATCTCGTAGTAGTTGGTGTTCTCGATAGAGGCCATCAACTGGCGGCGGACGGGGCCTGGACCGTGCAGCTCGATGTCGAGGCCGAAACCTTCTGCCGCGTGAGCGATCTTCATCGTGCCCGTGACACCGCCGTCGTAATCGGGGTCGCCGCGAACGAAATCAGTACCACCCCCGACGATCATGTCGACGTGCGCCTCGAGACCGCGGACGTGCTCGAGCTCCAGTAAGGGTGTCTTGATCAGTTCCTTGAGCTTGCGGTGCCCGAAGTTCGAAACACCTCCGTCCCGGTAGGGATTTCGAGCCACAGGTACCCATATTCGTCGCAGGCCCGACCGACCCGTAAGGCGTCGGCAAAGGTAAGCAGGCTACAGAAGGGGTCGAGCATGAGGTCCATCGTGCCGCCAACTCGTTTGCCAACCGCCCGCACCAGGGCGACGTGCTCATCAATCGTGGCGTCCCCCCAGGGATGGATCTTGAAGCCCCGGTAGCCAAGGTCGCGGCACCGTTCGGCGAAGTCGGCGTAGGCTTCGGGCGTGTTGAGCCCTCCAGCCACACGGTCACCCACACTGGTGCTCGCATACGCCGGGAGCGGCTTGTCGCGGCCGCCCAGCAGCTGAAAGATCGGTTTGCCGTCCAGCTTGCCGGCAAAATCCCACAGGGTGATGTCGACCACACCGAGGCCCAATCGCGGTAGATTGGCGCAACACCCGTTTCATGTCGTTGTAAAAGCCCTCGCGCTCCAGCGCATTTCTCCCGATGAGCATGGGGGCCATGGTGGGAATGGTCGAGTACTCGATTGCCGCTCCGCCGACGTACTCGCCGACGACGCCGACATCGGTCAAGATGCGCAAGGCATTGCGGTTCATCCGCATTTTGGCCCCGGGGGTATAGACGGGGAACCCGATTGTCGGCTCCGGTGCCAGCTCGCTGGCGTCGTGCCAAAACTCGACTACCTCGACACCGCGGACCTTTGGCGAATCACTCACGTCAGCTCTTCTCCTTTCGGTGCGTCAGCCGGCGCATGCGTTGCGGCCCTGGCTGTGCCCTGCACGACCAGTTTGCTCATCCCGGCTCTCGTCAGTTCCCGTAAATACTGGCAGCTCTCGTCAGTTCCAGTAAGACCTCTTTGGCCGCCCTCAGCCATTCTCGGCCGCCCCGGTTGTTCGTGACTTGTTGGCTTCCATCGTCACCAGCTCGTCGTTGAACATTACGCTGGCCGGTGTCCCACCAGGCTGCGGTTGGCGAGATGTAAGTAGCGTCTCCAGGTTTGACCGCAGGATTTGGCTCTGCTCACCTTCGCTGAGGAAGTCGGAGTGCCGGCGCAGGACGTCCAGGGACTGCCGGTAAGTGCAGTACATTCGCGACACCGGGTAATCGGAACCCCACACAAGCCGGCCCACTCCGAAGGCACCGTAGATTTCACCGAAGACATCGCGGGCCTCGGGGTACGGGTACTCCCCGCCGTGCTCAGCCATGGGCTGGACGTGGTAGTAGAAACCGGAGACCTTGACCCGTACATTGGGCGCCTGGGCGCAAGCCAAGAGCTTGTCGAGTCCCGCAGGCGCCCCGGTGCTGCCGGCGTCCCGACGCGTTTGCCCAAGATGGTGAACGAGAAAAGTGACGGCCGGGTGCCGGAGCGCCGCCTTGTGCAAATCATCGAACCATGCGGGCCCGAGCGACATGCTCACGAGGAGCCCCCGCTCCCGAGCGGTTGATAGGAACTGGTCGCACTCGTCTGAGCTCAGCCAACCATCGTTTTCGTCGTACAGGTAGTGGGTGACGCCGGCAATATCAAATCGATCGGATATGAGCCGAAGGCGGTCGGCAGATCCCGGCTTGTGGTAGGTCTCGTGCCACAGGCAGTCGACGTCCGCCAGCACTGATATGCGATCGGGGTACCGGGCGCGCACGCTGGCGGCGTAGGCGACGTTACCCGGGTTGCCGCCGATCGAGGCGCACACTATCAAGGCGTGCTGGACGTCGTTGTCGTCCATCTCTTTCAGCAGCTGTTCCGCAATGCCCCGACTGGTCGGGTCAGGTACAGCCGGCGGATAAGGCCACCGCTCCCAGATGTGGCAATGGGAATCCCAGGGTGAGGTCACAAGCACGCCTCCTTCAAGCCTCGGTTATCACGTTAGTGCTGTGCTTCCGGGAACGCTTGACCCGGTCGCCGGCTGTCGTTGGCCACCCCGATCATCCGCATCCCTCCTTCATCCATCGACCGGTAGGCCGCCAGTACCAGCTCCAGTGGACGACGTTGCGAGCGGGCACTGGTGACGGGCTCCTGGCCCGACCGAATGCAATCGAAAAAGTGCTCGATCTCGGCCAGGAACGTATCGTTCTCGGCGATCTGGACCGTGCCTGCAACCGACGACCCCCTGGTTGCCGCGGCAGAAGAGAACACGTGGACCTGGCCGCTACCGTCGTACATCAGGCTGCCTCGCGAACCGTCGACCCGGAGGGTATGGAGCTCGGCGCCGCTGAGCGTTACCGGTGTCATAGCCGAAAAACTCTCGACTATCGTCCCCACTGCGCCGCTGGTAAAGCGTATGAGGGCGACGCTTGTGTCGTCGCCCTCCATCCCTAATAAGCGTTGGGGGGCGCGCACGGCACAGAGATGCGAAATTTCACCGAAGAGCATGCGTGCCTTCTCGAAATCGTGCACCCCACCAAAGATCATGATCCCTCCGCCCGCCATCGTTTGCCATTGCGACCACGGCCGCTCGGCCAGGTCCTCCCCGGACGTCCACACGTCTCGCGTGATCTGGACGAGGCTGACTGTCCCGATGGACCCGCTGTCCAGCAGCTCCCGGATTTCAGGAGCCCGGCGTCAAACCAGACGTTCTCCGCCACCATGAGGACGCGCCCAGAGCGATCGGCTGCGTCGATCATGGCGTCCGCCTCTTCGAGGGAGATAGCCAGAGGCTTCTCGCACAACACGTGCTTTTGCGCTTCAAGGGCCTGGACGGCCATTGGCGCGTGCAAATTGTGCGGCAGGCACAGGTCCACCGCCTCAACCGCAGGGTCAGCGAGGGCCTCTTCAATTTGGGCCGTTGCTCGCGCTCCGTAGCGGCGGGCGGCGGCGTCGCGTCGCTCGGGTGAAGTGTCAACCACCCACGCAACGTTGGCACCGAGCTGGCGGAAGGCGTCAAGGTGCCGTTGACTGATCAAACCACAACCGACGACAGCGACGCCGGGAACAGACGATGCCAAAACGCACCTCCTACAGGCGACCGCTAACCTCTGACCGCGGCAAGCTAGCACAGCGGTTTCGCGATGTCTATCGTTCCCCTGAAGGACCTATTGTCGACGCCAAAGGACCGAAATGATTTGGCCTGACCTCACGGCCAAAGCCCCCGCGACCCTTCATTCTTCACCCGACCTACATCGGTGTGAAGACCACAGCAGCATCGGCGCAGTCCGGCGCGACGAAGCTCAGTAACCGATGGCCTTCGGCGATAACGGACTGAGCGTGCCGTCGGCTGAAGGGCTGAAACGGCGTAACTTCGAGCACCGCTCGCGGCCCGGCGGATGTCACGGCCCACGTCCCCTGGAACAAGCCGTCAACGAGCAAGGTACCTCTCCGGCCCCCGTTCCCGGGCGGTAAGGGCACAAGTTGGCCCGTGCTCCATATCCGGGTGCGGTCGTGGTAACCGAAGAAGAGGTTGTCGTATTCGGGCAAGAACCTGGGCGGCGCCGGGGTAGCCGGGTCGGGCCGTGGCGCCTCGGGCAGGTCGAACAGCTCGCGCCCAGCCATGTCGCGAAAGCGGCGGAGCCGGGCCGAGGCCCCGCAGGACGTCCTGGAGCCAGTTGAGCCCCGACCACGTCTGCAGGTCGCGGGCACTGGCGGGCCCGAACGCGCCGAGGTACCGGAGTACCAACGGGTCGAGCGGCCTGGAAGGGCCCGGGCCGCGTCACGGGGACCAGGGCCGCTGACCCAGCGAACAGGCCCGCCGACGCCCCAAATTCCCCTTGGAGGTGCCTGAATGAGGGGGACCATTGAAGTGGCGGCATAGCCGAGCGCAAGGGTGTCGCGGCCCGGCCAACGATTCGACAGTTCGGCCCCGATCTCGGTGCGGGTCATGGGGCGCTCGTAGACGAGTTCCGCTGATGCGGCCGCCAGCTCGCTCAGGTCCACGCCGACAAGTTGTTTGGCGTAGGGGCTGGCGGCGAACGATCGTTGCAACATCGGCCTCAGCCAGTGGCAGAGCGTCCCGAAGTCGCCGGCGGTGACGAGGTGAACGGTCGCCCTCATGAGCGGGGCACGGACGACGGCCCCATCGAAAACCTGCGCCGACAGCCCACCGGCGTCAAAGTGAGCGAGCCGGCTCCACAGGCCAACGTATGGCGCGTGGGGTGCCTGGGCTTGCATGCCGACGAGGTGCTCCAGCATCGTCGCAGCCGGCACGCTGGCCCGGGAGAGCAATTGCTGGCGATCGAGCGTGGCTCGGTTAAGTGCCCGTGGGCTCAGAACCTCGTCGTGAACTGGGCTCATCGGGCCCGCACACCTGGCACTACGACGAACCCTACGGCTTCCTGACCCGCGACCCGGCAGCTGCCGCCGGTGGCAACCTGACCTGCGGCGACACCACCGGCTCGACCCGGCACGACCCCGTCCTCCGGCGCGGCCGCCGCATCGCGGGAGCCGGGCCCCGGCTGGCTGTGACCCTGACCGGCACACACTCCGACCCATCCGCTCGACCATGTGCCGACAGCTCGAGGTGACACCCGCATGACGATGGAGTGCCAACCGCCAGCGCCAGAGGTCGCCGCCGCCTCGTCACCCAGTGATGCCCGGGCGGGCGCAAAGCCGGCACGTGGTCTCCCGGGCTTCTGTCCCGGCCTGTCTCATTTTTGAGTGTCTCATTTTTGCGATGAACCGGTCGAGACCCTGGCAGGCACCGCCGCAGGTACCTGCAACCGCTGTTTCCGGCCCCGGGCGTCCGGGGCAATAGCCGGGCGCAGGCGGCCCATGATCTTGACATGCTCGCCCGCTGCTGGTACGGTCCCACCGAAATACGCGTTTCATTTACGACCTCTTTCAGAGGCCTGTTGCCGAGGGGAGCCTTGGAGGACAGGGGGTTTTTACACATTCGGGGTTCACGGTCCATCGTCAGTTTCTGGCGTGGCTCGGGTCGCGGTGGGACGGGTTGCTGCGTACAATGCACGGTGCTACTAGATAGAACTGTCGTTTTGCCTTCTAACTCAGTGCGACGAGGATCCAGGCGTGGCATTGGTCCCCGTATACACGGCGCAGTGCCGCTTCGGGTTACTTCGCGAGTCAGGCGTTGCCAACCTGAGCCCCCGTTCGTCACCGATCTCCACCCGGGATCCTCGGGAAGGCGGCGGCGGCACCTTGGCTGAAGCTCGTCCGCCTGACATGACCACGCCGGCCGCAGGCAATAAACTGCTCGCTGTTAGCGAGCTTGTTGTGGAGTTCGTGCGCCCTTCGCCCGGGCCCGCCATCCTTCCCGTGAGAGGCATCAGCTTCGAGATCAACTTTGGCGAAGTCGTGTCACTGGTTGGAGAATCCGGGTCCGGCAAAACCATCACATCGCTCTCCATGTCTGGTCTACAGAGCGAGGTCGGGGCCACTGTCAAGAGCGGGAGCATCCAGTTCAAGGACCGTGAGCTAACCACGCTGGGCGAAAAAGAGCTTTGTGAAATCCGGGGCGGCGAGATCGGAATGATCTTCCAGGATCCTTCGTCGTCCCTCGACCCTCTCTTTACCGTAGGCTGGCAAATCGGTGAGGCGATCCGGCTCCATCAAGGCCGCCAGCGCAAGAAACTCCTCCGTGACCGGGTCGTGCGGCTCCTGGGCGACGTCCGGATCAACAATCCTGAAGAAGCATATTTCAAGTACCCGCATGAGTTTTCCGGGGGGATGCAGCAGCGGGTGATGATCGCGACCGCCCTGGCCAACAACCCCAGCTTGCTCATCGCGGACGAGCCAACGACGGCGCTCGACGTTACGGTCCAGGCCCAGATCCTGAGCCTCATTATGCGCATGAAAAACGAGCTCGGCCTCGCCATCCTCCTGATCACTCACGACCTGGGTGTCGTCGCCGAGGCTGCTGACCGGGTCCTCGTAATGTACTCGGGCGAGCTGGTCGAGCAGGCGAGTGCAGACGAGCTGTTCGACCATCCGGGCCACCCGTACTCAGTGGCCCTGATGCACTCGCGTCCGCGGGCCGGTGCGACCGAGACAACAAGGCTGGCGGCCATACCAGGGCACCCTCTCGAGCCCACCGTTAACGTACCCGGGTGCCGTTTTCAATCGCGCTGTTGGCTCTCGCAGGGACGCGAGGAGTGCAAAACGCAGCCGCCACAGCTACGGGAGATCGCGTCAGGTCACAGGGTCGTGTGCCATTTCGCGGAAGAGCTCGCAAACGGGAACGCCCGCGATATTTATGAAGCTCGGCGCGTCTACGAGAGCGCGTCAACCAAGTCATGAGTACTGGGCCGGCCAGCCCCACTGGCACATCGCCGACTGGCACATCCGGCACGGGCACCTCCCAGGCCAACGCCGCACCAACGGTGGCTTCCGGTGCGGTAGTGGCGGACAACCTCGCCAAAACGTTCGCGCGCGGCCGGCGCAAGAGCTCGGCCGTATACGCTGTGCGGGGGGTCAGCGTCTCGGTCCCCGAGCACAGCACGCTCGGTCTGCTGGGCGAGTCCGGGTCGGGCAAGTCGACCCTCGCTCGCCTGATAATGAGGCTGATCGAACCAACCGCGGGAGACGTCTACCTCTTCGGGGGCAAGCTCACCGGGCTGAAGGGACGGGACTTGCGCCGGGCGCGTCGGCACCATGCAGATGGTGTTCCAGCACTCGTACTCCTCGCTCGATCCTCGTATGACGCTGATGGACACGCTGGTGGAGCCACTCACCGTCTACGACATTGGCGATCGAAAATCACGTCGCGAGAAAGCGGCCATGGCATTGCTCCAGGTAGGGCTGTCGCCGGCCAACGGAGGCCGGTACCCGCACGAATTCTCTGGCGGCCAACAACAGCGCATCGCCATCGCCCGTGCCCTCGTCCTGGAGCCCCGAGTACTGCTGCTCGACGAGCCTCTCTCGTCACTTGATGTGTCTATTCAAGCCCAGGTGCTCAATCTGCTGGTTGACCTGCAGCAGTCCATCGGGCTGACCTATGTGTTCATATCCCACGACGTCCAGGTACTGAGCCATCTCGCCGACGTATTTGCGGTCATGTACCGCGGGCGCATCGTCGAGCAGGGGCCAAAAGCTCAGGTCCTCGACAAGCCCCTACACCCTTACACGCAGGCCCTTCTCGACGCCGTCCCGGTCCAACACCCTCGCCTGCGCACCGCCCGGACAGGTCTTGACACAAGAGGGGACAACAGTGACCCGTACCTCGAGGGGTGCGCCTTCCGCGACCGCTGCCCGCTGGCGACGGACATCTGCCGGGAGGTGGTGCCCGCCCTCGAGGAAAAAGAGCCCAACCATGCCGCCGCCTGCCATCTCGTCCCCAGCTCGGCCCACGCGGGGCGGCCTGCGCAGCTCACCCACCATTAACGGTATGAAGGTTGCCTGATCTTGCCGACCGAAGTGAGGAGGGATGAGGAAGGACCCAGTGTGGCAATTCTTCTCCAGTGCCGACCAGCTAAATCCAAAATAGAAAGAGGGGAACAATAACAATGAACGGGGAATCGTCCCGTAGGAAAGTGCCAAGATCGCTCGTCGCCCGGAAGGCTATGGCCATCGGCCTGGCCACCGCCGGGCTGGGGTTTATCGTTGTCCCGTTTGCCACTGCCCAGGTGGCCGCGGCTGCCGGTGGTGAACTCATCGTCGGCATCTCCGGTCCTCTGCCGAAGCTGACACCGGTGGGGCTCCAGCAGACCGATATGACCTATGACCGGCTCATTTTCGAGCCACTGGTCCTGGACGGGGCAAAGGGCGCCGTGCTCCCGAACCTGGCCTCATCGTGGACGGTCAGTGGAGATGGCAAGACCGTTGTGCTCAACCTGCACTCGGGTGTGACGTTTACCAACGGCAAGCCGTTCAATTCGTCCTCGGTGGTGGCCATGCTTCAATGGGCCGGGAACCCGAAGAACCCCAATACACAGGACTCGGCACTGACGTTGAAGGGTGACACGTTTACGGCTCCGGGCCCGCTGTCGGTGAAAATAACGACGCCCACACCCGAGGCCAGCTCACTGCTCAACTCTCTTGTGACATTGCCGATGGTCGACCTCAGCTCGAATCTCACCTCGGACCCGATCGGCACTGGGCCCTACAAGGTTTCCAGCTTTGAGCCGAACGTCCAGATGACCGCCACCGCTTACGGCGGTTACTGGGACAAGGCCAATACGCCGAAGATCAAGACCGTCAAACTGGTCGTGTTCGAAACCGCGGCGTCCGAGGTGGCGGCGCTCGAAGCTCACGCCATCGATGTGCTGACCTACCCGCCTCTCAATCTTGTTGCCGGGCTGAAGTCGAGCGGCTTCGGGATCGTCTCATCGCCGGGCACCGGGAACTTCGTGATATTCGGGAGCGTTAAGGCGAAGGGCTCTCCTTTCGACAACCAGGACTTTCGCGAGGCGCTGAGCTACGCGTTCAACCGCCCGTTGTTCACGAAGCTGGAGACCAACGGGATATCCCTTCCTACTTGTGACATGTGGGCGGAGACCTCGCCGGCGTTTGTCCAGAACCTGCCCGACTGCGGTTTCAACATGGCCAAGGCTCAGGCTCTCGTAAACGCTTCCGGGTTGAAGCACGTCAGCCTCACCATATATACGATGGACACCAAATGGCCCGAGGTGACGTCCTTCCTTCCTATCTACCAGGCTAATCTGGCCAGCATCGGAGTCAAGCTCAACATCGTCGACCAGTCTCCGGCGCTTTTCGACGCCACCCAGACCAAGATCATCTTCGACAATTACCCGGGCATAGCTCCGGAGTTTTTCGGGTGGGGCAACGTGGACCAGTACTTTGTGGCTGACTACCCCTTCTACGGCTACACCTTCAACCTGTCGAACTATTTCAACTCTCAGTACGACAACCTCATCAAAAAGGCGATCAGCGACACCAACCCGACAACGGCGCTGTCCGAGTACAAGCAGCTCGCCGTTATCGCGGCCAAAGACGCCTTCGACTTCGACCTCGCCACCAGGCCGTACGTCTACGTCTACAGCTCCCAGTTCAAGGGCGTAAACGTGGACTACGACGGTATTGCCAACTGGGCTGCTGTCTCTTAGTAGCTGGGCCTGGATGCGTTCAAGTCTCGACACCGGCAGGGCCTCCCTCGATCACCGTCGTGGGGGGCTCTGCTCCGAGATAACCGGGCCCGGCCGGTCCTTGGCAAGGTCAAGGTCGTACGAAGCCCCCGTGCCATCCAGCGATAAAGGACAGCGGGCTTTTCAACACGCCGCGTTGGCGACGCCGTAGGGGGATGCATGGGACGGTACACGCTTTGGCGTCTCGTACAGGCACTCATAACGGTGCTCCTTTCCAGCGTGGTCGTATTTGCCCTGATCCGGTCTATTCCGGGGAACCCGGCCGCACTGCTGGACGGCCCACAGGCCACACCTAGCCAGCTGGCCGCCACGGCGAAGGCCCTGGGCCTGACGAGCCCGATCGTGGTGCAGTACTTCAACTGGCTGTCCTTGATGCTGCACGGCCAGTTCGGGAATTCGCTCACCTCCGACGTGCCCGTTTCGTCCCTGATCGGTCAGGCTTTCGTCCCCACTTTGTGGCTCCTGCTGGGCGCCATGACCGTGGCACTGGTTGTCGGGGTCGGGCTTGGTGTAATGGGTGCAGCTACCAGGCATAAATGGTTCGACACGTCGCTTGGTGGCCTGATGTCACTGCTGTACGGGGCACCCTCGGTCTTCGTGGGCCTCCTGGCCATATTGCTGTTCGCGGTCCGGTTCCGACTGCTGCCGCCCGATGGCTTCGTCAACCCCCTCACCAACCCGATCGGTGGGCTGAAAGCGCTTTTGTTGCCGTCGATCGTCCTCGGCTTGAGCATCGCCGGGATCGAAGCACGGTTTGTGCGCAGCTCGCTCGGCGAGGCCATGACAAAGGATTATGTCCTTGCGGCCCGAGCCAAAGGAGCCTCGCGGCGGCGGGCGCTTTTCGTCCACGCGGCCCGGAGCGGGCTGATACCCGTGATAACGACCTACGGGTTGAACTTTGCCTACCTGCTGGGTGGCGCCGTAGCAATCGAGGTGATTTTTACCTGGCCAGGCATAGGGAACCTCCTCGACAACGCCATAACCACGGAGGACTACCCGACCATGCAAGCCCTCCTGATGATCTTTGTCTTAACGTTCGCCATTGTGAACTTGATCACTGACCTGCTGTACGCGGCGGTCGACCCCCGGATCCGCCGGTCCATGCAGAGGGCGACCTAATCGCGGTAGGGAGCGAACATGACGGTCCAGTTGACACTAGATGAGAGTGCCCCGACAGTTAAGGTGTCGTCCAACCGTCAATCACTTACCACCGCGCGGAGGCTGTGGGCAACCGGTTCGGGGCGAGCCGGCGTGGTGATCGTGGGCGCATTTGTCGTTATGGCGTTGTTCGCGCCCGAGCTGTCGCCTCATAGCCCGTTGACGGCGTACACTTCGCACCCGCTTGCGGGCCCATCGCTGCGTTTCCTGCTGGGGACGGACAGTATCGGCCGGGACCTGCTGAGCCGCCTTATCTATGGGACCCGGCCGGCCCTCTTCGTCGGAGTGGTGGCGGTCGGGCTCGCTGCGCTCATCGGGGTTTCGTTCGGCATCATCGCCGGTTACTTCGGGGGGATGTTCGATGCCCTGACCAGCCGGATATGGGACGCCGTTTTTGGTATCCCGGTTATCATCCTCGCCGGGGCCGTCGTGCTTGCTTTCGGTGAGTCCGTCACCGCCGTAGCCATAGCGGTGGCGATCGGTGTCGCCCCCGGCTTCGCCCGGTTGGCGCGAGCCGGGACGCTCAGCGAGCGATCGCACACCTATGTCGAAGCATGCCGGTCACTTGGCTTCCCGCATCGGCGCATCCTGGCCCGGCATATCCTGCCGAACGTCATCGGCCCCCTGATTGTGGCCGCCGCCTTCGCCATGTCCGTCGCCGCCATCCTGCAGGCCACCCTCAGCTTTCTGGGCATCGGCGTCCAGCCACCGGCTCCGCAGTGGGGATCGATGATGCAGGACGGCATGAACTACTTGAAACAGGTCCCCCTGTACTCAGTCATGCCGGGCGTCTTCCTCACGGTCCTGGCCATCGGTTTGAACTTGCTCGGTGAGGGCCTGCGCAAGGCCCTCTCGGTCAGGGAGTCCGTCCTTTAGGGATCAGCGGGGCGCACCGGGGGGTGAGACTACAGGAGCAGCGGGGCACCCGGATCAACTGGTGCGCAGCCGGATCCCTCCGTCTACCACAAAACTGGAGCCCGTAACGTAGCTCGACGCGTTCGAAAGCAGGAAGGTCACACAGGCGGCTACATCAGAAGGTTCGCCCAACCGGCCCAGAGGCACCACCGTTTCGACCTCGGTCCGTCTCTCGGGGAACTCCCGCATAACCTGAGCGGAAACGCCGGCGTCGATCACCCCAGGCGCTACCAGGTTTACCCTTATTTGGTGCTTGGCCAGCTCCAGGGCCATACAACGGCATAACATGTCCATCCCGGCCTTGGAGACGCAGTAGGTCAGCAGGCCGAACGAGGGGTACCGGCCGATCCACGACCCGATAAAGACGATGCGGCCTCCCCCCGTGCCCACCATCGCTGCCGCCGCCGCTTGCGAAGCATGGAACGCGCCGGTGAGGTTGACGGAGAGCACCTCGTCCCAGGTGGCCGGGTCGACCTCGAGCACCTCCTGGCGGTGGACAATGCCGGCGCCGGCTACCAAACTGTCGACCCGGCCGTGCCGCTCGACCGTCCGGCGGACGAGGTCGTCCACCTGCTGGCGGTCCGTTACGTCGCACACTACAAACGGGTTGGCCTTGTCGCCCGGCCAAGCCTCGGGCGGACGACGGTCGCAACCCACCACGATGGCCCCCAGCGCCTGCAGTTCGCCGCAGATGGCACCGCCCAGGTCACCGGCGGCCCCGGTGACAACTACCACCTGCCCTTCGATCCCACCGTTCACTTGCCCCCCATCGGGCGGCACGGTAGTAGTCACCAGTCCCCCACTGACCCGTCGCGGTAAAATACGCGCTCGACCACTTCCTGTTCGAATGGGTGCTTTTTGATCTCCGCTTTGTCGAGCTCGACACCCAAGCCGGGACGGGTGGTGGGGCGTACGAGCCGGCCCTGGGGCTCTACCACGAACCCCTCCGACACGACGTCCTGGCGCCAGGGGACATCGGCGTGCACCGCTTCGCAGATGATGTACGAAGGTTGGCTGAAGCCGAACTCGATGGAGGCGGCGGTACTCACCGGCCCGGTCGGGTTGTGCGGGGCCAGCGCCAGGCGGTGGACGTCGGCCAGCGCCGCCACCCGGCGAGCCTCCGTAAAGCCGCCCACGTGGGTCAGGTCCAGCTGGCACACGTCACAACAGTTGGCCTGGAACAGCCGGTAAAAGGCATTGGCACCAACCAGGCGCTCGCCCGTAGCAATTGGCGTTTTGACCGCCGCCTTGATGGCCGCCAACCCCTCGAGGGACTCGGGCCAGCACGGCTCTTCGAAGAAATAAAGCCCGTAGTCGTCCAGCGCCTTGGCAAAAAGGAGGCCCATGGCGGGCGAGGGCCGGGCATGGCAGTCGACCATCAGGTCCACCGCTTCGCCCACGGCCTCGCGCATCGCCCGGACGCAACGTTCTGCCCGGTTTACGGCCGGCATCCCCTCGAGCGGCATCGTGGGCGGGACGGCCATCGACTTCATAGCAGTAAAGCCGTCCTCGACCGCGGCGGCGGCCAGCTCGGCGAAGCGAGCAGCGTCGCTGACGTCGGTATCGTAGAAGTCCTCCATATGGCCGCCACCCAGATGGCAGTAGAGCCGGACATAATCGCGTACCGGGCCGCCCCACAACTTGTGGCACGGCACGCCCAGCAACTTTCCCAGGATGTCCCATAACGCGATATCGATCCCACTGATCGCCGTCGCCCGGACAATACCGTTGCCGTGAAAGAAATGCTGCCGGTGCATGATCTGCCACAGGTACTCGATCCGGGTCGGGTCCTCGCCGACGAGCAGGCTGCTCAAGTCCTCGATAGCGCCCACAACCGAACGGGTGTGCCACTCCAGTGTTGCCTCTCCCCACCCGACCAGCCCTGGTTCGTCGGTCACCACCTCGACGAAGATCCAATTGCGCATTCGTGCGTTGCAGACGTACGTTTCGATCTTCTCGATCCGGGTCACCGGCGCTCCCTGCCCATAGCGTGGGGCTGCATTTCCTGGCTGTCCTCCCTGCACTCCCGCCTGCGGGTGCAGGCGGGCCGGGCGCAGTTGTTCATGTGCCCTCCCCCGTCCCGCCGGCGTCGTTGGCCCGTCTGACCGCGCCTTCACTGAGCGCCAGCCACGCACCCGCAGCGCAACCGAACCAGACGACGTCGCAATAGCCGTAACCTACGTCAGGGTCGGGGGCATACGTCAGCGGGCGGCCCCACTGGTCGAGGTAGTGCGTAAGGGCGTCCAATAAAGCTGAGGCTTTGCGTTCGTAACTCGGGTCGCCGGTGGCGTCATAAAGAGCCCACTCGAGCCGGGCCAGGTCGGCGGCATGAAAATCGATCGGGTAGTAATGCGCTGACTGCTCCATGACCACCGGGCCGACGAACCGTTGCGACTCCACCGGTGGCTCGGGTAAAACGAAGGCGAACTCGTCCTCGACCCAGGCTTCGATGGCGCGGGCCCGCTCGAGGTAGGCGGGGGCCTCACCTCGATGGTCGATCAGAAAAAGCGCCGTCATTATGGCGTCGAAATTGTTCAAGTTGGTGGACCCGGCATCGGTACGCGCCGTCGCTACGTCCTCGTAATTCCCGATCCACTGCATGGTCGAGACAGGGCCGTCGAGCAGCCATGCCAGCGCCTTGGTCTCGGCCGCCTCGAACTCGCTCGACCCGAGGTGGCGGAGGCGCCGCCACAGCATCACGGCAAAAATCAACGCTGAGCTCTCGCCGCTCAACCATTCGCCGGTTTGCCCGTTTGCCCGAAAAGGAAGCGCCCCGTCCTCGCGCTGGTGCGCCGCCAGCTGCTGGCCAATGTGGACCGCCAGGTGATGGGCTCGGGGGTGCTGCTCGGCCAGGGGCACGTCAAGGAGGGCTACTGCCAGTACAGCGGCCTTGAGGGGCTGGATAACCTCAGGGGGCTCCCAGGCGCCGTGAGACGGGACCTCTCCGATGGTCGAAGGCACGTAGCCTCCCCAGCTCCACTCCGTTGGGGTGAGGCAAGCCAGTGTGGCGCGGGCAATCGCGCCAAGCATTTCGCTGGTGACGGGTGCGGAGCTCGGGTCGATGTCCCGGTACCGCAAGAGGCTCCAGATGTGGAAGGGGTAGTGCAGGCCCGGGTAGGCGACGGTGGCCAACTCGCCCCGCTCCAGGTAGACCCAGGCATGCCTGACCCAAACCGGGCAACGGTCGCCTCCCTCCGTGCTGTCCGGCAAGCTCGTCAAGTAACGGAAATGTGCTCGGCTCGCCTCCTCCCACGACATCAACGGAGCAGGGACGGTGACGTCGTCAACCGTGCGACCCTTGAGGAAACTCCCGCCTCGGCCGGAGTTCTTCGTCTCGCCGCCAGCGTTATAACTGAGCGTGTTGTAGCGGATAAAGCCCGGGCCGAGCGCGTCCCAGGCTGTCCCCAGGTCGAACGACGGTACCTCCGAGACAAGTGTTACGCGGTGGCCCGTACTGTCGGCGAGCACGAGCCGGTAGTGGGTCGCACCGGGCTCGGCCTCGGCCTGCAACTCGAACGGGTGGAGGCGGCGCAGGCCCGGGTCCAAACCCATCAAGGGCACCGCCTGTCGTCCCGTCGTCCTCCTGGCCGTGACCTTCATCCTGGGCGGCGCGGAGCCGGTTGAAACACAGCCGTTTTGTTCTTTGTCTTGGGCAGCAGTACGGGTCTGCCGTCGCGCCGGTGCGTCTCAGGGTGGAGCCTTGTCCTCAGCTCCGAACCGGCACGGGCCAGCGCCGGGCCTGCCTCGTGCGCCCGCTCGAGGGTGAGGATGTTGGCCGGGCCGCTGATCGACATGGCGTATGCGGGCCCGGCCGGCTGGTTATGGCAACGCCGACGCAGCGGAGGCCAACCTCGCTCTCTTCGTCGTCGATGGCGTAGCCGCGGTCCCGTACAACACCGAGCTCGTCCAAGATGGCGTCGTTACCGGTGATTGTCCGGGCCGTGAGGCGCTCGACCGGCTCGGCCCGGAGCAACGTCAATACCTCGTTGTCGGCAAAAGCGGCCAGGATAGCTTTGCCTAACGCAGTCGAACGTAGTCGGTCCTGCTCCCCCACCCTCGCTCCCTGCCGGATCGACCGAAGGCCTTCGAGCGACTCGATGATGACGAGCCGGCGCTGCCGGAAGATAGCCAGGTTGACGGTCTCCTGGAACCGGTCCAGCAGTCCCTGCATAAGAGGGAGAGCCAGTGCCCTCACATCGGTATTACCCAGGGCGCGCTCAGCCAGAGAAAACAGCGTAATCCCGAGCCGGTAACGACTATCCGCGCCCATGCCATCGTGCTCGACCACACCCCGGCCGGCCAGCGTAGCCAGGTAACGAAGCGCACTTGATTCCGGCATGCCCGAAAGGTGGGCCACTTCGCTCAGCGTCTTTGTGCGTCCGTCGCTCTCGGCCAGGACTTCCAGGAGCTCTATAGTCCGGTCAACCGCCCGTACCCAATAGCGATCGGCCCCGTCGGCGCCATCATCTCGGAGCTCGTCATCTCGCCTCCGAACCTCTTCGGCCCCATCACCAGGGAGCTCAGCCGAACGGCTCGCTATTGGCGCCGACCGGCTTATTTTCCGGCTAAGTGCCCTCGCGTTGGCCGCCGGCCGCGCCGGCTTCCCGGCTTTGCTGGTGCCCTGGGCCACCATGTCAGAGTGCCACCCCCCGTCCAATTTGTCAAGAATTGAAATTGCTCTTTTAGTTTTGAATAAATATCTATTTGCCGTCTTGCCCCAGCTCGGCAATGAGGGACGACGCCGTCTCGATCAGCGCGGGCAGCGCGCCAGGGTCAACGAGAGTTTGCCAAGCCTGGTAAGCGCCGGTCGAGTACGCACCTTCAGTCGGGAAGTAAAAGAAACCTGGCCCATTGGAACAGTTGAGTACCGCCACGGCGCTCCCGTAGCGCCGCCGCAGCTCGGTTTGGAAGGCCGAGTACGCCTCACCCGGGTGCGCTATCAGGTAACTGTCTCCCATCCGCCAGCACCAGACGGGGTAGCCGATGCTCGTGGCGTCACCGTAGGTGGCCCGCAGCGAGCGCGCCCTGCGCAGTCTTTCCTCGAGGCTCACCGGGTCGATCCCTGACCACCGTTCGGCCAGTTGGTCAATCGTAGGCAGCGGCTGCATCGGCAGCTCCACGGTCGATGCGACTGCTCGTAGGACCGTGGGGCGCGCCGTGCCGCCTGGTTCCCACATGGCCAGTGGTGCGCCGGACTCTACCGTGCCCACTCGGGCCAGGCGCGTGCCGGCGGGAAGCATCCCTGAGAGGGCGGCGAGCGCGGCGTAGCCCAGTTCGCGACCATGACGATCGGCGACGGCGGTGTCGCCTACGTACTGATGGCGCGGCGCCAGCTCGCCTGAGGCGCCCTGCAGGAACAAACATGGGGCCCCGCTTGTAGCGCCTTCGATCACTTCCCGGGCGGTTCCGACGTAGTCCGGCGACAACAAGTGGTTCTGCCACGCCAGCGTGGTCGGGTGGCATGCATAGTTGATAATGGTGGCCAAGATGACATCCCGGTCGTCACTGACCCGTCCCACGAGCACGGTCCGATCGGCCTCCACCGACGCGTTGTAACCCACCAGGGCGCGGCCGTTTTCCACCAGGTCCCGGTTAGAAGCCAGGCCGCAACTGCCGACTGTCCACTCGAGCGTCGCCGGCCGCAGGCCGGCAATTGCCTCACGCCCTGCAGCTACCGCCTGTGAGGCGACGTGGTCCAGGTAGCCGGCGACCTTGCCGCCGCCGGGTTGGTCGGCTTCGTCCGTGGCCAGGCTAGGCCCCGAATGCGTGTGGGACAAATGGAACACCACATTTTCCACGGGCAACCCCAGCGCGCTCACCACCGCTCCCCGCACCCGCCACTCATCGTCGCCTCTGCGGAAAAAGGTCAGAATCTGTCGAAATCAACAGCAGCGGCGGTCCCCCGGCCTCGGCCGCCAGGGCCAGTGCGGTCAGTGTCAAAGGCCGGTGAACACCACTCGGGAGGTCATGACGGGCCGGCCCCCAGCACCGTGCTCGCACGTCCAGGTCCGGCGTAATATCCCTGACGGCCACACCCGCCGACCCGGCGAAGCCCGGGTGCCCTTTTGCCTCCAACTCGCTAATTGTTGCCACGTTGCTCACCGTAGGGACCAGCCTCTCTTCTAGTGGCACCACAGGCAGTGTCTGCCTGGCTGCTCAAAACGGCTCCTGGTACGAGAATAAGCATCTTTTGCGCCTCGGCAATCAGGCAACCGCTCCTGGAGGCACGACCAGCTCTAGCTCAAAACTCTGGCCCTGCGCCTTGCACGCACGGCGTTGACAGACCTGTAGTGCCACTTCCCCGGGGACCGCTGGCGACGCTTGCGGCCGCTGTGTGACACACGCTACCCCGTCACAGGTTGAGCCCCGTCAACGCTATACCCCTGACCAGCTGACGCTGGAAGATCAAGAACACGACAATCGTCGGGATACACGTTAGCAGCGACCCTGCTATGACGGCGCTGTAATTGGAGATCCCGAAACTCGATGACGCATTGGCCAGGACCATTGGGAGCGTGAACAGGTGAGGGTTCGAGAGCATGACCAATGGCCACAGGTAGGAGTTGAAGGTAGCCAGGAACGTAAAGATACCAACTACGGCCAAGGCGGGCTTCAATAAAGGCAGTACGATCTGCCAATAGATCCGTCCATCGCCGGCCCCGTCCACCTGGGCAGCCGAGAACAAGTCCAGCGGGATACTGTACACGAACTGGCGGCACAGGAATATCCCGAAAGCGGAGACGGCTCCCGGCAACCACAGGCCAACGTAAGTGTCAACCAGGTGCAGCTTGGACATGACAACGTACAGAGGGATCAGGAGCGTCACGAACGGGAGCATGGTGGTAGACAGGACGAAGTAGAAACCATACTTGCGGCCCGGGAAACGCAGCCAGGCAAAGGCGTAGCCCCCGAGGGACGAAGTCAGCAGCACGCTCACGACGGTGACGACCGCTATGCCGATGCTGTTGAGGTAGGCCCGGCCCAGGCCGGCCTGCACGAAGATCGTGCTGAACCCGCTCAGGGTCCAGGCGCGCGGCCAGATATTTAGAGGATAAGCGTCGATCTCGGAGTTGGTCTTGAACGACTCGAGGACGAGCCACAAAAGGGGGATGACCATTACGACGGTTACGACCCCCAGGCTGACCATGATCGCGCTCCGCTGTCGAAGGGTCCGCACCACCTTCACAACCTCCTCATGCGAACTGCACTAATACTGGAAATGGCTCTTATAACGCCTCAGCTGGAGCACGGTGGCCGTCAGCAGCAACAAGAATATGAGCACCGACACAGCCGACCCGTAGCCGAGGTCGAACGACTGGAAACCCTGGACGTACATGTAAACCGTGAGGTTTTGCGTACTGAACCCGGGGCCTTGCAGGAGAAAGAACTGGGTGAAGATCTGGACGGTGCCGATCACACTGACCACGATCTGGTAAAAGAGCACGGGGCGCATGAGGGGGATGATCACGCGTCCCAACAGCCGCCAGAACCCCGCTCCGTCTATCTGAGCCGCCTCGACGACCGAGGCAGGCAGGTTGTTCATCCCGGCCACGAACAGCAGGATCCCACCGCCGAGCTCGGACCATAACACCATGACCAGCACCGACCAGAGCGCCTGGCTGGAGCTATTTATATACTGCTGCGGGGCTATCCCGAACAGGCCCAATATCCCGTTGAGGAAACCGCCCTGAGGGAGGAACATCAGCTGCCACAGCAGCACCGTACAGATCGTCGGGACCACGACGGGAAGGTAGTAGATCAGCAGGAACGCGTGCTTCAGGCGGTGACCCACATAGCTCATCAAATAGGCGATCAGAACCGCCACGCTTACACCAATCGTTATTTCCGTGGCTGAGAAGACGACAGTGATCTTGAAGGCGTTCCAAAACTGCGGGTCGTTCAAGGCCTGTTCATAGTTTTGCAACCCCACGAATACCGGGTTGCCGATAAAGTTCCAGTTTTGGAACGATAGCCATACCGCGGTCCCGAAGGGGACCAGGAACAACACGACGTAGTACACAACGAGAAATGCGAGGATGCACCCGCCGAACAGGCTGACGCGCTGGACACGGCGGTGGAGTATTCTCGCCCGCCGCGTCCTCGACTCCATGCCACCGACGCCGGCAGGGGCGTCGAGGGCGACGGTGTCACGCATCCCGAAACCCGCCGGTCGCTTTAGCGGTGGAGACCGAGACGCTGACGAGCTTCCGTCTCCTGCTGGTTCAGGTAGCTGTCCACGTTGGCCAATGCCTGGCTCAACGACGTTTGCTTTTGCAAGCCCAGCGTGAGCTCCGTGACGGCCGGCATCTTATTGGACACCCGGTCCTGGTTGTAGCGGCCGAGCTTCCAGACCGTCGGGCCGACCCGGGCCACCACCTTGCCGAAGCGCTCCGTCGCCAGGCTCGGGCTGGCATAGACCGACTTCAGGGCGGTGGCACCCGAATAAGAGTTGAAGACGGCGAGCGTCGACGACGCCGACGTAAGCTCTTCCAGCAGCCCCACGCAGTGCTGCAATTTTGTCTGGTCAGACGCCAGCGTCTTCGACAGCGTGATGACCGAGATCTCGTCGGGGTCCCAAACCTGGGTGGTGTACCCGGTCAAGAAAGGCGTCACGATGGCGTCGGCCGAAAAGCCCGGGACCGTCTCTTCGATGGAGCTGATCTGCCACATCCCGTTGAGGTTGGACGACACCAGGCCGCGCTGGAACTGCGTCGTCTCATTGTTGTAATTGGCCAGGTCGAAGCTGGCTACTTTGTCGGTCCAGTAGAGGTCGTAGAGCGCCTGAGCGGCGGCTTTGCCCTCGGCGGTAGAGAAGTTCCATTTGCCTGTACCGGAGTTGTAGAACTCTCCCCCGAGTTGCCACACCCAGCTTTGCAGTATCGCCAGGTTGGCGAGCCCGGTAATAGGGGACAGCCCGGACCGGGTCATCGTGCTGCCCTTGAACTCGGTCAGCTCCTTGGCCGCTGATATGACGTCCGCCCAAGAAGAGAGCTTCAAGTAGTCGATGCCCTTTTTTTCGAACTGGGCCGCGTTGACTGTCAAAGTGGCGCCACGGATGCCCGCCAGGTCCGGGACGTAGTAGGCCTGGCCGGCCGGCAATGCGACGGCGGACAGCGCCGACGGGTAGGCGATGGCATCGAGTGTTTTGGCGCCCCCCATATACTTCGTGAGGTTCAGGAACAATTGAGTGACGTCGTTGGAGAAGAACCAGTCGTTATAGGCGAACATGATATCTGCCTCAGTGCCGGCGGCTATCGACGGCAAGACCTTGCTCTGAAGGCTCGTGTACGGGACGGGCAGCACCGTGATTGTCACGTCAGGGTTCTTGCTGGCGTAAGAAGAAGCGGCCGTGTGGAACCAGATGACGGCCGGGCCGAACAGCTGGACCCACATGGTAATAGGGATGCTCCCCTTGCCCACGACGATCGGTTGGGTCGACGTGTTGGGGTTGGGCAAAGTCGTGCTGGTGCTGTCGCCCGACCGGCTCAGGCCCATCGATTTGAGGGCACCTGATTTCCCGATCGCGGCTCCCACTGACGCTGCACCCATCACCTGCAAAAACTCTCGACGGTCCATATGGTTATCTCCTCTCAGTGGTTGGCTATAGGTCTTTTTGTTCCGGTTCTCCTCAGGATTTGGCGTTGAGGGACATCGTCCTGGGATCCGGCACGACCATGGGCGCCTCCGCCAGAGCGGCTGACTCTGGCGCCAAAAGGCCGGGAAGCGTATAGTCGAGGGCGCTGTACACGGAAACGGCGGGCGGTATCTTGCCCGAACGCCGGCGATAATGTCCCGCAGCATCCAGTACTCGCTCGTGCCGTGACCTCCCAGTCGCGCCCTCTGGTGGCACGGACAAACGCTCGGGTGTGTACTGTTCCGCCAACTCAGCCAGGGAGTGCCAGTTGGCGCCCCGATCGACATGAGAGGGCTCGTCACGGTCTGCGAGCCATACTTTGCTCGAATCGCCGAAGCCCCGCCAGGACTCATAAGTCCCGCGCGTACCCTGGCAGGAATAATAAGCCATCTGGTGGGGCCGGGGCGATACATGGTCGACCCTGACCCGGAGGGCTCTTCCCCCCTCGGTCGCCATGTTCATCAGGCTCATGGTGGGCCGCGTTACAGCCGCGTCGAACCTGCCCCCGGTCACCTCGAGACTGCTCACCGTAGTGACGCGGTCATCGGTGATGTACAGCAGAGGCCCGAGGCTGTGCGTGCAGTAGATGCCTCGCCAGCCGATGCCCCGCCAGGTGCGGTTATGCTCCGCGTCGTACCAAAGGTCGCGGCAATCGTGCAGGTACTCGCCCTCGCCGTAGTAGACCTCGCCGAAGCGGCCGTCCAGATTGAGGCGACGGACGAGCTCGACCTCGTCGAGGTAACGGTAATTCTCGGCCAGCATGTAGAAGCATTTTGATTCCCTGACCGCCCGGACCAGGTCGTCGGCCTGTTCCATGGTGGTGCACGCAGGTACCTCGCTGACAACGTGCTTGCCTGACCGGAGAGCTCGACGGCCTGCGGTACGTGATGTGCCGGGGGAGATGCGATTATGACGGCATGGATGTCGGACCCGAGGAACTCGGCCCAGGATTTACACGGCGCCGCCCCCAGCTCCCCGGCCACGCGCGCGAGCGACGCGAGGTCCGGGTCGTACACGGCGGAGATCGTAGCGCCGCGCAGCGTCCGCAGCGCCCTGGCAATTCCCGCACCTCGGCGCAAACCCACGATCCCGAAGCGGACAGTTGCATTCATGGCCGTGAGGCCGAGAATGCGAACGCCCAGCCTGGACTTCGCCAACCAAGCCTGTGTATTTCTATGCGCCGCCCCACGACCCGCACGCTGGGTCCTACCAACGTCATGGCGTCCCCCGAAAAGAGACCGATTAGTGGGATGTTAGGCCCAGGCGCTTGCTACCGTCAAGCGGAGATGGAAGATCGGTTTCAATTTTGAGGCAGCTCGAAATTGCGCGCCCGCCGAGGCCTCCCGCCGGCTGCTTTTGCCGGGCCTCTTCTGGTGGCGCTCGTCCGCGCGCAAGGGTTTCCGAGCGACTAAGAACGGGCGGTCCGGTTAGCGGTGCCGTTATCGGATCCACCACGGGGCGACGTCATGGGCCCTCGAAGCGACGGACGTCTAAACAAGAGAGGTCCAGGCCGTAAGGCAAGTTGAGCTCCTCGCTCACATCGAGCTCTGTCCCGCGGCCCAACATCAGCTCACATACGCTCATCGCTATGGCGGCGTGTATGGTAATGCCGTGCCCGTTCATGCCGAGCGCGTGGTAGAGGTTAGCCACCGTGGGGTCCTGCGCCACGATCGGGTAACCGTCGGTCGTAGTGCCGTAGACGCAGCACCACCCGTTCATGAACTCCGGGCCCGGTACCGACCACCACGCCCCGTACAGGTCGGCGACGTCCGCCGGGTAGTGGTCGTCGTTGACGCGGTTGACGAAATCGGGGTCAGTGCTGACGCCGGGCTTGGTGAAGTGGTGGTGCTGGCCGAACAGCAGCATGCCTCCCTCCTCACCGCGGCACCACACGGGTTCTCCGTCTAGAGAAGCGGGGACGCCGGTGAGGGGCGCCACCGCATGATCGCCCGGGGCACGAGCGACGCATACCTGGATGCGTTGCGGCGTGAGAGGCACAGACGTGCCGGCCAACCGTGCCACTTTGGCCCCCCAGGGGCCACCCGCATTGAGGACCTGCCCCACGGCCCACGTCCCTCGCCGCGTTACGAGCGACGACACCTCCCCACGGGCCATTTCGGCCCGCAGCACGGGCGTAAGCCATTTGACGGACACCTTGCCCGTGGAGAGGGCAAGGCGCTCGTACAACATCACCAGCTCATAGGCGTTCACAAAACCCTGGTTGGGGTAAAAGCGGCCGCCTCGCAACTCGCGACTAGGAGCCGTGTCGCTGTGGCGTTTGGCCCAGGGGAGGATGCCCAGGACGCCCTCGGAATCGAGGACTTCTGCGTAGTGCATCGAGTGCGGGTCGTCGCCTCCGAAGCGCCGGTCAAGCTCGAAACGGTCTGCCGCCGGGTCATCCGGGTCGTAGACCACCTGGAGCCGGCCGCGCTGCTCGAAGTTCAGCCCGTGCTCCCCCGCCAGCTCGAGCACCCGCGAATAACCGAGCAGCCCCATGAGGATGTATGGGTCACCCAGCTCGACGGGGCAGATAACCCCCGCCGACCCGCCCGTAGTACCAAACACCGGCCCGCCCTTGTCGAACACGACGATTTGTCCTGCCCCCTGACGCGCCAGCTCGTACAGCGCAACTCAGCCCGACGATGCCGGCACCAATAACCGCAATTTCAGCGTGCTGGTTAAATCGCCATGTGGCCCCGCTCCCGGGTCGCGCCCGACGTCGCCTTCAGCCGGCGTGCCATCTGTTCCGCCGTCACCTCTAGGCCCTTCGGGCGCCCAGGGGCGCTGGAGAGCTTCCTCACCCATCGCCCCAATCGGGGGGTCGAAGCTCCGCGAAAACGAGCCGCCACCGCTGGAGCGCGGTTGGCTCGATCAGCCAGGGCCGAAACCCCAGTCGCAGGTAACTCACCACCGCCGGCAGCCGCCAGTCATCGGTCCGAAGGAACACTTCGCGTATGCCCCGTTCCTCCGCCACGTCGAGGACGGCCTGAGTAACTACCCGGCCCAGGCGACGCCCCCGCATCGGGGGGACGACTGCCACCCACCCCACTTCGGCCAGGCCCGCATAGCGGTCGTGATGGTGCAGGTCCAGCTGGGCGGTCGCCACCGCCTGTCCCTCGCTGAGCACCAGGATCAACTGCTCGACTTGCGGTTCTGCGTCGGCATTGTACAAGCGTCTGGCGTGTTCTTCGTCCCACTCGCCGAGCTCCCCGTTGGCGATCAGCACATGGGCCAGGAGCGGTGCCTGGGCCTCGGTCGCCCGCACGAGCTCGAACCCGGCTGGTAACGGTGGTCCCGGCGGCCCACCCACCGCGGCCCCGATCGGCCGGCCCATGTGCAGTTGCTTCCGCTCGGTTACCGGCGGGGTTACCGGTCCGGGTTCGCCGGTCATCGCATCCCCGTTATCCGGACGCCCCGGATGATCTGGCGTTGCGCGACGGCAAACACGACTATGAGGGGCACCACAACAATGGCCGTGTACGCCACGATCTCGGCAATATCCGGGGTCCCGTGGACCTGGACGAACTGGTACGCCCCGAGAGCGAGCGTGTAATCGCTCGGTTTGGTCAAGTAAACGAGGGGGGCAAAAAAGTTGTTGTAGGCATAAATGAAGGAGAAAACGGCGGCTACCGCAATAACGGGCTTGATCATCGGTACCATAATGCTCCAGAAGATACGCAGCTCACCGGCCCCGTCGACACGGCCAGCTTCTGCATAGTCGAGCGGGATGGTCAACATGTACTGGCGCATCAAGAAGATCGTGAAGGGATCCCCGAAAAGGTTGGGGATTGTCAGGGGGTTGAGGCCGCCGACCCAATGCAACCATGTATAGAGCTGGAACTGTGGGATGATGGTCGCCCAGCTCGGCAGGATCAGGGTAAGGATCACGGTCCAGAAGATCACCTCCCGGCCCCGGAAACGGTACTGCGAGAAGCCATAGGCAGCGAGGGCCGAGGAGGCGACGGTAGCCAAGACGGTGAAACAGCAGATGTACAGGGTGTTCCCCGCATAAGTGAGCAGGTTGCTGCCCTGGGTGGCAAACAGGTCCCGGAAGTTGCTCAGCGTCCAGTGCTGCGGGAGCCATAGCGGCGGGACGTGCACCAGCTCGGACGGCGGCTTGAACAGCCCGATGACGAACCAGTACACGGGCAGCATAAAGGGCAGGGTGACAAGGCCGAGAAGCAGGTAACCGGGCCCGTGACCGCGCCCAGGCGGACCGGTGTGCCACGGTCGCCCTCGCCTGGACCGGCCGGGCCGGCTCGGCGCCGACCTGAAGTGTGTTCGTGGTAATGCTCATGGCGTCAAGCTCCTCAGCGACCTCGGCTCGCTTCGGTGGGGTAGAAAACCCACCGGCGGGCGCTCAGGAACAAGACGGCAGCCAGGATGGCGACAACCGCAGTCAGCAGCAAGCTGAGGGCGGCGCCAAGGCCGAAGTTGAAGTTCTGGAATGTCTGCTCGTACAGGTAAACCGGGTAAAACAGGAGCGAGTTGTCGGGATTGCCGAGCAGCGCGCTCCCGGTCTGGCCCCCGGTGTTCCCGGCCGCCGCTGAAACGGCCACGGCCTGAGTGAACAAACTGAAGGCACCGATCATGCCGAGCACGACATTGAAAAAGACCGTCGGGGTGAGCAAAGGCAAGATCACCGAACGGAAGCGTCGCCAGCGACTGGCCCCGTCAACGATGGCGGCCTCGACGACGTCGGTCGGTATGGCCTGCAGGCCGGCCAGGAAGATGATCATTATCGGGCCCACTTGCCAGAGGGCCAGCATGACCAGGCCGGGTTTGGCCCACTGAGGTGAAATGAACCAGTTCGGCTGCGGTATGTGGGCAAAGCCAAGTATGGCGTTGATCGGCCCCGACGTCGGGTTGAAAATCCATGCGAATACGATGCCGGCGCCTATATAGGGGAACATGCTCGGCAGGTAGATGAGAGTCCGGAAAACCCCCATCCCTTTCCAGGTGCGGTTCACGAGCAGGGCGAGGGCCAGCCCTACTACGAGGGTGGCAGGCACGCTCACGCCGACCCACCAGAGGGTGTTCCAAACGGCCGTCCAGAAGTCGGGCTGGCTGAAAGCCATCCTGAAGTTCTCGAAGCCGACCCAGCCCGGAGGAAAGTTGAGCCCGGTGAAGTTGGTAAAGGAGTAGTAGACGGTCATCAGCAGCGGGTAGCCCTGCAGGACCAACACGCCGATGAGCCATGGGGATATAAATGCCAGCCCGTAAAACAACTCGCGCCTGGCGCGCCGTCCCGGACGGCGGCGCTTGGGTGTCGCGGTCACGGCGGACGCCGTGGGGGCCGAACGGCCACCCCGGCTATCTTCACGAACTACTGAACCGGTAGACGCTGCCATTATCACCCCCTTCTGTTGCGGGGGGCTGGTCCGCTCGAAAGTGCGGCGGACCAGCACCCCCCGTTAGTTCCAAGGTTGGCAAGCCTTGGTTCGTGCTAGCTGGCGCTGGCCAGTATGCCGCCCTGGGTGTTGTGCTCCTCCTGCACGACCAGGCTCTGGGCGGCGTCGAAGGCCTTCGTTATCGATTCGTGCTTGTACATCACGTTGTCCCACGCATCGCCGATCTGTGTGTCGACAAAGGCGTCAATGGTGCTCTTGGCGAACTGCCCGTCCCCGACTGCCGCTTCCTGGGTCTCCAGGGGGACGAAGCCAGCGATCGGGTTACCGCTGTAGTGGTGCGACGCGCGCGTCTGAGCTTCCACGTTGACGAGGTCCTTCCACCACGCGCCGGCGGTAGCCTGCCGGACGTAACCGTTGGTCGTCGGGCCGGTCAGCTGGCCGTTGTCGTATACGGTCTTGAGCCAGAAGTCGAAGGCGAGTTGCGGGTCCTGCGCTCCCCTCGGGATGGCGACGAACCACTGGTCCTGCTGCATTTGCGCGGCTTCAGCGCTTGTCCCGTTTTGGGTCGGGACCGGGCCAGCGCCCACTGCAGGTTGTAGCAGCGGTCGAACTGGACGCCGTCCCAATAAGCGAAGGTGTCCTCAAAAAGGATCTTGCCCGTGGCGCTGTAGTCGTTTGCCCCGCAGCTCCACGGGCCAGGGTCACCAGAGATGAACTTTTGGTACGTCGTCCAGCCCCCGTAGAGGTTGACAAGCTGCTGCTGGTAGCGAGCAAAGTTGAGCAGGCAAGGAGCGTTGATATCGAAGCCGGTCTTGGCGTTCCAGTAGGCTTCGTAACCGCAGTACAGGTCGCCGAGGGTGTAGTAGAACTGGACGCTTTCGTCGTCCGTCGTGCCCAGGACCACGGGCTCACCGACGCGCTCGAGCGTGTGGTTGGCCCCGAACTCGACCACTTTCTGGCTCGCCGTCATAAGGCCCGACCAGGTCGACGGGACCTTGCTCGGGCTGATCCCGGCCGCTTGCACGAACTTCGGGACGTAGAAAATACTCGTATCGGTCGGGCTCGATGCGCCGGGCATGGCGTACCACTGCCCGCCGTAGCGAGCAAAGGATGATAGCGGGGTCAACATGTCGCTCGGGGTGATGCCGGCCGCCTTGTAGTACGGCGTCAGGTTCATAAGCGCCCCGCGCTCCACCAGCTCAGGGATCTGGTCGTGCATGGCGACCAGGTCCGGCGGGTTGCCCGACTCGACCCCCAGGAGCGTCTTGGTGATCTCGGTCGTATCGTCGGGGACCTCGATCTCCTGGATGGTGACGTTGGGAAAGTCCTTGGCCCAGATGGAGTGGTAGTAGGTGTACCAGGCGTTGATCGAGTTCGAGCCGCCCGACGTCTTCGCCGTCATCCCCTCCCAGGTCGTCGGGTTGGTCATTATCACGAGCGTCATCTTCTGCGCGTCCGGCTTGACTGTGGAGGCCGACGCGGCGATACCCGGCGCTCCGAAAGCGAGGACGCAGCCGAGCGCCGAGATTGTCAAGGCCCGGGCAGGCCAGCGCTTGCCCGGGCGACTGCGGGTGGTGATGTTCAGAGCCATTGATATACCCCTCCTATGTTGTTTCTTTCCGTGATGGCCAGTCGTGCATTCTGTGGTGGGGAGCCGCGCCTTCCGTGACAGGCAGTTGTATTTCCGGGGATCTCTGGCATGCCGGAGCTCCCGGCTGCTTCACTTCGGTAGCCACGCGGTGCCTAGTGGTCGACCTTCTTGTAGCAACATTCACAATCATGTGTCCCCCTTCCCGAAAGTGGTGTTGCAGTTGTGTTAAGGTCGTGTTAACAGCTCGCTCCGGGTGCCTGTTTGGCCCAGTCATTGCGCCGGGTCACGACGCGGGGTCACTGCGTTGGTCATTACGGCGCCGGCACCTCCTCCCGCTCGCAGGCCCCCGCGAGCAGGTCGAACAACACGTCTACGTGCGCCGCGGTTACTTCGTCCAGGACAAAGGCAAGCGGCGGCCGGCGTGCAGGGCTTGTCAGCACCTTTTGTTTGACGAGGAGGTACTTCTCGACGGCAACATACCCGTCGAGGCCGACCTGGGTCGCGATCAGGGACGTAAGCGGCAGGCTGATGCGATAAGCAGTCTGTTGGTCCCCGCGAGCGAGCGCCTGCCACATGGCAACAATGGCCCAACAGACGTCTGCCCCGGGCATCGTGCCGACGATCCCGCGGTGGAACGTCTCAATGAGATTGACCCCTCCGGAACCGTCGTAGACGCGGGCAGCCCCACCGGTCGCAGCCAGCAGCGCGCTCGAGACGCGGCCCGACCGGTGAGGCTTCGGGCTTGAAATAGATCCGGTCGCCGTGGCGGTGGTGGAGGCTGGCCAGAACAGGGATCGGGATAGGTTGACCGACGTAGCTGCTGGCGTCCTGGATGACTACCGGCAGCTCGGTGGCGGCCAGGATCGCTTCGTAGTAAGTCTCGAGCTCGCGGTCGAGGGCGGGCGCCGAGAGCGGTGGTATGGCCATGACAGCAGCCGCGCCGGCAACCTGAGCCTGCTCGGTCAGCATCACCGCCAGCCTCGTGCTCTCAGCACCGACGCTGACGACGACCGGCCTGCGTCCGGCGGCCGCACAGACCATAACGGCCAGGTCGCGTCGTTCTGAGACGTCAAGGCGCAGAATCTCCGAGACCATCGCCACGGTGAGCCCGTCGACGCCGCAGTCAAGCGTCCACGCAACCTCGTTGCGGAGCTCCGGTTCGTCGATCGCACCGGCCTCGTCGAACGGGGTCTGCAGCACGGGAAAGACCCCGCGCAACTGCGAAGCCATCAGGTCGGCCCCCTTACCTTGACGTTCGGTTGTTGAACAGCCCCCCGTGATGCGACGACGGACTGGCACCATTATGTGGAGGCGCCGGACCGGAGTCAACGCATGACCAGAAACTGGCTTTCAATTTCGCGCGCATGCGGCCCCAGTGCGCTCCTCAACACTCTAAGTGGCGGCCCTGACTTTGGACGTATAGCCGTTCAAATGACGGCCCGCCGAGCACCCGTTCGCTCAATAAATCTTCGCCAACAGCCCTCCGTCGACCACGATGTCAATGCCGCTAAGGTAACTCGACTCGTCGCTGGCGAGGAACAAAGCCACATTGGCCACGTCCTCCGGCTGGGCTAGCCGCTTGAGCGGATAGAGGTCGACTATCTTGGCTCTCGCGGCCTCCGGGTCGGGTTGGAACGAAAAGTAATCCTGCAGCAATGGCGTCTCGACGTCCCCGGGGCAGATCGTGTTGACGCGGAATCCGGTCGATGCCGTGGGCGGCGGCCATCGACCGCGCCAAAGCCCTCAGCCCTCCTTTCATGGCGCCGTAGGCCGGGAGGTCGGGGTCGCCAACAATCCCGAGCAATGACGAGGTGGCGATTAGCGACCCGCCTCCGCGTGCCCGCAGAGCCGGTAACGCGTGCCGAAAACCACTGGCTACGCCATAGAGGTTTGTAGTGTAGAGCGCCGTCCAGTCAGCCGGAGTGGTCGACTCCAGCCCACCCATTATCTGTACGGCGGCGTTGGCATGAAATATGTCCAGTCCTCCAAAATGCCCCACCGCCGCCGCCACTGCTTCGTGGTTACCCTGGTCGGTGGAGATGTCTGCCGCCAGCGGAGCTACGGCTGACGTACCGGCGGCGCGCACCTGGTCGACCACCTGCCCCAGTGCATCTGCGCTGCGGTCGACGCAGATCACGGCGCAGCCCTCCTCCGCGAAGCGTCGACAGACGGCGGAACCTATCCCTCCGGCGGCGCCCGTTACGACGGCCACCTTGCCTGCCAGTCTCATTTGGCCAATCTCATTTGCGCTCCTCCCGCGAGCTCGGCAAATCCCCGGCATTTCCCTCCGTATCCGGGCTTGGTGTAAACGCGACGAAGTCCACGGTGGCGGAGGCCCGCTCACCAGGGCCAGCCAACGCGCCCGGCCCTGTTCGATGGCCTGGTCGAGACGGGAAGGCCGCCCCGTCCAGGGCTCTATGGCCACGCACCTCAGGCCGCGCCAACCGCCGTCAACCAGCCACAGGTGGACGTCGCTGAATTGACCGGTACTGAACCGCACCCCAAATCCCCAGCCCTCTTCCGCGTCGGAGACCGTGACCCAGCCGTCCTGCAGGGCAGAGAGGTAGAGATGCACCCACGTGCCACCCGCTGCCCTCTTCAGCCGCTCCAGCGATGGGACCGGCCAAGGAGCGGCAACCGCCTGTCCCGGCCCCAGGGACGGCTCGTCCGGCGCTACGTCTCCGTCGGAGTACCAGGCCTCCCGCGCCGGTACGTCAACACGGGTGCGAGGCCCGATCGGGAGGGCCGGGTGCACGCCCCACAGGTACGGAAAGCGAACGAAGCCGGTGTTGGCGAGCTCATATTGGGCCCTCAGTTGACGTTCCCCGGGCAATAGCGTCAGGGTCTTCCGCAAGCTCAGGGGCGTGATGGTACCGCGCCCCGTGAGCCGAATGGACGAAGAGTCGAGAACCTCGAGGTCCCACGGGACAGACCACAGCTCCCCGAGGTAGGGCAGTTCCTCTCCTCCGACGGTGCAGGGGTGCCCGGTGGGCACTACGTCGTCGATGCCGCCGGTCCACCAATTGTCAACATTGACGCCGAACACCGGCGGGCGCAGGTCGACGCGCGGATGGTGGTAAAGCAGGTCGCGATCGATGCTCTTATCGATGAACTGAGTCAAATCTTTGCCCCTATTTGGGGAACCACCGCCACGCGTAACAGGTCGTTCTCGAGGAACACCACCTCGAAACCTTTATAGGACCACCCCAGCTCCACGCTCACGCCTGCCCATCCTTCCGCCGCACTCTAGCCACCGGCCCTGGAACTACTGCCACGACAGGCAACGTTTGCCTGGTTGCGCACCCTAACTTGGAAGCGCCGACAGGGGTGTTTGCCGCAAGCAACCTGGCAAACGTTCCTGGAGGCAGCACTACCATTGGCCCTGAAATGGCGGGTTGCGCTTTTGCTCGTCGTCGTGCTCGTACACGAGAAGGTCGCCGTCCCGACGGTTCGCCTCCTCCAGCCGGCCGAGGGCGTCGTCGTCTAGCTCAACGCCGAGACCAGGGCCGGGCGGCAGGTGGAACGCACCATCAACGTAGCGGTGGGGCACCGTGATGACATCGGCGGTCTGGTGATGGTAATGGGAATCGAGAGCGTAAGGCAGGACCGGGAGGCTCGCGGCGATTTGCAAGTACGCGGCGGTCGACACACCGCATTCTCCGCCGGAATGAAGGTTGAACCCGATCGAGAAGGCCTGGCAGGTCGCGGCGGCCTTCTTGGTCACGAGGATGCCGCCCCATTCCTGGCAGTCACCGAGGAGGACGTCGATGGCGTGATGACGGATGCCCACGGGCAACTGGTCCATATTTGTGACGCACATATTGGTGGCGAAGGGGATACGGACGTCCCGCCGGGCCCGGCTCATTCCTTCGAGGCCCCAGACGGGATCTCATAATACTCGAGGTCTAGCTGCTCGAACTTCGCACCGAGCCGGATGGCGGTTTCGACGGACCACAGGCCGTTGGGGTCGAAGCGGATCCGGTGCTCGGGGAACGCTTCCGCGGAGCGCGGCGGTGGCGAGGTACTCCTGCATTGGGGGGAACACCCCGCCTTTGAGCTTGATGCTCCGAAAACCGTGCGCAGCAATCAGGTCGGCGGTATGGCTTACGATCTCCTCGGGAGTCGACTCACCGCCCCGGCCATCTGCAGACCGGTGCCGGTAAAAAACGTACGCCGCAAATGGGATAACCTCCCGCACCTTGCCTCCGAGGAGTTGGCAGACCGGGCGTCCCGTCGCCTTGCCCATAAGGTCCCAGCAGCACATTTCAAGACCCGAAATAGCGAGGCGGCCCGTCGTGCCGTGGTAGAAAGGGACCCACCAGGTGTTGAGCAGTATTTTCTCCAGGTCGAAGGGATCCTGGCCCAGAAAATACTGCTGCAGGGACTCGAGCTGCACGAGGGTGGGCGTGCCTCCCAGCGTCTCACCTATCCCAACCAGCCCATCGTCGGTCCGCATTCGTATGATGCAGCGGGTCCAGCCATATTCGACCCCACCCGACCACCTCAGGGGCGCTTCGAAAGGGATGTTGACCTTGTGGATCTCAATACCGGAAATCTTCACCCTTATACTCCTCAGAGGACCTGATATTTGCGGAAGGCCTCGCTAACCGCGCGCCCCGTTGGCCAGCCTGGCCCTCATCTGGTTCTCGGCTGCCACCTTGTCCTCGGCCAGCGTGATCACCTCGTCCGCGCACTCGACCGGTACAACGACAACGCCGTCGAAGTCGGCCAGGACCAGGTCCCGGGGCCGGACGGCTACTCCTCCACACTGGATGGGTACTTCCAGTTCGGCGACGTCGACCCGGCCCAGCGAGTCCTGGCACTGTATACCGGTAATAAACGTGGGGAACTTCATAGAGATGAGCGCTTTCGAATCGCGCGTGAACCCGTCGATCACGATGCCGCGGGTACCCCGGTAACGAGCCGCCGTGGCCAGAAGTTCGCCCCATACGGACTGCCTTACCGTCGAGACGACCATTACATCACCCTCACGGAGCGCATCGACCGCCCGGAGCTCGTTTTGGTAATTGTCGGCCGGATCTTCCGGTATAACGTCAGATTCGACCGCATGCACGGTAAAGGCATAGCCTGCGGCCCGGGCGTCGGGGAACAACGGGCGAATGTCCGGGCTCATCACGTTGTGACGCAACCCCACCTTGTCGAGGCAGTCCGCCACCACCGCCGGATAGAGCCGTTCGAGGCGATCGATCAGAGCATTGGGCGCCGCTGCCGCCCGTCACGCGGCCCACCTCGGTAGCAATAGCCAACTCGAGATCTCGAACGGCTTTATTGGGACGTCTACCGTCCTCGCTGTAATGAGGTCCCCTGTAGGCTGCTCGAGCAGATCCGTTTGGCGCACGGCCCTGACGCGATCGGCTAATTTCATCGTTACCACACCAGTTTTCCCGGCCGGCTCATGGAAGCGCAAAATCCACCCGGGTAACCCGGGATCCGTAACTGTGCCGGCCGGCACCGGGTGCAGGGCGTCCAATACGACAGGCAAACCGGCCAGCCGTACCAATGGCTGATCGCTCGACGAGCGCCGAGCCGGACCGGGGCGGGACACCGCAGGTCGGTTGTAAGCGTGAGCCCTCTGCGCCACACCTGCGGCGCCGAGCCCCCCAATGTAAGGGAGCAGCGCTAGCTCGAACCGGTATGTCCCTTGTTCGGCGGCCAGGACGGTGTCGCGTCCGCCTCTGGCATAGCGTTCGACCTGCCGCTTGAAGGGCCTGGCCATGAGGGACTGACCGTCCTCGTCGTACGCCCGCCGGGCGTAACCACCGTAGGCGTGCGCCTTACGCATGACCACGGCGTAAAGCCCGTCGTTTTCTACCCAGTGCCCGGGCGTCCCCCTGTTGAGGAGGGCGATGCCCCGGCCCTCCCCGTCCTCAACGGCCACGAAGCCTTGAGCGGGGAAGTGCCCCTCGGGCCGCCGCGTAACCGCGAAGGGCGTCTCATAGAAAATCCTGCGGTCCCCGGCGGTGGAGACGGGGAAACGCACGAGCAGGAGCCCGTCCGGCAAAGACACACCGCTTAACTCGACCGCGCAGTCGACCCGCTCGTCGCCGTCGACAAACTCCCAGTCCCTCCTGACCCGGCCCCCCCACACATCGTGGGTCACACGTATTCGCGTCCCGATCGCATCTCGGGTAACGGTGACATGAGAGGCTCGGCTGTCGAGGACCAGGCGCTTGTCAGTCAGGTGGAGGTCGCCTTCGAGGTCGGGGTCGCGCTCCTCCCAAAAACACACCTGGCCGCCGGGCCCGCCGCACTTTTCGCTCCACAGCACCGTTGGCCCCCGGCCAGCGCCAGCCCGGTCAATTCGCCCGTCCCCGGGTCAAGGGTGATCTCGTAGCGTTCGGTCCTCAGCACCTGCTCTCCGCCAACAGGGTGAGCCGTTTTCGGCGCTACGGGTGAGCCGGGCACGAAGCGAGCCACCACCGCCGACAACGGCTCGAGCTTCACCCGGCAGCGCACAGGCTCGGCCGGGCCGTCCTGAGCAGAGGCGAGCACGCGCCCGTCGGAAGATGTGACCACCCAGTCGCCCACCGGGTCCGGCGGCAGGAGCGAAATTGTCTCCGATCGCTCGTATGCGTCCGGGTTGAATATAACCGCCTCGTCTGGCCGGGCGTCGCCACAGCCGCTCAGCAATTCAAAGGTCCGCCCCTCGGTCAGCGAGAGGACTCTCCCGAGGCGGGCCATGGCGCGTTCGTAGACGTCATCGGAGCAGCTGCCGCCGATGGTGTCGTGGAACTGGGTGAACAGAACGTGTTTCCAGGAAGCATCGTGCTCGGTGCCGAGCGGGATGGAGGCCTGAGAGGCCAGCGCCTCCAGGGCAATGAGGGCCTCCTCGCAACGACGGTTCAGGATTTCGAGCAGGATCCGGTTTTCATACGTACCCCGCAGATCATGAATACGGAGCGGTGGGTTGAAGTCCCAGTCGATTTCGGGCAGCTCACCCGCCGACTCGACGACCTGGCGAAGGTACTGTTCGGGCGTGGCCACGTCTACTTCGATGTCACGTAAGCCAAGCGCGTTGGCTGCTTCCGCCACTCGCGACCGGATCTCTTCGGCCGGCTCCTCGGGACGCACCACGTCCCCTCCCCACGGGAACATCCAGAGCGGGGCGCGGCTGTGCTGGCGCACCGCGGCCAGTCGCCGGCGCAGCGCATTATCGTCGGTCGGGCCATAGTGACCGGGCATCCAGTGCGCCTGGATGCGCGACCCATCCGGGCCGACGTACCAAAAGTCGGCCGGGAAGTCCAGGGTCGAACGGTCCGTGGGGAGGTCCCGCCCGAAAACATAGGCCGTGAAGCCGGTGCCGTTCAGGATCTGGGGCAGCTGTGGGATCTGGCCAAACTGATCGATAAACCATGCCGTGCCCGCCGTCCGGCCCAGTGCTGAGGTCATCCAGCGCTGGCCGTACTGAAGCTGTCGCAAAAGGCTCTCACCGCCTGGTTCGGCCAGCTCGGATGCCGTCCACATGCCGCCGAGCGGCTCCAGGCGCCCATCGCTTACAGCGGACAAGAGCTCGTCGCGGTCCTTTTGCTCGAGGCGGTCTAACACCGGGGCCAGACCGTGACCTGGTCCTGGCCAAAGCGGTACGACGGGTCGGCCCGCAGGTTTTGGCAAACCAGTTCCAGGATCTCGCAGGACCAGGAAATGGTGTCTGAGTACGACCAGTACCATTCCGTGTCGATGTGCGAGTGGGGGACCACCAGTATGCGGACTGCGGGCACAGTCGGGCTCCTCTCATTGGCCGACCTTGCGACACCGGCCCGAGCAAGGACAACCGGCTTTACAACCGGAGCGCCCCTCTGCTCAGACCCCTCATAAAAGCTTTGTTGGCGAACAGCAGGACCACCAGGAGCGGGATAGACCCCAACGCGTACCCGGCAAACAACGGCCCGTACTCTACCGAATACCGTCCCGTGAGACCTACCAGACCGAGCGCCAGGGTGAACCGGGCCGGGTTGGTGAGGACGAGCAACGGCCAGAGGTAGTCGTTCCAAGTCGAGATCACCGACAACACGGCCACTGTCGCCAGGGCGGGCCTGGCCAGCGGGAGCGCCATCTCCCACATGACGCGGACCTCGGTCGCCCCGTCGAGGCGGCAGGCTTCGAACATTTCCTCGGGCAGGCTGGCGAAGAACGTCCGCATAATGAAGATCCCGAGCACCTGGCCGAGGGCGGTGTACGGCAGGATCAAACCCCAGAACGTGTCGAGGAAGTGAAGGTGCTCTACGAGCACGTACAGGGGGATCAGCATTAGAAGGAACGGCACCATGAGCAGTGCGATCATGGCGTAAAAGAGCAGCTCCTTACCGGGGTACCGGAGGCGGGCAAAGGAATACCCCGCCAGGCACGATGTTATGAGCACGAAGACCGTGCTCGTACCCACTACGATCGCTGTATTAATGGCGTCTTTCCACAGGTAGTCGAACGCCTGCGCGTAGTTCCCGAGATGAAGCGGGACGCTGAGCCCGAAGTAGTTCTGGTAGAACTGGGGGTTCGACTTGACCGACGTCAGGACCATGAAAACGAACGGGTACACGGCCAGGGCGGCGACGATAACGAGCACTGCCGCCGCCATATAGGACCGGGCCCATACCGGCGGCTGAGCGTCGGGTAATGACGCCGGACACCCGATCGGGCCCCGGATGCCGGCGGCGCAGGAGTGCCGTTGGCGAGCCCGGGGCAGCCACGGCAGCTGAAGCTCCCGCGGCGGTCGCGGCTTCGGCAGCAGGTGGCTTAACTATCACGGAAGCCCACCATCCATCAGCGGACCTGGTACCTCGGGCGGAACAGCCTCATGATTATGACGGTCAGGCCCAGCGTGACCACGAAGAGGCTTACGGCTATGGCGGTGCCGTACCCGTAGTTGCCCTGGTAGAAGGCGTCCTGGAACATCAGTAGCCCGGGCACCATCGTTGCATTACCGGGCCCGCCGTTGGTCATTATCAGGAACGTAGTGAAATTGGTGAGCACGGCTGCGACGGTGACGACGAGCACCAGCCGTATCTGGCCGAATAACAACGGCACCTCGACCGACAAGAACGTACACGTCCGCGAGGCGCCGTCCATAGCGGCCGCGTCCATGATCTCTGCGTCGATCCCCTGAAGGCCGGCCGTATAGACCAGGAAAGAGAAGGCGTCGACAAAAGGGACCCACATAAACATGAGCGCGTACAGCGCCGTATTGGGGTCGCCCAACCAGGGTTTCTCCAACCCTTTCAGGCCCAGCGCCCCGAGCACCTCGTTGATCAGCCCGACACTGGGGTCATAGAAGAAGCTCCAAAGTTGGGCGATCACGACGATGGGCGCCACGAGCGTCAACATGAAGATGAAGCGAAGAACGGCCTGGGCACGACGACTGCGCAGGCCCACGACGAGCCGGGCCATCAGGAGCGGCACCGTCAGGACCATCGCGAACCAGAACAATGCGTACTCCCCGACGTGGACCGCAGAACTCGCCAGTACGGGGTCGTTTGCCATCAACCTGAAGTTCTGGAGGCCGATGAACTTCGCCGGAGTGTAGTTGTTCCAGCTGTAAAAGGCGTGGATCAGGGCCGAGCAGGCGGGATAGTACGCAAAAACAACCGCCACGCTGAAGGCGGGGAAGAGGAAAATGTAGCCGGTCGCCCAGCGGCGCGCCACCGGGAGGCTGCGGGCGGAGCGACGGCCGTGTGCCCGGCCGCGCTCTGCCCGTACCACTGGTTGCGCTAGCACGTGGAGAGTTAGGCGCTCAGCCCTGGATCCACGCGTTCGCGCTCTGTGCGCTCTGGCGCAACAGTGATTCCATCTGGCTCATGGCGCCCGACAGGTTGAGCTGCCCGTCCAGGTACTCCTGCATGATCTTGACCTGGTTGGTCTCGCCCGACGGCCCCAGGATCGCCGTCTCGGCGGTCGTGATCCGGCTCGGGTGCTGGACGATGTAGTCGACGATGCTCAAAAGCGGGGCCGATTGGGAAGAATTGGGCGTAATCGTATTGCCAGAGCTGGCAACGGGGATCTGCCCCTCGTCCGAGGACATCGTGTTTTGGTGCTGCGGGACGGCCAGCCACTGGAGGAGATTTTGCGCCAACCCGGATGTCCCGTCGGATACCGAACTGGCCGCGATGGCCCATGGCCACGAGTCCCAGTAGCTCATGACACCGGTCCCCTGGTACTGAGAGGAGGCCCCTTTCCACGTCGCTGACGTCAACTGCGGTAGGGCGAAGATCCCGTAGTCCATGTGGTCAGAGGTGAGAGTCGGGAACGAGTAGGAGCCCGTGTACACCATGCCCATCGTCCCCCGTGTGAACAGGGTTACGGCTTCGTGGCCCGCACCGGCTGTATATGCCGCAGCGCCGGGCTCGAAATATTGCGACATATCCTTGAGCAAGGTCCACGCTTCGCTATATCCCGGGCTCTTCACACCGAAAGTGCCGTCGTTGATAGCCTTCAGCAGCTCCTTCGGAGTGATCATGGCCGTTTGGCTCCCGGTTATCTTGTCGAACACAGGTTGCATGGTGTTGCTCTCGAACGCCGCCATCATGGCCGGCACCGGGTCGCCGTAGGTCGTGTCCCCTACGTCCATGCCAATCGGTATATCGCCGATTTTCGCTATTTTCGCAGAGTCGGCCAGCAGCTCCGCCCAGGTGGTCGGCACGCTCGTGATGCCGGCCTTCTTGAACACGGCTTTGTTGTACACCATCCCTGCGTCCTGGGAGGTAAATGCAAGCGAGTAGTAAGTGCCGTTGTCGTTCCACTCTTGCAAGGCAACGGGGTTGAACAGCGACGACATGTGCTGGTTACCAGGGACGTAGGGGTCGGGGGAGGACATCAGTGAATTAAGGTTCTCGTACCACCGGGTATTGAGCCAAGGCTGCATATTGATCGCTGGTGCGATCAAAGCCGGGGCGGTACCGCTCGACAGGACGGTGTTCTCCCATACGACCCAGTCCGCACCGCTGGCCGGCGGCGCCTCGAGCGTGATGTGCACCTTTGGGTGCATCTTCAGGTACGGGGCAATCAACTGCTTGTACGCCAGGGTGCCGCCGGGCCCGCCGCAGGCGGAGAAGGCGCACCAGTCGAATATGTTCAGGTTGCCCTGCAGGCTGGTCGTGGCGTCGGGCCGAGCCTGAGCCCCGGCCACGGCGGGCTCGCCTGCCACTCCGGCAGTGGCAAGCATCGTCAGGGTACATACGGCACATGCGGCGGCTCGTGCCTTTTTGCCCGCTCTAAAGTTTGGTGGTCTAACGTTCCCGGTATTTGTCATAATTACCCCCTCTGCTCAGGAATTACGCGTAACTCGCGACGCGTCGGCGCAGCCCGGTAGGTGAGCGACTTCGTGACCGCGTTACCGGTCTCAACTCGTCACATCGGCGAGTCGCTCCTATGCTCGGTATCTCAAAGGATGAGACATGGTAGTTCCACCTACCTGGCTTGCAGACAATAGTTTGGCACAGCCGTCATGTCAACGGGTGTCGGCTTGACATTTCGAGCCCCGGTGCGGTAGACAATCGATTGACTGGTTGTCGTCAGCGCCCGACCGGGGAATGCAGCCATTGGTCGTTTTGTCTCCCCGTACGGTGTCGAGCGAGGTTGTCGCTCGTACCGGTGCTGATCAAAGGGAGGGCGTCGTGCCATTCGACCACTCGGTACCCGGAGAGGAGGGGTCAGCGCGCCGCGATGGGACTTGCTATCCGACGTTTTCGGCGACCCGGTCATGTCACAGAATCTTTTCCGAACAAGCGACGGTGGGGTCATGGCTGGCGGCCGAGCAGGCACTGGCGGTGGCGCAGGCCCACCACGGCGTCATCTCGGGTGGCGAAGCCGACTCGATCGTCGGGCTGGACGCGGCCGCCACCATTCAGCTCGAGGATATGTGGCGGCAGACCCGCAACGTCGGCTACCCGATCCTGCCCCTGGTGCGGATGATGGCGGCTGCGCTGCCGCCCGGGGCCGATGGCCGGGCCCACTACTGGCGCGACCACGCAAGACATCATGGACACCGGCCTGGTGCTCCAGCTAGTCGCCGCGCTCGAACGGCTGAGCCAGCTCGTGGACAATTTCGGTAACGCGCTCGCGGTCCACGTAGACCGCCATGCGGGGACGGTAATGGCCGCACGCACCCACGGCCAGCAGGCGCTGCCAACGACCTTCGGCGCCAAGCTCGCTTCCAACCTGGGGGAATGCGCACGGCACCGGGAGCGCATCACCGAGGCAAGGCCGCGGGTGGCCGTGGTGTCGCTCTATGGTGGCGCCGGGACTTCCGCCGCATTAGGGCCGAAGGCGGCCGAGGTCCGGGCCACCATGGCGGAACACCTGGGGCTGTCGAGCGACGACATACCGTGGCACGTCGCCCGCGACCGGCTAGCCGAGTTCGGCACGCTGTGCGCCATGCTGGCGGCGACCGCCGGCCGTTTCGCACGCGAGGTCATCGAACTGTCCAGGACGGAGATCCGCGAGGTCGCCGAGGCGGCGGGCCACCATCGCGGCGCCTCCTCGACGATGCCCCAGAAACAGAACCCGATCGGCTCCGAGGTCGTCGTAGGGATGGCGGGAGTGGCCGACGCACTGGCCTCCAGCCTGTTCACGGCGATGCGCCCCACGCATGAGCGGTCCGCCGGCGAGTGGCTGTCGGAGTGGTTCGTCGTGCCTTCCCTGGCCGCGATGGCCGCCGGAGCGCTTTATAACGCGGGCTCAGTGGCCTCCGGGCTCCAGGTCTTCCCCGAACGGATGCAGGCCAACCTCGCATTGGGTAACGGTTTCGTCCTGGCCGAGGCCTACATGATGTCCCTGGCGCCGGTCCTCGGCCGGGAGCGGGCCCACGACCTTGTGTACGAGGCGGTTGAACTGTGCCGGTCCTCCGGCCAGGATCTGGGCTCTGCGGTACGCGAAGCCCTGAGGGAGGAGAAGGCACCCGAGGCACAATCGCTCGCTATGCAGGACATGGACGCCGTGTCTTACCTCGGTGATAACCGCTTGACCTGCGAGACGGCTCTCCGCGTACTGGCGCGCCGACCAGTGACTGTCCCCCACCGGGACGCGAGCGCTGCAAGGTGGCTTGTACGGGTACGAGGTTGAGCTCCGCGCTCCGTCACCACGGCCCGCCCGCGGACGGGCCGCGGGCTCGTCACGAGGAGACCGGTCCCGGGTGATCGCGATGAGGCACCGAAGAGCCACGCTTCTCGACGTGGCCAAGCGGGCGGGTGTCGACCGCTCCGTCGTGTCCCGGCTGCTGACCGGGGACCCCCGGCTGTCGGTCCGTGACGACACGAGAGAGCGCGTGCTGGCCGCTGTCCGGGCACTGGACTACCGGCCAAACGTGGCCGCCCGAGCGCTGCGGACCACACAGAGCGGCGCCCTGGGCTTGTTGATCCCTGACTACGCCAACCCTGTATACGCGGAGGTCATCGCCGGCGCCGAAAGTGAAGCAACAAATCGTGGTTACCTCCTTCTCACAGGCAGCTCGGGCGGTCCCGGCCCCGGTGCATCGGCATACGAGCAATTCGTGGCGGCCGGGCGGGTCGACGGCCTGATGCTGGCGGGGGCCAATAAACACAGCCGGGCCTTTATCGCAGATGTAAATTGTGGGCGCGTACCCGCCGTCTTATTGAACCGTCGCGTCCCCGGGGCCCGACGCTGGCTCATCCTCCCCGACGAGCGCGGCGCAGAGCTGGCGGTCGAGCACCTGCTCGCTCTCGGTCACACTGAGATCGGGTTCCTCGCCGGGCCACGCGATGCAGACACGGCACGGCGCCGTCTGAAAGGGTTCCTTACAGCACTGAGGTCGGCGGGCGTGGCCCGCCCGGAACGCTGGGTCGAGGCCGGCAATTATTCCCCCGCGGGCGGCCTGCGTGCCTTCGAAGCCCTGATGTCTTCATTGCCCCGACCAACCGCGGTTGTGGTCGCCAATGTCCATTCGGCTATCGGTGCGCTCGAGGGCGCCCGCAGGACGGGCGTAGCCATCCCTGACGACGTTTCGATCGTGGCCATCCACGACCTCGAGCTGGCCAACTACCTGAGCCCCTCCCTGACAACCGTGAGCCTGCCCCTCCGGCGGCTGGGCGCCAGGGGCGTCGAAGTCCTTACGACGATGCCGGCCGGCGAACCCGTGACCGAGACCGTCACGGGGGACACCCGTATAGTGGTGCGGACGTCGACGGGACCGCCTGCGCCAAGCCGGGCCCGCCGCAGACGGCAAGGCCGGCAAAAAGAGGGGACGACGTGAACGTCGCGCACCTGAAGGACTGGCGGCCCCGCTGTGTGCACGGACCAGGGGCGGCTGAGCCCTCTGTCTACTCAGTCGCTCACGAACTCGACACCGTTGCGACGGGCCAGCTCCCGGACGACGCGCAACGCCGAAATGGTCGCCCGTTTGTTCAAGTGCTCGACGATCACCGCCCCGATGGGCGCAAAACGTTTGCACAGCCTGAAAAAGGTGTCGAGGTCGAGCACGCCCTCGCCAGGTGGCACCTCGCGTATGTGCAGAACTAATTTGCTCTCGACGACGACGTCCTTCAGGTGCGCCGTCCCCATCCAATAAGGCGCCACCTCGTCCCACAGTCGCTCCATGTGCCCGGACGAGCCATAGACACTGTCAAGATCACCTAGCAGGTTGGTAGGGTCGAAGTTGCACCTGACGAAGTCCGAACCGACCCGCTCGATTATCTCGCGGATGACGGCACCCCCACTGAGAGTCGTCAGCACATGCGGCTCGAGAGCGATCGGCACCCCCGTTTCCTCACAGCCACTGACGGCGTCTTGCAGGAAATCTACCAGGCGGTCCTTGGTGCGCTCGTCACGGTTACGCGGGTCGGGGCCATAGAAGAACGACGGGTCCATGGAACCACAACCAGAAATGACCATCTGCCGCGCCCAGGTCGCGAGCGGCGTAGAGGGCAGAACGCAGTCGCCCGAGCGCATCATGGCGCATCGAAGGGTCGGGATCGACCATGTTGGGGTTGTAACCGCTGGCCTGCACGACCCGTACCCCGTGCTCACCCAGCTCCGACCGGACACGCCTGGCCACCTCGCCTCGGACCACCTCTGGCGGAGGCGCGAAGTGGGTGACGACGCCGGAGATCCCGAGCTTCTGCAGTTTTGCCGCAATAACCGAGTTGACGGCACCAGGCTCCGTGGGCACCAGGCCGTTGGCCACGCCAAGCGATAGTTGTGCGCTCGGGTTCAAAGTTGAGCCACCCGAGCGTACGAATAAATCACCTTCCCGTTGAGGACCAGGCCCTTTGCCCGGAGCGCGAAAACGACCGTCTGAGCTACCTGCTCGACCGGTTGTAAGGCTCCTGAGGGGTCCTCCCCGGCCCGTTCTTCGACAAGCTCCTGGTAAGAAACGCCCCGTGCTTCGGCCAGGGGCGGGAGAAGATGGCCGAGCATACCGTCCAGGACATTGCCCGGGTAAACCACTGTCACCGGGATATCACTGGCCCCCAGCACCAGAGCGCACGACTTCGAAAGGTGGTTCAGCGCCGCCTTGCTGGCCCCATAGGCGGCGAGCAAAGGCCGCCCTTCCTCGGCGGCTTGAGATCCAATATTGACGACCTTCCCGCGGCACCCCGTTATCGGGTCCGGCGGTTGCGATTGCATGATCTTGGCCGCTGCCTGCACCAACAGCAGTGGTCCCTCGACGTTCACAGAGAAGACCGACCGCCAGGTATCGAGGGGGAGCGACAGCAGCGGGTCGACGTGGGCGATACCGGCATTGTTTATGAGGAAGTCGATGCGGCCGAACCGGCTGGTTACGCGGTTGACAAGCGACGCCACCTGGTCGGGCGCCGAGACGTCGCTCTCGTAGCTGGCGGCGGCGCCATCCTCATCGCGTATCTCTGACTCCGTGCGCCGAGCGTCTTCGGCATGCCGGTCCGCAATAGCCACGTTGGCTCCTGCGGCCGCCAGTGCTCGCGCGATCCCGCGCCCTATCCCGCGACCGCCGCCGGTCACAAGGGCAGTGCGTCCTGTGATTTCCGGCCACGCTGGCGCCCGCCGGTCCTCGAAGTCCTGCGCTTTGGCATCGGGTGCAGAGACCATCTGTTCTCCTCGTCCAGCGTGTTCATTGTAACTTGATGCGTTTGCGGCTTGAAGACTTCCGTGGTCAAGCAGAAGAGCTAAGCTTTCCCACTCGCCACGAGTCGTATTTGGCAGGCCACCTCGCCCGGTCCTCAACCCGACCGGAAAACCGCTGCGAATGGAGACCACTAATGCAACTACAGGGGAAGGTTGCCGTCATCACGGGCGCGGCATCCGGGATCGGGCTCGCCACGGCGGCGCTATTTACCGAGTTAGGCGCCACCGTAATCGGCGTCGATGCCAACAAGGACCGGATCCCGCAGCTCGCGGAGCTGGGCCCACGGTGCACGCTGTCCATACGGACATCTCCGCTGAGGGTGCCCCTGAAGAAGTGATCGGTCGCGCCCAGTCGCTGGATGGACCGGACGTGCTGGTCAACAACGCCGCCGTCATGCTCAACGGTGATTTGCAGGCCTTGACGAGGCAGGACTGGGACCGGGTGTTTGCGGTCAACCTACGAGCGATGTTCTTGCTGTGCCAGGCTGCATTGCCCTTGATGCTCGCCGGGGGCAGCGGCGCCATCGTCAATGTCTCGTCGGTGATGGCGCTTCGCGCCGAGCCGGGTTCGGCCGCCTACAGCGCCTCGAAGGCGGCGGTGCTGGCGCTCACCCGGGACATAGCGGTCAGCTACGCAGCTCAGGGCGTCAGGTGCAACGCGGTTTGCCCGGGGTGGGTCGACACGCCGATGAACGAAAGCTTCGTCGAGGAAGTGGGCGCCGATGAGGCACTGGTCCGCGTGGCCCGCCAGCAGCCACTGGGCCGGATGTTAAAGCCGTTGGAGGTGGCCAGGGTGATCGCGTTCCTGAGCTCGGCCCGACGCCTCGGGCATGACGGGCGCCTACGTCCCTGTCGACGGTGGGATGAGCTCGTACTACTCGAACTAGTGCCACGACAGGCAACGTTTGCCTGGTTGCACCCCGGAACCTTGAAGCGCCGACGGCGGTTTTGCCACCGGCAACCGGGCAAACGTTCCTGGAGGCAGCACTAGCCACCGGCACGGCGAGCCGGCGGCGGGCCGGGCCGGCACCGAAGGGGATGTTTTCCGGAACTGCGCCTCAGGCCAGCGGCGCCTCACGACCGGGCTCGGGACCGACCCCGGCATCCATCATCCTCGGGTTGGGAACGGCAACCCACGCGCCCCCCTGGTAGAAAGACGGCTCGGATGCCAGGCCCGGCAACGTCATGTCCAGGGCCGTGTAAACGTCTATTTCAGGCGTGGCGCCAGTCTCGATGGCGTCGACGAACGCCCGCACCGGCCACGTGTCGGCGCCCCAATGGCCCGCCTGCGGGTCAGGTTGGCCGTAGCTTTGAGGCAAGTACTCGCTAACGTACCGCTCTAGCGGTTCCCACGAACCCGTGGGGCTCTGACCTTCGATATAAACGCGTCCGGCTTCTCCGCTCACCCGGGCCGACTCGTAAGCGCCGCTCGTGCCCTGCAGGGTGTAGTAGTCCATGAGATGGGGACGGTTCGACAGTAAGTCGAGCCTGATCTCGAGCAGCGCTCCACGCGATGTCCGGCACAAAACCAGGACCGTGTCGTCGATCTCGTGCTCAGGGTCCGTGTGCCGTCCGGAACCTACACAGCTAACCGCTACCACGCGGTCTGAAAACCACCGGAGCAACGGGCCAATGCTGTGCGTGGGGTACGTATTGCCCGCTCGCCCTACCTGCCAGTAGTAACGCCACGTGCGCTGGCCGTCGGGCTTGACATGCCACTTTTTCATTTCGTGCAGGTATTGGCCCTCGCCGAAGTACAGGTGGCCAAACACGCCGGCGCGGGCCATAGAGGCAACGGCCAGGTTGTCGCGTGTGTAGCAATAGTTTTCCGCCATCATGTAGGTGGCGGCGCTCATCCTGGCGGCGGCGAGGAGCTGGCGTGCCTGGTCGAAGCTAACGGCCGCCGGCACCTCGCTCAGTACGTGGACACCCCTTTCCAGCGCAGCCACAGCCTGAGGCACATGATAGTGCTGTGGCGATGCGACGATGACCGCGTCGACCTGTTCGAGCATGACGTCGTAGCGGTCGACGGCCGCCACATTGGACTTGGCGGCAAAAGCGGCTCTGGCCGCCGGGTCGGGGTCATAGACGGCAGCGACGGTCGTCTTGTCCCCGTACACCCGCAGGCCGGTTAAGAAGCTGGCAGCACGCGGGGCGCCGGATACACCAATCCTGAGCTTTGGCATTTACTAGTCGCTTCCTTTTGGTCGCTTCCTCTTCGTTTTTCCTCTGGTGCCATCACTGGACAAATGGAGAAACTCCCGCCAACCAAACATGGTGCCGCCACAATCATGGTGGCAATCACAATCCGGCCCCGGTAGTGCCGCGGTCCTCCACCACCGGTGGCGGCAGGGCGCCACCCACAGACGCCGGGTCAAGCATCGCTGGGCCCAGGGCTGAGGGGTGGCGTGCACCGCTTCTCCGGACTCGGCGGCGCGGTGAAGGCAAAGGGACAGGTAGTGGTCCTGGGCTGCGTCAGCCACGCCGTAGAAGGGCGGCCCGCCGGCGGCATGCCGTCCCATCAGTTCCATGCACGTAGCCACCGCGATTTCGTCGTCGGACAATCGGGCGCCCGGAAATGGGTTTCGGTACACCCATTTGTCGCCCATAGAAAGGCCGCGGCAAATAAAAACCGCCCAGGTTGCCCTCGTGCCCGGCGTGTTCCCGCCGCAGATCCATGGTGACCGGGTCGTCGAGACCCGGTACCCGACGAAGGCTACCGTCTGCAATTTCCCCGTCGCTACCTCGAATTGTCACGCGCGGCGACCGCACGTAGGAAAAGTACTGCACGCCGGCAAAGTCGTAGACGCCGAGCCGGGAACCGAACTCGACCAGGGCGGTAGTCCGTACCTCTTCGGCGGTACCGGGAACTTGTCGTTGGCCTGACCGGGAGAGCCCTGACTCGATCTGCGAACGCAAGGTAGTAGCCCTGAGCAGGGCTCCTTCGCCTGTCACCTGGAGATGGCGCCGCATCAGGCTAAAGGCGTGGTAGTCGTGGCACACCGAAAGAGAGGCCATCACCACCTTGCCAATGACACCGCCGTCGGTCAGCGCCAGACGGGCGGCGTGCAAGGGCTGGTACTGGTACTGTTCCGCCACCTGCACACGACCGCGGCGGGCCACTAGCTCGGTCACGCGGCGCAACCCGTCCAGGTCCTCTGCCGGCGGTGTCTCGCACAACACCGCCACGTTGGCGGCAACCAGACGCTCGACCCACTCCACCACGACCGAACGAGGCACTGATAACACCAGAAAATCGGGCCGGTCGGCTTTCAAGAGGTCTTCGAGGCGCGAATAAGCATTCACCCCCCACCCGGTCCTGACCTCCTCGGCGCGCTCGGGCGTGCGGGTGACCACACCGCTCACGTGAAATCGCTCCGGAAGGGCCTGGGCGACGCGCATGAAAAAGAGCGCCCGCCAGCCGCTCCCCACGACCCCGAAGTGGACACTGCTATCCGTTGTGCTCATTAGCGTGCCGGGCCCGTGGTTACCACGCCAGCGCCCAACCGTCGCGGCGCGGGTCCGAGCCGGCGAGAAGCACGTCTCCGTCGCGCCGGATTATCTCGACGCTGCACGGGCCCTCGAGGTCACCCACCGTGTCCACAGGGTGGCCGCGTTGGGCCAAGTCCTGACGGACTTCAGCCGGAAAACGACGTTCCATCGTAAGCACGTCGGGCCCGTCGTGGGGGTAATCGGCATACTGGCCCGGCACCATGGAGGTCCAGCGGGGCATCTCGGCCGCTTGCTGGGGGTCGAGGCCAAAATCGCCCATGGCCGTGGCGATCTGGAAGTTGACCTGGACCTGGTTGTCGGCGCCGGGCGTGCCGAAGACACCCCATAACCGGCCGTCCTGGAGGACAACCGGCGGGTTCATCGTGTGGCGGACGCGACGGCCGGGGCGGAGGTAGTTGGGGTGATCAGGGTCCAGGTGCCAATAGGCCATGCGATTGTTGAGGAGTATGCCAGTCTCGCCCGCGACCACTCCCGAGCCCCAGCAACTGTTGATGCTCTGGATACCGGAGACCGCGTTTCCCTCTCCGTCTGCAGTGCAGAAATAGGTCGTATTGGCCGCCGTCACGGGGACCGAACGGGTTGGTGCGGCGCGCTTCATATCGATCCTGTCCGCCAGCCGGGCACAGTACTCCGCAGACAACAACTCGCCGAAAGGCGCATCGGCCGTCCGGGGGTCCCTGCCCCAACGCTCGCGGTCGGCAAAAGCCAACTTCTTGGCCTCGACCATGACGTGGGCCAGGTCCGCCGAACCCAAACCCATGTTCACCACATCGAAGTTTTCGAGGATCTTCAGTTCTTCGAGGACGACAAACCCGGTCGAATTGAGCGGGGCCTCGAGAACGCGGAGACCGCGGTACTCGATGGCCAGCGGTTCCTGCGTCTCGGGCTCGTACTCGGCCAGATCTGCTTCGGTGATCAGGGTGCCGGACTCCTCCATCGCCTTGCCCAGCTGACGGGCGAGGTCGCCACGGTAAAAGGTCTCGGCGCCGTAAGCGGCGACATCCTCGAGCGTGCGGGCGAGCGCGGGCTGGACGATGAGGGCACCGACCGGCGGCGCTTCACTGTGGTGGAGGAACAGGGCTGCACTGCGCCTGTCCGCCTCCAGGACCAAGCGCTGCTCACGGGCAAGTGATCGGAAATGCGGCGTTGCACCGAACCCATCGCGTGCCAGCCGGACGGCCTCGGCACAAAGCTCCGACCACGGCAGGCGCCCGAACTCCCGGTGCATCTTGCCCAGCCCGGCCAGCATCCCGGGCACCGACACAGACATCGGCCCCGTGAGGGGGATGCCTCCGCGATAACGCCCAGGTGCCGCCGCTCGCGGTGCCGGACCGGTGGCGTTGAACACCACCGTCTTGCCGCTTTTGGCGTCCAGGACATGGTAGAAGCCATCGCCACCGAGGCCAGACATCATCGGCTCGACGACACCAAGAGCCAGCGCCGTCGCAACTGCCGCGTCCACCGCGTTGCCCCCGCTGCGCAGGGTCATCAGACCAGCCTGCGCGGCGAGGGGGTGGTTGGCGGCGGCGGCACCTCGTTTCCCGACAATAAGCGGGCGATAACAACGGATCTCATCGGTCATCGGTACACGCTCCATTACCGGGGGGTCGACCAAGCCTAGTGCTGCGACAGCGACTATTGCCCGGTCGCGAGGAGCTGGGCGCGTACCTGAGCCTCTTACTTCCCCTTATATCCGGGACCGATGCCAGTGCTACAGGCGGGTTCACCATTCTGCAAAGCTGCCGTCAGGGTACGACCAGACCGGCGATGCCTCATCCAGGGCCCCGCTCACCGCGGCTCTGCGCACGGAGTCCTCGTCCACCTCAATACCGAGGCCCGGACCGGCCAAGCGAGGCACATAGCCATTAATCGGCCGCAGCACGTCAGGGTTCTTCAGGAAGGCGCGGTCCCGGGCATCCGCCCGATGAAAGTTGATCGATTGTTCCTGAGCGAAGAAGTTCGGGACGGCCACATCAACCTGCAGACAAGCCGCTAATGCGACTGGGCCCAGGGGGCTGTGGGGAGCGATCTGGACGTCATAGACCTCGGCCGCCGTGGCGATCCTAAAGCACTCTGTAATCCCGCCGGCGTGCGACAGGTCGGGCTGGGCGATAGCAATGCCGGCTTCGAACACCGGCCGGAACTCGTACCTCGAGTAGAGCCGCTCCCCCGTGGCGATGGGGATCCGGCTCGCCCGCACGAGCTCACCAATAAGCTCGGAGTGCTCCGGCCGCAGGGGTTCTTCGACAAAGGCCGGGACAAGCTCTTCCAGCCGCGGCAGCAGCCTCCTGGACTGGGGCACGGAGAACCGGCCGTGGAAGTCGACGGCGAAGTCCACGCTCGGACCAATGGCGGACCTCAGTTCGCTCAACTCGGTGACCACTTGGGCCAGGTCCTCCGGCGTGGTAATGAAGCCTTGTGGGCCCGCCGGGGCAACCTTTATCAATGTGTAGCCGGCGTCGACCACCTCCTTGACAGAGGCCGGGTCACGGTTGGGGCCTGTTGCGTTAGCGTGTGCGTACATGCGCACCTGGTCGCGGCAGGGCCCACCCAGCAGGTCCGATACAGGCACGCCATGCCACTTCCCCTTTATGTCCCACAGCGCCTGGTCGAGACCTGACACAGCCGACGCCAGCACGGGGCCGCCTCGATAAAACCCACCCCTGGCCAGCACCTGCCACAGGCGGGTCGTCTGCCGAGGGTCCTCTCCCAGAAGATGCGGCGTCATCCGCTCCACAGCGGCTACGGCAGGGCGCGCCCAGTTTTCGAGCACGGGCTCCCCCCAACCGGCGATCCCTTCGTCGGTTGACACCTTCACGAAGGCGCGTCGGTCACTGATTACAAACGTCTCGACGTTGGTTATCTTCATAACGACATCTTTTCAGCCGCGGCAGGGGCGTCGAAACTCGGGACCGGTCACGTCAAACCGGGTGGGCGATGACGCTCGGTCCGTGGCTACGCTCAGTCCCATGCGTGCTACGGCTATCGAGGACCGCCGTGGGGCAAACTGATCAGCGGATCAGCCCTGCGGCCGCGGCCGCCATGCTCTCAGTGGCAATCGAGGAGGCGCGCCTCGGCCTTGACGAAGGTGGCATCCCGATTGGTGCCGCCCTGTTCGACCGGTCCGGCACGCTGCTAGGTAGGGGTCACAACCGCCGGGTCCAGGACGGCGATCCGTCCACCCACGCCGAGACCTCGGCCTTCCGCAACGCCGGACGTCGCCGTAACTATGGCGAGACCGTGATGGTCACCACCCTTTCTCCTTGCTGGTACTGCAGTGGCCTGGTGCGCCAGTTCGGGATCGGGGCGCTGGTGATCGGCGAGTCCACGAACTTTACGGGCGGGCACGAGTGGCTGGTCGGCCTGGGCGTCGAGATCGTGCTGGTCGACGACCCGGTGTGCGTGGATTTGCTGGGGACGTTCATCGCCGACCATCCCGACGTCTGGGACGAAGACATCGGCCTGTAGCCGGTCGCCAATCCTTGCTAACCCAGGAGGCCGACCCCGGAGGCCAGCCTACGAGGCCAGCCGGCGAGGCCGGTATGATGAGCGCGGTGCACTACGAAGACCAACAAGCCGAGATCCATCGCCTGGTCGTGGGGCCCATAGACAACAACGTCTTCGTCTTGCGTTGCAAGGAGACAGGCGATGCCGTCCTGATCGACGCGGCCAACGAGCACGACAAACTGCTGGAGTTGTGCCGGCGCCTCGGCGTCACCAAGGTGGTCGAGACCCATGGTCACTGGGACCACATTCAGGCCGTACCGCAGGTCCGCGACGCAGGCTACGAAGTCGGGGTCACGGCGGCAGATGCCGCCATGCTGCCGTCTTACGACTTCGTGCTCGACGACGACGCCGTAATCCAGGTGGGACGTCTCCGGCTTCGTACCGTGGCCACACCGGGGCACACCCCGGGCTCTATTTGTTTTTACGTGGACGGGTCGCCCGTGCTATTCAGTGGCGACACGCTGTTCCCGGGCGGACCGGGCAACACAAAAACACCCGAGGGCGACTTCCCCACTATTATCCGGTCGATCGAAGACAAGATATTCCGCCGGTTCCCTGCCGGAACCCTCGTGATGCCGGGGCATGGCGCTGACACTACGGTCGGCACCGAGTCGCCTCATCTGCAGGAGTGGGTGGACCGGGGCTGGTAAACAGACAAGAGCCCTGACGACCGGAGCGTTAAGAAGAGCATCAGGCTCGCTCCGATCATCAATGCATGGCCCATCCGCCGTCCACGTTGATTGTCTGGCCGGTCACAAACGAGGCGGCGTCCGACGCCAGGAACACCACTGCTCCAGCTATGTCTTCTGGCGTTCCGCGTCGCTTGATCGACTGTACGGCCAGCTGCCGCTGGTCGACAGCGGCACGGTCCGGGAAGGCTTCGCGCTCGGCTTCGGTGGCGATGGCGCCGGGCGTAACCGCATTCACGGTAATGTTGTCGTCACCAACCTCTCGGGCCAGCGATCGCGTAAAGGCGATCACCCCGCCCTTTGACGAGACATAGTGCAGCAACCGCGGCAGCCCGAGGAGCACGGTTACAGACGAGATATTGATTACCCGTCCGGCCGAGGACTGCTTGAGCCATTCGTAGCAGGCGCGGAAACAGACAAAACAGCTGCGCAGGTTGGTGGCCAGCACGTCGTCCCACTCCTCGACGCTGATCTCGGTCCAGGGCTTGTGGACCTGCGTCAGGGCGGCATTGTTGACCAGCACGTCGAGGCGGCCAAACCTGGCCGTCACCTGGTCGACGAGCCCAGCGACCTGGGCCGCGTCCGAGACATCGGCAGGGACCAGGACCGCCGCACCGCCGCGGGCCAGGATCGTAGCTACCACGCATTCTGCCTCGGCTTGCTGCCCGTAACAGTTCACGGCCACGGCCGCGCCCTCGGCGGCCAAAGCGAGGGCGATGGCGCGGCCTATGCCACGCGACGCCCCCGTTACCAGGGCCACCCGGCCCCGCAGACCGCTCCCGAACGCTGTAGTCGTCGCCATCGACCAACAATAACCAAGCCCGAGTAACCCGGGCAGCGACGTGGTACGCAGGTGGCTACCGTCGCCGCACGGGCGGCAGTGTTATCAAGGCAAAATAGCGGCCTCTGGCCTGACAAACGAACCAGCGTATGAGCGGTAAGTATTTGACGCTGCCCGGGTACAGATGTAGCGTTCATGGCGGTCGAAGCGTAGCTGTGCCGGGGACCTGGACGCAGAAAGTGAGCGTGGGCTCGTGCCTTTCGCGGTTGCCATTGGTGGCATTCGGTATGAGACGAACTCATTTGCCGGCGGCAATGGTTCGTTCGAGGATTTTGCCCACCACTACATCCGGCAAGGCTCTGAAGTCCTTGACGCCGACGCCAATACCGAGGTTCACGGAGCGGCCCAGGAGGCGGCGGAACTCGGAGTAGACCTGGTTGGGACGCTGGACACGATGGGCGGTTGCGGGCCCCCGTCGAGGACGCAGCCTACGAGCGCCTGAAAGCCAGCCTCCTCGACCAGATTAAAGCGGTTTCGAGTTCTGTAGACGCCGTGTACCTACCGTTGCACGGCGCAATGACGACAGCTGGCTGCGAGGATGTCGAAGGCGACCTGGCCCAAGCGGTACGTAATGTTATAGGTCCGGCAACCGGTTTGGTCGTTTCGTTCGACTTGCATGGCGCGCCAACACAGCCGCTGCTCGATGCTTGCGATGCGTTAGTCGGCTACAAGACCTGCCCCCACGTGGACTTCGAAGAGACGGGCCGGCGGGCACTCCGCCTCGCCGTACGGGCATTGCAGTCAGGCCAGCGTCTGACCACCAAGCGCCACGTCGTCCCCCTCCTCACCCCGGCCGAGGTCCACGACACAACGATTGGACCGGTGGCGCCGCTAGTTGCAGCCGCCCAGGTCCTCGGGCGGACCGCAGACGTCCAGGACGTCAGCGTCTTCATGTGCCAACCCTGGCTCGACACGGCCAGGTCGTCGTGGGTGGTGACGGCTGTGTCAACCGTCGGCCAGTCCAGCGTGGCAGAGTCCGTGGCCAGACAGGTGGCCGGCTCACTATGGGAAGCCAGGGACACGTTCAATTTCTCGAAACTCACGGTCCCGGCCGCCATGGGAACACTCGGCCGCTCGCCGAAAGGCGATGTCCCCTACCTCCTGGCCGATAGCGGGGACAGCCCATCGGCCGGTAGTACCGGCGACAGCACCGACCTGCTCGAGGGCCTGGTGGCACTCGATCCACCGGGCCGCATATTCGCGACGATCGCCGACCCCAACGGGGCCCGGGCGCTGAGCCAATCCCGGCCCGGTAGCCATATAAAACTAACCGTGGGAGGTGCATTTACGCCGGGCTTGAGCCGGCCGCTGGCGATCGAGGGGACATTGAGCTGGCTCGGCAACGGGCAGTACCGGTCGCGCTACCCGGCCGGCCCAGTCGATGTGGGAGCGGTGGGAGTGGTCGACGTGGGCAAGTGTGCGGTCGTCGTAACCGAGCGCCCAGCGATGATGCTCGACCCGGCCTTATATCTGCACGTCGGCCTCGACCCGCGCACGGCCTTTGCCGTCCAGGTCAAATCCGCCGGTGGTTTTCGCGCTCTTTTGGCGCCGATCAGCGACCGGATCCTCGTTCTCGCCACACGAGGAGCGTCTGATGGGGACCTGAAGCGGCTGCCTTTTGCGCACCGGCCCCGTCCCGTCTGGCCCTTCGAACCGGACGCGCAATTTGTCTGACCGTCCGGTAAAACCCTGGTAGGACAGAAGTAGTTCCCCGGCCGCTCCAGCCGCTCCTGGGCGAGCCCGTTAGCCGCGACGCCCCAGGTCATCGATCACGACGAGGGCGGCTGCTGCCACTCAGTGCGTTAGCGGCCCCGAGCACCGTGACATATGAGCCGACTCCGTACCATCTCTTGCCTTCCTCGCGGACAGCTCCTAAGCTCTATATGAGAGTACACTATCTCAACTGGTGAGACAGGCCATCCGGTACTGCACATTAGGGGGTGATGCTTCTCGGCGCTTGGCCCATCGGTCAAGCTCATTGCCGAATACGCGGCGTGTCTTCCCTAAACGATTCTCGTCCCCGACGCACGCGACTACACCAACAGACCAGTCAACAACGGTCCCCAAAGTTGGAGGAACCGGATTTTTCATGGCCACAAAAGCAACACATTTTGGTAGCGATCTACAGGAGCCTGTGCGAAGCCCTTCGCTCCGGCGTTTCAAGGGAGAACGCTCTATGAAGCCCACGCAGCCTACTCTTCGTAAACCTCGTCACCGACAAGGCGCTGCCGCGCTCCTGGTGTCCCTAGCACTGATCCTTCTGAACAACGGTCTCGCGAGCGCGACTCCCCGTCTTATTTCTAGCAACAATTCCTCGCAGCTTACGCCCGCAACCCTCAGCCTCTGGATGTCTGGCTCTCCATCGTCACAACCAACCTTCGTGGCAGCTGCGAACGCCTTCGAGAAACTCCACCCCGGGATAAAAATCGACTTCATTTCGGAGCCTTCGAACTCTGACTCCTATTTTTCCCTTATACACACGTCCAATATAGCACACCGCGGCCCCGACATCGAGTACCTGTGGACTGGCTACTACGTCGAACAGAACGCCCCCTGGCTCGTGAAGCTTAACTCAGTTATCCCTGCCGCGACACAGAAGGACCTGTTCGAACCGCAGTACTCCTCTGCGAATTACAACACCAAGGACGGTATCTACTTAGCACCGACCTACACACAGTTCTACGTTGGGATCTACAACACCACCCTCTTCGCGAAGGCCGGCATCACGTCCCCGCCGGCGGATTGGTCACAACTGTACAGCGACTGTGGCAAGCTCAAGGCGATCGGAGTGACGCCTATCGAGTACGGGAACGACATAGGCCTGTCCTCCGGTTTCTACGCCGCTTTCGACCTGGGCTACCTGCTGGCAGGAGTCCTGAGCCCCGCACAGTGGAATGGCCTCTATACGGGCAAGATCCCCTGGAATGAGCCCGCCATTGTGAATCAGTTGGCCAGCTGGACCAAGCTCTACAAGATGGGCTGCACCAACTCCAACGTCCTGACCGAAACTAATCCCCTTCCCCCCATCGCCAGCGGTAAAGCAGCGATGTACATCAACGGCGACTGGAACGCAACTACCGGGACATTCCCGGCGTCAGTAGTTAAGCATCTCGGTGTCTTCTCACCGCCTTATAGCGCGACTCCAAAGCATAATCTCGTCATTATGTCGGGAGCCGGCTTTGCGGCTACCTCATACGGCAGCCACATTCCTGATGCCGTTGCCTTCCTTAAGTTCCTGGAGACAAATGAAGGACAAGCAAACTTCACCACTGAGTACGACCCGGAATTGATGCACATTCCCGCAAGTTATGTGAAGACGGATGCACAAGACAAGACGTTGCTGTCGTGGGCCTCGAGTGGCAAATACGCGCTCTATCCTTTCATCGACAATGTAACTCAGCCAGCCGTTTACTCGACGGCCCAGAGTGTGCTCCCTGCAGCTTTTGTCGGCCAGATGTCGGCGAAGGCCGCAATGGATGACATCGAACAAACTGAGAAGTCCCTTCCCGCCAGCGAACGGCAGCTCTAGTGCCACGACAGGCAACGTTTGCCTGGTTGCGCACCCTGACTTGGAAGCGCCGACAGGGGTGTTTGCCGCAAGCAACCTGGCAAACGTTCCTGGAGGCAGCTCCAGGGGCCATCACAGGTAGGTAGTAGTGGACATTACTGCCGCTAACAGGATGGGTAGGGGTCTTGTGGAGATAAGCAGGGAGAAAAGTGGGCACGCCGGCAGCCTGACCCGAAAGCGTCGCCGCGTGGGGCGCTTCGTCATTCTGCCGGCGACCCTTTTGGCGCTGGCAGTTCTCTGGGTCCCGATCGGTCAAGCGTTTTACTACGGCTTCACCGATTGGAACGGGTCTACGGCCGGCTGGATCGGTCTGGCGAACTACCGTAGCTTTATCGACAGCCCATCATTCTGGCAAGTGCTCTTGAACAATGTACTTCTCTTGACTGTTTTGCCAATCGTGGTAATTTCGCCTCTGGCCCTGGCCATGTTGGTCCAGCGCTCCGGACGGCTCGCCGGTGTGTTCCGCACACTTCTGTTCCTCCCCGTCGCGCTCTCCTGGGTGGTAATAGGCACGATAGCCGCCGATATCTTCGCGACTAATGGACCTGTCAATGTTACGCTCCGCTCTTTGGGGGTGAGCGCTCCGGATTGGCTCCAGGGCGGTTCGACGGCCATGGCCGTGTTGCTCACCTTGATTGCGTGGGCCATGTTTGGCACCAACCTGATCATCTACCTCGGTGGTCTCTCGAGCTTCGACGAAACTCTGTACGATGCCGCTCGGGTCGACGGCGCCAACCCGCTCCAACTGTTCTTCCGAATCGTTATGCCACTGCTGAGCCCGTTCGTTCGCTTTGTCACGGTCCTTTCCGTCACCGCTATGTACGGCACCCTCTTCGCGGTGATCTATGTCCTCACGGGGGGCGGTCCGGGCTTCGCCACTACTACGCTGGAGTTCTTCGTCTACACCCTGGGTTTCAACAGCGGGGAGTTTGGCGCCGCGGCAGCGGCCGGGGTGCTGCTGTTCATAGTTATTTTCCTTGTCAACTCTCCCCAGCTCGGCCGGTTCCTGCGCGCACTGACGTGATGGGAGGCGACCTCAGGTGTTAGTGCGCGAGAGCCGGCGAGGGAGGCGCATGGATGGCACATCAGGGCATCCTCCCGCCGGGCAGATGGGAAGCTTTAGTAGTCGCCAGCTACGTCCGGTCCGCGGCCGTGGACGGCGCGGGCCCTTCGCATTGTGCGACGGACGGCGGTCTATGTTCCTCTCCTCTTCGGATGCGCAATCTCGGTTGCCCCGTTGTACTACGTCATCCGCACTTCGCTGGAGAGTTACCAGACCTACGTGACGGGAGTGGGAGGGCTCTCACTCAGCTCGTGGAGGGCGGCGCTACACAGTACCGGTGTGCTCGCCGAGACGGTGCATTCGGCGATCGTGACGCTGAGCGCAATCGCAGCCATTCTGCTATTGAGCACCCTTGCCGGCTACGGCTTTGCCAAGCTCCGCCCCCGGGGGGCCAGCTTTGCGTTCATCGCCATCGTCGCCGGGTTCATGATACCAGTACAGTCCATCATTGTCCCGCTATACCTGGATTCCGCGCACTTTCAGCTCATCGGGTCATACTTCGGCGCCATCGTGGTTTATACGGGCTTGGGGCTGCCGTTCTCGGTTTTTTTGATGACATCGTTTTTTCGGGGCATCCCGGATGATCTCATCGAGGCCAGTTTGATTGATGGGCTCGGTTATACGGAACTGGTGTTCCGAGTTTTGCTGCGCCTCTGTGTGCCCGCGTTTGTAGCCGTCGGTATCCTGCAGTTTATATCGATCTGGAACGACCTGTTGATCGCTATGCTGTGGCTCCCCGACCCCGCCGAACGCACTATCACGGTGGGGCTCGCTACGATCGGAAGCGCCCATACGTTCCCGATCCCGGAGATCTTGGCCGCAGCCATCATCCAGGCCGTCCCTGCAGTCGTGCTCTTCTCCGTCTTTCAGCGGTACTTGATCCGAGGATTGACACTGGGGGTGAGCCGCTAGGCGTATTCCCCGGCGGCTCTGGAGAATTGGAGCGAACGTCAGTTTGGTGCAAGTACGAGAAGAAAGGTAAGCCACAATGTGGAAGTTCGGGCTGGTTGGGTTCGGGGGTCTAAAGCGATCGCAGGCGTACATAAACGACCCCAGAGTGGAAGTCACGGCAGTATGTGACGTATCGACTAGCGCCCTCGAGCGGGCCGCCGATTTCTTGCGTCTGCCAGAGAAACAATTATTCACTGACTACGGAGACTTCCTATCTGCTGACATCGACGTCGTGGTCATTGGCTCGCCGATCCCTTTTCACGCCGAGCAGGCTGCTATGGCAATGGATGCCGGCCACCATGTCTTATCGGAGGTCACGGCGGCCGACACCATAGAGGGATGCACAGCCATAGTCGAAGCGGCCGACCGGACGGGCAGGACCTATATGCTGGCCGAAAACTACATCTGGTTTGATTATGTCCAGAAGTGGCGACAGTGGATCGAACGAGGCGACCTTGGTCGCATTTATTACGGCGAGGGAGAGTACGTTCACGGGATCCCCGACCTGTTAGTGGACCCCGAGACGGGCGAGAAGCAGTGGCGCTACAATAGGCCGCCGATTACATACTGTACGCATTGCACAGGACCTCTCCTCTACCTCATGGACGACCGGGTAGTGAGGGGGACAGCCATCGGGGGCTCCCACTGGTCGTACCCCGATGGCGGCGTCGGGCATGTCGATATGCAGGTGGCGCTGTTCGAGACCGCCAAGGGGGCGATGGTGAAATTCATTGGCAGTCAGGTCGTGGCGAGGGAACCGTACCTGGTTCACTACTGTCTGTACGGTACAGAGGGTGTTGTCGAAAACGGGCGCACCGGGCACCAAAAAACGACCGGATTGTTGTACCGGCGAGACGACCCCTCGTACTCCCAGGGTTTGGTGCCGATCGACTGCGACCCGTCGGATTCAGCCGCGCCGCCTGAGGCACGGACTGGTGGTCACGGGACATCGGAATATTTCCTCTTACGGGACTTTCTGGAGTCGATCGAGTCGGGGCGACCGGCGCCGATTGATGCCGCGCAGGGCATTTGAGCTCACGGTCCCCGGGCTCGTCGCCCTGGAGTCAATCCAGCAAGGAGGCGTGTGGCTGGATGTCCCTCAAGTCCGCTGACGATGTCGTGATGACGGTGCCGTGATGACGGTGCCATGATGACGGTGCCGCGAGTGTTCAGGGGTTTCTGCAACCGGTGGCGGAATTCACAGCACTTACCTGAGAAGCGCACTGAGACACGGGGGGGCCGCCCGAGACCCAGCCTGCGGAGAGCTATTTAGCAGGCCGTGATCTGATTGCGTGGGTAGAGTGGTCTCGCCGCACGGCGGGCGCACGTCTCCACGGACCTTTCACCGAGGCGGGACCAGAACGACGCACCGGCCAACGGTTGACTGGCCAGGCCCCGTAGGCTAGCGTGATAGTGAGACTTCGGTATATCGAAATTCGAGACTGGATGAGCAGTGGCTCCGCTTGAGCGGGTTTTCGACGTTTTAGAGTACGTTGCCGACCGGGGCGACGTACGAGTGGGGGATATTTGTGCGGACCTTAAGTTGCCGCGCCCGACAGTGCACCGCCTGCTGACCGTCCTCACTGATCGCGGGTACCTCGACCACGACCCCGTTCGCCATCTCTACCGGACGGGGCCGACAACCACGAGGATCGCCGCCAACACGAACGCAGCCAAGTTGGTGAAGTTTGCCGAGCCAGCCCTCGTCGGCCTGCGCGAAATATCGGGCGAAACTGTCAACCTGGGCGTGGTCCGTGGTGGGCGGATCGTTTATGCCGCCACCCTTGACGGGTTCCGTTTCCCGAGGATGTCCGTAGCGATCGGCGACGACGTCCCGCCCCACGCAGCGGCCGTCGGCAAAGCGATCCTCGCCAGCCTCCCGGACAACGACCGGACTCGTCTGCTGGGCCCGGAGCCGTACACCGGCTATACGGAACGAACGCTGACGACGCGTGCCGCGCTCGACGTCGACCTGGAGCGCACCGCTAAAAGGGGTTTCGCTATCGACTCGGAAGAAATTGACGCCGATGCCGTTTGCGTCGCCGCCGCCGTGCACTCCGAGGACGGGAACCCTGTTGGCAGTATTTCTGTCTCCGCCACCAGCTCGCGACTACCTCCGCGCGCCATCGAGGAGCTATCCGAGCTCGTCGTCAAGTGGTGTAACCATGTATCGTCGGCGCTCGCAATGGCCAAGTAGATGGCAACCGGCCAAAGGTCGCCTGTCGTGGAACTAAAGACTCGCACCGGCCCATAACAGGCAAGGAGGCCCCATGAGCTACAGCTTTGACCGTTCTTCGGCGCAGTTCGAGCGGGCCAAGCACCACCTGGCGGGGGGTGTGGCGACAGCGTTCCGCGCCGGCCAAAAACCCGTGCCGCTGTGCTTTGTCCGCGGCAAAGGATATCTCATCTGTGGGACATCGACGGCAACGAGTACGTCGACTACGTCCTTGGTTTCGGCCCGCTCCTTCTCGGGCACTCACCCGAACCGGTACTTGGTGCGGTAGAAACACAGCTCCGGACTGCACTCGGCTTTGGCGCATCACACCTGCTCGAAGCCGAATTGGCAGAGGCCATCTGCCGCACAGTCCCTTCTGCTGAGCTGTGCATACTGAGCAACAGCGGTAGCGAGGCTGTCCACGCCGCCCTGCGGGTGGCACGGGCGGCAACGGGCCGCATGCGCGTGGTGAAGTTCCTCGGCCATTATCACGGTTGGCTCGACAGCATCCATTTCGGCGTCGCCCCTCAAGCGGTCGCCGCCCCGGGGACCGGAGGACAGGACCCGCGGGCAGTTGAGAATGTAACCGTTACGACCTGGAACGACCTCGATGCCCTCGAAGCCGTCCTCGACGACGACGTCGCCGCCGTAATTATGGAGCCCGTCAACGTGAACGGCGGGAACATCGCCCCTGCGCCGGGCTACCTGGCCGCCACCATCGAGGCCGCTCATCGCCACGGCGCCCTCGTCATTTTCGACGAAGTGATTACCGGCTACCGGCTCGCTCTCGGCGGGGCACAAGAGTATTACGCAGTTCGGCCCGACCTTACCGTGCTCGGCAAAGCGCTCGGTGCGGGGTTCCCGATAAGTGCCGTGTGCGGACGGGCAGACATCTTGTCCGCGGCAACCGATGGAAGAGTCGCGCACGTGGGGACGTTCAATGCGGGCCCAGTCTGCGCGGCGGCCGCTGTTGCCGCCATCAACGAGCTCGAAGCGGGAAGGTCCGAACTCTACCCCGGCCTCGACCGTCACGCACGGTCGATCGCCAGCAAGGTCAGTAACGTCGCCCACGACAGAGGCGTCCCCCTGTTCGTAAACCAGTTGGGGGGTGTCGTTACGATCTTCGTGTCCGAAACGCCACCGACAAGCTACGAAGCGACCCTTCGCTCCGACCGGGCGGCCACGGCGAACATAATTGCCGCCCTTCTGGGCGAAGGGGTACACGCCATTCCGTTGGGAAGGTTTTACCTCTCCACGGCGCACGAGGACGAAGACATACAGCGCACAGGGGAGGCAATCGAGCGCGCTTTCAACCGGGTGCCGGCGAAAGGCGGGAATTAGCGGCCCCGCAGCGCCGTCTTTGTGGGCACGTGTGCCTCAAGGTCGTACCAGGTAGTACATCGAGGAGGGTGAGTAGTCGGGTTGCGGCCCGATATCAAAGATGAGTTCGCCCCCGGTGTACTCGACCTGGAGCGGCGTTACGGCCTCACTTCGCTCACTGATCAGCCAAACCTTCAAGTCGTCATGCGAGGTCTTGAGCGCGATCCGGGCTTCGATCACCTCTATAAGGACGGGCGCCGTACCGCGGTCGAGCTGCAGACCGCGTTCCACGTCATAACGGGCGCCGGTATTGTCGCACCGGCCAACCGCAGAAAGCAGCAGCGAGCGCGACGAGTCGGTCGGGTCATCCGACAGGGAGCTCAAGGCGATCACGGCAAAGTCCGTCCGCGCCTCGATGGCCAGGCCCTTCAAGCTGAGCCGGCCAGCCCCGCCCACAAAGCCGTAGACGGCTTTGGTCCTGGGTGTGTCGATAATCCCTATACCTCGCGACCAGTCCCGGGAGAGCTCGCCGGTGTCCGATACAACGCTCGTCCCCTCTACCGGTGGCGTCCCGGCGGCGACGGTTATATCCGTGTCACAGTGTTCACCCGGCAGCACCACGGCGGCAACGTGCTGTTCGGCGAGCAGGGCCAACGCGGGAAGCTCGTTGGGCGTCCAGGCCCGCCAGTCGGATCCGTCCGGCGTTCCGTCAGCGACACTTACTGCCGCTCGCTTTTCCGCCCGCCGCACATCGCCGCGGCGGACTATGAGGGCGGCGTGGTAGAAGAGGCCGAACTTGGCCGGGTCGTTGAACGAGTCGAAATGGTTGCGATACGTAACCCCGTTGATCGTGCTGGTCCCTCCGCTTATGTGGTCGACGGGGCCGTAGGAGGCGTAGCGGTAAGTGTGAATGGCCATGCCCGACCACCCCTGTGAGTGCCGCCACGGCGGCATACGCGATCGAACTTTCGGCACGCCATTCGTCGGGCCAGGCGTGGTCCCACTCGGAGACGAAAAAGGGCCGGTCAATCCGGCGTTGGAAAATGCCGTTTACGAAACCGTTCCGTCTTTCCCGCACCATCGGGACGGGGTGAGTGCCCGAACTTTCCCAGAAAGGGGAAGTTCCAGTACCAGTGTGTGTCATAGAAATCGGTTGGTCCCTGGCTCTCCCGGGTCATGAGGTTGCGGGACCAGTTGGTACCTGCCACCGGGATCCGGACACCCACCGAACGCAAGTGCTGAACCAGCTCGCGGTAATAATCGGCCTGGACAAAGCTGAAGAACTCGGTCATCGCCGGAGTGGGCTTGGCGAAATCGACTGGCGTTTCGGGTTGTTGATGGCCAGCGGCGCTCGACCAGCGCAGGAAGCGGTCTTCGAGCTCCGACCGGTAAGGCTCGAGCTGGACCGGATGGCTGAGGAAATCGCTCTCGTTTATCAGTTCTGTGAGCACAATGGCGGGTTCGTCACGGTAGGCGAGCCCCGTGTACGGGTTGACGTGCGACCACAGCTGCTCGTTGAACTCTTTCTGGAGGGCGATGAGCCGGCTGTCGAAATATAGATAGGGCTTGGCGGCGGCAGGCAATCCTGTCGCCGCCCTGACGCCGTCGCCGGCCAGGAACTGCCGGTAGGTCAGCAGGTCGAGGTAAATGTAGATCCCGTGTTCTTTGAGACAGTGGAGCAGGTAATCGAGCCGGTCCAGGCTCGTCGGGTCGAGCTGGCGGGTGTCGTCACGGGGGACGGCCCGGTTCATCTCGAAGATGTTCGGAGTCGCCCACTCCGAGTCCATTTGGTGGGCCCGCACGAGGTTCACCCCAAATTTTTCCAATCGTTCAGCGAGGCGCTCTGATTCGGCGTGCCGCGGGAAATTAGCTCCTGAGTTGAAGCACGTTCCCCAAAAACGCCCAGGAGTGCCGTCCTCGAACTCGAACTCGTCTCCGGCCACCCGAAGGAAACCATGGCGACCGGCCGGCCGTTCCTCTGCGTACAAAAACGACAGGTCGATCGGTGCGTCGTCCCACAAGAGCCCGAACGGGCGATAGGCCATCAGGTCCTCCTGATCATGAGGATGCTTGTTCGTTCATCCACTTCGCTGATGCTGCTGAAAGTTGTTACTGGGCCTCGAGGTAGGAGCAGGGCGGCGCCTCCCGATGTCGAGACCATTCCGTCCCGGCATCGTTCCCGGGAGACGTTTTACGCCGCGGCTGAGAGGCCCACATGGTACTTCACGTCACTGGGCGCCCATGCGGGCCACGGGGAACTGATATGCAGGATTGTGACTGGCAGCGCCAGTGGGCGCGCCCGCTTTTGCGTCACCCTGGAGCACCACCGACCCGGCCGAGGCATATTGCAAGATGTAGGTCTTGCGGACCGTCCTGGCGAGGTTTGGGCCCGTCAGGTGCGGCGACAGCGACGAGAACACGACAGCGTCACCAGGAGAGCTGGCGGCGACCACCGAGCCGTTCGGGGGTTGGTCAAAGCACTGCCAGCCCAGGGGGTCCACGTACTCGTGAACCAAGGTCCCCCGGCGGTGGCACCCGAGTGCCAAGTGTGGGCACCCGTTATCAGGCGTCGCCTCCACAAGGGGATCCAACAGGTCAAGTAGTGCTGAGGGACGATAAAGGCGTAGCCATTGTCCTGGTGCCACGGGAACCGCCGGGGCTTTTCGGGTTTCTTGTACACGAGCTGGTCCCAGTAGAGGTTGACGTCCGGACCTATCAAATCGATCGCCAGCTCGGGGAACAACTCGTATGTAGCGAACCGCCGCAGTGCACCTCGGACTCCGCCACGAGATGCGCACTGAACGTGATGGCACCCGCTTCACTGATCCCCGAACGCCCACCGGCCTCAGCCAAGCGCTGCTCGGCCAGCCGCTCCGCCTCGTCCGTCGCCGCTCGCACCTGTTCGATGAGGTCGACGGGGATGCAGGCGCGTAGTAGCAGGCACCCGTCACGATTGAAGTCGTCGATCTCACGCTCGCTAAGGCGGGAACCATGCGGACTTGCATCAGGCCACTCAAAACCTACAGTTCCAGGGATGAAGACGGGGCTTTGGCGTCCATCGGCATCTCCTTAGTTTTACCGGGCACGAAGCAGGCAACGGCTGTTGATCACCCGGGACTTTTCCCCTCCACCGGGGTTCTCGGCGGCCAGTTCGGTCAGCATTTCGAGGGCTGCTGCGACCATCATGTCGCCGGCCGCCGGGGTGTAGGCGGCTCTGATAACCGATCCGTGTCTCATATCCCCCGTGGTCAAAAGCATCGACCGTCGGCACATACCCGAACCACCCATTGGACAACTCGCTGACAATTGTCGCTCGGAACGGCGACTCCTGCTTGGTGCGCAGGCCGTGCTCGGCGAATAGCTCGCATGGGTAGGCGACGATGGCGACGTCGCCTATGGCCAGGACCTGGACTTCGACCTCCTCAACCAGCGGCATCCTCGCTGTCTCCCGGCGCTGCCACTCCCACATCCCGATGGCCTCCCGGCAAAACCACTCCTGTATGACGGGGGTGTTCGAATGGAACGTGAACGGGTGCCCGGACATGGCCCGGGTGAAGGCGACCTCGTCCGCCCTGCCCTCCCCTCGCTCGAGGTAACCCCGAGCCAGCATGACCTCGTCCCAGCTCACGGTCCGCTGCGGGATCCGGAGGACCCGGCTAGCCGAGCGGACGGCCGTACCGGTGAGCTCCCAGGCCCCTGCCCGGGCCTTGTCGCCCAGCCGGGCCACAGACTCTCCCATTGCGTGGGCCGAGCGCGGCACTGTAATTTTGCGACAGCTCGGGTCGCGACATATCGATAGCCCACAGCTGTCCGGCCGCGCCCTGGAGGAAACCGAACGGACCTCCAAACCGGTCCCGTAACCGGTCCGTAAGGCTCCCTGGCCAGTCGGCCGAATACAGCTCCTTGGACTCACCCGCAGCCGCGACGACCGTCGGGTGACAAGCGAAATTGGCCAGTCCTCCCAGACCTGTCCCGTCGGGCTGACTGAACCAGAGGAACTGCGCTTGCTCATCCGTGGGACCCTCTAGCCTGATGAAATCGGGCGTCCAGGTGGGCCCCTGGGTCCCGACCTCCTCTCGCTGCGACCGGTAGACCGGCCGGCGGTTGAAGGTCAGACCGGATCCCATAACCTGGCCGGCGTGGGCTGTGGCCGGAGCCAGGGCGGAGCAGGCGGAGCCGGCTCCCTCTCTTACTCGTTCCACCAGGAGGTCGAGATAGCCGGGGTCGGGGTCCCCGTCCATGAGGCTGGCGACATAGGGAGCACTGTGGGTATGGCTGCAAGCGACGACGACCGAGCCGCCGTCGATGCCGTGGCCGTCAGCGACCGCCTCACGCAACTCGGCCGCCGTTGACGACAGCATCAGCAGCAGGTCAAGAGTGACCAGTGCCGCCCGTCGATCTCCGTCATCGACGACCACCACCCGTCCCCGGAGAGGGTAGTCGGTGCCTCGCCCAACCCGGTAGCTCGGCATGCCTGCCAGGGGCAAGGCGGTTTCCGGGGTGATATCTACTTCGCTGACCCCGACATGCATCACTGGCTCCTTTCGTGACAAGTCCCGTGCGGTCATATGACGGCACTAGTGCACTAGACCTCCGGTTGTCACCGGATCGCCCAGCAGTAAGGCCGCGGATGAACTGCTTCGACATCAGGACGAAAACGATCAATACCGGTACGGTCGTGATCGCAGCCCCCACCATCAGCAGGTTGAGGCCCGTCCCGTACTGGCTTACCAGCAGGCTCAACATGAGCGGCAGCGTATAACGACTTTGGCTATTGAGGATGATCAATGGTTGCAGGAGGTCACCCCAGCTCGTCAAGAACAAGATGATGCCGACGGTCCCGAGCGCCGGTCTCACCAACGGCAGCACAATACGGATGAAAAAGTAAAAGTAGCCGCACCCGTCGACCCGCGCCGCCCCCAACAGTTCCTCGGGGATGGCGGAAGCGATGTATTGCCGCATGAAGAAGATGCCCACTGCGCTCGCGATGTTCGGAACGATAAGCGCCTGGTACTGGTCGATCCAGCCAAAATGGGCCATCATCTCGTACCACGGGACCAGGCTCACTACCCCGGGCAGTGTCAAGGTAGTCAGGAGCAGCATGAACAGGATGTTCTTTCCCCTGAACGAGAAGCGGGCGAAGGCAAAGCCAGCCAGGGCGCAAAAGAACACTCCACAAAGGGCGACTGAACCAGCTATCAAGATGCTATTGGCGAAAGCCAGCCCAGCCGGGACACTGTTGAAGAGCTGACGGAGGTTGGCGAGGAGATTGGAGCCGGGCAAAAGAGGTGCGGGAGCACGATAGAGGCGCGAGTTTGTCTGCGTGGCAGCGATGAACATCCAGTAAATGGGGAAGATGGCGACCGCCGAGGCGATGATCATGACCACGTAGACAGGAGCCCGACGTAACCCCGCCGGCGAGGCGAAGGACTGGGCGCCTCTTTCCATGGCGGGGGCTGAGATCATAGTGCTCCCCGCCTACGTGCCACGAAGAGGTTGATCGAGACCCCCAGGATGGCGATCACCGCCAGGATATAGGAGATGGCGGCCGCATAACCGAAGTTGAAGTTCTGAAAAGCCATGTCATAGATGTACATCAACGGGGTCAGCAAGGCTCCTCCCTGCCCTCCTTGCGCACCGGCCAGGAGGTACGGCTCGGTGAAAAGCTGCAGTATGCCGACGGTGGAGAGGACGGAGGTGAAAAGGATTACCCGTCGCATCTGGGGGATGGTGACGAAGCGGAGCACCTGGCGGACCCGCGCCCCGTCGACCGTGGCCGCCTCGTACAATTCTCCGGGAGATAGCCTGCAGCCCCCCGAAATAGATGACCGTGTTATAACCGAGCCAGCGCCAAATGAGGAGCATAGCGAGCGCCGACCTTCATCGGCCCGGGCTACCCAGCCAGTTCGGCCCCGGTAGACCGGTCGCCGAAATGGCCTCGTCGAGCGCTCCCGAAGACTTGCTGAAAATACTTTGGAACACGACGGTGGCGGCCGGCGTGGCGACGACCTGGGGCACAAACAGGCAGGCAAGGTACACCATCCGGTATCGGGGTGCGTACCAGTCCAGCAGAAAGGCGAGCACGAGAGCGAGGACCAACCCGGGTACCGTCGCCAGCGCCGCCGACTATTAGCACGACTGTGACCGAATGCCAGAACACGGGGTCCGTGACGGCGCTGACGTAATTCTCAAGGCCGACGAACTGTGGCTTGCTCAACCCGTTCCAATGGTACAGGCTGATATAGAAGCCGAACAGGGGCGGGAAAGCGCCAAAGGCGATGAAGAGAAGATAAAACGGCGCGATAAACCCGTACGGCGTGAGGGCTCCCGCCCGGCTTCGCTTGGCGGGAGCCCTCGCATATGTGGCGCCGGGGCGGACGGCGCCGTCCGCTACAGCGACGCCCTGGCGCTCGGTTACTCGAGCCATCCAGGGATCAGGCGCGGCTTACCTGAGAGGTGATCTGATTGGCTGCGTTCTTTAGCGCTTTCTGAGGAGCAACTTTGTCCGACAGGATCGACACGAGCGCATTGGCGACCGCGGTCGAAGCGATCGTATCGTTGGCCGTGACGACCAGTTTGGGGTTGTTGGACGCCAGGGTGATGAACTCTGGCAACCAGATTTGGCTCCCGAAGTACGGGCTGGGCGCCGTAAAGGAGAGGGACGGTATAGGCCGGCTTCCAGACCGGCAGGAACTTGAAACCGGTCAGGTAGGGTTCCATGCCTCCCTTCGAGGCAAGGACGAAGCTGGCGAAACAGCCAGGCCTCCGCCACATGTCCGGCCTGGGTAGGCAGGACGTAGTAGGAGCCACCGACGTTGGCCCGAGCGTTCTGGGGCAACAGCGTGACCCCCCAATCCCCCTTGGTGTCGGGCGCCTCCGCATTTATGACTATCTCTTCCCAGGCTGCGCTGAAAGTGACGGCGACATCGCCGTTCTGGAACGCGGTCGTAACGGCGGTACTCGTCCCACCGCTGAGGTAAGTGAACAAGTCCGGCGGGTTGAGGTCGATGCCATCCGTGCTGGCTTGCTTGGCCAACTCCGCTGCGTTGACGAACTCCGTGTCGGCCACCAGAGGCTTGCCGTCGGGGGCGAAATACGCCTGCACACCCTGTTGGCGGGCGATGTTGAAAATATCGTAACCGCTGTTGACCATAAACTTGCCCGATTTGGTCTTGAGCTTCGTGCCGAGAGACATGAAGTCGTCCCAGGTCTTCATCTCGGCCAGCACATCGGCCGGAGCCGTCGGGAGATCGGCGGCCTGGAACGTGTCACGACGGTAGAAGGTCCCTTCGGCGCCGTAGTCAGCCGGGAGGCCGATTATCTCACCTGACGACGTCGTAGCAATATCGAGAGCCGGTGTCCACCACTGGTCCAGGGCGTAAGGGGCCTTCGTCATGCGTGACTTCAGGTTCTCGAGGCCCGTCCCCCGGTGCTCGTGAACTTGCCCATGTCGGTGTACTGGATGAAGGCAACGTCAGGGGCACCGCTGCCCGCAGTCAGAGCAGCCAGCAGCTTGGTGGCTGTGCTGGCGATGGCGATAGGCACCCAGTCAATAGTTATATGTGGGTAAAGTTTTGTAAAAGCGGCTGCGGCGGGTTTGGCCGCACCGATACTGACCAGCTGCTCCCATACGACCAACTTGACGGGCGCGGCCGCCGGCTGGCGGAGCCCTGGGCGAGCCACTGAAGAAGTGTCCTTGAGGGACGCCTTTGCCGAGGCGCCGAGCAGACGCCCCGAGGCCGCCAGCGCGCCGACACCGGCCATTGACCCGAGGAGCTGGCGGCGGGTCAGCCTGGGTCGACCGCCGGCGTTTCCCCGCTTTCGGTATTTTTGCTCATATCCTCCCCTTACTGTCCTGGCACGTCAACCGGCCCGGACCAGAGCTGGCAACGCAACCATGTGCATTGTGCCGGTGTGGCCAGGTGACTGCCGCTTTTGTTTGTGCTGTCTCAAGGCGCCGCTCTACCTCTAACAAGACTGTGGAGCGTGGCCCGAGGAAAAAGGTGTACTGCACAAGATCCGGCTCGATTTGTTCCACATGGCCGCTCCCAACAGATATGGAGCTTGTCTCAGCCCATGAGACGTGCGCCTCTCACACTAGCAGCATGGTAGTAGCACGCAAGACGCTGCCGGCGTTCTCTCGGTAACTGCCACCAGCATCGGTGGCCGGTGCAGAATTGCTCCATGAAAGGGAGTACCGGAAGAGCCAGCTGGCCGGCCGCCGCTCCTTCATCCCGAGCATGACGCCATCGTCCACGACGCACGAGAGTGGTATACGAAGTCAGCACCCGAGATCGGTTATGAGGTGACCAAAGAGTGGTATGGCTACCGGAGCGAGTCACCGGGACCAACAGGGTACGCCTTATCATTCGCGTCGATGGCGCCGACGAGGTGCTCGCCGCCCTCAGCGATGTCAGGGCCAGTTCCGGTGGCGAAAGCATCTACGGCCTGGGTGGACGACAGACAGCGGGCGGCTCGCCTTGGCTCGGCGTTGCGCTCCGGCGGCACCCGGCCAGGGGCGGTCGTCACCTACCTGGCCCTTGTCGGCACAGTGGCTGCTCGGCCCGGCCCGGAGAACCTGGTCGTCGAGAATATCGATGAGGCGCGCCTTGAACAATGGGCCGTCGCGAAGCTTCGCGAGTTTCGCCGACGCCGAGACCACCCCGGCGCCTCATCTCGTTGCGCACGAGGTCACCGCTCGTCGGCGCGAGCAGGCCCGGGCAGTGTACGAGCTCGGCTTGCTCCACGGCGACAGCGTCGCCGTCCTCGCCTACTACACCGGACCTGACCAGCTCGTCTTCAGCCTTGGTACCCGCGTTCCCTACCGTCACCGGGCGATTGCGCAGGCCATGCTGGCCCGGTGGGCGAACGCAGGCATGATCTCCGGTTGCCGTTCCTTGATGATCAACGCGCATGAGCACGACCGGCCGGCCGAGCTCTACAGACGGCTAGGGTTCGTCGACGAGGTCTACTGGTACCAGCCGTACGAGCTCGTCTGAGCGGACAAGGACACGCGACGGGACAGGGGAAGCCGACAGTGAACAACTCCCGGGATCGTGAGGAAGCAGTATCGTCGGCCGGGATGTTCGAGCTGGGTTTCCGTACAGGAGCTCGGCCCGGAGCTCCGAGCCTGCTGGTGCGTGTGCGCGGAGACCTGGTGGCAGTCGAGAGAGCTCCGCTCCCACAGCAGGCGCATTACCTGGGCGCCCTTGATGGGCTGCCGTGCGTTGCAGTAGAGGAAATGGACGACGGCAAGGAGGAAGACCCCGATCCGCGCTTCGTCGGGCTGCGCCGGCTGTGGGAGCACGTCGACGAGCAAGTATGGGCCATCGCCGGGAGGGCGGTACAAATTGTGGCGTGGGACCGTGCCCACCAGTTTTGCGGACGTTGCGCCCAGCCCACTCAACCTCTACAGACAGAGCGCGCCCGGCGTTGCCAGCAGTGCGGGCTGGCCGCTTACCCCCGGCTCGCCCCCGCCGTGATCGTGCTGGTCGAGAGGGCTGATGGCCGGGTGCTGCTGGCCAGGAACGCCAGCTTTCCGGAGCGCATCTACTCCTGTGTGGCTGGTTTCGTCGAACCCGGCGAGACGCTGGAAGATGCGGTGCGGCGTGAGATCCGCGAGGAAGTGGGCATCGAAGTTCGACATATTCGGTACTTCTCCAGCCAACCGTGGCCGTTCCCGCACTCGCTGATGATCGGGTTTTTTGCCCAGTTCGCGTCGGGAGAACTGCACCCGGACGGGGAGGAAATAGCGGAGGCGGGATGGTTGGGGCCGACGACTTGCCGAAGCTCCCGGGGGAGATGAGCATTGCTCGCGCCCTCATCGAGACATGGCGGCAGCGCTTGCTCCGCTAGCGCACTATTGCGCCGGCACGCTGCTGCGACGAGACTGGGAGCCGGGGAGTTCGACAGGAAGCCAATCAGCCAGCGGGGTACGCAGAGGGAGGGTGTATGACTGCTCTTGACGGCCTGACGCTCAGGCAAGACTACGAGCGAGATGGCTACGTGATCTTTCGCCGCGTGATAGACGCAGCGCTGGTGGACGAGGCGAGCGGTCACGTCGCCTGGTTGGAGGCCCAGCACCCGGAGCTGCGCCCTGAGAACCTGGGGCATTGGCTAGTGGCGGAGGATCCCTTCTGGGTACGTCTGGTCAGTGATCCCCGCCTTTTGGATATCGCCGAGCGTTTCATCGGGCCGGACATAGCTCTGTTCGCTTCTCACTACATCTGTAAACCTCCCTTCTCGGGTGAGCCGGTCCTCTGGCACCAGGACGGCGCCTATTGGCCCCTCGACCCCATGGAGGTCGTCACGCTCTGGCTCGCCATTGATAGGTCCAACGAACAAAACGGCTGCATGCGCGTCATCCCCGGGAGCCACCGGCAACAACTGCACGACCTGCGGCCTAATACCGACGTCGAGAACGTCCTCGGGTCGGAAAGCGCCGTGGATGTCGACGAGTCCGAGGCGGTCAACCTTGTCCTCGAGCCCGGCGACGTCGAAGTCCACCACCCCAACATCCTGCATGCCAGTGAAGCAAATACCTCGTCAAGCCGTCGTTGCGGCCTGACCATTCGTTATATCCCGACCTCGACGAGGATCACGACGGACGAGCAGCCTTTCGCCAGCGCCTTCCTGTTCAGGGGACAGCCGGGTGTGAACACCTATCAGCCGCGACCGCGTTACCTGCCAGATCGCCACTATTCGTTCCGGGGGTCCGAGGAGTGGGCGTGAGCCGTCAACCTGGTCGCGCTTACGGCGACCAACCCGCCGAGGAGAGGACAACCCGATGGTCGCGATGAAAAACGGGGCGCCGGTGGGGGCACCCGTTACAGACGACGACGTCGAGTTTTATCGTGAGCACGGGTACTGGGTCTCCCCTCGTATGGTCCCGGACGACGTGCTCGACGACGCCGAGCGTGGGATGGCGCGGTTCTACGCGGAAGACGTCGACCACGTACTCGAGTGGGACCTGCGCACGGACCGGGACCAGAATCCCTGCCGGTACCTACAGCCATTGGGGCTGGCGGCCCGCGCACGGCGACATAATGCGCAAAAACGACTACAGCTCCTTGCGAGTCGACGAGCTCGCCCGCCTGGCCCATTTCCCGGTGATCGCCGCGTGTGCGGCCCGCCTTTCCGGTTGCCCCCAACTGAGGCTCTGGCACGACCAGCTGCTTTACAAACCGGTTGATACGGGTAACAACGCCGGCAATGTCAGGTGGCACTCCGACCTGTTCCACTGGAAGACTTGCTCGAGTGACGAAATGCTGACGGCGTGGACACCGTTTGCTGACGTGACGGAAAAAGATGGCGCCATGGCGGTAGTCGATGGGAGCCATCGGTGGAGCGAAGAAGCCGGAATCGATTGGAACAACGTCCCCTTCTCGATCATTGACGACGTCGTGACCCAGCATCACACCAAGCTCGTGCCGATTACGCTCAAGCGCGGCCAGGTCAGTTTTCACCACTGCAAGACCATCCACGGCAGTGGGCCTAACCATGGGCTAAAACCACGCCGGTCTCTGGTCGTGCACTTTCAGCCAGGCACCAATCATTACGTTGAACGCGGCTATCACCACCCCAACGATGACCTGGTTAGACGGTCAACAGACGGGACACCGGACTACTCGGACCCGGAAATATCACCGCAGCTTTTCCCTTGATACGATCGCGGCGGCACTAATCGGCGCCCTCCCAGTTGACCACGGCGCCGATGACGTCAGCGCCCTTGCCCTGAAATATCTCCTCGTAGAAACCCGGCATTTCCTCGAACGAGATGCGGTTGGTGATGACGTCGCCCCACGGCATGGCCCCGGAAGCGACGGCCTCCAGAGAAGCTCGGCGGTAGGCGCGATAGCCGTCATCGCAGGGGAATACCATCCGGAGACGCCGCTGGTGGGCCTGGAGGAACTCAAATGAAATCTGGCCGTTGCCGTAATTGCCCTGCCAGACAAAGCAACCGAACGGGCGGCACATCCGGATGCCGGCATCGATGCACTCGGGACGGCCCGTCGATTCGAACACGAAGTCCGCTCCCCGACCAGCGGTCATCTCGACCACATCGGCGACCCGGTCCAAAGCCCGGTCGTTGCCCGTCGTAAGCGTGGCCGATGCCCCGAAACGGGTGGCCAGCGAACGGCACTCGCTCCTCGGGTCGATGCCAATGACTACGGCTCCCCGGCGTACGGCCGCACCTACAACCCCGAGACCGATCATCCCGAGGCCTATGACGGCCACCGTAGCGCCAACGCCCACTCCAGCCATATCGACGCCATAGAGGCCAACCGCCGGCATAACAAATAGGCTCGCCGTCTCGGGGGTTACTCCAGCAGGGACGACGTCCGCCCCGTGGTCGCCCGACGGGTTGAGCACGGCTACCGACGCGTGTGTACCCGACCGGCAGTTGAGGGCTGTGCCCGTGCCCTGCAATTGCAGGGCGGCATTGCGACGGTAGTAGACCGTGTCCCCCACGGCGATATCGGCCACATCGGCGCCTACCGACGTGACGACGCCGGTAGCCATGTAGCCCGTCACAATGGGGAAACTCCCCCAGTCGAGTTTCCCCGTCAGGACGGCGAACTCGGTCCCGATACTCACGCCCGACCACGAGGTGCGGACGGCGATGTCGTCCTTGCCAACCGGCGCGGTAACAACATCGGCCAGGCGGAACGCACCATTAGGCTCGGCTACGAGGGCCTTGCCTGTCAATGCACTGGAAGCAGCCATGTCCTGCTCTCTCTCCTCTTTTGAGCCTTGTTTGCTTTTAAGATGCGCTGAACCTCACCAGCGCCTTGACGACCGTACCTTTATCAATATCCTCGAACGCGTCGCCGATCTGGTCGAATGGGTATGAGCCTGAGAGGAACAACTGGCGCGGGATGAGGCCCGACTCGAGCATTCTGACGACGCCTTCGAGGACAGCCCCTTCACGAGGGCGGGACACGATGAGCGATGCGTTACGCGGAGCAGCCATGACATTAAGTGGTACCGGTTCGTCGGGCGCGCTGTAAATGATAAGACGCCCTCCCGCCTTGACCCATCGGTAAGCCGAGTCGACGGCGCCCGCCTTACCAGAAGCCTCAAAGACGACGTCCGCACCACCGAGCTGGCGAAAAAGGGCATCGGCCTCGGGCCCGGCCATGGCGACGTCGGTGGCCCCGAGATGGATAGCGCGCCGTGTCCGCTCTTCCCGTCGTCCAACACACACGACTCGCTCGGCACCGAGCAGACGGGCGTACGCGACAAGTGAAAGGCCGGCTATGCCCGTGCCGCTCACGCCTACGACGCGGCCCACCATGCCACCGGCCTCGGCTGCGATGCTCCATGTCTCCGACAAACTGATGGCCAGGGCAATGTCCTCGGGAGAGCGGTCCGGGCCGAACACTATGTGGGGGAAAGGGTCAACGGGGCCGGCACCGGGGTTGTCCTCCAGCCATGCCTTCGAGTCTTGCAGCACTCCCCGTTCGGCAAACCCGCCCCAGTACATGCGAATGGGAGGAGCGTCCCAGCTGTACGCGCTGCAACGCGTCACGAGTTGCCCGGGCTCGAGGTAACGTACACGGCTCCCGACGGCGGTAACTCGCCCAACGCTTTCGTGGCCGAGGATGCTCGGGTACGTGACGCCGGGTGCGAAAGTGCCTTCCCGCAGCATCCGGTCCGTGCTGTTGCAGATCCCGCACACGACCATTTCGACTTCCGCGTCGTACTCTCCCCCCGTCGGGTCGTCGACTTCGGTAACCGAAGCAGAGCCAGGCTCATTCATCAACAGGACTTTCACGGCTCATAGCTCCCTTGGCGTCATGCGGCAGCCGCTGTTCATGGGGTGGCCATAGCGCTGCTCGAGGCTATGGCCCCGCGGTGCACCCGCCACGATAGCCTTAGTCATCGGCCGAATGTTCGAACACGACAATTGCGTGGCCATCGACCAAGCTGGTCTTCGTCGAGGCATAGCCATCGCGGTAGGACCACTGCAACTCCACCCCGGACGGCTGCTGGTGCAGCCGGCTCGGCGATCGGTCCATTTTCAGCGATAATTCGAGGTCCAAAACGGGGAACGGGTCCAGTACCAGGTCGAGTTCCGCACCTAACCGACTGGGTATATAGCTCAACAGGTGAACTGCCGTCTGCCGGCCGCCGCGCACGACCGAGGTCTCGAGGTGGGCTGGGCCGCCGCAGCGGAGCAAGGGCGTCGGTAACAACCGCTCGATGCAGGCCTTGACGACCTCTCTGTACTCGACGTTGCCTTCGTTGGCGATGGCCTCGAACAACGGCACGGCGACGATGATCACGCGCCCGCTGTTGAGGATGGCGCCGTACCCGGACGAGCGAGCCGGAGGAGTATAGGAGTGCCCGCTGAAATGCTCGTAGGTACGCTCGAAGTAAGGCTCGACGAGGTCGACCAGCACCTCCGTACCGTCCGCGGCCGAGAGGAACGAACTGACGCCCGGGACCCGGATGTCGATGCTGAGAGGCGGGTCGACCAGCTGATTGCCGTCCAGGCCCAGGAACACCATCGAAAACGGGGACAGCGTCTCCCAGCGGGCGCCCAAGCGGGCAAGCAGGCTCTCAGCCGCAGGGGTAGGTGCCTCAGCGGCGGAAAACAACAACGCCCCCCCTCCGGCGACGTAGCTCGCCAACCGGGCCGCCAGCTCCTCAGTTATCGGCGTGGTCCCGGGGACAACGACCATGGGGTAATCGTCGAACGGGGCGTCGTAGGGCAGTATGTCAAACTGCTGACGGAGCTGCTGCAGGACGCGAAGCGCTCCAATTACCGCCGGTCCGGGGTCGTCGCCCAGCTCCGGGTCCACGACCAGCGCGATATCGGCCAGGTTCTGTCCCATCGGGACGAAAGGCTCACACGCTTCGAGGTGGTTATAAACCGAGCCCATAAGCTCGTAAGCTGACGGGTTAGGGACTCCATTGGGGGGTAGCAGGTCCCCCACGCTTACCGCCAGGCCGTGCAGCTGGATCTGGCTGCACTCGTACTCGAGGGCCGCCTTTGGCTTTAGCGACGCCATGTCCCCCCAGCTCCGGTGGAAGCGGCCGGTCATCCCGAGAGACGGCAGGTCGACGCTGCGAACGTAGCGGGCCACGTAAGGCAAGTAGTTGTAACCCCATCCACCGGTGGGCAGCGCTTCGACCTCGACATGGCGAAGGTACTGCTTTTCGGTCCAAACCCCCGCTTTCGGCCGGGAATTAAACCAGACCCCCGTCTCGGAACCTTTCACCAAAGCCGGTTCGATCAGTGTGGAAAACCGCTCCATGTACGCCAGCGAGACGGAATGGGCATACTCGGCGCGGTCCTCGGGCGAGCGAGGGTCAAGGCCCTTGGCATGCATCCCCTCAATGGCCCACCGGGACGCGCTGACCTGGTCGGAGCAAATGTCGAGGAACATCCCGTCTACGGGGGCGAACCGGTCCAGCACCTCCTGTATTTGCTCTGTAACGTAGTCCTGGTAAGGGCTCGACATATCGAGTGTCTGCCAGCCCGCCTCAAAGGCGCCGACCATCCAGCGGCGAACTTGCTTCAGCTCAGGCGTGACCGCGACCCAGTCCTGGTGATGGTTTGCCGCATACTCGTCCCAGGTGATGCTCACATATATCGGGGCGCGGATCTTGGCCCCGTGCAACGCCTCCACCTGGTCACCCAGGAGGTCGAGGCGGGCTGGTAGCCCGGGGTGCCGTTCGGGACGATCGGTAGAATAGTAAAGGTGGCCATGGTGGCACTTGGCGAAGAGCGTAACGCTCTCGACGCGGGCGTCCCGAAACGTGCGGGCAAAAGCATCGGCGTCGAAATCGGCCCCTACATCAGGGATATTTGGACCGACGTGGAAGTCCAGGTGGACTAACCTCCTGGGGAACCTGGTTCGCCAATCATCGCCGGGTGGGCTGGCCTCTCCCGGCTGGATTGCCTCTCCTGTCTTACTCATCTGTCCATCGGCCGCGTTGGGCATAATCCCCGCAATCGTTGTCTCGTATTTTCGTCTTCACAATTGTGCGAACCAGTACCTGTTGTGCCTACTGACCTTGGGCCGGCGTCGGCGCATTATCGGCTATAAGGCCATCGGCTCTTAGCTGTCCCCACAGAGCATCGGGCACCGGCGCCCTGAAATACGAAATTGTCTGTCTCAGCTGGTCGCCGTCGGTGGCACCAAAGAGCACCGATGCGACAGCCTCATGGCCCAGGGGGAACTGGAGGGCCGCCCCTGCTAGTGCCACGCCGAGCTCCTCACAGATCGTCTCGATCCGGCGGGTACGGTCCAGCTCCGAGTCACTGAGCGGGAAGGGCCCGGGCTGGTAACGCCGTGTCCCCGTAGCCAGGATGCCATAGCGGAAGGGTGCGCCTATGACAACACTGACGCCGTCTCGTACGCAGCGGGCCAGCTCCGAATCGAGAATACCTTGGTCAAGGAGCGTGTACGGCCCGGCCACAAGGAACATGTCGAGTTCGAAGAGGTCGAGGAACAGAGGGATCTGCCCCGGTGCATTAACACCGGAGCCGATGGCCCTGACTTTTCCGTCGTTGCGGAGGTCACGTAGCGCTTGATAACCGCCCGTGACGAAGTCGGACAAATGTGCCTCATAACTAGGCCCGTGCACAAGGCGGTCGAGGTCGTGTACGAGAAGCACATCGACACGCGCTATCCCCAAGCGCTGGAGGCTGTCCTCGTACGCCCGCATAATGCCGCCATACGAGTAGTCAAAGCGCACCTCGAAGTCAAGTGGCGCGAGCCAGGGCCCCGATGGCGCCGGACGCGCTCGGGGTGCGGCCAGGGCCTGAGCAGGCGGCCCGCTTTAGTGGACAAGACATACTCGGACCGTGGTTTCGAGCGCAGAAAATTGCCGGTTCTGTGCTCGCTAAGACCGATCCCGTACCAGGGTGCAGTGTCGAAGTAACGGATGCCGGCGTCCCAGGCCGCTTCGAACGCCCGGTGGGCATCTGTGTCGGTGACGGCCACACTGAAGTTCCCGATCGGAGCGCCGCCGAAGCCAAGAGAGGTGACACTCACGCCCGAGCGGGCTATCTCCCTCGAGCCCCTGATCTCCACCTCGAAAGCCTCCTCTCCGGGCGGGTGCGAGCCTGCTGCTTTTGGCCCGGCCCGGTCCGTGGCGGGCAGCCTAGCTCATTGAGACAAGAGCCCACCTCTGCTATCCTGACCACGGGGCCGGCGCATAATAGGTCCCGGGTGCAACCGATAATTCCTGGTTGTACGGCAAAGTGAAAACGAGACAAAGCCGGGCAGGTGCGTGCAAATGGACCAAGCAGCGTGAGCGGCAGCACCTCAACTTCGAGCGGCCGTAGCTTACCGCCGCTACGGGGGACAATACCGATCCTGGTAACTCCCTTCGCCGCCGACAACTCCGTCGACCTCGACGACCTCGACAACGAGCTCGACTTCCTGGTGGCCGCCGGAGTGCGATGGGTTGGCTTCGGCTTCGGGAGCGAGTCTCCGCGGCTCGGCCCGGAGGAGCTCGAGCGTACGATGGCACATGCCGTGCGCAAGTCCGGCGGGCGACTGGGGATTATCGGGAATGCCGAGATGCCGAGCGCTCGTGCCGGCATCGAAAGTGTCCGGCGTGTGCAACGGGCGGGGGCCGACCTGGCCATGGTCCGGCCGAGCGGCCTCGACGGCATTGATCAAGAGCAGCTCTTCGAAGCCATCTCCACGGTGGCAAACGAGGCTGGCTTGCCCATTGTTGTCCAGGACGCCCCGCAGAACACGGGTGTACAGCTGAGCCCTGGTCTACTGGCCCGCCTGTTAAAGGAGGTCCCCGGTGTCGCTGCCATAAAAGTCGAGCCTCCCGGGCCCGCCCCGAAGATGTCGAAGATCACCGCCCATCTCGATGGAGCCCGAGGGACGATCATCGGCGGCTCCGGTGGTCTCGACTACCTCCACGAATTGGAGCGCGGCGCCATCGGCACGATGCCCGGGCCCGCCTTCCCCGAGGTCTTTTCGACCGTTCAGGTGCTGCACGAGCAGGGTGACCGTCGTGAGGCCTTTAATGTCTTTTCGCGCGTGCTGCCGTTGATAACGCTCAGTAATCGCGAAATGGACACCTTTTTGTTCGTTCAAAAACAGATCCTTCTGCGCCGCGGCGTGCTCTCCGGCGCCAGGTTGCGCTGGCCTCACCGGGCCATTGACGAGCATCTTGCCCAGGAAATCGACGAGCTCCTGGATATTTTCGACATTCTCAAGCTCCTGGAGCATTGCCGGCGTGGATATGAGCCGTAGCGCGTGCGGCTGGAAAACGCGAGCTGTAGTCTGGCCGCATGACGACGCCACCGATCTATGAGCTAATTCGGTCAGCCCGGACCGTCGACCTCACGCTCACCCTCTCCGAAGACCTTCCTTGCTGGTGGCCGACCGCCTTCCCATTTCGTCACACAACCGACCACTGGTTCACCCGCGTCGAGCGGGACGGCTCGTCCCCGTTGCTGAGCCGGTCCGGAGCCGCTTATCACTCGTGCGTTGTCTCCATGGACGAGCACACCGGCACTCACTTCGACGCCCCGTCCCACTTCATCCCTCCGCCGGGCTCACAGCTCCCCGACGCCGGTCCGGCCGGCGCCATCACGGCCGACCGGGTGGAGCTGCGGCAGCTCATGGGCCCGGCCGTCGTCATCGACGTGCGCTCCCGGGTAGGTTCCGGCGAGCCCGGCAAAAGTGCGCCCATAGAACCATCCTTGATCACCGGTTGGGAAAAAGAGCACGGCGATATAGGTCCCGGGGATGTTGTACTTTTCCGTACCGATTGGGACGACCACTATGTGGCCGGAGCCCAGGGGCGTCAGTACGTGCAGCGCCCTCTCGTGTTGGCCGACACCCCGGCCTGGCCGGCCCCATCTGTGGCCAGCATCGAGCTTCTACATGCGCGCGGGGTCATGTGCACCGGCACTGATGCGGCCAGCATGGGGCCGGCCGAAGACGGTCGCCCCACCCACGTGGCCGGCCTTTCGACCGGTATGGTCTTTATCGAGTGCCTGTGCAATCTGAAAGAATTGCCAGCTCGGGGGGCGACTTTCGTATTCCTCCCATTGAAGATCGGAGGCGGGTCCGGCGGCCCCGGTAGGGCGCTGGCCTTTGTTTGATCCACAGGTGGGAGCAGGGTCGGTGCCGGGACGGGCCAAGAGGTTGTGAGGCGGTCCCGTTGACCCCGGAGAGCTCGTCCCGTGACCCGGCCAAGCGGGTATCGAATCTGGGTACGGGTATCTACCAGCTGCCCACGGATTACCCGGAGGTTTGCAATGCCCCGCTATGGACGTACCTCGTCGCTGATGGTGACACGTTCGCCCTGATCGACCCGGGCGTCCGCAGCACCCGGGCCGCTACCCTCGACGCCGCCGTCCGCGAAGCGGGTTTCGACCCGTCGCAGGCGGGCCTTTTGGTAGCCACCCACGGGCATCCTGATCATTCGGGAGGGCAAAGCTCCTGGGTTGGGGTTGCCCCCGACGCCCGCATAGCAGCTCCGCTGGCTGATGTCCCCTGGGTGGAGTCATTCGACCATCAGTGGACGCGCTTTTGGGACGACTACCCGGGGACGCTTGACATGAGCGCCGACCGCGACTTCCTGGCCGGTCTCTGCGTGCCCGAGCCCCACGTAACTACGTTGCTCAGGGACGGCGATTCGCTCCTGGTACGAGAGCGCGTACTGCGGGTGATCGAAACGCGCGGCCACACGTGGGGGCATTGCGCCTTCCTCGACGTGGACAGCGGGGCACTGTTCACGGGGGACGCCGTACAGGGTGGGGGCGTGCCGAGCTGCGACGGCAAGTCCGTCTTCGCGCCGCTCTATCTCGACGTCGGCGACACCCGCGAGGGTTTGTTGCGCTTGCTGGGCACGCCCTTCGACCAGCTCTGCCCGGCGCACGTCCCACCCATGAACAGGGAGCAGGGGCTGGCGTTCATCCGGGCCAGCCTCGACTTCATCGACCGCGCCGACGCCCTGGCGAGGGAGCTGGTCGAAAGCGGCGGCGCCGGGCACGTGACCACACGCGAGCTGGCCATCGGTCTGGGCGAGCTCGTCGGTACCAAGCCCCCCGTTACGCCACAAACCGTGGCCACTGCCCGTGCGCACCTGTACGCGCTGGCCGCGCGAGGGCCTGCTCGAAGCAGCGTGGCTACCGAAAAACCCCGAGGCACGCAAACTTGCGGAGGGCTAGCCACCTGCGGCTCTAATAGGATCCCGAGAGGAGAACGCTATGTCTAACAAGCCCGAACGCTTTTTGGTAACCGGCGCCGGTGGGTGCATCGGCGCCTGGGCGGCGCGCTGCCTGCTGGACGAGGGGGCAGAAGTGATAGCCACCGATCTGAGCGAGGACCTGCGCAGGTTCCGGCTGGTTTCCCACCCGAGGGCTGAAGAGAAATTGGAGTTCGTACGCCTTGACGTGACCGACACCAAGGCGGTCACGGACCTGGTGGCCGAGCGGGAGGTCACGCACATCGTCCACCTGGCCGGCTTGCAGGTCCCATTTTGCGCCGCCAACCCCCCGTTGGGCGCGATGGTCAACGTCGTCGGCACCGTCAACATCTTCGAGGCGGCCCGCCACGCCGGGCGCCCGGTGGGGCTTGTCTATGCCAGCTCTGCCGCTGTTTTCGGCAGCGGGTCGTTCTTCTCGAGCGGGATCGTCGGGGACACGTCCCCCCTCCTGCCGGAGAACCTTTATGGCGTCTACAAGGTGGCCAACGAGGGGACGGCGCGCATCTACGCCCTCGACCACGGCGTCGGGTCCATTGGCCTGCGCCCGTTCGTCGTTTACGGCCCGGGCCGGGACCAGGGAATGACGTCGGATCCGACGGTAGCCATGCTGGCGGCTGCCGCCGGCGTGCCCTACCACATCAAGTGGGGCGGCAACGCGCTCCTCACCTACGCTCCCGATTGCGCCCGCATGTTCATTGCGTCATCGCGCGCCGCCACCGGGTCGGGAGACCCGGTATGTTGCAACGTGCCGGGCCGCCGTATCGCCATTGCTGAGCTCATCGACCTGATCGAGGACGTGCTACCCGCGGCCAAGGGGCTTTTGACCTTCGAGCGGGCCCCACTTCGCGTGCCGGCACTGTTAGAGGCGCCAACCATCGAGTCGACCATCGGAGAAGTACCGAACTGCTCGATCGAGGAAGGTGTGCGAGCCACGATAAAGCACTTCGAAAGCGCTCTCAACGCCGGCCTGCTGAAGGCCCCGGGCACCAAATAGGCCAGCGGCATCGGGATTGTGAACAAGCCGGTGGGCACAGAAGGACTACAGGCGACCGCTGGGGCCAACCCGGAAGGCCCAAGACATGACCCAAAAGATCGCCCGGCCGAGATCGGAGAGCGGGGTAGGTACGTCTACGGGGCCACGCCGCCCGGTGGAGCAACGCCGTGCGCCCGCACAAGCCCTCTTTCACCGACGGAGATCGGCGAGGTAGTGGCGATAATTGCGCACGGCCGTACCGACCGGACCGCCGTCGAGCTGCCGGAGCGGCTGCGCACCCGCCACTGGCCTTCAGTGGTCGAGGTCATCCTCCAGCTCGACCGGCGGTTGGCCCGTACGGGGGCGGGGTGGAAGATCGGTGCGGCCAGCGAAGAGGTGCGCCGGGCCGAAGGCCTCCCGAGCCCGTCTCCAGGACGTCTCTACGAGGGTGGGCTCTTTCCAAGCGGTACCGAGCTTGGCCCCGAGCTGTTTATCAATTATCGCAATATCGAGTGCGAGTTTGCCTTCCGGCTCGGCCTGGATTTCCCGGTGCGCGTCGAACCTTACACCGAGCACGACGCGCGCGCCGGCATCGATACCTTGTTCCCGGCGCTGGAACTCGGCGACACCGTCTTCCTCGATTGGTACGGTGCCAGCGGCTATTTCGGTTCTTGCCTGGATAACGGGGGCGGCGCCGCCCTGATCGAAGGTGTGAAGGTCAAGGACTGGCGGGAGGTCGACCTGGTGCAGTCGGGTATGGACCTGTACCTCAACGGCTGGTACCTCAAGTCTGGTCAGGGCCGCGCTGCGATGGGCCACCCCGTAACCAGCCTGACCTGGATGCTCAACTGGGCGCGGTCGCACGGTCGGGATGTAAAGGCGGGCGAGGTCATTAGTACCGGGACGTGCACGGGTCACTGTTTTGCACAGCCGGGGGACGTGGCCAGAGCTGACTTCGGGCCGTTGGGAAACGTGGAAGTGACTTTTCGGTGAGGCGTTCTGTGTGGACGGGGGCATAGGCAATTGAGCGCCACCGCTAAGGTCGATAACCCGGCCCGGATGCTCGAAGGGACGATCTCGGTGGTCGCGGGCGGCAGCTCGGGGATCGGCCGCGCCGTAGTGGAGCGGTTCGCTGAGCACGGCTCCGTGGTGGAGTTCGCCGCCAACGACCCGGAGGGCGTAGCCGACCTCCAACGCGACCTCAGGGCAAAAGGGGCCAACGTACGCGGGTCCATCGTCGACGCATCTGAGCCGGCGCAGGTGCGCGACTTCATGGAAGGTGTCGCCGAGCGGCATGGGCGGGTCGGCGCGCTGGTCAACTCCATCGGTATCCAGCGCTATGGCACAGTCGAGTCCACTTCCCCCGAAACGTGGGACGAGGTGCTCGCCGTCAACGTCCGGCCCATGTTCTTGATGGCTAAATATGCGGTGCCCCTTCTACGGAAAAACGGCGGTGGCGCGATCGTCAACGTAGCTTCCGGCCAGGCCGTCGCCAGTCAGCGCAACGTAGTCGCTTACACCGCCAGCAAGGGGGCGATCGTGGCGATGACGAGGGCCATGGCCGTCGATCACGCCAACGACGGCATCCGCGTCAATAGCGTTTGCCCGGGGTCTATAGACACACCGATGCTCCGGGCAGCCGCCCGGGAGGTCTCGCCCGGCGACCCCGAAAGAGTCATTGCCCAGTGGGGCTCTATGTACCCGATCGGGCGCGTTGGGCTCCCGGGTGAGGTGGCGGACACCATCCTTTATCTCGTCAGCCCGCTTTCCTCATTTGTCACCGGTGCGGATCTACGGGTCGACGGTGGGCTCCTGGCCGGTGTGGCCCTGGTCGCTCCGGCGGAACAGAGCGATGCGCACTGAACATCTATCCGGCGCACCAAACAGCCGACCCCGGCGTGCCTGCAACCAGCTACTGGTTGAAAAGGAAGGGTTAAAGACGTGGTAGTCATTACCGAGCTCCTCGAGCCGACCCCGTCCCCGTTGTGGCGCCTCGTAAAGCAGGTGGGGGTCGATCACGTCGTGACCCTCCTGGACGGCGGCGAACAGCAGTGGCGGTGGCCGCGCCAGGGGCCCAGAACTACGTACCCCGGCGTTACGTTGCTCCCCCTCCCGGCGAGCGCCCATGGGAACGCCCCGCCATCAAGAGAATCCAGGAGCAGTACAGGGACTTCGGTCTGGAAGTGCTCGTTATCGAAGATACAGCCCCGATGGACGACACGCGTCTCGGTCGCCCGGGCCGCGACGAGCAGATCGAGTGGTTTTGCACGCAGCTCCGGGCCATGGGCGAACTTGGGATCCGGACCCTTTGCTACAACTGGGTCGCCATCACAAGCTGGGCGCGCACCAGCACGGACGTGCGTTTACGGGGCGGGGCGCTCTCGACCGGCTACGACGACGCGATCATGCGCGAGACGCCACCGCTCGTCGAGCCCGGCAGCGTCACGCACGACCAGCTCTGGGGAGCGTACGAGTACTTTCTGCGTGCCGTTGTACCCGTGGCCGAAGAAGCGGGCGTACGCATAGCGCTTCACCCCGACGACCCACCGATCAGCGACGTCCGGGGTGTACCCCGGATCATGGGCTCGCCCGAGGCGTTCGAGCGCGTGCTGGCGCTGGTGCCGAGCGAGTTTAGCGGGGTCACATTTTGCCAGGGGAACTTCGTGCTGATGACCGACGACCTCCCTGCTCTCATCCGTCGAATAGGCCGGGACAGGCGGATCTTTTTTTCCCATTTCCCGCGATGTGGTGGGCAACGCCCATAACTTCTTCGAAGTTTTCCACGACGAGGGGCCAACCGACATGCTGGAGTGTATGCAGGCCTACCGCGACATTGGCTTCGATGGGCCTCTGCGCCCCGACCATGTCCCGGCGCTCGAAGGCGAGACGAACGACAATTTCGGGTACTCCGTGCTGGGCCGCCTTTACGCCATCGGCTATATCACAGGCCTGCGTGAGGCCATCGACAAGCTGGGGGCGGGACCTGCCGCATGACTGACACCCTGCGAGAACTCGTGCGAGGCGTCCGCGCCCTGACGTTGCGCAATACGCAGCTCGAAGTCGAGGTCCTGCCCGACAAGGGGGCGGACATCCACTCCATCGTTCACCGGCCCACCGGCGTGGACGTGATGTTCAAATCCCCCTGGGGTGTGCGAGCTCCCGGGCCCTGGCTGCGGGCCACGACATCGATGGAACGCTGGGTCGAGGCTTACCCGGGCGGTTGGCAGCTGCTGCTACCTAACGGCGGTGACGAATGCACCGAGCAGGGAGCAACGTGGGGCTATCACGGCGAGGCCGCTCTGTTACCCTGGCGCATCCTCGATCGCAGCGACACCACGGCAACGCTCGAGACCGAGCTCTCTTCGGTCCCGTTGTCGGTGCACCGTGAACTATCGCTCGACGGCCCGGTCCTTCGCTTGCGTGAAACGGTAACGAACAACTCGGCCGACGCTATCGAGGTGATGTGGTCGCACCACCCTGCCTTCGGAGCGCCGTTCCTGGACGCCAGTTGCACCCTCAGCGCCGGTTGCCGGTCGCTGTTGGCTGACGACCGCGCCCCCGGTACGTTGCTCGGTGCCGGCACCCGGCACCGCTGGCCGGTGGCTACGACGCCCGAGGGTGACGAACTCGACCTGAGCTTCATTCCCGGTCCCGACGACCGCCGTGCCGTCCTGGCCTACCTGCTCGACTTCGAGTCCGGCTATTTCGCCATCACCAGCCGACGGCTGAGTATCGGGATCGGCCTGCGCTGGCCGCTCGACGTGTTCGACAAGGCCTGGCTGTGGCAGGAGGTCCACTCCGGTACCGGCTGGCCCTGGTTCAGGCGTACCTATGCCGTCGCTATCGAGCCCGCATCGACGGTCCCGGGCCAAGGGATGGTAAACGCCCGGGCCAAGGGATGGAGCGGGGCCCGCTTCGAGGGACTGGCATCGAGAGAAGTCGTCCTGGAAGCCGTGCTGTTCGAAGGAACCCGGCCCGTTTCCGGCATCTCCGAAGGCGGAGTTGTCGAGTTCTCCTCCACGTAGACCCGTCTCTTAGCCAGCGAGCTGGCCCACTTCCCGCCCCACTTCAGGGCGGCGCCACCGGCCCGCCCTTCTAGCGCCACGACAGGCAACGTTTGCCTGGTTGCGGACCCTAACTTGGAAGCACCGACAGGGGTGTTTGCCGCAGGCAACCTGGCAAACGTTCCTGGAGGCACCACTAGTCGAAAAAATCGCTGTCTTCGGGGGAAAGGTGAGGCCGGGCCGCGTCCGGATCGAGCTCGACGCCCATACCGGGACGGTCCCAGACGTCGATGAAGCCGTCCCTCACAATCGGTTGCGGGAGGCCCCGAACTACGTCGTACCACCACGATGGGTGGCCTACCGGGTACTCGAAGGCCACGTAGTTGCCCGGCAGTGTGGCTGAGACCTGGACCAAGGCGGCCAGGCCGAGAAGACCATTGCCGGTCCCGTGAGGCGCCATCAGCACCCCGTGCAGGTCTGCGTACTCGGCCACCCATTTGAGCTCGGCGATGCCGCCCACGTCGCACGGGTCGGGGCCAACCACATCAACAGCGTGCGTCTCGATGAGCGCCTTGAAGTTTTGCCGGAGGTAAATCTCCTCACCGGTGTGAATAGGAGTTGCGGTGGCCCGGGTAACTTCACGGTACACATCGGCGTTGACATACGGCGTGTAATCGCCGGTGATGAGGTCCTCCAACCACAGCACGTGGAGCGGCTCGAGGGCCCTGGCGAAGCGCACCGCATCGGTCGGCGTCCAGCCCGGCCCACAGTCGAGAGCCAGGCCGACTTCGTCCCCGAGAGCTCCTTTCATGGCCTCGACACAGGCGATGAGGTACTTCAGCCCGCGCTCGGTGAGCAAGCCTCTGTCGTAGCTCCCCGGTCCCCGTTTCGCCGCCACTTCACCATATGAAAACCCGGGCACCTCTTGCGCCGTGCGGCCGTGGAAGGCAAGCCCCTGCTTGATAATCGTAAAGCCTTCAGGGCTATTTCTCATCCTGGTCATATTGTTGGCGTAGTCTTCGGGTGAGTGACCGTCCATCGGGAACCGCACGGCCCCGTTGTAAACTCGCACCCGGTCCCGTACTTTTCCGCCCAGCAGTTTGTAAACCGGTATACCGGCAGCCTTGCCCGCGATGTCCCAAAGCGCCATTTCGATGGCGCTGACGGCGCTTCCCCACGGCTTGAACGCCCCGAGATGGCGGATCTTTTGCATGACGCGCTCCACATTGGTTGGGTCTTCACCCACGATGAGCGGTTCGTAATAGAGCACGTGCCAGTGAAGGTAAGGCTTGCTCTGTTCGACCTCGCCGTAACCGCTAATGCCCTCATCCGTCGTTATCCGCACGATCGGGTTGTTCCCGAGCACAGCGCACTTGAGAGCAGTTATTTTCATCGCGGACCAGCCTCCTTTTGGTGGGAACTCCGTGCTGCTGCCCTTCCGGGGACATCCGCCCGGACTTATGCCAAAGCCGTAAGCCCCGAGGAGAGATCGTCCTGAGGGACGGCCCGCAGTGACGAACCCCGCACGACGAGCTCGGGCAGCAGGCGGAGGTCACGTCGCGGCGCCATGGGGGACTCGATGGAGGACATCAGCAGACGGACGGCCTCTTGACCGAGCGTCTCGAGGGGTTGCCTGACGCTGGTGAGGCCACTCCCAACGGTGTCTGCGAGTATCGAATCGTCGTAGCCCGTGAGCGCAACATCTTCGGGTACGCGGATGCCGCGCTGTCGGAAGGCCTGCCACAGCCCCAGAGCAATGAGGTCGTTGGCGCAGATCACGGCTTCGGGGCAGTAAGTGGCCGCCAGGCCGGGCCCCGGCTTCGCGGCCCCACCCTATCGACAGGTCCCCGGCCAGGACGCGGGTGGCGCTCGCTTTGTCGACCACCCGTACCCCTTGCACGTAGGCCTCGAGTCGTTCGACAGCCACGCTCAAGCGCTTGGCCGTCGTCACGAACGCGAACGTGGTGCGGCCCTCATTGATCAGGTGCTCGACAACCAGTTCGATGCCTCGGCCGTGGTCAACCGACACCACATCGCTCTCCACCTGCACCCGGCGGTCAAGCTGGACAAGTGGGACCCGTTTGACCGCCGCCGCCACTGCCGGCCGGCTCCTCTGGCCGTCCACGGGGCTGATGAGCACGCCGTCGACGCCCCGGGAGAGCAACGCTTCCAGCCGCTCCGCTTCGACGTCGGACGAGTCGTTGGCGTCGCACAAGAACAGGCTCATCCCGGAGCCATACAGCGCGCCCTCGACCGCCTTTACCACGGCGGGAAAGAAGGGGTTGTCAATGTCGGGTACGACCATCCCTACGGTCCGTGTCACTTTGCTGCGCAGGGCGCTGGCCGCCGGGTTGATCCGATAGTCCAGGCTGTTGGCCGCTTCGGTCACCCGCTTGAGGGTCTCGGCCCGCACGGCCCGTGAACCGCTCAGCGCGCGCGAGACGCTGGCTGTCGACACTCCCGCGATCGAAGCGACATCGTCGATGGTGGCCCTCTTATGTGCGTCACGCTCAGGCACTGTGGAGCAATTTCCTCACTTTGGACCGTAATCGACTGTTTTGAGCATCGACGGCTCGGCAGCACGCCGAGACAGAACTCTGGACCACCCCTAACATCTAAACTGCTCTATGCTAGCAAAGCCTTTCTTTGGAGCGCCAAGCGGGTAAGGGCGTACGCCATTCCTGTGCCCGAGCCGTTCCTCCGCTACCCCACCTTCATCTGGCACGCCCGCCGGCTTCCACCCCGTAGATATGGCACGGCACCACTTAACTTCCGTAGGCAACTACGAGACTGAAGGCAGACGTCGGTTTGAATACTTAATGAAACCGCCCCATTGAGCCAGAGCTCACGGAACGTGAATAAAACAGCCGATTGTCAGGCTGTTATTACTGGATCGTATAACCGCCGTCGACCAGTACATCCGACCCGTTTATCATGTTCGCGGCGTCGGAGGCCAGGAAGAGAGCGACGGCAGCGATTTCCTCGGGCTCGGCAAAGCGACCCGTAGGGATCAACGCCTTCATCGCTTCACCTTTCTCTCCCTCCCAGGCTTTTCGCCCGAGGTCGGTCATCACTACTGTCGGAGAAATTGCGTTAGCGGTAACGCCTCGGCCGGCCCACTCGTAAGCGAGGACCCGGGTGAGGCCCACGACACCGGCCTTGGAGGCGCAATAGGCGGCATGGTCGCGAAGGCCGACGCTCGCCGCCTGAGAGGCGATGTTAATTATCTTGCCGCTCCCCGCCGCCAGCATATGCCGGCCGACGGCCTGAGACATCAAGAACGTCCCCTTCAAGTTCACCGACAATGTCGTGTCCCAGGCATCGGCGGTGAGCTTTTCGGCCGGATCCAGCAAAACCACGCCGGCGTTATTTACCAGGATATCAACCCGGCCATACCTTGAGACAATGCCGTTTACGGCGGCGGTCACCGATCCCGGGTCCGCTACGTCGCACATAAACGCGCCACAGTCCGGCCCCAAGCTCGCCACCATCTCGAGCGCTTTATCATCGTTCAAGTCCACGATCGCCACAACCGCTCCTTTTGTGGCGAAAGTCCTGGCGATGGCTGCACCAATGCCGGACGCGCCGCCCGTCACGACGGCGACCCTGTCCTCCAAGCCGAACGACAGGTCCAGGGCCTTCTCAGAACTTCCCACGTTCACGCTGCTCCTTGCCTATTCCCCGGGGCCCGGCGGCTCTCGAGTGCGCCACACGCGGCAATACGGTTTCAGCAGATGTCATCGTTACCACACGACGGCCCCGCGCCCAACCTCATAAAGAGGTCCCGGGTACCCGACCGGCCACTCAGCGCGGGCCGGCACGATCATTGTGGTCGCAACAGACGCCCGACGTAAGCCAATCGAGCGGGTTGTGCGTTAACAACCTGTGAGCCGCGAGCGCATGGAGTTCGCCGACTTCTACAAGGCCAGTTGGGGCCCGTGCTTGAAGGCGGTGGCGGCCAGCTGGCCAGAGCCGCGTCTGGCCGAGGACCTCCTGGCCGAAGCATTCGCCAGAGCCTGGGCGTCGTGGCGCGAAGTTAGCCGTCACCCCGCGCCCAGGGCATGGGTCGTACGCACGGCGCTCAACGCCGGCCGTTCGTGGTGGCGCCGGCACCGCCGGGAAGTCGCCCTGGCCGATCAGGAGCCGAGAGTCGCACCTGACAACGGTTCTGCCCTGGATGCCGGCTTGCTGGAGGCTGTGCGACGACTTCCTCTACGCGAGCGGGAGGTGGTCGCCCTCCGGCTGATCCTGGACCTCGATACCGAGACGACCGCCAAGCAACTTGGGATCGCTCCCGGGACGGTGCGGGCGCACCTGTCCCGGGCCGTCATGACACTTCGCCAGGAAACCGCCCTTATCGACACCGTGGAGAACAGGGAATGCACGACGACGACGAAATGATGGACGACGGCGGGCTGGACGCCGTGCGCGACGGGCTGTCCAAAGTACCGATGCCCGAACCACCACCCCTGGAGTCGATCGTGGCGAGGGGGCGAGCCCGCCGGCGCCGGCGCACCGGGATGGCTAGTTGCGGGGCGGCGGTCGCGGTTGCCCTCGCCATTGCGCTGCCTGCCATCACTCTGCCGGGGAAGGCGTCATCAGGTCGCACGGCGACGGGCATACGCATCGGCGCCGGTCAAGTGCACGTAAACCTGGCCGCATATTCGGTTGACAGTAACCCCAATGGCACCGTCACCATCACTCTGGCGTCGAAGCAGGACCTCGACCCGAAGGAACTCCACCAGGCCCTCGCGCAAGCAGGAGTGGCGGCTCTGGTCAAGGTGGGTGCCTTCTGCCGTTCCACCGTGCAGCCCGGAGGATTTAGCCAGGTGGTGATATCGGCACGAGCCTCCCGCCAATCCACGACGGCAAGCAAGCAGTCGAGTTCGGCGCAGACGAAGCAGGTGACCAGGACTGCCGTCTTGATCAAACCTTCGGCAATCCCCCGCCGGGCCGAATTAAGCATCGGGTACTTCCCGGACCATGTTGTGATGACACTGGTAGCCGTCAACAGCCCTCTGAAATGCGTCCCTCTTGTCCCCGAGAACTGCACCCTGTCGGTCGGGCCGCCACGTCAAGCTGTCCCCGCACAGGGGCCGGCATCGGCAACCACCCTGCCGGCAGCGGCCACGACCACGCTGCCAGGGACGGGCAGAGCCTTGACCGCGTCAGCCACAACGACCATGCCGGCTTCAGCCACAACGACCATGCCGGCTTCAGCCACAACGACCATGCCGGCTTCGGCCACCACGACCCTGCCGGCTTCCGCGACCACGACCCTGCCGGCTTCCGCGACCACGACCTTGCCGGCTTCGGCCACCACGACCCTGCCGGCAGGTGCCGCCGCCTCGGGGACGGCGGTTCGCGCCAATTGCAAGGTCTGGGCCCAGCCTCAAGTCATCGGTGCGGCGGCCACCACGACCCTGCCGGCGGCAGCCACTACGACCCTGCCGGCGGCAGCCACTACGACCCTGCCGGCGGCAGCCACTACGACCCTGCCGGCGGCGGCCACTACGACCCCCACGCCGGCACCAACCTCCGGGTCGGTGGCATTACCGAGCGGGACTAACGCCCCGGGCACCTCCTCCTCGGGCACATCCCGTTCCGGCACGTGACCAGCACCGCTCCGTTCCTCTCGGACCTGTTCCTTGTGGCTGGGGTGGGACCGGGCGCCGGCCCCACCCCGTCCGCCCGTAAGCTTTTGCGGCGTGGCGGCCTGCCCAGAGTGTGGCTACGTTTACGAAGCGCTCCCCGCCGAAGCCGTCAGCCCCGCGCTCCGGTCTTTTGGCGATCGTTACCGTGAAGCGCTTGGCGCCGTCACCCCAGTAGTCGCCTCCAGGCGACCGGAGCCGGATGTATGGTCCGTCCTGGAGTACGCGTCCCACGTGAGGGACGTCTTCCTCGTACAGCGGGAACGGGTAGTCCTGGCCCAGGTCGAGGAGAAACCGAGTTTCGCCCGCATGTACCGGGACGAACGGGTGGCGCTCTGCGGTTACTCGGCGTCTGCACTGCCCACCGTCCTCTACCAGTTACAAATGGCAGCCGAACTGTGCGCTGACACCTTCGGCCATGTCGACCGGAGAGGATGGTCCCGGGTCTTCGTGTACAACTGGCCGGCCGCAGATGAACACGACGTCCTCTGGCTCGGTCGTCACACAGTCCACGAAGGCGAGCACCACCTGGTCGACGTGCACGGCGTCCTTGCCCGTACGAGGTAGGGCCAACGCCGCTGGACGCCCATACTTCTCGCCATCGAAGATCCCGTACCGTCAGCCACAGCCGCCGGTGCTTGTGTAACGGGCCTCGACCGGGCGCTGGACGTCTTGAAAAGGTCGCAGCAGGCCTGAGCAATCAGGCCGAGGTGCCAACGGGGAACCCTGGCGGAGGCGGCGTTCGGCCCTCGGCTATAGCCCTGGCCAGACGGGCGGCCCGGCGCGCCTCCCGGAGCGGGACAGGTGCCCGGGCGGACGCGACCGACGCCGCCAGCACAACTTCGGCCGCCGTGGCCGGGCCCGTCCGCCAACCGGCGTGCGCGACCACCGGCCGGGTGCCAGCCCGGGTGCAGACCCATCGCCCCACTTCCTCACCGCCGAGCACGATCGGGCTGCTCGCCCCCCGGTCCAGCGGGGGCGGCGTGCCTTGGGCCAGCAGGGGCCGGTGAGTAACGCCGACGGTCGCGATGCCGGTGTGAGCTCCGAGGTGGAGCGCCATACCGGCACGGCGGGGGTGGTCGCGACCGGTAGCGTCAACGAGCAGCAGGTCCGGCGGCGGCGCCAGCTCGCCCACCGCCGCCGCCAGCAGAGGCCCCTCCCGTAATGCCAGTAGCCCCGGCAGGTAACCCGCAGCAGTCGTGCCGCGGATGACGGCCTCCTGTTGGACATCGAGGGCGCCGCCGGTGAGCGGCCCACAAACCACGGCCGCCGCCCAGGCGGGGTCGCCCGCGCTGCCCGGGCCCGAGTGACCCCGGGCAAAAGCGACGAAACAGCCGGCCAGGCGCAGCTCCGGCCACCCGGCCGGCGGTAGCCGCCAGGGATCAGCAATCAGTACGGCGTTTGCCGCCGCGGCCAAATCTTCCTGCACCCGGACAAGCGCATCTACCCTCGTCGGCCACGGCCAGCTAGCCGGCGGATGCCCCCCCGGCCCCGGTGCCCCGGGATCCCGTGGGGCGGCCTCCCCGCTGACGACCCCAGCGCCACGACAGCTCTCTGGTTCCTGGCCCATCCTGCTTCCTCCGATTCTGGCCACTCCGGTGGCGGCCGATGGTGCGTTCTGCTTCGGGCTTGGCGAACCGGTCCTCCGGAGCCGGACCGGCCCTTCCTGCTAGGCCATGGAAAATCTCTGACTAAGATCAGGTAAATGGGCAAAGACCCGGTGGTCGAGACGGTACGTTCGTTCAACCGGGTCGTGACGCAACGGATCGGGGCCCTCAACGAGCGCTATCTCTCGCGCCACCGGCCTCTCGGTGAGGCCAGGTTGCTGTGGGAGATCGGCATTGCCGAGCTCGACCACCGCCTCGACACGGGCTTCGACCCGGCGGCCGCCCTACCCCTTGATCCCGAGGAAATGCGGCCTCCCGCCGGGATCTTCCTGGTCGCTTTTCTTCACGGTGAGCCCGTCGGGTGCGGCGGCTTGAAGTTCGATAGCGGTGCACCGGCCGAGCTGAAGCGCATCTGGGTAACACCGGCTGCTCGTGGGCTGGGCATCGGCCGGCGCCTGATAACCGACCTGGAAAAACGGGCTATCGAGCACGGCAACAATGCGGTCCGGCTCGACACAAACGCGGCATTGACCGAGGCGGCCGCCCTTTACCGCTCCGCCGGGTACCAGGAGATCAACGCCTTCAACGAAGAACCGCATGCCAACCGTTGGTTCGAAAAGCAGCTGGGCAACCCGGGCTCTCACGAAGAAGGCTGGTAGACACCTTTTAGGGCCGCATCGAGGCCCCGGACTACCGACGTGGTCAACGTCCCGATGCCGTCGATGGTGATCTCCACTTCGTCACCGGCTTCGAGCGTAAAGGGTGCCGGCGGCACCAGGCAGGTCCCGGTAGTAAGGACAACGCCGTCGGGATGAGAGTCAGCCAGCATCAAGTAACCAACCAGCTCGTCGTAGCGGCGGTGCAGCTGCGAGGTGCTGGCCGTCCCCTGCCATGCCACGCGGCCGTCCCGGCGAATGGTCAGCGCGATCCCCAGAGCGTACGGGTCGCTCACCTCCCAAACCGGTCGGACCACCGGGCCGAGGGCGCAGGCGCCGAGGTAGATCTTGGCCTGCGGGAGATAAAGCGGGTTCTCTCCCTCGATAGAACGGGAGGACACGTCGTCGCAGATCGTATAGCCGACGATCTCGCCAAAAGCATTGACCACCAGGGCCACTTCAGGCTCGGGGACGTCGAGGCTGGAGTCGGTCCGGACGGCGATGGCACCTCCCGGCCCGACCACCCGCCAGGCCGCCGACTTGAAGAACAGCTCAGGGCGCTCGGCGTCGTAGACGCGCTCGTAGGCATCGGCCGAGCGCTCGCTCTCCTCAACGCGCGCTTCGTGGGAGATCTCGTACGTGACACCGCAGGCCCAGACTTCCGTACGACCATCGATCGGCGCCAGGACGTCCACATCCTCGAGAGCGGGCCCGTCGCCGGTCGCCCTGTCGAGCCGTTCCCGTAAGGCATCAAGCCGGAGCGACCACAGGGACGCCAACGAGGCGGCGCCGAGATCCGCCACCCGGCCGTCCCGGACCAACCCGACAGCTTCTCGACCGGATCCGGGCAAACGGTACCTGAGAATATGCACGGCTCTTCCTTTCAATCGGCGCCCCAAACAACGTAGCCGGCCGGCGGCGACCCGGTGCGCCTGACGCCGGCACCAATGGACAAAACTGAGGCCACGCTCGAGCGCCCCGCCGCGGCGCTCACCGCCTGCCTGCCACCCTGCGGCTCCGGGCTGACGAGGCTACGCTCGCCAGGGAACGTTACGGCCGGGGCGCCCGTGTGGCTGTGCCTGAGCGATCGGACGGGCCGGGCGGGGAAGTCAGCGTGACCACGTCGGGCAACTGCTAAACCGAAAGGAGCACAGTGTTATCTGGACTTTGGGATATCAGTACGGGCTCGCATGGCCGTACCAGGTCGATAACGGCAGAGAACCCGACGGGCGAGCATGGGGGCGGTGGACGCGCCTCCACGGGGACGGGGGCAACGGCGGCCAGGGAGCTAGGCCCGGGCTGGAAAGTTTCCCCCAGCATTGTCATCCCGGCCGGTACATCGACCGATCTGGCTTCCATAAATGGCTCAGGGATCATAAGGCATATTTGGCTGACCACGACGGCGGAAGGCCGGGAGGCGGTGCTACGAATTTATTGGGACGGTGACCCGGAGCCAGCCGTCGAAACGCCCCTGGGGGACTTTTTTTGCAACGGATGGGGACGCTTCGCCGAGGTCACGTCCCTCCCTATAGTTGTCGCGCCGTACCGGGCGATGACCTCGTACTGGGAAATGCCGTTCAAAAGTGGCGCCCGGATCTCCATAGAAAACCTGGCCTCCCGGGACATAACAGTCTATTATCAGGTCGATTATTCGGAGCTATCGGTGCCCGCGGGCGCCGGCTATTTCCATGCTCGATGGCGCCGGGACAACCCTGTTGACGAAACCGGGATCCATAAAGTGCTGGAATTATCATCGGGCCCCGGCTTGTACTGCGGCACGTACCTGGCCTTCGGGACCAATAGCCCGGGCTGGTGGGGGAAGGGGAGCTCAAGTTCTATATCGACGACGACGAGGACTACCCGAGCATTTGTGGCACGGGCACCGAGGACTATTTCGGTGGGGCATGGGACTTCGACGTCCCCGGGCAGGGGTACACCGTCTACTCGTCCCCGTTCTTCGGGATGATCCAGGTGATCAAGCCGGACGGTCTCTACGATTCTCAACAGCGCTTCGGGATGTACCGGTGGCACGTGCTCGACCCCGTAACTTTCGACAGCGGCCTCCGGGTGACCATCCAGGACCTCGGTTGGCACGGGGACGGGCGGTACCTGCAGAGGCGGGACGACGTCGCGTCCATGGTCACCTGGTACCACGCCCGGCCCAGCTGCATGCCAGGCCGGAGGCTTACGCTCGATGAAATGGAGGTCGATAGCCGGCCCCGGGCCAGGTAAACCGGGCTGTAGCGTCGATCGCTCCCGGAACCAGCCGAGAGCCCGAGCTCTTGCTCCCGTCCACTGTCCCCCTTCGCCGGCGGCAGGTGGCCGTCGTCAAGCCGTGAGCGGGGCCGAGTCGCGCCCTATCGGGGACATGTCGCCGTAGCGGCTCCCTGCGGCGGCGCCGTGTGGGGCGGCCTCCTCGATGCGAGCCAGGTCATCGGCGGTGAGGGCCACGTGCTCGGCAGCTACGTTTTCCTCGAGGTAGCGCCGACGCTTGGTACCCGGGATGGGGACGACGTCCTCCCCCCGGCTGAACAGCCACGCAAGAGCAAGCTGACCGGGGAGGACTCCTTTGTCGGCCGCGATCTCCCGTACCCGGTCGACCAGGGCCAGGTTTCGGTCCAGGTTCTCCCCCTGGAAGCGAGGGTTGTTGCGCCGGAAGTCGCCGGGGGCGAAATCGTCAGGGCCGGTGATCTGGCCCGTGAGGAACCCGCGTCCGAGCGGGCTGTAAGCGACGAGCCCGATGCCAAGCTGGCGCGCCGTCGGCAGCACCTCTGTCTCGATATCCCGGCTCCACAGCGACCACTCTGTCTGCAGTGCCGTGATCGGGTGAACGGCGGCGGCCCGGCGCAAGGTGGACGGGTTGGCCTCCGAAAGGCCGAGGTAGCGGACCTTTCCCTCGCTGACGAGCTCCCCCATGGCCCCGACTGTCTCCTCAATCGGCGTGGTCGGGTCGGTGCGGTGCTGGTAATAGAGGTCGATAACGTCGGTCCCGAGCCGCTGGAGGGAAGCCTCGCAAGCCTGTTTAACATAATCAGGACGGCCGCTGATAGCCCTCCTTGTTGGTTCGGAAGGGTCGCGCACGATACCGAACTTGGTGGCAATTACCGCTTCGTCCCGCCGGCCGGAAAGAGCCCTGCCCACGAGCTGCTCGTTGACAAATGGCCCGTACATGTCCGCCGTGTCGAAGAACGTCACCCCGAGCTCGAGGGCGCGGCGGATAGTGGCGACGGACTCGGTGTCGTCACGGGCCCCGTAAAACTCGGACATACCCATGCAGCCCAGCCCCTGACGGGATACCACCAGCCCGGGCCCAGAGTAACCGTGCTCATCGTTAAGTACTCCTTTCTGCGCCAGGCAATATCGTGCAGGGAGCTTAACGGCCGGGACAAATCGACGCTGTCAGGTAGCCGTGTGCAGGCTTGCCTTGCCCTCCTCGGGCGCCGCCGAGCGGTGAGCCGAACTCAGCTCAGGCGGCCCCCGTGCGCCAGCTGCCTCCAGTCTTCGGCCGTGACGTCCACGTCATAGCGGCGGGCGGCCGACTTGATACGGCGCCACGCCTCGTCGCGGTCTGCATCGCTCACTCCCTCCACCTGGTCAAAACGGGCCACCGCGTTGCGCACGTGGCTGGCATCGACCAAAGGTTCTTTGCGCTGCTTGGGAAATGCGAACTCGCGGTCGCCGAGACGGTCCTGGTCCGCCGTGCTCAAACCCTGGCGCCCACGGGGGATGTTAGCCCCGTTGGCCCTGGCGCGCGTCGGACTTGCCGGGCCTTCTCGAGGTTGCGACGGGCGGCTTCTTTTTGTTTTGTCGTAGCCATACCGCGGTCAATACCCGCACGGACGCTGCCCGCAAACTCAGAGGCGCTGCGGGCAAACTCATGAGCGCCCCGAGAGGGTGCGCGTATCAGCCCTGGCGCTTCAGGCGCCCCGTCTTTTTGGCCCATCGCTCGGCCATACCGAACACAACGAGCGAGCCAGGCACGAGGACCACCCCGAACAGGGCCAGGATGCCGATAGTGCCCGCCTCCTGGCTCAGGCCGGCGCCGTTGAGAAGGGCATTGCGGATGCCGCTCAGCAGGTAGGTAGCGGGCGAAATGTGCGACACCGCCCGCAGCCACGCTGGGCAGGACGGCAACGCTGTAATAGACGCCCGACACGAGCAGGACAAGGGCCTGGACCATGAAGGACATCGACTCACCCCGCTCCGGGTAGAGGAGCGGGAGGATCCCGGCCAGGATGCCGAGGCCGACGAGGCTGACGCTCCCGATGGCGACGATGACGGCGGCGGTCAGCCAGTCGCCGCTCGAGAGGTCGACGTGGAAGAACGGCAGGGCACAGACCATGATCAAGGTCGTCCGGATAAGGGCGTGCAGGACTCCGAAAAGGGACATGCCGACAAGATGGACCGTGCGGGGCACGGGAGCCATCAGCGTGTGCTCGATGGTGCCCTCCCAGCGTTCCCACATGATCGTGAGGCTCATGTCGTCGAGAATGGCCGAAAGGTAAGCCCACACGAGCGTGCCGATCAGCAAGAACATGGTGAGCCGGGGCAGCTCGGCCTTGCTCACGGTACCCGTGCGGCCGGCCTCATTGGCGATGAAGGTGATCGCCAACGTGTTGACCACCCCGTAGACGAGCCAAACCAGTTCCCAGGCCCAGTAGCGTTTCCAGAGGTTGGTCTGGCGCTCGATAAAGGCCCACCCGAGGGCTACCCGGCTCGGCGGGCGGCGTACCAGTTCAATGGCGGTCATTTATCAACCCCGTCCCCGGCGCCTGGCCGCCCGCTTCGTAATTCTCCTCGTCTTCATCGTCCTCGTCCTCTTCGATACTGCGCCCCGTGAGCTCCAGGAACACCGTCTCCATATCGACTTCCTCGAGCGCCCGGCCGGCCGCCACCAGCTTGCGCAACTCGAGCGCGGTCCCTTCGGCCACGAGCTTGCCGCCCGACAGGAACCCGATACGGTCGCAAAGTTGTTCGGCCTCAGCCATGTCGTGGGTCGTCAGCAAGATCGTCGTCTGTGACTCTCGCCGAACTTCGGTTATGAAAGCCTGTACTTCCCGCTTGCTTCGAGGGTCGAGACCGGTCGTTGGTTCGTCGAGCAGCATGAGGCGCGGTGCAGAGAGGAACGCCCGGGCCACCGCCACCTTTTGCTGCTGGCCCCGGGACAAGTGGAGCATCGGCTCGTGCGAGTGCTCGTCGTTGAGGCCCAAACGGCGCAATATCGCTTTGCTCTTACGTCGTGCTTCCGGCCCGCTCAGACCGTAGGCGCGGCCGAAAAACAGAAGGTTCTCGAGGGCCGACATCGGCTTAAAGAAAGAGGGGTCGGCGGAAACCCGATTGAGCAGCGGCCGGACGGCAGCCGGCTCTTTGACGACATCGTGGCCGAAGACGCGCACCGTGCCCTGGTCCGGCAGGAGCAGCGTGCAGAGAATGCGGATCAAGGTTGACTTGCCCGACCCGTTGGCGCCCAGGATGCCATAAATCTCGCCCTCGGGCACTTCGAAGCTCACCCTGTCGAGAGCGTTGCGGCTGCGCCGGCCCCCTTTACGACGGGCCAGCGACGACCACCGCTTGCGGCGGAAGACCTTCGTCAGGTCCTTTACTTCGAGTGGTAGTGGATGGGCACTCACGGCAGCCTCGGTGGCCGGCCCGCGCGCCTCATCTCAGGGACATGCACAGATTTGCGTCTCCTCGCGCTAAAGCCAGTTAGGTCAATGGCTCCTGATCGTCCCGCCGGCGGCGCCCGCTCGCGCCGCGGGACTCAATGAAAGAAGACGCTTTGCACGAGCGCGATGCTTAACCACCGCGGCCGGGAACGCCAACCGATTTTCGCAACCCGCGACAGGCAGACGCCTGGAGGCCGTGCGCCTCCGGCAACCGGAGCCAGATCTGGCTGATGGTGGGCACCAGGGGACGGCGGGCTACAGCTGTTCCCGCGGACCTCTCCAGCCACTCGACCTGGGCCTGTGGAAGGCGGGGCCGACGACAGTTAGGCGTCGTTCCCGAGCACGGCCGGGCCCGCCAGGCGGCCGTTATTTCACCGGAATACGGCCATCGAAGCGGTAAACGCGTGCAAAAAGCTCTTGCCGCCCACAGGGCCGACCTCGCCGGCGCAGGAAAACCCACCGACCGGGATTTCGCCCAGGAACTCGGCCAGCGTCGAGGCGTCGTGGTCACTCGTGGGGAAAAGGCCGGGCCCTCTGCCATTGCATGTGAACAGCAGCGCCCCGGCCGCCTCCTCCCCGGCCCGTACACCCACCTCGCGTTCCAGTGCGGCCCGCAAATCGGCGTCCGCCGACTCGGCGTCCCTCAGGTGGAACTGCACCGTCTGGCCGACTTCTATTTCGTCGCCCACCACCAGCGCTCCGCTGTCGGGATCGGCGCCCACGACGCTACGGATGAGGAAGTCGCCGTAGCCCTGTTGGGCGCGGTACTCGTCGATCACGCGCCCGACCTGGAGGCCGCCGTCGGCCAGGAGCCGGCGGTCACGCTCGGGAAGGGTCTTGACGAGGTCCTGCAGCCTCTGGACGGGGGGCCGACCGCCCAGCTCGCGGAGGACATTGCCTTCGGCTCGCGTCACCGTGTACGGGCTACCGATCGGCCGGCAACCCTGCGACACGACCAGGTCGACGGCCGCGTCAGCCAGACTGGCGCCGACAGCCCCCCGGGGAAGTACGTGGCCGTCGAGGAACAGCCAGTTGCGACGATCTGCCCGTGCATTGCTGGCCATCCCGCCCGTGGCCACGACGCCGGGCACGTGGTCGTTCAGGTGGGTGAGTAGTTCGCCGGCGGGGAAAGTGAACGGGTCGCAGATCAACAGGTGCGCCCCGCTACCCGCCTCAAAACGGTAACCACCGAACAGGCCACCGCTGCGCGCCTTCACGTACTCCATGGAGAACGTTTCCACTCTTCCCAAGCCGGCCGCCGCCCACAGCGAAATGGCCGCTCCTGGTCCCACCTCGCGTTGGCCGCCCACAACCCCCTCCGCTATGCAGCCGATCAGCGGGACCTCTGCCAGAGACGTCCGCAGGGCGGAAAGAAGGGCCTCCGCGCCGCGTGCGTAATGAGGTGTGGCGGACAACACCGCAAACGAGGGCAGGTCGCCTCCCAGCGACGCCAGCACCTCTTCCGCCGCCGTGGCCGCCGCCTGTTCGGGGCCGGCGTCGAGCACCAGGGCGGCTGCCGCCTTCATAAAATAAGCCTATCGGAGGGGTTTTATGAGCGTGTTTACCAGGTAGGGCGACGAGAAACTGGTTGCCTCGCCGGCTGATTTGCCTGGCACCGGGAACAGGCGGGCCGACAAGGGCTTCCGGAGGCGGACGGCCAGGCTGGCCATGTCGCACAGCACCTTGGTCAGGTCATCGGCGGAACAGTCGCCCGGCAACGGGACCGTGTCGAGACCGGTCCCGCACACCGCCGAGTACGCCAGCAGCTGGTCGACCCCGAGCCGGTCCTCGGCCCAGTGCCGGGCCAGCACTGCATCCTCCATAACGGGGAGCATCAAGCCGCAGTAGCCGCACGTGGGTAGGCTCGTGCCCCGCACCCCGGCCGTAATGGCGGCGGCGAGGGCGAGCGTGCCCGGCCCGCCCACGGGCCCGTGGCCGGCAAGCTCCATGGCGGCCGCAATGCTGTCCGCACCGTTGGGCGCCGGAGAGAGGTCGATACCGCCGAACTCGGTCCCGAGCTCGGCCGCCTGGCGTTGCGCCAATGCCACGACGGGCGCGGCGTGCTCGGTCAAGCGGTCCCTGACCCGCTCTGTAACGTCGGCCAGCTCGGCTCCCCCGCCCAACGCCTCCGCCACCACACCTGCTCCCTGGAGAGCGACCCCCAGGCTGGCCGGGCCGGCGTGGTAAGCGGCTGGGAGAAAAGGCGTTCCCGGCTCGACGCACGCCAATGCGGCGAAGCTGAAGTTCCCGAAACCACCCTCAGTGGCGGCAGCCAGCCGGAGCATAACCTGGGCGGCGGCGCGGGCGGCGGCGACGTCAAGGCCGGTCGCCGCCGTGGCCACCATCACGGAGCAATTGATGGCTGGGCGCCCGAGCATCAGGCCCACCACCGTCTCGACCACTCCGGCACGAGCAGCGACCGGCGCCGGCCCGAGCGAGCAGTACTCGACACCCGCTGCGTCGAGAGCGTCCTGTAGCTCGCCGCCGTAACCGACGACGGCCTCATGGTCCCATCCCGCCAGGTCGGTAAGGACGGGTCGGGTCGACAACCGCACGGTCTGGACCTCGTAACCCGAAGCTTCGAAGGCCGCTTTAGCCCGGTTCAAGCCGCGTGCCCCACGCTCGATAGCGCTCCCGGGCAGCGGGTGGTGCTCCGCCAGCCCCAGCGTGAGCGCCCTGACAGGTGGTCTTGGTCCTGGCATAGCTGGCAACTACAACCAGGCGATGTCGTCGTCGGCGCTGTCGGTGACCCGTTCACAGGTGGGGCAGTACCACCGGGCCTCCAGCAGGGTGCCGCAGGAACGGTGACGCGGGCCTTCCGCCTCGTCTCCCATTGACCGTGCCCCCCACCGGGACAGCAGCCGCAGAGCACCCGCCAGCTCCCTGCCCTCTTCGCTAACCCGGTACTCATGGCGGGCGGGCCGGTCCGAGTAGGGCACGGCCACGATCAGGCCCTCGCGCTCCAGACGGCGGAGGCGAGCGGACAACACATTCGGGGCCAGGCCGGGCACGGCCGACTCGAAGTCCTTGAACCGTCGTGGGCCATCGAGGAGAGCATCGACTATCAGCAGCGTCCAGCGGTCACCCACCCTGGCCATGGCCACGTCCAGCGCCGAGTTGCCGGCCCCCTCGCCGCCCGTGGAGGCCTCGCTGTTAGTGGCAACTCCGCGGCGGCTACCGGCTACCTCGCTCATGGTGCCCATCCTCCCATTTCTCAAAGTGTTCGCCGGTACTCCGCTGAACGAGGTAACTTCCTACTTGCAAGTTACAAGTTACATCGAATGCGGAGGAATAAGACAGTGAGCAGTCCCCTGGGAGAGTTCTCGAAGGCGGCCGCCGACGTGATCGCGGCGGCGACCCCCTCGGTAGTAGGAGTAGGCAGGGCAGGCAGCGGCGTCGTGGTGGGCAACGGTCTGGTAGTGACCAATGCCCACAACTTGCGCGGAGAGGTCTCTGTTACCTTCGACGACGGTCGCGTCGCAGTGGCCAGCGTAGCCGGGACGGATCTCGAGGGTGACCTGGCCGTTCTTTCGGTTGAAACGGCCGGTGCCCCCGCTATTTCGTGGGCCGCAGAAGATGTCGCCCTCGGTGAGGTTGTAATCGGCCTTGGGCGCCCGGGTGGCAGGAGCGTGCGAGCCGGGGTCGGTTTCGTCACCGGGCTCGGTCTGTCCTTCCGGGGCCCGGAGGGCAGGACGGTGTCCGGAGCCCTCGAGCACAGCGCCCCCCTGGCCCACGGGTCATCAGGCGGGCCCGTCGTCAATAGCGAGGGCCACCTGGTAGGGGTCAACACGCACCGGGCCGGCGAGGGTTTCTACCTTGCCCTTCCCGCCAGCGGCGACCTCAAGGCCCGCGTTGACGCCCTGGCCCGGGGTGAGTCACCTCGCCGGGTGCGCCTCGGCGTCGCCCTGGCCCCACCGCGGGTGGCCCGCCGCATGCGCCATGCAGTCGGCCTGCCTGACCGGGACGGCCTCCTGGTGCACGCCGTCGAAGATGGAGGGCCCGCTGAGCGGGCCGGGATCCGGCGGGGCGACCTGATCGTGTCCGTTGGCGGTGCCGCGGTGACCACGGTCGAAGAGCTGGCCGCCGCCATTCAAGCAGCCGCCGATGCTGGCTCGGCTGACCTGATAGTGGTGCGGGGCACCGACGAAGTGGCGATTGCGGTGAACTTCGGCGAGAGCGCCACGTCACAACAAGGGAGTGCGTGATGGCGCCGGCGCGGACATTGCCGGCGCCGCTCGGCACGTCCCTTGGTGCTGACGCGACATCGGGCAGCTTGCAGTCGGAAAGGCCGGTGCACAGCGGGGACGTCACCCTTGTCCCGGCTCCCGCAGACGTGGACGAGGCGCTGCTCGACAGCTATTCACGCACCGTTTCGTGGGTAGCTGAGCAGCTCCTGCCATCGGTGGCCGCGCTCAGGGTGGAGGACCAGATGCACCGCCCGGCCGGCGCCGGGTCGGCCGTGCTGATCTCGGCCGACGGGTTGCTGGTCACCTCCGCTCACGTCGTCCAGGGCTCCAACCGGGGGACAGCCGCGTTCACGACCGGCGACGAAGCCCCCTTCGAAGTTGTGGGCGCCGACCGTCTTAGTGACCTGGCCGTTGTCAGAGCCGCCGGCAACGGCTACCAACCGGCCCGGCTCGGTGATGCGAGCCGCCTGAGGGTCGGTCAGGTGGTGGTGGCCATTGGCAACCCCCTCGGGTTCGAGGGCTCGGTGAGCGCTGGTGTCGTGAGCGCGTTGGGCCGGAGCCTGATGGCGTCGGCCGGCTCGGGGAGCCGGTTGCTCGGTGACGTCATCCAGACCGACGCCTCGCTCCACCCGGGCAACTCGGGTGGCGCCCTGGCCAACACCGCGGCCGAAGTGATCGGCATCAATACCGCCCTGGTGGGCCCGTGGGTCGGCCAAGGTCTGGGTATGGCCGTACCGATCAACGATTCGACCCGGGCGATCATCGGCACGCTGGCCTCCGGTCGCCGTGTGCGGCGCGCCTACCTGGGTATCGGGGGTGGGTCACGGCCCCTCCCGCCTCCCGTTGCCCGGGCCACGGGCTTTACCCGCGGGGTAGAGGTGGTATCGGTGGTGGCGTCCAGCCCGGCCGGCATTGCCGGCCTGCGGCCCCGTGACGTCGTCGTCTCGATCGACGGCAAACCGATCGAGGATGTCGGCCACCTGCAGGCCCTTCTGGGCGAGACGTTCATCGGCCGGGCAGTCGTCATCGGTTATATACGGGACGGCCGCTACTCCACCTCGGAAGCCACCCTGGTCGAGCTGCCCGCCTCGTAGCCCCGCTCGTACCGAAGACAGGTCCCACCGGCGCCCGCGTCACCCCCAATCGGCCCTGCGGCCGAGTGAGAGGGAGGGCCCGGCGGGACCCGTCGCGCTCGGCCGCCGCCGGAGCCCATCAGCGCAGTTGTCCCGAGCGGTCAATAGACATAAATTCCCCGCGTTGGCGACTGGACATGCCAACTCCCGGACAAATCGGTGGCAACGTGGACCAGGTCCGTCCACGTTCGCTCATCTCGAATGCCAACCGGTGAACGTGGTACGCGCCTCGGCCGTGTCTTTTCGGTACCAACTTAGAAACCGAGTCAACACATTTGGCGCATAATTGTGAAGAAAGAGCGGGCGGCGGCGGAGAGCCAGCCCGGTATGATTGCCATCACATTTCCATCATATTTAGCTCATTCTCGTCGCGATCGCGCATTCTGGTTGCGCTAGCGTCGCAGATAGGGCCGAAATCGCGACGAGTTACCCAGATCGCAACGCGAATGTAACAATTGTGAAGAAAGAGGAGGCGGCGGCGTCGGACTGGCGAATCGTGAAGGAAAGCCGGCGGCCCGCCTCGTTGCTGATCGACTATGGCAAGATCACCAGGTCGTCGCGGTGGACCACCTCTTGAGGGACCTCGGGGGGCAACTCCGAGGTCTGCCAGCCGGCCCATTCCGCCAGTGCCTTGGCGCTGTGCCGCACCAGGCCCTTGGCGAACACCTTTCCATCGGGCCCCGCCACCTCGACGGCGTCGTCGGGCACGAAGTCGCCACGGACCTCGCGGACCCCGGCCGGCAGGAGCGACACTCCCCTCCCGGTGAGCGCTTTCTTGGCCCCCGCATCCACCACCACGGTCCCCGTGGACGCCAGCGCGAAGGCAATCCAGAGCTTCCGGGCGGGCAAGCGCCCGGGCGCGCGGTCTCACTACCGTCCCCACGCCGGGAACACCGGCCACGGCGTCTTGCAGCACGCGTGGCCGTTCGGCTGAAGCGATCACCACCCGCACGCCCGACCACGCCGCAATTTTGGCCGCCGCCAGCTTGGACGCCATACCTCCGCTGCCCCGCTGGCTCCCCGGGCCGCCCGCCAGCGACAGCACGTGGTCCACTTCCTGCACCTCCTCGACAAGCGAGGCCTCCCGGTCCACCCTCGGGTCGGCCGTAAGAAGGCCGGCGGCGTCCGTCAGCAGCACCAGCAGGTCGGCTTGCAGGAGGTTGGCCACGAGGGCAGCCAGGCGGTCGTTGTCCCCGAAGCGGATCTCGTCGTCCGCCACAGCGTCGTTCTCGTTGACCACGGGGACGACACCGAGACCGAGCAAAAGGCGAAGGGTCTCGCGTGCGTGGAGGTATTGCGCCCGGTCCCAGAAATCAAGCGGGGCCAACAGGACTTGACCGCCAACCAGCCCGGCCGCCTCCAGCGAGCGGTCGTAGTGACCCATGAGCCGGCTCTGCCCGACAGCCGAAACGGCCTGGAGCAGCGAAGGGTCATTGGGCCTCGGGTAGAGGCCGAGCACGGGCAGGCCGGCGGCAACCGCCCCGCTCGTCACCACTACCACCTGTGGCCCAAGCGAGCAGACTTCGGCCACTTCAGTGCAAAGTTTGGCTATCGCCTCTTCGACGATGTGGCCCCGTTCGTCGGTAATCGAAGACGTCCCGACCTTGACCACGACGACGCCGCTATTGCTCGGACGGCCGGAGGGCGAGGCCCCGCGGCCCGTGGGCCCGTCCCCGTCCCTTTCCCGGTCTGGCCTTTTACCATTTGGCCTCAGTCCGGCTCCCAGTCGAACTCGAACCGGCCTATGCGCACCCGGTCGCCCTGGCGCGCACCGGCCCTCGTCAGTGCCCGGTCCACGCCGATGCGGCGAAGGCGTTCCTGGGCGTAGGCCAGGGCACCGGCGTCGGTCATGTCCGACAGCGCCACCGCTCGCTCGGCCTGGCGACCGCGCACGATCAGGGAACCATCCAGGCCCCGTTCCACCGCCACGCCGGCCGGGACTGGCCGGTGGACCACCACCCGCCGTGGCCGGGCTCGCCGGCGTGCGCCTCGTCTGACGAGTTCCGACAGACGGCCGAGGAGCCACTGGATCCCTTCTCCGGTCACGGCGGAGATGACAGGCAGAGCGGGGTCGGGGCTCCACTGTTCGCTGGCGATGTCGGCTCGAGAACCGATCACCAACCGGGGCCGCTCAGCCAGAGCCGGTTGGTACCTGGTCAGCTCGCCCAGCAACACGTCTTCCTGTTGGGACGGGCTCCGGCCGTCGTCGGAGGCAAGGTCCAGCAGGACGAGCAGGACACGGGCCCGCTCGATGTGGCGCAGGAAACGGTAGCCCAGCCCCTTTCCCTCGCTCGCACCTTCGACCAACCCGGGGATGTCTGCCGCGACGAACTCGTGCTCGTGGAACCGCACCACACCGAGGTGCGGCTCGAGCGTCGTAAACGGGTAGTTGGCGATCTTGGGCTTGGCCGCCGAGATGCGCGAGATGAGGGTGGACTTCCCGGCGTTGGGGAACCCGACCAGCGCCACGTCGGCCATCAACTTCAGCTCCAGGTTGAACCAGGCTTCTTGGCCGAGCTCGCCCTGTTCGGCAAACTTCGGTGCCCGACGACGGCTGGACACGAACCGGGAGTTGCCCCTACCGCCCTGGCCGCCGTGGGCCGCCAGCCAACGGGCCCCGTTTTCGTTGAGGTCGGCCAGGAGCGAGCCCTCGCGGTCGCGGACGACGGTCCCCGGTGCGACCGGCACGTCGAGGTCTGTACCGGCCCGGCCGTGCTTGCCCTTACCCTGGCCGTGCGCTCCTGATGTGGCGGCCCGGTAGGGGTGGTCCTTGAAGGAAAGTAAAGAGGCGACGTTGTGGTCGGCCACCAGCCATACATCGCCTCCGCTCCCGCCGTCGCCACCGTCTGGCCCGCCCATGGCAACATGCGCCTCGCGGCGGAAGGAAACGGCACCGGCGCCGCCGTCGCCGGCTTTCACATGGATTTGGCACTCGTCAACGAACACAGCCGGCCCTCCGGGCGCCTGAGTTTAGAACCGCGTCGGACAGTTCGCCGGCAAGGCGCGAATGGCCGGTGACCCAAGGTCCGGAAAACGCCCGAGGCGGCCCGAAAGGATCCAGAAGACCGGTCGGAGACTTATGGCTAGCCGGGGACAAAATGGGTTTAGGCGACGCCCGGGCGGCCCGGGCCCTGTCGGGCGCTGTCAGTCGGCGCTGGTGGCGGCGGCCACAGGCGACTGAACGTCCACCAGGCGCCGGCCCTTGCGCCGGGCGAAGTGCACCCGGCCGTCGACCAGGGCAAACAGAGTGTCGTCGCGTCCCCGCCCGACACCGCTGCCCGGGTGGAAATGGGTACCGCGCTGGCGCACGATGATCGACCCGGCGCTGACGGCGCCGCCGTCGTACACCTTTACGCCGAGGCGCTGGCCGGCACTATCGCGCCCGTTGCGGGTGCTACCGCCACCCTTGGTCTTCGACACTTCTCAAGCCTCCCTGGTGATCCCGGTCACCTCAATAACGTTGTACCGCTGACGGTGACCCCAGCTCCGGCGCTGACGTGTCTTGTTTTTGTAGACAAAGCCGCGCACCTTGGGACCTTTTTCCTCACCAACGACCCTCGCCGTCACCGTGGCGCCGGAAAGGTCGGCCGGGGTGGCCAGCACCGTCCCGCCATCGACGAGCAATATGGGCGCGAACGAGATCTCGTCGCCGTCCGCTGCCCCCACGAGCTCAACGGCTAGCCGCTGACCTTGCTCGACGCGCTCCTGCTTGCCGCCCGTTTTGATCACCGCATACACAGGACGGTAAGTATAACGGCTAAGACGACGAGCCAGGGTCAGCCGCCGGCCTGAGCGCGCATCTGCCCGGCCTCAAAGAGCACGCCAGAGGAGCAGTTCAGGAGAGTGCCCAGGCTGCGAAGGGCGCTGGGCGCCGTTAGGCTGGACCAGCTAATGCCCCCGTGGTTTAACCCGGCCGGTGGTAGCGCCCGGACGAAAATCGAACTGCAACTGGGAGCGAGAGGGCCGGGAATCGGCTCTGCGAAGGTCTCGGAGGCCTCACGAAATAGACGAAAGGAGGGCCGACCAAGTGCCCGACCCTGAACAGACCGACGAGACGGCCAAGCTGACGTTTGGCAACACGTCGCTTGACTTGCCCGTCGAGCGGCCAACGCTCGGCCGGACGGCCATCGACGTGTCGAGCCTGGGCCAGCATGGGCTGTCCGTCTTCGACCCTGGCTACGCGGATACGGCTGCTTTCCAGTCGGCCATCACGTTCGTGGACGGGGAAGCGGGGCGCTTGTTCTACCGCGGGTACCCGGTCGAGCAGCTGGCGACGTCGTTCTCTTTCCTCGAGGTGGCGTACTTGCTTATCTACGGGGAACTGCCGAGCGCGGCGGAAGCCGACAACTTCGTGGCCCGCGCCCGTGACCCGAAACTGGTGCTCCACGTGGGGATCGAGAGGCTGTTCGACACGTTCCCCCAGTCGATGCACCCGATGGCGATGCTCGCCATCGCCACCGAAGCCCTGAGCGCCTACTCTGACGACGCCGTCAACTCGGCCAGCCGGGAAAGGGTCGAGCAAGCCGGTATCAGGCTGCTCTCGGCCATGCCGATATTCACCGGTTATGCGCTCTCGACGCTGCGGGGCTTGCCCCGGGGCCGGAGCAACCGTTCCCTCGATTACGTAGAGGACCTGCTGCAGCTGTGCTTCACGATCCCCGGGAGCCATTACCTTCCCGATAACGCAACCGCCAGGGCCCTCAATACGCTGTTGATCCTGCACGCCGACCACGAGCTCAACTGCTCGACGGCCACCTTGCGCATGGTTGCGTCGTCGGGAGCCGGGTTCTACGCCGGCGTGTCGGCGGCTATAAATGCCCTGTGGGGGCCGCTGCACGGCGGCGCCAACCAGGAAGTCATAAAGATGCTCCAGGAGATAAAGGAGTCCGGACGGCCCCTGTCCTACTTCGTCGAGAAGGCAAAGGACCGCAGCGACCCGTTCCGGTTGATGGGTTTTGGCCACCGCGTCTACAAAACCACCGACGCCCGCGCCAAGGTGATCCGCCAAATAGCCCTGGACCTCGTGGAGAAGCTGGCCCCTCAGGACCCCCTGCTGGACATCGCCCTGCACCTCGAAGAAGTGGCGCTGGCGGACGACTTCTTCATTTCCAGGCGCCTTTACCCCAACGTTGACTTCTACTCCGGGATCATCTACCGGGCGATCGGCTTCCCCGACGAAATGTTCACTCCCCTTTTCGTCGCCGGGCGTACCGCGGGCTGGGTGGCCCACTGGCTCGAGCTCACGAGCTCTGGCGCCAACCGCATAGGAAGGCCCACGCAGATTTACGTTGGCTCGGCCGAGCGGCGAGTCCCGGCCCGAGAAACGGCGTAGTCAAGAAACGGGCCATAAGCAACCCAACGCCCTGTAAGCGCCCAGACGTACACCGCTCAAGGAGTTAGCCCACATGCTCGAACGCCCCGAAAGCCCCAATCCTTACGATCTTTTGCCGAAGGTCCCCGGCTTCTATGTCGTGAGCGACGACATCTCCGAAGGAGGCCCCTTGCCGCTGGTGCACGTCAGCGACTGGGTGGGGGGCGAAAACATCAGCCCGCACCTGCGCTGGACGGGCTTCCCGGACGAGACAGCCGGCTTCGCCGTCACGTGTTTCGACCCTGACGCCCCGACGGGGAGCGGCTTTTGGCACTGGGCCGTGGTCGGCTTGAACCGGCAGCTCACCGAGCTGCCCCGGGGCGCCGGCGCCGTCACCGGGCAGGGCCTCCTCGGGGGGGCGTTCCACATCCGCAATGACGCCGGTACGGCCGGCTACATGGGCGCCGCCCCGCCCAAGGGCGACCGGCCCCACCGGTATATCTTCGCGGTGCATGCGCTGGACGCCGACCTCGGCGTCCAGCCGGATGCCACCCCGGCCCTGCTGGGCTTCAACCTGACCTTCCACACCATCGCCCGCGGCACGCTGACCTCGATTTACCAGGTCGAATAACCACTCGCAGGCGGGGGGCCGAGACCGCGGGCCGACAGGACCGTCACGGCGTTTTGGTGACGCCAAGTGGGGCTGTAAGCCCACTTTGGACTTACCGGTTCGCGGAGGACCTGCCTTATGCGCCGTCGCTCCCGGTGAGCCACGGGTCACTTAATTGCGCCCGGCAGCGCCTAGAGCTGCCTCCGGGAACGTTTACCCGGTTGCCGGTGGCAAAAACCGCTGTCGCCGCTTCAAAGTCAGGGTGGGCAACCAGGCAAACGTTGCCTGTCGTGGCACTAGAGCAGGGACTCGTCGAACACGATCCCGCGCCCGCCACAGGTGGGGCAGGTTTCCGAGTAGGACTCGACCAGGCCTTCGGAAATCCGCTTGCGGGTCATTTCGACCAGTCCGAGCTCGGAGATGTCGAATACCTGTGAGCGCGTTTTGTCCCTGGCCAGCGATTCTCGGAACGTCCTGATCACGTCGGCCCGGTTGGTCGCCACGTCCATATCGATGAAGTCGATGACGATTATCCCGCCGATGTCACGCAACCTCAGCTGACGGGCGATCTCTTCCGCCGCCTCGAGGTTGTTGCGGAAGACGGTCTCTTCGAGGTTCGACGTGCCGACGTTCTTGCCGGTGTTGACGTCGATCACCGTCAGCGCCTCGGTGCGCTCGAGAATTATCGACCCGCCCGAGGGCAGCCAGACCTTGCGGTCGAGGGCCTTGTGCACCTGCTCGTGCACCCGGAAGCGCTCGAACAGGGGCAGCGGCCCTTCGTCGGGGCTCTCGAACTCGACCCGTTCGGCCAGCTCCGGGGTAATGCTCGTGACGTACTCTTTCACCTCGTCGTAAAGCCTGTGGTCGTCTATTACGACGCCCCGGTAGTCCCGGTTGAACTCCTCGCGTATGACCCGGACCGCCAGGTCTGGTTCCCGGTACAAGAGCTGCGGCGCCCTGGAGACACTGGCCAGCTCCTGGACGCGGTCCCACTGGCGCATCAGGCGGGCCACGTCACGGCCCAGCTCGTCGGCGCTGGCCCCTTCGGCCGCCGTACGGACGATGAGGCCGTGGCCGGCGGGGCGGACATCGTCGAGGATCTTGCGCAGCCGCCGGCGTTCCTCGTCTCCCAGGCGCTTGGAGATGCCGTAGGTCTCGCTGTCGGGGATCAGGACCACGAAGCGCCCGGGCAGGGAGACCTCCTGGGTGAGGCGAGCGCCCTTGGTCCCGATCGGGTTTTTCGTCACCTGGCAGATGATGCTCTGCCCGGTGCGCAACAGCTGCTCGATACGGGCGTCGCTGGCCGCCCCCGCCAGCCGGCCCCGGGTCGGGCGGGGCCCTTCGTCGGCCAGTGGCCGCTCGACCTCGTCGTCGTCGTAACGCAGGTCCCCCCGGTAGAGCACCGCATTTTTAGGCGTGCCGATGTCGACGAAGGCGGCTTCCATTCCGGGCAGCACGTTCTGGACCCGGCCCAGGTAGATGTTGCCGTCGATCTGGGTGGCGTCGTCAGCTGGGCGCGAGACGTAATGCTCTATGAGGGTGCGCCCCTCGAGCACGGCGATCTGTGTCGCGGTCGGGCCGACATGGACGACCATCAGGTAGCGGCCGAGGGGCCGGTTGCGGCGCTCGGTAAGGTTGCGCCGGTTGGTCCCGTCCGGCGACCGGTCGCCAGCGGGCACACTGCCACCCCGGGCGGCGCGCCCGGCAGCTGTGGCTCTGGTCGACAAGACAGCCCCGGTTGTGCTCGCTACTGCCGCGCCGCCGGTCCGGTCAGCCGCCCCGGGCCGCCGGGCCCCGGGGCCTTCCCGTCGGGGCCTGTCCCATCGGGGGCCGGGCCCGTCGGACGCCTCTCCCTTGCGCCGCCGGGACCGCCTGGCCTTCGCGCCGCGAACGGGCCCGCCCGCCTCTTCTTGTACCGTTCCGGGGACGTCCTCCTGGGCGCCATCCGCTGACGGCGCCTTCGGCCCGACCGCGCTGGCCGCCCCGGCCTCCTTACGCACCCTGCGTTTGGGTACGGGCGGTGACCCCGGGCGAGTGTCACCGATCTTCGGTTTGGTGGGCGGCCTGGCGGTCGCGGTCGCACCCTCGCCTACAACCAGGGGCACCTCAGGCGCCTCGTCGCTCAGCGACAGGGGCGGCTCAGGTACCTCTCCGGAGTTGTCTCCCCCCGGCTCTTCGTCGTCCGATCCTGACCGTTCGATGTCACCTGAACCGTTGACAGCCACCGGTGCTGGGTGGCGGCCCCGGCCACCGCGCGAACCGCGGCGGCGACGCCGGGAGACCTTGGCCGCTACAGCACCGTCCGACGCGCCAACGGCTACATCAGCATCGGCCGCGTCACCGTCCAGGGCATCGTCGTCAGGTGGACCAGCAGGCCACCCGGACGGCGGGTCTTCCATCGCAGGCATATGGTCCGCATCTCGGCCGTAGTCGGCCGGGTCGGGACGGGCGGTACCTGCTCCGCCAATCACTGGTTCCGACATTAAGGCTTTCCCTTCCAATTGGGCATGCTGGGTAGCATGCCCTGCGCACGTCGCGACCGGGACGCCTGAGAACGTCCCCGGGTGGGCGGCGGGCCCCAACCGCGCGCCGTTACGCACCATCGTTGAACAACCTTGTCGGCTAACGCCCTGCTGAGACCCCGCACGGGGCAAACGGGCGGGCTGGGCAGAGCTCAACCCGGAAGGCCTTTGCGGCCCGCTCGAGCTGCTCGCCGAAACAGCTCCCCGCGTTTTTCGCCATCTGGCGAGGGTGTTACAGAAGCGGGACCACAGCCGGTTCATCTGCTGGCTCCGAGTGCACATGCCCTCGGCGCCGCAGCTGGCCGGCGTGTCCCGAACAAGGTCATCTCAACTTCGAGTGTAGCGACCAAGCGCTGCGAAACTCAGGGTCAAGCTAAGAGGCGTCTGAGCGTAGCCTAAGGACTACCTTAAGGCGGCGGGGGCGGAAGAGGCCGTCGGACGGACGGCGTGAGCCGGTGCAACGGGGACGAGAGGGCTAGCTGAGGCGCCTCATCCCTACGTTGACGACCAGGCCGATCGCCACCCAGTCAACCACCAACGACGAGCCCCCGTAGCTCATGAACGGCAGGGTTATCCCGGCGACCGGCATGATGCCCATGGTCATACCGATGTTCTCGAAGACCTGGAACATGAGCATGCTTAACACTCCGACACAGATCAGCGTGCCGGCTAGGTCGCGCGAGACGACCGTGGCCCTCCAGGCTCGCCACACGACGAAGGCGTACAGCCCGAGCAACACGACCGAACCGACAAAGCCGAACTGCTCTGCCATGGCGGTGAAGATGAAGTCCGTGTCCTGGTTGGGCACGTACGACAGGTTGGTCTCCGGGCCCTTGAAAAGGCCTTTGCCATGAATGCCTCCATCCGCGATGGCGGCCTTGGACTGGTCCAGGTTGTACTCAACACCGGCGGCATACGGGTTGGTGGCGTTGTTGGCGGCCTCAACCCCGCTCGGGGCCTCGAGGAACGTCACCAGGCGGTCCTTTTGGTACTGCTTCAGCATGCCGGTCTGGGTCACGCCACCGATGGCGACGACGGCCAGCAAAGCAAGGAGCACCATGTGCCTGCCCTTGGTGCCGGCCATGAGCAACATCCCCACCAGCACCACGGCCAGCACCATGGCGCTGCCGAGCGCGTCCTGCTTGTAAACCAGCAGGAACGGTGGCACCGAGAGGGCGAGCACCAGCACGAGCACCCTCAGGCTGAGCTCGCCCTTCCGGCTGGAAAGGAGGGCGGCCAAGGCAATGATGAACGTCACCTTCACGATCTCTGAGGGCTCGATCTCGAGGCTCCCGACCTGGATCCACGACGTCGCACCTAAAGTCGTGCGCCCGATGGCCAGCGTGGCGAGGAGGAGCAACAGGCTGCCTACGTAGAGGACTGCGGCCCACGAGAGGTAGCGCTTGTAGTCGAAGAAGATCGTCACGAGAAAAGCGCCCACCCCGATGGCGGCATAGGTCGCCTGCTTGGTCATCTCCGTCTGCGGGTTGAACCCGGCTACGGCCAGCGGGACACGCGTAGTCGAATAGACCATGAGGACGCCCAGAGCCGTCACCGCTCCCGTGGCGAGCACAAGCAGCACGTCCACGTGACGCCACGCCGGGCTGGCGGCCGGCCGGCGGGGAACTGTCGAAGTCTTGGCCGCCGACGCCGCCGGCAGAGCGGTAAGGGCCATCAGCCGGCCGTCCCCGGGCTTGTGGTGCTCGTTGTCGTGCTCCCTGCGCAGGTGCCGGGGGCCGTCGTACTTGTCGTGCTCTGCGACGTCCCGTAAGCGCCGGTCGTAGTAGTGGTGGAGCTGGTGGAGGTGGACGAGCTGGTGCAGGTGCTCTGCGGGGGAGGCCGGTTGAGGCTGAACAACGTCGTGTACTCCTGCTCGACGGCCGGGGCGGCTACGGAGGCACCGTAGCCCGACTGCTCGAAGACGGCGTCCACCACGAAGCGAGGAGCAGTGGCGGGCGCGAAGCTGGCGAAGACCGAGGTGTCCTGTTTGTAAGTCGGCCACGCGACCTGGCCGGGAGCGCACGCCCACGATACGGCGCAGAAGTCGTCGACCTGGGCCGTGCCTGTCTTGCCGGCCACCGGGTACTGGTTGAGGGGAAAGCTCTGGAAGGCCGGGAAAGCCGTGCCCTGGGGACTGGCGGTCACACCCTCAAAGCCCTGGAGCATGGCGGCGCGGTCGTCGCTCGAAATGGGCACATGGTCCTTCACCCGGGGGAAAAAACGCTCGAGGATTTTCCCGCTCGCTTTGTCGGCGCTACCCGGAGCCTCCACGGCCAGCGCCACCTGGGGTACGTACAGGGTGCCGCCATTGGCGAAGGTGGCGTACGCGTCGGCCAGTTGCAGGGGGGTCACCAGGTCCTGGCCTTCGCCGATGGCCTCCTGGACTTCAAAACCTGGTTCCCATACGCCGTCGGGATAGTCCTTCGGGTACTGGGAATGCTCTTTGGCCACCACCTGAGCATCGGGGACGATGCCGGGGTCCTCGCTGGGGAGCTCGACACCGCTGTAGTGGCCGAGGCCGTACTGGGAGGCGACGGTCTGGAGCGGGTCCGGGCCCTGGACCTGGTGGCCGGCGTCGTACTGCTGCCAGAAGCTGCCGCCGAGGCTGTAAAAGTACGTGTCGCTCGACTCGGTTATGGCCTCGGGGAGGTCCACGTAACCGAGCGGGACGTTGTCGTCGTCCCTGAAGGTCTGGCCTCCGATGGAATAGGAGCCTGAGTCGTCGTAATAGGTGTACGGCGAGCGCAACCCGTAGCGCAGCATGGCCGTGGCCGTTATCAGTTTCCAGGTGGACCCGGGAGCGTAACCGGTAGAGACGGCCCGGTCGATGAGCGGGAAGTCGTTGGTGGGGTTGTTGTAGTACTGCCACTTGGCCTCGCTGATGCCACCGAGGAAGTCGTCCGGGTTGTAGTCGGGGTACGTCGCCAGGGCGAGGATCTGGCCGTTGCGGGGATCCTCGACCACCATGGACGCGGCGGGTGCCCGGAAATGCTGCGCGCTTACCGTGTCGACCATCGACCGGGCCTTTACGACCCAGTCGTCCAACGCCTGCACGGCCGCCCGCTGGTCGGCCAGGGCGATCGACAGGATGATGTTGTCACCGGGTACGGGCGGCGTATAGCTGAGCATCCCGAGCACGTTGCCCTGCGAGTCGACCTCGACCTTCTCCACTCCCGGTTTGCCGCGGAGGTAGCTCTCGAACGACTGCTCCACGCCGGCCTGGCCGATCAGGGAGTTCGTGGCGTAGCAGGGCACGCCGGGACCGCACTTCTCCTCCTTGACCTGGTTGTACTCGGAACCCGTGATCTCGCTCAGGTAGCCGACGATGTTGGCCGTCAGCTCGCCGTAGGGGTAAAAGCGGACCGTTTCGGCCTGCACGCTCACACCCGGCAGGAGCGACTGGTTCTCGTCGATGGCCAACACGACGGACTCGGGCACCCCGACGGCAACGGGGACCGATTGGTACGGGCTGTACTGCACGTTGTTGATCTCTGCCTTTACCCTGGCGGTCGGTTGGCCGAGCAGAGCGGACAGCTCCTCCACGATCCCCGGGTGAGCAGCTTCGGCCCCGGGAGCGACCGTGACCACTTGCTCGAGGCGGTTGCCGGCGAGCAGTGCTCCGTCCCGGTCGAAGATCTCGCCCCTGGGGGCGGGGACGTAGACCGTCTCGATCCCCTGGCCGGCTACCGACTTGACGGCGACGGTGTTCGCCTCAACGCCCTGCAGGTACCAGAGGCGCCCGAACAAGGTAGCGAACAGGCACACCACGACGACCAGCACCGCCGTGGCCCGAAGACGCAACGAGTGCGGCTCGGCCGGCGGGTTTGGCGGGGCCTGAGCCATGGCTTACCCTACCCTTGCCCTCGCCCTCCGGCGCCGTCGGCTCCGGGTGGCCCCACGGCGTCGAGCGGCCGGCTCCGAGCTGGCACCGAGGGGCCCGGGCGTCAAGGGCTGAGGGCCAGGGGTCGGGCACCGCAATGCCCAACCCATCAACAGGGCGGCGGGCAAGGCGAACAGGGCCGCGTAGGTCGCCTCCACCACGGCCACCTCGACCAGCCACTTTTGGCCCTGGGCGACAAGCTGGTTCTGCCCTATCAGGTAGCCGATGACGACGAAGAAGACAACCCCGAGGGCGGTGCCGACGGCCGCCACCACCGGCGCCAGCGTCAGGTTGGGGTGCAGGAAGTTCGCCCTGGCCCAGCCGGCCACGAACCCGGCCAGGCACCCCGCCAGGGCCGACAAGCCGAACGGGGTACCCATCAGGAAAAGGTCGCTTAGCAGCCCGGCGGCGAACCCGACGACGGCACCCTGGTCGGGGCCACCGGCGAACCCGGCACAAACCGCGATAAGCATCATGAAGTCCGGGGCGACCCCGCCCACGCGGAGGTCGGCCCCGAAGATGGTCTGGGCCAGGATCCCATCTAACAGGACCAGCAGGACCTTGAACGCGGTTCGGGGCCACCAGGTGCTCAACCGCGCTCTACTCTCTGCCCGTAGGTCCTCAAGGTGTCTGCGGCGACCACAACAGGACCCGCACGAACTGAAGGTTGACCAGGTTGGCGTAGGGCTTGGCCGCCAGAGCGAGCTGGAGGCCGCCCACAGGTGCGCTCAGCGAAGTGACTGTGCCGACGGGGATGCCGGCCGGGAAATCCTCTCCCTGGAGGCCGCTGGTGACCAGGGAATCGCCAAGCTTGACCCGGGCGCCGACGTCGACGTTCTCGACCTGGAGCAGGTTGCCTTCACCTTCCCCGGCGGCCGCACCCACGACGCCGGTGCGCACCACACGGACCCCTACGACCGAGCTCGGGTCGTCAAGCAACGTCACGGTGGCCAGGTGGGCGCTCGCCGAGGAAACCTTGCCGATCAACCCACCGCCCGATACCACCGGTTGGCCTACCGTGATGCCGGCCGTTTCACCCCGGTTTATCTCGATCGACTGTTCGAAGTTGGCGCTCCCGAGGTCGATTACCTGCGCCGCCACGCTCGGGATGTTACCCAGGTAAGTGAGGTGCTCCTGGGCCAGGACCTGCTCGGACTGCTCGAGCATGCTCTCCGCCCGGACGGCGGCGGTCTGCTCCTGGGCCAATTCCTGGCGCAGGAGCTGGTTTTCTTTTTCCAGCTTGCCGTAATTACTGGCCCCGTACAGGAAATTTCCGACAGGTTGCAGGGCGGAATGGACGCCGGACTGTAGTGGGTTCGCTACATCGCGGGCGTACGAACGGGCCCTGTTGAAGAAACCCTCACTACCACTACGGTCGGACAGAGTTACGAACGTCAGCCCAAGCAACACGAGTACGAGGAGCAAGAACCGCGTGCGGTGCTGGCGGGGAGCAGCCACTGCTGCTACCGCCTACCGGGAACTGGTCATCAACACGTCAGAAAGAACTCCGAGTTGTTCGAGGCATTGTCCGCTCCCGAAAGCCACCGAGTGCAACGGGTTGTCGGCAATAACGATCGGCATGCCGGTCTCGGCCGCCAACCTGGCGTCCAGGCCGTGCAGCAGCGCCCCACCCCCTGTGAGGACGATGCCCTGCTCCATGATGTCGGCCGCCAGTTCGGGCGGCGTCTTGTCGAGCGTCACCTTGACGGCGTCGACAATCGCGGCAACTGGCTCTTCGATGGCTTCACGGATCTCTTCAGTATTGGTGACAATTGTCTTGGGAAGGCCGGAGATGAGGTCCCGGCCACGGATCTCGGCACTCACCTCGTCCTGGAGCGGACAGGCTGAACCGAGCGCGATCTTGATCTCTTCGGCCGTGCGCTCGCCAAGCGCCAGGCTGTACTCCTTTTTGATGAAAGCAATGATCGACTCGTCGAGTTCGTCCCCCGCGATACGAACTGACTGGCTCGTCACTATGCCGCCCATAGAGATCACGGCAACTTCGGTCGTGCCGCCGCCAATGTCCACGATCATGTTGCCGGTGGGCTCATGGACAGGCAGGCCGGCCCCGATAGCTGCGGCCATTGGTTCCTCGATGATCCAGGCCTGGCGGGCACCGGCGGCCTCAGCCGCGTCCATGACAGCCCGCTTCTCTACTCCGGTCACCCCTGAGGGCACGCAGATAACCATATCCGGCTTGGACAACCGGCTAGGGTGCACCCGCCGGATGAAGTAGGCCAGCATCTTCTCGCAGATCTCGAAGTTGGCAATGACACCGTCGCGCAGCGGCCGGACGGCCTGGATGTGCGCCGGCGTGCGGCCGATCATCCGCTTGGCCTCCAGGCCGACAGCCAGAGGCCTGGCATCACGTGCGTCTATAGCGACTACAGAAGGCTCATTGAGCACGATGCCGCGACCCTGCAGGTAGACCAGGGTGTTGGCCGTGCCAAGGTCCACCGCCAGACCCCGCCGAAAAGATGAGAACAATCTGTCGCGCACGATGAGGGTGCCTCCTGGAGCGCCGAGGTCGGCACTAAAGCTAATGCGGTGTCAATGCTAACGCCAAGACAGGCCGGTCATGGGAGACCGGCCTTCGAGGCCAGTCCGACGGCCGGTCCGGCCAGGGCCGGTTACGCGAGGTCGGGGAAGAAAACCCCGATCTCGCGCTGAGCCGATTCTGCGCTGTCAGAACCGTGGATCAAGTTCTCGGTCATCGACAAAGCGAGGTCGCCCCGGACCGTCCCGGGCTCGGCCTCGGCCGGGTTTGTCGCCCCCATGGTGCGCCGCACTACGGCCCACGTACCGGCGGGACCTTCCACTACTGCGAGGAGAGCCGGGCTTCGGGTTATATGTGCAATAAGACTGTCGTAGAAAGGCTTGCCCGCGTGCTCGCCATAATGGACGGCCGCGGTCTCCTTATCCAGCTGGCGCAGCTCGGCGCGCACCAGGCGCAGCCCCCTGCGTTCCAGGCGGCTGATGATCTCGCCTACTAGGCCTCTCTCAACCGCGTCAGGCTTACAAATTACAAGGGTTCTGGCGCCCGCGGCCCCGGGGCTCGTCGTAGTTTCGGTCTGACCCACCACGCCGCGAGATTAGCGAACCGAGCGGTGGTTTTGCGGCCGGCCGCCCGTCGCCCCTTCGACGGCGGTGCCTTCGAGGGGGATGCCTTCGAGGGGGATGCCTTCGAGGAGCATGACCGTCGACGGAGATAAAAGCGGTGGCGTGGTCAACTGCGCCGGCCGCTCTGCTCTAGGCCTGCCTTGCTCATTAGCACGGTCCGTGCCGAGCCGACGACGTAGAGCGAGCCGGTAACGAGTACCATCTCGTCTGGCCTGACTTCCCCGAGCGCAGTTTCGAGAGCTTCGGCCACCGAATTGGTGGCGACGGCATTGGCCCCGAGGGATCGGGCCGCTTCCGCCACCAGTTCAGCCGGTTGAGCCCTGGGCGACGGCGGAGGGCACGTGACGACCAGCCGGGCCCCGGGAGCGCCGAGCGCTTCGAGCATTTCGACGGGGTCCTTCCCCCCCAGCATGCCCACGACCATCACCCGTGAACGTTCGCCGAGCTCTTCACTGATGGCGGCCGCTGAGGCCTGTGCCCCGGCGACGTTCTTGGCCCCGTCCAGCACCACCAGCGGGGACTGAGACAGCACTTCGAGGCGGCCCGGGGAGGTCACTCTGGCGGCCGCCTCGGCGACGATCTCCGGGCCGAGGGGGCCACCGAAGAACGCCTCCGCACCTACCAGTGCAGCCAGGAAGTTATCGGCCTGGTAGCGGCCGTGAAGGTGAAGGTAGACGCCCTCGTAGTGAGCCGCCGGCGTGCGCAGGTCGAGGAACCGGCCGCCCACTGCGGTCGTATTGGACTCGACGGCAAAATCGCGCCCGGCGAGCCAGATCACGCCGGGCCCTCTGCCTCGAAAATGCCATAAAGCTGCGGGTCCATCTCGCCTAACACCAGGGTGGCCCCCGGCTTGACTATGCCCGCCTTTTCGCCTGCGATGTGCTCTCTCGTCGGGCCGAGTAGCTCGACGTGGTCGAGGGCCACGTTGGTGACTATCGACACCGCCCCATCGGCGATATTGGTGGAGTCCCAGCGGCCCCCCATGCCGACTTCGATGACATCTACGTCAACCGGGCGGTCGGCAAAATACCGGAACGCCGCCGCCGTCAGGAGCTCGAACCACGTAGGCCTCCCCGCGTCTCCCATCAACGTTTCCAGGGTGGCCAGGTCGGAGAGGACTTCGCTGAGATCCTCGTCGCTTATCGGACGGAGGTCGACCATTATGCGCTCGTTGAGTTTTTCGAGGTGCGGGCTCGTAAAAGTCCCGGCCTTCAAACCCATGCTTATGAACAGCTGGCTTATCGCGCGCGCCGTCGACGTTTTCCCGTTTGTACCCGTTATATGTACTACGGGCTGAGCTCTTTGGGGGTCCCCCATGAGGTGGGCAAGGTGCCGCATCCTCTCGGGGTTGGGGGCCTGAAGCCGGCGGTTTGCCAATATCCGCTCGAGATTTTGGTGGCGGTCGAGCCACGCCAGGGCGTCACCAAGGTTCATTTGCACCAATTCTATAAGGGCGACGCGCTTTGGCGGCTGGCCCCGCCACTGGCGACGATCGAGCAGATTTCTCGCGCCGGCCAAGCCGTTATAGCCGCCAGCGGCGCGGCGAACATTGATCGGCCTTAGGCCTCAGCCCTGGCTGGCACGCTGTCCAGGGCTCGGCTCTTGGGCGTCCTCGCTCGTCCCGGCTTTAGCTGGCCGCGCGGCGGGCCCTGGGCTCCTTGTGGACGATGTCAGTGCGAGGTACGAGGGTCGGGTTGACCCGCTCGAGGACGACCGAACGGTCGATGACGCACTTGCCGATGTCCGACCGGCTCGGCAGGTCGTACATGACCTCCAACAGGACTTCCTCCAGGATCGCGCGCGCAGCCCACGGGCCCCGGTCCCCCGTAGCATCGCCTGCTCGGCTACTGCCTCCAGAGCGTCGGTCGTGAACTCGAGCTCGACGCTGTCGAGCTCGAAAACCTTGCGGTACTGCTTGACGAGCGCGTTCTTCGGCTCCGTCAGTATCCGGATGAGCGCCTGCTTGTCGAGCGTGGCCACGGTGCCGATGACAGGCAGGCGGCCGACGAACTCGGGGATCAGGCCAAACTTCAGGAGGTCCTCGGGCAGGACGTGCGAGAGCAGCTCGTCCTCGTCCGCTTCGTGCGCCCGCCGGATCTCAGCCCGAAAACCGATGCCTTGCCTTCCCAGCCGGCTCTGCACGATCCTGTCCAGGCCGGCGAAAGCGCCGCCGCAAATGAACAGGACATTGGTCGTGTCGATCTGGATGAACTCCTGGTGCGGGTGCTTACGCCCGCCCTGGGGAGGCACCGACGCCGTTGTCCCCTCCAGGATCTTGAGCAGAGCCTGTTGGACACCTTCGCCCGAGACATCCCGGGTGATAGACGGATTTTCGCTCTTGCGGGCGATCTTGTCGATCTCGTCTATATAGATGATCCCGGTCTCGGCCTTTTTGATGTCGTAGTCAGCGGCCTGAATGAGCTTCAGCAGTATGTTTTCGACATCCTCGCCGACATAGCCAGCCTCGGTGAGAGCCGTGGCATCCGCGATGGCAAAGGGGACGTTGAGCATCTTGGCCAGCGTCTGGGCCAGAAAAGTCTTGCCACAACCCGTTGGGCCAAGCAACAAGATATTTGACTTCTGCAGCTCCACGTCGCCGTCCGCGTAACCACCCGATTGAACCCTCTTGTAGTGGTTGTAGACGGCGACGGAAAGGATCTTTTTGGCCCTCTCCTGGCCGATCACATAATCGTTGAGGAAATTGAAGATCTCGGTGGGCTTCGGGAGTTCGTCGAAACGCACCTCCGCCGGCTCGGAGAGCTCCTCTTCGATAATGTCGTTACAGAGGTCTATACATTCGTCGCAGATATAAACGCCAGGTCCGGCTATGAGCTTTTTGACCTGCTTTTGCGATTTGCCGCAAAAAGAGCACTTGACAAGCTCGCTCGATTCGCCGAACTTGGCCATACCTGCTCCTCGGTGCTCAGGCTACGCCGGCGGCTTGGGGCACGCCGGCCAGCTCACGGGTCGTTATCACTTCGTCAATGATGCCGTACTCTTGAGCCTCTGCCGCGCTCATGATGAAGTCCCGGTCGGTGTCGGAAGCCACTTTATCCAGGGTCTGGCCTGTGTCCAGGGCAATCATCTCGTTGAGGAGGTCCCGCATGCGGATGATCTCCTTGGCCTGGATCTCGATGTCGGCGGCCTGCCCCGCCGCGCCCCCGTACGGCTGGTGCAGCAGGATCCTGGCGTGGGGCAGGGCGTAACGCTTGCCCTTGGTCCCGCCGGCGAGGATCACGGCCGCGGCGGATGCCGCCTGGCCGTAACAGAACGTCGAGATGTCGTTTCTCACGAACTTCATCGTGTCGTACACCGCGAACAGCGCAGTTATGTCGCCCCCCGGCGAGTTGATGTAGATGCTGATGTCCTTATCGGGGTTCTTGTACTCGAGGTACAGGAGCTGAGCGCAAACAGCGTTGGCTACATAATCGTCGATGGGGGTCCCCAGGAAGACGATGTTCTCCTCGAGCATACGGGAGAACAGGTCATAGCCCCGCTCACCCCGATTGGTCTGCTCGAAGATACCCGGGACGTGGTACTGGCTAACTACTTTCACGTGACGCCTCCCGCTCTCAGCCTGCACTCGCCGCGGCACCGGCGTCTGAGGCACCGTCGGGCTCGCCCACGCTCACCCCAGCCCCCGCGAGGGCGGACTGAGCAGCTCAATCTTCGTCTTCGCCCTGGCCATCAGCCTGCAAAAGCGCCCGGTCCACCGGGTTGCCCTCCTCGTCCGTTACCTCAGCATGCTCGACCAGCCAGTCGAAAGCCTTGCTCTTCTTCAGATCTGAGCGTACCGCGAGACGCCGCCCTGTGCGCTCGACCTGTTCTTTGAAGACAGAGGGCGCAACTCCCGCCCTGGTCGCCAGGCGCTCCATAAATTCTTCCATTTCCGCTTCCGACGGCTCGATGCCAACGGCGTCCGCCACGGAGCGAAGGGCCAGGTCGCTCTTGACCGAGGGTATGGCTTGCTCCCGGAGCTGGGCCACCACTTCCTCGGTGGTGCGACCGATCGCCTCGAGGTAACGCTGGAGCGGGAATCCCCTGGCTGTCAAGGCGACGTCCCAGGTCCTCGGCACTACGGCGGACCTCCGCGTCCACCAAGACGACGGGGGGCTCCTCCTGAACGAGTGCAACGAGCGCATCGAGTGTGCCGTTGCGAAGGCTGAGAGAAGACTGCACCCTCTTCATCTCCGAGAGCCGCTTCTCGATGTCGGCCCGCAGCTCGGCGACGGTCGAGAACTCGGACGCCTCTGACGCCCACTCGTCGGTGGCCTCCGGCAGGATCTTCTCCTGGACCTGCTTGACCTCGACCTCTACCTGGACAGGGCTGCCGCCGAGGTCGGCCTCGAAGTTGACCTTGTCCCCGCTCTTGGTCCCCGGCAGGTGCTGGTCCAGTTCCGGCAGGTCGTTGCCGGCCCCCAGCTCGACGGAGTAGTCCGTGTAGGACATGCCCGCCACCGGCTTGCCGTCGCGCGTGGCGGCCAGGTCAATGACGACGCTGTCGCCGTTGCGAGCTTCCCGCTCGACGGGCGCCAGCTCGGCGAAGTTGCCCCTCAGACGGTCGATCTGAGCCTGGATCTCCTCTTCGGTGACGGCCGGGTTCGGGATGACCACCTTTAGCGACTCGTAACCCTCGAGCTTGAGCTGAGGCCGGACCTCGACCACGGCGTCGAACGCAAATGCGCCGTCGTCCTTGCCGGCGGTGATCTCGATCTCGGGCTCGGCTATGGCATCGACAGCCTTGTCGTGTACGGCCCGGTCGTACCAGAACGGGATGTGCTGCTCCAAGGCCTCCTGGCGAGCCGCCGGCCGGCCGATCCTCGCCTCGAGCACACGACGGGGCGCCTTCCCCGGCCGGAAGCCGGGGACCCGCAGCTCCTTGGAAAATTTGACGAACGTGTCGTCAATGGCCTTTTCGACCTCTGCTTCTTCCACCTCGACCGAGAGCTTGACCTTGTTGCCCTCTAGTGGAGCCACTTGGGCTTTCATATGAGATGCGGAGCCTATCTCGCCGGGAAGGGTTGGCGAGGCCGGAGGCGCCAACAGGCCGGCCGGGCCAGCTGACAGCGACCGGCTTGCGGCGGTTGTTATGCCGCCCTGGTTTTGTGGCCCTGTCGCATGCCTTCGGGGCCTGATGGTGCTGATTTGGACACCTTGAGTGATTGTTTGACCTCACAGAGCACTATTTGCCTCGCAACTCGTCGCGATTTCGTCAACCCGTTGCGTTTGAACCGGTTTGGCAGCGCGCCCGCGCAACGAGAACGGAAAGGCGCAACGAGAACGGAACGGCGCAACGAGAACGGCGAGGCGCAACGAGAACGGAACGGCGCAACGAGAACGGCGAGGCGCAACGAGAACGCCACAATTGTGAAGCCCAGGTGATGCGCTTCTGTGATCCCCGCAGGTCATGGGCACCTGTGATCCCCGCACGTGATGGGCAATCGGTGCCGGCGCCGGGGCTATCGATATAGAGCCAGGCGTCCCGGCGGTACGATCTGTTCGAGCTGCTCGCACGAGCTGCCGGGGAGTAGCGCAGTTGGTAGCGCACCTGCTTTGGGAGCAGGAGGCCGCGGGTTCAAGTCCCGCCTCCCCGACCACAAAACGGCATCTCAGAGGGGGGATAACGAGCGTCGGGCGACACGGCCAAAGAGGACCGGCGCGACCAAGGGAGCGCCCGAACCGTCCCGAGCCCGGGAACCGCCTCGAGCCTGTGAATTGTCTCGAGGTGAACACGCCGCCGTCCGCTCGCCATCTCAGTCTCGAGGAGAGGCGGCGCCCGTCGGCCCATAACGTGGCGCGCTGGGCAAAGCCATCATGACGCGGGACTTCCCGAGTAAGACAGTCGCCTGGAGGTGGTCGGTCGGCGGCGTGGTAGCGGCTGCGTCCATGCTCATCGCAGGAGGCGGCGTCGCCTTTGCCGGCGTGACGGCCCGCGTGGGGCACCGGGCTCCGGCGGCTCGGGCGGAAGCGGTGGCCACGGGCGACCGCTCCCCGATCGGAGCGCCGCACCGCCAGAGCAGCTCCAATCCCCCCACCCGCTCGTTCACCAGCACCCTGTCCGCCAAAGCCAGCGGGCCCAGCCAAACGTTCGGCCCCGTCTCGGGCCTGCACGTGCGGGTGGAGGGGACCGCGTCTACCGGCTACCGAGCGGTGATCTACGACGGTGAGACGTTCGTGACCGGTCGCGGCATGGTCGGCCCGTGGGACCTGACCGTGGTGCCGAGGGTCGAGCTGGCACGGACCGTCTCATGCACCCTCGGGAAGAACAACACCTGCTCAGGACTGGCGCAGCAGGGTTACCCGGACGACGGTAACACCAGGTCGGTTGAGTTCGGTGGGTTGAGCGCCAGGAAGACGGCCGCCGTCTTGCCGGACGACCAGAACATGTACTTCAACGTCGACAACACCACTGCCTTCAGCACCAGGTACTCGGCGACGTTCACCGTCGAGTACTACGACCAGGGCACGGGTTCCTGGCTCCTGCAGTACGAGTCGACGCGCCCGGCCCACGGGAGGTACGCGCCGGCCGGCACAGTAAAGCTGCACAACAGCGGCCGGTGGAAGACGGTCTCGTTCTCGGTGAGCGACGCCCGTTTTGCCCATCGCGAGAACGGCGGCAACGACTTCCGGATCGCGTCGCGCTCTGCGGTCATCGTCCACAGCGTGAGCGTTCGGGTCACCGGCCAGCTCAGAGCCGCAGTGGCACGCCTCGAGAACAGGTACACCAGGGTCAGCTACTCGCCCGCCCAAAAGACGCTGACGCTGTCGGGGGCCGTCAACACACTGCAGGGCACGACCGTGAGCCGGTCCGAAAGCTACCGGTTCGTGGGCACCGAGACGATTGCCTCCACCGTCGGCATCCAGTCCGACGAGGCGGCCGCCGCCTGGTACTCGCCTTATACCGACTTCCCGGCTGGGTGGGAGCCGATGTGGGCCGGTGGCTACGCCGCGCTATTACACCAGTCCCACGACCGATGACAATGCACAGGACTCGCCGATCCCTGTCGTCGGGGACTCGGACGGCCCTTACGTCTACGGGATGGCCAGCGGTGCCACCTGGGACTACCCGGTCCCCGGCTACAACACGCCTCATCTGGTCATAGACGACGACCGCCTCGCCGCGCCGCAGATGGGCACCCAGGCTCACCCGGTCCAACTTCGGCCGGGTGTAGCGCAGCACTGGGAGACGGTGTTCTTCCGCTCCAGCCCATCGGTTTACGAGATGGAGCTCGCCGGCGAGGTGGCGATGGCCGAGGCGCTGGGGTTCACCACGGCGGGTTCACCGGGCTCGACGGGAACGGTGCCGGCCGGTCCAACCGGTCCCTCGCCGGCTGAGCGGGGGGCGGCAGCAGCCGACTTCGGCCTTATCATGCGGGCCACCGCCTACTGGCTCCGGGAGGCGCCGGGCGGGTCACGCCGGGCAGTGGTCCCGAGCCCCCACTACGCCCCCGGGACTTACATGCGCGACTCGTTCTGGACCACGCTGGCCCTGGCCGGTACACCGCTGTTCGCTGCCACCGAAGCACCGATCCTCAGCGCCTTTACGCGCACGGTCCCCAGGACGGGGCCACAGGCCGGCCACGTCCCGGTAACCACGCGCGGGGCGCTGTACCCCGACGAGAGCAGCCTCCTGTACCTGGTCCGCATGTACGACGATGCCGTGGTGTACCACCTGCCCGTAAAGAACCTGGGCGTGGCCAAGCTGGTCCTCCACTACGTCAGGGCCCATCAGGTGCGCGACGGTGCCTGGCTCACCACCGCCCCCCAAAAACACGGTCGGTTCACCATCAGCCCGGACACCTGGCTGGACGGTTACCTGTACCCACAGGGCGCGGTCAGCGGCTACGCACAGGGGCTGTACGTGGTGGCGCTGGAAGCGGCCCAGAAGCTTGGCCTGAAGGTCGGTGGCGCCGCCATCGCCCAAGCCGACCGGGTGTACCGGTCTCTGTACTACCCGAAGCTCGGCTACCTGAGGTGGCTGTCGACCGCAACCTACAAAGGGCCCGACGTGCTCGTCGGCGACGCCCTCTCGCTCCTGCTGTTCAACCGGCCCCTCCTCCCGGCGCGAGAAGTGGCCAGCACCGTGGCGCACCAGGACTGGACCCCGTACGGCATGGCCGACCTCGCCACCAAGGACAACGCCTACCTGCCCGCGGACCAGTTCGAGACGCTGGAGCTGAACGATAAGGGCCAGGTCGTCGGGGTGGGCGAACCGGGCGGCTGGTACCAGAACGGCGGCGGCTGGTTCCTCTACTCCTACCTGGCGGAATGGGCTGCCGACCGCCAGGGCGACACAGGCGCCCACGCCCTGATGGCGCGCTCGATCGACGACCAGGTGGGTGCCACGCCGATGTCAAAGGAGTTCCAGCTGACCGCGGCGGGTGCTGGCTACCCCTACCCGGCGGGCTCCAGCCCCTTCCAGCGACAGGGCTACGGCTGGAACGCGGCTTACCTCGCGTTTGCACGGGCTCTGCCCCCGGTGGTGGCGCCACCGCGGGCGGGCCCCATCGTCCCGGTCACTTCGAGGGCTGTCGCCCTGCTGGCGACCCGGGCCGCGCCGGCCGGCGCTTACTACGGCCCCGCGACGGGTATGCACGTCGTGGTCGTCGGTACCCCGCCGACCGGCCTGGCCGCGGACATCGCGGACGGCCGCACGCTGGTGAGCAGGCGCGGCCTGGTCGGGCCAGCCGACATCACGGTGCTGGGCCAAAAGGCCCGGTCAAGCTGTACAACCGCTACAGGAAGGCGACTTACGACCGCGCCACCGCCACGCTGACGCTGTCCGGCGCCACCAATTCCGTCGCCGGGACCACGTTGACCCGCTGGGAGAGCTACCGGCTGATCGGGCGCGAGGTCATCGAAGCCAAAGTCGGCGTGTACGCCAGCGCCCGGGGGCGGCCGATCAAGCTCTACTACTCGCCGTACACCGAGTTCCCTGCGTCGTGGCAGATGCTGCGGCCGGTCCCTAACAACTACTCACCCCACTACTGGTTCACCCGGTCCTACTCGAGCCCACAGACTGGCGGCACTTTGGCCACTCAGTACGGGCTGCCGCTCCTCGGGGCCTTCGCGGGGGACTATATCTACGGCGTGGCATCGGGGGATACCTGGCAGTACCCGATCGACGGCTACGAAAACCCCCACCTCACCGTCCAGGCCAACCGCCTGGGCGCCCCACAGATCGGCGATGCCAGCAACCCCATCGGCCTGGCCCCGGGCCGGTCCCGGCAGTGGATGCAGGTGTTCTACCGCAGCGCTCCCTCTGCCTACGACTTCGAGCTCGAAGGCGAGATCGCCATGGCCTACGCGCTTGGCTATACCCCTCGGTCGTCTTCGGGGGTGAGCGGGCCACTCGACCCTGACGGCCTGCCCGCCGCCCCGGTCACGGACCCGGAGGCCGTCCGACACGCCATGCTGGACTGGGGCCTGGTCCTCGACGCTACGGCCTACTGGGACCTCCAGACCACACCGAACGGCACCCGGACCGTGGTGCCCTCCAATGCTTATGACCCCCGCACGTTCATGCGGGACAGCTTCTGGACCTTGCTCGGTCTTGGTGGGACGCTCGGCGACCAGGCCGAGGACTACACGATGAAGCTGTTCAGTACCAACATCGCCCGGGCGGGCCCTCGGCGGGCGTCGTCCCCACGTCCGTGGTGCCGCCAGACCAGCTCGGCTACGGCATCGTCGCCCACCATCAGCCTCCGGCCGACGTCGACGAGAGCAACCTCCTCTACGTCATCCGCATGTACTACGACGTCGAGGTCCGTCACATAGCCGGCGTGCTCGACCGTCGCGACGCCGCGCTGGCGCTGGGCTGGGTGATGGGCCACAGGGTGAAGGACGGCCGCATCCTCCAGATCAGCACAACAGCAGGGAGTTGGCTCGACACCGCCTATACACCGATCGGCTCGGTGAACACGTACAGCCAGGGTCTGTTCGTCGTGGCCTTGATGGCGGCCAGGGACCTTGGGGTGAGCGTCAGCAACAACCAGGTCAGCGCCGCCCAGTCTGCTTACGCCGGGATTTACAGCCCGAAGCTCGGTTACCTCCCGTGGGACAGCGCCCCGGGCTATCGCGACCGGTCCCCCGACGTGCTGGCCGGTGAGGCGTGGGCGCTCTTCTTGTTCAACCGGAGCATCCTGCCCACCTGGGTCGTGGCGCATACCTTGCAGTCACTGGAGACCGGCCCGTACGGCATGGCGGACCTGGCCAGCACAGACGGGATGTACGTCTCCAGCACCAATCCCGATGTGCTGCTGCAGGACGTCGGCGACCTCGATTCGCCGGGCCAATACCAGAACGGCGGCGACTGGTACGTGTTCAATTACTGGGCCGCTTACGCCGGCGAACGCCTGCACGTCCCGGGCTCCGCCGGCCTCGTTTCCTGGGACACCGGCCGCCAGCTCGCCGTCGACCCCACCTCCCACGAGTCCCTGCTGACGAACGTGTTCGTCCCCTACCCCGAAGCCGCCACCGACCAGGTCCCGATGTCGGCGCCCTCTTACCGGCAGGGTTACGGGTGGAACGCCGCCTTCAACGCGTTCAATCCCACGGCCACCAGGGCCCTCACCGCGACCAGTAGGTTTGCCTCGTTTGGCTCGTCTCAAAGGCTCGTTGCAACGTCAAGCCCGCGACCTGAGACCAAAGATGGGCCCACCGCAAAGTCCAGTGTGGCCACTGCAAACTCGAGTGTGATAACGGTCGACACCAGGGGCGCCATCGGCGCGGTCAGCAAAGCCACGCTCGGCCAGGTGTACGAGTGGGAATTCGATGGCATGGGTAGCTTCGACCCGGCCTCGGGTCAGTTCTATCCAGACTTCGTGCACCAGCTCGACGGGGCAGTCCAGCCGGGCTCGCTCCGCTATCCCGGCGGTATTACGTCCGACACGTTCCACTGGGAACGGGCGATAGGCCCCGAGCCGCAGCGCACACCGAACGCGTACGGCCCGTCCAGCGGTCCCAGCCCGTCGACCGTCGGGCCGGACGAGTTCGGGCAGCTCTTGAGCAGTACAAACGCCGTCGGGGTAATAACCGTCAACTTCGGTACGGGCTCGGCCGGCGAGGCGGCGAACTTCGTCTCCTATATGACTGGAGCCGTCGGGACGAGCAAGTGGGCGGACCTCCGGGCCAAGAACGGTCACCCCAAGCCTTACGACGTTGCGTGGTGGGGAGTGGGCAACGAGGCGAACCAGCCGACAGAGCTCTACTGGCGGGGTGGCACGCCGGTCTCGGTGGGCGCTCCCCGGGGACCGTGTCAGCCGATTGTGACCTGCCTGTACATCTACGGGGGTTCGGCGAGCTTCACCAAACAAGCTGTCGTCGGCTACGCCGACCGAAGGCCGCGTGCCTCTATTTCCACGGGCCGGCCGGGTCAGAGCTTCTATGTGGCGTACCCGCCCGTCCTCAGCTCGTCTGCCAACGTTTACGTGGGGGGCAGGGCCTGGAAGAAGGTCCCCAGCCTCAGTACCGCCGGCCCCGACAGCCATGTGTACGTGCTCGACCCGGCGCTGGGAAGGGTCACCTTCGGGGACGGCGCCCACGGCGCGGTGCCACCAGCAGGAGCACAGGTCACGGCGAGCTACGCGTCGGGGCCTTCACGACGGTTTCTTGCAGTTCTACAAGGCTATGAAGGCGGCCAACCCCTCGATCAGGGTGTGCTCCTCCGACGCCGACACCGGCTTCCTCAAGTCGATGGGCCAGTCGTTGCCATACGACTGCCTGCAGGACGACAACTACGCCAGCACCGGCACGGTGGGCAACGAGGTCCCGATCGGGGCCTACGAGCGCTACATCATGGCTGCGCCCCAACGGTTGGCCCAGGCAGAGGCGGGCCTCGAAGCGGAGATGCACCGTTACGCGGGCCACGCCGTGCCGCTGGTGGAGACGGAGTACGGCCAGCTCCTCAACTCCAACCCGGCTGGCTACCCCTATTACCATTACTCGCTGGACGAGGCGCTGCTCAACGCCAGCCAACTTGTCGAGTGGATCCGCCTCGGAATCCCGGTGGCAGACCGCCAGCTCGTCGCGGCCGAGATCCCGGCGGCGACGCAGTGCTGCGCCAAGCTCCCGGGAGCGGCCCCCTACGCAAGTACGGGCTCGATCGGTACGCCGGGCCCGGGTACCGTACTCGAGGCGACGGGCGAACTGTACGAATTGTTCGCAGGTCTGGCCGGGGGCCGCGTGCTGCCGGCAGTGACACTCGACAACCCCGTCCTCGCCACGGTGGACGGGCAGGATGTGGGCGGCCTGCTCGTACTCGCCGTGCGAAAAGGCCACGACCTGTATCTCGCCGCGATCAATCGCAGCCCGACCGCCGCTGTGAGGGCCAGGCTGCTGCTGGAGGGCTCAGCGGCGACGACAGGTGGCATCGTCGCCCGCCTCGAGGGGGCTTCGCCGTTGAGCTACAACACCGCTGGCGTACCCCGAGCTGTCCATGTGACCAACGGCGACTTCGACCAGACGGGGAGCGAGCTCGCTGTGAGCCTCCCCGCGGACTCGGTGTCAATTTTCCGACTGCCGTTAGCAACGACCAGAGCCTGACCCGTTTGTGCGGCGAAGGGAGCCACACTCAACAGAACTGTTGTAAGTAGTGTAACAGTGCTGTTATATTGGCCCGTGCGTGTGCTGACAGACCTCAGCCCGCTTCGACGTTCTCCCGGGTTCCGGAGACTTTGGGTCGGCTCGACCCTGTCATCGAGCGGGAGCGCGTTCACGGCCTTCGTCGTACCCCTCCAGATTTACGAAGCCACCCACTCCTCGCTGGCCGTCGGTGGTCTGGGCATGGCTCAGCTGGTCCCGCTGATCGCTGTGGGGCTGGTCGGTGGCCGTATCGCCGACACCATCGACCGGCGCCAGGTACTGCTCGGGGCCACGACAGCGTCAACCGTCGTATCCGCCCTGCTCGCGGTACAAGCCCTCGCCGGGCTGCGAGTTCTCTGGTTGCTCTACGCCCTGGTGGCAGTCAACGCGGCCGCCGGAGCCATAAGCGCACCGGCCCGGCGTGCCCTGGTGCCGGGCCTGCTGAGCGAAGACCAGCTCGCCGCCGGGCTGGCGCTTAACCGCGTCACGTTCCAGCTCATGCTGGCGTTGGGCCCTGCGCTGGCGGGGCTGGTCGTCTCGGCACCGGGCCTGGGCCTGCCCGCTTGCTACGTGCTCGACACGGCCAGCTTCATCGCCTCCTTCTGGGGTGTGGCGGGCCTCCGGGTTAGCAGGGCTCGGCCCGCCCGCCCCGGTGATGGAGAAGTACGCCCAGGTGCAACGAGGGTGGTCGAGGGCCTCCGGATCGTCCGCCGGAGCCAACCGCTCGTCGGAGCCCTTGTGGCGGACGTGACGGCCACCGCATTTGCTCTCCCTGTTGTCCTGTTCCCCGCCATCAACGCCACCCGATTTGGCGGCAATCCTGAGACGCTCGGCCTGTTCACCGCGGGCTATCGGAGCGGGCGGGCTCGTAACTGCGGCCCTGTCGCGGCCCTTCACCGCGCCGCCGCCAGGGTCAGCTCATGTTGGCTGCGGTCGCGGTATGGGGCGTGGCCTTCGCCGGGTTCGCTGTGGTGTCGGGTCTCTGGCCCACGCTGTGCCTGCTCGGCCTGGCCGGAGCAGCCGACACCGTAACTGTCGTCCTCCGTGGCGCCATCGTCCAGGCGAACACGCCCGAATACGCCAGAGGACGCGTATCCGCGGCCGAGTACGTCGTCAGTGGCACGGGCGGCTACCTCGGAGATCTGGCTCGGGCGCGTTGGCCTCCCTTACCACGGCCACCACTGCCACCCTCTTAGGTGGCTTAGCCACTGTCGCCGGCACATTCATTATCTCGGTGGCGACCCCGAAGTTCCGCCGTTACCGAGCAACCAGCCCGCTGACTCGGGACTGTCCCAATAGCGCAGCGATCTCCGTGACGGCCCCCGGTGAACCGTCAGTCGGACCTGTCGAGCACCGTGAGATCGAGCCGGGCCAGCCGTTCCGGGTCGGCGAGGAAGTCCAGTTCGGCGATCTTCCCGTTGCGGACGGTTACCGAAGCGATGGCGAACACGGTGCCGTTGCGGGTCACCACACCGCCGGCGGCCCCGTTGACCAGCGCCGGGCGTATGACGAGGTCGACGCGTGACCACATGTCTGCCTGCCGGGCCACCGCCAGCGCACCGTGCAGCTCCGTCGACACGCCTCGCATCGCCGTGCCGCCGTCGGCTCGAAGCACGACGTCGGGGTCGAGGGTGGCGACCAGCGCCTCGAAGTCACCGTCACGAGCGGCGGCCATGAACGCATTGATGACCCGCCACTGCGCGCTCACGTCCGCGTCCGGGTTGGTGGGCCGGGCGCGGACGCGCCGGCGTGCCCGGCTGGCTAGCTGGCGAGCCGCCTGCGGAGAGCGGCCGATCATGGGGGCGATCTCCTCGAACGGGACGCCGAACATGTCGTGCAAGACGAAGGCGAGCCGCTCGGGGGGCGTCAGCGTCTCGAGCACCACGAGCAGCGCCAGCCCGACGGAGTCCACGAGCAGTGCTTCGTGCTCGGGGTCGACTCCGTCGGCGCGGTCGACGATCGGGTCCGGGAGCGGCCTGCTCAGCGGCTCCTCGCGCCGTACCGAACGCGAGCGCAACATGTTGAGCGACACGCGCGCCACGACGGTCGTCAGCCACCCGGAAAGGTTCTCGATCTCGCCGGGGTCCGAGCGGCTGAGCCGCAACCAGGCTTCCTGCACGGCGTCGTCGGCCGCGCTCATCGAGCCCAGCATCCGGTAGGCGACGGCGCGCAGGCGGCGCCGTTGCTCCTCGAAGCGTTGGGCCAGCCAGTCCTGCTCGCTCATCGGGTCACATCCTCCATCGGTTGCGGGCGCTGAGGCGACCGCTTCACAAATGAGACACGCCAACACCAGCCAATGTGACAGGCCAACTCGACCGGCCAACATGCCCCCGTAAAAATCGTTGGTCGAGCCCAGCGCCGCCTGCAACCATGAAATTTGTGCTGAGGGACAACCAGCGGCTCGAACTCGACACCACTGGCATTGCCCGGTTGCCAGGTGTGCTGTCAGAGGAAAGGGCCGCCGAGATGGCCGAAGCCATCTGGGGCTCGCTGGCACAGAGGGGAATCGACCGCGCCGATCGAGAGACGTGGCCGGAGGGTTTCGTGGGCGGGCATCAGAAGCTCAAGACCAGCAGGGTCTTCAGCGACTTCGAAACGGCTCGGACGTCGGAGCTGGTCGACAGCCTCTTAGCCCCCGGGGAGTGGGAACCGAACCGGCCCTGGGCCCCCTGCTGGTTACATTTCCGCAACACCAGCCGTGGTCTGTGCCTCGCCGGGACTGGCATCTGGACGTGCGCCCGGGCGGGGACCCGGACCGCCAGGAAGTCGTCCGCCTGTTTGGTTTGATAGCCGAAGTCCGCCCCCGGGGCGGCGGGACGATGGTCGTCGAAGGCAGTCACGAGCTGGTGCGCCGCCTGGCTGCGTCGTCGTCGATCACCGACGACGGGAGCTCCGTTGAAATTCGTAAGGCACTGGCGGCAACGCACCCGTGGTTCCCGCTCTGTGGCGCGATGACGGGGACCGGGACCGCCAGCTGATGATTGACGGGGAAGAAATTGACGGCGTCCATGTCAAAGTGACCGAACTAACTGGTCACGCTGGCGACGTCGTTGTAATGCAACCCTGGACGCTCCACTGCATGTCGATAAACAGCCTGGACATGCCCCGTCTCGCGGTGACGCATACGGTCCACCGGCTCGGTCCCGGTTAGAAACCCAGGTTAAACCGGCTCAATTGCGGTGGGGCCGTGCCGCAATGCACCGGTCTCGTCGAAGAACGAAACTTCGAGCCGTTGCCGGTCGAACGACAGCACCGCGTACCCGCCCAATCCCCACGTATCCTCGTCGACGGTGTAGCGCCCGTCGAATTGCCATCCACCGCGGTCCACCGACAACAGCCCCTCGTTGACAGTCGTCGTGGGCCGTCCGTCGATACGGAGGATCTGGGGGACGCCACCATGCCCCACCGTCGCCGTGTAGCGGGCCACGCCCGCATAATCCGTGGCTGAAACGTCGGTCTCGTAGACCGTGCACCGGTGCTCGTGGCCCCAAATCCACGCGGCCACGTGTGTGCCGTCCAACGCACTGGTCACGTCTGCCGCCAGCTTGCCCGAAACTGTCGTGTCCCCGAAGGCCGTGAAGGCCTGATGATGGCTGAGCAGGACCGTCTGGCGGGGCAGAGCGCCGTCTCCATTGACAATTTGCCTGAGCCAGTTCTGCTGCCCCGCCGACAGCGAAGGGTCGTCGGCGGCCTGGTGTGCGCTGTCCAGCCCAACCAGTTGCCAATAGTTGTTGCGCAGGAGGAAGTTGCTGCTGCCTTGCTGCCCGCGAAAACGCTCATCAGCCAGAAGGGTCTTGAAATAGCCATGACCACCCGAGTACATATCGTGGTTGCCATTCAGGGACCACGACGGCACGACCGAACCGTCATCGACCGGCCAATGGGCCAAAAACCTATGTTCGTACTCCTCACGCAGCCCGCAATAATAAGTGTCCCCCAGATGAATTACGTGACGGTCGACGGCGGCGCCATCTTGCAGGCGGGCGCGGATCGCCCGGGAAACATTACGCGCTTGGGGCAGCGCGGTGGCCCAGTCGCCGACGAGAATGACCTCGGCGGTGTCGGCGATGGCGGTCGGCTGGTCCGGGGGCGGGACGAACGGATGGTTCTCGCGGTTGAGAATTTCGTGGAGCTGGATTTCCATCCAGCGGGGGTCACAGGGGCCAAACTGCCGAAACAGGTTCTTGGCCTCGTCGATCCAGTGCTCCAAAGGGTTTGGCCGGCCCAGCTCGTCAGTATTTAGCAGTGGGTCTACACAGTCCGCGATAACGCTCTGAAAAACGCTCGTCTTCGGGTGGCCCGCAATGAAGACGACGGGCGGGGGGCGGTCGTCGTGAGTTCCGGTGTACTTGGCCCGGGGCGTGTCCAAAGAGGCGGTAAGGACGCTTTGAATTTCGTCGAGATCGTCCTCCGACAGGACGCGGCTGACGATGGGGGTGAGCGGAAAGGTCCCCCCTCACTCTGGCCAGCTCGGTCGAGAGGAACCTGGGGTCCACAACCTTGGGATGAAGAGCCCAACACATAGCGCTCCTTTGTTGCCTCGGGTGAATACTGGCGGACGAGCTCACCGCGCCCGTTGCTGCTCGGCTGGCGCCAGTTTGCTCGATGTGGCCACGGGCCCGCCAACCCGCTGCTTCGACCTGGGGGCGCGATGACGAGGTGCAGGGGCGATGTGGAGAAGATGTAGCCGGGATGTAGACGACATAGTGATATTCGGTAATGGAAGAAATAATCCTCTCCCCGGCAACGCTCGCCCCGTCGCGGGTACAACAAGCCTTGCGCAGGGAGGACCCCACTTGTAAGATTCGCCGTGACCCGTCAGGTCAATTTGAGGCGAGGCCTGCGGGAGGAACTCGCAAGGCATTCCTACGTTCGTCAAATAATTAACTGGCCTAAGCACCTGTGGCCGACAGGATGTGGTTCTTTTTGTCGCGGTCTTGTTATTACCTTTTAGATCTATGTCCGGCCGCAATTGCTGACGGTTTATAGCCGTCATGCCACCGGTCGAGCCAGTACAGCCTGAAAGCCACAGTGAGGTCCCAGTTCCCGAGCAAGAAGTTCCGGAGCACGTGGTTCCCGAGCAAGCTGAAATTGCTGCCCACCCGGTGGAGGCAGCCCGACCCGCCGCCGCAGCCCAACCCGCCGAAGCGCATCCGGCCGCGCCGATGACCAACCTGGGCACCGCCGCCACGACCGCGTCGGCGGCCAAGATCGCGTCGACGGCTACGACCGGGGGGGCGGCTGCGACCGGGTCCGCAGCTACGAAGATCGGCATGATCACAACCATCGCCCCGCAGACGATGAGAGCGGTACTGGAACTTCCGACGTGGTTCAGCGCCGTGGCTCCCGGGACGTTGGCGCCGCAGGCGATAACGATCGATCAGCCCACTCTCCAGGCCGCCATCGTCTCGGCCCTGGGTACTCCGTACGCTCCAGTCGGGGCTACGCCGCCAACCCAGGTGGTCTGGTACGACCACGACGGTGAAGTCCTGGTGCACATCAACGCCACCGTCGTCAGCTTGTTTAGCGGGCTCGTGCTCATCGCCCTGACCCTGGAGACCCAAGAGACAGGTGTCGGCCAGCTCACTGTCCCGTTGACGGTAGGTACCTCGGCTCAGCCCGTCGGCCTTGTCGTCGGTACGGAGGTCCGGCCACGGGGGCCTTCGCTTCTCGTTGACCGGTGGGGCGAAGCCGCCATCGCGGCGGCCTGGCGTGCCCTGCTGGACGTAGCTCGCAATCTGGCCGAGCGGGGAGGCGCGGATAGCAACGGGCAACCTTTCATACCGGTCGCCATGAGCGCCACCCCGGACCAGTTCCTGGTACTGCCGCAGGCCCGGCACGCAATGGACTCGGTCCCGGCGACATGAGCCTCGACCAGGACAGCCTGGGGGATATAGCTTCGCTGGCCACCGCTCTCGGCCTCCTGGATGCCGGTGGTGGTGTCAATACGGCCTTCTTCAGCGACCCGGCCGGCACCATGTCAGGTGTCCTCCGGGACGCCACGCGCCGGCAAGCTCTCCTCGATTTCATAGACCAGACACTGGGCCAGGGCGGCGCACCCATCACTGAAGGCCAGGCCACGTGGGCCCCCCTGCTGAACGTAACCGACACGGTCGCCCTCTACCTGGTGGTCGCCCCGAGCGTTGCCCAATCAGGCGGCACCGTGCTCGGGATCGGCGCCCGGGCGGCCACGACTGGCACGCCGGGGGCCGAGGGCCGCTTGTCCGTGCCCATCGTCCTGGTACCTCCCGGTTCGGGGAGTTTGACGTTCCTCCCGGGGTCGAGCTCGCTCGACGCGACTGCCAGTTTGACCGTCCAGGTCGACGTCGCCTCGGCCAGCCTCGCGTCCGCCGGCCTCAGCCTCCAGATCCCTCTCGGGACAGGGGGGAGCCCGGCCGTGACGGTACAGGTTCACGGCCTCGTACTGCCCGGGTCCACTACCCCGATCGACCTCAGCCTGGACGGCAGCCAGCCTTTCGGCCAGGAAATGGTGCATGCTTTGATTGCGCTTGTAGAGGCTCAGCTCCAGGCGGCGGCCAGCACACTGGCGCCCGACGCCACCGCGTTACTGGCCCTGCTCGGCCTCGACCCCCAGGCGCCGGTGCCGCTGCCCATCGCGGAGATCGCGGTCGGAGGTGCCCCTGCGCTCCAGGCGTGGCTGACCTCGTTCAGCCAGAGCTCGCAGGCACTGCAGCACTGGGTGGCCAATCTGGCCACCCTGACCGGGGGCACCATCCCCGGGGGCGTTGGCGCCGGGTCGGCGGCGAGCGCCACGTGGGCGCTGGCGTCGGACCTTTCGGCGACAGTTGGGCTCAGCTCATCGGCTGGCACGGCTGGCGGGACGGTCCTGGCCCTCAGTGCCGGGATCGTCGGCGACCTGGGAGGCACACCCGCCGCTTCATTAGAGCTTTCGGCCACCCTCTTTGCCGTGACCGTCGGGGCTCATCCCGCAATCACTGCGCTCCCTGCGCTCAGCGCCTTTGCCCGCTACGCCGGTAGCCCCTTGCTCAACGTGACCGAGGCGGGCACCTCGCTCGTGGTGGGCGGCCTCCGCGCAGGTGTCGCCCTCGACAGCGCCCGTCGGGTCGTGTTCGTTGTAGCCGCCGACGAGGTCGACATCGGGCCGCCCGGCGCAACCACCCACCACGACTCCCTCGACCTGACCTCCCCCGACGCCCTGGCCGCTATCGGGAGCGAAGCGTTGAGCGGGCTGGCGAGCGGGCTCCTGAGCGGCCTCGGGGCCCAGGGCGCGCCGGTGGGAGAGCTTATTGGCCTCACCGCGCCGACGGGGGCCGTGCCGGGGTGGCCGGTGCTCGACCCGGCTGCCCTCCTCACCAACCCCTTCGGTGAAATCGGTAAGTACCACGCCGCCGTTCTCGCTCTCGGCGGTGCTGCCTACGCGCAGCTTCTGGGCAGCCTCGTCACCCTGTTCGGCAAGAGCGTGCCCGTCTCCGGCAGCGGCTCGGCCGCGGACCCGTGGGTGCCCGTCACCGTGGGTGACGTCCAGCTGGTGCTGTGGGCCGACCCGTCGACGCCCGGCGCCTCGGCGATAGTCCACGTGGGGGCACAGTGGTCGCCTCCTGCGGCCAGCCTCGGCGCCTCAGGACCGACGCTGTCGTTGAGGCTGGTTGTCGACGCCCTCGACGTACCCCTGGCCGCGCCGGGCACGCTCAGCGCGCTCGCCAACATCACGTTGTCAGCGGCCGTCAGTTCGCCGGCGGGCAGTCCCGTGACAGTGGCGATTGCGGGCGGCAGTGTCCAGCTGTCCGGGGCCACGCTGTCGTGCCAATGGGCGCCAAGGACCGGGCTTTCGGCCACCTTCGCCCCCACCGGGGCCGAAGTAACCGTGGGAGGCGTCACGGCCCCCTTGGCGCTGCCCACGCTGGCGCCCGACGGGACCATCTCCGTCCCTGCCCCTCTCGACGGCCAGGTCATCGAAACACTGGTGGCGGCCGCGTTGTCGGCGTCGGGAAGCCCGTGGATAAAGACGGTGCCCGACCTGCTCGGGTTGGGCCAGGCCCCGGCCGCCGCTGGCCTCTCGGCGGCGGCCGCGCAGGCCAGCGCCAGCGGCCCCGCCAGCCCCCCGACGCCTGGCCTGCTTTCTGACCCGCTCGGATGGCTGGCCGCCCGGCTTCGCAACCAGGTAGCGGCAGAGGGCGACGCGGCCATAAAGGCGCTCACCTCGACGCTGGCGAGCCTCGTACAGGGGGCCCAACAAGATGCCCCCGCGGGCAGCGGGGCCCCGGGGACCCCTACCAGGCGGGCCTCGCGACCGCTGGTGCACCCAACCTGGGCCTGTCCGTCTGGCTCGACCCGGCCGGGCCGGCCATCCCGGCTGCCACGCGGACCGGGCTACTCACCCCTTCGGCCCTGTCCGCGTGGCTCGGCGGTGGAGCGCCGCTGACCACCGCGGAGTTGGCGTCGCTGCTACAGGCAGCCGCCCCTGCGGCCCCTGGCCTGGGCGACATCCTGGCCGGCCGCGACACGATCTCCGCCGGATGGGACGCGCTGATCGCTCGCTGCGCCGGCGGGGACGGGCTCTTGCCCGGGGGGGCGGCCGACATCCCCGGCGCGACCGCGCACGCCGCCCCGGGTGTCCCCAACGCTTCCCTCCCGAGGGCGCTCGACCTGAGCGCCCTCGGCCTGCCCGCCTACGACGTCGTGCTGTACGTCACCGGGCCGTTCACCCCGGCCTGGCCGGACAAGAGCCTCCCCACCATCGACCTGACCACGGCCGGGCTGGCGGCAACCGCGTTCGACGTAACGGCCGTCTCGGCCGGCGCGGCCACCATTTTCCACGTCCGTTTGCCGTCCCGTTCGGACTGCCCGGGCACCGATGCGCCGAGCCGGGCGCAGGCACAGTCCGACCGCCTCGCCCGTGTGGTCACAGCGGCGTCGCCCCGCCGCGTCCTCCTGGTTGCCCACGGGGCGGCCGGCGGGGCCGCCCGTTTGGTGGCCGGCAGCGGCGCTCCCGTGGTGGCGCTGGTGCTGCTGGGAGCACCGGCCGCGACCGTGCCCCTGGACGTGCTCGACGCCCCGCCGGCGGCCGATGCCCTCGCTTTGTTGCAGTCCCTGTTGCCTGCTCCCCCGGCGAGCGGCTCGGAACCACCTGACCTCGTTACCGCCCGAGCGGTGCTCGGCTTGTTCGCCGAGCTTTATGCTTCGCCGACCGACCCCAATGCCGACCTGGCGCCGCCGGCCGGTATTGCCACCCTGTCAATACCTGTGGTCTCGGTGCGAGGGGCGCTGGACGCCCCGACCCTCACGCGTGCCATAGGTGCGGTCGTCCAGGCCGCACTGAGCGGCTTCGCCGACGGTCCCTCGGCGGCCGCCCCGACCGCGCTGGGTCTTGGCCTGCGGGCCAGCGCGACCTACCCCGCGGCAACGTCGGCCGCCGACGCCAGCGGGGTCAGCTTTGACATCGGTTGCACCGCTCGTGCCCTCGGGCTCCCTCTTGCCGCGGCTGCGCCCTCGCCGGCCGCGGCCATCAGCGTGTCAATCGACATCTACCGGGCCGGCGGCTGGCTCTCAGGAGGGCCCAGGGAGCCAGCCCGAGCCCCGGCGTCAGCCGCACACCGGCATTGCGGCGCGCCCAGCTCAATTTGGACCTGTCCCTCGCCGGCACCGGCCTGTCCGGTTCGGCCGGGATCAAGCTCATCGACGGGAGCGCCCTCGGCACGACCCAGTCCGCGTGGGCCTTGAGCTCTTCGGGCGCTGTCACCCCCGAGGCCCGGGTCCTCCTGGGACGGCTGGCGGCTGCCATTAACCCGTTGCCGAGCACCGGGCCAGTTGTTGCTCTAGCCAACTTGCTCAGCGCCCTCGGGCTCACTGACCAGACAACACCTCTCCCCCAGGTGGCCTTGTCTGTTGACGCAGTTCAGCGCCTTCTGCTCGACCCGGTGGGCGAGCTGAAGACAGCGCTCGGGACGACCGGCGCCGCCGCGGCCGCCGCCGGCGCCCTGCGCCAGTTGCTGGGGGACACCACCAGTACGGGCACCCAGGTGATGGTCAGCGCCGGCGGCGTATCAGTGGGCGTCGACCTCGCCGCCGCATCGTCGGCGATGAGCCTTACCGTTGCGCCCGCCACGGCGCTCTCTGGTGGGCCATCGATCGAGGGCTCGCTGCAGGTGAGCAGCCAGGGTTCCTGGTCCGGTTCGCTGAGCATTGGCCCCGCGTCTTCAACCGACGCTTATGGTTTGCCGGTCCTCGAGGTCCAGCTGGACGGGGCGGCGCCAACGGTAGCCATAAACTTCCCGAAGGCACCCGGAGGGTTACCGGACCGGGTCGTCCTCCTGCCCCGACCGGCGACGGGACAGATCGCCGGGGCGGGCGCAGCCATCGTAGAAGCGGCCGCCGCCGCCGGCGTCCAGGCCCTCGTGTCGAACCTGCGCGAGCAGGTCACCGCCGCCGCCCGGTCCCAGGTCGACCCGGCACTGGCCCTGCTTGGCCTTCTTTCCGGCAACGGCTCGAGCGCATTGGTTCCCCTTCCGTTCGGGCTGGTCAGCGACCCCGCCGGCTTTGCCCGAAACGTGCTGGGCAGCGGAGGCCAGCTCAACCCCGACCAAGCGGCGAGCCTCGTTGATGCGGTACGCGGTGCCATTGGCCTGGCCTCAGCGCCCCACGGAGCGCTGCCCCTGGCCCCGGGCGTGCAGCTGCTGGCGAGGCCCGGGACCACAGGAGGCTTACAACTGGGCCTGTCGTTCGCCCCAACGACGGGCACCCCGACGACGGGTACCTCGACGACCTCGAGCCCGACAGCGCAGGTGCAACTCGGGTTGATGCTGCCTCCCGGTGCGCCGCCAGTGCCGCAGTTCCAGGCCACGCTCGGCCCCCCGGGTGGGGCAATTTCGCTCCAGCTCGGGCTGGGCGGTGCGGGCCTCAGCGCCCTGCTGCATACCGCCTCCGGGGACGTGCCGCTCTTGCCCAGCTGCCCCGGTCTGGGCAGCCTCGTCCAGGCGGTCGGGCAGGAAGCCCTGCCCTTCCTGCTCAGCACGCTCGAGTCGTCCGGGCCGGCGCCCCTCCCCGCCGTCCTCGGCGGCATACGTGGCGCGCTCGGCCTTGGCCAACCGACGTTCGATGCCAACGAGCTTCGCACCCTCTGTGCCAACCCGGCCGGCGAACTGGTCCGTCGGCTGGTCGCGGCCGGTCCCAGCGCTCTTTCGGACCTGGCCAACCTCCTGCCCACCCAGCCGGGGACGCCGCCAACACTGCCGGCACCGTGGGATCTCAACACCGCCGCCAGCGTCCAGGTCAGTTACGGAAAGCAGTCGCTAAAAGTCGATTTGAGCGGGAACCCGGCCGTCTTCACGCTCGACACTTCGATCAGCTTCGGGATAGCGGCGCCGGCCATCACGGTCACGCTCGACGCTACGGCCGACAGCAGCGGGTTGCGACAGCTCAAGGTCACAGCCGGGGTAGACAGCGCCCACCCGCTCCAGCTCGGGCCGCTGTCATTGGCCCCGGTCCTCGAAGTGGACGTGGGCTCGCAGGTCTCCCCCGGTACTGTCAGCCTGGGCCTGGCCTGGCCGGGGACGCCCGGGCCGCAGAGCGCGGTCCTGATGGTGGCCCTCTCGAGCCCGCCAGCGGTCTCGTTCCAGACACCCGGTTCGACGGCCGCCCATCAGCCGGACCCCATGGTGCTGGTCACCAACCTGCTGGTCCCGGCGGTAGCGGACCTGGCCCTGTCCCAGCCGCAGGTCGAGCAGTTGCTCAACACCGAGGTCGGCGGGACGACGATCGAGAGCCTCCTGCAGCACGTGCTGATCACGAGCGCTTCGGCTCCTGTCCTCGACCCAGCCTTGCTCTCTCTGACCGACCTTCCGCAACGGTTGGCCACCCTCATCGGCAACCTGGCCCCGGTGGCGACGGCAACGGTGGCGGACAACCTGGTGGTGGCCATAGCGAAGGAAAATGTGGCGCCGCAGGGCGAGCTCCTGGGCGTTTCCCTCACCGTCCAAACCGGCCAGCGGGCCGAGATCGTAAGCGGCTCGTTATCGATAGGCCTGGAAGCAGCGGACGACTGGGTCTCGCCGCCGCAGGCGCCACCCGGGCTATCGGTACTGTTCCTTTCGAGCACGGCGCCGGTGGCTCCTGTTATCAACGTTGAGGGCCTTGGTCTGCGCTTCTACCGGTCGGATGGGCCCCTGCTCGACGCCGGTGCCCAGATCGGTTCCGTCGCCCTATATACCCTGCTCCGGGTGGCGACGACCAGCGGGAACGTGGCCACCACGGACGGGGGCGTCGCCATCCAGCTGAGCGACCTGGCCGTCCCCGTCGCCGGCGCCTCCGGGGGCCAGAACTCCGTGGCGCAGGGCATCCTGGGCAACGCACAACAAGCGGGGGGCAGCAACAACAGCCCGCTGCGGCCCTCGTTCTCGCCCGAACTGGCACTGCAAAAACGACAGGGCAACTCGTCGCTCCAATGGGCGCTCACGGCGGGACCGGGCAGCGGCCCGTGGATCCTGCCGATCGACCAGTCGTTCGGGCCTTTACGGGTCGACAACGTCGGCTTCGGGGTCGACCAGGCCGGCGGGCAGGTAAGCGCCGTGCGGGTGCTGATAAGTGGCGGCATCTCCCTGGCCGGCCTTTCCCTCGACGTCGACGACCTCTCCGTCGGGGCCCAATGGCCGGGGCCGACGCCCCTCACCAACCCGGGCGCCTGGACGATCGACCTGGATGGCCTCGACGTGGCCTATTCGGGCGGCGGCATTTCTCTGGTCGGGGGGCTCCGCCGTCGCGACAACCCCTCGCTGCCCGGTGACCCGCCCGACTACGTGGGCGTCCTCAGCGCCACGGTCGGGCCGTACGGCCTGACGGCTTTCGCCGGGTACGGGCAGTTCCCCTCGCCCACCGGCCCGTTCACATCGCTGTTCGTGTTCGCCGCCATCGATGCCCCGATCGGCGGCCCGCCGGCCTTCTTCGTCACCGGGCTGGCCGGCGGCGCCGGCATCAACCGCGCCCTGGTGCTCCCCACCTCGCTCAACGACCTATCGACATTCCCCCTGATCGCCGCCCTGGACCCGAACAGCAACCTGGCCGCCGACCCGTCCGGGGCCATGGACCTGCTGTCCACATCCTTCCCGCCCCAGCAGGGAACGTTCTGGTTCGCCGCCGGGGTCTCATTTACCTCCTTCGCTCTTATCGATGTGTCCGCCGTCGTGGCCGTAGAGGTCGGGAACGGCTTCATGCTGACGCTGCTCGGGCTGGCCACAGCCGCCCTACCAACGCCTGCGCTGCCGCTGGCCCAGATCCAGCTGGCTCTCATGGCCGAATTCTCGACCAGCGCCGGCCTGCTCGAAGTGCTGGCACAACTGACCGACCAGTCCTACCTGCTCGACCCGGACTGCCGGCTGACGGGCGGGTTCGCCTACGTCTCATGGTTTTCGCCCAACCCCAACGCGGGCCAGTTCGTAGTCACCCTCGGCGGCTACAACCCCTCGTTCCATCACGACGGTTACCCGGACGTCCCCCGGGTCGGCTACCGCTGGTGCATAGGTGACGTCCTCACGATCAGCGGGCAAACCTATTTTGCGCTAACCAGCGAAGCGATCATGGCGGGCACCAACTTCACGGCGGCACTCACCCTCGGGCCGGCCTGGGCGTCGCTGACCCTGGGCGTGGACGCCATCGTCTACTTCGACCCGTTCAAGTTCTCGGCGCATGCCTACGCGGCGATCGCAGCGGGCATCACGTTCAGCGTCGACCTGCTGTTCGGCACCATTACGGTCAGCCTCTCGTTCCATCTCGGCGCCGACGTGTTGGTCGAGGGCCCGAGCATCCACGGAAGTGCGAAGATCGACCTGGACGTGACGTCGGTGACGATAGCGTTCGGCAGCTCGACAGACGGCTCGACTCCCACCCTTGACTGGACAACCTTCGCCAACAAGTACCTGACGGCCAAGGGCGACGCGCAGCCTCAGCTCTCGGCGGCTCCCGCCAGCGGGATGCTCACTCCTGGCAGTTCCCCGGCGCCGGACGGCTCTGTGGCTCAACCATGGTTGCTGCTGCCCGAGTTCAGCCTCAGCGTTGCGACCAGCGCGGCCGTCACTTTCGCCTCAGTCTCCATCAATCCCGCCGACCCGTTCCCGCCGGCCCCGGGAGCGTCCTCGGTGAGTGCCTACCAGACAACCGGCACGGTGGCCATCGCCCCCATGGGTGTGGGCGCCATAGATTCGTACCTCGGGATAACGCTTACGTCGGTCGCCAACGAAACGTTGCCCGCCATCGTGTTCGCCGCCACGCCGGGCCCCCCGCTATCGGTAGCGCTTACCACCGCCCCAATGCCAAAGGGGGTCTGGGCGCCACAACTCCCTTCGGGGACGGTCCCTAGCGGCGACACGATAACCGCCGGCAGCGGGCTCACCCTTTCTGGTCGCGCCGCAGGTCGCCCCGGGTTCCCCTCAGGTCAACTACAACCAGGTTGACGTCGAAGCGTCCGACCGTCGTCCGCTGCCCTTTGCCAGCGAGCAGAGCGTGCGGCCAACCCTCGACGTCGACGCCAGCAACGCCGCCTCGTTCTTCGCCAGCGCGACGACCAACCCCGCGTCTGCCCTGGCCGAGGCCCGAAACTTCCTTACGACCGGCCTGTTCGGCGAGGTCCCGGACCCCTACACGGCGGCTTCCTTCGTGAGGAACCGGGTCGCCCCGCCGCGCCTGGCCCTGCTTACCGAAGGGTTGTCCCCCACAGACCCGGCCCCGCCGGCATTGACGACAATTCGCGCTGTCGCTCCCGTAGCTATCGATTCCACCGTCCACCCGCCGGTTGTGACCGGGCTCCTCCGGGGTGGCCCGGCTCCCACCATCAGACCGGTCATCCGTACGTCGGCGCCGGCCGGCACGGCGCCATCCAGCATCGGGGCCGCCTCCTCGAGCGCGGCGGCCCTTGTCCGCGCACCCGTCCCGACCGTGGCCATGGTGGCTCAGGGCCTGGACCCGGCGCTGGGCGCGCACTTGACACGCAGCGCCCCGGCCCCCCAACCATCCACGACAGTGGCCGCAACTGCAGTAGCCGCAACTGCAGTAGCCGCAACTGCAGTAGCCGCAACCGCAGTGGCAGGATCGCCAGCGCCGGCAACCACAGCGCCGGCTACCACAGCCCTGGTGGCCAGCGACGGCGGCGCCGCCTCGCAACGAGCGGGCACCCCCGCCGAGGCGCTTCGGCAGGCAGGCACCGACCCCCAGGCCTCATCCCTCCTGACGGCCCAGGAACAAGCGATCGTCGGTGCTGGCGCATCACTGTTGCCCGGCGACGTGCTCGTCACCACGCTCCCCAACCACGAGCTCGACATGGACCGGCAAGCTCCCCGGCCTTCCCTGGCCGTTACGGGGACCGCGGCGGTGCGTGTGGTCGCCATTTCGGGAACAGGCGAAGTCCTCTCAGACAGCACCGTGGCCTCGGGTTCGGTCCCCGTCCCGTGGCACACCGCCCGCCTCGTGACGTGGTGCATCGGCGGCACGGGGGCACCGGCGGCCGGCCTGGCCGGGTGGGCGGCAACAGACCGCCTGCCATGGGTGGGCGCCGGGGTCACCCTGGCTGCCGGTTCGGTCGTTACCGGCTTCCCGGCACCCGATCGTGCCTTCCGTGCCGCCGACGCAGCCTGGGTCTCGGCCGGCACGGCCGCCTCTCAGGCGACGGTCGTGACAACGTACTTGCCTTCCAACACCACCGCGGTAGTCGTGACCGTCGACGCCAGTGCGGACGCCGACCTGGCTCAATTTTCACTTGGCTTGTCCGGGGCCACCCGTCCAACTCAAGCTGATGGCACCGCTGCCCCACCGGTCCTGGTGGCGTCTGCTGGCCGCGCCTACCTGGTCTATGACGTGGTGCCGCGCGAGACCGGCCCGGTGGTGATCTCGGTCGGGAGCGGGCCGTCGTGGCGGCTGGCCGGAGCGCTTGGTGGACCGGCCGACGCGGCCACCACGGCCAATCAGATCGCCGCCGGCGGAGCGGGGAACCTCGTCGTCCCCCTCCTTAGTGCCCCCACCGGGCTGGCCACGGTGCGGTGGGTACCTCCCGCCCCCGTGCCCGTCGACAAACCCTCGCCAACCCCCGCGCCAGGAGGAACGTCCTGATGGCCAACGTGAGCCCCAATACCGTCGGCCCGGGCACCTTCGTAATCCACGACTCAGTCCGCCCACCCCTACCGGCAGGCGACTACACCCTGACGGTCCAGCAGGCGATAGATGTCACCAGCGGGAACGCCACAATCCCGGGCATCAACCCGGCCAGCTGGGATTTCAAGATCGTGGGGCCACGCTTCACGTTGCCGAAGGACCAGCAGCTGTCGGTGTTCCCACCGCCGGACAGCTCGGGGGCCTACGCCGACCGGCTACCCCAAATTGTCCTGCAGCGGCGCACCCTGCCCTACGAACGCCGGATCGTCCTCACCGACAGCCCGTCTACCACCCCGCCCTGGCTGGCCCTGGTCGTCCTGGCCGAAGGGGAAGGGCAGCTGGTGACCAACCAGCCGGTCGACACGGCGGGCTTGCCGGATCCAGAAGACCAGGACGCGACGGTGCAGGACGTGCTGCGGGTGAGCCAGACCGTCGTCCAGGCGGTGTTCCCCACCCTTACCGACCTGCCCTGGCTTACTCACGTCCGGGAAGTCGACATGTCGGACACTGAGCTGGCGCTGGGCAGCGACGGCTGGATGTCGGTGGTGGTGGCCAACCGCCTCCCGGTGCCCGGGCCTCCGGCCGCGCCCGGTGGGCCGGCCACGCCCCGGAGGTACGGCGCCTTCCTCATCAGCCTCGAGGGCCACGCCAACGACTTGCCAACAGTGGAAACGCCGGCCAATACCTTCGGGATCCTCCGGGTATACGACGACACCACCATCGCCCTTGGCGTCCAGACCGCGATCACTGCGCAAGCATTGCCACTGGAAAGCATTGTGGCCGCTCGATCTTTGATGACGGCGGCCACAGCGGAGCCGGCTGCCACCCCCGCTTCGGCTACACCCGCACCTGCCGCTCCCTCGGCGGAGACCACGACCACGTCGGCAAAGTTCGCCGAGGTAAGTGCCGCCTTTACCGGTAGAGCACTGACGGCGGCGCAGCCGAGCCAGCCCGTGGATGCCTGGTCGTCCAGCATTCGCCGCGGCACTCTTTCGGTCGCCGCCTCCACTACTCCAAGCCGCGCGATTTCTGAGCGGGGCGGCGGCTATCGCCGGCTTCGCCCTGGCCCCCGAGTTCCTGGAGCCGGCCATCCCCATCCTCAGCTTTACCGTCCTGGCCAACTGGTCCTTCACGTCAGTGCCCGAAGGGGATTTCCGTTACCTCATGCAGCACCTCGACCTCGGGATGCTGGGGACGCCCCCTCCCGCCGCCTCCGGCAGCCGCGCCGGGCGCTCCTCCAGCTGCCCCTGACCCCCGCGCCCCGCTCATCGTGGTCGACACGGGCCACCTGGCCGTCGAGGGCATAACGCGAGCCGGGGCGCAGACGACCTCGTGGTACCGCGGGCCGTTCACGCCCAGAGCCATTACCCGGCCGGCCGTGACCGACCCGAGCGGCGTACTGGCCTGGGCCAGTGACCAGCTCCGCCGGGGTGGCCCGGATGGGCGCGAGGAGATCTCCCTCGCCGTCGCCTATGAGCTCGGCCGGACGATGGCTGCCGCGCAGCCGGGCCTTATCGCTGCTCTCCTGGCCTGGCGGTCCGCCGGCTACTCCCTCAGCCGTGTCAGCGCCCTGCTGGCGGCTGGCGGCTCGCCGCTGCACCAGCAACTCGCCACCGTCCTGGCCCAAAAACCGTCCGACTTCAGTGCGGCGGTGACGGCCGGGCTGCTATCGACCCTGGGGGCTACGGCCCTCGGCCCGGTCCGGCCGGCCACCACACCACCGTCCGTGCTCTCTGGAGGGCAGAGCCTTTCAGAGGCCATCTCGGCGGGCTTCGGCCTCGACCTCACCACCGTTTCCTCCCTGCTGGGCGACCCCTCCACGCCGACGACAGTCGGGCTCCCGGCTGCGTCCACCGCGCCGGCCGCCCCACAGCAGCTCGTCGCCCTTACCGTGGCGTCGTTTGCCGCCGCCAACGCTCGCGCCGTAACCGCCGCCACCGGGATCCTGCGCGAGGTAACCCTGGCACCAGCGGTACTCGAGCCGCCGGTACTGCTCAAACCGATAAGCCTCCCGATGAGCACGATAAGCACCATCGGGACGGTGGCCACGACCGTCCACGCCGTCGCCGAAGCGCCTGGCACCACAGCAACTGGCACCGCCGTCACTGGCACCACCGTCACTGGCACCACCGTCACTGGCACCACCGTCACTGGCACCACCGTCACTGGCACCACCGTCACTGGCACCACCGTCACTGGCACCGCGGTATCGCCGGAGGCGGCAACGACGAAGGTGGCGGAGGCCGAAGTGGCATCGGCCCGGACCGAGGAGGAAGCGTGATCATCAGGCTCGTCGGAGCCGCGGAGGTGATCAGGTCCACCTGGAGCGCTGTCACCACGGTTGCCCAAGACCTGGCCCCGGCTACCACGGCTACAACCCCGGCCCCGCTCCTACCCGACCCGGCCCGGTCCTGGCTGGCCGCATTGCGCCTGCTCTCCGGCGTCCCCTTCCAACACCTCGTACCCGACACGAGGTTGCTGCCGATGGAATCAGCCCGCTTCTTCTTCGTCGACCGCGGTTGGACGGACGCCCTGCTCCAGGGCGCGCTTTCGGTGGGAGCCGTCACGGACGCAGACCGGGCCGTACTGCAAGAGGTCTACCCGGCGGTGCGCGACGACCTCGACCAGGCGGAACGGTCTGTTCGCGTCCCCGGCGGCGAGCAAGCCGAAGTCGGTAGTGCCGACGTGCTGACCGGGATGCTCATCAGGTCACAGGCGGTAAGCGGTTGGCCAGGCATACACATCCGCGCCTACCGGGACCCCAACACTCCGGATACGGCCCAGGACGACCCCAGCCGACTGCATATCATGCGCCTCGAACTCCTGGCCGCCAGCGTCCTCCTCGTTATCTTCGACGGGACACCCGCCATCGTGCACATCGACGAGCCCCGCCACGGCATCCAGTTCGGCGTCGACGAAAATACGGGTTCTTCGCCGGGCAACTGGAGCTATCAGCTAACCGTCCGCCCGAACGCCTCGAGCGGGGACCTGACGGAGGGCAACGCGCCCCCGATATCCGTCCCCTTCAGGGCCAATGCCCCCGGAGTGATCGACATGGCCGCTCTCCAGGCGGCTATCACGGGGGCGGGACAGGCGGAAAGCTCAACGATGTTCGCGTTGCAAATGATCAGGTTGCCCTACCGTCAGGTGCTGGGGCCGCCTGAGCAGGGCCCCCGGCATTTTCCACCGTCTTCGAGGCCAACATCGGCATCACGGAGATGCGGACCTGGCCGAGCTACGAGGTCAAATCGGCGGCCTCCGGCGGCGCGTCGTGACAAACGCCCCGACGAGCGTAGCGGCGCCCTTGCTCAACACCGCCTCCGTTTCGTCCGCCGCCTTCTCAGCCGTGGCCAGGACCGGTATAGACCTGGGCAGCCTGACGACCTGGGACCCGACGCTTCCTCGCCCCACGCGAGTGCTCGTACCTGTCGATGTCCAGGCCCTCGTGGTCGGTCCCCACGACGCAATAACACACGTGACCGTCCTGCCCCTGCTAGCCAACCCGCAGTCAGAGGGAGGGGGCGACATACGGCAAGCGATGCCGCCGGTGCCCCCGTTCAGCCCGGCCGTCGCCCGTCCGGCCGGTGTTTACCTGCATTGGGCCGCCCCGGACGGCTTGACGCAGACCGCCAGCCCGCTGACGCCCACTGCACCAGCGCCTGGCAGCCACGTCGGTACGCAGCTCCCGCCACTGGCCGACCGCTGGCTCGTAGTGCGGGTGGGCGGGGGTGCGCCCCGCCGCACCCGGGGCTGGATGATCGAGTCCGAACGTTGCCGGAAGGCCGACCTTGCCACCTGGGCGCCGACCAGCACTCCGCCCGCCGACAACCCCGGCAGCACCCCGGACTTCGCGTCGGCCCAGTTGACGACGGCGGCAGGCGGGGACCCGGGTTGGGCGGCCGTGTTCGACGCCGTCGAGAACCGCTTCGCCATGTACGACGACCTGAGCGACCTCGACCCCCAAGATAGCGGCGGCCCCATTTCCTACCTCGTTTGCGGTTGGTGGTCGGTGGACAGTAACGACCCGCTCTACGTCCCGGACCTGGCCGGGTTCGTCGACAGGATGAACGCCCTGAAATGGTCGGCTCCCGCTGTCCCGGCTCGCGCTGCCGCAGCACGCCAGCTGACCGCCGACCGGGCCGCCGACCTTGGCTACGTCCAAAAGCAGGTTGGCATCGGCTCGTCCGTCGATACAGGGGGGGCGTCAACTGCCTCCGCACTCGGCTCCGTCCACCGCGACCTCATCGCCGCCGCCGGCACCGTAATTACTGCGCAGCCCGTTGAGTACCCGAGGCTGAGCCTCCTCCACGGCAGCGTCTACGGCATCTTGCCCGCCGGCGGCGGCACCGACCCGATCCCCCGCCCCCGGCGCCATCGAAGTCGGCGTCGGGGTGACAGGAACAGAGGCGTTCGCGGCGGTCGTGGCCGCGAACGACCCGACCCACAATGCCAGCGACGAGCAGCTCATCGAGGCCTTCAGCCTTGGTTTGATCGAACGGCTGGACACGCCCGATGGCCTGGTGGACCTCGATCAGGCCGTGCAGGCGTCGGGGTTCGTCGCTCGCGCCGGGTCGACCCAGCGCAGCGACCGGCTGGTGACGGGCGACGTACTGGCCCAGGGCGCCGCCTCAGTCGCGGGTAGTCTCAGCGCCCTGCAGCAAACGGCGGCGACGCAGGCCGCCACGGCGGCGGCTGGGTCGACCAGCGAACTGGCCAACGAAAGGCGGTTCGACCTGCTGGTTGAGCGGCCCCCGCAGGAGACCCTGTCTGCGTTGTTCGTGAAGCAGTCGGCGATAGCGCCAGTCACCCCGAGTTCGCCAGCCGCCCCGAGTTCGCCAGTAACGCCGGCTTCGGCACAAGTACGCATGGTGCCCGTCGCAGCCGAACCCTGGTGGGTACCGGTTGACCCTGTCCTGACCGTGCGCGGGCCTGTTCGCTCGCTGCGGCACGGTTACGATGGCCGGTTTACGAGCGACCAGACCCTCGCTTGTCGCGTCAGCGGCACCGAGTGCACAATTTTCACCGGTCTCATCGGTGGCTCCGACCTCGTCCAGCCCCTCGGTAACGGCGCCTTGCCCCCCGAGTGCGACCAACTCCTGCAAGAGCACGTCCTGGACGACCCCTACCGCCTAGCCGACACGGCATCCGCGGCCGCCACCGCCACGGGGCTGCCGTTGGCCGCCGTGACCGCCCGGCTGACCGCGGAGCACGCCCTGAGGTGGGACACCACCGCGCCCGTGGCCGGCAAGGACATTCTCCGGGCCGTGTCCTTGCGGGCGGGCACCGAACCCAGCCCGGTCGCCACCACGGCCTGGGCCAGCCCTGGGTCCCGCTGTACCTGGAGTGGCAACTGTCGCTCCGTGTCGACGGCACCGTCGCACGTTGGGCGCTCGGCGACGTCGACCTGGAGCCTGCCGGCGACCCCGACCCGGGTACTGCGACAGCCAGCCGGGTGTATTCCGGAAGGAGCCTGCTTACCTCGGTCAGTGCCCGCACGTTTTCGGCGCAGGTGGCGTCGTTCCTGGCTCAAGAGACGGCCCGTGGCACCTCCGGAGCGGTCCTCCAGCCGCAGCAGGACACCGCCATCGGCACGATCGCCAGCATTGCCGGGTCGCTCGACCTGTTGAGCGCCGTCCTCTCCGAACTACAGCCCCAACTTCTTGGCCTGTCTCTGGCTGATGCCAGCCGGACGCATGCTGACGGAGCCGGGAACCCGATCCTCCCGGCGCCGATAGCCAGCCCGTTGTTGGTCAGGGGGGGCACGGCCTGGTTCAGCGCGTTGCGTATAGTCGACGCCTTCGGGCGCACCGTCGACCTTGATCCGGCGAACGTGCAGGTGGGTGCCCAGCTCCAGCTGCCGGCGCCGCCGGCCGCCGCAACGAGCACATCATCGGCCCCGGCAACAGCATCCTCCCCGGCTACTGGCACCACATCGGCTACTGGCACCACGCCGCCGGCGCCTCAACTTCTTTTGCGGCCCCGGGTCTTGCGGCCCGCCCGGCTGTCCCTGGACTTCGTGGACGCTTCCGCTCCGGACGGGACCGACCCCGCCCTGGCGATGGTCGACCAGCAGGAACCCGCCCTGACGATCAGCCCCGTCTCGGGTTGGCTGCTGCCGGACCATTTCGATGGTTCGCTCGAGGTTTACGACGCCGTTGCCAACCCGCTTGGCTCGCTGCTCGAAGACCTCAACAAACGCGTCGTCTGGGAAGGCGCGCCCGGCCGGCCGGGGCCGATTGGAGCGCCACCGGCTCCCGTCAGGCCTAACGACCTCGCTGCTCGCCACGTGGTGCGCTTCGCGGCCGGGCTGGTGGCGGCGGACCGGTTGACCCCACCTGGTCAGGAAAGCGCGCTGGCCGCGTTGCTACGCACTATTGACACGACAGCCTGGACATCCGACCCCCTGGGCTGGGTCGGCACGGAGCACTCGTCGGTCCTTGTCGGTCGTCCGATAGCGGTGCTACGGATGACCCTGCAACTCGACGTGCTCGACGACCTCGCTACCGGGAGCGGCGCGGAGCTGGAGCTGAACTCGGCGGACATGGCTACCCGTCAAGCGGCGTACGACCTGCTGTCGTCCACGGCGGTGACGGTGCGCGTGGGTGAACTGACCCGTACGGACGACACCGCTCTCGGGTACTTCGTGGACGACGACTACAGCCTCTTCACTCCCGTCTCCCCCGAGGTACTCCAGCAGGGCCGCGCTTCAGGCCGCCTGCTCGGTCAACTAGGTGCCCTGGGGCCTGCGTCCGCCTCCGCGCCGCCGGTGAAGGCCATTGCCCACCCTTACGTCGACGCCACCGAAACCCCCCTCCAGTGCCGGCCCGGTCAGACGATCACCCTCACCGTCCTGATGGCGCCCGGCGGTTGGGTCCACGCAACGTGCGGCCTGCTGCCCCGGGTCACGACTTCCCTGGCTCGTGACTGGATCGCCCAGGCCCTGAAAACGCTGTTGCCGACGTTCCGCGTCGGTCCCCTGCTGCTCGACCCGGCCACCGCCCGGGTGGCCAAGAGCACCGGGCTGCCCAAACAACAGGTATTTACGGCTCGGACCAACCCTTCTACCTGGCAAGACAACCCGATTAGCCCGGCGACGCAGGACGCCCTCCTCCCCGATCAACCGGCTGTCACCAAAGAGGGGTGGTTGCGGGTAGTTATGCCCAGCTCGTCCGACGGGAGCGGGGCCGGCTCGTAAACTTTCAATAAGTTGCACGCCCTCCCGACAAATCGAACGCAAACCCGGTGGTAAAACTCGACGCGGGCGAGATGATCCATGCGATCATCTCGGACACCTCCGTCAAAGTCCCGCAACGTCCCATGGGTATCCGGCTCGTCATGTAGTCCACTTGTTCTGTCGGCATTTTCTCGATCAGAGGGGTCATTATCACACCCGGGGCTACCGCATTGACCGTGATGCCAGACCGGGCGTACTCCTTGCCCTGGGCCTTGACCAAGCCGATCAGCCCTGCCTTGCTGGCCGAGTAAGCGACCATACCGGCGTTGCCCTCCTTGCCGGCGATCGACGCAACGTGCACGATGCGCCCATAGCCCTGCTCCATCATCTGCGGCAGCACGGCCCGCGACAATACAAATGCCCCGTAGAGGTTGACCCGCACCACTCGTTCGAAATCCGAGGGCGCCACCTCGTGGCTCCGGATATTCGTAGTGCCTGTAATACCCACGCAATTGACCAGCCCGTCTATACGCCCCCATTTCGAAACGATTTCGCGGACGACCACATTAATCGAGAGCTCTTCTGTCACATTTGCCGGGGTACCGTAAGCAGTCCCGTGCGACTCTGCCACCTCCTCGAGCAGGCTCTTGTTACCTTCGGCATCCTGGTCGATGCAGTGCAGCCGCGCTCCTCTCCTGGCCAGATCAGCGGCCACGGCCCGGCCGATACCGGAGGCCGAACCGGCCACGATTATTACGTGGTCCTTTAGAGAGGTCCCGCTGCGCCGAACGCCCCGTGCCTCGCGCTCATTGGTTTGTCCCGCGTCCACTGTTGGGCCCTCCCATCGCGCACCTGGGCTGAATTCGCCCGTCGGTTAGAGTTCGTAACATACCGTAACTGGACATCGGAAAGGAGCGGACCGATAGTGGATAACGGAGTTTTGCCGCGGCCTGTTGCCCTGCAGCTCTATACGTTTCGAAACCTACCAATTAGCTACCCCGAGGTGCTCGCACTGACGGCCGAGATCGGCTTCGCCGGCGTCGAGGGATCCGGTCTCCAGGGTCTGTCGTCAACCGAGTACCGCCAGATCGTCGACGACCTCGGGCTGGAGGTGTGCAGCGCCCACGTCCCCCTGCCGGACGGCGACGAGGGCAAGACCAGGCTCGAGGAGGTACACGGGCTTGGCGCCACGGCGCTTTTTTCCAGTCTCCACCCGGACGATTTTGCCTCTGCCGACGCCGTGGCTCGGGCCGCTGACCGCTTCGCCGAGGCGTCGGCGGTGGCACAGGACGCCGGTTACGAGCTCGGCTACCACAACCACGAGTGGGAGTTCGCCCAGCGCGTTGGCGACCGTCCTGCCTACGAGGCCTTTCTCGACGCCATAAGTCAACGCGGCGTGCCCGTGCACGTCGAGGTCGACCTTTACTGGGCCCACGTGGGCGGCGCCGACCCGGCACAGCTCGTGGGCGGCCTGGGCGAGGCGGTCCACTACTTGCACGTTAAAGACGGTCCTGGAGCGTGTGGGGTGCCGATGACGGCTTTGGGCCAGGGCGTGGTCAACCTCCCTGCCGCGCTAAGCGCCAACGCGGCAATTCGCTGGCACATCATCGAGATAGACGACACGGCCGCGGACATGGTACTGGCGGTCCGGGCCAGCTACCGTTACCTGGTTGACGGCCGTTTCTCCTACGGGCGGTTGCCGGCAGACCAGCGTTGACGCGCCACGGCGGCGGCGTCGCGCCAGAAGAGCAAAGGAGACCATCGTGTTCAAAGGGCCCGGGCTCGTGTTTGTGGGCGAGCGTGACTGCAAAGTCGAAGAAGTGGCAATCGACGAGTCGTCGCTCGATCCCGGCGGAGTAGTCGTCGAAGTCGACGTGTCGGTGATCAGCGCCGGCACGGAGACGGCCAACTTCACGGGCCTCGACCCCGGGACACGGGTCCCGGGGAGCTGGAATTACTACCCCTACCACCCCGGGTACGGGGCTATCGGCAATGTAGTCGCCGTGGGCCCGCCGTTGCCGGGCTCCCCACCGGCGGCTGCCGTCGGCCAACGGGTCTTTGCCATTTGCCCGCATGCCCGCTTTGGCGTCGTCGATACGGCCCGGCGCCCGATCGTGCCTCTTCGGGCGGACGACGATGCCCGCTCCTTTGTGCTGGCCCGGATGGCTTCGGTCTCGATCACCTCGGTGCGTAAGGCCAGCCACGTCCAGTTCGGGGCCAACGCAGTCGTGGTGGGTCTCGGCCTGGTCGGCAACTTCGCCGCTCAGCTACTGCAACTCGCCGGCATGAACGTGGTCGGCTTGGACCGCATCCCTCACCGGGTTGATATGGCCACCGCTACCGGCCTGGACGCGGTACTCGTGAAAGGGGGGACGAGGCCGAAGCGGTCGGCCAGCGACTGGCAGCGCGTCCAGACCTCGTCGTTGAGGCTTCAGGCGTACCGGACTCCGTACCCATTGCGGTCTCCCTCGCCGGTGACGGGGCCGAGGTCATCCTGCTCGGTTCGCCGCGTGGCGTCTACGGCGGGGATGCCACGGCGATGCTCTCCGAAGTCCACCGCCGCGGCCTCCAGGTCATCGGTGCTCTCGAGTGGCTGCTACCGGTGAAGTCGGGGCCCTGGCAGTCGCGCTGGTCGCTTTACGACGACTACCTCGCCCTCTTCGATGCCTTCCGGGATGGGCGTATCAAGACGACCGGGCTCGTTACGGATGTGGTGCCACCGGACCGGGCGCAGGAGGTGTACGCGCACCTGGCTGCACGGGAACCAGGTATTGGGGGCGTGCTGTTCGATTGGAAGCCCGCTGCATGAGCCAGGCTGTTGGCGTCCGGCCGATCACGTTGTTCTCGGCACAGTGGTCAGACATCGAGCTCGAGGCGCTCGCGGCCATGGCTCGTGCATGGGGTTATGACGGCCTCGAGCTCAACTGTTCGCCGCTCCATTACGACTTCGAGAAGGCACTCAGCGACTCACAGTACGCAGCAGAAGTGAGAAAAACGTTGGAGCGGTACGAGCTCGAGTGCTTTGCTCTGGGCGCGGGAGCCATAGGCCAGGCGGTGTGCGATCATGTCGATAAGCGGCACCAGCGCATGTTGCCCCGGTCTGTCTGGGGGGACGGGGACCCCCCCGCCGTCCAGCAAAGAGCAGCCCTTGCGATGATGGATGTGGCAAGAGCAGCGGCGCGGTTAGGCGTTCACCAGGTAAACGGCTTTACCGGGTCAAGTATCTGGCACCTCATCTACTCGTTCCCTCCGAACGATTGGGACGAGGTGGAGGCCGGTTATCAGGACTTCGCTGACCGCTGGGGCCCCATACTGGACGTGTTTGGCGCCGAGGGGGTGCGCTTCGGCCTGGAAGCGCACCCTACCGAGATCGCCTACGACTTCGTTACCACGCGCCGGGCATTTGACGCCGTCGGTAACCGGCCCGAGTTCGGGCTCAACCTCGACCCCAGCCACCTTGTCCACCAGGGCCTCGACCCCGCCCTCTTTGCCGAAGAATTTCACGACCGCATTTACCACGTTCATATAAAGGACGTGCGGATCCGGACCGACGGCCGGAGGAGCATCCTGGGTTCGCATGTCAACTTCGGCGACCCCCGGAGAGGCTGGGACTTTGCTTCGCCTGGCCATGGCTGCATCGATTTCCATAACCTGGTCCTCACCCTCAACCGCATCGGTTACTCGGGCCCACTGTCGGTCGAGTGGGAGGACTCCTGGATAGACCGCGAGTGGGCGGCGGCAGACGCCATCGAGTTCGTGAGAAAGCTGAACATCCCACCCTCGAGGCGCGTGTGTTCGACGAAACCCTGAGACCCGTGGAACGCTAAGGGCACGCTGGCCCCTGCCACACGAGCAGATGGTGGCCGTTCTCTTTGCGTGCGTTAAGTGGGCGCCCATTTACTGCTGGTCGAGCTGGCGGACTTTGCCATTGCGTCTGCCAGACAATGGTGGTATAACTAGCAATTGTGAGGGACGACGAGCGACGGGTGATTTTACGAATGGTGGCAGACGGTACTGTCACCCTCGACGAAGGCCTCGAGCTGCTCGACGCGGTCGAGCCGCCGGCACCACCACCACGGTCAGAGCCCGCTGGACCGGGCCGCCCGGCCGGGCCCGCCGGGCATTGGCACTCGAGGCCGTTCCGGGCACCCTTCGACGCCGGCTTTCAGCCCCCTGGGCCTCCTCCGCCGCCCCCGCCACCTCCGCCGCGAGGGCGGGCGCGTGGGTTCCCCGGGATGGGCGTGGGCCGCCACAGTATGAGTTTCGAGGATTCTGGTCGAGCTGAAGACCGTGGGCGTGCCCAGGGCTTACGTTGCCCAGATGCGCGAACTGTTCCCCGAGGGCGACCTCGGAGACCTCCTCGAGTGCTGGGAAGGCGGCGTGGGAGCTGAGTACGCGCGGGGGATGCGGGAGTTCTTCGACGAGATCGATATGTGCGAGCTGGTAGAGCTACAAAGCGTCGGGGCGACGGTGGACTTCGTCGCCAGGCTCTGTAGAAAGTTCCCCGATCTCGAGCCAAGCGCCGTAGTAGAGGCGGTTTCCGGGGGCGTTGCGGTCGAGGACCTCGGGTTCTTCACCGGCGATGTTGGTGACTATGCGCCCACTGATGACGACGACGAGGATGAAACCCCCGAGTGAACCGTCTTTTAACCCGAGATTCCCTCGAGTGGCGCTGAATTAGTCGTTACGCGTCTGTGGTGCCCCGGCAGTGGCGTGACCATCGAAGGTGAGTTCAGTCTCGGCTGGATCGGGAGACTGTCGCCCGATCAGCTGGATTTTGTTGGCCTTCTGCTGCAGGCTCGTAACAATTTGCAACGGCTGGCAGCCGACCTGGGCGTCTCTTACAACACCGCTCGGTCGCGGCTGGACGAGATAGTGGCGGCCGTCGGGGGCCAACCGGGCGCCGAACCAGTAACAGACCGGCCGGATGCTAGCTCGACCGAGGGGCAATCCGTGCGGCTTCGAGCGCTCGAGGCTGCGGCTGCAGGCGAGATCACGCCCCAGGAAGCCGTGCGGCGTCTGCGTGCTGAGCGCGAACGGAGCTAGTGCTGCCTCCAGGAACGTTTGCCCGGTTGCCGGTGGCAAAAACCGCCGTCGGCGCTTCAAGGTTCCGGGGTGCAACCAGGCAAACGTTGCCTGTCGTGGCACTAGTGCTTGCCCACCCGCCGGCCCTTCGAGGGATCAGGTGGTTAGTTCCGGCGCAGCTATTTCCGAAGTCGCTATTTCCGAAGTAGACAATCGTTTGGGCAAGCGCACCCCGATGATTATGGCCACGGCGCCGACGATTATGGCGAACGAAAATGCGAACCCCACTCCCGAACGGTGGGATAAACCGCTGGCGGCGGCGGCGGCGACAAGCGCCCCGGCCACTCCGGTGCCGAGCGCTTGACCCAGTACATCGCATAGCTGGAGGCCCGACGTGGCCTGGCCCTCTGCACCGGGGGCGGCGCTTTCGAGCGTGGTCAGAGATAAGGGCGTGTAGGCCAACCCGATACCGCCACCAGCGATCCCCCACGCCAGGACACCGAGCGCAGGCGGCAGCGACGGTACGAGGGCGGCACCCATGACCCCGAGCCCGGCAACCACGAGGCACTCCCCCGTGCGCACCAGACGCCGGGGGCCGAGGCGAGAAACCCACCGTGCTTGCACCCAGGCTGCACCTGCCCACATCAGTGTCGAAGCCGTTAGAGCTAGCGCAGCCAACGTCGTGGGTGAATGGCGCACGGTGGTGAGCGTGTAAGGCACGAAGGCGTCGCCGGCAAAGAAGCAGCACGTCAGCAACCCACGGCTGAGGACCGTGGCCGGCAACCCGCTTTTCGCGGTAAGCGTACCCGGCGGGGTCAGCCTTCGTAGCGAGACGGCGAGGAGAGCCCCGCCCACTATGCTGCCACCGATAACGCCAGGAAGGTAGCCCGAACTGACCGACGCCAGCGCCAAACCGGCCCCGGCCACGACGCCAAGCACGGGAAAGTACGGCACGGTGGCCCTGCGTACGCGAGCAGGTGGCGGCACGTGTCGCATGGCGAGGGAGGCCAGCACGCCCGCAACGACCACGAGTGGCAAGAGGCCGAGGAACACCCACCGCCACCCGACACTGGTGGCGACCACCGCGGCGATAGCCGGACCGATCAGCCCGGGAACCACCCAGGCCGTGGAAAGTACGGCAAACATGCGCGGCTGGCAACTATCGGGGTAACCGCGGCGAAATGGCTACGTACGCCACGGCCGGGACCACCCCGGCGCCCAGGCCCTGGACCGCCCTTCCGGCCACCAGCACGGGCATGTCGGGCGCCGTCCCCCCCATGACCAATCCGACGGCGAACAAAGCCAGGCCGGCAATCATCGGCCGCCCGAGCGGCCCACGGTCCGCCAACGTCCCGGCCACCGCAATGCCTATCAGGCTGGAGAGCATGAAGGAGCTGAACACCCAACCGTAGAGGCGAAGGTCGCCCAGATGGCGGCCGACCACCGGCAAGACGGTGGCTATGGCCAGCGCTTCGAACGCAACGAGGGTAACGGCGAGCACCAGGCCAATGGTCAGAGGCCGGCGGCGTGGAGCCCACACGCCACCCTCCGAGCGCGGTGATGCGTCAGCGACGCGCCCTGGCCAACTCGTGCTCACGGTTTCGAGGGTACGACCTACAGTGCACTTGAGGTCAAGCGCGTGGCCGGCCACCCGCATGGTTGCCCAACCGGCGGAACAGGTCGGCAAATATGGCGTCGCGCCGCACAGACGTAACCTCGCCCATCATGTGCCGTGTGGGGTCCCTGGACCAGGTCAATTCGTCCGTCAGGATGGGGCTCTGGGTGATCGCGGTAGTCGCCCAGGACTCATCTAATAACCAGGCCACGGCGCCTAAGTCCCAGATCACCTTCGAGGTGCCGACGTTGTCGTCCACAAATTCCGCATACCTGGCGGCCAGAAATTCGCCGGCCTTTCCTTGCGGCCTCACATAATGCTCGATCTCGTCGCGCGTCGTTAGGAGATGATCGGTAACGTTCAAACACGGGACGTGCACAAGGGCCACCCCCGAATCGAACAGCACCCGGGACGCCCACGGGTCCTGTTTCAGGTTGAACTCCTGGGCGGTTGGCCAATAGAGAGAATTCCCGCCCAGCCAGACCACCACGATGTGGCCGATTATCTCCGGCGCCAGCAGAACAGCGTTGCTCACGTTGGTGGGCGCCCCGATCGCCACCACATAAAGAGGGTCGGTAGGGCCGGAGAGGGCGCGGCTGATGAGGTCATCGGTCGCGGTAGTCCGCTCAACCGATGGTCTATTGCTCATCCACTCTGTTGCCCCTTCGAGAACGGGGGGACTATCGCCGAGGTCGAGTAGTTCGAGGATGCGCTGGATCTCCTCGTAGCTCTTGCGCATCCCATCGCCCGGGCCATCGGACTTTTCATTGTGAAATGGAGCCGCATATATGGCTTCGCAACGGCGCCGGTCCGGTGACAGGAGGGCATGGACAAGAGCGAACTGGTCGTCGATCTCGTTGAAGGTGTCAGTGTCGAGCACCATGCGAGGCGGCTCACGGCCATCAAGCGGGCCTCTTCGAGGCGGTGAGCAACTCGACGCGGTCTGCTTCCCGACCTCGAGCAACAACTGTCAATGGTCCCACACCGTCTCCTCCTGTCCAGGAACGCCGGGTGGACCGGCTATTCGTGACCGGCTTGCTGAGGCAACTTCTCCTGGTTGCCCCCCTGCGCGCCATCTCGGTTGACCGATAGCGGCCGGATGACGGGGGCCAGGAACGTGGCCATGACCAGCAGGACGGCCACCGCGGTTATGGCGTCCAGCACCGTGATGTGATTGCCCAGGAAACCCACCAGCGGCGGGCCGCCCAGAAACGCGCAATAGCCGATGCTGGCTATGACGCTGACGCGGCCGGCCGCGAACCTGGGGTCGTCGGCGCCGGCGCTCATGCCGACCGGGAAGCCGGCGGATGTCCCCGCCCCCCACAGGAGCACGCCCACGAACGCAACCGGCATGGCGGGGCCGAGCACGAACAGGCCCACGCCCGCGATCCCCGTCGCAGCCAGCACCCGGATGACAGGTACCCGCCCGAAGCGGTCCAGGGCGACCGGTGCGAACCAGCGCCCGGCCGTCATCGCGGCCAGGAAAGTGGCAAACGCAAGGGTCCCGACGGCGGCCGGTTCGTGGTACCCGTCGATCGTCGCCACGCTGATCCAGTCGTTACCCGTACCCTCTGCAAAAGCAAAAGCCAGCACGAAAAGACCGATGGCCAATGTGCGCGGCTCGCGCCAGGCCGCCAGCACGCTGCGCCGCTTTTCCGCCTCGCCGTTTGCGGGTAGCGCGTTGTCGCGAACACCCGGCTCGATGGCGTCCGGCTCGATGGCGGAGCTCGGCAAGAACTGGCGCGTCGCCAGGGGCACGATCACGGCGACCAGGACGCCGACGACGGCCAGGTCCGCCGTTACGGGGACGTTGAGGGCCACCACAATCACGCCCACCAGAGCACCGGCGACCGTGCCGAGGCTCCAACCGGCGTGGTAACGGGGCAAGATCGAGCGTCCGAGGTGACGCTCGACGCCGGCGCCGTGCACGTTCATGGCGACGTCCCATGCTCCATTGGCAAAGCCGAGGACAAAGAGGCCGACGACCATGGCGGCCAGGCCGACCAGGTAGCCCGCAGCCACTATGACCAGCCCCACGCCGAGCAAAACGGCCATGGTGGCCACTGTCTGACGCGCCCCGAAGCGAGCGACTACCGGCCCTGACAGGGGAAGGGCGATGACCGACCCTGCGGCAATGGCCAGGAGCACGAAACCCAGTGTCGAGGGTTGCAGGTGGAAATGGTCCCGTACCTGAGGTATGCGGGCCGCCCAACTGGCGAAGGCGAAGCCAGAACCGGCAAAGGCGATGTACGTGGCGCGGCTGGCGAACCGGACCTGCTGGGGAGAGACCTGTTCGGCCAGGTCGCCCGGGGTCATCCCCGGCTCTCGGCTGGGCACTCCCGCCAACAAAGGCCCCGCGTCTTGCCGAGTATGTCCTCAGTCTGCCTCATTGCGCCCCCCAAGATGCTAGTGCCGCCCCTGTCTAACTCGGGAGGGGCCGGGAGCTCCGCACGATGGCCACGCCCATGGGAGGCAGCACCACGGGGCCATTGAGCTCCCGGTCCGATATGAGCTCGAAACCTCCCCCCGCGACATTCACCGCTTTTTGCTCGGCCGAGTGGTTGACAAGGAACTCGAGGACCTCGCCATCGGACGAGCGGATGACCCGCTCGACACCTCGAGGTACCTGCCTTCCCCCGTAATCACCGGATAGCGCGGCTACCTGGCCGTAAACCTTCTCGAGGCCGGCCGCATCCAGCTTCGTGGCCAGATAGTAGGCCCGACCCTTGCCCACGCTCGTCTCAACGACGGCGGGGCGACCGGCCCGGGGCCGGTGGCGATGCGGGCCAGGACGTGACCGTTGCCGTCGGCGGCGACATCGGACCAAAACGATGCCGTGGTCCTGCTCCCGTCCTCCCACTCCACGTCGACCACGTCGTCAGCGGGAAGCGGCGCCACCTCCAGGACGTCGCAGCCCATTAGCGGGCGGAGAGGGCCTCCATCAGGGCCCCAAATCGACGCGTTCATGCTCATCGACGATCCCGGACCAGAAAGACAGGAGGGCAGTCCCGCCCTGTTCGACATGCGACACGAGGTTGGCGCCTTCTTCGGCGGTGACCAGGTAAAGGCTCGGCACAAGGACCACCCGGTACGCACCGAGCGGCTCATCGGGACGACAAAAGTCCACCGTGACACTGCGGTCGTAGAGCGGCTGGCACATCCAGCTCAGCTGGCCGGCCATATCGAGGCCGTTGGCGGGCTTGGACGGAGCTTCCAGGGCCCACCAGTTGGGCCACGAGAAAACCACCCCCACCCGGGCCTCGACGCTCGAGCCGGCCAGGCTACCCAGCCGCTCGAGCTCGCGACCAAGGGCGACCACCTCCGCCCAGACCGGGGAGCGGGCGCCGGAATGCGACAACATGCCAGAGTGAAATTTCTCTGCTCCGGTCCGCGCCGCCCGCCACTGGAAAAAGAGGAGCCCGGCGGCGCCCCGGGCGATCGCCTGGTAACACATCGCCCGCATCTGGCCGGGCACTTTGGGCACGTTATGCGGGCGCCAATTAACCCGCGATGTCGTCTGTTCCATCACCATCCAGGGGGCGCCCTTATTGAGCGAGCGGACGAGGTCGTAATGCATCCCGCTCACCATTGGCATCATCCGGTCGGCGGGGTCGGCATAATTGTCGGTGGAGACAACGTCGAGCCGGGACGCCCAGGCGAAGTAATCGAGAGGCTTGAAGAAGCCCATAAAGTTGGTGGTAAGAGGTAGCTCCGGCCTCGACTTTTTCAATATTTCTTTCTCTTCGAGGAACTCCTCCATAAAAGCGTCGTTGCTGAAGCGGCGATAGTCCAGTTCGTGGGCCGGGTTCAAAAAGGTGGGCGTCATCCGCGGGGGCAACACCTCATCGAAGCTGGCGAACCGTTGGCTCCAAAACGCCGTCCCCCAGGTGTCATTGAGGGCTTGCACCGTCCCGTACCTGCGCTGGAGCCAGCTGCGAAAAGCCTGGGCGTGGTAATCGCAGTAGCAATACGGGACATGGCAACCGTACTCGTTGTGGACATGCCACATTTCTATGGCGTTGTGGTCGCCCACCTCGGACACCAGCCGTTCCACAATTGCTCGGGCCATGGCCCGGTACCTCGGGCTGCACACGCAAAAATGCTGTCGGCTGCCATAGCTGTAGCGGGCGCCTCTGACGTCCACCGGCAGGACCTCGGGGTGACGAGCCGCCAGCCAGGGCGGGGGCGAGGCGGTCGGGGTGGCCAGGTCCACGCCGATCCCCGCATTACCCACCAGGTCCAGCAGTTCTCGCAGCCAACCAAATGAATAAACCCCTTCGGCTGGCTCCAGAGAAGACCAGGAAAAGACCCCGACCGTTACCAGGTTGACGCCGGCGTCCTTCATCAGCCGGACGTCTTCGTCCCATATTTCACGAGGCCACTGCTCGGGGTTGTAATCTCCTCCGTACCGGGTACTTTCCGTCACTGACGACCTCCTGGGTGGTCCGCGCTGCTCATGTTGCCCCAATGCAACGGCGGCCGTCGCCGCTAGAGGTCTGTTGTAGCATGATGGGCCGCGTTTGCGGAAAAGGCTCTTGACTGGAGGGACGACGTGGTACAGACGGAGACGCCCGGGACCGTCACGAGTTGGCCGGTAGCACGCCGTTACCGAGGCAGCGACCGGGTGCGCATTTCGTTGCCCGTCGGTGGGATCGGCACCGGTACGGTCGGCTTCGGTGGACGAGGGCAGTTCCGCGACTGGGAACTGGAAAATCGTCCCTCCAAAGGCCTGCGTTCCGAGCTGACCTTCCTGGCCTGCCGCGTCAGCGGGAACGGCACCCCGCCGCAGGCAGCGCGTGCTCGAAGGCAGCCTTTTCGACGAGGAGGTCGAGGGTGCGCAAGGAATCCCCGGCCCCGCTGGCGGGGTTGCCGCGTTTCGCCGAATGCGACTACGAGACGGCCTACCCCTTTGGCCGGGTGGTGCTCAGCGACCCGCATTTCCCGGTCCGGGCTCAGGTTGAAGTGTTCAACCCGTTTTCACCCGGCGACTCGCGGCTGAGTGGTCTCCCGATCGCGGTCGTCAGCGTCAGCTTGCAGTCCGTAGCGGAGCAACCCCTCGACTGCAGCGTGATGTTCTCCCTCGAAGCTCTGGCCGGTCACGCACTGCGGAGCCACGGCCTACCGAGCCGGCCTTCGGCGAGCCAAGAGGTCGGCCCCGGAATCCAGGGCTACCTGTTGTCCGACGACGCAGTGGGGCGGAGCAGCGAGGACTGGGGCACACTGTCAGCCGCCGTACTCGGCGAACAAGCGTGGACGGGCCCACCTGGGAACTGGGGAAGTGGCACCAGGGCCTCCTGGCCATGTGGCACGGTTTTGTGGCGACCGGCGAACATTCCGGCGGGACCTTCGGTGGGAGCGGCGCCCCCTCAGCGACGTATGGCTCGGCCATCGCCGGCACCGTCGGGGCTCATCGGCAGTTACCGCCTGGCGGGGCGGCTGAGGTCACGTTCCTTCTCGGTTGGCACTTTCCCAACCGCCACGCCTGGGTCTGGCCGCGTGGCCGCGGGGGCGTGGCCGGCCCGGAGGTCGTGGGCAACTTCTACGCGAGGGAATACTCTGATGCCTGGGAAGTGGTCAGTGCCCAGGCCGACCGCCTACCCGCTCTCAAAGCGACCAGCGCCCGTTTCGTAACCGCGTTCTGGTCCAGCGACCTGAGCCCCACGGTGAAGGAAGCGGCGCTGTTCAACCTCAGCACCTTGAGGACCCAGACGTTCTTTCGTGATGGCGACGGGCACCCCCTCGGCTGGGAAGGCTGCCTGGACGATGCGGGTAGTTGCCTCGGCTCTTGCACGCACGTTTGGAACTATGACCTGGCGACGGCGTTCCTGTTCGGCTCGCTGGCCAGGCAAATGCGCGAGATCGAGTACCTCCATGCCACGGCTGCCGACGGTGCCATGAGTTTTCGGGTCCTGCTACCGCTCGAAAGAGCCCGTGAGTACCCTCTAGCTGCTGCGGATGGCCAATTCGGTTCGGTCGTCAAGCTTTTCCGGGAATGGAAGCTGTCAGGAGATGGCGAATGGCTGAGGCGGCTGTGGCCGGCCTGTCGCCGCTCGCTCGAGTTCGCCTGGGTCGATGGTGGTTGGGACGCAGATCGCGACGGCCTGGCCGAGGGAGCACAGCACAACACGATGGACGTCGAGTACTTCGGGCCAAACCCTGAAGTGCAGACGTGGTACCTGGCCGCCCTCGAAGCGGCCGCCATAATGGCGGAAGCGGCCGGCGACGAGGAGTTCGCCAAAACCTGCAACGCAATCTTTGCGGCCGGCGCCGCCTCAACCGAAGCCGTGCTCTTCAACGGCCGTTACTATCGCCAAAAGATAGTCCCGCCAAGAGATTTGTCCGCCATCTCCCCCCGGCTGAGGCACACCAACATGGGGGCGGAAAACGCGGCCGACCCGGAGTTCCAGGTGGGCGAAGGCTGCGTCGTGGACCAGCTCGTCGGCGACACGTACGCGCGCGTCGTCGGCCTACCCGCGATATTGGACCGCGAACACGTGAGCGCGGCCCTGGCCAGTATCCACGCCCTAAATTACGTGCCTGACTTCGGGGACTGGACCAACTACATGCGGACCTATGCCGTACGAGGCGAACGAGGCCACATCCTGTTGTCGTACCCCGACGGCGTACCTGAACACCCCATGCCGTACTGGTCGGAGGTCTGGACGGGCCTCGAGTACGTCTATGCCATTGGCCTCGTCCAGGCCGGCCAGCTGGAGCTGGCTGAAGACGTCGTGGCGGCGGCACGCGAGCGGTTCTCGGGCCAAAGACGAAACCCCTTCGACGAAGCCGAATGCGGTCACCACTACGCACGCGCCATGGCAAGTTGGGGCCTCGTTGTCGCCGTGACCGGCTTTGACTACGACGGCCGGGACGGGACCATGGCCTTTGCCCCGGCGGCGACCCCGACGCTCTGGTTCTGGTCGAACGGCGCGGCGTGGGGGACAGTCCAGCAAAACCTCGACAGCACGGGCGAAAAAGCTTTGCGGTTGGACATACTCGGCGGGTGTGCCCTCATCAACCGCGTGGTCATCGGGACGACGAGCTTCGAACCTCCGGCCCCCGGGCCACTTTTCGAAGGCAGCTACCAACTGGCAGCCCGTTGAATAAGTTGTCTGGCGTCGGCGTCCTGCGACCGTGCATCACCGGGAGGTCCAGCCGCCGTCCATGACGAGGGAGGCCCCGGTGATGAAGCTGGCGTCCGGGCCGCACAGATAGGCCACGAGGGAGGCGATTTCCTCGGGCTCAACCAGGCGTTTCAAGGCGGGTTCCCGGAGCAGTATGTTGCGGATGACCTCGTCCTCGTCTACGCCGTGCAGGACGGCCTGAGCAGCGATCTGGCCTTCAACGAGGGGCGTTCGGGCGTAACCGGGGCATATGCAATTGGATGTGACACCGTGTTCGGCGCCCTCGAGGGCGACGACCTTGGACAAGCCCTCGAGGCCATGTTTGGCGGCAACGTAGGCTGATTTGAAGGGCGAAGCGCGCAGGCCGTGGACGCTCGAGATGTTCACGATACGACCCCAGCCCCGTCGGTACATGTGCGGGAGAGCCGCTCGCACTAACAGAAAGGGGGCTTCCAGCATGACAGCCACCATGGTGCGGAAAGTCTCGGGCGGGAACTCAGGGACGGGGTCGACGTGCTGGAACCCGGCATTGTTGACCAGGATGTCGACTTCGAGGTCGATGCTCTCGAGTGCGGCTGTTTGCGCCAGGTCCACGACCCAAACCTCTCCATCGATGACACGGCCCACCGCCGTGGCGCTCTCTTCATCCCGGTCGGCAACCACGATTGAAGCCCCGAGCTCACCGAGCCGCTCTGCGCAGGCGCGGCCGATCCCGCTCCCTGCCCCCGTCACCAATGCCCGTTTTCCGACCAGAGGGCCGTTCGCCTTCGGTGTAGAGATTCTCGCTCACCCCTCAATTCTTGACACATGCGGGGTAGGACCGTACGTTGGGGTTCGTTTCGACCGCGCGTACAGGTGCCCGCACGCTGAGGAGGGCCCAGTGAGGAGGGCAGGGTGGAAAAGCTGAGACTGGGCGTCATCGGGGCCGGGTCGTGGGCAGTGGCTTCCCATCTGCCGAACTTTGCCAAGCGACGCCAGGAGGTCGAGTTCGTGGCGGTCGCCCGGAAGGGCAAGGACAGGCTCGAGAAGATCCGCGATGACTGGGGGTTCCAGTACGCCAGCGAGGACTACCGCGGCGTGCTCGACGCCGGCATCGATATCTGCCTGGTGGCGAGCCCTTCGGCGTTCCACCACGAGCACGCCCTGGCCGCCATGCGGGCAGGCGCTCATGTCCTGGTAGAAAAGCCGGTGACCATCGACCCGGCCGACGCCTGGGATCTGGCGCGTACGGCCGACCAACTGCAGCGCCACCTGGTCGTCTCTTTCGGCTGGAACTATCTGCCGATGCTCCGGATGGCCAAGCGCCTGATGGACGACCAGGGAATTGGCCAGATCGAGCAGATGATGCTCCACATGGCGTCGACCACACGTGAACTTCTCGGCGGTACGGGCGCATATCCCGCGGCTTCGCCCGATACCGTGCCCGAACCTGCCACCTGGAACGACCCCTCGCTTTCGGGTGGAGGCTACGCGCAGGCTCAGTTGACCCACGCTCTCGGCATCGCGCTGTGGTTGACCCCGCTTCGAGCGACCGAAGTGTTCGCTTTCATGTCGGCGCCTCACGGGGAACCCGTCGAGATCCACGACGCCATTGCGGTCCGATTTGCCGGAGATGCCGTCGGCACCATCGACGGAGGCTCTGCCCATGTCAATGCGGGCGGCAACAAGCACCAGGTCGAGCTCCGCTTGATCGGGTCGGAGGGACAGTTCCATCTGGACCTGGAGCGGGAGGTACTTTGGCTGTTCCGCGCACCAGACATCGATGTGCGTCCCCAGCTCGAAAGCGGTGCTGGTCTTTATGACTGTGATGGCCCACCCAACGCTCTAATCGACCTGGCACAGGGCAAGGACGTCGACAACTGTTCGCCCGGGTGGCTGGGGGCGCGCACGGTCGAGGTCCTTGCCGCCTGCTACCAAAGTGCGCAACGGGGCGCCCCGGTGCGCGTCACTACCGAGCCCGACCAGAGGCTGGAAAGCAAGCATGCCTGAAGACAACTCAAGCGAACTCGCCGGACGGACCGCCGTCGTAACCGGAGCCGGTCAGGGGATCGGTGCCGCCATCGCCAAGTCGCTCGCCGCTGAGGGCGTGCGAGTGGTGCTCAATGGCCGCCACCAGGAGACCCTGGACCAGGTTCGTCGAGATATCACGGAGGCAGGTGGGTCAGCCGAGGCTCGCGCTGGCAGCGTGACCGACCTGGGACACCTCGAGGATCTGATGGCTTTTGCCGCCGGTACTGGTGGCAGCGTCGACATCGTCGTAAATAACGCCGGCATTTCGGGACCGACGGGGCCTCTCGAGGCCGTGACCCTGGAGCAGTGGGACGAAACCATCGCCGTGAACCTCACCGGCGTGTTCCTCGTGTGTAAAGCGGCCATCCCCTATTTGCGGAAAGGCAGCCACGGGAGGATCGTCAATATCGGTTCGGGCACCGGCAAGCGACCACTGGTAAACCGCACCCCCTATGCGGCATCGAAGCTGGGCCTGGTCGGCCTGACGAGGACGCTGGCGGCCGAGCTAGGCCCCGTCGGCATCACCGTGAACGTAGTCTCGCCGTTCCTGGTGGAGAACGCCCGCCTCACCAGGGTGATCAACTCCATGGCCGCTGAACGAGGCATCACTCCTGAACAGCTGCGGACCGAAATGGAAAAGGAAGCGGCACTGCGCCGGGCGGTCAGCGAGGAAGAGGTGGCCGCCGCCGTTCGTTTCCTGTGCACCGACGGCGCCGCCGGCATGACGGGCCAGGACTTGAACGTCAGCGCCGGTTTGGTGATGTACTGACCGGTCTGGTGACGTATCGAGAACCGTCCCCCGGGGCCCGAAGGCCCCGGGAGAGGTTGCTACGAAATCCGGGCTAGTGCTGCCTCCAGGAACGTTTGCCCGGTTGCCAGCGGCAAACCCGCACTCGGCGCTTCAGAGTTGCGGAGCGCAACCCGGCAAACGTTGCCTGTCGTGGCACTAGATCCCGCTCGGCAGGGACTTGGCCCAGGGCTGGTTGCTCCAGCCATTGTTCTTCACCAGGTATGCCGCCCCCTGCTGGAAGAGGCCTTCCAGGTAGGTTTGCTCCTGGCTGAGCGTCTTGTCGCCCAGGAGGTAACCGTCATAGGCGGCGGTCAGCAGTACCCCGGGAGCGATGTCGTAGCCGGAACTGGCGAAGGGGCTGATGATCTGTTGCTGGCCCCAGGCCCCCTCGAAGTAGGCGGCGGTTGAAGCGGGCGGGGTGATGCCCTTGACCGACGGGATGCCTCCAGTTTCGGCCAGCCAGCTGGCCGTATATTGCGGTGAGGTCATGTACTGGAGGAAGAGGAGGGCGGCCTTGAGCTTGTTGCCAGTCGTGTGGGCCGGGATCATGTAGCTCGTCCCGCCGACCGTGTTGCCGGACTGGGCGGGCAGGTTTTCCGAGAGCGGCGTCGTCGCCGTTGTTATCTCGGGGAAGGGCATGCTACCGATAGAAAAATTCGAGTTGGCGGCGATCGTGCCATAGCCAAAGTCGACGGCGAAGGTCATGGCGGCCTTGCCCGATTCAAACTGAGGCAGCCCGACGCCGTCTCCCGAGAGGCCGGTGATGCCCGACCAGTTGGCGGTGGCGCAGTTGTCGAACAGCTGCTTCAACAACACAATGCTCTCTGACACGTACGGGTTGGTGGCGGAGAACTTGCCCGTTGCGATGCCCCAGGTGAGGTCCTCGGTCGTGAGCTGCTGCGCCGTGCCGGGAGTGCCGGTGACCGTGAAGTGGTTGAGCGAATTAAACGGCTTTCGCATCAGCTGGTCGAGGATGGGGCGGTACGGGAAGGCTGTACCGATGACCGAATTGTCCATCGCCATCGGCGTGTAACCGACCTTCTTCAGGGCCGCGCAGTCGTTCATAAGCTGTGAGAACGTACCGATAGGCGCCGTTATACCTGCCTTTTTGAAGGCTGCCTCGTTGTAGTACATGGCAATGCCGACAAGGTTGAAAGGCACCCAGTCGAAGTTGCCCTTGGGATCGAGGACGCCCGATACGTTGGACCCGAAGGCCTCGGGGTTGAACTCCGATAGCCAGGTCTTGCTGCCCGGCACAAACGGGTTGGGCTTGTTGAGATAGCTGTTCAGCGGGACGACCATGTACGGCTGGTACGTGGCCTGGTTGAACACAAGGTCAGGTGCTGTGCCTGCCGCCAGCTGGGTCGACTCGACGCTGAAGAACGTGGCCAGCGGGAGGACGTCTGTATTGACCGTGATCCCGGTCAGCTTTTTGAACTGGCTGATGACCCCGGCCCACGGAGGGCCGAAGTTATTACCACTCTGGGTCCATTGGTTCGGGCCTTCCAGGGTGATCGTCGTGCCCGCGAGGCCGCCCAGGTCACCGGTCGTCGTCGCCGCGGCGTGGAGCGTGGACGCTCCGGCGACGGTACCAACGTTGATGGCCGCCAGCACGCCTAGCGACATCAGGGCGGCCAGCGCCGACCTGCGGGTTCGTCTGTTCATATGGTTTTACTCCCCTTTCAAGTGAATCAACTGGTCGATGGCCGTACCGGATTCGTACGCCAGGGGGCCACGGCCACATCCCCCTGACCGAGGTCATTGTGATCTCGTTTGCTATGCGGGTCGTGGCGAAGGTCCAGCGGCTGCCCCCTCGGTCCGGGGCCGGTGAGGAGTGCCACGTTCGGCAAGGTTTGCCATGCTCGGCCAGGTTTCGAGGTCAACGGTCGACGGCCAGACCGCCCTGGATCCCGGCCAGGAAGTTCTTTGCCAGCACCACGAAAAGGATGAGCAACGGGACGCTGGCGATCAGGTAGCCGGCGAACAATGGGCCGTACGCCGTCGTGAGCTCGCCCTGGAAAAACTGAACACCGACAGGCACCGTGCGCAGTGAGTTCGTCACGATCGTTAGCTCGGGCCAGAAGTAGTCGCTCCACACCGAGATCACGCCGAACAACGCCACGGTCCCGATAATTGGCCGAGCGAGCGGGAGCATGATGGACCAGTAAGTCCTGGCCGCCGACGCGCCATCGACGTGAGCGGCGTCAAAAAGCTCATCCGGGAGCTGCTCGATATAGGTCTTCATCAGGACCACGGCAAATACCGTCTGTGCGGTCAGCTGCGGGATTATCAGGTCGGGGTAGCTGTTGAGCAAGCCGAGGTTGCGCATCAACACGAACAGCGGGATGAGACTGGCGATGTTGGGCACCAAGAGAAGGAGGGCGATAAGCCCGAAAAACAGGTTGCGCCCGGGGAAATGGTAGCGAGCAAGTACGTAGCCGGTAACCGAGCCGAGGGCGATACAGCCGACCGTGGCGGCGGCGGCAACGATCAAGGAGGCAACCAGGTAGGGAGCCACGTCTCCCCAGGCGGTTACGAAGTTGCCGAAGTGGAAGGGCCACGTCGGCGTCGCCTCGTTGCTGTTGAACTGGGAGTTTGACTTGAGCGACGTCTCGAGCATGTACAGATAGGGGAAAAGCCCCACAAAGGCGAGGCAAGAAAGGATCGCCGCGCATACGAGGTCGATCATCCGCCTCCTGGAAATCGCCCCCCACAACCTCCTCCGGACCGGTTCGGCGGCCGGTGCGGCCATCGGGGCCACGGGGCGAGCGGTCTGGCTGACCGTCATCAGTGGGCCGCCTTGAACGTGGCACGACGCCCGACGAGCAACGTGATCCCGCTCATGACCATCATGATCACCAGCAGCGTCGTCGAGAGGGCAGCGGCGTAACCCCACTCGTCGGCGTCAAAGGCAACGCCCAGCATCCTGAGGACGGGCACAGTCGTGGCGTTGTTCGGCCCGCCCTGGGTGGCAATGTAAGCGGCGAAGCCGTACTGGAGCACAAAGACAACGGCCAGGAAGAACAACAACTTGACCTGTCGGAGCAGCAACGGCAGGTCGATAGCTATGAACCGGCGCCAGCGCCCGGCGCCGTCGATGGCCGCCGCATCGAACACTTCCTGAGGGATGTTCTGCAAGCCGGCGCCAAAGATCAGGAAGGGAAGGCTGGCGATCCACGGGAAATTGATGAAAATCAACGCGAACAGTGCGGTGTTCGGGTCCCCGAGCCAGTTTTTTTCGAGCCCGCTGAGCCCCATGGCGCCGAGGAAGTGGTTGAGCACGCCCACATTGGGGTCGTAGATGAACTGCCAGGTGAGGACCTGGATAACCGGGGAGAACGCCAGCGGGGCAATGAGAAGAGCCCGGAAAATAAGGCGCCAGCGCGGCCTGGATATGGTGATCACCAGCTCGGCGGCAAACAGGGGGATAGCCCACATCGCCGTTATCGAGGCCAGGAATATGATCCCGATATGACCGAACGACTGCCACCACAAGCTGTCGTGCAACATGGCGCGATAGTTGGCCAGCCCGACGAAAGGTGAAGCGAAACCCGGCTCCCAGTTGGTCAAGGAGTGGACGAGCCCATTGACGTCCGGGTAGTAACTGAAGAAACCAAGCAGTCCCAGCGTGGGTACCAGGGCGATGTACACACCCCAGGGGATGCGGCGTCGACGACGGGAGATGGTCGGCATCGGACGACCGGAGGCTGTCGCGAGACCAGGCTTCGTCGACGGCGCGGTAATCATATGAACGTGACGATAGTCGGTTTGACTGGCGCGTCCATCGCGGCATGGCTACCCGACGTGCTCAAGAACCAGTGCCACATACGATTTCCGATGTACAGCTAGAGGGAGAGGCTTCAGAGTGATGACGAAGGCCGCCAGACGCATTGTGTTCCCCGAACCGCGGCGGGTTGAAGTGCAGGACGTAGAGGTCGACGTTGACAGTCTCGGACCGTACGACGTCGTCGTGCAAGCCAGCCGCAGCGTCATCAGCCCGGGGACTGAACTGGCCCACTACCGGGGCGACGCCCTCGGCGGCGTTTTGTCCCATGCGCGGCGCCCCGGCCAACCGTTCTTCCCCGGGTACGCGATGGCGGGCACGGTCGTGGCTGCGGGCGAGAAAAGCGGTATCGCAGAAGGCACAAGTGTCCTCTCCCACACCCCGCACCAATCGTTGGCGCGGGTGAACTCGAGGGAACGCGTGTGCGCCCCGCTCCCGGCCGGCCTCTCCGTCGACGTGGCCCCGTTCGCTCGTCTGGCCCAGGTCGGGGGCATCAGCCTGCAACTCGAGCGCGGGCGCGACCGGGCGACACTGTCGCCGTGACCGGGCTCGGCCCGGTGGGCAACCTCGTGGCCCAGTTGGCCGATGCGTCGGGCTACCGGGTGGTCGCCGTCGAGCGCTCGCCCCGTCGCCGTGACCTGGCCCGGGCAACTGGCCTCTCGACCGTCGTCTCCCCCGAAGAGGCGCCCGACGCGCTCGCTCCCGGGGGGGCCAGGCTCGTGCTCGAGTGCTCCGGCAGCGCGGCTGCGGTTGTGCTGGCGACGGAGATCTGCGGCCGTCACGGCGAGGTAATGACCGTTGGAGCACCCTGGCGGGCCGAGGACGATGTTGCCGCGAGCTCGGTGGTGGCGCGAGTGTTCGAGAAGTTCTTGGCCCTGCGCAGCGGTTGGGAATGGCAAGCACCCCTGTACGGTGACCGCTCTGTTGCCGCCTGCACGGCCTGGGTGCTCGACCGGCTCGCCGCCGGCTTGATCGCGACAACGCCTCTTGTGGGCGGGAGCGTCAAACCCGAGGGGCCCCGGAGGCCTACAAGCTGCTGGACTCGGAGCCGGAGCGCTACATGACGTTCCTCATCGATTGGGACTGATCGATCTGACCTGATCGATTGGCCCTGAGCGATCGGGCCTGAGCGATCGGACCTGAGCGGGCGGCCGAGCTGTTCCCGCCGCGACGCGCCCGAAGGCCAAGTGTGACAGCCAGCCTGGTTACCGCTACCGTGGCGACAGTCGCAGGTAACGTCGGGAAAGCGGCGTGCCGGGGAACGAGGGAGAAGATGCCGTGAAGATCGCGTCCGTTGAGGTACTGCAGGTCGGCTCGGAGCTGTCCGGTGCCCACACCGTCGTGCGGGTGGCGACCGACACCGGCGTCGTCGGTCTCGGCCAATCCGGTGGCTGGGGGTACCAGAACGCCGTGGCCGAGATCATCAACGACCTGAAACCGGTCCTGGTGGGGGCCGACCCGTTCCGCATCGAGTACCTCTGGAACGCCATGGCTCGCGTACGCCCCTTCCGGGGAAACCTCATTTACGCCGCCATATCGGCGGTCGACAACGCGCTGTGGGACGTGAAGGGCAAGGCGCTTCAGGTCCCCGTGTGGGAGCTGCTGGGTGGCAGGACACGCGACAAGGTGCGTATCCACGCCTTGATTGGTGGCGGCAGCCCGGACCAGCTCGCCGCATCGGTGCGAAAAGCGGTCGGTGAAGGTTACACGGCGGTCAAGTTCGACCCTCTATTGACGGGCTACCAGGACCTCGCCATGCCGAAACTGGTCGATTCGGCGTGCGAAATGGCCGCCGCGGCGCGTGAAGCAGGCGGCGACGACCTGGATATCATATTCGAACTACACCGTAAACTCGACCCGGCCAAGGGCTTCGTAGTCGCCAACGCACTCGCGGCATTCCGGCCCCTGTTCATCGAGGATCCTGTCCAGATCGACTCCATCGAGGCCCAAGCCGAGGTGTGCAAGCGGATCAACGCCCCTACGGCCATCGGGGAGAGGCTGAGCTCGATATGGGAGTACCGGGAACTGCTCTCGTACGGCGTGGCCATCCACGTCCGCCCCGACGTCGGCCTATCGGGCGGCCTTTCCGAATGCCGCAAGATCGCCACCCTCGCCGAAGCGGCTTACTGCGGCGTTATCCCGCACAATTTCCTCGGGCCGGGGCTCAGCGCTCCGACGTTGCACCTTTGTGTGGCCATCCCCAATCTCATAACCATGGAGTACGCCCCCCGTGACGAGGACAAGAGCAGCAGCGCGGCCGCATTTTCGACGGCGCTGGTCCGGCGGGGTGGGTTCTTCGAAGTACCCGATAAGCCGGGCCTGGGCATCGAGCTGGCCGACAATTACGCATCGGTCGCTCCGGTGCTCGACAAGCCGCTGAGCCTGGACGGGCAGCTCCACGACGATGGGTCGGTAATCGGCGGGGTGATCTGAGAGAGCCTGGCCCACAAAGGCCTAACCCGAGAAAAGCCCGATCCGAGAAAGTGAGGTCACGCCATGAAAGTTCTTCTGGTCGGCGGGTCAGGAATGGTAGGGACGTTCATCACGCCGTACCTGGCCAAACAACACACCTTGCGCGTGCTCGATGTTCGCCCACCTGCAGCCAGCGGGGCGGAGTACGTCGAGGGTTCGATCAGCGACCCCGAAGCGGTCCGCCGTGGCCTTGACGGGTGCGACACGTTCATAAACCTTGTAATGAACGGCGCCCAGGGCGGGGCCTCCACAGAGCAATCGATCCCGCTCATCCTGTCGAACTACGAGGTGAACACCCTCGGCCTGCACCTGCTGCTGTACACGGCTCAGGAGCTCGGCATCCGGCGCGGTGTCCACACGAGCACAATGAGCGTCCACTATCGCGACCGCACCTGGTACCCGCAGGAAGAGTCCGTACCGCTCGACACGCCGAGCGTGTACGGGCTGACGAAGTCCCTGGCGGAGATCATTTGTGCTTATTTCGCCCGCTGGTTCGACATGAACATAATTGCCCTCCGGATAACGGGCCCCGCCCTCGTGAGCGTTTTCTCGAAGACCGGCGCAACCGGCAACCCGGCTTCGAGCAAAGTCGCGGCCGCGACAACGCCGGGCCCATTTTCTCCACGGACGAGGAGGATCTGGCCGCCGCCTACCTGGCTGCGCTGGACGCAGTCCAGATCGGCCACGGCCGCTTCGACGCAGTATTCATTGCCGGCGACGAGGACGAAGCCAACCACAACCTGACGAAGGCACGGCGCCTGCTTGGCTGGGCCCCGCAATCTCAGCGTTACCTCTAGGGAACGATGCCAACGGTAGCAGACATGCGCTAGCTCGGTCTTGTGCGGCGCTGGGCGGCCGACGGGCGTTCGATCTTGGCCCGCGAGGCCCCGCTCGCCACGGCGGAGCTGACGGCGAACGCGGTGCCGTCAGGCTCCGGGTTGACGCGTCCTCCCGATACTAATACTATTATATGTTTGATTGCGGGATAGTCATATTATATGCTACGTTGGAGCGGGTTGGGGAAAGGGGGCCTTCAAGGTTGTAATCCAAGTGCCGGGGGCGGGATAACCCGCTCAGCTACCGCACTTTTGAGGTGTTAACGTGTCACCTCTGGCAGCCGCAGCTCGAACCGCCACGAGGTGCCTACTATGAACTACAGGGGTCACTGAAGACGGGAGTTCAGGACCTGGTTCACGGGGGAGGGAGCTGCCATGCGCACCAAGCCAACCACCGATGAGACGATCTACTACCACGAGCACGGGTACCTCGTGGTCCCCGAGTTCCTCGAGCCCGAGGAACTCGAAACCTGGCGGAAGGTGGTGGACCTTGCCGTCGAATCCCGAGGGGACCAACGGCTTTCCTTCGTTATCGAACCTGGTGACCGTGCCCAAGCTTCGCAGAGGAGCAAGGAAGATCAGGAGTACCACGACCGGGTCTTCACCCAGCGCCTGAACCTGTGGCAAACCGACTCTGCACTCAAGGGCCTGCTAATGCAGGACAGCCTCGGGTCATTTGTAGGACAGGTCGCTGGCGTCGATGGTCTGCGGATCTGGCATGACCAGGCGCTCATCAAGGAGCCGTTCGGCCACCCCACTTCGTTCCATCTGGACGTACCTTTCTGGTCCTTCACTTCCCCAGACGCCATCACGATTTGGTTCGCGTTGGACGATGCGACGCTCGAAAATGGGTGCCTGTACTACGTCCCCGGTAGCCATAAGGCGCTGAAATACGACAATGTCAATATCGGACCAGCAATCGGGGCATTGTTCGACATCTACCCGGAGTGGCACGACGTGCCTGCTGTGCCGTGCCCCGTGCCCGCCGGCGGTGCGCTCCTCCACAATGGGCTGACATTTCACGGCGCGGGCGCCAATATGACGCCCTCGAGGCGGCGCGCCATGACCTGCGCCTACATGCCGGATGGTGCCACTTTCAACGGGCTAGCAAACGTACTGCCCCCCGCCTACCTCAAAATCCTGCGCATCGGTGACGTCCTCGACAACGAAGCGCAGAACCCATTGATTTACCGACGGACTTAACCCCACATCGACTTGTGTTGCGGAGCGCGCCCAACCCTGTTCCGAAACGGGTTAGTTAACGGCAGCTGCGTGAACCGGCTGCCATTGAGAAAGGGAGATATCAACCCATGAACCCAGGTAGAAACCAGAAGGCAGCGTCAATAAAGAAGGGGATCGCCGTCGTCGCGTCAATCAGCTGCGTAGGCGTGGCCTTGACCGGCACGGCATCCGCCGCCGCCCTGCGGCACTCGGACGGCTCGGTCACCAATGTGGTGTGGTGGAACATGTGGTCGGGGGGTGTGATCAAAGGCCTGGACGGGCTGGTCACAGAGTTCAACGCGACCCACCCCAGCATCCATGTGACCCAGCTCAACGTACCGAGCTCCAACGGCGACGCCAAGTTGCTCAGCTCCATTGCCGCAGGTGACCCGCCAGACATTTTCACCGAATGGAACCCGACCATCGGGGAGTACGCTCAGAACGGGCTCATCCAGCCGCTGACGAAGTACATGACAGGCTCGTACGCTAACCTCCAGAAGGACACGTACCCTGCCGTGTGGGACGGTGGGGTGTACAAAGGGACCGTATACGGGCTGTCCATGGGCAACGGCGCCAACGAGCTCTTTTACAACAAGAGCATCATGAAGGCGGCCGGTATTACGGCGCCCCCCACGACGCTCGCACAACTTGACGCCGACCAGGCCAAGGAATGGAAGTTTTCCGGCAGCCGCATCGACCAGATGGGGTTCGACCCCTTCCAGGGGACATTGAACACTTATTTTTCCTACTTCGGGGTGAAGGACGGTGGCTACACCAACGGTAAGTACGACCTCGCCAGTGAGCCGGCGGCCCTGAAGCTCGCCGACTGGATGGCTGGTTACGCGGCGAAATACCCGTACGCCGCCGTGGCGTCGTTTAATTCCACTTACGGCGCCAACGTCGGCGGGTACACCGAGGATCCCTTCGCCATGGCCAAGGCGGGCTTCTGGGTTATCGGCGACTGGGAAGCGACGCTGAACATGCCGGGTGACGACCCGTCGATGTTGAGCAACTTCGGGGTGGCACCCTTTCCGACCGTCCCTGGTGGGCCGGCGGGGGTGACATCTTTTATCTGGGGCAACTACAACATCATCCCGAAGGGAGCCAAGAGCGCTCAGGCCGCCTTCGTCTTCGATGCCTGGCTGGCCGGCATCGGCAATGCGAACTATCTCGACAAGAACTGGGTGGTGCCAGACGGTCAAATGCCCAGCACCCCGGCCGAATCGAATGCCCCGAACTTCACCTCCTTCGAACAGCACAACTCGTGGGTCGGCGTGTTCGTAAAGGCGATGGCCAACCCGGATAGTGTCCAGATTGCCCGTACGCAGGCTCAGGCCGAATATACGACCGCTCTGACCACGGGCACGGAGTACCTGGCGACCAAGAAAATGACGCCGATGCAGGTCTTGCAGTACGTCGACAACATGGCCAACGCGGCGCTAGGCAAGAGCAAGGCATAGGGTGCTCAGGGAGTCAAGCGTCGGGGAAAAAACGCCCTCCGGACGGGCCTTCCCCGACGCGCCTCCCCGAGACGCTGAACGCCGGCGCGCCGGCCGGCAAAGCCACAAGATCGCTCGGCGGCAATTGAGGCTCGGCCTGCTCTTCATCTCGCCGTGGCTGGTCGGCTTCGCCGCCTTTACTGTCTACCCGTTCCTGGCCACTCTCTATTACAGCTTCACCAGGTTCACGGGAGTCGGGTCCCCGCACTTTATCGGGCTGGCCAACTACCGGCAATTGTTCAGCGACGGCCTGTTCAGTACATCGCTGTGGAATACATTTTACTACACGATTATCGAAGTGCCGTTCTCGACCGTCGTGGGGATCCTCATCGCCATGCTCCTCAACATGAAGGTCAAAGGGCTTTCGGTTTACAGGACGATTTTCTACCTTCCCGTTGTGGTCCCCTTGGTGGCCTCCTCCATGCTCTGGCTGTGGCTCTTTAACCCCCAGTACGGGATCGTAAATTCCTTGCTGTCAGACGTGCATATTCCGGGCCCGGACTGGATGTTCTCCACTGCGTGGTCTAAACCTACTTTTATCCTGCTCGGCCTATGGGGTACCGGCGTCCCCATCGTGATCTACCTGGCCGCGCTCCAGGGAGTCCCCAAATACATGTACGAGGCTGCGTCCCTGGACGGAGCGGGGGCCGTCCGACGGTTCCGTCATGTCACGCTCCCGATGATCAGCCCGGCCATATTGTTCAACGTCGTGATTGGACTGGTGGCGTCGCTACAGTACTTCACACAGGCCTTCGTTATGACTCAAGGCGGACCTGACAACTCTACGTTGTTTTACAGCCTGTACATTTACAATCAGGCGTTCCAATATCTCCACCTTGGGTATGCATCAGCCATGGCGTGGCTTCTGTTCGTCGTCGTGGTGGCGATAACGATCTTGCTGTTCAAGTTCTCGTCGCGTTGGGTCTACTATGCCGCCGGCCGCTAGTTCCGAGGGGACGACTCTCTCTGAGCCTCGGCGAGAACCTTCGCCGTTGGACACGGCGGACGACCGCTCGAGCGCCATAGCCGAGCTGCGACTACCGGGACGTCGCGTAAGGCCACGAGAAGTGGGCGGGTCTATGGTGAAGCACGCCGTCCTCATCGTGCTTGGGGCGAGCTTCCTGTTCCCGCTTGTGTGGATGATCCTCACTTCGCTGAAGCCGCTCCCAGAGGCGATGACGTTCCCGCCGATCTGGATACCGCATCCCTTTGTGTTCAGCAACTACCCGCAGGCGCTTGGTTCAGAACCTTTCGCCACGTATTTCTGGAACACAATATTCTATTGCCTTACGACGGTCATCGGCGTTGCCGTGTCGAGCAGCCTCGTAGCCTACGGCTTCTCCCGCATCCGTTGGAAGGGCCGGGACGTGCTTTTCTATATCATGGTCTCGACCCTGTTACTGCCTTTTATCGTGACGCTGATCCCGCTATTTGTCCTGTTTAAGGACATCGGATGGGTTGGCTCGTACAAACCGCTGATCATCCCGACGTTCTTTGCTAGTTCGGCCTTCAGCACGTTTTTGCTAAGGCAGTTCTTTATGACAGTACCAGAGGAGTTGTCGGACGCAGCGCGGATCGACGGGGCACGCGAGTTTTTTATATACAGCAGGATCGTTGTGCCGCTCGCCAAACCGGCGATGGCGGTCGTGATGCTGTTCCAGTTCATCTATGCGTGGAACGACTTCCTGGGGCCTTTGATCTACCTCGACCAGGCCAATGCGTATCCCCTATCTCTCGGGCTCAACTCGATGCTGGGGACGTACTCAACCAACTGGAGCTGGTTGATGGCTGCTTCAACCGCAGCCACCCTCCCGATCATCATCTTGTTCTTCTTGACACAGCGCTACTTCATCCAGGGGATTACCCTCACCGGCATGAAGGAATGACGGTGGCCGCCCCGCCCCTTCAGGTCACCTTGGACAGGCCGAATGCCGCCGTCCGGTGCATGCCATAGAGAAGAAGGCTCGGTAGTCCCAGCAAGCACAACAATGGGTCGGTAAAACCGAGCCAAACGGCGATAATGACTTCGGCCAAGAAGAGGGCCTGTCCGGAGCAGGTTCCGCACGGCTATTTGCGCGGCCGCCGACCAGATGTTGATCGCGTCGAGTGCGGGCTCGCGCCGCTCGAGCAAGAAAACATAACCGAGGGCGGTTGCCGTCACCAGCAGGGCGCAAAGCCCGAGACCGAAGCAGAAGCGTGCGACAATCGCCCCTCCAACGGCAAAGTAGTGCACCTCTTCGGCGCCGAGCGCAATCAGTGCGAGCGGCACGCCGTTGACAAGGAGAGTGCGACGGACGGTGGTCGACCGGAGAGCGACGATATATTCCCGGACCAACCGGTCCTCGCGCCGCTGGCGCTTATGCGAGAAGGCAGTGAAGGTGGCTGCGATAGTCAAGGGAAGGGTGACGACCACAACCGACGTCAGCAGGAACACCAGGTTTAGGGCCAAGAAGTTGAAGATCGTCTCGAGACCCGACATCACGCCCTGCCGCACGCCCGAGCGTGGATGCCTGGTCGCTCCGTTGGCCGGAGCGCAACGGGTCGTTCAACATCGAGGAAAGTTTAGCGCCCCTCAGCGCCCGGGCGCCCGGTGCAATATTGAACGGAGGTTGGCGCCGAAGAGCTGGCGACGGTCGTCCTCGCCGAGGAAGGGGCAGTGGGAACGTACCACCTCCAGCGCCTGGCGGTACGTGGTAAAGCGAAGGGACGCCGGGAAATCCGAACCCCAGCACAGCCGTTGCGGCCCAAATGCCTCGAAAAGCCGGCGGAACAATGCGACGGCCTCGTCCCAGGGGTAGTCCCACCCCTGTGCCGAGGCGTAGTGAAAGCCGGACAGCTTAATGTAGATGTTGGGCACCTCGACCGAGGCCGTCACGTCCGCCAGGGTGTCGGCGTATACCTTGTCGGCCTCGGCCCCAAACCGCTCCCGCAGGGCGGTAACCGTACGAAGCCCGGCGAGATGATGACAGAGCACCGGCACGGACGGGTGGCGCTGCGCGATCGTACGAAGGTCGGCCTGCCAGTCCGGTCCGGCGGAGAAGCTTACGAGCAGCCCTCGTTGCTCAGCGAGCGTGAAAACGGCTTCCGCCTCGTCGCTCTTCAGCCAGCCATCGTTGTCTCGCACATAGTGCGTGAAACCGGCCAGGCGGTGGACGTCGTCGAGGGCTCGCAGGCGGTCGGCCGCCCCCGGCTTGTGATAGTGCTCGCTCCAGGCGCAGTCGAGATCGGCGACGACATGGAACCGTTGGGGATGCCGGTCCCGGGCAAAGGCAACGTAGGCGACGTTGTCGGGGTTGTTGTCGATCGCCGCACAGACCACGGCCGCTTCGCTCACGCCATTGACATCCATCTCGTACAGGAGCTGGGCAATGGTGCCCCGTCCATCCTCGTCGGGGACGAGCGGTGCATACGGCCAACGACGCCAGGCGTGACAGTGGCTATCGAGGATCTCTATGTGGTCTGTCATGTTGTCCATTCTGTCCTTGTCTGGTCTGTCCTTGTCCGGTCTGTCCTTGTCCGGTCTGTCCTTGTCCGGTCTGTCCTTGTCTGGTCTGTCCTTGTCCGGCCTGTCCTTGTCTGGCCTGCCATTGTCCGGTGCCTCTTCGTCACGGCACGAGCGGCCTGTCCAAGCTATTTGCGGGTGGCCAAGTTATTTGCGGATGGCGTGGGCCCCGACGTATGCCTCAGGCCGCCCTGGCGCCGTCGATGACGCTCGCACCACGAACTCGGTGGCAAGCGTGTCCCCGTGGCCACGGTCGCCGTCGTCGATAGCGGCAAGGAGCATATCAGCGGCGCGCGTGGCCACCTCGTACATCGGTACGTGGACGGCGGTAAGGGCAGGGCGGACGTAGTCGACCAGGCGCGAATCCTCCACGGTCACGATGGCAAGGTCTCTCGGGAGCTCATGCCCGCAGGACTCGAACGCCCGGAGGCACCCGGCTGCCATCAGTTCGTTCAACACGAACAGAGCCGACGGGCGGTGCCCGCTCCTGGCGATCTCGAGCCCAAGGTTGTAGCCGGAGTCGAACGTCCAGTCACCGAACCAACGCTGAGTGTGGCCCCGCAATCCCGCCTCCGTCAGCGCCCGCCGCATGCCTGCCTCGCGTTCGCAAACAACGGAGTTTTCCTCCGACCGCTCGCTCACGAGCCCGATCTCGCGGTGACCTAGCTCGATCAGATGGCGGGTCGCCTCGAACGCGCCACCCTCTTCGTCCGCTCGTACCCACCCCACGCCGGGCACGCCGGTTGACCGGCCGATTACGACGACGGGTGCAGTTATGCCGGTCACGATCTCCGAAATGATCAGGTCGCTGACCAGGTAGTCGACGAGCAACCCGTCGACCCGGCCGCTCGAGAGGAGGGCGCGAGACCGCCTGATATCCGCGAAACCGCTGTGCAGCACGAAGTAACCGCCCTTGTCAGCGGTATCGCTGATCCCGTGCCAGACCCGGTTGCGGAAAGCGTCGACCTCGCTCGGCCCCGGGCCGGGCGTCCGGTGGATCAGGAAACCTATCGCCCCCGATCGCGAAGAGCGGAGTGCGGCGGCGGCCGCGTGCGGCTGGTAACCCAGGTGCTCGATGACGGCCTGGACCCGCGCCCTCGTTTCGGGCAGGACATGCTCGCTCCCGCGGACAACCAGGGACACCGTGTTGTGCGACACGCCGGCGATGCGCGCCACATCGCGTAGCGTCGTGCGGCCAGTTGACGACATCCGCTACTCCCGGGGCCTGCTCTTCAGTCTCGTGGCGTGAGAATAGCCTGCAAGCAGGGTGCCGAATACGGGTAGCCGGGCGCCCGGGGTGGCTTGACACGTCCTCGAACGAGCCATACCATAACTTTTAAGTGCGTCGAATGATCGTTCATATGCCGTATTCGCTTGACCAGCTTGAGACGTATCTGCACGATATTATGCCGATCACCGGCAACAGGGCAATACCCCCTATTGAGCGATAAGGAAAAGGAAGGGGATCAGTATGAACCGTAGGGATTTTCTAAAGTACTCCGCCGCGGCTGCAGGGTTGGCCGCGGCGTCCCAGGTAGTGGGGGTGCCGCTGGCTTCCGCCAGCCGCCGGCCGGCGAGCTCGGGCACTAACGCTTCGCTCTCGCTCCTCCTCGACCACACCTCGCTCGAAGTGACGAGGTTCCAGCACGTGGTCAACCAGTTCGAAAAAGCCAACCCGGGGATCAAGGTATCGGTCCAAAACATCGCCGACGCCACCGCGTTTTACACCAAGATCAATACCTACGGGGTCGGCCACACGCTCCCTGACGTCTGGTACGTCCGGACCTTCGACGTCTCTTATGATGCCCTGAAGGGGTGGACCGAGCCGCTCGATCCGTACATGGCCAAGACGCCCGGCTTCAACGTAAACGATTTCTTCCCCGCCCTGCGCAGCCAGATGGCGTACGAGGGCAAGACCTATACACTGCCATGGAACCTGTCGGACATGCTCATATTCATAAACAAGACCATCTTCCAAAAGGCAGGAGTGGCCATCCCGAGCCCGGACTGGACCTGGGACGACTTCGCCAGCACGGCTTCGAAGCTTTCCGCCAAGATGGGCGGGCAGCACTATGCGGGCGACGTCACCAATTTGCTCCAAGATGGTTACTGGGTACTGGCGGGGATCCTGGAAGGCAGCGGCGGAGCCCTGCTTTCGCCCGACTTCAAGCACGCGACGACGACCAGTGCCGCCAATGTCGACTTGCTCAACTTCTTCGTCAGCCTCCACACCAAGGGGTACATGCCCACGCCGGGTGCGTTCCCGTCGGGCGTCGACCCCTTCGTCGCCGGCCTCGAGGCCATGGCGGCCAACGGCTCGTGGGTCATCGCGACCTACCCGGCCGAGATCGCCAAGAGCTTCGAATGGGAGGTCCTGCCGATACCCAAAGGGTCAACCGGTAAGCGCGGTGTCTCCGTGGCCGGCGGCGGGTTCGGCGTGGCATCGACCTCGCCAAACAAGCAGGCCGCCTTTATGCTGGCGGACTGGCTCACCAACACGCAGTCTCTCAACTACGTGGTGTCCAACTTCCTCGACAGCCTGCCGGCCCGCCAATCGAGCATGCCCGCCTTCCTTAAGACGGCGGCGGACGTCCAGTACGCGCCCGGTGGGATCAGCAACGTCCTGAACCAGACCAAGACCGCGCTTCCCGTGGCATACCCGCCGTACGTGATCCCCCTCGACACCGCCCTCACCAACCGTATGCCCCCAATATTTACGGGCTCATCCGTCAACAAGCAGCTGAGCGCACTGGCAGGGGACATCGGGACAATGATCAAGCAGTACTACGGGTAGTTCCGGCGACGGCTGGCCCCGCCGCTCAAGCGACGGGGCCCACTGTCATGCCCGGGCTTGGCCGGTCCGGGTCCCGCTACGCCCCTCACCGGGCCCGTTTGAAGTACGCAACACAATTGCGAAAACACCAACAAGGTTTCGTTAGCAGGAAGGGATGTGCCGGATGGCCAACCTGACCAAGATGCAGCGCCGTGAGGAACTCGAGGGCTACCTGTGGGTTTCTCCGTGGTTTATCGGCTTTCTAGCCTTCACCTTCCTGCCCTTCCTGGCCTCTTTCGCGCTGGGATTTACTGACTGGAACGGCGTCGGGACCCCGAAGTTCGTCGGCCTCCAGAACTACATCCAGCTCTTTACAGCCGACCCGCTGTTTTGGCAATCGCTCAAGGTGACGTTCATTTTCGCCATCCTTTACCTGCCGCTGAGCCTCATCCTGGGCTTCGGCCTGGCGTTGCTCATGAACCAACCGCTTCCCGGGATGCGGTTTTTCCGGACGCTCTATTACGCCCCGAGCATCCTGTCCGGTGTGGCTGTCGCCGTCCTCTGGGGGTTCATTTTCAACCAGAACTTCGGCGTATTGAACTGGATGCTCCACTTTGTCGGCATCAAGCCCATCCCCTGGCTGGAAAGCAGTTTCTGGGTCATCCCGGCCTTCGTGATCATGCAGCTCTGGGGCGTCGGCGGCAGCATGCTCATCTACCTGGCCGGGATCCAGGGGGTACCCACTGAGCTTTATGACGCTGCCCTGGTCGACGGGGCCAGCTGGCGCAAGCGGCTCCGGCACATCACCTTGCCGATGACGTCCCCAACGATCCTGTTCAACCTCGTGCTCGGGCTGATCGGCACGTTCCAGATCTTCACCCAGGCCTACATCATCACCCAGGGCGGCCCCAACTACGGCAGCTATTTCTACGCCCTCAACCTCTATGACACCGCGTTCCAGGACCTGAGGCTCGGGTACGCGTCGTCGATGGCCACCGTGCTCTTCGTCATAATCGCCCTCTGCTCGGTGGCGGTTTTTCGCTGGTCGCGGACCTGGGTTTACTACGCCGGCCGGCGAGGAGCGGCGGCATGACGTCGATCGTCGATGCCCCTCGGGCGGCGCCGGGCGCTCGCCGCGCAAATGGGCGGGGCATTGCCAGGCAAGCCCGGGCCAGCCGGCGCCTTCAGTCGAGGCGACGCAAAGCCGTGGTCCGGGGTGTGGGGACCTACATCCTGCTGATCGTCGGGGGGATCACCATGCTCATCCCCTTCGCCTGGCTCATCAGCACCAGCTTGAAGCCGCCGACCGAGGTCTACTCGTTCCCCATCGTGTGGATCCCACGGCCGGCGATGTGGGACAACTACGTACAGGTCTTCCAGCAGTCGCCGTTCGCCCGGTACCTGCTCAATACGGCCATCATTACCTCGATCGGGGTTATCGCCAGCTTGACCGGCAGCTCGATCGCCGCCTACGCCTTCGCCCGTATTGAGTTCCGGGGCAAGAACATCATGTTCGGCGTAATGCTCGCCACTTTGATGGTCCCGATCTGGACCGTGATCATCCCTACCTACATCTTCTTCGAAAAAATCGGATGGTTGAACACGTACCTGCCGATCCTGGTGCCGGCGTTCTTCGCCACGCCTTTCAATACCTTTTTGCTGCGGCAGTTCTTCCTCACCATACCGGTCGAGATGGAAGAAGCAGCCCGGGTCGACGGCGCCAGCCGCTGGTACACCTTCGTTCGCATCATCCTCCCGTTGGCTCGGCCGGCCCTGCTCATAATCTCGATCTTCGCCTTCTTCTACTACTGGAACGAGTTCCTTCTCCCGCTGCTCTACATACAGTCTCAGGACCTGCTCCCCGTCTCTGTCGGCGTCAGCAACTTCGTATCGTCCCAGCAAGTCAACTTCCCGCTGGAGATGGCTGCCTCCGCGATTGCCTTGGCGCCTCCCCTCATACTCTTCTTCGTGTTCCAGCGGTGGTTCATTCGCGGGATCGTCGTAACCGGCGTCAAGGGCTAGGAGGTCCGGTCAATATGTCGTTGATGGCAACGTACCTGGAAGAGCTGGGCGTCAAGGAACCGACCCTGACGGAGCAACAGCTGGATTTCCTGGACGAAAACGGCTACGTGGTGCTGCCGGGCGCGCTGGACGACGGCGCGGTCGAGGCATTGCGGAAGCGCTTCGACGAGCTCGTCGCCTCCGAGGGCGACCGGGCCGGCATCGAGGTAAGCCAGGAGGTGGGCTCGGACCGTTTGGCGAACCTGGTGGACAAGGACCCGTTATTCGACCGGTGCTGGACCTACCCTCCGCAACTGGAGGCCGTCTCGCACGTGTTTGCCGAGCACGACTTCAAACTGCACTCGGTCAATGGCCGTTCGGCCCATCCTGGGTACGGGCTGCAGGCGCTGCACACGGACTGGCACGAGGCGGTCGAGCCGGGCGACTACCAGGTCTGCAATTCGATCTGGATGCTGGACGCTTTCACCAAGGAAAACGGCGCCACGCGGAGTACCGGGGTCGCACCGCTGGCAAAAAATACCGAGAGAGGCAATGGACGACCCCCGCGACCATCATCCGCAGGAGGTGCTGCTGCTCGGTGAGGCGGGCACGTGCGGGATCTCTCAACTCCCACCTCTGGCATGGTGGCACAGAAAACGTCTCTCAGGGGCCACGCCTGCGCGTTGCACGGGGCCTTCGTCCGTCGCGAGCACACACAGCAGACCGTGCAGCGCGATTACCTGAGCCCGACGACGGTCGGTCGCCTTAGCGCCGCCCAACGGTTCCTCCTCGACGTTTGAACCTCGGCGACCGACAACACTGCCCGGTACCAAGGCGGAGGCGGGACGGCCCGAGCAGGTGAGTGCCGACCCCGACGTTGGCCGCCGCCTCGGCTTCGACTCCGTCACCCCTTACAACTCGGCCCAGTACGTGGAGATGACCGATCTCGCCACCGATTACGGCCCGTACTCGGAGGTGGCGGGTGCCGGCTGGACGCGCTTTTCCGAGAACTACCCGGTTCCTTACCTGCCCAACGTGTCGATGGGCTGGGACTCTTCACCCCGGACGGTACAGTCCGACGAGTTCTTGCCTCGTGGTTACCCTTACACTCCTGTGCTCGTCGGCAATACACCGGAGCTGTTCGGGCGGGCCGTCCGCTGGTGCCGGGACTACGTCCAGAGTGAGCTCGAAGAGCCGGTGCTCACCATCAACGCCTGGAACGAGTGGACCGAGGGAGCTACCTCGAACCCGACGAAGCGACTGGCATGGCCTACCTGGAGGCGATCGCTAAAGCGCTTCGCTGAGTACTTCGTCGCGCCCTCGTACTACGAGATTTCCTCGTAGTACGTCGTGTAATAGGCCGAGGCATTGGTCGGGTAGATGTCCTCGAACACAACGGAGCGGCACTCGGGTATACCCGGGAGGGTCGACCGTATATCTTCCCACTGCCCAAAGCTCTCCCAACGCTGAACTGTCACGAGCGAGTTGTGCGGGCCGTCATAGGGCTTCCAGATCTGGAAACCAGGAAGACCTTTGCTCTGCCAGACCTCATTTTGCTTTTTCAAGGCTTCCAACAACCCCGCACCCAGCCCGACTTTCGGCGTGTAGAAGTTATGTAGAATTAGCGGGTTTGCCATTCTCTCCCTTTCGTAGTGCTGCCTCCAGGAACGCTTGCCCGGTTGCGGGCGACAAAGACCAATGTCGGCGCTTCAAAGTTTGCGTGCGCAACCAGACAAACGTTGCCTGTCGTGGCACTAGTGCTGCCTCCAGGAACGCTTGCCCGGTTGCGGGCGACAGAGACCAATGTCGGCGCTTCAAAGTTTGCGTGCGCAACCAGACAAACGTTGCCTGTCGTGGCACCAGGTGACAACCGCCGCAGCCGGGCGAGAGCGACCGGCACCCCCTAGCCGTAAGGGCCGTGAGGGACCCAGCCAAGGAGCCTCCTGAGGCGGGGGTTGGCATCGGCATAAACGTGCTCCGGCATCACATAGTTCATGAAGGGCCAGAAGCGGTGCCCGATCGTGCGGTGGGCGTACGACACCTGCGTCACATACCGAGTGCGGTCGCTCTGGTTCGGGGCTCCTCTGTGCCACGTCTGGCAGCTGAACATGACGGCGGTCCCTGCGCCGCCGTAGGCCTCGACGATAGAGCTCTCCCAACGGCTGCCCTCCACGGTGGCCGGAGGTGGCGCTCCAAACAGGTGGGACCCGGGGACGAACTGCGTCGGCCCGTGCTCCAGCGAGGTGACGTCCGTCAGGTAGTAATTGCAGGTGAAAAGGAGCACGGGGAGGCGCACGTTGGTCGGGGGCTCCCCGCCGGTGACGACGTAGTACGGTGGCTCGTCCTGGTGCCAGCCGGAAATTCCCTGCCCCTTACGGGTGCGGAAGGAGTTGTTGTGAATGACGTGCACGTGGTCGGCCAAAGGCGGGCCGGTCGTCGCCGATCAGGTGCTCGGCAAAAGAGGCGATGGGATCGCGGTCGAACAGTCTCAGGTTTGCATCGCTTATCTCGAACATCCGGTGCCACAGCTCAGCTTTGACGTCCGGCTGGTTCTCGTCCCCCAGCTGTTCGTCGAGATCGGCTTTGAGCTGCTTGACGAGATCAGCCGGCAGGACATCCTGGACAACTAGGAAACCGTCCCGGTGGAACTGCTCGATCCAGTCTTCGATGGGCGGGTCTCCGTCCAGCAACGTAACGGGCTCTCCTGCAGACATTCGTCCTCCTTTATGACCTTGCCGTGTTTATGTCGCCGCATTTATGTCGGAGGTCGTCATGGCCCCCCGCCACCAGGGCCCGGGTCGTTGGGGTGATCGGCCAGCGGGGTTACGTCGATATCAAGCCACGGGTAGAACGGTAACGAGGCGAGAGCCTCGTGCAGCTCCGTGGCGTCTCCGGCTCGCCATATGCCTACGTTGGCCCAGCGGCCCGGTACCCTCCAGAGACGGTAGATCGTGCCTTTGGCGGCGAGCTCCTTGGCCCGGGCGGCCTCGGCCGCCACCAGCTCGGCCTTTCGTGCCGCGTCCGTCTCGGGCGGCAAATTGACCTCGATCTCGACCATGAAGTCCATCAACTGCCTCCTAGCCTGCTCGAGGCCACCTGGCGTTCAGCCGGCTTGCCTCTCTTCGACCCGGACGGCTCGTGCGGCCGTCCCGTTCGCGGCGGCGCCGTAGAGCCCCGTCGGATGAAACTGGTTGGCAACACCTCGAGGGTCGGCTTCGCCGAGCCATCGGAAAGCCGCCTCATCAGGATCCGGGCGGCCACCGCCCCCATATCGACCGCATCGCGGAAAACGACGCTTATTGGCGGGTCGATCAGGCGGAAGAACTCGAGGTCGTCGCAGATGACTACGGAAATGTCGCGCCCGGGCCGCAGCTTTCGTTCGTTCATGGCGGCCAGGACGGCGATACCCAGTTGAGCGTCACCCGCCACCAGGGCCGTGAGCACCAGTGGCGGGTCGAGCAAAGAAGCGGCCGCACGGCTCGTGGCCTCCGGCGTGGTTGCTCCCAGCTGGACGATATTGTCCCAGCCGGCCGGTATACCGGCCTCCTCGCAGGCCAGCGTAAACCCTCTGATGCGTTCGCGCGAGGCGCGCGTCTCAGGTGACCCCACCAACAGCCCAATGTGGCGGTGCCCGAGCTCGACAAGCTCCGTCACGGCGTCGTGCACGCCCGAGGCATGATCGAACAGCACGGCGTCGACGGGGAAACCGACAAGCTCGCGGTCGAGCAGGACAATCGGGACCTGTACGTTTTGCAGAGCTCTGAAAGTGTCCGGGTTGGCCTCGGACTGCAGGGACAAGATCAGGCCGTCGACTCGTCGCTGGCGTAAAACGTTTATGTGCTTTGCCTCCAGCGCCGAGTTCTGCAACGAATTGGTAAGCAGTACCGAGTAGCCGTAGCTCTCCAGTTCCTGCTCAGCGCCCTTGACGATACCGGCGAAAAGTGGGATCGAAATGTCGCGGACCACGAACCCAACCGTGCGGGTAGCGCCCGTCCGCAGGCTCTGGGCCAGGAAGTTGGGCTGGTAACCAAGCTGCTCTGCCGCCTTCAGGACGCGGGCCTTCATCTCCTCACTGACGTCGGGGTGGTCGTTGAGCACTCGCGACACAGAGGACGGCGCGACGTTGGCCAATTGGGCCACTTCTTTGATCTTGATCATCTCAGCCGGCCGTCAATCCAACCAGGCACGTCAATCGAAACGGTACTTTTGCAGTACCTGCTCATCGACCTCTATGCCGAGACCCGGAGCGCGGGGCACCGTTATCCACCCGTCGACTTGCTCGAACGGCCGGGTAACCAGTTCGTTCTGCATCGGGTTCGGTATCGGCTTCATTTCGAACAGCAGGCAGCGCGGCGTGGAAGCGGACAAGGCGAGGCTCGCCGCCGTGACCACGGCACTGCTCCACGCGTGAGCGTTGAACCAGACGTCCGCCGCCTCGACCAGCGAAATAACCTTGAGCACCCCGGTGATACCCTCCGCCCGGCCAGGGTCGCACCCCACGACGTCGACCACACCGCTGTCGATCACCCGGGCAAAGCCCTTCGCCGTCCACTCCCGCTCACCCGTACCGATCAGGCACTTCGCATGCTCTCGCAGGTTCAGGAAACCGGCCGTGTCGGTGGGTTCCATGGGCTCCTCGATCCAGTAGAGCCCGTACTCCTCGAAGGCGTTGGTCCGTTTGATCGCTTCGGCCCGGGTCCAGACGAGGGATTGGCCCCTGTCCATGATCAGCAGCGCGTCAGGGCCAATGGCCTCCCGTAATTGCCGCACGAAGGTCACGTCCCGGTCTATCTCGTAGCCCAGGTGAGCCTTTCCCCTTTTGCCCATCCCGACCTTTACGCCCTGGTACTTTTCGGCCTGCACGTAGCGGCCGTGCTTTTCGACCTCGCGGTCAAGGCTCTCGTCAAAGGCATGGGTGCTGGCGATGACCGGGAGGCGGTCACGGTGAGCGCCACCAATCAGGTTGATGACCGGCTGGCCCAGTAACTTACCCTTCAAGTCCCAGAGGGCGATGTCGATGGCACTGATGGCGAACGACGCCGGGCCGCCCTCATAGCCGTACCACCAGGATTGCTGGTGAAGTTTGCGCCAGAGGGCCACGTTCTGCATCGGGTCGGCGCCGACCAGCTGCTCAGCCATGGCTTCAATGATCTTGGCCGTGGCGCGGGTCGATTCAGGGAACTGGGTGATCGCTTCTCCCCAGCCGACGGTGCCGTCGTCGGCCTCGATCGAGCAGAACGTCAGGTAGCGAATGTTGTCAGAATCGTTTGGTTCTGCGTAGCTGACGTTCCACGGCGTCACCTGTTTTATCTTCATTCGAACCTCCTTCCCGGTCGGCCAGTACCGCTAGTGCTGCCAGGCGAACGTTGCCTGTCGTGGCACTACTTACGAATCAACTATGCAAATCGGCGCGCCGACGGCTACTTCGTCCTGGGGGGAAACCAACTGCTCCACGAGCTTCCCGGCCACGGGAGAAGGGACGTCGGTTGTTATCTTGTCCGTCTCCACGGTCATTAGCGGTGTCCCGACGTTCACGTCGGCACCAACGTCGCAGAGCCACTCGGTGACGAGCGCCTCCTGTGTAGTGTCCCCCAGCCGTGGCAGTTTGACCTGATGGCGCACGGCTACCTCCCGGCGGCGCTGACTCGTTCGAACATCTGGGCTTCCGTCGGAGGAGGGCTGGCCAATACTCGCTCCAGGGTGGCTTCCAGCTCGGCTTTGGCCTTGACACGGATATCGTCCAGCTCGGCCGGCGTAACCAGGCCCTCGGCGATGAGTCTCTCGCCGAAAAGCGTTATCGGGTCACGCTTCAACCACAGGTCGAGCTCGCCTTCAGGACGGTAGGTCGCTTTGTCCGAGCGCGAATGGCCGGCATATCGGTAGGTCTTGGCTTCGACCAGTGTCGGGCCGCCTCCACCGCGCGCCCTCGACACGGCCCGCCCGACGGCGGCTTCGACGGCGTCGACCTCCTGGCCGTCGACAATTTCGTTCGGCATGGCGTAAGAGGTCGACCGCACCGCGATATCGGCCACCGGAGTGGTCCGGTCGATCCGCGTGTACTCGCCGTACTGGTTGTTCTCGCATACAAAAACAACGGGCAGTTTCCAGATCGAGGCCAGGTTGAGGCCTTCGTGAAAGGCACCGATATTTGCTGCCCCGTCACCGAACACCGAGACAGACACGGCCCCGGTGTTGAGCACTTGTGCCGTCAGGGCGGCGCCTACCCCGACCGGTATACCCGCACCGACTATGGCCATAGTCGGAAGTAGACCGACCGAAGGGTCGCTCAGGTGCATGGAACCGCCCAGCCCGCCCATGCAGCCCACCTGACGACCGAGGATCTCCCCCATGACCGCTTCCTGAGTGACCCCGAGAGCCAGAGCCGTACCGTGCCCGCGGTAAGTGCAGGCGACGCTGTCGGTGGGCTTCGTCGCGGCGGCGACCCCGATGCAAACGGCCTCCTGACCCTGTGACGTGTGGGTCGTACCGGGGATCAGGCCCTCACCGAACAGTTCGAGGACCCGTTCTTCGGTCAGGCGGATCTCGACCATGCGGGCGTACCGCTCGACGCGGCTCGACTGCAGCGCCGCCCGCCGACGAAGCGGTTCCTCCAGAATCTACGTTGTCTACGCTCACAGTTCTGCCTCCCACCATGGGTCGGGGCGCGCGCCCGTCTTTAGAAGTGCTGTTACTTGCTCGCTCACGTACTCGGGGCCAGGGAGGTACTTTTGCTCCAGGACGGTGCCATAAGGCACGTGGACGTCCGGCGCCGTGATCCGCAGCGGCGGCGAGTTGAGCTCGCCATAGAGCTGCCCGGCGACGAACGACACGATCTCGGCCCCCCATCCACCGGTGAACTGATTTTCCTCGACCGTCACCAGCTTCCCGGTCTTGGCTACCGAGGAAGCCACAATGTCCTTGTCCCATGGCTGGATCGTCCGCAGGTCGATGACCTCGGCCGACCAGTCGGACGCGTCAGCCGCTTCGAGCGCGCTGCCAACGGTTTGACCAAGGGCCACGATCGTCACGTCCGAGCCCTCCTTCACGATCTCGCCTGTGCCTAGAGGGATAATCGCCGCTTCGTTGGGCTCGAACTCCTCTCGCCTCCCGTACAGCGGGCGAGGCTCCAGGACGACTACAGGGTCGTCATCTCGTATGGCTGCTTTTGTCAGCCCATAGGCACTGCGAGCGCCCGAGGCTACAGCCACTTTCAAACCAGGCGTGCCCACGAACCAACGCTCGAGCGTTTGCGAGTGCTGGCAGCCGAAACCCAGGCCAGAACCAACCGACGCTCGCACGGTCAAGGGCGCCTTCAACTTCCCGCCCGACAAGTAGTGCATCATCGCCGCTTCGGTGACCACCTGGTCGAGGGCGACGCCCATGAACTCGATGAACATGATCTCGACGACCGGTCGCAGCCCGGTGAGGGCGGCGCCGACTGCCGTACCGACGAACCCCATCTCTGAGATGGGCGTATCCCGGATGCGTTCCGGTCCGAACCGTTGTAATAAACCCTCGGAGGTCTTGAACGGGCCCTCCGCCACCGCGATGTCCTCTCCGAACAGTACGACCCGATTGTCGCGCTCCATCTCTTCCGCGATGGCTAGCCCGATCGACTGGTTCATCCGCAACCTTGCCATGTGCCTAGCTCTCCTTTCCCATAGCCCCGAGCAATTCCAAGTCGGTACCGAAGGCACCGGCGCCCGCGAGCTCGTCAAGTCGGCCCAGGTCGACCTCGAGCAGCTGGCGTAATACCTGCTCCGTGTGCTCACCCAGCAAAGGCCCTCGCCGGGCCGCCGGCCTGAACTCCCCCACCCGGGCCAGGCCGGCCAGCTGCCGGACGGCCCCGAGGGTCGGGTGCTCTGTTTCCACGATCATTTGGCGCTCGGCGACCAACGGGTCCGCCAGCGCTTGGCCGACATCGTTCACTGGTCCGCACGGTACCCCGGCGGCCGTCAAAACCTCTAACCACGCCGCTGTGGTCCGTCTCGAAAAGCAGCTTTCCAGTTCGGGGAGCAGCGTCGCCGCGTGCTTTTTTCGTTGCTGGAAACGCTCGTAGCGAGGGTCGTGGGCCAGCTCTTCGCTCCCGAGCACGCCGACAAGGCGTTGCCAGAACTTCTCTTTGGCGCAGGCCACGACGATCCAGCCGTCACTGGTCCTGAAACTCTGGAAGGGGATCAAGGACGGGTGGGCCGAGTTGCGCGTCCTCGTCGGGGCGTAACCGGCGCTGAGGTGCCACGTACCTACATAACTGAGCATGCCGATGGCTGTATCGAAAAGCGCCAGGTCGCAATCGCTCCCGCGCCCCGTGAGGCGGGCGGCGTGCACGCCGGCGACCATCGAGACCGCAGCGGCCAGGCCCGTGGAGTAGTCGACCAGCGAAAGACCCGTTTTCTCCGGCGGGCCGTCGGGCTCACCCGTAAGAGACATCCAGCCCGCCCGGCCCTGCATAACGTAGTCATACCCGGGTGCTTGCTGCTCGCTGCTGGCGATCCCGTAAGAGGTGAGGAAACAACAAACGATCCGCTCGTTGACCAGACGAAGGTCCTCGTAACGGAGGCCCAACTTGGCCGGCACGTCTCCCCGGACGTTGGCGAACACCACGTCCGAACGCGCCACCAACCCCTCGAAGACCTGGCGACCGGCGGGGTTTTCGAGATCCAGGCGTACGCTCAATTTGCCCCGGTTGAACGTCTCGAAGAAGAGGCTGGAGCCCTCACTGGCGAACGGGGGGACCGAGCGGGCCACATCTCCCCCGCTACCCGGGTCCTCGATCTTTATCACCTCGGCCCCGAGATCCACGAGCTGTGAGGTGGCGAACGGCCCGGCACCGTACTGCTCGATGGCAAGCACGCGGATGTCACTTAGCGGCCGGCCAGGACCGTTGACGGCAGGACCTGTACCGGCAGGACCGTTGACGGCAAGACCTGCACCTGCAGGACTGCTGCCGGCAGTGCCCTTCCCGACGGGGCCGCTTTTGACGGAGGGGTTGCGGGAGCTCATCGCAGGTTAGTGAGCATCAGCCCGGAACTCCCGTATAAAGGCGTCGTCGAGCTCCCACCCAAAGCCCGGCCCGTCAGGGAGAGTAAACAAGCCGTCGACAAGCTCCGGGCGGTTGCCGAGCATCCTCCAGAAGATGGGGTCGCGGGCCGGGTGGAAGGCCTCGACGTAAGTGCCGTGGGGTATCGACGCCAGCAAGTGGCTCGAAACCTGGGCCTCTTCGTGATGGCCCATTTGCACACCAAAGCTCATCGCCATCTGGGCCACTCGCCGCCACTCGGTAGGTCCGCCGCCCCAGGATGCGTCGAAATTAGAAACGTCGATGGCGCCGTCCATCATGAGGTCGCGCATAGCCGAGCGCGTGATCTCCATCTGCCCGGCGGCCACCGGCACCCCGGTCTTGAAGCGCACCACCTGCATGGCGCGCCGGTCGTCAGGCCACTGGCACGGCTCCTCGAACCAGCGCAGCTCGACAAGGTCACGGGTCCGGTTTACGAACTCAATCGCCTCAGCGGCGGTCCAGGCCTGATTCGCATCGACAAGGAAGGCGAACCCGGGCCGAGCTGTTTTGACGGCTCGGGTCAGGCGTTCTGCGTCCTCGGCGGGCGAGAGGCCGCCGATCTTGAACTTCATCCCGACAAAGCCCTCGTCGGAAAAGAAGCTGACCTCCTCCTCGATGCTCCCCCGGGTCCTCCGTGTAGTAGCCGCCGATCCCGATCATCGGCAGCGCGTCCCGGAAGCCTCCCCAAAGCCGGTACAGCGGCATCTGAAGCGCCTTGCCGATGGCGTCCCAGATGGCTGAGTCAACGCAGCCGATCGCTTGCATGGCAAAGCGCCGGTCACGCAACTGGTCGAAAGTGATCCGGCGCATGGCCTCCCAGCATTGCTCGAAGGCCACCGCATCGCGACCTACGACAATCGGCGCGAGCTCTTCCTGGATGATCCGTATGATCTCCGCTTGCTCCTCGTCGGCGTCGGCATTGTAACTCTGCCCAACTACGCCCTCTTCGGTCACTACGCGCGTGATGATCGTGCAGCGCCTCGGCATCTTGTAATGGCTGCCGCGGTAAAGCTTGTCGAGGGTCACCCGGACCGGGATGGTCTCGACCGAGCGGATGCGGAGTTGCACGGCTTCCACCTTTGCTATCGATTCCACAATCGTTTTCAGTCTACTTGAAACGTATAAACGCCAAAAGAGCCCCTGGTCGGGTCAGTACATCAGGAAGCCCCCCGTGATGTTCATTGTTGCCCCCGTTATGAAGGCGGCATGGCGGCTGGCTAAAAACACGGCTAGACCGGCGATCTCGGCCGGCTCGGCGATCCGCCCGAGCGGTGTGGCATCGGTCATGGCCTGGAGTACTTTCGGGTCCAGGTCCGTCAGCAGCATGGGGGTCCTGACCTGGCCGGGGGCTATTGCGTTCACCGTTATGTTGTGTTTCCCGTACGTCCGGGCCAGACCCCGGGTCATCGTCACGATGCCGCCCTTAGTCGTGTTGTACACCACGGACCCACCAAAACCCCCGGTCCACCAACCCTGAGACGTGAAGGTGACGATCCGGCCACCACCTCCTGCGCCGGCCATGGCTTCGGCTGCGGCCCGGCACAGGAAGAACGTGGTCTTGAGGTTGTTGTCGACCTGAAGGTCCCAGTCCGCCTCCGTCACGTCGGACAGTTGCGCCTGCCGGCGCAGGATGGCCGCCAGGTGCACGAGGGCGTAGAGGCCTCCCAGGGCCCGGCGAGCATCCTCGATCAGCTCCTCGTGGGCCGCCACCGCCGAAAGGTTGACCGCACGGTACGTATGCCCCGAACCGTCGAGCTGCGCCACGAGCTCCTCGCAGGCGCCGGGGTCGAGGTCGATGACCATGACCTTCGCGCCGGCGGCGGCGAACGCCTTGGCCACCTCGCGGCCGATGCCTCCTGTCGCCCCCGTCACGATCACGCCCCGGCCTTCGAGCCCGGCCCCCAGGTCCCAGGTCATCGCCTTATCTGCCCTCCGTAGCGATTACTCGTCACGACGTGCGTACCCTTACCACCCCGTAGCGCCCAATGTTGACCCCCGCCGTACCCGGTCGCCGCGAACCCGACGCCGGCAATGCCATCACGGACCAGTACGCCCCCTTCGACGACCCCGCGGTCAGCTCGGAAGCCTCCGCCAGGTCCCCGGAAAGGCCGCTCATTTCGACGTGCCACACACCCTGGGTCAGGTTGGCTATCAAGAGCTCGGAACGATCCGGCCATTCGGCGCCCAGCCCCACAATGCCCAGGGCGAAAGTGCCCGGTCCGGCAATCGGGCCGATACGCACCAGGTTGCCGTGCTCCCACGACAGCACGGTCTCGAGCACCCGGTAGACGGGGAACGGCAGCGCCTCCTGACTACCGTCCTCCGGCGTGCCGACCAGGCCCCTTTCCCCCAGGAGCTCGAAATAGGTACCTGACATGGCTTCGGAGTCAACGAGCTGTCGGAGCGAGCTCAAGGTCCAGGAGGCGCCGAACAGCTCGCGTTGGCGGGGTCTCCATAGGTGGAAAGGACAGGCACGTCGGGGACGCCGGCCGGGTATGGGCCGTACTTCCCGATCATGGCGACGGGACGTCACATGCACCGAGCCTCCACCGGAACGCGGACACGCGCCGTCATGACCGTGTCCGCTCGACCGAGACTGTTCTCCATCAGCGACTCGTCGTCGGCGGCGTGCACCTGCGGGTTGATCGTATAGGTGACCCCGTCGACGCCCGCCAGCTCGGGCCACTAGCGGTTCAGCTCGGCGAAGAACTGGTCCGTCCCCGACACGACCGCACCACCGGCCGCACGCTGCGACGGCGTCGCGATAGGCGTGGACCTTGGTCGCCAGTCGTCGCCCGGCCCCCCATCGCGAAGCCGCGCGGTCCTTCGAGCAGAGGACGCGCTGGAGCGCCGGAGGTGCCTCGCCAACCATTCGCGGAGGCGGGCCATCTCGGCCGGCTTTTCCTCGCCGCGGCTCACCACTAGTACCAGCTCGACCGGGCGCGGCCAGCGCTTGAGCTGCTGAGCCTTGCGGTCGGCCCGGTTGGCGCGCCGGCCGGCGAAGTCACGTCGAGGTTGACCCGGAGGTAGTCGAGGCCGCGCCGCCGATGAGGCCGCCGCGCGGGCGTCGAGGTTTCGACTCGTCGGGGAACTCGGACCCGATCCTTGGGGAACGTCGATCCGTCCTGTCGCTCGACCGGGCCAGCTCGCTCGTGCCTGGCGCGGGGCACGATAGCCGCAGGCGCCCCGGGAAGGCCGACAGGTCGATCTGACCGACTCGAAGGTCTGGCCGGGCTCGACCTCAGGGGAGCGGGATCCGAGAGGGCGTCCCGTAGGACTTCAAGTTGTAATCGGTCCAGTTGCGGTGGTCCTGCATCTCGAACTCGTCGCCGTCGAAGCTGAACACGATCTCCCGCCCGTCGGCGGCCGAGCTCGAGGCGCGTGTAGGGGACGAACATCGCCGTCAGCTTGCCGTCGACGAAGAGCTGCGGGTCGATAAGGTCGGGGATCACGCCGATGGCCGCCTACCGCCCCGCCGAGCGACGTAGCGCGCACCAAGCGTTTCCGGAAACGGGTGGTGGAGGTTGAGGCCGATCTTGTTGAAGCCGGAAAGTGCTCAATGCCCGGCCGCTCGACGCGTACTCAACTCCCCCGTGGCCTTCGCCTCGACCGTTACCTCCCACTCGGCCCGGACCGGGGGCTGGTCCACCGCCGACGAGAGTTCGACTTTGAAGCTCTCGGCTCCGGTTTCAACGCTCTTCTGGACGGTCTCGAACGGTATTTTGTGTCCAGCTCTCGTCCCGCACTGCGATGTACAGCCTGGTCAGGACCCTCTGCTCGCCCACGCGGAAGGTGCGCACGTCGGCGCCGTCGAGCACACAGCGCAAAGCGCCGGCTACCAGGACGCCGGGTTCACCGGTCATCGCTTTCCCTCAAAGCTCCAGCGGCGGTGGCGCGACAAACCATGGCGAGAAAGATGGCCATAAGCATGAGCCCCACGTCACTCACTCGTCCGGCTCCTCTCGTCCCAGGTTGAGCCAAGTCACTTCGGATGGCGTTAGAGGCAGGTCCACGGCTCCCATGCACTCATTCAGGTGCGGCAACCTGGTGGGGCCAACCACGGCGAACATGTCCAACGACTGGTTGAACAACCACGCCAGCGCCAACCTGCGACGCCAGCCAGCCGCGGTCCCGGGCCAACTGGTTGACCCGCTCCAGGCGCTGCCAGTTGCCTTCGTGGTAATACGTCTGCTCGACGTGCGCGCTGTCGTGCACGGTCGGCGCAAAGCGGCCGGAAAGAAGCCTTTGGCCTGCGACGACCAGGCCAGCACGGGCAGGCCCGACTGGCCGTACCAGGCGACGGCAGTA
>CAVWFC010000010.1:0-1507250 GCA_963754115.1 uncultured Acidimicrobiaceae bacterium | reverse complement strand
GGAAGGCGGCGGCGTAGCAAACTGCGGCCGCCGGCTTGTACAACAAGAACGCCACGATCCAGCCGTTCAGCCTCCTGAACCACTGCGCGCCCGCCGAGGTCATGGAAGCCGCAGCCGCTACCGGCCAAACCCCGGTCAGCACCACCAGCAGGGCGCTGCGCAGGATTATGAGCGCCACCTGGACGAGCAAGCTGACTATGGCCAAGATCGACAAGATCAAGAGCAAGAACGGGGCGGAGACGGCCGCCAAGCCGAGGTCGAAGGCGCTGTTGGCCTGGCCAAAGCCGTTCGAGAGCAAGTAGTTCGAAAAGTTATCGCCCGCCGTGGCCAGAAGGTTGATGGCCACGACGCCCGCTCCCCCGATGACGATCATGTTCAAAAGCCCTGACACGACCTGGCGGAAGGGCTCGCCCCGGCGGAAAAGGGCCATGCGGGCGGCCGCGACGATCACACCTAGCACGCCCACCCATACCTCGATGCCCAACAGGTCGCCCTGGATGAGCGACGTCGCAGCACCGGCCTGCGCGCCCCCGAGCTGGGCGGGCACCGCCGTCCAGGCGGTGACAAGAGTCTGCAGGATGCTGTTGGCGGCATTGGCGGCGTCGGTCGCCGCCGTCTTGATGAAGTCGTCTGCTACGCCGCCGGCAACGGAGGAGCCGACGCTGCAGAGTTGACTAACAACAGGAAGGGAACAGGCGCCCGCCATCTCTCAAACCCCTGACCAAGTGGCGAAGCCCACAAGAGAAGTGATGGGGAGCTCCTGTGCGCTACTCGAGCCGTCCGGCTGCAGCTGGAGCTTCCAGTCCCCGTCCGACCAATCGACGGTGTCCGGCCCCGCTTGGAGGCCGCCGTTGCCGTTCTTAGTGACGATCTCGATCACGGCGACGGCCGGGCTATAGGTCACGAACTTGAACCCGGCCAGCTGGTTGTACTCGCCCGGCTGGTCCCCGCCCGCGTTCGTCACTTTGCTGCGTTCTGCCACATAAACCTGCCGGCCCTTGCCAGGCATCACTTGTAGTTGCACGACCTGCCTCCAGTCAGGAGAAATCAAGTACCTGGCGGGGATCTGGCTCGCCGCCAGGAGGGCACCGAGGGGGTCGTGGGCGTAACAACGCGCTACTCCCCCGTCGACGATCATCGGCCCGGCAGTGTTCGAGTACGGCAGGGCCACCGTCTGATAGAGCTGCCAGGTGATGCCCTGCGGGGAGTACTGCGGCACTGCCTGGCTCCCAGTCGGCACATGACAAGCTGATCCCGAGCTCGTCGTGTGCTTGACGGTGGTGGCCACCGAGCTGGCCGGCGAGCGTTGCGTGGTCGGGGCCCCCACGTGGTGGGTGCCGCTCACCCGAGTAACGAGGAGCCATATGAGCAGGCCTACGACGAGAGCCAGCACGACGCCGGCCGAGACCGTCCTGCGGTCCCAAAAGGACCTGCCTGTTCCGTCTGGGCGCATCAGGCCTCCTTCTCGACCGGAGCGGGGTCAGACGAAGAAGCCGACCAGCGCCGAGGCCGAGCCAATCAAAACTAGCCCGCCGGCGATGTAGCCGAGGGAGCTCATGTGCTCGCCGCCGCTGCCCATGCGGTGGCTGAGCGCCATCCGCCCGGCGGCGGTGAACAGCCCCGCGAAAGCGGCGGCCAGGCCGAGCCACTTCACCCAGCCGAGGATGCTGTCCAATTGGGATTGCACCTGGCCCGGCAATGCTGTGTCGGTCGGGGCCGGGCATGACGTGGCGTGCACTGGGCCACCAGCCAGTGGGCCGCGAGCAGGTTGTGCATCATTTTTCCTTGCTACCTCCTTGTCTTTTTTGGCTGTTCCCGCCGGGGAGCGGGAGGTCTAGGGCTGCCCAGAGGTCGACGAGGAGCTGGCGCGCTTGGCGAGGGCTGTTGGCCGGCGCCGGGTGCTCGCCAAAGCGCCACGCCGGTACCCATGGCATTTCCCAGAGCTCTCGGTAGGCACCTCGGGTCAAATAGAGCGCTTCTGCTAAGGGTTTCGGTCGCCGACGCTCGGGCATGTCGGCCACGACGACGAGGCCCAACACGTCCGCATTGAAAGACGCAGCCTTTGCAGCAGCCTTTCGAGCAGCGGCGAGACCGTGGGCGTTGGAGCGGCACACCACCACGGCGGGCAGGCCCGAGGCCCCAGCTTGCGCAGGGAAGTCCCGGCCGAAGTCGGCGCCGCCGGGCACGACTTCAGAGAGGGTCGTGACGCCGGCGCCGCCGTGGGCGCCGACCCAGGCCCAGTGCGGCCGGCCCGGCGACCCGCCAGTGCCGGCCACAGCGCCGTTGCCGCTAGCTACTTGTTGCTGGTCGAAGGAAACCACGGCTGAACCTCAAAACTTGCTACTTCCCACGGCTTTTTCGGCCCCGTCCTCGAAAGCGTCAACCACAAGACGTAGTAGTCCGGTGCGCCTGTCCAACCGTGTTCCCCATGCGGCGTCACGGTCACGTTGTAGGACTCGTATGCAGCCTTCGTCGTCTCAGGCGGCGCGCCCGACTGGGGCGCCCACTCCACCGCCACGGTGGTCACCGCCTTGTGCGCCGTCCATTCGATCCACTGACCGCCCGGCGAGCCCTGCGGGAGCTCGGCCAGCATCTTGGCCCTGAGAGAAGGCGTGCACCAAAGCGTCGAACGAACGGTCGCCGGGTTCGTCGAAGCCTGCGTCGCGGTGTCGAAGGTGTAGCTCGCCCGCACGAAAGCCTTTCCCACTGCGACGGGGTTGTGGCGGTCCACTCCCCCGTAAAGGTGCTTCGTCGGCGCCGCCTTCGGCCCCCCCTTGGGGAGCTTCGTGTTCGATGCGGGCTTATGCCCGCCCGGTTTCGCGCTGTTGGCCGGGTCGGAGCGCCGCTGCTGGTTGGCTGGGCCGAGGCAGCCGAGATGCCTGCCCAGGTCCCAAGCGCGCAACACGAGGCCACGGCGACGGCGAAGGCAGGGGAGACCTTCATTACCCGAAGCTCCGTACGTCCCACTCGACCGACGTCCAGTAAGGGGTGGCCAGGTTCGTCACCGAGACGACCTGGCCGGTCTCGGGGGCGTCGATCATCTCTCCGTTGCCCACGTAGATCCCGATGTGGTCCCACTGGTTATCGCGCGTCCAGGTTGTAAAAGCCGATCACGTCACCGGGCTCGAGGGACGGGGAGGCCAGGACCTGGGCACCGCTGCCCTCGGCCACCGGCTGGCCGAGGGTCACTTGTTCCTCACTCAAGTGCGGGAGGGCGATGGCGCCGCCCGAGGCCTGGTAGACCGCGTACATGACGAGGCCCGAACAGTCAAAGCCCGGTTGGCCCACGAGGGCCGGCGGGGCTACCGCCGAGCCGCTGGGGCCGCTGTAGGAGCCGCCGCCCCATACGTAGGGCAAGCCGAGCTCAGCCTGGGCCGCCGTTATCTCGGCCGAGGCGAAATTACCGGTCCCGGTACCGTCCGGGGACGAGCCGACCTCGGCATAGGTCGTGGTGGCGAGCTGCTCTATGGCTGGGGCGTAAGCCTCGGTCTGGGGGTTGGGCGGAATTCCGCCGGCCTGGGTCACGGCGTTGAGGCCGGCGTTGTAGGCGTCGAGAGCGAGGGTAAGGACCGGGATCCCCGTCTGCTGGGCCAGCGGGCCAACGGCTGCCACGAGGGCGCAGTCGAGGCGCCCCTGGGCCATGATGGCGTCGGGCACGTTGAAGGGCGTATCGGGGCCAGGCACGGCCGGCGGCGAGTCGTAGACGGGCCAGGTGCTGGGCATGAACTGCGCGATGCCCTCGGCGCCCACCGGCGAGACGGCGTTTGGGTTCCAGCTGCTTTCGACGGAGTCCTGAGCGGCGATGACGGGTGCCGTGATGTACCGGGCAGAGGCCTCCGGCCTGCTCGATCCACGGTACCCAGGACGGGTTGGGCACGGCGGAAGCGATGAGCAGCTCCGGCGCGCTCGTCGCGCTCGTGAGCTGGGCGGAGCCAGAGCTCGCTCCACCGCCCAACAAGATGACGATCAACAAGATGAGCCCGAGCGGTCCGGCCACCGCCACGAGCACCACGGTGCTGTTGCGCGTCACCGGCGGAAGCCTCCCGCTCCGGCCCAGCTGCAAAGCGGCACTGCTGGCGACAGCCCTCGGAGTGCGCCCCTCCTGGCCCGCCACCTCGCGGGGGCCAGCCTTGGCGCACGACGGCTTGCTTGCGGCGCCACTGGGCCGCGAGCGTGTCGCGGACCTCCTGTGCGCCGAGCCCCGCTGCCAGCGCCGCCTCGGTCAGCTCGGCCCGCACCACGGCCTCGTCGAGCCAGCCCGTGTTGCAAATCTCGAACAGGTTGGCGGCCGCCTGGAACAGGACAACGTTCCGCTGCCCCTCGCCGGCGTGGCGGACGCGGCGCACCTCCGCGTCAAGAGCGGCGGCCGCCCTCTTAGTGGGGTCTCGGCCGGGGCCGGTCGAGAGCGGCTGACGGCCGCTTGCCACAGGCTCGCGCGGCCTCGGCTCAATGACCCAGCTGGGGGCGGCGGCCAGCGAGTCGTCGCCGGCCACCCACTGGTAACGGCCGAGCCAGGGGGCACCGTACTGCGGGCTTGGGTCGATCGGGCGGACCGAGGGGGCCACGATGATGTAGCCACGGTCGGCCCGCACATCGATGCCCGGCGTGGGGCCTACGCCGGCGAGCGAGCCGGTGGTGTTGGCCACGTGGCGGTCGCCTGGAGCACGGTAGAACAGATGCCAGCCCCCGCTACGGGTCCTGGCCGTTATGGTCGGGGGCAAGCGGTGGCCGCTGGCCTCCAGGGTCTTGCGGGTGAGGTCTCCCCCATGGCCGGGGTCGATGTCGACGACAACGAGGCCCGACGCCTGCCCGGTCGCGACACCAACGATTTGCGTGCGGCTGCCAGCGCCACCAATGGGTGAGCTGGCGGGTGTCGCGAGTGGCGCGCTCGGTCCAACGCACGATCGGGTGTTTCCCTGGCACTTCGCACGAAGGCCCGTGCTTGCAGCCGCAGCGACCGGTCCTTTGGTCCACCGGGGCCACCGGGAACACCTGCCACCCGATAGACGCGTAGGCCAAGCGCGGCGCAGAGGGGCTCGACGCCGTTCAGTGCCGCCAGCCGCCAACCGCTGAGAAAGCCAAGCGCCATTTCCCTACCGGCGCACTCGCAGTCCCAACCGACGGTACGCCCGCAGCGACGGCAGGTCACGGCTTCAGTGCGGGGCCGACAACGAGTGCTTTCCCTACTCCCACAGCTGCTAGCGTAGCCGCTATCTCCACTCCAGGTGGAGATTTTTCTACAAGTTGCCCACTGACAGCTCTATTTAGGCGGGCCGAGGTCGGTCAGCTCGTAGCCGTGTGGGTAGACGTCCTTGCCGTTGCAGCCTGGGCGGAACCGCGGCTCGGCCCGGGGCGGGCGCCTCTTGACGACCGCTCCACGGGCGGCCATGGCCAGGGAGAATGCCCGGCGAGCCACCGGCGCCGGGGGGCGCAGCGATAGGGCCTTGCACAGCCGGTCGTCCAGCATCAAGCGCACGAGAGTGGGCGAGGCCCGGCGCAGGGCTCTCGGCATGCGCGTCGCCAGCACGTCCTGGGTGACCTGCATGAGGCTCGCTCCCTCGGGCGAGGGGGCGAGGTTCGTGGCCTCGTAGGCGTCGAAGAACCTGGCAGCCTCCTCATAGCTGGCGGGCAACCAGCTGAGGCCCATTAACTGCCCGACACGCCGGTAGTAGATGGTCACGGCCTGTTTTTCGGTCTCGGTGCTCGGGCGCCACCCGTAGCTGTCCATAAAGCGCAGCGTGGGGACGATGAAGGTCGTGAGGACATAGCTGTACTGGTCCTCGGATATGGGGACCTTCCGGTGCATCTGGTTCACCATCCGGATGACCGCGCGCTCCTCGCCGACCGTCGGGCCCCGAGTCGATTATCTCGTACATCAGGAGGGCGGTGTCGAGTGATCGCTTGAGTGGGCGGGCCGCGATCTCACCCGTGCCGGCCAGCAATTTGGCGATAGAGGGGACGGCGAAAGTGCGCACGAAGGACAGCTCGAGGCCGAACTGGACCTCGAAGGCCATGTCGTAGAGGGCCATCTGGCGGTAGATGGCGTGAGCGTCGGTCAGGCCGAGCTGGCCGCCAATTGGACGCTCAAGCTTTTCGCCCTGGGGTCGCGGTAACACTTGCTCACCTCCTTCAGCCAGGCAAGCTCCTCGTCGAAAGTGGTGGTGGCAGGGCCGCTCGGCAGCTGGGCGCCCCCGGTGCCGGGCGTCACCGATGACAAGCCTCCCTCGTCAGCCAGATACCGCAAGACGGCGGCGACGGCGAGAGCCGCCGACGCTTCGACGGCTTCGGCGCCAGCGTGGGCAGCCTGCACGACGTCCGCTGCCAGGCGGTCCTCTACTTCCAGGAGGGCGTCCTCCATCTCCAACACCCGCCGTCGGAGCCGGAAGTCCACGTCCGCCGTACCGTAAACAAGCTCGACCCCCGGCGCGAGCTGGTGGAGCACGGACCAAAGCGGTTGCAATTGCCAGAGAAGTGCCCGTTTGCGCACCGCCTGGCCGCTGGCGACGACGCTCTGCCAGCCGGCCCCGAGGGCCCCCAGCACGCAGGCTGCGGACACGATCACCGGCTCGCTCGTCTGGTCGAAACGCGCCCAAATGCCCAGGTTCGCGCCCGGTGTGTGCCATGCCACCAGGACCATGGACTTGGTGACAACGTAGGCGTAGCCGAGGAGGCAGGTGGCCACGACGAGGCGGAGGCTTGTCCGCAGCGGGCCCGGGGCGGCCTTGCGCGCGACCGGCCAGGAGACAAAGAGCGCGCTGGTAACAGCCCAGCAGGTGAAAGCCAGGAACGGCACCCAGAGCACCACGGAGCGCCAGCCCGCGTCGAAGTAGTGGGTCGTCCCGGCGAGCTGGGGAGGGACGGTGCGCACTGGTGAGGCGATAAGGGGCAGGGTGCTCACAGCCACGGCCACCACCGCAATCGCCCAGCCTCGATGGAGGCGCTTCCGGCGGGCCTGCGCCCCCTCCGACACACTGAGGACCCCGGCCATAGTGCCAATCGCCAGAGAGAGCCTCACCATCGAGCCACCGGCCGGCGTCGCAAGGAGCTGGTTGGCCAGCCGGTAGACCGGCTCCAGCGTGAACGGCTGGGCTAGGGCCAAGAAGATGAGGGCCAGTTCGACAGAGCGGGACGGCCCCGGTTCGCGTAGCGAGCCGAGCCGGCGCAGCGCCACGACCCACAGCAGCACCGACGCCACCAGGTCGAGCGTGCTCATGGGAGCTTGTCGGTCCCGAGCGCCTTGGCGAGCTGCTCCATCACTTCGTCCCTGAGGGCGGGCGTGGAGCCGTTCCCGCTGGGGCCTCCGCTCCCGCTGGGCGGCGCGAGGTAACGGCCTAACAACGTCGCCATGACCTCTGCCTCTCGCTCCTGCTCGGAGTCGTAGCTAGTGCGGGCAAGGACCTTGGCCACCTTCTCGGGGTCCAGGTCGGGCAAGAGCTTCGCCAGGTAGCCCGAGGCAAGGACAGCGGAGCCCCTGTGCTCACAAAGGATGTGGGCGAGCTCGTGCAGGCAAATGTGCTCGCGGTGGGCGTGGCTCGCCCACTGCTCCACCACGACAACATCAACTTCGGGGAAGGGCAACCAGATGCCACACGGCATGCTCTCGACTGTCCCTAGGTGCTCCTCGATGACCTTTAGCGGACGACCGCGCTTTTGTTCGATGGCCCTTATCAGCTGTGCGAGCGTGAAGGCTCCCGGCAACCCGAGTTCCGCCGCCAGCTGCTCGCAGCGGCGCTGTAGGGCCCACACCCCACCCCGACGCACAAGAGGAACATTAGCTAGCCTTCGACACTCCAGGTGGAAATATCTTTAGGGGTCCACCACTGGCGAGCCTATTTGGGTGGCCTGCGGCTGCGTGGGGCGTCGTCGGAACTGCGGTCAGCCTCTGCTACGGCGTCGACGATCTCGGCCACCGCCTTGCTTGCCGTGTCGATGATCTTCCCGATAGCGGCCCGGCCCTCGGGCGAGAGCTCCGAGGAGCGAAGCCCGAAGCTCTCCAGGCCCGCGTCGCGCAGCTTGGCCAACAGCTCCAGCTGCTTGTCCATCTCGCCCGTAACCTGGTCGTCGAAGAAATACGCGGTGGGGACCCCGAAAAACTTGGCGATCGCCTCGACGGCCTTGATGGTGGGGTTATCGCGCTGGCCTCGGCGGAGCATCCATAGGTAGCTAGCCGAGACCGGCTCACCGCCCTGCTCGGCTATCCCCGCAGCCACCTCGTCCATGCTGTAGGGACGCCGGCCACGTGGGTGGACCGTTGCGAACAGGTGCTCCAACTTCTCCGCAAAGGTCAGCCGCGCGGGCTCCTGGCCCGTCGCCTCGGTCGAAGGCTCAGGCCACCCGCCCTCGTGACCTCCTTCGGTCACAGCAGTTCTCCCGGCGGGCCCACGTCTCTATTCTTGCCCCCACCCGAGGTGGGCATCAGTGACGAAGGTCCCGACTCCCGTGCACACCGGCGCGAGCCTATATGGGCCGACTTATGGTTTCGGAAGTGGTGCCCTCGGTGGGGAACTTGTGTAATATTGCCCACTGGGAGTAGGCAAGCCTCGAGCGCCCCGGGCCTAGCGACGGTCCATGGCGGCTTCCTCGGATTTGGCCCGCCCCCGGATAGTAAAGCCCGCACACATCCCATTGGACCGTTGAGATCCAAGGAGGTAGGAAAAGAAATGAACAGCACCATCATCAGCGGGAACCTCGTGCGCGACCCCCGAGCTCCGTTCCACCGGCTCGGGCCAATCCGTCGCCAACTTCTCAGTAGCGGACAACCGGCGCTGGCGCTACCAGGGTACCCAGCAGTGGCAGGAAACGACCACGTACGTCGACGTCGTCGCTTGGGGCACTCTCGGGGAGCATGTGCCTCGCTCGCTCCACAAAGGCGACCGCACCGTGACTGGCCGGCTTGACTATCGCAACTGGGAGAGCGTTGAGGGCGAGCGCCGCTCGAAGCTGGAGTTGGCCGCCAGCGATGTGGCCGCTAGTTTGCGCTGGGCGACTGTGGCTGTCAGGCACCTCGACAGACCCGAGTCGACGTAGCATACGGTGGCATCTAATCCACCATGGGCACCGTGTAGCCAGTCGGAGCTACACCGACCCTGAGGCCGCGGACCGCGCTGGGCCGACGCTCGGACGGCCACCCCTCTGTGCAAGTGTTCGGCGGGAACAGCCTGGGAGGCTGCCCAAGGGGGACACGATCACCTTCGCGGACGTCAAGGCTGTGCCGGCCTCGACGGGAGCGACTTGTCGGCCAGTTGCAACTGCCGGGCTTGTCAACTCTTACGAGCCCGACGACCGCGCTTGTCCAAAAAAGGGCGGTACGCGCTCGGCGTGCCGGGCCCGTGGCCGGCCCAGCAGTCCGCCATCTGCGGGCGCGCAGCTGTCTCGGCCGGTGACGCACTGGTCTCTTGGCCCAACGTCTCCGCTGACAGTCTGGAATCCTCCATGCTGATCAGCACGGCCCCAAGACAAGCCACTTGCATGCGAGCTAACCTGAGCTAACCTCTTGAAATGCCTCACTAGATGGACTAGCGTAAATTTATAGGCAGCAATCTGACAGGAGCTAACTGTGGCTAACCTTCCAGGCTCGAACGGCCGCCATGATCAACTGGTCCTGCAGGTGCGCCCTTGGTCAGACGATGTCCTCGACAAGCTGGGTTTTGACGCTCGCTCGCCTGCAGTAGCCGGCAATCTTTTCGGTCAGGACTTTCTTGGAAACACCATATGAGACGGGCAGAGGGACACAGATGATAACGCGAGCAGGTCCCAGTCCCTCATCACACGGCGTCCTCAGAAAACCACAGGGAAAACTCCACTCAGAAATACCGGCGTCTTCAGGCGAACATGAGCCAAACTCGAGTGGTGCTCTCCTGGATTATGAGGGTGCCGCTCGTTATCTCTGTACTACGCCGCGGCATGTACGGGAGTTATGGGAAAAGCGCCGCGTAGCAGCCGTCAAGGTAGGGCGACGTGTCCGGTTCACTCAAGCGGACTTGGACGCTTTTATAGCGACCAACAGGGTTAACGTGCCGCGGTAAGTTTGATTAGCGTGGCCTCAATTGGAGGCGGCGGTCTTGGAGCTCTGCCGCCGGGTTGGTCTGGTGCCCAGCCCCGCCACTAAGGCCCATATTTATCGAGGCACCGGCGACACTCTATGTCCCTACTGCCCCCGGGGGCGGAGGCCCAAGGGCCGTCTAGCCCCTATTACTCGGCCCGGCTGTTGAGCCAGGTGACCATGGCGGGGACGCGGTGATCGAAGAACAACGACGCGCCGGTGTCTAAGGTGGCGACGCGGGCCATCTGTTCGGCGCTGAGGTCGAAGTCGAAAATGTCGATGTTCTCGCGCATGCGCTCGGGGCGGACCGACTTCGGGATGATAACGACGCCCCGTTGCGTCAGCCATCGTAGGACGACCTGCCCGACGGACTTGCCGTGCGCCGCTGCGATCTCACTAAGGACAGGGTTGGAGAACAGGTCGTTCCTGCCTTCGGCAAATGGCCCCCAGGACTCGATCTGGATGCCGTGCTCGCGGATCAGCTCCTGGTCAGCGGTGCGCTGGAAGAACGGGTGGGTCTCGATCTGGTTGACGGCCGGGGTCATCTCGTTGTGCTCGACCAGGTCGACGAGCCGGTCTGGGTAGAAGTTGGCCACGCCGATGGCCTTGGCCAGCCCCTGGCGATTGAACTCCTGCATGGCGCGCCAGGCGCTGTAGTAGTCGCCGAGCGGCTGGTGGACCAGATAGAGGTCGACGTGGTCGAGGCCCAGGCGCTGCAGCGAGGTCTCGAACGCCCGCCGCACGCTGTCTTCTCCAGGCCGCTTCTGGATCCACAGTTTGGTGGTCACGAACAGCTCATGGCGAGGGATGCCACTAGAGGCGATGGCTCGGCCGACGGCCTCCTCGTTGCCGTACGACGCGGCCGTGTCTAATGCTCGATAGCCGGCTTGGAGGGCGTGGAGGACGACATCTTCGGTCTGCTCCGGCGGGACCTGGAACACTCCGAAGCCAATGAACGGCATTTCGATGCCGTTGTTGAGGGTGACCGTGGGGATCTCGTTGGTCATGCGACCACTAAGCACACGGCTCCGTCCTCCCGGCAGGACCTCCTGGAAGGGTACAGAGTGGGCCCCTCGAGGCAGCCGCGCTCGCGTGTCCTAGGCAGCGAGCTCTCCTTCGGCAATGACGGCGGCCGAGGGGATGGGAGCGAGGACCGCCAACGACCACGCGTGGCGGCCGACTGCTCTGTCGTCCCGCCCGCACCCGAGGGGCGGTCGTAGAGGGGCCTGTGGCGTCGCATCAGCTGGGCCGACATGTAGCCGTCGTCGGTGTAGATCAGGAACCCCTGCGCGTCATCACCAAACGGGTACTCAATATGCGTGCCGTCGAGGGCACGCAACTCGTAAGAAACAAGCGCCCAGGCGCCGAGGATCTCTGGCCGGCTGATCATTCCCGCACCGCCGAGGCGAAGTTCAGGCCGAACATCAACCAGGCCTGTGGGCTAACCCAGCCCGGGTACAGCTTGGTCATCTGGTCGAACAGCTCTTCGTCGCTGACGGACGTCTGCTTGAGGCGGCCGAAGTCGCTCAGGTAGCGCTTGGTGGCCTCGATGGCCGCCGGTGTGTCAGGGGCGCCGGGCCTCTTGTGCCCGGCAATCGCCAAGCGCGGGTTGAGGGCGGCCAGCCGGTCCAGGGCGGCGGCCCACTCGGTCCGGCTGGCGGCCGTGGTGTCGCCGACGAACATGTGGCACTCGTTGTACACGACGTCACCGGCGACGACGAGGTCGAGGGCGGGCACGTACAGCGAGGTGGTACCGACCGCGTCGGTGCGGCCCTGCTCGACGATGCGCAGTTCGTGCCCCTCCAAGGTGAAGGTGTCGTTTTCGTAGGCCTCGGGGGCCGTGATCGCCTCTGGGACCTGGCCCGGCCAACATCGCCGGGCGAAGGCCAGCGAAGCATCGAGGCGCTCGTGCACCAACTGTACCGATTTCGGTGTGGCGATGGCCCGGGCCTGCGGGAAGCGCGCCAGCAGGACAGCGAGGCCGAAGTAGTGGTCGAAGTGGCCGTGGGTGATGTAGATAGTGGTGAGGTTGCGATGGTGAAGGGCGACCCAATCCGCCAGCGCACGGGCCTCAGCGACCGTGGCCAGTGCGTCGACGAGCACCGCGTCCCGCTCACCGAATATCAGCGTCGAAGTGGTCGGGTCCCACGCCAGGGGCGGCCCGAAAGGCCGGGGCCGCTCGCCGACTACAGCCTTCTCCGGGGCGGTGAACACATTGACGCCAAGCGGCGAAGACGAGGTAATCGCGCTCATGACGCCGCGCTCGTACCCATCGGCTTGACTTCGCCGAGGTCAGCGAGCATCCGAGCCAGATCCAGTTCCGCCTCCCGGGTCTGAAAGCCTCGCTGCATTGCCGTCTGGATGCGGCGTTGCGTCTCGGCGCTGTGGACCTGCTCTGCGAACAGGTCGGAATCCCGGCCAAAGTCCGCCGGTGGGGCGAGGGTGATGGCGTTGACGCGGTCCTTGATGGCCACCTGGCCGGACGCTGGGAACCCCGCTATCCGGTGGGCGAGGGCGTGGACAAAGTCGTCGATAGCGCTGGCCGGCAAGGCCCGGTTGACCCAGCCGTACCGTTCGGCCAGCTCCGCGTCGTAGTCGTCGGCGCTCAGCAGCACCTCGAGGGCGCGGGCGCGGCCCATGACCCGCGTGAGGTACTGGGTTGCGCCGCCGCCCGGGATTTGTCCGAAAGCGGACTCGAACTGCGCGAAGATCGCCGTCTCTCGTGCGGCAAAGCGCATGTCGCATGCCAGCACAAACTCGCTCCCGGCCCCGCGGACGCGTCCTTCGACCTGCGCGATCGTGACCAGCCGGCTAGCGCTCAGGTGGCGGAACAGGCTGGCGATCGACGCCTCGCCGGTCAGAACTCCCGCTTCGGCTCGGTACTCTGCGACACGGGTCAGGTCGACGTGCGAGATGAAGTAGTCAGGGTCAGCGCTCTTGAACACCAAGACCTTGAGCGAGCCGTCGGCCTCGGCAGACTGGATGAGCGATACAAGGTCCCGGACCAGCGCGGGGCCGAGAAGGTTCATCGGCGGTGCCGCGATCTCTGCGAACAGCACGGGTCCTTCCCTGCTCGTCTTGAGCGTGTTGATGGGGCGAGCGTCTCGTTCTTGTTCTTTGGTCATTAGGTCAACCTCCAGGTTTGCTGACATATCACCATTTCCAGGGAGAGTTCCAGGCGGCCTCGTTGCTGGCCGCCGCAATACGTTGGTCTCGGCCGCAACTTCGCTCGGATATCGCAAGAGGGAGCCAGGCACGGCGTCCCGGTAGACGCGAAATCGTGCGTCGGGGATCGGGCGGGGTATCAGGTAGCTGGCACCCTCCAGGCGTTTCTGGGTCCCAACGCCGCCAGAGCCTTCTGTGACGTCGGCCTCGGCCGCACCGACGCGGTGGACCCTCTCGTAGCCGTCGGCGCTGTTGCTGAAGACCTTCGAGGTCCGGTACCGAAGCCGGTGAGCCGGGCCCAACTGCTCGGGGCGCGAGAGCGTCGTGGCCTGGTGGAAAGGGATCGTGAAGATGTTGCTCCTTGGGATTCGGGTCACGCCCTCCCGACGGATTGGGAGGCCGAGCTAGCGGTTGGGGGGATCGGTTGCGAAATGGCCGCCCTTTTCACCTCGTTGAAGGAACTGGCGCCAGAAATCGCAGTGGTGCTCGAGGTCGATGCCGTCAGCAGTTCCGGTCACCCGTCACCGAGCGCCTGGACGGCGTCGGCGAATGCGTCCGGGGCTTCTTGGGGCAGATTGTGCCCGACGCCGCCCTGAATTGTGCGGTGGGAGTAGGGCCCGGTGAACTTGGCCGCGTAGGCGCTCGGTTCCGGGTGGGGCGCGCTGTTGGCATCACCCTCAAGGGTGATGGTGGGCACCGTGATTAGGGGTGCCTCCGCCAGCCGGTTCTCTAAGCCGAGGTATTCCGGTTCCCCCTCGGCGAGGCCGAGCCTCCATCGATAGTTGTGGACCACGATGGCGACATGATCGGGATTGTCGAAGGAAGCGGCGCTGCGATCGAACGTGGCGTCATCGAAGCGCCACTGGGGCGAGGCGCTGCGCCAGATGAGCTTGGCGAACTCTCTGCGGAATTTCTCGTAGCCGGCCTGGCCACGTTCCGTGGCGAAGTAGTACTGGTACCACCACTGGAGCTCCGCCTCTGGGGGCAACGGAACCTTGCCTCCCTCCTGGCTGCCGATCAGGTAGCCACTTACCGACACCAGGCCGCTGACGCGCTCGGGCCACAGCGCAGCGACGATGTCTGCCGTACGAGCTCCCCAGTCGAAACCGGCGACGATGGCCGTCTCGATCCCGAGGGCGTCCAATAATGCGACGGCGTCGACCGCCAGCACGGCCTGCTCCCCGTTGCGGATGGTGGCCCGGGACAAGAAGCGCGTCGTGCCGTACCCCCGCAGGTAGGGAACGATCACCCGGTACCCGGCAGACGCCAGGCGGGTGGTCACATCCTGGTAGCTATGAATGTCGTATGGCCAGCCGTGCAGCAAGAGGACGGCCCGGCCATCGACGGGGCCGTCGTCGACGTAACCGACATTCAGCAGCCCGGCGTCCACCTGCTTGAGGGGTCCCCACGTTGTCGTTGGCACCGGACGTTTCGTTTCTGTATGTGTCACGGTCATTCCCTCTGGCGAGTTGCGCGGCGGAGTGGAGGCTCGACCTGTTTGGCCAACTAGCCGGGGCTGACGAGAGCCGTGACCGTGGCGAGAGCGTCCAGGATCACGTCGATGACGGCTTGGGGCTGGGAGATCATGATCACATGCGAGCCGTCGACCTCCGTGATGGTGGCGCCCGCTCGCTCTGCCTGGGAGCGAATGACGTCGGCCCCGGCCGCCTTGTCACCAGTGGCTAGCACAGTCCAGGCCGGGAGATGTTTCCAGGCCGGGGGCCCGGAAGGCTCGGAGAAGGCCGCCTCAGCTACGGGGCGCTGAGTGGCTGCCATAAGCCTCGTTTGTTGAGCTGGCAGGTCGGCGGCAAAGGCGTCGCGGAACTTGGCGGGATCGATGGCCAACTCCACCGCGGTGCCTCCGTTGCCCGGGTATTGCTGCGGGACCAACGCACTGTTGAGCACGCTGTCCTTCGAGTTCGCCTCAACCTCACCTAAGGTTTCGCCTTCTTCAGGGGCAAATGCAGCAACGTAGACAAGGCCGACAACGTTCTTGGCCTGGGTCGCCGCATTCGTTATGACGGCGCCGCCGTAGGAATGGCCCACCGCCAGAACGGGTCCCGGGGTTTGCGCGAAAATGCTGCCAGCATAGGCGGAGTCGTGGGCGATCCCGCGGAGCGGGTTTGCCGGGGCCGTGACCCTTATCCCCTTTGCCAGCAAGCGCTCGATGACCCCGTTCCAGCTCGAGCTGTCGGCGAACGCGCCATGTACCAGCACGACGGCGGGAGTTTCCTCAGACATGTGGTTAGGTCCTTTCTAAGAACTCCAACAAGGGCAGCCGAGCGGGCGACACCCGCGCGGTTACGCCGGTCGCTCGTTGTGTCAACGCAGCGCTCTGAAGGCGGCACGAATCTCTTCTGAGAACAGTTGCGGTTGTTCCCACGCCGCAAAGTGGCCGCCTCGGTCCAGCTGGTTGTAGTGGATGAGGTTTTTCGGGTAGGCGCGCTCGGCCCAACTGCGGGGGGCTTGGTAGAGCTCGTCGGGGAAGACGCTGATGGCAAAGGGGATAGTAATGTCCTTGGCGTTGAAAAAGTCCGCCTTGTTTTCCCAATACAGGCGAGCCGCGGAAACCCCGGTGTTGGTGAGCCAGTAGAGGGTGATGTTGTCGAGAAGATCGTCTCGGGTCAGGTCGCCGTCGACGCCTCCCGCCAGAACCTGTCCCACCAGCCCCGGCTGGCCGCTGCCATCCCCGTGGTCGAGCATGAACGCCGCCGGATCGATGGGTGAGTCCGCCAGTCCGTACAACGTCTGCGGGCGGGTGCCCATGATGAGGGCGTAGGCCACGTGCTTGGCGTAGAAGTTGGCGAGTTGTCCGTAGGCGTGTCGCTCATCGTCCGAGAGACCGGGCGGGGGCGGGTCCCCTTGCTCGAATCCCTTCACCAGTTCCAATGGAGCGGTGCCGGGCATGTTTGAGTGAATGCCGAGCAACTCGGGAGCGGCCTGTTCGCCCATGGCCTGCGTGACCGCCGCCCCCCAGTCGCCGCCCTGCGCCACAAACCGCGTGTAGCCGAGCCGCTTCATGAGCTCCAGCCAGGCGTGGGCGATACGAACGGGATCCCACCCAGTGCTGCCCGGCTTGGCCGAGAAGCCATGGCCCGGCAGCGAGGGAATGACGACATGGAAGGCGTCGACGGCGCTGGCGCCGTATGCCGTGGGGTTGGTGAGGGGGTCGATGATCTTCAGCTGCTCGATGATCGACCCTGGCCAGCCGTGGGTGACGATCAACGGCAACGCGTCCGGGTGCTCGGAGCGGACGTGGATGAAATGGACGTCCAGGCCGTCGATCTCGGTGATGAAGTTCGGCAGGCCGTTCAGCTTCGCTTGGCAGCGGCCCCAGTCGTACTCGCTGCCCCAGTACTGGGCGAGCTCCTTCATCATCGCCAGCGGCACACCCTGGGAATCGTCATTTACCGTTTCACGCTCGGGCCACCTAGTCGCCCCGACCCGGCGGCGCAGGTCGTTGAGATCCGGCTCCGAGAAAGAAACCTCAAAGGGGCGAATGGCTGCGCTGCTTGGTGTCTCACTAGAAGTTGACTTATCAGTCGCAGTAGACATGGGGATATCCTCCGATCCGTTCATTGAACCCAGTCGAATGGCTATTCCGTCCGCGTTCGGCCGTCGGGGCTTTGCCGAGCGGGGCCGAAGAAGTCGATAAGCAGTTCCGTGACGCGATCGGCGTCGTCGTGATGGACCCAGTGCGAGGCGTCGGGCAGGCGCTCGACACGCTCGAGGTTGGGGACGTCGTCGTGGTCGGGCTCGGCAAGTTCGGGGCCGAGGTAGTGGTCCCGCTGTCCCCAGATTACGAGGGTGGGTGCCGAGATCGGGTGGATCGCCGCTTCGGCCTTCTTCGGCGGGGTCCGCACCGAGGACCGGTAGTAGTTGATCATCCCCGGGGCTGCGCCGGGTTGCGACCACGCCTCGATGTAGCGGTCGATCTCCTCTGGCGTGTACGCCGGGCGGGCGTCGCTCAGGAAGTGCCGGAAGAAATGCCAGCGGTTGGCATGCACTACATGTTCGGGAAGATCGGGGAGGTCAAAGAAGAAGAAGTACCAGGACTTGCGGAGCTGGCCCGGATGGTGCAGACCCTGCGATAATTTCCGTGGGTGAGCGGCGTTGAGGATGGCCAGCCGGTCGACGACTTCGGGATGGTTCATAGCCATGGCCCAGGCCACACTCCCGCCCCAGTCGTGACCGACCAAAAACGCAGACTTGGCACCGCGTTCTTGGATGAGGCCGCGGACGTCGCCGGTCAGCTGGTCGATGTCGTAGGCCTTCACACCCTTTGGGCGGGACGAAAGGTTATAGCCGCGGATGTCGGGGGCGACAACACGGAACCCCGCCGTCGCGAGCGGCTTTATCTGCAAACGCCAGCCGTACCAGAACTCCGGAAAGCCATGCAGCAGGACGATAAGCGGGCCCTCTCCGGCCTCAACGTAATGGAGTCGCACGTCGCCAATCTCGGCGAAGCCCTCCCGATAATCGGCCCTATCGATCCCGGGCCAGGCTGTGGATTGCTCGTTCACGCTCTCCGTAGACATATGCGCTCCTTCCTTTAGGGGTGAGTTGAGGATTCGCGTTTGGTAACGTCGCCACGGATACCTTCCGGACTGCTGCCACTCGTCACATCTCGCTCGAGTTTCTCCGAAGCGGGCTCTCCGGTATGAACCGTCTCCATGTCTCGTTTCATGGTCTTGGTTTCTCGTTTATCGCTTCGACAGTCTTCGACTAGTTCTTTCAGGATCGTTGGCCCAATTCTCTGTCGCACCAGCGGTGATCACTGGGGTGACCACGGGTCTTCAACCACCACTGGCCCTCGTTGTTGTGGCTTGTCCCCCATCAGAGGGCTCAGCTGTGGACCGGGCCCTATGAGAAGAGCGGGAAGCCCCAGCCCTCGCCAGTCGTCCACCTCCGTTTTGGTGACGCGGGTCCGCAGCGTCGCAGTCCCCATCCCAAAATGATGCCTAATCGACTCGATGGCCGGGAAAGTCATCACCTTTCGGCGGTTTAACTGCGCACCATGGAGGTCAGCCTTGGACAAGCTCTAGCCGCCGTCGGTATCCAATGTCACCCTCGGCACGGCGGTGTTGACCATAAGATCGTCCGCGACGGCGGCAATATCAGCGGCCTCTGCGACGCGTCGATCGGGAAAACCAATGCCGGCGTTGCCTCGCGGTCGACATCCGAGACTGTAGTGCTGACGCCCTCAAGCTTCATGTCGATCTTGCCGGTATTGCTCATGATTTCGCTTCGTTGGTCACCGCTCGGGGTAATCGACACTTTGTCGGGTGCGCAGGCGGAATGCCGCCGCATTGGCTGGGCCGACCACGCGGACACACCCTCCCGAGGCACCGGGAGGGGGTGTCATTGTGGGACCGCGTCAGTTGGCGGCCCAAAACGAGCAGTGGTGCGTGGCGGCGAAGTCGGTCTCGACTTCCGAGCTAGGCGTCACCAGTGACAGCACACTTGCTCCTGGACGGAATGGTGGCCAGGACAGTGCCGGGGACGATGGGTTGCCCGTGGCGGCGAAGTTCGCCCAGTCCGTGCGCATGCTGGCCGCCAGCGCTTCCTGGCTGGCACTGAGCGTCCCGGGGTACGGCGTGTTCGGCTGGTCGAACAGGTACTGGAGCTCGGACGAGTGCGTCGCGATGGGAGGCAACTTATCCGGCGGCGCGAACCGCTCCGGCGTGTTGTCGTCGAACTCGTACGCGAACGTCGGCGCAGACCGGGACGTAAGCCGGTCCAATTGGAACGCCGGACAGGCGAAATTGGCGTCTGAGACCAGGACGCTAAGTGCGGCGACGGGCGAGCCGCCGTACGCCGGCAGCGGGTATTGGGAGGCGACCGCTGAGGCCTGAGCGGCCGATAGGCCGAGGACGGCGGCAATGGCGCTCTGGTAGCTGTCGTCGGTAAGCGGCTGAGGGACTTGTACGAAGGTGCCCCCGCTGACGGCCAGTCCGAGGCCGGCGACGAAGATGAGCTCCTCGTCCTGGTTGACCCCGTTGAGCACCGGTACGTGGGTGTAGCGCCCCTGGGCCAGCGCCGCGCCAATCGGTTCGGTAAGCACCTTGCCATCGACGACGCCCGGGATGGCGGAACCGGGGAAGTTGTTGACCAGGTCGGCCACCGGCAGGTTACGTAGGCACTGCGCAGTCTGGTCCGGGCAACCCGCCTTGGCCGCAAATGCCTCTCCGGCGGCCTCGGCGGCGGCCAACGGCTGCTGGTTTAGGGCGAAGGCCCCGCTCTCAATGATCGCCCGCTCGAACAGCCCACGGGCGCCGGCTGACACCATTTGGGCCAGGACCGATACGCCACCAGCCGATTGCCCCGCGATAGTCACGTTGTGCGGGTCGCCGCCAAACCGTGCAATGTTGCGTTGGACCCAACGCAACGCCGCTTGCTGGTCCATCAGGCCGTAGTTGCCGGCCGGTCCCCCGGGCCGCAAGGCCAGCGCCGGATGGGCCAGGAAACCGAGCGCACCCAGACGGTAGTCGATAGTGACCACGACCGCGCCGGCGGCCGCCAGCTTCGACCCGTCATAGTTGCGACTGGCGTCTTGGGTGAAGCCACCCCCGTGTATCCACACGATCACGGGCCGCTCGGAGTAAGGCCGCAGTGTCGGGGTGAAGACGTTCAGGTACAGGCAGTCCTCCGAGAACGGACCGGGGCCCGCGAACCCACTCGGTGCCTGCGGGCAGCTCGGGGCGTACGTGGTGGCGTCACGGACTCCCGTCCACGACGCCGGAGGCTGCGGCGGCTGCCATCGCAACGCGCCAGTGGGCGGAGCCGCGTACGGCAGCCCGAGGAACTCATAGCCATCGGTCGCGGCCAGGCCACGCACGGCGCCGTTATTGGTGGTCACGATTGGGCTATTGCCGGAACTGACGGCAGCGCGGGCACTGGCGGTACCGACCGGGACGCTGAAAGAAAACGCCGCCAGGGCCCGATGAAAGCGACCATTGGCGCGCTTTTGAATTAATCTTCATAGTCTCGACCTCCTCGACCTCGGTGATTGGTGTAATTCGTTATTTCACCCTGGCGCCGCGCCGGGTCGGTCGCACCAGCGGTGAGCACGGGAGCAACCACGGGAGGTCTGGGGCACGAGCTCGGTTCCCGCCCGTAGCTCTGCGGGCGCCAATGAGCGGTTCGTCGAGGGGGCCGAGCGCCCGCTCCTCGCCCAACATGTTCACTTCTGTCCCAACAGTGCCCAGTGTCTTGGCCTGGTCGCCTCAACCTGCCCGCGCCCGCCGTCGATGACGGTTCACGGACCTTCTTCTTCCAGAATCTGATAATCCAGGGCGCGCAGTCGCAGAGGTTCGGATCGAAGACCTCGATTCCGGACGAGAAGTGGACGAAATCAGATATCACGTGTCAGTGCTGCCCTGAGAGCCACCTCAACGCCGATAGGGACGGCAAGAAGAAGTACTCTCCGCCCCGCAATGTGTTGAAGGTCTCGATGCCGTGAATGCGATGCCGAACTGGCTTCCGCGGAATTGTGAATACGGCCCCGTCGTCCTGGAGCCCAACGTTGGGGTCGCGCTCGTCGCCTAGGTTCATAAAGTTGCCGTTGTTGATCCATTCCTGCTGGAGGAACTCCATCGTCGCCATCGCCTTTGCGCTCATGAAGATGAAGTGGAGCCCGCGCGGGGTCTGGTCGTCCTGGTCCGACAGCGCGTTTGGGTCGTAGGGTGCGCCGAAGGCAGTGCTGCGCCGGATGATGCGGTGGAGCTTCACATCGACGAGTAGCTCCATTTTGCTGTCGCGTGGGTTCACTCGCCGCATGTGTGCGCCAAGCGGGACCTGCTGACCCTCCGGATCGGCCCCATATGTGAAGTCGTTGTTGCGTTTCGGGTCGGCCCCCAGCGCAGGGTCGTCCCTGTCCGGCGCCAGTGTAAGTGGGGCGCCACTGCGCCAGCGCCCCACCAGCTTCGCCGCCAACAGTTCCCGATCCTCGTTGGTTTGAGCGTTGGCTTGGAGAAAACGGTTGAACGCCCCGACCCGCGACTGGTACTTGCGCAACCCGACGTAGGTGCCATTTCGTCCCAGCACGTCCGGCTGAGGGGACGGTAAAGGTACCCCGGCCTCGCCTGGGTAACCCAGGATGAACTCGCCGGCCTTGATGGCCTGCCCCTGCCCGGGCAACGGTCCGACCCCGCTGCCCTCGATAGCGGGCTGGCCGATCGAGTCTCTGTACCCCATCGGGTTCAGGCTCCCAGGCTGGGCGCCGAAGTCGTCGGCCATTACTACCGTCAGGCCGGGGCGCCCGTCGTAGTGCTCCCGAGCAGAGTCCATCGTACGATGCCACGCTTCCTCTGAGTGGCTGAAGATGCTGACGTCGATGTGGATGAAGCCGGTACCGAAGTGCGGCTCCCAATTCCTCGGGTCGTTGACGCCGTAGTCGAGGAGCCTATCGGCGTGGTGCAGCCATCCCGAGGCGGAATGCTTCCGGGAAGCTCTGAAGGGACTCGTCAGGTAGGCCGAGCGCCACTAGCCCCGGGTAGGTGATAGCCACCGCGATCCAGGCCTTGTCGGCCTGCCACCAGTCCGCAGCGGAGTCGACCTTCGGAGCCAGGTTGCGCAGGAAATCGCGGCCGGCGCGGGCGTCGTCCACATGCAGCATTACGTGGGTGCCGTAATACGGCTCGGGCCGATAGCGCAGCACTGTCGCCTGAATGTCCTCCAGCTCGACGCTGACCGGTCGACCTGGAAGGTCGCCGTCCACCCGGTTGAGGATTGTCATGACGCCTTGCCTGGCGACCTAGTTGCCGACCTTGTCGAGGAACTCGTCGACGGCTTCTCCGACTCGCTGCAACCGCCGCGTCTCGGCCACCGTCAGGTCATTGGCGACGTACCACCCTTCCGCGGTGACCTGGTACTTCGCTAGGTAGTCCTTCGCTTCCGGGCTGCGGATCCCGGGCCAGCCCTCCCAGGCTGAGTCGATGATGTCGAGGAAGTCGGGAATCTTCGTGGCGAAGTCGTCGATATAGGTGTCCCAGTCACCGTCGTACGCGGTGGCGAAGAGCATCCTCGTGTCGTTGTCCAGGAACACGAAACGCATGTCGTGAACGGTCCCCACGTCGTCCGCCCCGGCCAGGTTGCCACCGAAAAGCCGCAGGAAGGCGCGCAGCCGCTCGGCCCCGCCGGGCGCGAAGGGGACAATGATCGTCAGCTCTGAGACCTTGCCGAGCCGGCTCCCGACCCGTCCAGCGCTCTGCACCGGGGGCGGCGGCTTCTTGGACGCGTCCGAGGCTAGCCTCTGGAGAACATTGTCCAATGCCGTCTTGCCTACCTCCGGCGCATCTGCGAACAGTTTTCCGAGCTGCTGAATCTTCTCCGCTGTCATCTCTTCGGTATGAGCCGTCGCCGCGTCTGCTGTCATAAGTTTTTGTCTCTCCTTCGCGTCGAGTAGTCCTTCTGTCAGGATCGTTGGCCCAATTCCTTGTCGCACCAGCGGTGGTCACTGGGGCTACCACGGGTCCTGTACGACTACTGGCGCCCGGTGGGGTTGGGCTCGCCAGAGGGCTCAGGCCAGGACCGGACGCCAGGACCGGACGCTAGACGAGGACGAACGGAATACTGGTCACCGCCTAGCGTAGAAGCTGAAGCTCGAGACAACTAGCCATGGGTGTGGGAACCCCGCCTACCGCTCCAACTCTTCTCCGTCGAAGAGACGGCCGGCCCGAAAATTGTGCTGTCGAAATCCGAGCGATCGCACACAGGTACCCGTGACGCTCCGACAACGACGAAATCGCTAACCCGATCGGGATGCTCAGGGGTGCATCCCCCACCCGGCTCAGTCGAAGGTTACACGTGTGAGGTCGACCGTGATTGAAACCGACTTGAGAACTGGTGAGCCATCGGGGTCGCGCGGGTATTCCCGTCGTCGCGTCGGGACCATGATCCCGTCAAACTCCCGGTAGTCGGATGGGTAAAGCGCCGCGGCGACGCCGCCCAGTATGTCGACGATGTAGTCAAGCCGACGAAGACACCCGTCGTCGTCGAAGTAGTACGTCTGCTGCCGACAGGGAGCGACGACGTTGTCCGGGTAGGTTACGAACAGACGACGCCACACCTCCCCGGCCTCCGACCAAGGACCGATTTCCTGTATGACGAAGTCGGGACGGGGTCACGCTCCGGGTCGATCATTTCCGCCAGCGCCTGGTGTACCTGTCGTCTTTCTTCCACCGCGGCTGATTGGTAGACCGCCGAACGAACCAAGGGATGGCGGAACCTAATACTGCTTGCGAATTCCGCCAGGCCCTCCTCGGCGGCAGGCTCCGCCGCCTGCCGACCAATCCCCAGCCGCGCCGCGGCCCGCCATAACAGGACCGCGTCGCCCGTCGGGTCCGCTGCCGCCAGCAGCAACAGTCGTCTGGTCGGTTCAGGTAGGGAGGCTACGCGTCGCTTGAAGCTGTCTTCGATGCTGCCGGCAAGCGGTACTGCGCCCGGGAGCTCAAACCCTACCGCCAGCTCGGCCGGTGTCAGCCCCCGTGGTAACTCCAGCAGGGCGAGCGGGTTTCCCCTTGTCTCGGCGACGATCTGGGCGCGGACCCGTGTGTCGAGCTTTCCGGGCAGCACCGAGTCCAGCAAAACTCCGGCATCAGGATCGCGCAGGCCCCCGAGCGTTATCTCGGGTAGTCCCGCCAGATGCTCGCTGGCGGCGCGGGCCGCGAATACGAGCGCCAACGACTCTGCGCCCAAACGACGGGCCGCGAACGCCAGCACGGTCGCCGATGCGAAGTCCAACCACTGATGGTCATCGACCAGGCACACCAGCGGGCGTTCGGCGGCCACCTCGGAGAGCAGGCTCAAGACGGCGAGCCCGACCAAGAAGCGGTCCGCCGCCGGCGCAGAGCCGAGCCCGAAGGCGGTTCGGAGCGCCTCGCACTGAGGGACCGGGAGCCGCCCTAACTGGCCAAGCATAGGTGCGCACAGCTGTTGCACGCCGGCGAACGGTAGCTCCATCTCGGACTGGACTCCGGCGGTGCGGGCGACACGGCAACCCGAGCAGTTGTCGGCGAGGTACTCGAGCAGTGCGGACTTGCCCACGCCCGGTTCCCCGTAGATTATTAGAGCCCGGCTTTGCCCGGACTCCAGGGCGTCAACCAACTCGTCGAGCATCCTTCGCTCGACGCTGCGGTCAACCAGCTCCAAAGGACGTGGCCACACCGGTGTACCTGCGGGTACTCGCATTGCGACTCACCATAGTTCTATAGCCCTCCGGACAAGCGACACGGCTCGCCAGTGACGAGGTAGCGTCGCCCGAGCCGCCGCATGCTCTTTAGCAAAATCAGAAGGCCTGCAGACGGCAAGACGACCACCAGGCGGAGAAGCCGGATGCGGTCCTCCCCCTCCCTCCGCGGCGTGAGACAACAAGAGCCTCTCCCTGCGATATTTGCGGCCCGGGGACGAAGATGTGGGAGGTCCAGCGACAGCGCGTGCCGCCTCCTACGAGCTTTGAACCTGACCATGGGGACGCGAAGACGGCAACTACCCACTTGGCTAGCCACCGGGGGATGCGAGGCAATGACTGTCGATTCTAGGTTCTTGACGCTGTAATTGAGCAGCCAAAGGAGCGACATGGCCGATCACGAGACAACGGAAGAACCTCAGATGGGTGACCCGAAGATGGGTGACCCGAAGATGGGTGACCCGCAGATGGGCGACCCGCAGATGGGCGACCCCGCAGATGGGCGACCCGCAGATGGGCGACCCGCAGATGGGCGACCCCGAAGATGGGCGACCCGAAGATGGGCGACCCGCAGATGGGTGACCCCGACATGGGCTCGGCCTAAGCCGGTAGTGGCCATAGTTACCAGGGGGTTCGCGGGCAGGGCCCACGAATCTCGGAACACCCGGTTACCGCCTGGCCAGCATGACAGCGCGGGCTCCTGGCCTGTGCTTGCTGCCGAGCCCACACCTCGCCTCGACACGGCATCATGGACGTTCAACGTGGAGGGTCTCGTCCAAAGCTCTGTCAGTGTCACCTGGGACGAAATCCACTCCCTGAACGAAACGACATTCGTTGGTGATATTCATTGCGTGACCACCTGGTCCCGCCTGGGGGTGACGTTCAAAGGGGTGACTGTTGAGACGCTGCTTGGACTGGCCAAACCGCTCGAGTCGGCCACGCACGTTGTCGCCTATTCCTACACTGGTTATACAACCAACCTTCCGCTCGCTGATGTCCTAGACGGTAAGGCGCTGGTGGTCTGGGAGGCAGATGGTGCGCCGCTAGCTAAAGAGCACGGCGGACCGGCGCGGATGATTGTCCCTCATCTCTATTTCTGGAAGAGTGCTAAATGGGTGGCAGGATTGCGCGTCCTTGACCATGACGAACCAGGGTTCTGGGAAACAAGGGGCTATAACAACCACGGGGACCCCTGGCGCGAGCAGCGTTACCAGGGCGACTGAACACCGTGGAGACCACAGCAACTCGACGACCAACGCCCGTTGGCGGGTTTCGACGGTAGTGTCGATCCGAACCGAGACGCCGACCGCAAAAACGTTCAGGCTTCGCTTACCCGAGCCGTCAACACATTTTGCGGGCCAGCATGAGATAATTCGGCTCACCGCTCCCGACGGTTATACCGCGGTGCGGTCGTACTCGATCGCATCACCACCTGACGGCTCGGACGAGATCGAACTGACCGTAGAACTTCTCCCAGGCGGTGAGGTCTCGGAGTTTCTGCATAGCGAGGTCCAAATTGGGGACCAACTCGAGGTAAGAGGGCCGATCGGCGGATGGTTCATATGGCGAGGGGATACGCCAGCTCTGCTCATTGGCGGAGGGTCCGGGGTTGTGCCCCTAATGGCGATGCTGCGGCTCGCCCGCCGCGGCGGGACTGCCGACCTACTCCGTCTCATCGTCTCTGTAAACACGCCGGAACAGCTCTACTATCCGAACGAACTGCCGGGTCCACAGACATCGGTCCTCTACACTGAACAAGCGCCACCCGGTACGTCTCGCCCAATCGGGCGAATTAGTCGTGATGATATCCCCAGCCTGGCCGATTCAGGGCTCGTTTACATCTGCGGATCGGAGCGCTTCGCTGAGGCGGCTGCCGATCTCGTTTTGGCCTCGGGAATCACGGCCGATCGCATGCGGATAGAGAAGTTTGGCCCGTCAGGCTGAAGCGCGACCTGACCACCGCGGAGTTGCCGCGGGTGTCCATCGGCCCAAGGCCCCAAGTATTACTCAAGCTGTCGATGTCGGAGCCACACCAATATACGGAGGTAGCAGGCCTCGGGAGAAGCTCGACGGGATGTCCAAACAACCAAACCTTGCGCTTCAAGCTATAGGTGGGGAAATCGCTGCAGCGCACGACATAAAGCCCCGGACTGAGGTCCTCGCTCAGGAGGTCGCGGATGACAACGTAGCCGACGAGCAATGGCTTGGACTGGAGGAAGTCAAACCCTATTGGAGGGTGCTTGCCAAGGCAGGCGATGGAGCGGGGGCTCCTTTTGTCGCTACGAAGCTACATCCCCCTGAGCTTCTCCCGGGCCGGGTTTCGCGCCCGAGCCTCGTGACTGAGTTGCGTCAGGCCACCAGTGCTCGACTTGTCCTGGTCTCGGCGCCGGCGGGCGCTGGCAAGACGACCGTGCTGGCGAGCTGGCGATCGGCACCCGGAGGAGCGTCGCCCCTTCGCTTGGCTGTCGCTCGATAACCGCGACAACGACCCGGTTCGCTTCTGGAGCTACGTGTTGGCGGCGTTGCGCACCGCGGTACCCGATTTCGGCCTCGGCGTGGACGACGGACTGCGATCGGCGGGGGCAAGATTCTGACGGAGCTCGCACTTCCGCTACTAGTCAATAGTCTGGCCTCCCTCTCGGGCCCGCTTGTACTGGTGCTCGATGACTATCACGCCATAACCAGCGCCGACGTGCACCAGTCCATGAACTTCCTCCTTGACCACCTGCCACGGACGGTGCAGGTGGCCATCGCGGGACGCAGCGATCCTCCCCTTGCACTGGCGCGCTTGCGGGCGAATGCCGAGCTGTCGGAACTGAGGATCGCGGATCTGCGCCTCAGCACCGAGGAGGCGACAGCACTCCTAAACGGGGCGCTGCAGCTAGGTTTGTCGCCTCGTCAGGTCAGTGCCCTGCGGGACCGCACCGAGGGATGGGCCGCCGGCCTACAACTGGTCGGACTGTCCCTGAAGGGACGCGAGGACAAGGACGAGGTACATTGCCTGTTTCGCCGGCAATGACCGCCAGATCGTTGATTACCTGGCGGCCGAGGTCCTGGAACGCCAGAGCCCCGAGGTCCGCCAGTTCCTGTTACGAACCTCCATCGTGCAGCGCCTCTCTGGTCCGTTGTGCGATGCTCTCGTAGCCTCGACCAATTCCGCCCGGTGCCTGGTCGAATTGGATCGCGCCAACCTGTTCTTGGTCTCACTCGACGAGCGCCGGGAATGGTACCGCTACCACCACCTGTTTTGGCGAGCTGCTAGCTCACGAGCTCTCCCTGGCTAAACCGGATGAGGTCATACCGCTACACCACCGGGCCTATGAGTGGCACCGACGGGAGGGAATGGTGGCCGAGGCCATCGCGCACGCCATTGCCGCCCACGATTACAGGGCAGCCTCTGAATTGATCGCCGCCAGTTGGCTGGATTTTGTCAACCGCGGAGAGCTAATGACATTAGAGACTTGGGTCCAGGCGCTGCCCGCAAAGATGGCCCAGTCCGACCCGCTACTGTGCCTGGCTCGCGCTTGGATGCTCCTCGTGCTCGGCCACCCCGACGAGGTGGAGGCCGAAGTCCGTGCCGCCGACCGGGGCACACTGCCGGGGCCGCTGGCCGACGGCGCGAGCTCAGTCCAGTCGAGCGCCGCAATTATCAGGACCTCGGCACGAATACTGCTCGGCGATGTGGGCGGGGCGGCGGAGAGCGCTGCCCTCGCTGCTGAGCTTGAGCCCGATGTGACGTCACCCTCGCGACCACACGTCACCAATGCCCTTGGCATGACCGCTTTCTGGTCTGGAGCCTTTAAGGACGCAGAGAAGGCGTTTGCAGAAACGGTGTCGGCTGGCGGGCAAATGGGCTACCAAGCCGCGCAAATCTACGTGTTCGGCTATTTGGCCGTGATCTTCGCTGAGCGAGGGGAGCACTCGGAGGCAGACGGGCTCGTGTCCACTGCCAAGGCGCTCGCGCAGCGCCAGGCCCTCGGCGAGCATTGGGTCACAGTTATGGTCTACTACGCCGCTGGCGAACTGGCTCTCGCCCGAGCAGAACCGGAGGCGGCCCGGGCCGAGTTCGAGCACGGGCTCAATATCGCCCGGCGGAGCGGCGTGAGGCTCGACACCGTCTACGCACTGCTGGCCCTAGCTCGGGTGGCACTCCAGTGCGGCGAACTCGGCGAGGCCGAGGCGTTGCGAGCGCGCGCCTTGCGCCAACTTGGCGCCTGCCCAAATCCCGGGTTCCTCCGCACCGTGGCCAGGGCCAAGGTGCAACAGGCTCGGCGCCTATGCCAGCAGCAGTCGATAGCATCGACGAACTGTCCGAGCGCGAGCTGGCCGTGTTGTGGCTGTTGTCCTCCCGTCTCTCATTACGTGAGATTGGCAATGAACTCTATGTGTCGCTGAACACGATCAAGACCCACACACGCAACATATACGCCAAGCTGCGCGTCAGCGGTCGCGAACAGGCCGTGGCGCGGGCGCACGAACTCGATCTCCTGCAGCGCTCCCGTTAGCGTCTGGACGGTGAGACCCGACACTTGGCACGTGCCGTTCGGCGTGACAGATAACGACCTGCCAGGGAGTCACCCGGGTGATCGATGCCGGAGGGCGTTGACGGCTCACCCGGTCCTGCGCCCATATTCTGATATCCCCCAGGTTTACAACTGGCATCGGAATGACAACCGTCATCGATAACTCCCAGCCAACCATGACCCATCCAGTTGCTCGCGAGCGTCGATCTGGTTGCGGTGAGGTCATCCGCGAACGTGAGCCAGAACTGAAGATAATTCATGAGTTGCTGAGCGCGTTCCGAACGAGGCCTGGGAGGCGTCGTATTGGTAGAGGGAGAGGCTGGTGCGGGCAAGTCGGTCCTGGTCCGCGAAGCCACCGAGCAGGCTCGGGGGCACTGTCTTTTCGTGGCGGCGGCAGCAGTTGACCAGTTAGGCCAGCGCGCCCGCTCTTCGCGCTCTGCGCCGAACTCGATGAGCCATCCTCGAGCCACACCGGTGGGGACTGTCACACGTCGTGTGAGGACGGACGGTCGATAACCCGGTTACGGGTACAGTTGCAACAGCAGGCCGCGACGCTTCCTGTGCTCGTGTGCCTTGACGACTTGCAATGGGCGAGCCCGGTCACACTCACAGCGTTGCGGACTTTGACGCTGGAGCTGGGCGGTGCGGCCGTGGGCTGGGTGCTAGCCCGGACCAATACGGCTGACCATCGCACGGAGGACCTCTTCGACCTGTTGGAGAACGACGGCGCCCAGCGCATCGGCCTGACCCCGTTCGACGACGAGGTGGTTGCGGACCTGCTCACGTGGAGCTTCGGTGCGCCGCCCGACGACGAGCTGTTGGATTTCGCTCGGGGCACCGGTGGGAACGCCGAGCTCATCACCGAGCTGGTCCTGGGGTTGAAGGAGGACCGGGCCGTTCAGGTAACTGGCAAGCGCGCCCTACTCGTTTCCAGGCAGCTGCCGCGGCACGTGCACCGTGTACCGCGCGGAGGCGGCTTGACCGCTTCAGCAAGCCAACCCGGAACCTGCTGATCACCGCCTCGGTGCTGGGGTCATCGTTCCGGTTGGAAGACGCCGCAGAGATGCTCGGCGAAACGCCCGCGGCGTTGCTGCCCTTGGTCGAGGAGGCGATGTCCGCCCGCGTCCTGACAGCGGTGGACAACGCGTTCCTGTTCCGTCACGAGCTGCTTCGGACCGCCCTGGGCCAGGTGATCCCAGGGCCAGCCCGACAAGCTCTGCACCGCCACTACGGCCGGCTCTTGTTGAAACGCGGCGATTCCTCTGAGCTAGCTGCTGCACACCTTGTGCGGGGCGCGCACCCGCGGGACCCCGCCTCTTTGGCAAATCTTGATGCCGCGGCCGAGCAGGTACTCCCTTTTGTGCCGCAATCGGCAGCTGAATTGGCTATACGTGCAATGGAGCTAACACCGCCAAGCGACCCTCGCACACGGGGGCGAGTGCTAGCCGCGGCCGAGACCCTGGCCGCGGCTGGCCGGATCCAAGAGGCGGGTCAACTGGCACAAGACGCTCTGGTCAAACCTTTGCCACTGGTCGATGAATCGCGGATGAGGTGCGTCTTGTCTTCGGTGCTGACCGCGCGCGGTCGGGTGAACGAGGCCGCGGACCAAGCGGCCATTGCTCTTGCCCAACCGCAGTTAGCAAACAACGTACGGGACCAGGCGCTGACCGCACACCTCTTGGCGCTCACAAGCGACCGAAACGGGTTTAGCGGACGTCTAGCAGAGACGGTGCTGGCGCAACCCGATCAGCATGAAGTTCACACTACAATGGCCGCCCTTGCCGCACGCGCCGCCACCGCTTGGGAAACGGGGCAGGCAAGGGAGGCAGTCGAGATCTTGCGTGACGCCGCCCGCCACGGCAATGGGATATCAGCCGACTCCCGTCACCCCCAGCCCTTGCTGGCGCTCGTTGCCGCTCTCGTGGACCTTCGACAACTCAATGAAGCTAAGGGCATCCTCGAAGCGGCGGAGCGGCATATGGCTCTGGGCGGGATCCCGGCCCGGGCCGTCCTCGGCATATTGAGGGCGCGCATCCAGCTGGCCGACGGCGACCTGCGTGACGCCTCCGAGACGGCCCAGGCCGCCCTGGCTGTCGCCGAATCACTAGGTGCTGACGCCTACATTTGGACGGCGCGGGGTGTCCTCGCCACTATCGCGCTACGCCGCGGCCGCCTCGCGACCGCGGCGCAACAGTTGGCAGCCCCTCCCATCCCGGTGGGCTACTACCCCACCCTCTACCCGCGCGTACAGAAACATCCATGGCCACAGCTCAAATCGTCGAAGCGCGCGACGGACCGCTCGCGGCCATGAGCCTCGTTCGCGACGCCACTTCGGCATTGCCGGCAGGCCAGGGAACGTTCCTCTCCGACCCGGCCGTCGCGCCGTGGTTCGTGCGCACGTCGCTTGCGGCCGGCGACCAGTCGCTGGCGACCTACATTTCTGGCATCGCCACCGCCCTCGCCGGCAAGAACCGGTACATTCCCGCACTAGCCGCCGCCGCGCACAGTAAGGGCCTAGCCAGCGGCAACACGGACCTACTCGCGGAGGCGGCCGCCGCGCACCCAGATATTTGGGCCAGAGCCTCCGCATCCGAGGACCTGGCCGTCTTGCTTGGCGGTACGGGGCAGGAGCGGGCAATCAAGAGCCTGAAATTCGCCCTCGAGCGGTACGACCAGATCGGTGCCGAGCGCGACAGCGCCCGGGTCCGCCGCCGCTTGCGCAAGCTAGGTATTCGTCGCCGCCACTGGGCAACCGTCCCGGCCAGGCCAGTCAGTGGCTGGGCCAGCCTGACGGGCACAGAGCAGACTATTGCCAGGCTCGTTGCCGAGGGCTTGAACAACCAACAGGTCGCCACTCAAGTTTTCCTCAGCACTCATACGGTCGCCCACCATCTGCGCCAAACATTTCGGAAGCTCCACATCACGTCACGCGTGGAACTTGCTCGCATCTTCTTAGAGGAATCCACCGAGGCTTCATAGCTCTCTGTTTTGCTTGTCCTGGATGTCGAACCCCAGGTCCCTCAAAACTGCTACGGCACCGGCCTTCCCGCCCTCGAAGTCCGCCGAGGCAAGCCGTTCACCGCTAGCGAGCTCATAAGCTCTGCCGAGGATTGCCTTGTGCGGGTATCGGCGTTTATCCCAGACCAGCTCATAGCTCCTGCTGGGGCCGAAACCGTGTTGAGAGAAGAAACGCTCTGGGCCTACTCGGTCGTACTCCCTCATGGCACGCAGCACATCATCGCGCGTCACTTTTGCCCGTAGCCTAGCTAGTGCATCTGACATTGACCCTCCGCACGACACTTCTGGCTGATACAACCTCGCCCTACCAGCGGGCCAGAGTAGCACCCGCTGGCCCCGGGAGAGCCCAGAGCCTTCCGACAAGTACTAATTGCGTCCAGCCATGACACCGCCGTCGACGTCCCAAATGGCGCCGGTAACCCATCCGGTTTGGGGGGACAAGAGAAAGATAATGGTGGGAACGACGTCGCGGATTGTACCCACCCGGTCGAGCGGGTGGAAGCTATCAAAGCTATGCAGGGTGGAATCAATCTTGTCCGCGGGGACGAAGCGGCCAAAAATCGGTGTGGCTACCATGGCCGGGGCAACCGTGTTGACCCGGATTTGATGAGGAGCCAGCTCGATAGCCAGGTTGTGGGTCAGAGCGTGCAAGCCACCCTTAGCCAACGAGTACGCCGAGCATGGGGTTGCCGCAATAGCCTGGTGCGCCCACATACTGCCTATGTTGACAATCGACCCACCTCGGCCGGCCTTGACCATGCCACGCACGACGGTCTGAGTAATGAAGAAGATGGCCCGGTCCAGCTCGAGGTACGAATCGTAGTCGGCGCCATCGTGGTCCAAGAAGGGCTTGGGAATAAACAGCCCGGCGGAGTTGACCAGCAGCGTCGCGTCTGGGTGCTCGTCGGCGAGTTGCTGACGCACACGCTCCACCTCCATGCGATCAGCCAGGTTTGCAGCGATACCATACGCAGCGCCGTCCTTGGCCAGGGTCTGGACCGTGTTGTCAACTTTCTCCGGATTCCAAACCGATGACAACGGCGCTCCCGCCGGCCGCGACTATCTCGGCAGCGGCTTCTCGGCCCATGCCGCTGCTGCCTCCTACGACCACAACCTTCTGGCCGCTGAAATCCGTCATGACAAACTGGGCCTCGGGTTCTTGCGAGCGGCCCTGCTCCGGGTTGGTGTTCAATTTGGCTTCCTTTCTTCGAGACGAGCATGGCTAATAATTCTCTCCTTCCTCGGTCCCCACATCGTTAGGTCTGGTGTTTTGCGCGGCCCCAACCAGAGGCCCTTGACGACGTCGACGGGGTCGCCGTCAGCGTGACCCACCTGACGTCCCACCTTCGTTGGTCGCCACTCGAACGTCGGCAATCGGTGCCCCGGCCTGTGCGATTGTCCCGGAAAGGCTCGATGCCGGCCCATCCCTCGAGAAGGCCTCGGCTGCGACGGGGGTTGTCGGGGTGGCTGGGAAAAACTGATGCCTGGACAATGCAAGGATGGACCGGTATGCAATACTGGCCACCACCGACGTCACGATCCCGAGCACAATCGCCGTATATGCCGTGAACCCTGTTGGTCGTGTGGTCTGTAGCCACTGAACCCCGTCCAAGCCGACCGCAGCAGTCGGGAAGGTAAACGACCAGAAGGCGGCAGAAAAAGGAAGCCGCACATAAATCGGGGCCAGCCGGAGCTGCAGGACCACCATGAGGATCGCGTACCCACCAAGCGCGGCCGCGAATGTGTCGACCGGCCCGTGGTGAAGCCCGTGGTACGCCACGCCGGCGACCATCGGAGGTCCCGCCTCCAAGGCGAGAGTGGGCGTGAGCGCGGGCGAAAGGCGGGGCCTGATGAAAAGTCGGTTCAAGATGATGGAAGCAACCAACAGCCAGCTCACCATCCCGACGCCGAACCAGGCCGCCGCCAAGAGGTGGAGCTGGGCGTCGGACGCCGCGATAGAGCCTGCAAAACCGCCTGTGGCAGTCGGGAGCAAATAGCCTGGGTGCATGCAATCATCGTAAAGATCGTTGATTATCCATTGTCCCGTGGACCAGCCCCCCACCGCGATGGCGATGGACGAGAGGACCGCGACGAGGACCCGGCCGACCGGCAGGTCAACAATGGAAAGCGAGCCGGCCAACAGCGTCGGAACTATTACAACGAGGGCAAGGAACGGCGAAACGATCGGGTTGCGCCAGTCCTCCCGCACCCGTTTCAAGCCCTTCGAGAAATAGACAACCAAGAGGATGGCCCACACTGCGGTGGCGACCAGCGCGAGGGCGCGGCCGACGACGTCGGTCACGCCCAATGTCGGTGCGGCGAGCGTCCAGACTTCTGCGAGCCCGGCCAGCCCGAAGGCTATCCCGAAGAAGTTGGGCGGGATCAACGGGAGCTTGCGGCCGTGAGTCAATTTGCTCACCGCAGGTAGTCCTTCCTTCAGTAGCGGGACGATGTTTGTGCTCCGCCGCGTTGCCCGTCAGTCGCTGGGGCGCATCCAGGGTGCGCCCGACCTGGTCTGACCGGCATCCCCCAACTGGCTAGTTCAGCTGGGCTCAGACGCGAGGATTCTTGGTGCGGGCGTGGGCGCCTATGAGTTGGTCGGCGATGGCGTCGAGGTCGCCGCCAATGTACGTGGGCTGTGGGCCCACGCCCAAGGGGGCGTTCCCCTCGCGCAGGATAAGGGCGGCCTGCCAGCCGGCGGCCACGGCGCCCACGGTGTCCCACACGTGAGAGGCGACCAGGCAGATGCCGCCAGGGCGGACCCCGAGCTCGCGGGCTACCGAGTTGTAGGCCTCTCGGGCCGGCTTGTGACGCCGCACGGTCTCGTCGACACTGAAGCGGTGTTCGAACAGGTCGATCATCCCCGCTCGGTCGAGCTGTCGCGCCGAGACCGCGAGCGTGTTGTCGGTCAGCGTGAAGAGCCGGAACCGTGATCACGCAGCCGGCGCAAGGCGGCCGGGACCTTGGGGTGGGGCGGCATCGACGAAAAAAGCTGAGTGAGCTCAGCGCAGATGTCTCCCTGACCCCAAAAGATGATCGTTTTCGGTTGAGTTGCCCGAAGTCGCTCCTGCCAGGTGGGATAGAGGGCGGCGTTCGTCCGGTAGTCATAAAACAGGTCGAGCTGGGCCCGGTGGGCATGCGGCCTACCCAGGAAGAACAGGTCCATATTCCAGTTGTCGGGGCTGATAAGTTCAGGATGACGGTGACCAGTGGTATAAATAGCCTTGACCGTGTCGTGTTCCAGAAATGCTTCCAAGGGAGCCTCGGTCTCGGGCCGCGATTGACCCACAATGCGTGGCGAAGACCGTCCCAAACCTCTGTGAAGCCTTCCTCGTAGGTGTTCGCGTTCTGGATCACCTGCCAGGCCAGCCAATCTGGGTGAGAAGCGATCAGTCGATTGCCGATCGGGCCGCCGTAATCCTGCATGTAGACCCCCATACTCCCCGTGAAACCAATGCCCTGCAGGGCTGCGTCGATGACATTGGCGAGATGGTCGAACGTGTAATCCCACGTTGACGGGTCAGGCATGTCGGTGTTCCCGAAGCCGGGGTAGTCAAACGACACGATGTGGAAACGATCGGCCAAGGCCGGGATGAGGTTGCGAAATTGGTGTGACGAGGAGGGGAACCCTCCCAACAACAGCAGCCTCGGTGCCCCGCTTTCGCCGGCCTCTCGATAGAAGACGTTCAAGCCCGAGGCTTGGACGGTCCTGAACTTGGTCATGGTCATCATTGGTTACTCCTCAAGCGATCTGCGCGCCCGCACTACCAATGGTGGACGCGGTCTAGCCGGGCGCACATCGTCAGATGTTGCGTTTATTTAGGGCGTCCTCGTCTTTGCCAGACGTTTCGCCGACACGGAAGGAGGCGGGGGCTGGCGTGACCTTTTATTTACATCGGTCACGCCGGTCGGGCTCCGCCTAGCCAGCGAGGTGATGGTGCTGGCCACCACCGTGAGGCCCTAAGGTCTGACGGTCACGGCTCGGTTAGCGGGGTGGGAACTGGGACCCCGGTAGGCTCGGGGCCAATGCGACGGTTGGGGCCTTAGCGGTGTAGCCGATCACTGCGCAGTTGATGTCGACCCCGACCGAGCCGTACAGCTGGGGCTGTCCGGTGGCCGGGTTGACCCCAGTCAGCAGGTCGGGGTGGCTGTAGGCCAGGTTCAGGACCTGGTTCTCATCGATCTGCCGCTTGTCGAGCCCTTCCTTGATCGCCTTGGGGGTCCACATGCCGAGCTGGGCGTCCCACAGCGGGCTGTAGGCGTCGGCGTGGCGAGGGCTGAGCAGCGTCGGGAAGTCCCCGAACACGTTGAGGATGTCGCCGCCATACCGAAGGGCATTGATGAACGCAGTGTTAGTCTGCACCGCGTTCTCGGAAACCGGGCCGTCCTTGGCCAAGTGCTGGAAACCCTGGGCCTGGGGGTTGTTCACGCCGGTCTGGCCGTTAACGAAGCCGAACAGCCGCTCACGAGCGGAGCCGAGGAAGTCGTCGCACCCGTTGCACGAGGCGTTGTTCAGGGCGGGCACATAAGTGGACCGCTCTAACACCGCGGTTAGCGGCTGGCCGGCATCGGTCGACAGGTAAACGATCGGCTGGCCGGAGTCAAAGCCCACCTTTACGAACAGCATGTCCACCCACGATTCCGAAAAGGACCCGGACGGCGAGTCCGCTGGGGTCGTGCCGATGTGGATGCCGAGGACCCGGTCGGCAGTGTTGGTGTGGTTGACCACGTCGTAGGGGCCGTTGCCAGTGGCGATGATCGGCGCGTTGTAAATCGTGTCCGACCCGGAGATCCGGATGAACGGGGTGTAGCCGGGGCCAGCCACTGCACCGGGCTGGAACCTGGCCAGAGGGAACCCGTCGGGTCCCGGGACGGCGATGCGAGTGGGGCTAAAGTTCGGTGCGCCGGCAAAATCGAGGGGAGCAGGCCCGAAGTGGTTCTGCGACGGTGGCAGGTTGACCAGGTGGACCGTCTGCACGCACGCCGGGCACGAAATGGCCATGTTCGCCAGCTTGGGCGCGTAGTTCACGCCGAGGTCGTCGGCGGCGCCCGGGGTCGAGGCATCCTCCAGGATGTACCAGACCTTTTCGGCATGCGGCGTACCGGCATAGGCGGTCCCGGGTAGATCGGGAGGCGCACGTACTCGTGACTAAGGTTGACCTCGATCGCACTTTCCAGGGTGAGGTGGCCCGCGGGCAGTATGCCGCTGAGCTGCCCGAGCCCTGTGGCCTCAGCCGGGACCGCCCCTTGGGCTAGCGCCGTGGCCTCAGGAAGGCCTGCGACACCAGCGGCCAGTATCGTTGCGGCGGCGGCCAGTCCGATCGACCGCGCCAGTTTGGGTACGGAATGTGGGTGCGTAATTTATCCTCATTTCAGCTCTTTGTTTTATCTTCAGCTGTCGCAAAAACGCACGCTCAGCCGGGCGTCGTCTGCAGTGACCCGAGGCACATTGCAGCTGGGATTTCTTTCCGGCTTCTACGCCGACGCCCGTAAATGGTCGACCATGTGGATACCTCCCGGTTATCCCGAGCCACCAACGGGTTCGTCTTGCACACTGACCAACTCAAGACCCAGGTCGCGGACTCGGTCCAGGACGCCGTAAAGGTGGGCCTGATCGCGGATTTCGCCGACGAGGACAGTGTGTTGGTCTCCCGGCTCGAGGGCGAACCCCTCGAACGCGGAGCCCAGGTGTTCGGTGAGTCGGCCCTCGACTGTGATGCGGTATTTCATTGCGGCATGTACCCTTCGGAAACAGCGTGCGTTGACCCTCACTTTGTCCACCGCCCGGGTTAGCCGTCATCACCCCTGGCCGATTTCACCCGGGTGATCAGCGTCGACCCGGGGCGAGTGGTCGATCGTGCAGGACGGGGAATTCTCTTCGTTCTGGCCGCCTGACTACCACGCGACCTATACGCTCCGCTGGATCGTTGAAGACGGAGCGGTCGCCGGCCTCAGCTTCATCCAGGCCGGGAGCGGTGGCCATTTTGACGGTCTCTACGAGTAGGGCTGCTTGCCTTACCCGCGGAGCCACTTTTATTGCTTCGTGCACCAGCAGGCTTCAGTAATTGCTGTCTGCATAATCAACCCGGCCAAACCCGCGCATTCGCCGCCGCCACGGCTGAGACGGTTGGGTGGTCAGTCCAGGAGCTTGATGTCGGCGCCGGTCTTTCGCTTCTCGAGGCAGGCGGCTTCGACGCGTTCACGTCGGTTACGACGTTCATCAGTGGCCGGTCGGTCGGTCGGCCAGGAAGACCACTGCCTGCCCATTAAGCCGTTCTAGTTGAGCAACGACCCCGAGAAAGCGACCGCTCGCGAAGTCAAAGGCGACGACGTGTTCCCTCCCAACCCAAAAGAGGCGATCTTGACCAAGCAATCGAAGTCCCCGGGGTCTTGCAAAGCCCACACTGAGATCGGGAGCCAGGACGCGCACAAGCTTTCCGGCACCCGGCTCATATTCACGGATCGTCGTGGCCGCGTCCGGTTCGCCGAACGGCCACTCGCTGGAAACGACGACGTTGCCGCTCGGCGCGACGATGAGATCGAGCGGGCTCAATTCCGGGTCGTCTACGAGACGAGCGTTGTCCACCTTCCCCAACTCGTTGAAGGCTACGATCGTATTGTCCCCTTCGCCAGAAGGCCCGATCCCGGAGGCCAGGTAGAAGCCGCCATCGTGAGCGAAGCCGAATCCACGGGGGAACGGCACCACATCGTCGTGGAGAACGGACGTCCCCGGAGGAGCGAGTGATGCCGGTAGGGCCAGCACGTTCTTGTGCTTTCTAAGCGTCAAGTAGTAGCGGCCGTCGGGACCGAAGTAACCCCCGCCGGGATCAAGCCCGTTGATCCGGCCCGAATCGAGCACGACGCCCCCGTTACTGTCGAGCGCCACCACTCGATCGTCGCCGCTGTTCACGTAGACGAGTTCGCTGCTCAGGTCAGCGCTCATGCCGCGTGGGTCGACGACTCGCGGGTCGTCGCTGAATCGCTTCTCGATCACGCCTCGAGCGTCGAACTCGAGCACGGCCCCATAGCCGTCACCGTTCGCGCCGGCGGCGCTGGAGACCAGCATCCGGGTCATTGCCCAGGTCCACGTGCGACGGGCAGTCCGACAAGTCGGGACCGGCCTTTATTGGCGACGCGTAACCGTCGACGCGCAAGAGAAGTCCCAACTTCGCCCCCGGCGGCCGAGGTCATGCTGAGCGCACCGCCGCCGCTCATCCTCCACAATGGTGGCCTCTGGCTGTTCCCGAGCCCGGGAGACGACCACAACAGAAGAACCCGAGCGCGCGAGATCCACGGCAATCGCACGGCCGATACCCCGACCGCCGCCAATAAGGGCAATGTGGGTTTGGGCCGCTCGCTCACAGAGCCTCGAGGACGGTGATGATCTCGGCAGGCTCGGAGCGCGTCGTGTAATCGGGGTGAGCGTCGAGCCAACGGACGACGCGGTCCGGATCGACGATCAATGTGGTGGGGATTGGGAGTTCGGTAGTGCCGTCGGCGTTGCGCTCGACGAGATCGAGCCCGTGGGAGCGCTGGAGTTCGAGCGCCTTCGGGGACGGTGCCGTCACTACGCCGAGCTGGTGGGCGATCCGATTGCCGGGGTCCGAGAGCACGGTGAAGGTCAGCTCGTTCGTCTCCTTCGTCGAAAGTGAACCGTCCGGCCTCTGCGGGCTGACCGCCGCGAGGTGGGCGCCATATCGTTCGAGCGCTGGGACGAGTTCTGCCTGGTAGGTGCGGAGCGCAATTGAGCAGTAAGGGCACCACGCGCCTCGATAAAGGACGACGACCGCCGGCGTTTCCCCTAAAGCAGCAAAGAGCTTAGTCGGCGATCCGCCGGCACAGAGAAGATCGACATCTATGATGGTTGTGCCTGCGGCCAACGCACCTTCAGGGACGCGGGCTGCGGCGAGCCGGACCTGCTCGAGCTCGAAGGGGTTCGGCGGCTCGCCATGTGGCCGAGGCGACCGCATCGCCCGTATCTCGTTCACCTGCTCCGAAATGGTCGTCATTCGTCGCTCCTCGCCTCGAGAGAGAACCTAACGGAGTTCGCGTCTTATGGCGGCCGCTTCTTACCAGACCGAACCAATCTGCTGTCGCCCGCCAGGGACATGGGACCACTTTGAAGTCAGTTCCTCCAGCAACATGGGATAATCGGTCCTCAACCATGAGACCACCCGCGCGGGCAGGCCAATACGATCACGGGTCATGACAGTTCGCGCATAGCGACACGGACCGAGAAGCGGCCGGCGACGTATTGGACGAGCAACCGACTTCTATCTCTGCCGAGAAACTCCTACACAGATATATCCGGAGAAGCGGCGGACATTTTGTCGCACAGGACCTAACGGAATTTCTTCTGAACCCTGCAACGGGACTGGTTGCTTCGTTCAGCCGGCTCGTAACACAGCGATCTGACCGTCTCGGAGCGGTAGGGCTGTGAGCAGCACCAAGAGCGGGTCGTGCCCCTGCTCCGACCGGCAGCGAGGTGTACCGTCGCCCGGCGTCCGGCGTCCGGACGATCTGCAGGGTATTCCGGGGTTCTGGTTATCAATTCTGCCCAATCGTAGCCCTGCAATTTTCGTTGTGCGAGCGAGGGGTCGTGTGAAGAGGCAGACCGTCAACGCCATCTCGGAAGCCGAACTCCCCTTGGGCACGAGTGGGAGTCATCAGCCCGATGCGCGGCCCCGTTTCGGGCGCCGCGTAGGTGTTGCGAACATTCATCGAGTTCGGCACTCTCACGTTAGGGCTGCCTTTCGTTTGAGCGAGGCAGATAAACAGTGCCCCCAGGCCGCGCCCGTCAATGCCTGACGGAGGCCAACGGCGCCTTCTCCGAGGAGCCTCCCACCTTCATGAGCGCGCTGGTCACCGAGCACTTTTCTCTGCAGTCCATATCGAGCGCCACCATAAGCAAAAGCGGATCTCGCGCCTCCCTGTACCTGTCCGCCCTCAGCAGCGGCCTGGTAGCCATTGGCTTCGCCAGTTCCCCACGCCAGGACCTCGAAGCCTTGGCGTTCTCCGTGCTGCCGACGGTCTTCGTCCTGGGTTGGTTCACGATCGTCCGTCTCATCGATACCAGCGTCCAGAACCTTGTCGGCCGGCGCCGGATCGAAACTATCCGCCAGTACTACGCCACCATCGACCCGCTGCCACGCCAGGCTGTACGAGCCCGACGCGGTGCCGTTTGGCGTCCTTGGCGTGCGCTACGGAGGTCGATCCGCTTTTTCACGATGGCCAGCATGATCCTGCTGGTCGACTCCGTCGTTGCCGGGCAACTGTGGCGCTTATCTTCGCACTTGGGGCCGGGCTACCAGCTGGCGGCTCCATCGCCGTCGGGGTGGTCGCCGCCATCGCCTCGCTGGCGCTGGGCTTGCTTTACGAGTCGCGGCGGTTGGCCCCGCTTATCGCACGAGAGGCACCGGCAGAACTTCCACGCGGCAGTGATGGTCGTGTAGGCGGATCGCATGACGACAAAGATGCGCGCTGGAGCCGGCGCGCCTTCCACTTTCAAGCCCGCCGGTTCCGTGCCTGGCACCACGGCGACCAAACGAGTCGTCTAATCAGGTATTTCTTCGACATGAAGGGAGACGTCCCCGACGAGGCGAAGGAGCCCGGGGAAGCAGACTGTGGGAGGTCAGCGAGGCCCAGGTGTTCACCTGAGCGTGGCGGGACGTGCCCATCATCGCGCCGGCTCTCAAGTGTGTGCGGCCGCGGCCGAGCACGGGGAGGACGCGCTTGGCCATCTCAGGGGAACAGGAAATACGGATCGCCGCGAACTTTGGAGCGGGCACTGGGAAGGTGTGTACCTATCTGTCATCGTTCTGACGCTTAGTAACTATCTGCGGAAAGCACATAACGCGCCCCCAAGACCCTTGAGAATCAGCGCGAGAAGCTTGCCCGGCCCAGGTAGCCCCGACGTCGGCCCGATCGCGGCCCTCGGTGCGAATAGGTCCTAGAGCGGAGGCGGACCTCCACACCGAGGGCTGTGAGCAGGCGCCCTTCTTGAATGCTGCCTAGAGCTGGACCGAGAGTTCAAAATCGACCGGTGCCTGGGCGAGACGCACCTGAATTGTCTCGGTGCCCGCCTGAGTGCTCACCGTCAGGCTGACGACTTGTCCGGGCTGTTTAGCCTCGATCGCGTCGGACAAAGCGGTGGTGGTTGCCGTGGGCTGGCCATTGACCGCGGTAATCACGTCACCGCTCTCGATGCCAACGCTGAAGGCGGGGCTGGCGGGGTCCACGGCGGCGACCACGACCCCAGGGGTGCCGTTGGGGGTGGAGGCCACTGATCCAACGCCGAAGCCGAAGCCGACACCTCCGGCCTGCGAGCTGTCCACCACGTCGACGCCCAAGAAGGCTTGGCGCCCATAGACCAGGCCGGGTACGTCCTTGTGGGCCTCGATCTCGTCGGCAATCGAGAGCACCGTTGTCGACGGGATGGCAAAGCCGAGGCTCGCCCCCGTCATACCCGCCGAGGCTCCTGCGGTGTCCATCCCGATCACCTTGTCGGCCGCGTCAACGAGCGGGCCGCCAGAGTTCCCGGGCGCGATCGGGGCGTCGGTCTGCAGCAGCCCGTAGAGGGTCTCGGGGTTCGCGCCTGTCTCGTCTGAGGCGGTGACCGTCCGGCCTGTAGCCGAGATGATGCCTTGGGTGACCGTCGGGCTCCCACCGAGGCCAAGTGCGTTGCCGATGGCCACGACCGGGTCCCCAACGATGACCGACGACGAGCCCCCGAACTGCACCGTCGGGAGTGCACTGAGCCCCGCGACCTTCAGCACCGCGACATCAGCAGATGGGTCCGTGCCAATGACGGTGGCGGTGCGGCTCCCGTGGCCGGGGACCACCACAGAGATCGTGTCGGCCCCTTGTACCACGTGGTTGTTCGTCACGATCAGGCCGTCCGGGCTGACGACCATCCCCGTGCCGGCCGCCGCCCCGCCACCTTCGAGGCCGTCGAGCACGGTGTTCACGTCGACGACAGCAGGGTCAGTGGCCGCGGCCACCGCCGCCACATCGATCGTTGTGGCGCTGGTCGCCGCGCCCTGGGCCTTAGCCGTCCCGGCCGCTTGAGCACTAGCGGAACCAATTAAGGCGGGCGTCCCCGTGATTAGCCCAACCCCGAAGAAGCTCATCAGAGCCAGCGTCGCCCCCTTGCGCCTCCTGGCCCGCCCGGGGCGTTGTCGCGCCGGAATTGCTATGGCTTCGTGATCGACCAAACTCATTTGTTGCTCCTCCTCGCCAGTGGCGCCAGTGGCACGTGGCTCGGCGTCGTTGGTGTTCGTGGACAGTCGGCCTCTTGACCGGTCTGCTCGGCCGGAGAAGTCACTTATGGGCTGAAACATCGACATGTACTTTGGGTTCCTTTCTGACGATCGCCCCGTGGTTGTCACGGGACGATAAGCGAGAGCGCACTGGTCTGCCGGAAGCGGCATGCTGGCCCTGGACGACCTGGCCTCAATTAACCTGCAATTTGATAGCCGAGCGGGTTACACCGGTTCTGGGTGCGAGAAGTGCGCTCGGTCAAAGAGTTAAGGTTTTTTTGTCATGCTCTGAATTACGACGGCCCGACAAAATTGTCCATTCGGCCTGTGGGCACAACACGTAACGGCCTCGCATTGGTGAGCCAGCGAAACCAGCCTCGGCCGCCACCAGCAGCGGCTTCCGGAAGGTACCGGCACCGACGGCCAGTACCAGGACGACCGCCGGTACGACAAACAGCGGCCTGACGGAGGCGATGTGGGCGTATCCCAGGCTGGCCCAGAGGTGGTAATGGAGCCCGGAGGAGCCTACCGCCAGCAATGAGCCCGCCCCTATCCACAGGTCTGTCGCGGCCCGCTTTGGGGCGTGCGTACGGGCGATGGGCACCGGGCTAACCCCAGCTAGAGGTGGCCGACGAGGCCGTGGTGGGCGGGGCCGTCATGGGCGGGGCCGTCATGGGCGGGGCCGTCATGGGCGGGGCCGTGGTTGACGAGGCCGCCGCACTGACCGTCGGAGCCTTCGGAGTAGATGCGGGGGCCTTGGTAGTAGCAGCCGAAAGCTGGGTTACGAACCAAACGTGGCCGATGCCTTGGCCCATAACCGTCCCCTTCGTATCCTCTACGAAGGTGTAGAGGGCCTTGCCTTGCCAGGTCACCTGGAGGCCGGACGGCCCCCTCACGGTGCCCAGGCCGGTGACCCCTTTACCGGCCAGCGCCGCCGTCTGGCCCTTGGCCAGGACCAACGGCGGCCAGGCCGTGAGGCAGTCACCGGTGCAGGCGAAGTGCATGGGCTTGTTGGCCGTGTCGAAGTAGAGGGCAAGCCCCTTTTGGTCGACGAGCGCCTTGCCGTACTTGGCCAGGCTGACCTCGTTGACCACCACCTTGGCGGCCGGCGTGGCTTTGGTGCCTGCTTTCCCGGCTCCCATCGCGCTGGCGGGGCCGCCCATAACGGCCAGGGCTGCCAACCCGAGCGCACCCGCTCCTAAAGCGGCGGCGAAATAGGCCTGGCGCGGGCGTCGCCGGGGCCGTGAGCGGTGCGTCGGCTGAGACTTTTCCATTTTCTTCCTCCTGCACGTTTTTATAAGGTTCTTTTCAGGTTCTGTCGTAAAAATGGGTTTATCGGGCCGGCGTCACGACACCGTTCCGGACCAGGGCTACGCACAAGCTCCGCAAAAGGATTGGCTCTTGCGCGTCACAGGCACAGACGAAGGTCGGCAATCTCTGGAGCTAATTCGTACGTACTATTAGCGTGCAGAAATTGAACCGGGCCGACGTCGGGGCCTCCGATGAAGCTCTGTTAGCGGGCATGGCCATCGGCGACGAGAGCGCCGGTGTCGCATTTGTTCGCCGCTACCAGGGCCGGGTCTACGGTTTGGCTGTAGGTTTGGTCGGAGACCACGCGCTGGCCGAGGACATAGCTCAGGAGGCCTTGCTGCGAGCGTGGCGCCACGCCCAGGTTTTTGACCCCAGGCGGGCGTCGGTGGCTACCTGGGTCCTCACCATCACCCGGAACCTGGCCGTCGACGCGTTGCGTTTGCGCCGGGCTGTGCCCACCGACCCTGAGAAGCTGATAGGGATGGGGACGGTTTCTGGGGGCGCGTCCCCCGAAGAGCGAGCCGAGTCGTCCGAGGTCGGCGAACAGCGCCCGTTCGGCGCTGGCGTGCCTGCCCGCCGAGCAACGTCGCGCCGTGGTGCTGGCGTCGCTTTACGGCTACACGGCCGCCGAGGTCAGCGAGATGGAATCAGTCCCCCTCGGGACGGCCAAGACCCGCATCCGCGCCGGTCTGGGGAAGCTTCGTGCCGCCGCCGCCGGCCGCGGGGTCTAAGCGATACAAGCAGCGCCGGATGAGCGAACGCCTGGCCCCGAGTGTGCCACCGTGGACGACGACCTGGCCGAGCTGGCCCTTGGCTCTCTGGCCGGCCGGCAAGGGGCTGCCGCCATCTCCCACCTGGAGGGCTGCCCTCGCTGCTCGGCCGAAGTCGACATGCCCTCGGCGGCAGCCGACGAACTGGTCCACGGGGTGGTGGCGGTGGAGCCGTCGGTCGGTTTTGAGGCGCCGGTGTGCGAGCGCTTTGGCACGCCGGCCCGCCCGTTGCGCGGGCCGGCTTGGGTGGCGTGGCTGCGGCGGCGGCCGGCACTGGCGCTGAGGGCCCTGGCGGTGTTGGCGGTAGTAGGAATCGGCATCTTGGCCGCGCACCAGGCCAGCACCCCCTGGCCAACACGGACCCGGCAGTGGCGTGCGTACTTACCGAGCGAGCGTCCCGAGCGAGGTGGCGCACTTCCGCTCCGGTACCCGCGCCGTGGGCCAGGTCATGGTCTAGGGCGGCCACCCCACCTGGCTGTACATGTACGTGGACGACCTCGCCTGGCCAGGCGAGCTCACCTGCCAGGGGTCGTACCGGCCGACGGCGCCACCGTCACGCTCGGCCACTTCCGGCCCTCAGCGGGCAAAGGTGCTTGGGCCGCTAGCGTGAGCCAACCGGCCAGCCGGTTGCGCAAGGCTCTACTGACCCGTGCCGACGGTGAGGTGCTGGCGTCTGCCCACCTCAACTAGCCGGCCTTCCGGCCTCCTCGTAAATGTGCCGCGGTGGGATTTGCTCCTAAAGCCCGAGAACCGCCTTCGGTTCTTCGCTACGGCCGAGACATTCTTGGCTCGATACCTGGGGCGACGCGCTCAGCTATGAGGACCCCGGCAAAAAGGATTGCCCCGGTCGCGGCGAAGGGCCTCGAGCTTGCTGGCCGGCTGAAACAGGTGAGGTTGTCGGTGCAGGCCGGCCACTCGTCGGCGTTCCGCCGGCCGCGGGGGCTCGCTGCGCCGCGGCTCACCTGGCTATACGGGGTCGGCGATGCAGAGGTTGCGAAGTGCGCCGATGCCGCCGATCGACGTTTCGATGAAGTTACCCGGCTTTAGGCGTGGGAGCTCCCCCGCTGAGCGGTGCCGGCGTGGCCGTCAGGATCACGTCCCCGGGCCGGAAAGTAACGAACACCGACAGGAACTCGATGAGCTCGGCCACGTCGAAGAGGAGCTCAGCGGTAGATGCCTTTTGCACGACCTCACCGTTGAGCTTGCACTCAAGGGCCAGGTCGCACGGGTCTGGGAACTCATCGACGGTGACGAGGACCGGACCGAACGGGCAGAAGGTATCGAAGCTCTTGCCTATGGCCTTGAGCGACGCGTACTCCATCGTTCCTAACGAGGTTCCCCGCGGGCCGAACTCGTGCACCCGTTCCGTGATGTCCTGAGCAACCATGAAGCCAGCCACCTGTCCCAGCGCATCAGCGGCGCGGACCCGGCGGCCGCAGCGGCCGATCACCACCGCCAGTTCGGCTTCCAACACTGTCCACTCGGCTCTCATCGGGAGGTTCTCGGCTACAGGCAACCGGATCTCGTCGCACGGCCCACATACCGAGCCAGGGAACTTGCCGAACACCATCGGGACAGGCGGGTCCGGGCGCGTGGCCGTCGGGGTAGTTGGCGACGAACCCGAAGATCGAACCGGGAGCCGGGACTGGGCTGAGGAGGTGCGACCGCGGAAGGGGCGATGCAGCTCCCATCGACAGCTCGGGCGCCGCGTTCACAACGTCGGGCCACCGCCGAAGAGCTGCCATTGGGTCTGCGGGCAGTTCACCCGCGGACGCGTCAGCGATATCGACCGTCATGTCCCCTACTACGAGGCAGCCGCGCCGGGCGGCGTTCGCGAACCTCACCTGTCCAGTATTGCCGGCGCCGTGGTCGCAGCACGGACGAGCCAGCAGAGGGTTGTGAGATCAACTGCACCCTCGCCTTTACCACCGGCCATGCCAAGCCGGGCCGAGACGATGAGGTTCTCGTGCCCGGTGCGTGTGGCTGAGGCACCTTGAAACGCGGGCCCGGCCGTCGGCTGGCCGATGACGAGGAAGGCCACCGCGAAATCGCACACCCGCCACGACGGCTCCGTGTCGATCGCGATGGAGCAGAAGATGCAGCCCATCCCCTCATGTCTCTCCATGCCATGTCTCCCGGCTCTAAATTGTTCTTGAGGACAAGGCCTCGATCGTAGAAGGGAGCAGCAGTTGCCGGGGCCTCGCTGGGCAGACGCGCATAAACGATAAACGGCTGCGGCGGCCCCATTCGAGTCAGTACCGTTCGATTTATGACTCAGAATTCCTCGCCAGTGAGCAGAATATAGGCGCTGACCATCGTTGTTCTACGGAGAAGTTAGTGGGCGTCTATTCGACAACATCCGTCCGATATGGCTTCGGCGGTAACCGCGTGGTTGCGTCATTCGGGGGTCCCGCCCTAGGCTTCAACGCGAAGTTCTACTGGCAATCAGGTGTGCGCGACGGCCAGCAGGTGGGCGCTTGTATGGAGGAAGAGGGGATCCTGCTCGACGATCCGGGCGCAGCGTAATGCCGAATCTTGCCTGGCTTCGAACAACCGTGGTTCAAGGGCGTCAAGAGTGGCCCACGCCGGCCCCTCGATCCCGTACACCGCGACGTCGCGAAAGCCACACGACCGGACCTCGGCCTCAAGTTCTGGGGCTGTGTGCCAGTGACCTGCCACAAAACCGACATGGCCATCATAGCGACCAGTTGAGATCACCCAATTAAGCGCCGGTTGGAGATCTTCTGTGAGCCGTCCACTAGTTCCCGTTTCCATAAGGGAGAGATAACGGCTGATGGCCGCCGCGAACAGAACGCCTCCGGGACGGAGAACGCGACGGCACTCGCTAAGCGCCAATTGTCGGTCCTGCTCCCCCGCCAGGTGATAAAGGGGGCCGAGCAGCAACACCGCGTCAACGGTTCCGGCCGCAGCTGAGAGATTTTTAGCATCGCCGCGTTCGGCGCTTACGCCGTCAATCGCCGACGCCGCTTGTACGTGGTGGACGACCGGGTCCACGAGATGAACTTGGTACCCGTCCTCGGCGAGCCAGCGCGCATGAACACCCATGCCGCCGCCGACATCGAGCACACGCGCCGGAGGAGACGGCAGAAGTCGCCGCACCAACTCCTGGGTCCGGAGATATTCGAGACGCCCATGTGCAGATCGGGTCAAGCGAGAGCTCTCCGCGCCGGATGCGTAGTGGGCAGTCAGATCGTCCTCGCTCATGGATCCACGCTGACAGAATAGATAGCGTACGGCAAACGGTTTGTCCTCTAGACCCTGGGTCGTTGATGTTATTTCGCAGCTCGGAGCACCCAAAGCCGTCGTTGTCTCCAGCGCGCTTTTGGGGTGTCCCCTCTGTAGCCGAGGGGGCGTTTTTGCCTCGGCGTAGACGTGTTATCTATAGCGGTGTCTTCACGTAACTGATGTAGACGGGCCCGTTGTTCAAGTTTGTGCCCAACCCTCAGCCTGTTCGACTACTTGGGCGGAGAGGGCTTCGATCTCGGCTACCAGTTCGCGGAGGCGCTTGGTGTTGTCGAACAGGGGGCGGTAGCGCTCCGCTTGGGCGGCGACTGAGGGTCCGGGTGACAGTCTTGTTGCCGACCTTTCTGATCCAAGACGGGTAGGGCCCATGGAGCTGGCTAGGGTCCTTGTGGCAACGACAGGTCGGGCTGCTGCAGCGGGTCGTGCGGTCCACCAGGCTGCCGGGCAGGCAGGGCCGAGCTTGGCGATCTCGGCGGCGGCCTGGCGCCGTCGGCGCCGGGTTTGGTCTTCGGCTGAGGCCATGCCCTTTGCTAGCGCGCCAGGAGGGCCCACCACCTGTTGGCTTGAAGCGCATAGTTTCAAGGTCGTGCTCGTGCAACGGGTGCTCACGCCGGGGAGCGGTCCCGAGTCCTGGACCCTGCTCGGCGACGACGGCGAGGTGGTTGCACCGGCCGAACGTTACCTGGCTTATCTGGCTGCCATCGAGCGCTCGCCCAACACCGTGCGGGCCTACGCCGTCAGCTTGAAGCTGTGGTTCGAGTTCCTGGCCTGGGCCAAGGTCGGCTGGGAGGAGGTAGGCATCGAGGACGTGGCCCGGTTCGTGGCCTGGTTGCGGGCCCCGGCCCCCAACGTGGTCGTGCTGGCCGACGGGGCCGGAGTACGCCGGCCAGCCACGGTGAACCGCTACCTGGCGGGGGTCTTTGGTTTCTACGACCACCACGCCCGAGCGGGCCTTGGGGTGGCGCCCGAGCTGGTCGCCTGGCGGCGGACGAGCCGCGGTTCGTACAAGCCCTTCTTGCACCATGTGACCAAGGGGAAACCCATCCCGGTGCGGCCGGTGAAGTTGCACGTGCCTCGCCAGGCGCCTCGCACCTTGGCACCCGAGCAAATTGTGGCCGTCCTGGCCGCCACTGAGCACCTGCGGGACCGGTTCTTGTTGTCTTTATTGGCAGAAACGGGCATGCGCGTTGGCCAGGCGCTTGGGCTCCGCCACTCCGACTTTGTCTCGCACAAACGCGAGGTGCACATCGTGCCCCGGGCCGACAACGCCAATAAGGCACGGGCCAAGGTCCGCTCCGCCGTGGTTGTCCCGGTCTCGGCGCCGCTCGTGCGCCTCTACTCCGAGTACATCCACACCGAGTACGGCGACGTCGACTCGGACTACGTGTTCGTGAACCTCTTCGCCGGCAAGGTCGGGCATCCCATGGCTTACCCGGCCGTGCACAAGCTGATAGGCCGTGCGCCCACGTCGTGCCGCACTTCTGGGGGGCGCACACCACTACATCGCCGGCCCGGAACACGAAGCCGTCCCAGCGGGCGCTGTCATAGGCCGCACCGGCGTAACGGCCCGGGCCCACCACCCCCCAGATGTCGGGCTCTCGGCCACCACAACCCTCTTCCTCGGGTACCTCACCCGTACTTGAGTATTGCCCATGGTCGGCCCGCCGGACACGCGACACACGCGACCCGCCTCGGTCCAGTGCTGCCAGGACCTAATTCACCATCGCCCGTTAGGGTTAGGCGGACCGTGCTCGGCTAGCGAACTCGAAGATGTGCGGGACGAGCGTGGCCCACGCTGGGAATGCGTCGCCTATCGCTCGGCGGTTCAGCGTCGGGCGTCCCTCGGATGCGGCCTCGACCATCGCGAAGGGGATCCAGAAATACCGCCCTGCCCCTGTTGCCCAGATGGCCTTTTGCACCGCGCCGACGTCGATGCCAGGAACCGTTGCTGCCGCACCCTTCAGATAGTCCGCCGTCACAGCCTGGTCCAACGCGGGGAAGGTTTCCGGCGCGACGAAGAAGTCGAGCACGGCATCGAAGACCAGATTGCCCGGGTCTTCACCCATCCCACCGATGCTCACGAACCCCCAATCGATCAGCACTGTGGACGAGCCGACGGCGAAGAGGTTCCCGGGGTGCAGATCGTTGTGAGTGAGTACGGCCGGCATTTCCCCGACCATGGCCAGGAGGGTTTCGCGGCTATCCCAGATGTCGGTTGCCCGGTCGGCGGTGTCAGGGGGTAGGTATTCGCGCACCATTGGGTGGTCCCAGCCTGGACTCGCCAGGGCGCCGAGGAACTCGCCACGCCGCTCAACGAAGCGGCGCAGCCAATCCCGAATCAGCCAGGGCTGGATTGCTCGGGCGGTCACGGTCAAGCTGCCGCCTTCGGCCGCCCCAACGCTTCCGCGGCCAGCCGGTACTGCTGAAGCGTCCAGGACGCTGCCGGTACCCCGTGGCGAAGATCCTCCATCCAGACCCCTACGCTTCTGGGACGGTCGAACACCCCCAGGCCGATGGGCGTGCGCATGCCACCGGCGAGAGCAGCGAAGAGGCTCGAGGAATAGGCATGCGACGCGGGGGCTCGCCGGGCGGAATGATCGCGGCGGTCGACGAGAGCAGCGAACTTTGGACGGTTTGATTGACAAGTGACCCACCTCATAGCAGCCAGCCGTCACCACCCCGCTCGGCGACGACCGCCGGCTCGTACGGCGGCGCACGATTTGCCCACCGCTAACCCGCTAAACCATCAATCATGCCCTAAAGGCCTGCGCTCTAGTCCTTTTGGGCGCGAAATGCCAGTGCCGCGTGCTTCGTGGAGCCCCTCGATCTCAGGCGTGGCGAGTTCCCGACTCTCGAGGGGCGAGCGCCGACCTGTCGATGCGCGGTATCCAGGGCGCGCGTGGCTGGATCGTGGAGTACGCCGTCCAAAACGTTTTTCTGAGCGCGATACGGCCTTCACACGCAATCGCTTCGCCCGTCAATCCGGTTACGGCGTCCCGCGTCCAACTCGAGCGGCCGTGACAGCTTGGCCAGAAGGCGACGACGTGTCACAGATCACCCGTTATTGGGCGGCTTCCAGAATCGCTTAGGAGGTCTCGACCCAGCGAATAACGACGGTTCGCGAATCGGTCAGGTCCACCGATCTTGCTTGATACCCGGAACCGAACGGGCGACCAGATTGTCCCTGAGCGTTTCATCATCATTGGCTCCACGTGGGCCGAAAACTCGTCTGCCCAGGCCAGAAATCCCTCGCTTCAGAATCTTGGAAGTCAGCACCTCAACCCGGGACTCTCGTCATCGTGTCACGAAAAGCGTCAACGATGACTCTTTGCCATGAACGAGCGAGTTGGATGTCTTGTGGAGATGTTCGGCTACAAGTGTGTATAGATAAAGAATGAAACGAATTTCGAGACGGGCACGCGCGCGCTCTCAGTCGCGTGCTTGCCCACTCGGTGCCGCGGTCATGTGCCTAGTGATGAAGGCCGCGGCTTGCAAATAAGCCGCTTGGACAGCACGCTGGTGCCCGGAATCTTGGCCGGGATCCAAGCCGTGGTCTAAGCCCTCAAGGGTTATCAATTCGTGCTCAACGTCGTGCAGGGCGAGCATGGCTGCCATCGCCGCAGACTCTCGGTAAGGGACGTCGCCGTCCGCGGTGCCGTGGAGGAGCATCGTGGGTGGGTACGCCTTGGCCACGTGATAGGTGGGCGAAAGGTTGCGCAAGACCTGACGTTGTTGGGGGACAGGCACCCCGGCTGCAAGGGTCGGCCATTGGCCGGTTTGACGGCAGTAGATATAGAACTTCCACGCGTCAGGGCGGTCACGACCGTCCGTCACAAGTGTGTGCCCGACGGCTTCTCGAACCTCTTGTTCTGTGACAAGGTCGAGCCCGGCTATGTGGGGCGGTGACGGCTCGCTGTACCAGGGGCTGTCTAGAGTGCCGTAGCCGTAGTACGAGATCACGGCCTTCGGGCGGGGATCTGCTAACCCGACCAGCAAGGCCAGGTACCCGCCCGCCGACAGGCCCGCCACTACTGTCTGTCCGCCATCGCAACCGAGTAGTCCCGACCCCTCGGTCTGCGCCCACTGCAATGCGGCGTAAGCGTCAGAAGCGATGACCTCTATGCCCGCTTGGGGGGCCAGTCGGTACTCGACCGAGACCAGCGGGAAACCGTGCCTGCCCGCCAAGTCGACCAGCCCATCCGGCACGTCCATGCGTCCGCCCAGTATCAAACCGCCACCGTGGAACCACAGCAACAAGCCCCATGCCGGGTCGCGGCGCTTTGGAGAGAAAATCTCCGCCCGCAGTTCGATGCCATCGATCTCCCGCCACGCAACGGTACGCGATTGAGCAAGATCCACAATTCCGAGTTTCGCGCATATGTGCACCGGCCCTACCCAACGGGGCCACCTTTGGTTAGGAGCGGCCGAGGTTCGACTTGGCCCCTATGAGCTCTCGGTGTCCCGTGCCTTCAACGGTGAACCGCGCATGTTGAAACCGCGGACCGCAGGCGACACGACAGAACGTCCTCCTCCGACCTGCTCTAGCGAGGGACCGCAGCAGCGGATTAGGGTTGGGCGCGCGGCCATCGTCGTCCGGCGATCGTTTCGATCGAGAGGACGACAAGGTGGTTGATGGCGACGAGGGGACCTTCGCTGTGTCTGGGTCTGGGCGGGCGACCGAGCAGTATTGGGACCGGCTGGTCTCGGTGGCTGCGGGGGACGAACGCCGGCGTCGGACCTTGGAGCGTTCGAGGTTGTTCGATCAGGAATCCAAGCGCTATGACCGGTGCCGCCCGAAGTACCCCGACGTCGTGATCGATAAGTTGCTCGGCCCGGGACCGTGTGGTCTCGAGGTGCTCGACGTGGGGTGCGGTACCGGGATCGCGGCACGGCCGATGGCTGAGCGGGGCGCCAAGGTGCTCGGGGTGGAACTCGCGCCACGAATGGCCGAGATCGCTCGCAGCCACGGGATCGACGTGGAGATCGGCGAATTCGAGGACTGGGATGCTGCTGGTCGCAGCTTTGACCGAGTCACCTCGGCGCAGGCGTGGCACTGGCTGGACATGGCCGCCGCCACGGCCAAGGCGGCGTCGCTCCTGCGGCCGAACGGGAGCCTGGGCCTCATCTGGAGCGGCGGCGCTCACCCCGACGACCTCGCTGACGCGCTCGAGGACTTGTACGCGGCCGTGGTGCCGAGCGGCACTCACCGTCTCTTTCGCGGCTATGGCGCCAACCGGTCGACCGACGTGAGAGCCGGGCTCGGCGGCGTCATCGACGCCATTGCGGCGGCACCGGAGTTCGGTGCGGCGAGAGAGCAGTGGTTCCCGTGGACGCAGCACTACCAGCGAGATGAATGGCTCGAGTTGCTGCTGTCGTACAGCGAGTACGCCGCCCTTGAGCCGCACCTCCGGCACCGTCTACTCGATGCCGTCGGGACAACAATCGACGACTATGGCGGCTCGTTCGTCATGACCTTCGAGACGGTCTTGATCACCGCGACCCGGCTTGGCTGACCACGGCGCCTGGCGGCTCGGTGGTCCAGGTACCCGGTCTACGACCGACCCCCACCTACGGCCGGATGTGGCGACCGCTCTAACCCCATAGGTCGGCGCGGGCAGGCACGCCGGAGCGAACCGCCACCGCCCGCGAACGTTCGTCTCGAACGGCGGCCTGGTTTGGCAGACCCCCAGAAGTTCGGGTCACCAAATCAAAGAGCCCTATGGCACGCATATATGCACGTGACGATCCCGTAGACAGGAGCCTAGCTCGAAAAGGCCCGCCTGACCTGCATGTTCCTTGACCTTGACCCCAAAAAGTGGTCCACCCTAGTGACGATTTGGCCCTGTTTAACTAGGAGCCAGATATGCCAAGGCACTACCCCGCCGAGCTTCGGCGCCTCATCTGTGACCGGATGCTGGCCGGTGACGCGGTCAAGGACCTCGTGGCCGAGCTCGGTATCTCCGAGCACACCCTTTACCGGTGGCGGCACCAGGCCCTCATCGATGCCGGCCAACGCCCGGGGGCCAAGAGCTACGAGGCCGACCCGCTCCAGGCGGCCCGCCGGCGCATCAAAGAGCTCGAGGCCGAGCTCAAGCTGGTAAAAGCGGCCAGCGCGCTGTTCGAGGAGGGCGGCGCCAGCCCAAAAGGAAGTACCAGGTTGTCCGAGGGCTGAACAACCTGGGCTACTCCGAGCGCCGGGCCTGCCAGGTGGTGGGCCTGGACCGCTCGACCTACTACGGCATCAAGTTCCATAAGCCGAGCGACGGCGAGGTCCGCCGTCTATTGCTGGCCGACGCCATCGCCGATATCCACGCCCGCTCCCGGGGCACCTATGGCATGTTGCGGGTGCGGGCGGCCTTAGAGATCGAGCAAGGGCTCATCGTCAACAAGAAGCTGGTGTGGAAGATAATGCGCCAGCTTGGCCTCCGGGGCCTCCCCGGGCCGAAGAAAGGCATAAAGAACCTGAAGAACGCCCCCACGTGTGAAGACCTCGTCCAGCGCCGGTTCAGCGCCTCGGCGCCCAACCAGCGGTGGTTGACCGACATCACCGAGCACCCGACCGACGAGGGCAAACTCTACTGCTGCGCCCGTGCTCGACCTGTACTCGCGCAAGGTCGTGGGCTGGGCCATCGACCGCCGCTGTGACACCGCCCTGGTCAATGACGCCCTCGCCAAGGCAAGCGCCTGCAGGCCCACGTCGCCCTCGACGGTGGTCCACTCCGACCACGGGCCCCAGTTCACGGCCTGGGCCTTCACCGAGAACGTCAGGCGCCTGGGGCTGGTCATTTCCATGGGCACCGTCGGTGACTGCTACGACAACGCCCCCATGGAGTCGTTCTGGGGCTCCATGCAAATAGAACTACTGGACCGCCAGCGCTGGCGCACCAACCTGGAGCTGGCCATCGCTATTGCCGACTACATCGACCACTTCTACAACTCAGCCCGGCGCCACAGCGCCTTGGGCTACCTGACGCCGGACGAATATGAACAACTACCCTCATCCCAACCCCAGGCTACGTTGTCACCAGAACCGGTCCACTAAACGGGGTCAAGCCCAGATGGATGGAGCGGACGACGGGATTCGAACCCGCGACCCTCACCTTGGCAAAGTGGGGCAAGGTGCTGGTCGTGAGCCCCACCCGCCTCTGACATGCCCATTTCGGTACAACTGGGCACGGTTCAACACGGCTCACTACAAGTCGTTCTTCCCATTTCTTCCCAGAGGCTCTCGCCAGTGGGCCATCGCTCGGCTTCTAATCGACGGTCCACTCCGGTTGCACCGAGGGTGCCCTGGCCCCTGCCCCCCGCCTTTTGGGACCTTGGTCACCCTGGACCCCCTTGTCCGGCGCACATTACGAGGCGAACCAACGCATGCTTCGACGCCGGTTATCGAGTCCCCGATTAATTTTGCGGCGAGCTCGACTTTTGGCCCATCCAAGTAAGAACGCAGTCGAGGCCTCTGCAGTCGGTGGCGCTAGGGTTCGGTGTCGCGCAGGCGCTGACCGTAAGGCAGGACAGAACCTAGGGCTGCTAGTCATACTCCTGGTAGGATTGCAACATGACTGGCGACTACGCGAAGGTCTCGGTAAGCCTTCCTGCTCCATTGGTCGAGCGGATCAAGAAGAAGGTCGGCAGCCGCGGTGTATCTCGGTACGTGGCCCAGGCTCTCGAGGCGGAGGAGCGCCGTCATGCTCTACGTGATTGGCTCGCGGACCAGGACCGGGAATACGGAGCGGTCCCAGACGACGTGATGCGGGAGGTTCGCCGTCAGTGGCTCGGCGCCGACAGCGTCGCCAGTTAAGACCGGGCGGCCTCCCTGACGCTGTCGTTCTGGACTCAACCGCCCTGAGCGGAGCGGCCATCGGCCACGTTCGGGTTCGGGCTGAGCTTGGATTGGCCGAACAACTGGGAGTCGATGTGTACGTGAGCAGTGTCACCTTGGCCGAAACTCTCCGCGGTCACCGTCGCGATGCTCGCGTCCATGCAGTACTGGCCGGCACCGACCAGGTGGCCGTCACGCCCCAGATCGGCCGGGCCGCCGGCGAGCTGTTGGGGCTGACCAATCGAGATGACACCATCGACGCGATTGTTGCCGTCAGCGCTCAATTACTCGGAACCCGGGTTCGGCTCCTGACCGCAGACGCCGACGACCTCGGCGTACTCACTGCGGACATGTCGAACGTGACCGTCGTACCCATTTAGGGACAACCCCGACCGTGGCCCTGTGCAGACCGGCCCCCAGTGTTTTACCTCTCACCAGACTCATCGGCTTCACACAGCGGCGAGGTGAAAGTCACAACACGCCGGGCCTGAAACAGCTCCAGCCAAAGAAGGCGGAGGCGCGATACCTAGCACCAATGCAGCGCGAAATAACGCCCTCCTTCGATGCCGGTTGTCGGGCGAACGTTTAAGTCGTCGGTAGCCGACCGGCCCGGTTCCTACTGCCAAGAGACCGGCGCTCCCGTTTCCGCCGGAATGTCGCTTTCTAGGTACGAAACTCGTCCTGCAGTGCCTGACTGAGAGGATCACCGAGACAGGCTCGCCCGGGACCGGGAGATGAGGTCGTCGAAGATTTCCGGGAGCCTGAGCTGTATGGAGGCGTGGCCTTCATTTGGGAGCACATGCCGTTCGGCGTTCGGGATGTGGTCCGCCAACCAATCGCCGTGGACGACCCGCACCATCAGGTCTTCAGCCCCGTGCCAGATAGCCACCCTGCGAGCGTCCGCCACGTTGAAACCCCAGTCGTGCGCGAAGGCGACCCCGTCCTCTCGGCTCCCTTCGATGCCAGAGGCAAAACCAGCGCGGCGGCCCGCGGCTGAAGAACTCCGCGAACTCCCCCGTCATGCACTTACGGTCGGCGGCGCAGAGGACATGGCTGTACTTGTCAGCTAGGTCCTCTGCCCGGGTACCCGACATCTCCATGTTCTCATTGCAGTCTTTGACCAGCTCTGTCTCGTCACCTGCCTGTACCCTGCGCCAAACCTCTGCGCTTTCGCCCTCGTACACCTCCGGCGCCAGTGCGAAAGGTGCGACGCCGGCGACGACTGCGGTCGCCAGGCACCGCTCAGGCAGCAGGGCCGCGCACGCCAAGGCGTGCGGCCCCCCACCGGACAAGCCAACGGTGACAAAGCGTTCTGCACCGATGGCGTCCAAAATTGCCGCCGTGTCGGCCGCTGCGTCGCCGACAGACCTCCCAGGCTGCGGCGACGAACCGCCGTAACCTGGCCGGGCGTAGAGCACGGTCCGCAAGCCGTACTGGCCCGGGTCCAGGAACGAAGGCCAGGGCACCAGCCCGACCGGGGTGCCATTGTGGAACACAGCCGGCAGCCCGTGTTCAGGGCCGGACACGATTGCCTCCAGCCGGCGGCCATCCGCTGTGTCGACGGAGAGCAGGTCATTAGGCATAGCAAAGAAACCTCCCTCTTCCTTGGGCTGTTCGAAGCACGACGAGCCCATTGGCGCGGTAAGCGGGGCGGCCTCGGACCGGGGCGCGGCCACGGTCCGTACCGAGCACACTCCAGATGGAAAAGCTGCCGCGGCTATTGCCAACGGCAATGCAAACTGACCTGCGTCGCATGGTGGGTCCTCCCCACGTCGACACCGAACATAACGAGCGTGCGCCTAGGCGCACATCTACGGCTTGAGTCGGGTTTAGAGGATACGTATGTCGAGTTGGGACAGAAGCGGACCGAGACCTATCATGAAACTACTAAGGCGCCGTGATCGTGGGCCTCGACGGTTTGGCCGGCGCGCTTGGCGAAGCCCGCCGGCGTCACCGGAACCGCGTCGCGGGCTACGCACCGACGCACGCAACCCGAACCTTCGACTGGGGATAACGGGTAGTGCCTTTCGGTAAACCAGGCCCCGCCGACGGGGCCGGCGGTAATGCCACCGGGTTGAGCGCCGGCTTTGCGGACCGGGAACAGCGTAACGGGACCCAACGCGCTGACAAGACGACCTTGTCTGCCTCCGCCTCGGTGAATGTCCCGGTGGAAACGACGCCACAGAACGACGAAACGGCTCCAACTCCCACGACTTCCTGATCCCGATAGGCGGGAACGTATTCGACAGCCACAGTTCGTATATAGGTTTTCTGGAGCATATTAGGCTCCGATTGGGCTAGGTAGATCGGCGGTCGTGCCGGGAAACGACCAAGTTCCCCAGGAGCCGACGCCGCCGACCCGCTCGACCCGGTAGCGGGCGATAAAACCGGGCCCTCTGGGTAGTGCAAACTCGGAATCGGGCTGCAGGTATACCTTTGCTAGCCGGTTGAGCAGATCCCAGGCGCGGTCGCTGGGCTCGACGGTGGCTGTCGCGTTCAGCACCGCGTAGGGGTTCAGAACCGCACCGCGATCGTGGGGGGCGACGAAGGACAGGACAACCCGCGGGTCCCGTTCGATGTTGCGCAGCTTCTTCCAGAGCCGCATATGGCCGCTCACGAGTTCGTCGCCTTCGAGCCCAATCCAGATGACCGTGACCTGGGGGCTGCCATCGGGGTTGATGGTGCTGATGTGGGCGAACGGCCCGGTCTCGATTAGTTTACGAAGCTCCATGGGAATACCAGTCATCGTGTACCTTTCTCAGGTCGGATTGATATATAGACCGGGGGCCAGGGCCAGGACGTCATCGAGCCGTCGTTGAGGACGGGGAGGTTTCGGTTTTTCCGCCGATGCCCGATGGGCCCGATTCTGCTTGGATAGGCAGTACCCCGGTACTACGCTGTTGTGGGGGATTGATCGTCTCGAGAGTGTCCTTCAGTGGCTCATCTGTGGTCATGAACGACAATCGCGTCACATTCGAGTGGCTGCTACATTTTCCGAGAGACACAGGCGTGCGTCTCGGACCAAGATGCGGTGGCCCCCAGCACGGCCAGAGCGACCAGCTACCTTGTCGAACATCACAGTTCCCTCCTCGTCGTGGCCCACCCGGCCGCTGTGTTAGCTTCAGCTATCGAGGTTGGGCGGTGGTTGTGACGCGGTAACGGGACGGTAACGGGCGGCTGCGACCCAGGCCCTCGAGTTAGCCGCTTCTCCAAGTGGGACCACCTAAAGTCAGGGTCCATGCACGTAGCAGTGCTGGGGCCGCTGGAAGTCCGTTTGGCCGACGGCCCGGTCGCCTTGGGTGGGCCAAAGGAGCGCGCCGTGCTAGAGATGCTGGCCCTTAGGGCCGGTCAGCCCGTACCGACCGAGTCGCTTTGGTCCGGCCTATGGGGTGACTCGGCTCCCCCGTCGGCCGCCAAAGTCCTACAGGGCCACATCTCGCACCTGAGACATGTGCTGCCGCCTGGCGCAATTGCCACGGAGGGAAGCGGCTATGTTCTACAGCTCGACCGGGCAGCAGTCGATGCGAGCGGGTTTGAAGAGCGCTTGCAAGAGGCAGGACGACAACAAGGCGCCGGCAACCTGACCGAGGCGGCCGGGCCTTCGGCAGGCCTTAGCCTATGGCGGGGCCAACCCTGCCCGGACCTGACCGAGCACTCCTGGGCCACCGCGGCGGTGGCCCGGTTGGAGGAGCTCCGTCGGCAGGCCGAAGATGACCTGGCAGAAGTGCGCCTGGCCCTCGGCGAACACAACCGCCTCGTCGGTGACCTTGAGGCCGCCGTGGCCAGCGAGCCAGTGCGCGAACGGCGCTGGGCGCAGCTGATGCTGGCCTTGTACCGGGCGGGCCGTCAGGCCGATGCCCTCCGGGCCTATGCCCGTTTGCGTACGGCCCTAGCCGAGGAACTGGGCATCGGCCCGTCGGCCGAGCTGGTGGCCCTTGAACGCTCGGTGCTGGAGCAGTCCTCCGACCTCGATTACCGCCCATTCCTAGGGCTTTTGCCAGCCTCTCCCAGCACCGCACAGGGGGCTCTGCGCGGCACTGTGCCGGTCCCGGCCGACGCATTTGTTGGACGGGCAGGAGAGCTAGCAGAGGTGGCCGACCTCGTCGCCAAGCGACGACTGGTGATGCTGGCGGGGCCGGCGGGCTGCGGCAAGACGCGCCTGGCCATCGAAGTGGCAACGATGTTGTTCAACTCGTTTGCTGGCGGAGCTCATTTCGCCGCTTTGGCCCCGGTCGGTGACCCCACTCTCGTCCCCGGTGCGGTGGCTGACGCCCTCGGTGTACGCCCCGAGTCGGCGCGGCCGCTTACTCAGGTGATCTCAGAGTTCGTTGGCCACCTTGAGACCCTGGTCGTGGTCGACAATTGTGAGCACGTGGTGGAGGCGGCGGCGGTGTTGGTCGACGAACTTCTCCAGGGTGCGCCTGGCCTCCGGGTACTGGCCACCAGCCGAGACCCGCTGCGCATCGCCGGCGAGGCCGTCTGGCGGGTAGCGCCGCTGGACCTTCCTCCTCCGGGTGCCGGCGCCGAGACGGCCCGCCGTTCCAGCGCGGTGGAACTGTTTGTGGACCGCGCTCTGGCGGCGCGCCCCGGCTTCGTCTGGACGATCAGGCCGTCGCCACTATCGCCGAAGTCTGCCGGCGCCTGGACGGGATACCGCTGGCCATTGAGCTGGCAGCGGCACGGCTGGGCGTGGTCGACCTGGCCAACATCGAAGACGGGCTCAATGACCGCTTCGCCCTGCTAACCGGTGGCCCGAGGACCGCACCGGCCCGCCAGCAGACACTGAGGGCGGCGGTGGCTTGGAGCTATGAACTCCTGAGCCCCGGCGAAAGGGACTTGTTCTGCCGCTTGTCGGTCTTTCCGGGCAGCTTCAGCATGGACGCGGCGGTGGCCGTGGCCGGCCCGTCGACCGGGGACCCGGCAACCGATCTCTTCGCTCTGGTGTCCAAGTCCATGGTGGCGACAGTAGCGTCGGGGTCCCGCCGGCCCGCTACGGGCTGCTCGAGACCCTGCGTGAGTTCGGGGCGGCGCAGCTGGGCGAGCCCGCTCGCAATGACGTCCGGCGCGGACACGCCGACTTCTACCTGGTGCTCGTTCACTCCGCTGGCCCCGAGCCCTTCGGCTCGTCAGTAACCGGGTGGTGCGACGCCCTCGAGCTCGAGTTCCACAACCTGCGTGTCGTCTTTGCGTACCTGGAGGCCGAGCCCGGCGACATGCCGAGCTGCTAGACGCCCTCACGGTGATGCGTCTCTACTGGGACATTCGTCGACGCTCGGAAGGGCTCCGCCTCCTAGAACGGGCGCTCGCCCTACGGGGCGGAACTCACGACCCGGGGCTGAGGGCCCGGGCATTGGTCACGGCGTCCGAGATCGGGTACTTCATCGACGTCCGAACCGGCGAACGCTACGCTCAGGCCGGGATGGACCTGGCCAACCAGACGGGCGAGAAGGCCACGGCTGCATTTGCCGCGGCCATGCTGGCAGAGATCCACGCGTTTGCCGGGGCCCCGACGAGGCGGAAGGGCGCCGGGCGCTCCAAACGGCGCGGCGAGATTGGAAGGCCGCGTACTCGTCGGTGAGGCCATCGCGGCAACCTTCGACGCTATTGCCGACATCTCGGCCCCCGACAGGCGGGCAAAGCAACGCGTGCTCGCAAACGAGCTCCTGGCTTTGACAGAGGCGGCCGGGGACTGTGACTACGGCAGCACGGCCCACCGGTGGCTTTCCCTTTTGAGCCTCATGGACGGCGACGTTAAAGAAGCCCGACGCCACGTGGAGCTCCATGTAGCACTGGCTGAACGAATCGGCGGGGTCGGTGGGCTGCATTACTGGACCTTGGCGCATGTCCAGTTCACCGAAGGTGACCTCGTCGGCGCGCTCGAGTCTGTGTCCAAGGGCGTAGAGTGGTCTAGGCGACAAGACGCCACGATCGAGATGGGGATTTTATGCGCCGATGCTGCGGCGTGTGCTACCCGTCTGGGTGCTTACGATCCGGCCGCTCGTCTGTACGGGTTCTCCGACCACGAACTGGAGATGGCGCGTTTTCGTTTCTTGCTCGTCGAAGCGCTGCGGCGCCACTCCTTCGGTCGAGAAGGAGAGATAGTGGAGCCCGACCTGGATGTCCTGCGAGCTCAATTAGGTGACGGGTTCGATGCCGCTTATGCGCGCGGAAGGGCTATGAACCGAGAAGAGGTAGCCCACCTTGTGAGCGCGCTCGGCGAGGAGGCGCAACGGGTATAGCTCGCGGCTGGCTGAGCACCGTCCTCCGTAGTCGCATGGCGAGCCGCACGCCGCAATCACTTCCACGGGCACGTCGGCCCCGAGAGGAGGGCTCTCAGAGCCGCCGACGCGACGACGATGAACGGTTGCCCGTTAGCAATTAGCGCACCTGGCCATCAATTGAGGGCCGGTGACGCCATAATTGTCGCAGTCGCGCTATTGTCGCTCATACCTCGTTGCGCTCGCTGGTCGTTGGTTCGGACGTTTACCCCGGGCTTCCGAGACGGCCGGTACGCCAAACTGCAAGCCCTCGTGGCGGACCGATAGAGCGAGCGACAAGACTGCTTTTGCATTTCGGAGGGGACGCGACTCTACACGGTGACTCCAAATCGCCCAAATCCATGCCAGCGGGCCGCTTCACTCACAACGTCAGGGGACGCACATAACTCCCTAGCCACACAGCTGGCAACTTCGCTTCTTCCCAGTGGCGTCACACAAAAGGCCAGTGCTAGTGAGCTAACGCCGCTAATATAGGCCTCTACCAGCACCTTTGCGAGCGGACGACGGGATTCGAACCCGCGACCCTCACCTTGGCAAGGTGATGCTCTACCAACTGAGCCACGTCCGCGTTTGCGCTTAACACACTAACGCCCCGGCAGCGGGCCGCGCTTGGGCTACTGAGGCGGTACGGACACCGGGACCTCAGCGGGGCTCAACTGGAAGTGGGTGTGGTGGCCGGCGGTGCAGAAGGTTGCGCCCCGAGCGTCAATGTCGTCGTAGCCGACTTGCCGTCACGAACGTAGCCGACCTTTACCTTGTCACCCGGGTTCTGGCTGATGGCGATCGACACGATCTCGTCGGTGCTTACGACCGACTTGCCGTTCAGGCTGGTGATAATGTCGCCCACCCGGAGGCCAGCCGCCTGGGCGGGGCCGGCCGGGTCGACCGCGGTGATAAGGAGGCCCTCGGCCACACCGTGGACCAGACTTGCGTCGGGCGACAACGGCACCGCGGTGAGGCCGAAATAGGCATGGGTGACATGCCCGGTGGAGATGATCTCGTTGGCTTCTGCCGAGGCCAGGTCGATTGGAATGGCGAAGTTGAGCCCGACGCTGCCTCCGGTCGCCTCCCCTGAGGAGGTGGGCACGCTGGCGCCGGCTGACGGCATCCCGATGAGCTGACCCGAGCAGTTGACCAGCGCGCCGCCGCTATTGCCGGGGTTGATGGAGGCGTCGGTCTGGAGGGCGTCGATCAGCAGGGCCGACTCCCCGCCCTCACCCGGGACGGCAATAGTGCGGTCGAGCGCGCTCTACGATCCCGCTCGTCACCGTGCTGGACAGCCCAAGGGGCCCCAGGGCGACAACGGTCTGGCCCACGACCACACTGCTCGAGGAGCCGAGGCTCATAACCGGCAGCTTGCTCTCGTCGACCTTGATCACGGCGACGTCGGTCAGCGGGTCGCGGCCGGTGATGGTAGCGGGGGCCGTCTTGCCATTGCTGAACAGCACCGAGACCGAGCCTCCGTCCGCCGCCAGGCCGACTACATGGTTGTTGGTCAAGATGTAGCCGTCTGAGCGGATTATCGACCCTGAGCCAGTGCCGCCCGTCTTGCCCTTACGGGCGCTGATCGTTACGACCGAGGGCAGGTCCTGGTCGGCGATCTTCGGTATCGAGCACGACGAAGAGCTCCCGGTGGCGGCCACAGCCGTGCCATTGGAATGGAGGGCGTAGCCGACAAAGCCACCCACCACGCCGCCGACAATCGCGATAATTGCGAAAATACCGATCTTTTCCCACGGAATTTTCCGATGGGCCCCCCCTGAGGGTGCCGCCGAGCCCGGCGGCACAGTCGAATTTGGCGGTGTAGTTGAAGTCACGGGCCGCTCTCCCCTCTCCCGCTGGGTAGGTACGCGTATCATAGCTCCGCCCCCAGGGCCGGCAGCGGGCCAACGGCACGCGGCCGGCGATTTCACCCCGAGAGGGTGGTGGACCTGGCTGTCATCGTCGTAAGTTGGGTTTGCGTTCGTCGCGTCGTGCAAGACGATGCGTCGTTACCCCGGGAGGCCTTCGATGGCGAAGAACCTGAGCACAACGGTTGGTGTATACAGCGACGAGGGGCTAGCCCAAAAGGACTGGGGTGCAATTGAAGTGTCGGCCAAATCTGGAGGGATCGATTTAGCCGACGCTGCCCTGATCCGTCGAGAACCCGACGGCACTATTACCACCATCTACCGCCAATCTCATCACGGATGGGGCAAGGGCGCCATTGCCGGCGCAATGGTCGGCCTGGTCTTCCCGCCGTCGCTCATCGGCAGCGCCATCGTCGGCGCCGCCGGTGGAGGAATTGTCGCCCGGCTCAGCCGCAAGGTCGACCGTGGGGACATCAAGGACCTCGGAGAGGTCATGGACTCCGGGGATATCGACATAGTTGTCGTCACTAACGACGATTCCGTCAAGGCCCTGGTCGACTTGCTCGAAGGCGCCACCAAGACCCTGACCAAAGCCAGCGCCACGGCCGAGGAAGTGCTCGAGGCCATGAACGAGAGCGGCGTGACGCCGGAGAGCAGTGCTGCTCCACAAGGGGCCGCTTCGGGAAGCGCTGCGAGCTCCTGAGCCGAATATCTCCCGGTCCGGCCCCTTCGCAAGCCCGGAGAGCCCGAAGAAATTGCGCACCGCGCTTTAGAAGGGCCTCCCCAGAGCGACAACACGCGCGGAGGAAAACAGACATAGGTGCAGGAGCCCCTATCACTTCAGGGGCAGGACGCACTCGCTCGGTTCGCCGGCCACATTTGCTGCCAGCACCTGTACGACTGCGCTGCCCTTCGGGCACGAAGTGGGCCCGTTATGACCGGCAACGAGGACCGCGACCACTCTCACTGAAGCACCGCCAGTGATGCAGCTAACCGGGGTGGGAGAGTACACGGGCGCGTGTGCTGTCCCACCGTCACGGGCCAGGCACTGGCCCTTGAGCGCCTCGGCGGCGGCTATATCAGCCTGACTGGCATGGGACGCAGGCCTCGTCGCCTGCCAAGCAGCAATAGCCACGATAAATACCACGATCAGCAAAGGTACGAGCCGGTACGGAGAACGCATTGACGACCGGTTCGACATGGCGTCGGCCGGAGGGGCCGCAGGTGTTGCCGACGGGCTCAGTCGCAGCATCTCCGCTACCGGTCCCTTCGCCCCAACCCGGCGGGAGGGGCGGGGCATCAGAATCAGGAGACCACGCCACCCAGCGGCCGAGCCCGTCGTTGAACCAGGAAATTCGACCATCGGACGAACGTCTCCACCGGACTCCCCGGTGAACTACCTTGTTGCCGGGCGCGGTGCCGACGTTGCCGCGGGCCTGGTCGCCGCTCACTTCAAGAGCCGGGAAAGGCGCCGGTCCGCCAGGACCTTGCCACCCGTCTGGCACTGCGGGCAGTACTGGAAGCTCTTATTGGCCAGGTATACCTCTCGGACCGTACCGCCGCAGTCAGGGCAGGCTTGACCGGCCCGCCCGTGCACAGCCATGCCCGCCCGTTTAGCGTCTTTCAGCTCCTTGGCGGCCTGGCCGAGGCTGCGCTCGACAGCTGAGCTCAGTACGTTCCTGAGTGCCTCGTAGAGCCGGGAAACTTCGGCCTCGGTCAGGCGCCCCGCCGGTTTGAACGGCGACAATTTCGCCGCCCAGAGGATTCTCGTCTGAATAGGCATTGCCGACGCCGGCGAGCAATGACTGGTCCGCCAGGACGCTCTTTAGTTGCCCGGGCGCCTTGGCCAGCAAAGCAGCAAGAGCGGCTTCGTCAAAATCGTGGCTAAGCGGGTCGGGCCCGAGCGTGGCCACGTCCTCGATGAGCACGGGATCGCGCACGAGCCACAGTGCGAGCCGTTTTTCCGTGCCCTGCTCGGTGAAGTCGAACCCAGCCCCGTTGGAAAGCCCGACCCGGAGGGCGAGCGGCCCTTTACCCGGCCGCAGCCGTCCGGCTGGCACGGGTTCACGCCAATGCAGCCAACCCGCCCTCGAAAAGTGCGCCACCAGCCACAGGCCGCCCGTATCGGTGCAGAGGTACTTCCCCCTCCGCTCCGCCCCCACGACCGTGCGGCCCACGAGCGCTTCGAGCGGAGGGTCGTAGGTCTTCAGGGCCGACAGCGAACCCAGCTCGACACGCTCGATCTTCGCGCCACCCGCTCGTTCCGTAACGAAAAGAGCGAGCGCCTCGACTTCGGGCAGCTCAGGCACCGCAGTATCGCCCCATTGCTAACGCCCGCTGTGACCGAAACCGCCCAGGCCCCGTTCCGAGCCAGCTAATTGGTCGACGGCAACGAATTCCGCCTGTGCCACCGATTTGATCACCAACTGCGCCACCCGGTCACCCCGGCGAACTTCGTAAGGCGTACTGGGATCGGTGTTGACCAGCAGGACCATGAGCTCGTCGCGGTAGCCGGCGTCGATGAGACCGGGGGCGTTGAGGACCGTCACGCCGTGGCGAAGGGCCAGGCCGCTCCGGGGCTGGACGAAGCCGGCGTAACCCTGCGGTATCGCCAGAGCCACCCCGGTTGGCACCAGGGCGCGGCCGCCGCCCGGAGCGATGGTGACGTCGGTGCGCGCCCGCAGGTCGGCGCCCGCGTCGCCGGCGTGGGCGTAGCTCGGCAAGGCCAGCTCAGGGTCCAGCTGGCGCACCTCTACCTTGACGACGTCCTCGCCAATCACTGCGACCAGGTTACTAGCGTCACCGCGGCTTGCCTCGGCCCTGCCGGCCTGGCTCCGAGAAGCGCCGGCCCCGGGACGCGCTATAGAGTCCGCACGGTGCTCGTATGGATGGATCTGGAGATGACCGGCCTCGACCCTCGGCGCGACAAGATTGTCGAGATAGCGACGTTGCTGACCGATGACGAGCTCGAGATAGTGGCCGACGGCCCTGACCTCGTCATTGCCGCGGCGCCGGAGGCGCTTGACGCCATGGACGAGGTCGTACACCAGATGCACGCCCGCAGCGGGCTCCTCGACGCCATCAAGGCCTCCACTGTTACCCTGCAGCAGGCCGCCGACGAAACGCTGGCCTTCGTACGTGAGCACGTGCCAGAGGCAAAGAAGGTGCCACTCTGCGGGAACTCCATCGGCACCGACAGGCGTTTTTTAGCTGCGTATATGCCCGAGGTGGAGGATTACCTGCACTACCGGTCGATCGATGTGTCCACCATAAAGGAGCTGGCCAGGCGGTGGTACCCCGAAGCCTTCGCCGCCGCTCCGAAGAAGTCGGGTGCACACCGGGCGCTCGACGACATCAAGGAGAGCGTTGACGAGCTGAAGTACTGGCGCAGCACGATCTTTCGCGAAAGATCTCCTTCCGCGTAGCCGGGCCCACGTGGCACCATGGTTGGATAGCCGGTTGTGAATTGACCGGTGGCAACGGAGGTGCAGATGACCCGAGCGATGGATACTCCGTTTCTCGAAGATGCACAGGGGCGCAGGCGCCAAAGCAGCCGTTCGGCCCGACACGAGGTGCGGAGCCACCTGCACGTCGCCCAGCTAGACGACGAAATACTCGAAAGCGCCGTCCTCCCTGTGGTGCCCCACGACCTCGGCCGGAGGGCGTCACCAAAACCGAAGGAGGTACCAGCACACCCGACCCGTGGCGGTTTCAAGGTTTGGAAGACTTCCTTCTGGAAGCGCAGGCGCAGGTTGTGGGCCGACCGTAATGCGGCGGCGCGGGCAATCGCGGAAGCCGAGTAACCCAACAGCGTCAGCCGGCGAGATGGGCGGAGCCATCTCCCTTTCAATACGGCGGTAAGTGCTGCCTCGAGGAGTGTTGGCCCGGTGCCCGCCGGCAAACACCGCTGACTGCGTTTCAGACTACAGGGGTGCAACCAGGCCAACGTTGCCCATCGCGGCAAGAGGCACCCGTCGAACAGGCTCGCGCGCTTGAGCGCTCCTAAGTGGCTCGCGGGGCTGACCGGGGGTAGGTTCGACCTCATGGAATACCGCACGCTCGGGCGCACCGGTGTAGAAGTGAGCCCGCTCTGCTTGGGCGCCATGATGTTTGGCGCCTGGGGAAATACCGACCATCAAGAATGTCTCCGGATCATTCAACGCGCATTAGATGAAGGCATCAATTTCATCGACACGGCCGACGTCTATTCGGCGGGAGAGTCAGAGGAAATTGTTGGCGAATTTTTGGAGAAAGCGGGGGCAAGCAAGCGCCCGGATATCGTGCTCGCCACCAAGTTCCACGGCCGGATGGGCGAAGGTCCCAACCGGGAAGGAAATTCTCGGCGCTGGATCATTTCAGAATGCGAAGCCAGCCTGCGCCGCCTGCGCACTGATTACATAGATCTTTACCAGATCCACCGGCCAAGCCCCGGCACTGATATTGACGACACGCTTTCCGCCTTGAGCGACCTCGTGCACCAGGGCAAGATCCGCTATTTCGGGTGCTCCACCTACCCGGCGTGGATGATCGTGGAGGCACAGTGGGTCTCCGAACGCCGCAATCGGGAGCGGCTGTCGAGCGAGCAGCCGCCTTATTCGTTATTGGTCCGCGGGATCGAGAGCGACCTCTTGCCCGTGTGCCAGAACTACGGCATGGGCGTCCTCTCCTGGAGCCCCCTTGCGGGCGGGTGGCTTTCGGGCCAGTACGGCACAGGCAAACCCAACAAGAGCCGGCGAGCCGAGCGCCTGCCGGCCCGCTACGACATGGACGACCCGGCCAACCAGTCCAAACTGGCCGCCGTCGACGAGCTGGCGGAGCTGGCTGGCAAGGCGGGCTATAGCCTGCCCGAGCTCGCCGTCGCCTTCGTCCTCAACCACCCGGCGGTGACGTCGGCGATCATCGGCCCGCGCACCATGGAGCAGCTCACCAGCCTGCTCAAGTCGGGGGACATCCACCTCGACGCCGCCATCCTGGACCGCATAGACGAGATCGTGCCGCCCGGACACAACGTCAATGCGGTGGACCACGGTTGGGTACCGCCATGGGTGGCGGAGGCCGGGTTGCGGCGCCGGCCCCTGCCCGCCTGATCCCGGGCTGATTGGCTGGTCCCCGGCTGATTGGCTTGTCCTTGGCCGGACCTGGCTGTTTGGCGCCGTTCACCTATAGCCTCGTGGCATGATCTACCCAGACATCCAGGCCCTCGCCAAGGGCAAGAACTTCGCTGCTTTCACGACATTGTTGCCCAGCGGCCAGCCAATGACCCATGTGATGTGGGTAGATGCCGATAACGAGTACATCCTCATAAACAGCGAACTGGGCCGGCAAAAAGTCGTAAACGTGACCAAGGACCCCAGGGTCACCGTCACGATCATCGACGCGGCCAACCCCTACCACTACGGCGAGGTCCGGGGGACCGTGGTCGAACAGGTCACCGGCCCCACGGCCCGGGCGCACATAGACGAGCTGAGCCAGAAGTACGTGGGCAAACCTTATGACCCAAGCAACATCAGGACCGAGAGGGTCCTGCTGCGGATCGTGCCGGACCGCCAGCGGGTCAACGGCTGACGAGCGGGAGTACTTTCAACGACCGGTGCCCGGCGTGCCCGCCGGATTGAGGGCGTGCCGGGCCAGCAGCCAGTAAGATCGACCTTGTGGGTCTGCTCGGCTTCGGGGTCGACATAGGCGGTTCTGGTATCAAAGGCGCGGTTGTCGACCTCGACGTGGGCCGCTTGGCCACGGAGCGCTACAAGGTCCTCACGCCCCAGCCCGCCACCCCCGGCGCCGTGGCGGACGTGGTAGCCGAGATAGTAGACCAGTATGGCTGGCAAGGCCCGCTCGGCTGCACTTTTCCCGCTGTAGTGCAAGGGGGTACGGCCCGCACGGCCGTCAACGTCGACTCGAGCTGGGTGGGTACCAACATCGAGGCGGTCGTGGGGTCCGCAACCGGGTTGCCCGTTACCGCCGTCAATGACGCCGATGCGGCCGGGATGGCCGAGTCCTTATGGGGCGCAGGCAAAGGGGTGGCCGGCCTGGTGGTCATCGTCACCTTGGGGACCGGCATCGGCACGGCGTTGTTTTACAACGGTGTCCTTATCCCCAATAGCGAGCTCGGCCATATCGAGCTCGACGGCGTCGACTACGAGCAGAAGGCCTCGGCGGCCGCCCGTGACCGCGAAGATCTTTCCTGGGACAAGTGGGGCAAGCGCCTGCAGCGGTACTTTTCCGCGTTGGAATTTCTTATGCGGCCCGATCTTTTTATAGTTGGCGGGGGCGTTAGCCGACGCTCGGAAAAGTTCCTCCCGCTGCTGTCTCTGGAGACGCCGATCGTCCCCGCCATGCTCCAGAACGAGGCCGGTATAGCGGGCGCCGCCTACCTCGCTGTCCACCGAGGCATAAAGGCTGGGGCACTAGGACAGCGTGGCGACCTCGCCTGGGCCGAACTCCTCGGGCTTGTAGCGCACGACCAGGCGGGGGCCTTCGTCCAGATCGGGGTCTTCGTCTTCCTCGTCCTCGATCTCCACCTGGTCCGCGAACTGGGTGTTATAGAGATCGGCATAAAGGCCGCCGGCCGCCAAGAGGTCCGCGTGACGCCCTCTTTCGACGATCCGGCCCGCTTCGACCACGAGGATTCGGTCCGCTTCCCTGACGGTAGAAAGCCGGTGGGCAATAACGATCGATGTCCGTCCGGCGAGCACCTTTTTGAGCGCTCGCTGCACCGCTAGTTCAGACTCGGAATCGAGGTGAGCCGTGGCTTCGTCCAGCACGACGAAGTCCGGGGCTTTCAACAGCAGGCGGGCAATGGCCACGCGTTGCTTTTCCCCGCCAGACAGGCGGTAGCCACGGTCGCCCACGAGGGTGTCGAGGCCATCGGGGAGCGACTGCACCAGGTCCAGGATCTGGGCGTCGCGGAAGGCGTCGACAAGCTCCTCGTTGGTGGCATCCGGGCGGGCGTACAGAAGGTTGGCCTTGAGCGTGTCGTGGAAAAGGTGCGCCTCCTGCGTCACGACGCCTATCGATTCCTGTAGCGAGCCCAATTTGAGGTCGCGGACGTCGGTCCCGTTGAACTGGACCGACCCCGACGTAACGTCGTACAGGCGGGCGGAGAGGTGGCTGATAGTCGTTTTCCCGGCGCCGGAGGGACCGACCAGGGCCACCAGTTGGCCCGGCTCGGCCACAAAGGAGACGTCGAACAGGATTTGCTGCCCGCCGGAGCGCTCGAGGACGGCGACCGACTCGAGAGAAGCGAGCGACACCTCTTCCGGTCGGGGGTACCTGAAATCGACGTTCTCGAAGCTGACTTCAGCCGCTCCGCGCTCGACGTCGACCGCATCGGGCTTGTCGTCGATCATCGGCGGCAGGTCGAGGACCTCGAAGACCCGGTCGAATGACACCAGGGCGGTCATGATGTCGACCTGGACATTGGAGAGCGAGGTCAGCGGGCCGTACAGCCGGGTCAGGTACTGCGTCATCGCCACCAGGGTCCCGACCGTCAACGCGCCGTGGACGACATAGACGCCTCCGACGCCGTACACGAGAGCCGTCGCCAGTGAAGCAGTGAGGATCAAACCCGTAAAGAAGATCCGGCCGTACATGGACGTAGTTACGCCGATATCGCGTACTCGGCCCGTCTTGGCCCGGAAGACGTCGGCTTCGGTTTGTGGCCGTCCGAAAATCTTCACCAGAAGAGCGCCGGCCACATTGAAGCGCTCGCTCATCATGGCGTTCATGTCGGCATTGAGGTTGTAGGCCTCGCGGGTTATCTTGGCCAGGCGTCTGCCCACAAACCGAGCCGGGAAGATGAACACGGGCAGCATGAGCAACGCCAGCGCCGTTATTTGCCAGCTCAGGATAAACATGGCGACCAGCGTCACAGCAACGCTTACGGCATTGCCTATTACCGAATTGAAGGTGTCGGTGAACGCTTGCTGGGCGCCGAGCACGTCGTTGTTGAGCCGGGATATCAAAGCTCCCGTCTGGGTGCGGGTGAAAAAGGCGATCGGCATGCGCTGGATATGGTTGAACACCTTGTTGCGCATGTCGAAAATGAGGCCCTCTCCCACACGCGAGGAAATCCAGCGCTCCCACAGCCCGAGCCCGGCATCGAAGATCGACAGAGCCGCCATAGCGATAGCCAGTTCCACGACCACGGTCGCGTTTTTGCTGCCGACCAGCTCGTTGATGATCGCCCGGGTAAAGAGCGGGTTGACGGCGCCCACCAGGGCATCGATAACGATCAGGACCAAAAACAGGATGAGGGCCGCCGTATAGGGCTTGGCAAAGCTGCCGATCCGCTTGACGATCCCTTTGGGCAGCTTGTGGCCCTTGACCTTGTCGTCGAGGCGCATCGAGCGCATGAGGCCGTAACCGCCTCTGCCGCCTCCACCCATGTGCATCATGGGGAGCACTCTACCACGTGCCCGGAGGAGAATGTGCCCTCTGACCTGCGGTTATGCGCCACGGGCCAGTCCTGTCGGGTTTGTGGGGCCGGCGCCGGACCGTAAGCCGGACAAGAGGCCGAGGGCATTGGGAGCGCCTGGTCTCTGTTCCGAAAAGTAGCTTCAGCGGGTAACCGCACCGGCCTCAGTTGCGACTATTGGACTGATGGGCATGCCCGACCGTTCTCTACAGCACGTAGGCGACGCGGGACTGGTGCTGCGGGCACGAACGGGCGATAAGGCCGCCTTTGCCGTCCTGTTCGAGCGCTACCGTCCCCTGCCCGAGCGCGATGGGCACCGCGTCCTGCCGATCTTCATCGGCGAGCCCGAGGGCCGGGCTATGGCCGCCACCTTGACCGGCCTGCAGACGCCCCGCCCCATGACCTACCAGTTGGCCGCCAACCTTTTGGCCGCGCTGTCCGGCACGGTGAGCGAGGTGCGCGTCGTCCGCCTGACCGAGGACACGTACATAGCCGAGGTGGTCGTGAAGGGGCCATCAGGCGTCACCGTCGTGGATGCGCGCCCGAGCGACGCCATAAACCTGGCCCTCCTGACAGAGGCCCGGGTTAGGGCGGCGGCGGACCTGCTTGAGGCACCGGCGCTGAGCGACGAGCAGGTCGACCTCGAGGCGTACCCGGACGACGCCAGGGCCATCCGGGCCGAAGTGGAGTCGCTGGGCTTTTTGTTCCCCTGGAGGCGGCTCAGCCAGGACGCCGCTGACGTCGTGCACATGGCCCGCCGAGAAGCCGAGAGCCGGTCACAGGCAGCCGTCGGGACCGGTCACATGCTTCTCGCCTTATTGCGCGCCAGCCACCTCTCCGGCTCGCCGCCCTCAAGGTGCCGGTCCCTGCCGCGGAGAGCGCCCTCGACGCCGAGGCCAGGTTGGGCCAACCGGTCCCACCTCCCACCCTTTCGCCCCGGTTGCGGCAGGTCCTTTGGCGGGCGGAACGGCGGGCCCGGTCGCGACCCGACCCCGGTGCCACCACCGACGACATACTCGCGGCTCTGCTCGACGAGCACGCAGGACTGGCCAGCCGCCTTATGGACGAGTTCGGGCTCGACCGGGACGCGGTGCGGGCCAGCCTTTCCCCCCCGTGACCTCAAGCCCCGGTGGAGCTCCTGTCCCGACAAGGGCGCGGGCCTGACTGGTCCCTTCAGGCCCTCAGAGGCTTACGGGCAGCTCGTTAGCCGCTATTACCTGGCTGTACCAACGGAAGCTGTCCTTCGGGACCCGCTTGGCCGTCGGGTAGTCGACCCAGACGAGGCCGAAGCGGACCGAGTACCCCATGGCCCACTCGAAGTTGTCGAGCAGGCTCCACACGAAGTAGCCCTTCACGTCGACACCCTGGTCGATGGCGTCCTTCGTGGCCTGGATGTGCTGCCCCAGGTAGCGGACGCGGTCGGGGTCGTGGACGACGCCATCGGGGCCTACGTAGTCGTGCTCAGCGGCCCCGTTCTCCGTCACGTACAGAGGAACAGTGGTGTACTCGTTGCGCACCCGTACGAGGACATCCGTCAGCCCCTTGGGGTCGACCTCCCAGTCGGAAGACGGCCGCTCCAGGTCGGGGCGGCCCACCACCACGGCGCCATGGGCCGACTGCTCGACGGAGCTGCCGGGGGGCAATTGAAAGCCCCCCGGCGCGTGCTTGTAGCAGCCGGCTGGCGTCGGCCACGACGTTCGTCGAGTAGTAGTTCACGCCCAGGAAGTCGACCGGCTGGCTGATGGCGGCGAGGTCACCCGCCTCGATGGCGCCCGGGACGGGTCCGTGAGCGGAAGCGGGCCGGACGCCGTCGGGGTACTGCCCCTTGAACAGCGGGTCCAGGAAAAGACGGTTCTGCGACGCGTCGGCGCTCTCGGCTGCGCTCACGTCCAGTGGGTGGTCGCTGGCCGGGACCATCGGCGTCGAATTGAGGGTTATCCCGACGGGGTTCTTCGTCTTGGCCCGGAGCACCTCCGTGGCCCTGGCGTGGCCTAACAGCAAGTGGTGAACGGCGAGAGCCGCCATGTCGGGCTCTTTCCGCCCGGGGGCATGGATACCGACCCCGTAACCCAGCCAGGCCGCCACCCAGGGTTCGTTGAGCGTGGTCCACAGCCCGACGTCGTCGGCCAGGGCGTCGGCCACCAACGACGCGTAGTCCGCGAAACGCTCAGCCGTGTCACGGGCCGTCCAGCCCCCGGCATCCTCGAGGGCCTGGGGAAGGTCCCAGTGGTAGAGGGTGGCGACCGGGACCATCCCTTGCTGGCGCAGGCCGGCAACGAGGCGCCGGTAGAAGTCAAGGCCCGTGGCGTTGGGGCCGCCCTTGCCATCGGGCTGCACACGTGGCCAGGCCACGGAAAACCTGTACGCGTGGAGGCCGAGCCGGCGCATCAGCTGGAGATCTTCGGCAACGAGCTCGTAGTGGCGGCAGGAGACGTCACCGTTGTCCCCGTTGACGGTGCGCCCTGGTGTATGCGAGAAGGTGTCCCAGATCGACTGCCCACGACCCCCTTCAGTTGCCGCCCCTTCCACCTGGTAAGAGGCCGTGGCCGTCCCCCACAGAAAACCAGCAGGAAAACTCCGATCGCTCACTGGCTCGCTCCTCGGCTGCTCTCGCGCAGTACGGTCAACCCTTTGTTGAACCCTTATCCTGCGTACCACAGGGCTTACCCCCCGTACCAGCCTCCGGGCCGCGGCGCGCCGATCACGACGTCTCCGGGGATGAGCCGGGACCTCTTCCGAGCGCGCCTCAGCCTCTTCTCAGACCATTGTCGTAATTGCTGGCTTTAATGGACAGTGCGTGGGAGGGGCGGGCACTGCCCGCGACCGGACCATGGGAGCATTACGACAATGGCTGAAGACTTACAGGGCACCAACGGGGCACCGTCGCCAGACGACCAACCGGATTACCCGGACGCCCCCATGCCGGGCTCTGGCGCGGCCGGCGCCTCCCGCGACGGCAACCGCGGCTGGGGCCACAGCGAGGCCGGGAGGACCTGGGGAAGCGTGGGCCCGGGCTTCGATAGGCCAGCTCCGGCCTGGGGAGCCCTCGATGGTGCTGACCACGAAGGAGGCCCGGTTCCCTGGGCGGACCCCGGAGATGCCGCCCCCCCGTGGGGAGAACCGGCAACTGCGTCGTGGGGAGTGCCCGCCCGGGAGCCGGCACCACCCGCAACCTCCTCCGACCGGTGGGGGACCACACCGACCCTCCACTCGACAGGCCCATGGGCCACAGAGACTCCGGGCCCCGGAGGAGATGACCATTGGTACGGCGATGACGGGCCGAGGCGGCCTGGCTCGCGCCGCCGCTACCCGCCGTTGGCGCGGCGTGGCCGGGTTGATCGCAACGGTCCTGGTAGCGGGCGGCGCGGGGGCCGCCATCGCGCTGGCCGTCAGTAACCACGGGACCTCCCCCCGGTCTTCGGCCAACCGCTCTTCTGTACAGCAGACCAACGGTCAAGGCCTGAACGTCCGTTCCATCGCGGCGGGCGTCGAACCGGCGACCGTAGACATAACGGCCAAAAGCTCGGCAGGCGATGACGAAGGCACCGGCATAGTTATAAGCCCTTCGGGCATGGTGCTGACCAACAACCACGTCATAGACCAGTCGACCCAGCTAAGCGCGGAGATAGACGGGACGGGCAAGACCTACAACGTGGCGGTGCTCGGTACCGATGCCGCTGACGACGTTGCCTTGCTCCAACTGCAGGGAGGCTCAGCCTTCAAGGCCGTGGCGCTCGGCAACTCCGGCCAGATCACGGTCGGCGATCCCGTCGTCGCCATCGGCAACGCACTGGGCTTGTCCGGGCCCGAGACCGTGACCAACGGGATCATCTCGGCCACCGGTCGCGCCGTTCACTGTGGGAGATGAGAGCACGGGTTTGACCGAGAACCTGAAAGGGCTGTTCCAGACATCGGCGCCGATCAACCCGGGCAACTCGGGTGGCCCTCTGGTGGACGCCTCGGGACAGGTGATCGGCATGAACACCGCTCAGGCATCGGGCACAGGGTCCGGTCAGTCCGCCTCCGACGTGGGCTTCGCCATACCCATCAACTCGGCCATGGCAATCGCCCACCAGATCCAGGCCGGCCAGGCGAGCTCCACCGTCCAGATCGGGCCCCACGCCATCATGGGGGTCGAGGTGACGACCGTGGCGTGCGCTGACGGGAAGGACGGCTGCCCGGTCCTGGGGAGCGGGTCGTCGCCGTTCTCGTTCCTCCCGTTCGTGGGTTCGGGTTATACGTCCCCCGTGAGCCAGGGCGCCGTCGTCTCCGGCGTGGAGCCCGGCGACCCGGCCCAGGCGGCCGGGCTGGTGTCGGGCGACGTCATTACGTCCATCAACGGCACGGACATCACCTCCCCCAGCGATCTGACCGGTGAGTTGAACCTGCAGCGGGTGGGCGACCGTGTCACGGTCGGTTGGGTCAACCCGCGGGGCCGGCAGTATTCCGCCACCCTTGACCTGGTGGCGGGGCCCAACGCCTAGGCGCCTCCTGCCACCCGTCGGCCCGTGCCCGCTCGCCCTGGTGTGGATAGAGAGCGGTAAGCCAACGTGAGCGAGGGCGGTGAAGGTTCGTCACTCCGTTACGGCAACCCGTGGGAGGAACCGCCAGACGCTCGCGACCCGTTGCGACGGCTGAGGGGGCATCTCGTGCTGCCCGTGACCGTATGGCTGGCAGAAGCGTTAGAAGAGGGCGAGGGCCCGGTCGGCCTGACGGTTTCTTCAGTCCTGATGAGCCAGGGAGAGCCCCCCATGCTGGCCGGGCTCATCAGCAACGAATCGGAGCTGGCCGACGCGCTCGAGGCGAGCTCGTCAGGCCGGTTTGTCGTGCAGTTGTTGGGCGCCGCGCACCGGCGGCTGGCGCAGCACTACTCGGGCGAGCTCCCCGCGCCCGCCAACCTCCTCGCCGTCGCCGAGACCCCTCGCGGCCCCGTTCTGGAGGCGGTCCCCGACCGGGTTTTCTGCCGCGTCTCTTCCAGCAAGTCGTTCGGCTGGTCTCTCCTGGTAGAGGCGGAGGTCGAGGACATCGAGGTGGGAGAGGCGGGAAAAGGCCTGGCGTGGTACCACGGCGGCTTCCACGTACTGGACGGCTAAGACGAAGGCGATTGCCAGTTAGGCGGGTTGATCGAGCTCGCCGGTTTGGTCATCGCTCGTCACATGCGGCGCACGTTGGGGACGTCGCGAATGGCGCAGGAGTGCGCGGCCGCGGCCTGCTGCAACGCCTTCAGCATTGTCTGCACGGGAGCGTTCCTACTGGCCGCGGGCCGGGTGGCCGCCCAGACATGGCGCAGCGGCTCGTTGTCCTTGCGCAGGCGGCGGACGACTACAGACTCATGGAGCACACCAAGGCCCAACGTCGGGATAAGGGCCACCCCGAGGCCGGCGGCCACGAAGCCCTGTGCCGGCCAGTACTCGTCGGCCTCAACAGTGCGGTGGGGTACGAACCCGGCCTTCTTGAAGGCGATGGAGGGCGCCTCGGTGCAGCACCCGATGCCGCACATTGTCTCCACCCAGTTGTCGTCGGCCAGTTCGGCCAGGTCGATCACGCGCCGGGCAGCCAAACGATGACCCCGCGGCAGTACCAACCGGTACGGGTCGTCAAGGAGGTGAAGCCAGACCAACCCGTCCTCGGGCGCCTCTCCGGGCCCGAAATCTTCGACCGCCACAACGACATCTGCTTCCCCCTGGCGGAGGACCGGCACCGAGCTGTCCCGCTCCGCCACCTGCAGCGCCACTTCGAGGTTGGGCATCTCCTGTCGCACACTGGCCAGGGCGGGCGGGATGAGAGCGGCCCCCGCCGTCGGGAACGAGATGACGCGGAGCACGCCCAGGTTGCCGCTCTGGAGCGCCGTCATGGCCGCCTCAGCCTCGGCCACCTTGGCCAACAGGTCACGGGCGTGATTGGCAAGTAGGCGCCCGGCCTCCGTTGGGCGGATCCCCCGGCCGGCCCGCTCCAGGAGGACGGCGCCGGTCTCGCGTTCGAGGGCGGCCACGTGCTGGCTGATGGCGGACGGCGTATAACCAACCTGGTCTGCCGCCGCGGTCACGGAGCCCGTGTCCACGACGGCCTGCAAGGCGCGTAGACGACGCAGGTCCATCAAGGCTTTAACTCTACAGTGTCTCTAAATCCTCGTTCAGAATTATTTGCTGGTACTTCACGCTCGAGCGGAGCAAAGTAATTGCATGGGCAATTTATCCCCTGCATTGAACGAAGATCTTGCCCGCCGCCACGCCGCTGACCTGTACGCGCAGGCGGAGTTGGGGCGTCAGCGACGGGCCGCGCGTGGCACACGAACAGACATGGCCCGCCGCTGGCGGTCCCGCTTCGGCTGGGCTCTGGTGCAGGTCGGTTTCGCGGTCCTGGCCGGCGCAACCGGTCAGCGTGGTTGCGAGCGTCCTCCGTGAAGCGGGCCCGGGGCCACGGGGCCCGGGATCCCCGGGATCCCCGCGGAGGGACGCCACCAGGCGACGCTCATCGCGAGCCACGGCGCGTGTAATGGTTGAAGTAACAGTGGAAGTTGCCCTCCTGGCCGTCGTCCTGGTGATGGTCACCACGGTGGGCCAGCGCCTGTTCAGGACCACGTTCAAGGACGACGACGCCCGGGCGTCGGTGATGCTGGCGGCGTTCGCACCAGGCCGACGGCCCGCTCCCCGTAGGAGTGGTCAGGGTCCAAAACCCTGGCGGTGCGCCGGTTATTGTTTCGGTTTCGGTGCACCGCGCTCGCCACCTGTTTGGCCTGTGGCCGGCGGGTCGTCAATACCGGGCCGCCCTCTCGGTCCGTCCGCTGAGGGTCAAGCGCCGCCCCCGGCCGCCGGGTGGGACGCTGCTCGGTGCCGTTAGTGGTGGCTCGGCCTCCTACTGGGAGGTGCCGGTACGCGACGCGGGACCGCGGCCCGTCCTGAAGGTCCGCCTCGACCAGACGGGCCTTCGTTCCCGGTTGTTCGTGTGGAGGATGGACTGGCCCGATGCAGCCCGAGATAACGGGGGCTCTCGACCTGGTGCACCCGTAGTGCTTGACCCGGACGCGGCCCCTACCTCTCTCCTACCACCTGAGGCGGTCGTTGTACCGCATTCAGTAGCCGCGTGGGGCCGTCGGCTTCACATTTTCATAACATTTGGGACCATCTCGTTGCGGTTTGTCCATCTCGTTGCGTTCGCGGCCTGCTTAACCGGTTAAAGCGCAACGACTTGGCGAAATCGCGACAGGAACGCACAAATTGTGAAGGCTCCCGAGCAGCCGGCCCCGACGAGCGGCGCGCCCGCCTGCAGCAGGACTACAGGGCCGGCCTGACACCCACTTCTTCCAGGTGGCCCAACAGGTCGGCGGGGTCCTGGTAGACCCGGTAGGCGCCGGAAGCCTGCAATTCCTCGGGGCCATAACCTCCCGAGAGGAGCCCGATCCCGAGGGCGCCCGCCCGCTGGGCAGCAAGGAGATCCCAAACGCTGTCACCTACGACAAATGACTCAGCCGGGTTGGCACCGAGCCTGGCCGCCGCAGCCAGGAACAGGTGAGGGTCGGGCTTTGCCCGCTCGACGAGGTCGCGCGTAACGATAGGGACGCTGCTCGGGAGGTCGAGCAGGGAAAGCCCCGCAGACGCCACCGTTTGGGCCCCGCTCGTCGCGATGGCGAAGGGCACGTCGTTCACCAGAAGCACGTCGAGCAGCTCGCGAGCACCGGGCAACGGCACCACGCTCGCTGCTCGCCGGAGGTAGCTCTCTTCGTGAAGCCTGGACAGCGTGGCCAAAGTGGCCGGGTCGAAGGTAACGCCGGTCTCCCTCTGCAGGGCGTTCAAGAACAACCCGCCGCTCATCCCTATCCGCCGGTGGATGCGCCAGACCGAAAGGGCGATCCCGCAATCTGTCAGAGCTTCCTGCCAGGCGATGACGTGCTGGTAGACAGAGTCGACCAGCGTGCCGTCAAGGTCGAACAGGAACGACGGGGAAGGGACGCTGAAGCGGCCCTCCGGCGCCCCTGACATGAGGAGACCTTAGTCCAAGGGCAGGCCGCGTTTGCCTGGTTGCACACGCGAAGCCGGAAGCCCGAATCAGTTATTCCTTAGCGCCAGCGCCACAGTGCAGAAAAGCAGTCAGTTGGCGGAAGGGGCGGGAGGCGCGCCGTTTTTGAACCGGGCACGGAGGAACGTATCAAAAACCCGGTCCCCAAAAAGGCGGCGAGACTGCACTAGAAATTTGGCCGCCGGTGTGACCACGTAGCGGGACCGGGGCTTTTCGGCCAACACCGCCTGTTCGATAACATCGGCGACAGCCTCGGGCGGAGCAGACAACAACGCCGAGCGATAGGACTTGGCCATTTGTTTGTCCACCGAGTCGTTGAGGACGGAATAAGGGCCTGCGGGCGCGGCGGAACCAGCGAGGGCGTCGGCCGCGGTCTCGCCAAAACCGGTCCGGATCAGCCCCGGCTCGATCACGCTCACTTTGATGCCAAACGGGGCGACCTCGAAGCGGAGGGCGTCGCTGATCGCTTCGACGGCGTACTTGCTGGCGTGGTAGTAGCCCCCGCCAGGGAACACCAGCCGGCCTCCCATGGAACTGACGTTGATAATGCGGCCCCGGCCGGCCTCACGCATGCCTGGCAGTACGAGCTGGACCATACGGGAAAGCCCGAACACGTTGGTCTCGAATTCCTGGCGGACCCGGGCCAGGTCGGTTTCCTCGATAGTGCCGTACTCTCCGTACCCGGCATTATTGACGAGGATGCCCACCGGGCCGATCTCGGACTCGACCACTGCGAGGGCGGCCGTCATCGAGGCTTCGTCAGTGACATCCAGGGCAAGAGTGCGGGCGCCCAGCCGGGACAGGTCAATGATCGTCTCGAGACGGCGGGCCGTGGCGTAAACGGTTAGTTCGGGATGGCGGGCCAGGCGCAGGGCCGAGGCGTGCCCGATGCCCGATGAGGTCCCCGTGATCAACACGGCAGTAGTCATGTGCCCCAGGCTGCCCTATGCCTGACCCCTGTCGTCGTAATCACCATCACGGCCAGCAGCAACGCGAACGTGGTGGCACGAGCACATACCCACGACAGCCTCGAATGCCGCAGCACGAGGCGCCGGGCCCGCTAAGTTGCGGGGCTCCAATGAATATGTGGCAGGTCCCCGGGAAGCCGGACCGGGAGGCGCGGGCCGTAACTGACGCCACCTGGCCGGCCCCATAAGCGCACGTGCACCGCCTCCAGCGGTCGGTCCCGACCAACCTGCAGCCACCCATCGCGGGAACCTCTCCGGTGGACCTTGACGCCATCAGGCAGGTCGTAGATCCCCTGCCCCCCAACCACGGCGGTCAACTTGACGCCGGCGGGTGGCGCACCCGGGTCCCCCGCGCCACAGCACACCACGACGCTCAGCTGAGCTCCGGACCTCGATGCAAAGGAAGGGTCGAGGTAATAGAGCGCGCTGTGGTTGATCTCGACCTTGCGGCCGTGGCGAATGGCCTGGTCGGCGATCGCCGCCGCCTCGGGCATAGCTTGCTGGGTAGTGATGTCCACGTACACGGTCCTGACCCCGGGCGCCAATGCCTCGGCGGCGACGGCGTCCCACGACCGGCGGGCCAGGACCGAAGCGTCCGCAGTCAAGGGCACCGGGTTCAACGCGTAGATGGTGCACACCACCACTGCGGTGGCGAGGCCCAGGAACGGGACGCCCAGGGGAGCCCACGCACTCGACGACGAAAACCGGGAAATAAACGGTGCGTTCCGGCGGCGCACGGCCGCCGTCAACGGTGCCACAGCCAGCCACACGGCGATCCAGGCCGGGACCACGAGGGCGCCGGTCCAGATAACCAGATAAGGATAAAGAGGCCCGTACACGAGCAAGATCGACCACGCCGCCGCCAACATGGCGACAAAAGCAGTGGCAGCGAGGGCGAAAGCCGGGAGCTGGCGGTACGCGAGCCCGAGGACGATAGCCAGAACGGCCCCGAGCAAGTACAGCAGGTACCAGGGATGGTGAGATATGCCGCTGGCCACAAGCCAACCCGGGCTGGAATCGTGGGACGCCAGCGCCTCACCCGTGCGGAAGGGAAATGAGCCAAACAGGGTGTCCGCCGCTCTAAGCGAGGTCCGCCACGGCACCGCGGCATGGTGGGTCGTCAGGAACCGGTAAACCTGCACGAGGTTGCCCGGGTGGCTGGAGAGTTGCTGGATGAGCGTAGGCAGCCAGAGGAGCGCCATGAGCCCGACCAGGATGCCGGCTTTGCTTTGCCATCCGGGGACCGACCAGCCCCACCCCGGGCGGCCCGAGACCTCGCTGGGCGGGACGTGAGGGGCGGCGGGCGTCGGGGTGCCGGCGCGTGAGGCGATGGCGGCTCGGCCCAACAACCTGAGGAATGGTGCCGCCACGACAAGGACCACTACCAGCACGATCGTGCTCAGGTCCGTCTGGGCCAGGAAAGAGGCACAGACGGCGGCCGCGATGGTTGGCCACCAGGGGTCGCGACCGGCCACGACGTCGGCGATGAGGAGGACCAGCAGGGCGACGGGGAGGGCAACCGCGTACGGCGCCCAGATGGTACCCAGGCGCTCGAGCCCAAAAGACCACTGGTAGCCGAGCAGCAGCAATGCCGCCCACCATCCGGCCAGGCCTGGACGCAGCCGATAGGCAACGAAGACGATGGCGGCCACGGCTACTGCCTGGACCAAGTACGAGCCAAGCGCGACGGCAGCAGACGAACCCCCACCGAGCCAGCGGAACACACCGAGTACGAGCAACCAAAGAGGCCCAAGGTGGTGCCACCCGTACCGGTCATACACGCCGAGCAGGTTGCGACCGATGACGCTGTTACGCGCCTCCAGGTCGATCAGCGCCTGGTCTCCCCAAAACCAGATCTTCTCACCCGTGGTGCAGACGCGTGCCCCCTCAACCAGGAGTGGGGACGCGGCGAGGACCGCCGGCAGGGCGGCCCCCCTCACATTGTGTTTTGGCAATGAGCCACTCCCAGCAAAAGCCGCGCCGGTCCGGGGCCGGTGCCGTTACTGCCCGCACCCGGGGCCAGTTGAAAAGAAAAGAATTATATGGCGGCGAGTTTGGCTCGGCCAATCTTTGCTGTTTGCCGGCGCGGCAACCGAGCTGAACGCCGCAATAACCATTGTCCGTGAACTGCTATGTCAAACAATGACATGTGCGTTAATGGGTACGGAGCCAGGACGACTGCAGAGGGACGGCACCGTTGGGCACGGTCACCTTAATTGCTTCTCCCCAGTTGCCGAACAATGTCGTTGCCGCGTCCTGTACTGTTTTTACTGGCAACGGGGTGCTCGTCGAGCTGACATAGATGGTCTCCGACAGCCCTGGTTGGCCCTCGAACGGCCTGGTTGTCCCTTTGAAACCGGGGTATGTATGACCGTCAATAGCGACTGACGGTACGGCCGTGACTTTTCCTGTCATTTGCATCTGTTCCATTGTTGTCGCGGTTGTGAGGCCGGAAACAATGGGTGCGTAGTCAGGGGTCGACGGAGTCAGTGACACCCATTTACCGGCCTCTTTCGTCGCCGCCGTAGTGGTAAAACCCTGAGCATACAAGCCGCCCGCGCTGCCGATTAGGTAGCCCGTACCATTGACAAGCTCCACAGTCACGAACGCGCTGTTTTTTCCCTGGGTCCAAAGGATCGTTTGCTCTCCCGACGAGTGGCCGGCGTCCGTCACGATCGTGCTTTTGATCCCCTTCGACGTAGCGGTCGAAACCCAGCGCACTGAGGATTGGCTCTGGCCGGCACTGAGCGCCGCATCGACGATCGCGGCGGGCGCTTCAGTCGCCGAGGCGACCGCCATGGTCGCCGGTACGCCCGCTCCGATAATTGCCACCCCGCTCAGAACGCCTGTCAGGATACGGGCGACGTTCATGCTGCCTCCTACACACATGGTGCCAGGCCGGAGCGGCCGCGCACGTGATCTGTTGCCACGACAGGCAACGGGCCGCTTGCCCGACACGGCTTTGCCACCACGATAGGGCGTCCTGGCGCGATAGCCGTGCTTGTCGCAAGCAACCGGCCCCAGTTCGGAGCCCGTCCCGACCAGCCAGTCCCAACGCTCCAGTCCGACGACGCCTCCGGCGTCTTTCAGGAGACTGTCTAAGCAGACAGTCTTCGTTCTTGACGCCGGGCTCCACTAATGACGCTCGGGGGCTCGCGCCGATGGCGCCGCCCGGTCGCCCGGGAGAGCTACGAGCAGCCGCTCGTCGTCCCGCATGACGGGCAGGCAAAGCAGCTGCCGGCTCGCTGCATCTGTACCCCGCACTGGTAGCAGTAGGGAGCATCGCTGGCCGCCGGGCGCAAGGGGCCAGGGACCGCACCGGCTGTCGGGCCAGGCACGACGGGTGGTACAGCGGCCGGTCCCGACGAAGCCTCGGCCGGGAGCTGCCCTCGGCCTTCCCGGAGCGCCCGGCCTTCCCGCAGCTCGATCTCCTCAACTACGTCGGGCCGGATCGGCTGGTCGACGATGGCGGCCTCCTCGACGCCGGGGAGCGTTGGCTGCATGCGTTCGCTCACCGTCAGGATCCCCAGATCCATGCGCTCCGCCTGCCCCATGTACTCTACGGCCAGGCGGCGGAATATGTAATCGACGAGAGATGCGGCAAAGCGAAGGTCGGGATCGTCGGTCATCCCGGCCGGCTCAAAACGCATATTGGTGAAATGTCGTACGAATGTGGCTAACGGCACGCCGTGCTGCAGGCCCATGCTGACCGATATGGCGAACGCGTCCATGATCCCGGCCAGGGTCGAGCCCTGTTTGGAGACGCTGATGAAAACCTCGCCCGGCCGGCCGTCGGGGAACTCCCCCACCGTGACATAACCCTCGCAATCAGCCACGCGGAAAGAGAAAGTCGACGACTTGCGCTTCCGTGGCATGTGCTCGTGGACCGGCTTTTTCACGACAACTGTCTGTAATTGCAGCGCCTTTTCGAGCTCGGCGACCTTCTGGGCCAACTCCGCGTCATGCGCCTCGGCATCGGATACCGGCGCAGGGCTAATGGCTGCCTTTTTCGTAGTCGCCAAGGGTTGCGCGACCTTGCAATTGTCCCGGTATATCGCGACCGCTTTGATGCCCATTTGCCAGGCTTCGATGTGGAGTTGCTCCACTTCTTCTACGGTCACGTCCTCGGGCATATTTACCGTGTTGTGGTTGACGATCCCGTTGCCCACAAATGAGTGGCTGCCGGGGACCGAGAGGTCGAACACCTCCTGCACTCCGGCGTCCGCCACCGACACCACGGGGCTGAAGTGGAGGCCCAGGTCGAGCACCCACTGGAGCCTTGCCGGCAACTCGATACCGGGAATGGCTGCCAGCCGCTCGAGGACCTGCCGGCTGACATGACGAGCCCGCGAGTCGACGACAAAGTCGAGCTCCCCTGCTATGTGCCCGTCGGACTTGGCCCGGCGGACCAGGTCGAGCAATTGCGGTCCCGACGCGGACGGCACGACGTCGGCCGCGGACCGGGACGACGACCCCTCCAGCACCTCCAGAGCTGCGCTTTGCTTTTCGGGTTGCAGGAAGGGTACGAGGCTGATCATCTGTTTTGCGTGGTCAGCCGATGCAGAAATCTCGTAGCCGCTCTTCTCATCGGTAGAGCCAGGCCTGGCCACCCGGTCGGTCAGCACGCCCAGGTTGGCCAGCAGGGCTTGCAGGTCATCGAGCAAACCGGGCGAAGCCACGCCGATACCCCACCTGGGTCGGACCCGCTCGTCACGCTGGCGTCCACAGCCAAGCCCCGGAGGAAAGCCAAGACCATCGTCCGAGGGGACTGCAAAATGGCGTCCGGGACTCGTTTGTCCGACGCCCGAGTGCCGCAACCGAGGTACCCCAGGAACTCGACCGCGGTCTTCGAGGCAACTTCGACGAAACAACCGCGGTTGGCCGGCGTCCGGATGACCGCGCCTGTCCCAAAGCATGCCAGGGCCGACTCTCTTACCCGCTCCAGCACGAGCATGTCGGCGTTGTAAATCCTCACCGTCGCCGTCAACATCGAAATGGAACCCCCGGAGGCGTAGGCACCCAGGAAAAAGGCCAGTTCCTCGGTCATCTCCAGCGGTACCACCACGTCCTGGTCGTTGCCGCTATGGGGTGGCGCTCCGAACCCGGCCAGGCTGGCAGGGACCGTGGACCACATATCAGCGCCGTAGCGAGCCGCTACGTATTCTCCCGGAGTGATCTCATCGAGCCGACGCCATACCAGGCCACCGCGCCCCGCCGTCAATAGCCGGTGATTGGGCGTGCCGGTGACCTTCATGCCGCTACGAAGCCGCGCCGTCCGTACCGGCCGCTTGCCCCCGTAATAAAAGGCGTCCGTCTTGCTCCTGTCGCTCGAGCGAGGCCACTTCCCTGACCTCGCTGCGGAACGAACCCGGCTCCTCGCCCTCGTACAGCCCACCAATGCGGAGCAGGCCGTCAGCGGTGGTGACCAGGGTGTCCCCGGTGACACATTTGGAAATTGCCCCGGAGAGAAATGGCTGTACCGCGGCCATCATCCGCACGTGGCCGCGGTAATGGATCGTGTTGTCCCCCATGGAGCAGGCAAACACGGCCAGGTGGTCAGGCAGGACGTGGGGAGCGCCCAGTATCGACTTGTGCTGGTCGATGTAAGTCGTGATATCGGATATCTCTTGCTCGGTGTACCCGAGCTTGCGCAGGGCGCGCGGCACCGTGTGGTTGACGATCGACATCGTCCCGCCCCCGACGAGCTTCTTGGTCTTGACCAGGCCCAGGTCGGGCTCGACCCCTGTCGTGTCGCAGTCCATCATCAAGCCGATGGTGCCCGTCGGCGCCAGTACGGTGGCCTGCGAGTTGCGCACCCCGAAACGGTCGGCCGTCTCTACGGCCTCGTCCCACGCCCGTTGGGCGGCGGAGAGCAGCTCGGTCGGCACGAGTTCCTCGTCGATGCGGGCCACGTTGGACCGGTGCATACGCAGGACGTCCAGCACGGGCTCACGGTTGTCATGGAAGCCGGCAAACGGGCCCATTTTGGCCGCCGTGCGACCGGAAACCGCGTACGCATGGCCCGTCATGAGCGTGGTGATAGCGCCGGCCCAGGCCCGCCCACCGTCGGAGTCGTAAGGCAGGCCTTGCGCCATAAGCAACGCACCGAGGTTGGCGTAGCCGAGGCCCAACTGGCGGAAGCGCCTTGAGGTATCGCCTATCGACTGAGTCGGGTAATCAGCGTTGCCCACCAGTATCTCTTGTCCGGTGAAAACGACTTCAACCGCTGCTTTCAACCCCTCGACATCGAAATTGCCGTCGATGTCAAGGAACGTAAGCAGGTTGAGGCTGGCCAGGTTGCAAGCTGAATTATCGAGGTGAACGTATTCCGAGCACGGATTACTTGCATTTATTCGTCCCGTATTGGGGGCCGTGTGCCACTTGTTTATCGTCGTGTCGAACTGCATACCCGGGTCAGCGCACTCCCAGGCCGCCTTGGCGATCTGGCGGAACAGATCTCTCGCTTTCATCGTCTGGAGGACCTCGCCCGTCGTAACGGCACGAAGCTCCCAGTCCTTGTCGTCGATAACGGCGTGCATGAACTCGTCCGTTACCCGGACGGAATTATTGGCGTTCTGGTACTGGATCGAGTAGCTGTCCTTGCCGTCGAGGTCCATGTCGAAGCCAGAGTCCCGAAGAGCCCTCGCCTTGCGCTCCTCGATCGCTTTGCACCAGATGAAGTCCTCGATGTCAGGGTGGCCCGCATCGAGGACCACCATCTTGGCCGCACGGCGGTCTTGCCCCCGGACTTTATGGTCCCCGCAGATGCATCAGCCCCGCGGATGAAGCTGACCGGGCCAGAGGCGGTACCCCCGCCGTGAAGCCCTTCTTTGGAGGAGCGGATTTTCGAGAGGTTTACGCCCGCACCGGAGCCGCCCTTGAAGATATGGCCTTCCTCGACGTACCAGTTGAGGATGGAGTCCATGTTGTCGTCAACGGACAGGATGAAACAGTTGTGTACCCGGATCCCGTCGCTCAGGTACTCTCCGCTCTCGGTCTGGATGTCGTAGACATCCATTTCCCCGAGCTCCTCAATACTGGCAATTTCAAGGACCTTTGCGTCTCGGGCTGGCTTACCTGCAACCGCGAAGCTCTGCTCGAGCCTTTTGGCCTTAACCGGGTCAATAAACCCGATCTCGTCGGCAAACAGGCGCCGATCGCCCTGGCTACCAATGGAAAGTGACCAACATCCCTTACGATCGGGCCGTTTGTCTGCCTTGAAGCGGACGCGTGCAGAAAATGCCGAAGCGAGCGAGCAGACGTTGAGCACCTCGAACGATCCCTTCTGAGATCATGTCGAGGCACACGGCGCTACCGGTCTGTCGTAGTTGCACGTACCCTTCTGCCTGGAAAACGCTCCTAAGGTAAGCCTGGACGACTGGGAGCGGCGATTCGTACAGGTGGGGAGGGACGGTCATCTGGACACCCCGCGTGAACAATCCCCAGTGCTCGACGAAGGCTTGCAGGCTCGACCCGTATAAGCGGGTCCGACGGCAATCCAGGTCCGCCTTTTGAGTGACTACGCGTCCTCGTGTCGGTGCACCTCTGGGAATAGCTTGTCGAGCGCCCGGGAAACCCAGTCCAGCTCAGCTTTCGTCACCGTCATGGCCTCTATAGTCAGAGACTTATTTGTCCCGGACTCGTAGCGCCCGACAAAACCGTCGGACTGAAGCCATCCAGCCAGGGCTGCCTCGGCTATCTCCTGGCCGCTAATTTCCCCTGTCCCCCACGCTTCTGTCCGGTGCCATGTCAACTGGTCAGCCGGTCGAAGTACTTCGGCTGGGACGAACCGGCCTGTGGCAGCCCCGCTATGCCGCCACACGAGATGATCGCCCGTTACGTCGAGTGTTTGCCCGGCTTTAGTGCGCAGCCGCAGCACCGGCTTACGTCCGTTGGCTTTAACAGCCACGATGCGCGTGACACCGTGGGCGTCGAAGACCTTGGCCCCGACAGCGCCGGACTCCACGAGCTTGCCTATCGGCACCAAACCGTCGGGTGTAGTTACGAGCGACCAGTACGGTTGGCACGCACTCGCCTGCTGAGGGACGCCAGCTACACCGATGTTGAACCACACAGGTGAATTGAAGGCTGCCCGCTGGTGCACGATCAACCACTTCAGCTCGGCGGCAAAGGTCTCGGCCTCAGCCTTGTCGGCGAAGTAGCCGTCCTGCTTGCCCCACTCGACAATGGCGCCGACCACCCTGTCAGCGACCTGCTTCAACGACCACTCCCGTTCGGGCGTGCCCAGGGTGCCCCGGAAGTACTTCTGGGCCAGGATGTTGGTGGCATTGACGCTCCAGCCACTCGGCACCTCGACCCCGAGCTGCTCGAAGGCCACGGCTCCGGTAGCCCAGTTGGTAATCCGGGCGTCACGCCGCTCCCAGGTGACGGTGTCGTAGGGGTCGGTCCCAGGGACGGTGAAGTACCGCCGGAGACCGAGGCCCATCCGATCAGTCGCAAGTGCCATTAGGGATCCCTTCTATCCGGAGTCTCGGTGGATCGGTCGCCCTCTCTGCCCAGGGCGACAAGTTCACTGACGATCGTGTTGACCAGGTACGCAGGTAGTCGACCACAAGCTGTTGTGGTCGAACTGGCAAATTGCGTCTTGCACACACAAGATACGGGAATACTACAGCATAGTACTTACAAGCTTGTCAATACTTGATAGGTCGCAATGGACCACCGTACGGCCCTCCGCCTGTGAGCGGACAGGGGCAAACCCTGTGGATTTTTGGGTGTCGCCAGAGCCAAGGTCCGGCGGCCCGCTGCACTAGCGATCGCGAGGGATCTGAACGTCGGCGCGACGCTCATTGTCAGCCCATTGGCGGCCGCGCTCGCCCTCAGGCCCGCCAACCCCACCGGCCCCCCGCCGGGGCCGGCGGGGCCGGAGGTCGTTTGTTGCCTCCCGGAGGGCTAAAAGACAGCAGGCCTCAAAGCCGTCACCCGGGCCCGCCGGGACGATACGCCACGCCCGCCGGCCGCCGCACCGACGGCCGAGGCGCTTGCGCCCCCCGCTATCTCAGAAACAGCCGCCATCTCGGAGACGCCTGCCATCTCGGAGACCGCTGTGGGTGCTCCAGCCGTCTGGGCCTCCGCCGGGCTAGCGGCAGCGGGACCAAGCACGGCAGGATGGAGCGCCCGACCCCGCTTGGCCGACGGCGGGGCGCTCCGGGTGACAATCTCGACCCAGCGGTTGTCAGCGATACGAGACAGGGCGGACAGCTGCCGCCGCTCCCTGGTCCTGAACGGCCGCCCGTCCCGGCCAAGCACCACGACGAGAGACGCCACCGACATGTCGGCCCAGGCCACGTCCGCCGGGCTGGCAGCACCGGCCGCCGGCCCACCGACAGAAGCCCGCGCCCCCTTGACGAAGGCGAAGACCCAGGCGTCAGGTGGCATGGCTCCCGCCGAGTTGAGGGGTGTCGGCGCCGCGGGGTCTATGACAGCCGCCCAGTCCGCTTCGAAGTCCCTGGCCGCGTGGGCGACCAGGGCGTTGCAGCAGGTCGCCAGGGTCACGGCGTTCCACCAGGTAGGCGGCCGTCTCGAGGGCGTCCAGCCGGGGGTCGACGGGCGAACCAGGCACCTGGCGGACATCCTCGACGTCGACACCGTCGACCTCGTTGACCTCACTGATCATCAGGTCGAGCAAACCCGCGTCGGGCAGCTCGACGACGAGCTCGTCTATCGCCCGGCCGCCGCCGCGTTCCAGGATGTCCACTCCGACCAGGTCGCCCCGGACGGCGCCTATGCGGCTGGCAACCGCTCCGAGCGCACCCGGCCGATCGGGCAGCCAGACCCGCACAACATAGCTCGCCATAGCTGCAGGTTACTGGGCCTAAGTGAACGGAACGTTTCCACAGGTGCACCGAGGTGTTAATGCAGAGGATTAAGAAATGTCACGAAAACGGCCGGCCGTAAGGGCTGGACGCTATGCCGAGCCTGAGCGGCTCAACCCAGTTTGGTCAGCTCCCGTCGAAGGTTACGCACGGCCTGGGCTATGCGCTGCTCGTTCTCGACAAGGGCGAAGCGCACGTACCCCTCGCCACCGGCCCCGAAACCCACCCCGGGCGAGGTAGCCACGTGTGCCTCGCTAACGAGGTACTTGGCGAACTCGAGCGAGCCCATCTCCTGGTAGGGCTCGGGGACGGGCGCCCAAACGAACATCGTCCCGACCGGCTTGGCTACCGACCAACCAATGCGGTTGAGCCCGTCGACCAGTGTGTCCCTGCGTGACTCGTAGATGGCGTTCACAGTCTTCGGGTAGTCCGGCGCCTCGTTGAGGGCAACAATGGACGCTATCTGGATGGGCTGGAACGTCCCGTAATCGAGATAGCTCTTGAGCTTGGTCAGTGCGCCTACCACCTCGGCGTTGCCGACTGCGAAAGCCACTCGCCAGCCGGCCATCGAGTAGCTCTTCGTCAACGTGTACAGCTCGACGGCGACGTCTTTACCACCCGGTACCTGGAGCGACCGAGGGCGGCTCAAAGCCGTCGAAGTACGTATCCGAATAAGCGAAGTCGTGGACGAGCACCACGTCTTGAGCGCGAGCAAAATCGACGATCCTTTGCATCCACGCCAGGTCGACGCACTCTGTGGTCGGGTTGTGCGGGAAGGAGAACACGATCACCTTCGGCCGCGGCCACGCCTGCTCCCACGCCTCGGCCAGGTTGGCAAAGAAGTCCTGGCCAGGACCGAGCCGCACCTGGATAACCTCTGCCCCGGCGAACAGTGGGGCGTAGATATGGATCGGGTACGAAGGTGAGGGCACGAGCGCCGTGTCCCCGGGCCGAGGAGCACCCACATCAGGTGGGACAGACCCTCCTTGGCACCGATCGTGAACACCACTTCGGTCTCCGGGTCGAGCGAGACGTCGAAACGGCGCTCGTACAGCTTGGAGACGGCCAGGCGCAGGTTGGGCAGGCCCCGCGACGAGGAGTACCGGTGGTTGCGAGGGTTGCGGGCCGCCTCGGCCAGCTTTTCGACCGCCACGGGAGGGCTCGGGATGTCAGGGTTGCCAAACCCCAGGTCGATGACGTCCTCGCCAGCATGGCGCGCTTCGTCCCGCAACTGGTTGATAGCCGCGAAGACATAAGGCGGCAACCCATTGATTCGGCGGAACTCCACTGGCCCTCCTATCACGACCGCCCGGGCACACGCCCCCGGTCGTTGATAAAAGGCTAGCGGGCAAGCAACGCGGCCCGGGCGACGATAACCCCCGTCCCCCCACGTTGGTGGCGCAAACCCGCTACCAGCGGCCGGCTTCTCGCCAGGCGGCGAGGAGGGCAGCGCCCACCGCACCGGCACGCTCGCCGAATTGAGCCGCCACTATTTCGACCTGTCGTACCCCCGGGGCCTCGGCCAGATCGCTGAAGGCCCGCCGTACGGGGCCGATGACGACCCGTTCGGCCTCGATCAGACCTCCACCCAGGACGATGACCGACGGGTCGAGAGCGTTGGCCAGGTTGGCGAGCCCCAACGCCAGCCACCAGGCATAGCTCGCCATGACCTCGAGAGCTTCCGGTTCACCATCGAGGGCGGCCAGGGTCACGTGCTCGCCCCGGACTGCTTCTGAATCACCACCGGCCAGCCTCACGACCGCCTGCAGACGGCCGGCCTGGGCCGCTTCTCTCGCCAGCCTCCCCAGGCCGTTGCCCGAGGCAAAGCGTTCCCAGCAGCCCTTCTTCCCGCAAGGACAAGGTGGCCCGTACGGGTCGATGACCATATGCCCGATCTCGCCGGCAAAGCCATGCGCGCCGCCGATGAGCCGGCCATCCATCAGGTGGCCACCGCCGATCCCGGTCCCGAGGGTGACCATGAGGGCGTCGTTGTGGCCCCGGGCCGAACCGAAGCAGGTGCTCGGCCCAGCAGGCGGCGGTGGCGTCGTTGGAGACGATCGTCGTAGCCCCAGCCGGACGGCGGCTGGCGAACTCCCGGTGGAGGTTGACGCCATCGAAACTGTGCAAGTGGGGACAGAAGTGGGCCACGCCCTGCCGGTCCACCATGCCCGGGCAGCCGACGCCGAGGGGCAGGCTGCGTTCGCGCTCGTCCTGTCCTGTGACCGAGTCGGCCGCCGTCATCACCGCGTCGATGATGTCCTCTGAGTGAGCGGGCGTCGGGAGTTTCTCGACAGCCTCGATCACGCCGGCGCCGCTCAAGCGAACGGCCAGGACCTTGGAGCCCCCGATGTCTACGCCGACGCACGGGGCGCCGGCCTCCGACGGGGCGGTTGGGACAAGAGACGGAGGATCGGTCAAGGCGACAATCGTAGAGGCGGGACCCTCGACAGTGCCTGATTTGGACCGTCGAGTCGTCGCGGCGGTGCTGCACGGCCGGTGTGGGCGCGGCGGCAGCGTCCTCTCGGCACCCACCGCCTGGGCCGCTGGCCCGGTCGTCGCACCCACGTTGGTGAGGTGCACGCAACGGCGAGATGCGAAGGAGGGCGGGGGGACGGGCTAGGCCTCTCGGTCGTCGCCGCAGTTTTCGGCGGCGTGCATAACCGGAGCGCATAGCTGAGCCGCGGATTTACAGATTTGTGGCCGCCACATTTATAATGGGGTGTGGATACGGCCGCAACGACGCTTGCTCTGCCGGCCGGCGCCTCAGGCGGGGCGGCTTGCCCTTCGTTCTGGGCCAATGTTTCTCAAATTCGCATTTTCGCCACTCGGGTCACGTGCGCGCGAATTCTCGTTGCGTTTCGGGGCCCTTTTACTGCTGTAGCGCGTCAGTTGGCCAAACCGCGACCGGAAGTACGAACTTGTTATGAATTCGTGATGAAATGACGGTGCCGTAGACTAGGGGGGCGGAAGTCAGGAGATATCGGCAAAGCGGTGCAGCGCCACTGCCGTCGCCGCCGCCACGTTTAGCGAGTCGACGCCTGGCGCCATCGGGACCCGGACCCGCCGGCTCATACCCAACACCGATGGGCTGAGCCCGCCACCTTCGGCCCCAACCGCGAGGGCGACACGGCACCCCTCGAGCGCACTGACCACAGCGGCGATGCTTTCCGCTTCGCGTGAGGGGGTCAGGGCGAGCACGACGAAACCCGCGTTCGTCAGCAATTCGAGCGACGCCGGCCACGGCGCCAGGCGGGCAAACGGCACCCTCAGCACATGCCCCAGCGAGACCCGGACGCTCCGGCGGTAAAGCGGGTCGGCACAATCAGGGTCAAGGAACACCGCTCCGGCACCGAAGGCGGCCGCGTTGCGGAAGATGGCACCCAGGTTCTCCTGATCGTTCAACCCCTCTACGACAAGCACCAGCCGTGAGGCGACCCGGGCCACAAGGTCGTTGGGTGGAACGGGTGGCAGCCGCTTCGCAATGCCGAGGAGGCCCCGGTGGACGTTAAAGCCCGTCGTGCTCCTCATCAGGTCCTCGTCGGCCATGTAGACCGCGACGCCAGCAGGCAAGTCCAGCTGGTCGAGCAGGCCGACCCGCCTGCGCAGGACAAGCACCGACTGCAAGGGGTAGGCAGAGTCCAGAACAGCCTCCAGGGCCAGCCTGCCTTCAGCAACGAAGATGCCGCCTTCGAGCTCGGCGCTCCGGCGCAAAGCCGAGTCCTTCAGGTCCCGGTAAGCGGCCAGGCGGGCATCGGACGGGCTCGAGATCTCCTCGATCTCGTATCTGTGGCGCAAATCCCCGGACCTGTTGCCTTCGACCCTCAACCGCGGCCGGTCCCGGCCCGAGGGGTCAGCTTTCGGCGCGCTCTTTTAGTTCCTTCAGTGCGGTGTGGGTGATCCGGCCTTCGGCTCGCCGCTTCACGAACACCGGGAGCGGGACTTTCAAGTCCACGACCAGGTGGTACGTGACGTCCGCCGACCCGTCGTCGCTCGGGTAAATCTCATAGCTCCCGTCCAGGCGACGCGTCACATCTCCCCTCACTTGCTCCCACGAGAGCTTCGATGGGGCGTCGCTGTAGTCGTAACGAAGCGTGTAGGACGTGCTCCGGCCGAACGCGGCGGCACGATAGGTGACCTCCGTTGCCCGACCGTCGGCATCGCGTTCGTCGACCGAAACGGCCTTGATGTCAGATGCCCACTCCGGGTACCGCTCGAAGTCGGCTACGACCTCGTAGCAGTGAGCAGGGTTCGCCCGGATGACCATCCTCTCGGTGACCTGCTCTTCCACTTGCACACCTCCTCAGACCAAGACCTTACGCGCCATCGCCGGCGGCGCGGTGCTTCGGTCGGTGCCAGCCCCGGCGACCTTGGTGATGAGGCTCGGGGGCCGATATCTCACGTCCCGCTTGGTCACCCTGTTCCGACGGGTCGACCGGGTCTGACCTCGGTGAGGCGTCGGGCTCATCCGAAGGACCGTCGCTGGCTGCGGCAGCGGCACCCGGGACAGTTACGGCGGGCGGCAACGCGGCGGGGGGCAAGCCTCTGGGAGGGGCGCCGTCCACCACTGTGCCCCCTGCGACTGTGCCGTCCGCAATTGGGCCGTCCGCAATCGGGCCATCTGTAACTGGGCCGTCCGCAATTGGGCCATCTGTAACTGGGCCGTCCGCAATTGGGTCATGTGTAACTGGGCCGCCCGCAACGGGGCCGATCGTGTTTGGCCCGTCCCGGACAACCCTTTTGGGAGCGGGACTTATCGCCGCAGGTCCACCCGTTGCCCCTGCCATGCCGCTGATGGCGTCACCGAGCTTGGCCGCCAACGAATCGTAAGACAGCTCCTCCTCCGCCCGTCTCCGGCCGGCTTCGCCCATCCTGCGCGCTAACTCGGGGTTACCCAACAACGTGGCCAGGGCTTCGGCGATGTTGGCGGTCTGCTCGGCGTGCTGCTTGCGGCTACCAAAGAGGTCGCCCTCGTCGCCGGCTTCGGCCACGATGCCCGTCTCGCCGTCCCGGACCGCCTCTCCCGCTCCCCCGCTGTCGATCGTTATGCACGGGACCCCGGCCGCCGCCGCCTCCACCAGCACTATGCCGAAACCCTCCTGCTCCAGGCCCCACCACCGGGACCGGCAGCAGAGGGCAAAGATGTCCGCACAGGCGTAAAAGTCCGGGAGATCGGCGCCCGATAGCTTTCCCAGGAGATCGACCCTCACATTGGCGTGCGACGCGATCCTCTCGAGGCGACGGCGGTCCCTTCCGGCTCCGGCAATGGCGATAGAAAGGCCCGGGAAGCGGCTCGACACCATCGAAGCCGCCTCGATCAGGGTGTCCATCCCCTTCCGGGGGACCAGCCGGCTGACGCTCACGACGAGCGGTCCTGCCACCGGGAGCTTCAAGCGTGCCCTGGCGGCCGCTCGCTCGATGTGGGGCAGTGGTCTGAATCGGTCGATATCGACGCCTGGCGGGACCTGCACCGAGGTAGGAAAGGCACCTTCGGAAGCGCCTGGCCGGCTATCTAGCGGCCCGTCGACGGCCCGCCTCGCTTCAGCCTCGGGATAGCCGCCGGCTGCGATCACCAGAGAGGCGTGCTTTAGGGTTCGCGCCAGCAATTGCCGGCTAACGGGGAACCGGCCCGGCACCGTGACCTCGGCGCCGTGGAGCACGATGGCGTAGGGAAGGCCGAGAGAGGGGCCTATGAGCCCGAGGGGCAGCGCCGGGTCGATGACAACGGCACCTGCACCCACGCTCTGGGCCACCTCTCTGACCCTGTGAGCGAGGTGAGGCTGAGGCAGCAAGACGGGCTCTTTGGCCCTTACGATATGGAACTTCTGCTCGCGGTCCCACCAGGTCGCGCCCGGGTACGAAGCCGTGAACACCGTCACGTCATCAGGAGGCAAGCGGCGCCAGAGCTCCCACAGGTACGACTGGATGCCCCCGACTTTGGGAGGGAAGTCGTTTGTGAGAAGTATGTGGCGCATCACTGGCTATGTATAGCGTGCGGCGGTCCAAGCAAGGGTGGACCTGCTCCGCTTTTCTTCGGAACGAGCCCTGTCAGCGCAACGGGTGGCACCGCGGCTTCACCGGGGCCGATAGTCAGCAGCGGTCCCTTGTCCTGAGCGCGTTCCGCCAGCTGCTTGTACGGGCGGGCCTCGCCGTCGGCGGCGTCCGCAGGCCTTCCGGTGACCTCTGACTGGCGGTCCAGCTCCTGGCGGACGATAGGCGACGGGTCCTCGGCCAGCCCCGGTGAACCAGATACGAGGTCAAGCCGGCCCAACCTCAGGGCAGACCAAACGGCATGAGCACGCAATATTTCGTCCGGATCAGCGAGGTAACGCTCCAGCGTCCGTTCGACCTCGGCCGAGTGGCCGTCAGCCACGTTGCCAAGGGCTATCAGGGCGTTCCTTCGGAGATAACGAGGGTCGCGCTCGGGTATGTACCAGCGCCCGTAACGGGCCAACAGTGCCTCACCGTCTTCGGCCAGCAGGCCGAGCAGGTCGATTTCAAACGACCTATCGGCGTCACCCGTAACTGGCACTTCGCTGCCGGCGAACAATCGCGAGACCAGCCGGTTGGCGGGGCACACTTCCTGGCAGTCGTCACAACCATAGATGCGGTCGCCCAGCGCAACCCGGTACTCGAAAGGGAAGACCCCGGGCACCTGGAGCAGCGACGCCAGGCACCTGCGGGCGTCGAGTACGCCCGGTGCCACGAGCGCTCCTGTCGGGCACGAGCTGAGGCAGCGCCGGCAGGGCCCGCACCCGTCGCCCACCGGGGTAGACGGTGGCAAAGGGGCATCGGTCACCACCGAACCCAGGAGGAACCACGAGCCCCGGCCGGGCAACAGGATGTTGCTGTTTTTGCCGAACCAACCGAGGCCCGCCCTTTCGGCGGCGGCCCGGTCGACGAGGGCGTTGTCGTCGGCGACGACCCGTGCCCGCCAGCCAGCGCGCTCGAGGACCTCGGCCAACTCCCCCAGTGCGGCCCGAAGGCTCGAATAGTGGTCGCGCCAGGCGTACCGGGCGACCCGCCCCTGTGGGCGACCTGACCATGGCTGGGCGTGGGCGTCCAACTGGCCGGCACCAACCCGACCGGGGCCGTGCTGGTCGGCACCAACGTGACCGTGCCGACCGGTCCCGTCCTGACCGGCACCGTATGGCCACGCCCCCACCACCAGCGCCGCCGCACCCGGCAACAGCCGCCCGGGGTCCGTTGAGCGGTCCGGGTTCCTGTAGGTGAACTGAAGGCCGCCCGCTAGGCCAGCCGCCTTGCGCTCTTCGAGGATGCGGCGCGTGCCCTCCATCGGTGTGGCCGGGGATATACCCACGGACGCCAAACCAGCGTCTTCGCCGCGCCGGCACAGCTCCTCAACCAGGTCCGTCAACGTGTCGGGCGGCACCGGGGGTACGGTCATCTGGATCCAGCTTGCCAGCGCCCCGGCGCCACTTTGCGACCTGCGGCACGAAATGTGGCCCGGCAACGCCCGGCGGAGCGGCGCCGGGGCAACGGGCCGTGGAAGCGTCAGCGCGAGGCGGCTGCCCTCCGGTAATGCCGGATGGGCGGGACGAGACCGCCCCGCTCCAGCAGCCCGAGCACCCGCTCCTCGGAAGGGGCGATCACGACCTTGTTGTCATCTTCCCGGCCGCAAATGAAGCTCACGACACAGTCACCGCAGGCGTCGGTCCCCTGCATGATGCAGCCGTCGCAATCAATGGTCAGCGTAGCCATGGCCTCAGGTTCTCACCCGCGAGGGACGAGAACCCTCTTCCCGTGTTGGGGAGCCGCTCAGGTCTAACGTGGCGTCGTGGCGCACGCGAACGGCACAGGGCTCGACCAGGTGGGGGCGACGGCCAGGGCGCAGTTCTCTGACCTCGTCGGGAGCACACCGGAGGGGCTCTGGAGCGCACCCGGACGCGTCAACCTGATCGGTGAGCACACGGACTATAACGCCGGGCTGGCGCTGCCCTTTGCCATCGACCGGTCGACCGTGGTGGCGGCAAAACGGCGGCCCGACCGGTCGATCTGGATCCGCTCTGCCACTCTCGGCCAAGAGGTAACAGCGGACGCGAACGAGATAAGCAACTGGGCCCCCGACGACTTCGCAGGGTGGGCTCGCTACGTCCTCGGGGTCCTGTGGGCCATGGCCCAGTCCGGGACCGAGCTCCCGGGCCTCGACATGTTGATTGCGACAGATGTACCGCTCGGCAGTGGTCTGTCATCGAGCGCCGCCCTCACCGTCGCCGTAGCCGTCGCGGCGAACGACCTTTCATCGTCGAACCTCACCCCGATCGAGATAGCGAGGACTGCCCAGACAGCCGAGTCCGCCTTCGCCGGCACCCCGTGCGGGTTGCTCGACCAGTTGGCGGCTCTGCAGGGCCGGGCTGGTACGGCCGTGCTGATCGATTTTTCTTCGCTCGAGACCGAATTGGTCAGCGTCGACGCCGGCCCCATCGTCGTCATCAACACCGGCGTACAACGGGCCAATGCCGGAGGCGCTTACGCCGACCGCCGCCGGGCGTGCGAAAAAGCGGCCTCCCTCCTCGGCGTCCCCTCGCTGCGCCAGGCTTCCCTCAGCCAGGTCGAGGCCGAGCTGGACGGGGATCTGCGCAAACGCGCCCGCCACGTCGTGACCGAGAACACCCGCGTCCAGCAAACCGTGCATCGGCTGCGCCAGGGCCTGCCTGTCGGTGAGCTGCTCGTCAGTTCGCATCTTTCGTTGCGGGACGACTACGAGGTTTCTTGCCCGGAGCTCGACCTGGCCGTCAGCACGGCGCTGGCGCACGGTGCGACGGGGGCACGGCTCACCGGGGCGGGGTTCGGCGGCTGCGCCATTTCCGTCGGGGCGGAGGAGGACGACCTCTCGCGCCCTCTGTCAAAGGCGTTCCAGGCGGCGGGGTTCGCTCCGCCCCAGATTTTTACCGTCTCCCCGGCGGGGGGCGCCACCCGGCTCGGTTAAAACTCGACCTCCCAGGCGCCACTGGCGGTACGGTTACGCAAGTGGTCACAGCCTTTGTCCTCATAGACGCCGAGCCGGCACGCATGGCTGAACTCGCTCAAGAGGTGGCGGGAGTCGAGGGTGTCGCGGAGGCCTACTCAGTGGCGGGTCAAGCAGACATTGTCGCGGTCGTACGTGTGCGTCAGATGGAGGAGCTGGCGCAAGTGGTGACAATGAGGCTCCAGGCTCTGCCGGGCGTCGCGGATACCCGGACGCTCATCGCCTTCCAGTCCTACAGCCGCAAGGACCTCGACGCCATTTGGGAACTCGGCGCAAGTTAAGCGGGGAGACCAGCAGACGCTGGCCCGGAAAACGTACGATGCAGTAGTGGGCGACGTCCTCGTTACTTTTGTCGTGGTCCTCGTGCTACCCGTGACACTTCTGTCGACCGCGGGCTTTTGGGCCAGCCTTTCGCTGAGGCGGGCCAATAAGGTCGCGCCCGGTCGGTCTGCCACTGTCGCGCCTCTGCGATGGCTCTGGAGCCCCAGTGCCGCCGCTTCGCTGCACCGCCGCCTACGCGCCGTGTGCCAATTGGCCAGTTCGATCGAGACCCCGAAAGACCCGCCACGAAAGTGGCCAAGGCGCCGTCCCCGGCAAAGGAGCGACGCCATCGAGGAGCTGGCGCGCGAAGTCGTCCAAGAGGCCGTGCAACTGGACCGGGAGCTCGTAACGGTGAACTGGCTGGCCCGGGGCCTCCAGAGGGACCAGGCCATGATGGCCCTCGATTACCAGGTAAGGGCGGTCGAGGACGCAGCCCGACGTGTCCACGAGCTGGCGGCTCGCCGGGCACGAGCCTCTTTTCCCGGCGGTCCTCCGGCCTTGACCCTCCACGAGCGCATAACGGCCATGGAATCAGCCGTGGCGGAGCTCACTCCGCGGCCCCCTGCGGTCTAAAGGTGCCTGAAGTCTAAGACGCCCGCCGTATGGGCGTCAGACGTCTGACGTCTGACGGTTTCGTCCCTTCGGGCTTACCTAACTCGTCCGGGCGGCCTCGGAGCGGGACAGCGCGACCAGGTCGTCCAAGCACGCGCCGGCGCACCCGCTGTCGATCGATTCGCGGCTGCGAGTAAGAGCCCCCCGTCGAGGTCATCCGCCGCTCCGACGATCACCATGGCGGCCGCCGCATTTAGCAGGACGATATCCCGGTGCGCCCCGGCCGCCCCGGAAAGCACTTCTCTTGCGGCCCGAGCGTTGACCGCGGAGTCACCGCCTTTCAGGCTCGAGGGATCGGCCACCGCCAGCCCGAGGGCCGCGGGGTCGACGACAAAGCTGCGGGTGCCACCGCCCGCCCCGCCCCACTCGACCACGGTGGACGGGGCTACCGTCGACAGCTCGTCGAGACCGTCCTCGCCGTGCACGACCCACGCCCGTTCGGTCCCCGTCGAAGCCAGCACGGCCGCCAATCGCTCGGCCACCCGGCCATCTCCCACCCCGACCAGCTGGTGGCGAGCTCGGCCCGGGTTCGCCAGCGGGCCGAGAAGGTTGAAGGCGGTGGGGACCCCGAGCTCCCGTCGGGTCGGGATGACGTGTCTCATGGCCGGATGGTAGCGAGGCGCAAAACAGAAGCCGATCCCGACCTCCTCGATGCACCGGGCTACTGAAATGGGCGGTAAGGCGATCTCGACACCAAGGGCTTCGAGCACATCTGCCGAGCCAGTGCGTGAGGAGGCGGCCCGACCGCCGTGTTTGCAGACGGGGACGCCGGCTCCCGCCACGACGAGAGCGGCAATTGTCGAGACGTTGATGGTCCCCGAGCGGTCACCACCCGTCCCGCAGGTGTCGACGAGCCTCCCGGCGAGCTCGTGCGGCACAGGCACCAGTTCGGCCACCTCGAGCATGGCCTCCAGCATGCCGGTCAGCTCCTCGGGCGTTTCTCCCTTGCAGCGCAGCCCGAAAATGAACGCAGACATCTGCGACGGAGTGGCCACCCCTTCGAGGATCTCCCCCATCGCTGCCCCTGCTTCGGTCGAGGTCAGATTCCTGACCGGCAGCTAAACGACCAAGTACGGCTGGCCACCCGCCCACCTCTCCCAACGAGGGCCGCAACGGTTGCTCGACCCGGCTGAGCGAAGAGTCACCCGTCAGAGCGTCTGGCACCTCCCAACGGTACTAAGCGGCCGTGGAAAAGCAACTCCAATAATCCAATAACGGGCGACCAACAGACGGCCCAACCATACGAAGCCGGGGCACCCATGACATTTGTCATCGATATTTGGTGAGCCGCCTCACTATTCAGGATCGTCCGGGGATGTCAGCTTGAGTGGCATGGAAAAAACGTTGAAGTCCAACGGTGGGGTACTGCTCGAGGACGTGGCCAAGAACTACGGACGGGCACCGGCGGTGCAAGGGGTCGACTTGCACATAGCGCCGGGCGAGACCGTGGCCCTCCTCGGCCCTAATGGTGCCGGCAAGTCGACCACCCTGGATATGGTCCTGGGCCTGGCCCAGCCCGACCGCGGACGCGTGTCACTGTTCGGCATGCCTCCGCAGCAAGCGGTGCGGGCCGGGGCCGTTGGCGGGATGCTGCAGACCGGATCGCTGATCGGCTTCGTCACCGTGCGAGAACTGGTCACCATGGTCGCTTCCCTCTACCCCCACCCCCTGGACGTGAACGACGTTCTCCGCCTCACGGGGACAGACGCCTTGGCCGGCCGCCCCGCCGACAAGCTGTCAGGGGGCCAGTCGCAACGCGTGCGCTTCGCCCTGGCCCTGGTCGGCAACCCGGAGCTTCTCGTGCTGGACGAACCCACCGCCGCCCTCGACGTCGAGGCCCGGCGCGACTTCTGGTCCATTATGCGGAGCATCACAGACCAGGGCAAAACCGTCATTTTCGCCACCCACTACCTGGAGGAGGCGGATGCCTACGCCGACCGGATCGTGCTCATGGCGCGTGGCCGAATCGTGGCCGATGGTTCGACTGCCTCCGTAAAGGCCATGGTGGGGCGGCGCACGGTGCGGGCCACCGTGCCCGACGCCGAGGTGAGCATCGTTTCCCACTTGCCCGGTGTGTCGGTGGCCGAGAGGAGAGGGGCCACCCTCGTGCTGTTCGTGCGACGATGCCGACGACGCCCTCAAAGCACTGCTGGCCCGCTATCCGGGGGCGCGTGACATCGAGGTGCGAGGCGCCGATCTCGAGGACGCCTTCGTCGAGCTCACGGCCGACGACAGCCAACCGAGCGAACTCGTCGGAGCGTCCCGATGACCAGCACCGTGTACATGAAGACCGAGGTCATGCGCTCCGTGCGCAACCGCAAGTTCATGCTGTTCTCAGTTGGTTTCCCGCTTCTTCTGTTTTTCATGATCGCCGGCTCCAACCGCAACGCCCGCCTGGACGGCGTCGCCTTCCCGCTCTACTACATGACCGGGATGGCGGCCTGGGGGTCGATGACGGCTGTCATCTCAATCGGAGCCCGGATAGCAGCCGAACGCCAGCTCGGCTGGGGCCGACAAATGAGGATTACGCCGCTCAGCACGGCCCGTTACTTCCAGGCGAAGGTGCTTGGCGGCTACCTGATGGCGGTGGTCAGCATCCTGGCCCTGAGCGCGGCCGGGGTGGCGCTGGGAGTCCACCTGTCGGTGCCCCGCTGGCTGGTGATGGCCGCCCTGGTACTGGTGGTGCTGGTCCCCTTCGCCGTGCTGGGTGTCCTGCTGGGCCACGTCCTCAAGGTCGACACTGCGGGCCCGGCTCTGGGAGGCGTGACCACTCTGCTGGCCCTGATCGGTGGCACGTGGGGACCACTGGCGACCGGCGGCGTGCTGCTCGCCGCGTTCAAGCTGGTCCCTTCCTACTGGTTGGTGCTGGCCGGCCGTTCGGCGCTGACCGGGCAGTCGTCCCTTCCGTGGGAGGCCTGGGCGGTGACAGCCGCCTGGACGGCTGCGCTGGCCGGCCTGGCTACCTGGGCTTATCGTCGTGACACGGCTCGCTCCTGAGCAAGGCCTGGGTACCTTGGGCCTCATGGGCGCAGGGGATTTCCCAGCCGGTGCCAACCGGGCTGACGGGGCTGACGGGGCCGTCGACCCCTTCGGCTACGGCGCGCCGGCCCGGCCTGGAGAAGAGGCGCCGGAGAGCCTGGTCCCCGACGAGTGGGCCGCCGCCCAGCAGCGCTGGGCCCGGGGTTGGCGGAAAATTGTCTTCCCCGGGATATTCCTCCTCTATCTGATAGAGACGGTCTCCGCCGTCGCCGACCACAACTCAGGGGCTGCTCTGATAGCCGGTATCGCCTTCGTGGCCGTGTTCTGCGGGTGCTACTTCCTGGTACTGCCGGCCGTATGGCAGCCCTCCTCCCGGCAGTACTGGGCGCTCCTGGCCGTCATGGTGGCCTTGTGGCTGGCAGAAGTGCCCTTCGCCCGGGCCGATGCCTCGGTCATGTGCGTGTTCATTGTCGTTGCCGCCGTCGCCCGCTTCGGGGGCCGGGCCGCCCCGGCGGTTGTGGTCCTTACCCTGGCCGCTCTGTTCGTGCCGGTCTGGGTCCCTGCCGCCCACACCAACCTGAGCCAGAGCGTCAGTACCGGCCTGGTGGTTGCCATACCCCTCACCGCCCTGGCCATGTTCGGCTTCTTCAACCTCATGAGGGGCAACTACGCCCTGGCCCAGGCCCGCTCCGAGCTGGCCCGGCTGGCGGCCGAAAACGAGCGGACCAGGATCGCGAGGGACCTGCACGACCTGCTCGGCCACTCGTTGACGACCATAACCGTCAAGGCCAGCCTGGCCCGGCGGCTTAGTGCCCAGGACCCGGCCGGAGCGGCGCGAGAGATCGCCGAGGTTGAGGAACTGAGCCGGCGCGCCCTCGCCGATGTACGAAGCGCCGTCAGCATGTACCGGGACGTGAGCGTGGCCGGCGAACTAGCCACCGGAAAAGAGCTCTTGCGGGCGGCCGGGATCACAGCCGAGCTGCCGTCCGCAGTCGACATGGTCGACGCCGGTCACCAGGAGCTGTTCGGCTGGGCCCTTCGGGAGGGCCTGACTAACGTCGTGCGCCATTCGCGGGCCACGCGCTGCACGGTGAGGCTGTCACACTCGTCGGTGGAGATCGTCGACGATGGCGTCGGAGCCCCGTCCTCGGCCGGAAACGGCCTCACCGGCCTGCGGGAGAGGGCCGAAGCAGCCGGCGGCCAGGTCAACGCCGGGCCCGTATCGCCGCGTGGCTGGCGCCTGCAGGTCAGCATGGGTGGCCAAGCCGCCTCGGGGGTGCTGGTGTGACGGGGCTGCTGGCGTGACGGTCAGGTTGCTCGTGGCCGACGACCAGGAACTGGTCCGCGCCGCCCTGGCCGCCCTGCTGGACCTGGAGGACGATTTTCAGGTGGTGGCCACGGTTGGGCGCGGTGACCAGGTCGTGGCCTCGGCGCGGGAGCACCACCCCGACGTGGCCCTGCTCGATATAGAGATGCCCGGGATCGACGGCCTGGCCGCCGCCGCCGTCCTGGTCAAAGAGGTCCCGAGCTGCCGGGCCTTGATCGTGACCACGTTCGGCCGGCCCGGGTTCCTGCGCCGGGCCATGGAGGCCGGTGCAACGGGCTTCGTAGTAAAGGACGCCCCCGTCGAGCGCCTGGCAGACGCCATCCGCCGGGTCGCTGCCGGTGAAAGAGTGGTTGACCCCGCCCTGGCCGCCGACAGCCTGGCCCAGGGGGCGTCGCCCCTGACCGCCCGGGAACGGGACGTGTTGGCCGTTGCCCGTTCGGGGGCGACGGTGGCAGACATAGCCGAGAAGCTGTTCCTCTCTGAAGGAACCGTTCGCAATTACCTTTCATCCGCCATCGGCAAGACCGGGGCCCGCAACCGCGCCGAGGCGGTGCGAGCGGCCGAGCAGCAGGGATGGCTGTGAGCTCCGTGCTGGCCGCCGTTTGAGCGCTAACCGCACAGTCGCTAACGTCCTCCAGCACTGGTGCCACGACAGGCAACGTTTGCCTGGTTGCGCACCCTAACTTGGAGGCGCCGACAGGGGTGTTTGCCGCAAGCAACCTGGCAAACGTTCCTGGAGGCAGCACTAGCCGGGAGCAGCTTCGACCAGAGGGGGCAGGAATCTCCATCCTTGTCATCGACGTAGGTAGCAGCGCGGTGAGAGCGGGCGTGGTCCGCCCCGACGGCACGATCGAAGCCCGGCGGCAGCTTGGCCTGGTACGAGAGCACCCCATGCCCGGTCTGGTCGAACTGGACGGTGCCGCTCTCGGCCGGGCGGCACTAGAAGTGGCGGCGTCTTGCCTCGAAGAAGCGGGCTCAGTGACGGGCGTCGGGATAACGAACCAACGGGGCACGACAATCGTCTGGGACGCCGACAGTGGTGAACCCATAGGACCGGTCCTCAGCTGGCAAGACCTCCGTACGGCCGGCATGTGCCTCGAGTTGCAAGCTGAAGGCTTGCGCCTGGCCCCCAACGAGTCCGCCACCAAGCTGGCCTGGCTGCTCGATACGTACGACCCCGAGCGGAGCCGCAACCTTCGCTTCGGGACAGTCGACACCTGGGTGACGTGGCGGCTCACAGAGGGCCGGGTGCACGTGACCGACCCCAGCAACGCCGGCGTTAGTGGCCTGCTCCCGACCGAAGGCGTGCTGTCGGGCAAGGCAGGGCTTGAGTGGGACCCGGTACGGCTGGAGAGGTTCCGCGTCCCCGACAACTGCATGCCAACGCTGGTGCCTTCCTCGGGCATGATCGCCGAGGCCAGCGCGTTGGCCGGCGCCCCGCCCATTTTCGGCATAGTCGGCGACCAGCAAGCATCTTTGATGGGGCAGGGTTGCGTCCGGTCCGGGGACGCCAAAGCGACCTTCGGGACCGGTGCCTTCCTCGATGTCAACGTGGGCGATGCCCCACCACCGTTTGGCGCCTTCGGAAGGAGTGGAGAACGCGGCTGCTTCCCGATAGCCGCTTGGCAGCGCAATGACGTCCTCACGTGGGGTGTCGAGGCCATCATGCTGTCGGCCGGCTCCGCGCTTTCCTGGCTCGTCGACGATGTCGGGCTGATCCCGAGCCCAGCGGCGTCGGCCGAGGTGGCCGGGCGGTGCGTGGACACAGGAGACGTTTTCTTCGTCCCCGCACTAATCGGCGTGGGCACTCCTGACTGGGACTTCGGGGCGCGGTCTCTCTTCATAGGGATGAGTTCCGGCACGGGCCGCCCCGAACTGGTGCGGGCCGTCCTACGGGGGATAGCGCAGCGGGGGGCCGACTTGCTCGAGGCCGCGGAGGTTGACTCCGGCCAAAAGGTGAACCGGCTGCGGGCCGACGGGGGCATGACCGCCAACCCTGTGTTCGTCCAGGAACTGGCCGACGCCTGTCAACGCCCGGTCGAATTATCCGCTGAGCTGGAAGCAACCTCGCTCGGAGCCGGCTTCCTGGCCGGGCTTTCGGCCGGCATCTGGGCTACTTACGACGATGTGAAGTCGCTGGCCCGGCCTCGCACCGTAGTAAATCCGGGGAGCGCGGACCGGCGTAGTCGCTGGCGGGAGGCACTTTCCGCGCCGAGGGCTGGATCCCCGAGCTCTCGGCCCTCAAGTTCTGACCCGGCCCGATTTCTGGGCCGCCCCCGAGTTGCAACCCACCCGGCGAGTTCTGGCACGACCCGAAGTTTGGCCGTCACCCGTCCTCGGCACCCGGTCCGGCCGGCCGTTCCGCGTGCAATTGCCAGTGCGGCGTCAAGCTGTCGGTCGGCACGCACTGCGTTGCGCTCTTCCTCCCGAGCCCACTCGACAAACATCAGTGCGAGCACGGCGGCGATGAACACTTCAGCCAGGCCCAACAGGACATCCCCCCCGGACTGAGTGTCTGCCAGCGTGTTGCCGGCGGGGTAAAGAGGAGCCGTCACATTGGCGATAGCCAGGCCCAGGGCGAGGTTTAACGGGACCAGCAGGAAGACGAGCACGAAGCGCATCCCGAAACCGAGGTGCCTTGGCAAACCGTCGCGGGCCACGATGAGGGTCCACAGCACGAAGCCCGCCAGCACGAATATCAGGTTCACGCAGGCCAGCACGACAGGGTGCTCCTCGGAAAGCTGGTAAAGCGGTGTGAGGAAGTACACGAACATGACAGCAATTGCTATAACCAGCGCGACCAGTGGTTGCGTGATGGTGCGCGCCGGCCAGCTGTGGAGAGCCTTGAGGAGCCTGGCGGTCGTTTTACGGGAAGACGATTGCAGCGCCAGTGTGATGGGAGCACCCATTGCCATCAGGGGCGGCCCCACATCTATAAGGAGCATCAGCTGCACGACGTGGACCGTGAAGTTCGACGCCTGATAACGCGCGATGCCTCCCTCTGTGGCATAAGCGACTACGAGGAGGCCGGTACAGAAGCAGGCGGTCCGAAATAACGACCATCGCCGGCCCCAAGCTGCGATGCGCCGGACCCCGGCGAGGTACCACGCCAGCACTCCCACCTGCAACGCCAGCTCGAGGAAAGAAACCCAGTGGACCTGCCAGGTGAATAGCAGGACGCTCGCGCTCGGGTCAGGCGACTTAACCAGCATCCACTAAAAAGTTTACCGCTGCTGGGCGGAAGGCTCCTCGGGCTGACTGGGGGTAGCTCCCTGCCCGCCCGCCTGTCGTTTTGAGCCTCCCAGGGCCGCCCAAACCGTGGCCGCCGGGCCCGGCGGCGCTTCCGGTCCGAGAGCCAATTGGCCCTCGACCCTCTGGGTTACCTTGCGCTCCATGTAAAAAGCCAGCAAGGGCACCAATCCCGAGCCGACCATGCCCAGGAGCTGGCTGGTGCTGAACCTGGCGCGAGCAGCCAGGTCCAGGCAAGCCAGGAGGTAAACAATGTAGAAAATCCCGTGAATAGGCCCGACGATCTGCACCACGGCGGTCCAGGGCCACTTGTTGCCGCCGGCCAGCTGGAGCGGCACGCCAATAAAGCACAGTATGGCGAGGCCGGTACCGACGATCATCGCCATAACTCGATAGCGGGCGAGGGCGCCGGCCGTACCGCCCAAACCGCGCCGGCCCGTGAACAGCCCGCTCATTCGTCGTCGACCGAAAGCTCTGCCGACGAAGACAGGGCGTCAAGCGGGAGCCCACGGGGGTTGCCCCATGTCTTTCGGCCCCGCCGGCCTTGAGTGCTCGCAGGTACTCGTTGTAGCGCCTCAGTTCAGCGCTCTCCAGAGCAGGGTCCCACACCAGCGGTCGCGTGGGGATTTCGTCGTCGCGGTGCATCAGGGAACGGCGCGCCTGTTGAGGACCTTCGAACTCGACTTCCGAACGCTCATCGTGGATGAGCTGCCACCATGCGACTACCCCGAGAATGGCGAAGATCGGCCACTCCACTGAGTAGAAGTAGCTAAGCAGGTTCCCGCTAAGGGCCCGGTGGACCTGCCACCATCCGGCCAGGAGACAGCCGGGCACGATGGTAACGAGCAGGAAGTGCAGCACGAAGGCCCGCCGGGAGAGCCACCGCTTGCGCACTCCTTTGATCCTACTCCCACCTCTACAATCCTCGTCTCGGCCGACCGTCCGGGCAGGCCCATTCAGCACGGCCAGGAACACCGGGCGATGCACCAACGGATGACGGGGGTGGTGAGCGCCACGACCGGGTTGACCGGACCGTGTCAAATCAGGGGCGCGCAGGAAAACCGCGGCCACCCTGCGCATCACATCAGCTTGTCTTGACCGCAGCCAAAAGTCTCGTCAGGGAGTCCTTGGCGTCGCCGAAAAGAAGCGTGGTCTTCGGGTCGTACAGGAGAGCGTTATCGATGCCCGAAAACCCGGGCCGCATGCTGCGCTTCAAAAACACGACGTTGGCGGCGCTGTCCACATTCAATATCGGCATGCCGAAGATCGGGCTCGTGGTGTCGGCTCTGGCGGCAGGGTTGACCACGTCGTTAGCACCGACTACGAGCGCCACGTCGGTACTCGGGAACTCGTCATTTGCCTGCTCCATTTCCATCAGCTCCTCATATGGAGCATCGGCCTCGGCCAGGAGCACGTTCATGTGACCGGGCATGCGCCCGGCTACGGGATGGATCGCATAAGCAACTTCGACCCCGCGTGCCTCGAGGGCGCGGGCCAACTCGACGGCCACGTGCTGGGCCTGCGCCACCGCCAAGCCATAACCCGGCACGATCATCACCTTCCGTGAATAGGCCAGCAGGGTAGCGATATCCGTGGCGTCTCCGGTCCGGACCGTACGGCCCTCCAGTTGCCCGGCCACGCTCGCCCCTCCAGCGGGGGCGGCACCGAAGCCCCCGAGGACAATTTTGGGCAGCGACCGCCCCATGGCATCGCTCATCATCTTTGTGAGCAACGCGCCCGAGGCCCCGACGAGTGTCCCGGCAATAACCAGGATGACGTTGTCGAGGACGAAGCCGTCTGCGGCCACGGCCAAACCGGTGAAGCTGTTAAGTAGTGAAATAAGCACCGGCGTGTCTGCCCCGCCTACGGGAAGGACGACACCCGCCCCGAGGGCGATAGCCAGGACGGCAAGCGCGGTAATGGCACCGAGGTGCGGAGTTACCACTACGACGACGCCGAGCACGACGACCGCCAACCCGATCAAACCGTTAACGATTTGTTGACCTGGGTAAAGGACAGGCGCCCCGGTCATGAGCTCCTGGAGTTTTGCAAACGCCAGCATGCTGCCCGAGAAGGAAACGCAGCCGACGACGAGCGCAAAGACGATGGGGACACCTATATGGGCCGGCACCCCTAACGGCAGGTCGTGCAGGTACTCGGCAAACGAAATGGCGGCGGCCGCTGCACCTCCGACGCCATTAAAGATAGCGACCATTTGGGGCATCGCCGTCATTGGCACGTTGCGCGCTGTGGGGACCGCTACCAGCGCGCCCAGCCCCATCCCGGCGCCGATGACCCAGTCGTGGCCGGGTTTCTGCGCGAGGAAGGTAAAAGCGATGGCAACGACCATGCCCGCAACGCCTACGAGGTTCCCGTAGCGGGCCAGGCGCGGGGAGCTAAGTGCCTTTAGCGCCAGAATGAAACAAACGGCGGACAGCAGGTATACCGCCGTCAGCGCATTAGCGCTGATGTGGACGGCCGCGATCATCGGTTAGCGTCGCTCTTGGCGCCCTCGCTGGGCGCGGCTACCTTCCTTTGTTGGCGGCTCTTGAACATGTCGAGCATCCGGTCAGTAACGACCACCCCGCCCACGATGTTCAACGTGGCGAGGAACACGGCGACGAACGCCAGGGCGATTTGCAGGGTGCCCTGGGCCTGTGAAGCGATAAACATGGCGCCGACCAGGATGATCCCGTGGATGGCATTGCTCCCTGACATCAGGGGCGTATGCAAGATGCTCGGGACCTTGGAGATAACCTCGAAACCCAAAAAGGCGGCGAGGACGAATATGACGAGCAGGTCGACGGCGTCATTGATCATGCCGGGGACTCCTCCAGTTGGGCACGGGTAGGTTCATGGTGGACCGAGCCGGATATCGTGACCGCGCTCTTGTCCAGGATCTCGTCGCTGAAATCGGGGGCCAACTGGCGGTCCTTCATCAGCAGCCCGACAAAAGAGCTGACGTTACGAGCGTAAAGGCTGGAGGCGTGGGTCGGCATGGAGGCAGCCAGCTCTGCCGCGGCGACTATATGTACGCCGTTGTACACCACCTCCTGGCCTTCCTTGGTCAGCTCGCAGTTGCCGCCGCTCGCCGCGGCCAGGTCGACGATGACAGAGCCGGGCCGCATCCCGTCGACCATGGCCGCACTGACCAGCGTCGGAGCGCGCCCCCCGGGGACGGCCGCCGTAGTGATAATTACGTCCGAACCGGCGACGTGGGTAGCCATCATCTCTTGTTGGCGAGCCTGGAAGTCCTCTGACTGAGCGGCGGCGTAACCCCCCGCTCCTTCCCTCGCCTCCAGACTGAGCTCGAGGAACGTGGCACCCAGGCTCTTTACCTCTTCTCTTGATGCGGGCCGCACGTCGTAGCCACTCACGACTGCCCCCAGTCGGCGCGCCGTCGCAATTGCCTGCAGACCGGCGACGCCGGTCCCTAATACCAGGACCCGCGCCGGTGGGACAGTACCGGCCGCCGTCATCAAGAGTGGGAAAAACTTGGTCAGCTTGTTCGCCGCCATCAAAACGGCCCGGTAGCCGGCCACGGTCGACTGCGAGGAGAGCGCGTCCATCGCCTGCGCCCGGCTAATCCTCGGCAGGAGCTCGAAACTAAAGGCCGTAATCTCGCGCACCACCAAACGTCGGACCAACTCGAGGTGAACCGAGGGCGTCAGGAAGCTGAGCAGCGATATGCCCTCCGGGAACTCGTCGACTTCGTCCACCGTAGGAGGCTGTACCTTGGCGACTAGATCCGCACCCTCGAAAAGGCCGCGCCCGCCGCTAACCACCCTCGCGCCCGCCGCCTCGTAATCCTCGTCGGAGTAGAGCGCTAAAGCCCCTGCACCACTTTGGACGACGGTCTCAACGCCAAGCCCGGCGAGCCGCGACAGTTCGGCAGGTACGACAGCGACGCGCTGTTCACCGGGCTCAAGTTCCGTTGGTACTACAAGCTTCATGGGCCTCCGTCCAAAGAGGAGACCCTACACCAGGTCACTGGCCTGCTCGCCATTTGGCAGCTGAAGGAGTACTGCGACCGGCACCCACCCCCGAAATGACTACCGGGCTAAAGTCTTGCAATAGGCAGTGAGCTCGACAGTCAGTGAGCTCCGAACCGCTCCAAACTAACGGCGACGTCCTCCCCTGGCATGCGCGGCGTCATATGCGGCCCTCACTTCACCCGGGATACGCCCACGGTCGCCGACCGCATAACCCTGGGCCCGTGCCCATTCGCGTATCTCCGCCTGCGATTCCCCACGTGGTGCAGCGGCGGGGCGAGCTGAGCGAGGCGCCCGGCCCGTGGCGGCAGCACGACGTCGTCCCCGGCCGCGTCCGGCCGCAGTATGGCCCGCGTTAGCGAATCCTTCCAAAGCTCCCTTCACCTCGTCCAGGTGCTTCTCGCAAAGATCGAGGGTGTAAGTCTTCCCCCCATAGCTGAAAGAAACAGAATCAGCTGCACCGACATCCCCATCTTCAAGGTCGCAAGTAACGACGACTTGCGTGATACGGGCCACTAGCAATCCCCTTTCGGCGGAAGACCACGAACGTTCGTCGTGGCATCAATAGCAGATAGTAGTTCATTCGCACGCCAAATGAGGATTCCTCGTCGCGCGAACACGCCGGGTGCACAACTATAGGGGTCGTAAGTGGACCTCGGAGAACTCCATCGGCGACCTATGTCCGGTTCTCTAAAATCTCCCTTAACAAAGCTTTCACAAAACTCGCCGGCGAAGCGACGCAACTTTTGCACATCTTTGGTGGGCGCTGCGGGCCTCGATCCCGCGACCTTCGCCTTGTAAGGGCGGCGCTCTTCCAACTGAGCTAAGCGCCCAACCGTTACATCCTAGTTCTTCCTCCAGGACGTTCGCCCGGTTGCCCACGGCATAACGAAGTGCCGTTGAGACAACCGGGCAAACACGGGCCGGTCGGCCCTCTAGTGCCGTGCAACTTACCCGAACTAGCGGCCACACGAGATACTCGTGCCGAATGCAACGGCCGGCCGGCCGCTAAGCGGTCTTCCTCGTCTCCCTGGTGAACTCGACGCGCCGGACACTTTCGCTGCCGTTGCCGGCCGGCAATGTCTGTTCGCTCGGTCCCGCAGCAACCACTTTGGGGGGCCGACCGCGTTTCCGCTTCCTGGGAATGACGACACCGTCAGCAAACAACTGCCCACCCCACACACCGCTCGGTTCACGCCTCATCAGCGCGCCCCGTAAGCACGGCGCTACTAATGCACATGTGGTGCAGATCGCCTTTGCCAACTCGATGTCGGGGATCTCCTCGGAGAAGAAAAGTGCGGTAAGCGTCCCTGAGCCGTCGCGGCATGCAGCGTCTTCCCAAGCAACCTTAGGTGACTGTTCAATCTCGTCTTCGTTCTCGGCCCAGCTGTAGGCGAACATCCTGCGTTCCTTTCCGTCTCTCGTGTGAACCACCATCGCTCGCTGCCAGACAAACAAAGAGGCCGCCGGGTGGTCCCCGGCGGCCTCTGGGCCAATCCTGCGAGCGAACCTCTCAACTCGGTAATCGCTCGCTTTGGCTCATCAGCCGCTCGGGGAGATACCAGCGGGACGTAAAAGAGGCCTCCGGCATGGCGCCGAGGTTGCAATTGGCCCCGTCGTCGACGGCCGAGGTCAATGCGGGCACCTTAAAGGCCTGGTGATGACGCGCCAGGACCAGCCCTGCTACGTGCTTGCTTCCCATAACTGGCTGACCTCCTTTGGAGCGCGTCGTCCCCGCGTACATACTTGCTCCACCATCGCAGCACATCAGGGGCGGGAAGTCAACTCAATTTCGACCGGTCACAAGAAGCGCCGACCCGGCCCACCCGAGAGGCGCGGTCGGCTTTCGCCGTACCCCGCTAGCGTTGTGGGAATGGCTGTGATCGACGTCGCCGGGTACGTAGCCGAGCTGAAGGACCACGCGGTCGACCACGGCTTTCACGTGCACGACGAGCGGCATTTCGTCGAGACCTACTCCCTCCGTCAGGCATGGGAAGTCGATCTGCACCCGGAAGAGGCCTGCAACGGCCCGCTGGACCTCCACCTCGCTCTCGAAGTCGACCCGCGGGTGCTCCTGTCGTTCGAAGACGCCGTCGTGGAGCTGCCGGAAGGAGCAGACCCTCCCGACGAGTACTACTTCCCTCTGACCTTCACATGGGCCCTCCCGCCGCTGCCACATGGTCCGGACCTCCTCCACGTGGCCATCGACCTGGCCGGCATAGGAGGCGTCGACTTCCCCCTGGAGACCTCTGCGATCGACAGCTACCCCTCGGCCACCGACCCGGCCGAGCGTCGGCTCACGGTCATCGCTCGCCAAAAGGTCTCACTGGCGCGTGTGCTGGCCGGCGAAGAGCTCCTCTGCGACAGCTTCGACCGTGCCCTCGCTGTCAGCCACTACCTCCTCGAGTCGGCGCCGGCCTGGATGAGCCAGGACTGAGGGGGTGCTAGCCCAATCCGGGCTAGGTACTTGCGCTCATTTTGGGAGCCCAGCCTTGGTCATCTGGTGCAGTGACTATTGAGACCGCGCCTCGCGCTGCTTACTCTGCTTCTGCTGGCAGGACGCCGGCGCTGAAGGAGGAGAGGACGACGCCGGCCGGCGTCGTCCTCCCCTTGCCGTTTGGCCAATAAGCGAGGTGCTAGTGAAGCTGGAGACACCGAAGGGGGTCTGGCGTAAGGGAGCGCCGGCACTCGCCGCCATCGCTACTTTTGCCTGGGTCGGGATCTCCGGTACGGGGATCGCCGCGGCGGGCGACCCGCAGCAGTCGGGCACGGTCAAGGTCGGCGCAACCATTAGCGGCTCAGGCGTCAACCCCACGATCTCGTGCACCTGGGCCTTGACAGACAACAACCACGCCGGCGGCGGGGAAACCCAGCAGTACTCGGACGCCGTGGGCGGAAATATCGGGCCAGCACGAGCGGGCTGTCCTACACCAACTCGACTCAACCGCCGCACAGTGTTTCGGGTGGCAATTCAAGTGCGCCCTCCTACGGAGGCTCGCCCAATTCCGCGCAGTCGTTCGTGTACGGCGCCGATGACAACCCCACCGACAACCACACGGCACCTCCGTGCGATGTCAACGGCGCATCGCCGCCGGCGGTGACGATGACCCCCGGCTCGCAGGCCTCCCCGACAGCTACCGACATATCAGTGCTGCCCAACGCCTTCGACGGGCCAGCCCCGCGGCGCCTCGAGTTCTGGGCGGCCACCAGTGGTTCTTCGTCGGTGACGTTCACCGTCTACTACCCGGACGGCAGCCAGGACACTTCACTTGGGGGCGTCGAGGTAAGCAATTGCCAGAGCTATACCTCTCCGGGATCGCTGCTCGCCAACATGTTCGAGGCCGCCGGTCCGCCCAACGGCCAGGCCGGCAACGGAGCGGACGAGGTAAGCACGGCGGCAATCACCAATGCCAACGGCACCGGGATCGTCGACCTGTGCAACGAAGGCGACGAAAACCTCTGGCACCAGGCCGTCACCGTCAGCGACGACGACCCCAACGGCACGTACACGGTCGAGACGGTTGCCTCCAACTCGAGCGGCGGTCAGGTTGTTAGCTGGTCGAGTTTCTATGTGATCCCGTTCTTCGACCTCATGATCGACTTCAGCTCGGTCGGTTTCTCGAACAACGGCTCCAACCAGTACACGGTCAAGGGGACTACGACGTGGTCGCCTCCCACCAGCGCCTCACCTACCGTAACTAATGGCGGGAACTCCGGTGAGCAAATAGGGGTGGCTTTCAGTGACCTTCAGTACACGCCGCACGGCGGTAAACCGGTTGACATTTCGGAATTCGAAGCCAACATTGGCTACAACTCGAGCGAGATGCTGTCGAAACCGATAAGCAACATCGCCGCTTCAGATAATCCGACGTACCTCGGGAGCGCGGGCGCAAACTCGCCCGCCACGGGAGGGCAGGTCGTATGCCCCAATGACGCCTCTCAGCTCGACCTGACAGCCGACCCGCCGAGCGGTGCACCTGCCGGTACCTATACAGGGACCATGGTCGTCTGGGCGCAGAGCGAGGCCCTAACCGGGACAGGCAAGATGGGCTGTGTTACCGACAACGGAGCGCCTTACGTCGTCCAGACGTCGAATGGCAAAGCCTTCAAGAGCCTGACCGACAAAGACCAGTGGCCAATGGTCAGGTCGTAACCCCGGGAAAACCCGGCGTGCCACGCCGGGCAGCGGCAAGAGCCTCGACCCACGGAGGGGGCCGGAAAAGGCCCCTCTTTTCGCGGTCCAATGCGGTGGCCCTTTCATCAATTTTGACGTTGTGGGCGCGGGCCCACTGGGCCAGCCTGGATGATGATGAGCAGTGGGCGGTTGGGACGCTTTATACGCGTCGTTTTCGTCGTCTCCCTGCTGGCGACCTCATTGCTGGTGACCACGCCCGATCTGCCTGCCGGGGCCGTCACACCGGGCAATTCGTCGGTCGGCGTCTACCCCACGTCTGTCAACTTCGACCAGGCTCTTCGGGGTGGCCAGTTCCTCGACACCATAGGGGTCATCAACGGCACCCCTCAGGGCCAATATTTCGATTTTGGGCTAAAAGGGACGGCCGCCCCCTGGCTGAAAGTCGTCTCCTCGTCAAATCACTCGGTCCAGCTCACCAGGCTGTGGGCGCCGAGCGGAGCTGCTCCGACCACGGCAGTGCTGGAGCTGCAGGTCCCAACGAACCTGGCTAACGGCACCTACAAGGGCCAGGTCACGGTGGCCATGGCAGCGCCCACCGCTCGCAAAGGGCAGACTTCGGTCGGGCTGGCCGCCTCCATCGACGTGGACGTTGACGTGACCGGCACCCAGATTGTCGCCGGGGCCCTCGAGAACACCTTCATGTCGTACCCGAAGATCGAAGTGGGCGAGCCCCTCCGGGTGTTCGCCGTGATCAAGAACTCGGGCAACGTGACCGAGCAACCGAAGTTCGGCCTCGAGGTCATCAAGTCGGAAGGCAAGTCGCCTCAGTACGCCTGGCAAGGGACCACCGGGTCGGCGATGCTGCCAGGCCAAACCCTGACCTACCAGTTGATCTGGCCGGGCAGCTCCACCGAGACCCAGACCCTTGGCCAATACAAGGCCAGGCTTACCGCCAGCTTCACCAGCACGAGCCTTGGGTCGGTGACCTTGCCGTTCCAGCTTGTCCCGTACGGTTCGCTCCACCGCGGGGGCAAGTTGCTCAGCCTCCAGCTCGTCAACCACCCCAAGATCGGCGACGCGGCAGAGGTCCAGGCGTCAGTTCTGAGCACAGGAGAGGTGCAACAGGAGACTTACTTCGTCGGCCAGTTCTACCGGAACGGGCAGGTGGTACAGGGAGTCAAGTCGCCGGTGCCGGTTTTGCTACTGCCGGGCCAGAACGGCGTAATAACCATGACCTTCCCGATGCCGAAGGACGGCCTGTACAAACTGACTGGCGTCGCCAACTTCGCCGGCGCTCAGAGCGGCGCCAAGACGCTCTCGTTCCGGATCGGGCCGCCCCCCATCCCGTGGATGCGTTACGGCCTGATCGCCCTAGGAGTGGTGGTACTCCTCGCCGTACTCATCCTGCTCGGGATACGGCGCCGTCGCCGGCCGGTGGCCCCGATCGGCAAACACATAACCCCGCGCTATGCCACACCGGCGCACACACGCAACCTGCACGTGCCCCCGCGCTCACCCGTGGGCAGTTCCTCAAACCAGACCAGGTGGCGGCAAGTTGAACAGTAAGGGAGTCAAGCTGGTGACAGGGTCGGGGACGGTATGCAGGCGCGATCAGGTGGCGGGGCGTTGATCCCCACCTCGTCGATGCTTTCCGAACAGTTGTTGGCCCACCGGCCAACGCAGAGCTTGCTCGACCCGTCGCTGAAGACCATCCTCGACGACCTGCGCGAGGGCGTGCTCGTCGTTGACGTTGCCGGTCACCGCGTCTACTCCAACGACGCGCTGAACGAACTCGTTGGCGGTAACGCCTGCCTGCCCCTCGGTACGCCGGAGCCGCCCTCCTACGTGCCCCTGGACCAGCGCCAGAGGTATTTGCTCGCCCTCAAGGGCACCTCTTCTCTTCTCACGATGGAAGGTTCGGGTGCGGCGTCGACCTGGTTAGAGCTGTCGACAACCGGCCGGACGCGCGTGCGCACCCGGGTGACCATCAGCGCCTTCACCGGCACACGGGGTTGGCGCTTCGCGGTATGGCTGCTCAACCCCGAACCAGCGCAGCCGGTAGCTATGAGCATCCAGCCCGCCCCGGTTGCTCAGCCCGAACCGGCACGAGCCCAGGACGCCTTCTTCGGCTCGACCACACTTTCCGCCGTTGAGACCCTTACACGGCGCGAAAAGGATGTGCTTCAGCTCCTCCTGGACGGACGCCGGGTCTCTTCGATCGCGCACGCACTGTACCTGAGCCCTCAGACGGTGCGTAACCACTTGAAGGCCATCTTTCGGAAGCTGGGGGCGCATTCCCAGGCGGAGCTGCTGGACAGCCTGCGCCTGGCTGCGCAGGAACCTAGAGCGCCACTGCCTCCATCGGACACGCCGAGGTCTTCGCTGCCCGGCCTCAGCTGAGGAGCTGACGAAGCATGCTTGCAAGAGAGGCCGCCCGCCACCGGGACGAAGAGGCGGCTCACCTGGACGAAGAGGTTGCCGCTCATCTGGACGAAGAAATAGTCAGCCACACTGACGGAGACATGGCGGCCTACCGAGACGAAGAAGTGCCCGAGCCCCGCGACACAGAAGCACCGCGCCACAGCGCGGACCGGCGAACGGGTAACCCGGATGCCGAAGCGGCCGACCTGGCCGCGGCGACGCGGGCTTCGGTCCTGCTTGTCGAAGAGGACAGAGCCCTGCTCGAGCGGCTGTCTCGGGCCGTCCAGGAGACAATGCACACCCAGGCCTTCCCCGACCTGGACGCGCTCAACGGCGCCGTGATCCCGGCTGGCACCCCGGCCTTAATTGTGTTGGGGCCTTCTCAGGCCAACGAAGAAGCCCTCGACAGAGTTGGCACGCTCATCAAAGCAACCCCGGGGTCGGGTGCCATCCTGGTCGTCGACCACGCCACGCTGGCGCAGGCGCGCATTGCCGTTAAGTCCGGGGTCGACGACCTGATCGAGCTTTCAGAGGCTGGCACGGAGCTAGCCGTCGCGTTAGGCGAGCTGGCCTATCGGCTGGCCCAGGACCTTGCCGCCCCTCCGGCCAAACACGCGGCCGGGCGCTCCGGGCGTCGGAAAGCCTTCGTCACGAGCATCTTTTCGCCCAAGGGAGGCGTCGGAAAATCGGTCATGGCCGTCAACCTGGCCGCCGCTGCTGGCCCGTGGTTCCGGTGAACCCGTCGCTATCCTCGACCTGGACCTCCAGTTTGGCGACGTTGCCGTCATGCTCAGGCTCCAACCGGTGCACACGTTCAGCGACGCAGTATCGGCCGGGGATTTGCTCGACGAGACGCTGTTACGGAGCTTCCTGGCCCGCCACGACAAGAGCGGCGTGTACGTCCTCGCTTCCCCGACTTCACCGTCCGAAGCGGACCATATGGACCCGGCGGCAATGCTCCGGGTCCTCGACCTTCTACGGGACATGTTCGGCTACGTCGTTATCGATACGCCGCCTCATTTGAGCGAGGTGGTGCTCCAGGCGGTGGCCGAAAGCGACCTGATCGGTTTCATAGTGGAAATGGACGTACCTTCAGTGAAGAACGCCCGCCTCGGGCTCCAGGCCTTCGAACTGCTTCAGCTCCCCTTGTCCAAGGTCCTCTTGCTCTTGAACCGGGCCAACTCGAAGGTGCACCTGGCCCCCCATGACATCGAGAGGGTCCTCGAAATGAAGATCGACATCTCCTTGCCCTCAGACGCTGTGGTCCCACAGTCCGTCAACCAGGGTGTGCCCGTCTTGCTCGAGCACCCCCGCTCGCAGTTTTCGGCTCAGATCGCACAACTATCCGAACTCGTGCTGACGCGAGCCGATGAAGTTGCTGGTGGGGCTGCAGGAGCCAAACGATGAGCTCTGACCAATCCGGCTACAGCAACGGGAATGGCAACGGCAACGCCAATGGCAGCAATGGAAATGGCGGTAGCAACGGTGCCCCTAAGAGCCCGCTCGGCCTGAGCGGTCTGACCAGGAGCTCTGGCCTCCCCAACGGCAATACGCCGGCGAACCCAAAGGGGACGACCGACGCTTCTGCCCCACCGGTCCCCCCAAAGCCGCCCGGCAACCCAGGCCTGTACGGGAGACTTCATCGCGGTGGCGCCCCCGACCCAAGAGCGGAAGCCCTGGAGGCGGTGCGAGAACGTGTCCACCGCCGCGTCATCTCCGAGCTCGGCCCGTGTTTTACAACAACACGGTCGACCAGAAGGAGCTGCGCGCCCGGGTTTCGCGCATCGTGCAGTCGGCCCTGGGCACCGAAAAAACGCCCATGTCGGCCCTGGAGATGGCGCAGGTGGCCCAGAGCGTGGCCGACGACATCCTGGGTTATGGGCCGATAGAGCGGTTGCTACACGACCCCACCGTCTCCGAGATCATGGTCAACGGGCCTGACCAGGTATACATCGAGCGCAACGGCAAGATCATCCCGACCCGGGTCTCCTTCCTGGACGAGGCCCATCTCCGCCATGTCACCGGCCGAATCGTGGCGGAAGTGGGCCGCCATATCGACGAGTCATCGCCCATGGTCGACGCACGGCTCATGGACGGCTCTCGTGTCAACGCCATCTACCCTCCCCTGGCGGTGGGCGGCCCGTTCCTGACCATCCGTAAGTTCGCCACGGACCCGTTTACGCTTGATGACCTCGTCTCGTTCGGGACGTTGACGCCCAAGGTGGCACAGCTGTTGCAGGCTTGTGTCGACGGCCGGGCCAACATACTTGTGTCAGGAGGGGCCAGCACCGGCAAGACCACCCTGCTCAACGTGCTCTCTTCGTTCATCCCGGCGGACGAACGCATCATTACGATCGAAGACGCCAAGGAACTCCAGCTGCGCCAGGCTCATGTCGTCTCGCTAGAGGCCCGCCCTCCCAACACCGAGGGCAAGGGTGAAGTCTCGATCAGGGACCTGCTGCGCAACGCCCTCCGGATGCGGCCCGACAGGATAATCATCGGAGAGTGCCGGTCGGGGGAGGCGCTCGACATGCTCCAGGCCATGAACACGGGCCACGACGGCTCGCTCACGACCGTCCACGCCAATAGCCCCCGGGACGCCCTTTCCCGTGTCGAGACCATGACCTTGATGTCCGGTTACGACCTACCCGTCCGGGCCGTCCGCGAGCAGCTCTCCTCGGCCCTGGACCTGATCGTTCACGTGGCTCGCCTGCGGGACGGTTCGCGGCGAGTCACCCAGGTAACCGAAATCGGGCACATGGAGACCGAGGTGATCCTGCTCCAGGACATATTCGTGTTCGACTACCGCGCCGGGGCCGATGGTTCCGGCCGCTCGCTTGGCCAGCTCAAAGCTACCGGGCTGAGGCCACACATCACCGAGCGCCTGGCCGACCGAGGGGTAAAACTCGACCCGGATATCTTCGATCCTGACGTCGACCTCCGCCAGCCTGCTGGTCGCCACTCACTGCCTGGCGCCCCGGGATGGCCTCGATAAGTACACTGCGATGAACCTGGCCTCCAGCGGGCTGTGGCGCACCAGCCAGATCCACCTCGACCGCCTTAGGTCGCCGCTGGGTGCCGCTCTGTTCCTTTCGGCGGTCCTGCTGCTGGTGGGGCTCCTGGTGCTCCGGCGGCGGCGCCAGCGCCGCATCGAAACGGTGCGCGGGCGCCGGATTTCGGTCGGGATCTCGAGCGCCACCCTGAGAGCTCGCCGGATCGACCGGGTGACGGCCACCGAGCGTAAGACGATCGCGGTCCGGGCCAGGGACTTTGTACGGCGGCACCGGCGGCCCAACCTGGCCGACGTCCTCGAGCCCTATCGAATCGTCCCGCTCGAAGTACCTGGTGCTCCTGCGGAAGACGCGTGGGAGCTCCTGACGTTACCTCAGCTCAAGCGCCTTTCCCGAGCCCTAGAAGCCTTCGCCGCCCGGACACGGGTGGGCCGCTGGCTGGCCGACATGCTGGAAAGATCCGGCTCGAGGAACCGTCTGGGTGAATTGCTCGTCATCTGGCTAATCTCCGGCACCCTCCTCCTTCTCCTGGCCTGGGCGCTCGCCGGTGTCGCCGGGATCCTGATAATCCTTATCCTTTTGTTAGCGGTGCCGCCGGCGGCCTTGCAAGCGGCAATAGACCACCGGGCCAAGCTCTTCGCCACCCAGCTGCCCGACGTGCTCAAGCTCACGGCGAGCTCTCTGCGGGCGGGGTTCTCTCTGCTCCAGGGCCTCGAGGCCGTTACAAAGCAGCTGCGTGAACCCTCTGCCGGCGAACTCCAGCGCGTACTGGCAGAAGCCCGGCTCGGCCGGCCCGTCGAGGACGCCCTCGAAGCTGCGTCGGCCCGCATCCGCAACCGCGACTTCAGTGAAAGCGTGGCCGCTGTTCGCATCCAGCAAGAGGCGGGGGGCAACCTGGCCACATTGTTTGACACCCTGGCCGAAACAATGGTCCAGCGTCTCCGGCTGCGTCGCGAAGTACGTACCCTCACGGCCGAAGGCCGATTGAGCGCCTACATCCTCGGCTGCACCCCCTTGGCGCTCGGGATTTTCATATTCGCCATCAATCGCCCCTATATGGAAGTGCTGTTACAAAGCTCTGCCGGGAAGGTGATGTTCGTGGGAGGGTTGTTGTTACAAATCGTGGGCTTTTACTGGATGTACCGCGTCGTAAAGATCGAGACCTGAAATGCATTCGCTTCTTCACGTGGCGATCTACCTCGCGGTCATCGTCGGGCTGGCTAGTTCATTAGTAGTGGTGTGGCTCCAGCGGTCGCCGCGTCGGGCCGGCGCTAGCGACTCTGAAGACCGCCACCGCCCCTCTGAAGGCCGGGCCACCACCCTCTGCGGTAGCTGGTCTCGTTGGCCGGACGCCAGCGGCTGAAATCCCTAACGAGGGCACATTGGAGCGGGTCACTGACTCCGCCGTCAGCGCGGTCGCCGCTCTTACCCGCCGGCTGAGCCCGCCGGCGTACATAATCAGCGTACGGCAGCGGCTGACCCTAGCTGGCAAAGACCGGCAGGTAGATGCCGACCGGTTCCTGGCTCTGCGGCTCATCTCGCTGGTGCTTATAGTTCCGGGGTTCCTGCTGGTGCGACTCTCGCCTCTGCCGGGGTTTTACAAGTTGCTCGCTTTCTTTCTGATTGTGGCGCTCCTGGGGCTCGGCCCGGAGGCGTATTTGAACCGGGCGGTAGGCGACCGAAAGGAAAAAATCCGGCGCGACCTGCCCATCCTGGTCGAGCTGCTGATGATCAGCGTCGAGGCGGGACTGGGCTTTGACCAGGCCCTGGCCAGATCCGTCGGTTCAGTTCCAGGTCCACTCAGCGAGGAGTTCTCCCGCTTCCTCGGGGAGGTACGCATGGGCTCCGACCACCGGGAGGCCCTGGAGGCGATCGACCGTCGGACTGACGTGGACGAGTTGCGTTCTTTTGTGATGGCCCTCGTGCAGGCAGAGACCTTTGGCATCGCGATAGGGCCAATACTTCGTTCGCAGGCAGAGGAAGTCCGGGTCGCCCAGCGTCAACACGTGCAGGAACAGGCCCAGAAGGCGCCGGTCAAAATGCTCTTCCCGATGGTTTTCTGTGTCCTGCCGGCTCTCTTCATCGTTGTGGTGGGACCGGGAGCAATCGAGATCTACGACAAACTGATCAAAACCGGTTTCGCAAAATGAGCCCACGAGTCGCGTCGTTGGGCTCGCCCTGACGGTCGTTCGTTCCTGCGGCCGCGGGCGGCACCGTCGGGAGGAGGCCGGTGCTTCTCTCGTTGAGTTCGCTATCGTGCTGCCCGTTTTCGCGCTAATGCTTTTCGGGATCGATCCAGTTTGGGATGGCCTTCACAGGGTGGGACGAGTTGCGCAGCGGCGTGGACAATTCAGCCGCGCAACGTCGCCCTGGACGGATCCCTTTGTGCCGGTATGTCAACACCCGGTGACTGTGAGAGCGCAATAGCTACCACGATCGGCACACCTGTCGGTACCACCGGTGCACCCACCGTGAGCCTGTATTACAACCTAAACCCAACCCTCGGGCCTAACGAAGCATTCGTCTGCGCTTCAGTCGGGGTGCAGAGCTACACAGGGTTTTTCGGGGACATTACGCTATCGAGTTCGAGCGCCTCCGACATTGAGCAACCGCCAAACCCCGCCCTGCAGAACACACCCGATAACTGCCCTGCACCCCTCCAGAACGATGCAGATACCACAAACTGGGGCCTGTAGCTTCGACACGCATGGCGTCGAATACCTGACGGGGTGCGGGACCCTCGACTGGCTCGATGGCTATTCCATCTGGGACCCGCCACCGACCTGTCCGTCGTGTGGAGCGGAGTGGTTGCAGATCGTACCGCCACCAGCGCCTGGTCAAACGCTCCAGTCATGGCAGATCTCGGACACGAACGCCTTTAGCGATGGGACGAACCTCAACGGGAACCCCGGCCCATGGACCTGCGCAGCGTCTGTCCCGGGTGGATCGTCCCCGGGCGGGGAATGCACGGATCTGAACACGAATGCGTCGGGGATCTCGAACTTCCTCAACCCGGGTTCCCTTCCAGCCGCCTCGGCGCTCCGAAGCGTGGGATAGTTCTTACGTGAATCGCCCGAGCGCAGCAGGCAGAGCCCTTGCGAGACGGCGTTTCGCCCGATCACTGCCGCGATGGCGACGCCGCGTGGCTACCCTCACCGAGAGGGACGAGCGAGGAGTCATCCTTGTCTTTTGGGTATTGTCGCTGACTGCGTTGCTGGGTTTCCTGGCCTTGGCCATTAATCTCGGCAACCTTGTCCAGTCGAACGACAACGTACAAAACGCAGCAGACAGCGCGGCATCTCCGGCGCCGCCGCCCTGGCAGGCCCAGACATTCGACGAGATCGACATGGACTCGACCAATTGGCCGACCGAATACGCCCCGGCCTATAGCGTCGAGGTATCAGACAATGGCACGACATGGACGGCCATCGCCAGCTGCACGGGCATCGGGTCGCCCGAGGTAGTTAGTTTCCCCTTACAGACCGCTGCATACATCAAGGTAATACTGCTCACCGGTAATGCGAGTACCTCTCCAGCCTGGTCCATCGGGGACTTCAAGATTTATAACAGCAGTACGGCCGACGCTGGTGGCGGAAGCTGCGCGGCCTCGGTTTCGTCGGGCACGCAGCTGAACGAGTCCAGCTTCGTGGCCAGCACCAACGCTCCATCAAATTCGCCCGGCAGTGTCGACGCCCCCCAAAACGCAATCACCAACGCCATGGACGCTGCCCTCACCAGTACGGCCAGTACCACAAGGTTCAGCACCGACGAGCCCCAGGCCCCTGGTCTCTATTTCGAAGTGACCATGTCGCCGTTCGATACCGAGGTCAACATACCACCGCCATACCGGTGCAACTTTGGCTTAACGCGCTGCAATGGACCGAACAGATATGCATGGCTCGATGGTTACTACATCTACGAGCCCCTGAGGGTAGGCCAAGGACTGGGCGGTGGCTGGTTGCGGATAGTCGACAGCAGGGGTTACCTTCCGCCGGGCGAGATCTCGGACCGCGAAGCCTTTAGAGATGGGACACGCAATGGCCTCTTCCCAAGGTGGTCGTGTTCGTTTGTTAGATCTTCAGGTAATTGCCTTCAGCTCACCACCGGGGATCCAGGAACGGCAATCAACGCTCTTAGCGACGGTGCGCCCGTCGTTGCCACAGACGCTGCCGAAGCGGTCGTGCAGGGCTATGGCGTGACCGCCGACTGGTCGGGCTGCTCAACGCTCCCGGCAGGTTTCTACCTGGCCAAGGGTTGGGCAGGTGACAACTGCATCGCTTACTGTGACCCATCCCAAGCCACGTCTTCATGTGGTACAGATGAAGCAATCTTCTGGGTCGCTACTCTCGTCGCCGCCCCGCCTTCGATCATCAGTAATGACGGCGTCACATGCACGGAAAGAGTCGCCTGGGCCAACACAGCGGGGGGAGCTCCGGGGGCAGCCGTCCCGAGCGGCAACTGTAGCTAGTTTCACGAGGGGCGGCTCTTTGCGTGTTCGCACACCCGAAGTCAGAAACAGCCACCGTGGCTTTGCCGCCGGCAAGCGGCAAACGTTCCTGGACGCGGCGCTAAGAATGACGAGATGCCATGAACAGACGGTCAGGGAAGTACAAGCGATTTAGTTCTTGGCTCTGGTAACCACTCGAATTCCCAGACGCCAGAATCTCGACCGAAGCGCCGTCGCATGCAAGCCGCTCCCAACATAACCAATGGCTCGACGAGTCTCCGCCGCCGAGCCATCGCCCTTGCCAAGGTGCGGTACAAGTACGAAGAAGATCGGCTGCCCCGTAACTCCATACCTCTCAGGGCTCCCCTCGGCCCAGTACGGGTAGGCGATCCGGCCTGCCGCGAAGCGGCCAATTACACCCTGCGAGACGACGACCTCTCGACCGAACGGAATCTCCCGGCTTGCTTCGGCAAGTGCTTGCGCCGTTGCCGGGCTGACCCTCGTGATGTAAGGAGGGATGAGGCCGACGTAGAGACCAGCAACGGTGGCGGCCAGCGCCAGCGTGCAGGCCCCGAAAATAGGAGGAAGTTTTCTCGGAATGTCCGTTCTTGCCGTGAGTTCCTTGAAGACCATCCCTGTGCCTACCACGAGGAACAGCACGGCCGGCCAGCTCTGAAAGGCCTGCCCGAAGTGGATGAAGTTGATATTGGCGTTGAGCGCGCTGGGCAAGAGGACCAATAACGCCGGCACTAGACCCCACCGTGACCGTAGCCCGATAACCCCCGCCGCGAGGTACGCCGCGACGTACCCGATGTGCGAACCCAACATCTCACCAGCTCGCCACGGGTGGAGTACGAAACCTTCAACCGCTCCGGCAATGCTGAGGTCGCCAATCGGGTGGCCCGACAAATAGCCATACATCGAACTAAGCGGGATTCGAGCAAAGTTCATCGCACCGAGACCGGATGCCAGGAAGAGCCACCCACATCCGGCCAATACGACGGCCACAGCGACGGCACGGGCGCTCCGCCTCCCCATAAACGCCGCCAGCCCAACGGCTATCACCAGGAGCGCGCCAGGAGCTGCACACGAAAGCAGCGTTAAGGGAACCCACAAGATAAGGCTTCGGTAACGGCCAGCCCACATGTCGCGGGCGGCGAGCAAGGCGAAAACGGTGGCGAAAACTTCGAAGTGGAAGTCAAAGCCGATTGTGAACCAGCTCCACGGCACGATGAGCAGCAACGCCGCCACCAGCGCAAGTACCCAGGCAACATCGCGCTGGCCCTCGCCCGGCCGCGTAATTGAGTCCCGAGCCCATGTCAGGGCAACAAGCCCTCCGCCGACAACGGCGAGGTCTTCCAGCCACAACAGCACTACGGCATGGGGGAACAACCAGTAAAGGGGTGCCAGCGGCCACATAAGAAGCTCGAAGTCGTTACGCCAAAAAGGTAAGCCCCACGCTGAAACAAATGGGCTCAAGTCTCCGTGAGCGATCAACGTCCATGCTTGGGAATCTGCGGCGAAATCGTTAGTTAAGTTGAAGCGCTGATACTGGATGGTGCTGAACACCAGCATCCCGACCAGTTGAAGACCGAGCAGCCCGAGGGCGGTCCGCCAAACGAGTCGCGCCCGGCGGCTGCAGGACGAACACAATTGAACGCTGGCAGCGTCCTCCCCGGCGAAGGCCAAGCGACAGCTTGCGGCTACCACGCGTGCCTACTGCGGGGAGGCGGGCAGGCCAATTGTGCCTGGCAATCGCTGGGGTCGAAGGTCCCCGCGTGATGCAATGGACTGCTCCTGGTGGGCACGAAGTTGTTCGCGCAACCAGGCAAGGGTAGCAATAACTAAGACTGCATTGCGAACGACTGCAACTGCCGTGGGCAAATAGAAGCTAGGTCCCAACATGTGGGCTTCCGCATAAAGCACTGGGTAAATCAGAGCCGTCAGTGCAGCCGCTACAACCCAGCCCCGCCTCATGGGCCAGTAAGCCCAGAGGGGGGCCAACCAGACGAGGTACTGAGGCGCGAAGCTCTTGTCCGCCAGTACGGCGACGGAAAGAGTTGCGAGACTACACGCCACTACCGACAAGCGGCCGCGGCCGGTAAGCGTCCAGATCGACAGTAAGACGGCAACAACTGCACCACTCACTAGCACTGAGATGACAACGTGCCCTGGTCCGGACAGCTCAACAGACGCAAACCCGTCGATCCAGTGGGCATGCAACGGGTCGAAGAGAAACGACAGGCTTCCCTGGACACTCGACAGCTCGAAGCCGCGCCGGAACTCGTAACTGAGGGGCGAAAGAATACTTCCGGGCGCCACGACCATCTGGGCGATGGTGACAAGAGCGATTGGCACGCATGCCGCGCCCACTCTCCTCAGCGCCCACCGGCCCGTTTGTGCACGCTCTACGACAAGAAACCCGGGTAGCAGCAGAAACGGGAACAACTTGAGCATCCCGCCCAACACGGCCCAAGCCCATGCGCGACCCCATCGACCTCGCCGTGCACCTTCGACCGCGAGCACCGCACAGAGCGCTGGAAAGACATCGTAGCGGGCGAACACTATGGTCGACGGTGCCTAAGAGCAAATATGAGGCAAGTTCGTCGCGACCAGCCCGGGTACTCGGGCAGCCCGTCACTGGAGAGGACCAAGGCGACGCATGCCACGGCAGCCGGTGACCAGCGCGAAACCGAGAGCGTATGAGAACGGCAGTGCGAAGGGGCCAAATACACCGCGAGAGCGCTGGGCGGGTACTCCCGTGGAAGTGAGTGGAATACTGGCGACGCCAGCGCCGCATTCGCGTAATGCTCGAAGAGGTTGATGTCGTTCGATGTCGTCGCCGTAATCCCGCGAAAACCGGCGGCGAAGATTACGCCTAGCTCGACCAATATCAGCAAGGGCCCTGGGTGCTGCGGAACCTGACCAGCATCCTGGTCATCCGCCCCGGTCCTCCGGCGTCAGCACAAAGAGCCTTTGGCCACCGTCAGAGAGAAGTTGAGCTGGCCAGTATCGGGAGGGCTGGCGCTGTCGGTAACAACTATGGAAATACCGCTGTAGGTGCCGATGTCCTGAGTGCAGTCGTCGGCTGGACCACAATTTCGCGCTTGGTGTTGTTAAGGCTCATGAATGTTGGCGCCCCGTCGAGTTTGTACGTGTATGGCTGAACCCCACCGGTGGCCCAAAAGTGGATGTACTCCGCCTGGCCATTCAGGTACATCGGGTCACTACAACCGGCCTCGCCGCTCGTGCACCAAACCTTCACCGCCGTCGCCGTGCCCGGAAGCGGCAGCGGTGGTCGTCGGACGCCACTCCCCCCGTTACCTGGAGGGTTACTTGCCGCGTTCCCCGCAGCACCAGTTGCTACGGGGGTCCCGCTACGACGCAGCTACGTTGTCAGCCAACATTATTCGCTACGTGCCCGGGAGTTGAACTCGAGCGACCAAAATAGAGCAAGGCCCCAACGGACAGCATCGCTACGAGCGTGACCAATAAGACGTACTCGAGGATGCTTACGCCTGCCTCGGTCCTGCCACGGCGCTTCCAGGGTCAGCACAGTAACCATGCGCCGCCACCTTGAGACTGGCATGACTGCGCCCAATTCTCTCGTTATTACAACCAGCCATATCTTCAGCCCCTCGACACGACGAGCCTTGTCGGTTCGACCGGACATCGTTTTGGGGTGCGGATATATAACGAGCGTTATTGCCTTCAGCCGGGCTCGGGGCCGCGCCGTTGACTGTGTTGTTGGTGTTGATGACGTTGCCGACGTGTTATCTGGTTATTGACCGCACCACCGAGGAACGCAATAGCGCCAATAGCCACCACCGCGATTAAGGCGAGCAGCAATGCGTATTCGACCAAGCTGGCCCCGACGTCGTCCTTGCCAGACAACCGGCGGTGCACCCAGCTGGCGAACGCTGCAGGCCATCTCATCATCTCGTTGAGCATCGAAGTTTTCTTTCCCTCGTTCCTAAACCAGGGCCCGCCGGGCTGACAGTACCCTGCTAGCCGCTTCCGCTGACTAACTGCTCCAGTCTTCACTGAAGGTGGCGCGTGTTCCATGGGCCAAACGGCTCATTTGGCCTACACCAGACCTACCACTGCCAGCGGATCTGCTTTAAGCTTGCCCGCTGGCGTAGCTAGTAGAAGATGGGCCGGGTGCAGTGACTCTGAGTGAGATTTCAACGGCTAACCTTGAAGGCGAAAGCGTTGAAAACGCTACCACCCAGGTCATGCCCGCCCCCCATCGTTCACGGTCACGCAGCCTCCGCTTCCACCCCGCGCTCATAGTGGTAGCTGGCGCCTGCGCCGCCTTATTCCACCAAGTAATGCGCTCGGGGCTTTCCGGGGATGTGTTCTACCAGCTCGCCGAGGGCCAGTGGATGCTTGCCCATCACACGGTGATCCGTCACGACGTGTTCTCCTATACCGTCGCCGGGCGTCCCTGGCTGTCCGAAGAATGGGGGTTCGCATTACTCCTGGCCTGGTCCGTAAACCATATCGGCGCCGCTGTCATATTGGCTTGTCTCGGCCGGCGCCTCGACCGCTGCCCTCGCTGCTCGGCGTCATCCGCTGGAGGAAACTTGGAGCCGGCTGGCTGTGGACGGCGGCGCTTTCGGTGCTCGCCGGAGCAGGTCTTTACATTGGGCTTGCCGCCCGTCCGCAGGACCTCAGCTATTTCTTTTTCTCCTTGCTCCTGTTGCTGCTAACTCTGGCCCGCGAGGCGCCCCGCCTGGCTCCTTACCGTCCCGCCCCTGTTGCTGGTATGGGCCAACGTCCACGGGAGCTTCTTGTTGGGCTTGGGAATGCTCGTCCTGGAGCTCGTTTGGGCTACTCGTGCCCCCGCTAAGTGGCCGACTGCGAGTCACGCCAGGCCGCTCCCGAAGAAAGCGGCGGCACTGACGCTGGCTGTCAGTTTTCTCGCCACCTTCATCAATCCCCACGGGCCTGCCCTCATCCCTTACGCCTTGAAAGTCAGCACGTCTCCCGTACTCAACAACCTCATCCAGGAGTGGCAGAGCCCCAATTTCCACTCGTACTACCTCGTGGGTGTGATCGTCTGCCCGATACTGTTGCTGCTCGGCCTGCTCGCTTTCTCCGACACGGTATTTGCCCTCGAGGACGTCGCTTTGGGCTGCCTGTTGTTCCTGGCCACCCTTCATGCCGTACGCTTCGCCCCCTACTTCGCGCTGGCGGCCTGCTCGATGCTCGCGGCCTGGAACCCCGCTGCGGACAGAGTCCGTCCGCCCGACAGTGTTGACGCTGCCGCTGGTCCGCGGTCCTGGTCGGTGCACTGGTCCTCGGGCCGCACATTCCCGCGCGGCGTACACCTGCCGCGGGCGGGTCGCTCTGGCGCACCGGTAGCTGGCCACAAACTTCCTGGACCACCAGAACGGGCGGGTATTCACGACCTACTGGTGGAACGACTACCTGATTTACCGCCATATCCCGGTGTTCGTCGACGGCCGCACAGACCTGTACTTCGGCACCGGGATCCTCCAGAGCTACACGAATGTGTCCACACTGACGATAGACCCAGACAGCGTGTTCAAGCACTGGGACATACGCTGGGTGATGTGGGGGAAGGGCTCCCCTCTTAGCGTCTATCTGTCACACGACCCGCAGTGGCAGATCGTTGACAGGACATCTGCCGCCATCGTGTTCAAGCACAAAGGTACCTGGTAAGCCAGCCATCACGGCAAAGCCGCAGGCTTTGTCTCCCGGACGCCGCCAAGCGTATCGCCGCCAAGCGTATCAGCCGATACGGACGATCCCCAGCCGCACGGCTTTGGCCACCGCCTCGGTCCGGCTCGCAGCATCGAGCTTCGAATATATGTGGGCCAGGTGGTTCTTCGCCGTCTTTGCGCTTATATAGAGCTTTTTGGCCAGATCAGATGTAGACGAGCCGTTCGCCAGCATCTGGAGCACCTCTATCTCGCGCCGGGTCAGGCCGTGATTGGTCCTCCCCACGCGCCGGGTGGCCGAAAGGAACGACTTCGCCAATGCGCCACCGGCTCGGTCCGTTCGCGCCTGGGCTGCTGATGTCACCGTCGAGACCATTTCGGCTGTGCTGCAGTCCTTCAAGAGGTACCCGACCGCCCCGGCAGCGAAGGCAGCCCGCACGGTGGCCTCGTCGGCGAACATCGTAAGTATGATGACCGGCAGATCCGGTATGTTCTCTTTGAGTTGCCGGGTCGTCACAATCCCGTCTTGACCGGGCAACGACAGGTCCATAAGCACGACATTGGGGTTGCTTTGGCGTGCTGCGGCCAGGACCTGGGTACCGTCGCCCACCTCGGCCACCACGTCGAGACCAGCAGCCTCGAGTGAACGGCGGAGCCCCTCGCGAAGCACAGTGTGGTCGTCTACCAACATTGTTTGTACAGCGCTCATCTACACCACCCCAGCAGTCGAAGTAAGCGGCTGGTCTATCTGCAGCCGTACTTTTGTTCCCTGACCCGGTGGGGAGACGATCCTGAATGTCGCCCCGATGGCGTCGGCTCGCTCCCTCATACCAAGGATCCCAAAGGCGTCGCGGCGAAGCGGCGCAGTGGCCGCCAAACCACGACCGTCGTCCACGACTTCAAGCTCTGCAGCCACGTCGTCGCAGTGCCAACGCACGTTGATACGGCGGGCCCCGAATGGCGCTCTGCGTTAGTGATGGCTTCCTGCGCTATTCGCGCTACTTCGCGTTCTGTGACGGGCGGAAGGTTGCCATCGCCATCCGCGCGCAGCGACGTTGTTATGCCAGACCGTTGCTCGACGCGGGCCAGTAAGCCGGCCAGCACGTCAGCCATTTGGCCCTCCTCGCCCACCTCGGCACGCGAGATCCGAGAGCTTGCTACGGACTTCGCGCGTGGCCCGCCGCACCTCCCCGGCCAGGGCTTCCAGTTCGACGGCCGTTTCCTCAGGGCTCGAGTCGGACAGCAGTGGATCCTTTGACTCCAGGGCCAGGCGGTCGAGCGAAACGGCAACAAAGGCGAGCGACTGGCCGAGGCGGTCGTGCATTTCGCGTGCGATCCTGCCTCTTTCCTCTTCAGCACCCAGGGTCCTCAAGCGGTGGAACCAGCGGGCGTTGTCGATGGCCAGACCCGCGTGACGAGCGACACCCGCCACAGAGATCTGCATCAGCTTCGGAGAAGGGCTCCGAGTTTTCCACGCGTTCCGCCGCCAGCAACCCCAGCAGCGTATCGCGCCGCCCAGAGAGGGACGTAGAGACCCGAGACCGCTCCGCCGGCAACACCCTCACTGTCGCCCAGCTGTGGGCGCAGTACCGGGCCCAGCGAGTTCATCGCCGCCGTCAGCGCCTCGGGAAGGTCGCCGCGGTGCATGGAAGCCGGGAGCACGACGCCCTCAGCCACCGTTACCTCCCAGGTGGCGCCCTCCGTGGTGGGATCTGCGAGGAAGAGGGCCACAATATCGGGGTGCAACAGGCCGTGCAGGCGAGAAACCGTGTTTGCGACAGCAGCTTTCAGGCTGAGCGAGGCAGGCGTGGTCGCCGCTCGGGCATGCAACTCCAGCAACAGGTGGTTGACCTCGGCCAGGCTACGCAATCGCTTGAGCTCGACCGCTTCCTCTCTCATCCCCAACCGCAAGAGCCAATCGCTGTAAGAGGCGAGCATGGCCAGAGCACCGAGGACGGCCGCTCGCTCGATGCCCGCCGTAGCGAGCGACGAACTGAGGGCGCCCACGATACCGGCGAAAAACAACCCCAGGATCGAACCAACGGTGGCGGTAGCCAGGGCAGGGGCGGGTACCTTCAAGCCGGCCAGGAATACTGCGGCGCCCAGACTGAAGAAAAACGGAGAGTCGACCGTCCCGGTAAACAGGACGACAACGACGCACAGTGCGACCTCGGCGCACACCTCGACCAGGGCGCGCCTTTGAGACGATGCTGATAAGACTACCCCGGGGGCGTCCAACCTTACGGGTAATACCGTGCGGATCACGGCATAGAGGGCCAAGACGGCGCCTAAGGCGATCTCGAGCTTTGTGGGGCTGCCGGCCGCCATGACCATCGCCAGGAGCGACAGCCATAGTGCAGCCCAGCGGAGCGCGACGATCAGCTCGGTCAGGCCCCATTGAGACCGGCGAGCCGAAGTGCTCATCTTTTACCTAGGCTGTGGCGCGCTCGGCGCCGCCCACGACAAGCTGGCCGTCGCGCTCGGCAATACCGCCTCCTGGCCAACCGCTTTGGTAGGCCAGCACGACGGCAGCCAGCTGCGAGCTGACACCGAGCTTGGTCAGGATCGAGCGGATCTGGCTCCGGACCGTCGGCATGGCGACGTAAAACTGCTTGCAGATATCCCTTGCCGTAGACCCCCGCATCAACGCCGACAAGACCTGCTGTTCTTTGGGGGTGAGCCGGTCAAATTCTCGAGGCTGTCTGGCCATAGTTGGACTCGTCCCTTTTTGGAGCCTTAGGGCCCCTGGCGAAATACATCAAACTCGCCGAGGAGCCAGAACTGTGCCCGGCCAACTTCTCTTTGTGCGACTAGCCCAGGTGACCGGTTGCAGGCTAGAGCGCTTTGGGTTGGGGCAGGTCATTTCTAACTTACTAGGTTTGCAATACCAGGCCGGGGATCAACCGCCTGGCGGCTGATTTAACCGTGGCCGGCAAAGGCATCTTCGCTACTGCGTTACTCCCGAAGGCCCGTGCTCAACGAAGCGAGGATACGCCTACGGCACTGATGTGTCCCTAGGGAACGGCCCTAAAGTTTCAGCCCATCCGACTGGCCCACCCTAGGGTCCTTCCTAGCCCATTTTAGGGTGCCTTGCCGGGGCCACCTAAAGCGGGCACGTCGCCACCCATTTCCATGCGGATGAGTTAGCCCAACCCTACACCCATTTGGGCCAGCCCAAGTTGGCCCAAACCGGGCTCCAGAGCCACTCGCAGGACAAGGCAGCTAGGTGCCGGGAGCCTGGCCGGGGTGCCTGGCATCCATGGCGCGCATTTTGACGGCCAGTTCCCGGCGGGACGAGATGCCGAACTTGGCGTAGATGTGGGTCAGGTGGTACTCGACTCCCTTGACGCTGACGGCCAACCGTCTGGCGATCTCGGCATTGGAGGCACCCGAGGTGGCCAGCCTGGCCACGGCGTCCTCAGTCGGGGTGAGCAGCCGAGGGCCGAGCCGTGCCCCGGTCTCACGGCTCATGCCAAGTTTTTCGAGCGACTGGTCGGCCAGCGCAGCGTAGGCCTTCGCCCCCACACCCTCGAAAATGTGCCTGGCGGTCGCCAGCTCGCGGCCCGCCGTTTTGCGCCGGCCGGCCCGTAGCGCACCGGTCCCCCAGGCCATGTGGGCGAGACCGGACGCCAGTGGCATGGCCAGCTCTTCACTTATCCGCACCGCGTTTGCGAACAGGGCCTCGGCTCCGCTCCAGTCCCCTCGCGCCGCTGCCAGTTGGCCTTTTACTCGCGCCACCGAAGCCGAGGCCGAGCGCCGGCCAGAGGCAACGACAAGGAGCTCGAACTGCTCCAGGGTGGTCGCGGCCTCGTCTAACCGGCCAAGGGCTACCAGAGCCTGCGCCAGGACGGGGCCGAGGAGATGGACCCCGGGTTCGACGGAGTCGCACGCAGCAGTGAAGTTAACCGCCGCCTCGTAGAGCGCCCCGGGGTCGTCGCGGGCCTGGGCCAGGTGGGCCTGGGCCCCGCTGGCAAAAGCGCGGGCCGAACGGGTGCCCATCAGCTCGGCCCATTGAGACGCCGCCGTTACATGGTTGTCGGCTTCGGCCAGGTCTCCACGAGCCGCACGGGACAGCGCAGCAAAAGCGTGCAGCATGGGCAGCTCCCACACCCGGTCGGCTTCGAAGGCCATGGTCACCGCCACCTCGCCGTGCTGGACCGCGTCGTCGAGCCGCCCGAGCCTGAAAGCGGCGTGCCCCAGGAAACCGATGGCCTGGCTCACACCGAGAGGCCGGCCGGCGTCAGCCTTTTCGGCGGCGGACGTGAGGTCGGCGTGAGCGCCGGCCAGGTCATCAGTCCACAGTCTGACGATCCCCCGTGCCACCAGCGCCTCGAGGCCCTTGGGCCCGTCAGGCCGGTTGAGCGGCTCGAGCAGGGCAAGGGCCTCCTGCGCCCGGCCCGCCAGCGCCAGGCCCAGGAGCTTGGAGAACCAGGCCAGAGCACCGACCCAGTCCTGCGACGCAGCCCCCTGTGCCGCTTCTTCGCCGAAGCGGACCATGGCCGGGTAATCCAGCTGGACCACAGCGATGATGGCGAGCAGCGCCGCCACCCGCACCGCCAGGTCGCCCGGGGCGCCATCGGCGGGCGGGCCGCTTTGCAGGCTGGCACGAGCCCCGGCCAACAGGGCCTCGGCGTCCGCCACACGGGCTTGCAGCAGAGCGAGGTAGCCCTCTACATAGCGCATCCAGGGGTCGTCCGGGAACCCGTTGAGCTCCTTGACCAGGGCGGCGGCGGCGGGGACATCGCCAGACACAAGAAGGGCTTCGGCGGCCGCGAGCAATCGAGGCCGTCTGGCCGGCCCTGGGGGGTGAGGCTCAAAGCCATTTTTAGCTCGATGGCGCCCCGCCGCAGGTGACCTGCGGCTATGTCCTCGAACGCGTACCGTTCCGCCTCGTCGGCCAGCTCGGCGTCGGGCGCAGTGAACGCCGCCGCTCGGTGCTCCAGCGCCGCCCGGCCCACAAGGCCGCGCGCAGCCGCGGCATGCAGCTCTCGACGCTCTCGGGCGCGCAGAGCCTGGTAAACGGCGGAGCGGACGAGCAGGTGCGGGAAGCTCACGTCACGGCCGTTGCTGCCTGGCACCTCACCCAGCAGGCCCGCCTCCATCGCTTCTCCGAGGGCGTCGGCGAAATCCACCACTGACGCGGCAGAACGAAGATCTACGACGCTGCAAGTCGAACCGAGGACGGATGCGAGCCGGACGACGTGCTGGGCGGCGCTACTGCACGAGGCCAGCCGGGACGAAACGGAGCTGGCGAGGTCGACCGGTGGGGGCAGGGCCCGTCGGCGCGCTCGAATATCGTTTCCGGCAGCTGCTCCAGGAGCGAACGGGCGTACAACGGGTGCCCGGAAGTCTGTTCGAACAACTTGGCGGCGGCGCGGCGCGAGAGGCGGGAACCCGTCACTGCCTCCGAAAGTTCGACCAGCTCAGGCACGTTGAGCCCGGCGAGCCGCACCCGCGACCCTTTCTCTACGAGCAACCGGCGCCAGCCTTCCCCCATGCGGGCCGCCTCTTCCGGCCTGTACGTCATGACGACCTGCACCTGCCCCGGCGTCAGCCGCCGGAAAGCAAAGCGGGCGGCGGCCAGTGACTGTTGGTCGGCCCACTGGATGTCGTCGAGGACGACCACTGCCAGTTGGTCCTCTTTGACCAACCTCACGAGGTTGGCCCCGACTAGCAGTGGGTCGGTGTCGGGGCTCAGCTCTTTCACAAGATCGGCAAGGCCAGGTGCGCCTTTGGCCTGAGCGGCTTCAGCCAGCTGGGTGAGCAAGCCCCAGGGCAAACCGACCTCGTCCAGGTCGCCGCTGCACCAAAAGACGGTGGATGGGTCCTCCTGGGCCACGAAGTGACGGACGAGCGACGTCTTACCGATCCCCGCTACCCCTTCGATGGCCACGATCTGCGGCGACCCGCCCCGGGCGCGGACGAGGCTGTCCTCGAGGAGCGCCATCTCGGACCGCCTACCCACGAACGGGTTGCTGCTGCGAACGGGTTGCACGTGGCCCGGCCAGTCGTGACCGCGCCGGCCGTCAGCACCGGCCCCACCCCGCGCCTGCAGGCCGGCTGACCCGCTAGCTGAGCCGATCACAACGCCTCCACCATGAGGGGCGAGTGGCCACGCAGTGCCTGGGTCGGCACTAGCCCACTAGCCCAAACTGGCTAATAGCCTGCCAGGCCAAAACTGGCCAGTGCCTTCCGATTTCGTTGGTTCATAGTGGCCTTCTTGAAAGTCCGATTCGTCGCGCGCCCAACGTAGTAAACCAAGCACGCAGTGCACTGAATTGACTACGCGACTCAGGCTGAACGGCCAGGCTCGGAGTGCTGGGCACCGGCAACGATACTCCGTCCTATATCGGGCAACCCCATGCCATTGGTCACATCAACAAGGTATAAACATTAGGGGCTTCGGGCTGTTTCGCGTGCATTTGTAACGGTTAGTGGGTCAAAGGGCCCATTTTTTTCCGGATCTGCTGTGACCTAGGGCACATGATGGCAACCCCGAATGACCGGGAACCAATCAACTTAGTTGGCCGGGGGCCTATCTAATTATGAGTTACCCGGTCGTCTTCGTTGGTATTAACCTTTGGGGCCCGCTGGGCGGAGAGGCCAATACCCCCACCAAATACGTGAATTTCGTCACCGTAGCAGTGCGTCGGGCGCCAAGGAGACGATCCCCGTGGCACCGATGGCCTGGATTTCCCCCAGGTGTAGCCAAAAGTCAGAGGTATCCACAACCATATGCACAGCAACGATATCCTCGCGTCCTGCCAGCGGCAGCACCGTGGGAGAAACCAACCCCGGAAAGATGCTGACAAGCCGGTCGAGCGAGTTCCGCGGCAGGTGCAGCATTACATAGCGCAGTTGGCGAGCGTCCAGCGCCGCCTGTAGCCGCAGGGCTACGCCCGCCAGGGCCGGATCTTCACAGTGGACAAAGAGCGCCTCGCAGTTGGTGATGGTCTCGAGGACCCGCAAGCGGGCCCGCTGCAGGCTGCTGCCGGTCTCTCGCAGGTCGACGATGGCGTCGGCCAACCCCGCGGCACAAACACCCTCCAGGGCGCCTCCCATCGTCACGACCTTGACGCCGATCCGGCGGGCGCCGAACCATTCACTCGTTGCTCTCGGCATGTGCGTGGCTATGACGGCGCCATCGAGATCTCCGATGCCGGTCCTGGCATCGTCGTCGCGGACAGCCACCACCAGCTCGGAGCGGGCCACGCCTAGCGGGGTACTGGGCAGGTGCCCCAAGCGCTCCTCCAGAACGATGTCTGTGGATATAAAGGCGCCTTCGACCCGGCCCGCCGCCAGCCAAGCGGCGGCGTCCCGCGGCCGCATTTCGATGAACTCGACCCCGAGGCGGTCAGCCCGCTGCCCACCCGGTGGACCAGACGCGCTGTAGCCGGCCCGGTCTAGCAGCACAACGACCTCGTCCCGCAGCCTCCCCCGCGACGGGACAGCGACGCGTGCAGTCACCGTCGCCGCCTGGCCAGCTCCGCCAGCACCGCGTCAAAGGTCACGTCACAGTCCACGAGCCCGACCAGCAGGTGGAACATCAGGTCGGCGGCCTCTGCCACTACCCTGGCGTTGTCTCGCTCGGCCCGGCCGAGCTCGAGGCATACTTCGAACGATTCCTCCATTATCTTGCGCTGGATGCGTTCCGGGTTATCGAAAAGCTCTGCGGTGTACGAACCGGCGGGGCGCTGCGCCCGACGGTCCTTGAGGACGGCTTCCAGGTCGTTGACGGTGCTCAACATCGGCCAATCTTCGCCGATTGCCCGCTATGTCGCCGGGATATTCCCTCGCCTCCTGGACCATACCCGGCGGGCCACATTGGTCCTTTCGCGGGTATTGATCGTGAAGCGATAGATAGCGGTCTAGCGGGGCCGGCCAGCTCGTGCCTCCGCGGCCCGACCGGGGCGGCGGGCTATGATCGGGGACGTAGTGGGCACGACGGGGGCTGCGGTTGTCAGCCGTACCCGCCTGATGGCGCTGGACCGGCCGTGCACGTGACGGGACCGCTACCTCCCGGCTCTCAGGGCGGCCCATCCCCCGAGCACAAGGGCCCGGTTGACGTCCGTCAACAGCTGGCCGCTGACCGCACGCTGCTGGCGTGGGTCCGCACTGCCATTGCCCTGTCCGGCCTCGGTTTTGTGGTGTCGAAGTTCAACCTGTTCTTGAACGAGGTGCGGGACTCATCGCCGACAAGTTCCGCTGCGGCCCGGGCCATCGGGTTAGCCCTGGTGGCCACGGCCGCGCTGGCGATGTTGCTCGGGCTCGTGCAATACCGCCAGATCGTGAAGATCCTGGCCGCCCACGGCGACCCCCTTGTGGCGCCGAGGTGGCCGGCGGTCACGGCGGGGGTCCTCTCGTTACTCGGGATAGTGGCGGTCGGGATTTACCTGGCGACGGGCGTGCGCTAGCCCCTGCGCCGCCGGGAGGCGGGCGGAATAGATCGAATAACCGTCGATGTAACGGGCCACCGCGGTGGCGATGGCCGTTGCCGCCATCATCGGTACCAGCAATGAAAAACCGGTGTGGGTGAGCTCGAGGACGAGAGCGAGGCCGGCCAGGGGGGCCTGCATCGAGGCTCCTGTCATCGCCGCCGCGCCAACCATGGCAAATGCGCCAGCCGGAGAGCCAGGCCAGAGATAGGACCACGCCAGGCCGAAGAAGGCGCCGAAGGCGGCGCCGGTGCTGAGCGTAGGAGTGAAAAGCCCGCCCGCGGCACCGCTTTTCAGGCAGGCCGACGTGACGAGCGGCTTCAGGATGAACAACGCCAGGAACAATACGAGCGTGCCTTGCCCCAAAAATGCGTCATGAGCCATGTCCTGGCCGTTCCCGAACAGCTGTGGGTACCGGAACCCGATCAAGCCGAGCGGCCCGAAGGCGGCCAACATGGCCGGGATCAGCATCAGCCCCGTAGTGCGGTGGTGGGAGACCCACCCGATAAGGCGGATGTAGCCGGATGAAAGCAAGCCGACGATGGGCCCGATCAGCAGCGCGCAGACCATTACCGTGGCGGTGAAATGGTACGGCGGTATGTCCAGGTAGGTGGCGTGAGAGGGCAGGTAGACCCATGACGTCAGCGTCGCGATAAAAGAGCACGCCACCGCCGGGAGGGCGGCCGGCAAAGCGGCGCTGCCGAGCAGTACCTCGATGGTAAACAGGGCGCCCCCGAGCGGCACGTTATAGACGGCACCCAGACCAGCGCCGGCGCCGCAGGCCACGAGCAACCTGCGCTGGCCACTGGTGAGACCGAGCCAGCCGGATATAACCGTGCCTGACGCCGCACCCATTAACTTCGGCGCGTTCTCACGCCCGATCGATGCCCCCATCCCGATAACCACTTCCGAGATGAGACCGGTGCCGAGGCAACGCCGGAACGAAAGGCGTCCGTCCCCGTTCCAGATAACATCGTCGACCTCGGACCTCTCGCCCTTGGTGTAACGACGCAGGACGTACCAGGCCGGGCCTCCAATGGCCCCGGCTATCAAGAGCACCGTAATGCGCCTGGCGTTGCTTGACCGCTCGACGGCGGCCTGGAAGGTCCCGTGCTGGAAGTTGAACGCCAGGTGCTCGACGTTGAACAGTACGAACATCATCAGCGCACCGAGAAGCCCGGCCGCCATACCGGTGACCACGAGGGCCACCCAAAACCGGGTATTGAGGGGCGCGTCCCCGTCCCCGGACGCGTTCGGCTGCTCCGTGGCGCCTCGTCCCGACGGCAAGCGCCTCTTGAGCAACGGGGCCGGCACCCGGGCTCTCCCGCTGACAAGCGGAGCCGAGGACGCGGCCTCACGTTTGCGGTTTTGTGGGTTCACAGCCGGTGGGAAAAGCCGGCGTGGCGGCCCGCGGAGGGCCCAAAAAGCAAAGTTCGTGCCGGCGGCACGGGAATTTGTGGGACAGCAGCCATCTCCCCACGACCATACCGGCCAACGTTGAAGCTCCGAGCCCGATGGGAACTGTCGAAATGATGGCTGCTATTTAGCTCATCCCAAAGCGGCGGCGACGACAAGGACAACGATCAGCACGGCCAGCATGTAACCGACATAAGCCCCGAGCCGCCCCGACTGCAGTTTTTTCGCTGCTCGCACCACGGCCAAATAACCGGCGAGGAGCGGTTGGTAAAGATAGGACTCCACGGGTTCGGCGACCCGGGCGGTGACGAGCTGGCGGGACTCACGGGGACCAGGTCCAGCCTCCAACTCGTCGGGCCCGTCGGTCTCCGTACCTGTAATGGGCGGTGCGGCCGGCGGGCGCCCCGGAATAGCCGCCGCTGCCTTTCGGGTGCCCAGAATGTTGCCCAGTACATGGCGAATGGGGTTGGCGTAGGCAAAGGCGTTATAACTGTACGGGCCGCGGGCGGCGGGCGTGGCCGACCGCCAGGCGGGCACGCGGCGCACCAATAGAAATCGTCCGCGTGAGGCGAGCACGGTGGCCCCGCCCACGGCCAGGAACCCAATGGTCATCACGATAAAGAGCCACGTTGGGGAAAGAGCGGAGAAACTGGAAAAGACGGGCTGAAGTACCCAGGGGGACTTCAGGGCACCGTCCGTGATGGAACGGGCCACTATGGGGCTGAGCCCCCGCGCGATGTACCGCACCGTCCATGGCGCGGCCGCCGCCAGGGCAAAACACAACACGCCGGTACCACCGAGCGACACCCGGCGGGGGACGTCCGTTGCCGTATTCTTGCCTGCATCCCCGTCGTGTCGCGTCGGCCCAGGACCACGAAACCCAGCAGCCGGACGAAAGTCAGGGCGGCGACACCTGCGGTTAGAGCTACGAGCGCCCCGGCGCTGGCGGTAGCAAGGCGCAAGGCCAGGTTGGGGAGCCGGAACTGCTGCATCAGCGCTTCAAAGGTGAACCACTCCGAGACAAAACCGATGGTCGGAGGCAGGCCGGCCAATGTGAGGGCAGAGGCGGCAAACGCGGCCGAGGACCATCCCTGCCTGTGCAACATCCCTGAGAGCCGGTTCAGCTGAGCGCTCCCGGCGTCTGACTCGAAACCGGCACCTCCCAGGAAGAGCCCCGATTTGGCCACCGCGTGCGCCACCATTTGCAGGGAGGCCGCCAGCAGGCCAACGGCCGTAAGAGCCCCGTTGCCAACGGATGCGCCAGCCAGGGCCATCCCGTAGCCAACGAGGATCAGGCCTCCGTTCTCGACGCTCGAATAAGAAATAACGCGATTGAGGTCCGGCTGGACGGCCGCAAATGCGATGCCCAACAACGCCGTTATGCCCCCAAGGACCAGCACGGTGACCGCCAGCCAGACCGGTGGCCGGCCCAGCACGGCGAGGAACCGCCACAGGCCGTAGAAGCCGGCGTTCACGGCCAGGCCAGCCATGGCCGCCCGCGCAGGGCCCGGCGTGGCCGGGTAGCCACGGGGCATCCAGCCCTCGAACGGCACCAGCCCCACCTTCGTCGAAAAGCCGGTCACGATGAGGGCATAGGCGGTGTCACGAAGGCCACCGGCGGGCAGTCGGGCCCAGGGGGTAAAGGCAAAAGAATGAGCGGCGCCCGCAAGGAGGAGGAACCCCACGAGTAGCGCGGCTCCTCCCCACGCACCAACACCAGCAGTCGCCCACGCCGCCGCCGGTTGGTCGCGGTCCGCTCGGGTCGCAGCCACGAGCACGTAAAAAGCGACGGTGAGTGCCTCCCATGCGAAGAGAAAAGTGAACGCATCGTTTGCAACCACCACCGTGGTCACGGCGGCGAGAAGCACCATGTAGGCCCAGCCGCAGGCTCGCCCGCCGGCCGGCGAAGGGGTTGGCCAGTTGAGCATCGATAAAGAGATCAGTAGCCCCAGGCCGCCCACCAGGGTCAGGAACAGCCCCGCCAGCGGGTCCAGCCGAAGCGTGGTTTGGCCGAAGTCCAACAAGTTGCCGAGGTCCACCGTCACCGCGGAGCCGGTCACGCTGAGCGCACCGACGACGGCGACGAGCGACGATGCGGCCGCCCCCAGGCCATAGGTGGCCCAGCGCGACCACCTGGCGGCACTGCCGAAACCGACATTGACAGCGGCACCACCCGCCATCAACAAGAGGGCGACGAGGAGCAGGACCGGCCTCACGACGACATCCCCGGGACCGGGAGCTGCCCGACAGCTATGAGGATCCCGTGGAGGATCGAAAACGGGCTCGGGGGCGAGCCCGGGACCCACACGTCTACCGCCACGTCGTCTCCCACGCCGCCCGAAGTGGCGTAGCTCGGGCTGATGATCCCGCCACCAATGGCGTCCGTCCCCACCGCCACAACCACCCGGGGTTCGGGCATCGCCTCATAGCAGGCGCGGCAGCGGTCCTGACATACCGGCCGACCCTGCGCCGGTCACAAGGAGGAGGTCCGCGTGACGGGGGCTGGCGGAAAAGAATATGCCGAGCCGCTGGATATCGTAGATGGGGCCGAGCAGGGCGGCGATCTCCCACTCCTCTGACCCGTCCGAGCCGGCGTCGACATGTCGGATGTGGACGGACCGCCGAAGCGCCGCGACGCGCCGGGAAAGCTCGGCCCGGGCCGCCGCCACCGCGGGTTCAGTTTGGGGCGTGGCGGGTACGACGAGGGCAGAGCGAGCCAGGTTCGCCACCTCGAACGACGAGTCGAAGGAAAAGACGTCGGGCCGCGCCGTCACGCAACGCCCGCAGAGGATGCATTTGCCACGGTCGAGCACTGGTGCGCCGTCTGGGCCGGGGGCGATGGCGCCAGTGGGACAAATATCTGCCCGCCCCTCCGGGAGAGCTCTGGGCCGGTCCTGCCTGACGTTGACACAGCCCCGCCAGTCTTTGCCGTAACCGTCGGGGCGGGCCGGGTAGCGGCTCGTGAGCACACCCCGGCGCAGGCCGCGAGTTACCCACGGCATTAGCCGGCCACCCCTGCAATAGATAAGCCAAAACTGGCTTCGATGAACGCGAAGTCCGTAAAGATATCGCCGGTGAAGGCATCGGGGAAAATGCTCAGGTTGTGGAACGAGGCGGAGCGGGGTTTCACTCGCCGGAGCCGGTTACCTTCCACCTCGACGAGGTACAGCAGCTCACCCTGTGGCGCTTCCACCCAACCCCAGCCCGTACCGTCCGCCGGTCCCACCGGGACGGCCCACGGCCCCTCCGGGGTGACGTGGCCCAGATCCTCGAGTGCCCGCCTGGAAAGTTCGAACGAGCCCCACATTTCTTCCAACCGCACTAGCTGGCGAGCGAGGGCGTCGCCCGAACCCCGAGCGCGGGGACCAGGCACGGTTATCAAGCGGTAGGGGCCATAAGGGCGGTAGCGTCCTGATGTCTTCCTCTAATCCCGAGGCGTGTCCGACCGGACCGAGGGCGCCTTTGGACCTCGCCACGTCGCCGGGCAGCACACCAGTGCCGCGGATCCGGTCAACGAACGATGACGTGGCCATGAGCAGGTGCATATCGCTGCGGACGTCGCCTTCAATGGCGGCCAAGGCGCCGATGGCGGCGGCGGGAGCGATAGCCGGTGGGCCGGACACCCCGCCCGGGATGACGACGCCGCGGCCGAAGCGGTGCCCGCAAAGGTCTGCCCGCAGGCGCATTACCCGCTCTTTGTGCCAGGTCAGACGGGCGTAAGCCACGGCTTGGCCGGCCGCCTCGGTGTGGCGGGCGGTCGAGTCCAGATGGTTGGCGATACGCTCCAGTTCGGCGTGCACAGCCCGGACCAGCAACGCCCCTTCAGGGGGCGCCGCCGGCCCGTGAGCGTCGAGGGACTCTATTGCCTGGCAGAAGGCCATGGCGTGAGCGACCGAGGCCACCCCCTCCACTCGCTCGGCCAGGAGAGCACCATCGGCAGGGGGCATGCCCTCGAAACGCGTCTCGGCCCCCCGGTGCTTGTAGTACACGCGGGGGCGAAGATAAGGGATATCCTCACCGGGCGTTTCCACCAGGAACTGGACGGCTTCGAATATCCCCGAGCGGACCGGGCCGTAGGGAAGGGTAAAAACCCCCTCTCCGGTCAGGTGGGCGGCGGGAGCGGAGTCGTCGGGCACGATGTGCGCCGGCCGGTCACCCGCCGCAGCTCCGGGCCGCGGCGGTGGCTCACCGTCCTTGCGAGGAAGCACCAGAGGGTCGACGTGGGAGAGGCCCTCGGGCACCAAGCCGAAGAGGTCAGCGATCTCGCGCTCGTACCAGGCCGCGCCGGGCAAATAAGGAGTTAGGGCCTGGTAACTCGCGGGGCGCCCCGAGCTGGTCGACGGCACCTTCGTGCTGACTACTTCGAGTTCGCCGTAGCGAGCGATGGCAGCGCGGAGCAGTACAGACCCGTCGTCGTGGCCGGAGGCGAACAGCCCGGCAAAGCGTCCGCCGCCCGCGTTCGCGCTCCACCAATTGCCCGTCATGACGACCCGTGAACGTGCGGGATAACACTGTGCTGGCAAAGTGGTCGGGGGCCACCTGGAGCTCGGACCATTCGCGGTCACCCCGGGTGGTGGGTTGCTCTGTCGTCATGTCATCACACCCCGAGCTCGGTAACTGCGCCATGGAACAAGTTGTCGAGCTGAGAGGGAGGATGGACCCCGAGGACGACCAGCGCCGCCAAGGCGACCAACATGGCCAGCACCATCAACTTGCTCGTCTCGCCCCTGGCCATAGTGGTGTTACTGCCGGGCGCCGGCGAAGCCATTATCTGAGTGATGTGCCACGACAGGCCCAGAAAGGCAAGTGTTACGAGCACCACCAGCGCGGCGGTTACTGACTGCCCCAGGCTCCCCGACGTACCGGAGAGACCTCCGGCCACTATCGAGAACTCCGAACGGAACGTGCCAAAGGGGGGCAAAGCCGAAAGGCCCAACATTGCCGCCACGAGGAGCGGCCCGCTCCAGGGTAAGAGGCCAATGCCGCCGCGGATACGCCCCAGGTCCTTCGTGTGGAACTTGCGCACCACACTGCCGGCGCCAAAAAAGGCGGTGCCTTTGGCGGCGGCGTGGGCCAGCACGTGTAACAGTACGCCGGCGACGGCTAGAGGCGAGGCGAAGCTCATACCGATAGCGAGGATGCCCATATGTTCGACCGACGAGTAGGCCAGCATCCTTTTGAGGTCCCGTTGTGAGGCCAGGTACAGGGCGCCGATCAACAAGGTGGCCACCCCGAAGACGGCCAGCACGTCACGCGCAAAAGGTGCGCCGGCAGCGGGGACGGTTATCTGGTAAAAGCGCAGGATGGCATAGAAGCAAGTGGCCAAAAGAGCGCCCGAAAGCAACGCCGACACCGGAGTAGGCGCCTCCGAGTGAGCATCGGGAAGCCAGGTATGCAGGGGAAAAAGCCTACCTTGGTGCCGTAGCCGACGACGGCGAGCAGGTAGGCAAGCCTGACTGTCCCCGCCGGGAACCGTGCGGCCGCGCCGATCAGCTTGCCGTAGGACAGCTCGTACACGCCGCCAAGGGAGTAGCTGCCGGCGTGGTACATGACGACGGTGGCCAGGAGCGATAGGCCGAGGCCGAGAGAAGCGAGAAGAATGTACTTCCACGCCGCCTCTATGGCACCATCGGTCCCTTCGATGGCGACCAGCAACGCGCTCGACAACCGTGGTGACTTCGATGGCCACCCACAACAGCCCGAGGTTGTCCACCAACGGGGCCATCGCCATGGCCCAGGCGAAGAGGTTGAGGCCCGTGAACAGGCGGCGGCGATAGGTCACGTCCACCCCCGGCGGGCCGGAGACGTAACCCACGGCGAAGATGGCGGTGAGCGAATAAAGAAAAACGGTGGCCAAAAGAAAGACCAGTGACAGGGAGTCCACCCGAAGCCAGCCGCCGAGGGCCGTTACGACGTGCAGGCCATAAGGGTGCACCTGAGCGGCGGCACCTTTCCGTAAGGGACCAGCGGGGTCGATCCGGGCAACGGTCGGGACCAGGGCGAGGGCGAGGCCAAGCATGACGGCGCCGCTGGCGACCGTAGCCGCTTGCGCAAGGCGTGGCCCCGCCAACCACGAGGTCAACGCGGCCACCAGGGGCAGGACCAGCATGATAATTAGCAGAGCGCTCAGGGGAGGGATCCCTTCAATTGGTGATTTTCAGCCGCGGAGCTGGTCGAGGGTTTCGGTGGAAAACGACGCGTGGCGGCGATGGTGGGCCCGGATTATGACCCCGAAGGCGACCCCGGCGACAAGCAGGTCGAAGAGGAGGCTGACTTCGACAATTGACGGCATACGTGCGGCGATAACGAGACTGGCGACCGAGATCCCGTTTTCCATCGAAAAGAAGCCGACCGCCTGGGAGACGACGTCTGCTCGGTACATCACGAGCACAAACGAGACCAGCACGGTGGCCACCGATGCTCCGAGTGCCGGTACGGGGAGCCTGCCGGCCCGGCCCGCCGATATGGAACGAACTGACGACCAGGAAGGCGAAAACTGAGACCGCCACCCCGAGGAGCACGGCAGTGGCGACCCCGAAGCGCTGGCTGCCAGCCAGGTCCACCTCGGCCTCGCGGACGAGGTGCAGGATTATGGCCGGGACGATGATGACCTTCAGGACGAACGAGAGGCCAGCCAGTACATAAAGGTCGGCCGCATGTTCGTTCGCCGCCAGCACGGCGGCGAGCACCGACACGCCGACTGACTGCAGGGCGTAGAGGCGGACCTGCCAGTGGAGCAGCGCTTGTCGCAGCATGACGAAGACGACCAGCAGTACGAACACGGCGATACCTTCTGTCACTCCGTCAAAAGTCGAAGGCGGGGCCGGGGCGTTGACCGATAAGGCGCCCAGCATTTAGCCACCTCCCAGGTAGAGGACAAGGACGGCCACGGCCGATAGGGCGAATGCCGACGCCATGAACTCGGTGATCTTGTACAGGCGCAATTTGGAAAAGGTGTTGTCGATTATGGCGAAGATCGCACCGGCGGCCAACGCTTTGCCAATAAGGACGGGGACGGCCAGCAGGACAGAACCAACTTGCGCGGAGCCGGCGAGCCCCCAGGGGGCGCTGAAAACGTCCACGAGGATCACGTACAGGACCAACTGCTTTACGGCCGCCCCCCACTTCAATAACGCCAATGCCGGCCCCGAGTGCTCGAAGGTCCGCGCTTCGTCGATCATCCCGAACTCGAGCGTGCTGCTATGAGTTTCAACCGGGATCCGGCCCGTGTCCGAAAGCACGACGAGGAAGAAGGCGGTGGCGGCAAACAGGTGCGCAGGCCGCAGCACCTGGGCCAGCGAAGAGCGGTCGACCGCGGCCATCGCATAAGGCAAGTCGGTAGTCGTGATGAGCGCCACCGTGAACACGACGAACAAGACGGACGGCTCGATCAGGGCACCAAACGTCATGGCCCGGCTGCTGCCCAGTTGCGCGTAAGGGTCACCGGTCTCGGCCGCGGCGAGGGCCACGGCAAAGCCGGCGAGCGCGAGTATGAGGCCACCACCCAGGATGTCGCCCATATAGCCGAGCGGTAAGGGGAAGTCGGTCAACACAGGTATCAGCAGGGGGACGGTCAAATAGGACGTGAAGGCCAGCACGGGGGCGACCAAGAAGACCCAGCTGGCTCCTTCAGGCACGAGCGTCTCTTTATGGAACAGCTTTGCCAGGTCGTAGTACGGCTGCAGCACGCGTGGGCCGCGGCGGCCCTGCAGCCGGGCCTCGAGCCGCGCGATGGCACCGCTCACAAAGGGCGCGAAGACCAGCACCACGCTGACCTGGAGCGCTTGGACTGCGGCGGATGGTAACAACAATGAGCCGGTCTCCCCTACGCATATGAACTTCGTGCGTAGAAGCCATCATCCCCGTCAAGGGAGGTTCGGCCACGCACCTGAAGGCTTGTAGCCACCGGGGCTTCATCCGGCTCTGTGCCCACTTTAGCGCTCCGGGCCGGGCTCTCCAGTTGCCTAGCTCTGTTTGGCTAGCTCTGTTGGGCTGGCCCGCAGACGGCCCTCCCGCCTCCTGACCACCCGCTGAGCTGACGCGGCCCGGTCGTCGTGGCGACACGACGACCCAGACGTGCTCGGCTCGAGCTTCGTCACGACGATGACACCAAGGTTTCCCCTTGCGTTCATTCGCCCGTTACCGGTACATCATTCCGCTGCTAGTAGCGTTCCTGACAGAAGTTCCCCCTTCCTCCTGACCATGACGGCCCTTGCAGCCCGGCATCCAACGAAGGTCCGTCGGGGAAGAAGCCGAGGCGTCACTCGACCTGGCGGGGCCAGCCCGCGAGCACAGCGGCCCGGCTGCCGGGGCCTTCGCCGAAGTCAGAGGTCCGATCTCAGAGCTCAAACTCACAGGCAGAAGGAGACAAAGTGAAGTTCCGTGCGTTCGCGGCCGTTAGCCAGGTAGCCATGCTGCTCGCCGTAACCTTCGCCCCTGCGGCGTACGCCTCCTCGGAGGCGGTCCCGAGCGCCAGCGGTTCTGCGCCGACCCTGACGGTTGGGTGGACTGCCGTTCAGGAGTCCACTCTCGACCCGACCAAGAACATCAATGTCAACGCGGTAACCGCCCTGAGCCTCGAGACGCTGCTGGAGTTCGGGGCGCATGGGCAACTGGAGCCGTACCTCGCAACCTCATGGGCGCAGACAGGCCCCGACACCTACGTGTACCATTTGCGCCCGGGGGTCAAGTTCTGGGACGGCGACGAGCTGACGTCCGCCGATGTCGTCTACTCGTGGGACTACGAGCGCTCCCCCGGGTCTCAGGTGGGAGCTCCGTTCAACGCGGTAAAGAGCATCACCGCCAGCGGCCCCTACACCGTGGTGGTCACCCTGGCCCACCCTTATGCAGCCTGGCAGTGGGTACCGGCCGAGCGCTATTCGGAGATCTTCGAGATGAAGTTTGCCGAAGCGCACAAAGGCACTTTCGGCAACCCAGGGGTGCTCGTCATGGGCACTGGCCCCTGGGAGATAGACAGCCTCGACCCGACTACGGGGGCGGAGCTGTCGGCCAACCCGAACTGGTGGGGCGGCAAGGTGCCGTACCAGCGCGTCGCGGTCAAATTGTTCAACAACGACACCAGTCTGGCCCTGGCTATGCGGGCAGGTGAGGTAGACCTCGATCCCAGCCTGGCCGGGGCGCAGCAGAGCTTCGCCAGCACATCAGGGGCCAAACTGGTCAACTCGCCCGGCTGCGACCAGGGTATGTTCAGCATGAACACTCAGGTCGCCCCCTGGAACGATGTCCATGTCCGGCGCGCCGTCGCATATGCGCTCAACCGCACCGATTTGATCGCCGCTAACGGGGGCTATGCGACGCCCACGTACACCTTGATCCCTCCGCAGTCGCTCTTGACAATAGCGTCGCAGTCGCAGGTAGACGGGCTCATGAAGTCGACACAGTTGTACGGTTACAACGTCGCCAGCGCTAAGGACGAAATGGCGCAGTCGGCCTACCCGCACGGTTTTACCGCCTCTATTTTGGAGTTCAGTTCCGGTGGCACCGTAAATGTGAGCGAGGCGGTCGCCGGCGAGCTTCAGGCGATCGGTATCCGTCTGCAGGTCAAAGTGGTCACCATCGACGCCTGGTTGGCCAACATCGGTGGCCCGGACAAGGGACGAGCGCCCTTCTTTGTGGCTTTCGGTTGCACGATCCCCGACGCGGCGGCCATGCCGGACTTTTTCCTCGGCACCAAGAACCTGCAGAACGGTGAGTACAATACGGCCGTTTACAACCCACCAGAAGTCAATAGCCTGGTCAACCAGGGCGACGCCACCACAGATCCCCGCCAGCGTTTTCAGATTTACTCGAAACTCCTCCGGGTGCTGGCCACGGACGTCCCGTACGTGCCTTTGTTCAACGAGGATTACAGCATCGCACTGGCCAATAATTTCACCACGGTCGCCACCTACAACCAGTGGAATGTCGAAGATGATGACTACGCCCTCGATGTAACGCCGGCGTCATAAATAGCGTTACCTGTCCAAGCAGGGTCTTGCCCGGTTTTGTTATGGCCCGGTCCTGGTGCCCATCAGTCGCTAGGGGACCAGGACCGTCCGCAGGCCGGCGACGTCCGGGGCGGTCCACGCGGCCTCGACGTCGGTCAGCGGCGCCAGCCGGACGTTTAGCTGATCGCCCCATTGTCGATCTCTTCGATCAGCGACGGCAGCTCGGCGACGTAAGCGCCGGTTGGGACGGCACCCTGCCCATGGCCCTGGATGCGGAGGTTCGCCGACCGCAAAGCTACCGAGGGCAACTCGATAGTGGGGCCGGCCACGGAACCGATCTGCACCCAGTCGAGGGCCCGGCTCCTGTCGGCCCGGGCCTGAAGAAGGGCCATCATGGCCAAGGTGGCCGGTTTGCCCCACAGGTAGTCGAGCACGATGTCCACCTCGGCGGCCGCGCTGGCGAGGTGTTCGCTCGTGACGGCCTGGTCGTCAGCCAGGGCGACGGTTTGATCTGCGCCGAGCGCAGCCAGCTGGGCCAGCCTCTCCGGGTTGCGGCCAGCGCCGACGACGAAGCCGGCTCCCAGTCGTTTGGCCACCTGCACGGCCATGGCGCCGGCGTTGCCCGTGGCCCCGAGGACCAGGACCGACTGTCCCGGCTGGAGAGGGACGCGGCGGCGCAGCGCTACCCAGGCAGACATGGCCGGGTTCACGGCCGCCGCCACCTTGGCCACCTCAATGTCCTTCGGTAGCGGGACGGTCAGGCGCAGGTCTGCGATGGCCCGTTCGGCCATCGAGCCCCACCGGTCGGCGGGGACAACAAAATAGACCACCTCACCTTCCGGCAACCGGCCGACCCCGTCGATCCCGGGGATCATGGGCAATGTGCCCGTGCTCGTGTAGTGGCGGCCCGCGGCATCGCTGCGGACGCGTGGGTGCAGGCCCACGGCGAGGACGTCGACGAGCACCTCGTCGGGCTCGGCCGGCTGGGGGACGGGGTAGGCCTCGTAGCGAGGAGGGTGGTCGAAGGACCGGACCACGGCCGCGTGCATGTTCATTACGGTTAGCCTCCTGTCCCACCGGAGCGTCGGTCAGCTCCAGGCATTAGTTGGGGTTACCAACTATAATAGATGGTAACACCAACTATGTCCAGCCTATACTGCAGGACATGCCTCGACCCGAGCACCACCCCGTCCTCACCCCGTTGCCGGGCGTAACCGATCTGGGCCTGGTGGACGCCCTGGCCCAGTTGACGTTCGCGGTGCAGGCCGCGCTCGGGCGGGTCGCCGCGGCCCACGACCTTTCCATTGTCCAGGCCCGTCTTCTGGGGATCTCTGCGAGACCGGCGGCCGACCATCAAGGAGCTGGCCAGCTTTCTTCAACTCGACAAGACCAGCGTCACCGGGCTCGTCGACAGAGCCCAGGAACGCCGGCTCGTCAGGCGGGCCCCGTCCGCGGTTGACGGTCGCAGCGTGAACGTCGAAATAACCGCCGCCGGCCGGGCGTTAGTCGACCGGGCTACGAAGGCGATGGAAGCGGAAATTGCCGTTCTCGTGGAACCCCTGAGCCCCGTTCAACGCGACGAGCTGTCTGCTACCGCCAGCCTCGTCGTCGCAGCCGATGCCCACCGGCGCGGCATCGACATTTTCAGCGTAGAACCGTAACTACGCTGGGCATTTTCGGCCATAACTGGTCCCAGCGGCACCAATTGTTAGGCCGCTGGGGCCGATCTTTGCTCACGGCCAGGTCGTTGGGTACACTTTTTGACCACTTTCCGGTATATAACTGGGCCCAGCGCCCGCCGGCGAGTAACTCAGCTGGCTAGCCAGGCGATGGCTTCGTCGCGCTGGCCAAGGGTGAAGGTCCTTGCGTCGCCGGGCGTCAGCCAACCGAAAAGGCCCGTTAGATAATGCACCCAGTCGATGTCGGTAACGACGGCGATGCGTTTCCAGGCGCGCAGGTGCTCCGTGCCGACTTTGAGGTCCTGCCACAGGGCGCCAACCGACATACCGTGGAACTCAGGGATGACAATCAGGAACCGTACGTCGCCACTCTGCGCCGCCTTTTCTACTGCAGGAAGGACTACGTCACGATAGTCTTCGGCCTCGATCTTCCCGGCCACCTCGAACCCGATTACGCCCGCCGGCAAGTTAGTCAAGGGCTTGATCATGCTGCCTCCTCGAACGGTGGTACTCCCTGAGAGCCTGCCATATCTTTGTTACGGCGTCAGGGCCCAGACACAGTAGAAGGGGCTCGGCATCAGCCGTCCGGTCCGGCTCTCGCAACCTGGTTGAGCACCCGTGCTTCGGTGGCCCGGTCGAAGCTGGCCGGCTGGAGGGGCGGTTCGGAACCCAGGGCGGCGCGAATTGTCTCGTCGAGCTGACGGAACTCGAGGCCCGCCATCAGCGCCCGAGTGATATCAACTCGGTTGGCGGCATGCCAGGCCGGGTCACCAATCCACAGTGGTATACCCATCCAGGGATCGAGCCCGGCTTCCAACAGTTTCTCGGCCGGCACCCACACCACCCTTGCGTTGCTGCATGACACCCGCAGGCAAGCGCTCAGCAGGTAGCCGAACTCAAAAGTTTGCCCAGTGGCGTTGAAAATGCCGCTCCGGTCGTCTTGCAGGAGGCGCATGATGAAGCGAGCCAGGTCCCGGACGTCGATGAACTGCACCGGGTCCAAGGGGCCCCCGGGGGCCAGCACCGTCCCTCCCTCAGCCACTCGTCGCGGCCAGTAGGAGAACCGCTCTGTGGGGTCGTGCGGGCCGACGATCAGCCCCGGCCTCACGACCGTCGCCCGGTCACCCAGTGCCCGGATAACCAGTTCTTCGCACGCCGCCTTGCGCGCACCATAGCTCTGGGGGCTGTCATCGGAGGGATCTTCCAGTCCCAGCACGGGGGCGCCCTCGACCGGCGGGACCCGCTGGTCCGCGTAGACCGACACCGTAGAGACAAACAGGTAGCGGGCCACTGCACCGCCGAGGACGTCAAGGGACCGTTGCACAACGGCGGGGTGATAAGCAGCAACGTCGACCACGGAGTCCCACGTCCGGCCACCGAGAGCACCCAGGTCGGCGTTCCGGTCGCCATGTAGCTTCTCGACGACGCCCTCAAACAACTCCGGGTTTGTGAGACCCCGATTGAAGAGGGTCACCTCGTAACCCCGGTCCAGGGCGGCCTCGACCAGTGCGCGTCCGACGAACTTCGTACCGCCCAGCACCAGCAGCCGATGCTTTTTTCCGACCTTCACATTTTCCGTGCCCGTCACAGGAGCGAACACTAATGGTTTCGGTACTTAGAGGGCCGCGCTCGCAAAAGTTTACGGTTCACTTCGGCGCTGACCCCGGCGCGCCCGATGCCAACTAGCCGCAGCTGGCGTGCTTGGCGCACGGCCGCACCGCGGTCACTGGTGCCGAGCTTGGCGTAAATGCTGCGGATGTGCGTGTTGACGGTGTTGACGGTGTTGACGGTTAGCGATCGCGCGATCTCGGGCCGTGTGAGGTTTGTGGGCAAAAAGCTAAGTACCCGCAGCTCGCTCTGGGCTCAGCGCTTCCAGTTGCGGTGTGCCCCCCCGGTCGATCTGTGGCGCCGGTGCACCCCGTAGCATGTCAACGACATCGGCCAGCAACGCGCTATGCGCGGTCTGGTGACGTGGGAGGGCGTCGAGGAGCTCCGCCGCGTTGAACATGGCAAACGGGAAGATCAGCCGATCTGGCTCAGCAGCAGCAAGCGCGGCCTCGGCGGTGGCGGCGGCGGCATACCGGTCCCCCAGCGCCAGGTGGGCGAGGCCAGCGATCAGATGTCCTTCAACGAGTGCGTACGCCGGGATGCCGGGCGGCGGCGTCATGTCCTGAACATCCCCGAGGACGGCTAGAGCCGTGGCCGGATCTCCCTGTCAGGCTGATTATTGCTTGCGCAAGGTTCTGGCGCACCATCGGTTTCAAGTTGGTGTCAATACCTGCTATCCGGTCGTGTTCGGGGGAGAGCCCGCCGAGTGTTTGGGCTACCCTGAGGCCGCTTGCTTTTGGTCGAGCAGTGACCTCAAATAATCTTCCGTCTTGTCGAAGCTCGCTTCGACGCCATCGAACCTCGTCCAGTGATCGCGGCCAGCCTTGTCTCGGAACGCCAGCTTCCACGTCATCCTCGTCATTCCGGCATTGTCGCTCAGTTCCATCGTCTCGACGGCCTCCACACCCGGCCAGCCCTCGAAGCGCCACGTCTGGACCGTACGGGTCGGCGGCTCCACTTCCAGGTAGGTACCCCGGAACGAGCACTCGGTCCCGTCGTCGGTCACAAAGACGTAGTGGTAGTCCCCGCCCACGCGCAGGTCGATCGAGCACTCCGTCACCTTTTCCCCAAATGGGGCGATGGTTTTGCTCAGGTGCTCGGCCTTCGTCATTACGTCGAACACGAGTTGGACTGGAGCATCGAACTCTCGTGTGAGCACAATTTCGAGCTCGCTCGGGAACTCGATGACTGCCGCTCCATGCCGTTTAGCTTTCACTGCCGCTCTCCTTGCTTTGTAGCCCTTTGAGGTAGTCATCCACCCGGTCCAGTCGGTCGTTCATCGCCTGTTCGTAGCGGGCCAACCACTGGTGCAACGGCCGAAGGCGCGCTGGTTCCAGGCGGTAAAGCCGACGACGCCCCTCGGCGCGGCACCTGACGAGCCCCACTTCACTGAGCACCCGTAAGTGCTTCGAGACCTGGGGCTGGGACATCGACAGCTCGTTCACTATCTCCCCGACCGCCTTCTCGCCCGGGATGAGCGCGTCCAGGACCTCGCGACGGTGTGCCTCGGCAATTGCATTGAAGACGTCCGACGTCGTGGAAGTTCTGGCCACGCTTCATCATATTCTGATATTGGCATATGTCAAGCCGCCGCGTACCGGTCCCGTCCGACGAGGAGATGTCATCCGGCAACTTCCCGCTCGCCAGCCGCCTCAGACGATGTCGAGGATGGCGGCGGGCCAGCCACGGTAATGAGAAACTTGCTCGTTATGAACTGGGCCAGGCTCTGCTTACCCGGGACAGTTGTGCGGCCTCACCAGGAGCTCGGGCACGGCTAGACCGAGTGCGCGGGACGGTTCCTCTGGGTACTGAAGCACTCTTTGAACCGGTTGACGACCCGGATGGCCCGCACCGGCATTGGCCCGTTCTCGTTGGTCCGTCACGTCGGGCGAAAGTCAGGCCGAGCCTACGAAACGCCCGTCATCCTGGCGAAAGTACCCGGGGGGTTCATTGCTGAGCTGACTTATGGCGACCAGGTCGACTGGTACAAGAACGTCATGGCCGCTGAGGGCTGCGTCGTTGTCCACCACGGCGAGGAGTCCGGGCCCACGGGGTTGAGCTGGTTGACGTCGACAGGGGCCGGAGGGCATTTCCCGCCCCGTTCAGGCAAATACTCACACTGACCGGCCGCCACCAGTTCCGGCTCCTCCGCACCGACAACGGGAATTCTCCGGGCTGCCGAGTCAACCGAGGAACCTGCCCGCACCCCAGAGGAAAGGGCCGGTGGTAGCCCTGACCGATATGTCCCAACCCATCCCCCGGAGCCGGGCTTCGAGGCTGGCCGGCTCAAGCGGCACCTTTACGATCCGATAGGCGGTGCCGTCATTGAGCCTTCGCTCGATGACGGGTGAATCATCTCCGTAGACCAGCTCGTCGGGGTCGCGGTAACCGTCGTCTACGAACAGGCCCGCCCACCGGGCGCCAGGCTGTCAGCAACGAGCGACCAAAAGGCCTCGAAGTGCTCTTCCGGCACGTGGGAGAGCAGGAAACCGAAGAACACGACATCGAACCGGGCCTCGGGGCGCCAATCGAAGATGTCGCCCTGGACGAAGCGGGCCGGGGCTCCTGGCCGAGATGCTCGGCGGCAGCCGCAAGCATCTCGGGAGCGGCGTCGACGGCGGTCACCTCGGTCGCGTAGCGCAGGAGCTCGGCCGTCCATCGGCCACGTCCGCAGGCCAGCTCGAGGACGCTCCCCTCCGGCCGGAACGACTCGATCGCTTCTACGAGCTCCTCCCCGCCGGGCGCTTGCAGGCCGTGGGACTCGTACTCGGCCGCCACCGCCCGGTAGTAGGCGACCTGCTCGGCCATGACGGCGTCGGTACCGGGCTGGTTGGCACAAGGCACCCATGAAGTTTTCCACGCACTGTCCCCGTCGGTCCTGCCTGGTTCAACCGGTGAAACTCTTTGCTGCCATGCAGAACTCATTGCCCTCCGGGTCCCGCATTACGGTCCAGCGGTGGCGTCCTCCTCCGATCTGGTGCTCGCCCACGACGGATGCACCAAGGGTCACCAGCCGGTCGACGGCCAAGGGGTCCGGGTCGACCAAGTCCAGGTGCATGCGGTTCTTCGCGACCTTCAGCTCGGGAACCTTCTCGAAGTACCAAGCAGGCTCGGGCCGGTCAGGATCGTCACCGCCAAGAGAGGCGAACCCGGGGCCGCTTCCGGGGTCGAGCGGCCGCCGCAGCGCCTCTGACCAGAAGCCCGCGACCTTGAGAACGTCGTCGCAATCGAAGGTGATGTTCCCTATTCGTATTGGCACGACCCCTCGCTTTCCATCTGGTCCTGCCTCCGCGGGGCTACGCGGTGGCCTCGATGTCGACTCAGTGAAGCCACAATTCTCCCATCCACGGGGCGAAAGATATCCGTACGCGCACGTGTCCGTGGCCCACTGTCCACGAAACAGCCTCGCTGGCAACGCCCCGCACCTTGGCCACGCTGCCCTATCGCCACGCGTAGGGAGCTCTCCACCCCTTCCAGGGAATTGCCGAGTTACCCAAGAGTTAGCCAAGGGGGGCTAGGGTTGAGGTCGCCTCAGACATAGCCGCAGGTCAGACGCGAGAAGGGCTCGTAGCTCAGCGGTCAGAGCAGGGGACTCATAATCCCTCGGTCGTGGGTTCGATCCCCACCGAGCCCACGCACAAAAGAGCAGGTGGGAGCCTATTTTTCCACTGCCGATACGCGGGGCGTGACCACGGCGTGACCCACACGTGACCCAACGGATCCAGCCTTGACCGATCGGTCGCCCCGCGCCGCTCTCCCGAGGGTGTCGAGACCGTTTGTGAGGTGCTCATCGATGCCTGGTAAGAGGTGCCCATAGGTGCCGAGCGTGACCCGTATCGAGGAGTGCCCCATACCGTTCCATATACGACGGCACCGTGCTCGATCGTCTAGCAACAAACCTGACAGGTCTGGTCCTCAGCTGGTCCTCAATCCAGCGAGATTTGACGAGCCGTTGTGAGCTTGGGTGATACGTAACGGCGCCGGTCAAGGGCTATTTCGACTGGAGAAGCAGGTCCACTAGACGCCGAAATATCTTCTGGGACAAGCAACGCCGCAAGGAACGCAGTGAACTGCTTGGCGACCGAGGCGGCGTAAATCACCCGTTGCGAGGACGACCCGCCTGCAGACGATTGTCTAGCAGTTCGCACGAGAAGCGTCGGGTTCCACGCGGCGAACTCGCCGAGGTCCGCGGCGGGCGCCACGGTGGTCGTTCTCGCGCAGCACCTGTGGGGCCCGATCGAATTGGAACGGGTACGAACTCCTAGCCCGCGGCGCTCTCGGCGTTGCTGGATTTGCTGGTGCCAGCCCGTACCGTTTGTCCGAAAGGAAAGTCGCACAGTGCGGCACGGGAGGCCGCCCTCAGGCCACGGGGCTCTCCTCCCTAGCGGCGTCCCCGCCTCATGGCGTCGGTCCGATTGACAAAGTCTCGGCTTGTCACGATTGGTGTACCTCGCCATGGCGACATTGACAACAAGTCGGAATCATCGCTGACGATCAGTAAGGCCCCGCTGGCGGCCGCACATTCGAGAATGCGGTTGTCCTCGTAATCGGCGCAATCGGCGACTGTCTCTGTGGGCACGACCGCAGCACCACCACCGGACTCGGCGATCTCGACTAGCACGCCGACGTACTCCTGAGCTCGTTCCGCGGCCCAGCCGTAGCCGCTCGGGGCGGGTGCGGCGAGGACACGCACAACGTTGACGAGGATGTGCTCAGTAAGCCAAAGCGAGAACTCGCGCCCGTCGTTGAGGATGCCCACCACATTGGCGGCAAAGTTCCCGCGCACAGGTGGGGGAGCGGGCCAGGAATGAAAGGTGTCGTTGCCACCGGTTACCGCCGCTACGAAAACATTGATGTCGACAGTGACGGGCTGCCGAGTCAATGCTTCTTCTTGAGCACGCGCCGGACAACCTCGACTGCCTGCTCATAGCTGACTCCAGTCTCCGCAGCCCGCTCAGCGCCGTAGGCCTGGAGCTTGGCTAGCCGCTGCGCTCGCTCGACCACCTCCATCTGTCGCATCGCTTCCCGGAGGAATGCCGAGCGGTTGCCGGCGGCGAACCGCTTGGTGAGCCGGTCGAGGCGTTCGATGTCCTTCTCCTCGACGGCGAAGCCGATCGTCTTGGTAGCCATGGGACAAGAATAGCACGATCACTGCATCTGAGATGCAGTGAGATTGCAGCTGGAAGGCAGTGGCGTGAACCAAACGTGACCCAACGACTGGCTAACAGGGGTCTCCAGCGGTCCCTAACGGTTACTCAAAAGGTCATCTGAACTGCCTAAACACAAATCCGGGCTGATGTCGAAAGAGGTCCCGAGCGGACTCATAATCCCCTCGGTCGTGGGCTCGATCCCCACCGAGCCCACCCACCCGGGAAAGCGCTGGCAACGGCGACCCCCGCTACTTTTTCCTATTGGACGCCACGTATTTGAAGCGGTCCACCTTGCTATCGGCGCACGTTCCTCCGGTAGTCGTCACGAGTACGGCGACGGTCCCGTTCCCGTGAGGTGAGTGAGCGATGATCTCGTCAGAGGACATGACTTGGAAGTGAGAAGAGGTCTTGCCGAAGCTTACTTTCTGTACGTCCTCGAACCATTTCCCTCGGATCACGACGGTCGTCCCGCCGGTTTTCGCCCCGGTGGCAGGCGAGAGGCTCGTCACCTCGGGCCGGTGAAGCCCCGTCGAAGCGGTCCCGCCCGCCTTGCCGGAGCGGCTCTTGTTCCCACCCGTGGTAGCCGTGCCGGTAGTGGCCGACCCGGCAGTTCCCGTGCCGGTAGTGGCCGACCCGGCAGTTCCCGTGCCGGTAGTGGCCGAGCCGGGGGGAGCCGTGCCCGTATTCGGCGCCGTCGGGGCAGCGGCTGACCGGACGTCGATCGTCACCGTCCCCGGGACATAGTTGATGTCATAGTCGGGGTCGGCCGCCCCGGAGCAAGTCGAAGGGTATATGCCGTTGAGGGAAGAGCTGGCGGCCGTTGTGGTGCAGGTAGGGCCGGTCATGAGAGAGGCCGAGGTGTCACCGTTCACGAAGCCGCGATAGCCAGGGATTATGGCGGGAACGCCCTCGCCCTCCGTCATGGTCGCGCTCGAAGCTGTGACCGTTAGCGACGCCCGTGCGATGGTCACTAACCCGGGGACGTAGGTGATGTCATAGTCGCTGTCGGCCAGCCCGGTGCACGTCGTCGGATAAGTGCCCGGCGGCGACGAGCTGGTGGCCCTGGTCGTACACGTCGGGGCCGCGCCTAATGAAGATGCGCTGTCACCGTTCACGAAACCGCCGTAGCTGGCCGTTATAGCCGGGATAGTGCTCCCGTAGGTCATGGTGGTGCTGGTGGCGGTGACCGTCAGGGGGGCCTGGTCGACCGTGACCGTTCCGGCCACGTACCCGATGGCGTAGTTGGGGCTCGCCGCCCCCGAGCACGTCGTCGCGTACGTCCCGGCCGGGGACGAGCTGGTGGCGGCGGTCGAGCACGTGGGTGACGTGGCCAGCGAAGGTGTGCTGGCACCGTAGAGCGGCGTTATGGCCGGCACTGTGCCCCCATAGGCCATCGTGGAGCTGGTAGCCGTTATCGTCAGCGTTTGCTGGCCGACGCTGACGGACGCGCGCTGATAACTGATCAGGTAATCGGGGTCTGCTGCCCTCGAGCATGTGGACGGGTACGTGCCCACCGGAGAGGAACTGGTGGCGGCCGTCGAGCAGACCGGCTGGGTGCTGAGCGACGAGGCGGTGTCGCCGTTGACGAAGCCGCTGTAGATCGGTGTTATAACCGGGACAGGCCCGCCGTAGGTCATCGCCGGGCTCGAAGCGGTAATTGTGAGCGAAGCACGCTCGACCCTGACCTGGCCGGCGTTATACGTGATCGTGTAGCTGGGGTCTTGCGCTCCCGAGCACGCCGACGAGTAGCTACCGACCGGGGAGGAGCTAGTGGCTGCCGTCGAACAGACCGGTTGAGTGCTGAGCGACGAAGCGGTATCGCCGTTGACGAACCCCTGAAAGGTGGCCGTAATTCCGGGTACGTTCCCGCCGTAAGTCATGGTGTTGCTCGATGCAGTAACGGAGAGCGGTACGGGCTTCACGAGATAACCGTCGTTTACGCCGACGTAAGAGATGGAAAACTCGCTGGCGAACTGGCCCGTCGGCATAAGGCCGCTACACGTCGAGCCGTCGACGGTATGGGTACCGCCGGGCAATGAGGCATCGACGGATGCCCCGCCTTCGACGTTGGCACAAGCCAGCACGCCGGCGACACCGACGCCTGCCGGCGCATTGCCCGTGTACGTGAAGTTTTGGTTAGCCGACCCGTAGAGCCCGGATCCGGAGACCATGACGGTGATGGTAGGTGAACCGACCGTGACCGCCTGGGTAGCGACAGTACTGGCGCCGTTGTCATACGGTTCGGTATAGCTGACGCCAAGGGTCAGGGGGCCGGCGGTCGCTTCTGAGAACTTGCACGTGCCCGCGCCGGCGACGATGCTCGCTGAGCACTGGGCCACGTCCGAGGGGTCTCCCTCGTCGAAAACGGTCGCCGAACCGGTGACCGAGCTCTGAGGAACGCCTGCCGCCGAGATTCTGAAGGCCGACGGAGAAGGGCGAACCGGCGACCACCACGCGGGGTACCTGGACATTGACGGTCGTCGGGCCGGGCGGGACAGAGACCGTGCTCGACCCGGCCGAGGCCAGCGTGCCCGAGTCGCCGCTGTAGGAGGCCGTGACAGTCTGGGGACCGGCCTGGTTGAACGAAGTTGAGCACGTTGCCGTGTCACCGTCGGCCCCGGAGACGAGCCCTTCGGAGCTGCACAGCACCGAGGAACCGTCCGTGAACGTAACGGTCCCGGTGGGAGCCGGGTCCCCTGAGTACAGATCGGCGACCGTCGCTGTGTAGTCGACTTGCGCTCCCAGGGACGGTGCCGGGGACGACGCCGCCAGCGTGGTCGTCGTTGGTGCCAGATTGCCCACCGTTACGTCGACCTCTGCTTGGGACCCGCTTTCGTCATCTGTGCTGGCCGGGTCAAAAGTGGCGTAGACGTCGTTGGTCCCAAGAGAAGTCGGTGTCCAGGTACACGTAGCCGTGCCCGAGGACGCGTCCACGCCCGAGCACAGTGTGACGTCCGGGCCTCCCGTGTCGTCAACGAAATCGACAGTGCCCGGTCCCGCTGCACACGCAGTTGAGCTACCGCCGACCACTATCACCAAGCAGTCCCCCGTGGTGCTGGCGGTTAGTTGGACTGGCCGGCTCAGTTCGGCCACCCCGGGCTCGGCCGTGAGGGAAGTCGACGTACCTGGGCATATCTGGATCACGAACTGGGTGGAAGGCGGGCAGCTGGACGGGATGATGGGCGGGCCTGACGGTGGTGCCAAGCTCGCCGTGTAGTTGTTGCCGTCAGGTCCGACGTACTCGATGGACGGGCTTTCGGAACAGGTCCCGTCGCTCAAACAAGTGGTCGCATCGACGGGAGGCGAGGCATCGGCCTGGGTGGTGATGAACTCGTACCCTGTCGCTGGGTCGTCCCCCAGCCACGCGATCTCCTGGTCGCCAGACCAGTTCGTGTAGTGAATGTCGATGGTCTGGTAAGTGAACGATGCGCTCCCTGAGGTCTCGGTATCCACGAACCAGTTGCCTGTTATATACGCACTTTCGGTCCCACCGGCGCCCGGGCTCTCCCAGTCGAGGGTGCTCGATGGCGTGCCGGTCGTCGCTCCCTCCGGGGTGATAATGAGGGTCGGGTCGTTGCTCGATGCGGGGTCCACGGGCGGCGCATTAAGGCACGGCGCCGGGTTGTCCACCTCTCCCCCCGGACCGCCGATCACTATGGGACTGGAGGGGTTAACACAACTCGACAGTGTCGGCTCCGGAAGGGTGGCATCGACAAACAACGAAAAGAGCTCGACGGCCCCGCTGGAGCTCTGCAGCATCGAGGCCAGGTAGGGCGGCGCGGTAGGGGCGTTGTAAACCAGTTGTGCGAGTTGGCCGGGTATTTCAGCCGCGCTAATGACGTTGATCGCCTCGATGATGCCAACCGTTATGGCCGTGAGCACAACCCCGACAACACTTCCGATATCGGCGGCCGCGATCCCGGCCTGGGCCTCGGCAAAGCCTGCTTCCCCGGCTTGCAGCGCGGCCGCGATCGCCCCTGTCACGGGGGATGTACCGGCAAAAGGCGACAGAGCAGCGGCGAGTGTCGTGCTGTTCAGAAGAGCAACCAGTGCCGACGAAGTGGCCGCGCTGATGAACGCGGCCCCCGATGCCCACGATGCTGCCGCGTAACCGAGCAACTCCGCGATGTCGTTGTCGACCGAGGTCCAATCCGAGTTGTCGAACGACTGCTCGTCCGCGTCAGCGGCCCCCCAGCCGACGAACTGGCTCTCTGTGGGAGTGGGCGGCGAACAGCCCAAAAGGCTGGTACACGGTGTGAAACAGGTCTGCGGCGCATACAGCCCCGAGTCGTAGAAGACGTTGTTCGTGTAAGTGGTCCCTCCAGACGGCGGGTCATAGAGGCAATACCCCTCGTCCGAAGTGGACTCGGGGGTTGATGGTCCATCACCGGGGCCGTAATTGAGAGGGGGGCCAGACAGGAACGACTGGATTTGTGACTCGCTCGGGTCGGTGGTGAGGAGGCTCTCGTACGCGCTGGCCCCGAGGCCGGCCCACTTGGCGTACTCGAGCCCGGCGTCATCGGCGGCTTGGGTGTTCTGTTGCAGTACCAGGCTCGACAGCCACGCCACGGCATTGGCCTGGTCCGTCGTCTGCTGGTCGGCAGGTGTGTTGATGGCCTGGACCAGGAGCGCCCAGAGTTCGCCCTCGGCGGAGTCACGGCCCCATGTTTGGGCCGCGTCGAAATCGCTTTGCGGCAGCCCGTGGTCGGTGAGGGTATTGGTAACAGCCTGCTGTTCGAGGTCCTCGAGCGACGTGATCTGCGCCGGGGTGGCGGTAACGGTAAGGCCGCCCAGGTTGAGCAGGTCCGCGGGCCCGCTACCCCCGGCCGCCGCGGCAGGCGTGATCGTCCCCAACCCGGTGATGACGAGGCTGGCCAAAAGGACCAGGACCAACCCCAGGCGAAGGGCACGGTGCGGCGTCCTTGCTGGTCCGCACTTGAACAGCGAAACGAGTTTGCCCATGGCTTCCTCCATCGATGACCAACCCGGCACCCGATCCGCGTCCGTATGACGCGACGCCGGAGCGAAGGTCGCTCCGGGCAGGGGTCGTGACGCTTAGTGTGAGGCTTTCGTGGACGAAGGACCAGGGAAATGACCCGGAATATCGCAAATTCCGGGTGAAACTCCGAGTGAGTGCCCGGTCGGGTGAGCAGGGAAGTCCACAGCGAGCCTGCGGCCCAATGGCCTGGTCGCACCCGCATAATTCCTGTGACAAACGGCACCGTCTTTTGCTACATGATCATCAAACCAAATGGGCGCTACTGCAGCTCTTGCTGTTAATGCCTTACCCGTGCGCCGCCCATCCGCTCGACGACAGACCGGCCTCGATCTCGGGCGCGGGACTGGCCTACTGCGCGTAACGGAGCGGTGGGAGAGGTGGTCGGCGCGGCCGCCGCTCTTCAGTCAAACGGCCAAGCCGGCGTCTGTACTGGTCGGACCCGCGACCTGGGCGGCCACTCGAGGCTTGTTCGACTGGGGCCCCGGCGAAGACGTGGTCCTGTCTCACGCCACCAAGCCTTTGAAGGCTTGCTATCTGGAACGCCCGGTTGCCCGGCCGGCGGGCCAATCGCGCCAAGCTGGCCACGGCGCTGGCGCTGGCCGAGGAGCACACCTATGTAGTAGCGGTCTCGACCAGGCGTGGACATCATCGGGCCCTTCAGGGGCCGCTCTGGGGAGAGGCGAATATCATCGGCGGCCGGCGACCCAGTACAGCACCGAATTGCCCGGGTTGGCGGCGATGAAAATGCGCCACAGGCGCTTGCGCCCACGGACCTGCTCGTCGCTTCGCGTGGCCAGGTCACGCCACGCCAGCGCTGCGGAAACGACCTCGACGGCGGCGAGGAGTGCGAGGGCTAACTTCTTCGGGTTCCGGTCCATGACCCAGGTCTACCGGCTCGGGACCTCAAAGGCGCGCCAACGAGGACGCTGCCGAGGCCCGTCGCCGGGCGGGCTTGCGGCACCCTCGTGAGCGCGGCCCCGAGTGGCGGCAGGGCCAGGCCGGAGCCCGGTTCACGTGGTGCGTTGGACGCTTATAGTGCCGCCGGACAAGGCTTGGCCCCACACAGCTCAGCGAGAGCCCCAATGTCTGGAGAGTTCCTATGGCATCCTTCGTCGCAGAGGCTCGCGAATTGCTCCACCCGGGCCGCGAAAGCGACCACGGCCCCCTCGGGTCGTTGTTACTGTGCCTGACTTTTACGGCAGGCCTGGTGGACGCGTTTAGCTACCTGGTCCTGGGCCACGTCTTCGTCGGCAACCAGACTGGCAATTTCATACTTCTCGGGGTAGCTCTGGCCGGGGCGCGGGGGTTTTCCGCCTCCGCACAAGTAACTTCATTGGTCAGTTTCGCCATCGGTGCCACCGTCGGCGGCCGGATCAGTGGCGGCCGGTCTCGCCACCGTGGAAAGTACCTCTTCGCCACCGCTATGGCCGAAGTGGTCCTTCTCGCCGTCGGGGCCGTTCTCGGTTCGCTCACGAATAACCCACCGACAAGCGCTTATCGCTATGGGCTGATCTTCACATTGGCGATTGCTATGGGGATCCAGACCGCAACGGCCCGCAAACTGGCCGTGCCCGACGTGACGACAACAACCTTTACGCAACTGATCACGGCCACTTTCATCGATAGCGCTCTAGGTGGCGGAAAGGGATCGCGGGTCGGTCGCCGCGTGCTGCCTTTCATTGCCCTATTATCCGGCGCCGTTGTGAGCACCCTGTTCGTCATCGACGGCCATATCGCCGTCGTAGTCCTCCTGGCCGCCCTCGTGGTCGGGATGGTGGTCGTGATAACCGGGTTCTTACGGCGGTCGAACGCGCACTGGACCAGCTACAGCCCGAGTTAGCCGGCCCGCCCTCCCCGTACGAGCTCTGCCAAATAATCCCCAGAGTTGTTTACGGTTTTGGCACCGACGACGCCGTAGGCCCGCGCCACACTACGTTGGCGGTTCGATCACTCATAGCCTTTGTCGTCAGGGCCTCTTGACAATCCCGTCGTGTCAGGGTAGCTTGACAATATGAGCGGAGATGCCCAGCTGGTCGATGCACCCAAGCTGGCCGGCCGTCTGGGGAGCAAAGACCCTGGAGTGGGGTTGCAGGCCGTGGCGGCGTTGCGCTCACTACTCGAACAAATCGAACGCCTTCAGGTGGACAACGCCCGCCAGCAAGGCTGGTCCTGGGCAGACATCGCCCGGCAGCTCCGGGTCAGCCGCCAGTCCGTACACGAAAAGCATGCACGCCGGCGCAAGTCAATGGGAGAGGAGCCATAGTTGTTTGAGAGGTTCACGGACCGAGCCCGCACGGTACTGATGGAGGCTCAAGCTGAAGCCGTCGAGACTGGAGTGGGCTTCATTGGGACCGAGCATCTACTGATCGGGATGCTGCGCGAAGGGACCGGTGTGGCAGCCGTGGCGTTGGAGGAGCACTCCGTCGCGTTGGAACAGGTGCGAGAAAAGGTGTGGGCCGAGATCGCAACTTACGTTCCCGTCCGGGCGGTTGACGACGCTTCTGCATTGGCCGCCATCGGGATAGATATCGAGGTGGTCCGCGCCACCGTCGAGGCCGCCTTCGGCCAAGGGTCGCTTCCAGATAGACGTAGCCACCCTCCCTTTACGCCGAAAGGGAAGGCAGCTCTGGAACGTTCGCTAACGATAAGCCTGACCTGGCGCCATCGCTATATCGGCACGGAGCACCTATTGGCCGGGTTGATCGAGTTGGGCGAGGGAGTGGCGGTATCTGTAATGCAACACCTTGGCGTCGACCTGGAAGCACTCGAGGACTCCGTAAAACGCCTGTCGACGCCCGAACTTCGCCGGGCCGACCTGGCCTGGCAAAGCTTTTTGGATCTGACCGGACGCATCTGGGGGCTACCTGAGGGAGCCGCACGCGACCAGCTGCTTTTCCGAAAGAAAGCTGGCCTTGAAGCGATGACGCAAGAGCAGGCAGCGATGGCGGTTGCCACCTTGGCGCTGTCAGAGGGCCTTGACGCGCTCAACGAGTCACTCAGGCAAGCACTCGACACGGGAAACGCTTCCTAGTCCCCCTTTCCCGCCGGGACGGTCGTCGGGCCTATTTTCGCTGGTCCCCGGCACAATAACGTTGCGACCTTACCGGGCCGCGGTCAGAATGATGTGGTGAGGGCCAAGAGCAAGTTCGCTGCCCTGGCCGTAGCGGCGGCAACGGTATTTGGGTCTGCAACACTTGCGAACACCCCCCTCGCACGGGCGAACGGGAGCCGGCCCGCGGCACCATCAGTGGGCAGGGAGATGGCCGAGCTAACCGGCTCGGGGACGGTCGCCTGGGACTGGTTCGGCGCTTCGGTCGCCGTTTCGGGCGGCACCATCGTGGTCGGCGCACCCGCAGCACCCCTCCTCTCCTCGGGCGTGGGACGGGCGTACGCTTTTACCAAGACGCCCACAGGTTGGCACCAGAGCGCCCGATTTGAAAGCCCGCGCACTCTTGGCCCCGACTGGTTCGGCGACTCGGTCGCTGTCTCGGGCGCCACCATCGTGGTCGGAGCACCGGCAATATCTGCTCTCTCGTCGGGCATGGGCCGGGCGTACGTTTTCACCAAAACTCGCGCCGGCTGGCAACAGAGCGCCGAACTCGGAGGTCCTGACACCGTCGCGGGCGACGCCTTCGGCGTTTCGGTCGCCGTCTCGGGCAACACGATCGTGGTCGGCGCACCCAGCCACGACTCGAAAGCAGGCGCGGCCTACGTGTTCACGACCTCCGGCCAGGGTTGGCAGACAACCAGGCTCGAGGGGTCCGACACCGCCGCCAAGGACGATTTCGGCGATTCCGTCGCCGTCTCGGGCGGCACCATCGTGGTCGGGGCCTTCGGGCACGCTTCGGAGACCGGGCGCGCCTACGTTTTCACCCGGGAACGAAAGGGCTGGCACCAAGCGGCCGAGCTGACGGGCTCCGGCGCCATCCCGGGCGACAGCTTCGGCGATTCTGTCGCCGTTGCGGGCGGAGTTATTGCGGTCGGCGCAGGCCTGGCCGCCTCAGACGCGGGCCGCGTGTACCTGTTCACCAAACAGGCCACCGGTTGGCGCCAGAGCGCCAAACTGGCTGGTCCCGGACCTCTTGGCAAGCAAGACTTCGGGGACTCGGTGGCTGTCTCGGGGGACATGGTCGTCGTCGGCACCTTCGCTCAAGCTCCCAGCGCAGGCCGGGCGTACCTTTTTACGAGCACGGCCACGGGTTGGCACCAAACCGCCGAGCTGGCGTCGCGCTCCCGTAGCAGCGGCGGCAACGAATTCGGCTACGCGGTCTCCATCTCGGGTTCGATGATCGCGGTGGGAGCGGAGGGCGAAGAATCTGGCACTGGCCGGGCGTACCTGTTTGAAGGCTAGGTTCCACAGTTAGACTCTGCGTCACAGCCTCGTAGTTCATTAGGGGTAAGGACCAACAGCGTGCCCGACCTGCCTGACCACCTCGATCTTCGTGTAGGCGAAAGCCGAAGCTTTGAACTTCACGGGGTGCCGTCCACGGGCTACTCGTGGCAGCACGAGATCGTGGGCGATGAAGCGGCCGTCCACGTCGAATGGAGCCGGGCGGCCCGGGGGGCGCCTACCACGGTGGCGCACGGGGGCGCCGGCACGGTCGAGACGATGACCGTGACCGGCGAACAGCCCGGGACCGCCCGCCTACGAGTCAGGTGGCGGCGCAGGTGGGAATCCCCCTGACGTTGCCAAGGAAGAGCACCTGGTGACGGTGGCAGTCTCCGCCACCTGATCGTAATTAACCGGCTACAAAAGACGGAAAAACGGGACGGCTGACCCCTATGTAACAAATCCGAACACCGGGCCGGCGTGCCACCCGTTCCCGTCCCGCCAGAAATGCTGAACTCCCCCGTTGCTTAACTCCGCTATCACTTCGAGGTCGAACCCGTAACTGGATTGGATCAGGCCGAGGACCTGGGTCACCGTCTTGCCTGCCTGGTCCGTGCCAAAGGTGGCTGAATGGGCCCAGGCGGCAGACGTGCCCGGCTGGGGGTTACCCGGTGTCCACCAATGCTGAACGGAACCACCAACCGCAACACATAACTCGTAATTGCCCGGTACGGTCTCGTTATTGGCCCCGAACTGGGACCGGATCATGACCGGAGAGCTCTGGACATCGGCCCCGAAGGTCTCGCAGGCGACCCAGGTCATAGTGCTGGGATCGTTACGCCACCAGCGTTGCATGGTTTTCGCGTCCGTAACACACACGTAGTCCAACCCGGCGGGCACCCCGACTGTCATCAGACCGTTGGCCGCCCAGCGCTCCACCAGAGTTGCCCCGCTGTACGCGATCCCGGAGCCGAAGGTGGACCTGACGGACCAGGTCGCGTTGTTGTCGCTGTTATCTCGCCACCAGTTCTCCAGCTGACCGGTGGCTCGCCTCACGACGACCTCGAAGTTGCCCGGCGCCGCCATATTTGTCTGGACCAGGCCCGGTACCCCATCGACGTCAGTCGGCCCGAAAAGCCCTCGATCGATCCACTTGTTGCCGAGTTGGTCGAACAGGAATTGGTGGAGCATGGGAGCGGTGACGCCTTGGGAGTTCTTGCCTCCCGTGGTCCGGTAAATGACTTCGAAGTTCCGAAAGTAAGTCGACCCGATGGCGGTGGGCGCCCCACCACAGTCATATCCAGTCGCTCCGGAAGGCAGGGTCACCTGAGGTAGAGGGCCGGCCAGGGACCAGTTGCCGTTGCCGCCGTCCCGATAGTAGTGCCGCACCACGTTTTGCGGACCGGCCGTCCAGACCTCGAAGTTGCGATGGTTGGTACCGTCACCGCTTTCGTAGAGGCCGCCACTATGCAGGCGGCGCTTCGACCATGGATCGGGGTTGGTGGCCGACCCGAGAACTCCGTAGCTGGTGTAGTACTCCAGGCCGTGCTCGCCCTGCCCGTACCCGAACCAACCGTACCCGCCGGTACCCCATCCCGTACCCCAACTGTTGCGAACGAGCCACGCCTTCTTCGTATCGTCGTAGCCGGCGATGACGATGCAGTGGCCATCGGGAGGGTCATTGTTGGGATTGCTATAGATATAGACAGAGTTGTCCTGACAGGCGCCGTCAAACTCGGGATAGCACTGAAAACACGCAGAAATTGGGCCATTGGCGTCGATCCACTGTTTCATGTTGTCGGCCCCCGAAAGCGTGACGTAAGCGTCAAGCTTGCTCGTCCGGCCGAGACGGTCAGCCGACTGCTCGGCGACCCGGTCGTTGTCGAGGTAACCCCAGCACCCCGGGTCGGCAACGCCGTTGGCGATGACCCAGTCCAACACCTCGGCCGGCGACCCTCCGCCGCACTTGTCGTGAGCGCCAAAGTAGAGGGATACGGAGTCACCAACGTCACCTTCCGAACGCAGGCACCAAACCGAGTGCTCGATCCTCAGCATCGCCTCCATGGCGCCAACTCCCGAGAAGACGTAGCAGGATCCACAACCTCCCTGGTCCTTGATATTTGTGAGCCAGGGCCAACCAAAGCGGTTTCTCCAATCGACAGAAGAACTGGTCATTTTGCTTTCGGCTCCTGGTCGACATCGATCGCCACCCTCTTTAAAATGGTGGGGTCCACGTCCGCCTCCTTGAGTAAACCTTGCTGGATCCGCAACTGCCGCAGGTATGGATTAGCCGTATCAACCGCCAGAATTCGGCTCAAATCAGCAGGTGCAGTCTCGGCTGCTTTCGGCACCTTGGACAGGTCGCCGCCTCGGCTATACCGCACCACCGGCCTCGGTAGGATAATCGGCTCGCGCCGGATGGGCTCAGAGATTTCATCGGGCATGTTCGCGCCTCCTCGTTATGTTTACCGCCACGGGACTGTCGTGACGCTAACTGATAAAAGGAGGTGGAGCAACAGCTCGCCTAAGATGTCCGGGACCAATTTCGGTAACCGGATAGCCTATTTTGCGTCTGGCCGCGGACCGGTTGGGCGACCTGTGCGGCCCGGGCCCGGAGCACCGTCACGCCCACCAGCACGCTGACCGGTCACCAGGGTCGTCGCCGTGACCGTACGATTGCAGGTATAAGAGCCTCTCGCATTCGTGCGCACCCTCTCGTCTCTGTGGCGGCAGGTTTCATACCGGTGGCGGTGGCCGCCGCCTGGGCCCCGTTACGGAGCGACCTGCCCAACACGGATGTGGCGCTCTTGCTGGTCCTGTGTGCCGGGGCGGCCGCCACGATCGGGGGCCGATGGGCGTACCTCATCGGGGCGGTTGCCGGCGCAGCTGCATTCGACTTCTTCGACGCTCCCCCTTACGGACAGCTCTATATCGCGCGTGCTCGAGACGTGGCGACGACCGTCGTGCTGGTCGCCGCCAGCCTTTTGGTGGGTGAACTGTGCGTGCGGCTCAGGTCGTACCGGCTAATGGCCACTCGCCGCGAGGGAGACTTCACGGTCATGAGCAGTGCTGCCCGGCTGATGGCTGTCGGCGAGGAAACCTCAATGGTCGTAGAAGCCCTGGCCGGCGAGCTGGCGTCTCGCCTGGACCTGGCGGACTGCGATTTCGAGTACGGCCCCGTCCCGGAGGACCGTCCGTACGTGACCCGCGACGGGCACCTCGTCAATTTCGACCCCCGGTCGAGCGATGGGCCTTCGCTCGAGATCGATGTACCGGTGTGGGCCGGGGCGCAGGCAGTCGGACGGTACCGCATGTACCTTTCATCCCCGTCGCCGCCGTCCCCTGACCGCCTCTTGACCGCGGTCGGCATTGCCGAGCAAGCGGGTGCCGCCTTGGCCGCCGGGCCGCCCACCCCGTCGCCGCCGGGACGGCCGCGCCGGCTGCGCCTGGTCCGTTAGGCGCTCGCCTCCGACTCGGCTTCCGGAACAGAAAGAAGCTCGTAGTCGGGGTTGAGTATGGCCAGGCGGCCGCGCCAATCGCCAACCATGCCCTCCGCCATCAGCTGGGTGCCAGTACGGATGCCCGCGATTTCGCGCCGGCCCAGGAAGACGATCAGGACTTCGCCGCCGCTGGAATCGGTGAGCGTGGCCTCGAGCGCGGTCGCGTCGGCTGACGGCTCGATCCTGACCGAGCAGAGCCGCCCCGCCACTTTGGCCCGCCGGCGGAACCGCAGGCCCGCAATTGGTGTCGCTCCGGGGACGGCCGCGAAGAGGGGTTGCTCGGCCTTACCCGCGTGGAGCCGACCTTTTTCGCCGGGCAGAGTGAGCTCCGAGGAGGCCAGCACTCGCTGGCTCTCGGCCAGGTCAGCCACGTTGAACGGCACCAGCGTGGCATTGACGTGGGGCACATGCCCGAGCACACGGACCAGGCGGTCGGCGTTCTTGCCGTGCAGCAGGAGCCCCCAGCTGCGACGGTAACTACGGGTCGGGATGAGCACACTGACCTCGGTCTGCCCATCTCCCGCCGCTTTGCTGGCCATTTCGAGCGCGGCTCGACCGAGACGACGGTCAGCGACCTCGATGACCTCGAGGGGCAGTCTGGATAGGCCCAGGTCACGCCAACGGCGCATAACGGCTTCGGCGCGGTGGTTGTCGACGTTGAAATGGACGGCGTACAGCTCGTCGGGGTTCAAGTTGCGGGCGTACTGGATGGCCCGGGCGGTAGCCAGGTCGATGCGGTCCACCAGCACGATGGCGGTGTGCCGGCGCAGCACGGGGGCTACGCACGCCGCCAGGGCGACCCCCTCGTCGAGGACAGCGTCTTCCGCCCGGTACTGAGCGTTGGTCCTCACCAGCCCGTAGATCAGCACCGGCATGGCTACCACGACGACCCAGGCTCCCCGGGTGAACTCCGTGATGGCGAATATGAGGACAACCAGGAGGCACACGGCCGCCGCCGTGACGCTGATGGCGATGCTGCGGCGCCAGCCCGGTTCCCTGTGGGTCAGGTGGTGCCTGGTCATGCCCAGGCCCGCCATGGTGAAGCCCGTGAACACCCCGATGGCGTACAGGGGGATAAGCGAGGAGACCCTCGCCCGGGTGACGAGGAGCAGGGCGATAGATGCTACGGCCAGCACGATGATCCCGTTGGAGAAGACCAGCCGGTGGCCACGCACGGTTAGAGGCCGGGGCAGGAAGGAGTCCTCGGCCACAAAACTGACCAGGAACGGGAACCCGGTGAAGCTGGTGTTGGCCGCCAGGATCAAGATGAAAGCGGTCGCCGCCTGCAGGCAGCCGTACAGGACCGAGCCCACCGCGCTGCTCCCGTACACCAGCTTGCCAATCTCGGAGACCACAGTGGGCGTACCTGAGCCGAAAGGCCGGGCGTGAGCCAGCGCCGCCAGGATGGACACGCCGAGGAACATCGAGCCCAAAATGGTGCTCATGATCACCAACGTGGCCCTGGCGTTTCTAGCCTGCGGTTGGCGGAAGACGCTCACACCGTTTGATATCGCCTCGGTGCCGGTCATGGCCGACCCGCCGTTGGCAAATGCGCGCGCCACGTAAAAGAGGGAGACACCCAGCAGGAGGCCGCCACCCTCGTGGCCGAAAGCGACCTGACCGGATGCGGCGGGAACGTGGCCCAAGTCCCCGAGCGCGGCACGGACCAGGCCGACAACGATCAGCACCGCCATGTTGGCGATGAAGAAATAGGTGGGGATGGCGAACAGCCGGCCGGCTTCGCGCAGGCCTCTTAGGTTGCCCCAGGCAATCAACACAACGAACGCCACGGACATCGGGACGGCGGCGCCGTTCAGGCTCGGCACCGCCGAGATGATGGCGTCGGTGCCAGCCGCTACCGATACGGCCACGGTGATCGTATAGCTGATAAGCAAGGCGGCCCCCGCCACCTGGGCCACATTGGGCCCGAAGTTGTCCCGGCTCACGACATAGGAGCCGCCTGCCTTCGGGTAAAACTTGACCACTTCCCGGTAGCAGGCAGTGACGACGGCCAGCACCGCCAGGATCACCAGGGTGATCGGAGTAACAAGGCCGAACGCAGCCAACCCGCCGATCGGTATCAAGATCCGGAGGATTTGCTCCGTGGCGTACGCCGAAGAGGACATGACGTCCGACGAAAGCACGGCGAGAGCGGTCGGCTTGCCCAGCCGCTGCTTCGTCAACTGATCGCTGATCAGGGCGGGCCCAGCAGGCGACGCTTCAGGCGGTAAGCGGCCGACTCCGGGAGTTCGGGGGCTGACGAGACGCTAACCGGTTTGTCCCAGCCAGGCAGGGAGGGCGTGCTCTGCTCGGTCGGCTCGTCAGCCTCGGTCCCCAGGATTGCCGGGTCGCCGTCGATCTCCTGTACCTTCACTGGTTCGCCGATCGTTGATCCCTCCCGTACTCGACCAACCGGATAGAACGATAGTCGGTCCTTGACGGCAAAAGCTCACGGGCAAGGGATGACCAGAACTTCCCCCGGCGAGGCCGGCTGTCGGAGCATGGAGAGCAGAGCCGGCACCGGTTTGCCAAGGCGGGGACCACTCCGGCCCACCGGGCCGAAGCGTGGCTCGTCGGGCCGAGCCATTCTGGTACCGGAAAGTGGGCTTATCGCCCACTTTCGCGTACCAGATCGGGCCCCTCGAACTGCTCCGGGGGAGAGACTCGAACTCTCAACCTAGTGGTTAACAGCCACCCGCTCTGCCGGTTGAGCTACCCCGGAAACTCTGGCCACGCTAGCACCTGGCGGCGCAGGGGAACCCGCCGATAACGCCGGGTGCCTCAGTTACCGAGGTAGTCCCGCAGCCGCCCGCTGCGCAGCGGTTGGCGCAGTTTGGCCAGGCTCTTGGACTCGATCTGGCGCACCCGCTCGCGGGTCACCCCGAACTCCTTGCCGACCTCCTCCAGGGTGCGGGCCTGGCCATCGTCGAGACCGAAGCGCAGCCGGACGACCTTGCGTTCGCGCTCGGAAAGGTCGGCCAGCACGTTGCCCACGGCCTCGGACAGCATGGCCCGAGCGGCTGCATCGCTCGGCGCCAGGACCCCGTCGTCCTCCAGGATGTCGGAAAGGTTGAAGTCGTCTTCGCCCAGTGGTTGGTCCAGCGACACCGTGTCCTGGCTGATGCGCAGGATGTCCCGGACGCGCGCCACGCTCATCTCGGCCCGCTTGGCTACTTCCTCGATCGTCGGCTCCCGCCCTGCCTCCTGCAGGAGGCTCCTCTGCGCCCGCACGACAGCGTTGATGTTGTCCACCATGTGCACCGGGATACGGATCGTCCTGGCCTGGTCCGCGATGGCCCGGCTGATCGCCTGGCGGATCCACCATGTGGCGTACGTCGAGAACTTGAAACCCTTGGTGTAATCAAACTTCTCCGCCGCTCGCATGAGGCCGAGGTTGCCCTCCTGGATCAGGTCCAGGAACGACATCCCCCGGTTTCGGTACCACTTCGCCACCGAAACGACCAACCGTAAGTTGGCTTCGACAAGGACCTGCCTGGCTACCATGCCCTCGGCCTGCAGGCACTCATCGGCGTCGCGTTGCTTCTCGAGCTGGAGCTGCCGCGGGCTCTTGGCGCCGTTGCCGTCCTCGGCGTTGTAGCCCTCGAGCTCCTCGATGCGGGCGGCAGCGGCAATACCTCGTTCCACGCAGCGCGCCAGTGCAACTTCTTGTTCGGCCGACAGCAACCGGACCTTGCCGATCTCTTTCAAGTACGCCCGCACGGAGTCGGAGCTACCCGTAGCGGCTACCCCGACATCGAGCTTGAGACCGGCAACCAGGACCCTCCTGCCCCGGCGGAAAGGGTCACGCGACTTTTTGCGCAAGATGTTGTACTTGCTCTGATCCTCGGCCACGGCCCCATCGAGCGCTATCTCGTCCAGGGGCGCGGGCAGAGGATTGACACCGTCGACACTGGCTTCCGCCTTCAAATCCGGGGCTAGGGCCTCGGCGGCGACGGCGTCTCCGTTGCTCTTGAGCTTGTCAGTCGTCGACGTGCCGCGCGCCGACCAGTGGGGGTCACGTACTACTTCGGCCGCCAGTTTGTCGAGGCCCTCATCAGAAAGTATCTCGCCTGAATCTCGCCACTCGATGCCTTCGGCAGTAACCCGTCCGATGACGGCCGAGATCAACTCGGGCGACAGCTCGACGCCTTCGAGTACCTCCATAACATCGTCGGGTGACAGGTAGCCGCGTTCGCGCCCGAGCATCAAAAGTGCCATAAAATGCGGCGTTGCCTCGCCGAAAGGTGTGAAGGGCGCTCTCACCGCTGGTCCGAAGCCTCCCCCAACGCTGCTGGGTTGCTTGACATGCTAGAGCTTTCCAGCAGCAAAGCGAGCAAATGCCGTTCTGCTCCGGCCAAACGCTCTTCGTAGTCATGGCCCGGCTCGACGGACCGCAGTGCTTCGAGCGCGAGACGTAAGGTACCTGAACGCTGAGCAAGCTCACCGTGACGCGCCGGCTCGACACTCGCGCGCCTCTCTGCGCAGCTCGGCCAGCTCGCGTACGGTTGCCTGCTCGACGAGACGGCGCAAGACGTCGTCCGGGTCCTCCTGGCTGTCCTCGACCCCCAATTGGCTCAGCAGGTCGGCGACCTCGGGCGCCGCCGACTCGATCGCACCATGGAGCGTCATGGCCGACGCCAGCTCTTCGAACGCAGCCCGGGCCAGCTCCGAACTGAAGAGGGTGATGTCGATACGACCGGCGACGTTATTGGGGTGGTGCACTACCAGGCGCAGTGCTTCGATCTCTGGCCGGGGGATCACCGGCGGGTCGGGCTTGGCCCTCGGTGGCGGTACCTGGACCGGCCTGGCAGGCGCCTTTCCCGCCGGCATGCGCAAGGCTCGCAACTGGTCCGGGCTGAGACGGCACCGGTCCGCCACCTGCATCAAGTACTGGTCTCTGACGAGTGTGCCCGGGTGCTCGCTGATGAGCGCCATGCTGGCCTCGGCGGCCCGTGCCCGGCCCTCGGGGTTGCGCAGGTCCGCCGTCGCCAGCAGCTGTTCGAGACGGAACCCGAGATAAGGCCGGGCCTGGGCCACCGCCGCCTGCAACCGGTCGGGGTCCTCCTTGGCCAGATCGGCGGGATCGGCGCCCGGCGGGAGCACGACCACCGAGATATCGGCATCAAAGCGTTGCTCCCAATCATAGAAATGCCCGGCCGCCCCCCTCCCGGCCGAGTCGGCGTCATAGGCCAGGACGATCCGGCGGGAGAAGCCGGTGAGGAGGCGCACGTGCCCTTCGGCCAGGGCCGTACCGCAGGTAGCCACCGCCTCCGTAACGCCCGCCCGGTGGAGGCCGATGACGTCGGTGTAGCCCTCGCAAACGACGACTTGACCGCGCTCCACAATGGCCCCTTTGGCCCAGTTGAGGCCGTAAAGGATCTTGCTCTTGTCGTAAATCGCCGTCGCCTGGGTGTTCTTGTACTTGGGGCCTTCCGCCCCGGGGAGCACACGACCTCCGAGCCCGACCGGCCGGCCGGCAACGTCGAAGATCGGGAACAGCACCCTGGCCCGGAACGAGTCGTTCAGGCGGCCGGCCTGGTTGCGATAAGCGAGCCCCGCACCAATGAGCATCTCGTCCCGGACGCCCGCCTCGCGCACCAGGACGTCCCACCCCCCTGGTGCCCAGCCCAGGCGGAAATGCTTTACCACTTCGCTGTCATAACCGCGGGCCCTCAGGTAACGCCGCGCCGCGGCTGCGTCGGGCGCCCGCACCAGGCGTTCGTGGTACCACTCGACGGCGCGCTCGACCGCTTTACCAAGCTCCGTACCCCGTTTGCCGCCTAACCCGCTACGTTCTTCCCGGTCGTAATGCAGCTGGATCCCGCCCCGAGCAGCCAGAGCCTCAACCGCGGTAGCGAAGTCGAGGTGCTCGGTCTCGCGCAGGAACGATATGGCGTCCCCTCGGGCCTGGCAGCCAAAGCAGTAGTAGAGGCCGAGCTCGCCGTTGACCGAGAACGACGCCGTCTTTTCCGTGTGGAACGGGCACAAGCCGACCCAACGTGTGCCCACTCGTCGCAGGGCAACGTGCTCGTTGACCAGGTGGACAAGGTCTGTGGAAGTCCTTACCCGTTCGATGTCCTCGGCGACGATACCCACGGAGAAAGCCTAAGCCGGCCTACAGAAAAATGTGAGCGCGATCGCTGGCGCCGCCCTGGCGGCCGTTTACCAGGCCAGGCGCGAAGTGACCGTTTCCACCAGACGGTCGATGGGCACCCGCTCCTGGACGGTGGTGTCCCGGTCGCGCACGGTCACTGCTTTGTCCTCCAGCGAGTCGAAATCGACCGTCACACAAAGGGGGGTACCGATCTCGTCCTGGCGCCGGTAGCGCCGGCCAATGGAGCGCGTATCGTCATAATCGCACATCGTCACCGATTGCAGGACGTGCAGGACCTCCTGGGAAAGCGGCAACAGAGTGTCCTTTTTTGACAGTGGCAAGACCGCAACCTGGTACGGGGCAATGCGAGGGTGCAGGCGCATAACGGTCGCGCGCCTCGCCGCCTACCTCGTCGGTCGAATAAGCGGCCAGCAGGAACGCCATCATCGTGCGGGCCACGCCGGCGGCGGGCTCGATCACATAAGGCACATAGCGCTCGCCTGTGCGCGCTGTCGAAGTACTCGAGTACCTCGCCGCTGGCCTCCGAATGCGCTTTCAAATCGTAATCGGTGCGGTTGGCGATGCCTTCGAGTTCACCCCAACCCCACGGGAACGAGAACTCGACGTCTGCAGTAGCGGCTGAGTAGTGCGATAGCTCTTCCTGGGCATGAGGGCGCAAGCGCAGCAGGTCCCGGGGGATCCCAAGGCGCACGTACCAATCGAAACGTTCGTTGCACCAGTAATCGAACCACCGTGGGGCATCATCGGGAGGGACGTAGTACTCGAGCTCCATTTGCTCGAATTCCCTTGTGCGGAAAACGAAGTTACCCGGCGTGATCTCATTGCGGAAGGACTTGCCGATCTGGGCGGTACCAAAAGGCGGTTTGAGGCGCTCGGACTGCAGCACGTTGGCGAAGTTTACGAAGTGGCCCTGGGCCGTTTCGGGGCGCAAATAGGCGACCGCGCCCTCGTCTTCGACCGGTCCTACGAAAGTCTTGAACATGGTGTTGAACGGACGAATATCGGTCAAATCCGTGCTCCCGCAAGAGGGGCATTTGAGCCGGCCGTCTTCGGCTAGCGGCAAGTCGTCTGCCCGCCAGCGTTGCTTGCAGCTGCGGCAGTCGACCAGTGGGTCGGTGAAATTCTTCAGGTGGCCCGACGCTTCCCATATTTTCGGGCTCGAAAGGATAGCGGCGTCGAGGCCCACGACCTCCTGGCGGAGCTGGACCATGGCGCGCCACCAGGCCTCTTTGACATTGCGGGCCATCAAAACGCCGAGCGGGCCGTAGTCATAGGTCGAGCGGAAGCCGCCGTAGATCTCGGCGGAAGGCCACACAAAACCCCGCGCCTTACATAGGCGCACCAGCTCTTCCATAGAAACTGCCATGTAGAGAGGGTACTGGGCCCGCTACCGGCTCGCGGGAGGCTTAGTACAGCGGCTCGAGGAGATAGGGCTCGAGGACGTGGAGGGCACGCAACCGCCTCTCCAGGTGCTGCTCCAGGGAAACAGTGGCCAGGTGGGCCACTTCTCCCGTCACCGCGCTCGCCGGCATTTCCAGGGCTCGGGCCAACTGACCGCCGAGGATCCAACCCACGATCTCGAGAGCCGCCGGGCTGAGCGCTTGGCCCCTCCGGCACCCGCGGCAGAGGGCTCCTCCCTCGGCGATGTCGAAGGCCACCAGGGGCGCCCCCGGCGGGGCCGAACCGCAGCTGGCACACGAGGTCAGCACCGGGCCGGCACCGTCGAGGGAAAGCAGCTTCCAGTAAAACGCCGCCACGACGAGTGGTGTCGAGCGGGCCGCCAAAGTGCGCAGGGCGCCTACCAGCATGCGGTACAGGGGCTCCGAAGGCTCCCGTTCCTGGGCCACCTGTTCGGTGGCCTCCGCCATGGCCACCCCCTGGGCCAGCCGGGTGAGGTCCTCGTGAAGGGGCCGCCACGTCTCGATCATCTCGGCCTGGGTCACGATGTCGAGCTCGCGTCCTTCGTAGAGCAAGAGCTCCACATGGTTCAGTGGTTCGAGACGCCCGCCAAAGCGGCTCTTGGTGCGCCGGACGCCTTTGGCCACCGCCCGCACCTTGCCGTGGTCAGACGTAAGCAGGACCACGATCCTGTCCGCCTCGCCCAATTTGCTACGTCCGCAGCACGACCCCTCGGTCGCGGTATAGCGACATGGTTGTAACTATCTTCGCACGCCGGCCGGGGCCGGGACCCGCCATCGCAGGATCTCGGGCCGGACGTCACCAAAGCTCAGGAAGGCAGGCCGTCCTGGTCGCGCTGTTCACCCGTGCGTCCGAAACGCCGCTCACGCTGCTGGTACTCGCGAACTGCGTCCCGCAGGTGCTCGCGTCGGAAATCCGGCCACAGCACGTCCAGGAACACCAGCTCGCTGTAGGCGATCTCCCAGAGAAGGAAGTTCGAGATCCGGTACTCGCCGGACGTACGGATGAACAGGTCCGGGTCGGGCATACCGGGTACGTACATGTGTCGACGGAGCGCACGCTCGTTTATGTCCGAGGGCTTCACGCCCTCAGCAACCAGGCTCCGGACGGCGTCCACGATCTCGGCCCTCCCGCCATAGTTGAAAGCCACGGTCAGGGTGGTGCCCGTGTTGCGCTTTGTGAGCTCCACCGCTTCGTCCATGCGCCGGACCACCCACTTGGGCACCCGCCAGTCCCGGCGGCCGACAAAGCGTATCCGCACCCCGAGCGCATGGAGCTCGTCGCGCCGCCGCGTGAGGAGGTCGTCGGCGATGACGCTCAGCAGGAACCGCACTTCGTCATGGGGCCGGCGCCAGTTCTCGGTCGAAAAGGCGTAGACGGTGAACCACTCGAGCCCGAGCTCTACCGCCCCCTTGGCTGCGTCGAGGAGGGCCTCCTCGCCGGCGCGGTGACCTTCGGTGCGGGGCAGCCCACGTCGCGTCGCCCATCGGCCGTTACCGTCCATAACACAGGCCACGTGGCGGGGCATACGTTTCGGGGTCGAGCCCGTCCAGGTCCATTGCTCGAAAGTTACCCGGCCGGCGGCCAACACACCTTCGTCCAACCGCAGTGGCCAGGCGGACGGCTCAGCTGGAGCGGTCCTCGACCTCCCAGGCGTGGTCGAGGACATGCCATATCAAACGCCTTCCCGCATAGCGCGGCGGCCAGGCCGAAGGCCCGGTGGCGGCCGCGGGCAGGGGCGAAGCGGTCGCACTGGCCGCGCACCACTGCAGGATGGCGTCCCGGTTGGCCGCCACCACCTCGGGTTCACCGGGGTGCGGGACCGGGAGCTTCAGGCCCACCTTGCGGCCGAACATCTGCTCCGCCGCGGCCACGTGGGCCTCGATGGCGCCGCGGTCGCGACCTCCGCCTCGTGCGGCCCTTTCGCAGTTCCTTCGGTGCGCCGGCGGCCACTTCGTCAAGGATCTCCCAGCTGGCCGCCAGCAGCGCGGCGTACCGGGCCGCTTCTTTAGCGTCCCAGCCGGTCGCGTCACTCTCCAGCACTGTCGTCGGCACCCCGAAGTCAGCCCCGCCCGAGCGCGTGGGGACCCGCTCGACGACGGACCACTCCTGATTTTCCGCCAGAGGGAACTTGACCTTGGCCCTGGCGGCCACGGTGGCGTAGCGAGGAACGTAGTCGCTGAGGGTCGCCAGCGCCGCCTCCTCTCCCTTGCCCGACCGGCACAGGCCCGGCCACTCGAGGCTGCACGCAAACCACCGGCGCCGCGCCCGCTTCCAGGTACACCGGGCTCGTGCGGCTCATGGGCGGGCCGTCAAGGCTTGTCCCCATCTCGGTCGGGGCCCGGAGGGGAGGAACCAGGTTGGGGACTTCTGGCACCGATCAGTACCCGGGCGATGCGACGGCCGTTCACCTTCTCGGCCACGAGCCGATGACCGTCGACGTCGGCCACCTCTCCCTCGACCGGCACGTGCCCAAGAAGGTGGAACAGGAGCCCGCCAACGGTGTCCCAATCTCCTTCCGGCAGGTCATAGCCGGTAAGCTCGTTTACCTCGTCAATGGACAGGCCCCCGTCCACCTGGAGCTGCCCATCGTCGAGCATCTCGACACGAGACTGGTCCACGTCGTACTCGTCTGAGATCTCCCCCACCAGTTCTTCGAGCACGTCCTCCAGCGTGATCAGGCCCGCCGTACCGCCGTACTCATCGACGACGATAGCCATGTGCTGCTTACCCGCCTGCATTTCCCTCATCACCTCGGCGATGCGTTTGCTTTCGGGCACAAACTGCGCCTGTCGCATAAAGGTCGCCACCGGCTCGTTTGCCCGTCCCTCCCGTTCGGCCCGCATTATGTCCTTTACGTAGACGACGCCAACGATGTCGTCGATGCCCGTGCCGAAAACCGGCACGCGGCTAAAGCCGGCTCTGGCGGCAATGTCAGCCGCCTCGCCCAGCGTGACGTCGGCCGCGACTGTCACCATGTCCGGTCTCGGGACCATAACCTCCCTCGCCACGGTGTCGCCGAAGTCGATGATGGAGTGGATCAGCTTGCGCTCCTCGCGTTCGATGACCTCCTCGTCGGCGGCTGTGTCGGCCATAGCCAGCAGCTCTTCTTCGGTTACGTACGGCCCGTCTTTCAGGCCTTTCCCGGGCAAAACCAGGTTGGCCACTGCGATCAGTCCCTGGGTGGTCCACCGCAAGGGCGGGAACCGCACCACGGCCAAGAGAAAAGGGGCCACCCGCAGGGCTGCCCGTTCGGTGTGCTGGACCGCCCAGATCTTCGGTGCCAGCTCGGCAAAGATAAATATGACCACGATCTCGAAAGCCGTCGCCACAACCACACCGAGCGGCCCCACCACTTCATTGGCCACGACACCGATTATGGTGGCCGCCACCAGCGTGCAGATCTCGAGAGTGAACAGGATGACCGGGATATTGCGGTCCGCGTGCTCCACCAACCTCATCAGCGATGAGGCACCGCGGCGGCCTTCCTCAACAAGCGAGGTGGCCTTTACCTTCGTGGTACGGGTGATCGCCGTCTCGGACAGGGCAAAAACGGCAGAGAACAGGATCAGGACTACGGCAGCCGCTATGAGCGCCGCTTGCGTCCCCGTAAAACTGGATGTGGCCAGCATGGGTCTAACCGGTCTCGCCCGTGCCGTCCCTGCCCGCATTGGGCCCCGCTGACGGCCCGCCCCTCACCGAGGGACCATTACCGTCACCGGCCGTCCCGTCTTGTGGCGCGGGCCCGAGCCATCCTCCGTTGGCCCCGTACCTTTGGTACCGAGCTCTTTTTGGCGCCAGGCTTCGGGGCGGATCTCGGCGTGATGGCGGGCAAGCAACTCCCGCTCTTTCGCTTCCATTTCCTCCGCTTCTTCGTCCTCCTGGTGGTCCATACCCATCAGGTGGAGCAAGCCGTGCACCACCAAAAGGGCGACTTCGTCGTCGTAACTTCCGGCGTGCTCGGGGGCGTTCCGATAGGCGACGGCGGGACAAATAACAATGTCGCCCAGCAAGACAGGGACATCCTCCGGTTCCGACGGCATGCCTGGCCCGGTGCCGCCCGAGTCGGGCGAACGTCCGCTTTCAATGGGCTCCTCGTCGATCGGGAACGCCAGGACATCTGTCGGCCCGTCCTTGCCCAGGAACCTGCTGTTCAGCTCCGAGATGGACTGTTCATCGACGAACAGGACCGACAGCTCAGCATCGCCCGAGAGCCCCTCTTCGCCCAGGACCGCTTCGGCCAGGCGGACCCAACGTAACGTATCGACCGGGTGGTCGCTTTGCTCATCAGCGGCAAAGACCTCGACGGTCACGAGCAAATCACCTGAACTGGCCCTCGTGGCGGAGGAGGGTCTTGTTGGCGACATTGTTGGCGGACTCATAAGCGTCGTAAGCCGAAACGATGTCGGCAACGATGCGGTGACGCACGACGTCGCGGCTCGTCAACCGGACGAACGCGATGCCGTCTATGCCGTTTAGGACCCGGTCCAGCTCGGCCAGGCCGGAGCGGCCCCCGGGCAAGTCGACCTGGGTAATATCGCCGTTGACGACAACCTTCGAGCCAAACCCTATCCTCGTCAAAAACATCTTCAATTGTTCCGGCGTGGCATTTTGGGCCTCGTCCAGGATTATGAAGCTCCTGTTCAACGTACGGCCACGCATATAAGCAAGAGGGGCCACCTCGACGGTGCCGTTGTCCAGCAGCCGGCGAGCGCCTTCGGTCCCGAGCATGTCGTAGAGGGCATCGTAAAGAGGCCGCAGGTAAGGATCGATCTTGGCCATCAGGTCGCCGGGGAGGAACCCCAGGCGTTCGCCTGCTTCGACGGCGGGCCTGGTCATGATTATGCGCTCTACCGATTTGGCCTGGAGCGCCTGCACGGCTAACGCCACCGCAAGGTAGCTCTTGCCCGTACCTGCGGGGCCGATCCCGAAGGTGATGATATTTGCACCTATGGCGTCGACATAGCGCTTTTGCCCGCTCGACTTGGGCCTGACCGACCTGCCCCGGGCCGAGCGGAGGACCTCGGCCGTCAGGACTTCCGAGGGCTGCTCGTCCGCCCGCAGAATGTCGATCGTACGGGCCACGACCTGAGGGTCAACGACCTGGCCAACCTCGAGCAGTACCGTGAGCTCTTCGACGAGCCGGGCAACCAGCGCGGCCTCCTCGCCGTCGATATTGAACTCGTTGCCCCTGGCTATGATGCGGGTCCCGCCAAAGGCCTCCTGGAGAGAACGCAAGTTCTCATTTAGCGGGCCCACCAGGCCTGCAATGAGGTGGTTTGGGACTGTGACTGTTACGGACACGTGTGTTCTACCAGCGTAGCGCCAGATATGCCCCTGAGCGGGGTTTCCTGCTGAACGTCTGTTCCCGGAGTAGTGGTGCCCGTACAAGCCGCGGTCGAAGCCAGGATGAGGTTAGCTAACCCGCGCCGCCGTCACTGATGCATCCGGCAACGCCGTAATGGCCCGACGGCTCCCTTCAGGCTTCGTCGGCTCCGTCGGTCTCCTCGACTTCGAGATCCTCGTGTGACGGGCCTGAGCCATCGCTTTCGCCCTGGTGGCCACGCCCTGGCTGAGCTCCCCGCGGGTCCGGGTACAGGTGCTCGAGCGTGCCGGGCACGATCCGTGCCCGCTCGATGAACGTGTCCACCTCATGTGCTTGCAGCCGGATGACGCGGCCCATCTTGTAAGCGGGGAGCTGACCCTCGTCGATGAATCGATAAAGGGTCCTCAGGGTCACTCCCAGCCGAGCGCAGGCTTCGGGCGTGCCGATCCACTTGATGGGTTCTGCCGTTATTGGCCCATCGTACCTGGCATGGGCCCTGGTTGATTCTCAGTAGTTTCTCAGTATTTTCACTTTACCTATTTCATTCAGAGCTGGTTTCATTCATAGCTGGTCAGCGGCCCAAGAACGCAGCGAAAGGTGCGAAGCGACGTGCGCCCACACGCCCGCCAATCGCTGGTCGGCCCCCGTCTCGGCCGGCGAGGCCCGCATCGCGGCCCGGTAATGGATGTCGTTGGTCGGCGCGCTGTAGCAGCCTGTCGCCTGCAGGTCGACGAGCCAGGCTTCGTAGTCCCTATCGACGGTCAACGAAGCGTCGGTCGCGGCGTCAAGCTCGGTAATGAGGAGCGGCCCGTCGGGCATGGTCGTGAGCGCCGGCCGGTTGGCCTGCAGGCCATCGAGGACCGAGCCCTGGAGGTCGATAGCCCGGTCCACCTGGTCGATTAGAGCGCTGCGACGGGCGGCCGCGGGGGCGTCCTCAGCACACGAAGCGGCGAGCACCGACTCCACGAGGTGATGGGCGTTGGCGCTCGTGGCCAGGAGCGACTCGAACACGGCCTCTCCTGAGGCCAGCCGGCCGGGTGGGGCCCGGTGCTGCTCCGAGGCCGAGTTGACGAGAGCCGCCGCCCCCAATATCGCAGCCACCACCACGGCTGTAACCAGCACCAGTAAGGGTGCCTTGCGGCGCCGCTTGGGCGGCGCCGGCGTGACGTTGCCGGTGGGGTGCTCGATGGGCGGGGTACCGGCATCCGTGAGACGGACCGGCATAGTCGGCGCCACGGCCGCCGTGGGGAGAGGGAGCGTCGGCGGCTCGAGGGGCCCTTCAGCGCCCCAACCGGTGTGGGCGCCAACCCGCTCACCCTTGAGGCGGCCCAAGCCATCAGGGCCTGGCGGGGACAAGTGGCCGGGGACAGGTGCAATCGAGCGTCTCGCCCCCGGTGGGCCCGGCGGGGGCACGAAGGTCTCACCCGGACGGGGGACAGGCTGAGGGTCGGAAGCCGCCCATACCGAGCGCGGTGCTGCGCTTCAGCGGCGACGGGGGCATGGTCGGCAGCTCCTCGCCATCGCCGGCGAACGCCCCGGCCCCCGGCCCCGGGGTTGCACCCGGCTCGTCGTCTGGCGGCAATAGCGGGTTGGTACCGTCGCCGTCGGCTCCGACAGGCTGGCCCCGTCCCTGAGCCGCTTTACCGGCGTCGCCGCCATCCGACAAAAGAGCTCTCCTTACCGGGAAAATTACGGGTCCTTACCGGGCAAATTCCGGAGTGAGCCTGATCGCGACCTCGTTTGCGAGGAGGCGTCCCCTAGGTGTTAGCACCGCCCTCACGCTCTCGCCAGGCAGGCCTCCCAAACGGGTTTCGATCACGCCGGCATCGTATAGATCCGGTTGGACGACCTCGGGAGGCACTCCCCGGGACGTCCGCAACGCGAGCATCAGCGCCTCCGAGCGTCGCTGCTGCGGGTCAAGTGTCTCACCCGCCGCCTCGACCGCTCGGCCTGCCTCGATCAGGTCGCAATAGCGCTCCGGCGTACGTACGTTCCACCACCGGCGGGCGCTGCCATCAGGTAAGACGGCGTGCGAATGCGCCGCGCAACCAATACCGAGGTACTCGCCCTGAGACCAGTAGAGGAGATTGTGGGCGCAGCGGGCCCCAGGCCTGGCCCAGTTGGAGATCTCGTACCACTCCAGGCCGGCACCCGAGAGGACTTCGTCGGCCCGCATGTACTTCTCCGCCTGGTCGTCGTCCTGAGGGTGCCGGGAAGCTTGGCGGGCCAGAGGCGTGCCCGGCTCGACCGTCAGGGCATAGGCGCTGACGTGAGCCGGCGGCGGGTCGAGGGCGAGAACCCCGTCCAGTGACGTTTGCCAATCCTCCATCGTCTCCCCCGCCGCCCCGAAGATGAGGTCGACGCTGTACGCACCCGCGTAACCGGCATCGCCGGCCAGCCGGGCGGCTCGCACGACCGACGAAGGCTCGTGCTGTCTCCCCAGGGCGGCCAGCACATGTGGCACCATCGACTGGGTGCCAAAAGACAGCCTCGTAACCCCGCCGGCGCGATAAGCCCCCAGCTGAGCAGCCGACACCGTCTCGGGGTTGCACTCAACCGTGACTTCCGCGCCGTCCGTCAGCCCGGTACCGGCCCGCAGCGCCTCCAGGATCCCCAGGAGGAGCTCAGCCGGCAGGAGCGAAGGCGTACCGCCGCCGAAAAAAACAGAGCTCGCCGGCCGCCGGCTGGTCATCGACGAGGCCGCGGTCAGGGCCTGGGCCTGGCAGGCGGCGACATAGCGGGGCCACAAGTGCTCGCGGTGGGTCCAGGTGGCAAAGGCACAATAATCGCAGCGCCGCCGGCAGAACGGGACGTGCACGTACAGACCAAATTCGGGCTGGTGGGGAGCGGTGCTCGTCCCCGTACTCGCAACCGCACCCAGCACTGCCACCGTCATACTCCCAAAGGCATACTCCCAAAGGGCACTTTCGTGCTCCTCTAAGGCGTAGCATACGCGACTCGTGCTCGTGCTTATCTTCCCCGGACAGGGTTCCCAGCGCCCAGGTATGGGAGCTCCCTGGCGTGACCACCCATCGTGGCAGGTGGTTGACCAGCTCAGCGGCATGGTCGACCGCGACCTCGCCGAGCTCTTGGTCGACGCCGGCAGCGAGACGCTGCGGGCGACCCGCAACGCCCAGCTGGCGACCTATGCGCTCAGCCTCGTGGTGCTCGACGCCGTGACCAGGGGCCCACTCGGAGCGGTCGGAGCAGCGGGAGCCCGGCACCAAACGGGGGCCGTAGCCGGTCATAGCCTCGGGGAGTACACCGCGTTGGTGGCCGCCGGCGCCATCCACGCCGGCGAAGGTGCGCGCCTGGTGCGGGCCAGAGGCGAGGCAATGCAGGCGGCCGCGGAGGCGAGCCCGGGCACGATGGCGGCCGTACTCGGCCTCGACATAGACGACGTCACCCGTGCCTGCGAGGAAGCGACGGACGCCTGGGTCGCCAACGACAACACGCCGGGGCAGGTGGTAGTGGCCGGCACGCTCGACGGCGTGCGTGATGCCGGGGCGGCGTCCCTGCGCCGAGGGGCAAAGAGAGTTGTCTCCCTGCAGGTTGGTGGCGCTTTTCACTCACCGCTAATGAAACCGGCACAGCAACCCCTCGACGCCGCGCTGGGCCGCGCGCTGCTTCTCCCCCTCCTTGTGCCCGGTCGTAGCCAATGTTGACGCCACGGCTCATTCGGACGGTTTTGCCCCCCTCCTGTCGGCTCAGCTTTGCTCCCGCGTCCAGTGGCGCCAGTCGCTCCTCACTCTGGCAGACATGGGGGCGTCACTGTTCCTCGAGCTCGGCCCGGGTACCGAACTGTCCGGAATGGTGCGCCGGACTGTCCCCGACGTCGCCCGGGCCAACGTGGCCACCCCGGAGGACCTCCAGGACCTGCAGCTCTAACCGGCCGGCGTGGGGCGCGTGGCGCGGCGACGGGCCGCGTTACGACGGGGTCTTGTCCGCCTCCAGCCAGTCCCGCCACCGGTTCAGGTTAGCCTTTACCTCGGCCGGCCCCATCCTGATCAGGCGCTCGGGGAGCATCCCCGCGATGGCTCGCTGGCGGCTGTAGTCATGGCCCGCACCGCGAAGAGCGGTCGCCGGAAGGCGACCAGATCTGCGGGGGCGCCCTCCACGAAGCCCCACAGAGCGAAGGCCCACTCCATGTCGTAGATCACCGGCGAACGATGGAAGAGCGATGACCGGCGTGTCCCCGAGCTGAAGCAGCCGGCGACGACGTCGCTGCGGTGCTCGCCCTCGGCGAGGACGGCCCGGTCCGCCACCAGGTTGGCCAACTTGAGGCCGAAACCCAGGTCCGAGCCGGTGGCACCGAAACTGGGCCCTCTGGTTGGCGCATCGAGAGGATTTCGGCCGGCCTGTCCTGGACCCAGGCATCGGGCGGTCGAAGACGGTTGGAGGGCCGGACCCTGTCTGTCGAAACGGTGGGGACGTAGTCGGGCTGGGCCACTGCCTAAGGTTAGTGCTCCCTCGCCCCGGAGTGGAGCAGCCCGAAGACGATGGAGTCCGTGAGAGCCTCCAGCGACGCTTCGATGACATTCTCGGATACTCCGATCGTGGTCCACGTGCGGTCGCCGTCTGTCGAGTCGATCAGCACCCGCGTTATGGCCGCCGTACCCGACGACGAATCGAGGACACGAACTTTGTAGTCCGTCAGGTGAACCCGGGCCAGCTCGGGGTGACGGGGCCCAGTGCCTTGCGCAAAGCGGCGTCGAGGGCATTTACCGGCCCATTTCCTTCCGCCACGTCCATTACCCGCTCGTCCCCGACCAACAGCTTTATCCTCGCCTCGGTAAGGAACGTCCCGTCCTCACGGAGGTCGCTCATCACGCCGGCTGGACTCGAGCCGGAAAAACGACTGTTTCCAACCCGTCGCCGCCCGCATCAGCAATTCGAGCGAGCCATCAGCGACCTCGAAATGATAGCCGGCGTGCTCGAGCTCCTTTAGCCGCTCGACGACAAAGGCTACTTCTGGCTCGGTCAACTCGAGGCCCATCTGCGCTGCTTTCAGGGCCACGGTAGAGCGGCCTGACATTTCCGAGAGGACGAACCGGTTGGTGTTGCCGACAGAGACAGGGTCAATATGCGAGTACGCCCTGGGCGCCCGTGCGATCGCGCTCGTGTGGATGCCTGCTTTGTGGGCGAACGCAGAAATGCCGACGAAAGGTTGGTGCGGGGCGGGGGCCAGGTTGACGATCTCGGCAATGTGGCGCGCCACAGGCGTGAGCAAGCCCAGGCGCTCCGGCCCGATCGTCTCGACACCCAATTTGAGGCTTAAATTGGCGATTACCGCAGTGAGGTCAGCATTGCCGGTGCGCTCGCCGTAACCGTTGATGCAGCCCTGGACGTGGTTGGCACCTTCCCGCACCGCGACGAGAGAATTGGCCACGGCGCAACCGGAGTCGTTGTGGAAATGGACCCCGAGGCGGCCAGAGGCTATTTGACGCGCCTCGCCCACAATGCGCTGGACGTCGTACGGAAGGGTGCCGCCGTTGGTATCGCACAGCACCACCGTGGCGCCGCACTCTTCTACCGTCCGCAGGAAGTCTTTCGAAAAGGTGGCGTCCTCGCGATAGCCGTCGAAAAAGTGCTCGGCGTCCACAAAGACGGTCTTCCCGTTGTTGCGCAGGTAAGCGACGGAGTCGGCCACCATGTCGAGCGCTTCGGTGGCCGTGGTCCTCAGCGTTTCCGTGACGTGCCAGCGCGACGACTTGGCCACCAGGCATACACAACCTGTCCCGGCATTGACCAGGTCGGCCATGACCGGGTCCGTCTCGGCCCGGCCCCCCGCTTTTCTCGTTGCCCCGAACGCCACCAGCTGGGCGTTCGCCAGGATGAGCGCGCCCGCCGCCGCCTGCTCGAAGAAGGCGCAGTCTTTGGGGTTAGCCCCCGGCCACCCTCCCTCTATGAACTGGACGCCAAGGAGGTCCAGTTGCTCGGCGACGCGCAGCTTGTCAGCCACGGTAAGCGAGAGGCCCTCGGCCTGGCTCCCATCCCGCAGCGTGGTGTCAAAGATCTCAACCCTGCCGGTCTGCCCGGTCGGCCCGCCTGGGGCCGGAGCCCCAGGCGTCTCAGCCATCATTTGACGTGCTCGACCCATCCCCGGTAGCGGTCGACCTGGCCGCGCACGGCGGCTTTGTAGACCTCCTGGAGTTTCCTCGTCACCGGGCCGGGCGTGCCGTCGCCGACCTGCCTGTCGTCCACCGAGCGGATCGGGACGACTTCGGCGGCCGTGCCCGTCAGGAACACCTCGTCGGCGGTGTAAAGGTCGGACCGCAGGATGTTGGCGAACTCCACCTGGAACCCGAGATCGCTCGCCATGGTGAGCACGGAGTCCTGGGTTATCCCTTCGAGGGCGCCGGCCGAGACCGGAGGGGTCGTTATGTGGTCATCGCGGACGATGAAAATGTTCTCGCCGGTGCACTCGCTTACGTAGCCCTGGGGGGAAAGGATCACGGCCTCGTCATAGCCGGCCTTCAGCGCCTCGACCTTGGCCATCGAGGAGTTCAGGTACATCCCGGTGCCCTTTGCCGCCGGCGGGCTCGAATTGGGGTCGTGCCGTTGCCACGAGCTGATCTTGGCCCGCACACCCCTTTCGATCCCCTCCTCGCCAAGATAAGCGCCCCACGGCCAGACGGCGATGGACACACGCACCTCGCAGGGGAGCGGGTTGAGGCCCATTTCGCCATAACCCAGGTAGACAATTGGCCTTATATAACACTCCGTGAGGTTGTTCGCAGCCACCGTTGCCTTGACCGCTTCCACTACCTGTTCCCGGCTGAAGGGGACGTTGATGAGAAAGATCTTGGCCGAATTGAACAGCCGCCTGATGTGGTCGGTAAGCCGGAACACCCCGGCGCCATCCGACGTCTCGTAGGCCCGGATACCTTCGAAAACGCCGCAGCCGTAGTGCAAAGTATGGGTAAGGATGTGTATGTTGGCGTCGTCCCAGTTGACGAGTTCGCCGTCCATCCAGATGAAGTCGGTCTTCGTGATGGGCACCGCGTGCTCACACCCTTTCTGATATTTCGTCGCCGTACTGACTGGTACTGATCGGGCCTTCAGCGTGAAAGCCTTGCACCGCTTTGTTTATCCGCGCCGCCTGATCGGTGAGCCCGAGGTACTCGAGCATCATGGCGGCCGAAATAATCGCCGCCGTCGGGTCCGCCTTGCCGGTCCCCACAATGTCGGGGGCACTGCCGTGCACGGGTTCGAACACGGACGGCCCGGTGCGGGCCGGGTTGAGGTTGGCCGATGCGGCCCGGCCAATGCCGCCCGCCACCGCTCCGGCGAGGTCGGTGAGGATGTCGCCGAAAAGGTTGTCGGTCACGATGACGTCGTAGCGTTGAGGCGACCCGACCATGTACATACAGGCGGCATCGACATGGTTGTAGGCCGTCTCGACGTCCGGGTGCTCGGTCGCCACCTCGTTGACGACTCGCTGCCAGAGGTCACCCGAGAAGGTGAGGACGTTGGTCTTGTGGACCAGCGTGAGGTGGCGACGCCTGGCCTCGGCCAGTTCGAAGGCGAACCGGACGCAGCGTTCCACCCCGAACCGTGTGTTTACCGAGCCCTGCGTGGCCACCTCGACGGCCGTGCCTTTCCGCAGGAACCCGCCCTCACCCGCGTAGGCCCCTTCGGTGTTCTCGCGGACGACGGCGAAATCTATAGGCACACCGGCGCCCACACTGGCCGCCGCCTGGAACGGGCGCAGGTTGATGTACAGGTCGAGGTCGAAGCGCAGCTTCAACAGGAGCCCGCGCTCGAGCACGCCCGGAGGCACTTCGGGTGACCCCACGGCACCGAGCAGTACGGCGTCGAAACCTCTCAGTTCCTCGATGACGCTGTCCGGCAGGACCTCGCCGGTGGCCAGGTAATGTTGCGCGCCGAGGTCGTAGGGTACCGTCTCGAGGTCGGCCCCCGCGGCGCGCGTGACCTTGAGCGCTTCCTGGATCACTTCGGGACCAATCCCGTCCCCGGGTATCACGGCTACTCGTGGGACTGAGCGCTGTGCGAACGAGGTTGAGCTCAAGTCGGGGGTCTTCTCCTTTTGTCTTCGAATATCTTCAACTGGTCTTATATATGAAAACGACCGCCCCTCGGGGACGGTCGCGGCGACACACACCCATACGGGCGTGCGTCAAGGAGAAAATACGACGGCGGCTGAAGTGTACCGGCTGCCAGGTGCAGAATTCATAGGCCTTCCTAGTATCTCACCCTCCAACGTTCTCGTCAACATGACGGCTGGAGGGGCACCGCGCAGCGCGCCAGGCACGGGTTGCATGGCGTGCCTAAAACCGGGTGCGACGCTGGTACCCTGCGGGAATGGCCTCTACGAAGTTGTCGCCTGCCACTCACGATCGGCTCCAGGCTGAGCTCGAGGACTTGAAGACCCGTGGCCGCGTCGAGATAGCGCGCCATATAGAGGCGGCGCGCGCCTTGGGTGACCTGTCCGAAAACGGCGACTACCACGCAGCAAAAGACTCTCAAGGAAAGATGGAGGCCCGCATCCGCCAGCTCGAGGCGATGCTGAAAGACGTCGAGGTAGTAGAAGGCGGGCCGTCCGACGAAGTGGCTGCGGGGGCCACCGTCCGGCTGCGGTATGTGGGCGATGACGAAGTGGAGCGCTACTTCGTGGGTTCGATCGAGGAGCGCCAGGGCGGCACCGCCGTGATTTCGCCCGGGTCGCCACTGGGGCAGGCCCTCATTGGCAAGCGGGCCGGTACGACGGTCACATACGACGCCCCGAGCGGGCAGCTGGCGGTCGAGATAGTTTCGGTCGGCGATTAGCGGCCCCCGACCTCGTTGCCACTGAACGTACTCTCTTGATCACTAAACGTGCACCGCACGGCCGCTCGAACCTCGATGCTGCGGCCGGTTGGCCCGGGGGAAGAGTTGACTAGTTCTCTCGTAACATCTGTCTGGTGAGTTCCGGGCCAGGCAGCTACGTCGAAGCCGTCCACGAAAGCCTCGTAGTTTTCGACGGCGCCACCGGCACCAACCTGCAAGCACTCGGGCTCGGCGCCGACGACTTCGGTGGGCCGTCCTTTGAGGGCTGCAACGAGCTGCTGTGCGTGACCCGGCCCGACGTTGTGGCCGACCTTCACCGTTCGTTCTTCGACGTGGGCTGCCAGGTCGTCGAGACCGACAGTTTTGGCTCCCTGCCCTGGGTGCTGGCCGAGTACTCGATAGCCGACCGCACTCATGAGCTGGCCCGGGCGGCGGCGGCGATAGCTAGAGATGTGGCCGACGGTTACGGCTCCGGCCACTGGGTCGCCGGTTCGCTCGGCCCGGGGACGAAGATCGCCTCGCTCGGGCAAATCTCTTTCTCGAACATGCGTGACGGGTACCAGGAGGCGGCCGCCGGCCTGATCGCCGGGGGCGCCGACCTCCTCATCATCGAGACGGTCCAGGACCTGCTCCAGGCCAAAGCGGCCCTCATCGGGTGCCGGCGGGCCATGGCCGATGCGGGCCGGGAGCTGCCGCTGCAGGTCCAGGTCACGGTGGAGACAACCGGCAGGATGCTGATGGGCAGTGAGATCGGTGCCGCCCTCACCACGATGGACGCCATGCGGCCAGACGTCATCGGGCTCAACTGCGCCACTGGACCGGCCGAGATGGGCGAGCACCTGCGGTACCTGAGCGCGCATAGCCGGGCCCCTATTTCCTGCCTGCCCAACGCCGGTTTGCCATCGGTGGTCGACGGCAAGATGCACTATGACCTGACCCCGGACCAGCTGGCCGAGTACCACCGGCGGTTCGCGGCCGAACTCGGCGTTACCGTCCTTGGCGGCTGTTGCGGTACTACCCCTGCTCACCTTCGGGCTGTAGTAGCGGCCCTGTCGGGCGTGACCCCGTCGCCGCGTGACGTGAATTGGGAGCCGGGCTGCGCCTCTCTCTACAACCACGTCCCCTACGACCAGGCCCCCTCGGTCCTCAACATTGGCGAGCGCACGAACGCCAATGGTTCCAGGCGCTTCCGGGAGGCAATGCTGGCCCAGGACTGGGACCTGTGCACCTCCATGGCGAAGGACGCCGTACGGGCCGGGAGCCATGTGCTCGACGTGTGCGTCGATTACACGGGTGCGGACGGAGTGGCTGACATGAACGAGATCTCCAGCCGGTTCTCGACGCAGGCGACCCTCCCCCTCATGCTCGACTCGACGGAGGCGCCCGTGATCGAATGCGGCTTGCAGCACATCGCCGGCAAACCGCTAATCAACTCGGTCAACCTGGAGGAAGGCGACGGAAAAGGTACGCGCCTCGACAGTTTCTTGTCCCTGGCCCGGGAATTTGGCGCCGCCGTCGTGTGTACTTGCATCGACACCGACGGGCAGGCCCGTACGGCGGAGTGGAAATTGCGTGCCGCCCGGGCCATCCACGACCTGGCCGTAAGCCGTTACGGCCTGCGGCCGGAAGACCTGTTTTTCGATGCGCTGGTCCTCCCCGTGAGCACGGGGATGGAAGAAGGCCGGCGTGACGGCGTCGAGACGATCGAGGGGATAAGGCTCATCAAGGCCGCCCTCCCCGGCGTGCGCACCGTGCTCGGCATATCCAATGTTTCGTTCGGCCTCAGCCCCGCCGCCCGTCAAGCACTGAACTCGGTCTTCCTGCACGAATGCCAGCAGGCCGGCCTCGACGCCGCCATCGTCAATTCCGGCCGCATCGTGCCCCTCGATCGCTTGCCGGACGAGGTGGTAGAGGTCTGCCTCGACCTGATCTACGACCGCCGTGACCCGGGCTCCGGCTACGACCCCCTGGGCGAGCTGTTACGCATGTTCGAAGGGGCCGTTTCGGAAACAATCGCCAGGGAAGACCGGAGCGACTGGCCGGTTGAGCGCCGTCTCGAGCAGCGCATCGTCGACGGTTCTCGTGACGGTCTGGAAAAGGACCTCGACGAAGCCCTGGGGCTTGGCACGGCCGCTCTCGACGTTGTCAATGGCCCGCTCATGGCGGGCATGAAAACAGTCGGCGACCTGTTCGGCTCCGGGCGCATGCAGCTGCCGTTCGTCCTTCAGTCCGCGGAGGTTATGAAGACGGCGGTCGGCTACCTCGAGCCCCACATGTCCAAAACAGCCGAGCGCGGCAGAGGAAAGATCGTCCTGGCGACGGTGAAGGGCGACGTGCACGACATCGGCAAGAACCTCGTGGACATCATCCTCACCAACAACGGTTACGAGGTCTACAACCTCGGCACCAAGGTGGCCATCGCGGAGATGGTGAGCAAAGCAGAAGAGGTCGGCGCGGACGTCATAGGCATGTCGGGCCTATTGGTGAAATCGACCCTCATAATGCGAGACAACCTGCTCGAGCTCAACGACCGGGGCCTGGCGCGTTACCCGATTATGTTGGGCGGGGCCGCGCTCACCCGTACCTACGTTGAAAGAGACCTTAGGGCCCAGTACAAAGGGCGCCTTTTTTATGGGAAAGACGCCTTCGAGGGCCTCCGGACAATGGACCGGTTAATGGAGCTGGTCCACTCGGGCGAGGACGACCCCGAGTTCGGCCGAGAACCCGGGGGACGCGCGGGCGTACCTGCCCGCCGCAGCAGTTCCGTCGGCACTCGAACAGTGGCCAAGCGGCCCGCCCACGCCCCGACAGTGGTGAGCGACAACCACGTGTTCGTCCCGCCTTTTGTCGGCACGCGGATCGAACGGGGCATCCCGTTGGCCGAGATAACCCACTACTTGAACGAGACGTCGCTTTTCCGCAACCAGTGGGGCTACCGGCCTCTGGGTGGCGAGAGCGACGCCGAGTTCAAGATAAGGGTGCGCTCGGTGCTGCGCGAAAAGCTCGACCTGGCTCGCCAGGCCGACGTGCTCCGCCCGGTAGTCGCTTATGGCTATTTTGCTGCTAATTCGGACGGCGACGACCTCATAGTCTGGGCTGACGAGGGGCGGTCGGCCGAGCTGACCCGGTTCAACTTCCCCCGTCAGGACGAAAGCCCGTGGCTCTGCATAGCCGACTTTTTCCGCCCCGTTTCCTCGGGTGAGCCCGACTATGCCGCATTCCACATCGTGTCCATGGGAGCAGCGGCCTCGGAACAAACGGCCAAGTTGTTCAAGGAGGACCGCTACAGCGACTACCTCCATCTCCATGGTCTTTCGGTCGAAATGACCGAAGCGTTAGCCGAGTACTGGCACTGGCGCATCCGCGCCGAGTGGGGCTTCGCGGCCGAGGACGGCCCTACCCTACAGGGACTGTTCCGCCAGCAGTACCGGGGTGGGCGCTACTCATGGGGCTACCCGGCCTGTCCCGATCTGGAAGACAACGCCCGGTGCGCCGGGCTACTGGGTGCGGACCGCATTGGCGTCGAATGTACGGAAGAGACCTCTTGGCAGTTCCACCCGGAACAGACCACTGCGGCCATCATCTGTCACCACCCTCAGGCCAAGTACTTCATCATCCGGCGCACGGCCGGCAGCGCTAGCCAGGCGTCGTAACCGTCAGTGCCTCGAAGCCCCGGCTCGACCAGCCCCGCCCATCCGGGCCGATAACCAGGGCCTCATAACCGTCAAGGCTCTCGAGCCAGAGGGGTGCCTGGGCGCCCATGGCCAGGGCGGCAGTCGCATAGGCGTCCGCAACCGTTAGCTCGGGCCGACAACAGTCACAGAGACGAGCTCGGTGGCGGGTTTTTGCGTGTGCGGGTCGAGTACATGCGGCCCGCGCTCGTAGGTCCCCGACGTGGCCACCCCTCCCCCTGCGAGCGACAGGACCGCACAATAGGCGTCGTGACGTAGCGGGTGGCGCACAGCGACCTGCCATCGTCCTGCTTCCGGGCCCCTCGCAGCCTTACGTCCCCGCCGCCGTCGACCAGGTGGTCGGGCACGCCGGCCTCGGCCAGCAATTCCGACGCCCGCTCTATGGACCAACCCTTGACCACGCCGCTCGGGTCGAACCGACCGCTGGCCCAGGCATCGAAAAAGCCGCCAGTTTCCTGGTTGAACCGATAGCAGAGGGCGATCACCTGGCGAAGTTGGTCGCAGCAGTGCGCAATATCCAGCTCGCCCCGGTCGAAGCGACAAACCTCGCTCTCAGGTTTGTACGTGCTGAACGTCTCGTCCACCCAGTGCAACCACGCCACGGCCCTGTCGAGGGCTCTTTCTACCTCCTGCGGCGGGGCCGGTGTCCGCACCTCGAAGGTCGCCACTGTCCCCATCACTGCTTCTCTTCTGACGATGCCGAGTTGCGGCCGGTCCGGTGTGCTCGTGTGGCCCGCGGTGCTGGTCATTTGCCCGCTCTGGACAGGGCGGACTGGAGGGACTGGGCGAACGCGTCGCTGGTGAACGTGGCGCCCGAGACGGCGTTGATGTTGAGGCCCTGAGCGCTGACGACCTCCTGTTCGAGAACGGGTACGGCGTACGAATTGATCTGCTGTGAGCGGCCGTCGATCGCATTGTTCAGCGGTACGGAGACATTCAGGATCTTGCCACCCTGGAGGGTGACGGACACCTCGATGTCGCCGTAGAAATACGTGACGTCCGGGCCCGTGTACGTCCGCTGTGCCGCCGACGTTGTGGGCGCCGCGGTCGTCGGGCTGGTGGCCGGGGTTGTCGTTGCCGGTGCCCCTGTCGCCGGCGGTGCCGTGCTGGGCGTGCTTTGCGCCCCGGTCGAGGAACTCGAGGCCGGCGGCACCGTGGCGGCGGCGCTCTGGCCGCTTCCGAGCTGGACCTTTTGGGCCTTGATGGGACCGCTCGACTTATAACCCAAGAGCAGCGCGAGACCAGCTACGGTCCCGGCTGTTGCGATTACGGCGCGGCGCATCCTCTGACGTTTCTCCTAAAACTCGAACGACTCGGTGTGGACCTGGCGCCGGCGCACGCCCAGGTCCGTCAACGAGGCACTTACTGTTTCCGTGAAGCCTTCGGGGCCGCAAATATAGACGTCTCGCTGGCGGACATCCCTTACCAGGTGCAATATGTGCGCCGGGGCCAGGTACTCGGGATGCTGTTCGCGCGGGCCAACAAGGTAATAGACCCTTGAATGGCGTGCCGCCGCTATTTGGTCAATTTCCTCTCGCAGGGCCAGCTCCGTGGCTGTAGCGGCCCGGTAGATGAGGACGACATCGGCCCCCGGAGCCGTAAAGGACTCGAACAGCGCCCGCAACGGGGTAATTCCGATGCCGCCACCAACCAACAAGACCTTGCGGCGCCGCCGGCGATGCCTGGTAAAGGCGCCATAAGGGCCCTCCAGGATGACTTTGGTCCCGGGTCGCAGCCGGGACAGCCCGGCGCTGTGGTCCCCGACCGATTTGACCGTTAGCCGGAGCCAGCGGCCGTTGGGAGCGGCCGAGAGGCTGTAGGGGTGCGCCTGCCACCAACCCTCACGGGTCAAAAACCGCCAGAGAAAAAACTGCCCGGATTCGACGTCCAGGTCATGCAACCGACGCCCGGATACATAGATCGAAGTCAGGCCCGGGCCCTCGCTTACCGTGCCCACAACCACAAAACGGTGCCGTGCCATGTTGACCAGCGGCCTGCCCACGCGGTAGCCGAGGAGCAGGGCGGCGACGCTCCCGTACAGGGCTATCCAGATGGCCCGGTTGAGAGGGTGGGTGGCAAAGTCCGCACCTGTCGAGAACTGGTGAGCAAAAGAAAGGGCCAGTGCAATGTACGTATACAGGTGTACGAAGTACCACGTGTGGTAGCTCACCCGGCGCCGCACGGCGCGCGCCGACAGCACGGCGACGACGATAAGGAGCCCCAGGCCAACGGTCGCCGCCAGCATGTCGGGATAGGACAAAACAACCGACGTCGTCTCGTGAATCAGGCCAACGTCCGCGGTGACGCCGTAGCCCCAGATCGTGAGCACCGCGTGGGCGACGAGCAGGCAGATGGCGTACTCGCCGTTGCGCCGGTGCCAGACCGCCAGGCGGTCCATGCCGATCATGCGATCGAGCCAGGGGACGCGGCCCATGAGCAGGACCTCGATGACGATCAGGTACGTCCCGACCAGGCCGGTAACGCGGCCCGCGGCCGTGAGCCACGGCCCGAGGCCCTGCACGCTGGCCGGCGTGGTGTCGTGCCACCACATGAAGATGACGCCCAGGGCCCCCAGGGCCACAAGCACCGCCACCAGGCTTTCTCGCGCCGACCTGGTCAGGCGCAGCGCGGGGAGGCGCGCCAGGTCGGCAGCCGCGACACCTCGGGGCGGTGCGTGGCTGCTCATAGACCAATTATCCGTGGCCTACCTGACAACAACATGAGTGGAACATTTGCGTTCCCCCTTGCCTGGCTATGAAGTGGCTGAGGTACAGCTGAGACGCCGAAATTGCTGTCCGAGGGCTTCAAAAGCCTATCTGATACCGGAAAAGTGGGCTTACGACCCCACTTTTCGGGCACCAATTAGCCGGGCCGTGCCACGGGCCAGACCAGTTAACTACGCCCGCTCGCCGGTGCCAGCACGGCCAGGTGCGTGCATTTCAAGCGTCACGTGCGGCCGCTTGCCACGAGGGAGGGCAATTCACTCCTCAATAACAGTCAGGTCACTCCTCAATAACAGTCAGGGCGTGATCGGCCAGGTTTAGGGACCGGGGCCCCTGATGCGTGGCCGTCACTATGTCCTCGATACGGACGCCGTAGCGACCGGGAACGTAAATTCCCGGTTCGACGGAGAAGACGTTACCGGCGGTAACCGGCGTCGAGTTGCCGGCGACCATGTACGGGTCCTCGTGCTCCTCGAGGCCGATCCCGTGCCCGGTCCGGTGGATGAAGTACTCGCCGTACCCGGCCTCACGAATGACGTGGCGGGCGGCCCAGTCGACCCCGCTGCAGAGCTCCCCTACCTGAGCAACCAGCACCCCGGCCGCCTGCGCTTCCGCCACGACCGCATAGATTTTGGCCAGTTCACGTGCGGGCGGCCCGGTGAACACGGTCCTCGTTATGTCCGAGCAATAGCCGTCGAGCGAACCACCGAAGTCGCACACGACGGGCTCACCAGACGCGATCGTCCGTTCCGACGGTTCGTGGTGAGGGCTGGCCGAATTGGGGCCGGAGGCAACTATGGCAAAGCCGACCCGCTCATGGCCCTCGTCGAGGAGCCGCCTGGTGATCTCGGCGGAAACCTCACGCTCGGACCGGCCCACCAGCGCGATGTCGCCCCCGAGCAGCGCGGCGGCTACACGGTCGGCGGCGGCCGAGGCCTTGGCCAGCGCCTCTATCTCGACCGCGTCTTTGATGGCCCTGAGGGGCGTCGTGACCACGGACGCCGGTTTCCATGTCGCCCCCGGCAACGCCGTCTGGAGCCTGATCAAGAAGGTCGCCCAGGCCCGGTCGCTAACAGCCACTACGGGGGAAGCCTTTCCGGACCGCTTGACCAGCTCCGCCACCAGTTCCACGGGGTCCTCGGTCTCGGCCCAGGCCCGGACGGAAAAGACCTCGGGGACCTGCTTGACCCGGGGCGCCTCCAGCTCGGGGACGAACAGGACCGGGCCCCCTCCGCCGGCGGCGGGGACCACGAGCATCGTTAGCCTTTCCAACGGCATGGCCACGTAGCCCGTTAGCCACGGTAAGTCGGCGCCGAGCGAAAGGAGCACGACGTCCACGCCCGCCAGCCACATCGATTCGTGTACGCGCTTCAGGCGCCCGGAAAAGACCGGGGCGTCGCTCATGCGGCACCACCCGCCATCTCGTCCTGGACCACCAGACCGGCGCCCGCAGACGGCCCCCCTCCATCGGCCCTATCAGCCGTCAGGCCCGTCGGCCCGGAGAGGGCCGGGCGAGCTCCACCCGCCGCTTGGCGGGCATGGTAACTGGACCGCGTGAGGGGCGACGCCACGACCTGCGGGATGCCGAGGCGACGGGCCGCATCGGCGATCCTCTCGAAGTCTTCGGGGACCCACCAACGGGCAACGGGCAGGTGGCTCGAGCTCGGTCGCAGGTACTGGCCAACCGTCACGATAGCCACCCCTATGGCCTGGAGGTCGGCCATGACGCCCAGCACCTCGTCCTCCTCCTCGCCCAGCCCAAGCATCAGACCGGACTTGGTGACGAGGCCTGCGTCATGGGCGCGCGCCAGAACGGCCAGGCTCCGGGCGTACGAAGCAGAAGGGCGGACAGCCCGCTGCAGGCGGGGAACGGTCTCCACGTTGTGGTTGAGAACGTCCGGCCGCCTCTCGAAGATGCGCCCGAGCGGCACGGGGTCGCCTTTGCAGTCGGAGATCAAAACCTCGACGGCAGTCTCAGGGCAACGTTCCCGGATGGCATCGATCGTCGCCACGAAGCCCGACGCCCCGCCGTCGTCGAGGTCATCCCGGGCCACGCACGTCACGACGGCGTGCGCCAGGCCGAGCCGGGCCACCGCTTCGGCCACTCTTTCGGGCTCCTCCGCGTCGAGCGGTAGAGGTTTGGCCGTCCCTACCTGACAGAAGCCGCACGCACGCGTGCACCGGTCTCCGTTGATCATGAAGGTGGCGGTGCCGTCGGCCCAGCACTCGAAGATGTTCGGGCACCCCGCTTCTTCGCAGACAGTGACGAGGCGCAGTCCGCGTACCGTCTTGCGCAGCGACCTGAACTCGCTGCCCATGCGGGCCTCCGCCCGGAGCCACGGAGGCTTGCGGGCCCCGAGAGGAACGCTGTCATGGAGGTCCACGCCCGCTTGAGCCAGCCGGCCGAGGAGACGCACGGGCTGCGTGGCCCCCGCCGGCACCGGCGCCGGAGCGAGGGCCGGGACGTCGTGTGGCACTGGAGCCGGCTCGGCCGGCACCGGACCGCCCGGGCCGACGGCTGGTGCCGGGGTGGCGGCGGTCACCACCGCGCCGACGGGAGCCGCGTCTTGACGCTCGACGGGCCTACCAGACCCCCATCGCCTGGTGGCGACCGCAAATACCGTGTCGACCACCTGCGCCATGCTGACCTGGATGCCTTCGGCGGCCAGGGAGGTGACGCCTTTGCCCGTGATGCCGCACGGGACGATGTGACCGAACATCTCGAGCGACGGGCTGACGTTGAGAGCAAACCCGTGCATCGTACGGCGGCGGCTGTGGCGGGCGCCGATGGCGCAGATCTTGCGTGGGTTCTTGCCTTCAGGCCCGACCCAAACACCGGGGTAGTCCTCGAGGCGGCCGACGTCGTCCAGCCCAAGGCCGCCCAACGCCTCGATCACAAAGTCTTCGAGCTCGTGGACGTACCTGGGCGTGGCTGACGGCCCGCTGGCGACGGAGAGCACCGGGTACCCTACGAGCTGACCGGGGCCGTGGTAAGTGATGTCGCCGCCCCGGTCGACCCAGAGAAGCTCCGCTCCCACGGCCGCCGGGTCGACCAGCATGTGCTCCGGCCGGGCCCTGATGCCGGCGGTGTAGACGTGCGGGTGCTCGAGCAGCAGGAGGTAGTCGTCCGCGGCCGGGCCGGCTGACCACAAAGCGCGCTGCAGGGCGTGGGCGTCCCGGTACGCGACGCGCCCACCGAGCCAACGAAGCCGCAGGGTCCGGCCGGGGACGAGCATCCATTACCTCCTCGATGAAAACAGTTCCTGTACGGCTTTCAGGGCCGGTACAGCTTTCATGACCTCATAGCTCAGCGGCCCAGTCGCGGGTCTGGAGCACCTCCCGGACCTTGGCCATGAAGGCTGCAGCATAAGCCCCGTCGACCGCACGGTGGTCCCACGAGAGCACGAGGTTGCCAACGGGGTGGACGGCAATGCCGTCTGTGCCATCGGGCAGCTCGACTACCACGGGCCTTTTGGTCACTCCGTCAGTCGACAGGATGGCCACCTGAGGCTGGTTGATAACCGGCACCGTGATCAGGGTCCCGAACCCACCTGCGTTGGTCAGCGTGAACGTGCCACCCGATATGTCGTCCATTGTGAGCCGCCTGGAGCGCGCCCGGGAGGCCAGGTCGGATATGCCGCGGGCCAGCGCTACGAGCCGCTTTTCCTCCGCGTGGTGCACCACGGGGACGAGCAGGCCCTCGAAGTTGAGGTCGACGGCAATGCCCAGGTTGACTTCGCCATGAACGATGAGCTCGTCATCACCGACCGACGAGTTGAGGTTGGGCCACTCCTCGAGGGCGTCGATGACCGCCCTGGCGATGAACGGCAGGTACGTCAAGCTGAACCCCTCGGCCGCCTTGAAGCGTTCCCTCTCGCTGAGCCGTACGCGCTCGACGCCGGAATAGTCGACCTCGACGGCGACCATCGTGTGGGCGGAGGTGTGCTTGGAACGGACCATGTGCTCGGCTGTCCGCCGCCGGATGTTCGTAAAGGGGATCACAGTGTCGCCCTCGCCCGCCACCGGCACCGGCGCCGGCACCGGAGCTGCCTGGGCCGTAGCCGCCGCAGGGGCGACGTTGGCGGCGGGAGAGGGCCGGCCGGCAGGGGCTGCCGGCGGAGCCGCGGGGAGCTCCTCGACGACCGACGACGTCCTACCGGCCCCATCGCCGTTCGAGCCCTGACGTTCAATGGTCGCCAGGACGTCGTCACGCGTGATCCGGCCGCCGGCACCCGAACCAACGATCTCAGCCGGGTTGAGGCCGTGCTCGGCGATAAGCCTGCGCACCACCGGGGAAAGGAGCTTGCTGGGGCCACCTTGTGCCGGAGCGCTCGGAGGTCGCTGGTCGGCCGGACGCGACCCTGGCCGGGCTGGCCCCCCTGTCGGCGGTTTCGCGGGCGCCTGCGCGGCCTGTCCTGCTGAGCGGCGACCGGCCGTGCCGGGGTCAGTGGCAGCCGGCTCGCTCCCGGCGCCGGCGGCCCCGGCCGTCTCAAAAGCGTCTGCCTCGGCAACGTCTGCTCCGACCGGCGGGGCGTCGGTTTCGACGCCGTCTGAAGCCGGGGCCTCGCTCCCGTCGGTACCGGGCGAGCCTGCCCCGGCCGTGCTCGACGCGCCCCCTCCGCCGGCGCGTGCGGCCTCACCCGCCTGTCCGATAACGGCCAACTTGGTGCCGACCGAGACGGTTTCACCCTCGGGTACGAGCACCTCGGTGATCGTCCCGCTCACGGGCGACGGCACCTCGGAGTCGACCTTGTCCGTCGATACCTCGAAAAGGACCTCGTCCTCGGCGACGGCGTCTCCCACCTGCTTGTGCCATTTGGTGATGGTGCCCTCGGTGACCGTTTCACCGAGCTGGGGCATCGTGATGTCAGCCAATGTGAAGACCCCTTCCGGCCAGGGCGAGGACCGTCTCGCCGAAAGTTTCGGACAACGACGGGTGCGGCTGCACAAACTGGGCGACGTCCCCGGCGGTGGCCTCCCAATTGACAGCGAGGTACCCCTGGCCGAGCTGCTCGGTCACCCATGGGCCGACCATATGGACCCCCAGCAAACGCCCTGCTTTGCCGTCAGGCAGCTTCTCCGCGATGACTTTGACCATCCCTTCGGGCTCGCCGACGATAAGCGCCCGACCGTTGCCCGCGTACGGGTCCTTCTTGGTAACTACTTCGAAGCCGGCCTCCTTGGCCGCCTCCTCCGAGTAACCCGCGAAGGCCACCTCGGGGAACGAGTACACGCACCAGGGCACCTTGCCATAGTCCAGCGGCATCACCGGCCGGCCAAGCACCTGGTCTATGACAAGCATCGCCTCGGCAAAACCAACGTGAGCCAGCCCCGGGGTAGCCACAAGGTCGCCGACAGCCCAAACGGACGCTTCGCTCGTCTGCATGAGGTCATCGACCTTCACGAAGCCGCGCTCGTCGACCTCAACCGTGCAGCCCGGAGCGATAAGACCGTCGCTGCAAGGGCGGCGCCCCACCGACACGACGACCTTCTCGACCTGGACCTCTTCGGTGGCACCGGCGTCCGGCCCGCCGGCCGCAAAGCGAACGGTCGTCGAGTTGCCATCAGCACCGGGAGCATGCCCCCGCACCAGGGCCCGGTCCGGATGGTGATCCCTCGCCGGGTGAAGGACTTGGCCACCACGTCGGCCACTTCCCAGTCGACGCCGGGCAAGATTTTCGGTAGGGCCTCGAGGATGGTCACACGGGCACCCATGTCCGAGAGCATCGATGCGAACTCGCAGCCGATGGCGCCGCCACCAATGACCGCAGCCGACTCAGGGACGTGTTGCAGTTCGAGCACTTCGTCGCTCGTCATCACGAGATCCCCGTCGACATCGAAACCGGGGAGCGTGCGCGGCACCGAACCCGTGGCCAGGATGATCGCTGGAGCTTCGAGCTCGGTAATGGTGCCGTCCAACCCCTCGACTCGCACTTTGCGCCCCGGGAGGAGCTGGCCGCGGCCGGCAAACGTGACCACCTTGCGGCGCTTTAGAAGGCCCTGGAGGCCCCTGTAGAGCTGGTCGATCACCTTTCGTTTGCGTTCCTGCGTCATAGGGAAATCGACTGTCCAGCCGTCTACACCTATCCCGTACTCCCTGGCCCCCTTGACCGTGCGGTACACCGTTGCGGTTTCAAGCAACTCCTTTGCCGGGATACAGCCGCGGTGCAAGCACGTGCCACCGACTTTCTCCTTCTCGACCAGGGCTATGCGCAGACCTGCCAGCCCGCCGTACAGAGCGGCCGCATAACCACCCGGGCCACCCCCGATGACTACGACATCAAACGATTCGGCCGTACGGACCACCACCTTTCTCACGTTCAGAGTAGGCTGCCGCTCCACGATCTAGCCCAACCAGCCGGCCGGGGCCAGTCCAACTAGCCAACCCGGGCCGATGACGACCGCGACGAGGTAGCTGCAATGCTCGGTGAGGTGCAGCGGGCCCATGTAAGACTCAGCACTGCGAGACCGAGCCCTACCGGACTGCACCGAACCGATTGGGCGCCCGGCGGGTGGCCCACACGAGTCCGGCCCGTACGAGACCGGCCCGTACGAGACCGGCCCCTACGAGACACGCATGGCGAGCGGCGCTCTCGGCTATCGCCCTCAGCCTGGCGACGACCGCTGCGGGCCTGATTGGCAATCAGGCGCCAGCCTCGGCCTCTGCGCCGGCGACCACCAAACCCCCGATAGCGGTAGTGGCTTCGGTGTACGCCCTGGCCCAGCTCACGCAGTACGTTGGCGGCAACGCCGTACACGTCGTCGACCTCTCGCCACCGGGGGCGCAGCCCCAGGCGCTCCCGTTGACCGCTGCTGATCGCAAGGCCGTACAGCAGGCCGCCGTCGTCATCGACGTGGGCGACGGCTACCAGCCACAGGTCGAGGTCGGCCGCGAAATCGGCCCGCCGGCACCTTTCAGTCCTGCCCGCGGTATCGAAACAGGCCCGCCCTTACGAGTTCTGGCTCAACCCTTACCTGATGTCCGATGCGGCGGTGCTCATCGCAAAGGCACTGACGGCCGCCGACCCCGTCGGACGCTCCCAGTTCGCCAACGGTTCCCGCAATTTCCAGTCGGTGGCAGGCTCGATCGAATCGGACTTCGAGAGCACCTTTACCGACTGCACTCGCAACGAGTTCGTCACTACGGACGGTGCTTTCGAGAGGCTGGCGACAAGCTTCGACCTGGTCGATGTCTCGGTCGAGGCGGCAGGCGTGGAGAAAACGGCCGCCCTGGTCCGCCAGGACTCCCTGCCGGCCGTCTTCAGCGAGGAGGGCGTGCCGTCCGGCCTGCTCCAGGAGGTGGCCAAGTCCGACGACGTCAAGGTGCAAAGCCTCGACCCGATGGAGCTGGCCCCATACCCGGAAGCCGGCCGTCCGCTCAGCTATTTCGCCGTCATGGAGTACAACCTGACCACCCTCGAGGGCCCCCTGGCGTGCGACACAACGAGCGGCTACCTCTGATCAGGGCTCCCGGTAATTAGGCTTCCGGCCAGGATGAAGAACCCACCATGAAGATCAGCCTTGACCAGCCGATCGCCGCCAGTGCCCAGCAGGCACAGGCCGCTTACCTGGACCCTGCCTTTTACAGCAGCCTGGGCGAGCTCGAGGGCATATCTCCCCCGAAGTCCGCTCTTTTTCGCAAGGGCCTGACCATGCCCGAATTGTGCTCGGCTACCGCTTTTCCGGGCAGCTCAACAGTACGGCCAGGATGTTCATTGATCCCGACAAGATCACCTGGTCTCAGATAACCGACGTCGACCTGGCGACGCGTCGCAGCCAGGTGGAGATGGTGCCCGACAATTACAAGGGCCTATTTTCATTTACCGGCTGGTACGAGTTACGCGCCACTGGCGACAATGAGTGTGCCCAGCATTTTGAAGGTGACCTCGTCATCCACTTGCCCATTGTCGGGCCGCTGGCCGAGAGGGCCATCGCGGGCAGCATTCGCGAGAACATCGCAGCGACCGCCCACTTGATAGAGCGCTACGTCGCATCTCAAGAGCTCGCGTGCCGAGGGCTCTCCCGCCGAGGCCAACCCGGACGATGCCCGCGCCTGAAGCGCTAAGGACCACGATGGAGTCCCAATTGGCGGCCTGGCCAGGCCCCGCGGCCGGGGGGGTGGTCACGGGTGCCCAAACAGGCGGAGCCTCAGCAATAACGCCGGCACTTTCCGTGTCGACCGGTACCGTGGAAGAGCAGTTCCCATGGGCCTCGGTGACCAAGCTGCTGGTGGCCCTGGCGAGCCTCGTCGCCATCGAAGAAGGAACCGTAGACCTGGACGCGCCGGCCGGCCCCCCGGGATCGACGGTAGCCCATCTTCTGGCCCATGCCTCGGGCTTGCCCTTCGAAGGCGGCACGCCCGTCGCCCCGCCCGCCCGTCGCCGGATTTACTCGAATACAGGCATGGAGCTGATGGCGGGCCACCTGGGGTCGGCAGCCGGCATGCCGTTCGACACGTACCTACGAGCCGGCGTGCTCGAGCCGCTCGGCATGCACGGGACCGTCCTGGAGGGCTCCCCTGCCCACGGTGCGAAGGGCCCGCTGAGCGACCTGTTGCTGCTCGCCCGGGAGTTCTTATCACCCACCCTGATCAGCCCCGAGACGCTGGCAACGGCCACCTCTGTCGCCTGGCCCGGCCTGGCGGGGGTACTGCCCGGCTTTGGCCGCCAGAACCCATGCGACTGGGGCCTGGGGCCGGAAATCCGTGACCACAAGTCCCCGCACTGGACCGGGAGCAGGAACTCGCCGGCCACCTTCGGGCACTTTGGCCAATCGGGCTCGTTCCTCTGGGTCGACCCCGTCGCCCAGCTCGCTGCCGCCGCTCTGGGCGCCACGCCTTTTGACCGGTGGGCCACGAAGGCGTGGCCCGCGTTTTCCGACGCCGTCCTGGTCGCCTGCGCCGAACCCGGCCCCGCGTGGACCGAAGGCGGGCCCTCAGCCGCTAAGGAGCGTTGAGTGCCGGCAGTTCCTGGTAAAGGGTGAGAAATCCGCCATCAAATCGCCCATGCGGTCGACCCGGTCGAGCACTACGTCCCATTCGAAGCAAAGGCGTCCGGGGTCGGCTTTGGGCGCCGAGAGGGCATCATCGACCTCATCCCACGTGACCGGGGTTGAAACCGTCGGTTCGGGCCGTGCCCGCAAGGAATAAACGGAGACGGTCGTTTTGGAGGCGGCGTTTTGGCTCCAGTCGATCAGCACTTTATTCGCCCGTGCGGCGCGCTGCTGGTAGGACACGATCAGTTCGGGATGCCTTCGCTCGAGCAGTTGAGCCACCGCTTTGGCAAAAGGGGCGGAACCCTCATACGCAGCGCCACTGTTGAGGGGGACATACAGCTGCAGCCCCTTGCTCCCCGACGTCTTGACCCAGCTCTCGAGTTGCAATTGGGCCAGGAAATCCCGGACCAGCAACGCCACTCGAGCGCACGTGATGACATCGGCCGGTGGTCCGGGGTCGAGGTCGAAAACCACCGACGTCGGTGACTCCAGATCAGGTTTTGTGGCCAGCGTGGGGTGGAGCTCGATGGCGGCCAGGTTGGCCAACCATACGACGGTTGCCGCTTCTTCGACGAGACAATAACTGACGTCGCCCATTTTCACCGTATGCAACCAGGGAGGCTTGTAGGACGGGCAGTTTTTCTCGAAGAACGACGTGCCGTCGACCCCGTCAGGGTACCGCTTGAGCGTGACGGCTCTTCCCGCCAGGTGGGGCACGATAACGGGGGCAATGCGGGCGTAATAGTTGAGCATCTCGCCCTTTGTGGTCCCCGTGGCCGGCCATAGCACCTTGTCCAGGTTCGAGACCTGCAACTCCCGGTCACCGACTTTTACTGTTGTTGTCTTCCCCGCCCGGGGCCCCAACCCCGGGCTCCTCCGAGAAGCCGGGCCCCAACCCCGCTCTCGGCCGTCTCGGTTGTCTTGCCCGCTTTTACGGTGGTCGTCTTGCCCGTCCGGGGCTCCGTCCCGGGCCGGTCATGCGCTGGCGCGCTTTCGGCCTCGCCCGGCGGACTGTTGCTCAGGCGTACGGCCCTCCTCCTTCGCCTTGGCCAGGCTGGCTTCCAGGGCGGCCATAAGGTCGACAACGGGCGCAGGGCGCTCCGTCTCCTCCGGCACGGCAATCTCGTTACCGTCCGCCTTTGCCTGGATCAGCGCCAGGACCTTGTCCCGGTAGTCGTCCTTGTACTTTTCCGGCTCCCACTTGGCCGAAAGGGAATCGACGAGCTGGCGGGCCATCGTCAGCTCACGTTGCGACGGCTGCGTCTCGCTCGTGGTCTTGACCTCCATTTCGGAGGCTTGAACCACTTCGTCTGCGAACAACATGGTGGACAACACCAAGGTGCCCTCCCTCGGTCGCAACGCGGCGAGGTACTGCTTCGTCCGCAGGACGAAACGTCCGATCCCCACCTTCCCCGTCCCGGACATCGCCTCGACGAGCAGCGCGTACGGACGCTCGGCCGCTCCGTCCGGGACCAGGTAGTAGCTGTGCTCGAAAAAGAGCGGGTCGATCTCGGCCAGGTCGACGAACTCCTCGATGTCGATGCTGCGGCTCTCCTCCGGCGACAATGCCTCGAGCTCCTCCGGGTCAACGACCACGTACTGGCCCCGATGGATCTCGTAACCCTTCACGATCTCGGAGTAGTCCACTTCCTCATCGTCGATGGAGCACACCCTCCGCTGGTTGATGCGACCGCCGTCCTTACCGTGCAGCTGATGGAAGCGCACGTCCTTCGGAGAGGTGGCAGTTACCAACTTGACCGGTACGTTGACGAGCCCGAAACTGATCGAGCCGCTCCATATAGCCCTGGGCATGCGACCATTCTGCCCGGACAGAAGAGCCGACCGGAGCGCAGACCGGAAGTGCCCCGCCGCCGAGGCGTGAGGCGGCCAGAGATGACTGCCGCCCGGAAGTGAGAGCAAGCCCCGGCGATGGGCGGCCCAGGGCATAGCATGCGGGGCCGTGCCTACAGTCCCCGAAACGGCCGAGAGGTTGGCCGGGCTTCTGCTCGGCCGGGCCACCGATCTCTCCGACCCCGGCGGCAGCGACCTCGACTTCTTCCCGTCGATCGAAATGAAGCCCCTGGTCAGGACCGCACCACCGGGCGACTGCTGGGCCGTCGACGGGGGGCAGGCGCTGGTGGCCGACGCCCGTTGCCTGCAGGTGGCCATTGTCCGGGCCGCCCGCACGCGCTGGCAGGACGGGTGCTCCACGCTGGAAGAAGAGGGGGCCCTGACGGTGCACATCTTGAGAGGCAGCGGCGGCGGTGCTGAGGGCAGGCGTTCCCTGTCCGAGCTCGATGCGCCGGTCGCTTCCGGGGCACCGGTCGACCTGAACGTCTTGCGCGACTGGTCGGAATGGCGCCTCGTATCGCTGTCCATCGACGAGGCCGATATGGGTGCGCTCGTCCTCGTAGACGGCGACCTCCAGCCGGACTGGCGGATCCCCGCTCGGTGGCTGGCCGGCACTCTCGAAAGAGCGGCCGGCAAGGAGATAGCGCTGGTGGGGGTCACCAAGCACAGTTCGTTGGCCCGCGGCGGGGCACCGCTCGTGGGCCAGTTGGAGCAGGAGGCCGAGGCCCAGCTCGGACCGCGGGCATGCTGGTGGGCACCCGTGGCGGTGCGCCGGCCTGAAGTTGGCCCGGGCCTGCTCGTCGTGGTAGCCCGCCTCGACCCCGAGGCCAGGTTTGCCTTCCGGGTCGATATCCCCGCCGACCTCGACCCGCAGCAGGTTCTCGGGCAGCTCTCAGCTTTGGCCGACGACGCGGGCTTTCCCGGGTACCCTTACCCGCTCTCCGTAGCCGACCGGCTGGCTGCGTGCCCCGGATGGGTCAGGCAGGAAATCTGGAACGAGCTCGAGAGTGCCCTCGACCTGGCCGGCCTGCCATACGACGTAAGGGAGCGGGCGTTCACAGACCGCCACGGCCTTATGGAACGAAATTGACGAGTGGCCGGGCTACGCGGCCACGTAGCAACGCCGGCGCCCGAGCCCGGCTCCTGCGAAGCTGATCGACATGGACGCCGATCTGCTGCCCGGGCACCTCCCCGTCCATACACGGGGACGGCTCTTTGGGCGCAACGTGCTCGAGGCGCTCTTCCGGGCCACTCCAGACGAGGACCTGTTCCTCGGTGAACTTCTCGTCGGCGTAGACGAGACAACCGGCCGGCGTTACCTGTTCAGGGTCATCAACGTGAGTTACGGCAGCGAGCATCGCGAACCCGGCTGGGCCGAACGGGTCGCGGGCACACTGTTGGCCGACGATGCCCGGGGCGAGCCCGGAGCTCACCCGCTGCACGAGCAAGCCAAGAGGACCTACAGGTTGGCCGAGTGCCGTTGCCTTGGTTACCTGGCTCCTCCGGCCGGCCCCGGCCAGGCCCGGACAGTGTTCAGGAAGCCGAAGAGCCTGCCGACCCAGTTCTCTCGAGTCGTCTCACCGACGCCGGAGGATTTCTCGTTCCTGGCCAAGCGCATGGGAGACGTGCCCGTGGGCCGCCTGCGCAGTGGCGAGACCGTGGTCGATTTCCCGGTTGGGATCCCCGGGGCGAGCTTTGCCAGCCACATAGGCATCTTCGCCACCACGGGTATGGGCAAGTCCAACCTCCTGCGCGTCCTGTGTGCCGGTGTAATGGCGGCCAATGGCCGCTACGGGCTACTGGTTATCGACCCGCACGGGGAACATCGCAACGCCCTCGCCCGACACCCGTGGGCCGAAGCTGCCTTACGGACTTACTCGGACCGCCGCCTGCCGGGCACATCGACATTGCGCATTAGTTTGGCCGAACTTTCTGTCGACGACCTGCGTACGGCGTACGAGTGGAGCCGCCCCCAGGAGGAGGCTCTGCACGAGCTCGAACGTCATTACTCCGCTGCTCTACCCCGCGAAACCCCGGGGACAGCGGCCGGTCCGGGCGGTACGCTCAAAGGCCCGGCGGCAACCCGGCGCGAAGGCCTGGCCTGGCTCACCGAGTTTGCCCGGGTCGAGGACTTAGCCGGCTTCCGGGACGTGGAGCTTTCGGCCCGGGCAGCCCTCAACACTCTTCAGGTGGTGCACCGCCGAGCCAGGCGCATTGTCGAACTGCCGTGCATTTCCTCTGACCCCGCGGTGTCAGTTGGCCGGCGCATCCTGGACGAGCTGCTCGAGGGCAAAGTGGTCCTGGTCGACGTGAGCGGGCTGGGAGGCACTGAGGAGGTGCTCGTAGCGTCGTACCTAACGCGCAGGGTGCTCGAGGAGTGGCAGAGTGCATTTTTGAGCGACCCTGAGCGGCACCGGCAGCTGCCCATCGTCTCCGTGGCCCTGGAGGAAGCGCAGAGAGTCCTGTCGGCAAATAAGGACAGGGAATCCAATGTTTTCCCGCGAGTGGCCAGAGAGGGGCGGAAGTTCGGCGTCGGTTTACTGGCTGTGACCCAACAGCCCAAATTGCTGGACGACGAGCTCCTCAGCCAGTTCAATACGTTCTTCGTGCTGGGCTTGGCCGACGAAAAGGACCGAAATATACTGCGTTCTTCAGCAAAACAGGACTTATCCGCGCTCGGTCCGGAAATCCAGACGCTCATGCCCGGTGAATGCCTTCTCGTTAACCTCGAAGCGCCGTTCGCGGTGCCAGCGCTCACGTACCTTTACGACGAAGTGGCCCGTACCGCGCCGCCGGCGCCGGCACCTCGTGCCATAGCCCCGCCGAACGTTTCAGCGCTGGTGGACTAAAACGAGAAGTACTTCTACCCTGAACCGAGCCGAAAACTACAGAATGGCGATTGCTTAGTGCTGCCTCCAGGAACGTTTGCCCGGTTGCCGGTGGCAAAAACCGCCGTCAGCGCTTCAAGGTTCCGGGGTGCAACCAGGCAAGCGTTGCCTGTCGTGGCACTAGCTTTCGTAAGAAGGAGTCGACGCCCGGGCGATGTCGGAAAAATCTCCCGCGTCATGGCGAAAGCGCTGCAATACGTCAACCAATTGCCCGAGGTCCGGCCGGCTCATGCCGGGTTGAGAGAACACCTCCTCGTTGAGCCGGCTCGTGGCCCGCAACGCAAGTTCACGACCCACAGGGAGGATCTCGGCCAGGGTGGTCCGCCGGTCACTCGAATGCGGGACTCGCTTTATCAGGTCCTGCTCCTCGAGGCGGTCGACGGCGTTGGTAACGCTCGTCGGGTGGACCTGCAACCGGGCACCGATCTTATTGAGGGGTAACGACCCGCGCCGGGAAAACAAAAGCAACATAAGGACTTCGTAACGAGCGAACGTCAGCCCGAGCGGTCGCAGAACGGCATCGATCCGGCTCAAAAACAACTGTTGTGCCCGCACAACCGACGTGATGGCCGCCATCCCGTCACACGCGTCCTCCCAACCGTGCGCGGCCCACTGTCGGCGGGCCTCGATAATTGGGTCAAAATCGAGTGAGTGGGACATGGTCTCCCGGGGAGGGGGCAGCAGTTTGCTCTCCCTGGAGATTAGCCGGTGCGACCGATCGCGGGGCGCTCCGTGGCCGCAGCCCCAGGTACATCGACCGACGACGCACGAGCGCGACGTGGCAGTGGGCGCGAACCACTATGTACGATCGCCAGCTACTGTCAGTACTGATACATCACGTCCGCGGCCCCAACCCGTGGGCTGTCCGCGAACAGAGGAGAGACCACCTTGGTCCAGCCAGCCCACAGCCGGTCTACGCCGCCGGCGGTCCGGGCGGTTGACCCTCAGCTGCTGTTACTCGGGACGGGGACATGCGAGGCGGGCTCGAGCTTGCCCGTGCGGGCCGAGGACGCCTTGTTCCTGTACGCGGACAGCCAGAAGGCGCCTCAGCAGGTCGGTGCCGTAGCGCTCCTGGGCGCACCACCTCTGAGCCTGGATGACCTGCACGCCGGAGTTTCCGCCAGGTTGGGCCGGATCCCGGATTTGCGCCGGCGCCTTGTGCCGGCCGGTGGAGCGTGGAGACGCCCGCGCTGGGTGGTGGACACAATGGTTGACGTGTCCCGCCGCGTCCATGAGGTGACTCTCGAGCAGTCCGGTTGCGAGACTCTCGATCAGCTCGTGTCGCAGTTCTTTGCCGTCCCCCTCGACCCGTTTGCTACCCCGTGGGAAATGCTCCTCGTGCATGGCCTGCCCGCCGACTTCGGCGTCGTGGAAGGACGGGCCAAACCGCTGCAGTCAAACGGGCTGCAGGGACCGCATCGCCACGCCCTCCTGGTCAGAATCCATCACTCCCTCGGCGATAGCTTCACGCTGATCGGTGCTCTGGGTGCTCTTCTCGACGAGGACCGGGACCGTCCCGGCCAGGAGCTGAGGCTGAACGTAGGGAGGCTGGCGTGGGCCTGCTCGGCGCCACGCCCTGCCCTCTCGCAAGCGAGATTGAGCCGATGGCGCGTGAAGCTCGGGAGCGGTATCCGGGTGACGAGGGGCCTGGCGGGCATGGTCGTCGCTGGCCCTTACCCTCGGGGCCCTGGTGGGGGTCAGCCGTCGAGCCGACGACGGCCGCACCACACAGACCGGCCGGAAGGCGGCCCGAACCCCCAGTCCGCTCTCTTGACCGGGGCCAGCGAAGGACCAAAGAAGCCCACGCCGGGCCTACTTTCTTTGCCCACGACGTCCCCCAACGCGGGCGAGCCTTCGAGCCGGGGATTTACGAGCCTGTCGCTGCAGGCCCGGGCGGTCACGGTTGCTGCCCGGCGATTGCGCACCAACGTCCCCGACCTTGTCCTGGCCCTCGTGGCCGAGGCGATGTGCAATACGCCCGGTTCATTAGGGCCGGTCGGCAAACAGGCCCCGCAACAGGTGCGAGTTATGGTGCCCCACACCGTGCGCTTCCTGCAGAGCGCCGACAACCTCGCACGTCGAGAGGCAAAACGTGCCCTGAAACCAGCCGCCAACCGTACCGCTGGGGTCCTCCTGGACCTCCCCGTCTCGCCGATGTCGTTTGAAGACCGTGTTGCCGCCGTGCGGGAACTACACAGCAAGTGCCTGCGAAGAGGCGATGCAGAAGCGGCGGCCTTCATCCTGCGGGCAATGAACGTCCTGCCCACGTGGGCCAACGGAGTTGCGCCAAGGCCGTCTACCGCGGGCCCAGGCTCGGTGTGATCGTGTCCATCTTCCCCGGCGTTCGGCGCGAATGCCGGCTCTTTGGGGCGACCGTCGAGGACGTCTACCCGGTCCTGGCCCTGGCTGAGGGCACAGACATCGCCATAGGAGTAATGACGTGGGGGGCGTCGATCTCGCTCGGCCTGCTAGGGGCCGGCCGGCCGGATTGCGACCTCAGGTCGTTGGGCGGTGAGATCGTGCGGAATTCTTCAGGACTGCTCCGGTTCGAACTTGCACAGCTCGTTTGCTCCGACCGCCTGACAGGGAGCCATCGCCGGCCCGGGACGGCCACCGCCCCCAAACTGGTAACTGCCGAAGAAGTACCTCTCCCTCGGTGGGCTCTCTCGCACGGGTGGTAAGGCGCCCACCCCTTCCCCTTCCCTACGAGCGGGTCAGCCGCCGTTCGGCCAGGAACGCCAGCTCGCGTACACGGTCCGGGCGGAGTGATGGCCAAAGCCGCCGGCCCCGGCGGAATCCGGCTAACCAGCCGGGCGGCGGGCACCACCTTTACTCCGCTTGCCCGCCGGCCCCGGCGCGAGAACCCTTTCGCGTGCACGGCTACGATGGGGCGCGCTTCGACGCCAAGGACCTGAGACACGACATTGGTCTCCCAGCGCACCGCGGCGGTGGACAGCGGTACACCACCGACGAACACTCCGCGCCCTCGGGCCTTTACCCGGGCCCGGTAGGCCTTGGTGTCCACCACCCATACCCCCGTGGGACCAATGACGAGGTGGTCCACGTTGGCCCTGCTACCCGGCAGCGCCAGGTCGTGCATGACCACCCAGCGGCGCTTGGGTAAGTGTTGCAACAAGGAGGCGGTGGCGAGCTCGCCGGCCGCGCCGCGCGCCCAGCGGTCCGGGTCAGAACGAGGCCAGAGGACCAAGCAGAAACAGCCCGCACCGCCTCCGAGCGCTAACAGAGGCCAAGTAGGGCCAGCTACCACTATTGCCCCGAGGCTCGCGGCCGCCCACCCCATGGCGGCAAGTAGCGCCACCAGAGCGAGGACTGTGGCGACAACGAGCCGGCGTCGCCGGCTACGGCGCTCGCGCTGCCAGGCGGCGAGCGCCGAGCGACCGGCGCTTGCCGGGGCCCCGGGCGAGGCACCGTCGGCGGACCTGCGCTGGACAAGAGAGGGCGGGGGGCTCACGAAGGCTATGGTCCCATTAGGCTGGGACCACTAAATCGGGGCCGAACCAGGAGCGGGTCACGGCGAGCCAAATCATGGCCCGGTCGCTGACGCCGGGCACGAGCGCACACGAAAACCAGCAGGCTCCGCGTTTTGGTCGGTGGCCCATGCTGTACTGGTCCCATGAAGGTCGCTGCCATCGGAGACGCACACCTCGGCCGTTCCTATCTGCCCTACACGGTCGAGGGCGGCGTCAACCAGCGCGAATGGGACTTCGAGCGGTCGTTCGAGGCGGCAGTGGACCTTGCCCTCCGTCAGGAGCCCGACCTCGTGATCTGGCTCGGGGACATCTTCGATCATCCAGCCCCGCATTACCGGTCGTTTCGCGTCGCCCAGCGAGCGTTGTCGACGATCCGGGCGCACGGCGTACCAGCGGTGGTCATCAGCGGCAACCACGACACCCCTCGCCTGCCCGGGCGCGGCAGCCCGTACAGCGCCCTGGCCGACACTTTCTCCGAGGTGCACTTCGCCCACCGGCTCTCCTATGAGCGTTTCGAGGTCAAAACCCCCAACGGGCCCTCGTCGTGCACGCCGTCCCCCAGATGTTGAGCGTGGAAGCCTCTCTTGACGCCCTCAAGGCGGCGAGCGACGCGCGCAGTACCGACCAGACAAACCTGCTCATAACGCACCCCCGGATCAAGCAACTGGAGCCCCGGCACGCAGACATAAACGAGATAGAGATCGACCTCGGGACGTTGCAGTCGGACCTCGTGCTGCTGGGCCATTACCACTTCCACGCCCAGGTGGCCGAGGGGATCTGGTACGCCGGGTCAACGGACACGTTCAGCTTCGCCGACGACCCTGACAAACCAAAGGGCATCGTGGTGCTCGACACCGGGAGCGGACAATGCCGCCACGTACCGCTTACCGGCCAGCGGCCCCTTGTCACCCTCGAAAGCGTGTACGCGCTAGGGATGTCCCCTGCTGACCTTCAGGACCAGGTCCTGGCCCGCGCCGCGACCGTCCCCGAAGGAGCCGTCGTCCGGCTTTACCTCGAGGGTGTCGACCCCGAGGCTTACCGGCTCCTCGATCGCCAGCTCGTCCGGGAGGCGGCGGCGGCGGCCCTCGACCTGCGCCTGGAGCCTCAGTTCCAGGACGTAAGCGTCCCGGCCGAGCTACCCAGGGTCGAGACTCTGGGTGGTCAGTGGGACTCGTGGCTCTCCCATCAGGACCTGACCGGCCTTGACCGCGAGCGCGTTCGGGCCCTTGGGCACGAGTACCTCGAATCTGCCATCGAGTCCGCCGGCTAAACCGGGGCAACCAGAGCCTTGTTGATCGACCGTATCTATCTACGCAACTACCGGGTGTTCGAAGACGAGCTCGAGCTGTTGCTGCCTCCCGGGCTCGTCGGGATCTACGGGCCGAACGGCGCCGGTAAGTCCACCCTTCTCGAGTCCATCCTCTGGGCACTTTGGGGTAAAGCCCGGACTATGAAAGAGGAGGTGCCTTCGGCCGGCACGCACCGAGAATGTGTCGCTGAGGTGACCTTCGAGCACGAGAGCCACATCTATTTGGTGCGCCGGACGATCACAGGGCCGAACGCGACCGTGCGTGCCCAGGTCCACTGCGACGGGCTGGCCATGGCCGAAGGCGTGCGAGATACCGGTCGCTACGTCCACTCGGTCCTCGGCATGGACGACCAGGCCTTCCGCGCCTCGGTCTTCGCGGAGCAAAAGCAGCTGGCCTCCTTCTCGAGCCAGAGCCCGGGTGAGCGCCGAAAGCTGGTCTTGTCCCTGCTCGGCGTGACGCCGCTCGACGCCGCTCGAGACAGGTTGCGTGCAGATGCCCGGCAGGCCACCGACCAGCACAACCGTCTGCGGGAGATGCTGCCGGACCTGGAGGAGGCGGCCACCTCAGCAGCCGACGCAGAGGCTCGCGCCGGCGCCGCGGAGGCTGCTGCAGCCGAAGAGGAGATGGCGGCCGAGGCCGCTCGTCAGGCGGCGAAGAAATCCAGGGAAAAGTTCGACAAGCTGGACCTGGTGCGCCAGGAGCACGAGATGCTCGTCGTCGAAGGCCGTGCCGTAAAGACGGAGCTGGGCGCGGCCAACAGGGAGGCGGAGAAGATCACCACTGAGCTGGCGGACCTCGCCGCCTCGGAGGCGCAGCTAGGTGAGCTCGAGCCACAAGCCGCTCGGCTCGGAGGGCTGGAGCGGCAAGCACAGCTGCTCGCCGGGCTGCTCGAAGCGGCGAACGAGCTGGCTGGGCTCAAAGACGCCGCGGCCCCCCCTCCGCCCGACGAAAAGGGTCTTTCTGAAGCCGAGAAGGTTACGATGGCGGCGCGGTCTGATCTCGGGTCCGCCCAGGCCATGAGCAAGTCCGCCGCCGCGGAAGTGGACCGGGCGAAGGATGCCCTCGGCAAGGCTGCCGCTCTCTCCGGCGCAGAAGACTGCCCGCTGTGCGGTCAAGCTCTCGGCGACGCCTTTGCTCGCGTCCAGGCCCATCGTCAAGCGGATTTAAAGGCAGCCGAGGACCGCCTCGCCGCGGCCAAACGGTCGTTGAAGGAGGCCTCTGCTGCGGCCGAAGCCGCCTTGGCCGGCCTCCAGCGAATGGCCGCCGAAGTGAGTGCGTCCCGACAGGCTCTCGGCGCCTGGGAGAAGGCCCGCGCCGCCAGGGAGTCGGGCACCAAGCGTATGAGCACCGCTCTCGCCGCTTTGGTCGCGGCCGATGAGGCCTTGGCCGCTGAATTGGGGGACGCTCCTTCACCGCGGGCGCTCACCGACATGCTGGACCTGACTGCCAGTGACGTCTCACTGTGCAAGCGAGCCGGCGAAGCCGCCAGCCGGCTGCGGGGGCGCCTGGAGAGGCGCCCACAGGCAGAGCTTGCCCTCCGCCACGCAGAGGAGCGGTTGGTCACCGCGTCCTCCCTGCTGGAGACTCTTCGCGTCAAGGTCAAAGCGCTGTCGTTCGAGGCGGCCGCCTTGGCCGAGGCCCAGGACGCCTGCCGCCAGGCCGAGACGGTAGCAACCGAAGCCGAGCGCTCTGCGGCGGCCGCCCGGCTGGCCGTGGCCCGAGCGCGAGCGCAAGCTGAAGCCGAGGCCAAGCGCCTGGCGGACGCACAAGCACAGCACGCCAGGCTCAGCGACCTGGAGTCGGCCTCGGTGCACCTGGGGCGGACGGCTGAGCTCCTGAACGGGTTCCGCAATAGCGTCGTGGCATCGGTGGGCCCCCGCTTGGCCGTCCAAGCGGCCGATCTCTTCGCCGAATTGACGGACAAGGAGTACGACCGCCTCGAAGTCGACCCCGAGACCTATGGCCTCCAGATCTGCGACGGGGGCGTCTCGTACGACCTGGGACGCTTTTCCGGTTCGGAAGTCGACCTCGCCAACCTCGCCCTCCGGGTGGCCATAAGTGAGCACGTCCGGTTCCAATTTGGCGGCGCGGTCGGCCTGCTGGTCCTCGACGAGGTTTTGGGCCCCTCGACGAAGAACGAAAGACCCGGATGCTGTTGGCCCTCGAACGGCTTCGGGGACGTTTTCGCCAAATCCTCGTCGTCACGCACTCGATGGAGATAAAAGAGCAATTGCCTCACGCCATCGAGGTACTGAAGAGGCCGGGCCGGCGGGCCGGCGCCCGGGTCCTCGAAAACTAAGCTCGTCCCTCCAATAAGGACGGCGCTAAACGCGGCGAAGCTACGTCTGTTCCACTCGCAATTTCCCGTCGGCCACCTCGACACGGTGAGTAACGCGAAGGCCCTCCAGTAACTTCCGGTCGTGGGTCACGATCAAAAGGGTCCCCTCGAACGAGTCGAGAGCTCCTTCGAGCTGATCAATAGCCGGCAGGTCGAGGTGGTTGGTGGGTTCGTCCAGGACCAGGAAATTGACGCCCACGGCCTGGAAGCAGGCCAGCTGCACGCGTGTCCGCTCCCCGGGGGAGAGCGTCGCCATCGGGCGGTCAACGTGCTCGGGGCCGAGGCCGAACTTAGCCAGCAGCGAGCGCGCCTCGGGCACAGATAACCCAGTCGCCTTCATAAAGTCGGCCAGGGCGTCGGCGCCGGCGTCGTCCAGAGCCCTCAGCACCCCCGACCTTTCTTGGCCCAGTTCGCCGGGCACCACACTCGGCCCTAGCACTCTCGACCCGGCTACGAGAGGGACGTGGCCGAGGATGGCCTCTACCAGGGTCGTCTTCCCCGACCCGTTCCGGCCGGTAATGGCCACCCTGTCGCCCCACTCGATAAGCAGGTCGGCCGGCCCGAGGTGGAAGTTACCCTTTGCCACCACGGCGCCGATGAGCGAAGCGACAATGTTGCCCGACCTGGGCGCCAACTGAAGCGAGTACTGCAACTCCCAGGGTTCCCACGGCTTTTGGACTGGCTCGAGCCGTTCAATGGCCCGCTCGGTGCGCCTGGCTCGCGCCGCCAGTTTTTGAGTGCGGTTAACGCGAAAATCGCGTTGCTGTTTGTCGTTGTCACTGGCCGCTTTTCGCTCGCGCCAACTGCCGCTGGTGGCCCACTGCCGTTCTCGCTGGGCCCGGCCGAGGAGATCTTCGCGACCTTGACGGAACTTCTCGTACGCCTCCTCCTGGTGACGGGCGGCCGCTATTTTCTCGTGCAAATAGGAGGCCCAGCTACCCCCGTACAAGTTGGCTTCGTGAGTGTGAGGGTCGAGCTCCAGGACGGCGTTTACGGTGCGGGCCAGGAACTCTCTATCGTGTGAGACCACGACCAGGCCGCCCCGCAAGCCCAGCACAAAGTCTTCGAGCCGGGCCAGCCCCTCGAAATCCAGGTCATTAGTCGGCTCGTCCAGCAGCGTCACGTCGAAACGCGAGAGCATTATGGCAGCCAGGTCGGCACGAGCGGCCTCGCCACCCGACAGGCCGGCTACCGGGGCCGCCAGCAGGCTCTGGCCAGCGCCAAGCTCGGCCAGCGTCACTGCTGCCCGGGTGTCGAACCGATCGGGGTCGACCTCGTTGAAATGCTCCAGTGCTTGTGCGTAGCTGGTTTGCGCCTCTTCGCTCATGTCCCCGCCAGCCAGCCGGTTGAGCGCCCGGTCGAGTGCCTCCTCTGCGGCAATTGTGCCGGACCGACGACGAAGGTACATTTCCACCGTTTCGGCGGTCGTCTTTTCCCTCTCCTGGGCCAGGTAACCGACGGTTGCCTCCGGCGGCGAAAGTTCCACCCTGCCCTCGTCGGGCCGCTCCAACCCTGCCAGTGCCCGCAGGAGCGTGGTCTTACCGACGCCGTTCGGCCCCACGACACCGATGCGGTCGCCGGGCGCTACTACCAGGGAAACGGCGTTCAGCACCGCCTGACGGCCGCGGGTACGGCTCAGGTTGGATGCTTTGAGGGTTGCCGCCGGCAAAGTGCCAGCGCGGGGAATGGGCGCGCAACGGGCTGCTCCTTCTGTTACAAAAGCCGACAGAACCAGTGCTGCCTACAGGGACGTTTGCCTGGTTGCCGTGGGCAAACACCGCTGTCGGCGCTTCAAAGTTCGAGGCGTGCCACCAGGCAAACGTTGCCTGTCGTAGCACGAGGAGGTGGCCAGTTGCTTATAACACACCGCCATGGTACCCGTGCCGGCGGCGACGGTCTGCCTGATTTTTCAGGCCTTCGCGGCACGACAGGCCAAAGTTGCCTGGTTGTACCATGACCGGCCACCAGCAGTCAGCACCTCTTGCGGCGAGTAAAGCGGGACACGAGGCCGCTGGCCGGCCGCCGGGTACCCACTTAGCGGTCTTCAGGGTCGTCGGCCAGCAGCGATGCCAGCTCAGCGGCGTTGCGCACGCCGTAATCCTGATAGCAATTGTTCATGAGAAGATGGACCCGGGACGCCATTTGCGCCAACCGACGAGCGCGAGGGGCCCATTCGGCCAGCTCCGTTTCGCTGTACAGGTAACGGAAGCGCTCTGCCGCCGAAACGTTCTGCGCCTTCCAGGTACTATCGGCGCGGCCGTGGAAACGGACGACGGCCAGGTCATTTCGGGTTGCGTCCAGGATGATCGGCAGGCCTGACGACGCCGGCGCATCAACCACGACCAGGGCCACTTCGAGTTCGCGAAGTAAGCCCAGGGTGCGCGACAAATCCTCGTCGGCAAACCAACGGGGGGACCTCAGTTCGACGCAGGCAAGCGTCCCGGCCAGACGTTCGGGCAAGCGTGCGAGCTCTTCCCGGTTGGACCGGCGGGGCACAAACCAGGGCGGGTACTGCAAAAGGACTGCTCCCAGGTGCCCGCCGTCGCGCAGGGGATCTACCGCGTGAAGAAATCGCACCCACGCCTCCTCCAACGCTTCGGGTGGCAGGTGGTGGGCATAGACACGACGCTTGTCCTGCGCGTCGGCGCTGAGCTCGTCCTTGAGGTCCGGCCACAACGATGCCTTTTCGACAGGGTGGCCGGTCAGCAGTCCGTATGCCTTTATATCGAAACTGAACCCCTGAGGGACCCTCTCGGCCCACGCGCGCGCTACATCACGTGACAAAGGCCGGTAATAGGTGGAGTCGGCTTCGACGACAGAGAACTGGCCGGCGTAATAACGCAGCCGCTCTTCGGCACTCATCGACCGGCGCGGGTACCAGTCCGTTTCCTTTATCAGGGTCGGGTCGGTCCACGAACACGTCCCCACCATTACTGTCGACCCGTCGACAGATAGGGGGCGGGCCGACGACGGAGGAAAGAGCTCCGGATCTGGAGCTGAAGTCAACCCGTCCCGGGCCTCAGGCGCTCGTGATCACCAGGATGCGCCCGCACTGCTCGCAATACTCGAGCGTGCCGGCCGCCTGGTGGCGGATGCGGTCCAGTTCCATGGCCGGAAGACTGAGATGGCACCCGTCGCAACGTCCTCCTGTGAGCCGAGCGACGGCGACACCGCCGAGCCGCGTCCTCAGGCGGTCGTAGGCGGACAGCAGCTGTTGAGGGACAGCGGCGACAAGGTCCGGGCGTTGGGCGGCGAGGCCCGCAATCGAGGCATCCACCTCCTCCTCGGCTTGGTGCAGCCGCTCGAGGACGTCGTGTTCGCGGGCTGCGATACCACCGAGCTGGAGATCCAGGTCGGCCACCTCCGAGTCGAACGGCTCCCGTTCCTCCATAAAACCCAGCGCCCTGTCCTCGAGCTCGGATGCCCGCTTCCTCAGGCCCTCCACGTCGGCCGCCAAAGCCTGCAGCTCGCGCGAAGCCGTCACGGTGCCTCCGTAGAGCCTGGCATTAACCTGTACGACCCGCTCCTCGGTCGCTTGCAGTTCTCGTTCGGCCGCGGCCTGGCGCGATGCCACCGCATCCAGCGTCGTGGCCACTTCCGAACGGGCCGCCCGCTTCTCGGTCGCGCTGCGTTCGAGCTCGTCGAGCTCGGCTCGCTCCGGCAGGTGATCTTTCCTGTGGCGCTCCTGGTCCAGATGGGTGTCCAGGTCCTGGAGGGCCAACAGCGCCTCGAGGTCGGCCGCGCTCAAGGTCCGATCTCCTGGTGCTGGCCGCTATTCCCCGACGACTGACCGCCACCCTGGTACTGGCCACCCTGGTACTGGCCACCCTGGTACTGGCCGCCCCGGTACTGGCCCCCCGCCCCCGCCGAGCCTCCATTAGTGGCACCCTGCCCGGGGAACTCCGTGGCTGCCGTTGTCGCCGCTCCCGGCGCGGTTGTGACGGTTGTCGTCCCCACTGTGGTCACCGCACTGGGAGGTACCAAGGCCGTCGTGGAGACGGTCGCCGCCGTGCCCGCCACAGCCGTGGTCGGTACGGCAGTCGTGAGTACGGCATTCGTCGGCACAACGGTCGTCGGCACAACGGTCGTCGAGACCGCAGCTGTCGGCGCCTCCGTCGTTGTCGTCGCCGCCGTTGTCGGCACCGTTGCATACGTGGTGGGGACCGTCGCGTACGTGCTCGGGACGGTCGCATACGTGGTGGGCACAGGTGCGGCCGTGGTCGGCGGGGCGCATTGGTACACAGCACCGCTGGCGGTGCAGGTCGCCGGCCCCGTGCCGCCGCCGCCGTGGGAAATCAAGTCGTCCACTTCGAGACTCGGAGAATCAATGTACTGAACAGGCGGCATCAATGACGGATCCGGCAGAGGAAAGGCGCTGTACGGCGTGTCCCTCAAGGCATAGTGCATTACGTCATGCCAAATCTGGGTCGGGTAGTCGGCACCGTACACTTCTGAGCCGTCAACGTACATCGGGACCTCACCATTTGGGTCACCGATCCACACAGACGATACGAGCGTAGGGGTAATCCCGTTGAACCAGGCGTCCACGCTATTTTCTGTCGTCCCGGTCTTCCCGGCGACGTCTGCGTTGGGCAACGCGGCCGCCGTGCCCGTGCCATACTGCACGGTCGCCCGCAGCGCCACGATGGCCTCGTCTGCCACCTGGGCGGAGAAAACGCGCCGCCCCGGTTGCTGACCGGTATAAATCACAGTGCCCGTGTGGTCTACAACGCGGTTGATAAAGCTCGGCGCATGGTAAATACCACCGTCGGCCACCGTCGCGTACGCCGCCGCCATCTCGATCGGCCGCACCGCTTCTGTGCCAATGACCAGCGAGGGGTCGTCCGGGTTGAGGGTATCGTCGGAGATCCCCATGCTCCTCGCCACGTTCACAACTTTCCGCAACGTGACTTCGTGAGCCAGCCGCAGGTAAGCGCAGTTGATAGAGGCAGCCGTCGCTTCTACAAGCGATACCGCACCATTGGGCTGGCCTGCGTCATTGTTTAGCGGGTGGCTCAGGTTGTAGCCGTACTGCGACGGCACACCCGGGAACATAATGGCGCAAGGAGAGGTGGCGAGTATCGAGTCGTAGACGTTATAACCGCTTTCGAGCGCGCCGATCAATGAGAACAGCTTGAAACCAGACCCGGGCTGGCGCTCGCCTTGTATGGCGTCGTCGAACTGGTCTGTCCCGGGGTTGGGGCCGCCCACCACCGCCTCGACATCTCCGTTCCTGGGGTCGATCATGGCGAAAGCGGCCACGACGTGCTCCAGGCTCGAAGGAATGTCCAGCACGGACACCTGTTGTGCGTCAGCCTGCAAAGAGGGGACTTCGTTGGTATATATCTTGAGCCCGCCCGAGAACAGGGCGGTTTCGCGCTCCTGGAGCGTGGCGCCCAGGACCGGGTTGTCCAACAGCTCGTTCACGACCTGCTCGACGTAAAAACCATAGGACGTATAGGCGATCCCCGGTGCTTCGTGGAGCACCGTCGGCACGGGTGTCTCGTTGGCGGCGGCCGCTTGCGCGAGCGAAATCGTCTTGTAGTAGACCATGCGGGAGAGGACCTCGCCCCGGCGGATGCGTGCCCCCTCCGGGTCCGTAATGGGGTCATAAGCGCTCGGGGCCTGGATCAGCCCTGCGAGAAGGGCCGCCTCGGCCACGTCGAGCTCATCGGCATCCTTGTTGAAGTACTCCTTCGAGGCTGCCTGTACGCCATACGCACCGCTGCCCAGATAGACCGTGTTGAGGTAGGCATTGAGAATCTCCGACTTTGTGTACTTCTCTTCGAGCCGCTCGGCCAGTACTCCTTCACGTACCTTGCGCGACAAGGTTTTCTGGTCTGTCAGGTAAATGTTCTTGACCAACTGCTGAGCTATCGTCGACCCACCCTGCACGGCCGCTCCTGCGCTCACGTCAGCCAGCAACGCTCGCGCCGTCGCCTCGACGTCCAGGCCGCCATGCTGCCAAAAACTGTGGTCCTCCGTGTCGAGGACGGCATGTATGAGGATGGGAGAAACGTGGGCCAGCGATACGGGTTGGCGATACTGAGAAGACCGCAGAGTAGCGATGACCGAACCGTCCGCTCCGTAGATCACTGACGGGACCAGCGCACCTGTGGCCAGGTCTGGCATCGGGGCCTCTTTTGTTGCCGCGACGTCATGGAACAAACGTCCGGCAGAATATGCGATGGTAGTTAGGGCAGCGGCCACCATGGCCCCCGCGAGTGCCAGGACCACCACGACCGCGCGCCAGAGAACGTCCAACACGAGCCATTCCCGGGTCTACTTTAGCGGCCCTGCCAGCAAAGTCGCCCTCCGGTGCCGCCCCGGTGGAGGAACCGCTGCGTAGCCCGGGTGCCGAGCTGTCCCACCCGCCCTGGCGAGCGACCCTGGCTAGCGAGTACCGGGGCGTCCCGGACAGCAGTGACGAGACAAGGGAGAGGTCCGGCAGGACCGTCGTGACGCGGCCCCCGGCCCGTCAAGACGACCGGGCACCGCAGAAACCAGGCCCGGGCACCCGCACAAAGCAGACGGTCACCCGATCGCCTTCTGTCAATCGGCACCGGGCCCGGCTAAGCTCCACGTCGGGGTCAAGGATATGCGAGCGTTTGTCTGCCGGCGTTGTCGCGAGCTTTCGTCTTTCGAGAGCCGACAGTGCCGACGGTGCGGGGCCCCCCTCGGTTTTGACCTGGTTTCAGGGAGCCTCGAGCCCCTGCTGGCGGCCGGGCCCGGCCTCGTGTATTTCGATGCCGGGACGGGAGCTCCTCCGGACGCCAAGCAGCCCGACCGTTGGGCGCGCTGCGCCAGAGCCAGCGTGGCTGACTGCAATTGGTTGGTGCCCGTCTCTGAGGCAGGCAAGCCGTGTGTATCGTGCCGCCTGACGCTCAACCTGCCACGGGAAAGCTGCGGGGAGTACCGCGTGGCTTTTTCGAAGGCGGAGATGGCCAAAAGAAGGTTGATCTTCCAGCTCTACCAGCTCAACCTTCCCATCGTCACGAGGGATGAAGACCCGGACGGAGGGCTGGCCTTCGAGCTCCTGGCCAGCGACCGCCACGTAGTCACCGGCCACGACAACGGCGTCATCACGATCGACCTCAACGAGACAGACGACGCCTTTCGCGAGCAGACCCGAGCTCAGTTCGGTGAGCCATACCGTACCTTACTGGGACATTTCCGGCATGAGATCGGGCACTATTACTGGGCCAGGCTGATCAGTAAGGCGTACGGGAAAGGCACGGCCGGCGGCGGCTGTGCGAGCCCGCCTTGGCTCGACGAGGGCCGCTCGATATTTGGTGACGAGCGGGTGGATTACGAGGCCTCACGCAAGGCCCATTACGCCCACGGGCCGAAGTGCGATTGGGGTGACCACCACGTCAGCGCATACGCGGCAATGCACCCGCTCGAGGATTGGGCCGAGACTTTTGCCCACTACCTCCATATCTGGGACGCGGTGCAGACCGCAGCCTCTTTTGGCGTCCTTGTGGTCGGGCCGGTGGACGACCGTACCGGCCGTCGCGATCCCGAAAAAGCCAGCGCGCCGAGCGAGGAGACTGCCTTCCTCGAAGGTTTCGACGCCGTCATCGCCGACTGGGTGCCGCTCACCCTGGCCATCAATGCGCTCAACCGGTCCCTCGGTAAAGAAGACCTGTACCCCTTCGACCTGACACCCGAAGTGGTGGCCAAGCTGGCTTTTGTCCATAAGGTTATAACGGGCACAAGGAGCTGACCCGACCTCGGGGACCTGGTTAGAAGGCCAAAAGCCGCCCGGCCGCCTCTGCTATCTGTCCGGGCTGAGGCAAGCTGGCCCGTTCGAGATCAGGTTCGTACGGGACGGGGGTGTCTGCGGCGCCAATCCGGCTGACCGGCGCGTCGAGGTCATCAAAGCAATGCTCGCCCGCCCAGGCCGCCACTTCGGCCCCGAACCCACAGGTAAGGTTGTCCTCCGACACCACCAGCAACCGCCCGGTGCGCGCCACTGAGCTCGCCACCAGCTCTTTGTCCCAGGGGGCGATCGACCTGAGGTCGATGATCTCGATACCCTGCTCTCCTGTCTCCCGGGCCGCCCGTAGGGACCGTTCGACAGTTGCCCCATATGTCGCAATTGTCAACCTATCGCCGGGTTGGACAATGCGGCCTTTGCCAAACGGGAGGCGGAACGTGCGTCGTGGAAAGACGCCTTCGGTATAGCGCTGGCGCAGCAGATGTTTGTGCTCGAGGAAAAGGACGGGATCCTCCCCACTGAGCGCGGTGCGCAGCAGCCCTACGGCATCAATGGCTCGCGACGGCATAACCACGACCAGGCCAGGTACGTGAGCGAAGATCGAGACGCCCGATTGTGAATGCCAGATGCCGCCTCCGGCGAGATAACCGCCAACGGGCACCCGCAAGACCATCGGGCATTGCCATTCCCCCGCAGAACGCCACCTGACCGTAGCCGCTTCGCTTTTTATTTGCTGCATGGCGGTCCAGATGTAGTCAAAAAACTGCACTTCCGGCACCGGACGGAGACCCCGGACACCCTGACCAATAGCCCGTCCGACGATGTTGGCTTCGGCCAGGGGCGTATTGAAGCAGCGCTCCTGCCCGAACTTGCGCTGAAGACCGAAGGTCGTCCCGAAGACCCCGCCTTTGCCTTCCAGCTCGTCGAGCAGTTCCTCGGGGGCGTCCGCCACGTCCTCGCCAAAGACCCTGACCCGTAAGTCACCCGCCAGCGCTTCCTCCAGGGTAAGGCGCACGGCGTCTCCCAGGACGACGACGGGCGCATCCGTCAGCTCGCCGCCAGCAGTCTCGTCCGAGTACTCCTCGGGCGTCACCACCGGAAGGTTGAGCAAGTGAGAGGTCAAAGTGGCGGGATCGGGGCGGGGTGCTCTCAACGCCTCCTTGGCCGCGTCGGACACCAGCTTGTGAGCCTCTTGGCGCATCCCGGCGATCTCGTCCGCCGAAAGCAACTGCCCTTCCAGAATGCCCCGCTCCATTATCGAGATGGGGTCGTTCCAGGCTTCATCGTCAAGTTCTTGTTGCGGCCGGTACTTGCTCTGAGTGTCCGCCGTCGAGTGTGAGTAAGGCCGCGTCACCGTGGCATGGACCAGGGCGGCGCAGGCCCTCCCGCACCGCGGCCACTATCGCAGGTGCCTTTTTACGGACGTCGAAATAGTCACGCCCATCGATGCGGTGCACCGAAAGGCCCGGGAAGGCCCTCACGAGCTGCGAAATGGGTGCCGGGGCCTGCTGGGACGCCGGGACGGAAATTGCGTAACCGTTGTCTGCGATCACGTACAGGACCGGTAGCCGGAGCGCGCGAAGCGGTGTTGAGGCTCTCCCAGAACTCTCCCTGAGAGGTTGCACCCTCGCCCATCGACACGTATACCAGCTCGTCGTCGTGGGCGGCACAACCGGCCAGGCCTTCGTGCCCGTAGCGCGAAATGTAGCGGCCCGCTTCAGCGCATCCGATGGCCGGCAGGCACTGCGAGCCGGTGGGGCTCGACTGGGTCACTATGTTGAGCTGGCGCGACCCGAAATGACAGGGCATCTGGCGACCGGCGGAGGCAGGGTCTGTCGCCGCCCCCACTGCCTGCAGCAGCAATTGGGTTGGGGTCATGCCCAGGGCAAGGACCAGTGAACCATCACGGTAGTAAGGGAAGAACCAGTCGTACCCGGGCCGCAATGACCTGGCCAGCCCGAGGCACAATGCTTCGTGGCCAGCGCCAGAAATTTGAAAAAACGCCCGGCTCTGTTTTTGAAGGGCGATCCCCCGGTCGTCCAAGCTTCGCGAAATCAATGCCAGCCTGTAATCGGCCAATAGCTGCGTTACCTGGACTCCGCGATATTTAGCGCCTTTTGCGGACCGCGGCCCGCGTGCTCGAGCCGGTGCCGTCCCGGGGCGCAACGCGAAACGACCGGCTGCCGGCGACGCCTACGTCTTCACCTGCAGGACGCCAGAACCTTACAGAAGGCGTGCCTGTAACTGAGCTCAAAGGGCGTGCGCCGTCACTCTGAGGGACGCTCCGGGCCATATGGCTCAATCGTAGTGCGGCCCGTTGCTAATGCGAGAAATGGGCCCCTGAGAGGTGGATAAGTGCTCTGTTCATAAATACTCTGTTCATAAACACTTGGTGGCTAAATATTATGGCCTCCAACTAATGAACAGCTAACAAACCAGTGGCCGCACTAAGGGCCGTAGCCCTTGCGCCACTGAGACCTAAAGCCGGCCACTAATGTGCCGTCTCGAGGGGCGCCAGATCATAAGCGCCAGGGCCACAAAAAACAGGACATCGCACACTGCGGCCCCGCGGCTGGCCAGTGTGCCCGCCCGGGCGAAACGGATCCGCTCTGCGTCCTTGGCGGGGGCCGGGACGTCCTGTGTGCCCGCGTTCAAGAGCATGGACCTCATCTGGTACAGGGCCGGGCGCACGAGACTGGCCGCCACCAGGATCGCACACAACCACGCCAGGAGTGCCCCGAGTACCCAGGCCTGGTCGAGACCACCGCCGTTGGGGTCCGCCGCCAACGCCCCCAACCCGAGGAACGGCACAGCCAGCAGAGACCACCACAACGGGGCCGGCCGGTCAAAATAGCGCCGGAGTTCCTCCGGCTCGGTCCCGTCTTCCACCACCGGGGCGGTGGTGACGGGCGCCAAGGTGGCCTCCGCGCTCCCACTTTGCCCCCTCGGGGTCGGGCGCAGGCCAGGCCCGCCAGGACCAAGTCCGGACGCGCCCAGATCGGCAGGACCAGCCGCCGGCGCCTCGGTGGCCTGCTCGTCGCCTGACCTGACCGTCTCGTCACCTGGCTCACCTTTTGGCCCCGCATCGACCGCTGGCAGGCCCCCGTCGCGGCTACCGGGGACGTCCGCGGGCAGGTACGCCCTTGATGCGTATGTCCCGGCAAAACCGATGCTGCCGAAACCCACCAGGGCAGCAACCGCGTGGATGAAGACCAGCGAGTAAAACACGGCGTTGCGCCCCGCGCTCGACGCTCGCGACCAGACCCAGCTCTCCCAGCACCACTGCCAAGTATGGTTACCCCGGACGAAGGATGCCATGCGACTGGCCGCTGCGCTCTGGGATCATCTGAGCATGAAGCTCAGAGTCGTCGGGTTGATGCTGGCAGCTCTGGCCCTGTTGGAGAGTTGTGGTCACGCCGCACCCCAGGGGGCAAAGACATCCACGGCCACGCCAATTACTACAACAGCCAAGCTCACAACGGTCTCGAGCCCGGCGAGGGCGGATACGGCTCCCACCGCGCCAGGGGCCGCGGTTGCCATCAGCGGCGCCGCCACGACCAGGCCTGGTAGCACCACGGCAGGCACAGGCACGGGAGCTGGCGGTGGGCGGGGGACCACCACGACAGGTGTGACCGCCCGCGCCGCCACCGCTCCAGCCACCTCGCACCGGGCGCCCCGGGCCACGGTGGCCCCCTGGGTGCTGAAGTCGCCCCAACCGGCTCCGTCGCTGGCGGCGTGGGCGCTGCTGGACGCGTGGGCGGGTGGCAACAGGTCGGCGGCCCTGGCTGACGCCACGCCGTCGGCGGTCACCTCCCTCTTTGCCTACCGGTACCCGGCCGGGGGGCTCCAGTACCGGGGCTGCAGTAGCCCGCCCGACAACACGCCGTCGAACTGTGTGTACCGGGCCGCCAACGACCTGCTCTCGCTCACGGTCAGTTTCTTCCCGCAGGGGTGGGCCGTGACGGGTGCCGTTCTGGAGAGTTAACGGGCTTCACGCCGAGCGAAAAGGCAAACGGCGGCAGAGGATGGCAGAATACTTTGACATGCCGCTACAAGGTACTTTTGACGTTCTTGACTTCAGCTCCGTGATGGATTCTGCTGGCGGCGCGGCGCATGACCGGCCGCTTGCACGTGCGCTGCCGCTCCTTCGCGGCCAACCTGTTCTTCACGGACGGCCAGATAGTGGGCGCTGACCAGTCGGAGCACCAGGCCGCCGCCGTCGCCGGCGACGTCCCCCAGCGCGCCCAGGAGATTCGCTTCGAGCTGCTCAGCACCGACAGGGGCAACTTCGAGTTCCACCTCGGCAAACCAAGCTCCGCACCGGGCGATGCCGCCATTTCGGTGGCCTGGGCCATGGACGAGGCCCGGCAACGGCTAGCCGAATGGCACGAGCTTCAAGCCATCATGCCGTCCCTCGACGTCCAACCCCACCTCGTTACGGAACTGGACCCGGGGCAGGTGACCCTTGACCGCGAACAATGGCGTGTGCTGACGGCGGTCGACGGCCGCAGGAACCTGCGCTCCATCGCCCGGACGCTCAATATGAGCGACTTCGATGTCTGTCGGGCGATGCGCGAGCTGCTGACCGCCAAGGTCATCGAGCTTGACATGAGGCCGGCGGGCATGGCTTCTATCAACGAGATAGAGATACCGGCGACGGAGCAGGTCACCATAAACGGCAAACGGGCCACCCGGCTACGCCCCGAACGCGCTGAAATGAGAGGCAACCTCTCCGGTCCTGACGACGCCGGCGCCGGTACGCAGACGATCCTGATATCGCCCACAAAGTCCCTGCGCGAGATCAAGGTGATCGAAGAACCGGCAGACGACAAGGAAGAAGCGGCATCGGACTGACGGCGACAAGCGACGACGTCGACCGCGGGCGATCACGGTGCGACGCCACCCGGCTCGATTGCGGGGGGCGACATATCGCGTGCGCTAATCTTTCGGCTGCGAGGGGGTAGCCAGCTCGAGGGAAGAGGGAACAGCGACTGATGTGCCCGTTCATGATGGAAGCCACCCGATTGCTCCTGTCGTCCTCGGAGCCACTCAACCCGCCCCTGCCTGCTCGCTCCCGGTAAGAGGGCCCGTTCGCCATGGCAGGTACCGAAGTCCGCCCGGCGGATGCGCTGCTGGGAAAGAGGGTCTTCGTAGACGTTCCGTTCCGCCTCCACGGTGACGACCCCAACTGGGCACCCCCGCTCCGCCTCAGCGTTTACGACCGGTTGTCACACCGGCACCCGGCCAGCCAGCACCAGACGTGGGCTCTCTGGACCGCTCATCGGGACGGCAAAGTGGTCGGGCGGATCGGGGCGTGCGTCGACTCGTTGTTCAACGAGCGCCAGGGCGAGGAGTGGGCGTGGGTCGGGTTCTTCGATTCGGTGGACGATCCCGAGGTGGCCGGTTCGCTGTTCGACGTGGCCCTCGACTGGTCCCGCCGCCACGGCGCGGAGACGGCCGTCGGCCCGGCCAACTTCACCACCAACGACGAGCTGGGGCTCCTGGTCGAGGGTTTCGATACACCGGCCACGCTGCTCACGCTCCAGAACCCGCCCTACTACGAAGCCCTCTGGGTAGGCGCTGGTTGGGAGCAGGTCATGGACCTGTACGGTTACTGGTTCGAGCGCATATCGACGGGCCTGTCGGAGCGGCAGCGCAAGACCCTGGACCGCTTGCGGGAGAGGTCCAATGTCTACGTCCGCGACATGAACATGAAGGACTACGACGCAGAGGTCGGCCGGTTCTTCGAGATCTACAACTCCATCTGGCAGCACAACTGGGGTTTTGTGCCCATGCCCGAGGCGGAGGTCCGCCACCTGGCCAAGCAGCTGAAGCAGGTGCTCAACCCGCGGTGGGTCTTTGCCCTCGAGCGCGACGGCACCCCCGTGGCGGTCTGCCTCACGCTGCCCGACGCCAACCAGCTGATGATGAAGGCTCGCAGCGGCCGGCTCTTCCCCACGGGTTGGGTGCCGCTGTTGTTCGGTGGCAAAAAGCTGAAGCAGGTGCGGGTTTTGGCGCTCGGCGTGCGCCAGGACGTGCAGAACCTGGCCCTGGGCGCTCTTCTTTACGGTGAGATCGTGACCCGCCTGGCCAACGACGGGGTCCAGACGGCCGAAGGGTCGTGGACCCTGGCGACCAACGACCGCATCAACAAGCAACTGGAGGACATGGGGGGACGGCGTTACAAGGTCTGGAGGCTGTACCGAAAGGCGCTTTAGTGCCGGACTGGCCGGCTCCTGCTATACCTGCCGGTTGTGGGGTAATTCGTGCCAGTCTCGCGCTATAGCAGCGGCCAGCACTTCGGCCGAGGTCTTGCTCGGCCGCCAACCGAGCAAGTGCTCCGCCCTGGTAACGGACAACGCCAGAGGACCGGCTATCAGCACGGCGCGGTCGGCCCCAAAAGGCGTAACACGCAGGCGTTTCCCCAGCTCCGAGACGCCCACCAACGCACTTAGAGGTAGCTCGATCACGCGGCTATGGGCCAGCTGGGCGACATCCTTGGCGGCGAGCCAATCCGTCGTGGCCAGGTTGAGCACTTGCCCGTTGACCTCTGTCCCGGCCAACAAAGCCTGCCCGGCGGCCAGGAGCCCCGCCACCGCATCGGACTCGTCCAGCCACTGCACGGCCTGAGCATGACCGCGGACCGACGGGACGGCCACGCGGTAGCCGCGTACCGCTCGCGCCACCCGCGCATCGGCGTGAGGCCCCAGCACGGCGGCAATGCGTAACACGGCCCAGCGACCGGACCGGGCCGCGGATGCTTGTTCGGCCAGCAGCTTGTGGAGCGCGTAGGGGCACTGCACGTTGGGCCGTGGCATGTGCGACTCGGACAGTGGTCGGGGGTTGTCGGGCCACGCTCCGTAGACGGCCGCCGAAGAGGCGAACACGACGGCGCCCGGCCGGGCGAGCAGGACATTGCGCGTCCCCTGGACATTGGCGCCGTACATTTCACCGAGCCCACCCGGTCCCGGTTTGCGCCACACCTGAGCAGCCAGGTGATAGAGCACGTCGACGCCTTCCAGGGCCGTCCTGGCCTCGGGTTGGCGAAGGTCCGCCCGGGTGTGGACGAGCTTGGCTACCTGGTCCGGGGCCGATGGAGCGACAGAAGGGGGCAACGCCCTCCTCGCCACGGAGCGGACCTCGGAAATGCCCTGGTCATCGAGTAACCGGCGCAGGATGAGGCCACCGAGGTGGCCGGTGGGACCGGTGAGGCCAACAACAAGGCCGCGGCCGGTCATCCGGCGTGGACGCCCGGTCGCCGCGCCCACCGAAGTGGCTGCGGGAGCCCCTGCTGGAGTACTGGTCTGTGGCGGCGATGGGCGCGAGCGCCCTCACGCCACCGGGCTTGGCGCACCCGGGTCGCCCAGTTGCAACAACGACAGAAAGCGCTCGCGCTCGGCGTCCACCACGCTCTCCTGGGCGATGTCGGCGAATGCGGCGATGGCCCGGTCCACGTGGGCCTCAGTATGGGTCGCCATGACCGAGGTCCGCAGCATCGGCCGCTGCACGGCCGGCGGCAGCGAGCAGTTGGTATAGACGCCGCGGTCGACGAGCGCTCTCCATAGCAGCCCCGTGCCCACCAGGTCATCTACATGGACAGGGACGATGCAGCTTTGCGTGTTGCCCCCGACGTTGTAGCCCAGCTCCCCGAGCCCGCTCCTCAACCGGTCGGCCAGGGCCAGCACCTTCTCACGGCGCCAGTCCTCCGTGCGGGCGATCTTGGCTGCGGCCAGGGCCGCTCCAAGCGACGCCGGCACGTTTGAAGCGGTGAAAAGCATGGGGCGGCAGAACAGCCGCAAAAAGCCGATCACGTCCGCAGAGCCGGCTATAAATCCTCCACAACTGGCGAGGGACTTGGAAAAAGTACCCATTACTACGTCCGCCCGCACCCCGGTGGCGGCGGCCGTGCCCGCACCCTCGGGCCCGACCACGCCCAGGGCGTGAGCCTCGTCCACGAGCAGCCGGGCCCCGTACTGGTCGCAGAGAGCCCGGATCTCTGGCAGCGGCGCCCAGTCCCCTTCCATCGAGTAAATGCCGTCTACCGCCACCAGCACCCCACCCGACGACGGCTGCGCCCGCCATGTCCGCAACCCCCTGTTCAAGCTGTTGGGCCGGTTATGGAAGAAGGCCCGCAGCGCCCCGTCGGCCAGCCTGGCCCCGTCGACGAGCGAAGCGTGGGCGGCCGAGTCGCAAAAGACGGCGTCCCCGTCCCGGACGAGAGTCGATATAAGCCCGAGGTTGGCGGCGTAACCGGTCGAAAAGACGAGCGCCTTCTCCATGCCCACCCAGTCAGCCAGGAGCTCTTCCAGTTCTGTGTGCAGCGGCAACGTGCCGTTGAGCAGGCGGCTGCCGGTAACACCGGAACCGTACCGGGTGACGGCGTCGACAGCGGCTTGCTTGACTCTCGGGTCGGTCGTCAGCCCCAGGTAGTTGTTGGAGCCGAGCATCACGAGCTCGGACCCTGCGTACGTGATGGTCGGGCCGATCTCACTCGACAGTTCACGGTAAAAGGGGTTTAGGCCGAGTTCCTCGGCCTCACGATAATCTTTGAGCCTCGGGCTGAGGCATTTGGCAAAGATATCGACCGAACCATTACCAGGCGCACCGTCAGTACTGACGAGCACCTCGTCGCCGTGCGCGCCGTTGCTCAATTGTCGTTACCCCAGCGCAGGTTCTCGACGCGTTTCTCCCATGCCTCATGCCGGTTGCGGGCATCCTGTATATATGGCGACCAGCTGATGCCCTTTATCAGGGCGCGGTTGACCTGGTCTGCAGGTGAGCGCAGTGGTCGCAGCACGTCACAGAAAAGGACGACCCGTACCCCGTCGGTACCATTCCAGGCTTCGTGCGAGTAGCCGTCGTCGAACAAGAGGCTCTTGCCTTCCTCCCAGTGGGCCTCCTCGCCGCCAACCCGGATCCCTGAGGCAGAGGCCGGTTCGGGCACTTTCAGGGCCAGATGGTAACGGAGCACCCCGCGCCACGGCCCCCGGTGCGGGGGTATGTGCTTGCCCGGCGACAGGATCGAGAAGAAGCCCGTGACCAGACCAGGAATGGTGTCGAGCAGGGCGGCGGTCTGCGGGCAACGACGACAGTTGGCCTCGGAGCGGAACCCGTAGCCCAGGAAAAAGAACGTTTTCCACCCGTCGTCATTGCTAATCGATGCCTGGTCGATGGAAATGTCCTGGAAATTGGGAAGCTCCTCGCGGTGGCTGAGCACTTCGTCGAGCTCGCCTCGCACCACGGGTACCATTTCCTCCATGTGCTTGGCCCAGGCGAAAGTATCAGGCGAGAGGAACGGCGTCGTCGGCACCAGCGAATGCCGGAGCACCCACCGTTCCGTCCTGTGCAACACACGGGCGCCCGCCTCGGTGGCAACCGTAACGGCCTTCTCCCGCAGGGCAGCAGGTTTCGGGGGAGCGGAGTTGGGCGATGTCGTCATATACGGCGCAGGTTACTTGCCGCACGACCCCGTCGAGCGGAGGTAACGCCTCGACGGACGAAGTTCGCTCCTTCGCCCCACCAACGTCTGCCCCCTGTGCTGGAGCCCTTTGCTCCGGGCACCCACCCAAGCGTTCCTGGAAGCAGCGCTGTCAGCCCTCACCGGGCGTCCAGTCGCTACCACTTGGGTACGTAAGCCCCCCTGCCCATGGCCGCGCTCTCTTCCCAGTCCACGTCCTCGTCGACGCTTCCGGTGACGTCGGTCACCCACTCGAGGCGGTCCTTCAGGATCCGTTCGACTCCCGCTTGCAAAGTGGAGGCGCTGACGGCGCAGGAGCTGCACGCGCCCTGCAGCTGGAGCTCCACGATGCCAGCCTCGACATCCACGCTGAGCAGCACCAGATCGCCGCCATCCTGCTGGATAATCGGCCGGACCATCTCGATGAGATCGGTCAGCTCCTCCAGGCGTTCAGCCTTTACTTCATCAGTCAGCATGCGGACCTCCAATCTCCATGATGCCAGAGGTGCAGGAGCTACTGCTCCATCAGCTGGCGTTATGGGTGCGGCGCCAGCGCAAATAGGCCTCCATGAAGGGGTCGAGGTCGCCGTCGAGCACCGCTACCACGTTGCCGGTCTCATAGTCCGTGCGGAGGTCCTTTACGAGCTGGAAGGGCGCCAGTACGTAGCTGCGTATTTGTGAGCCCCAACCAACCTGCGCCTTGGGCGCGGCCATAGCCGTGAGCTCGGCAGCGCGCTCCTCGCGCGCCCGTTCTGCCAATCTGGCCGCCAGGATCTGCATGGCCCTGGCCTTGTTCTGGTGCTGAGAGCGTTCGTTCTGGCACGAGACGACCACGCCGGTTGGCAAATGAGTGATCCTGACGGCCGAATCGGTCACATTGACGTGCTGGCCCCCCGCACTCGAGCTCCTGTACGTGTCGATCCGCAGGTCCTTCTCGTCTATGGGCACCTCGTCGCTCAGGTTCTCGAGGAACGGGACCACCGTCACGGCCGCAAAACTTGTGTGCCGCCTGTGCTGAGCGTCAAAGGGCGACATCCGGACCAGCCGGTGCACTCCCCGTTCGGAAGCCATCAGGCCGTTGGCGTAACGGCCCTTGATGATGAAGGTGGCCGAAAGGATGCCCGCTTCCTGCCCCTGGCTTATGTCGTCGATCTCCATCGAAAAGCCGCGCCGTTCCACCCAACGTTGGTACATACGGAGCAGCATCTCGGCCCAGTCCTGAGCGTCGGTGCCACCGTCTTTGGCGTGGACTTCACAAACGGCATCGCCTTCGTCGTGCTCGCCCGTGAACAGCGAGCGCAGTTCGAGCTGGTCGAGCTCGGACCCCAGGGTCGACACCAACGCTTCCAGTTCTCCGGCCACGCTGTCGTCGTCCTCTTCGCGGCCCAGCTCGAAAAGGATGTCGGCGTCAGACAGCCGGGACTCGAGCGAAGCGAGTAGGTCGACGTCTTCCTTGAGGGCGGCGTACTCACGGCCTATGCTCTGCGCCTTCTCCGGGTCGTCCCAGAGATCGGCGCGCGTTAGCTCCGGCTCCAGGTCGGCTATACGTTTGCGGCTCGTCTCGATGTCCAGGTACAGACAGGCCTCGTCCAGCCGCCGCCGCAGGGCGCGCAGGTCTTCCGAAAAATCCCGCATCAAATTTGCGGCCCTATCTCCCGTGACAGAACTTGTACTTCTTGCCGCTCCCGCAGGGGCAAGGGTCGTTGCGGCCGACGTGGTCGAACTCAGAGGCAGCGCTCGTCGCAGCCGCCGCCACCTGGCGCGCCGGGACTACGTTGCGCTGAGCCGGCGCCCCTCCGTTGGCTACGGGGGCGGCCTGGTCGGCTGACGCAAAAACGATCTCCTCGCCGGGCGCCGGTCCCGCTGTGAGAGCACCGGCGATGGCCTGGGCGCCGAGGACCGGGCCCTCGGGGGCAAGGTACTGCGCTCCCGCCAGCCCCGGGTCGAGGGCGGGCCGAGGCAGCACCTGGACCTGGGTGTGCATGACGTACTTGACGTAGTCGTCGTCGATGCTGGACATCATTTGGCCGAACATCTCGAACCCGTCTCGCTGCCACTCGACCAGGGGGTCGCGCTGGCCCATGGCCCGCAGCTGAATGCCCTCACGCAAATAGTCCATCTCGGAGAGGTGCTCCCGCCAGCGCTGGTCTATGAGCTGCAGCATTATTTCCCGCTCCAGCTGGCGCATCGTCTCTTCCGGCTGGCCCTCAGGCCCACCCGCCGGCATCGACTGCTCCCGCTTTTCGTAATACTCGAGCGCGTCGCCAATAAGCGCCTCGTAAAGAGCGTTGGTCGAGGGGACCGCCCTCAACGCGTCAACACTTTGCTGCACCGGGAAATACGACGCGCGCCTCGGTGAGCAACCCATCGAGGTCCCATTCTTCGCTGAAATCGCTCGGGCAGTGCGCCCGGACCATCGAGTCGACCGCCGAGGTAAGAACGTCGACAGTGCGCTGGCGTAAATCCTCGCCCTCCATCACCTGGATGCGGCGGGCATAAATCACCTTGCGCTGTTCGTTCATTACTTCGTCGTACTTGAGCACGTCTTTGCGGATCTCAGCGTTGCGTATCTCCACGTTGTGCTGCGCCCGTTCGATGGCCCTGGTGACCATCTTGTTTTCAATGGGCACGTCTTCCGGGAACCGGCCCATAGCCCACTGGAGCAGGCCCTGGGCGAAGAGGCGCATCAGTTCGTCTTCGAGAGAAAGGTAGAAACGGCTCTCTCCCGGGTCGCCCTGACGGCCGCTGCGGCCCCGGAGCTGGTCGTCCACCCGGCGGGCCTCATGACGCTCGGAACCGATCACGTAGAGCCCGCCAAGCTCGCGCACCTGCGCCCCTTCGGCCGCGCATTCTTCCTTGTACTTGGCCAGAAGTTGGTCGTAGCGGGCCACGCCCTCCTCGGCCGTCGGGTCGAGCCCTTCACCTAGCAGGGCTTCCAGGGCGAGGCCTTCAGGGTTACCGCCGAGCAAAATGTCAACACCACGGCCGGCCATGTTGGTGGCCACGGTGACGGCGTGCAGCCGGCCCGCCTGAGCGATGATGGTCGCCTCTCTGGCGTGCTGCTTTGCGTTGAGGACCTCGTGAGGGACGCCGCGCTTGGTGAACATCTTCGACAGCACCTCGGACTTTTCCACCGAGGCGGTGCCCACGAGGACCGGTTGGCCCTTCTCGAAGCGGTCGACGACGTCGTCCACCACGGAGGCGAACTTGCCCAGTTCCGACCGGTAAATGAGGTCCGATTCGTCCGCCCGGACCATCGGCATGTTGGTCGGGATGGGGACGACCTGGATCTTGTACGTCGAACCGAACTCGCCCGCTTCACTCACGGCCGTGCCGGTCATACCTGACAACTTCTCGTACAGGCGGAAGTAGTTCTGCAGCGTGACGGTGGCCCAGGTGTGGTTCTCTTCTTTGATCGGCACCCGCTCTTTTGCCTCAACCGCCTGGTGGAGCCCGTCGGACCAGCGCCGGCCTTCGAGGATGCGACCGGTGAACTCGTCGACGATCTTCACCTCGCCGTCGGCCACCAGGTAGTCCTTGTCGCGCTGGTAAAGCTCCTTGGCCTGCAGCGCTTTGGTCAACTGGTGCACGAGGTTGGCCGTCGCCAGGTCATAGAGGTTGTCGATCCCGAGCAGGCCCTCTACCTTTTCGATGCCCTCTTCGGTCGGGGCGATCGTGCGCTTTTCCTCGTCGACCTCGTAGTCCTGCTCACGTACCAGGCTCCGCGCGACACCGGCGAACTGGTAATAGAGGCGGGCATACTCGCTGGACGGGCCCGAAATGATGAGCGGGGTCCGGGCTTCGTCGATGAGGATCGAGTCCACCTCGTCCACGATGGCGAAGACGTGACCACGCTGGACCATGTGGTCCAGGTTGCGGGCCATGTTGTCTCGCAGGTAGTCAAAGCCGAGCTCGGTATTGGTCCCGTAGGTGATGTCGCAGTTGTAGGCGTCCTTCTTGTCCTGCCACTCGGGGATCTCGGGGGACACCCGACCGACAGTGAGGCCGAGGAACTTGTGGACCTGCCCCATCCACCCGGCGTCACGGGCGGCCAGGTAGTCGTTGACCGTCACGACGTGGACACCGCGGCCTTCCAGGGCGTTGAGGTAGACCGGCAAGGTCGACACGAGCGTCTTGCCTTCGCCCGTTTTCATCTCGGCGATCCAGCCGAAATGCAAAGCGGCGCCGCCCATCAGCTGGACGTCGAAGTGGCGCTGGCCGATGGTGCGCTTGCTCCCCTCTCGCACAACGGCGAAAGCCTCGGTCAGGAGGTCGTTGAGGTCCTCCCCGTTGGCCAGCCTCTCCCTGAACTCAACCGTCTTGTGGGCGAGGTCCTCGTCGGAGAGGGCTTCGAGCTCTGGCTCCAAAGCATTGATTTCGGGTACCAGGGATTGCAAGGCCCGCTGCTTCTTGCCCTCGCCGATACGCAGGAACTTGTTCAGGATGTCCATTGCGCCTTCCAAGGTACCAGCACACACTGGGACTTGGGCCCTCGGGTAGGTCCCGCCCAGGTCGTTCTACCGGCCGAGTACCGACCACCACTCTAATAGAGCTTGCAGACGTTTACTCATGGTCCCGGGGGTCGAGCAGGTGCTTGCGCCAGGCATAGGTGACCGCCTCCATCCGGGAATGAAGGTGCAGCTTTTCCAGGATGTTGCGGACATGGTTCTTGACCGTGTTCTCCGAGATGAACAGCGCCCCGGCGATTTCCTTGTTGCTCTTTGAGTGGGCCATGAGCCGGAGGACCTGCATCTCACGCTCGGTGAGCCCGGGTGGGGGCAGCTCCTCGTGCTCGGAAGCGCGGCGGGCGAGCGCCCTGAACTCGGCCAGCAGCTTCGATGTCATGGAGGGCGAGATGACGCCCTGGCGCTGGACGATCGCTCGCACCGTCTCGGCTATTTCCTCGATGGCGATCTCTTTCAGCAGGTAGCCGTTGGCGCCCGCTTTGACTGACTCGTAGAGGTCCTCCTCCTCGTCGCTCACGGTGAGCATGAGGACCTCTGTCGCCGGCAACAGGCGGCGGATCTGGCGCGTCGCCTCGATCCCGGACAGTCGAGGCATGCGCACGTCCATCAGCACGACGTCGGGTGTCAGCTCCTGCGCCCTGGCCACCACCTCCTCACCGTCGGCTGCCTCCCCCACCACCTCGATGTCGTCGCTGGCCGAGAGCACCACGGTGAGACCGCGGCGGAAGAGTGCCTGGTCGTCGGCTACCAGGACCCTGATCGTGCCGCCGGCTCCCCCACCAGGCCGCTCGCTCGAAAAACTCACCGTCCTTCGCCGCCGCTTCTCGTCACCACCAGGAACCTACCGTGCCTTTTTGCCCGGCTGGGCCCCAACCCCAGCCTCCTCCCCCGGAGCGGGGCCCCAACCCCGCCGGGGGCCGTCGCCTTTTTGCCCGGCTGGGGCCCCAACCCCAGCCTCCTCCCCCGGAGCGGGGCCCCAACCCCGCCGGGGGCCGTCGCCTTTTTGCCCGGCTGGGGGCCCAACCCCAGCCTCCTGCCCCCGAACGGCGATCCTTCGGCATTCCAACCTTCGCGAGGCCCCGGCGGCTGACCTGGTCTTTGCCCCCACACTCGCCTGCTGCGGCGCTCAGCGGACCGGCAGAGGCGGCTCACGCCCAGCACCACCGGCACCCCGCTTGTCGCCATCTCTACCCCGGGCCGACTGTCGGCCCGCCGGTAGGCAGGACTTACTTCTAAGCCGCACCATGCTCAGCAACCACGGGTTGCCTTACGTGGGTCGTTTCGCCTGCGGCTGGCGTCGACTTGCAACCACAGACCCGCAGAGGCCTCGCCCTCCAAGCTAATGGATCTTGGTCAGCCGCCTGAGTAGACGGTTGTAACCACCAATAGTGGCGAGAGGTGGGCGCAGCGTGCATACCGGGGCAAAGTGCTTCACACTTACATCACATTTCCCTACATCTGGTTGCGTTTCGGTGATCTCGTTGCGCTACAGCCGCGAATAGGGGCCAAATCGCAACGAGATGGCGAGATCGCAACGGCGAGTTGGAAATTGTGATGGAAGTGTGAAGAGGAGCAGCGGGCGACCCGAGAGCATGCAGACCTGGAGGGACGACGCGGTTACGGCAGTTCCAGGCTCTACCTGATCATCGGCACGTAAGAAAGGCCGGGCTATCGCCCGGCGAGCTGCCGCTTCAACCACATAAGGACGTCTACGGGTCCCGGGTCGATGCCGGCGTCGGCCGCCAGCCATAGGGACACGTAGTCCCCGAAGTAGACCAGGTCGAGAAGCTGCGCCAGGTCGCCCTCGCCCTGGGCGCGGACTTCGAAGACCGTCGTTACCCAGGGCCGCACGATGTCGGCTGTGATCTCAAAGCGGCGCCCAAGCTGGGGGTGCTCGCTGTCATGACGCAGCATGACCACACTGAGCTGCCTGCTGACCTCTTTGGAACTGTCGGCCCACCCGCAGATCTCGTTGTGGCAGAGCTCGGGCTGGGTGTTGTAGAACGCCAACCGCTTGGCGTTCTCGTTGACCTGGGTCTTCCAGCGCTGAGCCGCTGCCGCCCCAACCGGTCCGCCGCCGTGAATGAGCGGGATACTGGGACCGATGCGACGAGCCACTTCTGCCGGCTCGGAGCTGGCCCAGCACTGACGAAAAGGTCACGCCGGTACCGCAACTGTTCGACCGCCCTCTCCAGCCACAGGTCGGCACCCGGCAGAAAACCCATACGCCACAGGATGCCGATCAAGGGGATGGCCATCGAACCCAGCGCGGCTCTGGGCCAGATGATGTCGGGCACGTGCACGAGAGGCGCTTGCCAGGCTTCCGCCAAGCGGGACAGCTCGCCTCCGTTGGTGACGACGACCATTTTCGCCCCCGCAAGGGCAGCGTCGGACGCCGCCTCGATCGTCTCTTCTGTGCCGCCCGAGCATGAGACAGCGAAGACGAGAGTCGTCTCGTCCACGAAGTGCGGGCACTCGTACCCCTTTACCACCGTCACCGGGACCGGCAAGAGAGGGGACGCCACGGCATGAAGAATGTCTCCCGCGATCCCGCTGCCACCCATGCCGACAACCACTACGCTTTCGATGTCTTCGCGCCTGGGCAGCCCCGTCACGGTGGCGCTGTCGAGGAAGGCTTGCTCCACCTGCTCGGGGAAAGCCTCAGTAAGCCCGAACATCCCATCGCTGTCAAGCAAGGGCACCTAAGGCTCCTGTCCGCTCTTGGCCTCGAAATTCGGCTTTATCCCGTCGGCGTCTGCCTTGGCCAATAGCCTGTCGTGTTCGTCGTCGCTTACGTCCTCCGCGTCGTCGATCAGCATGTCGGGGATGCCATCTTTGATGGCGTAACGACGACGCAGCCGAGGGTTGTACAGCGACGCCTCGTCCGGGAAGTACAACAGAGGGCCCTTGTCCTGCGGGCAGGCGAGGATATCGAGCAACAACGGGTCGAGTGCCACCGCTATGACTCCCGTCTTATGAGGGCCAGCACCTCTTCGGTGTGAGCATCGCAATTTGCCCGGTCCGGAGCTTCCACGTTGAGCCGCACGAGCGGCTCGGTGTTAGACGGCCTGACGTTGAACCACCATTCGCCGAAATCGACCGTCAAACCATCCATGCGGGCCTGGCTGGCCTCGGGGTGCTTGCTGGCGAAGTACGCGGCCACGTCGTCGACTACTTGCTGCGGGCCATCTACTTCGGTGTTTATTTCGCCTGATTGTGCGTAACGGTCGAACGGCCGTCGCAATTCGGAAAGTGGCATGCCGGCTTTCGATATCACTTCGAGGACCACTAGCGCCGCGATAGACCCCGAATCCGCCCTGTAATTGTCTCGGAAATAGTAGTGGCCCGAGTGCTCGCCGCCAAACAGGGCGCCTGTTTCGGCCATCACACCCTTAATGAAAGAGTGCCCGACCCTGGTCACCTTCGGTATGCCCCCGTTTTCCCGTATGACCTCCGGCACCGCCTTCGAACAAATGAGGTTGTACAGGACGACGGCCCCGCTCTGCTTCTCGAGCATCGCTTTGGCCACCATGGCCGTCGTTGTCGACCCGCTGACGGGTTGCGCTTTGTCGTCGACCACAAAGCAGCGGTCGGCATCACCGTCGAAGGCGAGGCCGACGTCGGCCCCCGTCTCGAGGACTCTGGCCCGCAAGTCAGCGAGGTTGGCCGGTTGTATGGGATCGGCGGGATGGTTCGGGAAATTGCCGTCGAGCTCCCCATAGAGCACCTCTAACTCGAACGGCAGGCCCTCAAAAACGGCGGGGACAACCAAACCGCCCATGCCGTTGGCGGTATCAGCTACCACCCGCAGCGGCTTCAGTGCATCTCGGTCCACAAAGCTGCGCACTTTGGCTGCGTAGTCCGCCAGCACGTCCCGATGGCTCACCTTGCCGCGTTGGCTCGCCGGCACTTGTGGGAAGTTGCCTGCCTCGACCATTTGCCGAATTTCGATGAGGCCCGACTCGACGCCGACGGGCCGCGCCCCGGCCAGGCAGAGCTTAATGCCGTTATACCGGGCCGGGTTGTGAGAAGCCGTAAACATGGCCCCGGGGGCGTCGAGGGCACCGGTCGCGTAAAACAGCTCGTCAGTCGAAACGAGGCCCAGTAGCACGACATCGGTGCCCGCCGAGGTAACGCCGTCGGCAAACGCTTGCACGAGCTCCGGGCCGGACGGCCGCATGTCGTTGCCGATCAGGATCGTGGGGGTCTTCGCAAACGCCGCAAAAGCGCCGCCGACTTTGCGCGCCAGATTGGCGTCCAGCTGGTCGGGCACTACGGCCCGGATATCGTACGCCTTGAAGATCTGGTCAAGTGAGCTCATGTTCGGGGTGTCCACGGACAAGCTAACAAATCGGGCACCGCCGGTTCATCTTCGTGGCGCGAAATCTGGCATACCGAGCGACTCATCCATGCGCTCGTGAGCCTCATCGATGGTTCGTCCATCGGGAGATCGCGGCCCGAAGCCGGCAAGGTGTACCCCGAAAGTGAGGGCTTCTAAGCGTCCGCCTGGCCCTGCTCTTCGAACCCCGGGAGCCTCGGTCGAGCCCCCCCGCCGTGGGCTGCACTATCACCGTTCGGCCGCGATGGCGGAGCCCCGAACGAAAGGCTGGGGTCAGTCGCATCCGAGTCTTTAGACCCTGTCCCGGTCGTCTCTGTTGCCCCTGTCGTCTCCATGCCGGTGGTGTCTGGCTCCACTTCGGCTGCCTCTGTGCCAGTCGTCTCCGCCTGGCCAGTGGTCTCCGCCTGGCCGGTCGGATTCTGCCGGGCCGGTCGGCTCTGCCGGGCCGGTCGGTTCGGCTGGGCCGGTATCTTCTGCCGGGCCGGTCGGTTCGGCTGGGCCGGTATCTTCTGCCGGCCCGGTCGGTTCGGCTGGGCCGGTATCTTCTGCCGGGCCGGTCGGTTCGGCTGGGCCGGTATCTTCTGCCGGGCCGGTCGGTTCGGCTGGGCCGGTATCTTCTGCCGGCCCGGTCGGTTCGGCTGGGCCGGTCTCTTCCGCCGGGCCGGTCTCGGCACCCCCCACTGCCATCTCGCCTGTGTCCGCCCCCCCTTCGTCCGTCAGGCCCGTCTCTGTCCTGGTTGTCTCGGCCAAAGCCATACCGGTCCCGTCCACGCCTGCACCGGCTACTGGCTCAGCGTCTGAGCCATCGGTGAGCCCAAGTGCGAGGGCCGCCGCCGCGGCCTCTGTAGCTATGCCTTCGGGAGGCGTCGCATCGGTGTCATCCGACCCGGCCGTCTCAACGTCTGCGTCCGTACCAGACGTCTCTCCGCCGGCCGTGTCTGTGCTGGCCGTGTCTGTGCTGGCCGTGTCTGTGCTGGCCGTGTCTGTGCTGGCCGTGTCTGTGCTGGCCGTGTCTGTGCTGGCCGTGTCTGTGCTGGCCGTGTCTGTGCTGACAATGTCGGTGCTGGCCAACTCCGCGCTGGCCACCGCTATGCCTTCGGCGGGCGTGACATCTGCGTCATCCGATCGGGTCGTCTGGCCGTCTACCTCCGTGCCTGTCGTCTCCGCGCCTGTCGTCTCCGCGCCTGTCGTCTCCGCGCCTGTCGTCTCTATGCCGGCTGTCTCTGCGCCGGCCGTCACGGCCGCCACTGCGATGCCTTCGGGGGGCGTCGCATCGGTGTCATCCGACCGGGCCGTCTCGCCATCGGCTTCTGTGCCATCGGCTTCTGTGCCATCGGCTTCTGTGCCATCGGCTTCTGTGCCATCGGCTTCTGTGCCATCGGCTTCTGTGCCATCGGCTTCTGTGCCATCGGCTTCTGTGCCATCGGCTTCTGTGCCATCGGCTTCTGTGCCATCGGTCGCTCGGTCGGCCGCCTCCTTACCGGCGACCGCTGCGGCGGCCGCTACTGTGCCCGCCCACGCTGCGCCGGCCACGGCTATGCCTGCCACGGGTGCACCGGCCGCGGCCGATGTGCCCGGGCCTGGAGGCTCGACGCGATCGTGGTCAGCGAAGTCTGCCCAGCTGGTCGGCTGCTCCTCCGGTCCGCGCACGCGTCCCCAGAGCCGGTTGGCAGTGCCGTACACGGCCTCCTCGCCGGGGCTTCGGCCCTCTCGCTTACCGAGCCCCGGCCGGCGGACAGCCGCCATGCGGGCTATCGGGTGGCGGATGAGGAAGAACAACCCGACCAGCGCCAAGAGGGTGAGCGCCCATCCCTCGTAGTCGACCGGCGTGTACCCGTACGAAAGGCTCACGTGATGCGACGTGGGCACCACCACCATGAGGTTCGGGCTTACCCGGTACACGCCCTCGGCTCCCGAGACATGCCAGTTGGGGAAATAGGAGATCGTGACAACGACCGGGACCCCGGTGCGCGAGACGTTGAAGCTTATGGAGGAGTTGTGCTCGACGATATTACTGACCTTGGTGGCGGGCACCTGCTTCACCGGCACGTTGGTGTCGCCGTAGGGGACACGAGCCCAGTTGGCGGGTCCGCTGGCGGCCAGGTAGACGTTCCAGGCGCTCGGGTCGTCGTACCACGTGGTCATGACGTGGAGGTACTTCGGTTGGCTCGAGTTGTTGAGCCCCTTCATGACGACCGGTTGGTTGCCCAGCGCATAGACCCGCGGCGAACTGCGGATCAAGTACAGCTTCCAGTACTGCTTCTGGGTGCCCTGAGGCCCGGTGCTGCTCCCGGAGTAGGCGATGTTGTAGGGCCCGAGGGTGGCGATGAGCTGGAGCGAGGGGTCCGCCGCTGCTTGCTTCTGCAACTCGGTATTGAGGGCCATGTAGTACTTCACCCCGAGCATCTGGAGGTGGTGCACTCCAAGGGCGACGTCGGGCGAGCTCGCGTACGGCAGCCCCACCATGGGGTCCGACGGCTGGAGGGAAAGTTCGGACTGGTTTATGAAATGGAACGGCGTCGTGGCAGACGCTTCGTAATACAGGCCTTCCATAGAGCCAATACAACCGTTGGTCCAGTACGGCAGGATCGTCAGGGCGTCTGGGGTGCCGTAGTCGTTCATTTCCGACTGGTACTCCCACATGACATTGCCGCAGCCGTACGTCTTCGAGACTTTTTGGAGTTCCGCCACGATTTGCTCGTATTCCGGCCATCGGACTTTGGCACATGACGTGGGGCAGCCGGACTGGTAGCCGCTGTAGTTCCAGCTGATCCAGCCCGGGATGAAAGACTCGTTTTTTTGCGGTATCCCGAGGAACGAGTAATCCCCGTTGGCTGTGGCGTGCTCACCGGGCAGGATGCGCAACGGGAAACCGACCCAGACAAGGGCCAGAACAAGCACTACGAGCGGGGCGGGAAGCAGGGCCGCCCGTAACGTGACCATGAAGTTCGTGGAGCGCTCGGCCAGAGTGGCGTAGAGCTCGGCGACGGATAGGCCCCCGAGCAGGTAAAGCATCAAGAACCAGAACGGGAGGACGCGGGCGTTCCACAGGATGCTCTGCGGCATGAAGCGGAAGGCGAGAGCAGAGAGCACCGCCATGATCGTGAAGAACTCGCCTATCCGCCGCCGGCGGGCGATGGAGAGCGCCGCGCCCACGCCGGCGAGGATGAACAACCAGGTGTCGCCGGCCGGGAAGAGCGTGCTCAGGTACGTCGTGATCCGCTGGTAACCCATGTTGGTCACGTAGGGGAACCGCACTTCGAACGGGTACGCCCACCAGGCCGCGAGTAACCCCCCGACCACGATGGTCGGCAACGCCCATCTGATGGCACCCCGCCAATCGTGGGCGCGCAGGGCATACGTCACTACCAACACGACTGCCCCCACGCCGGCGAACATCGCCGGGTCGATGTGGGACATGAAAGAGCAGGCGAAAATCACGGCGGCCCAGGCCCGGTAGCGGCCCGTCTGCAAGCCCCGCATGATGAGGCCGAAGAAGACCAGGGCGAACCACAGGCCCCAGGCGAAGGCGTACTCGCCGGCCAGGGTCGAGGCGATATTGCCGCCGTAGATGGTGAACTCGGTACCGAAGATGTACGGCAGCGTGGCGGCGGCCAGTACTGCGGGTACGGGGAACGGCGCCTTGGCTATGCGGCCCAACAGCCAGCCGGCTACCGGCATGAAGATCATCGGTGCGGCGGTCACCAGCTTGAACGCGATGTTGAAGGGGATCACCTGGGCCAGGCCCACGATCGTGTAAATCGGCAGAGGAAAGTAAAACGTGACCGCCGGGAACCCGTCCCAGTTGGAAGACGTCCAGCCCGTCAGGCGGAAGTTGGCCAGGAGCTGGTGCTGTGCGACCCACGGCAGGAGCACGTGCGCACCCGTGTCGCCGCCTGAGATCGTTGTGTTGCGGAACAGGTTGGATGGCTCGAACTGGACAAACGTAAAAATGACGCAAGCGGCGACAACTACGAAAGTGACGAAGGGTTCGGGCTGGAGCAGCTTTCGCGTACGTGGGTACGCCCAGTCGCCCACCCTCGAGAGAAGCTCATAGCCTCTCCGCCGTGGGTAGAAAATTGCCTCGTCATCCCTGTCATGACGACCGTCGGCCGAACCGTTGCCGTCTGTGACGTCGGCCTCGTCCTGCGGGGTGCCTGGTGCGAGCAGGGGCGAGCCCGTTTCTTCGTCTGTGTACGCCACTACTCGCCATTTTGTCCCGCGCGACACCAGAGTGGGGGACACCGGGCAAGGCGGTCGCCCGACCAGCCGGTATTGGCTGACGGGGAGGGGACAGACGAACCGGCCCAAGCAAGGCAGGCGGGTGCTCGCCTTCAAAAGCGGGGCCCAATCGCTCTGGGCCGCACATGGCGCTGGGCCACACACGATGCTGAGCCGCAGGAGGGACCCCGTCGCAAACTGCGTTGCGGACGGCCGGGTGGCAAAACCCCCCGGTCGGGCCAGCTGCCGGTGGGGCCAGTGGCGGCCGGGTCAGTTCGAGGTCGCAGCCAGCCGCAGCACTCCGGCCAGCGAAAGGGCGCCGTTTCGCGCCTGCCACCAACGCAGGTCGCACGGCGAGCAGCTGTTCAGTGCGACGGGCTCGTCCCTGACCACCATCTCGATGACCACGAGCTCGCGCGTGTTGCAGTTGGGGCACTTCATTTTTCGGCTCCGTTCCCGTGTCGTCTCGCCTACGTTTGGGCGGTGCCCCCTCTGCGGTAGAACGAAAACAAAGGCTGGGGGGCTTATGAGTTCTTCGGCAGTTTCTTACGTGGCCCTTAGCTTTTAGCGTGAGCGAAGGCAACCAGGACGTCCCGGACCGTCACCTGCCGGTGCTGCCTTCAGGAACGTTTGCCCGGTTGCCTCCGGCAAACACCCCTGGTAGCCCTCGAGTTCGGGTGGGCAACGAGGCAAACGTTGCCTGTCGCGGCACTGGTCGACCGTTTATAAGTCCGCGGGGCGCCTAAGATTGGCGCAGTATGAGCCGGCAACCCGGTGATATGAAGCCGCGTCCTCCCGACCGTCAGAACGGTGGGTCCCCTGTGTCTGGGCCCGACCGTTCCTGGCGCTGGGTCTTGATGGTTCTGATAGCCGTGGTGGCGTTGGCCGTCCTGGTCTCCAACGTGATGTCCGCGACATCGCCTCCGACGGTCAAGTACAGCCAGTTCCTCACAGAGCTGCAGGCCGGCGAGGTGAGCAGCGCCCAGGTCAACGCCAACAACGGCGAGATCCAGTTCCAGAACGCAAGCGGTGACGTCTACCAGACCCAGGGCCCGGCGCCGCTGCAAGACCCGACGCAGGTCGCCATGCTGGAGAAGTACCTGTCGGGCAAGGAGCTGTCGTTCACGACGCCAGGCACCAACTGGTTGGTGAGCTTGCTGCCCGACATAGTGCTGGGGGCGTTCTTCATCATCCTGATCCTCTGGATGGCCAGACGCGCTCAGGGGCAGATGGGCGGGATCATGTCGATCGGGCGCAGCCGGGCCAAGGTTTACACGACCGAAAGGCCGCGGACGACCTTCGCCGACGTGGCCGGGTACGACGGCGTCAAGATGGAGATCCGGGAGGTCGTCGATTTCCTGCGCTCGTCGGCCCGGTTCAAGGACATCGGGGCGAAGATTCCCAAAGGTGTACTGCTCGTAGGGCCACCCGGCACGGGCAAGACCTTGCTTGCTCGCGCTGTAGCAGGCGAAGCAGGTGTGCCCTTCATGTCGGTTACGGGCTCGGACTTCATGGAAATGTTCGTGGGCGTCGGGGCGTCCAGGGTACGCGACCTTTTCCAGAGCGCCCGCAAACAGGCTCCAGCGATCATTTTCATCGACGAGATCGACTCGATCGGGCGCAAGAGAGGCGCCGGGCTCGGTGGCGGCCATGACGAGCGGGAGCAGACCCTCAACCAGATGCTGGCCGAAATGGACGGCTTCGAGGCCACTGAAGGCATCGTCATGATGGCGGCCACCAACCGGCCCGACATCCTCGACCCGGCCTTGTTGCGGCCCGGGCGTTTTGACCGCCAGATAGTCGTGCCGCTGCCCGACCTCGACGAGCGCTTGCCCATCCTGAAGGTCCACTGCAAGGACAAGCGCATCGCTCCTGATGTCGACCTGACTGTGGTAGCGCGGGGCACTCCGGGCATGAGCGGGGCCGACCTGGCCAACCTTGTCAACGAATCGGCACTGCACGCCGTTCGCCGGGGCGCCTCTTCTATCACTATGAGAGACTTCGACGCCGCCCGGGACCGGGTGCTGATGGGCCAACGAAGGGAATCGACGGTTCTCTCCGAAAAGGAAAAGATGGCGACCGCTTATCACGAGGGTGGTCATGCTGTCTTGGCCTATGTCCTGCCCGACGCCGACCCGGTCCACAAGGTCACGATCCTGCCCACTGGCATGGCACTCGGCGTTACCCAGCAGCTGCCGATCGAAGAACGTCACACCTATTGGCGTGAGTACATCGAGGACTCCCTCTGTGTGATGATGGGCGGCCGCTGCGCCGAACAGCTCATCTTCGGGACGCTCTCGACCGGCGGTTCCAACGACCTCCAGCGGGCGACCGAGATGGCCCGCAAGATGGTGCGGGAGTTCGGCATGTCCGAGCGCGTCGGCCCGATGGCCTGGGGCAACGGCGGCGAGGTCTTCCTGGGTGAGGATCTCATTCACTCACGCGATTACAGCGACGAAACGGCGAGGGTGGTCGACGAGGAGGTCGAGCGCATCCTCCGGGACCAGGAATCACGGGCGTTGCGGCTACTGCGCGAGCACCAGCGAGGCCTGGCCGAGGTGGCCCATGCACTCATCCAGCGAGAGACGATCGACGGCGGTGAGGTTTCCCGGCTCGTCGACCAGGCCTACGGCCGTCCCGTGCACGAGCAGCTGACGGTGCCGAGTTTCGCCACCGCCTTGACAAATGGCCACGGGGACCCGGAGGCCATGCCGGGCGAGTCCCCGGCACCCGGGATGTCAGGCCCGACGACCCTCCAGTCTGTCCGGGCCGAGGGTCTGCCGTCGCCTGGTAACCAGCTTGAAGGGCCGCGCTAACCGCCTTTTCGGGGTTCAAGGGCGCTAAGCCCCCGGCCGGGGGACCTGACCCTTGGCTGTCGCGGTCGCCGGGCCGCTTCAGGTCGTCTTGTTGTCCTGGCCGTCTTGTTGTCCTGGCCTGGCGAAAGCACGCCCCAGAGGAGTTACGGCGAGTTCAGCACCACCGCCGGCGCCAGGTTGACGCCTGTCGTGCGGGGTTGGGCCCACGAGTCCTCTTCGACGAGCACGGGCTGGGAGCTCTTTATGATTATCGCGTCGTGAGCGGTGCTCGCCGGGAGTTCTATGCCGGCACGACTGCCGGCCCCGATCTGCAACCGCGACGTGCCATGCGCCTCTGCCCACTGGCCTCCGCTCAGCGTGTCTACCGACACCATCGCCGCCCGTTGCCCGGGGTCAGCCAGCTCGACCCAGACCTGGCCCCGTCGCTTGGTGGGGGCCATGGCCGACGTCCCGGCCAGCAACCAGCTTGCCGCCGGTTGCGCCTCGCCGAGCAGGGCCGTCAGGCCCCGGTCGGGCGACGGCGAGGTAGCCGACACCCAGCGTTCGGCCACCACGGGCACACCGTTGGTGCTCACCAGGTGAGCGGCGTACGCCACCCCGGGCAGCGCCCATGGTTGGTCGTTGGTGGTGATTGATTCGGTGCCGTAGGGGCCGACGTCCAGTTGAGAGGAGCTGCCCACGTTGCCCGCGCCCTGGGAGACCAGGTGCAACAAAAGTAGAGCGGTGCTCGCCCCCGGGTTGTAGACGACGTACTTTTCGGTGAGGCCGGGGCCGTCGGCCCCTTCAGGCCACCAGATCGAGGTCGACGGCTGAGTGGCACCCAGGGTCAGCGTGGCCCCGGGGATTGGCGCGGCCGGGTTGAGACCGCCTTTGGCGCCGAGAAGCGGGGCGCCCTTGGGCGGGCGGGTAACGATTTCGGTCTCGAAGGCCACCAGCTGGCCCGTGCGGGCATTGACGGTGGCGGCGATGTGCTGACGTTGGCGGAGATGGCTACCGAGGTTGATTACCGTCAGCCCATCAGCGGGAACGAGCACACCTTCGAACGCCGTCGGCTCCTCCACGCCCTGGTCGGTAGTGAAGGAAAGGTCCGCTATGGCGTCTACCGGGTACGGGTTGAGCAGGGAAATGTGGTCGGCCGCGTTGCGCAAGGTCTGGCCGTCGGCAAAATACCAATGGGTCGACGCCGACGAAGCGCAGGGTTGGCTGACAGCGCCTTCGTTGGTCGCCACGACCTGGTTCACGCTCGCCATCCCTCCGTAGAGCGTGACTATGGCACCGACCCACGTGGTGGCTGCATTCCCCTTCAAGCCCGGGAACCGCTCGGCGATAGTGGTGGTCCCGCCGGCCGGCACAGAAACGTGCAGCCTGGCGTTGTTGCCACCCGGGGAGACCAGCAGCACGGTCCCGGTAAGGGCCTGGCGACCCGCGTTGTCAAAAACAAGTTGTCCCGCGGCGACGCTGCTCGACGAGGCCGTGGCCCCGCCGCAAAACCAGGACGACGATAGGGCTGACGACGGGACCGCGCTGAGGACCCGTGCTTCGGCCGGCCCGGCCGCGGAAGCCGTGGACTTGCTCGTACCCGGTTCGCCCAGCGCCACGCCAGCGACAACGATGGCCACGAGCGCAGCCAGTACGGGCAGACGCCGGGCGTCGGACAGGCGGCTGGAGTTAGCCAACGTGCTGCTCCTCCCAAACCGACTCCCAGTCGATCTCCGATACCTCGTCGCCGCGTAAGCCCGCGTCGAGGCCGGCCAGGGTCAGCTGACCCCCGAAGCGGTCTCGCACCCTGACCAAGGCCACGATGAGAGCGATGGCCCAGATCAGCACCATCAATAAGTCGGCAACGTGCTGACCGGTGGGCGGCGCCTGGCTCAAGACGACGGCACCCCCCGCAGGGAGCGACCACGAGCTGGCCCACCCAAGGGCCGCGCGACCCGGGCAAGACGCTGCCACCAGATCGCAACCGCCAAGAGCCCGTCGGGACGGCCCCGTACAATTGCAGGGAGCGCGAGTGGGAGTGGAGAGCAAATGAACCACCGTCGGAGAGGCCGACGGTTACCGCCTGAACGGGGACTACGTCGACCTCCTGGAGCCGGGCCGCCGTTGCCCAGGCGCTGGTCCGGTTACCAAGGTCGGTATTAGCCGCCAGCTCCGAGAACAGAGGCACCCAGGAGGAGTTCACATAGACGCGGTAAGACGGGTCGGTGCCGACTGGCACCATATCTACCTGGTGGTCCAGGGCCGCAACGACTTCGTTGGTGGCGGCGCTGTACGTGCCGGCCGCCACGGGTACCACCACGTAACGCACCGCCAGAGGAGCGAGCAAATGCCCGAGCGCCGTGGTTTCGTTGTTTTCGGCCCACTGGATGTCCCCGGTCACCACCGTTGCCCTCCCGGGCTCGTTTGGTGCCCACAACTGGCTGGCCAGAGGGAGACCGTCGAGGGAAGTGGAAAAGGCCAAACCGCCGAAAAATCCTTGCGGGGCCAGCGGTAGTGCACCCGGGGTCCCGATCCACAGGACCCGGTAGTCCCCGCCTTGAGAGCCGGTGGGAAAAGCGTAAGCGCTCTCAGCCGCCGACGCCGGCAGGCCCCACTGGCCACCCCCCGCCCACGACACGAAAGGCAAAGCAGCGGCCACCACCGCCAGGGCGCCAAAGGCGGGTGCGAACTGGCGCCAGCCGAAGCGGTAACCGGAAAGGTCGACTTCGACCGAAGCAACGCCGACAGCGACGCTGAAGGCCAGGGCGGCTCCCGCGGGCGCCAGGATCACCTCCAGCGTCGGGGCCGGGAACCAGCTCCTCGAGGCGGCCCAAGCCAGGGCCAAACAGGCGAACGCCACCATCCACAGCCGCGCCGCCCAGGCCAGCCGCCACGAGCGACCGATGAACAAGGGCACCGCAGCCGCCGCCAACAACGCCCAACTGAGCACACCGCCCCCGTAAGAGCCGGTGTCCAGGCGCAACAAGGAGCTGAGTGGTATGGCACTAACCGGCCCGGACGTCGACTCGAAGAAGGTGGAGAAATGGCGGAACGCCCCGAACGACCAGGGGGCCAGAGCAATGAAGGCCACCGCCGAGCCAACGAGCGAAGCGAGGAGGAACCTCAGCCCACCCTTTCCCCGGCCTACTAGCAGCGAGCTCACGAAGAGAGCGACTCCGATGACGGGTACAAGGAGCAGCGTGGCGGGCGCCAACGCGGTTGCTACCGCGACGAGGAGGCCCAGGAGATCCACCGGGCCCAGGCCTGGTCCAAGCCCAACTTGGGGTAAGGCGCCTCCCCGCCGAGGTGGAACAGCGAGCCCAACAACCACGGGGCTACCGCGTAACCGACCAGGCCCGCCCAGTGGCCCTGGGACAGCGCGTTATAGGGGATCGGCAACGCCGCATACAGCACGGTGGCGGCGATGCGCCCTCGTTGCGAGCCGAAGCGCCGGGTCGCCAGGTAGACGCCAAGGGGACCGAGCGCCAGCGGGGCAAGCACCAGCAAGTGGACAGCGAGGTCGGCCGAGCCGAACGAGACCACGCCGACCAGCGCCATAAAAAGTAGCCCTGGAGGTGCGAACGAGGAGTTGCCGAGGCCCCCCGGGCCGGCCCCAGACCACCACTGGTGCCACCACGAGCCGATGCCGCCGCTGGTCGAGGGCAGCTGGCCCACGAGAGGAAGAGGCCCAGTAAGCACGTTGCGGGAACCAACGAGCAAAAGGGCAACGACCACGACGGCGGTGGCGACGCCGACCTTCCAGTCCGTGCGCGGCGCAGGCGCACGGCCTCCCTCCAGGAACAAAGCTTCGTCCGGTTGCCAGATCCCGCCGCCCGGTGGCAAAGGCCGGCCCGGCTTGGGCGGGCCGGCGGCACCCCCGTTGACCAACGGGGCGACGGGCCCCGGGCCCCCGCGGCGTTGTCACCGAGGCTGTCCCAGGGGTCGCGCGTGGCACCACCTCGGCTCGCCGCCCAGGCCAGTTCGTGACCCCGCTCGAGCCGGGGCCGGACCAGGGCGCGAAGCTGGGCGCTGCCGTGGCTCTGTGCCTTCCAGATGCGGAAGTCACTGGCCCGTCTCAACCCCTGCGCCTTGCGACGGGCGGCCCACAGTGCCCCCGGATGGCTGAACGACTCGACGAACGCCCGTACGGGGACCACGACGTCGCGCGCCGCCCTGCGGTGCAGCAATGCCCAAACGGACTCGCCAGCGGCAAAAACCGCCGCCACCGGGCCCACCATCAGTAGCCACAGCGCGCTGTAACAGGTCCACAGGGTGCGCAGCCTTTGCTGCTCGCCCATTTGAGCGGCGTGGGCGCGGGCGGCGGCCGGTCCAGCCCCGTTCGTTTGGCAATAGGTTTGACAGAGGCCTCGGGCCCGACCTCGAAGTGGCGAGCCCGGGCCTGAGGGGCTACCACCACCCTGGCCCCGGCCAGGTGCGCTCGCCAGGACAGGTCGAGATCCTCGCCCGGCCCGCCCACGTCGGCGTTGAAGCCCCCGAGGGCGCGCCACAGGTCCCGACGGACGAGCAAGGCGCCCGAGGGCGCCACGAAGACCTCCCGTGCCGCGTCGTGCTGGCCCTGGTCGAGCTCACCTGGTTCGACGAGGGAGTGCACGACGCCCAGGTGGTCTGCCCCCATGCCGACCGATAACAGGCGGTCCGGGGCGTCCCACATGACGAACTTCGGGCAAGTCAGGCCGGCGTTGCTGCGGTACGCCTCCTCGAGGAGGAGCCGGACGGCGTCAGGGGCGAGGGCGACGTCGTTGTGGCAGAGAAGGACGTGGGCGACGCCAGCGACCATTTCGATCGCCCTGTTGGCGGCCTCGACGAAGCCGGTCCCCGCTGGCATGCGGGCAAAGTGAGCCTGGGGCAGCGAGGAGGCGACCCGGTCGGCCAGCTTGCCGTCAGTGCCGACGTCTGCAACCAGGAACGAAAGGTTGGAGTAGTCCTGCGCGGCGAGAGAGCCGAGTACTTCCCCCAGCCAAGGCTCGTGCCCCGAGGCCACGACAACTGCCACCACACCGGGCGCAGCCGGCTCTGGACCCATTGGGATCCAAACCCTAGCAGGACCATCCGGGAGCGCCCGAGTTACGCTGGGGCCATGGCTGATGTCAACTTGGGCAAGGTCGCCAAGGCGCTCGAGGATCCGGCGTACGTCGCTGTGGGCTTCGGGGTGCTCGGGTTCCAGCGGGGCCAGGTATACCGCCTCTCCATGCAACGTCAAATTGGCCAGGCGGCCACCAGCGCCAACCGCAAGGCCGGCGAGGTCACCGAGCAGGTCGTCCAACGGTTCCCCATCGAGGCGAAAGACCTCGTCGAGGCCGTGAGCGACTTCCTTCACGATCTCCCTCAGGAAGCCAGTGACATCCTCAAAGAGGCCCTTGCCCTCGGGCGCTTTGCCCTACGGGTAGTGCAGGCACCCGTGGACCGGCGCACTTATCCCTGAGGAGCCCTGATAGGCGACAGGGCCCCGGAGCTGACCTGCTGCACTGCTGAGCTACTGGCTGGCCCAGCGGCTCGAAGCGGCGAGGACGTCGGCCAGGGACTGGTCGAGCGACAACTTTGGCTCCCACCCGGTCAGGGCCCGGCCCGGCTGGCATCACCAATCTGCGCCAGGACGTCGGCGGGCCGGGCACGGTCGGGGTCGACCCAGACGGGTACGTCGACACTGGCGATCTCCATCAACCTCCGGAGAAGCTCGGATATGACAATGCCTTCGCCGCGGCAGATGTTGTAGGCCGCTCCGGGCTCGCCCTGCACAAGGAGCAGACGGTAGGCGCGGACGACGTCGCGGACATCTGTGATGTCCCTGATGGCCTCGAGGTTGCCGGTCGCTATCCGGGACAGCTCACCGCGCGCCGCCCGGGCGACTTGAATGGCGAGGTCGGGTACCACAAATCCCGGGCGCTGGCCCGGGCCTATGTGGTTGAACGCCCGCGCCAGGACGACGGGGAGGCCGCGACCCAGGCATGTCTGCAAAGCCACCATCTCGGCCGAGGCCTTGCTGGCGGCATACGGCGTAACCGGGGCGAACGGCTGGGCCTCGCTTATCGGCTGGTCGTCGGGGTCAACCCGCCCATAGACTTCGGACGAGCTGGCAATGAGCACACGCGGGGTCTTCCGCAGGCCCGTGGCCGCCATGCAGACGTTGAGCGTGCCGAGGACGTTGACCTCCACCGTGCCCGCCGGGTCCTGCCAGGAGCGTCCCACGCTTGATTTGGCCGCCAGGTGGTAGACCGCGTCTGGCTCGGCCTCCTGGAGCACCGAGCGAAGCCTGGCCTGGTCCAGGATGTCGGTCCCCTCTGGCAGTTCGAGAGCCTCGTCACCACACTCGCTCAGGTGCGCCATAAGCCACGGCCCGACAAAGCCGCGGCTCCCGGTGACGATGGCGCGCACCCAAAGATCATCGCAGAACCGGGCCGAGCGCCTCGCAAACCGGCTGGTCAGCAGGGTGCCATTGATTGCTCAGGCGATCAGTTCCTCGTAGATGGCAACGGTCGCCTCGGCCGTCCTCGTCCACGAGAAGTTTGTCGCACGGCGACGGCCGGCGCCGGCCAGCTCCGCTTGGCGAGCAGGGCTGTCGAGCACGCTTCCCAGCGCCTCCGCCCAGGCCTCGCTGTCACCGGGCGGCACCAGCACAGCCGCATCGCCCGACACTTCCCGCAGGGCCGGGATGTCGGAGGCGACGACCGGCACCCCGGCCGACATCGCCTCGAGCACCGGCAGGCCGAACCCCTCATGGAGGCTTGGAAAGGCGAAGACCGTGGCACCGGCGTACAGGCTCTCCAGTTCCGGCTGCCTCACTCGACCGACCTCTCGCAGCCGAGAGCCGAGGACGGCGCGGTCATCCGCAGATATCAGCTTCTCGTGTTGCCAGCCCGTGTAGCCGGCGAGAACGAGCACAGTGGACTTGTCCCGCGCCACCAGCCTGGCCATGGCGGCGACAAGGGCGCCGACGCCCTTTCGTGGTTCGAGGCTCCCAACCCAGAGGACGTAGCGCGTGTCCACGAGGTTGTAGCGGTGGAGCACGTCGAGTAGCTCTTCGGGGTCGGGCTCGGGGTGCGGATGGTCGACGCCGTAGGGGACGACTCGCAAACGGTCGGCCGGCAGCTTCGTGTGGGCGGTCAATTCGTTGGCCGCGGCCTCCGTCCCCGTCAGCAAGATGTCGGCCCGGCGAGCTCCAGCCCGAACGCCCGTGTTGTGGAACCACCGGCCCCGGGCCGTAAACGAGCCCGGGTACAGCCATGGCGCGGCGTCGTGCACGCTAACGACCAGCGGCTTCCCCCGCTTGGGAGGGACGGCCAGAGAAGCGCGCGTGGACCACGTCTACCCGCGGGTCATTCGTGAGTGGGGGCCAGTCCAACAGGTGCCATGCATCGTATAGAGCCGGCCTCGGCAAAGGCAGGGACGTGGCCGCCGGGACGGCGTCGAGGGCAAAGTCAGCCCATGCCGCTCTTATCTCCTGGTGGGTGTGCCGGGCCACGACGGGGACCACTTCGACGCCAAGGGCAACCAGGTTGGCCATCAACTTGGCCGCGTAGCGGCCGACACCACCGGGAGAGGGCGAGAGGAGCTGCTCGGCGTTTACTGCGACTCGCAAGGCTGTTCCTCGGGAGAACTACGGTCGTGGCGATGAACAGGGTGGCGGCGCAGTGAGCAGCGAGCCTAGCGGCCGGGGCCCGGACCGTCCTGACGGCGGGGCCCTCGCTGGGGCCCACGTCGGGCACCGCACCATCCTTTCAGTGCAACCGGTGGCCGAGCGGGGAGGTTCGGACCAGGCCCTCCTGCGCATGGTCCGCCAGCTGTCCGCCGACGGGTGGGCTGTGCACGTTGCCCTCCCGGCCCCGTCGCCAATGGCGGCTGAGTTCGAGTCGGCCGGGGCCGTCCTGCACGTGGTGCCGATGCACCGGATCAGTACCAGCCACGACGCCCGCGCCTGGGTGGCCTACGCCCTGGGGTGGCCGAGGAGCGTGTTCGGGCTCTGGCGGCTGTCCCGGCAGGTCGGTGCCGACGTCCTCCACAGCAATTCGCTGCACAGCTGGTACGGGTGGGCGGCGGGCTGGCTCAACCGCACGCCGCACGCGTGGCACGCCCGGGAGATCGTCGTCCAGTCGGCGCTCCGCCTTAACGGTGGAACGTTTTTTGGCCCTGCACTTCGCCACGGTGGTCCTGGCCGTCTCGGAAGCCGTCGCCGCCCAGTTGAGCCCGCGCAACGTGGTGGTGGTCCACGAAGAGGCAGACACAGCCGAGTTCTATCCCGGCCGGGCCGGGCGCGCCCGGGCCGGCGCCGGCCTGCCGGACACCGCCCTGGTGGTCGGCTACGTCGGCCGTATCGACACATGGAAGGGCGTTGACGTCCTGCTCGAGTGCGTCCCGCTGCTGCGACAGCAGAGATCGGGAAAAGTCATCCGGCTCGTGGTGGCCGGCGGCCCGGTCGGCGGCAAGGAGAAGGAGGACTACGCCCGGTCCTTGCGCCAGCGGGCTACCGCGCTCGGAGCGCTATGGCTCGGCCCGCTACCGGCGCCCGGAGGCCGGAGACCTGATCGCGGACCTCGACTGCCTGGTGTTGCCCTCGACCGAGCCGGAGCCATGGGGGCTCGTGCTGGTGGAGGCCCTCGCCTGCGGCACGCCCGTCGTGGCGACCGACGCCGGCGGGCCTCCTGAGATCCTCGACGGCCTGGCGCCCGGAGCCGGCCTGCTGGTCCCGCCACGCGACGCGACCGCTTTGGCTTCGGCAATCGCCCGGTTGCTCCCGGGGTCGACCAGCTCCGAGCTGAGGCGGCAGCGGGCCGTGCTGCGAAAGGGGGCGCCGCCGCCTTATTCAGAAATTCTGGGCAAATTGGCCGACGAGAAGGAGGAGCCCCGCGCTGACGGTGGGAATAAGAATACCAACCGGCTGCACACATAACCTGGCTCGCCGGTACGCTCGCCCCGTGGCCACGATCAGCGAGTCAAAGACCATAAAGGACGTCTTCATCGTCGAACCGGACAGGCACGGGGACGAGAGGGGTGTTTTCATCGAAACGTACCGGCGCAGCTGGTTCCCGTTGGGCCGGGAAATGATCCAGGGGAACCGCGCCGACCGGCAAGCCGGGGCCATCGTGGGCTTGCACTACCACCTTCACCAGGCCGACTACTGGACCGTGCCGAAAGGCCGGGCGCGCGTCGTCCTCCACGACCTGCGCCAGGGCTCACCAAGCGACAAGGCAACCTTGTCGGTCGACATCGACGCCGACAACGCGCTCGGGGTGTTCATACCGCCTGGCGTGGCCCACGGTTTCGCCACCCTCACGGACGTCACGCTGACTTACCTGGTCGACGGCTACTACAACCCGGCGGACGAGCTGGGAGTGGCGTGGGACGACCCTGACATCGACGCCGACTGGGGCGTGAAGAACCCCGTCCTGTCGGCCCGGGACCAGGCCAACCCGAGGCGAGCCGACCTCGACGCCGCCCTCCGGCCCCGTGCCGGCCTGCGCCGTTGAACATGGCGCCGCTCAACATGTCGCCGCCGGAGAGGGCACCATCGGAGGCGGTTAGCCCACGTGTAACCGCCCTGGCCGGCGGCGTCGGGGCCGCTCGCATGTTGCGCGGGCTGGCTGCCGTAGTTGGGCAGCGTGAAATAACGGCTGTAATCAACACCGGCGACGACATGGTCCTCCATGGCCTTTACATAAGCCCTGACATCGACACGGTCACGTACACGCTGGCCGGGGCCTCCAATAACGAGACCGGATGGGGCCTGGCGGGCGAGTCCTGGACCGTGATGGAGGCTCTGCGAGCGTTTGAGGGAGGCAAAGGGCTGCACGGTGCGAAATTGAGCTGGTTCGGCCTCGGCGACCGCGACCTGGCCACTCACATGTTCAGAACAGGTCGCCTGGCCGCCGGGGACACCTTGTCGGAGGTGACAGCGGAAGTAGCGCACCGCTTCGGTGTAGCGGCCAACTTGCTCCCCATGACCGACAGCAGGGTCGAGACGAGGGTGACGGTCGAGCTCTGTCCCGCTGACCGCCAGTTCGGCGGCCTCTCAATGAGAGACGAGGGGCCATTTGGCGGAGGCGGCCCGGTCTGGACGGTGGGCGAGCGGCTACGCCGCGGCCGACAGGAGTGCCCGGGCTGACGGGAGTGCCCGGGCTGACAGAGATCGGTTTTCAAGAGTACTTCGTCGGCCTTCGTCATGACGTCCCGGTGAAAGGCATCCGCTTCGCCGGCGTCGCGGCGGCCGGGCCGGCGCCGGGCGTCCTGCAGGCAATCGAAAACGCCGACGTCGTCGTGATATGCCCTTCCAATCCGATCGTCTCGATTGGTCCGCTCCTCGCCGTGCCCGGTATCGCCAGCGCCGTGGCCAACCGGCGCGACGACGTGGTGGCCGTCTCCCCCATCATCGCCGGGCGGGCGCTCGAAGGCGCCGGCCGACCGCATGCTCACCGAGCTCGGTCATGAGGCCAGCGCACTCGGCGTAGCTCGCATCTGGGCACCGTTGGCGGGCGCCCTCGTGGTCGACGACGCCGACGCCTACCTGGCCACCGACATCGAAAGGGAAGGGATGCGCTGCGTAGTGGCGCCCTCGGTCATGTCGGGCCTGGAGGAAGCCGCCGCCCTGGCCAGCGTGGTCCTGGGCACCGGTACCGGCAGCCGCGCCAGTACTGGCCATACCGCCCCGCCCCGCGTCCAGCCCTGACGTCGCGGGTACTGGCAGCGGTGTTCTCCGTCATCCCGGTAGAGGGCATACCCGAGGTCACGCCGGGCGACGAGCTGGCCGACCTCATCCTCGAGGCCGCTGAGCTGGCCGATTACGACGTACTGGTCGTCACCCAAAAGGTTGTCTCGAAGGCGGAAGGCCGCCTCGTCCCGCTCGACCCCGCCGACCCGCTGGCCCGCCGGCGCATCGTCCTCTCAGAGAGCGCCGTGGGTCCTGCGCGAGCGCGATGGCCTCATCATCTCGGAAACCCACCACGGCTTCGTATGCGCCAACGCCGGCGTCGACCTGTCAAACGTCGCCGCCGGCCAGGCCGCCTTGCTCCCGGTCGACCCTGACCGCAGCGCCAGGCACATACGCGATGCCCTCCGCGCTCGGGCAGGTGTCCAGGTGGCGGTGATCATCTCCGACACATTCGGTCGCCCGTGGCGCTCCGGCCTGACCGACGTGGCCATCGGGTGTGCGGGTATTGCGGCCGTAGTTGACCTCAGGGGGACGAAGGACGCTACGGGTCGCGAGCTGGTCGTGACGGAAGTGTGCATAGTCGACGAGCTGGCAGCGGCGGCAGAGCTGGCGAAGGGTAAGTCGACCGCTGTCCCGGTAGTTATCGTGCGGGGAACGGAGCGGTCCTGGTTCCGCGAGTCGTCCGTTCGAGCGGAAGTGGTGCGGTCCCATCAAGCGGACCTGTTCCGCTGACGAAAACGCTGACAAAAAGAGGCCTCAAATCCGGGGCCGGTAGCGCCGGCACCAGTCGAGCACGGCCCCCGTACCCTTGTCGATGGTCGTCCACGGCTTCCACCCGAGGTGGATGGCGGCCCGGCCCGGGTCCAGGGCGCTCCGCTGCAGTTCCCCGGGGCGGGCCGGCGCGTAAATGGGAGGCTGCTTGACCCCGGCGTTACGAGCCAGGGCGGCGTAAAGGTCGTTGACGCTGGTTTCGACGCCTGTACCTATGTTGCACAGCAGCCCGCTTCCTCGCTCCCCGGCCCGGGCAAAGGCGTCGACCACGTCGTCGACGTAGACAAAATCCCGGGTCTGCTTCCCGTCGCCAAAGATCAAGCAGGGTTCGCCGGAAAGCAGGCGGCCGGCGAAGATAGACACCACCCCGGCCTCGCCCCGCATATCCTGCCGGGGCCCGTACACGTTCGCCAGCGCCAGCGCCGTGAACTCGAGCCCATGGAGCTCCCTGTAGGCGTACAGGTAGTCCCCGACCGCTTTCTTGGCCACGCCGTAGGGCGACAGAGGCTTCTGCGGTTGCGACTCCTTGATGGGCAGGTGGTCCACATCCCCGTAGATGGTCCCCCCGCTCGAGGCGAACACCACTTTACGAGCACCGCCGGCCCGGGCTCCCTCGAGCGCCCGCAAAGAGCCCAGGATGTTGACGTCGGCGTCGAGGACGGGGTCCGCCACCGACACCCGGACGTCTACCTGGGCCGCAAGGTGGAAGACGACCTCGGGCTTGCGCCGTGCCATCAGCTCGACCAGGTCCGGTGAACGGACGTCGAGCTGATGGAAGGTGAACTTGCCCGCGCCGGCGGTCCTCGCCTCCGAAAGGTTGCTCAACGAGCCGGCCGACAGGTTGTCCACCACGTCGACGGTGTGGCCCTCGGCGAGGAGCCGGTCGACCAGGGTGGAGCCGATGAACCCGGCGCCACCAGTCACCAACCCCCTGTACGGCATCAGCTGCCTATGACTTCTTGGGCGCGGTAGTAGCGGTCGAGGTCGTGTGGTGCGCTGAGGATGTCGGGGTAGTGCCGGACGACGTACCGGTGTGCGCTGCGGTTGTCGGTGTCGTCGCCACCGGGGTGGTGGTAGTGGTCGTCGTCGCGCTGGTGGCCTCCAGCGTGGTCAGCTTGGCGGTCACCGACGCTTTCGGCTCGAGGATGCACGCAGTCCCCTTGGTAGGAGCCGTGCAGCCCGTGAGCGTCTCGCCTTTAGGCGGCGCCGGCAAGAAAGCCATGGTGGACAGCGTGTTGTTGGCCAGCAAGGCACCTGAGTTGCAGTCGGGGTTACAGGTGTTGGTAGAGCTCTTCGAAGTCTGCAGCACCCCGTCCGACGCTGGCTCCTGCGGCGATGACCAGGTCATGACGTAGACGTGCCCGGCCTTACCGTTACAGGTGTCTCCGGTCTGGTACAGCTTGCCCCCCGGGACCTGGAGCTGGGCGGCGTTGAGGGTCATACCTACTGAGGTGGCGAACTTGCCGAGGGTGGCGTTGTGCCCGGCGGCGGCCTTGACCGTCGGACTGATGTAGATGACACCGTCGCCCTTGGTGGTTATGCCGTAGGGATCTTTATCCGTCACGATATTGGGCAACAGCTTGCCGCACGCGTCCACGGCGTAGCCCTGGTACCAAGGGGGGTTCTGTCCCACCACGGGGGCAGTGTTGCCCTGCTGGTTGACCTTGTTGTCCCGGTACTGAGTCGCGTTGTACACACCGACTACGCCGAGGACCAACAAAACTCCGACGGCCAGGTAATACCCGTAGGCGGGGCGGCCAGCGTACGCCCGGCTACCACCCAGCCCGGCGGCGCGAGCGACTTTCTTGCTGGAAGAGGCTTTGCCCATAACGACCGACCAGGTTACCGTTCCGGGCGCAAGGGCGCCGACCGCCCCTGTCCCGGGTGGGTGGTGACCACGCCCGCAAAGGCCCGCCGGGCTACCGTCAGGCACGCCCTGGCGGCCAGGCCGACGAACACAAACGGGAGCACCCAGCGCCGCTTGCGGGGGGTGGTCCGGTAGGCGAACCGCCACATCGAGGCATGGTGGGCAACCAGCATGCGGTAGGGATGCTGGTCGGCGGAAACGCCTTGTACGTGCATGATCTGAGCCGCCGGCTCGTACGCCACCGACCAGCCGGCGGCACGGAGGCGCCAGCACAGGTCAACGTCTTCCATGTACATAAAGAAGGAACCGTCGAACCCGCCGACGCTCTCCCAGGCCTCCCGGCGGGCGAGAAAGAAGGCGCCGGAGACCCAGTCGACATCGCAGGCCACGGCGTGGTCCCAGTCGATCATCCTGTATTTGCGCGTGAACGGGTTACCCGGCCAGAACTGGCCCACAATCCCGTGGCCGAGCGCCTCCAGCAAGTCCGGGAAGCGCCGTGCTGAGGGGTAAAGGTCGCCAGTCGAGCCGACAACGCGGGGCCCGACGAGGCCGAGCTCCGGCCGGCGGTCGAGCAACCGCCGCAGAGTGGCGACGGCACCCTCGTCCACCACCACGTCTGCGTTTGAAACCAGCAGGTACTCGCTGTCGACCAGACCGGCGCCCACGTTGACGGCGCCGCCATATCCGAGGTTGCGGCCCGTTTCGGCCCACTTCGCCGCCGGGTGCCGCTCCTGGAGGGCCAATTGCGAACCGTCGGACGAACCGCTGTCCACCACCACCACCACTCCCACCCCTTCGCCGAAGAGGCTTTCCACGCACGCCAGCAGGTAGTCCCTGGCGTTGTAATTGACGACTACAGCTGCTACGTCGTCGTTCACGTGGCGAGAAGGTACTTGACCAGGCGTTCCAGCGGCTCGTGATAGTCGGCCAGCAGGGGGGTACCCAGCAACCGGAGAGCGGCGTTGTCGAGCACCGAGTTAGCCGGTCGTGGGGCCGCTCGTGGCGGGTCGAGTTCGGCCGTTTTTACGGGCAGTACCCGCCCCGGGTCGAAGCCACCGGCGGCCAGGACGTCCCTGGCGAAGCCGAACCACGAAGTTGGCCCCTGGTTGGTTACGTGGAACAAGCCAGGAGCGCGCGGTAACCGCCAGGTGGACCAGCATCGTCGCCAGGTCGGCGGCAGAGGTCGGGCACCCCCGCTGGTCCTCGACGAACCGGAGGGGGGCTTCGCCGCTCGCCAGCCTCAGTATGGTCTTTACGATGTTGGTCCCGTAGCGGCCAAAGATCCACGAACTGCGTACCACGGTGGCGCCAGGGAGCAGTGTAAGTACCTCCCGCTCGCCGGCTAATTTCGAACGACCGTACACCGAAGGCGGGTTGGTGGGGTCCCATTCCAGGTAAGGCGACGGCGAAAAACCGTCGAAAACGTAGTCCGTAGAAATGTGGACCAGGTGCGAGCCCACCAGGCGCGCTCCCTCGGCCAGGTTGCGGGGGCCGATCGCATTTACCCTGAACGCCGTGTCTATTTCGCTCTCGCAGGCGTCCACGGCGGCAAATGCGGCCGCGTTGATGATTACTTCCGGAGCCCATTCGCCGGTCACCTGCAGCGTGCGCTCACGGTCGGAGATATCGAGGTCGGCACGGCCGAGGGCGAGCACATCGTGCTGTGGGCCGACCGCCAACAGTTCCACCAGCTCCGTCCCCACCTGGCCCGCCGCGCCTGTGACAAGTACCCTCACTTCAAGGGCTCCCACCACCAGCGGTTGTCCCTGTACCAGGCAAAGGTACTGCGAAGGGCGTCATCGAACTCGTGCTCCGGCTTCCAGCCGAGGCCCCGCACCCTGGCTGTATCTATGGCATAACGCCGGTCGTGCCCGAGACGGTCCGTCACATAATCGACCCTTTCGTCGCCGGCGCCGACAAGGGCAAGGAGCTTGTCGGTCAGCTCCCGGTTGGTCAGCGCGTTGCCGGCCCCGATGTTATATATCTGGCCTTGCTTACCGGAACGTAAAACGAGGTCGATGGCGGAACAGTTGTCCGTGACGTAAAGCCACTCTCTCTGGTTGAGGCCGTCCCCGTAAAGCGGGACGTTTTTGCCATCGAGCAGGTTGGTCAAAAACAGCGGAATTACTTTCTCGGGAAATTGCCACGGCCCGAAGTTATTAGACGAGCGTGTGACCATCACGGGCAGGCCATAAGTAGCGTGATAGGACAGGGCGATCAGGTCCGACCCCGCCTTGGTGGCCGAATAGGGCGAGCGGGGACAGAGGAGGTCGTCCTCGGTGGACGTCCCGTGCTCCACCGAACCGTACACCTCGTCGGTCGAGACGTGGACGACCCGTTCGACAGCGGCGCGCCGGGCGGCGTGCATGACGAGGTTGGTGCCGACACAGTTCGTCAAGGCGAAGCTCTCGGGGCCGGCGATCGACCGGTCGACGTGGCTTTCGGCCGCGAAGTGGACAACCCCATCGTGACCAGCCATCGCAGTTTCCAGTGCGGCCAGGTCGCAGATGTTCGCATGGACAAGGCGGTAACGCCGGCCGTAGGCCTGCTCCACGTCCTGCAGGCTGGCCGTGGTGCCGGCGTATGTGAGCGCGTCGTAGACCGTGACCTCGTCCGACGTGTTGGCGAGAACCCAACGCACGTAGTTGGAGCCGATGAACCCCGCCCCGCCCGTTACCAACAACTTCATGGCCCGCGAGGCTAGTGCCTCTACCGCGCTCGGCCGGGTAGCTGTCGTTCGGGCAGGGTGCGGGCCGTCAAACAGGGCAAGTGGGGCGCCGCTACGACAGGTCGACCACGCAATTGTCGCCGACCATCAACCGTGTGGCTCGGGGCCGGCGGGCGCTGCGGATCACCTCCACGCCGTAGCCAAGAAGAGAGTCCTCGATCCGGCCGGCGTCGACGACCCTGGACGACCCGAGCAGCACAGAGTGCTCGACTTCGGAATGCCGAATGAAGCACGCCGGGCCTATGGCGGTAAAAGGCCCGATGAAGCTGTCGATCACTTCGGCTCCCGGCCCGATGACGGCGGGGCCTCGCACGTGACTCCGGACGAGACGAGCGCCGGCCTCTATCACCACCCGCCCGTCGAGCTGGCTCTCGGCGTCCACCTCGCCGTCGATACGGCGCTCGATACCCTCCAGGAGCACGCGGTTGGCCTCCAGGAGAGGCGTCAGTTTCCCCGTGTCGATCCACCACCCCCCGAGGACCTCGGAGAGGACCGAGCAGCCGTTGTCGATCAGCCACTGGATAGCGTCCGTGATCTCGAGCTCGCCCCGCCCGGAAGGCTTTATAGACGCGACCGCTTCGTGGATCCGCTTGTCGAACAGGTAGACGCCCACGAGGGCCAGGTCCGACGGCGGTACCGATGGCTTTTCCACCAGGCGGAGCACGCGGCCAGCGGTGTCGAGCTCCGCCACCCCGAAGTGCTGAGGCTCCTCTACGTGGGCCAGGAGGATCTGCGCCGAGGGGACGATAGAGCCGTTCTCACCCAGCCGGAGCTCGGTAGCACGGGTGCGCTGCGTTTCGAAGCGCTCGACGAAATCGCCCAGATCCTGTTGCAGCAGGTTGTCGCCCAGGTAGAGCACGAAGTCTTCATCGCCCAGGAACTCCCGGGCGATCAGCACCCCATGAGCCAGGCCAAGGGGGGCCTCCTGTTGCAGGTAGGTGACCTCCAGGTCCCAGGCCGAGCCGTCTCCCACGGCGCCTTTGATCTCGGGGCCTGTCTCGCCGATCACGATACCGACGTCTTTGATCCCGGCGCCCGAAATGGCTTCGAGCCCGTAGAACAGCACGGGCTTGTTGGCCACCGGCACCAGCTGCTTGGCCCGGGTGTGCGTGATGGGGCGCAGCCGCGTCCCCGCACCTCCCGATAGCACCAACGCTTTCATTGCACAGTGCCTATCACTGTCCTGCGAGATTAGGCGTTCAGCGGCGCTAACGCCGGTCCGGCGGAGGCTTCGAGGCGCCGACCGTGCCGACATGGGCCACGTCGCCCGCCGCCACCGTTGTCAGCCGGCCGTGACGGTCTCTTACGACGAGGTGCCCGTCGTCATCGACGGCGACGGCCACCCCTTCGAGGGGCGCAGCGCCGTTCCCGAGCGTGACGACGACCTGGCGGCCGACCGTGGAGCACTCGTCGCGGTAGCGCTGGCTTACCAGCGCCCAGTGGCCATAGAACTGGTCCAGCCGGAGCAGCGAGCGGGCCAGGAGCTCACCCCGCTCCACCCGTTGGCTGGACAGAGCCTCGAGGCAGGTCGCCTGCCCTCCTTCGGGCGCCCAGGCAACGTTGACGCCCATGCCGACAACAATTGCTCCTGATAGCCCCGTCGATGGCGTTCCTGTCGGTGATGGCGCTCCTGTCGGGGCACCCGGGGACGTCGCTTCGGCCAGGGCGCCCGCCACCTTGCGGTCACCGGCGACCAGGTCGTTGGGCCATTTGAGCTGCAGCGCGACCTTCGCTATGGCTTCCACGGCATCGGCCACGGCCAACGACAAGGTGGCGACCACCAGGTGGTAACGGCTCACGGGCAGCTCTGCCGGGCTGGGCCGGAACAGGACCGAGAACAGGAGAGAAGTGCCGCGCGGCGCCTCCCAGCGCCGCTCGTACCGGCCTCTGCCGGCGCTCTGGTAGTCGGCCACCACGACTAGCCCTTCAGGAGCGCCGGCGGCCGCTCTTTCCAGCACTACCGAGTTGGTGGACGTCGTCTCGGCTAGCTGTTCCACCGTCCCGAAGCGGGTCCATGAGAGGCCAAGGAGCTGGCCCTGGTCGAGCACCGGGCCCGTCGAATGCTCAGCCTGCCCAGTCACGTCGGCAGGCAGGCCATCAGCAGGTGGCCCGGCCGGTGGCACATCGGCGGGTGGTGGGTTATCGACGTTCACGACCCCAGCCTGGCAGACTGCCCCAAATGCCGGCAGGTCCCGTAACCAAGGTCCTCATCGCCAACCGCGGTGAGATCGCGGTAAGAGTGGCACGAGCCTGCCGCGACTTCGGGATCACGTCAGTGGCGGTGTACTCCGAGGCAGATCGCGGGGCGTTCCATGTGCGGGTGGCGGATGAGGCCTACCTCCTGGGCGGTCACAGCGCGGCCGAGAGCTACCTCTCGGCCGAGAGGATCATCGAGGTGCTGCGCCGTTCCGGGGCCGATGCCGTCCACCCGGGCTACGGCTTTTTGGCCGAGAACGCGCGCTTCGCCCAGACGGTTATCGACGCGGGGGCAACCTGGGTGGGGCCATCGCCCGGGGTGATCAAACTGATGGGCGACAAGATCAGCAGCAGGGGGGCGGCGACGCGAGCGGGCGTGCCCCCCGTGCCCGGGACCGACGAGCCGCTGACCAGCGCCGACGAGGTGGTCCGTTTCGGGGAGGCCGTTGGCTGGCCCGTTGTCATCAAGGCGGCCTTCGGTGGAGGAGGCCGCGGGATGCGCGTTGTCGAGTGGGCCGAAGACGCGCCGGCGGCCCTCGAGTCGGCCCAGCGGGAGGCCGAGGCCAGCTTCGGTTCCGCCGACTGTTACGTCGAAAAATACCTGGGTTGGCCCCGTCACGTCGAAGTGCAGGTCATCGGCGACGGAAATGGCCACGTGGTCCACCTGGGGACGCGTGATTGCTCGGTCCAGCGCCGCCATCAGAAGCTCGTGGAGGAATCACCGGCGCCTGACCTGCCGACGGGCCTGGATGCCGCCATGGGGGAAGCGGCCGTGCGGCTGGCGCGCAGCTGTGGCTACGAGAATGCGGGGACGGTCGAGTTCATCTACCAGGACGGCGAGTTCTACTTCCTCGAGATGAACACCCGGCTGCAGGTGGAGCACCCGGTCACCGAACTGGTCACCGGCCTCGACCTGGTGGGCCTCCAGTTCCTGGTGGCGAGCGGGCAAGAGCTGCCTTTTTCTCAGGAGGACATCCGGGCGCGAGGGCATGCCATCGAAGCCCGTGTAAACGCCGAGGACCCCACCGGCGGGAAGTTCACGCCGGTGGCCGGTCCCCTAACCCGCTTTCGGGCCGCCGGCGGCCCCTGGGCACGCACCGACGCCGGCTACGAGAGCGGCGACACCGTCAGCGTGTACTACGACAACCTGGTGGCCAAGGTGGCGGCCTGGGGACCGGACCGGGAAAGCGCCCGCCACCGCCTCCTGCGGGCGCTGCAGGAAACGGAAGTCGAAGGAGTCGCCACGACCATCCCGGCTCACCTGGCCGTCCTGTCGCACCCCGATTTCATCTCGGTACGACACTCGACGACCTGGCTGAGCCGGGACGTGGACCTCTCGGCCACCTCCCTCGTGGCTTATCAGACGGGGCCCGAAATAATGCGGACAGAAGGGGGCCGCGGAGAGGGAGCTACGGAGGAGCTCACGGAAAAAAGGGACGTCGAAGTGGAGCTCGACGGGCGTCGCTTTTTGGTCAGCGTCTGGGCGTCGGCCCTGTCCACGCCGCCCACACGTCCGCGGCAAGCCTCGACCAGGCGGCCGGGCGCCACCAGCGCGCTGCCGGCTACAGGCGACGAGGGGGGACAGGTCATTGTCCCGATGCAGGGGACGGTGGTAAAGGTGCTGGTCAAGCCGGGCGACGACGTCGAGGCCGGTCAGACGGTCTGCGTGCTCGAGGCCATGAAGATGGAGAACAACATCGTGAGCGAGTTCGCCGGCAGCGTCGTCGAAGTCAGGGTCGAGCCGGGCAGCTCGGTCGGCACCGGCGACGTCATCGCTATCGTCGGGCCGGCCGCGTAGCGCGTTACTGCGCCCGGCCGGCTGGCGCTAGTGCTCGATGCGCCAGTCGAGACCGATGTCGAGCGCCGGGGCTGAGTGCGTCAGGGCTCCGATGGCGAGATAGTGCGCACCGCAGCCGGCAACGGCGCGGACATTTCCGAGCTGAAGGCGACCGGAAGCTTCGACCTCAGCGCCCCGCGCTTCAGCCCTGCGGACCGCTTCGGCGGTGTCGTCGAGGGACATGTTGTCGACAAGGACAAGGCGGGCGCCGGCGGCCAGAGCTTCGTCGAGCTCCTCCAGGGTGTCGACCTCGACCTCCAGGGGCAGAGGTGCACCGACTGCCGGTCCTCTCCCGGGAGGTAGGCCGTCTGGCGGGGACCCCCCGTGCCACCTTGCCTCGACGGCGACCACGGCTTCCTTCACGCCGCCCAGCGCGGCTATGTGGTTGTCCTTTACCAGGAGGGCGTCGGACAGGCTCATCCTGTGGTTGGAACCACCTCCGCAACGAACGGCGTATTTCTCGACGGCCCGGAGCCCGGGCAGGGTCTTGCGCGTGTCGCGGATGACAGCGCCCGTGCCCGCCACAGCGTCGACGAATGCCGAAGTCAGCGTGGCAATGCCGGACAGGTGGGTGAGGATATTAAGTACAGTCCGCTCTGAGGCCAGCAGAGTATCGGCCGGGCCGTGGAGCTCGGCCACCGCCGTGCCCACGGGCACTCGTGCCCCGTCGGCCAGAAGGGGCTCCGCCCGCGCTTTACCGGTGCGCAGGTGGCTGCTCACCTCGTCCAGGACCAGTTGGGCTGCGACCAGCCCGCTGAGCGTGCCGGGCTGCCGGGCGACAACAGAGGCGGCCGCTCGCCTGGGGCCCACTGCGGCCCCCGTGGCGTCTCCCGTCGGGAGGTCTTCGGCCACCGCCCGGCGTACCAGTACCCTCAGATCGTCCCAGGGTGGGTCGAAGGAGCTCAAGCCCCCACCGCAGCCGGGCAGGGTGCTGGCTCCCGGTCGCTGCTCGACCTGCTGTCGGGGGGGACCAACCTCCTGTCGGGGACAGGCAAGTTGCCTACCGCCATTTCGCCTCCTGGCATCAACTGGGCGACCTGGCGGACCTGCCATTCGGCGTGCGGAGCCGGGTAATCGGTCCTCCACTGCGCGCCCCTCGACTCGCAGCGCCGGGCCGCCAGGGCGACCACCGCACCGGCGACCTGTGCCATGTTGGCCCGCTCCCAATCTTTCGGGCCGGAGCCTTCGCCGCTCGGTCTGGCTGTCGCCAGAAAACGGGCCAGTTGTTCGAGACCGTCAGCGTCACGGCCGATCCCGGCCCCGGCCTGCATAGCGAGGCGGAGGGAGCTGCGCTCGAGCGGGACCGGATGGTCGAGCTGGTGATATGGACCGTGCCGGTCGTGCCGTCCCCCGCCGCCGGGGCGTGCGCTCGGTGCGCTCCCTGAGGGGAGCACCTCGTAGAGCGGGACGCATGACCTCGGGGTAACCGGTGCCCCGGAGCTCAAGATGACGTCCGCCGCCCTCTGGCCGATCACCGCTCCTTCGAGCAGGGAGTTGGAGGCCAACCGGTTGGCCCCGTGCAGTCCTGTGCAGGCGACCTCGCCCACGGCCATGAGCCCCTCCAGGGTCGTGCGGCCCTCGGCGTCGGTGAGCACGCCACCCATCGTGTAGTGGGTGGTGGGCGACACCGGTACCCATTCCTTGTCCGGAGATACGCCGGCCGTGCGGCAAGCGGCCACGAACGTGGGGAAGTGGGCGGCGATGGCCTCGACTGTGTCACCGAGCATCGTGGCGTCCAGGTAACACCGGTTTGCCCCGAGCTCGGCCATCCGGCGCGCCATGGCCCGGCTGACGACGTCCCGGGGCGCGAGGTCACCGGCCCCATCGGGCCCGTTGAGGTACTCGCCGTCGGGCCCCGCAGCCTGGCTCCTGCCCCCCGTATCGCCTCGGAGGCGAGTGGCGTTGGATCCCGTCCCAGGTCCATCCCCGTCGGGTGGAACTGGACGAACTCGAGGTCAGCTACCTGTGCGCCAGCGCGGATGGCCGCCGCCAACCCGTCGCCGTTGCAGGCCGCGGGACTGGTCGTCCGCGCCCACAACTGGCCGTAGCCGCCCGTGGCGAGCACCACAGTGGGGGCGCAGATCCGCCGCAGCGCCTGCTCTTGCTGGTCCCAAACAAGGGCGCCGGAGACGCTGCACCCATCGGAGGAGGTCAGCAGGTCGACCAGGAACAGGCCGCCCATGACTGGGACGTCAAAGCGTTGCGCAGCCGCCATCAAGGCGCGGCGTGATCTCGGGTCCGGTGGCGTCCCCGTGGGCGTGGACGACCCGGGCCAACCCATGCCCGCCTTCTTTGGCGTAAGCGCTCGAGTCGAAACGGGCGCCGAGGCTGGCCAGGAAGGCCACCGCCTCGACGGCCTCCCCGGTCACCACCTCGACGACCTCCGGCACGCCCAGGCCGGCCGCCGCCCGCAGGGTGTCGGCCGCATGTGCCGCCGGGCTGTCCCCGGCCGAGGGCCGCCGCTATCCCGCCCTGAGCGAGCTGGGTACTGCCGCCTCCGCCACCTTCTTTAGAAATGACGGCGACGCGGCGCCGCCCGGCAAGCGATAGCGCGGTGGACAGGCCTGCGATCCCCGATCCGACGACGAGGACGTCGAGGTCGAACCCTGGCCCGTTCATCTCACTCACCTCCACCGGGAGAACCAATGGCGATCATTCGCTGCACGGCCTGCCGGGCACGATCGGCGATGTGTGGCTCGACGTTTATCTCGTAGACGCCATCCCGCAGACAATTGAGCAGACGCTCGGGAGTGGTCATTTTCATAAAGCGGCATTCAGCCCGGGGAGAGACGGCTTCGAAAGTTGCTTTCGGGTTGGCATTTCGCAATTGATGGAGGATCCCCGTTTCCGTGGCCACCAGAGCATGCCCGTCGCCCAGTCCCTGCGCCGCTTTTACCATGCCCGAAGTAGAAAGCACGTGCGTGCGTTCCTTGGGGAAGTCACCGGTCTCGGCCAACCACAGCGCGCTCGTCGTGCAGCCGCATTCCGGGTGGATAAACAGCTGTGACTTTGGGTGCTCCGCTATTTTTCCCCGCAGGTCGGCCGGCGATATGGCGGCATGGACGTGGCATTCCCCCATCCATATATCGAGTTTGCGCCCCGTGCGGCGGGCCACGTGCTGGCCAAGGAACATATCGGGGAGGAAAAGGATTCTCGTGGCCTTCGGGGAGCGACTCGACCACGTCCACGGCGTTCGACGACGTGCAGCAGATGTCCGACTCGGCTTTGACGGCGGCTGACGTGTTGACGTAGGCGACCACCATCCCGGTGGGGTGACCTTCGCGCCAACGCCGGACGTCCGCAGCACCGATCGTGTCGGCCAGCGAGCAGCCGGCGCCGAGGTCAGGCAATAGCACGGTACGTTCCGGGGCCAGCAGTTTGGCCGTCTCGGCCATGAAGTGGACTCCGCAGAACACGATGACATCAGCCGAACTGCGAGCGGCCAAGCGGGAAAGAGCGAGGGAGTCGCCTACATGGTCAGCCACGTCCTGGACCCACGGCACCTGGTAGTTGTGGGCGAGAATGACGGCATTACGGGCTTGGGCCAGGCGGCGCACTTCACTCGCCCACTCGTCGAAGCCGGTCCGCTCGTCCTGCGTATTCGTGGGGGCGTCCGGCTCGCTTCTACTCGACTCACTTATACTCTGAATGAGCATATGGCTACTATAGCGCACCCGGGCTCTTTAGTCACCCCTAAGTTCTGTTTAGCTGCGCCAAGTTGGATTGGCTCGCGGTCGGTTGCCACACGACGGCCACTGGTTATCGCGCGGCGGCCGCCAGCCGCCCAGCCCGGGGCGCCGGTTACAGGCCGCCCAGGCGGCGCAGGCCCAAACCCGGGGCCGGCCGTTCTCCCAGGACCTCCCGCCGGAAGCGGTACAGCTCGGCCGGCCGCCCGCCCGTGCGCTGGTCCGACTCGCCCGTCGGTTCGACCAGGTTGGCCGAGGCCACCAGGCGGCGAAAGTTCTGTTTGTGCAGCACCTGGCCGGCGAGCGCCTCCACCACCTGCTGGAGCCGCGACAGCGTGAAGGTCTCGGGCAGCACCTCGAAGACCACCGGCCGGTAGGCCAATTTGCCTCTCAAGCGCTCGAGGGCGGCGGCCGCGATGCGACGGTGGTCGAGCACGAGCGGCCGTCCCAGGCCCGGGCCCCCGGCACCGGCGCTGGTACCGGTGCTCGCTCCAGCTCCAGCTCGAGCTCGGGCTCGGGCGCCGGCACCTTTTGCTCGGTTTTGCGCCGTTCGAGACTGGCTTTCGAGCTCCGTCGAGGCTTCCGGCCCCGGGAAACCCTCGAACCCGGGAACGATAGCCTCCCTCACGAGTTTTAGCTCGTATGCCAGCTCGTAGCGGTCCAGGACGCGGACGGGGTCCCAGCGCGCATGACCCAGGCCAAATGTCAGCTCGGCTCGCTCGCGCCTGGTGGCCAGCTCCCCCGGGCCGATTCGGCCAACCATTCGTCGATCGCCGGGAAGATCACGTCATCGAGCAGGGCCGGTCGTCCGGCCCGCCAGTCCTCCCACGGGAACAGCTCGTAGCAATTGAGCCAGGTCGGCTTACCCACGCCGTGGACCGCCTGGTACCGGGCCAGGGCCAGATAAGCCACCGCCAGTTCGCGCCCGCCCGGCCCGGCCCCGGTTGCCAAAGGTGTAGAGCTGCTCGAAGTACCTGACCGGTAGCCCGATCTCGCCGCTTACGAGCCGCCGGACGCCCTGCTCGAGGGTCCGGTCGATGTGGTCATCGAGGAGCGTGGACGGCAGGCTGTCCACGTCGCCGCGCCCGGCTACGCCGAGCAAGCCGCGGCGTCGTCTCCTCGACCGAGATGATTACAGCGCTCAGGCAGACACGGGCACTGGCGGGGGCGCTATCGGATGGGGCAGGCACAGCTGATCGTACTCAGCTATTACCAGCTCCTCCTTCGGTACCGAGCAGGCCGGGCAATCCGGGTCACGGTTGAGCTTGAACGTGCGGAACGTGCCGTCGAGAGCGTCGTACGCCAACAGGCGGCCGATCAGCGGCTCCCCGATCCCGAGGAGCACCTTTATGGCCTCTATGGCCTGAATGGAGCCAATGATCCCGGGGAGCACTCCCAGCACCCCGGCCTCAGCGCAAGACGGGGCCAGTTCCGGCGGCGGTGGCTCGGGCACCTGGCAGCGGTAGCACGGCCCCTGGTGGGGCATGTAAACGCTGACCTGGCCCTCGAACCGGAATATCGACCCGTGCACGACGGGGATGTCGAGTTTCAAAGAAGCGTCGTTCACCAGGTAACGCGTCGGGAAATTGTCAGTCCCGTCAACGATCAGGTCGTAGCCGGCGAAGATGTCCATGACGTTGTCGGCGCCGAGGCGTACGTCGTAAGTGACCACGTTGACGTCCGGGTTGATGGCCGTGAGCGTCTTTTTGGCCGAATCAACCTTGCGCTCTCCGATGCGGTCCATGTTGTGGAGGATCTGGCGTTGCAGGTTGGAGGCGTCCACCACGTCCATGTCGATTATCCCGAGAGTGCCTACGCCCACGGCCGCCAGGTAGAGAGCGGCCGGCGACCCCAGCCCGCCGGCACCCAGGAGCAGCACCTTGGAGCGCAGCAGCTTGACCTGGCCTTCCATGTCAACTTCCGGCAACAGCAGGTGGCGCTGGTAACGGTTGCGCTGCTCCGGGGTGAGGATGGGAGGCGCTTCCCACGGCCGGCCCTCGTCCTTCCAGCGGTTGAAGCCTCCCACCATGCTCACGGCGTTGTTGTAGCCGAGCTGGGCCAGCGTGTCGGCCGCCGAGCGCGCTGCGGACCCCACCGGCACAGTAGATCACGACGGGCGTCGCCGGGTCGGGCACGCGACCGGCCAGCCGCATCTCGAGGAACCCGCGAGGAATGTGGACGGCGCCCTTCAGTGCGCCCTGCTCGAACTCGTCCGGTTCACGGACGTCGAGCGCCACAGTCCCCCGCTCTTTCAGCATCTCGGCCGCCTCGTCGGGCAGGACTTCCCTGATCCGGGAGCGGGCCCGTTTAGCAGCTCACGAAAAGTAGGCATGGCAAGTAAAACCCTACCAGCTTGGTCGGCATTCCTCTGCCTCGATAGTTTGCTCCTGGAGCCCGCGCCCTGCGGCCCCCACCGGTCGGCCAGAGCCGAGGCTGGAACGGGAAGTTGGAACTCGAAAGTGTGATCGCCAGGCGGCGCATGTGCCGCAATTTCCTGAGCCGCCCGGTCGACCCGGAGGCGCTGGAGCGAGCCCTGGCGTGTGCCACGCACGCACCATCAGCCGGCAACACCCAGGGATGGGCCTTCGTCGTGCTCGAGGGTCGGGAGACGGCGACGTTCTGGGAGCACGAAGCGGACAACTCCTGGCTGGCTCACCCGAGCCACCCGGGGGTCCTCAATGCTCCCACCATCGTGCTCCCGCTGGCCAGCAGGGCGAGCTACGTGGCCCGCTACAGCGAGCCCGACAAAGCAAGGGTCGGGGCCAGGCGGGTGGCCGAGTGGTCCGTGCCCTACTGGCTCGTGGACGCCGCCTTCGCCACGATGCTCTTTCTGCTCGGGTTGACGCAAGAAGGTCTCGGCGCCCTGTTTTTCGCGTTGCACCAGCCCGCCGGGCCGCTTCTCGAGGCGCTCGGCGTGCCCGGCGGCTGGGAGCCGCTTGGCGCCGTTGCCCTCGGGTGGCCGAGCCCGGACGACCGGCCCTCGGGCTCTTCCGGGCGGCCTCGCCGACCGCTCACGGAAGTCGTGCACCGGGGCCGCTGGCCCCGGCCTGAGCAGGCGCTAGCGAGACGCCGCCTCAGGTTCGGTCCTGAGCTCGCCGGCCTTGTAACGGTCGCGCAGCACCTTTTTGTCGTACTTGCCGACCGACGTCTTCGGGATGTCGTCGACGAAGGCCCAATGGTCGGGGGCCACCAGCGCACCACCCGGGACGTCAGGTGGTCCTTTAGCTCTTCGACGCTCAGCGGGACGTCTCGCCGGCACACGACCACGGCGAGGGGCCTTTCCCCCCACCGCGCGTCGGGGACGCCGATGACGGCGGCCTCCTGCACACCCGGATGAGCCATGAGCTCGTCCTCGAGCCGGATGGAGGAGATCCACTCCCCGCCCGACTTTATGGTGTCCTTCAACCGGTCCGAGAGGTAGAGCTGGCCATCCTGGTCGACCGATCCCAGGTCACCCGTGCGTAACCACCCGTCGTGGAACTGACCCGCTTCCACCCCGCCCAGGTACGACCCTGTCACCCACGGGCCGCGGACTTCGACCTCACCGACGGTGGCCCCGTCCCACGGGGCGATCTCGCCGTCGGGCATCACGATTCGCATCTCGACGCCGGCCAGGATCCGGCCTGCGCTCAGCGGGCCGGCCTCGTCCTCCCCAGGCCGCCCGACCGGGCCAAAGGTACAAACGGGGCTGGTCTCGGTCATGCCCCAGCCCTGAGCCATCTGCACGCCGTAACCGTCCCTGAAGGCCTCCATCATCGAGACGGGGAGCGCAGCGCCGCCCGATGTGAATAACCTCAGCGAGGAAAAGTCGACGTCGTCGGGGTGTTCGTCCGCATACGCGAGCAAAGAACCCAGGATCGTCGGCACTCCCGCCGCCTTTGTCGGCCGCGCCAGTTTGATCAATTGGCATACCGGCCCGCCAAGGAGCCAGCGCTGGGGCATCACGATGGAGGCCCCGTTCATCCAGGCTCCGTAGGGCAGGCCCCAGGCATTGACATGGAACATGGGGACCAACGGGAGGACCCGGTCCTCGGGACCAAGTACGAAGACGGACCCGGAGCCGGACGCGAAAGCGTGCAGGAACGTGGAGCGATGGCTGTACACGACGCCCCTGGGTACACCCGTCGTACCGCTGGTGTAGCAGATGGCCGCCGCCGTCTTTTCGTCGAGTTCGGGCCACGGGTAACCCGCGGGTTGAGCACCGAGCAGCTCCTCGTAACGCAGGTGGTCGACGGCGCCTCGCGGCGGGGCCGAAGAGGTGGTTTGACCAGGGTCGTCGACGACCACCACCTTCTCCAGGGTGGGCACACCCGGGGCCACCGCAGACAACAGTGGCAACAGGCTCGCATGCACTATCACGACCTTGTCGCCCACTTCGGCCATGATCCGGGCGAGGTCCGGGGGCGCCAGCCGGAGGTTGAGGGTATGCAGCACCGCGCCCATGCAGGGCACGGCAAAATAAGCCTCGAGGTGCTCCTGGCTGTTCCACATGAGGGTCGCCACCGCGTCCCCCTCCCCACGCCAAGGCCGGCCATGGCCGACGCCAGGCGCTCCATGCGGGACGCCACTTCGGCAAAGCTCATGGAGGACGTCCGCTCGCCGTCGAAGCTGACCACCTCGCTCCGCCCATGGACCGTGGCGCCGTGGCGCAGCAGGTGGGTGATCGTGAGGGGGAAGTCCTGCATGGTGCTGGCGATCTCGCCGGTCAAACCGAGCTCTGGCATGAAGCCAGCTTGCCTCAACGCAGAGGGCGTTCGCCGGGCGCGTCCACTTGAGGAGCACCTCGAGCGGTAAGACTGAGGCCTTGACGACTTCCCTCGGGAGTACTGGGCCGCTCGGGCGCAGTGGCCCCGCCTCGCCGCCAGGAGCGCCGCCCAGTGTGGTGCAAGCAGGGCAGACGGAGCAGTCGAGCCCGTCCCCCGGTGCGGGCCGGCCGGGCGCCAGGGGCCAACCTGGCGAGAGCGCTGAGACCGGACCGGTCGAGACTGCATTAGGTGCCGCGGCAGGGGCCGCCGGCCCGGTACTGGTGGCCGTCGTCGCCTGCGCCCTGTGCTTTCTGGGCGGCTGGCGGGGGACCGATTGGGCCACGCAGGTCTACCGGGCCGATCAGGCCGCTCGATGGGGCCTGGCCCTCTGGGACCCCGGTTGGTTCGGGGGTACCTACCCGCTGAACTACAGCCTGGTGCTCCCTATTGGGGCGGGCGTGCTCGGCCTGCGCACCGTGGCGCTACTGTCAGCGGCCGGCGCGGCCTTCTGTTTCGACCGGCTCGTCACTCGCGGGTTTGGCCGGCGACCCCTCGGCAGCTGGTACTTCGCCGTCGCCACGGTCATCGAGGTGGCCATTGGGCAGCTGCCCACGTTGGCGGGCGAAGCGCTGGCGCTCGGTTCAGTCCTTTGCCTGGCCGGGTACACCAGGGCCCGCCGCTCTTCCGGCCCAACCACGCAGACGATAGCGGTCGCTCCTCCGGCGTGGCCATCGTACGCACGGCTGGCGGCCGGCGTGGTCCTCGGCGCACTGGCCGCCCTTGTGTCCCCCGTTGTCGGTGCGTTCCTGGCGTTGGTCCTCGTCGCGTGGGGGTTCTCTTGCGCCGGCCGTTCGACGCCCGGCCCGGCAATCGCCCTGTTGTCCGCCGGGGCGCTCACTTTAGTCAGCACCGCCGCCCTCCCGATCGCGTTCCCGGGAGCGGGCTATTTTCCCTTCAACTTCGGCGACCTCCTGGTCATCCTCGCTATTTGCGCGTTACTGGCCAGCCCGCTTTTGCAGGCGGCGCGACCCGTCCGGGCATCCGCGGTCCTCTATGGAGCAGTGAGCGTCGGGCTTTTTGTTTTCCCTACACAGATGGGCGGCAACGACGCCCGGCTGGCCGCATATATAGGCGTGCCGCTGGTTATTTGTTACCTCTGGCCACGGGAGGCAACGTTGGCGCCGCTCGCGCTTCGGGGCGTCCCGGTCAAGGGACGACGTCCGGCCCTGGCCGCAGTGGCGCTCCTGGCTTTGACGGGATGCCTGGTGGTTTGGCACTGGGTACCCATTATCGAAGCCTTCAGCCCGGCGGGCAACGGCCCCTCCAGCACGGCCGCCTACTACAAACCACTCGTCGATGAGCTACGACTGTTAAATAGGGGCCATGTGGTGCGGGTGGAAGTGCCTCCCACCGTGGACCACTGGGAGTCGGCCTACGTAGCCTCCGCGTTCCCGCTTGCCCGGGGGTGGGAACGCCAGCTGGACGTGGCCTATAACTCGCTTTTCTACCAACCGGGGCGCTTGCAGCCGTCTGCCTACCGGGCGTGGTTGCTCGACAACGGCGTATCGTACGTCGCTCTCCCGGCTGCTCCTCTTGACTACGCCGCTACGGCAGAGGCTTCTTTGCTCCGGTTGGGCTCGCTCCGGTCCGCAAGATCAGGCGGTCTCCAGCTCGTCTGGGAATCGCCCAACTGGCAGCTGTGGCGGGTGCGAGGCAGCACCGGGCTGGTCACCGGACCGGCCAAATTGGTCTCTTTGTCGCCCCGGTCTGTTGTCGTCCGCTTCGAGACCGGGGGCCGGAGCATCCTCAAGCTGCGGTGGTCGTCTTACTGGTCACTCTCTCGTCAGACGGAAGAGCAAGCGTGCGTGCAACCGGCCCCGGGAGGCTGGACGGAAGTCGGGTCCGATGGTGCCGGCGACGTGCGGTTGAGCTTGTCGCTATTTGGCCCTGATCGTGGCCACTGTCCGGCCTCCTGAAAGCCTACGATCGTAGACGAATGGCATCAAAGGATGGCTGACCGACCCGCCAGGCAACGAGAGCGCTCCCCCCACGGGCTGGAGGACCGCACCATCCCGACGGAGCTGCCTGGTCGTGTCGCGGACGAGGAGTTTGCCCGGGCCAGGGCAGTGCGCCGTCTGGGCCAGCCGTTCGACCGCCGCAACCCGTTTGTCGCCGGTTTCGTGGCCACCATGGGCGTGCTACTCGCGTTGGCCCTCGGCGCGGCGATTTTTTCCATCCGCGGCACGCTCGTGCTGGTCTTCCTGGCCCTTTTCATTGCCGTCGGCCTGGAACCGGCCGTCGCTTTTTTCACCCGTCACCGGGTCCGGCGCTCTCTTGCCGTGCTGCTAGTCGTCTTTGCCGCTGCCACTGTTGTCGCCGGGTTCGTCTACTCGGCCATCTCACCAATAGAGCACGAGATAAACCAGCTGACCAAGCAGGTGCCCATCTGGCGAGCGGAGATAGCGTCGGGCAAAGGCACCGTCGGCCAAATCGCAAGGGACCTGCACCTCAGCGACTACCTGAGCGGCAAAGGCGCCGGGAGCCTCGCTACGGACCTCGCTACCGGCGCGCTCGGAGCCGGCAAGCTCGTCCTGAGCGCGGTGAGCTCTTTTCTTATCGTCGTCGTACTGACGATTTATTTCCTCGCCGCTCTCCCGGCAATTAAAGTCGTTCTCGTCCCACCTGGTGCCGGCCAGTCGCCGGCGCCGGTACGAGGTCTTACTGGACGAGGTCCTCGCGGGGGTCGGTGGTTACTTGCTCGGCAACCTGCTCACTTCGCTGATCGCCGGGCTCGGGACCTTTGTCTGGGCCACGGCACTGGGTATCCCCTACCCCATCCTGCTCGGGTTGTTGGTCGCCTTCCTGGACCTCATACCGGTGGTCGGCTCCACCATTGCCGGGGTCATCGTCAGCCTGGTGGCGCTGGCGGTGTCGCTGCCCGTCGCTTTGTCCACGGCGGCGTTTTATATCGCATATCGGTTTGTCGAGGACTACTTATTGGTGCCCCGTGTTATGCGCCACACGGTCAACGTGTCCCCGGTCCTGACCGTGCTGGCCGTAGTCATAGGCGGCGCCCTGCTCGGGATAATCGGGGCCCTGGTGGCGATACCGATCGCGGCTGGCATAAAGCTGGTCCTCGAGCAGACGGTGTTCCCTCGTTTTGACAATTCCTGAGCGAGACGAACAATTCCCGAGCGCGATATTGGCGAATTGCAGTTCCAGGCGATGATCGATCTAGCCGCCCACGGCCCGGATACCTATGTGGGCACGGGCTCGTTACCCGTGGGGCGGTTTGTACGGCGGCCAGATAGTGGCACAGGCGCTGCGGGCCGCCGACCTTACGGTGAAACCGGGCCACTACCCTCATTCTCTGCACGCCTATTTTCTCCGCGTTGGCGACCCCGGGGAGCCGGTCCGTTTCGAAGTCGAGCGGTTGAGGGACGGCCGCACCTTCGTCGCCCGGCAGGTGGTGGCCCGTCAGTCGACGGGGGCGATCCTGAATATGTCGGCTTCGTTCCAGGTGCTCGGACCGCCGACGATGGACGTACAGGTGGCGAGGCCGCCTGCCGCGGCCCCGCCCGAAGAAGGTACCGATGTCAGCTGGAGCCCCATTTTCGAGCTGCGGGTCGACACAGCCGCTGAGGGGCCGGGCGAGGCTGGCTTCGCGGCACCGCTCGCCGGCGGCGGCCTGCTCGACAGGAGGTGGTCCAGCAACCCGCACGGCCAGCGCCTCGGCGGCCACGCAGATGTTGCCGCCGGCGCCCAAACCGGCTGCAGTTGGCTCAGAGTGACGGAGGAGCTCGGTGAGTTACCGGCACTCCACGCGGCGGCTCTGGCCTATGCGTCGGACAGCGGCCCGGCCTGGATCGCGGCCGCTCTCCACTCGATCGAGTGCTCGCCTGCCAACCCCTGGCGCCCGGTGAGCCTTGACCACGCCATGTGGTTCCACCGGCCGTTCAGGGCCGACAACTGGTTGCTCTTCGAGGCTTCGAGCGGCTCGTTGCACGACTCGCGGGGCCTGACTCAGGGCCGTGTTTTCTCCCGCGAAGGCGCCCTGGTGGCAACCGTCGCCCAGGAGGTCTTCCTGCGCCGGCCGAGAGCCCGGGTGCCGGATGCGTAAGGCCCGGCGCGGTGACCGGCAAAGAGGCGTCATGCGTCGCTTCGGGGCGGCCGTCCTGGTGCCTACCGCATTGTGCGCCATCTCCCTTACGTCATGCGGGGGCTCCAACTACATCGGAGGTAGCTCCGTGACCACCGTGGCATCTGTCACCTCGGGCACCGTCGACCTCAGATCGGTGAAGGGGTACGGCGACATCCTGGTCAGCTCTTCTGGCACGTCGTTGTACCTCCTCACATCCGACCCGGCGGGTGGTAGTGGCTGCATCGGCTCCTGTGCTGTCGTGTGGCCGCCGCTCATGGCCAGCGGCGGGGTAAAAGCAGGGCCGGGGGTAAAGGCTGGTTTGCTATCTACGTTCTCCCGCAATGGTGGCAAACAGGTCATGTACAACAAGCACGCCCTCTACACATACGAAGAGGACAACGGCTCGGGCATGGTCACGGGTCAGGGTGTGCAAACATACGGCGGCATCTGGTGGCTGGTGTCGCCGAGCGGCAAGGCCATAACGGGCGTCTCAGGCGGGGGTGCTCCCGGGGCGGGCTCCTCCGGAGCAGCCTGACAAGACGCCTGGCGGGACGCTTGGTTAATGTCAGTGCCAGCGGTAAGCGTTCGGGGGTACCCGCCTCGAAGTTGTGCCCCGGTGGTCGCTAACCTGGCCGTGTGGAGGGCGCTGCGAACCCGGTCGTGGATATCGGCGGCGCCAGCGCACTATCCGGGTTGGTCGAGCCGGCCCTGGCGGGAGGCGAAACCACCGGGGCGACCCGGACCACCGAAGCCATCACGAACGCCGCCCCCTCCAGCAGGGCGCCGGCCCGGCCACAGCGCGGGCCGGCCGACAGGGCCGCCCGGTGGGTGCTGCGGGTGCACGAACCGACAGGCAGTCAAGAGGTGCACAACATTTTCAGCGCCTCGATGGCCCTGTCGGGGACGAGGTGCCTGCTGTCGTACATCGTCTTGCCCGTCCTGGCCCCCTGGCTCGGCGCGGTCCCGTTCATCGGGCCGGCCATCGGTATACCGGTTGGGCTCTTGGCCCTGGTTTTCGACGTGCGGGCCATGAGGCGGTTTTTCCAGAGCGACCATCGCTGGCGCTGGGTGGCGGCGCTGGTCTACCTGGCGGTGATGGCCATGGTTGCCACCCTTGTCTTCAGGGACATTTCTCACCTCTCCTGAGAACCCCGATAACTCGGCTTTCCGAAGTATTTCCGGGGCCTAGCTCGCGCTCTAGTTCAGTAGCAGCCGCCGAAGGCCAGCTATCCTTCGGCGGCTGCTAAAGGACCAGGTCCCCGCCTGCCGATAATTGGCAAAAGGAGGTGCTATGAAGCTCACCCTGCCAGTCATCAGGCCGATTGGACCTGCCACGCGGCCGCCGGAAACGACCGAGCAGACCGTCGAGTTGCTCGAAGAGATCGATGAACTTCTTGCCGAGAGCCTAGGTACAGAGCGGGCCCGCGAGCAGGAAAAGAAGCGCCGGGCGTGTATGGCTGCCCATCCTTCGAACGGCCTTGCCGCTTCACGAAGCGACCAGGGGCCACGTCCTCCAGCGGCTGCCTACATCTCTCCGCCGCTGACCAGGTCTTCTGGCTCGCTGACCAGGGTCTTTTGCCTAGCTGGCGCTTTGTCTGGCTGGCGCCTTGTCTAGCTGGCGGTTTGCCTAGCCACCGTAACCAGGTACCGGGACCAGGCCCTTTACCGCTCCGAGCTCGGTCAGCACATACGAAGGAGCGTTGACGTAAACATCGACCAGGATGGCGCCGTCCTGGAAGCGGTCGAGTAAGGCCGTCGGTGTCGGATGGTGAGCATTGGCCGTCGCAGCAGCCGGCGTCGCGTACTGCTCTACCGCCACCTGGGCCGTCGTATCGCCACAATCCCCCTGGAACCAGAAGTTCTGGTTGTACGCTGCCATAGCGGTCGCCGAGACCGGCGTCCTGCCAGCAACCACCGCTAACGACCAGTTCGATCTTCCCTACATCGGCCGTCAGGCCTGTAGGCACGACAGCCGGCGGGGTGCTCGGAGGGGGTGAATTTGCCGGCACGGGCGGACCGACGTGGCCCGAGATGTTGTTTGCGCCATCTGTGGGGGACACCCAGATGCCGGACGCCGGGTTCGTCGCCGCGTTTCTCTCCCCCCCGCTTCAACCGAATCGCCACAGCCCGCGAGAGCCAACGCTAAGGCGGCCGACCCGGCGACAAGGACTATGGCTCGATTTCTCATAGCAACAACCAAGAGTATTGAGGTACAACGTACCTATGCCAGTCAGGCGCCTGAACCACGCGGTCTTATATGTCCGTGACGCCGAAGCAACTGCCGAGTTCTACGAGCGTCTCCTTGGCTTCGAGCGGCTCCCGATGGGTTTCCCGGGGGCGGTCTTCATGCGTGCCCCCGGCTCGACCAATGACCACGACCTGGGCCTGTTCTCCATAGGGCAGGCCGCCCAGCCTTCCGCGGCCGGTAAGGGCAGCGTCGGCTTGTACCACCTGGCCTGGGAAGTAGACACCCTGGCCGAGCTCGAGTCGCTGCGGGCCCGGCTCAGTGAAGCGGGGGCGCTCGTTGGCGCCAGTGACCACGGGACGACGAAGAGCCTCTATGCGAAGGACCCCAACGGCCTCGAGTTCGAGGTCGCGTGGATCGTGCCCGCCGACCTCCTCGACGATGCCCGCTCGGCGCTGCCCGGAAAGGTGTCAGCCGCCTCGACCTCGAGGCGGAGAAGATCCGGTATGGCGCCTTCACACCGGGTGGTATTGGCATCTCTCAGAGTTGAACCCGGCCCGCGCCCTACCCCCAGGTTTTTGCGGGATCTGATTTGCCAGATGCAAGTGGCCGGGTGCAATAGGCCAGATCAAAATTGGCCAGGTTCAATTTTGCCAGGCTTAACTTTGGCCGTCTTAAGCGACCGTGGGTGGGACCAGATCCCCGAACCCGGGCAGGTTGCGCAGCACCATAAACGCAATGAGGACGACGGCCAGGGCCAAGCCGAACGTCCGGCCTCGAGGCACCGGTAAGCGCCAGTACCCTGTTGCCCGGCCCAGCCATGAAAGCCAGGCCCAGGCCACCAGCAACAGCATGGCCGGGTACAGCGTGTTCTCGTGCAGCATAAGCCCGAACCGCAAGTGCGTCAGTGCCCAGGTGGCCCGGGTGGCACCGCAAAACGGGCAGTAGAGCCCCGTCAGGGCGTGCAGCGGGCACGGCGGCGACACGTGGTGGGCAAAGGGGTTGGCCAGGCCGGTACCGGCAGCCAGTGCCCCCGCGCTCAAAGCCGCACCAAAGGGCAACGCGAACGAAGGCCAGGTCAAACGACGCTTTCCCCGGGCGGCTTGGCCTTCCCCGGACGGGCGGCGCCGTGCCGAACAATGACCTCCGTAACTGCCCGCGTGACCTCGGCGCGACGCGAACGGCGTGACCGGTCAATGCGTCCATATCAGGTCCGGCGTGCTGAGAACGCTCCTTGCGTGACTACCCGGCTCCGGGACTACGACGTCGATTTCGGGACGATGCTGAAGCCCTGGGGAGGGACCCGGAGCACGACGGTGCCAACGATCTTGTCGGCCAGCGTCTGGTGCTGGCCGTCCCAAACCGGCCAGAGGTAGTTCACCAGAGCCCCGATCCCGCACAAAAAGCCGGCGATGATGTTGAGCAGCGCCCGGACACAGCCGATACCCGCCCCGCAAACCTCGCCCGTGCTCTGTTTGACGCAACGGAGACCGACCGTCCTCATGCCCGGAGACGCGCCCGACTGGCCTACCTGGTACCCGAACCAGAGCCACAGGACCAGGTCGACAATGTAGGTCAGGACGAGCAACGCACCGCTGTTCGCGGACACGCCGATTATGTAGAGGATGACCGTTGGAATGGTCACCAGGACGAAGTCCACCAACCATCCCAGGGCTCTGGCCCCACGTCGAGGTGGCGCCGACGCCTGGGGGTGCCTCCGACCAGTTGGACGGTGAGGACCCGAACTGGCTGTACGGAGGCAGCTGCTGCCCGCCGTAGGGTTGCCCGCCGGGCGGGGGCCCACCGCCGGGAGGGTAGCCCCAACCTCCAGTGGGCTCCTGGCCGGGGGTCTGAGGCGCTCCCCACGGCTGTTCTCCACCAGGGACGCGCGGGTCGTAATCGCTCACGGCAAACCTTTCAACTAGAGGTTCGATCGGTAGTATGCCAGTTCAGAGCTAGTGTTGGCAGGTCCCGGTCGCTTAGTGCCCGGCTGGCTCTACAAGTCTTCGTGGACAGACGACAGGAGAGATGCATTTGGCCCGGGGGCCAATCTTTCGACCAGAGCGAGGTCCTGTCCTCTCCCCCACGAGGTATCGAAAGTCCCATATCACCCTTCGCGACCAGCCATGACCAACTTAGCCGACCACCTGCGCGCTTACGAGGGGTCGAGCCCCGACGCCGTCCTCGGGGCATTTACCGACTGGACGCAAGCTAGAGGGTTACAGCTATACCCGGCCCAGGAAGAGGCACTTCTCGCCGTCCTGGCCGGAGACCACGTCATTGTGGCCACACCGACCGGCTCAGGCAAGAGCATGGTGGCACTGTGCGCCCACCTGGGCTCGCTGGCCGCGGGCCGGCGTTCGTGGTACAGCGCACCGATCAAAGCTCTCGTTTCGGAAAAGTTCTTCGACCTGTGCGCCCAACTGGGGACGGCAAACGTCGGCATGCTGACCGGCGACGCCTCGATCAACCCCGACGCACCCGTGATCTGTTGTACCGCCGAGGTACTGGCCAACCTGTCTCTGCGGTACGGCGAAAGCACGCCGGTCGACCAGGTCGTAATGGACGAGTTCCACTTTTATGCCGACCCCGACCGGGGGTGGGCGTGGCAAGTCCCCCTCATCGAGTTGCGGAAGTCCCAATTTATCCTTATGTCGGCGACGCTCGGCGACGTGTCCCGTTTTGTCGGTGATTTCCAACGTCGCACAGGGCGCCCGACGACGGTCGTCAGTTCCCTCGAGCGCCCTGTACCGCTGGACTACCGCTACGCCCGGACGCTCGTCCACGACACGATAAACGAACTGATAGAGCAGGGACTGGCGCCCATATATGCCGTGCATTTCACGCAAAAAGCAGCCGTCGAGCGCGCCCAGGCCCTTACCAGCGCACAGGTCTCGACACGGGCCGAGCGCGACGAGATCGCCCGCGCAATTTCGCACTCGCGTCTGGCCGCCGGGTTCGGCCACACCCTTTCCCGCCTCCTGCGTCACGGGATCGGTGTGCACCACGCCGGCATGCTCCCCAAATATCGCAGACTGGTCGAGCGGCTCTGCCAGGACGGGCTGCTGAAGGTCGTCTGCGGGACCGACACACTCGGTGTCGGTATAAACGTGCCAATAAGGACCGTACTGTTCACCGGGTTGTCAAAATATGACGGAACCGTTAGCCGGGTGCTCACCGCCCGCGAGTTCCATCAGATGGCAGGCAGAGCGGGGCGCGCCGGTTACGACTCGGCCGGCAGTGTGGTGGCTCAGGCACCTGAGCACGTGAGCGAGAACGAAGGGCCCTGGCCCGGGCCGGCAACGACGCGGCCAAGCGGCGAAAAATCGTCAAGGCCAAGCCGCCCAGAGGATTTGTCTACTGGGACGAGGGCACGTTCAATCGTCTCGTATCGGCTCCGCCGGAAGCCCTCAAGTCGAGGTTCAAAGTCACCCACGCAATGTTGCTGGAAGTGCTCGATCGGCCCGGTGACGGCTGCGCGGAAATGAAACGGCTCCTGACCGACAGCGACGAGGAGCGGGCCGCCCAAAGGCGGCATATCCGGGACGCCATCGCCATGTACCGTTCGATGCTCCAGGCCGGCGTGCTCGAGCGGCTGTCCGAGCCCGACGAACTGGGCCGGCGCGTCCGTCTTACGGTGGAACTCCAGAGCGACTTCGCCCTCAACCAGCCTCTGTCTCTATTCGTGCTCGAGGCCCTGCCCCGGCTGGACGGCGCTTCGCCCGACTGGGACCTCGACGTCGTCTCTGTCGTCGAGTCGACCCTGGAAGACCCGTGGGCAGTGCTGGCGGCGCAACTCGACCGCGTGAAAAGCGAGGCTCTCGCCCGCCTGAAGGAAGAGGGCGTGGAGTACGAGGACCGTATGGAGGTGCTCCGAGAGCTGGAACACCCCAAGCCCCTGGCCGACTTTCTCTATGAAGTCTTCGACGAGTACCGCCTCCGCCACCCGTGGGCGCGCGACCATAACGTCTCGCCCAAATCCGTTGTCCGCGATATGTACGAGCGGGCCATGGGGTTTTCCGAGTACGTGGCGTTTTATGGCGTGGCCCGCTCAGAAGGGCTCCTGTTGCGTTACCTTTCCGACGCCTACAAAGCGCTCGTGCAAAACGTCCCCGAGGACGCGAAGTCGGCCGGGCTACATGACCTCTCGGAATGGCTGGGAGAAATGGTTCGCCAGGTGGACTCGAGCCTGCTCGACGAGTGGGAGCTGTTGAGCCACCCGCTGGAGCTCGAGGCCGCCCTGGCTCGGGGCGAGCGACCAACCCGGGGCCCGGCCGTGGGCGCCGAACCACCACCGCTGACGGCTAACGCAAGAGCCTTCAAGGTGATGGTGCGCAACGCCTGTTTCCGGCGAGCCGAGCTCGCGGCCCGGCACGACTGGGCCGCTCTCGGCGAGCTGGACCAGGAGGTGGGCTGGGACGCAGCGCGGTCGGGAGGCGGCGTTCGCACCCTACTTCGCTGAACAACCGGTGATCGAGACTGGCCCCGAGGCGCGCTGGCCCGGCACTCTGGCAGCTCAGCGAAGATGGCCGCAAGTGGCGGGCCCGCCAGGTGCTCGACGACCCATCCGGCTACCACGAATGGGCGATCGTCGTCGACATCGACCTCGATGCGTCAGACCAGGCGGGCGAGCCGGTGCTCTCGCCACTGGGTGTTCAGCGCGCTTAGTGCCACCAGCCGGCCCGGTTGCCGGCCTCCGGAGCACCTCAGTTAGCCGCTGAGAGCGCGGCCGGCTAATCTCCGATTTCATGGCGATGAGACCACTCGGTCGCGACGAGGCCTTTCAGCACCTGTTCGTCCTCGGGACCTCGGTCTTTCTGATCGTGGCGCCCATCTTCCTGGTCCAACCCCCGCCCGCCCAGTACGCGCTGATGGCACTGGGTGCCTTCTTTGCTCTGGTCGACCTCGTCGTGGTCGCCGCCCTCCGCCTCCCTCGCACGCCTTGACGCCGCCGTAGCGCGGGAGCAGGCGGGGACAAGTACGAGCAGGTGCGCTGGACGAGGGCGGCCGCGGTCGGGGTGGTCCTGGCAATTGGCCCCATCGGGTTGCCCTCTGCTTCGAACGCGGCCGGTGCCCGGGCCCGCGGCGTCGCTATAAAGGCCAGCCAGTCCGCCGTACCGGTCCGGCACGTGATCGAGATCATGCTGGAGAACCACTCCTTCGACAACCTGTTCGGTTACCTCGCGGGTGCCGAGGGCATACCACCGGGCACCACGTTCCCCAGCCCATTTGTCGCCGGTGATGTGGTAAGCCCCCTCCTCGTGCCGCCGGACCAGGGCAGCGTCGGCCCCAACCTGGACAACTCGCGCCAGATCGAGCTCCAGGCGATGGACCGAAAGCCCAAAGGCGCTTTCGCCATGGACCGTTACACGGTTACGCCTTACGAGGGGCTTGCCTCCATAACGGTGTTCCCGCCGTCGATCGACCCCAACCTGCAGTTCCTGGCCACGCACTACGCCCTGGCCGAGTCCAACTTCCAACCCGAGGTGGCGCCGACCCTGCCCAATGTCCTGGCCGCCATCTCAGGGACGTCGGACGGCTGGTACTCCAACGACGACCCACCGGCGTCGGACAGGTTCTACACGATCTTCGACCAGCTGCAGCGCGCCGGGCGCTCGTGGCGGGTCTTCAATGGTGCCGGCGGGCCGGCGACCGGAACGGTTTGGGCTCAGCTGGTGCCGGCCCACGAGACCGACAACGTCGTAGGCACCAATCAGTTCATAGCCGAGGCAGCCAACGGCACGTTGCCCAACTTCTCGTTCGTTCGGCCCGGCGTTGGCTATAGCGAGGAGTCACCGGAAGACACATCCCTCGGAGATGCCTGGTTGGGCCAACTGGTCCTGGCCGCCATGAGAGGCCCGACTGGCCATCGACGGTCATCTTTTTCACGTACGACGAGGGGGGCGGGTTCTGGGACCATGTCTCCCCGCCGGCGGTCGACGTCGCCGGCTACGGTACGCGGACGCCCCTGGTGGTCATCTCCCCTTACACGTCACGCCAGCTCATCAGCCAGACGACGACCAACCTTTCAGTCCTGTCGTTCATGCAGGAGCTTTGGCACCTACCGGCGCTCAACGTCGCCAACCTGCGAGCTCCTGACCTCTTCGAGTACTTCGATTTCAACGAGCCGCCGCAGGCGCCGCAAGTGCCACCTGCGGCCCCCCCGGCCACGCTCCTCCTCCAGGAGGCCGGGGCCGGTGCCTACTACTACACGGCACCGCCGGGCCGCCCGGTCACCATCACAGTGGCCGCGGAGACACGCGGCCTGACGACTGACGTCGCCCTGAACGGCCTGGTGTCGCTTTCGGTAACCGGCCCGAAGGGAGCACCGGCGGCCGACGTGCCACGGTTCGTCCTGTTGAAAGGGGGCTTCGGTTTCTTTACCGCCCGGTTCCCGGCTAACGGGTACTGGCGCATTAAGGCGATGGGCCCCAACGGGCTCCGGGCTGGATCACCATTGGCGTGAACGTCAACGCCAACACCCCCTGACAACCGTCATACGATCATGGGGGCCTGACCTAGTGCTGCCTCCAGGAACGTTTGCCCGGTTGCCGGTGGCAAAAACCGCTGTCACCGCTTCAAAGTTAGGGTGGGCAACCAGGCAAACGTTGCCTGTCGTGGCACTAGTGTGACAGGCTGAAACCCAGGGAAAATCCGGCCGGGCAACCTATGGCTGGATGCGAGCCAGCTTTCGGCCCACTTTCATATAGTAGTCGCCGGCCGCCCAGCTGCCTGCTCCCGAGGACCACCGATAGGAGCTGACGGATTTCGTCGGCCCGATCGGGAACTGCTCCTGGCCCGTGCCGTCAGCCGCCTCGACGACCAGGCGCAGGCCCTTTTGCTCGGCCAGGCGGCGCACTTCGCTGTTGCTGCTGGCGAACCCGAGGCCTTTTACAACCTCGGTGACGGGTTGAGAAAGGTCGACGATGAGAGGCAAATCATCGAGTTCTCCAAAGCTGCGCCTGGAAAAATGGGCCTCGAACTCTTCCCGGGCTCTCATGGCAGGTCCCACTCCTTGGAGAGCCGCGGTAACTTCGCCGGCCACCGTTTTCTTGAGGTCAACGGGCGACAATGACCCGTCCTCCAGCCGCTTCGTCGCCAGAGCGAGCTCCGAATCCTGCCACTCCGACAGGGCTCTCAGGTACGCACCCATAAGACGGTCCGGGATGGACATGACCTTGCCGTATATCTCGCCGGGCGGGGCCACCAGGGGCACATAATTGCCCCGGGATTTGCTCATTTTCGCACCCGTGCCGTCCGTGCCCTCCAACAGTGGCACCGCCACCACGAGCTCCGGCTCCTGGCCGCAGACTTCCATTACCTTGCGGCACATCTGCATGTTGAGGTACTGGTCGAGCCCACCAACCTCTAGATCGCAATTGACCTCGACCGAGTCGAGGGCCATGGCCACGGAATACAGCAACTCGGCGAGGGACAAACTGTGGCCGGCGCCGAGGCGGTTCCGGAAGTCCTCTCGTTGCAGTGACATCGACAGCGGGATATGCGCTGTCACTTCGATCAACTTCGGGAGGGTCACATCGCGGAGCCAGTCCCCGTTGAAGCGGAACTCGGCCCGGGTGAAATCGAAGAACGGCGAAACTTGCTCCTGATAAGTGGCGAGGTTGTGGGCGATGTCCTCGTCGGTGAGGGGGGGCCGTTCGTCGGACCTGCCACTTGGGTCGCCGATCTTTGCCGTCACGTCCCCGACAATGAAAACGACGTGGTGGCCCATGCGCTGGAAGCGGCTGAGCACGAGCATCGGCACCACATGCCCTATGTGGACTTCGGCACTGGTGGGGTCGATGCCGAACTTGGCCACAAAGGGCCGGCCCCTCCGGCCCGCCTCGGTCACTCGCTCGGCCAGCGCCTCCGCCGACGGCTGCAGCTGCTCGGCCCGTTCCGCTATGAGGGTGGCTTGCTCGCTCGGCGTCAGGTCGGAAAGATCCATGTGCCGGCGGGCATAAGTCAGTTGCAGCAGTTCCTGGACCGAACCGGGGCGGGCGAGATTTGCAGTGGCGAGCAGCTCGCTGGCGCGTTCGACTGAGTCGCTGAGTCGGCTCATACGGCGTGTAGGGATCGTGGGCAGGACACAGGTGCTAGGCCAGACATTTGTCTCTGCGTCAGCCTAGTGTTGCCTCCAGGAACGTTTGCCAGGTTGGTTCCGACAACACCCCTGTTGGCACTTCCGAGTTCGGACGGGCAACCAGGCAAACGTTGCCTGTCGTGGCAATAGTGCGATGGGCTCGAGCCCCCTGACCAGTTATTTAGCTGGCCGCGTCCCGCCGGGCGACGATGTTGAGGCGTACGTAGTCGATCGTGCGGTCGGGCAATGCTTGCGCCACCGCCTCGGCAAACGGGTACCGCTCCTCGGGGGCCAGGGTGGCGAGGTGCTCGCGGAGACAGACCGTCTCCAGGAACTCGGCCAGTTCCTGACCGGTCGGGAACGAAACCAGCTCGGGATGTGACCAGGTCTCCACGTCGGTAAAGCCGGCTCGCTGGAGGCGGGCGGCGGTTTCCCCGGGCGAAGCGTACAGCCAGGTCCCGGCTCGTTCAACGCCGAGTGACCTCACCGCCTCCAGCACGTGAGTGATATTGCCCTGGCCGCCGCACTGAGCCACGAGCTGACCACCCGGGCGAAGCACGGCGTGAAGGTTGGCGAACAACCTGTCGTGGTCGGTCACCCAATGGAACGTTGCCGTCGAGAGGACGGCGTCGAGAGGGGCGAAGCCACCGAGCTGAGCCGGCCGCAGGTCCAGGAGATTGGCCTCCACAAAGCTGATGGTGGCGCCTGGCCCCGGATTTCCCGAAGTCTCAACCCCGGGCGTTGCCCCCGAGGCCCAATCCCAGGCGTTGCCCCCGACCCCGAGACCTGCGGCTGCAGGCGGGCGCGCGCCTGAGCCAGCATGGAAGGCGAGGCGTCGAGGGCTACGACATGGCCGCGAGGCAGCCGGGCAACCAGCTGCTCGGTGACGCGTCCGCTACCGCACCCGGCGTCGAGCACGGTCTCGTCGCCGGCGAGGTCGAGGCGGGCCACGACGGCCTGGCCCCATCTGGAATGAGGAACGCGACCGTGGCCATAGGAGGCGCCGTCCCAATCCGATCTGGTCGAGCCTGGCTCGGCTGAGGCTGGTCCGGCTGGTCCTGTTGTGCCCGGCGAAGAACCGGCCGGCGACGAATTGGCCGAGCCCATGTCAACCCGGCTGGACCGGCCCGGCCGGCGGGGCCCGGCCGGAGTCGCCCGTCAGCTCCAGATCGCCGCCCCGGTGTCGGGGTCGAAGAAGTGGATTCGGTCGACGGCCACGCCAAAGGTCACCCGCTGGCCGGCTTTGAAGTCGGAGTGGGGCGAGATGCGGGCCACGCCCTCGGCCTTGGCCTCGCCCATGTGCAGGCTCGCCAGGTCGCCCAGGTCCTCGGTCTCGGTGGCCGCCGCCGTGCTCTCCGAGCGGGCCTTGGTGGCGTCGATCAGGAAGTGCACCTGCAGCTCGTTGCCGAGCGCCTCCACCAGCTCGATGTCACCGACCAGGGTGGTGCCGGGCGGGGGGTGGACCCGAGGGCGGGGTCGTCCAGGTCCTCGGGGCGGATGCCCACGATGATCTTGCGGTCCCGGTAGCCCCGCAGCGCCGGGCGGGCGTTGACGAAGGGCTCCGACAGCGACAGCGCCTGGGAGCCCACCTTTATCCCGTCGGCCTCGGGGGACACGACGGCCTCGTACAGGTTCATGGCCGGGCTGCCGATGAAGGCGGCCACGAAGATGTTGTTGGGGTGCTCGTAGAGGTACTGGGGGGTGTCGCACTGCTGCAGCTCGCCCAGGTGCAAAACGGCCACCCGGTCGCCCATGGTCATGGCCTCGGTCTGGTCGTGGGTCACATAGAAGGTGGCCACCCCGACCCGGCGCTGGATGCGGGAGATCTCGGCCCGCATCTGGACCCTCATCTTGGCGTCCAGGTTGGACAGGGGCTCGTCCATCAAGAACACCGACGGCTCGCGCACGATGGCCCGGCCCATGGCCACCCTCTGGCGCTGGCCACCCGACAGCTGGGAGGGCTTGCGCTCCAGGTAGTCGGTGAGCCCGAGCAGGGCGGCGGCGTCTTTGACCTTGGACTTGATCTCGGACTTGGGCACCTTGCGCAGGCGGAGGGAAAAGCCGATGTTCTCGGCCACCGTCATGTGGGGGTACAGGGCGTAGCTCTGGAAGACCATGGCCACGTTGCGGTCCTTGGGGGCCAGGTCGTTGACCACCCGGCCGTCCATGCGCAGGGTCCCCGAGCTGATGTCCTCCAGGCCGGCCACCATGCGCAACGCCGTCGTCTTGCCCGACCCCGACGGCCCCACGAGCACCATCAGCTCGCCCTCGGCTACGTCCAGGTCCAAGTCGAGGACCGCCGGCTTGCCGTTGGGGTAGACCTTGGTCACCTTTTCCAGGCTCACTGTTGCCATTCGTGCCTCCTGGGCGTACGCCCCTCTCCTAAGCGGCCACGCTTTGCCGTGTTGACCGGCGAGAATAGCCGGCTATTCAAGATAGCGCTAGTGCATGTCCGGGATCGGCCCGACGACGCAGACGAGACCCGGGGTAGCGGGCGAGGAGCGCCAGGGGCTTTGGTACTGGCTACCCGCCAATGAAAAGCTGAAGAGACCAGACGAAAGGCACCACGTCTTCTGGCGGGGCGCCTCGAGCCCCCGTCCAACTCGAGAGGCGGAAAATGGAAGTACGCGTTGGCCCAGCCGTGATCGTCACTCACCTCGACGACGAGGTTCTCGTTTCCGAGACGAACGGGACTATCTCGAGCGAGGCCCAACAGGGGTATTTCGTAGCAGATACCCGGCTCGTTTCCGCTTACCGGTTGAGGATCGGGCGGCGAGAGCCGGTGCTCCTCAACTCCTCTCAGATCGAGGCGCACTCGGCGCGCTTTGAGTTCACGAACGAGCGGTTCCTCGACGACGAGAACTTCGAGGTACCCGAACACAGCGTGCACCTCCGTCTCGACCGCGTGCTCGGCCGAGGGGTCCACGAAGACTATTCGCTCACGAATTATTCGGGTGGGGTCGTCGACTGCATTGTCGAGCTCAGCATTGAGTCCGACTTCGCCGACCTTTTCGACGTCAGGAACCAACGTTTACAGCGGCGAGGCATCCTGCGCAGCACGTGGGAACCGCGCACCGAGACACTGCATAACCACTTCGTCCACGAAAGCTTCGAACGAGGGCTGCTGGTGGAAGCACGGGAGTCGAGCGCGCCCGCCACCTATGCCAACGGCGGCCTGCTGTTCCCCGTGAAAATAGAACACGGAGGGACATGGCGCGCCTGCGTCCTGTGGCGGCCAGTCCTCGACGATGAGGTGACCGGCGAGAGAAAGGGCCTCCTCACCGTCGAGCGGTGCCACGACCTCGTTCGGAAGTCCTCGCGGCCCGGGCCAAGCGGTGGCGACAGTGACCACGAGCGACCCGGCCATAACCGCCACGATGAGGCAGGCGATCGAGGACCTGTTCGAGTTGCGTATGCGGACGCGCGTCGCGCTCGGCTCGTCGCCCGGCGACGTCGGCGTCGGCGTCGAAGGCGTCCGTGGTGACGGTGGTGACGTCGCCGGTGTCGGCGTGCCCAATGGGGCAGCTGAGACCGACTACTGGCTACCGGCCGCCGGGGTCCCGTGGTTCGTAAGCCTCTTCGGAAGGGACGCCCTCACCGCGTCGCTGCAGGCCTTCCCGGTCTCCTACCGCTTCGCCGAAGGGAGCCTCCTCGGCCTGGCGGCCTTGCAAGCGGAAGGCACGGACGACGACCGCGACATGCAGCCGGGGAAGATCGAGCACGAGCTGCGCCGCGGTGAGCTGGCCCGCCTCCACCTCATCCCGCATACGCCGTACTACGGCAGCCACGACGCCACGTCTCTCTTCGTCCTGACCGCAGCCGAGACCTGGCGCTGGCACGGGAGCCGTCGGGAGCTAGACCGGCTGCGACCGCACGTCGAAGCAGCCATCCACTGGATAGACCACGACGGGGACGAGGACGGTGACGGGATACAGGAGTACAAGACACGATCGACCCGCGGCTACTTCAACCAGGGTTGGAAGGACGCCCACGACGCCATCCTCCACGCCGACGGCCGCCTCCCGGAGCTGCCTATCGCCACATGTGAGTTGCAAGGGTTGGTCATTGCGGCGAAGCGTGGCTGGGCCGAGGTTCTCGAAGAAGCCTACGGAGAGACGTCAGCAGCGTCTGCCCTCCGCGACGATGCGGCACGACTGGCGGAGATGGTTGAGGAGCGCTTTTTCTGGGAGTCGGAGGGCACTTATTACCTGGGCCTCGACGGCAGGAAGCAGCCGATCGAGACAGTGGCCTCCAACGCCGGTCACCTGCTCTATTACGGCGCCGTCGACGAGGGACGGGCCGCCCGGGTGGCACGAAGGCTCCTGGAGGACGATTTGTGGAGCGGGTGGGGTATCAGGACCCTGTCCGCCCGGCACCCCTCGTACAACCCGTTCTCCTACCAGCTGGGATCGGTGTGGCCCCACGATAATGTCCTGATCGCCACCGGCTTCCGCCGCTATGGCCTCGAAACCGAAGCGCACGCGGTGGCCCGGGGCATGTTCGATGCGGCTGAGTGCCACGTCAACCGCCGCCTGCCCGAACTTTTCGCCGGGCTCACCCGCGACGAAGCATCTTTCCCGGTGCAGTACCTGGGTGCCAACGTGCCTCAGGCATGGGCTTCGGGTGCCATCATCCAGCTCCTCGACGTTTTCCTCGGGTTCGAGCCGCGCGCCTTCTCCAGGTCGCTCCTGCTCCGGCCGGCGCTTCCCCCGTGGCTGGCTGAAGTTGGCATCGAGCGCCTCCCTCTCGGCGAGCACTTGGTCGACCTCGCCGTTCGCCGCTCGTCGTCCGGCAAGTACCAGCTAGACGTGCGTGCCGGCGATGAAATAGAGATAGAGGTGGCGCTGGCGCCCTGAGAAACCTGCCTCTCCGGCAACCCTCGTCTTTTGGCGGCCACAGCATCGCCCACGCGTGTGGATGAGCTGGTTGTGCCCGGTGAGGTCGGCGCCGTTGTTTGCCAAGCCGGCGAGGTTTGGTTGCAGGTCACCGCAGGGTATGGCTGTGAGCGAGGTGCTCGTCAGATCGGTCGAACGCTCGCCGGCGTATGCAAAAGAGCGCGTCCGAACGCCTGTGGCCGCACCTGACACAGGAAATGGAACGTATTTCTGACCAGAGCGGGTTGTGCCGGGCTGCCGCCACAGTGGCGCGAGTTGGCCACCTGTAGACAGGGACATTGGCGTCCTCTTTAGGTTCGGTTTAAAGCGTGAGAGAGAAGAGGGGGTGATGGCGATGGCGAGACGAGCGGTGCGGGCCCTTTTGACGTGCCCTGGAGCCGGTGCGGATGTTGGTGAGGCGCCCCGCTCGAAGGGCGTGGTGACGACAACGGCCTAGGACGGCGGTGGGTGGTGAAAGGCTGGCGTTTTTGCGGGATGACGCTTTTAAGGGATGACGTTGCTGGGATGACGTTTCTGGGATGACGTTTTGGAGATGACCCTTTGACGCTGGCAGACGTCCTCGAAGGCGCCACGGGCCGGAAATGCTGCTACCTAGCGTGGGAAACGGCTGGCCCCACCTTTACCTCGCTGACAAAGTCGTTGACGTCTCTGGACGTGTCGAGCCACTTCGCTCCGGCCTGCCCGTCTCCCGTTGGCCCTTGCGGTCGTGGACCGCGTGGGTAGCGACCGTGTGCGGCGCCCAGACGGCGGCACCGATTGGGGGATTAGGGGCGGCCCAAAAAATCATTCCTGGCTCTACTTGAAGACTTGAAGCAATAGAAAGGAACAAAAGCAAATGCAGCGATGGAAGGCAATAACGGGCGTGACGATGTCGGCCGCACTGGTGGCCGTCGCCCCGGGTAACGCAATGGCTCAGGGCGCACCTAAACTCACAGGTAAAACCAGCGGCGTCACTATCAATTTTATGATCGCCTCGTCGGGGCCCGCCGAAACCAACGCCGACAAAGCGGCGGCGGCAGCCTGGGGCAAACTGACTGGCAACAAAGTAAACGTGATACCTGCCTCCAACATTGTCCTGCAACTTACCGAGGGTTTCGCGGGCGGGTCCCCGCCTGACGTCTTCTACGGCCAGACCAACATGTTCGAGAACCTGGCGAAAAATGCCGAGCTCCTTCCCAGCGGGAGCCTCATATCTGCGCCCGGCACCTACTTCCCATCGCTCGTCAATGCGTGGACGTATAACCACACTTTTTACTGCGTACCGAAAGACTCGTCCACACTGGCTATAGAGATCAACACCGCCCTGTGGCAAAAAGCGGGCCTGACAAATGCCGACCTGCCCACGACATGGGCGAAGCTCGCCTATGACGCCAAGAAATTGACATCGGGAGGGGTGACCGGGCTCGTCGTCTCCGACTCGATCGACCGGCTCGGGGCCTTCATGGCCGAAGATGGCGGCACCTATATGAACGCCACCCACACTGCCTTCGCTTTCGACTCCACTCAGAACGTCGCCGCGCTCACCTATATTCAGGGCCTGGCCAAGTCGGGCTACCTCAAGTTCCCCGAGCAGGTGGACTCGAGTTGGGGCGGCGAGGCGCTGGGTACCGGCAAGGCCGCTATGACGGTAGAGGGCAACTGGATCATCGGGGCCATGCAATCTACTTACCCGAAGATCTCTTATGAAGTCGTCCCCATGCCTGTCGGGCCGACGGGCGACCACGGCACGCTCGTCTTCACCGACTGCTGGGGTATCTCTGCCACCAGCAAGTACACCGCGGCCGACGTCAGCTTCGTAAAGTACCTGTCGACGCCCGCTCAGGAGCTCAAATTTGCCGAACGCGTTCGGTGTAATGCCGTCCCGCCCCAGTGTCGCCGCACAGTGGGCCGCCCAGCACAAGACGGCCGTCGCCAGCGGGCCCACGGAGATCCCGACGTCTCGCCCTTTGTCCAGGGCGATGGCTACGCCCTACCTCAGGTGGCCACGGTCGGTTTCCCCACCGTAGAGAACAGCTTCAACTCGCAGATACTCGGGCTCGCCAATGGCTCGTCGAACCCGAAGCAAATGCTGCAATCGCTGCAGACCAACGCCGAGGCGCTGCTGCAGCCTTAGGCGCCCTTCGGGCGCCCCGTGTACCGCATGGTGCCAGGCCTCGCTCGGCGTGGGGCCTGGCACCAGGATTATTGCCTGCCGGCGATTGCTCGCCGGCAATATTCGTCGGCTTGGATCGCCTGAGGAGGGCGGATGGCGACCGTCTCGCACGGTGACGAACCCAGCACCACCACCGGGGAGCTCGAGGCACAGCGCCTCTCCTCACCGCGTCCGGCGGCCCGTCCACCAAACGGGCGACGGCGGCGTTCGGCCATTCGCAGGGGCGAGAACCTCTTCGGGTGGCTGTTTATGTCACCTTCGCTCGCCCTCCTGCTCCTTTTCCTCGTTGTCCCGATCATCCTGGCCCTCTACATCAGCTTCACGAACTGGTCAGGCCTGACCGACCCGCTGAGCAGCAAGGTGCAGTGGGTCGGACTGGAGAACTACCGGACTATCATTACGAAGCCCGGCCTGTACCAGACGGACTTCGGCACGGCGATCCGTAACAATTTCTACTTTGTTGTCTTCACGGTGCCGCTGCAGACCGCTTTTGCCCTGTGGCTCGCCGTCCTGGTCAACAATAGGTTCCTCAGAGCTCGAGGGTTTTACCGCACGGCCTTTTATTTCCCGTCCATCACGAGCTCCATCGCCATAACCGTAGTCTTCATCTTCTTGTTCCAGGGGACCGGTGTCGTGAACACGATCCTCGGATGGTTCGGCATACAGGGGCCAAACTGGCTTTACGACCAGCAAGGCATCTTCTGGGACTTCTTCGCTCTCTTCGGGGTAACCGGGCCGCCGGGATGGGCCAATCATATGGTCCTCGGCATCACAATCTGGGACTGGTTGGCCGGGCCATCGGTGGGGATGTGCTTCATCGTGATCCTGGCCGTGTTCACGACATCGGGCACGTTCATGCTCTTTTTCCTGGCCGCCCTTCAAGGCATCGGGGAAGATCTGGACGAGGCCAGCGAGATCGACGGCGCCACTGGTTGGCAGCGGTTCCGCCGGGTAACGCTCCCTATGCTGCGCCCGGCCCTCGTGCTCGTGCTGACGCTCGGCTTTATCTCGACCTGGCAGATCTTCGACCAGGTCTTCCTTACCGCCAGCAACCCGACCATGATCACGCCCGCCTACTACTCATATGAGGTCAGCTTCATGGACAGTGCCTTCGGCGTCGGGTCGGCGGTGGCCTTTTTGTTGTTCTGTCTCATCGTGTTCTTGACCACGCTCCAGCGGAGGTTCGTGCGGGAGGACCTGACCCAATGAGCACCCGGAGCTACCAGCCGCCGTACCGCCGGGCGATCGGCTACATCCTGCTGACCTTTTTCGCCCTCCTGTTCATCGGTCCGTTCGTGATCACCATCGCTACGTCGTTCAAGACCGACGCCGACGCCACGTCTAACCCGCTTTCCCTTATCCCCCACCCGCCGACGCTCGCCGCATGGAAAGAGATCTTTGGCGCCGGGCCGCAGTCCGTGACCGACTTCCCCCGCTGGTTCCTCAACAGCGCCTTTGTGGCCACTACCATCACGATCGGGCGTGTCTTCCTCGACAGCCTGGCCGGCTACTCGCTGGCGCGCCTTGGTTTCCGGGGCCGCAAATTTGTGTTCGGGCTGGTCATCGCCACGCTGGCTGTCCCGGGCGTGGTCCTTCTGATCCCGAGGTTCCTCGTCCTCAAACAACTCGGGCTGTTCAATTCGTACCCGGGGATGATCCTGCCCATGATCGTCGACGCTACGGGGATCTTCTTGATGCGGCAGTTCTTCTTGCAGGTGCCCGTGTCCCTGGAGGAGGCGGGCCGCGTCGATGGCGCCAGCATCTGGCGCGTCTACTGGAGCATCGTGCTGCCGATCGTCCGGCCCGGCCTTATTACTCTGACGATCCTTTCGTTCCAGGGCTCGTGGAACGAGTTCCAGTTCTTCGAGGTCGCGACGATCTCGCCCAAGTACTTCACGCTGACGACGGGGCTCGCCAATATCGTGAGCGGAGGTTTATCGGCCGGCAACCAGTTCCCCCTCAAGCTGGCTGCCTCCGCCGTCACCATCATCCCGCTGGCCATTTTGTTCTTCGTGTTGCAGAGGTACATAGTGGCGAGCCGCCTTTCGAGCGCCGTCAAGGGTTAGGCGGGCTGGAGTAGCTCTTGACGACGAAGGAGGGTTGAGTAGTCTGTAGGCAGCCTTCGAGATCGGGCCTCCTATCGGTCTCTCCTTCCAGGTAAGCCCAAGAGGGAGACGGCCTATGGTTGAAGGTCTTTTTGAGGTGGCCCATCTGCTGCGCCAGGTCGTGCGCCGCCTCGACCCCGAGGCCATGTCGGGCCTCGAGTGCGCCCGGGTGGTAAAGACGCTGGCCCTAACCGAAAAGGCGTGCGCGGCGGCCCGGGCCCGGGTGGCGGCCCGGGCGGTAGAAGAAGGCAGCTACCGGGCCGAGGGCTTTGCCACTGGGCCCGAGTGGCTGGCCCGCCACATGGGCTCTAGCACCAGCGAGGCCCGTATGGCGCTCGAGACGGCGACGGCCGTAGAGGCCTGCCCGGAGGCCAAACAGGCCCTGGTGGCGGGCGAGCTGTCGCTCGCCCAGGCGCACGAGATCGTCGTCGCCCAGGCCGAGGTGCCGGGGGCCGAGCACGACCTGGTCGACCTGGGCCGGCGCTCTGACCTAAGGGCCGTGCGCGACGCCGTGCGGGAGCGGGTGCTGGCCCGCGCCGACGCCGCCCAGCTGTACCGGCGCCAGCGGCGCCTGCGGGAGTGCCACACCTGGCGGGACCGCTACGGCATGGTCCGGCTCTCGGTGGCCCTTAGCCCCGACGTGGGCGTGCCCATCGTCAACCGCCTGCAGGCAGGTACCGACCGGGTACGGGCGGCGGCCCGGCGGGCGGGGTCCGAGGAGCCCTACGCCGCCCACGCCGCCGACGCCCTGGCCCAGTTGTTACTGGGTACCGGGGAGGCGGCCGCTCCGGGCCGACCTGGTGCTTATCTGCGACATCAACGCCTACCGCCGGGGCCACGCCCACCCGGGCGAGGTAAGCCACATCTTGGGCGGGGCGCCGCTACCGGTGGAGCGGGTACGGGAGCTGAGCGAGGACGCCTTCATCAAGGCCGTCCTCCACGACGGGGAGGCCATTGCCACCGTCAAGCACTTCGGCCGCCACATCAAGGCCGAACTGCGCACGGCCCTGGAGCTCGGGCCCCGCCCGGCTTTCAGGGCACGGTGTGCGCCGAGCTCGGCTGCGGGCGCCGCTATGGCCTCGAGTGGGACCACATCGACCCCCTGGCCAACCACGGGCCGACCTCTTATACCAACCTCCAGCCTCGATGTTGGCCCCACCACCGGGAAAAGACCGAGCGGGACCGGGAGGCGGGCCGGCTCGGCAACCAGGGTGCGCCACCGGGGTAAACGAGGAGCCGAGGAGCCGGCGGGACGAACGAGGGGGGCAGTCGCCTGGTACCTCGGCGTGGGCCGGGGCCAGAAGTTGGTTACCCAATAGGCTCAGCCACCGCTGGTAAGAGAACTGTTTAGGCAACCGCCAGGCGTGACTAGCCTGATCAGGATGGATCTGCTTCGCTGGGAAAGCCGGCCGAGCCTCCGCCAGCCTTTGCTGGTGGCGGCGTTCGAAGGCTGGAACGACGCCGGGAACGCGGCTTCGGAAGCCGCCGCCTACCTCATGAAGGCGTGGGGCGGCAAGACCTTTGCCGTGTTCGACTCCGAGGAGCTGTTCGACTTCACGTCGAGCCGGCCCCGGGTAAAGCTCGAGTCGGGCGCCACCCGAAGGTTGGAGTGGCCCGCCCTCTCGCTGTCGAGTGCCCCGGTGCCCGGTGCGGACCGCGACGTCATTTTCTTTTCCGGCCCAGAGCCTCAACTTCGGTGGCGCAGCCTGGCGGAGGAAGTGAGCCAGCTGTGCACCTCGCTCGGGGTCACGTTGGCGGTTTTGCTGGGAGCGCTGCTGGCCGATGTCCCCCACACCCGCCCGGTAAGGGTGACGGGTGGGGCGGGAGATCCAGACCTGGCTGCCAGGGCCGGCGTCGAGCCTTCCTACTACGAGGGGCCGACCGGGATTGTCGGCGTCGTAGCCGACGCGCTGGGCCGCGCCGGTATCAAGACGGCGTCTCTGTGGGCGAGCGTGCCTCACTACGTCTCACAGAGCTCCTCGCCGAAAGCCACGCTGGCCCTGGTCGAGCGCATCGCCCGGCTCCTCGGCACGCCCGTCGACCTGGTCGACCTGAAGGCTTCGGCGGCGGCGTACGAGCGGCAGATAAACGACCTGGTCGCTTCGGACGAAGACGCCTCCGCCTACGTGACCAGGCTGGAGGAGCAAGACGCCGAAGTTCACGAGGACGAAGCGGACCTGCCGGTGACCGAGGACGGCCCTCGCCTCAGCCCCGCTTCAGGAGAGCGGCTGGCCGACGAGGTGGAGCGGTACCTCCGGGAGCAGCGCCGGGACTGAACGCCTGGACTGAGAGCACGGGTTGAGCGCCGCGACTGAGCCCGGACCTGGGCGCAGCGGACTGCCGGCAAGGCCTGGATGCCAGCTCCCTGGGAGGGCTTCATTGCAAGACCTGGACGGCCGACATTTTCGTCCCCGGGCGCCCACATTTTGGTCGAGCAAGAGGGGTACTGTGGCTAACGGTGCCTAATTGCCCACATGGCTTCGCCCAGAGCGAATGCCTGATATGCGCCACGCTGGCGAAAACGCCCGGCGCGGCTAAAGCAACAAAAACCAAAGTGGCGCCTCCGTCCGAGGTAGCCGCCCTGTCGAGCAATTCCCTTTCGAGCAGTCGCACCTCCCAGTTGCCCGCCACGCGCGAGTCGGCGGCAGACGGTGACACGTCTGGGGGGCGGCGCGGGCCGGGCTTCTTCTGGGCCCTGCTGGCCGCCATCGTGGTGGGCGCCCTGGTCATCTGGGCCTTTTGGGGCGTGGTTTCGCTCGCCTTTCACGTCGCGGAGTTCGTCTTCTTGGCCCTCGCGGCCGGGTGGGTCGGCTACAAGGTAGGCCACGCCAGGGGCCGTCGCGGTCGCTGACGGGCGCACCCGCCATTTCGTCGCCGGCTGCACGTGGGGTCCCTGGCGCGGAGGGCCGCCGTAGGCGTTTGCTGGTGCTGGGCGTCTGCTCGCTCAGCCTGTTCATGGTCACCCTGGACAACACCATTGTCAACGTCGCCCTCCCGTCGATCCAGCGTGAGTTCCGCGCCTCTGTCTCCGAGCTCCAGTGGGTAGCTGACGCCTATCTGGTGGTCATCGCGGCGTTGTTGCTGTTCGGCGGGTCGCTAGGAGACCGCTTCGGCCGGCGGCGGATCTTGCGCACGGGGTTGGTCGTGTTCGGAGTGGGTTCGCTGGCCTGCAGCCTGGCGCCCAGCCTCGGGCTGTTGATCGCCTTCCGGGGGCTACAGGCCTGCGGGGGCTGCATGCTCAACCCGAACTCCCTATCGATCATCTCCAACACGTTCACAGAGCCCAGGGAAAGGGCGTCGGCGATCGGTTTCTGGGGCGGCGTCGTCGGCGTAAGCACTGCTTTGGGGCCGATCCTCGGTGGTGCCCTCATCGACGCCATCGACTGGAGGGCGATCTTCTGGGTGAACGTGCCGATTGCCCTGGCTGCCCTCGTGCTCCTGGCCCTCTTCGTGCCGGAGTCGAAAGCCCACAAGCCACGCCGTCTCGACGCCAGGGGCCAGCTGCTCGCCATCGTCGTGCTCGCCACCCTCACCTACGGCATCATCGAGGGCCCGGTGCGGGGTTGGACGGACTGGCTCATCCTGGTGTGCTTTGGCGTGGCCCTGGCCGGGACGGCCAGCTTCATCGTCGTGGAACGGCGCCAGCCCGAGCCCCTCCTGGAACTGCGTTTTTTCAGGAGCCCCCCATTTTCGGGCGCTACCGCGATAGCGGTCCTGGCCTTCATCATCCTGGCTGGCTGGCTGTTCATCAACACCCTCTACCTCCAGGACGTCCGCGGTTACTCGCCTCTCATGGCCGGGGTCGCTGCCCTACCCGCCACGATCGTGATAGTGGCGGTGGCGCCATTCACAGGCCGCATGATCGGCCTCCGCGGGTCCCGTCTCCCGTTGTGCGCGGCCGGTGCGTTCATGGCGGCCGGGGTGGGCCTGCTTACGCTCCTCGAACCAGCGTCGCCCTATCTCTTCCTTGCTGTCGCCTACCTGCTTATAGGGCTCGGGTTCGGAGCGGTGAACCCGCCCATCACCAATACGGCGGTGAGTGGGATGCCCCTGAGCCAGGCCGGGGTGGCGGCCGCGGTGGCCGGCACCGCTCGCCAGGTCGGGAGCGTCCTCGGGGTTGCGGTACTCGGTTCGGTGGTCAGCTCACGGCTTCGAAATAACCTGGCGGACCGGCTCGCTCACTCCCACCTGCCCGAAGCCCTTCAAGCCCAGGTCCGCAAGGCCGGGGCCGGGGCGGGCGGCATTTCCGCAGAGCACCTCCCGGCGCAGGCGGCAAAGGTCCTCTACGAGGCCTTTACAACGGCGACCCACGCGGGATGGGCAGTTGCCGCCGCCTGTGGAGTGCTCATTGTCATCGTTGCCTTCTTCACAACGAGCGCCAAAGCGCAACAAGAAGCGCGGAGCGTCCTGCAGCAAGAGGCACCGGGCCCGCTCCCCCTGGTGTCAGAGCCGGCCGGCTGAATGCCTGGCTAAAGGCACTAAAGGCCGAGCAGGCCGGCGCCGGAGGGGCCGGCAGTGAGGCCAGGGCCTTCCGGCGCCTCCTCCTCCTCCTCATAACCCAGGTAGCCCGACTCCTCCAGCTCGAGAGCCAGCTCCTGACCGCCCGTCACCACCACCCGGCCGCCGGCCAGGACGTGGACCCGGTCCACCGATAGCTCAGACAGCAGCCGGTAGTAGTGGGTGATCGCCAGCACCCCGGTGCCCGTCTCGCGTGCTAGCTCCCCGATGCGCCTGGCCACCGCCCGCAAGGCGTCGATGTCCAGGCCGGAATCGATCTCGTCCAGGATGGCGATACTGGGGTGTAGCACCCCCAGTTGGACGATCTCGTTACGTTTGCGCTCCCCGCCCGAAAGATCGACGTTGAGGGGACGGGAGAGAAAGCTCTCGTCGAAGCCCACCGCGCGCGCTTCCGCCGCCAGCAAAGCCGGGACACGGGCGCGGTCACGCCCTGAGGCCTGGAACGCCTCCCCCAGCGCCGCCACGAGGCTGACCCCGGGCACCTCGATGGGGTACTGGAGGGCCAGGAAGAGGCCGGCCCGAGCACGTTGCCAGGCCGGCATGGCCAGCAAGTCCGCGCCGTCGAGCGTGATAGTCCCGGCGGTCACTTCGTAGCCGGGCCGGCCGGCAATGACATGTGAGAGCGTCGACTTGCCCGAGCCGTTTGGGCCCATGACAGCGTGGACTTCCCCGCTCGCTACGGCGAGGTCGACGCCGCGGCAGTATTTCCTTCCCGCCAACGCGGGCGTGCAGGCCAGCTATCTCGAGCACGCTCACGGCACCCTCACTTGACACTCACCACTACCTCGTCGCCTTCCACCCTGACGGCGTAGACGTCCACCGGGACGGTGGCCGGCAAGCACTGGGGGCTGCCGTCCTTCAAAGAGAACGTGCTGCCGTGCTTTGTGCATTCGATGCTGCACTCAAATGGCTCGACCTCGCCGTCGGAAAGAGGCCAATTTTGGTGGCTACAGCGATCGGCCAGGGCATAAATTTCATCTCCCATTCGCACGAGGCATATCCCGTACGGCCCCCCTTCGACGCGCGTTGCTTCGCCGTCGGGCAGGTCGGAGATCTTTACCCTTATGTGTTCTGGTACCCGTTCGCTCACTGTCCTGCTCTCAAATTAGGCCTCGGCGCGGCCAAAACCCGCAGCCTCGAGCTTGTCGGCAAATGCCCGGCGCAACCAGCCGAGCGCGCCGGCCACCGGGAAGCGCTCGAACACGTCGTCCATAAAACCGAGCGCGATCAGCCGTTCGGCGATGTGAGTCGGGATCCCCCGGCTCTCCAGGTAGAACAGCTGAGGCTCGTCTACCGGCCCGACGGCAGAGGCATGAGAGCAACGGACGTCGTTGTCTTCTATCTCCAGGTTCGGCACCGAGTCTGCATGAGCCCCCTCAGACAATACGAGGTTGCGGTTGGTCTGAAAGGCATTCGTCCCTTTTGCCCCTTTTTCGACCCGAATTAAACCGGAGTACACGGAGTGCGCCCGATTGGCAACAGCCCCTTTGAAAAGGAGGTCGGAACGTGTGTGGGGGGCGGCATGGTGTTGAACGGTCCGTAAATCGTGCATTTGGCCTCCGGACCCGAAATAGGCGGCCAGGAGCTCGCTGTCCCCGCCCGGGCCCTCGAGCACGGAATCGGTGCGCACCCGGGCGTAGTCACCGCCGAGGGCGACGGTCATAGACCGCAGTCTCGCATCCTGGCCTAGCCGGCTCACCTGGTTGGCGAGCTGCCAGGCGCGCGGGCCGAGGACCTGCACTGTGCCGTAACCGAGCCGGTGCCCCCCGGCGCAGGGAAAGTTCCGCCAACGGGACGCTCAACACGGCGACATCGGGTGAGGCAACTACCTCGATGACCTGCAAAGAAGCGTTTTCGCCCACTTGTACTTCGAGACGAGGGAAAGCCGCCGAACGGTCCTCGTCGAGCCAATGAACGAGCACGAGGGGGCGCGGCGACGGCCACCCCGGGAGCCACCGAGACCCGCCAGGGCACTTGCACAAAGGCCCCGTTCATTTCTGTCCACAGGTCCGGCCGGGGCCCCGACAGGACCGGGGCCGGCTGCGCCCCGTTGCCCTCGGGGCCATCGCCTACCGGGCCGACCTCGAGGCCAGGCTGGGCGCCGGCCACCGGCGCCGCCCCGCCGTTGTGACTGATGACGACCGTGGCGTCTTGCCCGGCCGCCTCCACCAGCAGTTGTACCTCGTCTGAGAGAGCGCTGAGGGGCACTTCGTCACCGGCAGGGCAAGGCGCGTAATAATTCAGGTCGAGGTCCTCGATCCGGCTGTAACGCCAGATCTCCTCGGCTTCTCTAGGGAGTTCGGACGACGAAAAGCGTTCCCACGCAACCCGGCGCCGTTGGCGTAGCCAAGACGGCCCGGGTAGCGCGTCAACAATTTGCGCGTTGAACTCAGTTGTCAAAGGAACGGGCACAGTAACTGAGCAGTTTACTTTACGCGGTGGGTGAATTGTCCCGGCGATCAGACGGTGGCACCCTGGGTAGGTGCGTGTGAACGGCGGCCGCCACGGTGGTCTGGCCGGCTGTTTGGCCTGGGACCGCAGCGGACGAACCCCCTGATGCGGCGCCTGAGGTCGAAGGCCGTCGCCGAGCTCGCCGGCGTCTCGCTCGTTGCCGCCGTGCTGGCCGTCGGCTCGGGGGCTCCCAGCGCCGAACGACCGATCTCGGGGGCGCCCAAAGCGGCGGTGCAGGTCGTCGTTGGGGCACAGCCTCTCGGCCGCATCAGCCCCTACCTTTTTGGGTCCAACCTTCTCTGGCCCTACGACGCCGAAGGTGCCTTCGACCCTGCCATCGACAATTTCTACCCGGCCTTCGTCGATGAAGTACGCCGGCTTGGCGTTACCGCGCTGCGGTACCCGGCCGGCATTACGGCGGACAGCTTCGACTGGTTGCACGCCATCGGCCCGCAGCGGCTACCCAACGAGCCGTACGGCATGCAATCGGCGAGCCTGTCGAGCGTATGTTGCCAGCTCGACGCACCGGTGCCGTCGACCGTCGGGCCAAACGAGTTCGGCCAGCTCCTCGACGAGACGGGCTCTGTCGGTGATGTGGTGGTCAACTTTGCCTCGGGCACGGCCGACGAGGCGGCAGATTTCGTTGCCTATATGACGGCCCCCTACGGCGAGCAACCGTCGTCTTCCCCGTCGGACCCCGGTTATTGGGCCGCCCTCCGGGCCGCAAATGGCCATCCGGCGCCGTACAACGTCCCGTACTGGGAAGTGGGCAACGAGCAGGACGGCCCCGGTCAGCTGGGCTGGCGCTCGGGCCAGATGGTCACCGTCGGGCCGCATAAGACCGCGTGCCCCGTCCAGCACGAGGAATTATGCCTTTATGCTTTTGGCGGTACGACGGCGTTCTACGACCAGACCGTGGGGACCCTGGCCAACGACATGCCTTCGGCCTCCTACTCTACGGGTGCTCCCAATCAGTCGTTCTACGTGTACTTCCCACCCGTGGTCCGGGGGTCCGAAGAGGTTTACGTCGCCGGCCAACCGTGGCAGGAGGTGCAGAACCTGGCCACTGCGGGCCCGGCGCCGAGGTATACCAATTCGACGCATCCAAAGGTGAAATAGTCTTCGGTGACGGCGTGCACGGCGCTGTCCCGGCGGCAGGCAACGTTATTGCGACAAGCTACTGGTCCGGGCCGCACGGCGGCTTCGTCGAGTACTACCGGGCCATGAAAGCCATGGACCCGAAGGCCCAGATTTGTGAGACCGAAGAACAGAGCACGGTCTTCCTGCAGATCATGGGCAAGACCTACCCATACGACTGCGTGGAGCTGCACAAGTACGCGAAGCCAATGGACATACGGGCGCCGTTGACCTCCTACGAAGAACAGCTTATGAGCTACCCGTTAATCGAAGGGGCGAAGGTTAACGCGTTGCAGAGCACCATCCGTCAGTACTCGGGAAAGAACATCCCGATAGTCCTTACGGAGTACGGGCAACTCGTGAGACCGATGCCGGTGGCGGACCCGCAATTCAACCTCTCCCTGGACGAAGGCCTGCTCGTGGCTTCGCAATTGCGACAATGGATCGACCATTACCTGCCCATGGCAAACAAATACCTGCTTGTATCGACGCCGTTTTTGTCCGACAGCACTATCGACCTCTCGATTGACCCCGTCGGGCTCAGCATAGACAGCGCCATGATCGCCGGGCCGGGACCCTCCTTCGTCATCGAGCCCACAGGACAAGTGCTCGGGCTGATGGCCCACCTCGCTGGCGGCCGGAGGCTCCCTTCTTCTGTGAGCGGAAGATCCTTCTATGGTCCCGGCGCCAAACGAGAGCGTCCCTGTGCTCCAGCCCGTCGCCGCCCTTTCCAACGGGAAACTGAAATTGCTCGTGATCAACGTCAGCCCCACCGCGTCGGTAAATACCCAGGTCGACCTGCCGAGCGTCGCCGGGGCGGGCCCGGTCACCGCCACCCTCCTCGACGGCCCGGCGCCGACCGCCTACAACACGGGCCCGGTCCTGACACGGTGACAACCGTTACCCGGACGGTCCAGGTGGCGGGCCGCGAATTTGCGTGGACCTTCCCCGCCCACTCCGTAACCCTGCTCGATATACGGCTGCTCAAGGCTCAAACCTATCCGGTCTAGGAAACAGGAGTTGAGCCGTAAGCGGCAGCGGCAAGCCGGGCGAGCTGGCCACTGTGTCGTGGAACTGACGAAGGGTGCCCCGCCCTTCAGCCAGCCAGTGGTCGCACAGCCAGTCGAGCTCTATCGCGCCCATGAGGTACGAAGCCGCCTGTGTGGGCCAGGCACAATACCGGCTTACCTCCGCCCTCACCACCGCAGGAGGCAACGAGGTGTGGCTCATCATGTACGTCACCGCGTCGTCAAAACCCATTTCCCCGCAGTGCAAAGACGTGTCTACTACCACGCGCGCGGCCCGGAAGATACGAGCATCAAGATGGCTCAGCTCCTCCTTCGGGCTGGCGAAAAAGCCTTGGCGGCGCATCATGGCCTCGGCGTAAAGGGCCCATCCCTCTATGAAGTATGGTGTCATGACTACTTTGCGCAGCCGTCTGGCCGTCCGCCTCGACCATGTCAACTGCCAGTGGTGGCCAGGGTAGGCCTCGTGGACGGCGATGCTCGGCACCGCAGACCAACAATTGTCTGCTAATAACTGGTCAACGTCTTCGGGGGCCGCGCCCTGCGGTGGGAAAGGGACAAAGAAGTGGCCGTGGCCGCCTTCAGAAAATGCGGGCGGCTCCTGGTAGCTGGCGACCGCCATCACGGGGCGGAGGAACTCGGGCGACGCCTCGATAGAGCAATACTCCCCCTCGGGCAGCGTGACCAGCTCGCGCTCCACCAGGAACGAACGGGCCTGGTCGCAGGCGGCGGCATAAACACTCAACAGTTCCTCGGGCGTGGCGGGATGATCAGACGAAATAACAGCCAGGGCGGCGCGCCAATCGGGAGCGCCGGCCTCAACGTGGCCCGCCAGTTCCGTCATCTCTGCGTCGAGGTCGGCCCAGGCCCGCTCTCCGATCCGCGTGCAATTGCGCCGTGTCCAGGTCGAGAAGCTCACGCTCTTGCAACAGTTTTGTGTACCGGTCCTCCCCGATAGCAAACGAGCCGCGTCTTCGCTGACGAGCTCGGAAAGCTGCCCGGCGAACTGGTCCAGGGCGGCGGACGCCTCGAGGGCCGGGCCGATGATGGCGGCCCGCAGTTCCTCCGAGCGCACCACGGCAGGAAGGCTATTACTGAAGAACTCGACCCCACCTCTGGCCGAGGCTACGCCGCGTTCGAGCACGAGGGCACTGGCCAGTTCCGGGTCGAGCTGCGCCAGGGCGTGGTCAAGAAGGGCGGGGACTTGGCGTAAGCGTGACACGGCCGCCTCGACCAGCTCTCGCTCCGGGCGGACGTGGTGGATAAACAGTGTGGAAACGCCCCAAAGGCAAGGGTCGAGGTAGGTCTCCGGGTCGCGTTTCCAGTACTCCCAGCCCGCCATGACCTCCTCGCCGGCCAGGTGGGAGCAAAGCAAGGCGGCATCGATGCGCTGGTCCTCCTCGAGCTCTCGAGCGCCGGCTCCCTCGCCCGGGCCTCTCCCGTGCCCGCGCTCCCCCGGCTGCTCACCGCCGGGGCCAGCCCAACCCAGCTCGGCCAGCCTTTGCCGCCAGCGCCTCACTGACCGGGCCCGTCTTTCGAACGCTTCCTCGGAGAAATCTCCGAGCTCGGCGTCGTACTCGCTCAAGCCCAGGGCGCTCGCCATGGTCGGGTTGTCAGCGAACGTTTCCGACATCCACTCGTCGAAGAGGGCATCTGGATCCGGGGTATTTACGGGCGTTGTGAGATTACCGGTCACGCTGGGTAAATTACCGTGTCACGTTGCGAAGGTGTCACCGCTCGTGACCAGACGAGTTTCGATCGGTTTGCGCATTTTGTGCGGCTACTCTTTATCCGATTTACCCGTTTCGCCCCATATTTGAAACCCGGCTCAGGCGGGTTAGACGTGGTGAATTTCGTCAATATGTGCGGCCCCGCTAGCCGTTTCGGGCTCCCGGGCCCGAAGCTGAGCCAGGAGCTCGGCCACCTCCGAGTGAGAGGTCTGGGTGAAGTCCTCGTACCAGGCACCGACGGCTTGCATGTGCTCCGGCTTGAAGACGCACACTTCGGCATCCACCAATGGCGCCAGGGCCGCCAGGGCCTCGGGCGGGGCCACCGGCACCGCCAGGACGAGCTGTTGGGGTTGCAGCTTGCGCACCGCCATCAACGCCGCCCGCATTGAAGCCCCGGTGGCCAACCCGTCGTCGACCACTACGGCAGACCGGCCGTCCATCGGGACGGCGCGGGGGTCGACGTGGTAGAGCGTCATCCGCTCTTCGACGGTGGCCGTGGCCTTCTCGACCATGGCCTCGACCTGGTCGTCGCCCAGGCGCAGAGCGCCAATGACGTCGTGGTTGAGGACCTTTACCCCGCCGGGCGCCACCGCCCCGATGGCGAGCTCCTCCCGGCCCTGGGGCGCCGACCTTGCCGACGGGCATGGCCACCAGGGGAGCGCGAAGCCGCCGGGCGACCTCGGCACCAACCGGTGGCCCGCCCCGCGGTAAGGCTACGACTACGGGGTGGACAAGGTGGAGGCGGGCGACCTGCTCCCCGAGCAACCGGCCCGCATCAGCCCGGTCGGTGAACAGCCCTTCGGGCAACGGTTGTCACTCTCCGGCTTCTTGGTCCGGGGTCTACTACGACCCGGCGATGGTCGTCCGGGTCGTAACGAACGGGGATGTTGGCGCCTACTTTCACCCGCTCCCTGGCCTCCTGGGTCGGGAATGCCACCCTCGTGGTGACCTCGAAGGCGTCGCCCTCCTTCGGTTGCACGCGGAGTGTTAGCCGGCTCCGCGTCACCGAGCCCTGGGTGCGCTCGTCGACTACGGAGATGACCAGCGCTTGAGCCTGGGTGTTGAGCGGCCTCAGGTCGCCAAACGGCTGGTCAGCTTCGGGCGTTTGCTGCTCTTTGGGCGCCGCCGGCGGGGGCGATGCCTGTTGGCGCTCCGCTTTACGCTCGCTCCGGTCCTTTACGGGCCGGCGAGGAGGCCGGCTCTGCGGCGCCGACGCCGCGCCCGGATGAGCCCGGGCAGGACGCGGCTGGCCGCCCGAACCGCCGGCGCCCTGGAACGGCCCCTGGGCGTTGACGGCCAGGCTCAGCACGCCGACGACCACCACCAGCATGATCGCCAAAGCCAGGGCTGCTCCCACAGCTGGGATCTTACGGGCGCTCTAGAGCCTGTATTTCCTCGGGTCAGAGGACAGGCCCTTTCGCGTGTGAAGAGGGGCCGCCGGCGTTAGCCGACGCTGCCCTCCATCTGCAGCTCGATCAGGCGGCTCCACTCGACCGCGTACTCCATGGGCAGGGTGCGGGTCACCGGCTCGATGAACCCGTTGACGATCATGCTCATGGCCTGCTGCTCGGAGAGGCCCCGGCTCATCAGGTAGAAGAGCTGGTCGTCGCCCACCTTGGAGACGGTGGCCTCGTGGCCGACCTGGGCGTCCTGCTCCCCGAACTCGATGTAGGGGTAGGTGTCGCGTACGGGACTGCTCGTCGAGCAGCAGGGCGTCGCAGCGCACGAAGCTCTTGGACTTCTTGGCGCCCTCCTCGAAGCGTACCAGCCCGCGGTAGGAGGTCCGGCCGGCGTCCTTGGAGATCGACTTGGAGATGATCGTCGAGGTGGTCTCCGGGGCGGCATGGACCATCTTGGCCCCGGCGTCCTGGTGCTGGCCGGCGCCGGCGTAGGCCACAGACAGCACCTCGCCCGACGCCTTGGGGCCCATCAGGTAGACCGCCGGGTACTTCATGGTCAGGCGGCTGCCGATGTTGCCGTCGATCCACTCCATGTGGGCCTCGGCGTCGCACAGGCCCGCTTGGTGACCAGGTTGTAGACGTTGTTGGACCAGTTCTGGATGGTGGTGTAGGTGACCCGGCTGCTCGGCTTTGCACACGATCTCGACCACCGCCGAGTGGAGCGAGTCGGTGGTGTAGACGGGCGCCGAGCAGCCCTCGATGTAGTGGACCTGGGCGCCCTCGTCGGCGATGATCAAGGTCCGCTCGAACTGGCCCATGTTTTCGGCGTTGATCCGGAAGTAGGCCTGCAGCGGCATGTCCACCTTCACGCCGGGCGGCACGTAGATGAAGCTGACCCGCCCGACCAGACGGCCGAGTTGAGGGCGGCGAACTTGTTGTCGTTGGCCGGGATGATCTTGCCGAAGTACTGCTTGACGATGTCCGGGTACTCCCGCAGGGCCGTGTCCATGTCGCAGAACAGGACGCCCTGGCGGGCCAGCTCGTCCCGGTTGCGGTGGTAAACGACCTCGGTCTCGTACTGGGCCGTGACGCCGGCCAGGTACTTGCGTTCCGCCTCGGGGATCCCCAGCTTGTCGTAGGTGGCCTTGACCGAGTCGGGCAGTTGGTCCCAGGCGCTGACCTGCTTGTCGATGGGCTTGATGTAGTAGAAGATGTTGTTGAAGTCGATACCGGACATGTCACCGCCCCAGCTGGGCATTGGCCGGCGCTCGAAGTAGCGCAGCGCCTTGAGGCGCCGCTGGGTCATCCATTCGGGCTCGCCCTTCATCCAGGACATCTCCCTGACGATGTCCTCGTTGAGGCCCCTCTTGGGCTTGAAGACGTAATAGTCCTCGACGTCGCTCCAGCCCAGCTTGTAGCGGCCCAGGTCAAGTTCTGTGTGCGAGCCAGTACCATCTGCGGCCTCCTAGGGATTTCTCCTACGTCGATAGTAACAACCCGGTTGACCTAGCCGGCACTGGCCAGCTCCTAGGGGCGGTCAACGTCCTCGGCGGACCAGGGCCAAAGCTCGGCGGCCATCTCTGCGCCGCTGCCATGACGACGGGGTCCTCGGGGTCGCCCACCATCACGGCCAGTAGGCGCTCACGGCGCCCCTGGTCGGGCGCATCCGCGACCGCCGCTCCAAGCAAGTTGGCGTCCTCGGCCACCAGGAGGACCGGCTCCCCCTCGGCCACCAGCTCGGCGGCCCGAGCCGGGTCGCCGACGAGTGTTGCGCGTGGCGATCCCACAGTGTAGGAACGGCGTGCCACAGTGGCCTTTGACACTAACTCAGCCTTGAAACAATAAAGCGCCATAATGTTGCACCCAGACACCCAACAACCGCCCGCGGCACCGCGCCGTCCCACCGCCCACATCGCCCACGGCGACACCAGGCTGGACGACTGGCAGTGGCTCGCCAACCGGGATGACCCTCAGGTAATCGCATACCTGGAGGACGAGAACGCCTACACCGACGCCGTCCTCTCCCCCACCGTGGCCCTGCAGGACCAGCTGTTCCAACAAATCCGTGGCCGGGTGGCAGAAACAGACGTCTCCACTCCCTTTTTCCACAATGGCTGGTGGCGCTGGTCGCGCCTCGTAGCCGGGCAGCAGTACCCCGTCCACTGCCGCCGGGCGGACCCGAGCAAGGCCTTGTCCACCGCTGAGGTGCTGGCCGCAGCCCGTGCCGCCCTGCCCGGCGCCGGCGTGGCGGGTGACGGTACGCCGGCACCGGCAGGTAACGACCTGGCTAAGGCCATCTCACCCAATGCGGGCGAAGTGGTGCTCGACGAGAACCGGTTAGCTGGTTCGTCGGAGTACTTCGCCGTCGGCGTGTACGACGTACGCCCCGACCAGGAGGTACTGGCCTACGCCGTTGACCATGACGGCGCCGAGCGGTACCGGTTGCGCTTTCGTGACCTCGGCTCCGGCGACGACCTGGCCGACGTCATTGAGGACGTCTATTACGGCTCTGCGTGGTCGGGCAGTGGCAATAGCTTTTACTACGTACGGCCCGACAAGGCGATGCGCCCCTGGCAAGTGTGGCGCCACCTCCTGGGCACGCCGGCGGTACGAGACCAGTTGGTGTTCCAGGAGGACGACGAACGCTTCTTCGTCTCGGTCCAACTGACCAGGAGCAACTGTTTCGTCCTTGTCACGAGCGGGTCAAAGATGTCGACCGAGGTCCGTTACCTGCGGGCGGACAAGGACCGCGGCGATTTTTCCGTTGTCCTGCCCAGGCGCGACGGCGTCGAGTACGACGTCGAGCATGCCATCCGCCCCGAGGCCGGCGACGTGTGGCTCGTTCGGACTAACGAGGGCCCAGACGACGAAAAGCTCGAAAATTTCGGCCTCTTTGAGCTGCGTGTCGGGCAACACAACACTTCCCAGATGCGGCCGTTGGTCCCGTACCGCCCGGAGGTCAAGGTCGAGTCTGTCGATGCCTTCGCCCGTCACGTGCTCGTCTCGGAGCGGGCGGACGGCCTCGAGCAGCTGCGCGTGGTGCGTTTATCCGACGGGGAAGAGCACCTCGTCGCCCAGCCCGACCCGGCTTATAAATTGAGCGGGGACGCCGGCTTCGAGTGGGACACGGATGTCGCCCGCTTCGGCTACAGCTCGCTCGTGCACCCGACTTCGAGCATCGAGTACGACATGGAGACCCGGGCACGCGTCACGGTGAAGGACGCCACGGTTGGTGGCGGCTACAAGCCAGGTGACTACCGCAGTGAGCGCATTTGGGCCGTAGCGCCCGACGGCACCCGGGTACCGGTCTCGCTGGTATGCCGTCGAGAACAAGCGCTCGACGGTTCGGCGCCATGCTTGCTTTATGGTTATGGGAGCTACGAGCACTCGATAGACCCCTCGTTTTCGTACACACGGCTGAATTTGTTGGAGCGGGGTTTCGTTTTCGCCATCGCCCATGTCCGCGGCGGTGGAGAGCTCGGCCGTCCGTGGTACGAACAGGGCCGGCTGATGCACAAGCGCAACACGTTCACCGATTTCATCGCCTGTGCCGACCTCCTGGTGGCCGAGGGCTGGACGTCGCCCGACCGCCTGACCATCCGTGGGGGGAGCGCCGGTGGCCTCCTGATGGGCGCGGTGACCAATATGCGCCCTGACCTTTTCAAGGCGGTCGTGGCCGAGGTCCCCTTTGTAGACGTGGTGACCACGATGACCGACGAGACCCTCCCCCTCACGGTTACCGAATGGGAGGAATGGGGAAACCCGCGCGACGACGCCGAAGCCTATAACTACATGAAGTCTTACTCGCCGTACGACAATGTCCATGTTGCCGAATACCCGTCCATTTACGCGACGGCCGGTTTGAACGACCCCCGGGTTGGTTATTGGGAGCCGGCCAAGTGGGTGGCCAAGCTGCGCGCCACCAAGACGGGCGACGGGACGTTGTTATTGCGTACGGAAATGGGCGCCGGGCACAGCGGCCCGTCGGGCCGTTACGACTCGTGGCGGGACGAAGCTCGCGTGCACTCTTTTATCCTGGCCTCTCTCAACGTCGAGAGTTGACAGCGCCTTCGTTGCCAGCGCTCTGGCCCACAGAGCTCAGGTTTTCGGCGCTCTAGTTGCCGGTCTCGGCCGCTGCTAGCACCGCGGTTATCTCGTCTCCCACAAGCTCGTCACGTTGCAATAAGGCGTTGCTGAGGGCAGCCACGACGTGTTTTTTCGACGCCACCACTTCGGCCGCGCTGGCCCGGGCCGACTCGAGCAGCCTCTCCACGGCTTGGCGGCTGGCCTCGTCAGAGAGGACCTTGCTCACGATGTCGGCTTCACCGCGCCCGTCTAGAGGTGACAGGGCCCCAGCGATATAAGGCTGCCCGCCATCCCGTAAGCACCCACCATCTGGGCGGCGAGCCGGGTCGCCCCGGCCAGGTCGCCCGAAGGGCCGGTGCTGGCTTCTCCAAAGTACATCTCCTCCGCCACCATGCCACCCATGGCTATCCGCAGGAGGGACTCGCACTCGCTCCGGGTGCGAGTGAACCGCTCTTCGGTGTCCGAATGGGCCAGGAGGCCAAGCGCATCGCTCCGTTTGATAATCGATAAAACGTCGAGCCGACGGCTCGGGGCGGTGAAGTGAGCAACGGTAGCGTGGCCCGCTTCGTGGGTGGCGATGACCCTTCGTTCGCTCTCTGTGTAGGCCACTGGCTGGGCGATGCCGAGCTCCTCGGTCATCCGGGCCTGCTGGACGTCGCCCCAGTTCATGGCCGGGCGCCCGCCCCGGAGCGCCCACACCAGGGCCTCGTCCAGGAGGTGCTCGAGCATCACGGGCGAATAGCCGAAGGTCGAACCGGCCAATGCGTGGCGCTTGGCCGGGTCGTCCAGCTCAGGGTGGTGGGCCTTCTTGGCCAGGTAATAATCGAGGATCTCTCGCCTGCCGGCCCGACCAGGTACATCGACCCTGATCGTTTTGTCGAAGCGCCCCGGACGCAGGAGGGCCGGGTCAAGGTCGGCAGCCCGGTTCGTCGCCCCGATCACCATGAAGTTCGGGGACTTCACTACCTTTTTGTGCATCGCCAGCGCCGGCGGCAACCAGCGGTTGGCGACGTCTATGAACGAGTTGGCCGTCCTTACCCCGAACGGCGCTACGTCGAAAGACTGCAACTGTATGAGCAGTTCGTTGACGACCCCGGCGATGCCTTCACGACCTCGGCCCGATCCGAGGCCACCCCGAGCGGCGCCGATGGCATCTATTTCCTCGATAAAGCCGATCGCCCCGCCCTCCCGTCGGGCGTAGCTGCGCAGGGCGCGGAAATAAGACCGGATCTTGCGGTTTGTCTGCCCGTAGTACATCGACTGGAACGCCGATGACGACACGAACAGGAACGGCACGCCGGCCTCGGCCGCCATGGCCTTGGCAATATAAGTCTTGCCTGTGCCCGGCGGGCCCTCGAAGAGCACGGCCCGACGAGGAGTACCGCCCATCTGCTCCTTGAAGGTGCGATGGGCCAGGAAGAGGTTGAGCGTCTTTACCACCTCTTCGACCACGGGCTCGGCGCCAACCACGTCTGCCAACGTCATCCCGAGTTCTTCGGGCCGGTAGAGCACATGAGGAGAACGGCCCGCCATCAGCAGTGGGCCCGCCATCACGGCGCCGAGCAGGACGAGGAGCAAGAGCCCCGGGAGATAGGTCAAGTAAGACGACGGGATACCCGGGTGGGGCCAGTGGAAATCGCCGGCTGCGGCTATGTAGTTGCCCTGGAGGTAGCGCACGACGCCGGCCGCCGTGCGGCCGATGACCGGCACCGCCACCACCACCACGACCAGAAGCAGCCGGCGGAGACGGGCCTGGCGTGCCTTTTCACGAGAAGACGCGACGTCCGCGTTCGCGAAGCACACTGCCCGATCCGAGCGCCGCCAGTTCCATGACTCATCCTCCCGTGAAGCCAGCCTTCGTTAGAAGTCTAAGGAAGGCGCCGCCTGAACGGCCCGGCGGGACGCCCGGCGGGGCCCCGCTACAGTCAGTGGGAAGCGCGGCCATGAGCGGGGAAAAGCCGTCGGAACGGAGAACGCCAGTCGGGAGCTCCCTGGCGGGCTCGAGGGTAATCGCCGGGCTTATGCCGCGGCAGGTTGAGTAGGGTTTGCCGACGAATGCCCGAGATCGACTTACGCAACGACGTCTACCGCCGGCCACTCCAGACAGCCCTGGAACGGCTCGGCCTCGCGCCAGGCTGGCTGTGCGCCGACATCGGGGCGGGCGGCGGAGATGTGACCGTGGCACTGGCAGCGCTGGTCGGCCACCAGGGGAGGGTGTACGCCATCGATATCGACCCGGCCCGGCGCGACGAAGTAGCCCGGGCGGCGGCCGAGGCGGGCGAGGCTCAAGTCGTAGCCATCACTCAGTCAGCGGAAGAGGTCGTCCTGCCCGAACAGGTCGACCTTGCCTACTGCCGCTTCCTCCTGCTCCACGTCGTCGACCCGCTGGTGGTGCTGAAGCGCATGGTGTCGATCACCCGGCCGGGGGGGTGGGTGCTGGCCCAGGAGCCGATCACCTCTGCCGGACGGGTGGGAGGGGTGGTCATGGCTATGCCTTCCGCTCGGCACCCTGATATCGGCGCCTTGTTGCCTGCGCTGGTAAAGGCGGCCGGCCTCGAGCTCGTGGATGCCTGGGCCGAAGCCCAGGCTGGCGCCGGCCCGGGGGCAGTGGCGAATTACCTCGAAGACCTGACCGAGGTGGATCCGGGCGATGACCCTGTCGTGCTGCCCCCGCTCGTCACCGTCATGGCGAGGAAACCTGTCGTTACTAACGACGGGACGGAGCCGTAAAAGTAGGTCGTTAGGAGGGCCGCCACCTGACGCCTCGTGGGCACCAGGTGGCCAGCCTCTCAATACGTAGTTACCTGCTTGCTTACCGGTCGAAAGACCCGTAGCCCCTCATTACCGGCGGTGCGGGCGGTTGGCCGTCTCCAGGCAACGAGCCCGGACCGGCGATAGCGAGATGATCGGCGTACTGGATCAGCGACTCGCAGGCGGCTGTCTGCGTGGTCGCCAGCCGCGGATTAAGCGGGTGGTGGGCAAACTCGGCCGACCAGAGCTCGTCTTTGATCTGCTCAGCCAGGTGGTCACGGTCCACGTCGAGGGCCTCAGATCTGTGTTGGTGGCAACGAACACCGTGTCGCCCGGGCTCGAGCTCTCGACCGCGTTGGTCGACGCCTCGAGGGTGGCCGTACCCAGTTCGCCGACGCTCGAGTTGAGCTGCTTGTAGCAAGCGCCAAGGTCGGTGGCGGCGGCCGAGCTAAGGCCATTGGGAGCCGGCTGCGCCAGGATCTGCGTGATGACCCTGCCGTCTTCGATGTAGTCGTCACGCAACCCGGTCAGGTACATGATCGTCGGCCGTATATCCGTCTCGTCTATCCAGGTACCGGTCGTCCCGCTCTGTGGCACGGTGACTTGCCCGCTGTTGGCGCCAGCCGAGCTGGGGCCGGCGTCGGGCGGCGACCCGTCAAGACCTAGATGGGCCACGCCGGGACCGACGAACCCGGCCCAGTTGGTGTCTATTTCGGCCGCGTAGTCACCGTGGTCCCATGCGTAGCTGTCCGTTTGCTCAACGCAGTCTTTGGAGGAGTTGCCCGTGATGTTGGTGCAACTGGTGGGACCGGTATCGACGTAGTAGTCCGGCTTGGCAAACATGGCAAAGCTCGGCGTTCGGTCGGGGTCGGCGTTGACCATGTGGAGGACGGCCTCTTCGGTCGGGTCGGCCAGATAGTTAGTGATCAGCTCGTGCGTGTTGCCGGAGTACGGGTTGTCTGCAGTCAGGCTGGCAACGGCGTGCTCGAGGCTCCTCACCTGAGTGCTGCCTTCCGGCGGGTTGCCCGTCACGTAGAACTCCGGCGCGGTGTCAGGCTCGATGGTGAACGAGTTCGAGGTCGTGACGCTGGTCTCGCTGGCCAACAGGCCGTTTAGGTTGGCGTCAAGCTCGCCAAAATTAGTGCTCGTGTAGTTGCAGGCCACCGCCGGCGTGACCGTGGTGGCGGTCACCGTGGCGCCGTTGCACCCGGCCGGCGTGGGCTGGAGGGCACGGCCCACATTGGCCCCGGCCTCGTGGTCGCCTTCGTCCGAGCTGAAGACGAACAATGTGTTCGCCGGCGTAATCCCGTCCGCCGCCAGCCGCTGGAAGAACGTACCAAAAGCCTGGTTGTAGTACTCGGCTTGCGCCACGTAACAAGCACTGCCGGTCCCGAGGGCATCGGGCGCGTGGGCGCAGACGCTCGAAAGGGCGGGAATGTTCTCGTTGCCGTGCAGGTCGGCCATATAGCCATAGACGACCTGGACGCCGGACTCGAGCATGTCGGCCATGTAGGCGAGGGTCTGAGGCGCGTTGATGTTGTCAAAGCCGGGGAAGCCGGCGTAATTGTTCAGGTAGGCCCCGTTTATCTGGTTGCCGTCAAGGTCGACGACGTTCTCGGCGGCATTGGTGATCTCATAGCCGTTGCCGCGAGATCGGCCTGCCCGGATCCCAGCACCGGGTCGATGTACTTGGCCCCGAAGAGGGCTTGATAGCCGTGGTAGCCCCCCGGTTCGTCCGGGAGGAGGTCCGGCACCGCCGTGTGGCTCTTTGCGGTCTGGCCGTACTTCACCGCTTCCGCGTTGGCGCACACGGCGCTGCCCCTGGTGCAGTGGATGGACAACCCGACGTAGTCGGCCGTCTCCGGGTCTTTGTACGGGTCAGGGTCGTTGATGAGCTGCTGGTCCTCGGGAGAACCCGCTCCGAAGACCTTGGGGATATCGACGTCGGTGTTCTCGAGCTCCATGTTCACAGTCGAAACCCCGCCGACGTTGCAGCCTGCCCGGGTATAGGGCGCCCAGGGAGCAGGCGTAATGGCGTCAGGTGACGGCGACGGTGTGGTTGTGGCCGGAGGGGTAGCCGAATAGACCATCGAAGGGTTTGTGTCGTGGCCCGCTGTCGGGGTCGAGGCCGTGTCGTAGACCGGGTCAGTCCAGTAGGCGAACGAACTGGCCGGGTCGGTGGTGCCATCCGGGTTGAAGGTGTTGTAGCCGTTGGATACGGGCATGCCCTGGCGGTCGCCGTACAACCCCGTGAAGGTAGTGAGCAGGTCATCAGCCGTGTGGGCGATCAACGGAGTGTGGTTATTGGACAAGACGACCCCGTTGTCTTCCAGGAAGTTGAGCAAGTTGGGCAGCATCTCCAGGTCAGAGGGGACGTCGGGGTTGTCCCGGAAAAAGTGGACATTGTCGAACCCGAGCTCCACGACGTGCGTTATCCCGTTGCCCAACTGGCAGTTCGTGGGCCCGTTCTCCGGCCCCGGCCGGTCGGCCACGCCGAAAACGCCACCCGGCGCGCCGGCGCCACCTGGGCCTGAGCTTGAAGGCGAAGCATTTGAGGTGCCCTGAGCCCCCAGGCTCACGAGCGCGGCGAAACTGGCCGCAAGCATCGCGGAGCGTTTAAAGTCCTCTAAATGGTCGTGTCATTCACCCTCCCTCTCCCGTTGCTGCTTTTTGTGTGCCGAACAAGCGGGGATCGTACGGGGCGGCGTTGAAGCCTGCGTAAAGCGCAAAGGGGACGAAGGTGAACTTTGGGCGACGCCTTAGTTACAACTCGCCGAGCGTCGGCTCAACCCTTCCAGCCGAGCAATTCGGCTACTGGCGGGCAGGTCGGATGGGACAGCGCCTGCGCCGGGTTGTCGAGCCCGTGGTCCGTTACGACAGATGTCAGGTCGCCGCTGTGCACGACCTCGGCCGGCGACACGCTGAGGGCCCGCTCCAGGAGCTGCGCCCACAGCTCCTCCGGTAACAGGGCGCCTCTCTCGAGCACGCCCCAAACAGCCAGCTCGCCCCGGGTGGCACCACTCAGTGGCGAGGTCGAACCGCGTGCGACGAGCACGCCGCCGGGCCAGCCGCCCGCACCCGGAGCAGCAACAGGTCGGCCCTCCTGGCCGGCCAGCGAACGAGTTCTAGGTCCTTGCGGCGACGCAGGGCGCGCAAGACGGCTGGTACAGGATCGGGGAAGGCAACGACCGAGCCCGTCGGCACCGCCTCAATGCAGCGGTCAGTGGTCGGGTCCGAGGACAGCTCGTCGGCTGCCTCCCATATGCCCTCCACGGGCTCCGGCGCGCTCAAGGCCCGGGCCGAGAGCCACCAGGCGACGCCGGCGGAAGGGTAGTAGCCGATAAGTCGGCGGCAGGCCGGGAGCAAGCTCCCCGGGTGGTCCTGGGCCAGCTCGGCCAGGACCGCCGCGACCTCCTGGACCGGGAACTCGTCGTCGTCTTCCCAGCGCCGTGCTATGTACCGCAGCTGCTCGAGGGGATGCACACTCGTTACCTCAAGTGGTGTAGTTGCCTCAGGTGGTGTGGCTTCCTCAAGTCGTGTAGTTGCCGTTTATACGTACGTACTCAGCGGAAAGGTCGCAGCCCCACACCGTTGCTGCGGCGTCCCCGGTACCAAGTGCTATGTCGATCGGGACCACCTCCAAGCGCATGAGGTCGGCCAGCTCACGGAGGCCAGGCTCGTCGAGCAGCCGAGGGTAGACCTCGAGCCCGCTGAAGCTTACCCGCACGGCCGCCGGTTGGATGTCCGTGTCGTCCGAGCACTTACCGATCGCCATGATGACCCGGCCCCAGTTGGGGTCGGCCCCGTGCACGGCACACTTGAGGAGGGGCGAATTGACGACCGACTTGGCCACCCGCTTGGCCTGAGCAGCATCGCGGGCAGCGGTGACGTTTACCTGGATGACCTTCGTAGCCCCCTCTCCATCGGCGGCCAGCTGCAGCACGAGCGACCGGCAGACCTGGCCGAGGGCCTCCTCCAGGCCGGCTGTCCCCACCTGGCCAGCGGCGCCGTTGGCGAGCAGCAGCACCGAGTCGGACGTGGACGTGTCCGAGTCAATCGAGAGCGAATTGAACGTAGTGCCGACGACTCGCCTGAACATTGGTGATAGGTCCCTGGGGGGCACAGCCGCGTCCGTGACAATGTACGCGAGCATCGTCGCCATATTGGGCTCGATCATGCCGGAACCCTTGGCCACGCCCGTGACCGTAGCCTGGCCCGCCCGGGCGCTGGCCATCTTCGGGACCGTATCTGTCGTCATGATGGCGCGTGCAACCAAAGGGAAATCGGCGTCTTCGGGCATCCGGAGGGCCCGCAAGTGGGCGCGGAGTTTTTCCATGGGCAGGCGGCGACCGATGACGCCGGTCGTGGCGACGAGGACATCGGCCGGCGGGCAACCGATCGACCCACCTACCAGCTCGGCCAGCTCAGCCGAGTCACGCTCACCCTCGGGACCGGTAGCCACATTGGCGTTTTTCGAGACGGTCACGATGGCTCTCGGTGCGCCTGTCTCCAGGTGCCGGCGGCACAGGACCACACTCGGGCCAACGAAGCGGGATTGGGTAAAAACCCCGTCAGAAATGCAGGGCAGCTCGCTCGCTACGATGGAGAGATCCAGGCTCTCGTCCTTGACACCGGCATTGGCCGCATAAGTTACGTAACCGAGCGGCGCCTCCACAGCATCGCCGGTCGTCACTGTGGTTTCATCGGGCATGACGGTTTCATCGGGCATGACCACCAATGATCGCGCGCCGTTCACCCGGTGAGGAATGCTCCTGCGGTCCTGAGGGAATGAAGGACGTGTGAGCCATCGTAAGTGCCCGGGGCGTAACGTTGCACCCGGGCCAACTCAGAGACACAAGCCGTGAACGTCATCGAGCGCACGGTCCATAGCGTTGACAAGTTCCAGCAACGCCATACGGCGACTGCGTTCGTCTACGGAGTAATCAAGAAGTACGGCGACGACAACGCCGGTACCCTGGTCGCCAACCTGGCCTATTCGGCCTTCGGTTCGGTCTTCGTGCTCCTTTTGTTGCTGGTAACAATCCTGGGGCTGGTGCTGAGCAGCCACCCCGCCCTCGAGAAGCAAGTGCTGGACTCGACTTTCGGCCAGTTCCCCATAATCGGCAAAGACCTCGAGAGCAATATCAAGGCGCTCCACCGCAACAGTGTGATCAGCCTGATAATCGCCATCGTCGGCTTGCTCTGGGGTTCGATGTCGTTGGCCCAGAACGGGATTTTCACCATGGCCCAGGTCTGGAACCTACCCGGGCCGGACCGGCCCAATTACGTGACGCGGCTGGCCCGTAGCGTCGCCTTCCTCATAGTGCTGGCCCTTGGCCTGGCCACCAGCACGTTCCTGGCGGCAACGGTCCCGGCGGTCCACGGCGGCTCGCGCATGCTGGCGTTGGCCGGCGGCGTGGCGTCCGCCATTGTCAACTTTGGCTTGTACCTTTTTGCTTTCGACGTCCTGACGCCGGCGAAGATCCCTCTAAGAAAACTGGTACCGGGCGCCGCGCTGGCCGGAGTGGGTTGGACCATTCTGCAGGCTGTCGGTGGTTTCGTCGTGGGGCACTACCTGAAAAACGACAGCTCGGTATATGGGCTGTTCGGTATCGTCCTCGGTCTTTTCGCCTGGATCTGACTCGATTGTCGAGCTCACGGTTTACGCCGCCGAGCTAAACGTGGTCCTGGCCCGCCACCTGTGGCCGCGGGCAATTGCCCCGCCGCCGCTGACCTCGGCCGACAGAAGATCCCTCGCCGCCCAGGCCGTCCAGAACCAGCGGCGACCGGAACAGCGTGTCGAGGTGTCCTTCGACGGAGAGTTGATGACAGAGGCCGAGTTGCAGGTGGTGGGCGGCAACGGCGGCGGCGTAAAAGCAAAGCAGCCGGCTTCTTCTGAGCCCGACGAGGCCAAGGCTTGAAGGCCGGTTTAAGGCTTGAAAACCATGAGGTAGAGCGCTCCGACCAGGAGCACGTTGAAGACGCCGGCACCGGCGCCGATACGCCGGTAAAGGCGGTCCATCTCCGCCATTTGCGGAGGACGGGCCGGCGGGGCGACGGGTGGCGTCTGTGCCAGTTCGAGCATGGCCCGCCTGTACGCCCGCTCGGCCGGCCGGACCAGGCCGTGCAGTACAGCCAGCATGGCGACGAAAACGGCCAGGGCAGCCACGACCCACGCCTTTCTGAAAAGGTTGTGGTCGCCACTTGCACCGATAGCGGCAATGCCGAATACGACGACGCCGTATATGAGGATTTCTCCCACCTGAGAAACGTTGCCGTAAACCGAGAGCACGCCGGCCGATGTCGCCGCTCCTTTGCGGCGGGCCATGTCGAGCACCCAGCCTCTGTAAATCAAGGCGCCGAAGCCGCCCACCGCGCACGTGATGTGCAGCAACACGAAAAGGTTGAAGGCGACCCCGTCGGGCTGGGTTGCGCCGATCACTTGACGATGCCGCCCCGCGTCATGGCCTCCACGTCCAGCGCTCGGTCCACCTCCTCTGCGCTCATGAGGCCCATTTCGAGGACAACGGTGCGCATGTCCTTGCCCTCGGCCAACGCTTTTTTGACGACCTCGCGCTGCTTGTTCGTAGCCGATATAAGGGTTGAGGGCCGTCGCTATCGCCGGGGAGGACAAGGCGTAGGTACGGCACCGTTCGGCGTCAGCTTCGAGGCCGGCTATGCAGCGGTCGGCGAAAAGGCGGCTGACGTTTGCCACCAGCCGGATCGACTCGAGCAGGTTGTGGGCGATCACCGGCAGCATGACATTGAGCTCGAAGTTGCCCGCCGCCCCCGCGAAGGTAATGGAAGCGTCGTTGCCGATTACCTGGGCCACGACCTGTGACACGGCCTCTGGGATCACGGGGTTTACTTTCCCCGGCATGATCGAGCTGCCCGGCTGGAGATCGGGGATCATCACCTCACCGAGGCCGGCACGCGGTCCGCTGCCCATCCAGCGGATGTCGGTTGCGCACTTGTACAGCGACACCGCGACCGTTCGTACGGCCCCCGACGCTTCTACCAACGCGTCGCGCGACCCCTGGGCCTCGAAGTGGTCCCTGGCTTCAGTCAGGGGCAGGCCGAGCTCGCCGGCCAGGGCGTGGATGACACCCCCGGCAAACCCCGGCGGGGCGTTCAGCCCGGTCCCGACGGCCGTCCCCCCGAGCGGCAGCTCTCCCACTCTGGTCAGGCAGCCGTTCAAACGCTCCGTACCGTGCTCGACGGCAGTCGCGTACCCCCGAACTCCTGGCCAAGGGTGACGGGGGTAGCGTCCATGAGATGGGTGCGGCCCGCCTTCACTACCCCGGAGAACTCCCCGGACTTGGCCCGCAGCGCCTGAGCGAGGTGGGAAAGAGCCGGCACCAGCGAACGCGATAGCTCTTCCGCGGCGGCGACATGGATGGCCGAAGGGAACATGTCGTTCGAAGACTGGGAGGCGTTGACCTGGTCGTTCGGGTGCACGCGCTCACCAAGACGTTCGGATGCGAGTGTGGCCAGCACCTCGTTCATGTTCATGTTGGACGACGTGCCCGACCCCGTCTGGAACACATCGACCGGGAACTCGCCGTCCCATTTGCCATCGGCCACTTCGAGCGCCGCTTCGGCGATGGCCTCACCGACCGGTGCGCTTATGACCCCCAGCTTGACGTTTTCGAGCGCGGCGGCTCGCTTGAGCAAGGCCAAGCCCCGGATCAAAGCCCTCTCGATGCGCTGGCCGGACACGGGGAAGTTCTCGACCGCCCGCTGGGTCTGAGCCTGCCATTTAGCGGCCAACGGCACCAGCACCTCACCCATGGAGTCGTGCTCCACGCGATAGCCGCTGGCGCGTTCGGGTGCTGCTTGCCCGGTGTCGTTGTTGACGGTCATCTGCAGCAAACTAGTGCCCCGTCCCGCAGCCTTCGCGGTGAGCCCGGGTGACGGGTGTGGTCAGAGTTGTTAGAGTGATTCGTGAGGGAACAGAGGGGCAGGAGGGCCTTGGCTCAGCTAGCTCTCGTGCAGGTTCTGAGACGGGCCGTCAGGCCTGCTATGCCCGCCGCGACAGGCGTGGTCACGTTTGCATTGGCGTACAGCCTCACCGCCGCTGGCCCCATTGCCCCTTCGCTGCCTTCGGTCCTGTCGGCGCGACCGGCCCTGGCCGCCACCACCAGGTTGGAAGCATCGCCTCTCTTACCTCAGCCGCTTGGACTGGTGCCCGACGCTGGCCCCGGTGCCGCTCTTAGCATCAGCAGCGCCGACCAACGGGCCTCTGCCGACCGAGCCGAAGCCCTCCAGATTTCGGTGCGACTGCAGGCGGAGGGGCTGCTCCTGGCCAAGTTGGCGGAGCGGGCGGACGCCCAGGGCGTCGTGTCAAAGGAGCTGTCGAGGCAGTTTCAGGCCACCGAACTGGCCTCGAGGGCAGACCTGGAACAGGTACTGCGGACAAAAGCGCTCCTGGTGGCTCAGGCGGTCGCCGCGTACACCGACGGCGGTTCCATCTCTTATGTGCCCGGGGCCGTCGAGGGCACCGAAGTAACTGTGGCCGACGCTTACGCCGAAGCTTTTGCGCAGGACCAGCAACGGGTAATGACCGATTACCAGCTGGCACTGGCCCGGGACCGCGCGCTGTCCTTCAGATTGCTGCGCCAGCGAGCGTCGTTGCGAGCCGCCGCCCGTCAACTGGCGGCCGACGAGAGGTCGGCGACGGCGCAACAAGCGTCCCTGAGACGAACTTTGGCCGGGGTAAGAGGGGACCTGGCTTTGGCCGTCGCCGAAGCAGAAAAACAGCAAGAGGCGGAGCAGGCGGCAGAGGAAAGGGCGCTGCTAGAAAGCACGCACCAGATCGCGGCGCCACCAGGGCGGGCATCAGGACGGCTGGCATCAGGACGGCCGGCGTCAAGTTCGACGACCTCCAGTTCCGTGCCCTCTGCGGCCGAGAGCTCCGTCCCGCGGCCGGCTGTGTCGCTCATCCCGACGACAAGCCGCCCGACGGCCACCCCGCCGGCGCCGGCAGCGAGCGGATCCGCTCGAACGGCTGCGCTTGTACCTGGTTCTTCCGGCGGCCCGACAACGGCTCCGCCATCTACCCCTTCGACCACGATTGCTCCCGCGGCCACCACAACCGCACAGCCATCGACCACGACCACTGTCCTGCCGACCACTGCGCTGCCTACCACCAGTGCACCCACCAGCCCATCGAGCACGGCTGTCGTCGACCCAACGACTGTACCGGCAGTCAGCTCGACCACGGTCGCGCCCAGCTCGAGCACGTTGTCCCCCGTTAGTTCGGCCACGACGGCGCCCCTTGCCCCATCTTCAGTGGCACCCGCAAATGCCATTAGCTCTTCGAGCACATCCAGCAACGCCGACACCGGCCCGACGACCTCCGTGCCGTCTAGCTCGACGGTCCCTTCGTCGGTCGTTTCGTCGGTCGAGGCCACAACCGCCGACCCGACAACCACCGTCGCCACGAGCTCCACTACAGACGGCGCCGCCGGTTCCACCACCGGTCCAAGCCTCGGCACGGCGCAGTCTGCCGGCACGGGAGAAGGCGGGTACGGCGTGCCGACCAGCCCGGTGCCAACGAGCCCGGTGCCAACGAGCCCGGTGCCGACCAGCCAGGTGCCAACCACCCTGCCGTCGACGAGCACACCGGTGACATCTCCTCCCACGAGCGCGGCCAGCGACCTGCCGGCACTGGGGGCCCAGACAGCGCTGGCGTTCGCCGAGTCTCAGATCGGCAAGCCCTACCAGTGGGGAGGGGCGGGACCAGCGAGGTACGACTGTTCCGGGTTGGTCATGGTGGCATGGGACAGGGCCGGCGTTGCCCTACCTCACTCCGCCCAGGACCAATACGACCTCACCTCCCGGGTCAGCCTCGGCAACCTGATGCCCGGGGATCTGGTCTTTTTCGGAACGCCGACCGACGTCTACCACGTGGGCATGTACGTGGGCGATGGGGAAATGGTCGACGCCCCCGAAACGGGCCAGGACGTGAGCATCCAGCCCATCTACGAGCTCAACCTCCTGGGCGGCGGTCGGGTCAAATAACCGGCGCGGCACTCGCCCAACCCACGGGAGCCGCCCGGCGGCTCCTAAACAGGCTCGTGGACCCTCTCCTCAACGATCATCACGTGCTGGCGCTGGGCATCGTTTACCGCTTCGGTGTGGGCGAGCAGGAAGATCCCAACCACGATGGCCGAGAAAGAGGCCACTTCCAGCGTCGTAGCAAAGACACCGGTACGAAGGGCCTCGCCGAAAGCGACGGCCCCGATGAGCACGCTCACTATTGGGTCCGTAGCCGAGAGGGTGGGCAAGGAAGCGTCAAGAGGGCCGGCCTGGAACGCACTTTGGGCCAGGACCATCCCGGCCACGCCGGCGCCGGCCAGCAGGTAAGGCTGCCAGTTCGAGAACAGCTCCGAGACACCCTGAGACAACAACTGGGCACAGCTCTTGGTCAGGGCGGCGCAAACGCCGTAGACGACCCCGCCCGCCGTCCCGTAGGCCACTGCCTTCCACCTCGGCCCCTCCCGTGGCCCAGGGCGACAAGCCCGGCCGCCAAGAGGGCGGCTACGCACAACAAGACGGTCCACGTAATGCCGCTTACGTTCGAGTGACCCGGGGCCGGGTGGCTTACGACCAGGAACACGGCCAGACCGGCGGTGGTCAACATCGCCCCACCCCAGTCCCAGCCGTGGAACCGGTACGACGAGAAGCGTGCTTTCATGGGCAGCGCGAACAACAGGCCCACGACCAGCAGGGGCTGCACGAGGACCAGTGAGCCAAGCGATAGAGCAACCCACTGGACGGCGTACCCGCCCGCGTCGAACCCAAGCCCGGCCACCCAGCGCGGCCGTTTGGCCAGCCGGGCAACCAGGCTGATATGAAGAGCCTTGTCTGCAGGCTGTCTCTCGGCCTCCCAGTGCTGGAGGACCGATGCGAGGGCATACAACAAAGCAGCCACGAGTGCGGCTACCGCTGCCACGCTGATACCCTACCAGCGCCGACATACGGCCAAGGTGGTCCCTTGCCCAATCCCCAAACCGGCAGGACGCCTGTGGCCCGGCCTTAGACTTGCCACATCAATGCCATCCCCAAATGGGCGCGTGGTGAAACCGGTAGACACAGCGGGCTTAAACCCTGCCGCCTATGAGCATGAGGGTTCGACCCCCTCCGCGCCCACATCGCATTGGCCGCAAACTTTCTGGTAACCGGGTGGCCAGGACTTGGTCGGGCCACCGCGGGTGCCTTGCTCGCCAGAGAGGCGCGGCGCGACACCGCTTTCAATCGACGACCGCCCACCAACAGTGGCGGCGTTAACCGCCACGAGTTGGGCCGGCCTAGCTTAGCTACTGCTCCGCACCCGGGAGCGCCCCACCTGTTCCCCGTTCTGTCGCGATCCGCTGCGCCTCGGCGATGGCGGCGGGGTGACCGTTTATGGCCGCCACGAAGGAGTCGCGCTTGAGCGCGTAGACCGCCGAGTCCCGTTCGGCCCGCACCGACGCCGTTCGGGGAACATCGTGCACCAGGGCGACCTCGCCGAAATAGTCGCCTTCCTCGGCGCTGGCCACCTGCACGCCGGCCCTCTCAATAACAAAGCGGCCGCTTTTCACGATATAAAACCGGTCGCCCGGTTCACCGAGCTGGATTATGGTCTCTCCCGCGGCCAGGCAGACGGGCGCCAGCGACGCCGCCAGCCGCTCCTTGACCACGACGGACAGCGGAGCGAACATGGGGATGGCTCCTACGAGGTCGAGGCCCTCAACCGGGGTGAGCGAGGCATCAATGCGGGCAAGGCGGCGGCTTGATGCCAGCGCCAGTACGGGCAATATCAGCCCGACCAGCAGTAGAGCCGTGCGCGCCCCGACGGCGGCTTCGATGGCGGGCGCGGCGATGGAACCCAGTGCTACCGCCGTCATAGCCAGGCCCCACAAGACACCGAGCACACTGGCCAGCAACTCGTAGGGACAGCCCCGCTGGAGCAGGGTCAGCAGGCCAACATCTTCGACGGCGTTGGACACTCCAACCACGACAAGGCAGAGCATGGCCGGGCCGAGCCACGACAGCGGGGCGAGGCAGGCGATAGGCAGGCCCCAGAAGGCGATCGCTACGCCGAAGCAAACCGCCAACCGCCTCGTGCTCATCATGGTGGCCGCAAACGCGCCAATAAGGCCGCCGGTGCCCAGGGCCGCGTTCAGGTACCCGACGCCCGCGGACCCGGCATGGAGGAGGCTGAAGGCGGCCACGACGACGAGCACGTTCAGGCAACCGCGGACAAAGCACTGCGCACCGGCGAGGCCAATGAGCAGCCGGGCCTCGGAATCCCGGGCGACTCGCTCGAGCCCGGCCAGGCTCGAGCGGATGGCGCCTGCCGGCCGGGCTCTCTCGGCGTGATCGGGTGTAGCGCTATCGGCGCTTACTATGTCGACTCGCGGCGGGACGTGCACCCCGGTGAGGATGGCCGCGCCGCCCGCCAGGGTGACGCCGGCGGCGATGAACACGCCACCCGCGCCCACGAGCCCAATTGTGGCGCCAACGACCAGCGGCCCACCGAGAGCGCCGAGGCCTTCAAATGTGGCGCCCGCCCCATTCGTGGCAACGAGCTCGGTGGACGTACGGGCCAACGACGGCAGGATCGACTGCACGGCCGGCCGTACCAGTGTCGAAGTCACCCCGATGAGCGCGGCCAGCGCCAGCACGGACACTCGTTCCCCGGCGCGAGCCGCCGCCCCCGATCCAACCAGCGCCGCCGCCTCTACCATGAGCAACGCGAGGAGCATCTTCTCGCGTCGCCAACGGTCCGCCAGGGTCGAGGCAAAAGGTGACAGAAGCCCCGCCGGCAGCAGCCGCACCAAGCCGGCCAACCCGACAAATGCGGCACCGCCGTGGTCGTAAGCAAACACGCCGAGGGCAACGAAATGAGCCCACTCGGCGCCGATGGCCAATGCCCACACAAGTTCGACACGCCGTATGTCGCGGTTGCGAAGGGCCGAAGTCAGGCTTTCGAGCGACTGGCGTGACCGGCGCACCACTGCGGCTCCCGCCCTCCGCCCCGGCACGCCCATCGATCACGCTCGGGGGTCGCAAAAACAGCTGTGTTTCGCCACCCGCCGCGCTCGGACCGGCACGGTCAGAACCTATCAGCCCGAGACCACAAGCGCCCTGTACTAGCTACGTCACGCAAACCGTCCGACGGTTGCGTTGCCGTCCTGGTCGATGGCGACGCACAAGCCGTTGCCGGGGCAGGACACGGCGCTCACTCCCTCGAAGTCGCCCACCGGCGTCGGGCTAGACCAGCTTTGGCCGTCCCACAGGGAGCTGTCCTGGCCGACAGCCGCACAGAACGAAGCGCTGGCGCACGATACGGTCTTCGGCCCGCTCGACGGGTCAACCGGGTTGAGGGTAACGGGAGCGGACCAGCGGCCCGCGTTCCAGACCTTGAGAGCCGCATCGAGGGTCAGTGCCACGCAGAACCTGGCACTCACGCAGGTCATGGACGTCAGGTCGGCGGCGACTGGCTGCGACCACTGCTTGCCGTTCCAGGAGGAGGCGTTGCCACCTCCGGCCACCGCCACGCAATAAGCCTTCGTAAGGCAGGATATGGACGCGATGCTCCCGGTGCCCGGATCGGGGCTCACTGCAAACGGCGCCGTCGGGCCCTTCGCAGTCAGGGTGTACGCGTAGCCGTCACCGTCGCCCGCTCCGCAAAAATCGAGCACCGGGCACGACAAGACGTCGATCCCGGCTCCGAAACGGTCGGCCTGCCCCCGGTCGCTCCAGCTCTTCCCGTGCCATGCAAAAATGTCGCCGTTGGCGTCGCCCGCCACGCAAAATGTGGCGCTGGCACACGAGACCGACGACAGGCCACCGTTCGGGTTCACCGCCTTCACGCTCGACCAGGCGCTCCCGTCCCAGGTGACAACCCCTCCGAAAGTGTCCACGACCATACAGAACTGACTGCTGGCGCACGAGATAGCGGCGGTACTCCCGTGGGGGTCGATGCGTTTTACGGGCGACCACACGAACGAGGTCGAGGGCACTTCGGTGGCGGCCCGGTTGACCGCACCACGGTAGGGCGAAGCCCCGGCCACCGTGGCTGCCGGGAAAATAACCAGCAGCACGATCACTCCGGCCAAGAAGGCTCGGCCGGTGGTGCCCCTCATGCCAAGCATTATGCAGGCGTAGCCCGAAGATTGCCCGGCTACGAGTGGTCGGAAAGTGATAGTTGCACGGAGAGGCACGCCCGCAACACTCTCCAGCGACTTTGCCCTGGCCCGCTTTTCGTGACGGGCTCTTGTGGCCGGCAGATGCCGGTCGCGCCACAACACTTCGCCCCGCGCCCCCTGGCCCTCGATGCCCGACCCGGTCATCGTTCCTTGGATCTGCATCTGGTCAGAGGGCGCGCTCTCGGGGAGGCCCCGTACGTACCGCCTCGGGGCGCGGAAGAGGCTCCTGGCTCAGCCTTTTTTAGTTTCCCAGAAGATGCGGTCTATCTCGGCTATCTGACGGAGAAGCTCGTCGGCCACAGCGACATCCGTCGAATGCTTGGTCTCGCCCGCCTGCTTGGTTGCTTTCCAGAAAAGATCGTGCAGCTCGGGGTACTTCTCCAGGTGCGGAGGCTTGAAGTAGTCCGTCCAGAGAACCCAGAGGTGGTGTTTGACCAGTTCGGCTCGCTCTTCCTTGAGGAAGATGCAACGTTCCCGGAAGACTTCATCGGTCGAGGCGTTGTACTTCTCGAGGATGCCCTTGATCGAATCGGCCTCGACCTTGGCCTGCACCGGGTCATAGACGCCACAGGGCAGGTCGCAGTGGGCATAGGCAGTCCGGGGCGAGCTCACGCGGTCAGCCAGGGCCAGCAAACGCACCAGCAAGGTCATGAAATAAGCTCCTTTTGCTTGGTTGGTTCTGCTTTGGGAACGTGCCATGGGACACGATCACCGCACACGCTATAGCCCCGCCGATGCTAAGCGCCCGGTTGTCGCCGGCTCCGGGCCGGGCCACCGTTGGGCGGCGCTGGTCGGCCTCGGAGCGGGGACCGCTTTTGCATGGGCAGCGGGCTGGGCTTGGCGTCACATTGACCGCGTCGAGGTCAGCGGCCAGAGCATGCTCCCGGCACTCCAGCCGGGTGACCGGGTTGTGGTGTGGAAGACGGCGTCGGTGCACCCGGGGGACATCGTGGCCGCCTCCGACCCTCGCCACCCTGGCCGCGCCCTTGTCAAGCGAGCGGCCGAGATCGGCCCCAACGGCGTTGTCCTGCTCGGGGACAACCCGGCGCAAAGCACCGATAGCCGTCAGTTTGGGCCGGTACCTGTAGCGTCGCTTCAGGGCAAGGCCGTCTACCGCTATGCACCCCCGGGGAGAGCGGGCCGTTTGGCCTGAAGGAAAGGAGGCCCGATGCTGGAGGCCGAGTTTGTCGGAGAGATGACAGCTGCGGGTTGGCCCGTTTCAGTGTGGTCGAACCAGCCCGGGGACACGTACGCCAGCCACACGCACGCTTACAAGAAGATCCTTTGCTGCCTGCAGGGTGCAATCGTGTTCCACACCGACACGGGTGACGTGGCACTGACCGAGGGTGATCGGACGGTGATCGAACCGGGGGCCCCGCATTCCGCCACGGTCGGCCGCGAGGGCGTGCGGTGCGCCGAAGCACACGTCGCGGGCTAGGTCCCGAACACCCAGTCTTTCAGGTACTGCTCGCGTCGTTCGGCCCAGTCCTCCGACGTGATGGCGTAGCGCACGTGGTCCTCCCACACGCCGTTTATCTCCAGGTAGCGCAACGCGGTACCTTCGTTGCGCAGACCGAGCTTTTCAGCCACGCGATGGCTCGCCCGGTTGCGCGGGATTATGGACACCTGGAGCCGATGGAGCATCAGGTCCTCGAAGCCGAACCGGGCGACAAGCACGAATGCTTCAGGGGTGTAACCGTGGCCCGCCATGGCCTCGTCTACCCAGTACCCCACGTAGGCGTTCTGAAACGGGCCGCGCTGCACGGATGAGATATTGATCTCGCCGGCGAAGCGCCCGGCCACGAAGACGCCAAACCCGTAACCGGTCCCGAGCTCTCTTTCGCGCATCCGGGCGTTGCACCGCGCCGCGAATGCTCGCTTGTCCTGCGTCGGGTCCGGCTGGCCGGGCACCGGTCGCGGCTCCCATTTTACGAGCCAGTCGCGCGACCGGGTCCGGACCTCGCGCCAGGCGTCGAAGTCGGAGGCGGCCAGTGGCCGCAACAACACCCGCCTCCCGCGGAGCTCAGGGTACGGTGCGACATGGCCCCAGGTCACAGACGGCAATGCTACTGGGGAGAAGTTGGCCGCTCACGAACCCGCATGAGAGCGAGCACCAAACCGTCCAGGATGTCGGATTCCGAAACAAGGCACTCGTCAAACCCAAAATGCCTCATGAGGCCGGCCAGCACCAGGGTGCCGCCAACTATCACCGGCGCGCGCGCCGCTTCGATACCGGGACGACTCGACCGTACCGCGAGTGGGAGGGCGGCCAGGTCCCTCAGGGCACGCTCGACAGCTCCCCTCGACAGCCGGTAATGGTGCACCGCATTGTGGTCATAGGCGGTTAGCTCCTGGTCGTAGGAGGCAAGGGCGCACACCGTCCCGGCCAGCCCCACGAGGGCCGGCGCCGAACGCAATGCGGGCACCTGGACCTCGGCTTCGCTGTAGTGCGTTGTCAACCACGGACCGCGGCAGCAGCAAGCTCTTCGGGTGCGGGCGGGTCGTGGTGCAAGAACCTTTCGGTCACTCGCACGCACCCGAGCTCGAGCGAACGGGCGGCTAGGGGCGCCCGGCCAACAACGAGCTCGGTCGACCCGCCACCAATGTCGGCGACAAGCCAGTGGCCGGGCACGCCGTTCAATTCGGACGTTGCCCCCAGGTACGACAAAGAGGCTTCTTCGTCTCCGCTCAGCAGCACGACGGAGGTACCGATAACATCCTCGGCCGCTCGAAAAAACGACTCCCGGTTGCTCGCATCTCGTAATGCAGACGTCCCGATCATGCGCGCCGTACCCACCTCGTAACGGTCCATTACCTCCCGGTACTCCGCCAGGACGGCCACCGTACGCTGGACCGCTTGCGGGAGCAAGGTCCTCGACGCGTCGACACCCTCGCCGAGTGCAGTTATCCGTGTGAGCCTCACTAGAGGCTCGCCGTCAGCACCGCTTACCAACAACCGCGTCGACATCGTCCCGCAGTCAACGGCGGCAAAGTTAGCCATCGACCTCCGGAACAGGTGCTTCCGGGACGGTTGTAAAGCTGCCTGCGCCCGGTCCACGCGGTAGCTCCGGGGCCAGTTGCGCCGCCACCCAGCGGCCGACCGGGTCAACGCCGCCGACCAGGTACCAGGCAAAGTGCGCGTGCAGGCACTTGATGCCGCGGCGCGTGCCGCCGACGCCGCCTGAAGGCCGAGGGCCGGACCAGCCGGCAGGGAGCGCGGTGTCCCTCTCGGCGGCGTAGCGAGCGTGGGCTTGCTCGACCTCGGCCGGGTCAACCGCAGCAGTGGCCGCGGCAACTCCCCCGGCGGCTTCGAGACGGTCGACAGCCAGCTTCACCCGCCGTCCCACAAGCCAGTAGCGCGTCGGCATCGGCGTACCGTCGTCGAGAATGGCGCCCGTTCCTGATTACGAGCGGGCTGCCGTCGTGCTCGCGCAGCACCACGTCGCAAGGGCGGCGCGGTCGGCGGCCAAGCAGGGCGGCCAGCTCGTCCTCGGTGCCCGAGGCCTCGGCAGTCATTTACGGCGCCGAGCCGGGCGACGCGCAAAGGCCCGGAAATTACAGGTAATGCCAGAATTCTAGCGACGAGTACCAGGCGGCATGCTTGACCGGCGGCGGCGGCGGCGGCGGTTGGGGCCGGTTCGTGGCCGGCAGGACCATGAACGCCCTTTGACCGGGCATAACCAGGCCGTACTCTTCCCGGGCAATCTGTTCGATGGTGGCGGCGCCCTGCAGCGCCGAGCTTTCCGTGGAGAGCCGGGTGTTTTCGGTCGCCAGTGCCGTAATGGTGCGTTCCTCGGCGACCATGTCCTTCTTTTGCGCCAGGTAGGTACGGGCCGGGAAGACGAACAGGTACAGGGCCCCGCCAAGGACCATTACGACCAGTGCGATCTTGACGGCCAATCGCATACCCGCCTCCGACCTGTTGCTCAAGTGACAGCTGTGACCAAAGTGATCAGAGAGAGTAGCTTACTTGCTGCTCCAACGGCCAACGAGGACGTTCCCGCCGTAGGCCCGGGCGCGTGGCACGCGCCCACACGGCCAAGAAGCCGGCGATGCCTGAAAAGTGGTCCCGGGCTGGATTTCGCGGCGGATGCTCGGGCCGTTAGCTGGCACTCAGGGCGCGAGCTGGCCCGCCTTGACCTCTTCCCACAGGCTGTCGAGCTCGACCAGGTCCAGTTCTGAAAGGTCTAACCCACGCTGGGCGGCCAAGGCCTCGACTCCCTGGAAGCGCCGACGGAACTTCGCCGTCGCCTCTCGGAGCGCAGCTTCGGGGTCGACCCTGAGGTGCCGGGCGACGTTGACTGCCGCGAACAGGAGGTCGCCCAGCTCTTCGCTCGTACTGCTCTGGGCGGCGGCGCCGCCGGCAATGGCCTCGCTGAGCTCTGAAAGTTCCTCGGCAATTTTGGGCAGGGCACCCGTGACGTCGTCCCAGTCGAAGCCGACGGACGCCGCTTTTCTCTGGATCTTGTGGGCATAAAGCAACGCCGGCAAGTTGCGGGGGACGTCGTCCATGGCGCTCGCCTGTGACTTTTCCCGCCCTTTCTCCGCCCTCTTTATCTGCTCCCAGTTGCGGCTGACCTGCTCGGGGGTGGTTGCCTCGACATCTCCGAACACGTGCGGATGGCGGCCGACCAGCTTGTCGTGGACCCTGGCGGCCACGTCGGCCAGGGTGAACTGGCCCTGTTCGGCTGCCAGCACCGAGTGGAAGACGACCTGGAACAACACGTCGCCCAGCTCCTCCTCGAGGTGCTCGTAACCGGCGCCGTCGTCACCGAGTTGCTCGATGGCCTCGAGGAGCTCGTAGGACTCCTCGAGCAGGTAGCGGGTGAGGCTCTGGTGGGTCTGTTCCCGGTCCCATGGGCAACGCGCCCGCAGCACTCGGGCCAGCTCTTCCAGTTGCACGAACTCGAACGCCAACGGTTCCGCCAATCGCGGCACCCATACACTCGTGAGGTGGTCAGCCACGATGGCGCGGTCGAGGTCGGCCCAGCTCAGCACCGTGACCGCCTGGTCGGGTAACCCGAGACGCTGTAACACGGTCACTTCCAGGTCGTCGCCGGCACCGGAGAGCTTTTCCGCCACCGAGCTCAGGGCGAGTTTTACTTCCGAGAGCACCTGTACCGAGTCGCACTGGCCCACCAGCAGCGGGCCCTTTCACCCGCCGCCTCCGTCGCGAAACGGTGGCCATCGACGATCCGTACCGAAGCGGCCAGGGGGTCGACCCCGAGGCAGTCCCACACGAGGTCCACGAACGAGACCGCCGGGAGGACGACGGTGTCGACACGGGGGTCGGCTCTCAACAACTCGACGGTCCGTTCCGCCACAGTGGGAGAGCCGGGCACGGCGTACAGGACATGGCTCTGGCCGGCGGCGGACTTTACGAGCGCCTCGACAATCCCGGCGTACACCTCCTCCAGGCTGGCGGCAGACTCGTAGAGATAATCGAAGCTACGGGCGCCGGGCAGCGCGGCGGCCGAAGGGTGGCGAGATGTCCTCAGCCAGCGCTCTGGAACGTCGGCGACCGCCGCTGCGGTCTCTGCGGTCATCAGCCCCGGCCGGCCGGGGCCGAGGCCGACCACGGTGACCTTCGGCAGCCGGACCACGGCTCAGGGAGCCGACTCGCCCGCGGGCCAAACCTGAGGGATGTACGGCGGGGCTGGGAGCGCAGTGGTCCAGGAGCCGTAGGCGGGGTTTACCTGTACTTTGGCCGATTTGAGGATCGTGGTGAGCCCGGTGGAATTAGCGTCCCCCTGCACGGGCCAGGAGGTCGCCGATATCCCGGCGCCGAGCGAAACGACATTGATGACGGCGGCCACGGTGGCGTCAAAGGGAATAACAGTGCGAGAGCGCACCAGGACCACCTGGTAGCCGAAGCTCTCCGGGATGATGCCGGCTTTGCCCGGGGCCAATGAACTGACCAGTGCCGCGAACGGGGCCGACTGTTGGATGAGCTGCTGGGGCGACTGGCAAAACTGAGCACCGCCGGTCGAGGCCGCCTGAGCCGACCCGGAGGCGCCGGTCTCGAGGCGGAAGCCACCTGCTCTGCTTGCTGGCGGCTCGCTGCCATGTCGGTCGTGCCGCCCGGCCCGGGCACAGAGACATCGGCCGTGGTGAGGCACACCTGTGACCAGTACGACGACGTATGAGCTTTATAGAAAGCCTCGGCCAAGCTGACGCTACGAGGCGCCGGCTGGACCAGGGCTACGTCGGCACCCTGCCGGGCCACATCGGACCGGAGCTGCTGAGGGAGCTGCGGCCAAATTTGCGGGTTGCTGGCTTGTTCGCTCGTCCATGCCGTCGTCACCTGGAGCTCCGACGGGCTCTTGCCCTGGCCCTCGAGGTACTGCTGGACGGCGAGCGCACTGACGAGGGACGTAAGCCGTGAGGTTGTCCACTCCAGGCCGAAAGTGGCCGGCCCCGAACCAGTACCCCCGACAGTGAACGTGGGCACCTGCTCCCCCTGCTGGGCATACTGCTCAGACTGCGCCTTGCTGGCCGCGTTGAAGGCGTCCACGTAAGCCGGGCTCGAGGCCCAGGCCAACAGGTCTTTGTCCAACGTGCTCTCGCTGATCGTCTGCCCGTTGACGCTGGCGGCCGGCGGCGACGTGCTACACGCCGAAAGGGCACCACCGAGCACAGCGCAGAGAGGGATGACGACCAGGGCCGTCGACCTGGCGCGCCGGGTCGACTGGCGGGAGCGGTGAAAAGGTCTAAGTGGTCTCACAGCCGAGCAAATATTACTCCGCCCGAGAGACCGCCTGGGAAGCGTCCACCGCGACGGGCGGCGGGACCAGGGCGCGAAGCAGGTCGACGAGGGCCAGCGCAGGGTCTGCGCCCTTCGGCACCGGCCCCACCAGCTGTCCCTGGTCCTCCTTGTAGACCGCACCGGGCCAGATGCGGTTCAGCCGCACCTGCTCGCTGGCTTTCAGTCCGATGGGCGAGATCCGGGCCACCAGCCGGCCCGCCGGCGTGCCCAGGCCGCCGCTCACCACGGTGACGTCGCGCAGCCCGAGACGAGCGCACTCCGCTCTCAGGTGGGCGATATCGAGCAGCGCTTTGGCCGCCTCCGGCAGCGGGCCGTAACGGTCCGCCCACTCCGACCCAATATCGTCGACTTCCTCATGAGTGCTCAAAGTGGCCAACCGCCGGTAAGCCTCGAGGCGAAGGTCTTCGCGCTCGACGTAGCTGGCGGGGAGGTTGGCCGTCATGGGCAAGTCGAGCCGTATCTCGGCCGGCTGGCGCGGTGCCTCGCCCTTGAGCTCGGCCACCGCCTCGCTCACCATTTGCACGTACAGGTCATAGCCGACGGCTGCGATGTGGCCAGACTGGTCGGCCCCCAGGAGGTTGCCAGCACCACGAATTTCGAGGTCGCGGATGGCAATTTTGAAGCCGGACCCGAGCTCGGTATGCTCCCCGATGGTGCGCAGCCGCTCGTAGGCCTCCTCTGTGAGCCTGTGGTTCTGAGGGTAGAAAAGGTAAGCGTAGGCGCGTTGACCGGCCCGGCCCACCCGTCCGCGCAACTGATGGAGCTGGCCCAGCCCCAGCATGTCGGCGCGGTCTATAACAAGGGTGTTGACGGTCGGCATATCGATGCCTGATTCGATAATGGTCGTACAAACCAGGACGTCGTAACGGCCCTCCCAGAAATCGAGCACCACGCGCTCGAGCGAACCCTCGTCCATCTGGCCATTTGCGATAGCCACCCGGGCCTCGGGGACGAGCTCGCGAAGGCGAGCGGCTACCTTTTCGATGTCGTAGACCCGGTGGTGCACGAAGAAGACCTGGCCTTCTCGCAACAGTTCCCGCCGTATGGCCTCGGCCACGGCGCGCTCGTCGTACTCGCCCACGTAGGTGAGAATGGGCCGCCGCTCGGACGGAGGGGTGGCAATAAGGGAGAGGTCCCTTATCCCGGTCAGGCTCATTTCCAGGGTACGGGGGATGGGCGAGGCGGTCAACGTGAGCACGTCCACGTCAGTGCTCAGCTTCTTTATGGTCTCTTTGTGGTTGACGCCAAAACGCTGTTCCTCGTCGACTACGAGCAACCCGAGGGCCTTGAACTTGACGTCGCCGGCCAGCAACTTGTGCGTCCCGATAACGACGTCCACGGAGCCGTCCGCCATCCCGTCGGTAACCGCCCGGGACTCGGCCGGGGTCAAGAAACGGGAGAGCATTTCGACTCTTACGGGGTAATTAGCAAATCGTTCGCTAAAGGTCTGGAAATGCTGGGAGGCAAGGAGAGTCGTCGGAACCAGCACGGCCACCTGTTTGCCGTCCTGGACCGCCTTGAACGCAGCCCTCATAGCCACTTCGGTCTTCCCGAAACCAACGTCACCGCAAACGAGGCGGTCCATGGGCACGGGATCTTCCATGTCCCCTTTTACGTCTGTTATGGCCTTTAGCTGGTCGGGCGTCTCGTTGAACGGAAAAGCCTGTTCCATTTCGACCTGCCACGGCGTGTCCGGGCTAAACGCGTGGCCCCGGGAAGTGGCCCGCTTTTGGTAGAGGACGACAAGCTCGCGGGCTATTTCGCGCACGGCCCGGCGCACCCGCGCCTTGGCCTTTTGCCACTCGCTGCCGTTCAGCCGGGATAGTGCCGGCTTTTCTCCGCCCGAGTACGGCCTCAGTGCGTCGACCTGGTCCGAGGGTACATAGAGCTTGTCGCCGTCGCGGTACTCGAGCGACAGTAGTCGCGTGCGACATCACCTATCGAACGCTTCACCATGCCGCCGAACCGGGCTACACCGTGCTGAAAATGCACGACGTAATCGCCCGTCTTCATGTCATCGAAGAAGGTCGCCACCTGCGCCGCCCGGGGCCGGGCGGCCCGGTGCGGCCGCCGCCGCCCGGTCAGGTCCCCTTCGGCCAGCACCGCTATTCGCAGTGCGGGGTATATAAAACCGCGGTCGATCGGGGCGACGACGACCTGGAAGTCGGTCGTAACCTCGTTCACTACCGGGGCGTTAAAGCCTTCATCTCGTAGCGACCTCGACAGCCGTGCGGCGCTGCTCTGGTTCTCGGCGCAGACGACGATCGTGAACTTCTTCGCCCTCAGCTCCCGGACCTGAGCCAGCAGACGCTCCGTACCGCCGACAACCGGGCTCCACCCGGTCGTGGCCAGGACAGGCATGGCCTGGCCCCTCGGGTGTAAGGGTGAGCATGGCGACCGAGGCGTCGGTACGGCTCAGCAGGCGCTCGAACGGCAAGTAGAGCCGGGGGAAATCGCGGCCTTCGGCGCCCCAGGTCGTGGCCAGGGCGCTGGCCAGGTCGGCCTCTTCGTCGGCTATTTCTACCGCCCGCTCGCGGATTCGGCGGGGCTCGACCAGCAAGACCTTGGCCTCTTCGGGGAGGAGGTCCACGAGCAGGTGCTCGTCGGCCGTGAGCCACGGGAGCCACGACTCCATCCCGTCAAAGGTGAGACCCTCGCCGAGGCGCTCCCAGGTCTCGTTCCCCCACGTTTCGGTCCCGGCCAGCGTGGCCGCCCGCTCCCGCACCTCAGGCGAGGGCCTCAGTTCACGACAGCCGAAAAATATCACCTCGTCGAGATCACCCACCGAACGCTGGTCGGCGATCGAGAACTGCGTCAGCCGGTCTACTTCGTCGCCCCACAGGTCGATGCGCACGGGCGAGACGGCCGTCGAGGGGAACACGTCCAGGATCGACCCCCGAACGGCCATCTCGCCGCGGTGCTCGACCTGGTACTCCCGCCGGTAACCGAGGTAAGCCAGCCGCTCGACCAGGTCCTCGAGATCGGCAACCGCTCCCCGTGCCACCTGCACCGGCTCGGTATCTTCGACGTGAGGGCCGAGCCGCTGGAGCAGGGCCCTTACGGGGGAGACAATGACGGATGGCACCCTGGCGTCGCTGGCCCCGTCCCGCAGGCGCCTCAGCCTCCACATCAACTCGAGGCGCCGGCCCATCGTCTCGGCCGCCGGGCTCACCCGTTCGAAGGGCAGGGTTTCCCAGGCCGGGAACAGCGCCACTTCCTCAGGGCCGAGCCAGACGCCCAGGTCGTGGACCAGCCGGTCGGCGCTCGCCCCGCTCGGGACGGCCACCACGACCGGGCGCCGGGCACCACTCTTGGCCACCGCGGCGACGGCAAAAGGCTGGGCCGCCTCGGCCACCGCGACGGCACGTTCGGCCCCCACCGCCAGGCCGGCGAGCCCCGCGTCGCTGTTGACGAACGACAGGAGCCCGGCCAGAACGGGGGCTTCGAGCACTGAGGGCGCGCCGGGTTGCTGCACCTGGACAGAGCCCGGCTGTTGAACCTGGACAGAAGACGTCATTTCTCAACCATTAAACGGCCCCTCGGAGGGCTGGCGGGAGTTGAACTCGTTCTGAGCCGACGCGACACCGTTGGCCAGGATCATCTCCACGGCGTCGGCGGCGGTCTCCACCGCGGCGTCGAGCGTGCGCCGCTCGAGACGGCCCGGCGTCGACAATACGTGGTCTACGCCCTGCTCCTTACCGCCCGGAGGTTTACCGATCCCGATCCTCACCCGGGAGAACTCGTCAGTGCGCAACCAGGCCTTTATAGACCGCAGCCCGTTGTGACCGGCCAGGCCGCCGCCCGCTTTGACCCTCACCACCCCGAGGGGCAAGTCGAGCTCGTCGTGGACAATGACGAGGTCGGCCAGGTCCTCTATCTTGTAGCGCCTGACGAGGCGAGCCACCGAACGGCCCGACTCGTTCATGAAAGTCTGGGGGAAGGCCAGGGCCAAGCGCTTGCCGTCGACCTGGACCTCTGCCGCCTGAGCGAGCTCTTTGCTCTGGCGCAGGCGCCCGCCGTGGCGCTCGGCCAGCAAAGCAACAGTGTCTGCACCGACGTTGTGGCGGGTTTTCACATAGCGGGGGCCCGGGTTGCCGAGACCAACTGCCAGGAGGTCAGCGCCGGCGGTGCCCTGCGACTTAAGGGCACGGAACAGCGCTGGCTCAGCCCTCCTCGGCGGTGCCGCCCGCCGCTGCCGCTTCGCCGGCCTCGGCACCTTCGGCCGCCTCGGCCTCTCCCGCCTCTTCCGCTGCTACCTCGGCCGCCACGGTCGAAGCGGCGGCTATCACAACGGGTTCCTCAGGGTCGAGATCGGTAGTAACGCCCTCGGGCAGGACCAGGTCGCGCACCCGTATGGCGCCGCCGACCTCCAGGTCGCTCACGTCGACGGTGATCTCCTGGGGGATTCTGCTCGGGAGTAGAACGGACACTAAGGCTGCTGAGCGGGTGCTCCAGCACTCCGCGCTCCCGCTCGACCAGCGTCGCCGTGCCTACGACCACAACCGGCACCTCAGCGGAGACGATCTCGTCTCGGCGGACGACCTGGAAATCTACGTGCGAGAGCGTGTGGCGGACGGGGTGACGCTGCAGCTGACGGGCCAACACCAGGTGGCTGGTGCCGTCGACGTCGAGGGTGAGCACCTGGTTGAGACCGTGGAGAGAAAGGGCGTGACGCACGTCGCGCGCACCCACAGATACCGTGAGGGGGTCCATGCCGTGCCCGTAGACAACGGCCGGCACCCGGCCTTCGTGTCGTAGCCGTCTGGACGCGCTCGAGCCCGTCGTGCGCCCGAGTTCAGCCATCAGCTTCACTTCTGCCATCGTTCGCTCCCGCTCCGCTCCTGGTACGGTACCCCGCCAGGTCCTAGCGGGGGAAGGGAGCCTTCATGATAGCCGGTCGGGCCAGCCCGGCGGCCGCGTCCTTCACCCCATTGCCGTCCGGCCACCTGGTCGTCTGCCGCAACTGGTCTGTCGCACGCCGGCCTGCCCTACGCCGGTCTGCCCCACGCCGGACTGCCGCACGCCGGTCTGCCGCACGCCGCGCTGCTAGTCGAGCGACCTCCACGTGCCCGGCCGGGCTCGGGGGAGCGAAGCCACCGTCCTCAGGCTCGCCCGGGCTCGTGAAACCTGGGGCGAGCCAGCCGACAGGGCGGGTTGGGCACGGTCAGTGGCGCGTGGCGTGCATACTGCCACCGTTGCGCACAATTTCCTCAGAATTTGTCCAAACTCGTCGCGATTTCACCAACCCGTTGCGATTGAACCGGTTTGGCAGCGCGCCAGCGTGGCCCGTTGGTTAAAAGCGCTACGAGAAGGCAGCAATTGTGAAGAAAGATTGATGAAGACGTGGCCCAGGAAATTGGTCAGGTCTGCCAGATATCAGCTCTGGTTGTCGCCGCCGAAGATCTGCGAGACCGAACCCTCCTCGAAGACGGCCCGGATGGCGTCGGCGAAAGTCTTGGCCACCGAAACGCTTTCTATTTTCTCGATCTGCTTTTCGGGCGGCAAGGGCACGGTATCGGTAACGACAATGCGCGAGATCTTCGAGTTCTTGAGGCGGTCGACCGCCGGTTCTGAGAAGACGCCGTGGGTCGCCGTCGCCCAGACATCGGTCGCGCCCTTCTGGTACAGGATGTTGGCCGCCTCCACCAGCGTGCCAGCGGTATCGATCTCATCGTCTATCAAAACACACATCCGGCCACGGACGTCACCCATGACGTCAAGAGCTTCGACGAAGCCGATGCGGTCGGCGCTGCGGCGCTTATAGACGGCGGCCATGTCGAGGTCGCCCGCATTGCGGGCGGCCTTTTCGGCCACCTTGGTCCTGCCGGTGTCCGGCGAGACCATGACGAAGTCGTCGGTCATGGTTGTTTTCAAGTAGTCGACGAGCAGGTTGACCGCTGTCAAGTGGTCAACGGCGCCCGTCAAAAAAGCCTTGCACCTGGCCCGAATGCAAATCGACTGACATTATCCGTTCAGCGCCCGAAGCGTGAAAGAAATCTGCCACCATTCTTGCTGTTATCGGTTCGCGGGCTCTCGATTTCCGGTCCTGACGGCCGTAACCGTAGCGGGGACAAACAGCCGTTATGCGCTTGGCCGAGCCGCGTTTCGCCGCATCGATCATGACCCATTGCTCCATCAGAAAATCGTTGACCGATTTGCCGTAGGCGGGACTGTGAGTCTGCAGTATGAACACGTCGGCACCGCGTACGGACTCACCGAAGCGAGCCCGTATTTCCCCGTTGGGGAAATCCACGAGCTCGCACGGCCCGACCGGCACGCCAAGGTGGGAAGCGATTTCCTGGGCCAGCTTCGGGTGCGAGCGCCCCGCGTAGAGCTGGAGCCTATGCCTCGAGACCAGTTCCACCTGGTACCCCTCCTTCAGGGCTGTAAGCGCCCGTCGTCGGGCGGACAAGAGAGCCGGGAGCAACCACGGTGCCCGGCGCCAACCAGGTCCACGGGCCCACAGAGGCATCCTCCCCGATCGTCACCCTTTCGGCAACGGTGGCCCTCACCTGCGCCCTCGCCCCTACAACACAGTCGATCAGATGGGTTGTGGGGCCGATTTCGGCACCAGTCGCAACTCTCGTGCTCCCCTGCAGGATAGTGCCGGGAAAAAGCGTGACGTCCTCTGCCAGCTCGACTGTCGAGTCCAGATAGGTGTTCTGCGGGTCGAGCATGGTGACGCCACGGGCCATCCATCGTTCGTTGATCCTCGCTCTGAGGACGGCTTCGGCCGAAGCCAACTGTGAGCGGTCGTTGACACCGCGTGTCTCCACCGGGTCCGACGCCACCAGGGAGGACACCGGGTAACCGGCATCGTGCAGGACCGCGATGACATCTGTCAGGTAGTACTCGCCCTGGGCGTTATCAGGCGAAACGCGCCGCAAAGCGGGGGCCAGCAAAGAGCGACGGAAGGCGTAGATCGAGGTGCCGACCTCGTCGACGGCCCGCTCCTCCTCGGTGGCGTCGACTTCCTCTACGATGCCGGCCACTCGCCCGTCGTGTGAATGGACCACACGGCCGTAGCCGCTGGGGTCAAGCAAGCGAGCCGTGAGAAGCGTTGCCGCCGCGGATGCCCGCCGGTGCTCCGCTATCAGCGACTCCAGGGTCCCGGGACGGAGCAACGGCGTGTCTCCGGGCAGCACGACGAGGTCGTCAAGCTCGCCGTCGTCATCACTGAAGGCGGTGAGGGCGACCGATAGAGCGTCGCCCGTACCGCGCTCGAACGACCTGCTCGACAACCTCTACGGGAGGCCCCGGCGACCTGGCCTCGGCCAGGGCCTTCGTCATGCGGGTGGCCCCGTGCCCTACCACAACGACTACCCGGGAGAGCTCGAGACCGGAAAAGGCCCCGAGTACCCACAGGATCATGGGGCGACCGCAAAGCCGGTGGAGCGGCTTGGGCCGCGAGCTGCGCATCCGCTTGCCCTCACCGGCGGCCAGCACGACGGCTGCCAGCCTGGGCTGCTCGCCGGCCCGTTGCGTGCCCGGGCGGCGCCTACCGCGGTCGTAGTAGCTCACCCCATCTTTCTAGTCGCGTCGTTCTTGGCCTCAAAGTTGTGGCCGACCGCGCGCCGGCCAACGGCAAAGTCAGCCGGCACCGCCTCCCCGCTACGTCGACTGTTTGTGGCAACGAGGTATCGTTAAAGGCCTGGGCCTGCAGGGTGCTCGCCAGGCTGTGGGGTCACCGGTCCGGGGTAGTTCAATTGGAAGAACGCCGGACTTTGGATCCGGATGCTTGCAGGTTCGAGCCCTGCCCCCGGAGCTGTTGTAGCAGCAGTTTTCTCGCAGGTCGCTCTTGCTGTCGTTTCTTAAGGCCACAATTGGGCAACGACCGGCCAAGTCAGCTGCTCGCCGCCTCGTGATAACTCGCCCTGACGGACAGGTCGGTGTTTAACACGAGGAAAGGTTGCCGGCCGGTTCGTCGCTACTCACGTGCCGTCTCGGTACGCCGTGCGCCTGTCGCGGGTAGGTCACTTCTGGGCCGTGGTGCAGTTCCGGGCCGAGAGGAGGCTGGACGTGAGGAGGACAAGTTGGGCAGCCATGGTCGCGATGGTAGGGGCCTTGGTGGCGGGCTCCGTCCAGCCCGCATCGGCCGCCACCTCGACCAGCCCGACATCGGCGGCGGCTCGGGCCATGGCGGCCAAGATCAATCTGGTCGGCCCCGACCTGCCCAGTTGGAAGCAATCCCCCAACGTGACCAGCAGTTCGGACTCCGCGATGGGCGACCGGTTGGCGTCGTGCGTGGGGACCCCCCGCCAACCAGCGACGACGTTGTCGACGTCAACTCCCCGTACTTCGACCAGGGCAACGCCGAGGTCAGCAGCAACGTGGTCGTCGTTCGCAACCGTGGCGACGGCGTCCAGGACCTGGCCGCCATGAAGAGCGGAAAGTTTCAGCCCTGCATCCGCAAAGTCTCCATCCCGTACCTGAAGTCCCAGGTCGGCGCGGGCGTGACAGTGTCGGGGATCACGATTACCGAGGTGCACCACGAACTGGCTGCCCCCCTCTTCTTTTGGGCACCGAATCAGCGTCGTGCTTTCGGAGAAGACCAGTTCCGGCGCGACCACGACGGAGGACCTGGTCAGCGACAGCTACGGGTTGCTGGTGGGCCAGGCCGAAGTAGAGCTTGATGCCACGGAGACCTCGGCTTCCGGGAGCACCAAGCCCAGCCCCAGCCTGGAGCAACGGTTGGTGCACCTGCTCGACAGCCGGACCAATAGGTTTGCCGGCTAGTTCCGGGGACGACCAGGGGAAAGGGCCACGGTCGCGTGCTCGAGCGGCCTCGAAAGGGTGCGCCGGGCCGCTCGTTCCGGGCTGAAGTGAGACACCACCCCCCTGGATAATTAGTCTCAAAGACAATACGGATCTGAGTGACCACCCAGGGTTGCACCTCTCCACAGAGTCACCCCATGCGGGTGAAGCATTTCCTCATAGCAGGGCGCCACAATTTCGTTGTACACGACGACGAGGTGGTCAAGAAATGTATGTGCTGCTGGGTGCAATCTATTTTGTGTTGCTTATCAGTCTGGGCGTGATCTCGATCAGGAAGGGGCACTGGCTAATGTTTGTCATTGGCATTTTCCTGCCGCTGTTCTGGTTGATCGGGGCCGTACTGCCTCCGAGACGCCGCGTTGCGGTCTAGCCCACGAATTCTGGCGTTGCCGTGCTAGCCCCCGGTACCTGCAAGCAAGATGACGGCTGGCGATGTCGACAGCGTCCAGGACCACGCCCTGGTGATAGCGGGGCGGAGCGCGGCCTTGTCGTCGGGGCGTGAGTTTCGACTGGGCCAAAAAGGGTACGACGGAGGGATGACGGAGAGGACCTATGAGATCGTCTTCGCCGGTGAGGCGGTCCCTGCAATCGTCGAGGCGTTCGAAGGTTACGACACGGCCATTGGCCGCGGGCGCACCGTCATTCGCGCCGAGCGCATAGACCAGGCCGCGTTGCACGGCGCCATCGCACGGCTGCAGTCCCTGGGTCTGGAGCTGCTGGAGGTCCGGCCCGTAGGGCCTTCGTAACCGTAACCGCGCCACCCGGCGGCCTGACGTGTGGCAAGCAGCAGTACCCGTTATCCCGGAGCGTGAGTACCGCGACGAATGACCGCGCTCTTCCGAGGCCGGCACCAGCGCCGAACACGCCACCAGAAAGCCCGCACAGAATGAGAGCCTTCACTCCGGGGTGCCGGCGCCCACGTTCACCACTTCTCGGTTGTTTTCTGATGCCTGGGTTATGCGAGCCGGGACGGTCAGACTAGCTGGAGACCTGGAACGGCCCGGACGGTCCTCGCAGCGCCGCGCCTCTGCCCTCGCTTTGCGCTCAGGACCAAACGTGCTCTGTCATCGGCGTGACTCCACTCGATGCTGAAGCCGTACCGGGAGCCGAGAGCCCTGTACTGGCCGGCCCCGAAACAGACGGCTTGCCTGTCTGTCGCGACGTGACGGTAGTGGGCGGACAACCAGCACCGGCGGGCCGGTGACTAAGACCAGGACTGGTGAGCATCTCACGGGACGTGGTGGACTGCCGCGAGCCCGCTGACCAGGGGGTCGACGCTTCTCCGGTGGCAGCGCTCGTGCCGCTCAGGGACCGACGTGGCCGAGCAGCTGAGCCACGCCCTCTTGTACCGGTACGTGGAGAGCAAGGAGGCGTTGCTGGAGCTGGCGGTCCGTTACGCCATCGACCAGGAGGCCGACCTGGAGCAGTCGGTACCGCTGGCCACGCCGGCGGACGGGCAAGTCGTCGAGCTGATCCGCGCTCGGCTGACAGCACAGGCGACGTTCCCGCGGGTGCGGGGCGCGCTGGAGCGGGAACCTGCCGGCTGCGCCGCGGTGGAGCTGGCCGCGATCATCGACGAGCTTTACGACTTCATCGAGCGCAACCGGCTGCCGCTGTTGCTGGTCGAGAGCCTGGCCGACGACTTCGTCGAGATCACCGGCAGCTCGGTCAACAGCCGCAAGGGTGCCCTCAACGGCCGCTTGGCTACGTTCCTGGCCAGCCGAGTCGCGTCCGGAGAGCGGGATCGCGGCGATCCAAAGATCGCCGCCCACTTCCTGAGCGAGTCGATCGCCTGGTTCGCCCAGCACCCAAGCCGCAACTCGCTGACGTGCTGCTGCGCGAGGTCAACAACCGGATCAATGGCACCGTAAAGTGATGCCGATCCCTCCAGGCCAAGGAGAGCGTTGCATCGCCTAAGCGCCTATCGGGTCCCAGCCCCGCAGGTGCTTGACGGACTCCCGGTACTCCCATTCGATGGCATCTTTGAGCAGGTGAGCCACGCGCCCCCCGGTGGTGATGCCGGCGATGTCGGCGACCCCGCGGCGGGTCCCGACCGAGGTGACGAACCCCTTGTCGTGGAAGGTGAACGCCTCCAGCGGCCTGTCCCTCAGCTCGGCCTCCAGGTTGTGGGCCACGGTGTCGCCCTCTTCGAGCGCCACCTGCGCCAGAGCGGGCAGCGCGTGCCCGGTGCGCGGGTCTACCACCGAAGCGAGGTCGCCGGCGACGTAGATCTCGGGATGGTCCAGCACGCGCAGGTACTGGTCGACCTTGACCCGGCCGTTGTAGCCAGTCGGCAACGCCGAATTGGCGACGACCTCGGGTGCTTTCAGCCCGCCTGCCCAGACGAATACGCCGCCTTCCACGACCTGGCCGTCCTTGAGCTGGAAACCCTCCTCGGTCGCGGCGGCGATGGCCGCGTTGGTGCGGACCTGGACCCCCAGGTCGGCGAGGATCTTGGTGGCCTTGTCGATTAGCTGAGGTGAGGAGCCGGCCAGGATGGTGGGGCCGGCCTCAACCAGCACCACAGCGGGCAGGTCGGTCGCCAGGCCGAGGCGGCTGGCCGCTTTGGGCAGCGTCTCGGCCAATTCGCCGGCCAGTTCGACCCCCGTGGCGCCGCCACCGCCGACCACCACGGTCGCCAGACGGCGCTGAGACTCGGGGTCTTTGGCGGACGCGGCAGCCGTCAGCGATTTGTTGACCGCCGCCCACACTTCTTCGGCGTCGTCAGCCGAGTACAGCGACAGGGTGCGTTCGGCCACGCCGGGGATGGCGAAGTCGTTGGGCCGGCTCCCGAGCGCCAGTACCAGCCGGCCCCAGCCGATCGGCCCAGCCTCGGTGAGCAGCCGACGGCCGGCCAGGTCGAAACCATTGATCTCGGTCAGGACGAAGTGGGCCCGTTTGGCCAACGTGTCCTCGCAGCGGGATGCGCACGGCGTCGGCGGCGCGGGTGCCGCCGGCGACCCTGGGCAGCTCGGTGATCACCTGGTGGTAGTCGTGCCGGTCGACCAGGGTCAGCTCCACGGCCGGGCTTTTGCGCGGCTTGGCCGTCAGGCGCAAGGCCACGTGCAGCCCGGCGTAGCCCGCGCCGGCGACCACAATCGGACCGGTGATCGCGGTGGCGGATGCGTTCATTGCGTTCTCCCTGCCCGGTCAAGAGGCATCGGCGCTCGAGGCCGATGATAACGTGTCGCTGGTGCCACGACAGGCAATGTTTGCCTGGTGGCTCACTCGAAGTTTGAAGCGCCGAAAGGGTGTTTGCCGCCGGCAACCGGGGAAACGTCCCTGGAGGCAGTACCGGGCGGCAACGCAACGTAGGGACAGGCAGCTACTAAGACAGTTTCGGTAACGACGGAACGCGGGGAGGTTTCTAAATGCCACTGACGCTCAAACAGGTAAGAGATAACTGTCAAAAAGCGTGGGCCAGGATGCAACGTGCTCGCGGTGAACACTGGGCCTTTGGGGCCTTCAACCTGGACGATGAGCAAACCCTGAAAGCTGTGGCCCGGGCGGCTCAAAAAAAGCAGGCCCCTGTACTCGTCGAGGTCAGCCAGGGCGAAGTCAACGATCTCGGCCTCGATAACGTGAGGGACCTGGTCGACAACTTTAAAGAGGAGTACGCCTTAGAGATCTACGTCAACCTGGACCACAGCCCGAGCGTAGAAAACGCCATTAAGGGCATCGACGCAGGTTTTGAATTTATTCATATAGACGTCTCTCAGGCCAATCACGATGCCTCCGATGAAGAGATTGTCGCGGCCACCAAACAAGTCGTCCAGTACGCCAAGTTTACGGGGGCGTTAGTCGAAGCGGAACCACACTACTTCGCTGGTAGCTCAAACCTTCACACGGAACAGATCGACTACGAAGAGATCAAAAAGACCTTTAGCACACCGGGAGGCGCCAAAGCCTTTGTCGATGCTACCGGCATCGATACCTTTGCCGCCGTGGTCGGTAACCTCCACGGTAAGTACCCGGTGCCTAAAGTGCTTGACCTCGACTCTTGCAGCGCATCCGCGAGGCTATCAACTGCAACATCTCCCTTCATGGTGGAAGCGATACCCCTGGGCACTACTTTGTTAGCGCGGTGGAAATCGGTGTAACGAAGATCGATATTAACTCTGACATGCGCTACGCCTATCGGACTACCCTGGAGAAGGTACTCAAAGAAAACCCCGATGAGTACTCCGTCCCTAAGCTGGTTGGCGGCGACGTTGTCGATGCCGTCCAGGCGGTCGTGGAGAGTAAACTGGAGACGTTCAACTCAAGCGGTAAGGCTGTATAGAGCGCCGTCAAGCCGGAATTCGGCCCGACGGGCCCGAGTTGCCTGACGGGCCGGGGGTACTTTCGACCGAGAGTGCCTGGAGCACCCGTCCGCTGTGGTGCACGAGGTCATGCCAGGGGCCCACGTAGGCTTGGTGGAGCTCCGACCATGACTCCCATGCCGAGATGGTGTCTTCGAGCCGTGCACCTATCTCAGGTTGTGGAAGACCTTGGCGGTGCCACTCTCGGCCCGCTTGGCGTGATGAAGGGCAAAGGCAGCCGTCTCGCCGCGGCGGAGATGAACCTGGCCTGATACCGACGACGGCCCGACCGTCAGGTCCAGGGGTGCGGGCGTTCTTCGAATCGTTTCCCAAGGGTTAGCTGTCGGCTGGACGTGGGAGCGCCCCCTTGGCCCGCCGTTGCGGTGAAGTCGTGTGGTCTGACGCGGTAGCGACCGGCTACTCGTTGCCCGAAGACGGACCCACGACGTCCTTTCCCCATCGGCTTAGCGGCTTGCTGCGAGAACAAGCAGGTGGCGGTTGGGTATTCGAGCTGCTGAACGGCTCGGTACCAGGCTGAGCCCGCCTCGGCGTAGGTGAGGGCGGCTGTGGCGCCGATAGTCGGTGCCCTCCTGGGGACCTGAGCTGACAGCGCGGTGTCGGGTGTCGCGGTCGGCGGATGCGGTTGCGGGTATCAACAAAGCGTGTGGGTGCATTGTCGGCTAGCTTCTACCCGCAGCCAGGAGGTATGCCAGGATCGCGGCCGACAACGCTAAGGACCAGTGAGGAACTCTCCGGCTAGAGGAGAAAAAAGGTGGGCGAAGTCACCGGCAACAAAGAGCTTGAAGCGTGCGGTAAGGCCGAAGAGGGCAGCGCCAAGGCGAAGCAGGCCCGTAAGAGAGTGTCATAGACACGCCGTTATCCACTGACGCTGCTGGACGCGGCTCAATTTGGGCCAGAGGCCCTTGCCCAGAAAGAAGGTCCTGATGAAGAAGTTGACATTCCTTGTCGGTGCGGCCGTCGGGTTCGTACTGGGCTCCCGGGCAGGTCGGGGCCGATCCGAAAGCCTGGAGGACCGGGCCCGTCGGTTACGTGGCCGCCCCCAGGTACAACGTGTGACCGATGAGGTTGGAAAATCCGCCGCGCAAATCGCGGACCAGGTCACAGAGTCGAGCAAACGAGTGGCTGACGCCGCCGCCGATGTGGTCGCAACCGCCGCCAACCGCGTCGGCGCAACGACGTCGGAGACTGCTAACACCGTAGCTGACAGAGCCGCCGACGCCGCTGGCAAGGTGGCTCACCAGCTCGGCAACGGCCTCCCCATCAACAACTATGACCAGCTTACAGCGGCAGAGATCACTCCCAAGCTGGGTTCCCTCTCCCAGGTCGACCTGGCCAAGGTGGACGAGTACGAGCGCAAAAACGCCAGCCGTTCAACTGTCACCGACCGGATCGCCTCGCTCCGCGCTGACGAGCCGTGGCCTGGTTACGACGAGCAGACCGTTGTCGAAATTCGCGAAAACCTCACCGCCGGGGACGAGGCTCTTGCTCGCAAAGTGAACGAATACGAACGCGGTCACAAGCATCGCCAAGGTGTGCTCGACGCTACCGATATCGCCAGCCCGTAGGTCTGGCCGGTGCTAACCCATGTGACGCATCCTGAGGACCGGTTTGGCGTTTTCGGGTCATGGGTAGCGACAGTTGGTGCTAATAGACATAGTCATTGCAATTATCATTGTGCTCATTGCAGCTGTTCTGGGCATTGTGGTCCATCCGCTGCTGTGGATCATCATCATCGTCGCTGTGTTGTGGCTCTTTTTTCGGCGGGGCCGCTGGTAGGGAGCGACCTGATCGCCAGGAGACGGGCGTTCTGTCCTGCTGGTTATTGGAAGGCGCGCTATCGAACGTCGAATTCACTGGACGGGATATCAACACATGGGGCCGGCTTTTGGCCGACTTTGCCAAGGTTGCGCCACGCAACATCTCGACCGGGTTAGACGGCGATCCACAGCTGCGCGATGAGCAACCTCTGAATCACAGGGGGACAGGGCGAACACGGCTCGGGATTCTGTAAGGGGCTTCTATATGAAGACGCCAGCGAGTATCAACCCGACCCCAACCAGCGCGGCCACACCGGCCAAGAGCTCTCACAGGGGAAACAGCGCTAGCCCGTTGACTAATACGCCTCCTGGCTGTTGATCCTCAGCCGGCGCCTGAACAGCCAAGCGGGAGCCTCGGCACCGCCGGATCGGCCAGTTCCAGGCGTTCTCTTGAAGAGATCGCCCCAAGCCGGGTCAAGCGCTGGGCTTGCACTGGTGGCAACGCTGGCGATCTGCTGGAGCCGGCGTGAGTGCACCCTCAGCGAGCCCACGGGAGTAAGCCTCATCGCTCAACTTGGCAACCGGTCCCGAAACCGGGCCAGGGCGAGAGGCCACCCACCCTCAGAGTCCACGGCCTCTTGCATCTGCTCCCAGCCGTCGCCGTGACGCTCGAGGTGGCGGTGCTGCAGGTCGATGCGTGTCGTGTGCGGGCCCTTGGGGGTAAAGCGGACCTCAACCTCGCTCGTGCGGTTGGGGTCGGCCTCTATTTGCCAAGCTGGGCTGACGTTCCAGGAGAACACCAGCCGGCTGGGTGGCTCGTAGGCCAGGACCCTGGCCCAATGGCTCTCGCTGCCGTCAGTCAGACGATCATAGATGTGGCCTCCGACGCGTGGCTCGAAGACCATTTCTGCCACCTGGCCCAGGTGGTGCTCGGGCGGCCACCAGCTGCCAATGTCGGCGGTGAAGACGGAGAAAGCCTCGTCCAGGGATGCCTCTACGGTGACCGAGTGCCAGACAGCGGTGCCTGTTGTGTCGGTGCTCATTTCTCCTCCTTTTTTGCCGCCGTCTCCGCGGCGTTCTTGAACGACCAGAGCGCCGTGTTCCAGAAGCGTTCGAAGTAAGAACGCAGGGCGTCGACGCCGTCGGGGTCCACTTCGTAGTACCTCCGCGTCCCGGCCGGCCGGTCAACGACCAGCCCGGCTTCTTTTAGCACCTTCAGGTGCTGGGACACGGCCGGCCTGCTAACCGGTACTCGCGCCGCGATGGCGCCGACAGGCATAGGTTCCTCGGCGACCAGTTCGAAGATGGCCCTGCGGGTCGGATCCCCGAGCGCCCTGATCGCCTCGTCAAGGTTAGCAGCCACTTACCGTAAGTTACGCCTTACTGAGAGCTCTGTCAAGTGCGGCAAGAGCGGCTACCTGCAGTCGTATGCCGCTTGCCCCGCAGCGCCCCAACGACCGGCGGGAGGGTGTTTTACCGAGTGGCACCGGCGAGGAACGTTGGCCACGATGTAGGTAACGTGTCGGTCGAGCGCACTACGCCCACGGTCCTGACGAATGCTGGCACGAGAGCCGGAGTGGGCAGAAAAGAACAATACGTCGGAAGGAAGCCATGTTCGTAACCACTGACCTCTCGGTGCGGATCAGACTGGGTATGCACCATCTCGCCGTCAATTTTGACGAAAACCGGGACGACCTGCCCTGGTTTGACGTGCGGTTGTTCCGCAACGCGCCGGGGTCGCTGGAGCACATCGAGTGCTTTGACACCGCCCACGTCCCGGGTCGTTGCCTTGACGCGTTGCTGTACGGGGAAGCGGTGACTGGTGCTGTCGTGCCCGAGCGAGCTGTGCAGACTTTCCGCCGTTACCACTTAGGTTCTTTTGGCGCGGACGACAATCTAAACGGCTACGTCGACTCCAGCACCGGCCGCAGAGCGATCCTCTTCCATAACCTGCGGGAAGGCATGCTCGGGCTCAATGCCTTGGTCGCTTGGCGTGACGACCAGGAGGCCAAGATGATCGGAGACGGCATGGTCGACGCGATAGGGGACCTGACTCTGCCTGACGGGTCCTGGAACCAGGACAACCTCGATGCTTTGCGCAAGCAAGCGGATCTTCAGATCGGGCCGCCCCCGGCGGTGACCGGGCGCCTGGTGGGCCCGCTGTTGACTTTTGCCCGGGTTGCGGGGAACCTCCGGCCCGTGAGCTCGCGTACCGTCTGGGCGCCCACGTTGCGGAAATCGCTTTCGACCAAGAGGGGAACCTCACCGATCAGGCCGGTCAACACGTGCACTCGATAACGAGCACTATCAGCGGCTTGTGCCAGCTGGCCGTCGAAAGCGGCGACTCCGCCATGCTGGACCGTGCCGAGCAGATTTACCGTAACGCGCCGGCACCGTGGCGCAGCCGCTTCGGCTGGGTCAAGGAACTGATCGGGCCCCCAACCTCGTCGGCGAAGTCAACTCGACCGGTGACCTCGTGCAGGCGGCCCTGCTCCTGGCGGGTACGGGCCGCACCGCCCTTTACGGCGAGGCGGAGGTCATGCTGCGTGGCCATTTACTGCTCTCCCAGGTCGCTGGGATATCGGCGGTCCAGCAGGATTGGAGCGGCGGTGGCGACGAACCATGGGCCCAGGAGGACATCGCATCGCGCTCGCTGGGAGGCTTCGGATTTCCGGCGCCTAACGATCGCGCACCACACCATTACGACGAACGGTTCGTGCGGATAACGACGCTCGACATTACCGCCGGCTCAGTGCAGGCGATGTGCCACAGTTCCCAATGCGCCATCGACCTGTTTGGGCACGAAGCCAGGATCAACCTGCTAATGGATACGGTCCGACCTGATCTGGTCTTCCGGATGATCGACCTGAATGCCGGGCTCTTCGAGCTGCAAACGCGTGGCTGCGAGTTGGTGGACGTGAGGATCCCGCAGGGCAGCACACTCGAAAGCGCGAGGTTCGCTCCGTTCGGGCACGCGTCTTCTTCTCTGTCGGCGGGCCGGCCCGGGTATTTGCGGATCGCCGGCACAAATCCAATCAGTGGTTATCTCAGCATCCCGCCCACACCACAACACGAGGGGGAGGTGCTGGCTGGCTCGCCATTCGAGCTGGACTACGTCGGCGAGCAACTTGTGGCCATCTCACCCCCGGGGCAGGCATCGCCCATAGCGAGCCAGCCGTCGTTCTGACTGCTGGCACGAGCACCAACAGGACGTGCCGAGATCGACACTACCCCTGGGTGCGACGGTGTATTCGTACAGGCCGAGGCCGGGTGGCACCATACGAAGGGTGCTGCTCGGGCGCCGGGATGAAGCCGCCGGTCGCAGATGGCGAAGATGGGCGCGGGAGCACTTCGGCTCAGAGCGTTTGGATCAAGCCGCCGTCAATCACGTAATCGACGCCGGTGATGTTCCCGGCTCGGTCGCTGGCTAGAAAAACGATGAGAATCCGCCACTTCTTGAGGCGTTGTGAACCGGTGGGTAGCCGTGTCGCGTACCGCGCCTTGTTCGTACTCCCCGGGTTCGCCGCCGCGCCTGTTGGCCAGTGTGGATGCGACCCCGTGCCCGCCGAGCCAGAGGTCGGTTGCTACCGGCCCGGGGCTCACCGTATTGACGCGCACCCCGTCCGGTCCGACCTCCTTCGAGAGCGCCTTGGAGAAATTGACGAGCGCAGCCTTAGCGGCGCCGTAATCAATGACAAGCGGATCGGGAAGCGTGGCGTTCACCGAGGCGGTGTTCACTATTACACCACGCTTCGCCGCCAGCATGTGAGGCAGCACGGCGCGGGTGGTCCGGACCGCCGCCATCAAGGTCAGGTTGATTGAACCGGACCACTCGTCGTCAGTCACCGACGCGAACCCATTAACCCTTGGAGTTACAGCGCCGGCGTTGTTGATGAGTATTTCGATCGGCCCTCCCTCGAGGGCGGCCGCCACGAGACGGCTCGCGCCACCCTCCGATGCCAGGTCCACCTGCACATCGGTGGCGTGGCCCGAACTACTGAGTTCCTTTAGTTCATCCGACGTCTGGCGCGATCCCCCGACCACGTGGACGCCCTCAGCCGCGAGGGTGCGTGCCACCGCCAGTCCGATCCCCTTGCTCGCTCCAGTGACGATTGCCCTTTTCCCGGCCAGTCCAAGATCCATAACGTCGCTCTTTCAACAGTATGTCTAGGTAGGTGATATCAAGTGGTTGCGTCGTGAGTCCAGTCGAGAGCCTCAGGCCTGGCTGTCTTCGTCGGAGCGGATGCGCAAGAGGTCGGAGACGGTGCCGAGGTGCTGGAGCTTGTCCGGGTTCACGATGCCCCGCACAGTCTGGACCACGCCGTCTTGAACTTCGAGGGAGAGAACGCTGACGACCTTGCCTTCATTGTCGTGGGTGATAATGCCGGGCCCACCGTTGACGAGAGCCGGTTCGAAGGTCATCCCGATCTGCCCTGCCCGTTGGAACACGCCCAGGAAGAACGCGGCGACCTGGTCGCGTCCAAAGAGGGGTTGGGCCGTACTGGTGGCCTTGCCTCCCCCGTCACCATAGAAAGCGGCGTCAGCGGCCAAGAAGTCGACTAACTGGCCGAGGTCGCCGTCTCGCTGCCGCGGCCAGGAACGACCGCACCAGAGCCTCACTTTGCTCGTGCGATGCCTGGTAGCGGGCTTGGTGGCCACTTATGCGCTGGCGGGCGCGGACGAAGATTCTGGCGGCAGTTGGCCTCGCTCTTGTCGACGATCTGAGAGATGTCTTCGTAGGGGTAGTCGAAGACCTCGCGGAACAAGAAGACGGCTCGTTCGACCGGTGAGAGGCTTTCGAGCAGCAACAGGAAGGCCATGGAGAGCGAGTCGGACAGCTCAGTCATTTGTTCGGGGTTGTCGTGCAGGTCGGCGACGACCGGCTCCGGCAGCCAGGTGCCGACGTAAGACTCCCGCCGCACCCGGGCGGAACGTAGGTGGTTTATCGCGAGGCGAGTGGTGGTCGCTGTCAAGTAGGCCTTCGGCGATTCGACTTCGACCCCGCTCTGCCGGGCGCGCCCCATCCGGAAGAACGCCTCCTGGACCAGGTCCTCGGCTTCGGTCACGCTCCCGGTCATGCGGTAGGCGATCGAGAACATCAGGGGCCGGAGGTTGGTTTCGTCGTTCAGCGGCGGCGCGTCCATCTCTCACAACCCTGCCTTGGAGCGAGCGGCCTGGTGGGGCTCGACGGCGGGCACCCCGCAGCCCGAGCCGCAGTAAACCTGCGCTGCAGCGGCCGGCCCGACAAACCGAGTGGTCACAATCCGCATGTTTAGTGCTCCTCGCCCGAGTTTTCCCCGTTCCGGGGAGAAGTGGCCCACCGGTCCAATTGCCACCGGTCTAGCTGACGATAAGCGACGAGCCACTGATCGCGATAAGTGGGCGCGGCAGTGGCTCCGGGACGGACTGGAGGATGTGCTCAGTCTTAGCCTCGTCCAAACCGTCCAGCATCCAGGGGAATACGCTCGGGGCCGCCGGACCGATCTTCTTGGCGTGCTCCTGGCCGAAGTCCTGCCACTGCTGATCGGTGACGGTCGCGTCGATAAGGGGCAGGCCTTCGCCTTCCTCGTGGCGGAGATGGGCCTGAAGGGTGGTGGCCAGAGCGTCGGTCAGGTCGCCGATACGCTCGGGCCCGCTGGACGGGTTGGAAAGGGTGGCGTCGATGGCATTGAGGAGTGGGTCGATGGCGGCGTGCTCGGCCTCCATGGCCGCCAACAGGACAAGGTCGTCGGGACTGTCGGCCAGGGCCTTTTCCATGACGGGCCAGAGCACGTCGTCCTCGCAACTGTGGTGCACCTGCAAGAAGGACTTGAACATCTCCCAGCCCGCCGCACTGGCCATCAGGTGACGGGGATCCTGGGTCCTGACAGCAGTGATGCGGGTGATGTACCCCAGTTCACGGCGTAGGGCGTCGTGGAAGGCGATCATCATCGCCATGTCGTGCTTGTAGTCCTTGGTGCTGTTCGACATTATTTTGCTCCATTCGGTTCGTTGCACGGGCGTGCGCGGGTTGAACTGCCCACCGATGCCCAGTCGGTGTACTGGTTGATGTGGTGATCACTGGCCCGCGTGTACTTGCACAAGGTCAACCGCGGGCGCTGGTTCCGCAGCGATTGGGACCTCGTTGCTCGCTGCGGCGCGGGGAGGCTCGTCGGTGGCGGCCGAAGCCAGCACCCTTTTGGCCTGGGCCGGGAAGAGGAGCGCCACAAGGGCACCGGCGACGAGTACTGCGGCGCAGACGCCCAGCGCCCGGTCGTAACCGCTGGTCAAGGCCGAGGCCACCGAATGATGGGCCGGCGAGTGGGGGTGAACGGCGGCGGCGATAGCCGCAGTGGCGGCCAGCCCGATGGCACCACCCATCTGTCGGGTGGTGTTCAGGAGGCCGGATGCGAGGCCAGCCTGGTGCGCCGGGATCCCGGCGGTGGCGCCCAGGGTCATAGGGACGAAAGACAGGCCGAACCCCGTCCCCGTCAGTAGCTCGGGCCAGAACAAGTGCGCCCAGTAGGGGTCGCCTAGCGCAAGCTGTGCCAGCCAGGCCAGACCGGCCGCGGCCAGCAGAAGTCCTAAGAGCAGTTGCCGGCGGACCCCGAGCCGGGCGACAAAGCGGGCCGACGACAACGCCGCGCACAGGCTGGCCAGTGCCATAGGCAGGAACGCCAACCCCGCTCGCAATGGGCTGTACCCGTTTATTTGCTGCAAGTAGAGAGAAAGGAAGAAGAACGAGCTGAATATCGAGGCGCCCACTGCAGCCGCCACACCGTTGGCCGCATTGAGTGACCGCCGCCGGAAAACGCCTAGCGGCACGAGGGCGTGGTCGCCCATCCGGGCTTCGACAAGGACAAAGATCGCCAGTAGGACCACGCCGACGGTCAGGACGGAAAGTGTTCGCAGCGAGCCCCAGGGGTGGGTGTCCGTGCTCACGATCCCGTACACGAGCAGGGTCATTGCCGCTGTCAGCAACGCGGCGCCGGGAACATCGAGGCGACGCGAGGCCCCGGTGGCCCGCGACTCCGGCAAGGCCCAGACGGCCGCCGCGAGCAGCGCAAGGCCGACCGGGACGTTGACGAACAAGACCCAACGCCAGTCGAGGACGTCGGTAAGCACACCGCCGGCAAGCACACCGATGGCTGCCCCACTCGCTGCCGTGGCCGACCACGCACCGAGTGCCCTGCGGCGCTCGGCCGCACCGGGGAACGTGGTGGTGAGGAGGCTCAATGTGGCCGGCGCCAGGACCGCCCCGGCCGCCCCTTGAAGGGCCCGAGCGGCGATAAGCCAGGCCCCGCCTTGTGCCAGCCCTCCGAGGAGGCTGAACGTGGTGAACAGGCCTAGCCCGAGGAGGAACACCCGGCGGCGACCGAACAGGTCGGCGGCCCGGCCACCCAGCATCAGCAAGCCGGCAAACGTGAGGGTGTAGGCGTTCACGACCCACTGCAGCCCGCCCGTCGAGAGGTGAAGGCCGGTCTTCATCCGCGGCAGGGCGACGTTGACGATCGAGATGTCCAGCACCACCATGAACTGGGCGAGACAGCAGACAGCGAGGGTGGCCCAGACCGGCGCCCCCCTCAGTGCCCGCCTCGTCCGAGTAGGCGTCACCGGGGCGACACCGCGAGCCGAGCCCCCGGCAGCCACCTGGCCGGGGCCGGTCTCGTGGCCGCTCCACCTAATTGTGTCCGCGGTAGTGACGTCCTCCGGGTTCTTGAGCAGCGACATTTCGTGCCTCCGGTTTTCGTGCGTCATCTCGGGGCATCTCGCCGCGCCGTGTAGTCGCGTCCTGGCTTGACGCGTCATGGCTCCTCGGCGATGCCCTTATATGTTCGTTTTGTCTCGCGGCTTAAAGACACGACAGAGGGCCCGGTGTGACAGCGATCACTCGTCGGGAGTGCCGCCCTCAAGACGACCGGATCGGACCGGCGGAGACCTGCGCTTGCTCGTCAGGCGTTCCATTCCGGCTGGTGGCGCTCCCGACCCCGACGCCGGACGCCGACCCGAGCGCCGACCCAGGCCGTCAACGCGGTACGAGGGCCCGTCCCGAGGCTCAGCGTGCAACTACGGCTTTTCCGTGGGGCACCGGGGACGTCCCGACGGGACACTGGACGAGTGGTAAGTACCTTGACGACAGCAGAACGGACGAACCTCCGACCGCTCACCTCGGCGCCGGCGAGGCAATCGGCCGAGACGGCAGCCAGGCGCGGGTCAAGCGCGCCCGGCACCAGCGCTGCAACTGGCAAGGTCTCCGTCGGGCTGTCCCCGTCCCATGGCCCTCGGGTCATCGTCGAGGACCGCAAGCGAGGGCTAACGCTATCGCGATAGGAGCCGCTGAGGGCCAAGCACTTTGCGCCTCTTGTCAGCCCACCCCTGACCCGGCCCCCCACATTAATTTACCAATTTCATCAAACCCATTTGAAAGGAACCCCAACATGGCACGAACCGCGGACAAAGTACCCGACGGCATTACAGAAAACGAAGCGACGACTGGACAAATCGAATCGGCGAGTGCCTCAACAGGGAGCATGCGGACCAAGCGGGCCGTGAGGTCGCAATCGGCCCGATCGTTCCTTGCCGCCAGCGCCCTATTGCTGTTCACGGCGGGCACCACCGCCGCTCTCGCCAGCCCTGCGGTGGCTGCCCCGAAGCCAACGATCCTCCAGTCGCTCGGCAAACCCACCGTGGCGGCGAAGTGCAAAGGAGGGTCGTACCGTCCGGCCACCACGGCCGCACCCATGACAACCGTCACAGGCAAGAAATGGACGTCAGGGTTCTCCCTTATTGGCACTAACTGCAACACGTTCTTCACCTGGCGCCTGAACGGCTCGTACTCTTCGCTGAAGGCCGTAATCGCACTCGACGCAGCCAACTCCGGGCCCCTTTCAGTACAGTTCGCCTCCGGAAACGTGCCGGTCAAGTTCCAGGCCGGCGGGAAGACGGTCTCCCAGATCAAGATCAGCTCCGGGAGCTCGGTACAGGTAAACGTTCGTGGTCTCCGTCAGGTCAGCATCGTCCTGCCCAACCCGGGTAGCGACGCCGGCATCCTGGATGTGACATCCAATACCCTCAGTTGACAAGCCAAGGCCCCCTTTCTGTAAAGGCAATATCGCGTAACAGTGCTGCCCGCAGCCTCGTCAGCGCCAGTCAGGCAAACGAGCTGAAGTTTGGCCCAGTCACGTTTGATAGTCGCGTGGTCCCTCAGAGCCTCGGTCCTGAAACCCAGCACCGAGGCTTAGAAAACGGCGAACGCAATCAGCTTGCCGCCGGCGAGCACCGCCAAATGCCCGATGGGTACGAAGTCGAGTGGCCCGCCCACTGCCCATCGGTCCGTTTAAATAACCCCTCGCCGGCGTCGATTCAGCCATTCAGCCAAGACGGGCCCAGGTCGCGGACCTGGCCCTGCTTTCACTACCGGTCGTAGACAAAAGTCACACGGCGCACTGAACTTTCCCACAGTAAGGGTGGACCGAGCCGGGGCCGCCACTTGGCGGCCACGCGCTTAGCAACCTCACCTTTCCCCCGCCCGCTTTGAAGGCCTGGAGCACCGCCCACCTGACGACGGCCAACGTCGGTCTCAGAAATCGTGATTGTCGAGAGGTGCCTTTGGCTGGTGGCCGTTGGATCCAGTTGCATACCGGAAAGTGGTCAAAAGTCGTACCCATCGGCCCTTTCGTGGACGAAAGTCGGCCCGGCGGGCCGGCAACTGGTGCCGTTGGGACCAGTTAGTACCGAAAATGCGGACGATAATGAAACTGTGCCCCCGTCGGCCCCCGCGGGGCCCAGTTGTATACCGGAAAGTAGCCGAAGGTCTGCCCCACCGACGACCACGCCATGCCAAAGATCGGCCCCAGCGGCCTTAACAATTGCTGCCGCTGGGACCAGTTATTACCGAAAGTGCGGAGCAAGGCGGAGCTTGGCCCTCTCGGCCCCGTTGGGACCAGTTATATACCGGAAAGTGGTCAAAAAGCGCGCCCGACGAGCATGCCGCGAGCAAAGATTGACCCCGGCGGCCTGACAACTGGTGCCGTTAGGACCAGTTAGTACCGAAAATGCTGGAGATAGGGAACCTTTGCCCCGTCGGCCCCCGCGGGCCGGGTTATGGCGGCCAGGTCAAAGCCGGACCGGCCGAGGAGGCCGGCGGTGCCGGGCGAAAAGGGCCGCCGCGGGCAGGGAGGGGCTCTGTGAAAACGGCCGTGGGGGCCCCCATCCGGTCGCGCAGCCACCAGTCGGTCACGCTCCACCCCGGGGGCCCCGGCTGGTCAGAACTACGGATTTTCCGTAGGGCGGGCGGAGCCACAAAGGAGGAGATTAGAAGCATGGGCACGTTGAACAAAGCCAAGTGGTTGTGGCTCAGGCTCCCCGCCTGGGCGACACCAGTGCCCTCGAGCAAGGCGACAACGAGCAACTAGGCAGCGTGGCCGGTCCCGGCACAGCGGCGGGGAGCTCCCGTCAAGGAGACGGCGGCACACCTGGCCGAGCCTGGCAACCCCACACAACACAACTTCACACCCGCAGAACACAACTACAGAAACACAACGACAGAAACAGAAAGGAAACGGAGATGTTCAACTTCAAGAACCACGGTCAGATTCACAGCAGTGCCACCCTCGACGCTCGTCGGGGCCAAGAGGCGAGTGCCGAGCACCGTCAGCCCTGGTGGCGGCGGGGCAGGTCCGTAGCCCGGGTTGTGGCTGCAGGCGCAGGCACCGGTGCAGTCCTGGCGGCGCTGGCCGTCCCGGCTGCCGCCTCAGGCGCCCCCAACGTTTGGGAGGGCGCTCAGGTCGGCCTTACCTACCCCGTCTACCAGCCCAAGACCGTCCTCGGTTTGCCCATGAGCAGCTTCAAACTGCTTGCCTGCCAGCCTGGTCAGGACGAGTCGATCTACGCCACTTACGGTAAGGCCTATACGCCGATCTCGAACCTCGGAAAACTCCAGGGTTTCTCGATCGCCGAGGGCTATCCCAACATCTGCTCCAACCCCGGCACCTCGTGGCAAGTCGGCGTCTGGAACGTTGGCATCCCCAGCGGGACCATCAAGGTCAAGGTGTCGGTTTATTGCAGCCCGGCGGTAATGAAGTACTGCACCACCGCGGCGGGCGTCAAGAGCGGCTACGTGCTCCAGTGGGCACAGCCGTACCAGTTCGGCACGAGCCCCAAGAAGCAGACTGAGATGTTCATGGACACGTCCCGCCTCACTTTGACTCAAGCCCTTCACGTAGTGGCCGGCATCAGGTCCCTGTAAGGCACGAGCCATCTTTGCGGACCGTACTGCGGACCCTACGCCAGCACCGGGAAGGAAGAAGCTTTGCGCTTCCCGGTGCTGGCGTACATGGCTGTCAAGTGACGGCCCTGTACTGTGGCCGGGTACCGAGGCCATTGACCTCACCACGGGCTCGTTCAACGAAGCCGCTCTGCGGCTCTACCGCTCCTTCGGGTTCGAGGTCGTCGACCAGGAGGGAGAGGCCGTAAGAATGAAGCTCACTTTAAAGGCTTGACTACGCAAGAAACCGTAAAGCGTACAGATCGACTACCAGGACTGAAAACCGCCAGGACTGAAACCGCCAGGACTGAAACCACCAGGGCAAGCCACGACTGGCGTTCCGCAGTGATCAGCCGCTGGTCACGCCCTCCGACAGGTACAACAAGACAGCCCGGACCCGGGGGTGGGCCTGCTGGTCGCCCGTAAGGCCCAGCTTGGAAAAAATCGAGTTGATGTGCTTTTCCACCGCACGCGTGCTGAGGAAGAGCTGTTCCGCGATCGAGTTGTTCGTGCGACCGGCGGCCATGGCGGCGAGGACTTCGAGCTCTCGTGGGGTCAGCCGGTCCAGGCCGGCCTCACGGTCGAGCGAGCGGCCCGGACCAACGTCTCCACCACTTTCGGGTCGAGTGCCGAGCCACCCTTGGCCACCTCCCGCACGGCCAGCATTAGGTCGTCGAAGTCAGCCACCCGTTGTTTGAGCAGGTAGCCGCGTCGCTCGGTCCCCTGAGCGAGCAAGGCCCGGACGTAGCTGGGATCGGCGTACTGGCTGAGGAGCACGACACCGGTCTTCGGGTGGTGCCGTCGGCAGTACTGGGCCACCTGGAGGCCCTCATCGGCGTGGGCCGGGGGCATCCGTATATCGGTAAGGACGGCTTCGGGGTCTTCCTTTTCGATTATCTGAAGGAGAACCTCGAGTATCCGGGGCCACCCCGACCACTTCCACGTCGGGCTCCGTATCGAGCATCCTCCTGATGCCCTCGCGTACCAAAAAGCTGTCCTCGCCGACGGCGATCCGCAACGTCATGGCCGCCCCGTTACCAACGGCACGCGCACGTGGACCACGCACTCGCTCACCGGGCACGCGGACGCCTCGCCCCCGAACGCCTCGGAGCGGTCGGCTATCGCCTGGAGAGCGGCAGCATCCAGGCCCGCGTTGGTAGCTCCGTCGAGGTGTATATCGAAGGTCGTCTCCGCTTCGTCGATGGCGACGGTCAGGGAGGCGTCACCGCTCCGGCTGGCCAGTGCGCTCACACTGCAAAAATAGAGCAGAGCGGCAAGTTCTTCGTCCTGGCCGAGCCGTGACGGGCACCCGTTGATGGTCAACCAAACGCGCCGGCCCTGTTGCTCGGCCCAGCCCCGAAGGGCCTCCGCCAGGCCCGTCTCGGCCAATCGGGCAGGAAAAACGCCGCGAGCAAGGGTTTGTAGCCTCTCCAGGGCCTCAGAGACGTGCATTGTGGCAGCCCTCAGTTCTCCCTCACCTTCCGGGGGGGCCGGTGCCCCCAGAACTGCACCGGCGGCATCGAGGTGGGGCCGGACCTGCTGGTCGATCTCGAGACGGATCGCTCTTGTTCCACGTGCCGGGCGTCGAGGATACGCTCCCGGGAAGCCTCGATCTGCGAGGCCGTACTTTCGATTTCCGCCGCTTGTTGGCGCAAGGCGTGGGTCAACCGTACCGTCGACAAGGCGATCCCGGCCGGTCCGGCCAGCTGGTTGAGCAGACGGCGGTCGGCCGGAGAGAGCTCGGACATCTCCACGCTGACGGCCATCTCCCCGACAGGATCCCCGCCATGATGGACGGGGACGGTGAGGTGCGACGCCCCTTCGCTGTCCTCGAAGGGCCAGCTTTCGTTCCATGAGCTGCCATCCGCGAGCCAAACCCGGACCTCACCGCGGTGGCTGCCGACAGTACGGGCCGCCGTTTCGGCCAGGCGGGGCAGCACCTCGTCCACCTCGAGGCTGGTAGTAAGCCGCTTCAAGAACTCGGACGCCAGCTCGTAACCATCGGCCCGGGCGCCAAAGGCCAACCAGTTGACTGACCGCTCGAAGCCGCGCCGGCTGAAGGCGAGGAACGTCGCCACGACCAGCGTGGCGGCCAGGACAGTTACCACCCCGGGGCGCCCATGCCCACCACTGAGAGCAGCCCATGCCAACCAGGCGAGCGTATAGATAACCAGCGCACAGGCCAGTTGCTCGATTGCGACAATGGCCCGGCGAAGGCCTGGATGACTCTGGAGCAACGTCATGCTGTCACCAACGGCCACGCGATGGGCAACGAGCCTCGCACCGTCGTACCGCAGCCAGGCGCCGACTCGACGGCCACGTCACCACCGATGACGGTGACACGGCTGCCGAGGTTGCCGAGCCCAGAACCGGCACCGGTCCTCGACGGGTCGAAGCCGGCGCCGTCGTCGCTGACCCGGAACCTCAGCACGCCGTCACCCTCGGACAGAGTGACTACCACAGACGTGGCCCGTGCGTGCTTGGCTGAGTTCTGGAGCGCCTCCAGGCAGCAGAAGTAAACCGCGGTGGCCACATCGGGAGCCAGGTCCGAGGTGATGGAACTGCTGACCCGGACCTCTACCCCCGACCGGCTGGCTAATTGCCCGGCCTCTGTCAGGGCGCCGGCCAGCCCGTACCGCGCCAGTGCGCTTGGCCCGGTGTCGCTTATCAGCTCCCCCAGGGTCGCAGCCGTGTGCTCGAGCAGGCGGCGGATGTCGTCAATTTCCGCCTGTCGTCGTTCGGGACTGGCTTTCAGGGCCTTTGCGGTCTGCAACCCGATGAGGACCGCCACCAGCGATTGCTGAGCGCCGTCATGAAGGTTGCGTTCGAGGTCCCGGCGCTCGGTGTCCTGCGCCGCCACCAGGCGCCGGCGGGAGGCGCGGAGCTCTTCGACGTGCTCTGACAGCAGGGTCACGTGGCGGGCAAGCTCAGCGTTGAGCACAGCATTGTGGACCACCGCGCCGGCATGGGCAGCCAGATTTGAGACGAGAGCCGATTGCACCGGCCCCAAGACCCCGTTGCCCTGGAACTCGACGAACAACGACCCGAGGTCGCGGTCGTGGAAGACGATGGGCACGTGGAGGCCCCGTCTTTCGTCGGTGTACGACCCGCACGTGGTGGGCGGCAGCGGCCCGGTCTCCTCTTCGGGGAAGGCGGCGACCCTGAGGAGATGGTCGCCCGAAGTCAACCACAGCTCACAGCGAGACGCCCTGGTTGCCTCGACGACCACCCGGGTGAGCTCGCTCAAGTCGGTGCCGGGCGTCAGGCGGTCGAGGCTGGCCAGCATCGTTTGCACGGCCTGCGCCGGGCTAAGCACCTGGCCGTAAAAGAGGGTGTTCAGCCAACCCCGCAACCATCTCCGGAGCGGGTCGACGGCCACCGCCACCAGGCTCAGCACAACGACGGTGGCCCACAGGCCGCCGCCCGCGCCAAGCCCTATGGCTGAAACGCCGACGACGTAAACAGCGCCGATGACGACGGCCAGCGTCCCATACAACAGGGCGCGGCTGAGGAGCCAGTCGATGTCCCAGAGCCGGTAGCGAAGGATGCCGAAAAAGAGGACCACCGGCACCACGGCAAAGACGGCCGGGAACACGTTCTCGAGCGACGTGCCGAAATGCGCCGTTCCCGGCGCCACGGTGCCACCGACCTCGCCCGCAACCCGGGCGCCCAACCACAGCACACCGGTCACGAAGGCCGGGAGCAGGGCGGCGCCAAGCAGGCGGCACGACCTTCGCTCGGTCGCCGACGACGCCGGGTCGCTGATACGCAGAGCCTGTGCGCACAGGCCGGCGACGGAGACCGCTACGCCAAAGAACACCACGAAGAAGAGCGGGTGGTCGATGAAGCTGCTCCGCCAGCACACTACGGCTATCAAGGTTGTGACCAGGGCGACGACACCGGCCAGGCGCTTGCCTTCGAGCCGCAGCTGGCGAGGGAGCCGGCCGTCGGGGAAGAGCACGACGGCCCACACGTAGGCGACTCCCGACACGATGTGGAACATGAAATGCACGACTTTGACTGGCCATGGCTCGCCGATGATGTGGAAGACGGAGTGGCTGGGTTTGTTGAACGTGGCCGCGGTACCCAACAAGGCCAGCGCCAGAAGCTGTGGTACGAGCTCCCGGGACCGGCGAGCAACCAGGATCAGGCCGAGCACCAGATTGAGGGCGCTGAAGGCGTACGCGATCAAGACCGAACCGGTGCTGGCGACGTCCATCGACATGCCGGCCATCGACTGGTCCGAGCTAAGGATCCTGGCCGCCATCGGAGCGAGGGGCGACGAAGACATGGCCAGGGACATGGCCCAATTGCGGACCGGCTCGCAGACGTGGGCCAGCGTGGGCAGCAGACCGAGAACGAGCCAGAAAACGAGGCCGGCGATGTAAATACCGACGACAACGAGGAAGATCCGGCTGCGGCCGGCCGAGCGAGCCGAGACGCGGCGGCGGGCGGCGGCGGCGGTCCGGCACGGGCCGTCAGCGGGAAGGGCAACGGCAACGGCCGGGCTCGATGGCCCCGTCGCCGTGGCGGGCGTTGCGCCAATCTTCGCGGTAGCCGTGGCGCTGGTCACCGGCTCACAACGGTGGGGTTGGGGGCCTTCATACGGCGATAAGCGTCGCTGAGCGCGCGTAGGGGTAGCGCGGGTTGTGCGGGGGGAAACGCTGGGGGGCACCCGCCCTGGAGCGCCTCGGTGCCCGCTCGTGTGCGCCGTGTGCCTGTGCGCCCTCGTGCCGTCACCTGCCGGCCCAGGGGCCCACCGCCGCCCTTTGGCCTGGTGGCCGGGCTACTTCGAGCGAGCCGCCCACCCGGACCAGCGCCACACGTCCGCGGCCAGCACTTGCCCGTGCGGCGGCCGGTCTACGTAGGCCAGATAGCGGTCACGCAGCCGAGCTATCGCATCCCTCTCCTCGGCGGACCCGGGTTCGACCAGGCGCCCTGACCCATCAGCACGACACCACCACAGTGCGTCCCAGTCCTCGTCCTCGTAATAGTCGACCAACAAGGAGACAGCCGGGTTCGCAGCCACGTTGGCGAAGCGGCGCAACGTGGCCGTCCGCTTGGGCTTGTGGTCGACGGCGTTGTACACGATGTCGCCATAGACCACGAACACCATCGGTACCAGGTGGGGCCGGCCACTCTCATCAATGGTGGCCAGCCGGGCCACACGCGCCGCGGCGAAGCGGTCCCGGGCCTCTTCAGAGCTGAGCTGTGGCAATCGTTGCCTTCAGTGCACGGTCGGAGCGAGGCAAAGAACGTTGTGCCGGCGGTGTCCAGCACCACGGATGACACCGTTACTGCACATGACGCTTGCGGTCGAACTGGGCTGGTCCACCGGGGCCGCCGGTCACCCTCAGGCCGTCGGGGGGAAAGGGCACGCCCGCGGCGGCTCTCCCCCTACCTGGTCGAGCATTTCCTGGCGCAACCACCGCCGCCATGCCACTACTTCGGGCTCCGGCGGCTCGGTCAGCAGAAAACCGCTTTGAGCGGCGACCGAAGCCGCTACCAGCAACCGCTCCACCTCGCCGAGCACCTTCGGCATGCCGGCATCGGCGAGCACCTCGAAGTCCAGGACCTGGTCGCCGCGCCTCGACGCCTCCCAGATGGCCCGCCGGGCCGGCTCCCGTACATAAGCGAGCTGACTTCTCACCTGCTCCGCCCGCAGCGCCAAGCTGTGAACCGAAACCCGCTGGTCTCCCCGGCCCGTCCTGGCCAGGAGGGCGGGACCTGGCTCGCCGGCGCCGCCTGTAGCGCTCAGGCGAGCCATCTGGAGCTCGCGGAACAGGTCGTCGTAGTGATCTTCCGACGCTTTCAACAGCCGTACCGGAGTGGCGACGAGCCGGACCGGCCTCATTCCGTGTGCCTCATTCCGTGTGCCTCATTCCGTGTGCCGGCCCCAGCTCCGCTGTCCGCTCCTGTGCGCCTCGTCCAGCGACGAGGCCGGGCCCAGCTCACTCAGCCACAAGTCCTCGCGGCCAAATCACTCGATGCCACATCACCAGATTGGTGTACCCAACCTCGAGGGCACTGATACCCGCATGACTTACTCGTCACTTCAAACGGGCCTTCAAGTTCAACCAGGCCCTCTGCCGCCATTACGCTAGGCAGGATGACCGCGATCGAAGAGCGCCAGGCACCTGAACGTTGGAGGGTCGAGTGGGCGGAGCTCTACAGCGAGGTCGTGACCTCGGGACTGTGCACGGGGTGCGCCGCCTGTATTGTGGCGTGCCCGCACGACGTCCTCGGCTATAACACGGCGGACGGCGCTTATAAGCCCTTCCATCTGGAGGAAGAGCTAGGACCGGGTGGCTGCAGCCACGGCCTCAAAGGTTGCACCAGCTGCACTCGCGCTTGCCCCCGGTTCAGGAACTGGGAAACCGAAGCCGACACGTTCCTCTTCGGCCGGTCCCGGGAGCCCGAAGAGCAGTCTGGCGTGATCAAGTCGTCGCTCCTGGCCCGGGCCACGGATCCCGAATTGCTGGCGGCCGGACAGGATGGGGGCGTTGTCTCGGCCATCTTGCTCTGGTGCCTCGAGCACGGTCGCATCGACGCCGCCCTCGTCTCGCTGCTGGAGGGCGATGGGTCGGGCTGGCAGGCCGTACCGGGAGTGGCGCGGACGAGAGCGGAGATCCTGGCGGCCGCCGGCTCTCGCTACACCTACTCGGCCAACCCGTTGGGCTACGCCGAGGCCATATCCAGTGGGGCCGAGCGACTGGCCCTCGTCGGGATGGGTTGCCAGACCTCAGCCCCCGTCGTCATGAAGGCTCGCAAGGTGGGCAAGGTCGGCCGTCGCCTGGGCCTTTCCATCGGCCTCATGTGCTCGAAGACCTTCGACGACGCCATCTTCGAGGAGTTCTTCGAAGCCCGCTACGGGCTGGCCAGGCGTGATATCGCCAAGATCAACATCAAAGGCGTCTTCCAGATCTGGTGCCGTGACGGGTCCTACCACGAGGTGTCGCTCAAGGAAGGGCATGAATGGACGCGGGAGGGTTGTAAGTCCTGTCCGGACTTCGCCGCCGAGCACGCTGATATCTCGACAGGTGGGATAGGCGAGCTGAAGGAGTGGACGCTGACGATCGTGCGCAGCGACCTGGGCCAGGAAGTGATCGACGAAATGGTCGCCGGCGGGGCACTTGAAGTGCGCCCGGGGACGGACGACCCCGGCGCCCTGGCACTTATGGGCCGGCTCTCAACCACTTCTCGGCGCCGGTGGCCGGTCACGGCGGTGGCCGCTCCCCGGGTGGGTGTGCCGCCGCCCAAGGGTGCATCGGCCAAGAGCGCCCCCACCGGTACAAGCGGGCACTAGACAGCCGGGGCCAGCGGTCACGGAGGGACGCCACCCGTGATTGAAGATAAACGGTCCTCCCGACCCGAAAAACCTGCCTGCCGGTAAAGCGGTCCCGCCGACCTGCTAAGTTGCAACCCGCCATGGGATCGTTGATCAAGAAGCGTCGCAAGCGAATGCGAAAGAAGAAGCACAAGAAGATGCTCAAGGCCACTCGCTGGCAGAGACGGGCCGGCAAGTAGCGCCTTGATGAGGAGCGGCCCTTCGTAACTGGTGGCCGCTCCTAATTGCAGCTTGGTCAACCTGGCGGGCGAGTCATCTGGTTTGTGCGGGGCGGCGCCAAACGCTGCGTCCGATCTGGGCGTGGCCGCGCCCGCCCGAAGTTTGGCGCCACTCGGGCCTGCCGGCTGTCGCTGGTCCCGCCTCGTTCAGCCCGCTCTTGGCGCTTTCGAGGCGTGGACGACCAGGCGACCTGGCCCCGGGTAGCCGCCGCGCACGAACCACGTCGAGCCGCTCCCGGCCAGCACCGGCTGCTTGCCCGTGGCGTCGCCCAGCCGGTCACGCCAGGCGGCCAGGCGAGGCTCCACCTCCAGTGCTGCGGGCTCGAGGTCGTTGAAGTTGAGCGAAGACGGCCCGCCAAGGACGTCCCATGCCCTGTAAACGGCGGCGGTGGAGACCCCGAAGGGCGGGACCAGCAGGGTAAAGGCCAGGCCGGCCACCGGCTCGAAGGACAACGGCTCGAGGATCTCACCAGTGCCGGTCACCCGGGCGCGCCCACCACCGGCCAGGCAGAACGGTACGTCCGAACCCAACGCGTGGGCCAGCTTCAAGCCCGGCGCGCCAGTGGCGCCAGCCCACCGCAGCACGGCAGCAGCGTCAGCTGAGCCGCCGCCCAGGCCGGCCCCAGCCGGGATCCGCTTCACCAGTCGCACGTGCACCTGGCGGCCCACGACGGCGAGGGCCCGGCTGACCAGGTTGGAGCTGTCGGCGGGCACATGCCCGTAGCCACCCGCCCCCGCCCCCCTGTCGACGACCTCCAGACCGTCGCCCTCCGATAGCTCGAGCGTGTCGGCCAGATCGATGTTGACCATCTCGACGTCAAGGAGGTGGTAGCCGTCGGCCCGGACGCCTGTGACTCGCAGCGACAGGGTCAGTTTCGCCAGTGCGGTCACGCGGACGGGCGCTACAGCCTGGCGCTCGCCCCCGGGTCGATGGCAACCGCTCTAGTGGGGCTCCTTCCTTGTCCATCACCGGTCGGCGCAACGCTCATTTTGGGCTCATTCTGGCTGCGCCGCCAAGCGGGCTACGGTAGCGGCCAGGCGCCCCCAGTCCGTAACGGACAATTGCTCGGCTCTCGCTTCCTCGTCGATACCGGCTTCCGCAAAGGCGCCGGCCGGTAGGTCGAGGCCGGCCAGGGCGCGGCGGAGCATTTTTCGTCGTTGCGAGAACCCGGCCCGGACCAGTGTGAACAGCGGCCCCGGCCCGATCACGAGCGGGTCCACGGCGGGGGCCGGACGGCGCCGGATGCTGACGAGGGCGGAGCCAACTTTCGGTTTTGGCACGAAGACCGATGATGGCACGGTCCCGGCGAGGGCCGCCTCGGACCAGTACGCCACCTTGACCGAAACGGCGCCATAGGCAGGCTCTCTCGGCCGGGCGACGAGGCGGTGGGCGACTTCCTGCTGCACCATGACGAGCATCCGATCGACAGCTGGCACTTCGTCCAGCAGGTCCGCGACAAGTGGCGTGGCCACGTTGTACGGGAGGTTGGCCACGAGTACCCAGCCTTCGGGCGGTACGAGCAGGCTGTCCCAGTCCAGGTTCATGGCGTCCCCCTCGACCACCTCCACCGGCGGCCGCGGTGGTCGGCGAGGACTTTGCGCAGGACCGGTACGAGCCAGCGGTCACGCTCGACGGCGGTGACCATCGCACCGGTCTCGGCCAAAGCCAGCGTCAACGACCCGAGGCCGGCGCCAACCTCCAGGACGCGGTCTCCCAGCGCCGACGCCCGCCAGCCGAGCGATACGCCGGACAGTGTTGGGGTCGGCCACGAAGTTTTGGCCCAGGGCGCGGCTCGGCGAGATCCCGTTGTCCTCCAAGAGACGGAGCACCTCGGGCCGCGAAAGGGTCACTCCTTCATCCTGGCCGTGGGGACCGGGTTCGTCCTGGCCGTAAGGACCGGGTCAGGAGGCCGCTTTGCCGAGCCGGAAAACCTCAGCCGCCCCGGCCCAACTGGCCGCTTCCACGTCGGCCTCAACCACTCCTTTGGCCGCCGCCACCGCCGCACCGACGACGGGAATGTAAGCGGGCGAGTTCCGCTTCCCCCGGTACGGGACAGGGGCCAGGTAAGGCGTGTCGGTTTCGACAAGGAGGCGCTCGAGCGGGCAGAGGGCGGCCGCTTCCCGAACGTCGCCGGCGTTCTTGAACGTGATGATCCCGCTGAAGGACAGCCACGCCCCGAGGTCCAGACAGCGTTGCGCCTCGGCCGGTCCTCCCGTGAAGCAATGGAACACCGTGCGCTCCGGTACGCCCTCTGACCGCAGGATGGCAAACGTGTCCTCCCATGCCTCGCGGGTATGCACAACGAGGGCCAGCCCATGGGCCCTGGCCAGGGCCACCTGGGCGGCAAAGGCCTCTCGCTGCTGCGGACGGGGAGAAAGTCGTAGTGGTAGTCGAGCCCGCACTCCCCACGCCGACCAGTTTTGCCTGTCCTTGCAGCAGCGGCTCCACCGTCCCGACCCCCCGGCTGGCTTCGTGAGGGTGAAGCCCCACCGTGGCCCACACTCCCTCGTGCTCGGCCGCCACCTGGAGGGCTAAGGCGGACTGCTCGGCGTCCGTCCCTACGTGATCGAGCCGGGTGACCCCGGCGGCCCTGGCTTCGCTGATCGCCTCCAGGCCCACTCCTTCGTACGGGATATGGCAGTGACTGTCGCACCACACAGGCCGGGCTACGCCCTGAGGCGAGGGAACAGCGGAGCCCCCCGCTCAACGGGCAGCCCCCCCGGGTAGCCTCCCCACTTGCAGGCGTCCGGGAGCCTGGCCCCGGCCGGCGACCCGGCCAGCCCGATCCGTCTCCAGATTTCGGTCGCGGCCCGCGTCAAAGCGGGGCTGGCGAGGATAGCCACGATACGCAGCACCTCTAGAGCGTCGCCGAGGACGGCGTCGACCTCAGGCCCGGGCTCGGCCCGCCAGGGCTCGGCTACCTCGAGCGCCGCATTGGCGGCCCGGACGAGGCGCCATGTCGCCTCCAGGGCATCGCTGGGGGCCACCCGCCCCCACGCCAAAGCGGCGGCGTCGTAGGTTTCGGCGGCTATATCTCCGAGGGGGCTGTCCGGACGGGGCGCGGGGCCTATGCCGCCCACTTTTGCTGGACGACCGCCCCCACCCTGGCCAGCAGGTTGCCCAGGTTATTGGCCAGGTCGGCGTTATAACGAGCGACCATCCCTTCGTAGGAAAAATCGCCGTCGGGGCCGAACTGCTGGTCCCGCAGGAAGTGGTAACGGAAGCCGTCCACACCGAAATCAGGGACCAGGTCGGCGGGAGAAATCTGGTTCAAGGCGGTCTTGGACATCTTTTCGCCCCCCACCAGCAGGTAACCGTGAACAGAGATCCGGTGGGGTGGCTCGATGCCGGCCGCCATGCACAGCGCGGGCCAATAAACGCAGTGGAAACGCAGAATGTCCTTGCCGATCAAGTGGTGGACGGCCGGCCACCACTCATTGAAACGGGCGGGGTCGTCCCCGTAACCGACGGCGGTGGCGTAATTGATGAGCGCGTCGTACCAGACATAAAAAACGTGGCGGTCGTCCCACGGCACCCGCACGCCCCAGTCGAACGACGTGCGGGTCGCGGAAATGTCCTGCAGCCCACCTTTTATGAGCCCCAGGGCCTCGTTACGTTTGGCTTCAGGCGTTACCCCCAGGGTTGTTTTCGTACCATTCGAGGAGCGGGTCGGTAAAAGCCGACAAGCGGAAGAAATAGTTCTCCTCCCGCAACAGTTCCACCGGCCGGCGTGAACGGGGCAAGCCCGTCAACCAGGTCGCTCTCGGTGTAATAAGCCTCACAGGCAACGCAATAGAGGCCCTCGTACGTGCCCGGGGTTATCCAGCCGTTGTCGTAGGCCGCCTGCATGAGCGCCCTGACGGCGCGGTGGTGGCGGGGCTCGGTGGTGCGGATGAAGTCGTCGTTGGAGATGTCCAGCAGCTCCCACGTGTCTTGGAACCGAGCGCTGTACAGGTCGGCCTGCTCCTGCGGGCTGAGCCCGTTGGCCTCCGCCGATCGCTGCATTTTGAGCCCGTGCTCGTCGGTCCCCGTAAGGAAGAAGACCTCCTCGCCCAGCAAGCGGTGCCAGCGGGCCAGGGCGTCGGCCGTTACCGTCGTATAGGCATGGCCGATATGAGGGGCGTCGTTGACGTAATAGATCGGCGTGGTGACATAAAAACGAGCCACCGGCACAGGTTACCGGTTTCGGTCAGGGCCACCCTCTGTTTTTGAGCCGTCGCCCTATCGCACCTCTATTGCACCTGCAGCGTTACACCGGTCGAGTTGTAGCTAACTGTTGTCCCAAGGCCCGGGTGCGTGACGTGCCGGAAGCGCCCAGATGCCGCGGGCGGACACAACCTGCTGTGCATCGCCCTTGTGCGGTGCATAATTGGGCATCTTTTGGGCCACGAGCGTGCCGTTCAGGGCCGCACTGCCGGCCACGGCGAGCACTCCCGAGGTGGAGGGCCCCGATACGACGAGGCTGATAGTGGCACTCGAGCCCTGGGCGTAGTCGTCGCTCACAGAGGTCTTGCTCCTACCGATATCGAGGACGCCGTCATTGGAGAGGCTTCCCGTCACCGACAGACCGCTGTCGCCGCTCAGCACCACCTTGCCGTCGGGACCATTTACGAGATGAGCAACGGATGCCGACACGGAGCTGTCCTGGATCATGAAGGAGCCGGAGTTCACGAACGTACCGCTGCCGGTGAAAAGCCCGTTGCCGTCCCAGTCCAGCGTCCCGTCATTACCGGCGCCGTTGGCCATCATCGAGTTGGCGTCGAGCGTCCAGTGCCTGGGGATGACACCGGTCAGCGTGACGGGGATGCTCGTATCGATCACGCCGGAGGACGAGGGCGCAGCGGCCCCGAAGGTCACCGCGGCGGGCGTTGCCCCCAGGTGGTAGGTGGCGGACAGCGGCCGCCCCGTGGCGGACCCACCGTCTACCTCGAGGGTCGTCCCGTCGATGCTGAAGTTGCCGTGGTTGACGATCGTCCCCTTCAGGTCCATCACTCCGCCGGCTGCGAAGCCGCCCCTGGGCCCACCAGCACGGTCCCGCTGTCGACGAAGACCGGCTTCACTCCCGTTGGCCCGGCCACCGAGAAGCCCGGGGCGTTGGACACCATCGTGCCGGTGTTGACGAAACGCGACATTTCAATGGCCTGGTTGAACCCGGTGGCATCGTCGGAAAAACTACCGGAATTTATAAATGGGGTGCTATCGGAAAAGGTCGAGTCATCGATCCCGGACGACCAGACGAAAGTCCCGGCATTGCCCGCGTTGCTGGCGAAAATAGACCCACCGGTGTTGTTTATCGTCCAGTGCTTCGGTATTACACCGTGCAAGTTGGACGAAGTGGCGATGTCGATCCTACCCTTTGACCCTGCCGGCAGAGTGGGAGCGAACTCGATGGTCGAGGGGGCCTGACCGAGGAACTGCCCCGTGACCAGCGTGCCCGCCGTGACGGAGCCTCCGAGCACATCGAAGGTCGAAGCATTGGCAATGTCAAAGTCGCCCGGCGCATCGATGGTGCCGTCCGGTCCCAGCTCGAACACGCTGGCCGAGGCAAAGGTGGCCTTGCTGTTCACCTGCACAATGCCGTCGTCGACAAACGTGCACGTTGGGCAGGTGGGGGTGGCCGTCGTCCCCGTCGCCCACATTCCCGTCGAGTTCGACAGCACGGTGCCTGTATTTACGAAGTTCCCCACCGCGATCGACTGGGTAAAGCCTTTTGCGTCGTCCTCGAACTTCCCGGAATTGGTGAAAGTGCCGGAGTCGGAAAAAGTGGTGTCGTCCTCGCTGCTGTCCCAGACGAAAGTCCCCGCGTTGCCGGAGCCGCCGCCGGCCGACAGAGTAGAAAACGGGGCCTGGTCCACGGTCCAACCGGCCGGGATGGTGCCGGTCAGTAGGCACGTCCCGATGAACTTGTTCTTGCCGGGCGCCGTGGGCCAACCCAGCTGCAAGAACCCACCGGTCCCCGCCGCCATGGCCTGGGTGACGCTAAGCGGCCCATAGAGGGGAGGTCGCTGGTGCAGTGGATGCTCCCCCCGGTTGGAGCGGGTGCAGCAAATGCCTGGGCGTTGGAGGCCAGGCCGGGTGCAGCGGCGACGACCAGGCTGACGCCGGCAGCGAGCCTGACCAACGTGCGCCGGGACGAGCGTGTTAGAGAAAAGTTGAGCGACACGCGCTCAAAGGGTAGCGGTGCAAACAAGGTTGCCGGACGGCGCCTGTCATCGCCGCCGCCAGAACGAGCGAAGCGTACGAAGGACGGGCTACTCAGCGTGCGGGCCCTGACCCGTTGGGCGGCGTGTCTTTGTCTTTGCCTTTGTCTCTGTCTTGCGGCGGGCCGAGCACCAGGACGTACTCTCCGCGTGGTTTTACCGCCTGAGCCCGCTCCGCCGCCTCCGCCGTCGTCGTCCGCCACACTTCCTCGTGCACCTTCGTCAGTTCCCGGCAAACGGCGATCGGGCGGGAAGGCCCGCACTCCTCGAGTATGTCGTCGAGTGCCCGTTGCAGGCGGTAAGGCGACTCGAAAATGACAATGGCACGGTCCGTCTCCGCCGCCAGTGCCGCCAGCCGTTCGGCTCGCTGCCGACCAGACCGGGGCAGGAAACCCTCGAAGCACCAGCGCTCGGTCGCCAGGCCGGAGACGACGAGGGCGGCCAGCACGGCCGACGGCCCCGGCACGACCTCTACCGTGATCCCCTCGGCCAGGGCGGCGCGGACCAACCGCGCCCCCGGGTCGCTGACCAGAGGAGTGCCGGCATCAGTGACGACGGCGATGGTCGCTCCCGCCTTGGCCCGGGCCACTGCGGCCGGGGTCGTAGCCGCCTCGTTATAGCGGTGGTGGGAGACCAGGCGAGGGCCCGATATCGACGAATGGCTGAGGAGCTTCAATGTCCGCCGGGTGTCCTCGCAATATATGTAGTCCGACGACGCCAGGGCGTCGACGGCCCGGGGCGACAGGTCGCCGAGGTTGCCGATCGGTGTGGCTACGACCACTATCCGGCCTTCCATAGGCCGGCCTCCGGCGTCCCGGCTCCCGGCATCTCGGCCGGCCGCCTCACGGACCACGTGAGGCTCGGGGTGACCTCGGCGCCTCAAACGTTGAAGCGGATTTCGAGGACATCGCCGTCCACGACTTCGTATTCCTTGCCTTCGACGCGTAACTTGCCCGCTTCGCGCGCCGCCGCCCAGGACCCGAGCTTCAACAGTTCGTCCCAGTGGACCACCTCGGCCCGGATGAAACCGCGCTGGAGATCGGAGTGGATGACGCCCGCGCACTCGGGTGCCTTGGCCCCCGCCCTGAACGTCCATGCCCGGCTTTCTTTGTCGCCCGTGGTGAAAAATGTGCGCCGGCCCAACAACCGGTATGCGGCCTGGGCCACGCGGGGCAGGGCTCCCTCGCCGAGGCCGAGGCCCTCCAGCAGTTCCACGCTGTCCTCCTCGGGCAACTGAGCCGCTTCGGCCTCCAGCTTCACGCTTACGCCAAGCACCTCCGCCGCCCCCTGCAGTTCGTCGGCGACGGGTTTTATCAGGGCCGCAGGATCAGTCACGGCATCTTCGCCCAGGTTGACGACAACCAGGACAGGCTTGTTCGTGAGCATGAAAAACGGGCGCAATTGCTCACGTTCCTCCCCCGTCAGGTCCGACCGGTAAAGGGGCGCCCCGTCGGCGAGCAACCGCTGTGCGTGCTCCAGGGCGGCAACAGAGCCGGCCAGCGAACGGTCCTGTTTGGCCGCCTTGCGCCGCCGCTCCAGCTGAGACTCGGCGCTGGCCAGGTCGGCCAGGACCAGTTCGAGTTCGAGCACCACGAGATCCTCGAGCGGGTCACTACCACCGGGCACATTGGCGTCCTCAAAGGCCCTTAAGACAAGGCAAATGGCGTCCGCCTCGCGGATCCCGCCCAGGAAGCGGTTGCCCAGCCCCTCTCCCGTTGACGACCCCGCCACCAGGCCGGCTATATCGACCAGCTCGACGCCGGCGTGGATCACCTTCTTCGAGGAGCTCATTTCGGCCAGGGCATCGAGGCGATGGTCCGGCACCTGAGCCACCCCGGTACTGGTCTCGGTAGTTGAGAACGGGTGGCTGGCAACGGGGGCCGAGCCCTTGGTCAAGGCGTTGAACAGGCTCGATTTACCTGAATTGGGCAGGCCCACCAGTCCGATGCGTTCCACACACCAAGGGTACTGCCCGTGGGCGGATCCGCCGCCCGGTGGCCCGGTGGCCTCAGTGAAGCTGCCCGCCCCGGGTGCCACTGAGCCAGGTGCGACCTCCTGCGCACACGTTGTTTAGACCGGGACGCGTCAGCGGCCGGCTCGACCCTCGTCCGGCCTGATGTCCGGCCTGATGTATGTTCAGTAAAATCGCTTGGAGCCTTTGATGTTGGACCACTTGTTCCTCGACACGGTCGGAGCCCTGCGGGCGGCGCTCGACCAGAGCCTTTTAGAGCGGGCGGGGCAGGACGACCGTCTCGTTTACGACTTGCTGACCGGCGACCTGGTGTGGGAGACGACGGTGAGCTTGCCTGGCGACGGGGACCCTCCCCGTGTCAGCGCCGACATCAGCCTTGACTGGCAGACCTGGAGCCAGTCGGCTTGGCGCAGTCTCAGCATGGGTGAACAAGTCGACGAGCTACCCGAGATAGGGATCGAGGTCGTGTTCCGGGTGCAGCGACTGGCGTCCCGGCCCGCCCTGTCGACGGTGCTGGCGGTCTTGCCCGAGGACAGCCCGGAGATCGGTGGCGACAATCTCGCCCGCTCGGCCCCCGTTATAGAAGAGGCCTACGAGGAAGAGGGTGCTCCTCCCGAAGTCGCCGTCGAGGTGGCCTACGAAGGCAGCTACCGGCTGCCGGCACCGACCACCGGCGAGGACAAGGAGGCGAGCCTGTTCCCCGGGTGGGCGGGGGCGCGCGCCAGCGCGACAGATGCCCTTCAATCTCGATCGGGTGCCACCCGTCAGGTGAGCGCGGCTACGGAGGCGACACTCAGCTCGCTCGGGGCGTGGGTGGCCTCCACCCTGGTCCGCCTGGCTGACCTATCGCTCGAGTACCTGCCGCCGACAGAACCCGAAAGTGCCTGATCCCGGGTTGACAAACGGTTTGGCATAGACCTACAGCGTCGTCGTAGGGTAGCCAGGTGGACGAGCGACCGCCGTACCGGTTACCGAGGAATGTTGTCCCCGAGTACTACTCCCTGGTGTTCGAGCCAGACTTCGCCAACGCCACTTTCGACGGCGAGGCCGTTGTCGACCTGAGGGTGATCGAACCCTCCCGCGAGGTCGTGCTCAACGCCGCGGAGCTGAAGATCCACGAAGCCCATTTCTTGCAGCCGGAAGGAAAAAGCCTGCCGGCGGTTGTCTCCTACAACACCGAGGAAGAACAGGCTTCGTTGCGCACCGAGGGATTCTCTCGAGGCCGGCACAGCCCAGCTGCAGATGCGGTTTTCGGGCAAGCTCAACGACTTGTTGCGTGGTTTTTACCGCAGCAAGTTCAAGCGGGAGGACGGCGAAGAGGTGTGGGTCGCCGCCACCCAGTTCGAGGCGACCGACGCCCGGCGAGCCATGCCGTGCTGGGACGAGCCCGACCTGAAGGCAAGCTTCGGCATCACGATCATCGCCGACGAAGGCCTCACCGTACTTTCCAATGCACGTGAGATCTCGTCGGAAGCGCTCGGGAACGGGAAACGCCGGGCCCGTTTCGCGGACACCATGAAGATGTCCACTTACCTCGTGGCGATAGTAATTGGGCCGTTCGAGATGACGACCGCAAAGCTCGTGGAGGGCGTACCGCTGCGCATCGGCTCCGTCCCCGGGCGGGCCGAACTGACAGCACTGGCAGAAGACGCCGCCTCCCATTCGCTTACCTTCTTGCGCAATTACTTCGGCATGCCTTACCCCTCCGACAAGCTCGACCACGTCGGCATACCCGACTTTGCCGCCGGGGCAATGGAGAACCTCGGCCTGGTCACGTACCGGGAAACGGCGCTGCTCGTAAGCAAGGACAGCTCGCCCGACGAGCAGCAGCGGGTAGTGACAGCCATCGCTCACGAGACCGCCCATATGTGGTTCGGCGACCTGGTGACCATGCGCTGGTGGGAGGGCACGTGGCTGAACGAGGCTTTCGCCACGTTCATGGAACTACTGACCACGGACGCCTTCAGGCCCCGATGGGAAATCTGGACCAATTTCGGGGTGAGCCGAGCCAGTGCCCTGGCCACCGACGGCCTGCGTTCGACGCGGGCCATCGAGTACCCCGTCGGCCGGCCTGAAGAAGTCGAGGACATGTTCGACGTGATCACCTACGACAAGGGCGCCGCCGTGCTCCGCATGATCGAGCGGCACCTGGGCGAAGACACGTTCCGCAAGGGCCTCAACTTCTATCTCGACAAGCACGCCTACGCGAATACCGATACGACGGACCTCTGGGATGCCCTCGAGGTGGCGTCCGGCCAAAGCGTTGGGACGACCATGGGGACGTGGGTAAACCAGCCCGGTCACCCGCTGGTGTCGGTTGACCTGACCGACGACGGCAACGGCCTGACGCTTTCCCAGCGGCGCTTTCTCCTCGACGGTGGCTCTTCGGAAGCAGAGCGCTGGGTCGTGCCGGTAAGCCTGCGCTATGCCGCCGCCGACGGTACCGTCCATCACGACCAGCTCTGGCTCGACGACATATCGACGACGGTGGCTGTCCAGGGGCCCGTCTCGTGGGCGGTGATCAACGAAGGGGCGTGGGGCGTCTACAGGGTCCACTACAGCGGCGAGTTGCGCACGCGGATCTTTTCTGCAGTAGGCCAGCTAGACGCCCGGGAACGCCTGAGCCTCGTCTCGGACACCTGGGCCGAGACGGTCTCGGGCTTGCTGGCCCTCGAAAGCCCGCTGACGTTGTGGTCACTGCTGGGCCAGGAGACGGACCCTGATGTCTGGTGGGCCCTCGCCGGTGGCCTCGGCCTCCTGGAGGTCGTGGCTGACGAAAGCCAATTGGCCGAACTGGCGCACCTCGTGCAGCGCCTGGCGGCCGGTCCTTTCGCCCAGGTCGGGTGGTCCCCCGGAGCTGACCCGGCCCGCTCCGGGGTCGAAGAGCCGCCCCGCCGCGCCCGCCTCCGGGCCCGGCTGGTCACCTTGTTGGGGACGGTCGGCCAGGACTTGGGGGTACGGGCCGAAGCCCGGCGAAGGCTGGCCGACGCCGATGCCGGGCGGGCGCCTTTGTCCGCCGACCTGGCCACGGCCGTGGCGCGCGTGGTCGCGGCAGGTGGAGGCGCCGAGGAGTGGGAGGTGCTCCACGCTCACTACAGGTCCGCCACGACCCCCCAGGACGAGGTCCGCTATCTTGACGCCCTCGGGCTCTTCTCCGCTCCCGACCTCGTCCGACGGTCGGTGGACCTGGCCTTCTCGGACGAGGTCCGTACCCAGGACGCGCCCTACTTCCTGGGCAGCATCCTGGGCCGCCGCAGCGGCTGCGCTATCGCCTGGGAGGCCATCGAGCAGCATTGGGACGAGATGTTCGCCCGTTGGCCACCGAAGTCCGTCCATCGCATGCTCGAGTGGCTGCCGGGGCTGGCGGCCGCAGGCGACGAAATGGCTCAGCGGGCGTTCGCCTGGCTCGACGCCCACCCCCTGGGGAAAGGCGAACGCAGGGTCGTGCAGGCGCGCGAGCGCTTGAACATAAACCTCAAGTTCAAGCAGCGGGCCAGCCAGGAGCTTGGCTCCGCCCTTGCTGCCACCCGACCAGGAGCTCGTTGAAAACAACTGCTGTTAGTGGGGGCAAGAAAGCAGCCGGCCGATTCCGGCCTCCTCCCTGGCCCGTGCAGGTCTTCGCCGTAGACGACTGTTCTGTCCAGCTCACGTGGCCCGCTTCACCGGCGGAGGGGCTGCGCGTCGAAGTGGGCGGGATGGTGGCCGAGCCTGAACCGTCTCCACGCGCCGAGCTCGTGCTCGGCGTAGTCGGTGTTTTGGAGGGCGCCGGCCAGGGCCCACGCCGAGCCGCGTTCAACGGCGATTGGTCTACCGGCATTGGGCGGGACGGCGTCCGCTCGACCCGGCCTGGCCCGCCGGCCCGGGCTCGGTGCTGGTCGAAGGGCTCGACCCCGGCACCACCTACGACGTCGTCGTCAGCGGCGGCGGCGTCCCCGCCTTCCTCGCCGGGCAGGTCCGGACGCTGGTGCCGCCGGGTGGGGACTTGTTATCCAGGTTCGCCACCGTCAGCGACCTTCACATCGGGGAGAAGCTCTTCGGCATTCTGGGGCGGATCCACGACCCTGAGGAGCGCCCTGTTGCCAGGGGCATTGAAGACACCGGCCCTGAACCAGTTGGCGGCAGACCAGGTGGCCCTGATGCCATTGAAACGGTTAAGGCGGGCAGCGAAACTTATCCGGTCAGGGCCTTGCGAGCGGCCATGGACGAGGCGGCCGCCTGGGGCGCCCAGTTGCTGGTGGCCAAGGGCGACCTGACCCGGTTTACGGCGCCGGCCGAGGTGCGCGACGCGGGGCGCCTGTTGGCCGCCAGCCCGGTACCGGTAGAGGCGATCCTCGGCAATCACGACAACCAGTGGGGCGTGAACGTCCGGGCCGTGCTGGAGAGCGAGGGCGTCAATATCTCCTGGCGTCCACGCGCCCGCGACCTTCCCGGTATCCGGTTGGTGCTCATGAGCACGGCCACGGGTGACCCGCACTATCACCGGGGCCAGCTGTCAGCCGAAGTGAGCAGACAGATGGCGGCGCTGGCCCAGGAGGCCTCTGGCCAGGCGTGGGTAGCCCTGCACCACCCTCCCGACCGCTACCGGGTCCCCTACGTCTACCCGCCCGGCGTGCCCTGCGAACAGAGCCGGCAGCTACTGGACGCACTGGCCGAAGCAAAGCGCGAGACGTTCGTGACGTGTGGCCACCGCCACCGCAACCGGCGCTACGGCTACGGCCCCATCGTGATCACCGAAGTCGGCAGCACGAAGGACTACCCCGGTGTATGGGCGGGCTACAAGGTCTACGAGGCCGGCATCATGCAGGTCGTTCGTCGGACTTCCCGTCCGGACGTTATGAGCTGGACCGAAGCAACCCGCCGCGCCGGCAATGGGCGCTGGGGGCGCTGGTCGCCCGGGCGGCTCGAAGACCGGTGCTTCACGGTGAACTGGGACGAACGCGCTTCCCACAGCTAGAGGCGGCACTGCGGACCGCCGCCCGCCGCGCCGGCCCGCGGGCATGGCCGGGGCGAGGAGGGCCCGGCCCGCGCCTACCTGGTCGGGCGACTGGAGCCTTCGGTGCCTCCGGCGGGACGTAGGCGCCCGATCCGCGCTTCGACGGCATCGAGCCGCTCCTGGGCCGCGTCATGGAGCAGCTCGGCTTGCTCGTACAGGTCGGCGGCCGCCTCGATCCCCAGTTCACCGCTGGCCAACCGGGCGGTGAGGAGCTCGAGGGCACCAAGGAGCTCCTCGAAGGTGAGACGCTCGAGCGGCTCCGGGACGCCGCATAGTTCCGGGTCGAACTCGGCGGCCTCGCTCACCGGCCGCTCCCTCCTTGCTCGGGTGAGGCCGTCTCGGCACGGGCCACGATCTCGCCCCGGGCCACGCTCAGCTCTAACAGATCCCCTGGTTGGACCTGGGCGGGATCACGGACGACGGTGCCGTCGAGACGACGCACGACGGCGAAGCCGCGCTCGATGACGCGCTGCGGGGAGAGTGACCGGGCGTGGCGGGCCAAGCCGTCAAGGCGCTGGCGGCCTGACGCCAGGCGGCCCAGCATGGGCCGGTCGCGTTCGCAGGCGTCGAGCCGGCGACGGCCGGCCTGCACCGCCGGTCCCGGGTACGCCCACGACAGGCGGTCCGTGGCGTGTTGCAAGCGGCGCCCGGCTCGCTCGAAACCGGCCGCCAGCGCTCCTTGCACCTCGACGTGGTGCAACCGCTCACGGGCGAAGTCGCTCCGGCTTCGAGCTCCCCTGGCCGCCTGGTCGAGCAGCGCGGCGAGCGCGCGCTCCAGCTCGCGGCGATCTGGAACGACGGCGTGGGCCGCTATGGATGGCGTGCCGCAGCGCAGGTCTGCCACCTCGTCGCACAGCGGGTGATCGGACTCGTGGCCTATGGCGGAAACGACGGGCACAGGTGACGCTGCCACCGCACGGCAAAGCTCTTCGTCGCTCCACGGCAATAGGGCGGTGGCGTCGCCCCCGCCCCGGGCCAGCACGATCACCTCGACTTCGGGCTTGCGCCACAGGCGTCCCAGGGCGTCGATGATCGTCAGGGCTGCCCCCGGGCCACTTACGGTCGTCTCTTCGACGGCCAGGGGATAACCGGGAAAGCGCGCCGCCACCACCGACTCAATGTCCTTTCGGACGGCGGCGTCCGCCCCGCACAACACGCCGATGACCGCTGGCAACCGGGGCAACGGGCGCCTGCGCCGGTCGATGAGCCCCTCGGCGGCCAGCCTCGACCGTGTCTCTGCGATCATGGCCGCGACAGCGCCTTCCCCGACCGGTGTTACTTCTTCAGCCTCGAGGACGAGCTGTCCACGGTCATTTCCCCAAACGAGCGAGCCGACCACCACCACCCGTTCGCCGGCAACGGCTCGGCACCGGCGAGCGCTGCGCGCCGGGCAGGTCACCGGCATCTGGGCGGCACGGTCCCGCAGGACAAAGTAAGTCCAACCGCCGCGCGACGTCTGGGGCCGGTACACCTCACCCTCTACGGCTATTCGCCCGATGCCAGCGAGGGACCGGGCGATCTCGCCGGACAGCCGGACAAGGGTGAGGGTACGGGGAGGCTCTGCTCTCGCTCGGCCGCGCCCGACCATCTGCGGGCTACCGGCCGATGGCTCGTTCGCCGGGCTCCGGCCGGGTGGGTCCGGCCACAAAGGAAGAGTCATTGACTCGAACCGTAGCGCCCTGGCGGCCCGGCGCCCGCACTAAGCCCGGACGGCTTCACCGAGCGCCCGCACGGCCAGGGTCAGCAACCAGAAGTTCGGCAGTGACGCCGGCCCGACGCGCTGGATGAGCTTCGACGCCCGGCTGAGGGAGGCGGCCTGGGCCGCCAGCCATTCACGAGCCGCGTCGGCACCCGGCGTGGCCGGGCGGGACCGCAGCGCCCTTATCACCGCGTCGGACCGAATGCGGGCGATGTCATCTGACAGCAGGTCAAGTTGCCAGTGTTGCCACCGGTCGGGCACGTCCTGGCGGCTCACCGCGTCCTGGAGCCGGGACAGCGACAGCCCTTCCTCGATCACGAGATAAGCCTCCAGCACGTCGGGGAGGTCGCGCTCTGCCGTTCGGGCCACGTCCGCCAGCTCACCGGTCACCGCCGCCCAGCCCAGGCGTTCCGCCCGGCTGGCCATGTCCTCCGGGACGCCGAGAGCCGAAAGCCTGGCTGCTGCCGGCGGGCCGGCGGCGAGGCGGCCATCGTATATCTGGCGGGCCACCGGACGGTCGCTCGTGATGATCTCCCCGGGCCGCAGGTCCTTGTGCCGGGAAAGGTACCAACGGGCCAGTCTCCTCAGCGCCGCACCGAGGTGGTCTCGCAATGCAGTCTCCGCCTCGACGGGAAGCGACCAGTCGACTGCGTCCAGCTCGTCGAAGAACGCGGCAGCACCAAGGACCTCACGAGCCGACCAGTACGCGGCGGCCGGTTCCCACAACTGGCGGCCGGTCTCGGACGCCACTTCGTGGGCCCATATACCCCCCACCTGTTCCACGATCTGGTTGGCCACCTGGGATGAGACAAGCTGGCGGAACAGCGGGTGGTCGGGGACGAGATCCGAAAAAGCTTCCCGCGGCGCTGGCGGGAAGTAATCAACCGCACAGGTCCGCAGAGCATCGTCCCCCGCCAGTACCGAGCCTTCTACGGACCGGGCCACCTCGCTCCTTGCGTACGCGAGGAGGACGGCCAGCTCCGGCCGGCTCAGACCGGCGCCGGCTTGCTTGCGCCGGGCCAGCTCTTCCGCGTCGGGCAGCACTTCGACATCGCGATCGAGAAAACCCGAACCGACAAGGTCCTCAATCAGGGCCTCGTAGGCCGGGAGATCCTCTGCGCTGGAAGCGGCGGCGCGCTCGAGAGCGACGATGCTCCGGCCCACTTCGCCCAGGACCGAACGTGACACGGCGCCCTGAGCACCCACCAGCATGCCGTCACGGCCATCCGCGTCCAGCCGGCCATCACGCACCGCCAGGCCGAGGAGGATCTTCAGGTTGACTTCGTGGTCGGACATCACGACGCCGGCGGCATTGTCGATGAAGTCGGCGTTGACCCTGCCGCCCCGGCGAGAGTAGCTGACACGCGCTCGCTGGGTTACCGCCAGGTTGGCCCCCTCCGCCACGACCCGCGCCCTCAGCTGGTCGGCCGTCACCCTTACGTCGTCGTCCGCCCGGTCGTCAACATCGATATCGCTCTCGCCCAGCGCCTTGACGAACGTGCCGATCCCCCCGAAGAACACGAGATCGACCGGCGCCCCCAGGACGTCTTTCACGAGCTCGAGCGGGGACATGGGGCCGGGCCGGGCGCCGAGGACGGCGCGCGCCTCGGGTGAAAGCTCGACCTGCTTGGCGTGCCGGTCGTACACGGCAGCGCCCTTGGACGCGGCCCGGAGGTCGTAATCCTGCCAGGACGAGCGCTCGAGCCGGCTGAGCCGGGACCGCTCCCCAAAAGACCGGCCGGGGTCCGGGGAGGGGTCGACAAATATGTTGCGGTGGTCGAACGCTGCTAGCAGACAAATGCTGCTGCTCTGGAGCATCCCGTTGCCGAACACGTCTCCCGACATGTCCCCCACACCGATCACTTTCAACCGCTCACGCTGGGAGTCCATACCCAGGGCGCGGAAATGGCGGCGGACAGCCGTCCACGCCCCTTTGGCCGTTATGGCCAGGGCCTTATGGTCGTAACCGTGGCTCCCGCCTGAGGCGAAGGCGTCTCCGAGCCAGAAATCCCGTTCTTCGCTTATCGAATTTGCCACGTCTGAAAAGTGTGCCGTCCCCTTATCGGGGGCCACGACGAGGTAAGGGTCGTCCCCATCGCGGCAGACAACACCTTGTGGGTGCACCACTTTTCCGCCGACGATAGTGTCCGTGATATCCAGCAACCCGCCTATGAAAGCGCCATAAGCGGCCTTCCCCGCTTCCTGGCCCGCCCCGGCATTACCGCGCAGCGCAAAACCTCCCTTGGCGCCGGTCGGGACAATAAGGGAGTTCTTTTTCACCTGGGCCCGGGCCAGGCCGAGCACTTCTCCGCGGAGGTCGGTTTGCCTGTCGCTCCACCGGATCCCTCCTCTGGCTACCGGGCCGAAGCGGACGTGAACCGCCTCGAACCAGGGTGACCACACAAAGGTTTCCGCCATCGGGCGGGGCGCCGGCAAAAAGTCCAGCGAACGACTGGCGAACTTGAGCGCTATTGTCTCGCCCCGCAGGGCCCAATTGCTCCGGGTGGTGGCTTCGACGAGCGAAACGACCTCGCGAAGAGCGTGGTCGTGCTCCAGGTCGGGCACCAATGCGAGGGCGTCCGCCACACCGGCGTGTGCTTCGTTGGCCGATAGGCTCGGGTCGGGCACGAGCAGAGACGCGAAAAGCCGGACCACCGCGGCCGCGACAGGCGGGAAGGTCACGAGGGCGCGGCTCATGGCATCGGCGTCCTCGCCCGACCTCGGGCCCCCGACGACCTGGCGGTAGGCACGGTAAGCGTCGAGAAGATTGACTTCGCGCCAGTCCAGTCCGGCCCCCAGGACCAGGCGATTGAGGGGGCTTAGCTCCCCCTGGCCGGCGAGCACGGCCTGGAGGGCCTCGACAAGGCGCTCTCCGCCGAGAGCCAGATCGAACCCGGGCGCCATGAGCGGCGTGTCCACCCGTACGCCGATGTCGTCGACGTAACCATCAGGGCCCTGCGGCCCGATGGCAAAGTGCCACGGGACAGCTTCCACCGTCACCAGCCCGAAGCTCTCGAGCACCGGCAGGAAAGAGGACAGCTCGACCCGGCTCAGACCGATCCTCCGGAGCCGGAAATCCCCCGGCGCCTCGCCACGGCTAGGGCACAGCAGGAGACGACCGGGCTGCCCGGACAGCGCCCCCGGCGACGCCGGGGGCCGGGGGGCGACGGCGCTCGCCACGTTTGCCGCGTCGGGCGGCCCGGCCTTCCCGGCGTCGGGCGGCTCGCTGAGCAGACCGAACATCTCCAGCCAGTCAGTCGCGGCGTCTTGGGGCGCTGTCTCCTCGGTATAACCAGGCGGAAGGCACGAAAAGAACCGCTGGCGTCCCTTTTCGGCGCCCTTAGATGCTCCCGGGGGCGCACCCGTACGGCCGTTGACGCCAAGCTCGCCCAGCTCCTTGTCGAACGAGCTCGCCCATGGCTCGGGAACGCGGGTCATACGGCGAACATGGTCATACGGCCAGTATGCCTGGCACGAAGCGCTGCCTACCCACCCAGGGGCCAGCACGAGAGCCCCGCACCCAAGGGCCCCGCACCGGTCGGGCTTTAGCCGGGGCCCGAAGTCAGGTCAACGAGCGGGACCGTCTCTTTATGCTCTCCGTGGTCGCAGGCACCGCCACCTCGAACCAGATCGTCTTACCGACGTCGGAGTGGGACTCCACGCCCCAGGCGCTGGCCAACCCCCGCAGGAGCATCAGCCCGCGCCCGCTGTAGGCGTCTGGCGGGACCGGCGCGAAGGAGGGCAGGCGGGTGTTCTGGTCGAAGACTTCCACCCGGACATGCTTGGAACGGCGAATGACGGTCACTTCGAAATCGCTGCGGGCGTGCAGTACGGCGTTGGTGGCCAGCTCACTGACCAGGAGGGGCAGGTCCTCGATGTCGAGACCCCAATCGTCCAGCACCGAAAGCACGAACCGGCGCGCCAGGTAGACCTCGCTCGGGTCGGGAGCAAAGGTACGCCAGGCTCGGTCCGAGGCGTCTTCCCTCGGCTTAGCCACGCTCTGGGTGCACCCGCTCACAGCGCTTTCGCGTCTCTTTTGGCTCGTTCAAGTGGCTCGCTGCCCGTCCTGGTCGTGGCCATCGTCCGTTCGATGCAACTGTAACAACGTCCACTGCTACATCTACCCAGGTCAGGGCCTGTGCCGTCATTCATTCGGCTACCTGCCACAAAATGCGCTCTCACCACTACGAAAGGCGGTGTGAGGCAGCTTGAAATGGCCAAAAGCGGCAACGGCCAAAATAGCCGGGACGAGCAAGTCCGGTCGCGGCCCGTGACTTGCGGCGGGCACGGAGTTATAATGATCTACGAGCACCTGCTCAGGCAACCGTCCTGGAAAGGAGAGCTAGATGGCGACGTTGAGCTCGACCGAGGAGAGCGGTCCGCCGGGCTGGTAACGGGCCAGGCGGGAGCCGATCGGCAGCGCCCTCATGTGCGTTGCCCGGCTAAGCCTGGTCAGCCTGGCGGCACCCTGCAAATGTCTTCCAGGCCATCCCGCGACCGGTTGGTGCATTCGGTCCTGAGATAGTCCCATAACACGACCATTTGGGGCGTGCCTTGTACCCAGGGGCTGGCAATTGCCGGTCCCTGGTTACGCGTTTGGGCCACCATCGCAGCACAGCAGTCAGGCCGCCACGCAGTCAGGCCAGCACAGCAGTCAGGCCAGCACAGCAGTCAGGCCACCAGAGCAGTCAGGGCAACAACCAGGGGGGACGTCAGTCACGGGAATGGCAGCAACGAGGGCGTGCGGTCCGACAGTTGGGCCGCCACGGCATCGTCGGGCGCCGCCGTGGCCGCCTCCAGGACCAGGGCAACCTGGCGGCCGTAGTCCTCTATCTCGCTCGCCCGCGTGCGACCTCGTCCCATCGCAACGTCGACGCCATGAGCTCGGCGACACCCGGTGCCGCGCCGGCGCCGCCGTCGCCCGTCTCCATCGAGATCCGCAGGCGGCGCGTCAGTACGTCGTCCAGGTGGCGTGCACCCTCATGCGTAACGGCATAGACCGCCTCGGCCTGGAGGTACTCGCCCGCTCCGACCACCGGGACCGCGAGCGAGGGACAGGCGTCAATGGTCCCCAGCACCTCGTCCACCAGGCCCCCGTACCGGTGCAGGAGGTGCTCGAGCTGGGCTGATGAAAGGCCATGTCGTTGCGCAAGCTCGCGGCGCTTTTCCCAGTGTGACTTGAAACCGTCTGCACCGAGTAGCGGTACTCGTTCGGTCACCGATGGAGCCTGCCGGAACCGCCCTTCCGAGACGACTGCGTCCACGGCGTCGGCGGCCATGACTCGATAAGTCGTGAACTTCCCACCCGAGACGACGACCAGACCTGGCGCGGGGCGCCCAATGGCGTGCTCGCGTGAGACCCCGGTCGTCTGTCTCGCCCGGCGCCGGCCGCCACCTCTGCCTTCCCCTGGCCCCCGCACCACACCGGACCCAGCCACGAGAGGCCGGAGACCGGCATAAACGGCCTCGACATCGCTGTGCTTCAACGGCTCGGCCACGACGGTGTTCACCTGGGCGAGGAGGTAGTCGACGTCGGACGATGTCGCTAACGGCCGGGCTTTCCCGAAGTCCCAGTCCGTGTCCGTAGTGCCAAGCAGCCAGTGATCCTCCCAGGGCAAGACGAACAGCACGCTGCTCTCGGTGCGGGTTATGAGCCCGGTCGACAATTTCAGCTTCTCGCCCGCCACGAGCAGGTGGGCCCCCTTTGACGGTCTTACCCTGACGGCTCGCTGTCGCCCCGCCAGCGCCTCGGTCTCTTCGGTCCAGGCGCCGGTGGCAATGACGGTCACCTTTGCGTGGACGGCAAACTCCTCGCCCGTCTCGGTGTCCCTCACCACCGCCCCGACGACCCTCTCCCCCTCGCAGATGAACCTCACCACCGCCGCCCGGTTGAGTGCCGCCGCGCCGGACGCCACCGCAGTGCGGACGACGTCGACCACGTAGCGGGCGTCGTCGACCTGGGCGTCGTAGTACAGCACGGCGCCGGTGAGGGCATCAGGACGGAGCGCCGGGGCCATCTCCAGGGCACGGCGCCGGGAAAGGTGGCGGTGCAGAGGCAGGCCCCGGCCGGTGCCGGTCGACAAGCCGAGGAGGTCGTAGAGGGCTATCCCGGCACCCACGTAGGCTCGCTCCACTACACGCCCGTGCAGCGGCCACATGATCGGGACCGGGTGGACCAGGTGAGGAGCCAGGCGCTGCAGGAGGAGCGCCCGTTCTTTAAGGCCCTCGTGAACGAGGCGGAAGTCCAGCATCTCGAGGTACCGCAACCCGCCGTGAACGAGTTTGCTCGACCGGCTGGAAGTTCCCGAGGCCCAGTCCTGGGCCTCGACGATACCTACAGAGAGCCCGCGCGTCGCTGCATCGAGGGCGGTACCCGCACCCGTTATCCCGCCACCGACGACCAGCACGTCGAGGGGCTCGCCGCTGAGCCGGGCCAGGTCGCGGAGGCGTTGAGCCGGTGACAGCTCACCCGGAGACGAGCCTGACGACCGGCCAGGTGACGTGCCGGACGATGATGTCCCCGTCCGCCTGCCGCGCTCCCACTGGTCAGGCCGCACCTGGTCATGCTCGACGTCGTTACGGTGCGCGTTCAAAGCGGGCAGCCTACCCTGGCTCAACAGGCCCCGGCAGGGAACAGCACATCGGGTGATCGGGGCAATCACCCGGAAGAGGGCCAATCACCCCAGGGGACCAGTCAGTCGCAGAGAGGTGGAAATGCCGGACTTCGTTGGCGCACTCGACCAGGGGACCAGCAGCACACGCTTTATCGTCTTCGACCACAACGGTCGTGAAGTAACTCGCCATCAGCTCGAGCACCGGCAGATCCTGCCCCGTCCGGGGTGGGTGGAGCACGACCCGTTGGAAATCCTCGAACGCGCCGGCGCGGTCATGAGGGTTGCCCTGTCCAAAGCAAAACTGTCCGTGTCGGACCTGGTGGCCATCGGGCTGACCAATCAGAGGGAGACGACCGTGGTGTGGGACCCCGGGACGGGGCTCCCCTTCATGAACGCGATCGTCTGGCAGGACACCCGGACGGACCGTATCGCCGCCTCGCTGGCCCGCACCGGCGCCGCCGAGTTGGTCCGCTTCAAGACCGGCCTGCCGCCGGCCACGTACTTTTCCGCGTGCAAATTGCAGTGGATCCTCGAGCACTCGGAGGCAGCCCGGCGGGCCGCCAGAACCGGGCGAGCGTGCTTCGGGACCGTCGATACTTGGCTCCTGTGGAACCTCACTGGTGGCGTCCGGGGAGGCCGCCACGTGACCGACGTCACCAACGCCAGCCGCACGATGTTGATGGACCTGGCCACGCTGGCGTGGGATGACGAACTTTTGGTCCTTTTCGGGGTACCGCGTGAAATGCTGCCCGAAATCTCCAGCTCCACGAGTTCCACGGGCGCTTTTGGTGAGGTAGCCATCGAGGGTGCCGGCAAAGGCGTTGTCCCGATCACCGCCGACCTCGGTGACCAGCATGCGGCGATGGTGGGCCAGGTCTGCCTGCGCCCCGGCGAAGCAAAGAACACATACGGGACGGGCAATTTCCTGCTGTTGAACACGGGCCCCGAGGTCGTAAGGTCGAAAGCCGGGCTCCTCACTACCGTTTGTTACCAACTGGAAGGCGCCGCGCCCGCTTATGCCCTGGAAGGGTCGATCGCAAATACCGGCGCCGCAGTGCAGTGGCTCCGCGACCAGCTCGGCATCATAACGACCGCGGCCGACATCGAGGCCCTGGCGGGGAGCGTCGAGGACACCGGCGGCGTTTATTTCGTTCCGGCGTTCTCGGGCCTGTTCGCTCCCTATTGGCGGTCTGACGCGCGTGGGGCGATAGTTGGGCTCACGAGGGCCACCACCCGGGCCCACCTGGCCCGTGCGACACTCGAAGCAATTTGTTACCAGACAAGAGATGTCGCCCTGGCTATGGAAGAAGACATGGGGACGCGGTTACAGGTTCTCAAGGTGGACGGCGGGATCACGTCCAACCGGCTTTGCATGCAGCTACAGGCAAACGTCCTCGGTTTCCCTGTATCAAAGCCGGCCGTAGCTGAGACGACGGCGCTGGGTGCCGCCTACGGGGCGGGTTGTGCCGTTGGGTACTGGGAGGGTGAGGACGACCTCCGCCGGAACTGGCGGGAAGCCGAGAGGTGGCAGCCCCAATGGGACCGGGAGCAACGCCAACTCGGGTACACCGGGTGGTCAAAGGCGGTGGGCCGGGCCCTCGACTGGGTCGACCCGGGCGTCGACCCGGATACGTAACTGGGCCAGTGAGTGGGCAGAAGTGCCGGTGGACGACCGGCCGGTCCCTGACGGGCGAGTGACAAAAGTGGGATTTTCGGCCAAGATGGAGCGCACCAAAGCGGCGTGGCACCAGGGCCACCTGCGTGGCTTGACTCTTTAAGAACGGGGCAAACATGACCAAGAATGCGTCGCCTCCGCCCACAGGCGACAAACCGGTCCCGACCGCGCCGCCGGCGCCTCCAAGTTGGCGGCACTGGCTTTGGCTGGTGGCGTTCGTAGCGTTCGTCTTGCTCTTCTTTGTGCTCCCTGCCACCCGTATTACGCAACCGGTCAATTTGACGTACACGGAGTTCCTGACGCACGTCTCCGACCACCAGGTCAAGACGTTCACGATCAATTCCAACGGGAGCGCTTCGGGGGAACTTACCGACGGCAAGCAGTACACAACGGTGGTGCCGGTCAACCTGACCAACCCCACTCTGCTCCCTGCGCTGCAGAAAGAGGGCGTGGACATTACCGCCAATACGCCGGGAACATCGCTCGCCTCGACGATCCTGACCTGGGTTATCCTCCTGTTGCCCTTCGTGGTCGTTTTCTGGTTGTGGCGACGGCTTTCGAAAGGTGCCGCCGGTCAATTGCAGGGGGTCCTCGGCGCGGGTAAGTCGCGAGCGAAAGTCTTTGATGCCGACCGGCCCAAGACGACCTTCGCCGACGTTGCCGGTTACGACGGGGCCAAGGCCGAAATCGCCGAGGTGGTCGAGTTCTTGAAGAACCCGGCGCGCTACAAGCGGGCCGGCGCCGTGGCGCCCAAGGGGATCCTCATGGTCGGCCCCCCGGGCACGGGAAAGACTTTGCTGGCCCGGGCGGTAGCTGGCGAAGCCAGCGTGCCGTTCTTCTCGGTGAGCGGCTCGAGTTTCGTGGAAATGTTCGTTGGCGTAGGAGCGGCGCGGGTCAGGGACCTGTTTGCCGAAGCTCGCAAGCGGGCGCCATGCATCATCTTCGTGGACGAGATCGACGCCATCGGCCAGCGCCGGGGCGGGGCGGGTGCGATCGTGTCCAACGACGAACGGGAGCAGACCCTCAACCAGTTGCTGGCCGAGATGGACGGCTTCGACATGTCCCAGGGGATCGTGGTCCTGGGTGCCACCAACAGACCGGAAGTACTCGACCCGGCGCTGTTGCGGCCCGGGCGCTTCGACCGGCAGGTGACCATCCCGCTGCCAACCCTCCCCGAGCGCCTCGCCATCTTGAAGGTCCACTGCAGGGACAAACAACTCGGGGCGGACGTCGACCTCGAAATCGTGGCGAGAGGCACGCCCGGGTTTTCCGGCGCCGACCTCGCCAACCTGGCCAACGAAGCGGCCATCGTCGCCGTGCGCCATAACAGGGACGTCATCTACGCCGCCGACTTCAGCGAGGCACGCGACCGCTTGATCCTGGGCCGTCGCGAGGGCTCGAACGTGCTCCTGCCCGAGGAGAAGCACGCTGTGGCCGTCCACGAAGCGGGCCATGCTCTGGTGGCGGCGCTCAGCCCCAAGGCCGACCCGGTGGCCAAGGTGACGATCCTGCCCGCCGGCCAGGCTCTTGGCGTGACCGAGCAGCTCCCGTTCGTCGAGCGGCACCTCTACGGCGAGGACTACCTGTACGACTCCCTCGCCGTGCGCCTCGGCGGGCGGGCGGCCGAGCTGGTCGAGCTTGGCCAGGGCTCCACCGGTGCGTCGAACGACCTGGCCAGCGCCACTGACCTGGCCGTGCGCATGGTCCGGGAGTTCGGGCTGTCGTCGGCCCTGGGGCCGATCGGCTACCCCGAAGGCGGATTCGTGTTCCTCGGCGGCGGGGGCCAGGGGCTTTCCAGCCGGCCGTTCGCAGAGGAGACGCAGGCCAAGATCGACACCGAGGTATCCGCCATGCTGGTCCGGGCCGAGAAGAGGGCGGTCGAGCTGCTGAGCGACAACGTCGCCAGGCTCCGGCGACTGGTGCAGCTGCTTATCGACAACGAGACCATAGACGGCTCGGAGGTCTACAGGATCGCCGGCGTCCCCGAGCCGACCGGGATCGAAGTGGGCTACACGTTGGCACCCGACCGTGCCGCCGCCACCAGCACCCATCCGGCGCCGGCCAGCACCCAGGCGCCGAGCGCCGGCTAAGCACCCCAACCGGGACTTACCCCAGAGTGTGCCGGCTCAGCGGGCCGGTTGTATCTGGGAGCTCATGGAACGGCTCGGAGCCAACCGACCTGTCCGCGACACCACTCTTAGAGTTTGAGCCCCCGCACTACGTTTTTTTCGTATTAGTAGAGCACACTTCCATCACATTTCACTCAATCTGGTTGCGGTTTAGCGAACTCGTCGCGATTTCCTGGCTTTTTGCTACTGCAGCGCGACGAGTTGGCGAGATCGCAACAGGAAGACCGCAAATGTGAAGGAAGTGTGAAGAAAGGTGGTCTTACTGGACGAGGTCGACGGTGGCCGGGGGGTGTCACGCCAGCAACCGGCGTGCTCCGGGGCCTTCCTCCCCGAGGACATCGCCGGGGTTTGTCAGCCCGCACCGGTCTATGGAAAGACAGCCGCAGCCGATGCAGCCGGCTAAACGGTCGCGGAGCGACTCGAGCTGGGCGATGCGGTCGTCGAGGTCGCGTTGCCAGCCAGCGGACAGGCGGGCCCAGTCCTGCCTGGTCGGGGCACGGTTGCCGGGCAGGTCGTCGAGGGCCTGTTTTATACCCCGTAGCGGGATACCAACGCGCTGGGAGGCGCGGATAAAAGCCACGCGCCGGAGGGCGTCCCGGGGGTACCGGCGCTGGTTGCCTGCCGTGCGGCCGGCCGAAATGAGCCCGGCGTCCTCGTAGAACCGCAAGGCAGAGACGGCGACGCCGCTGCGCGATGACAGCTGCCCGATCGACAGCTCCTGGAACTCCGGGGCTACCCGTGTCATGGCCTTGACCTCAAGGTTACTTGAGGTTCTACTGTGAGAACAATGAAGAGATGTAGTACTGGTAACGCTCCTGCGGGTGCCAGATGACAACGCCAGCGACAGAAGCTTCCCCGGTCCTCGACGAAGCGTACGAACGTATGGCGGCCAGCGGGTTCGAGTTGCCGAACGGTTTTGTGAACCACGGGGCTATGGCGTGTGAGGCGCTGGCGGCACTGGGCTTCGAAGCTGAGATCAGGCCATGGGCTGAGCGCTTTGCCCGCTCGGCCGGACCGGAGGTCCAGGCCGAGCTTCCCATCTCCTTTGAATGGCGTGACGCCCTGGGCGACTACCGGCGGCTGCCGGAGTGGATCGGGCATTTCGAGTCGCTTATCGACCACGAGGGATGGCCGGGCGTTGTGGAAGTTTGGGCCCCCCGGCTCCTCCCCGGCCTGGCGACGGCCCTCTTCCACGGTGCGATCCGGACGGGGCACGCGGTCAGAGCCATCGACGCAACAGATACACCGGCCCGGCGAGAGGAGCTGGCCAGGGCGTTCGGCTACTGGGCCGCCCGGTTCCGGCCGGGCGAGGATGCCGGCCTCCCGGACGAGGTCGACGACGCAAAGGCGGCCATCGTCGCCAGCGCGGCGGACGGAGCACATCACTACCTGGCTCAGCCGAACATTTTCCACCTCCACGGGGTGACGGGGGCAATGGCCGTCGACCTCCTGGCCCCGCACATTTCACCTTCCGCCCAGGCCGCCGGTTTGGCTCAGGTGCAGGCGGAGCACCGGGCGCTTTACGCCGGGACCAAGCCCGTCGCCGCGCCCCCCGCACCCGGCCTGGCAGACGAGGAACTGGCCAGAGCAGCCGAAGCCAGCCGCGACCCGCACCAGGTGAAGCTGGTCGAGGCCTGCCGCCGCGGCTTCGCGCAGACGGGCGACCCCGTGTTCGTCGCGGCCGCCGGGACGGTAACCGGCCTATCTTGAGGTCGGGTTGCTCGAGGTCACGGTAGGGGCGGCCGGACCGTTTTGAGACAAGACGTTTTAGACGCGCACCAAGTACCAAGGCACTGGCGTCGAGGGGGCGCCAGTCCAGGCTGCGGCGGGCGCACGCGGTCTGCTACCGTTCTGGGGCGTTCGCACGAGGCAGGGGTGAGGCCGCTATGACCGATGTCGAGCAGCGCATCCAGTGCCGCTGGTGCCACGCCCAGAGCGCGAGCTCGGCGCTCACATGCGACAGGTGCGGGGCCCCGCTCGATGTACGCGATGTAGTGAGCGACTCGGGGTGGCGCGAGGCGCCCCGGTTGCGCGACCTGACGCAGTTCCATTGGGCCGCGAGCAGCTGCCAGCTAGATGCCGGGGTTGTGCCTGTAGCCGAAGTCACACTCGACGCGGCGGACTCAGTGTTCTTCGAGCACCATGTGATGCTCTGGAAGGACGAGTCAGTGCCGATGTCCGTCATGAGCACTCCAGGCGGGTCAAAGCGGCTCCTGTCCGGCCTGCCGTTCGTCCTCAGCGTGGCCCGAGGCCCGGGCCGGGTGGCCTTCTCGAGGGACGCGGCGGGCGAGCTCGTCGTTGTCCCGATCGACCCGCCGAGCGAGATCGATGTCCGCGAACACGCTCTGGTCCTGGCGACGGGCACGCTCACCTACACGTTCGAAAAGTTCCCGGGCCTGCGGGCGATGCTGGCGGCTGACGCGGGCATCTACCTCGATCGCTACACCGCTCAAGGTGGGCCGGGGCTCCTGGTATTGCACGGGTACGGCAACGTTTTCCAGCGCACCCTTCAGCAGGGAGAGAGCATCCTGGTAGACCCGGGGGCGTTCCTCTACAAGGACGGAGGAGTGAGCATCGAGGTCGTGTCGCTCAACTTCAAAAGTGGCACCACCAGCGGCTCGCCCTCTCCGGGAACGCCTGCTCCCGGAGTGGCTGGCTCAGGAGCAGCCACCTCCGGGGACGCCTGGAACACCCTGGAACCTCAGGAAGTCGAGTACGAGCAGGCCCCACCGGCGCCTCAAGCTCCGCAGCCCGCACAGCAGGGCGGGAGGTTCGGACGAGGCCTGAGGGGCCTGAAGGCGGCCCGCTCGATGCTCAACGTTGGTGCCCTGACGTCCGCAGCCGAGAACCTGCGTTCCGGCGGGGGCCTGCAAGGGCTGGCAGCCGGTTTGGCCAGTGCCGGAGGCTCGACCCTCTTCCGCATGAGCGGCCCGGGGAGGGTGGGGATCCAGTCGATGTTCAGGCCCAGCAAGTCGGGGTGACCGGCCCAAAGCCGAAGTGGCCACAAGCGGGAACGATGGGAGACCGCAATGATGGGAGAGCCAAGTCGTGACTGACGTCGCCGCCCCGGAGAGCACCTATACGTGCCCCTATTGCCGCCAGGTTTCGGATGGGCAAGGGACCAGCTGCCCAACCTGTGGCGCGCCGGTCGACATCCAGCTTCGTACGACCGCATCCGGTTGGACCGAGCTGCCATCGATCGCAGACATGGCCCGCATACAGTTCGGACGGTCGCGCTGCCAGGTGGAGGGCCGGCTTGTCCCGGTGGCCGAAATGACGCTGGCAGACGGAGACGGCGTTTATTTCACTCATGACGTCCTCCTGTGGCAGGACCCTTCCGTAGCTGTCAGTGCCATGTCCCTGGCCAGGCCATGGACGCGCAACCGGGCCGGCTTGCCGCTGCTCATGCTCCAGGCGGCGGGGCCGGGCCGCATCGCCTTTTCCCACGACAGCCCCGGTGAGCTGATCGCCCTTCCCCTCCAGCGCGGCGCAGCCGTCGATGTACGCGAGCATGCGCTCCTGGTCGCCACTTCGGCCGTGCGTTACGACTGGTACGAGACGGGCATCTGGTTCGTGACCTCGGGCGAACAAAAACAAGAGGAGTCGGCGGGTTCGAGCCTGCTCAAGATGGGCCTCGACATGGCGGGTATGGCGACGGGCGACAGAAGAGACGAGGGAAACCGTAACGACCAGCCGAACTGGCACTACCCGATGGGCCAGTACGTCGACCGTTTTCAAGCCGGTGACCAGCCCGGCCTGGTCCTTGTGCAGGCGGCCGGCAACGCCTACGTGCGGGACCTGGCCGCCGGTGAGTCGATCCTGATAAAGCCGCCGGCGCTCCTGTTCAAGGACCCGGCGGTGACCATGCAACTACATGTGGAGTACCCGGCGGCCGGCGTCAAGCTGTGGCGCACCTGGGGGAACCGCTACCTCTGGCTGCGGGTATGGGGCCAGGGCGCGTTGGCTTGCAGTCGTGTTACAACCGTCTTGACGACCCGGGCACCGATTTTCGCGACCTGTCGCCGCACACGGACCAGCTATGGACCTAGTGAGGACCGACCAGTTCGCTGGCTGATCGGGTGAGGCCCTTCCCGGGTTCCTCCACTCGGCCGGCCATCACCAGGGCTTGCATGGGGACCCCTTCCCACGGGGGTGCGCCAATTCGGTCCTATTCGTCCCTTACCATTTCAAGGAGTCATGGCTCTTCAGACTCCCGTCCGGGGCGGGCGTGCCCAGACTACGGCGCCGCGCACCGCCGGTCGCCCGGGCCGCTTGCGGCCGAGGTGGCCCCGGCTGGTCCTGGTCATCGCCAACCTTGTTGTGCTGTGCCTGCTTGCTATCGGTGCGACCGCATACGGCTACGTAAAGTGGCGCCTGGGGCAGGTGCACCGCATCTCGGTCCATGGGCTGGTCGCGCCCGGCCAAGGTTCGCAGAGCCCGCCGGCCAGTGCCGGGCCGCCATTCACCATCCTGGCCGTTGGGAGTGACACCCGGGCACTGGGTAAGGGCTCCAGCGACATCTTCGGCGGTCCGGACGCGGTCACGGGGCAGCGTTCGGACAGCATCATGCTGTTGCGAGTGGTACCGGCCAGCTCGAGCATCGCCCTCATGTCGATCCCGCGCGACCTGCTCGTACCGGTGGCGGGCATGGGGACCACGAGGATAAACGCCACCTTTGACAGCGGCCCCGACCTTCTCGTCAGCACGATCGAAAGCGACCTCGGGATCGACATCAACCATTTCATGGTCGTCAATTTCTATTCGTTCACTCAGATCGCCAATGCCATCGGCGGTGTCTACCAGTACTTCCCCACACCGGCCCGGGATCTTTATTCCGACCTGAGCGTCCCCAAAGCCGGTTGTGTCCTCCTGAAGGGCAGTCAAGCGCTGGCATTCGTGCGGTCGCGGGAGTACCAGTACTACTCGGACGGGTCCTGGCAGTACCAGCTCGTACCCGAGAGCGATCTGGCCCGGATCCAGCGCCAGCAGGATTTCGTGAAGCTGGCTATCAAAAAGGCGGAACAGGTAGGGCCGACCAACCCGTTGGCGCTCAACGGCGTTATAGGCGGCGTTACCGGCAGCCTCACCGTCGATGACGGGTTTTCAAATTCGCTCATGTTGAGCCTGGCCAAGGTGCTCCGGCATGCAAATGCAGCCGGGATCCCGGACTGGACCTATCCCACCGTGAATTCGGCCGAGGTAGCAGGAGCCCTTGACCCTGTGCCGTCTGAGGACCAGGCCATGGTCAAGCAATTTCTCGATTACGGGCTTCCCGCCACCACGGCCAAAACCTCTGCAATTGCCAACGGCTCTTTTGCTTTGGCGGCAAAGATTCTTCAGTGCCTCGGGGCCATCGCCCGAAGCGGCGAGCGCGCCCAGCCCGCTCGTCACGACGCCGGCATCACAGATCGAGGTCGATTCGTCGTCGTACTACGAGGGCCAGTACGTCCCGCCCGGGCTTCAGCCGGGCCAGGTGCCGGAGAAGTGCGCCAACTGAGCCGGCCCATCGGCCGGACGATCTGACAAGGGGCTGTCCACCGACGCCGGCTGGTCGCTTTCCGGGCCTCTGGGCCCCATCGCCACCTGGGCCCATCGCCACATGGTTATTTCGTAACGCCGGCGTCTCCCCCACGCTTAACGGGACCCCGGTGGCCCAGGTCTGTCGCCGGACGCTCAGGCAAAACGGCTCCCGCCGCTACGATGCCAGGAGCCAACGGAGGTGACGCATGGAGATCGGGATCGGGCTGCCAACTCAGGTGCCGGACCTGGACGGCAAGACGCTCGTGGCGTGGGCGGTGCGGGCGGACGAAGAAGGTTTTAGCAGCCTCGGCACCGTAGGCCGGCTCGTTTACCCGAACTACGACGACCTGATCGCGCTTTCTGCCGCAGCCGCGGTCACCACGCGAGATCCGGCTTACGACGACGGTCCTGATCATGCCGCTCTACGCCAATGTGGCCATGCTGGCCAAGAAGACCGCCTCGCTCGACCAGCTCTCGGGCGGGCGGCTCGTGCTTGGCGTCGGGACGGGCGGCCGCGACGATGACTTCACGGCCAGCGGCCTGCCGACAGCTAACCGGGGCCGAAGGATGGCCGAGCAGGTCGAACAACTGCGGCGCATTTGGAACGGTGAACCACGCGGCCTGGCGGGGCCGATCGGTCCATCCCCGCTACAAAAGGGCGGCCCCAAACTTGTCCTCGGTGCGATAAGTGAAGCTTCGATCCGGCGCTTGATGGGTTCCTTCGACGGTTGGATCATGGGTGGCGGACGGCCCGAGATGTTCTCCCGCCTCGGGTCGGTGGTCGACGAGGCCTGGACCAGCTCCGGGCGAACGGGCAAGCCGCGAAAGTTGTCGCTGGCCTACTTTGCCCTTGGCGCTGAAGCCGTGGAAGAGGCGAACTCGACGATCAAGTCCTACTACGCGTGGCTGGGAGGGTTCGCCGACCAGATCGCGGCCGGCATCGCCACCAGCCCCGACATGGTGAGGGCGTACGTCGCCGGCTTTGCACAAGCCGGGTGTGACGAGCTGATCTTCACGCCCGGTTCTGCCCGTCTCGACCAGGTGTCATTGCTGGCCAAAGCGATCGCATAGCCCCGTACCCGTGGTTATTCGGTGGCCCGGGTGAACGGGGCCCGGCAAACTGAGGAGTGCGAAGGGCGGTCGCCTCGGGGTGCCAGGTTCGTGGTGCACCCGCGGCAGAGCAGTGCGAACGCGGCAGCGCAGTGCAAAAGGGGCGCTAGTGAAGGAGCAGCATGAATGAGTTTGAAGGGGAGGCCGCCTCGACCGGCGACACCCTTCGCTACTGCGCGTCGCTAGCTCAGCCGTACCGTCGCTTCCTGTTGGCGGGGGCCGGGTTCCTCATCCTGGCCGTCGTCGTCTCCGACGTAGCCACTCCCCTGGTTTTCGCCACCGTGCTGGACAAGATCGCCACCGTACACACGGGGACGGCGCTCTGGCCCCGCTTCGGCAACTTGATAATCGTGTACGCGGTGCTCATCATCGCCGGCCAGTTCGCCTACCGGATGTGCGGTTGGCTCGAGTGGGAGGGCTGCCTGCGTACGTTTGCCAATGGCATCCACCGCAGTTTCGACCGCTTGCTGAGCCTTGGCTACCGCTGGCACATAGACCACCCCTCGGGGGAAGTGGCCTCGTCGCTCAGCTCCTTTTCCTGGGCACTGGCTGACGGTATCGACACGCTCCACTGGGGTGTCCTGCGCAACGCCGTGGTGGTCCTGTCTGCCGCCGTCGTCCTGGGCGTGGTGGCGTGGCCGGTCGCCGTCGTACTGGTCCTGCTGACGGCCGCCTTCGTCATCGTCGTAATCAAGCGTTCGGCGCCGGTGACCCAGGCGTCCAGGAGGTTCTCCACGCCGCCCATTCCCAGGCCGAGGGCACGGCCTCGGACGTCATCCGCAACGTCACTACCGTCCTGGTGGGCGCGGGCGAGGCGGCCGAGTCGGCGCGGGTCGAGGACCTGCTCCGGGCTACGGTGGCCGCCGACCTCAACGCACGAAAGGTCTTCACCGTGACCAGGGTGTGGATGAGCGGGACGGTTGGGCTCATGACCTGGGTGTCCCTGCTGGTAGGCGTCATACTGGCCGTGCACGGCGACATCCGGGCCGGCGTCGTTTACCTGGTCCTGTTCTACACGTCGCAGGTATCCGCCCAGCTGGTCGAGAGCTTCCTGGACGTCAGGAACCTGTCGCGCGGGCTTGGCCGGGCCGCCAAACTGGTCGCCCTGGTCAGCACGCCGCCCGACGTGGTAGACGCCCCCGGCGCGCCCGAGCTCGTTGCCACCGACGGCGCCCTTCGGTTCGATTCCGTGAACTTCGCCTACCGCCCGGACCGCCCGCTTCTGACGGACTTCAACCTCGAGCTGGCGCCAGGCGAGCACGTCGGGGTGGTGGCCCGTCCGGCGGGGGGAAGTCGACGATCACCCGGCTCGTGCTCCGCCTGATGAACGTCGACGGCGGCCGGATCACCATCGACGACCAGGACATCGCCAGGTACACGCAGAACAGCGTCCGTCGCGCCGTTTCCTATGTACCCCAGGATCCTCAAATGCTCCACCGCAGCATCGCTGAGAACATCTGGTACGGCCGGCCCGGCGATATCGAGATGGACCTGATCACGCGAGTAGGCAAGGCGGCCCACGTCGAAGAGTTCGTGCGGGAACTGCCCGAAGGCTACGACACCGTCGTCGGCGAGCGAGGGCTCAAGCTATCCGGTGGGCAGCGCCAGCGCGTCGCCATCGCTCAGGCCATGTTGAAGGCCGCCCCTGTCCTGATCCTGGACGAGGCCACCAGCTCGCTCGATAGTGAGTCGGAACGCTATGTGCAGGAGGCCCTGTGGCGGCTGATGGCGCGTTCGCACCGCCCTGGTGGTGGCCCACCGGCTATCGACAATTGCCCACCTCGACCGCATCGTCGTCATCGACGGAGGCAGAGTTGTCGAGGTGGGAACGCACAAAGAGCTGCTCCTCACCGCGCCCGCCGGTACCTACCGGCACCTGTGGGAGCACCAATCGGGCGGTTTCCTGAGCGTCTAACCCCTGGCGACCAGGGCCTGATGCTCGAAGCCGAGACGCTCAAGGTCCTGACGCTCAAAGCCCTAACGCTCAGAGCATCGCCTGGACCACGCCGGCCAGGGTGTCTTCCTCTGACCAGTTCGCGTGGAAGTGACGGTTGCCCTCGACCATCAGGTCCCGGTACCACCACAGGAAGTACAGACCGAAGGAGAAGAAGAGGGCCACTATCCGGCCCACGTAGTTGTGCCTGCCCTTGACGCGGTTGACGTCGGGGTACGGCACCGGGTAACCGAGACGGCCGAAAATGAAGGCGAGCTCGTACTCCACGTCCATCTCGGCCCGGTCGTGGTTGACCAGGTCCTGGTCAAGCAGGATAAAGGCGATGGCGTGGACGATGCCCGCCGCGAGGACGGACAGCAAGACCCAAACTGCGGGCTCACGAAAGTCGCTGGTCATCCGCTTCATCACCGCCAGACTTGCCGCCGCCCGCTGGAATGACGGCGTCAGTTCTCCCTGCAGCCCGCGCCTCCCGGCTTCGTCCCAGCCGAAGTTGATAGCGGCGTCGAGGAACTCGAGCCGCCGCGCATTATGGTCCCGCATGCGCCGGACCATTTGGTAGAAGACGTAGTACCCGTAGAAACCGAAGGTCAGCACCGTCCAACCGAGAGCCGTCCAGAAACTGAAGATGTAGTCGGATTCTCGCTCGTCCTTGCCATGCGAGCCGGAGCCGCTCCGCCGGTGGGCTGACGGGCAGGTAAGGGGGCGGTTGGCCCACCGGGCCCGTTCCCGGCCCCGGGTATGCCGGGCCGATCGGGCCAACTGAGCCGCTCGGCCACGTCGGTGCTGCGTTGCTCATGAGTGCCTCCTCACCGGCATGGGCAAGGGCCCCTCCCTGTCGTGGGCCGGTCAGGTTCATTGTCTCGCGCCAACGACCGCATGCGCTCGCCCCGTTGCGCTTTAACTTTCCAGCAGAGCTAATTCACGCGGGATGGACAGGCCAGGGGCCGATCGGCAGGCCGAAATTACCCTGCCCGAAGTACCCGGCTCGTCGGCTCAGCCGAGCCCGCCGAAACTGAGAGCGTAAAGCACGGCCGTCAGGGACAGGCCGTCCACGATCTCGCCCCGCTTGGCGATCTCGGTTACTTCACCGACGCTCAGCCACTCGATACGCTCGGACTCGCCGGGGTCGGTGGGTTCGCCCACGTGAACGGCCTGGTCGCTCATAAAGAGGTTGAACCTCTGGTCCGACAACCCGTTGGTCGGCTGGTATGTAATAAGGTGGCGCAGGCCGTCGGGTCGCCACCCGGTCTCCTCCACCGTCTCGCGTATTGCCGCCGCCTCGGCGCTCTCGCCCTCTTCGACCCGGCCAGCCGGGATTTCCCAGCCCCAGGTGTCGGTAATGAAGCGGTGCCTCCACAACAAGAGGACGCCCCGGTCGGCGACATGAACAACGTTGCCCGCGGCCTGAAAGGGGACACGCACGACATGGTGCTCAAAGCGTTGCGAGCCCGGGACCTCCACGTCCACCAGGCGAAGGTTGACCCAGTCCGACTCGTAGATGCTCCGCTCACCGTGAACTGTCCACCGCACCGGGCCTAAGCTATCGCGTCGTCCCGGCCCGGACCGGGTACCAGGTGTGAGGGTGGCACGCATGACGGCTGCGGCGGGCTCTTTAGCGTGAAAGACTTGGCCCGTGACCTTTAGCCAGGTAGCTGTTCAATTCCCCCGGCTGGCCGCCGAACTCGGGCGTCTGTCCGGCGAGGACCTCCAGCGGGCCGTGGAGCGCATCGTCGATCAGGCGTTGACTGCCACCGGAGCCGAGGTCCCGAGCAGAGATCCGGCGGAGGTGGAGCGACTGGTGTGGTCACTTGACGACGTGGCCTGGAACCTGCAGGAGCAAGCCGAACAAGGCCGTGCATCTCAGGCTGTTTACCATCACGCGTTCAGGCGAGCTCGGGCCGCGAGCGCCTTGTTCGAACTGGTCGAAGGCCGTTACGGGCAGGCTGTCTTCGAAGCTACTTATGCCCTGGACGCCAATGAGGACGTGGTACTGCAACTGCTCAGCGCCGGGCCCGCTCCCGCGTAGCTCGCCAGGACCCGGCTACCGGTCGACCTCGCCGTCCGCCTTTTTGGCAATCTCTTTTCGGTGCAAGTTGCTTTTTTCGGTGCAAGTGGGCACAGCGGTCAACCCTGGACGAACCGGCAGCCGGGCCGTCGGCAACCCTTGGCCCGGTGGTCGGCTGCGATAGGGTCTTGGCGACGACGGTCCGCGGCAACAGCGAGGCCGCAAATGCAAAAGGAGTCGAACCTTGTCTGAACTGATCGTGATCGGCTACAAAGACAACGCCACCGCAACCCAGGCATACAACAAGGTCCTGGAGCTCAGCAAAGACTTCGTGGTCACCCTCAGCGGCCTGGCCATCGTCAGCGTCGACGACGAAGGCAAGAGCCACGTCGAGACACCTCAGAAGATCGTCGGCGTTTCAGCCGCGTCCGGAGCATTGTGGGGCACGCTGATCGGCCTGCTGTTCTTCGTGCCCGGCCTCGGCCTCGTCCTTGGCGGTGCACTCGGCGCGTTGTTCGGCAAACTGGGCAAGACGGGGATCAACAACGAGTTCAGATCCCAGGTGCAGAGCCTGCTCAAGCCCGGGACGTCCGCGGTGGTGATCATGGCGTCCAAGCTCACCGAGGACAAGTTCGCCGACGGGATGGCCCCGTTCGGAGGAGAGCTGCTCAAGACCTCGCTGTCCGAAGAGGACGAGAAGGAGCTCGCTTCCGAACTGGCCGAGGCCAACTAACCAACCGACCTGAGCAAGCCAACCAGCAACACGGTTTGCAGCCCCGTCCAGATGCACCCCTAAGTGCCACGACAGGCAACGTTCGCCCGGCTGCCCGGGCCAGCAAAGCCGACTGACGGGAAGATCGTCGGAGCCGGAACACGCCGGTGCCGCAGAAGGGCATCCCAATGGAAGGCGTGAAACCGGCTCCGAGACGGCGGGTAGCCGCCGTTTTGGCCATTGCCTGTTTGCTGGGGGCGCTGGTGGCGGCCGGGTTCGCCATCATCGTCGGCGACGCGTGGAGGTTGCCCCTGGTCCTGGTATCTGACGCGGCGGCCGTCTTAGGGCTCTGGTACGCCGTGTCGCGGCGAGGACTGATGGCCATAGTGGGCGGGCTGGTAGCTGTCGCCAGCTTCGTGGTCGTTGTCGTCGTGACGGTGACGGCCGACTTCCGCAACGCCCCGTTCTACATCATGATCGCACTGGTCCTGGTATCAGCCTGGGCGGCCCGGTACGCGCTATACCGGGATGCCCGCAGCCGCCGCGCCGCTCACGTCCCGGCCCGGGTCGCCGCGCCGCCCCGGCACCCGGTGTTGATCATGAACCCAAAATCAGGCGGCGGCAAAGCCGAAAAATTTCACCTGGTAGATGAGTGCCACACCAGGGGGATCGAGCCCATCGTCCTGCAGCGGGGGGACGACCTGCTAAAGCTGGCCCGCGACGCCATCGCCGGTGGCGCAGACGTGATCGGCATGGCCGGTGGCGACGGTTCCCAGGCACTGGTGGCGACCGTGGCCTCCGAGCTCGACATCCCTCACGTGTGCGTCCCCGCCGGTACCCGCAACCACTTCGCCCTCGACCTCGGGCTCGACCGGGACGACGTCGTGGGCGCTCTTGATGCTTTCTTTGACGGCGTTGAGCGCCGCATCGACCTCGCCCGGGTCAACGGACGGATATTCGTCAACAACGCCTCGATGGGCCTTTACGCCAAGATCGTCCAGTCGGACGAATACCGTGACGCGAAGCTGAAAACGGCCGCTGACATGCTGCCAGATTTGCTCGGCCCCGACGCTCAGCCCTTCGACTTGCGCTTTGTCGGTCCCGACGGCGTCGAACGTCCCAGTGCGCACCTTGTGATGGTCTCGAACGACCCCTACGAGCTCGACCACCTTGGCGGCCGCGGGACCCGAGAGCGCCTGGACCTCGGCACCCTCGGTGTAGTGGCAGCCAGGATCGCAGCGCGGCCGAAGCGGTGGAGTTCGTCGGCCTGGAAGCGACGGGCCGGATCAGGAGTTTCCGAGGTTGGCTGGAATGGCAGGCGCCTGTGTTCCGGGTGGACTCGGCGCAGCCCATTGAGATCGGGGTCGACGGCGAAGCGTTGCAAATGAGCCCGCCCCTCGTCTTCGAGTCCTTGCCGGGAGCGCTCCGGGCCCGCATCCCACAGCACGCGCCGGGCCTGGCGCCGGCCGCCAAAGCAGTGCCGCTCACACCCTCGACGATCAGCGATCTCCTGAAGACGGCGGCGGGCCGGCCTGTCCTGGTTGGCTAGCCCACGCTCCGGCGACGGGTAGTCCCTCGCACACCGCTGGCTGAGCCGGGGCGGCCAATCCGTCAGGACACTGTTTTCAGCTCGGCGCCAAGCTCCTCGGCCAGGGGGATTCGGATTTGGTCTATCCACACGGCCTGGTCGGCGCCGAAGTAGTTGCCGCCTGTTACCTTCTGGCCGCTGACCCAGAAGTCCACGTCACCCTTCAGGCACTGCAACTCGTTGCCATCGTCAAAGCACTGCGCGCCATTGCGCAGATCGGGGTAGTTGGCGTACTGGGCGGGGTACTTGTGCGCCTCGCCCTTTTGCCCGGCCAGAGCCTGGCGGTATGCGTACCCGGCACCCGTCCCAACGTCTTCGAGCTGCACGGTCACGTACGAGCCCGTACTGCCGTACCCCGCAGGCTGGAACGTGGTGTCGAGGTTGAACTGGCATTGCGTATTGTGCGGAGCGCTGTGCCCGGTGCCGAGGATCTCGGCCTTTGAGCCGACGGGGCCCCTCTGAGCCCTGTGATCGAAGGATCCAGAACCTTCAGCTGCGTCAGGCTGGTGAGCTTGCAGGCATCGGGCCAGCCGGCGGGAGCGCCATTGGGGTTGATACTGAACGGGCCCACTTTGGGGGCGTGGCCGAGCCGGGCCTGGTCCACGCCGTTGTCGTTCGAGGGGAGCAGGCTGGTCTTGGCCCCTTCGTCCAGCACGTAGCCGAACGGGAAACCGGTGGCGGCACCAGCCGGCAGAGCCGGGGCTTTCGCCGTTGTCGGGGTGGCGGCTGCCGCCGCGCCGGTCGCCAGCATGACCGTCGCCGAAGCGATGAACGGGACGGCCAGACCGGTCGCCCACACAACCAGGAACTTGACCAATGGTTTCATGTTGCCTACCCCCTGTTGGCTCCCGGAGGCCCCTCCTGCTCAGTGGCGAGTTTAGGTTTGCCGGGGCAGTTACCAGGACCGAGGCGAAGCTAATTTCTCGTCGCACGGCGGTTCCGGGGGCGGTACGGCGCGGCGGTCCTGCCGGGGATAAAAATAGCCGGAAGGGGACTAATAAGTGCGGCCGTCGGGCCCGGTTATGGCCAAAGTCCTCAAGTTCTACCAGGCTTTCCCTCGTCACTGCCCGCTGGGACCAGTTATAGACCGGAAAGTGGTCAAAATTCGGCCCCGGCGGCATTGCCCGGAGAAAAGATCGGCCCCGACGTGCCAGCAAACCGTGCCGTTGGGACCAGTTATGGCGCGAAAATGCGAAAACATTGCGCCCTCCATGCTCGACCCAGCCGGCTCGACCCTGTTGACCCGAGTATTCGGGCTAGAAAGCGCCTGCAGATAGGCCAAAGCGGGCGACGAACGAACCCCCGGTGGCCTGACGCTTTTGGCACCAGGTGACGCGGGGGCTCGTTTGGGGGGCTTTTATTGCTGGCTAGCCAGGCCCTCTAGTCGTACAGGTAAAACTCGTCGATAGACCAGAAGTACGAGGTATTGGGACTGGCCAGGACGACCCGGACGTACTGAACGGTCCGAGCCGGGAAGCTGACCACCTCGGTTGTGCCGGTCCCGGAGCAAGTGGCGATGTGGTGCCACGTGGCTCCATCGCTGGAGACCTCGACCACGAAATCCCTGGCGTAGTCATTAGCCGAGTTCGGGACCTCCATCACGAGCTCATTGAAGGTCTGCGGCGTACCCATGTTGACCTCGAAGTACAGGCCTGGCGACTGGTCCTGGTCTGTGCTGAAGCGGGTAGTGAGATTGCCGTCGAGAGCATTCGCGGGTAGGTCGGTGCCCGATGAAGCCGAGTTGGTGCTGGCCACCCAGCTCGTTCGGCTAAGAGCGGTGCCGCTCACTGTGGCGAGGCAGTTCTGCCCCGGCACCGTCGTCGTGGTTGTTGGGGGGACAGTGGTCGTCGTAGTCGGGGCCACGGTCGTCGTTGTCGTGGGCGCCACCGTCGTGGTCGTCGTGGGGGCAACGGTCGTGGTGGTCGTCGGGGCTACGGTCGTGGTGGTGGTGGGAGCCACTGTCGTCGTGGTAGTCGGGGCTGTCGTGGTCGATGTCGTCGGCGGCGGGAAGGGGTGATGGTTACGCCTGAGGACCAGGACACACGTCACTCGGCCGTGACCATGCCGGCCGCCCCGTTCGAACACGCGGACGCATACGCAAATGGCGCCACCGTCGCGGCCATAACGTCCGGTCCCTGGGCGACAGCTGTTGTTGTTAAAGCCCCTGTTGTCTCCGCTATTGCCGCGGTTGCCCTGGTTGCCCTGGTTGCCGCCCCGATCGCCGCCCGAGCCCTTGCCCCCTCTAGAGCTCCGGTCAGCTGCAGCCGTACTCGTGTGGTGCCGAGCGGCACCACTGGCGGCCGAAGCCGGCACGGCAAAAGCCATGAGCAGCGCGCCCATGGTGGCGAGGGACGCCACGATCGTGAAAGCGCCGTGCCATCGGCCTCGGATTGGTTTGTTCATCAGTCCTCCTCTGTACGCGGTCCGTAGACACTCGGGCCTGATGATGTTGACCTCCCCATGAGTTGTGAGGGATTGGCGGCGAAGTTGTGATCAGAATGTGAGAGCGGTCCGGGGCACGGGCTCTCTGCGTTTCGTTGCGCGCGTGCCGTGTGAAAACCCGCCGCAGCGCACCGCCCGGGGGTGCCTTGCCACTGGCCACCAGGCAGCAGTGACCGTGTGCCGCAAAGTTCTTTGCGGCACGCCGAAGACCGGGAACGTTCCCGGAAAGAGGGAGGACGAGATGACTCGCTGGGCCACTCACGAGCTCGACAAGATCGCGGCGGCCGACGAACTGGACATTGCGACTGTCCGGCCCGACGGGACGCTTCGGCCCTACACAACCATCTGGGTCGTCCGCGCCGGCGACGACCTCTACGTGCGCTCTTACCGCGGTCGCCAGGGGAGTTGGTTCCGTCACGCACTGCAGCGCTCCGAGGGCCGCATCCGCGCCGCCGGGATCGAAAGGGACGTCGTGCTCGAGGAGCCCGTCCCCGCCAACGATGACGCCGTCGACCAGGCTTACCGGGCCAAGTACGCACGATATGCCGATAGCTACCTCCGGCCTATGGTGGCGCCGGAGGCCCGGGCCGCCACCCTGCTCTTGACGCCTCGGTGAGCCTGGCGGAGCGCGGCAAGACGGTTGGAGGGCCAGGTACCGATGGCTCTTCGGAGTCAGACCGGTCGCGGTCGCACTCGACGGCGGAGCAAGGACGAACTGCTATCTGGTGACGCCGAATGGGGCTTACAGCCCCATTCGGAGTTACCAAAACCAGCCAGAGGGGTCGCCAACGTCCGCCCCTCAGGCGCCATGGTCGCACCTAAAGCGGGGCCCCGCCCACCACCCGCAACGCAGGTGGTGCTTGCTCCGCCTGGCTCGGAATGCCAATTTGGTAGTCGTGAACAGTGCCGCGGTGTCCCCGTTGGCGGGTGCTTCGAGCTTGGCGGGTGCTTCGAGCTTGGCGGGTGCCCTTCCGGTCTGATCGGCCGGCGCCCCGAGGCCTCCCGAGCCTCAAGGGCCTCCCGGGGAGCTGACCTTGCCCTTCACGTGGGCGTCCCATGCCTTGGCGGTGGCGGGCGCCGCCCTGGTCATCGGCCTCACCGCCGGGGCTCCTGCCGCCCCCGCGGCGGCGCAGGCGACATTGTCGGGCTCAAGCTTCGTCCAGACCTGGTCAGCCGGGCCGTTCGCCGACACCGGAGAACCGATCGCTGAGTCCTCCCCGATTGTCGCCGACCTCGATGGGCAGCCGTCGGCCGTGGTGGGTGACAGGACCGGGTACCTTTACGCTTACCACCTGGCGGATGGCACAGCCGTGGCAGGCTGGCCCGCCTTCGACGGAGGGCCGCCCATCGACTCGACGCCATCGGTCGCCGCCCTGAATGGCAACACGCTGGACTCGGTGTTCGTGGGGACGGGCAACGCGAAGTCCCCGGGTGTGGGGGGTTACGAGGCCTACGGGCCGGCGGGCCAGCTGTTGTGGCACACGAACGTGACCGACCCCACGACCGACAACCACCCTGCCTACGGGGTGCAGGCTTCCCTGACAGTCGCCGACCTGCAGGGTGGTACCGATGTTTTCGCCGGGTCCCTGGATCAGGAGGCGTATGCCCTCACAGCTACCAGCGGGTCCGTGAACTGGCCGTTTTTCACCGCTGACAGCGTCTTTTCCACGGCGGCAGCAGGCGACCTCTACGGCGATGGGCAGGACGAGCTCGTGGTCGGCGGCGCATCTACTGCCGGCCTCGCCATGGGGGAGAGCTATCCGCAGGGCGGCCACGTGCGGGTCATCAGCACCCAGGGCACGCTGCTGTACGACTATGACACGACCCAGGAGGTCGACTCCTCCCCCGCCGTCGGCAACTTCCTGGCCAATGGGGCCACGGGCATCGCCATTGGGACCGGCTCGTACTGGCCCAACGCCAGCGACACGGACACCGTCAAGGCTTTCACCACCCGCCTGGCTCTCGTTTGGTCGGAAAAGCTCGACGGTGTTACGTCCTCGAGCCCGGCGTTAGCCGACGCCCAGGGCACCGGGCTCGAAGTCGTCGAAGGCACCGACACCGGTACTTCCGGCTCGGTGTGGGTACTGGACGGGGCCACGGGTGCGCCGATATGGCGCGTGGGAGTGGTCGGGCGGGTCATCGGCTCGGTCGTAGCCGCCGACCTCACAGGCAGTGGTTACGAGGACCTCCTCGTACCCACTGTTCACGGCGTGGAAGTCCTGGACGGCCAGGACGGCGCCGAGGTTGCCGTGCTCCGGCCCGACCTCGGTTTCCAGAACGCTCCGCTGGTGACGGACGACCCAAATGGCACCATCGGGATCACGATCGCCGGTTATGACGGCGCCAACGAGGGCGTCATCACTCATTTCGAGTTACCCGGTTCAAACGGAGCCCTCGCCGTGGGCCCAGGCTCGTGGCCAATGTTCCACCACGACCAGACGCTGAGCGGGCTCAGCACCGTCCTCCCCGATGTGGGCACCTCGAGCCCGGCCGGGCTGACCGCACAATCCGCCAATGGCCAGGTGTCCCTATCGTGGACGGCACCAACAGGCGGTGCCTCTCCGGCGACCGGCTACAACATCTACGAGGGAAGAGCGCCCGGCCACGAGTCAGGCCCACCGGTGAACGGGGCTACTCCCCTCACCAGCACCGCCTACACGGCGTCCGGCCTCTCGAACGGGACGAGGTACTACTTCGAGGCCACCGCCATCAATTCGGCAGGCGAGGGGTCGCCGTCAAACGAGGCCTACGCCACGCCGGCCGGTCCTCCGGGTGCCCCCCGCAACCTGTCGGCGACGGCCGGGGACGCGCAGGTCTCGGTGTCCTGGTCGCCACCATCGTCCGATGGAGGCTCGCCCGTGACCGGCTACGACCTGTACGAGTCGTCGGCACCAGGTACCGAAGGCACGAGAGTACTGACGGGCACCGCCACCACGGCCTATGCGGCCACCGGGCTGTCCGACGGGACGACGTACTACTTCGAGGCCACTGCGCTCAACGTCGCCGGGGAAGGCCCGGCGTCGGCGCAGGTGGCAGCCACCCCGTCTTCAGCCCCACCCAGCTCGACCTCGACCACTTCCGCTTCGGCTCCGGTGTCGACCACCTCGTCGACATCGAGCCCCGGCCTTCCCGGGGCACCTGCGGCACTCCCGTCGCCAGCACCGGCGGGAGTTACGCCTACACCTGTCCCGGTGGAGACGACTGTGCCCGCATCGGGGTCACTGCCGGGCACGCCGGGCCGGCTGGCCGCGCAAGCAGGCAACACTGAGGTGGCCCTCTCGTGGATGGCGCCTCCGCCGGGAAGCGGCCCAAGACCCACGGGCTACGACGTGTACCTTTCCACGAAGCGAGGCTCCCGGGGATCCCTGGTGGCGGTGGTCCCGGTGAACCGCTACACGGTCACGGGGCTATCCGATGAGACGACTTACTTCTTCGAAGTGACGGCGACAACCGCGACCGGGCAAGGCGCTACTTCCAACCAGGTCGCGGCCAAGCCGACATACCCGGTCCTGCCTCCTGGTTACCGGGTGGCAGTGAGCGGGGGTCAGGTTTTCGCCTTCGGGAGGCTCACCTCGTACCCGCTGGGACAACCGGCTTCTGCCGTGGTAGCCGTCGCCTCGACGCCCGACGGTCGGGGGTTCTGGCTGGCCCTGAAAGACGGCGGCCTCATCGCCGCCGGTGACGCCCGTTTCTACGGAATCCGCCGCAGGTACGATCCCGGCTTCGCCGGTCACCGCTCTGGCCGTAACTCCCGATGGGCATGGCTACTGGTTGGCCACCCTGGGTGGGCGCGTCTTCGCCTTCGGCGACGCCCGCACCTACGAGCCAACGAGCGATGGCCGGCCCACCGGTTCGGTGGTGGGGATCGCCTCAACGGCTGACGGCCACGGCTACTGGCTTGTCACGGCCAGCGGGGACGCTTTCGGTTTTGGCGACACCCACGGGTTCGGCTCGATAGGGAACCGCCGTCTGAACCAACGCGTGGTAGGCATCGCCCGCACCCCTGATGGTCGCGGTTACTGGATGGTTGCTTCCGACGGCGGCGTGTTCGGCTTCGGCGACGCTCACTTTTACGGTTCGATAGCACCGAAGCGCCTAAACCAGCCGGTCGTAGGCATAACCCCTACCGCCGACGGGCACGGTTATTGGGTCGTCACATCGGTTGGTGGCGTGTTCTGCTTTGGCGATGCTCCGTTCCTCGGCTCGGTGAGCGGGCCTGCCCCGCACCAGAAGGTCGTGGGCATCACAGGCTGATCGATCGACCGCCTACCGTCGGGACCCGGAGCCGGGCCCGGGGACTGCCGCGGTTGGTCAGAGCGCGGGGCTATGGACAACGCTGCCGATGACGGCGCTGACCATCTTCTCCAGCGCTCCCATCTCCGGCCGAGAACCCTTGAGCTCGGCGGCCAGCAAATGCCCGGCGCCGATCAGCGTGGGGGCCAACATGTTCACGTCGGCGTCCGCCGCCACTCGCCCCGCTAACTGCTCAGCCTCGAGGTAGGAGGCGAGCATGGCCGCTGCTTCCGTAAGGAGGGGCACGCCCATCAGCCCGGCCCGCCGCAGTCGGGCGCGCAAGTCGTCCCGGGAAATAACGAGGCCGACCATCGCCACTGCGACCGATGAGAACAGTTCCGCCAGCGATGCCGAGATGTTCCCGGCGACGGTGCCCGTGCCGGCGAGGTCGCACAGGGCGGCCTGCTGCCTGCCGATCCGGGCCACACGGTCCAGCACGAGCTCGGCCAGGAAGCCGTCGAAGTCGTCGAAGTGCCGGTGCAGCACGCCCTTGGCGCAACCAGCCTCGGTCGTGACGGCTCTGCTGGTCAGAGCGCTCGGCCCATCCCTGAGCAGGATGCGCTCGGCGGCGTCGAAAAGCTGCTGCCGGGCGTCTGGGAGGGCTACTCCAGTAGGCACTCGAAGACACCTCGGTCGTCTGGGCCCCTCGCTCCTGTAGACCACGACTGAGTCACGGAAGGTCTGATTGCCCAGTGGGCAAGCGCCCATTCTATAGTGGGCATATGCCCACTATAGTGCCAGAGCCAGAGCCGGCCTCCGGGACGGCCCCCTCGCTAACGACGCCTTCCGGGCCGGCGCCTTCCGGGGCGGCGCCTGCCCGGCAGCCGCCTTCCGGGACTGCGTTTGCCGGGATGAGCCCCGCCAAACTGCGGCAAATGGCTGAGTCCTTCGGCTCGGACCCCGAGCGGTACGACCGGTCGCGACCCCGCTACCCGCAGCCCATGATCGACCAGATCGTGGCCGTCAGCCCCGGGCGCAACTTCCTTGACGTTGGCATCGGTACGGGGATCGCCGCCCGCCAGTTCGAAACGGCCGGGTGCAGCGTGATGGGGGTCGACCCCGACGACCGGATGGCCATCTACGCCCGCCGGCAGGGGTTGGAAGTCGAGGTGGCCACCTTCGAAGCCTGGGATCCCGCCGGGCGGACATTTGACGCGGTTGTCTCGGGGCAGACGTGGCATTGGGTCGACCCGGTGGCGGGCGCAGCCAAGGCCGCGAGTGTGCTCCGCCCCGGAGGCCGCTTGGCCGTCTTCTGGAACGCCGGTCAGCCTCCGGCCGAAGTGGCACAGGACTTTGCCGACGTTTACCGCTGTGTTCTGCCTGGCTCGCCGGCCTCGCGTTACTGGACGATGTCGGCGGTCGACGCCTATTCGGGCCTGTGTACGAGAGCGGCCGATGGTATGCAGGAAACGGGAGCGTTCAGGGGCCCGGAGCGGTGGCAGTTCAATGGGGAGCGGACCTATTCCCGCGACGAGTGGCTCGACCAGTTACCCACGGGCGGCGATGCCAGTCAGTTCGGCCCAGCTGAACTGGGGGCATTGCTCGAAGGCATCGGGGCGGCTATTGATGCGCTGGGCGGCCGCTTCACGATGCTCTACACCACGCTGGTCGTCAGCGCGGTGCGCGGCGGCTAGTGCGCTCAGGCGTCAGGAGTTGCCTCAGCCGTTCCCGTACCACGGTAGGGCCAGGGGTGCGGTTGATTCCCACACGACCAGAGGCGGCAGGTTGAAAGCCGAACGATCTGTGAACGTGAAACGACCACCGGGAACGTTCAAGACCGTGGGCCTCGGAGCTTCGATGGAGAGCGGTCGCTCGATCACATGGGAACGCAGGAACGCAAGCGCCAGCGGGTGGACCGTGAAGCGGGGTGGACTGGCGGAAACGCGAGGCAGAGGCACAGGCGCACGCTCGAACGGGTTCGGCTGCCATACGACGAGGGCGCGGCTCTCGGCCGGCACATTGGCTCCATCCCTCTGTGCCGGGGCGTCCGCCATTTGCCCATGATCGTTCGGGGCCCCGTGCGCCCTCGTCGAGCCCTTCGTGGGGGTCGGCGGCAACGTTCGCGTCGAGGTGGCCGCCCGCTTCGACATGCGCCGGCTTCGGGGTTGGTGCTGTGAAGGCACCGGTGAGCGCCCCGGTCCCGAACCCGATAAGGAACGAGTCCAGCAAGCCGGAATCGGCCTTCTGTTTGGTGGCTACATTGGCGACGGCCTGCCCCGGCAAGGAGCTGGTGGCGCTCTCGAGCCCACTGCGGAGGGCGTTGACGCCCGCTCGCACCAACCGGTTGGCAATACCAGAAATGGCCGCATCGACAAAGACGCTGGAAATAGCGGTGATACCAAAATTCACAGCGCCCGAGACGGCTCCGGAGATGGCACCGGATGCCAACGCCTCGCCGTACTCGCTCCCGTTGAGACCGTTATGAGTGGCCGAATACTGGATGCTCGAGACACCCGTGCTCAAGCTGGTGCTGCCGGCGACGGCCCCCGCAGCCATGGTGCCGTACTGGACTGCGCCAACCGCCGTCGCTGACCATTCCGCCGCTTCGGCCATCCCGACCAGGGGGGCTACGGCCGCCGCGTCGGCACCCGCCGTGACGATGATTGCGGCGATCCCGACAATAGCCAGCAGCGCACCGATGAAGAAGGCCGCGATCGAGAACTCACCGGTCGGGTCGACCATCGAGATCGGGTTGTTGTTGGCGTACACGTACGGCGACGTGAGCTGGCTGACCGGGTCGGTGGCATAGAACCGTCCGAGGACCGGGTCGTACAGCCGTGCGCCCATGTTGTACAGACCGCTCTCCGGGTCGAGCTCCTGCCCGGCGAAGAGGTACCGCACAGCATCGGGGACGGTCTCGAACGCCGGCTCGATGAGGGCGCCAAAGGGCAAATAATGGTAGGCCGCCACGACGTTTTTCGACTGGTCGACCACGGCCCGGATCGATCCGATGTGATCGCGCAACAGCGTACGATACTGCCCGTTGGTGCGCAGCCCGACCAGTCCCGAAGGCCCGTAGAGGTACTGGATCGTCGTGTCTGTCCCGGGCGATGAAGCGGCCCTTACGTGCTCCTCCAGGGCTCGGCCGGCCCGGCCCCGCAGGTAGAGCCGAGCCTCGTCGATCGCCGCTTTCAGCACGCGGCGGCCACGTATGTCGTAGTCGAAGGCGATCGTCCCCGCGGCCAGCCGCAGAGACGACGGCCGGCGCAGCAATGCGTCGTAGTCGATCGACGAGATGGCTCGCGGCGACGGCCGAGGTCACGGACCCGGTGGCGTCGCTCGTGTACGCCTGTTGTTGGCTGCCGTCGGTGTTAATGACAAAGTCGCTCCCCGATCGGTACACATAATTCGCCGTGCTCGACCCGAGGGTGACCGCAAGGAAGTTCCCGTTGTCGTCGTAGGACACCGGTTGTGAGGTGCCCAGGCTCCATTCGGGCTTGACAGCGCCATTGGCGCTACAGGCAGCGGTACTGAGCCGGCCCAGCGAGTCGTACGCGTAGGAGTAGCCGATGGTGGTAGGGAACTCCTCGGGATCCTGCACTTGTACCTGGCACGAGAGCTGAGCGACCTTGCCGCTGTAGTACCCCGCACCCTGGTAGCCGTTGGACGTGTAGGCAAGGGTGGCGTTGACGACCTCGTCGTTGATCGCCGTCAGCCAGCCCGGCGAGTTATAAGAATAGGTGCGGCTGACCTGGGCCGCCTGCCCCGGGTTCAGTGTCTCGGTGGCGATCTGCCCCGTCGGTAAGTACGTGTACGAGACGTATGCGAGGCCGTTCGGTTCAGAAATCTGCTCGACGAATCCAAGGCGGTCCCTGGTGCTCACAAACTGCAAACCCGACGGGTACGTAACGCCGACCCCGCGAGAAAGGTTGTCGTACGAATAACCGAACCTGTACGACTGACCGTCGAAGCCCGGGGCACGAGTCGTTTCGCCAACGACGCGGCCGAGTTCGTCGTAGTTGTACGTGGCTTGGAATACCGGCGACCCGGGCCTTGTGGCGTTGAAAGCATCGGCGCCGGTCAGGCGGCCGAGAAGCGTCGCGTCGGAATTCCGTCGCCGTCGTAGGAGAACTGGCGCTGGGGCTTCGCTCCATCCGCCTCACCGGGCCACTGTGAGTCGAGGACGGCCTTCTGAGTGAGGGTGGCCTGGTCCCACGTCGCCTGGAATGTCCCTTGCTCGAGGGCGCGCCCAACGAGTCGTATTTGGCGTACACGATCACACCCTTGGCAAGGCCACCGGCGTCTTGCCAGAACCGGCTGTTCCCCCGGAGGTCGTATACGTAGCGCGTGAGACCGTTATCGGGCTCCTGCCGAGCCAGGACATGGCCCAACATGTCGTAGGTCTCAGTGGCGACCCAGCTCTGCTTGGTGGCGGGGTCGGGGGGGTCGTAATAGTTCGGCAGGTACCTGGTAATCACCGGGCCGCTCAGCTCCTGCTGGACACGGCTCGACGAAGTGACGTAATGCGCCCCCGCCAAACGCGTACCGCTGGCCACCAGTTGACCGAGGCTGTCGCTTACTGCGGCCGATTCGACCCCGTCCTGGTCGGTCGTTGTGGCCAGGAAGTAGTGGCCCGCCGGCAACGCCAGCTGGGCGGGGAAACCGCCGGCCTGATTGGCCCCGTACCGGGTCTTGACGGTGTGCGGGTTGGCGCCGTCGCCCACAATCGCGAACTGTTTCCCTGGGGCGCCCACCTCCACCACGCGCCCTAACGGCGACGCCTCGTAGCGCTGGCGCGAGTAAGGGTAACCCTCGTCGGCCGGGTAGGAAGACGCGATATCCCCGCTCATTTGTCCACTTGTCCAGTCGATCGACGCAAAAGATGCCCGGTAGGACGGGATCAGTACGCCCCGGTCGACGTCGTAACGGCCCGTCTTGGTGGTCACGGCGGCGCGACCGACTATGTCGTACAAGGTCGCCGATACGTACGATGTGGCCTCATCGAGGGCGTGCCGCTGGCGAACCTTTCCGGACCCGTCCACGAAGTCAACCGCGACCTCGGGAGACTGGCCAATCACGAAGTTGCTGAACGCCACGGGGTCAGCCGCGACAAGCCCGACGCCACCGGCGACTCTCTGGCTCGGGAGGTAGGTGATCGTCGGCCGGCCGTCGACAAAGAACAACGCAGTTTCGTCGGTGACAACGAGCAACCACAGGCTCCCCGGCGTCTTGGAGGTATAACTGGCCTGGACCGTCGTCGGACCGCTGCTGTCCGTGAGCGTCCACCGCCCCGAGCCGGGGTCCCACAGCACACTGACCGCGTCGCCCACGGACAGGCCGATCGCCCCCGCAAGGGCGCCGGCAGTTGAGACGTTGACAGCTACAAAGAAGTCCGAGGTGACCGCAGGAGCGGTGAATGTAATGGCTCCCGCAGTCCTCGTTGTGTGCTTCAGCGAGCCCGAGTCGCTCATCCAGTCGCCCGGCTGGGAAGAAGCCCAGTTCGCGGACCAATTGCCGCCGTTACAGAACCGGTCGTAGAACGTGGCTCCTGTTGGTCGTAAAGTGATAGTTATATTTGGCAGCGGCGGGTCGAACGTGTCCGACGCATCCTGGCGGGACAGGTACGTGATGGTCGTAGCCTCGACGTTCTCTTTGCTCTCGGTCCGGGCCAACGGCCGGAGCTGGGAGTCGTACGCCCACCGGGTAAGCGTCCGGTACGGCCCGACCTCAGCAACGACAAGGTAAAACGGCTCGTCGTAAACGTTGACAACAACGTTGCCTTCGAACGACGCGACGGCGAAATTGTCAACGATCACGGGGACCTCTCCCTGGTTGTACAGGGTGACCGAGACGACAATGACATGCCCGCTCGGCGCGCTGTGCTGGCTGAGGTCAATTCGGAGCGGAACGTACTCCCAGCCTCCGTTTTCAGCCGGGAACGGGACCTCAACGGGGTTCCCGAGGGGTGCGCCATCGACCAATAACTGCACGCGGAGCCCGGCCGGGTGCGACGGGTCGTAGGAAGCAGGGGTGCTGGCCCAGCACGACACAAGCAACACTTTGTCCTGGTCTTTGGGCGTCAGCTGAAGGGGGACCGCGGTGGCGTGGGCAGGTATTTCCAAGCTCCTGGACCCGGTGTGGGAGTTGCCGGTTATGATCGGCGTGGCCGATAGGTCGAGCTGCCATCCGTCAGGGACTTCATAATCCTGGAAGCCGTAGTAATACGCCTCCTGCCCCTCCAGCGAGGCGTTGGTAAAGCTCGCGACGGGGAGCCTCTCTTCGACGTCGAAGCGCGTAGAACGAACGAGGCCGGCAGGGTCAGTGCGCTCCTGTACGAGCCCATGGGGGGTGCGCACGGTCACTTCGGACGTCTTGGCCCAGCTGGCAGGGGGCGCGTTGCTCGCCGACCAGGCGGCAAAGTCGAAGTCGCTCGGTCCTGGACCACCAAGCCACTGATAGGTTACGTGGCCGCCAACACCGACGATTGGCTGGTCGTCGACGGCCGCCCGCGCGAACGGCCCCCATGTCGTAACGCCGACCGACGTGACGGCCACGTCGGAGTTGCCTGCCTTTACTGTCTGTTTGCTCTGCACCGCCGGCGAAAGTATGTTGCGGTACCTCAGTTCGTCGTACTCGGCGTACCCGTACACCATGGCGGTGGCGTGCGTCTCTTCGGCGCCGTCGGCGTTGTAGATCAGCGTGGTATTGCCGCTCGGCATCCCCGTCGACTGGTTGTAGGAAAAGTCGACCACGCGGCTGACGCCGTCCTTGGTCGTGACCATCTTCTCCACGCGAACGAAGTCACCGAACAGGGGACGGATGACCGAGGGGTCGTCCAGGTCTTTGACCTCGGTGTAGACCTGCCACGTGAGATCGGTCTCGAGGACGACGGCACCGGTCGAATCGTGACCGACCGTCTTCAGGGGGCTGCCGTCGACGACGCTCGGGTACGCCGGGTCACCAACGTCGGGAGGTAGGCCGTTGACGAAGTGGTGGACGACGTAGCCAGCCGGCGAGTTTGACGTGTCGTTCGTGCCTGCATGGACGACGCTGCGGAAGTATTTGGCGACGGTGCCGGTTGAGTCGGTCAGCGCAGTCGTCTCGTCGAACTCGTAGCTCGTGGAAAATGTCTGGTACCCGTCGAAGATCTCGACACTGAGGACCGGGTAATCACTGATCGGCTCGGCGATCGAGCCGCCCACCAGGCGGTGCAACGTCAGTTGTTGCGCCTGGTCGAATTGCTGGTTGAGCGGTAGGAAGGTCAGCAGTGACGAGGGCGCCACCGGGGCGACCCCGTCGGTCATGGCCTGCGTTTTGCCGCCGCTTTGACTGACCTGGAAAAAATTCTCGTTGATCGTCTCGGTGGTCAAATCTGGCCGTTTTCGAGCACCGCCACCTCAGTGGCTTGCGCAACCGGTGGGCTGTCGGTCGACTGGACGAGGTAGGCCAGGAAGTCGGGGCCGGCGTTGATGATGGTCGTCGTGTTCACCGTGTTGGGCAACTGGGGAGCGAGCGGCGCCTGGAGAGGCCCCACCCAGTTGGTAGACGTCCCCCGTCCATAAACATTGGTGTCCCACGACAAAAAGTCGTCTCCCGCGGTGGGAAAATAGCGAGCCTGACGCGGCGGGTTCGGCGCGCCGGTGTAAAGGGGGACCGAGGGGCGGGCCCATGAGGCGGAGTCCGCGTCGGGGTCGAAGGCCTGCAGTGAGGTCAGGATTCTGGTCCTGTGCGTTCTCGGTCATGATGGCCACGTCGGGCCCATATGCGAACTCGAAGGCAGTAGAGTCGACGACGGGCAGTTGGACCTGGAGGTTGTCGTTCTCGAGCCACTGGGCGCCGTTGAACCGCAACAGGTGCGGCCCGCTGGCGACGAGCCCGGGGGACACGACCTCTGCGATATAGGGGATCGTGATCTCGTTGCTCGGCTGGCTCTTGCTTACCGAATAGGAGAAAGTGGTCGGTGGCAGAAACTTGTAAGCCGTGCCGGCGTCCGCCCCCCAGGCCCAGATGCCCACCGCGTACTCGAGGATGTTCCCGAGGTCGTTGGTCGTGTACGTGGCGGCTACGAACGATGGCGATGGGCTCCACGACAGGTTGTTTTGAACAGGGTCGCCGAAGATCGTAAGGTCGGCAACGGTGGCCCGGTCTCCCAGCGCCCACTGCCCCATCTCGTCGAGGTACCAAAGCTGCAGAAGGCTGTTCTTCGAGCCGGGCGCCCCGGCGAGGTCGTAGCAAAATGTCACCAGATAATTCGCGGTCCCCGTAAGGAAAAGGGCCGACTGGCTGACATCGCCCGACGCGGCACACACCGGTTTGCGCTAATTGGTCTTTCACCCAGGTCTTGTTCAGTGTGTCCCACCGGAAGCGGAGCAGCTCTCCTGAGTCAAGGTTTGCGATGGCGAAGTAATTGGTGCCGCTCGCCGTTTGCACTCTCGTCGTGGAAATGGTTATCGGGTCGTCTGCGCTGGCGAGCCAGGCCCCGAGATAGTTGTCGTCCTTATGGAACGACCACGCCCGGACAGTCGAACCGTCCTGGGTCGCGTAGTAGAGGACGAAGAAGTCGTCCTCGACGAGGGCATGGAGCTGGCTGAGGTCGACGAAATCGTTCACGATTGGCTCGGGCGGGTGCCATGTCTGCCAACGCCCGAGCCAGGTGTAAGCGCCGATGGAAAGCCGGCCTTGCCCGTCGTAGCGGGTGACGACCGCGTAGTCGGGCAAGAAGACCCGCGGCGTCCCTCCGGAAACCAGCGGGTTGTCGACGACGAATGCGCGGGCACACGTTGCCAGCTCCTTTTGCTGATAACTGAAGGTTATCGTAGAGCCCTTGGGGTGGGTGATCGTGTGAAGGGCGCCCGGGTTGAGGTCGGCGCCCTGATAATACGTGAAGCGAATCGGAGGCAGGCTCGGGACCGAGGGCACCTTCTTTTCGATCGAGTTCAGCGTTCGTTTGCCCGTATCGCCGAAGACATCAGGCGGGTAGTTCGACGGGAGGGTGGCGTAGCTCACAGGTGACGAGGCGAACAAGAGCGAATAGAGCAGTTGACCGGTCGGCGACGAGACGTCGATCTGCTGGAGGTACTTTGTCTCGTACCGGCTTTGATATGCGTCGGGGTCGGCGCTCGGGGTCGGCTTGTACGGGTCCTGGTACTCCCGCCAGCCGTTCGGCGAGGTGGCGTCGTAGATCTTGTCGGCATAGGTGAAGCTGACCTTCCGGCCAAACTCGTCGACGACCTGAGAGATATAACTGGCTTTCGTGTACGAGAGGCCGCCCGCTCCCACGGCCTGCTCTACCACCTGGTAGACGTAGTAGACCTCCCCACCCCACGGGTCGTACGACTTGGACCTGTTCCAGGCCAGAGGAAACTGTTCCTGGATGCGCCTTGACGGGTTCGCCGGGTCGTGGGTGACCGTTGAAGGCCCGATCCAGTTACCGCAACGCACCCCCCACTGAATGCTGGATCCGAGGCTGGCCTTCGACCCATCGGCGTTGGTGGCCAGACCGCCCCCGAACACCGTCGTGATGCCATCCTCGCGGGTTATCTCCCATCGCTCGAACCGGGAGTAATAACGAATGCGCCATGGCTGGTAACTGGTCAGTTCGTAAGCCAGGCCGCCGTCGTAGACAGCGAGTTGATCGTGCTCCGACTCAACGGAGTACGTTACCTCGTTGGTCGCATCGAGTACCGACCACGACTGGCCCTGGACGACGACGTCGATCGTGGCTGTAGCCGCCAGGGCCAGGGCATGATCTCCGAAGGCGGACCTGAGGTCTGTTGTCACCTGCTGGGCGTCCAGCGTGGTGCTCAGCGCGGGCGCCAGCGCGCCGCGACGCCGAGCGCGTCGCCGCTCGGTTGAGGTGGTTCGGGATGTCGTCCGTGAGAAGGGTGTACTGGTTGTCTTCTCTGTTCCCGTCGCCACCCCAATCGGCCACGATCTTTTGGACGGGTAGATGCCAACCGAGGCCCAGGACACCAACAGGTGCGTCCTGGTTCCAGACATTAACCGTGTCCTGCACGTCACTCCGGTAAAGGGCCGTGACGCCCACGTTGAGGCCATTACGACCCGTCAAGGACACCAGGTTGAGCGGTAGGTTGACGTCGCCCCGGAACAGGTTGACGCTCTTACTGACATCGCCGTCACTGCCGGGGTCCATCTGAAAGGGCTGAATGATCGGGATCTCGAACGTTGCCGACAAATCTTCCATGCGGACCTCCTAATGTGATGCGCCCGGAGGGGCGGCACGAGGCTCGTCGATGCCCGTCGCGAGCCTGTCGTTGAGGAAAATTGACGCACCGGGCCGGGAATGCCCAGCCGGCGCCGATTGCCCGGGGCGCCCCACTCGTCCTGGCGGGCTGACCGGTCCCGTCACCGCCCCGGAGCTGGCTCGCCCGTCGGGCCCGGGTCGACCGCCCCGGCCCGGTTGACCGCCGTGTCCGCCCGGACCTCCTTGGCTCGGTGGCGAAATACAACTAACCCGGTCTTCTTCGCTGATCGGCACATTGACGTAGATGTTGGAGCAAATACCCCCGCTGCCACCCCGGCCGCCGTCCCCCCCGTTGCCCCCCTCGCCGCCGCCGCCACCTGTGCCCGGTCGGACCGGGCCCTCCAGATGCCGGTACCCATCGCCGCCCTGGCCGCCCGGCCCACCGTCGCCACCACGCCCCCCCTCGCCTCCCCGACCGCCGTCCCCGGCCCGGGCCAGGACCACGATGTCGCCGACGACTTGCCGTAGCGTTATCTCCGCCAGTTTGCACGCGCCGCCGGGGCGGCCCCGCTCACCCTTAGTCCCGGGCCCGCCTGGACCTCCGCGCTGCCCGTCCCGTTGCCCGGTAGGGTGCCGCGGCGCCAGCGGGCCAAGGAAACTGGTGATTAGTTCCGGGCCCGCACCGTCGGCACCGGCCCGACCGAGGGCACCAGCCTCACCGTTCGAACCGTTTATCGGGCCTTTTTTGGCCAGATCCACCGGGAAGGGCGTGGGCCAGACCGTGATGTCGCCCCACTCGGCGCCGTCCCGGCTGCTCCGGGACGGGCCTCAGACGTACCAACTCCTGGCAGACCATTGAGAAGACGTTGCCGCGAACGACCAGCCTGGCCTCAGGCTCGAGCACGAGAGTGCCGAAGTTGGCCAGAACGTACAGCTCTTCCATGTCGTCGTCGAAATCCCAATCCGTGGCCCTCACGCTCAAGTCCCACTCCGTCCCGGCGGGGACACGCTTTTGCCAAACAGACACGGTCTTCACCCGGATGGGCAGGTGGTTCTGGATCCCGCGCAGGTCGGGCTCATGCAGCACACTGTCCGCAAAGACCACGGCTTCGCCCCGGTCATGCATTCCTTGGCCGAGCCGTTGCCGGGCGCGGATAGCGTCGAAAAACGTGGCGCCTCGCTTCGCTCTTTGCTCATCTGTGGCGCGCGAGAGGACCTGCCTGGCCCGCTCGAAGTCCGGCAGCCTGATGAAGCTGACCAGCTCGTCCCCCGCGAAGAGCAAGTCGGGGTCCTGGTCGAGCATTTCGGCAACGGCGGCAAACTCCGCTTCGGCAGGTGAATAAGGGCGCGCTATAGACACCGAACGGTCGGTCAAGGGCTCCTCCACGTCACGTCGACCGACTCCAACTCCTGGCCGCGGGCCGCGATTAGCAGGGGGCGTGGCAACCGGTAGTGCGGCAGGACGGCTTGGACCGAAGCAAGGTGAGCGTCCACGAAGGCGGCCTCGTACGAGGCTGATTCGCTGTCCTCACGCCAGCGGCTCCAGTCGGGGACGCCGTCGTCGAACACGCGGACCGTTAGCGGCCCTGCGTGGTCCATCGACGTCAGGCGAGCACCAGGGTTAGCGGAGACGGGGCCGACGAGATCCACGTCGGGTGCAACGGCCGGTGTGCAGGCGGAACGATATGCCATCAGTGTGCCCAAGAACGCGTCGGGCGGATCCTCGAGGCTTTTCGCCTCGACCCAGAACAACTCGCGGGTTTCGGGGAAAAAATGCAGCCGGTCAGTAAACACGCACCCATCGGCACCCGAAGTGACGAGGTGATTTAGCTGGTACTCCAGGCGCTCCGGCGCCGACAGGTCGCCGTCGGCCCAGGCGCAGACAACGTCGCCGACGAGTGCGTCCAGAGCCCATCCTGCGGCGCCGGCGGCAGGAAAGGCCACAGTGTCAAGGGCCACCACCCGTATGTCACTGCGGCCCAACGAGCGCACGAACAGCTCGACCGCCTGCCGGTACCGGGCCACGCCGTGGACGAGGATAACGAGTTCCCGCCGTGGGTAAGTCTGATAAACGTAACATCGCACGCTCTCTTTCAGCCTGACCAGTCGATCGCCGCTGATGACGACGCAGCTGACAACGGGCGGTGAGCCAGCCAACTCAGGGGCTCCTCACTTGGCCTCGGCTTCGGGAGCGTCATTGCGCGTATAAGCACGACGCGTTCGCTGTAAAAGACCCGCTCGAAACCTGCGAGCTCCAGGACCGGTTGCAACAGCGCCGGGTCGAGTGGCGAACTCGGCCATGTCCGGGGCGAACTGGTCGAAGTCCCCCCCGGGCCGCCATCCTCGCTCGCCCGCTGGTAGAGCCCGGCGCGGAACGTGCAAAGGTGAGAAATTGGCCACCACCCGGGCAGTCGGTCGAAAGCCTCCCTCTCGGGGAACGGCTTCGAGCAGCCGTAAGCGCCGCTTGCAAACTGGAACTGCCCGTACATGACGGAGCAGTCATGTTCGTTGTAAAAGCGATTTACGTACGAGAGGGCGTCACGGCACGAGAGCCAGTCGCGGCCATATAGGTAGGCGACGATATCGTCGGCGTCGCAGCACTCAAGGATGGCCAGGTGAGCGCAGAGCGCTTCGCCCACGCGCCGCTCGTTCCGGCGCAATGTCACACGGGGGTCGTCGACCGGGACGCGCCCCGCAGACTCGTCCGTCGACGCATCGTCGACAAAGACCATGGCGAAGTTGTCGTAGTCCTGCGAGAGCAGGCTCTCGATGCAATTATCCAAATAGTGGCCCGGGTTATGGAAGGGCACGACCACTCTGAGGTGGTTGGCCTTGCCCATCAGCGGCTCCCGGCGGGGTTTCAGCATGTCGAGGCCGACCTGGCGGCCGCGGATGGCCGCGTCCGCAACCCAGTCGGCCGTGCCGGCGCGGTCCAGCAACTGGTTGAAAATGGCGACCGCCTCGGCGGCTCGACCGGCGCCAACAAGGCATACGCCGCTTTCGAGGGGAAAGTTGTACAGGTACGCCTCCCGATCGATGAAGAGCCGGTCGTCCGGGTAGGAGGGTTCCGGGAGGAACGGAGCAGCGAAGAGGGCACCGAGCAGGAACTGGCCCTCCAGGCGGTAGTGCTTCACGATCTCATAAATCGGCTCCACCCGCCACGGCCGTTCCTGGTAAGCCCGCAGGAAGGACTCGAGGACATTTGCCCACGGCTCGCCGAGCGATTGCTCCATGCGGCCGACCTGGTACATGGCGTGCCAACGCTCCTCGTCCCACCCGGTTTCATCGGCGACCCGGCGCCGGTACCATTCGAGTGCGTTACCCGGTTGCCCCACGTCCCTGTAGCTCTGCGCCAGGTAAAACTTGTAACGGGGGTTGTCGGGCTCATTGGCGACGGCGGTCGTAAGCAACCGGACGTCCCGCTCGAACTTGTCTGTCCTCATACCCCCGTCGCCGAAGTGGGTCAGCGTGAGCTGCGGGAGTAACTCCCTGGTGCGCTCGGTGGGCGCGTAGACGTATTCGTGAGTAGGACCAACAAAACGCCAATCGTGCCCATTGGAAAGCAACATTCGCTGCGTGTAGTCGATCGGCCCCTCGTAACGGATCTCGTAGGCGTCGGCTCGCAACATTTGCTTGAAGTCCCCTTTGACATTGGCCACCATGTCGGCGTCCAGGACAAGGATGTAGTCGGCTTTATCGCGAGCCAAACAGATGGCCTCGGTCCTGCTCTGACCGAAGTCCTGCCATTCGGTCCGGTGCAGCTCGCCCGGGACGCCCGCCATGGCCGACAGCACCGCCGCCGGTGTGCCGTCGGTGGAACCGGTGTCGCACACAACCCAATAATCAACGAGAATCCCGGACCGACGCGCAGCCGCGCGCCACGACGTGCTCTTCATTTTTCACGATCATTGAAAGACAGATCGTCTTCGGGCCGGCGGCGCCCTGCCCCGCGGCTTCGTGCTTCGGGCCAGGCACCACCAGGCCGGCCTCTTCGCCATCCGGGATTTCGTCTGGCCGGGACGAGGCGCCAGTCAGGGCGCGCACCCCGGCATCACCTACCCCCCGGACCCGTTTACGTAAATGAGGCCCGGCGTCCCTGACTGGGTCCCCGCAGGGCCGTTCAACCCCTGACCGCCCGGCTGGCCCTCACCTCCGCTACCGCCCCCCGACTGGTGCTTTCCGGCGCTGCCACCTCCGCCTCCGTTAGCCTTGCCACCGCCGCTACCGCCCGTGCCGCCGCCGCCCGGAGGAGCTTGGTTCCGGACCCGCACGATCATGGAGGTGGAGCCCGAGGGGACCGTGACGTAAATGTTGTTGCCGCTGGTGCCATTGCCGCCCGTGCCGCCGGTACCCCCTGGCCCGCCGTTGCCGCCGAGGCCACCGTTGCCGCCGTTGGTCCCCTCACAGCCACAGTTCGCGCCGTCGCCGCCTTTGCCACCGGTGCCACCGGCGCCACCCGTCCCACCGAGGCCTCCCTGACCGCCGGTCCCCGACTGGGTGGCGATTACGAACTGGTTGGCGCTCCCGGTCAGGCTGCTCGTGATCCTGATCGTGGCCGCGAGGGCGGGCAGGCCGTCAGCACCCACACCCCCCACCCCACCGGTTGAGCCGGCGCTCCCGGTACCTCCGGCACCCCCATTGTCGCCCGAGATCCCGCCACCGCCCTGGCAAGTCCCGGGAGAACCCGTGCCACCTTGGCCTCCCACCTGGCCCTGGTTGCCAGCCGCGCCTACGCCACCGGTGGCACCAAAGATGCCCAGGTCATAGTTCGCGGCACCGCCGCCCCCCGAGTTCCGTACAAGTGTGGCAACTGTGAAGCTGAGTACCGTGTTCTGGATCTTTATCGCGGAACCCGCCTGCATCGTGAGGGTCCCGAGGTTTACCGTGACCGGGCTGGTAGATGTGCCCAGGTCCCAGACCTCTCCTGGTCCGAGGGTCTTGTCGATGGCCGAGATGACCGTCACGTCCATCGGGAACGCTCCACTGACCTTCTGGCGGTCGACGTCGGATAGGGGGCTGTTGCCAACGACATAGCCTTCGATGCGACGCATAACCGTATCGAAGTTGTCCGTTTCGCCAGGTTGTGCCTGAGCAGCAGGGGCCAACGCCTGAGTAACTGCCGCCCGCGCCTCGGGTGCATCTCCGTGGTCGAACAGGGCTTTGAGATCGTCTATCGAGTTAACCGTTACCTTCGAATGGACTTCTTGCCCGGCGTTGAGGCTCGAAATGTCTTGACCGTACTTCGCAGCGATATCTTGCGTGCTGAGCATGTGGCCTCCGGTCTATAGATAAGGCAACGTCGTCCAGGTTCCGCACAGCTGGCGACGCTACGGAGGGTAGTCCGGTGAGCGCGCATCGCGCAAGGGGTAATGCAGCTAATTTCTGTGAAAACCGGCTCTCGTACGTGCTGTGAGTGTGCCAACGGCAACCGAATCGAGCGAGGCGGGGCGTTCACCGATATTGGCCGAGCGGCGGTCTCAGCCCGGGTGGCGACCAGCTCTTCCCGGCCATCGCTCCATCGTCGGGGGCACGGCGCCCGCGATCGAATTTCGCTCACCCCGATTGTCAGATGCCTGGGCATGAGCTACGATCCCGGGTGCGGCCCGTCCACTCCTGGGAATAACTCTTTTTGTGTTGCCGCTTTTGTGACGTTTGGCACAGCCGCAACTCAGTAACGTGACGGTAATTACAAATATGGCGCCCGGCACCATGACACGCAATGCTTGCCCGGTTGCCCACCCGAGTTGTCCGCCGAACCGCGGACCTTCTCGGCTTCGGCGATCGAGCCAGCGCCCCCGTGGACCGCCAAAACGGCATCCTGCACAAAGGAGAGAAAGCAATGGCAAGCAGCAAGTCTTGGAACGGTATTACGGAGTCGATCTTCAGCTGCGTGAAGACGACAAGCGAAAAGGACCATGGTACAAAATACGCACCACCAAACGCTGACACCGGCACCGCCACCACGGACACGGCCGTCGGGACTGTAGTGCTTGGTTTTCAGCTCTCGGGCGGCACACTTACCTATACGATCCAGAAGAAGCCGTTCATCGTCCCGGAATCGACCATCTGGGACGGTATCAACGACACGATCAACGAGTGCCGCTCCTGAGGGAGCTGGCGCTTTTATACCCACGGCGTTGGTAATCCTCGCAAACCTGGGCCAGAGGTAGAGGACCATTGCCACGACAGGCAACGCCCGCCCGGTTGCACTACGGCGGGCGCCCCGTCTGTCTCTTGCCGTGGCAACCGGGCGAAGGTTCCTCGAGGCAGCACTGCCGGGCGGATCGTGAAGGGGCCGTAAAAGTGGAGAGCGCCAAGCTGTACCTCCTCTGACCAGCCGCGCTCATCCGACCACACAGCCGACCGCCGACTGACGTCATCCAAACTCTGTGGGTGAGACCGTCATTACGGTACGCTTTCCCGCCCGCACAGTCAAGAGGGCATTGAGGCCTAGCGCTCCCCTGGTTGCCGGACCTGCTGAGCGAGTTGGCACCGTCTCCATCGGCTCCTCACGTGCCCTCGGTCCGCTTTTCACTGCCGTAGGCTCGGATCGCGTCTCTAGTGTTACGACAGGCAACACTGGCCGAACTCGGAAGTGGGTGCGCTCCCATCAGGCTGGCCCGACATAGAACAGAAAAAGGAGGACAAAAGATGCCAACGTTCATGGACTTTCACAATGACCTCAAGCTCCCTGCCGAGGCGATTTCCAACATCACGCAGGACACCAAGGACGCCGCCTACGACCAGTTCGGCGTCCGCCAGCTCGAGTTGTTCTACAATCCCGAGGGCCAGGTCTACTGTTTGCTCGAGGCGCCCGACGAAGATGCCGTGCGGCGTCACCACGAGGCCCTCGGGGTGCCGTGTGGCGATGTCCACCAGGTGAAGAGCCTGCTCTAAAAGGACGAAGCTCGGGCCGGCCCCGATGACAACCTGACCGCTATGTCCCTGGGAGGGTGCTGGCCTCTCAGGGCTTAGCCTCGCGCCGATCACGGCCATCCGGGCTCGAGCTACTTAGAATTCCGGGTTAGTCGCTTCCAAGTGACGCTCTTGACATTGCGTGCTCTCTCCGCTACTCTCTGAGGTTGCGTGCGCCGCTCGTTGTGTTTGGCTATATCCAAAAGGTCCCCAAGGGCGGGCAGGCGGGCGCTTCTTTAGAGTATGAGTGCCGCTGGTTATCATTTCCTGACCCAAATTGTTATTCATCACTTGGAGCCACTAAATAATGAGCGGTCTAACACCTGTAAACCTATCGGTCGCCGATGCACAGGCGGCGGCCAAATTGAACGGCAACACAGAGACGCCCCAGCCCCCGACGGTGGACGAGCTCTCCAATTGGTCTCAAGAGGCCTACAGCCTCGACGTCAACACGGCCACCACCCTGGGCTTCCCCCTTGGCAATATCGGTGCAACATACAGGCGTCAGGCATTGATGTTCGGTGTTTCTCGATGGAAAGATCTGACGGCGAGCGGTGATACTTACCGGTTCGGGGTGGCCCTTCGGGCCGTGATAGTCGTAAGCGATTTGCGCGGTCCGATAAACCTGACACTGCCCGTTGTGGCCGCAAAAGTCGAGCTCGACGGGGCTAGAGCCACCGCTCAGCTGCTCGTCCGGGGCTACAAAGGAAAGTCACTGGGGGAGGCCTTGCCTCAGTGGCAGACTTTTGGCGTCGATGCGTACGCCCAGTACATGAAGTCGGTCTCCGATATTCAAAAACTCATCATGGAAGATGAGGAAAACATAGTGCCCGAACTGTTGGCGACCACCCTCATCAGTTCGAGCGTGCCTCCCGCCAGTGCCGCCGTCGGAACCGTCTACGCTCTCCACGCCATTTCTGAAGGGGCATCACAAGCACACGCCGCCGATACCATCAAAACCGACTCCCCCGAGATCATCTCGATGGTCCGCAAGGTTTATGAGTCGATCGTGGGACAAGACGAACGAGCCGTGCCTTCAGACGACGACAAGAAGTCGGCCGAAGAGCAGCTGGCCGGCCTTCATCTCAGTAGCGGCTTCTTCCACCGTTAAGGTCCGCGCCGGCTCCTCGGGCCTCCTCGCGCCCGTGTTCAAAGGTCCGGGGATTTCCCCTAGGGTGCCTGCAGCGTCGATCGTGGACGCTTGAACGGCAGGCAGGGTGCCTGGCCCGATATGGTGCGCGAGGACAACGACAGAAAGGCAGTCCAAAATGTCCGGTTTGAACCACGTAATCGATTTTGGCGACCAGCCACGCGGTGACAACCGCCAGAGGGACTTGGTCCCGGTGGAGACGACCGGAAAGCACCAGCCCCGGCGCCGGCCCGGAGTTTTGGCCCGGTCGTCAGCGGTGCTGGCGACAACAGGCGCATTGCTCGGTGGTTTGGCTCTTCCGGCGGCGGCATCGGGCAGCGGGAACCCCTGGGAGGGTGCTCAAGTTGGTCTCACCTACCCCCTTTATCAGCCCAAGACCGTCCTTGCCCTTCCGCAAGCGAGCTTCAAGCTGCTGTCGTGCGGCGCGGGGCAGGACGACTCCGTCTTTGCCACCTACGGTACGGCCTACAGTCCTCCCTCTAATTACGGAAAAACTGCTGGTTTCTCGGTCGGCGAGGGTTACCCATACATATGTGCCAACCCCGGCACGGCCAAACAGGTGGGGGTCTGGACGGTCGGGATGCCGAACGGGAGTGTCAAGGTCCGCGTATCTGTCTATTGCGACCCGGAACAGTTCAAAAGCTGTACCACCGCTTCAGGGGTTAAGAGCGGCTACGTGCTCCAGTGGGCGCAACCGTACACGTCGGCGCAATACCTGAAGAAGGCGACCCAGATGTTCATCGACACGTCTCGCCTCACCTTGCCCCAGGCCCTGCACGTAGTAGCTGGTTTAAGGCCCGTTCAGCAGCCTGGCGCAGAAACAATGTCATAGGGGCTGTTCGCCAGCGGCGAGAGAAATGATATCTCCAGGGTGAAGAAGCTCGCCGTCGCTCAAGGCCAGAGAAAAGGCTGCCTCACCCAGGGACTGCCTGGCGGCAGCCAGAGCCGACTCGACGCCGGGCCGGCGGTAAGGGGGTACCGGCGCGCCCATGCGCCGACGCCAGGCACCGGTTGCTCCCAATAGGCGAGCCGCCTTCGCGGGGTCACCTTCGGCAACTATCACCCTCGCCAGTTCCTCGATGGCGGTAGCTACTTTCCAGTGCGGGCGCCCTGGCCAACCCTGCCAGGCAGCTTCCGACAACACGGCCTTGGCTCGGACAAAGTCGCCCAGTTCGCACGCCACCTGCCCCGAGGAGACCATGAGCTCCAACAAACCTCCACGCATCCAGTGGGCGAGGAACACGTCGAGCCCTTCCGCCGTCAGCTGCTCGGCGCGCCCCAGGTCGCCCTGGATGGAGGCAGCCAGGCCCAGGTTATTGAGCGAGAAGCCGACACCCCACTGGCTTCCTACTTCCCGGCACCGGGCCAGGCTTTCGCCGCAGTACTCTTCGACGGCCGCCGCATCACCCTCGTCGCGGGCAATATCGCCCAGGCCCAAAAGAGCGAAGGCCACTCCCGTCGGGTCGTCCAGGGTCTTATAGCGCTCGAGGACTTCTTCGTAGACAGCGACGGCCCGCGTAAACTCGCCTCGCTCGCGTTCAATAGTCCCGAGCCGGTACAAGGCATAAGCCTGGGCAACATCATCCTCAGAGCCTCGAGCCAGCTCGAGGCTCTCTTCGACCAGGACGAGCGCCTCCTCATAGGCACCCTGGGCGCGCGCCCTGAGTGCCCGCTGCGCCAGGACGGCGGCCACGCGCCCGGTCTGACCAAGCTGCCGGAAGAGAGCGAGCCCCTCGTCCCAACGAGCGGCAGGGACCGTGTCGTCCTGCTCGTGTGCCAGCCACAGTGCGCCGGTCAAAGCCTCAACCCGCACTGACGGCAGCATGTTGTGTACCGGCTCGACGTCGAGGAAGTGCTCCAGCCAGCGTCGCCCTTCGCTTAGATGGCTGTGCCGTTGCCAAAACGGCCATAACGCCGCCGCCAGCCGCAGGCCGAGCGCTCCATTACCACGTTTACGCGCCCACTCGAGGGCGGCGCGCAAGTTGTCGTGCTCCATCTCCAGGCGCGCCAACCAGGCTCCCTGGTCCGGCCCGTACAACTCGGCGGCGGCTGACTCAGCCAACGAAAGAAAAAAGGCGGCGTGCTTCTCATAGATAAGGTTCGCCTCTCCGCCGGCCTCCAGCTTTTCCAGCGCGAAGGCGCGCACCGTCTCCAGCTGACGGAAACGAACCTCGTGATCAGCGAGTGTCTCTTCTTCCTCAAAAAGGAGTGCTCGCGCACCCCTGCGCCCTTGTGCCAGGGCTCTGTCCGGGGCGCTCGAGGCGGAGCCGTCCCCGGCTTCTGTAGGCCCTACCTCCACAGTCTGGAGCAGGTGCGCATCCACCAGCGTGGTCAGTCCATCGAGCACGAAAAGGCCGTCGAGCACTGAGGGCACAGGGTCACCGGCGTCCCCGCCGCCGTCAGTCGCTGAAGGTGCTGCACACACGGCGCTCACGGCGCTCAACGCACAACCGCCGGCAAACACGGCCAAGCGGCAAAACAGCGCCTGACTGTCTTCTGTCAGCAACCCATAGCTCCAGGCCACAACGTCCCGCATAGTCCGCTGGCGGTCCGGGAGGTCGCGCGGCCCTTCGGTCAGTACCCCGAGTGCCGTGCCCATTCGGGCCAGGAGAGCGGCGGGCGGGAGTACGGCGACGCGGGCTGCGGCCAACTCTATAGCCAGGGGGAGGCCGTCCAACCGGGCACAAAGATCGGCCACCACCGCAACATTGGCCGCCGTCAGGGCAAAATCCGGGCGCCGGGCACGCGCCTGGCGCACGAACAGGGCCACCGCCGGCACGCCCCCGAGCACTTCCGGTGTACGGGCTTCCCCCCGGGACGGAAGTGCGAGGGGTGGGACGGGGTAAAGCTGCTCATTCCTCAGGCGCAGCGGCATCCGGCTGGTGACCAGCACTCTCAACCCGGGACAGGTCCGGCTCAATTGGGCCACAGCTTCTGCTGCATCGATGACCTGCTCGAAGTTATCGAGCAAAAGGAGCAGTTGACGGCTCTCCAGGTGCGCCGCAATCGTCGCCAGGAGCGGCCTCCCGCCCTGCTCGTTAACAGCCAGGGCCTGAGCGATGTAGGCGGGGACGAGTTGGGCATCCCGCAGTGGCGAAAGGTCGACGAACACGGCGCCGCCCGGGTACCACAGCTGTGCCGAGGCGGCAACCTGGAGGGCGAGGCTCGTTTTGCCCACGCCGCCGGGGCCCGTCAAGGTCAGCACCCGGACCGCCGCTTTTTGCAGAAGCTCTGCTACAGCCGCCACCGCCTCGTCGCGTCCCAGCAGGGGCGCCACCAACGCCGGCAAGCGCGCCGGCACAGCCGCGGGCGCGACGGCCGGGATGCCACTTTCCCGCTCGGCGACCGGGCGAGCCCAGGCCTCGTTCACCGCGCTCCGCTCGTCCGTACCTAGGCCCAGGGTGGTCACGAGGTCGTCAAGCGTCCGGCGCCTGGGCCGCGTACGGCCCCGCTCGATGTTGCTGATCGTATCGACGGTGACGCCGCTGTGTGTGCCCGCCGCCAGTTCTTCTTGTGTCAGGCGACGTCGCTCCCGGGCGCTTCGGAGCAACGTGCCTAGATCAGGGCCTCGTTCGACCGGCATCGGCTCGCCATACTCTACGCAACTCTGCACCGTTTCGGGCAGGGTCCCTCGCCCGGCCCCGGCCCAGGCTACTGCTCAGCGTAAGCTGTCATCCTCCAGCCCCCTGACGTTCCCGGGCCCGCTCCCTTCCCATGCGATGTTGGCTCTATGGCCCCCAATCGGCACACAGGACATTGTCGCGCCGGGAGGACGTCTATGGATCTGACTGGCCGCCATCGGACTCCGCGCTGTGGCCAGGGCGCGCCCGTCGCAACCAGTCCTCGACTCCGGCTACGTGGACCAACGCCCGCACCGCCGCCACGTCCGGTTGATGAGCCTCGATGGCGTCGACAATGGCTGCGTGCTCACGACGAGTCCTCTCACTCGCCTTTCGGTCGGTGACGGCGCGCCAGACCCGGGCCCGGTGAGTGGGGCTCGAAAATGAGTCCAGGAGCGAAGACAGCACCGGGTTGCCGCAGTACGAAATAACGGCTCGATTGAACTCGCGGTCGGTATCGACAAATACCTCCGGCGCCAACGTCTTCGAGCCTCGGTTCAAGATCTGGCGCAGGTGAGCCACCTGTTCGGCCGAGGCGTTACGCGCAACGATGGCGACCGCTTGCGGCTCGAGCATCCGCCGCACTTCAAGAAAATTGAGGACCGGCTCGTCGCGGTGAAATCGATGACGAAGCTCACCGCGTCCAGCAACAGTTCCGGAGCGAGGCTGGTGACCTAAGTGCCGTCACCCCTCCTGACTTTCGGGTAGACAAGAGCGGAAAAGGACGGTGACGTCATCATGACATGGACGGCGCTTCGCTCGTATGAGGGGGTGGCTCGGCGGGCCATATCCCTTCCTGTCGGGGGGATCGGCACCGGTACAGTGGGCTTCGGCGGTCGTGGTCAGCTACGGGACTGGGAGCTCGAGAACCACCCGGCGAAGGGTACGCGCTCGACGGGGAGCTTTTTCGCCTGCCGGGTAGCACAACCGGGACGAAGCCCGGACGCATTTCTACTCGAGAGCCAACTGTTCGAGGACGAAGTCGAGGGTGCGCTTGGTTCGCCGGTACCCGTTAGCGGCCTCAAGCGGTTCGCGAACGGGGTGTTCGAGACGACGTACCCGTTTGGCCGTGTTCGCCTGACAGACCCCGAGGCTCCTGTCGCGGCGACAGTGGAGGCCTGGAACCCCTTGGTGCCTGGCGAGGAAGACCCAAGCGGGCTGCCGATTGCCGTGTTCGTCGTCACGCTGCACTCGATGGTCCCCGGCACGCTGGATGTCAGCGTCATGTTCTCGGTTGAGGATCTCGTGGGTCACCGTTTGCGGGCCCGGCGGGCGCCCGAGCACAGCAGTAAGGCTCGGGTGGACGTCCACGAAGGGCCCGAGGCCAGCAAGGTACTGCTCGGCGACAGTGCGATGGACAGCCAGGACGAAGAGTGGGGCACCCTGGCTGCCGGAGTGCTGGGCCCGGCACATTTGCTGGCCCGACATGGTCGTACGGGCGATGGAACCAGGGCCTGACGGCGATGTGGGAGGAGTTCATCGCTTCGGGTAGGCCCGGAGAAGGTAGCTTTCGCACCTCGGCGACCGAGTCTTCCAACGTTTGCCTGGGAAGCCGTCACCAGCTGGGCCCACTTGGCACGAGTTCCACGACGTTCGTGCTGGCCTGGCATTTCCCCAACCGGCGGGCCTGGACGTTTGGCGGCCCCGGGCCGAGGGGCGCGAGCACGGAGGACATTGTCGGGAATTTTTACTGCACCAAATATGAGGACGCTCTGGGCGCGCTCGACGCCGCCCTCCCCCAGCTCGTCGCTTTGCGCAAGAAGACCGAAGACTTCGTGGCTACCGTGATGTCGACCGATTTGAGCCCGGTCGTAAAGGAAGCGGCCTTGTTCAATTTGAGCACGGTCAGGTGCCAGACGTTCTTCCGCACCGCGGACGGGCGGCCCTATGGCTGGGAGGGTTGCCTGGACGACGCCGGGTCCTGCCCCGGGTCATGTACTCATGTGTGGAACTACGAGTATGCCACACCCTATTTGTTCCCCCGGCTGGCCCGGGCCATGCGCGAGATCGAGTTCCTCCACGCCACGTCCGAGGCCGGCGCGATGAGCTTCAGGGTAATGCTCCCCCTGGAGACAAAAGCGCAGAGCTGGCGCTTTGCCGCCGCAGATGGACAGTACGGCCGGATCATCAGCGCCCATCGCGAATGGCGGAACTCGGGGGACGACGAGTTTCTTCGGAGGCTCTGGCCCGCCTGCAAGAGGGCGATGAGCTTTTCCTGGCTGCCCGGGAGCTGGGATGCCGATGAGGATGGTGTCGCTGAGGGCTGTCTCCACAACACGATGGACGTGGAGTACTACGGTCCCACCTCTATCATTCAAATCTGGTACCTGGGAGCTCTGGGCGCGGCGGCCGAGATGGCCGGTGCTATGGGAGACGACAGTTTCGCGTCACACTGTCGTGACTTGAGGAAAGCCGGCGCGGCCTGGACGGACGACCATTTGTTCAATGGCAGGTATTACGAGCAAGAGATCAGACCACCGGCGGACTTCGCCTCGTTGCGTCCCGAACTGCGCCACCCCGACATGGGTGCACAGGAGACCCGAGAGCCGGAGTACCAGGTCGGTAGCGGTTGCCTGGTGGACCAGCTGGTGGGCGACGCGGCTGCCATTATTGCCGGCGTTGGGTCCTCCCTGGCTCCCGAACACGTACTGGGTGCCCTCAAAAGCATTCATCAACTGAACTACGTCCCCCGGTTCGGCCGGTGGAAAAATTACATGCGTACCTTTGTCACCAACAACGACGAAGGTCACATCATGCTTGCCTACCCCGGGGAACTACCCCGGCACCCGATGCCCTACTGGTCCGAAGTGATGACCGGTTTCGAGTACACATATGCCCTAAATTTGGTTCAAGCGGGCCTGCCCCAATTTGGCGAAAGGGTCGTGTCGATGATCCGCCACCGCTACGACGGCCAGCATCGGAACCCCTTCGACGAAGCCGAATGCGGGCACCACTATGCTCGGGCCATGGCCAGCTGGGGGCTGGTACACGCCCTGGCGGGGATCGATTACGACGGTCGCCAAAAGTCCTTCCAACTGTCGGCTGATGGACAACCCGGCAGATGGCTGTGGGCAGTCAACGGAGCGTGGGGTTCTCTGGTCCGCTCTCCAGAGGGTGCCGACATCGAAGTTCACGACGGCACAATCGACATCGGTCACGTCGCTATTGGCGGTCACGACTGCCGTCTGGACCGGTCCGGCTCTTTAGGGCCGGGCGACAGCCTGCAGGCAAGGGTACGGAGATAACACGACCACATAACGCGACCGGAGCCAGTCGGACCCAGACAGGCACAATACCTCGGCTCAGCTAAGGGCGGCCCGAGGGCGGGAATTCTTACAGAACCGAGCCTTTTCGCCTTACTTGTTAGAGGCGGCAGCAGCCTCGGCGATCTCCTGTCGCGCCGCGGCCGCTATGTCGGCGCCCGTGTCGGCGTGACCGGCGATCCCCCATCCGCCATCGGGAGACTCGGTGATAAGCACCCAGGTCTTCTTCTTGAGGGACTGGTCTGAGGCTGCCGCGGCCACCAGCTCGGTCAGCTCTGCCACCACGCCAAGCTGCTTCTCGCGGTCGAGGACCCCCGCCGGCGTCAGTACCTGTACGCGGACGTAATTGGACTCACCATCGACGTTCGAGACGGAGCTGGCCGGGAGCTCGTGGATAAAAGCCGCCGTGTTGCTGCGGAACAAGGCGAGGTTCGGGACATTCTCCCAGCGCATTACGGCGGCCGCCAGGTCTCTGGCCAGGCCGTGCCGGTCAGCGAACGTCCCCTCTGTGGCGTAGACGTCGATCATCGGCACAGGCCTACCTCCTCGGTTACTATGACGCACATCATATGAAGGCTGATGGTAACTTATGATCCGCGTCATAGTCAAGGTCCTCTGATGGCCGGCGAAAGCCGCTCCGCGATGGTCGAGAGCGCCGCCTCTCTTATCGGGGCCCATGGGGTCAACTCGACCTCGTTCTCGGAGGTGATCGCCCAAAGCGGAGCGCCGCGCGGGTCGATCTACCACCACTTCCCACGCGGCAAGCAACAGCTGGCCGAGGATGCCATCGAATGGACGTCGGCACAAATCCTGGCGCACATTGAGTCCGGCCCCGGTTCGACGCCCGCCGGCGTAATGAATTGGTTCATCAAGCTGTGGCGTCGAGTGGCCGAAACCTCACAAGGCTCAAGTGGGTGCGCCGTCGCCGGGGTAGCGATCGACACGGCGGCCGGGGAAGAGATTATGGGCTCGGTCCGAAGCGCCTTTCGGTCCTGGACGTCCGCCCTCTCCGAGCGCTTCGAGGCGGCGGGCCTCGGCAGCAGGGAGGCCCGGCAGATCGCCCTGGCGGCCATCGCCGCCATGGAGGGAGCTCTGATCATGTGCCGGGCCGAAGGCGACGCCCGCCCGGTGGCCGAAATCGGCGACCAGTTGCTCCGGCTGGTCCCTCAAGCCAAGCCAACGCGCCGGCCCGGACGAAAGTAACGGGCGAGCCGAGACCGGCCCCCTGTCAACAGGAACGCGGCAACGCCCGGGTTATCGCCGGCCCTGGTATGTAACTAAGCCCGGCGGCGGCGCAGGAATTCTCGGCCACACAATTCGTGCCAAGTTCACAATTCGTGCCAGTTCACAATTCGTCCCAGTTCACGAGGCATGCCCGGCATATTGGCTTGAAGGGCCAATATGCAGGCTTCCCTCGATGTCCCCCGGTCCTCGTACGGCCCTGACGTCGCGTGCGCTGAGCCGTTCACCACAGCGCGAGCAAACTGGCACCGCCTCTGTCAGCTTGCCACAGTCCTTGTGCACGAGCTGAAGCGGGGCCCGTCGGGAGCGGCATGCTTGTCCCCCCACTGGCGCATGGCGTTGACGACCGGCCACAGGTCCCGCCCCTTTGCCGTAAGTCGATATTCATAGCGCGGCGGGTGCTCGCTGTAGAGGGCTCTGTTGAAGACTCCCATCTCGACCAGGTGGCTCAGGCGCTGATTGAGGATATTCCGTGAGATCCCGAGGCGTTTTTGGAACTGGTCGAACCGTGTGACGCCGAGGAAGGCGTCGCGCACGATGAGCATGGACCACCATTCGCCGACCACCTCCAGGCACTGGGCGACCGAGCAGTTGATTTCGGCGAAGCTCTTTCGTTCCACTGCGTCAATGATAGTAGTGGGTTGCATGACAGAACGCAAGCGTCTATAGTCAGTTCTATCATGCTATCCACCCTCCCGGCGCCGGCGCGGGCCTCGCACAGGGGTACCGCCGGCCCAAGACAGGTACTCGTGATCGTCTGCGCCGGAGTGGTGCTGGCGAGCCTCGACCTTTTCATCGTCAACGTGGCGCTACCCCAGATCGCCCGCGACCTGCACGCCTCCAACCTGGGCGAGCTCTCCTGGATCCTCAACGCCTACGCCATCGTCTACGCCTCGCTGTTGGTCTTTTTTGGGCGGTTGGCCGATCGTTACCGGCGCGACCGCGCCTTTTTACTGGGGGTAGCGGTGTTCACGGCCGCCTCGGCTGCCTGCGCGGCCTCCACGAGCGTGGAGATGCTGATCGGGTTCCGGGTCCTCCAGGCCGCCGGCGCCGCCCTGCTCACCCCGACATCTCTCGGGCTGGTGCTCGCTTCTTTCGAACCCGATCGCCGACAGTCGGCGGTGCGCGCCTGGACGGCGGTGGGCGGCCTGGCCGCCGCCATCGGCCCTGTCGTTGGCGGGCTGCTGGTGGCGGCCAGTTGGCGGTGGGTGTTCCTGGTCAACGTGCCGGTGGGCATCGCCGCCCTTGTGGTCGGCTGGCTTCGGCTCCCTGGGGTGCCCGGACACCACGTCGAGCGGCCAGATGCGCTGGGCGTCCTGCTAGCCACCGCCGGGATCGGGTTACTGACATTTGCTTTCGTGGAAGGGCCGGACTGGGGGTGGCTATCCGCTTCGATCATCTCGGTCCTGGTGGCAGCCACCGTTATGCTGGCCGGCTTTGTCTGGCATTGCCGGCACAGCCGCAGCCCGCTGGTCCACCCTGAACTGTTCCGGTCGCGCCAGTTCACGGGAGCCTCCTGGGTGGCGCTGTTCTTTTCGGCCGCTTTCGGGGCCATGTTGCTTTCGGTGGTGCTTTGGGAGCAAGGCCCGTGGGGCTGGTCTGCGCTGCAAGCCGGGCTCGCTATTGCCCCGGGCCCGTTGATGGTGCCGGTGGTGTCGTTCGGGGCGGCCGGTTGGCTGATACGGCGGTTCGGGCCCTCGGCGGTGATAGTCCTTGGCAGCGTGATATTCGCCGCCGGCCGCATCTGGTGGGCCTTGGCGGTCACCACTACCCCGAACTACGTCTCGGGACTGCTGGGCGGCATGGTGCTCGGCGGGATTGGCGTTGGTCTCACCCTTCCCACGCTTATGGGTACGGGCACCGCGTCCCTACCGGCACAGAGTTTTGCCACCGGGTCAGGGGTAATCAACATGATCCGTCAGACCGGTTTGGCCCTGGGGGTGGCAGTGCTCGTGGCGGTCCTTGGAACGGGCGCCGCTGGTCGGGCCCCCGAGCTAGCCACTTACCAGCACGCCTGGTGGCTTATCGCCGGGCTCTCCGCCGCCGGGATAATTCCCGCCATTGCACTGCTGCGCCAGCCTCGTGCCCGCCTGGCACCGGCCGTGGGGGCTCCGCACGAAAACAGGGCGCAGCCCGTCACCTAGCGCTCGCCATCAGTCGCGACAGGGCACTTTCGGGGTAATGAAGGGTAATAAGTGGCCCCGGCGCCACGGTTACGCGATTCGTCGGGGACGCTTTATGTCCCGGGCATGGGCGTCGGGGCCGTATTTTGACCACTTTCCGATATATAACTGGTCCCAACGGACGCTGGTAAGGCGAAAAACCTCGCAAGGTCCAGCGGGACCAGCTGACTTATCGAGGGGCCGGCGACGCGGCATTGCGCAGCAAGAGGAGCGAGCGAGCGTCGAGCGTGATAGTGCCTTTGGGAGTTATCCATGGAGTGTCACCGGGCCCGCCGGTAGTGAGGACCGCCTCCCAGGCGACCGGCCCCGGAGGGACGGTGAACTTCACCGGCTCGTGATGGGCGTTCAGGAGCAAAAGGAACCGGTCGCCAGTCGTACCGCCGTCTGTGTCGGGTATCTGGCGCCCATCGAGGGCGACGGTGAGGGTCTGCATGGCGGGATCCTGCCAGTCGTCGGCGCTCATTTGCCTGCCGTCTGCTCGGTAAAGGACCATTTGCGGGGACCCTCCTTCGGGCCCGCGAAGGTACTCGCGGGGCCGCAATGGAAGGCTCTCACGACGTAGGGCGAGCGCCGTCCGGGTGAACAGGAGCATGTCCTCGTCGATATTTTCCCAGTCGTACCAGGACACTTCGTTGTCTTGGCAGTACCGCGTTGTTATTGCCTCGTTGTGTGCGGCCGAGCTCGTCGCCTCCGAGGATCATAGGAACTCCGGCAGATAGCAACAGCGTGCCCAGCAGGTTCCGACGCTGGCGGTCCCGGAGCTCGAGGACCTCAGCGTCGTCGCTTTTGCCTTCTTGGCCACAGTTCCAGGAGCGGTTGCATCCTTCGCCGTCAGCATTGTCCTCGCCATTGGCTTCGTTGTGCTTGTCGTTGTAGCTCGTGAGGTCGGACAAGGTGAAACCATCGTGAGCAGTCACAAAGTTGATGCTGGCGGTGGGCGCCCGCCGGTCGGATGAGTAAACGTCCCCGCTGCCGGTCAAACGCAGGCCGAGCTCACCAATGGTCCCGTCGACCCCCCGCCAGAAATCGCGGACCGTGTCGCGGTACTTCCCGTTCCACTCCGACCAGCGGGCAGGGAACCCGCCGAGCTGGTAGCCCATGATGTCCCATGGCTCAGCGATCATCTTCACGGGCGCCAGCACCGGGTCCTGGTGCACGAGGTCGAGGAAGGCGCTATAAATATCCAGTTCGCCGCTCTGACGGGTGAGGGCCGTGGCCAGGTCGAAACGGAACCCGTCCACGTGCATTTCCGACACCCAGTACCGCAAGGAGTCGAGAATAAGCCGCAACGCGGCCGGATGGCCAACATTGACGCTGTTCCCGGTCCCCGTGGTGTCGAAATAGTGTGCCCGGTCCCCGTCGACCAGGCGGTAGTAGGCCGGGTTATCGATGCCCTTCAGCGACAGCGTCGGCCCCAGGTGGTTGCCCTCCGCCGTGTGGTTGTAAACCGCGTCGAGGATAACCTCGAGACCGGCGGCGTGCAGAGCCCTGACCATCGATTTGAACTCGTCGACCTGGCCGCCACCAGAATCCGACGGAACTGTAGGCCCCGTGGGGAGCGAGGAAACCGATGCTGTTGTAACCCCAATAATTGTGCAAGCCCCGCTCGAGCAGGTGCGAGTCCTGGATGAACTGGTGCACCGGCATCAACTCGACAGCCGTGACCCCGAGGTCGACCAGATAGCCAACGACGGCAGGATGAGCCAGCCCTGCGTAAGTGCCGCGAAGTTCGTAGGGCACGTCGGGGTGGCCCTGAGTGAGGCCCTTCACGTGGGTCTCGTAGATCACGGTTTCGTCCAGGGGAGTGCGCGGGGCCTCGTCGCCCTCCCAGTCGAAGGCGCTGCGCGTGACAATACAACGGGGCACGTTCGCAGCAGAGTCCATGTCGTTGCGCTGCTGGGGGTCATCGAGGCAGTGGCCAAAGACTCGTTCGTCCCACTTGACTTCGCCTTCGATCGCCGTAGCGTGGGGGTCGAGTAACAGTTTCGCCGAGTTGCAGCGGAGCCCTTCATCAGGTGCCCAGGGCCCGCTGACCCGTAGACCGTAGCGCTGGCCCTGGCGTACCGCCGGCATGAGCCCGTGCCAAATATGGGCTGTGCGAGAAGGCAACTCGACTTGGTCCTCGCACCCGTCGTCGTCGAAGAGGCACAACACGACGGCCTCGGCGATCTCCGAGGAGACCGCAAAATTGGTCCCGTCGGCCTGAACGGATGCCCCCAGCGGGTAAGGGCGCCCGGCAAGAGGAACATTTTTGCCCCGTTTGTGCAGAATCTGACGCCGAACGGCCCGAGCCGTCCAGCTCAGATCGGGAGATCGTGCTGGTCATCCCCCTCCGTGCCACCGGGTGCGCCAGCCGGATATCGCTCCGCCGGAGTGCCGTCGACCCCCATCAAGTTGCCTCAACCAACGGAGATAGACGGCGCCAGGCTGGAAGTTCCTCGAAGACAACGAGAACTCTGACGACTAGCGCAGGTTTCCTGACCCGAAGTACTTGCATCCATTGGCTCCTGATTACTTCGTTCCCGAGCGGCGCAAGAACGAAACCTCGCCGAGCGATGTTCTCCGGTTGTCTCTGGCTAAATCATTTTCAGTCTTTCGCACAACCTCGCGACTCTCGCGGCCAAGGCCAGCGAAGGCAATTGCTTTACCGACGCCTTGTTGGGCGCAAACCACGGCAGGCGAAGGACAACGGCCTTGACTTTATTGCCCACCATTTCCTGGATACGTCCGATGGGAGGTTCAAGCGGAGTATTTGGGCCGCCCATCTTGGCCAGCGCCCGGACGTCAAGGCTCCGCTGGAGGCGGTCGGGACGGCCACCGGACGGGCTCGCCCCCGGGCAAGCTACGCCTCATTCGTACCAGAAGGAGGCGTGGCGGCTTCGCCCTCAGCCTTGCTCCGCCGGCTCGTCACCGCCCAGTGCTCCACCTCGCTGGTCAGGACATCCTCGGCGCGCCCGACGTAATTCCCCACATCGCCATCGGGGCCGCCGTCGAGCCCTGGTTCGTCTGGCTTTAGCAAACCGAGTGCGTCGAGCGTCCCCCTGTACCCGTGAGCGACGGTGTCGAACTGATAAGTCGAGGCGTAACTCGTCACCGCCGCGCTGAGAGCAGCTGCCGCCGCCGCCACGACGGCCCAAACCCGCCGTTCGCCAAAGGAGTCAGCCGTTCCCAGGGCCGCCGCGGCTGCCGCCAATATGAGCAGTACCGCGGCACAGATCGCAGCCTGACCTTGAGCGGCCTCGTACTCCTCGCAGCGCCCGGCGTACCACGACTCCTGCTGGGTGAAACGGTACTTCATGTAGAGCTGCAGTGCTTCCGCGTTCCGTGCGTCCACCCTGGCCTCCCAGTTACCGTTGGGCTCAGTTACCGTTATGCTCAGTTACCTTTGTGGCAGATCTCGGCCACGCGGAGCCGCAGGGCGCGCCGCTGCTCGTCCGTGTTCCCGTCTGCCGGTGCCGGTCGGCACACGTACGAAAAACTCAGCGACCGCAGCCGCTCGGCTTTCCTGCGGGCGGCGATGTAGTCGCTGAAGGCACCCCTCTGGCGGATCACGGTTGTTATGGCGGCCGTCGCCGCTGACAGGGTGGCTACGATGACGCCGATCCAGGCCAGCGAGTCGAACGAGGACTGAGCGGTAGCAAAGACCGTTGTCAGCAGGCTCCCGGCTATCACCGTCACCTGCTGGCGCCGGTAACGGTTTTGACTGATCTGAGCGCGGTTCTCGGCCCTCTCGAACTCCTCTTCGACTGCCGTCCGGACGAAAGTGATGCGTTCGGCCAGCAACGGGTACTCCCGTTCGAGGCCGGGAGGCAAGACCTGACCGGTGTTCGGCCGGAACGGTCCCATGGTCGGGAACCGTCGCCAGAGCGCAGGTAATGTCCGGCGGCTAAAGAACCGTCTTCTGCTCATGCTCTCCCTTGTCATTGCCCCTCGCGAGTGTGCCACTTGGCGCGGTCGGAAGACGTCATGTCGCGACCGTTGTCAAAGCCTCGTCGGGTTGATGATGGCAACCGGTGCCGCGGTGGCCGCGGCCAGCGCCACCAACCCGGCGGTCCCCCCCTTGCCTTCGGCCGGCTGTTCGTCCCAAACCACGCCGACGTACAACTCGCCGGGCGGGCATAGCTCGCGGGCTCGCCGTAACAATTCGACGTTCGCCCGGGCAAACTCGTCGCCGGGTGGACCGTCGGGGGCCTTGGCCAGCACGCGGTACGGGTGCTGGCTCAGGAGGTAGCGGAACCTCTGTCCCCAGATCGAGCGCGGCAAGTCAACCGAGCTCTGCTCGAACTGGTCTGGCGCGGACGCCAGCACGAACTCGAGGGCGGCGCCGCGGCGGTGAGCACTTTCAGCGAACAATATGTCCGCACCCCGGGCGGCGCCGTTCAAGACCAGGTCTTGGCGCCGATCTCCCAGCCATCGAGCATGGCTTCGACCTCTTCGGCTACCGCCGGTTCGAGCCATGGCGGAAAACGCGGGGCCGGCCGGTCGACGGCGTCGACGAGGTGCCCGCTCGTAAGCACGACCCGGCGATAGTTGGCGTCCACGGTCCAAGGGTAACGGCGGCGCGTGAACGGGGCAGTTGTCGGGTACGGCTGCAAGCCATAGCCCCGGGCTGGCGAATACGATCAGACAACCTCAACAACGCTTCGACGGCCAACGGGATTGGCACGCGAAGCCACCAGCGAGGAGCGAGATGTCTACGATCAGGGCAGCCGTGTTACGTACCGCGCGCCCCGCGCTCATCAGCACCGCCCTCTGTTTAGTTGCGATAGGCGCGCCCGCTACCCACGCCGCCGCCCAGGTAAGAGGCGTCTCGCCCGCTGGCGCCGTAGGCGCGTTCGTCCCGATCGTCGAACCGTTCGACCCCGGCCATCAGGCCAGGACCACGGAGGCCTCCGTCAATTGCGGTGCCCAGGTGAGCACGGTCGATATCCAGCGGTGTCTAAACATCAAGGCTGAGAACACCGATGCAAGGGTGGACGCCGCGCAATCTGCCAGGTGGCTGCGCTCCAGCCCGGCGGCCCGGGCCGCCATCAATGCCGACGACAGCAAGTGGCTAGCCGTCCGCAAACGAGTGTGCGAGGCCGCCTACGACACCGGCGGCACCATCAACATCGTAGACGTCGCCCGCTGCCAGCTCGCCGAGAGCACGGCCCGTCTGTCCAGCGTGACCGGCGCCGCCGTCCCGAAAGCGACTTTGCCCGAGACCGACAGCATCGACCTCAGCCAGTTGGCGTACTACACGACTCCCGCCGGCTCTCGTATCGCCGAGATCGACACCCAGGGCGACGAAACTGGCGGCACTGTGGTCGCCTGGGTCATCATCGGCGGTTACCGCGGGTTCACGGTGAACCCGGCACAGTTCTTCTACAAGGACGGGCCCTTTACCGACACTGGCGTCGTCGAGCCACCAAACCCCCCCTGGCACCAGGTCCAAGCGGGGGCCGTGTACCAGTTCAGCATCGACTACTCGACGATCTCGCACGACCCCCACGCTGACAAAGGCAACGGTGGCTACGTGTATGCGCCGGGCGGCGATGTGCTCGCCGAGTGGACGGGCACGGGCAGGTTTTCCATTGGGTTAAGAGCGGCCGGCTACGGCTAGCGCCGGGATTGGAGCGACAACCATGAAGCTGTGGGCATTGGGCGCAAAGGTTGACAACGTCGATCGCGAAGTTGCGTTCCTCACTCGTATTGGCGGCCGGCTCGTGATAGACGAAGTACTGCCCTTCGCCGGCAAGAGCTATCGGCTCCCACTGCTCCGTTTCGGCGATAAGTACCTGCACGTCGGGGAGGCGATGGTCTACGAGGACCAGTTGCCTGTTGCTCTCGGTACCGGTTTCTGTCATGTGGTGATGAAAGTGGACGACCTGGCGCCGGCCCGCCAGGCCGCGCTGGAAAGCGGGGCGACGGAGGTCGTGCCTGTCGCGCACGTGGACGCCCAGTTTGGGGTCCGTGATGTAGCTTTCCTCCGGTCCCCCGGAGGGCTGCTCATCGAGCTGGCCAAAATGAGCGAGCACAGGGTCCCCGAGGTCTGAGGCGCTCGGTGGCTGACAAACGCTTGAGTTGCTCGGCTGCTCTTGATGTCGTCGAACAGCTAATGGTGGCGTACGGCGCCTCCGTGACAAATGCCCGAACGGTAGCTGAACACCTCGTCGACGCCGAGCGCGCCGGGCTCCCTTCGCACGGGATGCTGCGTGCCCCCCAGTATGTCGACGAGATCTTGGCCGGAGAAATCGACCCTGTAGCCAGCCCGTCACTGCGGGGGACAGGTGCGCGCTTAGACATGGACGGTCGCCGCTGCTTTGGTCAGGTTGCCGGTGAAATGGCGGTCGGCCACGGGACCCGGTTGGCGCAAGAGCATGCCATCGGCGTCGTTACGGTGCAGCAGTGCGGTCATGCTGGCCGCATAGGCACGTACGCGGAGCGATTAGGCAAAGATGGTTTTCTGTCGGTCATCTTCTGTAGTGGGCCCAGGTCGGGCCACCGGGTCGCCCCCTTTAACGGCCGGGAAGCACGCCTGGCCACGAACCCGATTGCCTTTTCGGTCCCCACTACGCAATATCCCATTGTGGGCGACTTTTCGACCGCCGTGGCTCCCGAAGGTCGGATCCGGCTGCTTCGTGACCTCGGGTTACAGGCGCCCGTTGAGACACTGCTCGACGCGGCCGGGCAGCCGACGACGGACGCCGGTGTACTCTACCGGGTGCCACCCGGGGCCATCCTGCCCCTGGGGGGTGAGCGGCTCGGTCACCGTGGCTTTGGCCTGGGCCTCCTCGTCGAAGCCATGGCGGACCCTGTTGGCCGGCGATAACACGGCCGACGCCTCTCGTATAGGCAACAACCTGACCTTTGTCGTCATTGCCGTCGAGCCCGAGTTCCGGGAACGGGCCGACGGCATGGTGGACTATGTCGGGTCGTCTGCGCCGAGAGGCGACAACCCGGTGTTATTCCCGGGCCGCATCGAGCAGGACCGCCGGCTGAAGGCCAATGAGGTCGTGCTTGGTGGGACAACCTGGGAGGCCATCCTCGAGCGGGCCCGCCAGGCTGGCATTGCCCTCGATTAACTCGAAGATGGGATGACCATCCTGGAGAACACCACGTGTGGAGAACCAGGCCAGTGGCAAAACGACGAGACCCTGGTTACCATATGCTCATTTTGTCAGGCCGATGATTTGTCGAGCTTGGCTCGGGCTGGCCACTTTGCGCCCGATACAGTCAGCCATACGGACGACCACATCGACGAGTTCGGCATTGGTCTTTGAGGGCGAGCCATCCGGAAGGTACGGGTTGTCCTCCCACCCGACCCGGACGTGACCACCTGTCGCAATTGCAATCGGCAGCAGCTTCCACTGAGTGGCCGGGTCCATCACGCTCAGGTTCCAGTTTGACCTTGGTGGCAGGTGACTGGTCAAGTAAAGGACCGAGTCAGGTGTTGGTGGCGTCCAGGCTCCTCCGGGCCAGCCTACTAAAAGGGTGGCCCAGACCGGGTCGTCGAGAAGCCCCTTTTCCCGGATGAACTCGAGGTTCCAGAAGGCCCCTGAGTAAAAGCATTCGATCTCAGGCTTCACGCCTCGCTCTTGAGCAGCGCGACAGAAATCCGTCAGCTCGTCCCTGGGGTGAAGGGAATACATCTCATTGGCCGGATAGGCGGGATCTGGTTGGAAGTACTCGTCGTGAACGTTGAAAGCGTAGGACATCATGTCGGGGCGAAGTTCCATCAGGCGGATCTTCTCCGTGAGACGCGCGGCTCGCGATGCCGAACTGGATGATCGCATCCCGCGCCGATCGTATCTTGTCGGTCAGGCCCTGCCAACCCTCGAAATCGATACGAGAGAGCTGCTTGCCATCTGCCGCCATGCTCTTTTCGAGGTAATGGACCCCGTGATGATGCACGAGCGATGCGCCAGCATCGATGGCTCGTATGTACTCGGCGGCCACTGCGTCCGTGTCCTCGATCGGGGGCATCTGGGTGTTGCCCGGGTATGACATCGAAGAGTCAACGGTCACTGTGATTATAAGGTCGTCCATGGTTAACGCTCGCCTTTCTCTCGCACGATGTGCACAGTCTCCAAGCGTAGTGCGTTGTCGGGTCGTGCCCTATGCCCGGGAGCTCTGGTAGCGTGGGCCGCTCACCGCCCCATCTGATAGGCCCTTCAATACGCCCGTCGCGCCGTGATGTTGTAAATTCACCGCTTTAGCCCGCATCGTCCTCTTTGATCAAGGCTGACCCACGCTCAGCCAGCATCATGACCGGTAGATTGGTATTAGCACGCGGGATTATAGGCATGATCGAGGCATCCAGAACGCGGAGGTTTGCAACTCCTATCACGTTGGCCCGAAAGTCGACAACGGCATTAGCGCTATCTCGCAGGCCCATTGCGCACGTCCCGGCCGGATGGTAGGTGCCAAACGACCGTTCAATAACGGTGTCCCGAGCCCAGGCAGGATCGGATAACCGACCGTCCGTCGTATCTCCGCGGGCGATCCCCCATCGCAACATGTTGGTACGGACTATGTCAGGCCCGTCCAGAAGTCGTGCCAATAGATTTGTCAGGAGGGCGTTGGTCTTCCCCGGCGTGTTCAGCCGTCGGACGACCCCCGAATACCCGGCCACAAAGGCTTCGTTCCGCAGCGCCCGCACCTCGATGTCCAACATTATCTCGGCCGCCTGGCGAAACCCATCCACGAGCCGCTCCAGGTCTACGGGCTCCGTCAACATCCTGAACCGGACGTCCGGCATGACGTCCGAGCGCGGCGACAAAAGTGAGACGGAGCCCCGCGATCGCGGTTGAGTCAGGCAGACACCGAGACCGGCCACGGCCGCTCCCAAACCATGCCACGAAGACTTGTTGAGGACCAGCAATTGCAGGTCTCCCGCGCCGCCCAGGCCCGAGCTGTGGCGTAGCGCGCCCGTAAACCCGGCTCGCAACGAGGGGGATTGACGCGCCTGCGGTTTGACGTGGGCACCCAGGTAGACGATCGGGTGGTTCTGCAGGTTCCGTCCGACTCCGGGGCGGTCTGCGAGAGTTCTGATGCTGAGGCGCTTCAGGTCTTGCCCGGGACCAATGCCGGAACGTAACAACAGTGCCGGCGATTGGATGGCGCCGGCGCAGACTACCGTCCGGCTGGACCGGTAGATCAGGGCCTGGTTGTTTTCCACCACCAATGCCCCGATGCAGCGGTCGCCGTCGAACTCGAGCCGCTCAACGAGAGTATGGCTGCGAATGGTGAGGTTCGGACGTCGACGTGTCTCGGTGTCGAGGTAGCTGGACGCCGCCGATACACGCGTGGAGAGCGTCGAGCTCAGCGGCAACGGGCCGTAGCCATCTGAATAGTCACCGTTGAGGTCGGCCACGTACCGGTAGCCGGCTTTGTCCATAGCACGGCCGACTGCGACGGTAAACGGTGGCCAGTCCTCCAGCAGGTGCCGTCTTACCGGGACCCTCCCATCCCGCCCGTGAAGAGGACCGTCGAAGTCGCGGTCCCGCTCGACGCGCCGGAAGAACGGCAGGACATCCGCCCAGCCCCAACCGGCAGCGCCTTCCGACATCCAATTGTCGTAGTCACCGGGCAATCCCCGGAGGGCGACCATCCCCATAAGGCTGGAGCCGCCACCGACGACACGGGCCTGTGTGAATGGTGACTTCGCTCCGGAGCCACTCCCTCCTTGATCCGCGGTGAGCCCTGGCCACATGTACTCACGGTTGTAGTAAGAGCGCGGGTAGAGGTCATCGATATCGGGGGCTACTCGTCCCGGAGGAGTATCGGCACCTGCCTCGAGAAGTAACACTGTCGCCCCGTCTTCGGAGAGGCGGTTCGCCACAACGCACCCGGCTGACCCGGCGCCGACAATAAGGTAATCGTAATTCGTCAGTGCAGGCATGAGGCCCCCCGCTAGACGGCCGCCCCCTGGGCCCGCACGAAGCTGGTGAACTTGTCCCACCCGTACCGGGCACCACTGCGGGGGGCAGGCCACTGGAAAAGGTCGAGACCTACAGGCAATTGTCGTCCCCGGAAGTGCTCTTCGAGGGCTGCCATGTCAAGGATGCCGCGTCCCGCCGGGTAGTGAAACTCCGAGGTCTTACAGTCAGTGTCCGAGTAGTGAACTTCTCGAGTCGCCGCCATGACAGGGGGCGTAAGTTCACTGATGAAGTCTTTACCGAGGGCGACCCCGAAGTGGCAGAAATCGACGCAAAACCCGGCTCCCACGTCGGGCAGGACGGCTGCCAGCTCAGGCAGTTTGCCGTACTTCAGCCCGAAGGTGAAGGGGTGGAACTCGACGGAAACGCAAATATCTGCGCTGCTCGGCCCAGCGAGATCCCTGGCTTTACCGATGCAGTCGGCAAAGCGCCGAGGCGCGTCATCGGCCTGGCCCGGGCCGTCAGCGCGACCGTCCCAGATGAGGATCCCGGGAGCACCCATTGCCGCCGCGTGCCTCAGGTGCTCGGCGAGCCGGGCCGCCGAACGGGCACTGCTCTCGCTGGAGGTAAACGGGTCGAAATCAGGGACGTCCTCGATAGCGTTGAGCGTAGATACGACGAGCCCCGCTTCCCGGATGATGTCGCCGGCAGCGGCATAATGACCTTCGTACACCGGTGCGGGGATCAAGCGTGAACCAACCTGAGTAAATACGATGGACATACCCTCGAAGCCCAGATCGCGAAGCGTGGCACACGCTTCTTCCAGGTCTTCGAGTGCCAGCCATGCGGTCATACCGACCGGTCTGCCTACGTCCTGGCGCATCTCCCTGCCTCCTTTTCCTGAGCGGCCTTGCCTTCGCCTGTCACGTTCGTTCTCTGGAGCCGACCGTCGACCGTCGTTTTCGGGTCAGTGCCTGGTGTCGTCGCCGGAGCCGACCAGGATGACGGCTTTCCCGGCCACCTGCCCTGACCGCAGGGACCGGAGCGCGCTGTTGATGTCTTCGAGGGGCCAACATTCGAAGCTCGGGGCCGCAATCGTGCCGCTGGCCACCAGGCTCAGCACGGCTTCGAGATCAGCGCGCCGGCCTGACCGGATGCCGTAGATCGCCAGTTCTTTACGAGCAACCGGAGCAAAATCGAACTCCCGCACCCTCGCATAGCCGACGCTTATATAAATACCGTGGGGCAGGAGCTTCTCGAGGAGACGGCCGACGATATCGGGATCGGCCGCGGAATCGATCACGCTTTTGAAAGAGCCGGTTACCTCCGATAGGCCCGGGACAACGCTATGGCCACGTTCCTCGGACCGCGCGTGTCGCTCGGGGTTTGGCTCTACCACGAGAAGCTCGGCGCCGTGAAGGCGCAGCAACTCGGCCACGAGGAACCCGACCGGCCCGGCCCCGACTACCAGGTGCGGCGCATCCCGGGAACCGGACCGGTTTAGAGCCACTTCAACGGCGTTGTGAGCGGTGGGACCAGCGTCGACGAGGCTGGCTGCCACGGTCGGGGGCAACTGGTGCGGCACGGGGACCAGTTGGCGTCCACGCAGGACCAGGCGGCGGGCGAAGCCACCCGGACGCGTGACCCCCGTGATTTGCGCCCCTCGCTCACAGAGGCGTTCATCACCAGTACGGCACGGGTCGCATTCATTACACCCGGCGAAGAGGGTCGGGACAACGCGCTGGCCGAGCAGAGCCTCGTCGCCGCGATTGTCAACCTCCGTCACCACACCGACGGGTTCGTGGCCGAGGGTCAGCGGCAGCCCTGGACGATACGAAAGGCCCTCCATAATGTGAAGGTCCGTGCCACAAATGCCACATGCTTCCACCAACACAAGGGCCTCTCCGGGGCCGGCGTGGGATCCGGAAGATCCACAATCTGCAGTTCTTCGGAAGGTATGTGGCCAAGCACGGCTGCCTTCACTTTGGCGCACTACCCCCAGAGGGCTCCCGCCCGTGGAGACGGGCCGGGCCGGGAAGGAGCTCAGGCACTCGAGACTACCCTCACCGACAGCTCCGTAGAACCCTTGAGGGGCAACGAGAGGGTGCGGAAGCCGTTGGCCGGGTCACGCACGAACGCGAGGTAGTCCTCCTCGCCGTTGTCGTTCATCACGAGCGCTCCGGTCCGCAGCTGTGGCGCCACGATCTCCATTACCTGCAGGGCGAGGGTGGGCCCGGAAGGGACCGGGAAGCCGTCGATGAGTGCGAAATCGACAGGCCCACCGAGGTTGCGCAGCGTCTGCCGGGCGTCCCCCACACGGATGTCGACGAACTCAGCCAACCCGGCCTCGGCCAGGTTGCGCCGAGCGGTGGCCGCCTTTTCGGGCACGATCTCCGAACCGATCACCGTCCCACCACCGTTGTCCCGCAATGCTGCTGCGAAGTAAATGGTGGAGACGCCGAGCGAGGTGGCGAACTCGACCACCCGGGTCGCACCGACCGCCCGGCAAAGCAGGTAGATGAGATCACCCTGATCAGCGTGGATAGGGAAGGCGACGTCGGCATAGGCGAAAGGGTCGGGATCGAACTCGCGCCGTGGTCCTCCCCCCGGGGGCCGGCTCCGCTCGGCATTGATCCGGTCGCGTACCGCGATGGCCTGCGGGTCGAGAAGCGGGCTGGACGTCCCCTCGGTGGGCATGCTCTGCTCCAATCTCTGTGCACCTCGGCACGCAACGGCAGCGACTGCCAGCCGAGCGACGGGGCCGGTGCGAAGAGAGCGAGCTCGATCGCGCCGGTAGGCTGTTGCTGAAGGGTAGCGGTGCCGGGCGGCAGGCGGCCAGACCAACATGAAAGGGTTGCCCCGATGCCATTCATTTCTTCGTGTGGCCACGACGGGCCGGCGTCGAGCCGTCGCCGGCACGGCACCCTCCGGCTCGCCCGAGCCGCAACGATGGCCGCCGCGACGGTGACCGGCGTGATGGCGTTGGCCGGCGTGGTCGAATTGGCTGGGGTCCCGGGCACCGCCGCGGGCGCGTCTGTCGACGCTGCTACGTCTCGCGGCCCGGGCCTGATGACCCGGAGCGCCACCACTTTCAACGTTCTGAACGCCCCGACCCGCGTCGCCCATACGGCCGACGGCACGGTCGGGTACCGCGAGATCGGCACCGGCAGGCCTCTTGTCCTGATCATGGGTTACCAGGGATCCATGGACAACTGGGCACCCGATTTCGTCGACGAGCTGGCAGAGGCCCACACCGTCGTCATGCTCGACAATGCCGGCGTGGGCCAAACCTCCGCAGTGACGGGCACGCTGACCATCGAAGCAATGGCCCGGCAAACGAGCGCCCTCCTGACGGCTCTCCACCTTGGGCCCGCCGCCGTCCTGGGCTGGTCGATGGGGGGCATGACGGCCCAGGCCCTGGCTGTGCTCCACCCTAGCCAGGTCACCCGGCTGGTCCTGGCGGCGACGCAGGTTGGGAACGGAAAAGCGGTTCCAGTCCCGGCCGGCGCGGCTGCCGACCTCGCTAGCCCCGACCCGAAGGTCGTGCTCTCGGCACTGTTCCCACCAGGGCAGTCTGCGGCGGCGCGGCGCTTATGGGCTCGGCATTCTCCAGTACCCCGGCTTCTACACCGCGCCGCCGGTCGTCCAGTCGGCGCAGAGCAAGGCCGTCACCGGCTGGATCGAGGGCCAGGAACCCGCTGGTCGGGACGTCTCGCAGATCCGTGTCCCTACGCTGGTGGCGGACGGGGCTCTCGACGCTCTTGACCCCGGAGAGAACGCCAGCCTGCTGGCAAGTGCCATCAAAGACGCCAAAGTGCATCTCTACGCTGGAGCCGGGCACGCGTTCCTGTTCCAGGACTACACGCAGTTCGTGAGCGCGGTCAACAGCTTTCTCGGCTGACCGGATGCCCGTTTTGGGCGCGGCCTCGCAGCAGTCGGTCTTGACCCGACGTCCAGGGCGTCGCTCTGTCAGGAACGCTCGACCTCATTGAGGCGTTGGCCGTTGGGCAGGTAGTAGCCCGCGCCATCCTGGCCGTCGACTATGTACGAGGAGTACGGCGCCTCGTAGAACTGTCCGGTCGAGGGGTCCTGCACAAGTTGCTGATTATTCAGCGTGTCGTCAAAGTTGGCCACCTGGCCGCTGAAATCCTGCCACTGGCGGTTGACCGCCTGGATCTCTTCGAGGTCCTGGGTGAAATCGTGCTGTATCGACCCGGACATTTCGATTAGCGCTCCGTTGAGCGGGTCCCACAGGTTGCTGTCAGCAAGAGCCAAGCGGAAGACGCCTGCCGTCGTTTCGCCTGACGTACTGATGTTCATGTACATCAGACCGCGGACCGGTTTACCTGACAGCGTGGCCGTGAACTCGGCGTACTCCTGGTCTTGTCCCACCGTGGTGGCAGACAAGATATCGGCGCCCTGGAACCCGATCCGCCCGAACCAGAAATTGATGGCCTCGGCCGGCGTACTGAGCGGCTGCGAGACGTTGACACCCTGGACGAAAGGCCCCCATAGCTCGTACGTGGCGCTCGCCGTATTGGAGGTGTTCTCGAGCTCTAAATCGTCCTGGCCCTCAACGCCTACGTGCCATCCCGGGGGCATTATGAAGGTAAACGGCGAGCCCTTGAAGACCGAGAACAGAGCGGCGCGCTCGGCTCCATAACAGCGCCCGATGGCAGACAGACTGGGTGCATCGCCGGACAGCTGGGTCGTCGGGGCGTAGGCCAGCGAGACCAGAGCTTCACGGGAGGCAAGCTGCGTGCCCAGCGGAAGGACGCTCACGGAAGCCTGGCCGCTCAGTTTGGCTCCGCCCGCTTCGGCAGTAACGGAAGCCACCGGCAACCCGCCCGGGCCGGTCCCGGACCGGTAGCTGAAGGTCCCGCCGGAGCCTTGCACGACCCGTTGCTCGTACCGCATGAAGGCAGCAAAGACGCTCGACGCAGTCACACCCTTGGTCAGCAAAGCCGGGTACAGGATCGTACCTTCGGCGCTAGTCGGGCTCGGGGCCACCGAAATCTCGCCACCCAGAGTCGACAAGTCCCAGCCTGATGGGACGCCAACATGGAAACCGTCGTAGACGTCGTGGACCACCGGGAGCGAGCAGGCGGCAACGGCCGCGGAGACGGTGGTGGCGCCCGCCGAAGACATGGCAGCCGGGAGGGACAGGACGGCGCACGATGCGGCCACAGTGAGGACTGCGGCTCTGTTTACGAGGCGGTGTGGTAGCACGGTTTTCTTCCTTTCACCCTTTCGTCGCTATGAGCTGGCCATACAGGTTTACGGACAGGACAAGCAAACTCTCCAGCTCGGTCGCGCCCACAGTGTTCGACGTGGCTCTCTCCATACAGACCGGCGGTACTCCGGGGCCCCGTCAAATAACGAGGCCCCGGCTCCACGTTGGCCGGAGGCCGTCACAACAGCGTCACACGGCTCCTGACAAGAGCGCCCGCCAGTGCTCGCTCGGGCCTCGACGGATCAGTTACGCAGGCGGCTCAGCCACCGCCCAGGGCTCCGGGGCCGCATCGTTTTCGGCCACGAGCGACAAGTCGAGTACCTGGTTGTCGACCAGCGAGCCGGCGTCTTGGCTCATCTCGTCAACCGCAGGGCTCGCCGCCCTGACGGGCTGAGGCTCAGGTCGGATCATCAAGGCCACGACCCCGACAGCAAGAAGGCCGAACACGGCACTGACGATGTAGACGACGTCGAACCCGTGGACGAGGACAGCGTCGATATGGGTGCTCAGCGCCCCATGCACGCTCCCTCCCAACCGGACGTGCCCCGATGCGGCGTCGAAGACCGTGACGAGTATGGCCAGGCCGAGGGCGGCGCCAAGCTGCTGGACCACGTTGATCAGGCCGGAGGCGGCGCCGGCGTCCTGCGGCTCGACACCCGTCAAAGAGGCGGACGTCAGGCTTACCAAGGAGATCCCTGACCCCGCTCCGAGGAGGACCAGGCCGGCCAACACCTGCGGCAACGAGGCACCCGCGTGCAGGCGGCTCGAGAGCAGCAGGCTGATTATTGCCAGCCCGATGCCCGACAGCATCACCGCTTTGGCGGGGAACCGGGGCATCAACACCCTCGTCGTCAACTGAGAAGCAAGGAATATGGTGCCGGGGATGGCGACGAAAACGACACCCGTGCGTAGCGGCGAGTAGCCCTCGACGTCCTGCAAGAACTGCGTCAGGAAGAAGAACATCCCGTACATACCGGCGTACAGCAGGCCCCGGGAGACGTTGGCGCCGGTACGACCGGGATGGGCAAACAGGCGAAGCGGCAGGATGGGTTCGGCGGCTCGTTGCTCGATCTGGACGAAGGCGGCAAGCATGAGCGCGCCGCCAATAAACGAGGCCAACGTGATCGGTGCGCTCCAGCCACTGCTGCCGGCTTCCACCAGCCCGAGCACGATCCCGCTCATCCCGAGCGTCGAGGTCACGGCGCCAGCGATGTCGAACCGCCCATTGCGGCGGGGTGTCTCGGTCAAGACGATCCGCCCCAGTACCGATACCGCCAGGCCGATGGGCACGTTCACGAACATGACCCAACGCCAGGAGGCCCACTCGGTCAGCAGGCCGCCGGCCAGGAGCCCGGTGGCGCCACCAGCAGCGGACACCGCCGTGAAGAGCGCGATTGGTGGCCATTGACATCTACCTTTTCGCTGGTATCCTGTGAGAAGTGGAAGCTTCCTCCGCTTAGTATACGGAGGTAGCCTCCGTTTAGCAAGGTTAAATTTTTCGGGAGGTGTCAGAGCCGTGAGCGGCCAGGGGAGGACATCAACCCTCGTTCAGGAGGGCGGTGCAGGGGGCGAGGGCAGCGATGCGCCGCGGCCTATGCGGGCTGATGCCCGCCGCAACTACGAACGGCTGGTGGCGGCGGCCAGGGAGCTGTTCGCGGAGCACGGGGCCGACGCCTCGATGGAGGCCATAGCCAAAGAGGCAGGTGTGGGCGTCGGCACGCTGTACCGCCACTTCCCCAAGCGCATCGACGTCGTCGAGGCCGTTTACCGCACGGACGTCGACGTGCTGGTGGAAACGGCCGACGCGGCTATTCGTGAACTGCCGCCGTGGGACGCGCTGGTGGCCTGGATGGAGGCGTTCGTCCGCTACGCCCAGGGCAAGCGCACGCTCCTGAACGAGCTCCACGAGGCGTTCGAGAAAAACCCGCAGCTGCGCGTTGCGTCGCGGGAACGGATCAACCGCGCCGCCGGGGTGGTACTCGAGCCGGCCCAGCGCGCTGGCGTCGTGCGGGCGGACGTCGACGGAGCGGACCTGATGCAGCTCATCGGCCCGATGTGCATGAGCGCCACGCTTTCTGAGGACCAGGCCGAACGCTTGCTCGACATGGTGCTCGACGGCCTGCGCAAGACGACCGGGTAACGCCTCCCCGCCGTTGGCGGCACCCAGAATTTCCCCAGATTTCAACCGCCGTTCCTCTTCAAAGAGGCTCGCGTCCACACAGGGGCATTAAGATCCTGCCAGTGCTGACCCGGCGGAAGTTCCTTCAGGTCGCCGCCGCTTCTGCCGGCGCTGCGGCCATAAGCGGTACTCAGCTCCTCACCGAAGCGGCGGCCAGCGCCAACCCGGCCACTTACCCTCACGGCTCCAAGGGCATACGCCACATCGTGGTACTGATGCTGGAAAACCGCTCCTTCGACCACTTCCTGAGCTGGCTGCCTGGAGCCGATGGCCGCCATGACCTGACTTTTGTTTCTGCGGTCAACGGCAACACGTACCCCAATTACCCCCTTGCGCCCGACTTCCAGGGCTGCGGGTACAGCGACCCTGACCACAGCTGGGAAGGCTTCCTGGTCGAGCACAACTACGGCAGGATGGACGGTTTCTTGGAGCGCCCGACAGCTCCGGGGGGTTACGCCGGCGTAAAACTGGCCGCGGCCAACACTTTCCCCATTGGCTATTACACCAACCTCAACCCGGACCGTTCACGCAAGAGGCTGCCCGATCTGCCGGTCACCGGCCCGTTGGCTCAGAGGTACGTGACCCTGGACCGCTATTTCTGCTCGTTCGCCGGCGAGACTTATCCCAACCGCTTTTACCAGCACGCGGCCCAGACCGACCGGGACCACAATTCCGAGGTGCCTTCGGCTCTTCCCACTATTTGGGACCAGCTCTCGCCCATCCCCAACACCGACGGTGTCCCGACAGGCGGCTATTACTACCGGGACATCCCGTTCCTCGCCCTGTGGGCCGACCCGTCCATCGAGCCGGGGGCGACGTTCAAGTACCAGCCGTTCTTCCACCCCTTTGCCGCAGGGGACCCGGCTGCCCTTTCCAGTGGTACGTCGTTTGTAGACGCCTGTGCGGCGCACACGCTCCCCAACGTCTCCTTCGTAGACCCGCCCTTCGACAGCGGCGGGACAGGGACGTCGGGCGACGACCACCCTCTCTCCGATATCAGGTTGGGCGAACGCTTCATTGCGGACGCCTACCACGCCCTGGCCGATCATGGCTACCTCGACAACACGGTCCTGGTCATAACGTTTGATGAGTGGGGCGGTTTTTACGACCACGTGGCCCCACCAATGGTGGTCGACGACACCAACCCGGCCAACGTGATGCATGCCGGCGATAACAGCACCCGTACGGACGGCCAACTGGTCCCGAACTATAAGCAGCTCGGCTTCCGGGTCCCCGCTATTTTGGTGTCCAATCTCGTGCGCCCCGGCCAGGTGGTGCACGAGGCCCGTTCCAGCACTGTTCGAGCCTGGCCCTGATCGAGTCGACCTTCGGCCTGAAAGCGTTGACGGCGCGGGACAAGTACGCCCGCAATCTCCAGGAGCTGCTCCTCCCCAAGCCGGTGCCGCCCCCTTTTGTTGTACCGCCGACGGCCATCCCTACCAGTGCCGACGTGATCGGACCGGTCATCACGCCGCCCTCCGAGTCCGTCCTTCAGGTACTCCTGGGCACGGCCGAGTTCGACCCGGGGGCGATGTGCTCGGCCGACAGCGTCCAGTCGGTGTCACCGCCGCCCGTGAACGTCCCGCCCCGCCCCCAGAAGTCCGGCGCCATTGCGGGCTTGAGCGGTACGGCCGGGATGGCCGACCTAAATCGCCATTACAAGGAGCACCTGGCAGAAAAGAACTAGAGGTTCTGGGGCGCCAACCGCTCCCCGGCAGGCTCCAGCGCGGCCGCCTCCGCCAGGAGCCGGTAGCTCTCCAGCCGGTCCTCGTGAGCGTACGTGCTGGTAGTGACCATGAGCTCATTGACCCCGGTACGTTCTACCAGCTCGCGCAGCCGGGCGACGACCGTGGCCGGGTCACCAACCACGTGCGAAGCGGTCGCCTCGGCGATAAGCGCCCGTTCGGCGTCGCTGTACAGGTACCTTTCGGCCTCCTCCGGGCTCGGCAAAGTGGACGGGCGACGAGTGCGCAAGCGCATCATCGACAAGCGCGATGAGCCGTGAAGCCATTGCGCCCGCTCGCCGTCCTCCGCGCATACCACCGAGACACTGATAAGGCAGAGGGGTGCGCCCATTGCCGCCGACGGCCTGAACGTCTCGCGGTACAGGGCCAAAGCAGGCAACGTATTCGCGGAGCTGAAATGATGGGCGAAGGCGAACGGTAACCCGAGCAACCCCGCCAGCTGAGCGCTATAGCCGCTCGACCCCAGGAGCCAAACTGCGGGCTGGTTACCCTCCGCCGGAATGGCCCGTACCGCGCCGGCTCGGCTTTCCGTCAGCCGGCTGGTCGGCAAAATAGTCGCGTAACTCGGCCAACTGCTGGGGGAAGTCCTCATCCGAAAGAGCGCTTATATTGCGCCGCAATGCTCTTGCCGTGACCGGGTCGGCCCCCGGCGCCCGGCCAATGCCGAGGTCGATCCGCCCCGGGTAGATAGCCTCCAACATGCCGAACTGCTCGGCGACCACCAGGGGCACGTGGTTCGGGAGCATTACCCCGCCCGACCCGACCCGGATGCTGGACGTCGCCGCCGCCACCTGCCCGATCAGGATGGCGGGAGCCGAGCTGGCGATCCCCGGCATGTTGTGGTGTTCGGCCACCCAGAACCGCCGGTACCCCCATGCCTCGACGTGACGCGCCAGGTCGACGCTGCGTCGCAATGCTTCGGCCACGGGCACACCCGTCGGCACCGGGGACAAATCGAGCACCGATAGAGGGACCAAGGTCTCGCCCATTAGAAACCCCAAAGTACTGCTGCCTCCAGGAACGTTTGCGACCGGAACCGGTTGCCGGCGCTCTTCTGACGCCTTACGATCCAGATCTGGAGCCTTCCGGAGAGCGGGCGTTCACGGGAGGGAGCAGCATGATGATCTCGACCACTTTCCCCGCGCTCCCGTCCTGTCTTACTCCGGGGCTCCAGTTCGCCCTCGTACAGTGCCATGGGCTTGGCGCCGTTGGCCATACCGCCTTATTCGATCACGGTCGTCGCTCTGCGGCCCTGGTACGCCCGTTAGCCCTCACGTTTCGAGCCGGGACGCCGCTCAATCACCTCAGGTGCCGCCCTCGGCGCTCTCAGCGCAGGTACGCTGCGGGTGTGGCCAAGAGGCTTGTCCACGTAGGGCTCGGAGGCACCGCTGTGGTGGCCGTGCTGGCGCTGGTTGCCCTGGTGACCCTCGGGGCCTCCGGTTCTTCGTCTTCGATAGGTGGCAAAGCTCCCGCGACAAGGTCCAGCCATGCGAGGACAGGCCGTACAAGGACGGCGTCGGTCGCGACCACCATCGCACCGGCTAACACAGTGCCCGCCACGACCACGGCTACGACGCTCCCCGCCCTCCGGGTGCTCAGGGTCGACCCCGCCGACAACGCTCAGGGAGTAGGTTTTCGGGCTCCGCTTACAGTGACCTATAACCGGGCTCCTGGCATGGCGCTGCCGACGATCACACCCAACACGGCCGGGCAATGGGTCGAGACGGGGGCTCAGGTAGCGTTCCACCCAAGCGGCGACTGGGCGATGGGCACGACTTACCGGATCTCGGTACCCGTGGGGGCCGGTATGTCTCCCTCCCGGACCACGGTTGTGAAATTCACGACCCGGGTCCCGTCGGTCCTTACCCTGCAGCAGTACCTGGCCATGTTGGGCTACCTGCCACTGCGCTTTACCCCCAGTGGTGACGCCCCCAACCGCAGGGCCGTACTCGAGGACGAGCCGACCAACCCGGGCCTGTTGCCGGTGGTCCCGGTAGCGGGGACGTTCAGCTGGGCTTACTCAGGCGTCCCTGGTTCCCTGTCGGCACAATGGCAGCCGGGCCAGCCCAACATGGTCACGATGGCGGCGGTCATGCAGTTCGAGATGGCCCAGGGGCTCTCACCGGACGGCGATGCCGGCCCCGTCGTGTGGAAGGCATTGCTCAAGGCGGTCGCAAAGCGTGAGACGGACCCCTATCCCTACAACTACATAATAGTTTCCGAGACGGACCCGGAGACGCTCTACGTTTGGCAGGACGGGCAATTCGTGTACAACACGTTGGTCAATACGGGGGTACCGGGCGTGTGGACCCCGCAAGGGACCTGGCCCGTCGACTACAAACAGAACCCGAACTTGATGAAGGGCTGTGACATCAACGGGAGTTGCTATTCGGTGTGGGTCGCCTATGCCAGCTACTTCCTGCCGTCGGTGGGCGACGCCATCCACGCCTACCCGCGCTACGGGTACGGCTACCCGCAGAGCAACGGCTGCGTCGAAGTCGAGCCGTCCCAAGGCGCTACCGTGTACAGCTACGACCCGGTAGGTACTCTCGTGACCGTTTCGTCCTGGGTTGGCCCGACGCAGTAGGGCGGCACACGGCCCTGCCTAATTTACGTTGGCCTAATTTACGTTGGCCTAATTTACGTTGGCCTAATTTAGGTTGCCTAATGGTTGAGGTTGCCTAATTGAGGTTGCCTAATTGAGGTTGCCTAATTGAGGTTGCCTAATTGAGGTTGTCGGTCCGCAAGGTGTAGTCGAGTGGCGTCCAATCACCGGCGGGCGCCGTGGGGCGGCGCTCGTATGGGTGAACTTCGTCGACGACTATGTCGCTGTTGAGACCGTACCTGACCTGGGTGTCATGGTTCTCGGAACCCGCATGGGCGCACAGGTAATGCATAAATATCACATCGCCCGCTTTACCTTCGACTGGAAAGGGTTCCTTATAATCAAGGTCAGGAACGGCCTTCGATGCGGCCGCCTCCGGATAACGGTACCAGTGCTCGAAGAATCTGCCGGTGGCTCCCGGGCAATACAACCGTGGCGCCGCCATAATCGCGAACGTCGCTCAAGTAGGCGAAGATGACGAGGTACAGGCGGCTCGGCCAATGGCTGACGTAGTGGATCCCGTCGAGGTGGTAGGCCTGCCGGGACGGTGCCACGAACTTGGGTTCGCCACCAACGGGGTACCTCAGGACGGGGATGTAACCTTCCATTATCGGATTTTCCGCACCGGAGACCTCGAGATATGGGCTCGGGCGAGGAGCGACGGAGATATAGGGACCAACGAGCTCGCGGGCCGATTGTTGAATTGCCTCGGTGAGGCAGGGAAGGGTTGCCCGCCACGCGTCACCGCCAATGGTGGAAGGCTTGTCCCGCCATGTCGACGGGTCGTCCCCGTCCAGTCCGACGATGCCGGCCACCGCTTGTCGTGTCGCCCGAACGGTTTCATCGGGTATGAGCCCACTTAGTTTGATAAAGCCATCGCGTACAAATTGCTCTCTGTCACTACTGCTAACTATCGCCGCACCGTCGTACCGATTGTCCGTCACAGAAAGAACTGCTCCCTTCTCAATGAACTGATGCTCTATTACTGATTTGCTGAAGAGCGCACCGTACGCGCTCCGGCAACCCACCGTCGGACTTCGCCAAAACGGGGACCTGCCGTTGCGGGTTGGGCCGGGAGGCGCCCGCGGCTACCACCTGGCCCGGTGGACGACCTCGTCGAACGGTCGCCGGTCCAACTTTTTTACCGGCGCCAGGGGCCGGTCGGCCGGGTAGCCGAAAGCCACCATGCAGGCGCACTCCCGGTCCTCTGGCAACACGAGGAGCCGCCGAGCCAGAGCCTGGTCGCCCACCGAAGAGTGCCCGCTGCCGATACCCAGGTCCGCCGCCTCGATCATCATCGCCATCACCGCCTGGCCAGCGTCGAACTGGTCGAGTTCCCGGTCACGAGTGGTCCGAGACCGGGATGACGACAACTACGGTGGCCGCCGAGCTCGCCACATGGCGTCCCCACTGCCACACCTCCGCCAGTTGCTCGAGCTGTTCGCGGTCAGTCACGACCACGAAGTCACGGTGCTGGCGGTTGCTGGCGGAAGGCCCCCGCCAACCAGCCTCCAGTATGCGGCTGAGGTGGTCGCCGTCTATGGGCCGGTCGGAATAGGCACGGACGTTGCGCCGTGCTCGGATCGCATCCCACGTGTCCATGGCAGCAACTTACACGCGTGCGGGCGCACTGGTGCCACGACAGGCATCGTTTGCCTGCGCCTCGTACCGGGCCGAGGGTGAACGTATATCTTCAAAGGTGGCTGCAATGGCGAAAACGCACATCGGGAGAGAGGTCCGGCCGTGATAACACCCATCCGGTCCCTGGGGATGGTCGTGCACCCAGGTCGCGATATCACGGCGCCCGTCGGCCGGATCCTGGCCTGGGCTGAAACCCACGAGGTGAAGGTGCTTGGCCTCGAAACGGAAATCGCGCGGCTCAATTGCAGGGCCGTTGCGGCCTCTGAAGACGAGATGGCGGACCAGGCGGACTTGCTGGTCGCCCTGGGCGGCGACGGAACGGTCCTGCGTGCCCTCCGACTGTCCGGCCGGCACGCTGTACCGGTCCTCGGGGTCAACCTGGGCAAGCTGGGTTTCCTGGCGGAAGTCGACGTCGAACAGCTTGCTTCCGCGCTCACCGCCATAAGTGAGAGCCGTTTCGAAATAGAGAGCCGGAGCGCTCTGGACGCCATGATCGGCGACGAGCGCTTCAGTGCCTTCAACGACATCGTCGTCGTGCGGATCCCCGGCGAGGGCAACGTCGATGTCGAACTCACAGTCCAGGGAACCTACTTCGTGAGCTACGCGGCCGACGCCGTCATCGTCGCCACGCCCACGGGTTCGACCGCCTACAGCTTCTCCGCCGGCGGGCCGATCGTCGACCCTTCCGTTGGAGGGATTGTAGTAACGCCCTCTTCTTCCCACTCGGTGTTCAACCGGTCCATCATCATCGACCCGTCGCACTGCCTCGACCTGACAGTTCTACCATCGGCCCGCCGCGTAGCTGTAGAAGTGGACGGCCAGGTGGCCACGCACGTAGTCGCCGGGGACACGATCACAGTAACGTCCCGCTCCGACGCCGCCCACGTCGTCAGGTTGGGCGCCACAGACTTCTACGAACGTGCACGGCGCAAGCTTGGCATCACGGGGCCCACCGAGCTCTCCTCGTCCGCTGGACGCTAGAGCAAACGCGGTGAGGACGTGCTGGCGAGCCCGTCCCCGAGGTCGTCAGCGGGGCTCGGGTAGGCTGCCGGGAGCGTCACCTGGAGCTACATAGGTCCCGAGGAGGTTCTTTAGCAATTGAGCCAACCAGGACCGGGCGCCGCTCCCAAGAAGTCGCTGGTCGGGGTCTCACTTGCCGCAGGTAGCCCGAAGGCTCCGGTCAGTCTCATAAGTTCCAGCGGTCGAACGGCGTTGGCGTGGTCCAGGCTGCGATGGGACTGGACTTTACCGTTACGCGCCGGCCTGGTGGTGCTGGCGGCCTGGATGTGGTGGCGAGCGGTCGAACATTGGCGCTCGCTTTACGGCTTCGCCCTCCGGCAGCGCCCGCTCGGATTTGACGTCAGACCAATTTGGTTGGCCGAGCACGCCTGGCTTGCGGGTCGCTCACCGTACCACGTGTTCAACTTTGTCTACCCACCCAGTCACTTGATCGTAATGCTGCCGCTCGCTGCCTTCTCTGAAAAGACCGTCGAGCATTACGCTGACGTGGCCGTTGTTATTGCACTAGCGGCCGCAGTTATGATGTCGGCCAAATTGATCGGCCGGCGCTACTGGGGTCTTACCGCCGCCATTGGCTTCTTTGTCCTCAGCGCGGCGCAGCCCGTCCACGACGAAATGATCCTCGAGAACGTCTCGGTCCTTATTGCGACCGGTCTCTGTGCCACCCTTCTCCTCGCCAGTAAGGACCACTGGAACTGGGCCGCCGGCGCTCTGGGATTAACCCTGGCGGTCAAGCCGATCCTTGCTCCAGTAGTTCTCTTGTTCGTTTTCGCCCGGCGATGGCGAGCACTCTCTATCTCGGTCGGGATCCCGTTCGTCCTCAACCTTGTCGCTCTGCCGACCATTCGAGGATTGGGCCGGATATGGTCCATACTGCCATTGCTTTTCGACCGGACTCGCACGTTCGACGCCTACAATGCCTCTCTCTTCAGCGTCGGGGCGTTGACAGGCCTACCATCGTTGGCCACCACGGTCGTCCGGGTGGCGGCTGCACTCGTGGCCCTGCTCGCCGCATGGTGGGGTTGGCGGTTCAGTTACGACGACGCATCGCGCCTGGTGAACACCAGCGCCGCCCTTCTCATAGGCCTGTACCTGGCTGGCCCCCTTACGGAGGACCATTACATGCTCACCCTCATCCCGTTGGCGATCGCGGCCTCGGCGTGGCGCTCACCGGCGAGCTTGCCTATCGCTTGGCTTGGCCTCGCCTGGCTCATGAACGCACCGAGCATCTGGGGCATCAGCACCCACCTGGTTTCAGGGAGCACTTTCGGCATTACCGAACAGAAGGCCCTCATGGTCGACCGCTGCCTTGGCCTGGCGCTGGTCCTCCTGACCCTCTTGGCCGGCATCCGCACCCAACGCGCCCTCACTTCATGTGCGATGGGCACATCGACTAGACCGAAGAGGTGGCTCGACGCGGCAGCAGCGCTCTTGGCACGTATTTCGGGTTCCTCGCCGCTGCCCCAACACGCACCGGTAACAACGCCGGTAAGCGAGATCTGACCGGGCAGGCGCAAAAGGGCCCATGTCACCTCTCCCGGTCACGGAGGCAAGCACCGCGGGCCCGGCGCTCTATACCTTGGCCGATATGCCAGGTTGATGGGGAGCGTCCAGAGCCCAGGGCGCGCCCGGGCCTTCCCGCCGGCGCCAGTCGACACGCCGTCAGCCCAGCTCCGCCACCGGCGAAAAACCAGTCGGAATGCTCTTTCCGCACCGTTTACTTTGTGGGTCCTGGGCGCCTATCTGGTCATCGGGCTGGCCGCCTTTTGGCCCGTACGGCCGGGGAGCACGTCCCGCTTGTTCGGGACCGGGCAAGACCCCGCTCAAATGGTGTGGTTCCTTGGCTGGGTCGCGCACGCGCTCATTCACGGCCAAAACCCGTTCCTTAGCCGGGCCATGCTCTTGCCACACGGCGTCAACGTGGCCGAGAACACGTCGGTACCGCTCCTGGGAGCTTTAGCGACGCCGATCACCCTCGCGCTCGGCCCGGTGGCATCGGCCAACTTCCTGATGGTGCTGGCGTTCCCGGCATCGGCGGCGGCCGCGTTCATCGTCCTGCGCAAGTGGCACCTTTGGGGCCCTGCAGCGGCAATAGGGGGCCTCATGTACGGCTTCTCGCCGTACATGGTCGGTCAGGGACTTGGTCACCTCAACCTGGTCTTCCTGCCCCTCCCACCGTTCATTGCCCTGGCCATCGTCGCCATCGTGCAAGAGCAAGGGCCGCCGCTCAGGCTGGGGGCTATCCTCGGCGCGCTGGTGGCGGCCCAGTTCCTCGTCTCTCTCGAGGTCCTGGCAACGGTGGCCATACTGATTGTGTTCGCCCTGCTGTGCGCCGCCGTCCGTTACCGCGCCCGTTTACTGACCTCAACGCGCCGCTTGCTCGCACCAGTATGCGTGGCGGCCGCAGTTGCGGGTGCCTTGGCCGCTTACCCGCTGTGGATGATCTTCGCCGGTCCACAGCACTTCGCCGGGGCCGTACAAGCGGCCCGAAACCCGTACCACAACGATTTGCTCAGCTTTGTCGTGCCTGGCCCACTCCAGCGAGCCTCACTCGGGATGAGAGCCCTGGGGGATCGCTTGCTTGGGGGTAACCCGGCGGAATCGGGCGGTTACGTCGGTGTCCCGGTCCTTCTTCTCGCCACTGCCCTGGCCGTCCGCTCCCGGCGTAGTTTTCGTATGCAACTTACGGTCCTGCTCGTTGCCGCGGCGGCACTCCTTTCGCTCGGGCCATACCTCTCTGTCGATGGCCACCTCACCCATGTCCCGCTCCCCGGCCTCCTGCTGACAAAGGTCCCTCTGCTAAAGGGTGCTCTCGCCTCCCGGATCTCGTTCGAGGTAGACGCCTGTGTGGCCGCGGTTGTGGCCTTTGGCCTTGACGACCTGCGCCGTGCGCGTGCCCGCAATGCAGCCACTAATCGAGTGGCCCGGAGAAGGGCGACCGTTGCAGCCGGAGCCGTAATCGTGGCCCTGGTGGCAACTCAGGTCCCACAATGGCCGTACTCATCCGAGCCTGGCATTTTTTTCCCCGCCACGGTCCGCCAGATCATCCCGCATGACGTCCCGGTCGCAATAACCTATCCGTACCCCGGGCCGCATGAGAGCGAGCCAATGGGTTGGCAGGCCGTCGATGGCTTCAAATTCCGGCTCCTCGGTGGTTATGCCTCGCACCCAGGCTCCAGTGGTCAGGTTTCAGAATGGCCCGGTCTGATGAAACCCGCGGGGCTGCAGCAGTTCCTGGCCGCGGGCACACCGCCGTCAATTTTCGGGCCGCCTTTGAAAGTCAACTCTCAGCTCGTGGCGACCACGCGTAAAACTCTGGCTCACTACAACGTGCAGCTCGTCATTGTTGACCGCTCGGTGGCGAACTCGGCCGCCGTGGTCCAGCTCTTCACCCGGGCCATCGGTCACGCTCAACGGTCCGCCGGCCAGTTCGTAGTCTGGGTAAATGGCAGCCGGGCGCTTTGAGGCTCTCCGGCGGCTCTTTGGCTTCCCGCACCCGATCTAGAGGGAGGAGCAACGATGTCGAATGTTGGCCCGGCCACCACAGCCTGGAAGGTGGTCGACGAGGGCTGGGGCCGTAAGGCGGTGGACTTCGCTACCTTGAGCGAGCCGGGTAACTGCCGCGAGTACGTCGCGCTGCACCATCTGCTTCGGCTCGATGCCGGCGACCGGTTGCTCGATGTGGCCTGTGGCTCCGGGCTCGCTATCGAGCTGGCACGGCTCCGCGGCGCACTGTGCTCGGGGGTCGACGCCTCGACGAGGTTGGTGGCCGTCGCCCGCGACCGGAACCCCAACTGCGACATCCGGGTTGGTGACATGCACGATATGCCCTGGGAAGACAGCTCCTTTGATGTGGTCACCAGCTTTCGGGGCATCTGGGGCACGACCCCTCGAGCGGTGGCCGAAGTCCGTCGTGTTCTCCAGCCCGGCGGCCGCCTCGGGCTAACGGTTTGGGGTCATCTCAAAGTGTCCCCGGGTGTCTGGGCACTGGCCGCTTTTCGCCTGGCTTCGCAGCCAAAGATCGACAACCAGGCGGCCATGGTGTCGCTGGGGCGGCCGGGGGTGGGCGAGAGACTGCTCGAGTCGTGCGGGTTCATCGACATCCGCCGGGTTGACGTGCCCTTTGCGTGGGAGTTCGCCGACCCCGAGGTCTTCGCTCGTGCCCTCGCGTCTAGCGGCCCGGCGTACGAGGCGATACAGAACATCGGCGAGGACGCGTTCCACGAGGCGGCCGTACAACAAGCCCGCCAGCAGGTCCGTGAGGGGCTCCCGCTCCGGGCCGAGATCAACGTAGTTGGGTACCTGGCCCGCAAACCCGGGGAGGAAGTGCCGCCATGAGGGCCGGCTTTGTCAAACAGCCACGGTCAGCCCACCGGCACACGCGCAATGCGATGGGGTGCCGAGGACGGAGGTCACGTGTAGAACGCACCCCGGCCAGCTCAACAGGAGCTGGTACAGGCCTTTACCTGCAACCCCCAATCGAATTCAAAGAACAACAAGCCCTCGGGGCCAGGGAACGTGAACTTGTTGGTCACCGCCGCGTAGTTGCTTGTCTCGAACAGCGGTACGTACGGCACATCGGTCCCCAGCTGATCGAGCAACTTGGCGTAAATTGCCAGCCGCGCCGCCGGGCTGCTGGCGGCCAGACCTTCGGAGAGCAGTGAGTCAACCGGCCCCGGCGCGTAGTCTGCGAAGTTGAGGCCGCCGGTCTGGAGATTTGCAGTCCCCAGGAGGTCGGACGGTTCACCGCTCGGGTCCGGGTTTGTGGCCCCAAAGGTCGTAAAGAGGTCACCATAAGTCTTCGGGCCGTAGATGTCGTGGATCCAGGTGGCCGACGGAAGGACATTGACCTTGAGCGTTATACCGATCTGCTTGAGCTCGGAGGCGATCACCTCGTTTATGTCGACGAAGCCGCCATAGTTGAGGGTGACGGTGCTGGCCGTGAAGCCGTTCGGGTAAGCGGACTCCGCCATTTGCTGCTTAGCGGCGGCAATGTTGTAAGGGTACTGGGGGACCGACTTCAAAAGCGCATCGACCTGAGCCGAGGGCCGAGTGTCATGAGCGCCTGCGGCGGGATGAACGTGTCGACCGGAGTACCCGAAGTGGGACCGCCGTTGGCGGTGATGATGGCCGCCCGATTGAGCACATACGCGACGGCCCGCCGGACATGGATGTCGCTCCACGGCTTCTGCATCGTGTTCATACCGAAATAGCCGATGTTATTTGGATAAGGCCACGGGACAGCCTTGACGCCAGAGGTCGACGTGAATGCTTCACCGTCTGCGGGGAACGCTATATCGATCTCGCCCGCCCGCATCGCCAGCGCCTCCGTCGTTTCGTCGGAGAAAAACTTGACCGAGATGTGCTGGACCGGCACCGTCCCGCCCCACCAGTACGGGTTAGCCGAAAGCTCGATCCCGGTAGTCGGGTCGAAGCTGTCGACCTTCCATGGCCCCGTCTCTTCGAGCAGCACACCCGGTTGCCCCATAGTTGTCGGGTGCTCCTCCTGGAACTTCTTCTCGAAGATCACTCCGGGATATGCGAGCGTGTATTTCCACGCCGCGTCGGGGTGCTTGAGAGTGACCACCACTGTGTAGCGCCGTCCGCCTTAATGCTCTGGACGTCCACGGAGTACGACGCCGTCTCGGATCCCTGTCCGTTTTGGTACTCGAGCGAGTTGACCACATCAGCGGACGTCATCTCGTCGCCATCCCAAAACCTGACACGCTGCCGCAGGTGGCAAACGTAGGTGACCGGGGTCGTCTGCACGACCGAGGTTGCCAGCTGCGGTTCGAGTTGACCGTTCGAGCCGTATGTCAACAGGTGCTCCTGGAACAAAGTGCAGTAAGGCTGGTTGCACCCCTGGGTTTTGTCAGGGTCAAGCGTTGAGTACCCGACGACGTTGCCGGCCCTCAATAGTGGGATCGTGGCGGTCGCAGAGGGCCTCGGCGCGGCAACGCTGACCGCGGGTGCCAGGACTTCGGGCACCAATGCGACAGTGGAACCAGCGGCGAACAGCGCCACTGCCAGCCGTGTTGTGGGGCTCCTCATGGTGCAACTCCTAAACGCCTCGGGTCCCGAGACAAAGGCACAGGGTCAGACATGTCGTCACGGTATCCTGCAGGATTAAGCAGTATTGGGGATAATGACGATTCTTCGTTCAGAGTTCATTCTGTGTTCAGTCGGGAGGTCCACCATTCGGGACCGTGCCACGAGAGATCGCAAAAGGGGCCAAAATAGCTTGAGTGATGCTGGATCGACCAGGTCGGCCGGCGGTCCGGTTGCCCGGCTCCCCGCTCATTCGCGACATACCGCTACAATCCGATAGATACCGCATAAATAAGGAGAAGCACGATGCTGGTGGCCCAGAGGCGAGACCTGTTGGCGGCTCGCCTGCTCCAGGACGGGAAGCTCGTAGTCCGGGAACTAGCCCAGGAACTGGGGTTGTCGGAAGACTGCGTCCGCCGCGACCTCCAGGAACTGGCGGCGGCCGGGCTATGCCAAAGGGTCTACGGAGGCGCCCTGCCCCTGTCGCCCGCTACTGGCGCCTTCGCCCCCCGCCGAGCGATAGGGCCGGAGAACAAGCGGCGGGTGGCGGCCCGTGCGGCCAGGTTGATCACAACGGGCACGATCGCCATCCTCGGAGGAGGCACAACGCCCCTCGCAATCGTGGCCGAACTGCCTCACGACCTGCGTGCCCGTATCGTCACCCCAAGCCCCACGACGGCCGCGGCACTCGTGGACCACCCGACCGTCGACGTGTTCTTGTTAGGGGGCCGGCTGAACAAGCAGGTGCCCAGCGTCTTCGGGTCGGCCGCGGCCGAGGCGGCCGGCAAGATCTCTGCTGACCTCTACCTTCTTGGTGCGGCCGGCGTCCACCCCAAGGAAGGCTTTACCACCGCGGACCCGGACCAAGCGGCCATCGACCGGTTGTTAGTCAGTCGGGCGGCAGAGACCTATGTTCTGGTCAGCAGTGAAAAACTCGGCACTGTTGCTCCTTTCCTTGTCGTCGGGCTCCCCGACGTGACGGGGATCATTACTGATGCCGAGCCCGGGCACCCGGTGGTGGAGCGGCTACGCAGGCAAGGTGTAGATGTGGTCCACGCCCCCTGAAGCAAAAATATGAGCCATTGTCGGGCGATTTGGCAGAGTTGTCTCATTTTGTCGGCAAGTGCGTCATTTTCGGGCCCAAGCGAGCATCCCTCGTTTCGTAACTGTCAAGGGCGTCTCGAACCGTCCGGCCGCGGCCTGAGCGTCGCCCTCCGCCAACCCCCTACCACGGAGGAAAAGAGCAAGATCTTCCGGCCCCGAGAGCGACACCATTGGCTCGTCCCAGGCCTGGACCTCCACGTCCCCGAACACCGTAGCCACTTGCACGGGGCCGTTCTCGGCGTCGAAGCTGAGCGGTTGCCCCCAACGCGGCAGGACCTGGCCCAGCTCAGGGTCGTTGTACCGGCTCGGGGTACTGACCACGACAAGGCCGCCCGGCCGAAGGCAGCGCCGGATCTCGGCCAGCGCCAACTGTGGGCTCGCCAGGTGGTAGAGCATCCACAGCGCCGCTGCTCCCGAGAAACTGCCAGCGCGAAACGGGAGCATCACGGCGTCCGAACGTACGACGGGCGGCGGGGCATCCGCCACGTAGCTGGCAAGGTCGGCGGTCACGGTGCGGGCCCCCGATCTGGCCAGTTCCCTGGCGAGGACGCCGTTGCCACCGCCCACGTCCAGGACGAGTTCGGAGCCGGCGTCCGCCAGGCGCCAGGCGACGGCCGGGTGGATGTCCCCATGTCGCGAGAAGGCAGCCGTGGCCGCCTGGTTGGACGCGAAACGGCCCGGGTCACTGTCGTAATCAACAGGCAAAGCCGGCCCTAAATCTCGGGCCCCGGCCCCGTCAGTGGGCACTGGTTAACTAAGCCTGAGCGGCGAGGACGGCATTTTGAAATTTATCGCAAACCCCGTTCGGTCTTACGGGCCGCCCGGCGCTCCAGTAGTCTTGGCCCCTCTCGCACCCCCGTGATTAGCGACCGCGGCAAGACCGACCGGGCCGTGATGCTTCCGGCCGACCGTTGTTGGTACCCTGTCCATACCCTAACGCCGAGGAGGTTTCGTTCATGACCACCGCGATTATCGGCACGGGAGGGATCGGGTCGGCCATTGCCCGCCTGCTTGCGTCAGGCGGCGAGACGGTGCGGCTCTCGAGCGCCGACATTGCGTCGGCCCGGAAGCTGGCCGCGGAGATCGGCCAAGCCGCGGTCGTCGCCACGGACAACCGCGACGCCCTGCAGGACGCCGATGCCGTCGTCCTCGCTCTGCGGTTTGGGGTACTGAAAGGGGTCATCGACGAGATCGCCGACGCGCTCACCGACATGGTCGTGGTTGTCCCGAGCAACCCTGTGGCCCTCGACGCCGGCGGAAACGTCGTACGCCTCCTGCCAGAAGGGCAAATCTCCGGCCCTGTAGTAGCCGGTTGGTTGCCGGCCGGGGCGCACCTGGCCATGGCGTTTGGGACGATGTCGGCCAATCTTCTGGAGTCCTCCAGCAACCGCTCGCCCGAGCTGGCGGTCCTCTTTTACGTGACCGACGACGACCATGCGGGCAAGGAAGTCGAGGGGTTGATCCGAACGGCTGGCTTCGAGCCGGTGAAAGTGGGCGGGATCAAACAGTCGAGCCGGCTCGAGGTGGGCGGCGATCTTCACGAGCTCGTCGTTGGCCCCGCAAAAGCGCGGTCATTGATCGGCGGTAGCTGATCGCTCCCCCGCCCTGGCCCGGTGCGTCTCCCCGGAGGGCCATCCCCCGACGATGTAGGTGGCACAACTGGCAACCTCCCTCTGCCCCCCCGGCCCACGCCTTCGCTCATTGTGAAAATCAAGGGTTGTCAGTTTATATTATAAAGGGTAGGATGGGCGTATGCGGCACGACCTCCCGTACCAGCAGGACATGCTCGGCACCAGCAGCACACAGCCCGCGACCGTCAGTACACCACGGGCCTCTCCCGGCAGCGCATCGAGGAAGCCCTCATTGCCGCCGGCTTCGACCTTAGTGACCTGCAACGTGGGGATCTCGCCCCTCTCGAGGACTTCCACACGATGGGCCGGATCGCCACGGCCAAACTCGCCGGGCTGGCCGACATCAAGCCCAGCGACGAGGTGCTCGACGCCGGGAGCGGCATTGGCGGCACCGCCCGGTACCTGGCCGGCCAACTGGGTTGCAGAGTCACGACCGTTGACCTCACGGACGAGTACCGCGAAACGTCGCGTTGGCTAAATCACCTGGTCGGGTTGGACCACTACATCTCGGTTTACCAGGGAGATGTGACGGACTTGCCATTTCCTGCGGCCAGTTTCTCTGTGGCCATGAGCCAGCACGTGCAGATGAACGTGGCCAACAAGGCCCGCCTGTACAGCGAGGCCCGCCGTGTGCTGCAAACGGGAGGACGGCTCGCCATCTGGGACATCGTCGCCGGCTTACCGGGCGAGCTCGACTTCCCCCTGCCCTGGGCGGACGAACCGCGGCAAAGCCGGCTGGTCCCCGATGACACGTTACGAGCCACGATCGAGTCTGCCGGGTTCAGGATCACTCACTGGCATGACAAGACCGAGGAAGCAGCGAACATAATGAAAGTGTTCCTTGCCGCTCCACCAGGCCCACTGGGTTTGCACACCTTTGTAGACAACTTCGTGGAGAAGGCGCACAACCTTGTGAGCGGTCTTTCCAACGGCCGGCTCCGGGCCATCGAGGGCGTCGGCGTACTATAAAGCACACGGGACAATCGACTTTCCGAGGCGGCGAGCCGAGAGCGTCGACCACCCGGCCGAGGTCGCTGCGGGTGGTGGCTGCCAGCGGATAGCAGGAACAACGAAACTCGGTTGCAAGAACCAGCAGGGGGAAATACCTTCTGGCCCGTGGTCGGACCTCGTCGTCTTCTCGTCAATTTCGTTTACTGCCACCCGGTCGGCCATGCCATCGAGGCGCTCCACTACTGCCACGGGTACTACCTGGCCAACCCGGACATGCGCATCGGGGTCGTACTCAACGCGAACACGCCTGTCGAGCTGGCGTCCCTGTGCCCGTTTATCGACGCGAGCTATCCCGTGACGTTCGATTTGGTCGACGCCAAGTCTGCTCCGGCGGGGCTGGACGTTATCCCCGCCGAATGGGACTGGGTGGTCGACGATGGCCGCAGCCGCCAGGCGGTCCACCGGGCGTTGTTCCCCGGGTTGGCCACCTACTACGACTGTGCCGACGAGTACTTCGGCCGCTCGGTCGCTGCCATCGGAGCGGCAGGAGCAGCTCCTCCGAGTTACGTCAGGGGTGGCCACTTACGGCTCGTCCTGCCAGCCGCGGCAACGAGCCTGGCGGCCCGGGTAATGGCGCCGGGCAACCCGGGCCGTACACATGACCCGGGAGACCCACTTGGCCCGGGTAATGGGAGCGCTTGGCCCCGGATCGCCGTATTGCCCGCCGGTAGCGGGCCAGAGGCCAACTACCCCTCCCTGCGCTCGTGGCAGCTGGTCTTCGCCTCGTTGAGGCAACGCTGGCCCGCCGCCCAATTCTGCGTCCTCGGGAAGCTCCGCAGTGATGGCCGCACTTCGACCAGTTTCGGCCGTAGCAAGCTAACAGAGCTCCTCGCGGCCCCAAATGTGGTTGACGCCGTGGACCGGGACATCATCGAGCAGCTCGCTGTCGTATCGGCTTGCGATGTCCTCGTATCACCCCATTCGGGGTTCGGGATGACGGCCCTCGCCGTTGGGACCCCCTGGCTGACAATCTCCGGGAACCGGTGGCCCGAGTACTACTTCAACGGTGTCCCGTTCTACTCAGTGCTCCCTGACGTGCACCGTTTCCCCGCCCTGCAGCAGTTCGAGGCGGAGCCCGACCCCGTCGACGACGACGGCCCTCGTTCGCCGAGCATGTGCTTCGAGCGCATCCGAGAAGGCCTGGAGGAGATCGTCGAAGGGGCAGCCCGTCTCATCGAACGTCGCTGGCCGTACGAGACGGCGCTGGCCGACTACTTCGAACGCATGGTCAAGCTACGAGAGGGGCGGACCGAGCTCATCTGGTCCATCGATGGGGTACACCTTGCCTACGTTGCCAGTTGAGGCGGGCTCAGGCCGGTTGCGACCGGTGAGCGCAGTGGTCGACAACGTCGGCCCGGGGCGACCCCGGGGTTTTACGACCAGGGCTTTATCGCCCTCCAGTAGAGGAACATGGGTAGGGGGAGCTCGATCTCATTACCCGGGCTCGTCCCCGCAGGCCGGGGCTCCCGGAGAAGTTCGATGACAAGCCCGGCGCGTTCGAGGGCCGTGGCATACAACTCGAGGCTGTACGTCCAACCGCGGAAAGTCATCGTCACACCGTCCCTCTGACCAGACCCTTCGAAACGGTGGCGCTCGAAATACGGGCGGGTCATGACGAAACGCAAGTCCGGGCCCTCTCCTACGAACTCGCCCGTATCGGCGAAGGGATGCGTGACGCAGGCGCACAAACGGCCCCGGCGGCTGAGCACCCGCGCCGCTTCGGACACCGAAGCGGGCATGTCCTCGACGTCCATCAACGAGTTGTGGGCGACTACCAGGTCGAAACTCTCGTCTGGAAAGGGCAGCCCGGCGGCGTCGGCCAGGAGATAAGAAGGGCCCGCCGCTGCCTCTTTGGCGGAACGGGCCAGGGTCGGTGAGCTGTCCAGCCCGACGACCCGGTGGCCCCTCGCGGCCAGGTCCCGCGCCACCCGGCCTTCACCCGACCCTATTTCCAACGTCCGACGGCCAGGAGCAGGGACCACCTCTCCGAAGAACGCCTCGCGGTAGCGCCAGTACTCATCGCCCGGCATACGGGCCCAGCGCACCCAGTTGTCTGCCTCCATCTCCCAATCGTTCATCGGATGGCCCCCGGAGTACTTGAACGAGGCATTACGTGCTTTCAGGCCGCGTTCGGCCCAGTTATATACCGGAACCGGGCCAAAAGTGGTACCCATCGCGGAGTGTATGTCGCAAAGTACGGCCCAGCGGCACCATGAACGGGGGGTCGGGACCACTTTTGGTCGTTTTTTGAACAGTTCGATGGCGCCGACTTCCGAAACTGGTGGCCAAGGCCTCACCCGGCGAGCAGTTGACCACGCTGCGGAAGGCGGCGGTAAGAACTCCGGGGGCTAACCCGAGCTGAGCGCGGCGACAACGGCGGCAACGTTCTCGGTTACCGTGCACACCGCATCGGCGACAATTGCACCCGGGCCGGGCGGGCCCAACCCGACGATCGTCGCTTCCACCTCTTCCCATTTGATGCGCCGCCATCCGCCGGCGCCGGAGCCCTCCCGCCACTCGAGCCGCTGACGGTGCAGCTCACGATCGGAGACCACGCAGTCCACCAGTACGTACAAAGCTGAATGGTTCCCGGCCGTCTTTTGCCAAGCGGAGCGGACCGCGGCCGGAGCGATGCACTCGACCACCAGCGATTGGCCCTGCGCAAGCATCTGGTCGATCAGGACGCCCTGCAGGCCATAACCCGCCAGGCCAAGCCGCTGGATGTCGGCCACGGTCTCGACGGGGTAACCCGCGTCTTCGATGGCGCCCATCAGGGGGTCCCGTGAGAACACGGGCACACCTAGCTCCGCTCCCAAGGCCCTCGCCAGGGTGGTCTTCCCGCTCGCCTGCGGGCCGCTCACAGAGATAACGAACATAGAGGACCACTTTTGCATTGAGCACGGCCGCCTGCGCTGGTTGGGGATGGCCGCATTTTCGGGATGGCGCATCAAGGTAACACGGCCGCAAAACGAGCAGCTTTGCACCGATAGGTAACCCCGACGGCACGGGTGCGAGGCGATACGAGAATGCCCAACCCGTCCGGGGCCACACGAAGCCCTCTCACGATCTCGATTAAGAGGGTTGGCGTACGATGTCGTCATGGGCCGTGACCACCGGTCACCCTGGCCCGGGCCGCCTGGGCACGTTACTTCGCGCCTCGGCGCGACCAGGGTGGTGGGCGGGGACCACAGTCGGGCACTGGCCCGGCCCCTGCAGGCGGGTGCCGTCGGCACCGCCGTCTTCCTGATCGCCTTTCTGCTGGCCGGGTGCGGGGGCGGAAGGTCACCGGTATCGGTAGCCCACATCGGCAAGCCCGCCCCGACCACCACGGTCCCCCCGGCAGCAGGGTCGGGCGGGCCCGACCTCCAGCAGCTGTACCTGGACACCGTCGCCTACACCGGGTGTATGCGCAGCCACGGCGTCCCCAATCTCCCTGTCCCCACCACCGTGAGCAACGCCACGGAGCAGCTGGTCGACTTTGGGTTGCCCCCGAACAAGCAGAGCCCGCAGTACCGGTCCGCTAATAAAGTCTGCCAGTACCTGCTACCCGGGAACGGCACCGGCCCTTCGCCGGCAATGGTCGAGCAGGCCATGAAAAAGGACCTCGAGTTCTCGCACTGCATGCGCTCACACGGCCTTCCCAATTTCCCCGACCCCAAGGCGAGCAGCGAAGGCATCTCGATTACTGGAGGTAAGGGCATCGACCCGAAGTCAGCACAGTTCCAGCGGGCTCAGGACGACTGCCGGTCCTGGTCACCTGTCCCCTAGCCGCATGGTGCCCGGCCGCCGCTGCCATAGCGGTTCCGACGCCATCGAGGCCCGCCATCTGCTGCGATAATTCGAAGCTCGAGGCGGCGCCTGTCGGTAGAAAATGGGCGTATGACGACTGTCAACGCAAACGACTGGGAGGACTCCTACGCCGGCGCGTCTCCACCCTGGGATATCGGCCGTCCACAGCCTGCCTTTGTCCAGCTGGCCGACGCGGGTGCGCTCACCGGCGCACTGCTCGATGCTGGCTGTGGTACGGGTGAGCATACAATTCTGGCCGCCGGCCATGGCGCCCGCGCACTCGGCATCGACCTCTCCCACCGCGCCATTGAGCTGGCTCGGCGAAAGGCATCAACGCGCGGTGTCGAAGTTCGCTTCGAGGTATTGGACGCGCTGCTCCTGCCCACGCTCGGCGAGGAATTCGACACCATCATCGACAGCGGGCTGTTCCACGTCTTCGACGACTCCGCTCGCACCGCTTACGTCGAGGCCGTGCGCACGGTTCTCCGCCCCGCCGGCCATCTTCACCTCATGTGCTTCAGCGACCGCCAGCCCGGTGACTGGGCCCCCGAAGGGTAAGCGAAGGCGAACTGCGGGCCGCGTTCAGCTCCGGCTGGCGGATCGAGTCGATCGCCCCGGCCCGCTTCGAACTCAACGCCAGCATCCCCACCGCGGCAGCCGAAGCCTGGCTAGCTGATGTCGTCAGACGGGCGCCTGATTGAGCCGGGTTGCTGGCGCCGCTCCGGTCCAAGCCCCTCCCTCATGGCTAGCCGCAGCGAACTGGCAGGCCCGGTACTCCGGGGTCAGTCTTGCCGCAAGGCCGGAGGTCGCCCTGGAAGGATGAGGGCATGGGCACAGACGCCGAACAGTCCCCAGTAGGTGTGCACGGAGCCACGGTGTCAGGGGTCTTGCACGGTTCCTTTGTGGTCGAGCTCGAGCTGCCAGCTCCGCCCGCGCTGTCTTCAGTGCCTACGGCGAGCTGGCGTTCCGCAAGAGGTGGTTCCGCATGCCGGGGACACCCGACGGCGGCGGGCACAAGCTCGAGTTCCGGGTTGGCGGGACCGAGTCCCTGGCGGCCACGTTCGCACCCACGGGCGAACGCAGCGAGCATATGGCGTACTGCTCGTGGTTCCTCGACATCGTCACCAACGAGCGCATCGTTTACTCTTAACTCCACTTCGACCTGGACGGCCGGAGGCAGTGGGTGTCGCTTGTCACGGTCGAGCTTTCGGCGGACGCGGGCGGCACCCGGCTCCGTCACACTGAGCAGTACGCTTTCCTGGCCGCCACGGGGACGGGTAAAGACGACGTGGCCCACTTGAAGGGCGGTACGCGGCTGCAGCTCAACGGTCTCCTGGCGGCGCTAAAGGGCTGAGAGTGAGGCGGCTCCGTCGTATGAGCCCGCCTCTAATTGTTCCTCGGATGAGATGGGGGAAATGGGTGCCGGCCCTGTTTTGTCAAGAGGCAGCCGCCGGCCAGTCAAGCACCGTCTGCGCTCGTTTGCCAGAGCTAGCCTTAACCCGACGAGCGACCACGACGTGAGATCGAGCCCACATCTCACCTAGACCCGTATAAGGAGGGCACATGCTCGGAGATCCAGTGGTTATCGAACGCAGTAAACAGCCTTACGCAGCAATAAAGGCGTTCGTCACGATGGGAACGATCGGCACTGTGCTCCCGGCCCTTCATCCCCAGGTGGCCAACTGGTTGCGTGTGCGGGACATCACCCGGGTGGGCGGGCCGTTTTTCAAGTTCAACGTCATCGACATGGAACGCCAGCTGGAGGTCGAAGTCGGGTGGCCGGTGGCGACGGAAATAACCGGGCACGATCGTGTCCTCGCCGGGGTCCTTCCCGCGGGCCGGTACGCTTCGGTTGTATATACGGGCCATCCCGACGGCTTGATCGACGCGACGCGCGATTTGCTCGAGTGGGCAGCGCGAGAGGGCCTCGAGTGGGACGTCTCCCGGACGCCTGAAGGTGACCGATGGGGAGCGCGCCTAGAAATTTCCAGAACCGAGGGGCCCGATATGAGCAAATGGGAAACCGAGCTCGCCTTCAAACTGGCGAGCGGGTACTGACCAATCGGGCTGCCTGGCGATCAGGACGATCGTGGTTTGGCGCACGCCTGAATTAGTGCGGCCGACGAACCGCCCCCCACGTCGGTGAGGAATTGAGCCTGTAGTTCCCGGTAGCGTTCTGCCGCTCCGGGCACGTTGGCGAAGTGAGCAATGTGGTGCCCCTGGGCCAGTCATAAAGCGGGTTGGACCTGTCCTCGTTGGCCGCCACCCAGGCCAAACTGCCCGGCCCCGGTGAACGACGTAACCGTCGGACAGGAACGGGAACGGTGTAGAAACGAGGCCGTTACGGCTGGCTGATGCCAGCAGCTCGAAAACGGGTCGCCCCCGTCGCTGATAACTGAGACAGGCTCGCGCCACGCGGTGGCGGGTTCGAAAAGCAAGCACTGGGCGCCGAAGCGCTCGACACCGTGCCACTGGTCCCACTGGTACTCGCCGACACTGGACGCACCCGACGACACGGCCTTGGCAAGGGGAGCCGACAGCACGTCCGGGCGGGCGACGACGCAATCCGAGTCAAGTACCCACACCCAGTTGGGGCCGGCTCCAGCGATCTCGGCCCGGTGCGCCAGGAACGACATCGCCTGGTTTAGCCCCGGCCCATGCCCACAGTTGCGGTCGTTTGCTAACACCGTGCACAAACCGGCGGCCGAGAAATCCGCCAGCAGCTGGGCGGAGCCGTCAATGGAGCCGTTGTCGACCACGACCACCGTGGGCGCCGCTGGCACCAATACCCGGTACAGCGACTACAGCAGCAGGGCGATGAGATCTCGGGTGTTGTAGTTGACGGTTACGACGGCCACCCGGACTGGCTCTCCCGCCGCATGGTAGGCGGAAGGCCAACGATGCTGTTCCTCGGGGACGCAACCAGTATTGCTTCGGCCAGCACGGCTTGGCACCGTGTTTAACTTCGGGCTCGCTCCGGAACGTGGACGGCGCCCCCTATTCGCGGTGATGGGACCAGTGCCCCACGGAACACTCGAGAGCTACGTGCTTCAGTTCCGAGGATTACAAGTGATATTCGATGGAGGCTGTCACTGGGACCTGTGTAAGGGCGGCCAGTTAGCTCACCTTTTGGCATGACGGCGAGTTGCACCGGTCCCGCGAGCGTCTAGCCGGGCAACCCCCGGTAACCGTCAGTGCTCCGGCCATGGTTGGAACGCTTCCGTCCCGACGACCTCCTGGCAGTAATGGCGGTCGAGGTCGTGGACGGCCTGTGGAAGAATGAGCCTGTGCAACCTGCGGCTCACGAGAGGTCGCCCGTATTCCAGGCCAAGCTGCTCGGCCCCTTCGTCATTTCGTCGGGAGACAAAATAGCCGGACCGTGGGAGAGACCACCGGCGAAGCGCATTTGCGAGCTGGTATTGGTGAGCCCCGGGCGGCGGATAGGCAAAGAGGAGGCGCTCGAGGCTCTGTGGCCCCGCCTGGCGCCAGCGGCGGCCAGTAAGGCACTTTCTCAGGCGCTTTCCTACGCCAGGACGGCATTGAGGCCATTGGGCCAGGACGGACCGACGCTTCTCCAAGCGGACCGCACCCATATATGGGCATTTCCTCCAACTCAGCTCGAAATCGACCTGGACGACCACAAGCGAGCCATTCAAGTCGCGATGACCGCCAGGCCGGGGCCCGAGCGGGACCGGCTGTTGGTGTTGGCGCTCCGAGAGCAGGGAGCGCTCCTCGCCGACGAGCCTTTTGCCGATTGGGCACTGCGCCCGAGAGAACTGTTGGAACTTGAACGCCGCGAAGCTCGCTTCGCCCTGGCGCGCGATCGAGCTCGAGGCCTCGGTCGCTCTGGTCCCGAGGCAGTTTCCGAGGCGTGGGAAGCGTGCCTATTGGACGATCCCAGCAATGAAGAAGCCGCCACTGCGCTAATTAGGCTTTACGCCGCGCAGGGGAAACGCGCTTCCGTAGAAAGGACTTACGAAAGGCACGCAGGCGCCTTGCAACGACTGGGGCTGGCGATCTCCCCCGCCGTTCGGGAAGTGTACCGAGCGACCAGCTCGCCGGTTCTTTTGTCCGACCGCGTGGCGCACGACCCCACCGAACCTCCCGGGGTGGCGCCAAACGACGAGCGCAGGCTCGTGAGTGCGATCGTGGCCGACGTAGGCGGTTTGCACATTGCTCCTGAGGGCATCCAGGAGGAGGACGTGCGCGACCTTGTTGGCGGCACTCTTGCCAAGCTAGTGGGTCACATCGAGGCGTTTGGCGGTACGGTCACTTCGGTATCCGGTACGGGACTCGTCGCCTTGTTTGGTGCACCACGGGCGCACGAGGACGACCCCGAGCGAGCGCTGCGGGCCGCCTTTTTGTCGGTCGGCAGCGTCGACTCTGGCCAAGGCGGCCTTTCGGTGCGCGTCGGCGTTGAAACGGGACAGGCTGTCGTTGGCCGCTTGCCAGGGATCGAGACCCACTACAGCGCCTTCGGTGATGCAATGAGAGTGGCGGCGACCCTTCAGGCCGTTGCAAAACCAGCTTCAGTCCTTGTCGGCCCGGCGACCAGGCTTGCCGCCGAGGCTCTCTTCAACTGGGGCCCGACTGAAGAGGTAGCTACCTCGCCTGGAGCAAAGCCAATTGTGGCGCGTTATCTCGACCACCCAAAACCGAGACCTTTAGCGCAGGTAGGACGGCGCCGGCTGGCGGGCTCGGCTCCTCTCGTAGGAAGAGAAGTGGAGATGAGCCTATTGAGAGGCGCTGTCCGAGCCGCGACAACAGGCTCGGGCGGTGTGATCGTAATATCCGGCGAGCCCGGCCTCGGGAAAACGCGCCTTGTCTCGGAGTGCCGAAAACTATTTATGGCGTGGGTGGGAGCAAGATCGGGACGATTACCCCTTTGGCTGGAGGGCCGCGCCGCGTCTTACGCCTCTACAAAGCCTTACGGGCTCTACCAGCAATTGCTTTGTGCTTGGTTGGGTGTTGGCACCGAGGAGGGCGACGAGCACGTCCGAAGCTCCCTGCGACGCGCCCTTAGAGCTCTGTCCGGTGAGGCAGAGGACGACGTACAATTGGCGCTCTTGTGCCTCGTCATTGGCATTGACCCTGGCGGAGAAGGCGCGGCTATTTTCAAGCTCACTCCAGAACAGCTCCAGCAGGCAACGTTCGAAGCGGTCAGCACGCTCGTTGGACGCCTCATTTCTTTCGGGCCGACTGTCCTAGTGCTGGAGGACCTGCATTGGTCCGACCCGACGTCACTCAGCCTCACCGCCAGGCTCGGACAGTTGGCCAATGACGGTGCGCTGCTCCTTGTCTTAACCCGAAGGCCCGAACCGGACCCGGGAGTGTCTGCACTCCTGGCTGTCCTCGAAGCCGAGGAAGGGCGCCAGCTACAAGATTTAGAGCTCGCCCCTTTTGACAGGGACCAGGAGCGCGTGCTGGTACACGCCCTGTTGGGGGAAGACGCCACCAAACCGGTCCTCAACGCGGTAACCCGGGGTTCCGACGGTAACCCCCTTTTCCTGGAGGAGCGGGTGGCATCGCTGCTCGAGACGCGCGCAATTGTCCGGACCGAAGCCAACGGTTGGCAGGTTGACGCGGCCGTTAAAGCGGACATACCAGAGGCGGTGGAGCGTCTCGTGCGGTCCCGCATCGACCGACTCGAGGCCGACGCTCACGAAGCCATCGTGGCTGCGTCCGTACTCGGGCAGGAGTTCACACTCGGCGCGCTGGGCGCCGTCGTCCAGGATGAAAGCAACCTCGCAAAGGCCGTCTCACGCCTTTGCTCAGCGGGGTTGCTCACCGAGGTTGCCAGTCCTGCCAAACCGGCGTACCGCTTCCGGCACGCCGTGGTACTGGAGGCGGCGTACAAAGGTTTACTAAGGGATCAGCGCCAACGGTTGCACGCCCGCGCCGCGTGGGCGCTCGAGGCCGCTACCGTTGGCCGGTTTGAAGATGTGGCGGAAGCGCTAGGTCGCCACTTCGCCCTGGCGGGCGAAGTCGGACGGGCGGTGGGCTACCTCGAGCTCGCCGGTGACCACGCGGCAAAGGCGTTCGCAAACGACGAGGCAGCCAGTTCCTATCGGTACGCGCTCGCCGTCCTCGGTGATACTCCGGAACCGCGACTAGCGGCGCAACTTTGGTTCAAGCTGGGGGTTCTGGACGTTGACCGGGCCAACCAGACCGGGGCCGCCGAGTGCCTCAGCCGCGGCATAGACCTGGCAAAAAGTGCAGGCGACGATGGCCTTGCCGCGAAGTGCCAGGCCAATCTCGCCACCGCTGAGCTGGATCGGGGACATCTCGACAAGGCCCTCGAATTGCTGATCGCCGCCGAGACCGGCTTGCGCAGCAGCAGCCCAGGTCCTGACCTTGCCTACGTAACCGGGCGCCTCGGGTTCATGCTCGAAGCGGCGGGTCGCCACAACGAGGCTCTCGACCGGGCCGAAGAGGCGCTCGAGCTGGCGGAGCGGCTGGACCTCCCGGATGCGCTTTGCCCTGCTCTCAACGCGAGGGCCGCGGTGCTGTTCCATAGAGGCAGGCTCCGCGAGGCGGCTGCGCTGTTTCGAGCCGCCGCAGATATTGCGTTGGAGAACGAACTGCCGACAAGAGCCTTGCAGGCCATGCATAATCTCAGCGAGGTCGTCGAGTCCATGGACCGCTGGGGCGAACGCGTCGACTTGGCCGGACGCGCCCTTGCCTTGGCACGGTCGACCGGCAACCGACGCTGGGAGCTGTGGACCCTGGTCGAGATGCTCACGCCGCTGTACCGCCTTGGCCGCTGGGAGGACGCCATAGCCGTCGCCGATGAGGCCAAAGCCGGCGGAGATATTCGTTTAGTGCCTCATTGCGCCAAGGCTTTGGCGGGCCTGGTGCCTGTTCACCTCGGACGGGGCGACCTCGACCGAGCCGCCCTCCTGCTCGAGGAGTTCCCCGAGCCCGAGCACGACAGCGCGGACGGGCGCGCTATGCATATTCAAGCTCACGCGGAGCTTCTGATAGCTCAAGGTCGCCCTGGTGACGCTCTCGCAATGATCGACCCACCTTTGTCAGCTCTACGCGAGGAGCTCGGGCTTACGAACGCCGAGTTCAAGCAGTTACTGGTGACAGCCCTCCAGGCGGCCCTTGCCGTCGGGGACCTGGAGAAGGCGGACAACCTCATGTTTGGTATCCGCTCAGCCACGCCGGGCGAGGTGACGCCGTGGCTGCGGGCGCAGGCGGCCCGGCTCTCGGTCCGCCTCGAGATCGCTCGCGGGCAAGAGGATGTCGTCACGGATAATTTCACAAGTGCTGAGGCCGGCTTTCGCGACTTAGGCGCGGTGTTCGACCTTGCGGTAACCGAACTCGAGCATGCCGAATGGCTCTCAATCCGAGGCCGGACCGACGAAACTCAGCTTCTCCTGGACGGGGCGAGCGAAACGTTCGACCGGTTGGGTGCGCGCCCCTGGCTGGAGCGCGTTGGGCGTGTGCACCTCGAAAGCCTGCCATCTTGACGGCGCAAAGGGGTGCGGGCCGAGCCCTAGGCCCGTAGAGTCAAATGACACCGTGTTTCAGGCAAACATTGCCGCCGCCCTTGGGGTAATTAGAGTCTCGCGCAGCTCGCCGCCGTCGCTCGGTTCTTCAACTACCGTCGCTCATCGACAACGTGGGTATGGCGAACATGGCCTTCAATGAACTCCCAGTCATAGTCCACGCCAAGGCCGGGGCCTCAGGGATCCCCACGCACCCGTCGGGGCCAACAGCAGAGGCGTCTTCGGCATACCCGGGACCGTAAGTGGGCGGCAGCGCCGCGTTGCCGTGGACGGGATGAAGCAGTCCCAGCTCGTAGTAGTTGGTGTTCCGGATGGCGCCCAGGCAATGACGCTGCGCCGGGCCGACGCGTGAACCTCGACGTCCATGCCGATCGCCTCGGCGAAATGGGCGGTCTTCATGACACCTCGAGGTTTGCTGCTAGTAACCGGACTTCTTGTCGACGACGTTGACTAGCGGCAGACCCGATGCGTACCGGTTGAGGTTGTCGATAAAGATGTCGAAGCCCCGGCGCCGTGTCGCCTGCGTAGTAGCGCCGTTGTGGGGAGTAATGATCGTGTTGGGCGCGTCCCACAGCGGGCTCGACGGCGGGAGCGGCTCGATGGCGAAGGCGTCGATACCGGCGCCCGCGATCCGGCCCTCCCGTAATGCTCTGTCAAGGGCGGCCTCATCGATGATGCCGCCCCGGGAGAAGCAGATAATCGTGGCCGAGGGTTTCATCAAGCGAAGCTGTGCTTCGCCGATCATACCTGAAGTCTCGTGTGTGAGCGGGGCCGTAACTACAACGAAATCAGATCGTTCGAGCAGGGACGGCAGCTGGCTCGGCCCCAGGACTTCGTCGACGTAGTCCGTGGGTTGTGGAGAGCGGCGGGTGCCGATGACGTACATGTGGCACGCCTTGACTTTCTCTGCCAGGTCCTGACCGGAGTGCCCGAGGCCGACGATGCCGCAGACCTGCCCGTTGAGCTCGCCATGCTGGTGACGTCCCCAGCGCCGCTCGCTCTGGTCTTGCAGCCACTCGACCGCGCCCCGGTTCAGCATCAGCATCAGCATGAGGGCGTGCTCGGCCAGGGGGATGCCGCCGTTACCCTTGCAACAGGTGAGCACCACCGGACTGTCCACCATCTCGGGGTAGAGAAGGGCATCAGTACCGGCGGCCCAGCTCTGCACCCACTTGAGCTCAGCTGCCCGGGCCAGGGCGTCCGGCGAGAGGCGGCTAGTGGCGAGCACTTCGGCGTTGGCAACTCCCGACTCCAACTCTGGCTGGTCGGCGACGAAGCGGGCGTTCACGCCGTCCACAGCCTCCACCCGCGCCTGTTGATCAGCTGAGAATTCTCCTTGCACCAACACACTTATCGTCCGGGCCATCGGGCCTCCTCTCGTATCTTCGCGCCCCACCCTAAGGAAGCCAGGAGCCAGGTCGCCACCGCCCATGAAATATAGCCGTCCCAGCCCGGGGAGAGAACTGGCGTACGTCTTATGGCGCCATTGCCTGGGGGACGGATGAGCCCAAGCCGCGGGCTTCCAATTGCTGCGTTTCACTTGCTGGCTGGTGGCCACGTCTCGCGGCCTGCTCGCCACGGATCCGACAGGTTTACCAGTTTCGACGGCCCTCCTCATCACAATTAGCGCATTCTCGTTGCGATCGCGTCAACTGGTTGCGTTTGAACCGGTTTAGCAGCGCGCCAGCGCGACCGGTTGGTCAAATCGCGACGAGAAAAGGCAACTTGTGAAGAACCAACGTGTGTGGCACGATTTTGTGATGAAAGGCGCGCTGTTGACAGTTATCTCCACAAAAATGGGCGTGCTTTCGCCGGGCCGGCGCCGGTGGCGGTGGCGGTGGCGGTGGCGATGACGTCCGCGTGGCGTGTAGCAAGCCGAGGTGATAGAGGCTCAGATGCCCGGCGATTTCGCCAGGTACCGCCGGACCCCTGAGGGGATACGCGTAACGACCGCTTACCGGCACAGCAGGCGACGGCTCCGACCTTCCCATTGCAGCGGCCAGCCACCCCGACGATCTCGATGGAGGTAGCGACGCACGCATGGCGCCGGCGATGAGTTCTGACCTGGCTGCACGTCGTAACGTTGTTCCTACCTCCGTGGTTGGCGAAGGCGGGAGCCGCTACCCGAGCTCGAAAATAGAATGGAGGACCACGATGCCAGAACTCCTTGTCGACTTCATCACTTCGCTCGATGGCTACGCGGCGGCCGACGGCTGGCCGGGCTGGTGGGGGCTGGAAGGTCCCGAGTACCTCGCCTGGTTAGGACAGCAGCCTGAAGGGGGCTACACGGTCTTGATGGGGGCTACCACCTACCGTCTTATGTCGAAACTCGCGGCACAGGGCGAGCCAGGCACCGACGCTTTAGCCGGCATGTCAAAAGTCGTCTTCTCGACGACCTTGAGCGAGCCGCTTTCTTGGCCGAACACGCAACTCGTAGCTCAAGACCCCGTTGAGGCCGTGGCGGAAATGAAGGCCAAGGGCCCAGATCGATGCGAACCATAGGCAGCATCACCCTGTGCCGCTCTCTTTTGAAGGCCGGCCTCGTCGACCGCTTCCGGGTCGGTGTCTTTCCCGTCATCACCGGGAGCAGCGGTTGCGAGCGGATCTATGACGGCTATCCCGATGTTGCCCTGGAGATGACAAGCAGCCGCACGTTCGACGGTCGCATCCAACTTCTCGAGTACGTCCCGACGGTTCTCCCTGGGCCGCCCGGCACCAAGATCGTCAGCGCTTGACCGGCAAGAGCGGGCGCCGGGATGCTCAGGAGCGCGGCTCGGGTGCCCGGACAACCGTGTGCCACATGCGGTCGACGTAATCGCGCGCCTGCGCCATCGAGGAGATATTGGCGAAGTCCTCCATGGTCCGTTCGGTTTTCCCATCACCAGACCAGGCAAGTTCGAGCTCGGTCTTAAGCCCGATGCGCAGGAACCCGATCGAGTTCCCCCCTCAGGGCCGGCTCGCCACCCTTATGCCAGGTATACCTGACGTCGCAAAGACTTGATCGAAGGAGTGGTTCTCGAGCATCAGGGCGAACACGTTGCTGATCCGGTGGTTCGTTCCCACCGTTTGGGGTGCTTCGTCTCCACGGCCCAATGGGATCCTTCCTCTGGCGTGGTCGTGCCGGCGGCATTCTTACAGGCGGCGCCCCCCCACGTCCAGTGCGTGGAGCGGCCAACTCGTGTTTTACTAAGGCACATGGAACAGATTCTGGTTCATCACCGGCTCCTCTCGCGGCCTGGGCCGTGCCCTTGTCCAAGCTGCCCTTGCCGCCGGCGATCGCGTGGCGGCCACTGCTCGCCAACCGGGACAGCTCGACGACCTCGTTGCCGAACACGGGGAGCGCATCCACGGCATCGCCCTCGACGTCACGGACGGTCGAGCCGCCCGCGCCGCGATCAGCGAAGCCCACCGTCGTTTCGGCCGCCTCGATGTCATCGTCAACAACGCCGGCTATGCCAACGTCTCCCCCATCGAGACGGCCGACGATGCTGACTTCCGCGCCCAGTTCGAGACGAACTTCTGGGGCGTCTACAACGTCTCCAAGGCAGCGATCCCCGTCCTCCGACAACAAGGCGGCGGGATCGTTGTCCAGATCTCCTCGGTGGGTGGGCGTGTCGGAGGCTCGCCTGGGATTGCTTCGTACCAAGCCGCCAAGTTCGCCATCGACGGTTTCAGCCGGGTGCTCCGGGCTGAGACGGCGCCGTTCGGGGTGAAGGTGATGGTCGTCGAGCCGAGCGGGTTCCGCACCGACTGGGCGGGGCCATCGATGACGGTCCACGAGATACCCGAGGCCTACGCCCCCACAGTCGGCGTCATGAACAGCCGCGTCCGCCAAAGTGCAGCCGGACCGGCGGGTGACCCCGCACGCGCTGCCGAGATCGTCGTTCAGGTCGCCAAGCGCCATGACATTCCCTACCACTTGCCTCTCGGGGCCAATGCCGCCGAAGCTTCGGTCCGCCTTGATGAGCAGCTCCTGGCTGAAGACCGAAAATGGCAGGACGTGAGCCGGTCCGCCGACTTCAGCCAACCGTACCCTCCGCGGTTCCCTGCCGACACACCAAACTAGCGTCACGACAGGCAACGTTTGCCTGGTTGCGCACCCTGACTTGGAGGCGCCGACAGGGGTGTTTTTGCCGCAAGCAACCTGGCAAACGTTCCTGGAGGGAGCACTAGGCTCCAGGTGGATATATCGTCCGCGGTCTCCCGCCGGACGTAGCGTCCCTCATTTTCGGCGCAGGGACGCGCAATTTCGGCGCACAGGCAACGCGAAATAACGCGCGCTTCGAATTCCCCGGGTGAGTTGTCCGACAGTCGGCATCAACTACGTGTGAGCTGTAGCGGACGACGGTGCACAAAGCCGGATCTTGAGGCTGGTAAGGGCTCTTTCTGGGCCACGCCAGTGCGAGGTTTGCCGGCGGGCCGTTCTCGTGAACTAAACCAGAACAACTGTCGTCCCCAGATATAGGGTCACAGGAGTGAACCCCCTCCTTGCTTTCTCCCACCATGTAGGCGTCAGAGTCGCCGAGGTCGCGTTCCTGCTCCTTTTGATCGCCGGGGTATGGACCGCCTTCGCTTGGGGGCTGGCGGAGCGGCCTGAGCACTTCTTCAGCGGCCGCCGCTTCAGGATGATCGTCGCAGGAGTGCTCATCGCGGTCGCCGGACTGCTTCTCATCGTCGCCACACACTGGGGGGCGTTGTTCAGCTAACGAGCGCCAACTGCCGTTGTCGCTTGCCTGCGTTCTTCGCAACCGTCAGCGCGTGGTCAATGTGGCCCAGACAATGACGTTGTCCTGGTAATGACGCGTGGCCGCGTCGAAAGGGCCGCCACACGTGACGAGGGCGAGCTTGGGTGGCCCCGTGTTTACGAAAAGGTCGGCCGGGAGATTGGCCTTGGGGGTCGTGATGGGGGGCTCACTAACCTTCCAGTAAGTCGCCACGCCGTTGGAGCCGACGACCTCGACCGGGTCACCGACGACGAGCTGGCCGATGTAGTACAGGGCGCCCGGCCCCTCACCCGACCAGTCGACGTGCCCAGCTAACAGGCTCACGCCCGACTGGCCCGGCCACGGAGTAGGAGCGGAAGTTGTGGTCCGACCACTGATGTCGCTGCCGTCGTACCAGCCAACCTTATGGATATCTGCGGGGATCGTCATTGAACCATCAATGGCCCCGGTAGCGACGACCGGAGCTTGCACCTGAAGGGCGGGAATGATGAGCCTCGCCCCCGCACCATGGATATCCGACACCGCGCCAGGAGAGGTGACGTGCGACGCAACTGTCCGGGCCGTCGACGACGGCCAGGTCGCCGAGCCTTGTCCCGACTGCTGGTTGGCGGCCGGCGCGCTGGCCACTGCCCGATGGTCGGCGGCCGGCATGGTGACTGCTACCTGACGGCGGGCGGCCGGCACGCTGGTCGCGGCCTGAGACTGCTGCGCTTCACCGTGCGAGCCGGGGCGGGCCGTGGCGCTGACACTCGCCCCGTGTGTGCGCCCTGCAATTTCGGACCGGCCACTCGCGGACCGGTCAATTTCAGACCGGCCAATCTGGGGCCCGCCAGTGGCCAGGAGCCGCCGCGCTTCGAGCTGCGCGGCCCGGTCGACATCGGCTTTGCGAGTGGCCTGAACGGAGAGGGCATGCTCGTAGTGCTGGTGCTGGCTCAAGGAAATGCCCGCCAGGACTGCTCCCGCCGCGATCATTATCGCCGCGACGATGTCAGTGGTCATGCGAAGCCGTCGATGGCCCTTCTTTGGCCTTAGCGAGCCGGTCACATTCAAGCTTTCGTGGTCCCGTCCATCAAATGGCGACCCCTGTGCTTCCTGCCACGGGTCCTGACGCCAAGGAGGCCGGCTCCGGACGCCAGCAAAGCCAGGCCGGCCATTCCAAGCCCCGACCCTGTTGGGCCACCCGGTCCCCAGAACCCATATCCGGTAACGACATGCACCGGGGGTACACGTGGCTTGGTCGTTGTAGTCGTTGGCGGGACGGTGGTGGTCGTGGTGGGCGGGATGCTGGTAGTCGTTGTCGTGGGGGCGGTCGTGGTGGTCGGCACCGTCGTTGTCGTGCTGGGTGGGACACTGGTAGTCGTCGCGGGCGGAGCAACAGTCGTAGTAGGCACTGTGGTTGTCGTCGTGGTGACCGGCACCTCGGGGGCCGCGGACCTCGGTTTGCACGATCACGCCTGCTTCCGGCGTGGTGACCGCGTTCCCGTTCGGGCCCACCCCGGTGGCCACCGCGTTATCGACCGCCCACCCGACCTTGACATCGGCTTCGGTGACCGTGGAGGTGGCAGTGCAGGTGGTCGAGGCGGCGGGGGCGAGGCTGGTGGCCGGGCACTTGACCGCCGACACGCCAGGCGCCCGGTCGACCACCGTGACATGGGAGACAGTCGTGTTGCCGGTGTTGGAGACTACGTAGCTCCAGGTAATGACCGTCCCGAGCTTGGCCGGGGAGATGGCCGGGTGCGCCTCCTTCCTGAGGCTCAGCTGGCTGACCTGCCTGGGCCTCACGGTGGCAGAAGACGGGGCCGAGGTCACCCTCGTGCCGTCGGGCCTCAGGGCGCTGGCTGTGGCGCTGTTGGTCACGGAGCCGCGGTCGATGTCGGCCTGGGTAAGGACGTAACTGCCCGTACAGACCGTCGATTGCCCCGGAGCAAGAGTCGTCGTTGCGCAACTGACCGCCGCTGAGCTTATGCGGTCGTCGCTTATGAACAGATCAGAGACGGTGACGTTGCCGTCGTTGGCCACCATGTAGCTGTAGTGGACAATGCTGCCCGGCCCGATCGGGCCGCCGGGGGCGACAGCCTGGACCGATGTGTAGGTGTACGACTTTTTGAGAGCCAAGTGCGGGCCCTGGTAAAGAGGCACATCAGCACTGCCCGGAGGGGAAACCACGCCACTGCCATCAGGCTTCTGGGCCGTGGCCACCGCTGTATCGGTCACGCTCCCATGGTTGATGTCGTCCAGCGTGATTGCGTAGGCGGCCGTGCACACAACGCTCTCACCCGGCGCCAGCCCCCGCTGGGGACAGTTGACCGTCGACAAACCGGGCTGGCTGTCGGTGATCCCGAGGTTGTGGACCGCCAAGACGCCTGTGTTAGTGACGGTGAAGCTGTACTTGACGACGCTCCCGACGACCACTGGCCCGGGGTTGAGCACTCCGGACTTGGCCACGGAAAGGCTGGCCGCCTGTTCGACCGGCACGGTCGAGGACCCGGGCGGGGAGACCACTTCCGAGCCGTCCGGCCCAGTTCCATCCGCCGTGGCCACGTTGACCAACGAGTCGTTGTTGAGGTCTGCCTGGGTGACGATGTAGGTGGCCGAACAAGTCATGCTCTTGCCCGGGGCCAGGGACGGGGACGGGCATGACACGGCCGATAGGCCGGGCAGCAAGTCAGTGACCCGGATGTCCTTGACGGTGGTATTACCTGTGTTGGTCACGGCATAGCTGTAGGTGACTGTGGTGCCGGCAACAGCGGGGGTGCGGGTGGCGACGGCCCTCTTTACGAGCGTCAGCTCGTGGAACCGGGGGATGTTCACGTCCGCGCTCGAAGGCGGGGAGGTGGTAGTCCCTCTCGCCGGTGGGCTCCCGGTAGCGAAGGCCGTATTGGAGATGTGGCCGGCGTCGATGTCGGCCTGGGTGATCTTGTAAGTGGCCGTGCACGTGGTCGAGTCGCCCGGGGCCAGGGACGTGGACGGGCAGGTAATCGCCGACAGGCCCGCGAGCGGGTCCTTTACCGCGATGCTGGACAGGCTGATGTTGCCGGTGTTGGTAACGACGTAGCTGTAGGAGATCGTGTCGCCCGGTTTGGGTTGCGCCCCCACGGTTTGGAGCTGACCGGACTTCTGGATGGCGAGCCCTGCTGTCGGTGTCGGCGGCGGGACGGTTGTCGGGGGCGGGGTCGTGGGCGGCGTTGTCGTCGGCGTCGTGGTGGTGGTTGTCGTGGTCGTGGTCGTCGTTGTCGGCGGCGGTACCGGAGGGGTGGTCACGGTGGTGGTCTTGCGGGAGGAGAAGACACGCGCCCAATTGGCGGTCGTCCCGCTCGCCCGGGCCAGGTTGGTCACGTGACCGGCGGTTACGTCGGCTGCGGTGATCGTGTATGTGGCGGAACAGGTGGTCGTCTGGCCCGGCGTCAGCGTGGTGGCGCTGCAGGTAACCACCGAAGGGCTGGTGATCTTGTTGTCCGCCACTGAAACGCCCGAAACGTCGATGTTGCCGGTGTTCGTGACTTCGTACTGGTAGTGGATGGTGTCGCCGGCGGCGAGCCCGTTGGGTACGGCTGTCTTGGTAAGGACGAGGCTCGGGACCGCCTCTATGGGCACTATTTCCTCGGCCTGGTCCGAGAGGACGGGCTCGTCCTGCAACGTCGATGCCGTGGCCGTGGCTACGTTCATCACCGCGCCGGCGTCGATATCGGCCTGGGTGAGCGTGTACGAGGCCGTGCAGGTAGCGGTGTCGCCGGGCGCCAGAGGCGGGCCCGGCAGTCGATGGTGCCGACCCGGTCATCGTTGACCAGTGCGGGGTCAGGGTTACGTTGCCGTTGTTCAGCAGTTCGTAGGTATAAGTCACGGTGTCCCCGGCCACGATCGAGCCGCCGCCGTCCGTCTTGTTGACTTCGCCCGTCTTCGTGAGGGTCAGCAGCGGGGTGCGATGGAGCACGACCCTCGCGTGCCCCTCGGGGGAAGTAACGTTTTCCCCGTTCGCCCCCTGCCCGGAAGCCCTGGCCACATTGAACACGCCGCCACGGTCGAAGTCTGCCTGCGTGAGCGTGTACGTGGCCCGGCAGGTGGTGGACTGGCCGGGCGCCAGGGCCGTGACGTCGCACCTGGGGGAGCTGGGCGTTAGCCGCGGCAGAGGGTCGTTGATACCAATATTGGTGATGGTCACGTTGCCGGTGTTGTGCACGTCGTAGGTGTAAAAGACCTCGTCGTCGACCACGGGTACCGTGACATCGCCGTCGTTCTCGAGCGTGCCCGCCGTCGTGGTGAGCGTGGCCGTCTTCGTGAGCGTCAAGGCCGGGTGTTGGGCGATCCGCACCTCGTGGTGAGCGCGGTTCGACACGACGAGCGCCCGGTTGGGCGCCCGACCATAAGCGGTGGCGCTGTTCAGCACCCGGCCGGCGTTGATGTCGGACTGGGTGAGCATGTACGAGGCCGTGCAGTGGGTCGACTGCCCGGGCTCGAGGCGGAGGTCGGTGCAGGCGATGCTCGACAACCCGCGCAGGTTGTCGAGCACGCGGAGGGTACTAAACCGTGACGGTGCCGGTGTTCTCGACCCTGTAGGTGTACGCGATGGTGTCACCCAGCACCAGGCCGCCCGGGCCAGTACCCGTTACGTGGCCATCTTTGGCCAGCGACAGGGAGCGCACCTGGTCGAGCGCCACCCTCGCCCGGGCTCGGTTGGACATGACCTGCTGACCTGCGTGCGTGGCCGACGCAGTGGCGGTATTGATCACCCGGCCCCGGTTGACATCGGCCTGGGTGACCACGCAGGTGGTCGAAGCTCCCGGGCTCAGTGTGTCGTCGCGGCAACTGATGTCTGACGACGGCACTTTGGAGTCGGCGACATGGAAGGAACTGAGGGTCACATTGCCGGTGTTCGTCAGGATGTACTCGTAGGTGATGATGGCGCCCGCGGCATTGAGGCCGTGGGAGTTGTGCATGATCGAGGGCGTCTTCGCTAGGAACAGAGACGGGAAAGCGGGGAACTCGACCTCGCGGCTGGCAGGCGGCGAGCTCACGGTGGTGTCGCCGGGGCCCACGCGCCGCTGGCGGTGGCGGTGTTGTGTACCGAGTGGGCATCGAGGTCGTCCTGGGTGACCTCGTAATATGCGGTACACGTGGTTGACTGCTCGGGTGCGAGCTCGTTGGTCCCGCACTCGATGGGGGACAGGTGCGCTGATAGCGCCGGCGGGCTGAGATGGTCGGTGACTGACAGGTTGCGCACGGTCACGTTGCCGTCGTTGGTCACCAGGTAGGTGTAGGTGATGCGGTCACCCGCCGTGACCGCGTCGTTCGGGCCCGTGCCCATCACGCTGGCCTCCTTCTGCAGTTCCAGCGAGGGGTGGGGCGGGATGTCCACGGTGGCCGGGGCCTCGTTCGACTCGACGGGCGCACTCGGCCCCGGCGAGGGCATGTAGTCCGGAGGCGTATCGGCGACGGCGGTGGCGGTGTTCGTGACCAAGCCCCGGTCGATGTCCTCCTGAGTGAGGTCGTAGGTCCCCGTGCAGGTTGTCATGTCGCCGGGGGCCAGAGTCGTCGGGGCTTCACACACGATCCCTGAGACCCCGACCAGGCGGTCGTCGATGCTGACCCCGTAGAGGGTGACGTTGCCCGTGTTCGTGACCGCGAAGGTGTAGTCCACCACGTCGCCCGCTTCCGCGGGCTGGCCGGTCGGGACCTCGAGAGTGGCCGTTTTCGTGAGGTGGAGCTTCGGCTGCTCTCGATAGGGATGTCGACGGTGGCCGGGCCCGAACAGATCTGGACCATGCCGGGGTTTGTGTACCCCGTCGCCACGGCGGAGTTGTAGACACGGCCGGCGTCGATGTCGGCTTGCGTGACGGTATAGGACGGGCCGGGGCAGGTTACGTCGTGCCCCGCCGGCAGGGCCCCGTTCCCGCAATCGAACGTCCCGAGCTTCGAGTCGATCACCTGGACGTTGTGTACGGTCTCATTGCCGGTGTTGGTCACGGTGTAGCTGTACTCGACGGCGTCTCCCAGCTTGGCGACGGCCGGAGGGGCGGGGTGCCCGTTTATGGTGGCGGATTTTTTGATCGTCAGTTCCGGGTTGGACGCAAGGTTGACGGTTACGTCGGACGTGTCCTCGACCTCGGAGCCATTTGCCGTCCCGGTGACCTTGGCTTCGTTCATGAACGTGTTGCTGGAGGCGCTGGCCGACGTGATCGTGTGCTCCGCGTGACAGGTGACGGAGGAGCCCGGCGTGCCGGCCGGGGCAAGTGTTGTGATTGGGTGCCCGTCAGAGCCCAGGCACGTGATCCCGGGGGGTCGTCCGCGCTTTGGTCGGTAACCACCATGTTGGTGATGGTGTAGGGCGATGTGTTGGTGACGACGAGGTTGTACGGCACGGTGTCCCCGACCGAGTACGCAGACGGCTGAGATGTCGACTGGTCGACCACTTTCTCGAGGTTGATCTCGGGCAGCGACTCGACGGAGCTCACGTCTACCAGTCGGATCAAGTGGACGTCGGTCGCCCCCCCGGTGCTCGCCGCGAAGCCGAACTTGAACGTGGATGGCAACGGCTCGGGCATCTGGTACTGAAGCACCGTTTGGAAGCCCGCGCCGTGGTTGAAATCGATCTCCACAGTGACATAGGCACTCGGGGTTACCGTGATGCGGACGGTCCGCAACGCCGCCGCCGGGCCGGTACTATTGCGAAGGGCCCCGGCCGTCATGCGCAGGTTGCCGGTGAGCCAGCAGTAACCGTCGAACCCGTCGCCCGGGCCGCGAAGACCGACCGAGTTGCCGTTAATGCCACCGGGAGCGGACGTGGCGCAGCCGTTCCCGCGACCCTCCGCGTCATTGGCGTAGTTGCCGAAGGCGTCGAGCCCGACCCCGAGATAGCCCCCGTGCACTCCGGCTGATTGAGGGTTGGCAACAGCCGGCGGCCGTAATGCATTGGGCGTAGCCGAGTGAGCCGCCGGCCCCTCCGGCGGACGTAGGCGTGAACGCCCCGTCGACGATGAAGAAGCCGATACCGTCCGCGCCCGCCCCGGACCCGGCGGGCGCACCGGAGTATGAGGTGCCGCCGTACTGGTACTGCTGGAAGGTGAGCTCAATACCTCCGCTTGCCGGCAATGCCTGGTTGTAGAGCACGGCTCCTTTTGAAAATGTCGAGGCGTCAGTGAGCTGCAGGTAGCCCGGCTGAGCTCGCGCCGGACTTGACGCCCTCTTGGGGCAGTAGCCGAGGTTGGACTGGCCCGCTGGCGGCGGGGTGTTGGGTGCGGCCGTTGGGGTCGGGGACCGAAGTGCCTTCGAAAGTCTCGCTCAAAAGCGTGGAGCCAGTCCCCTGGGCCGCGATTTTCGCAGAGCCGGAGATGGCCACCAGGCCCGTAGCGGCAATCGCAGAGGCCACAAGCGCCGTCACGAGTGACAGCTTGAGGTGCGGTCCGGGCCGGCCCGGGCGCTGGCCGTGAGCGCCACCGAATGACAAGTAGGAAATCAAACGAGATGGGATCCGTCCGCGCAACGTCTCACCTCCCTATGCCAACCAGGTGCTGAACAATGACTAGGCGGGCGACAAAGTACACCAGAAAGAGCATTCGCGCAAATTGTTCGAAATGATGGCATTTTGGTGTGGTTACTCGGGCTTTGCGCTCTCCGCCTGTGGTCCAACGAGCGTCTCGATGGTTGTGCGGGGGACAGTCGTTTTCACCCGGACCGGGCTGCTCACTACGCGAAGCACTGGTCCATTGTCATTGAGCCTCAGGGTGCGCCATGACTGACGTCGGGAGCCATTGGCGTCCTTGGTTGGCTGGTCGAAGATTTCCGGTTGGTAATAACAACCGGAGGACGCCGCCTACGGCTTCGTGAATCCCCCCGCAATTATCGATAAGCCTCGGGACCATCAACCGTCCCGACGAAGCCCGCGCTCGCTTCGCCCACGAGCCACGGCCTTTCTCTCCACACGGTCCTTCTCGCCGGGCCGCAACGCTCCATTAGAGCCGGCCGCACTCGAGCTCGCGCAGGGCGATGACCGAAACGAATAGTTAATCGGGGGCGGAGAGACCGCCAATGCGCCAACCCGGAGTTTGGCCTGGCTGGGTGGGCTTTCTGCAATTGAGGCACTGCGTTGGGGTCGAGTACGAACACCGTAAAAGACTCTTACACGCCCCTGTTTGTCGGATGGTCGCATGGCCAGTTCAACGACCGCGAGACGTGATGGTTCTCTGAAAGCCAATTCGTACGCCGCACATGGCGAGCCCAAACCTAATTCCCCACCGAAATCCGGGAGAGAGTTTCCATCTACTCGAACTCGCCCCGACAAAACGTACGGGCTCAAGGGGTCGAGGAGCGAGGGGCGATGGGCGAGGGGTTTTCGCGCCAGGACCGACGACCGCGAGCCGGCGGTCCGGGAAGCCATCCGACCATCATCAAGTATTCACTTGATGTTCACCGATCTGTCGCCTGACGTTAAGGCGGCCTCCGCTAGACCGTCACCCAGACCCGGGGAGAAAGAGGAGGCTGGGAACGCATGGCTATGGAGGTCACGCGCCGGCAACTGCTGGCGTCGGGCGGTGCGGTGGTGCTGGCATCGTTCGCTTTGCCGAAGAACCTGAGGAAGCTGCTCGAGTACGCCCCGACCTCTCCGGCGGACCGCCGGGCGCAGGCGGGGCCCGTGTCAAAGATCGAGCACGTCGTTGTGCTGATGCAAGAGAACCGGTCGTTCGACCACTACTTCGGCACCATGCCCGGAGTGCGCGGGTTCGCCGACCCCGCCACCAACAAACAGGTCTTTTACCAACCCGACACCGACAACCCGGACGGGTACCTGCTGCCTTTCCACGTCGACACCTTCGACTCGAGTGCGCAGGCGCTGCCCTCCAACAGCCACTCCTGGGGCCCCCAACACCAATCGTGGGCCAACGGGGCGATGAACGGGTTCGTCACCGCCCACCTGGAAGCAGACGGCGTCGCCGGCCAGTACACGATGGCTTACTTCGAGCGCCAGGACATCCCGTTCCACTGGGCCCTCGCCGACGCCTTCACCGTATGCGACGGCTACCACTGCTCGATGCTGGGTCCCACCTGGCCGAACCGGCTCTACCTGATGACCGGCCAGGTCAACCCCGAAGGTGGCCAGGGCGGGCCGGTCTCCTCCAACTACGTTCCCGCCGAGGGCTTCTCCTGGACCACGTACCCCGAGCTGCTGACCGAGGCCGGCGTGTCGTGGAAGGTATACCAGGAGGTGGACAACTACGGGATGAATGTCCTCGAGTACTTCGACCAGTACCAGAACGCAGGGCCCTCCTCGCCGCTTTTCCAAAACGCCATGCGGGTTTACCAGGCGGGCCAGTTCGAGTACGACGCCATGCACGACCAGCTCCCGACGGTGTCGTGGATCATCCCCACCTCGTACCAGTCCGAGCACCCCGACTTCCTTCCGGCTGCGGGAGCCGACTACATCGCCAGCAAGCTCGACGCCATAGCGGCCAACCCGTCACTTTGGGAAAAGACAGTATTCGTGTTGATCTACGACGAAAACGACGGGCTCTTCGACCACGTGGCTCCTCCGACGGCGCCCGCTGGCACCGCTGGCGAATGGATAACCGTCGACGGCACCGCCGCCCCGATCGGGCTCGGGTTCCGGGTGCCCTGCATAGTGGCGTCGCCCTGGACCGTGGGCGGCCACGTGAGCCACAGCACGTTCGACCACACCTCGGTGATCCAGTTGCTCGAGACCGTTACCGGCGTCGTCAACCCGAATATCAGCGCCTGGCGCCGCTCCACCGCCGGCAACCTTGGCAGCGTGCTCGGCTCCCGGCCGCCCCGGCTGGCGCCGCGGCTACCGCGTACGGCGGCAGAGCTGCTGCTGGCCGAGCAACAGGTCCGTGAGTTCCAGCTGCCGCCCATCCCGGGGGCGTCCCAGACGTTCCCTGTCCAACCACGGGGCACGAGACCCGCTGTTCCCGCTGCTGCCGGTGTGGAGGTCTAGCGATATGAAGGCACGGAACCGCATCATCATCTCAATCGCGACCGCCGGCTTCCTGGCCGTCGGCGGCACGGCCGTCGTGTTGGCCGTCTCAACCTCCGCCGCCAAGCCGGCGAGCCACCTGGCGTCGCTTACGGGTGCCTCCTGCAGCGGCCCCACCGGCGCCGCCTACGTTGCCGAGCCTGGTTACCAGGGGTTTGGCGCCGTCGAAACGAGCAATTGCGACGTTGTCCAGACGTACAACGTCGACGACCTTCAGGTGCCCGGTGACTCGGGAGACTACAACTACGACGGCAGCGATCAGGGAATCGCGCTGTCCGGGACCACGCTCTGGTTCGCCGTCACGGGCACGGACAACGTCGCTGCCATCAACACGACCACGCTCGACCCCAGCAACTACAACCCGGCCGAAACCCTGGTCCCGGTCGGCCTTATGCCCCAGGCAATTGCTGTCACCCCCGACGGCAGCGAGGTCTGGGTTACCGAGGCCGGGCCGCAGACGTCGACTACCCCTTTGTGGGGGGTGGCCGTTATATCGACGTCGAGCGACACGCTAGTCCGTCACCTGGGCTTCCGCGCCGACCCCACTGATGTTGCCTTATCGCCCTCGGGTAAGGAGGCCTACGTGACCGCGTTGGACGGGCTCCACGTGTTTAATGTGGCTTCGGAGCGGCAGGTGGCATTCGTCCCCGGCCTCGGTTCGCCGCAGTCTGCGGTCGTCTCGCCCGACGGCTCGTTCGTGTACGTGACCGAGACACAGACGGGCCAACTGGCGACGATCAGCACGGCCACTGACACGGTGGTGCGGACCACCACGGTAGGTGAAGAACCATGGCAGGCGGCCGTCTCCCCGGATGGTTCGACCGTCTACGTCGCCAACCCGGACTCCGATTCGGTATGCTTCGTCGACGCCACGACGGGCCAGGTGAACCAGACAGTTACCGTCCCGGGCAACCCCGACACCCTTGCCGTGACGCCCGACGGCTCAGAGCTCTGGGTCGCGGGGCTCGATAGTGGCATCCTGTACGTTGTCGACACTGCCACCGGAGTTGTCGCGGGCTCGACCAACCTGGGCGGCGACGGTGCCCAGTCCGGGGACGGGCTCGACCCTTCGGGGATCGTGCTCACGTCGACGGCCACGCCGCAGAGCTAAACCATCGCCAGGACCGGCGCCTCACCTGTGGGGCGCCGGGTCGGCTGCCGCGGGCAGGCCGAAGTCGGGAGAGCCAAACTCATGGGTTCGCCTATGGTGTGTGAGGCCTCTGTCGGACGACATTGTCTACGAACTGGAGCAGTAATGGTCATTGTGCAAGGAACGGGCCGCCTGGACGCCGCCCTGCGCGAGCAGTTCCTCGGGCAGCGAGCGGAGTCGATGCGAATTTCGCGAGCCGAGCCCGGCAACCTGGAGTACGTGTTCGCCGCTGACCCGATCGAGGCCGACCGGGTGATCTTGTCTGAGCGTTGGGAGACTCAGGACGACCTGACGGCTCATCTCCGTGCCGCCGCCGAGCGACGGCGTAACGCCGCCCCTGACGAAGGCGGCCAGATATCGGTGGACTTCGATATCGCCGTTTATGAGGTCAGCTCGGCCAAGCCACTCTGACTAGGAGTGCTCATGTCGGTGGCCTTTTCTTAGCACCGTCCACGGGTACCGGCCTGGTCCTTGCGGCAGAACGTCCGCCACCACCGTCAGCCAGGCGACCGCTTACCAGCGGGATAAAAGGGTGCCAGGACCCGCCGCAGGTCAACGACGGCCGCCGCGTTGTCCTGGAAATGGGCGATCGTGCTCAGCACCTCGCGAAGGTAGAGGATCGGCATACGGTTCTCCCAGCCTGGCGGTGACGGGTTGAGTTCATGGTAGTGAGCAAAGAAGCGTTCGGAGGCCGGTGGCCTGGGCGTGCACCAGAGCATCGACAGGTCGGTCTCTGCCCAGGCGTAAGAAACGGCCGGGTCGGCCAGCACGAGGTGTCCGTCAGGACTATCGAGGAGGTTCCCCGACCAGAGGTCACCGTGGGTTAGCACCGGAGGCATCGCCGGGACGATTTCCGGGAGCCGCTCACAGAGCCGCTCCAGTGCGCTTCGATCGGCCCGTTCGAGAGCCGCTTCCGCCGGTGGCTCTCTCAGGTAACGGAGCAGACGGCGTTCGGCGAAAAAACGGTGGCCGTCGTGCGCGTAGGCGTTCTCCTGCGGGAGCCAACCAAGGTAGCCGTCGCTCTCCCAGCCAAAAACACTCCCGACCGTCCCGCGGTGAAGAGCGGCGACCTCGCCGGCGAGCCGCTCCCAGGCCGAAGCTGACTCGAGGGACGGCGCGGCCAGGGCCTCCAGCAGCAGCACCCGCTCATTGACAGCGAGCACTCTAACGGTGGTGACATAGCCGGTACGAGCAAGAGCCTCGAGCCCGGAGGCCTCGGTCGAAAACAGGTCCGGAGGCGCACCCAGCGATGTCTTTGCGACAAGGCGGGACCCGTCCTCGTACGTCACTAACCATGCGTCACACACAGCACCGTGAGATAGGCCTGTTATTGCGACTATCCCCCGTCCATGGCCGAGCTGGTCGAGTTCAAACCTGACGCTGGTCACGGCCTCTCCATTTCATCTCATCGTTCACTCCAACGCCTATGAGCGGGAACACGCCACTCTCCCGCTGTCACTTCGCACTGAAGAACAACTCGTACCGAAGGACATCGTCGACCGCAGCGTCTGTAACCGTATCGTCGCGGTAGCTGCGGGAATGTGTTGACCTCGATCAGGTAGGCCTCGTAGGTCCCGTCCGTTCCCCTGATGAGAATGTCAATGCCCCAGATCTGGGTCGAGGGGACGCGCTGGTAAAACAGCCCGGCACGCCAGCTGACGGCCTCCGTACAAAGGTCGATTGTCTGGTCGATACTCCTGCGGATGGCCGTCCAGGTTGCCAATGCCTATCCGGCTTCGGCTGATGACGTTCGTCTCGTGCCCGTGAACATCGGTGTCGAGAAAAAGAAAGAGCTCGGCACCGGCTGCTCGGTCCTAGTAGTGCTGCCTCCAGGAACGTTTGCCCGGTTGCCGACGGCAGATACCCTTGTCGGCACTTCAGAGTTCTGGTGTGCAACCAGGCAAACGTTGCCTGTCGTGGCACTAGACAGGCTTCGATAATTCCGGAGGACTGCAACCCTACTGGTCGAAATCCGTCAGGTCGACTACGTGGCGAAGACTGGACAGCTCGCCGGCTTCGTCCAAGTTGGACTGGACGACTCGGGCGCCAAGAGCACGAGCGACGCCAAGCGAGGCAACGTTCCCCACATCTATGACAAGGTTGGCGCGCCGGTAGTCCGTGTGGTCCCATAGGAGGCCAAGGAGCAAGCGCACCGCTCGGCCGGCGTAACCGCGGCGACGATAAGGGGCGAAGACGTTATAGCCAATGTTGACCTCGTCGGCCCGAGCCAGTCGCGGTCGGTGTCGTAATCGACCCAACCGACGATCTTGCCAACGACCAGGACCACGGCCGTCGGTCGCGGCAACCCCTCGCCCGGCCCGAGCCAGCGCTCCCCCTCCGGGTCCCGATCCGCGACGAGCACGTGCTCCTCTCCGGCGCGAGGAGGCCGCAAGGTCACCACCCTGTCGGATAGCGGCCAGGGGAACGATCCTCGATCCTCCATGTCGAAACCCACTCTGCCACGATGTTGGCTACCGGGTGCCCCAGGAGCGCAGCCCGTAGGCGCCCCATGCTGGACCACGGCTCCCAATTCCTTGGTTGTTGGGTGGCCTCGGGCGATGCCACCGCTTTCGAAGCCTTGCCGGGAGTCATCGTCCGACGACACCGAGTTTGACCGCGGCAAGGCGGCTCACGGGTCCTGAGCGCCACCAATAGCGCCGGTCAGTCACAGCGGCTTGGCTATTAGTGCGGACATTACGTTGTTGTGCGGCTCGGCCTGCAGTTCAGGGCTGAATGCGTCATTTAGCCGGTGTGGCTTTAGGTGATCTGTGCCTGGCAGGCGGCGTGGAACTGCTTGGGTGTGATGCTGCCCAGGAACATGTCCGAGATATGGTCCTCGGCGTAATTGAACATGTTCGAGAGCTCCGGGAACAGGTACCACTCGGGCGCGTCATTGGTGGATTGCTGGATGATCTCCTCCTGGATGGGCACCGTAGTGTGCGCTCCCTTAGTGTCCGGCAACTCAAGGGTCTCAGCAATCTGGGTGCCGACCTTCGGGGTCAGGAAGAAGTTGAAGAACGTGAGCGCTGCTTCGACCTGAGCGGGGTCCGTAACGCTGGAATTGAGGCCGTAGAGATTGTCGATCCCGCTGTTCACCACGGACATCCCCATGGTGTCGGGGTGGGGCACGGCGAAGAACCCGACATCCAGGTTGGGGTTGACGTTTTTGTAACCCGTATAATCGGCCGATCCGCCCAGGATCATGACCGCCTTCTCCTCGGCGAAGTCGGCTTTCCCGTTCACGTACGCAGTTGAGGCGAAGCCCGGCGAGAAATACGGTACGAGGCTCTGCATGAAGGTGCCGGCAGCCAGAAAATCTGGGTCAGTGAGCTTCGCCCTACCCTGAGCGACGTCCGCTACCGCGGCTGGTCCTCGCACACTGGTCAGGAGCCCAGTCCACATGAACGTCGGCAGCGCCCCGTCCTCGGACGGCATCTCAAGCGCCGGCAACGTCCCCTTGCTCTGGAGCGTCTTGCACAATGTCGCGAACTGCTCCAGGTCTTGGGGATCGCAAGCTTGTACTTAGCGAAGGGGGGCTTCCAGTAGAAGATACCCGTCGTATATTGACCGAGGAGCGGCAACCCATAAATCCTGTCTCCGACGTACATAAAGTCAGTTGCCGAGGGTAAAAGCGATCCGAGGTTGAGCTTGCCCGTGAGGTCGTGCAGCCGCCCGGCCTTGGCGATCTGTATGTACTGGCCACCGGCGTCGAACCCGAAGATGTCAGGCGCACTGTGGGCGGCGAGCGCCGAGGCGATGACCGTGTTATAGCTCGGCCCCGGCTTCGCCGTCACTTGGACCGTGATCATTGGGTACTGCTTTTCGAACTCGCTGACGATCGTGTTGACCTGCTGGACCCACTCCGGATGGTTCGTCCACATCGTCAGGGCGGCCGGGGCCAGCCCGCTTTCGTGGATCCGCGTAATGCGTGGCGCCGCCGCCGCCGTTCCTGAGAACGCGAGCCCGGCACCAGCGGCCGCCGCTACGCCGGCTCCGGCAAGGAATTCCCGTCGGGTAAGTGTCATGTCCTCTAACCCCCGTCTGCAAGGACCGATGCTTGGCTAATTCGAGCGGATAGTTGTAGTGCTCACTACGCCTCAACTCGGACCTCACTATATGCCATGCTCGAAGCTGGGCGCCTCCCGGGCGATCCGTCACAGGCTGGGCCATTGTGAGCACGGCCGCCGCCAGTTCTCTCCTCTCAGTGATGTTGATCGTGCCGGACGCCAATTCCGCCGTCAACTGGTACAGGGAGGCCCTGGGCGCCAGCCCGTTGTGGGAACTTGACGGCGTCGCCGGCTGATGCCTGGACGGCGTGCCGTTCTTCGTCCACGAATCGGTGCCAGGCAAGGAGCGGGAACAGAGCCCGACTGATATAGGCGTACAACCACGCGGATCGAGGTATTCATCGATGAGCCCGATGACCTCATTGAACGGGCCTCTCGAGCAGGAGCGACGGATGTGCAACCAGCCAGCGATCACGAAGCGCCGTGGGGGAGGCATCCAGGGGTGGCTTCACCGACCCGTTCGGCCATCGTTGGTCGGTTGGTGACCGAACGCCGCTCTATCCGTCCCGAGACGCAGTCTTCACCGTCGGTCCGCTCGGACGGCGCCGGAGCCAGACCGCTGTTGGTACCTTTTGGCTATCCCCGGTAACCCGCGGGCCATTGCTGGAAGGCCCACATGTTGCCGTCGGGGTCACTGAAATAGGAGTACAGGACGCCGCCCATGTCGTCGACATCGCTCAGCTCGATGCCGCGCTCGGTCAGAGCGGCCCGGGTGGCAGACATGTCCTCCACCACGAGATGGAGGCCCTTTACCGAGCCTGGGACCATGTCGGTAATTGGGCCCATCCCCGTGCCGAAGACGATGGCGCAGCTCGACCCTGGTGGGGTGAGCTGCACTACCCGCATCGCTTCCGTGACCTGGGTGTCGTGAACATTGCCAAAGCCAACCTGCTCGTAGAAGGCCTTCGCCCTGTCAACGTCTGAGACCGGGAGCGGGACGAGCTCCAGACGCATGTCGGGCACGGCGACAGTACTTGCCATGGATTTAACCTCCTCGTGACGCGGTCATTTGTCAAGACGCTGCGAACTGCCAAGAGTAATCGCTGTGGCAACCCGCAGTTGCATAGACCCCCGCGGTGAAGCGTGGATTCGGCACCCTTCCCGATGACCAGACGAGGGAAGCGGGGGCCATTCTGTTTGAGAGAAGGAGGATGCTGGCACCCATGAGAGCAATAAGTACGCCAATTACACGTAGCCTCAGTAGGCAAGGTTGTCCGGCGAACAGGCACCGCCATCGCGTTGAGGCGGCTCTCCTCGATCTCGATTTTCGTCCGACTCGGCCTATGCATTTAGGTGGGTAACTCTTTTCGTTATCCGGCGTTTGTAACGCGGTAAGGTCCCCCACCAGCCGCCTCATTGGCGGGAGGGCGCCGCGTTTCAAAAACGCGGGAGTTATCTCGTGCCTCGACCGTGTGGCCCGATCCGCCGCCAAAACCTGGGAAGTAGCACTTTATGTGCTACAATCGGCTCGTGACCAGAATCGGAGTCAGAGAGCTTCGCCAGCACGCCAGCCGCTACCTCGACGTTGTGAAGGGAGGAGGGACCGTAGAGGTGACCGAGCGGGGACAGCTCGTGGCGTTGCTGGTCCCGCCCAGCCCCAGCGATTCAGCGCGAGATCGGCTGGTCATGGCGGGCCGCCTTTTGCCGGCCAGGTCGGCGTTCCGCCTGCCTCTGCGCCGAACCTTGCTCGATGAGCGCCGGACGGCATCTGAGATCCTGGCGGAAGTTCGCGATGACCGCGTCGAGTGATCTACCTGGACACCTCGGCGCTAGTGAAGCTGATATTCGAGGAAGCCGAGAGCGAAGCGCTCGTCCGATGGCTGAGCGAGCGCAGCGATAGCCCAAAAGTGAGCGCCGAAGTGGCGATCGTCGAGCTGGTCCGTGCCTGTCGCGGCTATGACGAGACTGCGGTCCCCGCTGCCAGAGGTCTCCTCGCTGGCCTCGACCTAATACCGTTGACTGGCGACCTCATTGAAAGTGCCGCCTTGGCCCGTCCAGTCGAGTTGCGCAGCCTGGACGCCATCCATCTCGTCAGCGCCACCACGCTGGCGGAGCACATGACCGCGTTTGTCGCCTACGACGTGCGGCTATCCTCCGCAGCTAGCGCGCGTCGGCTTACCGGTCGCGTCGCCGACATGAAATCACCCTTGAGCTGCCTCTACTACACCGTGAGCTTCCATTGGAGCTCACACCGGGGTGCGGCAACTGGGCCGTAGTTTGTTCCGTACGACGTCGATTAGATGGCACCGATGGACGGGCGGGCGGTCAAGGATTCTCGCCGCCATGATCGTCGCCGACCGGAGAGAAACCTGACGGTGACCGAGGAAACCGGGTTATCGGTAGATGTCTGGCCAGAGGGCAGCCTCGACGGTCTTTCCACTGCCGAGGCAAGCGCGGCGACGCGCAGAGAGCGGGCCGACAGAGGCCGGGCCGGCCGGCGGTGGCTTTCGAGAGATACTGGCACGCAACGTATTTACGTGGCTCAATTTGATACTGGTCACGTTGGGGGCGGCGACGTTGGCCACGGGGTCGCTACCGGATGCCGCCTTCCTTCTGGTTGCCGTCATCAACACTGTGGTGGGCACGGTGCAGGAGGTCCGCGCCAAGCGCACCCTCGACCGGCTCGCCCTGCTGAACGCCCCCACCGCCCGGGCTCGCCGTGACGGCGAGCTCACGAACCTGTCCATCGAAGAGCTCGTCGTCGACGACATCATCGAACTGAAGACAGGAGACCAGGTGGCAGCGGACTCGGTAGTCGCATCTGGCCGCGCCGAGGTGGACGAGTCGCTGGTTACGGGCGAGACGGACCCCGTAGGCAAAAGCCCGGGAGACCCGCTGGTGTCAGGGACGTGGCTCGTCGGGGGGGCTGTTGTGGCCCGGGTCGCCGCGGTGGGCGCAGACTCCTACGCCAGCCGCCTGGTCGGGGAGGCCCGGCGCTACTCCTTGACCGGGTCGGAGCTGGTGCGGTCCGTCAACCAGGTCTTGCGGTGGCTCTCAATCTTGATGCTGTTCATCGGACCGGTCCTTCTTTGGCGCCAGTTACAAGTCCAGGACTGGCGAGCGGCCGTCCGAGCGACCACGGCGGGCCTGGTCGGGATGGTCCCCGAGGGGCTAGTGCTGCTCACGACGCTCGCTTTTTTTAGCGCCGCCGTACGTTTGAGCCGCCGCCGGGTCCTGGTCCAGGAATTGCCATCGGTCGAATCGTTGGCCCGGGTTGACGAGTTGTGCACCGACAAGACGGGCACGCTCACCGAGGGGCGCGTTGCGTGGGGCAGCCTTGTGCTGCCGCCGGCGACGCCAGCCGACGGGGCGCCATCACTTCCTTCTCGCCCCGAGATCGAAGCCGCTCTGGGTGCACTGGCCACCGTGCAAGTCGAAAACCCAACTATGGCGGCCATACGTAGCGCCAGGGAGGTAAGGGCGCAACCCGGGTGGGACGTGGTGGAGACAGTGCCGTTCAACTCCGCCCGAAAGTGGAGCGGGACGACGTTCGCACGACAAGGGACATGGGTCCTCGGAGCAGCCGAGATGGTGGCAGCAAATGACCCCGCCGGGGTTAGGCCCGTGGCCAACGAACTAGCCGCCCAGGGCCGACGCGTCCTGGTAGTCGCCAACGGTCACCAGAGGCTGGCCGGGACCGCTCTCCCTGGTGGCCTGCAGCTCGTTGCCGCAGTCGAGCTCCGGGAGGAGCTCAGGCCCGATGCCAGGGCCACTCTCGAGTATTTTGCAGCCCAAGGCGTAACCGTCCGCGTCGTTTCAGGCGATAGTGCGCCGACTGTCGGGGCCGTCGCCGTCGAAGTGGGGCTCGCCGGCGGAGCGGACCCGGTCGACGCTCGCTTCTGGCCGGAGGACCAGGCGCTGCGTGACGAACTGGTCCGTACCCACACGGTGTTCGGGCGCGTACCCCTGACCAGAAACGGTCCCTGGTCGATTCCCTGCGCCGGCAGGGACACGTCATCGCCATGACTGGCGACGGCGTCAACGACACGCTGGCCCTAAAAGACGCAGACCTGGGCATCGCCATGGGGAGCGGATCTTCCGTGGCCAAAGCCGTGGCCCAGCTCGTCCTGCTCGACAATCAGTTCGAGACCCTACCTGTCGTCGTGGCCGAGGGCCGCCAGGTCCTCCACAACATCGAGCGAGTGGCGTCGCTGTTCTTGGTGAAGAACGTCTACTCGCTCATTATCTCGGTGGCCGTCGCCGTGGCCGGTTGGCCTTACCCGTTCTTGCCGCGCCAGCTCACTCTGATAAGCGGGCTGGCGATCGGTATCCCGGGGTTCTTTCTCGCTTTCGCCCCCAGCGAGGAGCGCTTCCGGCCCGGGTTCCTGGGCCGAGTCCTCAGGTTTTCCATACCCGCGGGAGCAACCGCCGCCGTCGCCATACTTTTGGCCTATGCGAGCGCCCGGGGTCTCAACGCCACCGCCGCCGAATCCAGGGCGGCGGCGGTCATCGTGGGCGCTATCGTGTCGCTGACGGTACTTGTCGTCCAGGCCCGGCCGCTAAGGCGGTGGAAACTGGCCCTGATCGGTACCATGGCGGCACTATTTGTGGCCGCTTTTTTGCTGCCCGGCGTTAACACTTTCTTCGAGCTAGAGGACTGGCCGCCGGCCTCCGCCGTGCTCCAGGCCGTTGGTTACGGGACAGCCGCCTCGGCGGTGATCTGGACCGTCAGCTGGCTCGTTGGCCGGCGCCAACAGCCAACGGCGAGATAGCTCACCGGGAGGTGACGACGGAGAGATGGCGTCGCCCGGGTCGGGGCCAACCCTTTTGCGCCCAAAAGGGAACATCCATAGTTTCGTCTACAAAATCGAGACGGGGCGGCCGGGAGAGATCGCGTTGGACTTGGGGGCAAGGTCCGACGGTGTCGGACGCGGTGAGATGGCTCCCGTCGGGCTCAACTGAGCCGCAGAGGCGCCGAAATCCTCTTGCGACAATTGGGCCACGAAACGAGCTGCCGCCCCACTTGGGTCGACGCTGGGCTGGCCGTTGCCGTTGAGCGTGATCGATGTAAAGGTGGCTTTCACGAACCCGCCCCGCCCACCAAGGGTCACCCTCAGGATGCCGGACAAACTGAGGACACCGCCGGTAGCGAAGTTGCCGTACCCGGCGAAGTTACCCATGCTGTAGTCGATCAGGTCGCCCTTGTAAAACTCCATGCCCCTCAGGACATGCGGACCACTGGCGATAACAAGGTTGGCCCCATCGTTGATCGCTGCATGCGCGAATGCCTCGGGGTTGCCGCGGTCTTCTCCGACGTAATATTCCTCCCGCCCCGTGACGTGGTTCGCCTGGCTCCCCTCGCCACCAGCGTGCATGTAGACAACGACAATGTCGGCCTCGCTCCGGGCTTTTTGGATGAGGGCCTTGGCCGTTGTGAAGTCGAGCAAGTTATTGGTGTTGGTGTAAGGCGCGAACCCGATAAACGCCACCGAAGTGGCGCCGTCATGGACGATCCCGATCTGGCCCGGTAGCCCAGTTTGAGCAATCCCGGTCGCTTTTAGTGCCGCGCTCGGTGTCGAGCACACCCTGCTCACCGAAATCATGTGAGTGGTTATTGGCGCTGTTGAGGATGGTGAAGCCGTCTTGGTGGAGATATTGGGCGTACGTCGGCGGAGTCCGGAAGGCAAAACACTCCGTCGAGCCGGGGCCGCACTTGGACCCGGTCGAGTTCGTGAGGGTCCCTTCCAGGTTGCCGAATACGATGGGCGCGGCCAGCGCAGCCCGCACAGGATCCAGGTACGTCGCCGGAGCCCGCGGCAACAGGGGCGTGTTGCCGAGCTCCGTATCGCCGACGACGGACATGGTGACAGGTCCCGGCGTGGCCTTTGGTAGACCGTGCTTGCCCGTCAACGCGGCAGCCAATGCGGGTGGCGTTCGCCTCACCTTCGGGAGCTTTCCCTGTCGGCGCGTCAAAGCAGCCGCCCTCGAGGGGTGGACGGAACGGGTTATTTGGTGCACCGCTACGACGGCTACGGCTGCGACCATTGTTGCCGTTAGGAGGACACTGAGCCAACGCAGGGCCAGGACGTGGGCCGGCGGGCGCCGGCGCTGACGTCGCCCGTCCGGGCTCACCCTCACCAGGGCACTGCCGTTTTGCCGGCGCACGGGCCAGCCACACCGCCGAGGCGGGCACCGCCCGGCCGGCCACAACGTCGGCACGGCGTATAACACCGTGTGGCATCACGGACAGCGATCTCATCGACTTCCCCTCGCTCTTTGTCATGAATGACGGCGGGAGTACTCCTGGTAACCGTCATCGCGCCGCGCAGCAAACCGTCACCCGAAAGCGACGACCGCCACGGGAGAGCCAGGCCAGCACCGCCCACCCGCAACGCCACTATTGTCACTCTGAAGACTTGGCGTCAAGTCACGAGGAAAGCGGCATATACCAGCGCGACAACGCTACCGATCCACTTTAGGGTTATTGACCCTAAACCCAGACTTCAATAATTGCCTCCGGGCCTCCCGCATGCCGCTATGGAGACCACTACGGAAAGGCTGGCCCGGGCGACTCATGCCCAGCTGAGGTACCCGGGCGCTGTACGGACGGTCCAGTGCGCTGTCGAGGCCCGGCTACGCAGTGGATAGTCCCCTAGCTCCTAACCAAGAGCGGTTGCATTCGGCCGCTCACGTTGTCGGATGGAACCCGCAAATTGCCTCGCTCATAACTTGTCCCTTTTGTCGTTATTGGCCTAATCGAGACCGGAAGAGCCGTGCAGGCCCAGGTACAACTTTTCGACCAATGCCAGGAACTCCAGGCCCGCGGCTACCCGAGCCCTACGGCTCGATAGCGACGGCCCAGGGCCAATTGAGCCCCGTAGCCCGCCCGACGATGTCGAAGGTAGGGGTCGGGGAACCCGTCTTGGCCAGCTGGTCCCTGGTGAACCCGAGCACGCCGTTGACCGCCGTGGGGACCCACAAGTCGCCAGTGCGGTCGATGGCCACGTCGCCCGGCTCTATAAAAACCGGTGAGGTCAGGGTCACTGCCGGCCTGGGGGAGCCCGACGCAGCGAGCTGCGCCCTTGTGAACTCGACGACCGTATCAGAGCCGTAGTTACCGGCCCACAAGTCACCGTCCTGGTCGAATGCGGGCCGGCACGGCATCGCCAGGCTGCCCGATGTGACCATCACCTGGGGGGACAGGCGCACCTGGGGGGTCGATGTCGCATGGGGAGACGGTCGCTTGGGATTCCGGCTTGGCCAGCTGCGCCAGTTGCACCGTCGTGAACTCGGCCAACCAGTCGGCGCTGCTGCCCTCCCACAGGTCACCGGAGGAATCGAACGCCACGCTGCAGTTGTCCGGGAGGGAGACTACGGGTTTCGGCGAACCCGACTTGGCTATCTCGGCTTTGGTGAACTCCACCACATTGGTGCCGTTGATTACCCACAAGTCGCCTGCGGGGTCAAAAGCGAGGCCGCCAGCGCCATAGGAGATCGTCACGGTGGGGGCCGGGGACGCCTGGGCCAGATCGGCCCGGCTGTACTCGACGACATGGCCGGCCTCGTCGGCCACCCACAGGTCGCCTGATGGGTCAAAGGTGAGGCCCCCGGGAGCGTCTATCCCTTTTGTGATGAGCGTTTCCGGATGTGCGTCGCCGGTGGCGTCAGGGGCGTAGGCGGTGACAGAACCCGGCCCGGTGCCTCCGGCGCGGTGCCCGATCACACCGGCGTTGGCGACGAAGATGGTGCCGGCGACGGGACCGCCAGCGCTGAGCACGCTTGATGGGGACGCAGCCAGGGCGGGCGAAGCCCCCCAGCCGACGCTGGCCACCACCCCGGCGACGACGGCTGCGGCACCGGCCTTAGGGGAGCGCCATGCGCGCCCACTGGGCCGAGCGATGCCGTGGGAACAGCGGACGTGACGACCGTCGCCGGGCACTTTGGCGCCTCCTTTTTTCCTTGGCCGCGAAAGCGGAAATGTCGACCGAAACGGCTCGGTCAGGTTTGTGACCCATCTTCCTTCGAGCTTTCAAGCATGGGCGCGACCGGTGCCAAAAGCATCACACCAAGGTGGGAACTTTCTGGCCCTGAGTAGTACGTCCATTGCCGGTTCGCTCGCACGGTCTCATACTGGTCCGTATGGCCGTTGGTCGTCACCGTCACCCGGCAGTCATCGATGATGGCGTTGCAACGAAACGCCCTCTGATGCGGTCCGCTACATCGCTCGGTATTGGCTGAAGGAGATCGCATGTCCCCGGTGGAATCGCACGAGCGCGTATCTCGGCCGAGCCAGGGGCTTAGGAGCTAAACAGATGCGACCGCAGGCGGCAGCATCGGCGTCCGTCCCCTCTCGGAGTTTCACATCCATATGGTCAGCATCGCGCGCTGGCCGCGGGCGTACTCTTGTCCTGCTGCTTGGAGGCTCGGGTAATGTCTCGTCGGACAAAATCAGTCATACGGGGACGCCTGCGCCATCGCAATGGGCTCGTCCTGAAGAGTTCGCGGCATCTGTCCCCAGCCGTCGGCCCGGCTGTGTTTACCGGTAGCCTCCGCCGCGGTAGTCACGGGCGCCATCGCTGGGAGCACCTTCGCATCAGGGCGCCTACGCGGAGGAGCATCTCAGTGCTCGCGAACGGGAAGTTTCTGAGCACGGCGTGGCGGGCGGACGGCGGTGGGCTTGCTCGTCTCGTCTCGGCGCGGCCCGACGTCTCGCCTGGCCGGGTCTTCGGCCTGAACCGAAACACCGGGAGTGCTGCATCCCGAACGGCTGCGTCCGACTGCCACATAATCGCTCCTTTTGAGGTGCTTGGTCCCGCTGGGAGAGGTTTACAACCTCCGTCTAACAGCGCTCTCTCAACGATCTGTCAAAGGCACTCGACCGCCGCGATCTGTTTTGAGCGAAGTGCCGCTTGTCACGGCGACCGGTCCTGGTTGGGCCGCGGCATAATTGCTGACCGTGGCGGTCTCCGGGCCTATGGCAGAAGGCAACCCGTCTGAACTGCTCGTACGCGTCCGGCTACTCGGTCCGTTCGGGGTTCAGCGGGGGGATGAAGTCGCTGGCCCGTGGCCGCGCCTAAGTGCCAAAAGGCTGGTGGCACTTGTGCTATTGAGCCCGAATCGCCGTGTTGGCCGGGAAGTGGTGTCGGAGGCCCTCTTTTCGGACCTCGCCCCCCAGGCTGCCGCGAGGGCCCTGTACAACGCTCTTTCGTCGGCTCGGGCGGCGCTGTCATGCCTTGGCGGGCCACCAGTACTGATGGCCAACCGGACGCATATTTATATTTCGCCGGGTGCGACCATCGAGGTCGACCTCGACTTGCAAGAGAAGTCCGTTCAGGCTGCGCTGGCCATGCCACGGGGGGCCGACCGGGACGATGCCCTGACGCAGGCGCTGTCAGACCAGGGCACGTTGTTGCAGGACGAACCATACGCCGACTGGTCGCTGCGCCGCCGCGAGGACCTCGAGCTAGCCCGCCAGGAGGCCCGCGTGGCACTGGCTCGAGACCGCTCCATGGGCTTTGGGCGCTCGGGCGTGAACGCTGTCATCGAGGCTTGGGAGGCGGTCTTTACCCGCGACCCGGCGTCCGAGGAGGCTGCTGCCGCGTTGATAGCCGGCTACGCTTCGGAGGGCCAACGTCAGCTGGCCGCCCGCACGTACAGCCGTTGCCGTACAGGCCTCGATGTGTTGGGGCTCGAACCGTCGCTTGCCCTGGAGCGCGCGGTACCAGAGCGCCAAAGATGACGTGACTGAGCCAGGGCCGCAGCTGTCGCTATCTGCCTCAGTCATCGGCCTCAGCGGCAACTTGCCCGCTGCTCTCACCAGCTTCATCGGCCGCGAGGTGGAACAAGCGGAGGTCTGCTCGCTCCTGCGCTCCTCGGCCCTCGTGACCGTGACCGGCGCCGGCGGCTCGGGGAAAACCCGCCTCGCGCTTGAGGTGGCGGCTCAACTGCACGGCGAGGAGCGCATCGAGGCGTACCTGGTGGAGCTGGCGCCCGTGACCGAAGCGGCCGACGTGACCGCTGCTTTCGCCAGCGCCTTGGGGGTGCGCGCCCCGGCCAGCCGCCCCCTGGGCGAGGTGCTGGCAGAGGCCCTTTCCGGCCAGGACCTCTTGGTCGTCATGGACAACTGCGAACACGTCATCGCAACCGCCGCCGAGCTCGCTGAGCTGCTCAATCGCAGATGCCCACGGCTCCGGCTGTTAGCTACCTCCCGCGAGCCGCTCGCCATCCAGAGCGAGCGCGTGTACCGGCTGGGGCCGATGACGTTGCCACCACTATCGGCCCGATCGGTAAAGGACCTGGAGGGCTCGGACGCCGTCGAGCTCTTCATCGAACGAGCCCGGGCACACGACGCCGCCTTCGCCCTGGAAGAACCCGCGGCTGAGCTGTTGGCGTCCGTATGCCAACGGCTCGATGGGATCCCGTTGGCCCTCGAACTCGCAGCCGCCCGCGTGGCCTCGATGTCCCTCGCCCACCTGAACGAACGCCTCGACCAGCGGTTCAGGCTCCTTACAGGCGGGCCGAGGACCGCTGTCCCCCGCCAGCGCACACTTCAAGCCGCCGTCGATTGGTCCTATGAGCTCCTGGCCCCACCGGAGCGGGACGTATTGAACCGGCTTTCGGTCTTTTCCGGCGGTTTCGAGCTGGAGGCGGCCGAGGCGGTCTGTTCGTACGAGACCGTGGCAACTGCCGACGTCGACGAAGCGCTCGCCTCACTGGTCAACAAGAACCTGGTGGTAGCTCAGCGTTCGTCAACGACGCTCCGCTACTCGCTGCTCGAGACCATCCGGCAGTACGGGAGGGAGCGGCTATTGGCAGCCAGCGGCGAGGCCGAGCTTCACCGAGCTCATGCCGCCCACGCCCGGTTCTATTTGAACTTTGCCGAGCGAGCCGGACAGGAGCTGCATGGCCCCGAGCAGGGCCTCTGGTTGAGGGATCTCGACGTCGACTGGGACAACCTGCGGACAACCCTGGCGTTTTTCCTGGATGAGCCGGACGCGACCGAGGCGGTCATGAGGATCGGTACTGCATTGCATTATTTCCTCTGGACCCGCTGCCAGCGCTATGGGATCGACGCCGTCTGCACGGCACTGTCGAGGCCGGCCGATGTCCCGGCCCCGGTCCGCGCTAAGGCTCTCTTCCTCGGTGGAGCTACCCTGGCCGCCACGCTCGGGTGGGACTCGGAACCAGAGCGCCGCGCCGGAGGTGCGTTAATCGAGCAAGGGCTCGAGATGTGCCGTACCCTGGGCGACCCGGCGTCCACATCCGATGCGCTCACTCGCTACGTCTGGGTGGCGGAGTCTCTAGGACAACATGCCAAAGCGTCAGAGTGCGCCAGCGAGGCCCTCAAGATAGCACGCGACGTGGGTGACCCGTGGCTCATCGGTAACGCAATGGCCGTCGTCGCCACGGTCGCAACCTCAGTCGCAGCTAAAAGAACGCTCTGGCAAGAGGCGGCAGCCCACCTTCGGCGCGTCGGAGACCTTGGCCTTTGCTCTGTGTGCCTCGCCTCACAAGCTGTCCTCGAGATGGAAGACGAGCAGTTCGTGACCGCCGCTACCCTCCTGGAGGAAAGTATCGCACTCTCCGACGAGATCGGGGCGCCCCTGAGCATGTACTGGTCTTGGGGTGCGCTGGGTGAAGCCCTCCTCCCCCGGGAGAGTTTCGAGGACGCAGTGGCATGCTTGCAGAAGGCCCTGACGGGTTTGCGTCGCCTCGGCCTCCGCGACATCGCGGTCTCGCACCTCATCAACGTGGCGTGTTGCGCAGTGCGGCTCGGCAAGCTGGCGGAGGCGACCCGACTGGCGGGCGCGTATGAAACCATGCGCTCCCCATACCTCCGGCAAGCGGGCACGCCCGGGCGGTCCAACCGGTTCGAAAGGTTGACGCTTTTACTGGAGAAGTTGCGAAAAGATAACCGTAATTACCTTCGGCGCGTTCTTGGTACGGAGAACTTCGAGCGCGAGTATTCGGCTGGCACGATGCTAACCTTCGATGACGCCGTCGAACTGGCTCTTCAGGTAGCCAGCTAGATCGCGACGCGCCCGACGTATTGAGCCTGGCGCCAGCGAACTCGGTCAGAGGACGAGGGTGAACGCCGAAGTATTGTCGCGGCCTCACAACGGAGAAATGGCCATGGTCAAGGGTTGCGATCACGTCGGCGTGGTGCCGCTCCCCGGGCACGACGACGGAGGCATCCACGATCCCGAGCGGAAGCTCGAAGTACTGCTCGGTCAGTTCTGCCACCCGCTCCCGTTCCGGGTCCATGTTACTTACAGGCGGAAAATGCGTTGCCCTGGCAGGCACAGGACCGTACGGCCTCAGTCGTCGATGGCCAAAGCGAGCCAAGATTCCTCGGCCGTCTCGAGGGCAGCCTGGGCGTCGGCCAGGTCGTGGCCCAGGGTGGCCATGTCCTTGTAGTCAGACGCGGCAACCAAAGCCTCGGTAATGCGGGACACTTCGCCTTGCAACCGAGCCATTTCTCTTTCTGCGTCCCTGAGGGACCGCGCCTGCCGCGAGGGGTTAACGCGTGCTTGAGTGCGCCCACGTGTGCTGCCGGCACCTTCATTGCTGGCGGCGGCGGATCGATCGGGAACAACACGTGAGCGTTGCATTTCGTCGAGCCGGGCCTGCCCGGCCACCACCCGGTAACCCACCCAGCCACGCCACCCGGGACTTCGGCCACGGTTCCCTCTGGCCCCACTTCCACCACGCGGTCCGTTACCCGCTCCAGGAACGTGCGGTCATGGCTGACGACCAACAGCGCCCCGGGCCAATCTTCCAAGAAATCTTCCAGCGCTCGAAGAGCGTCCAGGTCGAGGTCGTTGGTGGGCTCGTCCAGGAACAGGACATTGGGCCGGGCGGCGGTGAGCAACAAGATTTGCAGGCGGCGTCTTTCACCTCCGGACAGGGACCCTACGCGGGCAAACGGTAGGTCGCCGCTGAAAAGGAACCGTCTCATCAGGTTAATGTCCTCGGGTGACCCGGGCGCGCGGTACGGGCCGGCAACCAGGTCCCTTACCCTGGCATCAGCATCGAGCTCGGCTGTCAGCTGGTCGTGGTACCCCGCCACGACCGTCGGCCCCGTCTCGACCACACCTTCAGTCGGTTGGAGCCGCCCGGCCAGGAGCTGCAGCAGCGTCGTCTTGCCTGCACCGTTGGCGCCCACTATCCCGAGGCGCTCGCGCCGCCCGACGACGAGGTCAACGCCTGAGAGCACGGTGGGGCCGTCCGGGTAGCGGAAGCCCGCACCTATGCACTCGACGACCTTGTCGCCCAGGCGAGGGACGCCGAAGTTGCCTTGGAACTCTGCCGAACCCACCTCGGGAGGCGGTAGTCGCTCGATCAAGCGCAAGGCCGCCTCGACCCGGGCGTGCGGCTTACGGGACCGGGCCTGGGCGCCCCGGCGCAGCCAAGCGAGCTCTCTGCGGGCCAGGTTGCGCCGAGTGGCCTCGGCTGACGCGGCCTGAGCCTCGCGCTCGGCTCTGGCTGCCAGGTAGAGCTCGTAGCCTCCATCGTGAAAGTAGCCCTGCCCCCGGTCAAGCTCCAAAACCACCGTGGTGAGCCGGTTCAACAAGTGGCGGTCGTGGGTCACCAGCACGAGGCCACCCCGGAAGGAGCTCAGCCGGTCTTCGAGCCAGGCCGCTGCGCCCAGGTCGAGGTGGTTGGTGGGCTCGTCGAGGACGAGGAGATCGACGGGGTGAGCAAGTACCCGGGCCAGCGCGACACGCTTTCTCTGGCCGCCGGAGAGGACCTTGGTACTGGTACCCATCTGAAGGCCCAGGCCCAAGCGGGTCAGTGTGGCTTCGGCTTCCCAACCTTCGCCCACGGCTTCTCGTACCGTCCCATCAGGCAGTTCAGGCTCCTGGTCCAGGAACCCGATGCGGGTACCTCGTCCGCGGCGCACGACGCCGGCGTCCGGGTCGTCCTTCCCGGCCAGGACCCTGAGGAGAGTGGACTTGCCCGCACCGTTCACGCCGACAACGCCCACCCGCTCACCGTCGGCAACCGTCATCGACAGCCCTTCAAAGAGCATCCGCCCTACTCGGCCGACGGCGACCTTTTCCATGTCCACTAGCACAGCCACGAGGGCATCAAGATACCGGCCGATCCACCGGTGACAGCGTCAGGGACGAAGACCAGAGCTGATGTCGGCGAACGTGATTTGCCCCGCGGCGCGCCTACCCACCCTCGAGCCCTGTTGGCGCCGGCCCTGCAGGGCTGCCGGCTCCGCTCGCCACGGTGTTTCGACAGCCGGAGATCCGAACGGCGTACGCGTGGCGCGCTGACCCCAGATGAAAGGGTGGGCGGCTGAGCTGTCAAGCTGGGCCGATGGCGAAGTACGAGCCGAAGACGAACCTCAGGGAGTGCTTGCAGGGAGGCCGAGGTGCCGTCGAGCCCAGCGCAGACATCTGGCCCACCGCTGAGGGGTCGAGATGACGCCGTCGATCCTGTACGCTGCCGGCGCTGACAACCCGGTCAAGCCGCTTTCAGACCACCGGTTCGCGGTCGACCTCAACCTCGACCAGATCTTTGCTGCAGTCAACGCTGGCCGAGAACAACTCGACCTCGCGTCCGTTTTCTACGCTCCCCTGGGCCAGCTCGACGACGTGACGTACCGTCATGAGGTACTGGCGGACCTGGAGCGCCCCCCTGTCCGGGCCGAAGTGAAAGAGTTTGGCCGAGGAATGCGCCAGTCGCGCGAGATCCTTGCCCAGGCCCGGTCGCTGCGCAGCCACCGGCAGCAGGAGCGCCTTTTTGTCGACGCGGTTTCGGCATATTGCAGCGCGGTTATGTCCTTGGCCACCGGCTTGTCGAGGCTCGGACCGCGCTCGCCCGGGGTACGGGCGTATACGGAGTACATCTCTGCCTATTGCTCCTCGCCGGGTTTCACGGCGTTGGCAGAGGAAGGCGAAGAGGTGGTGGCCCAACTAGGCACGGTCAGATATGCGCTGAATATCAAAGGCACCCGGGTGACCGTTGCCGGTCCCCGAGACGAACCTGATTATGCCAGGGAAATAGAGACGTTCTTCAATAAGTTCAGCGATGGACCAGCGTCTGCGCACTCGGCCCCGCTCCCGGACCGCCTGAACATGAACGACGTGGAGGCCGAGATCCTCGAACTCGTCGCCCGCCTCAACCCCGGGCCGTTCGGGGCGATGGACGAATATTTCCAGCGTCACCAGGGCTTCGTGGACGCGGCAATTGCCGCCTTCTACCGCGACTCACAGTTCTACCTTGCTTATCTCGACTACATCGAGCCACTTAGGGAAGCGGGCCTGCCGTTCTGCTACCCGCGTCTTTCTGCTCGGCCTGGACGCGTACGAGCCAATGACGCCTTCGACCTCGCCCTGGCGGCCAAGGTCACCTTGCGGGCTCCACTGGGCGCCATCGTGAAGAATGACTTCGACCTTGGACCGGACGGGCGCGTCCTGGTTATCACGGGGCCCAACAATGGTGGCAAGACAACCTTCGCCCGGGCCTTCGGCCAACTCCATTACCTGGCCAGCCTGGGTTTGCCGGTGCCGGCTCGAGAAGCCGACCTGGTGCTCGCTGATGCCGTGCTGACCTCCTTCGCCCAGGCCGAACGGCCCGGCGCCGGCAGGAGCCACCTCGAAGAGGAGCTCGTGCACCTCCACAGCGTCATCGGACGGGCTTCCCGGCGCAGCGTCATCATCCTGAACGAGAGCTTCTCGTCGACAACCGTGCGCGACGCGGGTCTCCTGGGCCGCGCCGTACTGGCACAGCTGGTGGCCCGGGGCTCGATCTGTGTGCTCGTTACCTTTGTCGACGAGCTCGCAGTCGGCAACGGAGCCAAGATCAGCATGGTCGCCGCAGTCGACCCTGAAGACCCCGCCGTGCGCACGTACAAAATCTTGCCCAAGCCACCCGGCGGCCTCGCCTACGCCGCTGCCCTGGCTGAGCGCTATGGGCTCAACCACCCGGCAGTAAGCGAACAGGTGGCCAAGGAAAATCGGCCGACAAATGGTCACGGGAGAGGCGGCGGGCTACGAGTCCTGCTCATGCACCCAAACGAGGCTTTCAGGCTGGAGCGCGAGCTGCCGCCGGAAAGCGACGGCCTGGTCGAAGACCTCGGACTTTCCACGCTGTTCGAGGCCATGGCCGCGGGCGACAAGTTCCTTCTGGGTGTAGGCAAGGCGGCTGTGCTTTCCCCGCTGGTCGAACCGGGCCAGATCGTATACCGCCAGGAGGCGCTCGCCGACTGCCTCGCCCAACCGGACTTCGCGAAACAGCTCTACTCGTTGGCCGCTGAGGCCGTTGAAAGCCACAAGAAGGTTATGTCCTGGGGCATTACCCCTTCCCCGGAAAGCCTCCATTACATCTCGCTGAACGCTTTGGAGCTCCTGTTGGGCTACCTGGTGCGTTTGCGACGCGTGACAGCCGAACGGGGAGCTCAGATGACTTCTCCGGCCTTCGTCCGCCTCTGCTCCATGGTATTGAGCGAGTTCGACGACGGCTACCTGCAACTGCTTAGAGGCCATCTGGACGAGCTCAGGCTGGAAGCCGACCTCTGGATGGGCGCCCGGCTCGGCCGCACCAACAAGGGCACCGGCTACGTGCTCCAGAGGGCGCCCGCGCGAGGTCGGCGAGAGCGGCTGTCCCGGCGCGCTCAGACCGGCTACAGCTTCAACGTGCGCGACGACGACGATAAGCGCCTGAGGGCGCTGGACGAGCTAAAGGCACGAGGCATAATCGCGGTGGCCAACACCCTCGCTCAATCTGTCGACAACCTCGTTACCTTTTTCAGTTCTCTCCGTACCGAGCTCGCTTTTTATATCGGGTGCCTCAATTTGCGGTCGGCCCTGGCGACGAAGGAAGAACCGCTCTGCACCCCGCTACCAATGCCCGGCGATAGTCCGTGGTTCCGCGCGACTGGCCTGTACGACCCTTGCCTCAGTCTCCGTTTGGACGGGCACACTGTGGGCAACGACTTGAGCGCGGACGCTAAGGCCCTCGTGGTGGTGACCGGGGCCAACCGAGGAGGCAAAACCACGTTCTTGCGCAGCGTCGGCCTGGCCCACCTCATGATGCAGTGCGGCATGTTCGTGGCGGCGGGCTCGTTTAGCGCTGGCGCGCGCCGGAGCGTTTTTTCTCATTTCAGGCGCGACGAAGACCGCTCTATGGCCGGGGGCAAGCTGGAGGAGGAGCTGGCGAGGATGAGCACCGTCATTTCCCACGTATCGCCCGGGTGCCTATTGCTGTGCAACGAGCCGTTCGCGTCGACGAACGAACGGGAAGGCTCGCACATCGCCCGCCAAGTGTTCCTCCCGTTGGCGAGGGCGGGAGTAAAGGTCGTCGTGGTTACCCACCTCGTCGATTTCGCGGAAGAGCTCTATGAAGAGCGTCTCGGGGATGTCCTTTTCCTGCGTGCCCCAAGGCAAACGCCGGCGCAACAATTCAAGCTCGCGGAAGGCCCCCCCGGAACCGACTGCTTACGCTGAGGACGTGTACAAGCAGGTCTTCGGGGAGTTCCCCGTCGAGGCCTTTGGCGCGCCGTCGAGCGCGAAGGGCCAGGTTTGAGCTGACGACCGTTCGTGGGCGTCCCAGTCGGCCGGCCCAATCAAATTCAAGGGCACTTGTTGAATAGAAGGCAACCGTGCCGCCCCGGAGCCGGAGCGGCAGGATTGCGTCACGGGGCTGGCGCGATATCCTGGCTCGCCATCGCGGCGGTGTCGAGCACACCTGTCGCACCGTACTGCTCTACACCGCGGGCGACCTCACGCAGTATCTCGTCGGGATCAGCGTCGAGGTCGATCGGCTGCAGGAAGGGCTGGCGGGCGACGTAACCGGTGGTGCAATATACCTCTCCTCGGTTGCCCTCGGGGTCGTAAAAGTACACGCCCACGGCATTGCCATGGGAGACGACCATGTCGAGCTTGACGGCATGTTCCCGAAAGCGCTGGTAGTAGCCGATCACATCGGTAAGGGAGCTACAGCGAAAGGAGACCTGCTGGACGACATGCGCCTCGTCCCCGACGTTTCGCCCGCGCGCCAGGAGCACCTCGTGGTGTTCGACATCGGGCTGAGCGGATAGGAACACGAGGCCATGCTCCTTGTCTTCGTCGGTCTTCGTCAGGCCCAGGACCTCAGTGTAAAAAGCCTCCTGGCGCGCCAGGTCGGAGCAGTACAGTCCGACATGCCCGAGACCACTGATCGTTGGCATGAGTCCTCCTCGTCATCGAGCCGGCAACCCTGACCGGCCGCTTATGTCAACGCCTGCCAGGCAATGGCGTCCAGGCTACTCACCCGCTTGCGACGATTACTTGACAAAGCGCCTACGGCTCGGTGGCAACTGCCCAGTCACCGTCGAGCCCGGTGGAGCTGTTTGAACGGGCGGGCACGTACGCAGCTAGCCTCCTCTCGACCTCCAGAAAGCTGCCACCGACCCTCGTTCCACGGGCAGAACGGGTCGACTACCTCAAGCGTCACAGAGCCGGGCACCGTATATGTACGGTCCGACAACGCCTTGGCCACATTTATAAGTCGAAACCACAACCAGTCCTCGACAGTTGTGATCCTGAGGTTTCGGGGATTGCTCAGCATGAAAGCCAATGGTTCGTCGGGAGGCCTGTGATGCGCAACGATGTGTCCCGCGGGGTCCAAGTCCCCCATCAGACCGAATAGAGCACGATACGCCCCGTGGTTCTCTGCCACGATGTAGTCGACCTCGACGGCCCGGCCTCCCTGCTCGTTGTCGGGCACCCTGTAGACGACGCCGCCATCGACGGCACCGTCAGCCCCGATGTGCACGGCGAAGAACTTCCCACCGGTCCGCTCTCGGTGCTCGGCAGACCTGCCCAGAAGCCCCTCCCACCAGCCGTCGATCGCCTTCACATCTCCGACACGCGACCTGCGAACCCGGTCCTGGACGGGCGGTAGCGCGCGCCGGGCTTCCTGACGCCCGACCGAGTGCACCGTGCCGTCGCCGGCTCGGTGACCTAATGACTGGAGCGAACGTCTCTCAAGTGCCCACGACACGATGAAAGTGGCGATCCCGTAGCCATAGCGCCCGTAGATCCCACCCTCACTCGCGTTTAAACCACTCAACGCGTCTCCTCGCTCGTACGCCCGCTCCAACTGGTACAACATCATTCGTCGCAACAGTCCCTGCCGTCGGTTAGTAGGCAACACCCCAACTGCGAGACCCCGCACATCGCGGACACCCTGCCTCCGGGCAGGGTTACTTCCAGCGGAAGGTCTCGGACCGTACCAACCAGTTCACTGTCCACGAAAGCACCGATTGCCCGGCCCTCTTGGACCAGGCACTCGGTCGCCTCATCAGTCTCCTCTGCTGAGACATGCCTGTAGTACGCGGCCGCCGAGACCTCCGCGAACCGCGCCCAATCCTCCTTCGCGATGGCCCGGATCTCCACTACCACTGGACTACCCTCCCGACGCCGATCCTTTTGTCAGCTGCCCGGGCAGATCTGAAGGCCACGGAATTCGCCGTTCTGCCAGGCAGGGCCGAAAGGCCTCGGCGTGACCAACCATCAATCGCGCTCCGGTCGCCAAATCAGCCGAGGTTATTTCATCCGCGTAATCGCGTCCCCGGAGATGTCGCATGACCTCCATCTGGCTGACGTGCTCACGAATACAGGCCGCCTTTTCGGCCACGTGCGCTGGGCCCAGTTCTACGAAATGTGTCGCCTCGAAGCCATAACCTGCGCCCGGATCGACGTACCAGATCCGGGGCACATGTGAGAGCGGCGCCGAACTCGGCTCGAACGAACCCAACGTAGTGAACAAAGCTGCGTCCGTCGTCACCTTTGCCGTCACCTGATGGTCGTCGTTATAGTCCTTCGTCCAGTGTGTAAAGATGACATCCGGCCGCAGCTGGCGGAACGTGCCTATGACGTCTCGGCGCAACTCAGCCGAGTCAAACAGGAAGCCGTCTTCCCGCCCAAGGCATATATAGGCGGCCTCAAAACGCGTCGCCACCGCATGCATCTCTGCGTCTCGGATCGCAGCCGCGTTCATAGACCCGTGCGCCTCCTGGAAGGGAAGCCCCTTGTCCCCTGCCGTCAAGGTTACAAACGCGATCTCGTGGTCCGCTTCCCGAAGGCGCAACAGGGTGCCGACGCAACGCATCTCGTCGTCTTGATGAGCGAACACGCATGCGAACTTCACGATTCGATGCTTTCAGGCACCCACGACCGCTTCCCGCAGCACTTCGACCAATCGGTCCACCTCTTCCAAGGTCCCGGCGTCCACGCTGGCTTCTACCGGCCCGCGCATTTCCACGGTCCGGAATATCCCTTGTTGGACCAGCAGGTGCTTTTCGACCGCGATGAAGCTGTCCAGACTGGTCTGAAGCGACACGATCTGTGTCAATGGCCCGGCGATCCGGTACGCACGGACAAAGTCACCGGCCTTTAGAGCGGCCCAAAGAGGAACTATCGCCCAAACAAGATTCTCTGCTGCGGGCATGGTCCCTACAACTCCCCGGCGGTCACTTTCGGCCCGAACGGGGGCGCTTCCGGCTTGAAGAGCACTTGCTCGCCTAGTTCGTCCTGCAGACGAGCCTGAAGCTCAAGAGATAGCGGCGGCCCTACGTACCCGCTGGCGTCCTGAACTACAAGTGGACAACCCGCCGATGCAGCGATGGTGGTGAAGTACTGTGCGAGCTCATCATCTCCCGCTGCGACCGTCGTCGGTGGTGCGGCCATAACGGCGGTGGCGCCGCACTCGACTGCCCGCTCCGCATGTCGCACAGCTTCATATGTCGAACCGGCGCTTACGCTGACTACGGTGCTCCCGCGCCCGCTGGCGCTGTCACAGAGCAGCCGGGCCAGCCAGTCCCGCTCATCCGAGGAGAGCCTGAGGATCTCTGACACCATGCCGATAACGACGCCCGCAGCACCCTGCTGGTAGAGCCAGTCGACCTCATCGGCGAAGACGTCAGCATCGATCTTGCCATCTGCCTGGAAGGGCGTCTGCACCACGCACAGGACGCCCCCGATGTTTGCGGCGGTCACACTTCAACGTCCGCTTCGAGGCGGAGTCCTGTCTCCGCGGGCGTCACGCCGGCCTCGCCCGCGCCGGGGTGGCCGAGCTTTGCTACCACGACGCTCTCCTCGGGAACCAGCACCTGGAACTCGAACGTCTCCCTCACGTTTACCCTCCGCCTCTCCAGCGGTCGTAGTTCAAGGGCGGTCTCCGACCACCGGCGCTCGCTATCGACCCGGCGCAGGGTAAGGACGCGTGGGCCAGATGATAGCCCCGTCAACCGAACAGTCACGACATGGGGGACCGCGTCCACCGGCTCTGGCCTAACGTTCACGATCATCACAGACACCCCCTGCTCTCCAAGGCCAGCCAACACCCGGACCTCCTCCACCTCAGTCCGGTGCCGAAGCCTCAAACCCCCCATTTCTGACAACAGCTTGAACAGGAAGTACTGCGGTCGCACCTCACCCTGATCACCGAACAGCCCGAACCTATGCGGCACCTCATTCCAGTGCCTGTACATCCCATCAACGCCAACTCCCGACATGAACGCAGCAAATACCTCAGGGTCGCACACCTGGTCCATCGCGTGATAGTAAAACGACCAGCCAAGGCCGGCCTCATCCATAGCGATTACCGCCCGCGCCACAAGAGCACAGCCACGAGAGCTGTACGCTTCCTCCTCTACTGCCAAGGCCGGGAAACCTCTGTTCCACTCTGTTACCAGAAGTTCCGGCTGTTGTCCGTCCCACCTATCAACAAGCTTCATCGCAATTTCCACACCCTCCCGATGTCTCTCCCAGTCGTCGCTGTAAATATGCCATGACACAAAGTCGAGGGCAGTCCCTTCCGCGTGGCACCGTTCGACAAAGCCCGGTAGAGGCTCATTTCCGACCCAGCACGCAGCCGGGCCCCCGACTTTCACATGGCCAGCAACTCTCCGTATCGCCCTGGCGGTCATGTCATAAAACTCTTTATATTCGCGGGCATCGGGGATCAGGTACGGGCACCCCCCTCTTTCACCGATATCGGTCTCGTTCCCAATCTCCCAGTACCTTACGAGATCGCGGTCGAGCGAGTACCGCCGGACCAGCCGCTCAATGAGCCGCTGCCATTCGGCGACGTTCGAAGGCTGCCACATCTTCTGATCGATATCGGGGTACAGCGGCTTTGGTTTAATGCACACGGCCGCCTCTACCTTCGCCCCGGTCCGGGCGAGCGAGTCCATATACGGGTCCAGCCGTGACCAGTCGAACGTTTCATGCTCAGGGTAGACGTTGAAGTATTCCTGGATGAAAACTCGCATAAGCCGAGGCTTGAGCGCCTTGAGGCCCTCTATCACGCGATGTGAGAGGGGCTGAGAACTCACGCCGCCGATGCTGATGGCATGCCGCCAAAGTTCGAGCGGGCCGATCGGGCGACCCGCCTCGACTTCGACAGTACTACTCTGAGCACCCACGGGTCCGAGGTTCAACAATCTCGCCACCTCTCATGCTTTTCACCTGACGCCGGACCGCTTAAACTCGCTCCGGAAGGTAGGCGCGGGGCGACTTCGTTGGGGCCGTGGCGCGATCAACTCCTGTAGGGCGTCATGTCCATTTCCGGGTACCGTTGCTGTACTCCTTCGAGAGTCTCGTCATTCCAGTACAAGTCGCCCGGCGGTGGGAAACCGACGGTACTGCGCTGCTCGGGCGTAGAGCGGACGAGGAAACGGTCCATCTCGGCGCTCCCGCCTGCCCCCATGTAGGTTCGCAGGTCGTACCAGGGCTGCGGGGCCGCTCGCCAGCCGAGGTGCTGGTGGAACCGCGCCCCTTCCGGGGCCAGCATTGCAGACCCGCGGTGGAAAGTCCGGAGCGAGTAAATGAGGGCAGACCCCCGGGGGACCGTTACCGCCATCTCGTGCTCGTACATCCACGGGTACTTTTCGCGGGTGCGGACTCTCGGGACGAGCGACTGTCCTGCCGTGTGCAACTGGGGAACGATATACGTTGGCCCCATGTCGATCGTGACGTGCGTGTAGTAGACGAGGCACGCAATGTCGTAAAAGCGTGGACTGAGGGCGGGATTTTGCGGGATAGTCAAGACGTGGTTGCCGTAGTCGCAGTGGTGCGATTGCTCGAAGTCTCCTTTGCCGGCGTACTTGCCGCCCATGCTGGCGTGCTCGAGGACGATGTCGCTCGTCTTCATCATGTTGCGCGGCGAACGTAACGAACTCGTCCATTACGCAGACGTCGTTGAGGGTGTCGCCCGTGAACGGGAAGCGCCGTAGGATGCTCCAGCCAGACGAACTATCGCGAAACAGAGGGTCAAACTTGGTCGGCGCCGCGGCGTACTCCTCCCAGCTCGGCATGTAGCAGTAGATCTCGGAGAGAGCGTCCTCGACTTGCTCGTCGGTAAGAAGGTGCTCGACGATTATGTAGCCTTCGCGCTCGAACTGGTCGTAGTCCTTCTCGGTAATCTGTGCCACTTCTCTACTTTCGTCTTTCCTGGGCGTTAGGGTTCCATGTTTGCGGCTTCGCGGTCCTGCCGGTTCGGCTCGAGATTCCCGGGCCCCCACAGCCGCAACGCGTGCCGTGACGCTGACGTACCGCTCCTCGGCCCGGGAAGGGCCGAGGAGCGGCCTGCGTCACTACCGGGGCCTCAGGTGAAGGAGGACCGGCTCCAGGTTGGGAGCGGCCGGCGAGTCGTTGCCCCAGGGATGGTTCAAGGATGACGGCCAGCCAACATAGTAACGGTCGTTCCACATACCCCAGTCGGCCGACCCGACCAGGGGGATCACCGGCATGTCGTTGACCATGACGGCTTCGAGGCCATTGAGTGCGGCCTGCTGGGCGCTACTGCTTCCGGCGTCAGCATAGGCCGTGAGGTAGTTCTGGGTCGCCGTGCTGAACCAGCGCTCATAATCACCAGAGGCGGTCTTACCGACCGAGGCGCTCAGAGTGTCGTTGAGGAGCGAGCTGTAGGCGTAATACGGCGTCGGGCCGGCAGCTGCCCAAGCGGGCGCCAGGTCGAAGCTCCCGTCGGCGAGGTCGGCGAAGTACGTGGTGTCGGTGACGCCTTCGTAGCTGGCCGAGAGGCCGATGGACTTGAGCTCGTGGGCGATGATGGTGCAGTCGACAGGATAGTCAGACCAGTCCGAGGGGGCCACGCAGGTCAGGCTCGGCACGGGCTTGCCGTTTTTGCCGACCAGGGCGCCGGAGCTGTTCCAGGAGAAGCCGGCGGACTTGAGGACCGACTTGGCTGCCGAGACGCTTTGCACCAGGCTGTCGTTCTTGAACTGCGCCCCGATGTAACTCGCCGACCCGGACCAGATCCCGGTCGTGGAGGTGATCGGTGCCTCGTTACCCGACTCCCCGTCAGTGTCGATTAGCTGGCGGCTAATGACGTCGCTGATCGCCTTGCGGACCGCTACCTCGTTGAGCGGGTAGAGGGTGAGGTTAGGCTCGAGCTGGACAGACGAGATCGCCGGGAACCAATAGTGGTTGTACGTCGGGTCCCTGTCGACGAAGGCCCTTTGCACATCGCCCTCGTCGCTGGTGGCCCACTGGACCTGCCCGTCGTTCACTTCGGCGTTGTAGGTGTTCGCCGATGCGAAGGCGATGAACTCCACCTCTTTAACGGGGATCGGCTGCCAGTACGACGGGTTCGCCTTGTACACCTGCTCGGTCGGGGTGTAATTGGCCAGCACGTACGGCCCAGTGCCGATCGGGTTGGGGTCCTCGTAGGTCACCGGGTCCTTCACCTTCGACCAGATGTGGGCCGGGACGATTGGCTGCTCAGAGAAATAGTACAGCTCGGTGTAGGCCGGCAACGGGAAGTGGGCCACCACCGTGCTCGAGTTGGGAGCCGATACCGACGTGAAGTTTAAGCCGTAGAGGTTCAACGCTGGGTACTTCTTGATCAGGTTGAGCGTGTAGGCAACGTCGGCGCTCGTAAAAGCCACCCCGTCAGACCACTTGACGTCTCCGCGTAGGTCGAAGGTCAAAGTCTTGCCACCATCCGAGAACGACCAGTGCGTTGCAAGCCACGGGAAGGACTTCCCTGGCTCGGCGTTGTTGTAGCCGAGCAGCGTCTCGTAGACCAGGTCCCAATCGCCATAGATCGACAGGTCGGGACCGTTCGCGACAAGCGGGTTGTTGTCGTTGGGCAGCGCGCCCGCATTATTGTCGGTCACCGTAAGTGGAGGCGCCGAGGAGGCGGCTACCCTCGACTCCGCCGCAGCGACGGCGCTCGTCGTTGCGATACTCCCGCTGGCGACCAGGCCGACAATGCCGACAGCCGCCGCTCCAATGCTGCCGGCACGCCGCCAAGACCGGTGTCGGATTCTTCTCATTCCGAACTAACCTCCTTCGTTCCATTTATTTTCACTTGACCCATCCTTCATTGCCTCGGTTGGGATCGTGAGCTCGCCTTGGGCCGAGCTGCTGGGGCGGGCGTGGCTTTGCCGTAGAACCAGCGACGAACGCGCCGCGCTGGACCAATGTCGAACAGCGGTTGCGGGTCGGTCGGTCCAGATTTGCGAACCCCCCCGGAGCCGCGCTCATCGAGCTCCGTGTCCTGCTGCAGGTAATTACTCTAATTCTCCTCCTTGTTCTCGTCGTGTGTCAAGCTGTCGCCGGAAGGCCGGTTTCATTTTTTTGGCGATTTCATTCGTGGAGGGTGCGGGTCGTCAAGAAGCACGCTATTGAATTAGTGACGGCGGCACCACCCGAGGGCTCCGGGAGACGGACCGCATAATTTCGGGTTGGCGAGTTGATGGCCCATGTCACTTTGATAGGCCTGTCGCTCCTTTCTATCGTCATGGTCCTTCTACGCTTAGCGGACACGGAAGCGATCGATCTCGTCGAGGTCCGGTTCGACACCGAGCCCGGGACGCTGAGGCACCTCGACGTAACCGTCCTCCATTGCTAGCGGCGCGACGACCAAGCCACGGCTCAGAGGGTCGTTCGAGGTGTTGAACTCGAGGAACGTTTCCCCCCGCACGAACGCTGCATAATGGACGCTTGCGGCCGTCAGTAGGGGGGAGCCCCACGCGTGGGCACACACCTGAAGGTTCAGGTCGTCCGCGAGGTGTGCGACCCGGCGAGCGACTGTGAGGCCCCCACAACGCGACAGGTCCGGCTGGAGGACGTCCACGTGGCCTTCCTCGGCAAGGGCCGAAAGCCCCAGGTGGTCGACTCCGCCTCGCCGGCCGCGATGCGGCAGTCGACGGTATCGCACAGTCGCCGGTACGTTGCGTAATCCTCGGGGAAACACGGCTCCTCTACCCAATACGGTCGAGCGGGAGCTACCGCACGAACCAGCTCGAGCGCCTCCTTGGCGCTGCGCCGGCGCGTCCAACCGGCGTCGATCATCAGTTCCCGATCGTCACCGACGCCGGCCCGGGCGGCGACGGCCAGTTCGACATCATCCGCCAAACGACCCCGCCCGAAAGGCGCCCGACCCGAACTTAACGGCAGTGAAGCCCTCACGGACGTAGCCGACCGCCGCCTTCTCGACCTCTTCGGGGCTATCACGAAATAACGTGCTCGCGTAGGCCCTTACTCGCTGACGCTGGCGGCCACCGAGCAGGGTGCAGACCGGCAGTCCGGTCGCCTTGCCAAAGATGTCCCAGCAGGCGATGTCGATGCCGCTGATCGCCTGCAAGACTGCGCCGCGACGCCCGAAGTAAAACGAGCCCCTGAACAACTTGTCCCAGAGTGCTTCGACTTCACACGGGTTCTCACCGAGCGCCATCGAGCGCAGACCAGAGAAGAGCCCCGACGCCTCCCCAGGAGCATCAACCACCTCGCGCAAAACGTGTGGCTGAGATTCCACCTGAGAATAGCCCGACATGCCGGCGTCGGTATGGACAGCGACCACGCACGTGTACTTCGGACCATGCGACTCCCCCTCGCTGATCCCATAGTCCCCCGGTGCCTCGAGGACAGATACCTCGACGTCGGTGATGTGCAAACTTGCGGGAACAGCGACCTTGTCGCTCATCTCCTCGCTCTCTTTCTACTGGCCGGCCCTCGAACCGTCTAAGCGGTCTTTCATTTCACGGAGCCGGGACCGTGTGCTCGTATTGGGCCGAGCTGGACGGGCGTGTCTTTTCCATAGAGCCAGCAACGAACGCGCCGTGCCCCACCGATGTCGAGCAGTGGTGGCATATCGGTCCGGCACTGTTGCATCACGTCGGGACAGCGCGGGGCGAAACTGCAGCCCGGCGGGAGGTCCGACAGGCTGGGCGGCTCGCCACCACCCCAGCCGACGGGTGAGCGCGTCCGCTGTGACTTGAGGTCTGGCGCGCTTGCCAGCAAAAGCCGGGTGTAGGGATGAGCAGGCGAGCGTGTTATCTCGGCGCACATCCCCTCCTCGACGACGCGTCCGGCGTACATGACGAGGGCGTGGCGCGCGAAATAGCGGGCGGAGGCGATGTCGTGCGTGATGTAGAGCAGGGCGACGGAGCGACGCTCTACGATCTGGCGCAGCAGGTTCAGAAGTCCTAGACGCATCGAGACATCGAGCATCGAGATCGGTTCGTCCGCGAGGATCACGGAGGGCTCGGCAGCGAGAGCACGCGCGATCGAGACGCGCTCGGCGCTGGCCTCCGGAGAGCTCGTGGGGGTACTTGACAGCCATCTGTGCGGCCGGGGTCAACTGGACCTCGTTGAGCAGCGACTCGATCCCCCGCGTCACGTCCAACCGGCTCTTGGCGACGCCACGTAGTCGCAGCGGGCGGAGGATGTGGTCGTACACGCTTCGCATCGGGTTTAGTGAAGAAAAGGGGTCCTGGAAGATCAGCTGAACTCGCTGGACGTAGTGGCGGTAGGCGCGCCGGCGCGGGTGCACCACCTCCTGGCCGTTGAGGAACAGCTGGCCCTTATCTTGGCGTTCGAGCTGAGCAAGCACTCGCGCAAGGGTCGACTTACCCGACCCGGATTCCCCGATCAGGGCGGTGACCTCGCCGGCGTTCAGCTTGACCGAAACGTCAACCAGGGCACGCAGCAGTTTCTCGTGTGAATGACCGCCACGGCGACCCACACTAAAGCTCTTGTACAACGCCACACCCTCCAGGGCGACGGACGACTGGCCTGGCCGGCCGTCGGCGAGCGACCCCGGCCCGCCTCCATCTCCGTCTCGTTTGTGCTCACTCCTCGGGCTCGCTGCGCGTACCGGCCCACTGGCCGACGCCGCGATACCGTTCAGCCAGCACGCCGCGACATGGCCGGGACGGTCGTCCCCGGCCGGCGCCAGCGGAGGGTCTCGCTCGACGCAGGCCTCGAACGTGTGGGGGCGACGAGGGACGAACGCACATCCTCGAGGTAGAGCGCTCAGGTCCGGCGGGAACCCCGGGATGCCCTCGAGCGTCTCGCTGTCATCGCTAATGGAGGGAAAGGAATGGAGAAGTCCACGCGTATACGGGTGACCGGGATGGGCCAGAGCGAGGAGACGTCGGCCGCCTCGACAACGCGGCCTGCGTACATGATGGCAACTCTGTTGGCGAATTCCAGTAGCAGTGAGAGGTCGTGCGTGATGAAAATAACGGTAAACCCGCGCGCCTGTTGCAAGCGCGATATCTCTTCGAGAATCGAACGCTGCGTCACGACGTCGAGAGCCGTGGTCGGCTCGTCCATGACGATGACGCGAGGATCCAAGGCGAGGGCCATCGCGATCATCGCCCGCTGGCGCATCCCTCCCGAGAGCTCGTGCGGGTAGGCCGACAGACGGTCAGCTGTAATCCCCACGGTCGCCAACAGCTCGACGCTCCGTCGCTCTCGGGCCGCGCGTCGCATATCCGGCCGGTGAGCCCTGAGGACGTCCTTCAGCTGGGCGCCGATCGAAATGACAGGGTTCAGCGCGTTCATCGCCGATTGGAAGACGACTGCGATGTGTTCCCAACGATAGCGCTGCAGGTCCTTGGCCGGTATCTTCGCCAGGTCTACCACCGAAGTCCCGTCGCGGTAGAACACCGATCCAGAGACGATGTGGCCCGGCAGGCGCAGCAAGCGCGTCAATGCGAACGCAAGGGTCGACTTGCCGGACCCGGACTCACCGGCAAGACCGAGCACCTCACCTTTTCGAATGGACAGGTTGACCGATCGAACCGCCTTGACGGCGAGAGGCCCGTCACCGTAGGAGACGCTGACAATCTCGTATATCGATCACGACATCCTCGTCGACTACGGTGCCGCTCAGGTCGCCGTTCGAAAATGGCGGGGACGCCCTCACTCCTTCGCCTTCCTGGCGCGGCGAGTGCCGATCCTGGCTACACGCAGGCGCGGGTTGACGAACTCGTCAATGCCGAAATTCATCAGAGCAAGCCCCATCCCGAGCAGGGCAATACAGAGGCCCGCGGGAACAAACCACCACCACGCGCCGACCTGCATTGCGCTTTCGTTCTGAGCCCAGTACAAGATCGTGCCCCACGACCACTGCGATACGTCCCCCAGGCCCAAAAAGGCGAGACCAGCCTCGGTTAGGACGGCGAAGATAACCGTAAACAGGAACGAAGACACGATCAGTGCCGCCATATTGGGCATCATTTCTCGGAAGATGATGTGCGGGGTGCTTTCGCCAGTGGCTCGAGAAGCGGTCACGAAGTCCCGCTTTCTGAGAGACAGGGCTTGGGCGCGCAGCACTCGCGCTCCAAACGCCCAGCTAGTGAGGCTGATAACGAGAACGATGCTGAGCGTGCCCCCGTTCGGGAGGTACCCGGCGAGCACGACGACCAGTGGAAGCGTCGGGATAACGAGGAAGACGTTTGACAACAACGAGAGGAACTCGTCCGGGAGCCCCCTCAGGTACCCGCCGATGAGCCCGATGATCACGGAGAGTGCGGTTGCGATCAAGCCGCATAAGAAGCCGACCAGCAACGACGTCGAGGTCCCGTCGATGAGTTGCGCCAAGCAGTCCTGCCCAGAACTGGTCGTGCCGAGCCAGTCCGCGGAGGACGGAGGGCTGAGAACGTCAGGTCCGACGGCGGAGGGGTCGACGGGGTAGAGAAGGGGACCGAAGACCGCTACCAAGACGAAGAAGAGGACGATCGCCGCCCCGACGGCAACCTTCGCTGACCGCAAACCCCTGATCCAAACGAACCGCTTCGGCGGGGAGATTGTGAGCTCATCGGCAGCGAGTTGCTGAGGGGGCTCAGCTTCGATCGTCAGCATCTCCTCACTTGCCGTCATCCTTGCCGGCCACCACGCGTTCGGGGGTCGAGGACGGCATAGAGCAGGTCGGCGAGCAGGTTGGCCCCCAGGACACATAGCGTGATCATCAAGAAGATGCCCTGCATTAGGGGGTAATCCAAATTTCTCACGGCCTGGTAAAGTTGGTAGCCGATGCCCGGGTAGTCAAAGACGACTTCGGTGAGGAGAGCCCCGCTTACGACGAAACCCAGCGAGAGCGCGAAGCTTGCAATCGAGGGCAGCACCGCGTTGCGAGCGGCATAGGTGAATATGATCCTTCGCCGCGGTAACCCCTTTGCTTCGGCCATCAGGACGAAGTCTTCGCCGAGAACCGTGACCATCATATTTCGCATCTGAATGATCCAACCGGCGACCGAGGAAAGAATCAACGTCAAGACGGGAAGGAACCCGTAGAACGCAACGCTTCTGATAAATGGGAGCGAGAAGCCGGGCGTCACTGAAATCGAGTATGCGCCAGAAATCGGGAATATCCCGAGGACCTGCCCAAAGACATACAGGACCAACAAGCCGAGCCAGAAGTACGGAACGGCCGTGAAGAACGTAGCCGTCGGCAAGACGTGGTCCAACCACGAGCCCCGCTTCCATCCCACGTAGATCCCGATTAAGGTCCCGATGATAAAGCCGACCACAGTCGAAATACCCACGAGTCCCAGAGTCCAGAAAATGCTGCTTCTGATAGCCCAGTCGACGGTGTACGGGAAAAAGGTAAAGGAGACGCCCAGGTTCCCCGAGAACAGGTTACGCCAGTACAGGATGTATGACGACCAAAGGCTCATGTGGCCGACGCCGAAGAGCGCCGAAATTGCGTTGACGGCTGCCGGGCTCAAACGTCCTTTGAATTTTACAATAAGCGCTTCGACGGGATTACCCGGCATCAGCCTGGGTATAATAAAATTCACGCTAATCGCGGCCCACGCCGTGAAGATGTAAAATGCGGCCCTTCTCAGCGCGTACGGCACTAGGGTGACCTCATCGCCGTACTTGTCATGGCATAGCCGTCACCAGTCGTCATGTCGCCAACCGAGAAGACGCTCGGCTTTTGAACAGTCAAAGAAGCTCGCATTCTTTTCAAGCTGGCCCTTGATGGGCACCTCGGGATAATAGGTTTTCGCCAGTTCCGCGGAGGATGTACCGATCACCGTGTCTGGAGCCGCTATAAAAAATCGCTCGTGGCCCTTGATTTCGGCCTCCAAGGATAGGAGTGACGCGCCAGCGGCCGCCGCCAGCAGCGTGTAGCCCCAGAGGTGCCTGACCGCGACCTCTGGTCGCTTTGAGCTCGCGTGAACGACCTCCTGACGTCGAGGGAATACCCAGTGGAACCGGAGGCTAGCGATAAAAACGTCCTCGTAGCGGCGGGCGATGGAGTCCGCCTGCTCTTCACAGATCCACTTCGAGAGACTGTACGGGTCCTCGTTGTACGTGGGATGCGCCTCATCGAGTGGGAAATAGTCGAACCTTGGCGTCCTCGAATCCGCCGCTCCGATCGCGTTGATGCTGGAGGCCTGACAGATACGCTGAATGCCGACCTGGACGGCAGCACGCAACGCGTTATAGCTGCCCGTGACATTGTTGTTATGCACGACGGGGTCAGGGTCGGCGCCTGGGTCCGGGATCGCAGCGAGATGCACAAGCGCATCGCAGCCTTCAATGGCACCGGCCAGTGCATCGTAGTTGGTAACGTCGACGTGCTCCCACCGACGGCCACGGCGCCCCGTAGCGTCCGGAGTTACGCGGTCGATGGCGACGATGCCGTGCCCGCGCTTCGACAACAAGTCGGCGACTCCGCTCCCGACGAGCCCCCCGGCACCCGTTATCGCAACTCGCATGGCCTATGTACTTCCCCCCAAGCCGCGGGCACCTACGTCCGTGTGCTGGCACACGTCATCAAACCATTGTCCCCTTGCCCCGCGTAGCATGTCAAGTGTCGGCGGAAGACCGGTTTCATTTTGGATGGTCCGCATTGTCGTGTCGGCTTCCACAAAAGCGCGATGGCGCTCCCTCGCACGCGCGAGTGACAAAGCCGTACGGTGCCCTCGACCCGGCGAGGACCGACCAACCAGCAGGGCCCCAGACTTCACCCTTACGCTTGGAGTAGTCGCACGGCTCGGGGCTTCCTATTAGCCCAGAAAGCCCTCGTAGGCCACGACCAGGAAGTTCGGGAGCTACTCGATCGAACAAGCCAACAGCCGTGTCGTCGGCGCGCCCTTTATGGCGCGCCTTCTCGCGAACCCGGAAAGCGACGGCACGTGCACCCCGTGTGGTGGAGCTGTTGATAGTAGGCTCGAAATGCAATTTCAGTTTTTGAAGGAAGTCACTTATTGACGAAAGGACTCAGGTCGGAGCGGTAGGATCACGATCGTGGGGCCTCTCTTGCGACCGGGGTGCTGCCGTTGCTAACTCGGCGCCTTGAGCTTCGTCTGCCTGTCGAGGCTGACCGCGAACGGTTTGTAGAGCTCTTCTGCGACCCGGAATTCATGGTCTTCGCGCGGGGCACTCTCAAGCCTGAGACTGCGAACGTCCGCTTTGATAAAATGCTCGTTCGGGCCGAACAGTACTCATTCGCTAAGCAGCCAATTATCGAGCGGTCCGCGCAAGAGATAATCGGTTATTCTGGCGTCGATAGGTTCGAGTTCGAAGGGCGCTCTTGTCTCGAGTACGGGTACCGCCTCGTGCCAGCCGCTCGTGGGCACGGATATGCCACGGAGGCCGGTCGAGCGCTGCTGGCCAAGGCTTCCGAGAGCTGCAGAGAGGAGATCTTTGCGATCATTGACCCGGACAACCACGCATCCCAAAACGTCGCCCGCAAGCTTGGTTTCAGGTTTTGGAAGCAGGCGTTGGTGAAAGGTTGCTGGGAAAACCTCTACCGGCTGGAAGTTGGCACGGCCCCCGGATGAGACGGCACAGCGCTATAGATCAGGGCTCGCCGGCCCCAGCGTCGACCGGAGCGTCAGGGTCGTTCTCGGGCAACGCTAGCGAGGCCGATAAGTCTTTCGGGATGCCGCGCTACCTGAGCGGCGACGTAGTCCATTGAGACCACGGAGCCTGCGGCAGGAGCGGCGAATGCGCCGCCGTCATGCAAGCCCCGGTCGTCCCCAGGTTCACGCCACCCTCGCCCGTGCCAGCACGTCCTCGTCGATCTCCACGCCGAGACCGGGCCCTGAGGCACCTCAACGCAACCGTCTTTGAGCGGAAAGTCGTTCTTCGTCAACCGCCTGTTCAGCTCGGTCGACTGAACGCAGTACTCGAAGTACTCCGCTTCGCGCATCGCCGCTGCAACGTGAAGGGAGGCCGCCTTGATGATCCCCGTGCTCCAAGCATGCAACACGCAGCGCCGTCCCTCGTGCAAGGCGAGGTCGGCGACCCGCAGGCATTGTCGCATCCCCCCTGCGCACGGTGACGTCGGGCTGCAGGACCGACACGCCTACGGTCGCGAGACGCTCGAAGTCCGAGAGATTGCTTTCCTGCTCACCGGCGGCGATCGGCACGGACACCGCCTCAGCGAGAATTCTGTACTTCTCAAGCTCGTCCGGGGCGAAGGGTTCTTCGATCCAGTAGGGCCGTAGCCCTTCCATCTCGCGCACACACTCAATCGCATGTTGCCGCGTGGTGCCAACCGAGCCCGATATCGAGCATAAGGTCGACGTCTTCGCCGGCTGCGGCGCGCGCCTCGGCCAGCAGGGCCACATCGCGCCGCATGTCGAGACCGAGCGGGCCGTATCCTAGCTTTATCGCCTTGAAACCAGCGCCGAGCTGTTCGGCAACAACATCGCGCACAGCGGCCTCGCTCTCGGGCATAAGTGTGCTCGCATATGCCTTTATCTTCGAACGACGCTGGCCACCAAGTAGCGCCCAGACAGGGACGCCCAGGGCTTTGCCGCAGATGTCCCAAAGAGCGATCTCGATGCCGCTAATGGCATGGATCACGACTCCCCGCCGTCCGTAATACAAGCTGCCTTCGAACAGCCGGTCCCAGATTACCTCTGGTTGGAGAGGATCAGCGCCAACCAACATGGACCGCAGCCCTCGGCACAACTTGTGCGACGACGGGGCTTCGACGACGGCGCGCACCACGAATGGCGAGGAGTCCACCTCACCGTAGCCGGTGATCCCCTCATCGGTCGTTACCCTTATTATCAGCGCGTCCTGACTGCCATCTGCAATGTCCTCATCGATCCCGGCGGATGCCTGCAAGACCATGGCTTCGACGTCAACAATCTTCATCGCGTACTACCTCCGTTTGTGGGTGGCGACAACGTGGCGGCCCCAATAGCGCCAGCTGCCACCGGTCGTCGAGTCACGCCCGATCGCTGCCGCGTGGCTCGCCGCGGCCGCTCCATAGCTGATTGCTCTCAACCCGCGCGGTGCAGCGCAAAGTGAGATGATCCCACGGCTTAGGGGCTCTTGTGTAACTGCTGGAGCAGTCCGACGCTAGCCGCGATCAGCCGATCGACCTCGCCCTTATCGACCTGACTATTCGTGATCCCGTAGGCCCAACGGTACCGGTCCTGATCGAGGATCTCACGTAGTGTCACACCCTCCACGAGGTCGAGTGCGTCACTGGGAGGCAGATAACCCTGGTAGTCATTGGTGTACGACATGGTCGCGGTAATCGGGAAGGGGCTGTCAGCACGGATCTTCGCCCCGCACTCGTCGAACAGTTCGAAGGGATTGGTCACAATTCCCAGGTCCCCAAGATAAAACGCCTGCAACTCGACGGGAACAGGTTCGTCCCGCCGGGCGACCATGTCTTTGTAGCTGCGCAGCGCTGACTTCTGATAGGTCATGGGGAACTGTTGCGCGGAAGTCATCGTGTGAACATCCTCGGCCCAGATCTCCGGCCAGGAAGGCTCGCCGTACTGCTCGACCTCGGCGAGAGCCGCGTCCAGTTCCTCTGTTTTGTACGGAGGTCTACGCCGGCGCAGGAGGAGTGTTTGGGTGCCGAACCGGACTGGGACCTCGAATCTCGTTTCGATCTGGGACGCCAGCTCGAGAACTTGTTGTGCGATGCGCTGGCCAAGATCGTCACGCAAAGAGTACGAATGCCTGGCGGCGTCGACCTTGCCGAACCACCAGTCGAATGGGGCAACATCGCCGGCGCAGCCTTGGAAAAAGAGGCATTCGAGCGAGCTGTACGATCGCTCAACCTCCCGACGCAGAGCACCGGGATAGTCGGCGTCCCACATTGTCGTGGTCCCGCCAACAGTAATGGGATGAGCGGCGAAGTTCACGACCAGTGCCAGAGGCTCTCCGCTCGAGCCGTCGACTCGCAAAACGGCCAGCGAGTCGTCCACCGCCTGGTCGGGGTGGACGCGGTTGTGGCTCAGGCCCTGTGCATGGCCGACGATCGCACCGAGCCGTGCCAACTTGACGTTTTGACATGCTGCGTAGGCCACTCCAGAGAGCATCTCGGGGAGCAGTCTGTAGTAGTTCTCGAACGGGTCGAAAGTCGCGTCCTGAACTGGACTACGAGCGACGCGCGTGGGAGCGCTGTGGTTGTGGACTGCCGCCACGGCAACGGCCTCGGGTGGGATCCCGGTCAATGCCCCCACCCGCTCGCGGACCTTGGAAACGAGAACGCGGTCGACACCCACCAAGTCGGTGGTGATCAAAACCACTCTCCTCTGGCCGTCCGCGAGCACCAGCGCCTGAGCGACCATTGGCTCTCGTACACCCTTTGCCAGGCAACGCCGGGCGGCCCAGCAACCGAGGGGTAGACCGAGAGGTGGGGTGATGCTCGCACTCGCCACACCGGCAAACAGGCTCATCGCAGGTCCTCCCGGCTGATCTCTTGGCCCACGGTGGCCAGGTTGTCGCCCTCTGCTGTCATGGCAATTGCCCTGAGGCCACAGATTCTGCCGGCCCTCATGGAGCGCACCATCTCGGGGTCCTGGCCCGGGCGCTCGAAGGAGTGTAGCTGACCAATCGGCTGACCGCGCTCAACCTCGTCTCCGATCTCGACGAAGGTTTCCCACAATCCCGTGACCGGCGACAGGACGTAATTTTCGATGTCAAGGGCTCGCAGGATCCTTGGGGGAGGAAGGCCGAGAGTGTCCCGTGTCACGACTTTCCCTTCGAGCACACCCAGATGTCTCAGCACATTGTCCAACCCATCGCGCGCGAGGCGATGGATCGTCGCCGTGGGGTAACCCCCACCCAATTCGGTCGCCCCGACAGTCTTTCCCTGTCGCTCGGCCTCGCCGACGAGCAGACCCGTCCCGGCGATATCGATGTATATAAAGTGATAATCGAAGTTCCAGGCGAACATCGCCGCGACGGTGCGGTCCCGCTGTTCGGCGTCGTCCATCCAGTGCATCTCCGACCAAGCGGGGCAATAAGAGGACCGGCCCCCGCTGTGGAGGTCAATAATTGCGTCCGAGCGTGCGATCAACTCCGTGGTCAGGTAGTCGGCCAGCTGCTCGTCAGTGCTACCCGTCGGCGACCCTGGGAAAGAGCGGTTGAGGTTCGCGCCACTCGGCCAGAGCCGGGTCGCTGCCCTCGAGGCTGCTGGCGACGCACAGGGGACAACCAGCAACCGGCCGCGCACGTCCTTGTCCTCCGTACGGCGTACCAGGTTGAGCGCCGCGATCTGGCCCTCAGGCTCGTCGCCATGGACACCGCCGACCACAAGGACAGTCGGCCCTTCGCCATTCGCCACCGACACGATGGGTACGACGACAGAGGACCATGCGGCTGAGTTCGACGAACTCGGCACCTCGAGCCGGCCCACCTGGCGGCCGGGAGCGTCGACATCGATGGTGCAGCGAACAGGCGAGTCGGTCACGGGACGGACCCCTATGCTTAGATACGGACGGCTCAATATGAGGTAGAGCCAAGTGGCGATGGACGAGGACTCGACCCCACGCCCCACCCAACTCAGGGCGTGGGACAGCACACTGGTGAGGTTGCTGACGAGGCGCCCTCACAGTCAGGTGAAACCGCTCATGCCAACGACAATAACCCGCAACGCCCCCGGCGACCTCGACGTCCGACAGGTGGGCAGGAACGGCCCGCTTGACGACACCCTCGAGCCGCCAATTCCGTGCATTCCCGTCGTGCGGCTCAACGACGCCTGTGACGTGGGCGAAACCCGCGTGATGCACGCAGCCGAGACAGAGCAGGACCGCCGGAGATCGCGTAGGCGGAGCAGCAGAACAGCAGCCCGACCGTAGCCGGGAGCGAGCGCCGGTCGCCTACTCGACGTCCGTGAGATGCCACGGCGCGTCCGACGTGCGAGCAGAACATCTAATCCCGCGCCGGCCGGCCTAAATCGACGTGACAAGGGACTTTGCGCTTTGGTAGGTCAGCACGAAGCTCCGAGGGCGAATATAGACGCCTTTCGGGCTTCTTCAGCCCGAGCCCTGGCCAGTGACGCGGCATCGTCCCACGGCTTCCTGTATTCACCTTCGTAGCGATAGGGCGGTCGTCGAAACATCTTTACGAAGACCACGTTCAGCCCCAGGCTCACCGCCAGAAGGACGGCGCCGATGACCGGCATGCGTGTAAGGACGGCCGTGGAAAACCCGAGCGTTGTCGTCATAAGTATGGTCAGCATCACGCCATTGATCGGAGGCTCATAATACGCGCCCCGCTCGTAAGCGTCGACGAGCTCGGCCGTCGAGGCGAACCTCGTCGCCCGCTCCTCGAAACGTTCGGCCGCCAACGAGTGGAGGCGAGCCAACTTACTGGCCGTTTCGTCGATAATCCCAGCGTCTTCAACGAGCCCGCGGGCGAAACCGGGGTCCTCCAGCTCGTCTCGATAGGCTCCCAGGGATTCCCAGAACGTGCTGCTCGGCAGGTCGTCTAGCGTCGCCTCCAGCTCGCCGCGGGTGCGGGAACCGAGGGCCGCGTCGACCCGCTCGCTGAACTCGTCGAGGGTCAGGCGGCCTGCCGTGCAGTGGTCCCGCAGGGACGTCACTGCGTGCTCGCGCTCGGCGTCTCCTACCCCTCTGACGGGGGCTCTGCCTGGCACCTCACGGCACACCTCACCCCTCTCCACGACTGCCAATTCTAGGTGCGCCATCGCTCCGGCGGGGATTCACAATCGTCCGCCGACGCCGGATCGTCGCCCACCCGACACGGTCAGCACGGGAAAGGGTTCAAGAAAACAGGTCAGATCTCTGTTCGGTCACAAGCCGCCACGGCTAGCTCGCGGCGGTTGTTGACCTCGAGCTTGAGGAACACCCTCGTCAAGTGGGACTTTACCGTTCGGGTCGAGACAAAAAGTTGTTCGGCAATCTCGGCGTTCGTCAACCGGCGCGCCACCAGGGAGGCGACTTGACGCTCGGAGGGGGTAAGGCTGCCCCACCCAGAAACGCCCGCACCACGAGGCGCTCGTCCTCGACGCACGTACGAGACCGCCCGTTCCAAGTTCAGGGTGCGGCCTTCAGCATGGGCTCGCCCGAACCCATCCCGCCCGAGCCTCGCTTCGACACTGGCCAGCAACGGCACTAGCTCGACGCAGACCAGGCCCGACCGGACGTACCCAGTTGACTCCCGTTGACGGTCCGCCGCGCCCAGCAACCGGACCGCAACCTCATCGCGCCCGAGGTCGAACAACAATGTGGCGATGAGCTCGAGCACGTCGACTGAAAGCAGCACCGCGCCTGATGAAGATGCAGCCAGGAGCGCGTCACAAGCCAGCCCGAGCGCTTTTTGGGGCCGGTCTTCAGCTCTCGCCAGCCGGGCCGCGGCCCGCGATGTCAACGCGGCCCGTGCGTGAGTGGCGCGGGCGTCGTGCGTCGAGCAGGCAGCAAGGTGGTGCCGTGCGACGTCCAGGTCGCCTCGCCTCGCGGCGAGCTCTGCCATATGCGCTTGGCTGTTTCCGCTCGGGAACCCGAGCGCCTCGGCCTTGGCCGTTGCTGCCTTGAGCATTTCGTAACCGTCATCGAAGAGACCATGGGACACCTGGAGGAGTCCCAGCATCGCTTCTGCCCGCGCAAGGTTCACAATGTCACCGGCAGCCTCGGCGACGGCCCGGGCGTGTTCGAATGCCTCCGCTGCCCCCGCCTCACCCCTAATTCGAGCCACGTCGCCCCGGATGTTCTCGGCACACACGACCAGCAAGTGATCAGATAGCTCCGTGCCCAGGGTGAGGATGAGTTCAGCCTCTTCCAATGCTCGCGCTAGCCGACCCGTCCCCACGGCTGCACGGGCTAACCGAGCCCTGGCCAGAACAGTGCCCCAAAGCCAGTCGGCCTCCTCTCCGGCTCTCACAGCTTCCTCGGCGCACACGAATGCCTCTTCCGGGCGACCGAGCTCGAAGTACGACAGAGACTTGAAGTCCAATAAGTCTGCGTACAGGTGCGCTGGGCCTGCTTCGAGGACCAGAGGGATCGCCTCGTCTATGGTCATTATGGCCTCTTCTGGCTGAGCGACCATCTTTACCAGAGCTATGAGGGACAAGCCATGGCCCACCATGCTGCGGTCGCCCATGGACCGCCCCTGACCGACGAGCTCTGACGCCAGCCGCAGCGTAGTGTTGGGGCTGGAGTAAAACCTGTAATGGGCGGCAAAAAACAGGAGACGGGCACGGCTCAACGGGCCCATCTTTGCGGCCAATAGCCGCTCGCATCGTGCCGAGAACTCGGATTGCAGCCCGAGGGAGAAGAAGTGACCCAGGTCCCAGACCAACTTGGCGCCGGTGTCATATTGCTTGGATTCGAGGCACCAGTCCAAAGCAGCACGGATATCGTCGAGGTCGAGCGCTAGGGCAACGGCGGCAGAGGGTAACTCGCTAGTCCAAGCCTTCGGGCCGACCTCCTCGGCGAGGACACCGTAATACTCCAGGTGACGGTCCCGCACGGCTGTTGTCTCGCCGCTGCTGTCCAGCTCGGCCAGACCGTGGGCACGCATGGTCTCGTGTAGCTTGAACCGGTCTCCCTCGGGTTGAGCTTCGACCAGGGACTTGTCCACCAAACTGGTCAGAAGCCCGAGTACTGCCGCACGGTCGATGCCCACCCCGGAACACACCGATTCGGCTCCGACGAGGGTGAAGCCGGAGGCGAACACCGACAAGCGGGCCAAGAGGAGCCGTTCATCTTCGCGGAGCAAGCTGCGGCTCCATTCGATGCAAGCCAGGAGCGTCTCGTGCCGTGCGGGCCTAGATCGCCCGCCGTCGACGAGCAAGCGGAAACGGTCAGAAAGACCTTCGGAGATTCTTTTGCACGCTCATCACCCGGGCTCGGGCCGCCGCCAGCTCCAACGCTAAGGGCATGCCGTCGAGGCGTTGGCAGATGTCGGCGACCAACGGAGCGCTGGCGTCATCGAGGTTGAACTGAGCGCTGGCTCTGCGTGCCCGGTCGACAAAAAGGGCCCCGGCTTCCGAGCCCTCAAGCGAGCGCACGCCATCGGGAAGAACCCCGTCCGGCATGGCGAGCCCGTCTACAACGATAACGGTCTCGCCCGGGATCCGGAGCGACTGTCGGGAGGTGGCAAGGATCCAGGCGCGCGGACAGTTGCCAACGAGAGCATGAACCAGTCCGGCACAGGCCTCTACCAAGTGCTCGCAGTTGTCCAGCACCACCAGCACGTCCCGCCCCGCGACGAAACTGATGAGCACGTCGGTGGCCTCCCGGCCTGTTACCTCGCGCAGCCCTAACGCCCGGAGCAACGCACCCGGTACAAGCACGGGATCGGACAGCCCGGACAAGTCCGCGAAGAACACTCCGGCGGGGCGCGCGGCTCGGACCAGCCGCCCAACTTCGATGGCAAGGCGCGTCTTGCCGCAGCCCCCCGCGCCCACCAGAGTGACCATGCGGTTGGCCACCAGCCGCCGAATGGCCAGGGTCAGCGTCGCCTTCCGCCCGATGAAGTTCGTGAGCTGGCCGGGCAGGTCGCCTGGCCCTGTCCATGGCGCCCGAGCAGGTGCGACTCGTTTCGGCACCTCCTCTTTCGCGCTGTCTGCACTTCGCCGACGCGCCTCCGTTCGCCGCGGCGACTAGCGAAGCCTCCCGCCTCGCCGTCAGGGACAAGGCGGAAGCCAAACGGCGGACCGCGCGGGGGTTCGGCGACGTCGTGCCGCGCTCCAAGTAGCGCAAGCCACGAACGCTTATGCGAGCCAGTACGGCGAGTTCCTCTTGTGTGTAGCCAGCCTGTTCCCGGTAGCCCTTCAGCAGCAATCCGAACTGCGTCACCGGCCCTCCGTAGCGCTGTCTAGCGAGGACCGCGGCAGCGCGCCGCTCGGCCCCGTGCTGTGGCATCGCTACGAAGTTTACGAGGTCAACCAAAGCCAAGACGTGCTCCTTTGCCGGTGACTTGCCGGTCAACTTCCTGTCCGGGCGTCCCTGGCGCGAACGGCGTGGGGCTCGCAGCCGAGCCGCGTGGGTCAAGACCACTGGCCCGAAAGCATTTCCTCCCCGGGACCAGGCCCACGACGTCGGAGAACCATTTGTGCGAAAGAACAAGGCGTTCTTGCTCGGCTTCAGGAAGGCAGCCACCAAAGGAGCTGCCCGTCACCTGGCCCCGGTGCTATCTCACCCGTCAAGTGGCGAAGTCGGCACGTCATGGGACCCCGTAGCTCGTGGCGCGATCTACCGAAGCCCGCACGACGAAATTCCGACTCTTCGTCCGATGTTCATAACGGTCGACCCCGGCCATAGTCGACGAGCATAGAAAGTTATCGGTTCGCCACGATCGGGAGGCTGAAACAGTGACCCGGGATTGGCCAGAGGGGAAGTTGCGGCGGTAAGCGCCACACGCGAGAGCGCCAATTGATTATCGATCCTGTTGAACCAAGACCAACCAAGGAGGCATTGTGACCCCTATACGAACTATCGCCGCAACCCTGGCGACCATCGCCCCGTGCGCCGTAGTGCTTGGTGTAACCGGGTCGGCGATAGGGGAAACGACGACGACAAGCACTGCGACTGGGACTTTCGCAATCCCGACGGATTACACCCCTGCTATCAAAGAGCACCTCGACCACGATTTTGCAGAGGTTATCTACAAAGGAGACGTCACTGGCATTGCCATTGATTACGGCACCTTTGACCCCACCACATTCTCAGGTAGCGGGACCGAGTACTGCGTGGTCTGCACGATCGGCGGGAAAACGGGCGGTTACGCAGCGACCTACCGGTTCGCCGGCAATGTCCCGGGGGTTCTCATCTTCACGCTCGGTTTCGGCGGGCTCACCGGCCTAGAAGGTGGAGGTACCTTCACCTCCAAGGGTGCTTACAACTATCACTACTCACTGCCCCAGTCTCCTTCGGCTCAGCTGGTCCCCCTACTACTGCAAGCACAGCGCTTGCGCGGACGCTAGCGTGGGCACCGGTGCCCACGCTCTACATTCGTAACGTCCCTGCCGAGCTGGATGCAGCTCTGGATGCCGCTGCTCGAGCGGCCGGAGTCTCGAAAAACCGCCGAGCCATCGAAGCGCTTCGGCGCGGGCTCGCAATGGACCAGTTCGACCGGACCGAGCTCGTCGCCGCGATCCGGCGCGACCGGAAGTCGGTGGACGTCGACGTCGCCGAGGTGATCCGGGAGGAGCGCGCAGATCGCGGGCCTTGACGAACCGGAGGTCGTGCCTATCGACGCCTCCGCCCTTGTCGAGCTCGTTATCGCCGGTCGGCACCGCCACGGTGCCGATGCGCTCCTTACCCGTTACACCAAAGCCGAGCCTCGCCTCATCTTTGCCTCGGCCGCCCACGTGCTGGTCGAAGCCGCGAGCGCACTTCGGCGTCTGGTACGCATTCGGGTGCTCGATCCAGGTTCCGCCTTGGAGGCCGTGAAGTGGCTGAGCCAGATAGACCTGGTACTCGACCCAACTGGCCCTCGACTGACTCGAATCTGGTCGCTTAGAGACTCGATGAGCGCCTGCGACGCGGCCTACGCAGCAGTGGCAGAGGCAATTGGGCGGCCCCTGGTAACCGCGGACGCTCGCCTGCTGCGTGCGTGTCGCCAAACGTCGATCGCCGCAGTGCAACTTGACGAGGCTGCTGCTCCCTAACCCGCTGATGCCGTGCATCGCCGTGGAGCCGTAGATTGTGGTAGATACGACCGTTGCTACCTGGACGTTCTCCTTGGAAGGAGCGCCATGACTGATTCGATACCGCATCAAGACTCCTCGGACGAGAGGCCGACCGAGCTGGATGTTGGGGGCCTACGTTTCGAAGCGTCGTTCCGAGCGCCCGCGGGGGCAACCTTGCGAGCTTTCGGGCCAACGGCGCTCGGGCAGGAGGAGGTCCTCCGGTTAGACGACTTCGTCGACGCCCCCCACTATCACCTGGGTGATGGGCCCCCGATCGCCTTCGACCGGGCCGCGCTCGGCGACCCGTTGGACTGGTTCATGACTCAGCTCACAGATCACCTGGGAGAAATGCTGACAAGCGCTGGGTTCGCAGAGGTGCTGGCCGCTGTTGACCTGAGGGCAGTGGCCAACAACGCTGACAGCATAAGGAAGATAATGGTGGACTGCGTCCCGGCGGGTTATGTCCGATCGCCGGGCATCGGTCTTCAGCGAACATAGGGCTGAAGGCGGTTATCGCAGCCGTATCGTCTGGGGCGACCTGGCAGCTACCCACAGGGTCAGTTGATCAGGGAACCCTGGCCGAAAGCCGTTGTGAAGTCGGCCGGGTCGAACGCTTCCGGGTCGAATGGGCCGCCGATCCATTCGAGCATGGCAGCGTGCTGAGGATCGTCCGGATCCGCCATCGCAGCCAAGAACTCCTGGTAACCCCACACGCCGCCGCAGTCCTCCGGAGGGCACGCACGCTTCCCTCCTGTGCAGCTGGGGTAGGTTGCACCGGGACGCGCAGGGGCCACTTTCTCTACGACCAGGCGGTGGACCCAGTCGTCGCCAAAGTCGTACACATACCTCATCGAAGTTCCCTGCTCGGCGACCGCCCCGACACGAGCGCGCCGCTCGCTCTTGGGCGGCGGCCCCCGCCCCTCTCCGTCATCGGTCCCGTAGCGGACGCCACCGATGTCGAACTCGTGGAGATGGCAGTCATACCACCCAAACGCCGCCTGCAAGACGTGGTGAAGCTCCAGCAAGGTAGAGGATTCCTCAACCAAAACACGCCGCCACACTGGGGGCCTCGTGCCGACGATAGTCGCCTTAAGCTGGTAAATGCGCCCGGCCACCCGGTCCCTCCTCCACTTGGCCCTGGCAGCAAAAATAGTCCCTCGTGGGGCTCAAGAGGTGCATTCGGTGGATCACCACTTCCAGGCCCTTCGCCTACGTCGAACACATGCTCTTTGCAGGCCCCGACACTGTCAGACGATCCTCTCTCAGACGATCCGGCAAGTTCTCCGCCGTCGTAAGCACCGGGACGCGACGGCTGTCGACCCCCGGACAGCGCTAAAACGACGAGGGTCCGGACTGGCCGACAAGCCGTCTGGCCAGGTTGCGCCGGGCCTGCTCGAGCACTGCCGGCGGCGGGATGTCGATATCCGGCGCGTAGCGCTCGATCGGCTCCTCTGTCGCGCCAGCCACGTTAGCCAATGTCGCAACTTCCACAGTGGTCACAACTATCGTCCACCACCGTACCGACTCTAGATTGCCTTGGTCCGCGAAGTACCAGTCGCTCCACCGCATACCGAGCATTTCCAAAACAAAATGGCATACCGTAGCCGCCCGCATAAACAGGCAGCTGCCCCGGAGCCACACTCTCACTAATTAGTGACGCGACATTGCCGCGCCCGAGCGGTTATCTCGCGCACTCACCCAAAAGCGGTGTCAACATTGTGTTCGACGTTTGTTGATTGGCTAGGAGAATGCAATATCCACGAGAGTGCCAGGTCAATTAGGTGTGGCACCGGGTTAAGCGCCAGGGTGACGACGCTGAACTATTGTTCCTCGCCAGCGTTCGGAGCAACTGCCGCGGTCGAGCATTCGCTCGGCGCCGTTCGCCGCGAGGTCCCCCACCCTCTGGGGCCGAACAGACAACGGGGCCGTTCGGCTCTCGGCCGCCGCCGATCCTGCTTCGGGCAACCTCTGACGTTGGCTCTTGACCCCGGGCTGATCAATGTGATATCACATTGATATAGAAGAGCTAGCTGGAGTGGCCCGCAAGGACCAGGGAGGTTCCAATGTTCGACGAACTCCGAGCAAAGGCCCGGTCGGTCCGGCTGAACCCTGCCGACGGTAACGGGGCAGCACGAGCACCACTTCAAGGACGCCTCGGGTTGTTCGTGAGCGCGGTCCTGCTTGTCTCGGCGACCATGCCCGCCGCCGCGACCGGAGGAGGGAGCAGCTCCGTTCCTGTCACCACGGACTTCTCGGGCGCGGGGTCGCCTTCGGGAGAGTGGCCCTACCCGAACGGGGACCTGGCTAATACCAGGGTGGCGCCGGGTTCGGTGATCTCGTCGGCCAACGTGTCGCAGCTGAGGGAAGCCTGGTCGTTCAAGCTGTCAGGCGAGGCAGCGGCTGGCGTATCGTACTCCGGCTCGCTGACCGCCGCTCCCGTCGTGTCCGACGGGGTCGTGTACATACAAGACCAAGACGCCAACGTGTACGCACTGGTACTCGCCACGGGCAAACTGAAGTGGGAGTACCACGTGGACCTCCCCGAGAGCAGTGGCCCCGGGCCTGACGGGGTGGCGGTGGCGGACGGCATGGTCTACGGCGACACACAGAGCTCGGTCTTTGCCCTCAGCGCGGCGAGCGGCAAGACGACCTGGGTGGACCGCCACTTGCTGAACAGCGGCCAAGGAGTGTTCGAGATCCAGCCGCAGGTCGCCAACGGGCGGGTCTATCTGGCCAGCGCGAAAGGCCCCGGCAACGGCCTGCTCATGGCACTGAATGCGGCCAATGGAGCTCTGTTGTGGGAGTTCGACACGGTCCTGAACCCGTCCCCGAGCGTGGAGGCTATCGGCTCGGGCGGGGCCTGGGAGACGCCGCTGGCGGGTAGTGACGGCTCGGTGACCTTTGGCACCGGGAACCCGTATGAGACCATCGCAGAGGCGGTCAAGTACCCCTCCCGCCAGCTCTACACCGATAGCGCGGTGAACCTGGATGCGGCGACCGGCAAACTGCGCTGGTACTACCAGGCCGTGCCGGACAACTGTCCCTAAACACCCCTAGCCTCAACAGGGTCTTGTAACACGTGCGTAAGTACATTATTGTGACTCCTAGCCCAGGCACGCACCTCGGTCCAGGGGGCCCACTGCCCCGTAACTATGGCGAGGTCGCTCTTTGAAGCTCCGTGGCCGTGTTGGGTTGCCCGTCACCGGGCGCAGGGAACTCTCTGGGGCAGTGGGAGGGAGGAAGTCCAGACAACGGGCTGGTCGCCACGGACGGCGACCGGCCTCGGGCTTTCTACCTCAAAGGAGCTGACATGCCCGCTCGTCCGGTTACCCGTTACCGGTTCAACGGCCAGGCCCTGCGCGCCCTTCGGGAGGCCGCCGGCTTGAAGCGCGAGCACCTGGCCCTCGCCACCAACCGCAACACCGAGGCCGTCGTCAACTGGGAGCTGGGCCGGGCCATGCCGCCGGCCGACGTCCTGGTGGTCCTCTGCCAGACGCTCAACTGCCGCCCCGAAGACCTGTTGTTCGAAGAAGTAGACGACTCGGTGGCCAAGGTGGCCAAGGCGTCCCGCAAGGCCGAGCGCAAGGCCCAGGGGCTGCCCGAGCGGTCGTCCGACGAAGCGCTCGACCAGGCCGCCAAGATCATCCGTCCCCGGGCTTCTTAGCGTGGCAGCGCCCGCGGACCACGGGCGCCACGACCAACAACCGATAGATGGGACGCTGCAGGGTCCCACGGTACCTGTTGGCCGTGACGCTGAACGCGAGCCCCTCTTGTGGGTCATCGCTGCGACCCGGGCCATGGCCCTGGCGATGTTGGGCCAGTACGACGTCAAGGCGGCGGTCGAGGCGGTGTTCACATGCTGCCAGCCGCGCCCAGCGGCTGGTCCAGGAGAGACGGCCGTGAGCCCGCTCGAGCTCGTGCTGCAACGCCTTCAGGAGGCTGGCTGTACGCCGAGGCGATCGGGCAAGGGCTACAGCGCTCGCTGTCCCGCCCATGACGACCGCAACCCCTCTCTGTCGGTCTCCGAAGGCGCTGGTGGGCGAGCCCTGGTCAAGTGCCAGGCCGGCTGCCCTCTCGATGACGTCCTGACCGTGCTCCGGTTGACCACGGCCGACCTGTTCGTTCCCGGGCCCCCCGGGGGCGGGCCGAGGTTTTGGCCACGTACGACTATGCCGACGAGGACGGCCGGGTGCTGTTCCAGGTGGTGCGCAAGTCGGGAAAGCAGTTCCGCCAGCGCCGGCCAGACGGCAACGGCGGGTGGGTCGAAGGCTCCGGCGCCCTCAACGGGGTACGACGGGTGCTCTACAACTTGCCCGCGGTGCAGGGGGCCGTGTCCGCCGGCGGGACCGTCTACATCGCCGAGGGCGAGAAGGACGTGGACGCCCTGGTCGATGCAGGAGTCGTCGCCACCTGCAACCCGGGAGGAGCGCTCAAGTGGCGTGATGACTACGCTGAGGCCCTCGTCGGCGCTTCTACGGTCATCGTCGTCCAGGACAGGGACGACAAGGGCCGCGAGCACGCCCAGGAGGTCGCCACCAGCCTGCGCAACCACAGCATCCACGTCGTGGTCCTGGAGGCCAAGACGGGCAAGGATGCTTATGACCACCTCGCTGCCGGCTACAGCGTCGAGGAACTGCTCCCGGTCGTCGTTGACCGGCCTCTCCGGCCCTCGACGGCGCCGGCGCCGCCAACCAGCTCCCCGCGCTGGAGGCATGTTTCCGTCGGTGGCTGGTGATGACGGACCTGGTGCCCTTGCGGACGGTCCTGGCCGCCGTAGCGGCTCACCAGCTGGGGGGCGACCCCTTCGGGCTCGTAGTCGTCGGGGGCTCTGGCTCAGCCAAGACCGTGATGCTCGAAGCTTGCTCGGGCGTGCCCGGCGTGGTCGTCGTTTCCGCCGTCACCGGCGAAGCCTCACTGTTGTCGGGGACCCCCAAGCACGAGAAGGGCAAGCAGTCCACCGGCGGCCTGCTGCACGAGGTCGGGGCCAGCGGCATCCTGGCGTTCAAAGACCTCACCTCGCTGCTGTCGTTGCAGCGCGAGGCGAGAGCGCAGCTGTTCGCTGCCCTCCGGGAGATACTCGATGGTTCCTGGGTGCGCGGCATCGGGGCCGAGGAGCGCGGCGGCTCAAGTGGTCCGGCCGCTGCAGCCTGTTGGCGGCCTCGACCACTGCCCTCGACAGCGCCCACGGGGTGCTGGCCCTGTTCGGCAACCGCTTCATGGTCGTGCGCACCGGCAGCGAGGACCGCCTCGCAGTGGCCAAGCGGGTGCTCGCCAACGAGGGCCACGAGACCGAGATACGCCAGGAGCTGCGTGCGGTGGTTGCCCGGCTGTTCGGCCGGCTCCTGGCCGCGCCGCTGCCACCGAGCGACGATGAGGTGCAGGCCATGGCCGAGCTGGCCTCCCTGGTCAGCCTGGCTCGTTCCCCGGTCGAGCGAGACCACCACGGCGAGATAAGCCTCGTCGGCGACCCCGATAGCCCGAGCCGGGCCGCCAAGGTCCTGGGCCAGCTCCGCTCGGGGACGCTGGCCCTTGGTTATGAGCCGGCTCAGGCGTGGCAAGTAGTGCTCCGGGCTGGCGGCCGACTCGATGCCAAAGCTCCGTCGGTTGGCCTTCAGGGCACTGGCAGATGGCGTCCCCCGGACCAGTCCAGAAGTGGCCGCCAAGGTCGACCACCCGACCCGGACAACCCACCGGGCCCTGGAGGACCTGGCGGTCCACGGGGTTGTCCGCTGTGAGCGCCAAGGCCCAGGTCGGCCGGATATTTGGCACCTCTCGGAGGAGGCCTCGAAGGTCGCCCAGGCGATGACCGGAGGGGCAGATATAGGGGGTACCGACATTTCTGGCGCACCTCCGGGAGCAAGCGCGCCAGAAATGTCGGGTGGGGGTATATCCGGGCCCGAGGAGGGACCGAAGTGACAGCCGAGCGAAGGAGACCGACGAACATGACCGAGCAGGACCTGCTTGCCGACTACGGCCTTTCGGCCGAGGATCTCGTGCTTTTGAGCGACTACGCCTATCCCCGCGGTGACCCACGCTGCCCGGAGCAAACGGACCGGGCCACCGCGGTGCGACTGGGCCTGGCCCGGTCCCATTTGCGCTCGCTGGCCGATTCCATCGAGGGCTGAAACCTCTTCGCAATAGTGGTGCCCGTCCACGCCGGGAGACGAAGATGGGACCAGTGGGCAATGCCTTCCCCCGCGAGGACACGATGACCCGCAGCGAGCTGCTCACCGCCCACGGCTACGCCCCCGAGGTCATCGCCGGCGACGGCAACCACGTCGCGGCCTCGCCCGTCCCCAGCGCCTCGCCGACGGCCCGGGGCTGCCGGGGCTGTGGGACGGCGATCGACGGGGCGCCCACACGGCTGTGGTGTTCCAACTCCTGTAGGAAAAGGCACCAGGCCCGTCGGCCCACAGACCGTGAAGTGCCGACTGTCCCAGGCCCTGTACGAACGCCTCCGGCCCCGACTTGCTCAGCCAGCTTGTCGCCCTGGCCGCCGAGCTGCCGATCGGGTGGTCCGTCCAGGTGGCCAGCGACGGCGCCGTCCTGCGTTGGGCGCCGGCATGAGCGAGGAGGAGCTCGCCCGGGCGGTGGACGAGGCCGGTGCCGCCTACGAGCGCAAGGTGCGCATGCTCGAGGAGTTCGCCGCCCGCATCTTCGTCGAGGACGGCACTGAGGTCGCCATCAACCACCTGCCGGTGCGCATCCCGATCGACGCCAAGTTCACCCACGTCGGGGACTGGCCTGACGGGACCCCGCAGGTCATCGCCACGTACTGGTCGCGCATCGAGGACTAGCGTCGCGGGCAAGTCGAGGACGCCCCTCGATGGTTGCGCCGCTCAAATGGGACGCCCCCTGAGCGATAGCCGTGCCGGGCAACTCTCGTTTGCCCGTGGCCCTTTTTGCCCCTTGAAGGAGGCAAGCACCCGTGACCATGACCATGAGGAGCGACTTCGGCGGGGTGCTTTGGCCGCCCCAGTTGCTCGATTACCTGATGAACAAGCTGCTGACCGGCAGTCCGTTTGCTGACTCGCTGACCAAGATGCCGACCTCAAACGGCTCCGTGGCATTTCCCATCACTGCTCCCGGTCAAGGCATATGGCTGAACGAAGGCGAGGCCATCCCGAGCGTGCAGTTGAACGGCGAGACCGACATCGTCGGTGTGTGCAAATTGGCGTCACTCCACTGGGTTAGCAACGAGGCGCTAGGGGACACGCAGTTCCCGCTGGCCGCCCAGATCGGCAAAGTGCTGTCCGACTCCGACGGCCCGGCGTTGGACCTGGGCCTGCTGTACGGCTCGGGGGCGCCCGCGCCCGACGGAGTAGTAGCAAAGAGCCCGCTGGCGGCACCGGGCGCCGACCTGCGGGAATCGGCCATCAACGCCTGGGGTGAATTGCTAGCGAGCGGGGCTGAACCTTCGTCCGTGCGAGTGTTCTGCCACCCGGTCCCGCTCGCCACCGAGCTGGCCCGGGTCGGTACCGACGGCCAACCCATCCACCCCAACGGCGGCACGCTCACGCTGGGCCCCGTCACGGCGGTGCCGGTGCCCTCCCTGTCGGTCGGTCACGTCCTGGCCGTCGACGTGAGCAGCGTCTACTTCGTGGTCCGCGAAGCCCTGTCGTTCGAAATGAGCCCGTACGGCGACGGCGCCTGGACCCACGACAGCCAGTCCGTGCGGGTCAAGCTGCGCGCCGCGGTGGCCGCTCCGCTGCCAGAAAAAAGCCTGCGCCTGTGCCAGGTCACAGCCTTGCCCTTCGTCGTCGACACCACCGTCGAGAACGCGGCCACGCCCCCGAGCGCCGGGTACGTGACGGCCACCACCGGCGAGAGGACGACCACCACCGCCTCGGCCCCGACAAAGCCCCCGGGGCCGGCGAAGAAGTAGCGCCATGCCCCTGCCCACCGGCGGCACCGTCACCTACGTATGGAACGACGGGAGCCCAGACACGGTGGTCGGCACCGACGCCGCCACCGCTGGCCACTACTTCCCGGCGCCAGGTACCACTTACGTGGTCGACACCATCGTCAAAGACGCCGCCGGCGTGACGGTGAGCGTGGACCGCGACCTTTACGTCGTGCCCTGGCCGGCCTGGCCCGACTGGCCCCCGCCGACCGGGACCACGCCCCCGGTCATCCCCTGGCCACCGGGGATGACGCCAGCCCCAGCCAAGAAGTAGCGACCTGGCCGGGCAGCGAATAGCACTCGACCCGTCCCTACGAACGACCTCGATCAGTGCGGCCCGGCCTGGGCGTCAGGCCGACCGCCGCGACAGTCCTCGGCCGGGCCCCCCATTGACGAGTGGGGCCCGGGCCGGGGCGTGCCCGTTGGTAATCGGCACTCCCCCCTGGCCTTTCCTCGGCCGTACCAAAGACACCCCCCCATTTCGTCACTGCCGCTTAGTACCCCTGGTGAGAGCCCCTGTCCCGGGCAATACCCCCCCGGCCTGTTTATCGGGCCAGGAAAAGCCACGTTTATCAAGACCCCCCCCGGCCGTTTAGGCGGGGTTTATCGACGGCCGATAAGCGTTCCATTTGCCGACTCCCCGTCTCCCTTTTTCCAGACGACCCCCCGTCTTCCTTTTCAGACGACCCCGTCCCCTTTTTCTGAGCGCCCCCCCGGCCCCTTTTTCCCGAGGACCTCCCGGGCCCTTTCGGGCCGGCCCCCGGTGCCTCCCCGCGGTGAGGCCCCCCAGTGCCTGTCGTCGAGGCCCCCCAGCGCTCTCCCCCCAGGACCTGCCGGGTGAGCCTCCCCCAGTGCCTCCCGGGTGAGGCCCCCCCGGGCCGCCAGGGAACGGGAGCGGATAGTCCTCCTCCCCCGTCAGCGCTCCCCCCTGCCGCGAGCCGACGACGTCGGTTGGGACATGGCCTTTCCTCAGTGGTACCTACGCGGGCCGGGCCGGGCTGGCCCTCGAGGCCATCCTCCGGTCCCCGCCCTGCGCTAAAGGGCGGGACGTGTACCAGGAGGAGCAACTGGCCCCGTGACCTGGCCCCCTCCCGTGGCCTGGCCGCCTCTAGTTGGTCCCCCCTGCCCATCGGCACCAGGTCGCTCAGGCTGTGAGTGCCGTCAGCCGGTATGGCATTTGCTGCGGCAACCGCCGCAGCGGGGAGCCCACGGTCCGCACCAACCGCTGTGGTCGAGCTGCGCTTACGGGCCGAGCGAGAAGGCGCAGTTGATCTCGCTCCAGTGCCCGGTCCAGCAACAAGGCTGACCTCGTACCCGCGAGGTCAGCCTTTCGACAGTCGGCGACGACCGACCGGCCCGCGCTCCTTGCCCTACCCGGCACCCGTTCACCTAGCGTTCGGATTCGGCCGCGACCTGGGCCAGCACCTGGGTGGGGAGGCAGGCTAGGGCCAAATATGCCCACAGACAGGTTTCCTGCAACGACCGGACGAGGACAGGTTTTCGCAATTTGGGTGGCACGGGTTCTCTAACCTCCGATGTGTGGCCGTGCCCGGCATCCCACGCTGCGCCCGCTGCAGCGGCCTGGTGGCGCCCAGAGGGGCCCGAGGCCCCTGGCCCAGCTATTGCTCGGCGCAGTGCAAGGCAGCCGCCAGGCGGGCCAGGAAGGCCCCTAGGCGAGAGCTGAGCGACGCTGAACTGCTGGCATTGCTGGCTCAGATGGGCGACGTCGACGCCATCGCCCCTGACGGTTAGCCCGAGCCTTGTAAGGCTCTCCTGGCCAGGCGTACGCCTTCGCGCATTACGTCAGCGCAGGTCTGGCTCGTCACCGCGGCGACGAAATCGTCAATGACGTGAAGCAAGAACTCCGCCCTTTCCTTCAGGTCCGCTCTCTGCTTTGCCGGCGTGTCGGCATCGAACGGCGGTTCCGGTTCGCCGTCAGGGCCCCACAGATGGGCGACGTGCGTCGAGGCGAAGCGGTACTCCTTGCCCAGGCGCTGTCTCCACTCTTGGCTGGGGACGGTCCAGGCAGGGGCGAACATCTGAGGGTTTGGGCCGCCCGGTCGTGGGCATTTCAGGAACTCGGCCAGCAGCCTGAAGTTGGTGAACCAGCCCTCGTGACAAGCCACCCGGATGTCCTCGATACAGCCGAAGTTGGCTGCCGGTTCGATGAGCGAACCGACCATGACAGTGGCGCCCTGGAACCGCCGGGCCACGTAGTCGAGGTCTACCGGGCTCGTCGGTGCCCGTTGCTTGCGCGACTTTGTCATGCCCGCCACTCGACCTTGAGGCGGCGGCCGAGCCGCTCGCCCACGGTGGCAGGGACCTTGCCCGCCGGCGCCGGCAAGACCGTCACGGCCGTGATGTAGACCTCCAGCAAGGCCCGCTTCTGGCGCAGGGTGAGGCGGCCGGCGTCCCACTCCCGGCGCATCTCGTCGGCCGGCGGCAGGCCGACCATCGGTTCGGCCAGGGCCTCCAGGGCGGAGCGGGCGAAGTCGGCCCGGGCCTTGAAGGTGGCGTACAGGACGTCGTAGTCGTCCCACTCGAGGCGGCCAGCCTGGAGGCGCTCGGTGGTCTGGCGCATGTCCTCCTCGGCCTTGCCTAAGTCGTGGAGCAGGGCGGCCCGCTCAGGGTCGGGGCTCTCCATCAGGCGCCTCGCCATCCTCGGGTCGTCCAGCAGGTCGAGCAGCTGCTCCGTCACCAGGGCCTCGACCAGCTTGGCCGGCTGGAGCGAGACCTTCTGGCAGCTCGTGGGCCGGCCTTGGCAGCAATAGGCGGGGACGCCCTGTTTCGGCTTGATGGCCAGTTCCACAGAACCCGCACCGGGCCAGTCCTCCAGTCAGCAACCACTTCCGCCGGGCGCGGTAGGCCCCGGGCGCATGGACCCGCCGGCCCCGGCTGTCGACCACGGTGGCCGAGTGGAGCGCCCGGGTGGCCTTGCGCCAAGTCTCCTCGTCGACGATGGCCGCCCACATGGCCGGCCCGGTGACCTCGCCGTGGTGGGTACGCAGGCCGGCGATGGAGGCTTTGGTGACCACGGAGCGCAGGCTGGCCGGCCGCCAGTGGGTGCCCGGCCGCGGTACTCGTACCGGCTTGCCGTCGTCACCCAACACGGGCCGGCCGTCGGCCCCGCGGGCTTGGACCGACGGCCGAGGAGTGGCGATCCCGTCGTCGTTCAGGCGTTGGCAGATGGCGCTGGCGGAGTGGCCGGCGATGAGCTCGTCGCACATCCGGCGCACCACGGCCGCCTCAACCGGGTCGACCTCGTACATGGGCCGACCATTCTTGGTGACCCGGCGGTAGCCGTACGCCTGGGTGCCGCTCGGGCGGCCTTCCTTGGCCAGCTGCTCGTGGGACGCCCGGGTACGGGCCTTGGTGCGTTCGACCTCCTCGGCGTCGATCAGGTTCATGATCGACCCCACCAGGCGGTTGCCCGGGTCCACGGGCACGATCCCGCCCTGGACGGTGTCGAATCTTGGTGATGCCGGCCTTGGTCAGGGTGACCACCAGCTCGTTCCACTGGTCCGGCCGGCGAGTGAGCCGGGACTGTTCGTGGCAGACCACCTCGGCCACCTCGCCGCGGCGGACGGCGTCGACGAGGGCGTTGTAGCCCGGGCGGACCACATCGGGGTCGGCCCCCGAGAGGTTGTCGTCTTTGAAGCGACGGACCTCCAGGCCGGGGAACAGTTTCTCGGCATGCTCGGTGCAGCGGTCGAGCTGGCGGTCGGTCGAATCTTCTTGTCCTCGGGATCCCTGGAGGCCCGGGCGTAGACAGCGATTACAGGCATTCACCCATGTTACAAGACAGGGTGTTTAGAGACAGACCGCCCCGGACGACTTTATGGACCACGACCTGCAGGTATCGCCTGTCGCGGCGTCTATCCATGGGCCCCCGTGATCATCACTGCCGGCAAGATGGGCTACGTTTACGCCCTGGCCGCGCGTACCGGGGCGCTGCTGTGGAAAACGCCGGTCGGCAAGCACAACGGCCACGACGACGACTCCGCCCTGGCGCTGGCGCACAAGCTGAAGATCACGTTCCCCTATACCTACGAGCCCGCAGGCCTGGGCGGCGTGCTATCCAACATTGCGGTCGCGGGTGGCAGCGTGTTTGTGGCCACCATCGACCTCCCCTTCACCGCCACAAGCCTGACAACCTTCCGTAGCAAGGGCGACTACGTCGCAACCGGGGAGGTGGAGGCCCTCAGCCTGGCCACCGGCAAGGTCGAATGGGGCACCAAGGTCCCGACTATGCCGCTCGGCGCGACCACGGTCTCCAATGACCTGGTCTTCACGGACCTCTACAACGGCGTGCTGATCGCTCTCAAGGGGGCCACGGGTGAGATCGTCTACCGCCACCAGCTACCCACGTCGGCCAACGCGCCGATAGCCGTCTTCGGCAACACGGTGCTCGTCCCCGTGGGCGGCCCCCTGACGTCGAGTACGGATAGCGGCCATAACCCCCAGCTGGTCGCCTACACCGTCCCCTGATGGCCCCGGGCCGGGGCCAAGGAGGCCACAGTCGTCGGGGAAGGCAGGGTACTCCTCAACCTGCGGCGCGAGCGACGGTCTTCAACGAAGCCGAGGTCGCCGAGGAGCGATCTCGCGCTCGACGCTGCTCGGTGCGTTACCAACGGAGTTTGGGCAAAAGCAGCCAAGGGCTACGACCCGCATGGGCGCACGACATCGGGGTTTTAGCAGCGGAACAAAGGATTTGTAAAGAGGGACCCTCGGCTAGGACCGTAATGGTAATTAGTGATTATGAACGGGCAAAGGCAATTGTAAGCGTCACTAGTGGCGAGTACCTGGGAAGTTTTACGGATGCAGACAAGGGTCGTTTTTTGGTGGAGAAGAACGCGTATCTTGGGCGGTTGGTTCGAGAGGTGAAATTGGTTGGGGTTTGAGCGGGGGAATGTCGTGGGCTGCACTGTGCAGCGGAGCGCCATGGAAACGCCTGGATAAGCCCAGGTCAAAGCAGGTGCACACAGCTCGACCTAGTGTCTGGTCATGGCTGGCATCGAGAAGGGCACCGAGGCGGCGAGGGTGACTTACGACCTGTTCGAAACGTGGGCACGTTGGAAGGAGGGCCGTCTCTACGAGAGTGAAGTTGATGCCACCTTCGAAAACGCCCCGTTCACGTCAGAGGTCGTTTACAACCTCATTGTGATCGTCAGCAGTGCGCTCGGCACGGTGGCGAACCTACAAGGTCGTTCCTTCGAGGATGCCCGCGCTGACCTGTGGCTGCAGCTAGCCGCCGGGACCGATAACCATGCCGCACAGGTGATGAGAGAGGCAGTCACAGCCTGGACGAGCGGAAGGGTCGAGGACGCTCAATACGTGAACGACAGCGGCATGCTCACGGAGGTCGAGCCGGCCGAGTTGATGATGAGCTTCGTTGCCTTATGGACGATGCTGGCTGGCGTACTAACGGAGTATGCGGGAAAACCTCTTGGCGACGCCTTAGAAGTGCTACGCGTCTATATGGGTATCGAACAATAAGGGACGCCACAGCTCCTGAGCTGCTTGTTCGCAGAAAGGACCAGGCGCCTTGTAATTCGGGCACCCAAGGGCACCGAGGTGCACTGAAGGGCAACAAATGAGTCACGTCGTCACACGGAGGAGACGGCGAGCTTCGCCCCGAGAGCCACACGTCAGACCCAGGGGTAGGGCTAGAAATAGCCCTCTCTGCTCGCGATGGGCGCCCCATACAAACGGTCCATGGGACGTCGCGTGTTCAGCTGGCCGCGATCCGCTCGACAGGTTGACCGGTGACATCCGAGATGAGCTCGAAGTCCTGATCATCGTGCAGGACGATGAGCTGGGCTAGCTCGGCAGTGGCGGCGATGAGCAGGTCCGGGATAGATGCCGCCCGGTGCTGACCGCGTTCCGCGAGGGCGACTCGAACCTCCACGGCGCGGTCTTCAATAGCTGGCGTAAGGTACTCGACGAGCATGCGGCCCACTGGCGGGCTCTCCGCCCGACCTCAGCCTTGTGACCGTGCAGACTCGGACCAAGCTCCGCTCGACCCTGGTGGCCCACTCTTCGGCATCCGGGCTGCGGCCGAGACGGACCAAAGCCGACTTGTCGATCAGCCAGGTGGTCACGCCCAGGCCTGTCGCATGACCTGAGGGTCGGCCAGGTCGGCGAACGTGTCGGCGAACCTGACCAGGTCCTCCACGGTGACCTCGGGGCCCGCATCGCCACGTTCGCGGGACAAGGTGCGCAGAATGTACTCAGTGCGCGACAACCCGACTCTGCGAGCCTTAGCGTCGATTGCAGCCAAGACGTCGTCGGGCACGTCACGGTCAAGATGTCGGTCATCGACTTCCCAGGTGTGATATCACATGATGTCGGCAGTGGCCCAACGCCTTGCAACCACCATGCCCTCAGCGCTACCCATACGCGAAGATGCGCAACGATGCCGACTGAGTCATGCGACACGGATACCCACCACGAAAATATGGAGGAGCCGGCGGGTACTGGCCCAGAATTGGCCCAGCGGTGAAGTCTCAATGCCCAGCTGCGCCAGTCGAGGTTATGAATTCGAGTACCGCAACACCGTGTCGCCATCGGTGCCGGGTACGGGCACCGCGGCGGTGCCGCCGTAGCCGTCGGTAACCAGCTGGGCGGGGGTCTTGAACAGGTACAGGGAACCCTGATAGCTCACGTACACCTTCCCCGGCGCACTTAGCAGCACCCCACCGGCCACGGAGGCACCGGTCACGGCCGGCCCCACCGGCCCGCTCACCACCTCCGCCAGGTCGGCCGCCCGCACCCGGCCGAGGGCGGCGGGCGAGGAAAGGCCGAAGGCCCTGCCTCCGGCAAAGACGTAGAAAGTGCCCGCAGAGTCGACCACGGCCCCATCGGCCCGGGTGCCCAGCGCCGTGGCCCCGGCCCCGGATACGCCAACGGTGGTCCCCACCCGCACGCCGGCCAGAGTGGGCACGGTCACGACCAAGGCTGCGTCATAACCGTCGGCGAAGAACTGGTGCGGGGTGGAAAAGCCGTGGAGTTCGCCGTCGGTGCCTACCACGTAGACGGTGCCGGCGCCGTCCACCGCCTTGGTGGAGAGCAACGTGCCGGGCCGAGGCGTCCCGGCCGGAGCCACGGCACCGGGCGAGGCTGCTTGCACCTGGGCGTGGTCCACTCTCTCCAGCGCCGCCAGTTGGCCGGACGAGGCACCGAACCCGTGCCCGCCGGCCAAGACGTAAGGCTGGGCCCCAAAGCGGACTATCGCTCCGTTGGAGTAGCTGAGCCCAGCACGTGGGAAGTCCGGAGGCGGGCTGGTCGTCGTGACCGGGGTCGTGGTGGTGGGAGGTGATGTACCAATCGAGGGCGGCATCGCGGTCGCCGATGGAGTGTCAGAGACCTCGTTGGAGGCCGGTCCTTCGCCCACCGCGTTCAACGCCTTAACTACGAACCAATAGGTCGCGGCGTTGGTGAGCCCTGCGATCGTGTAGCTCGTGCCGGTGATGGGCGAGGCGTTGACCGGCGTCCCGGACTCGTTGCCCTGGGAAGTGCCCTCGTAAAGGTCATAGCCAGTGATAGCCAAGCCGCCATTGTCAGAAGGAGCTGTCCACGACAGGGACGCATTGCCGTCGCCTCCCGCGCCGGTGAGGTTGGTCGGAGACCCGGGCACGGACGAGGACGGGGCCGGAGGGGCCACGGAGACCGTATGGCTGGCGTCCGAACTGGAGGCGAAGTCACTCGAGCCGTCGCTGTAGTCGGCCTCGATCGTGTAGGTGCCGCTGGCCAAGCCGGCGGGCAGCGCGTAGCTGGCAGTTGCTACGCCGTTAGAGGCACTGCCCGGGGTGGCGGTGCCGATCTCGGCGGCGCCTTCCTGGACCATGAACGTGACTGATCCCTCGTTTACTGTGCCGCCCGCGGAGGTGACCGTGGCGCTCAGCGCGACAATCTGGGTGGCAGCGGAAAAGGCCGTGGTGACACTGAAGGCAGTAGTCGTCGTCGGCGCCGGGTTGATTGTCAGGATTTGGGTCGAGTCCGAGCTAGCGACGAAGTGGGGTGAGCTGCCGCTGTAATCGGCCTCGATCGTGTAGGTGCCGCTGGCCAAGCCGGCGGGCAGCGCATAGGTGACGGCGGCTATGCCGTTCGAGACACTCCCCGAGGTGGCGGTGCCGATCACGGTCGCGCCCTGCAGGACCGTAAACGTTACCGACCCCTCCTCGACCGTCCCGGTAGCTGAATTAACCGTGGCGCTCAGCTGGACGTTTTGTGCGGCGGAGGAAAAGCTCGAGGTGGCACTGGAGGCGATAGTGGTCGTCGACGCCGAGGTGACCGTGAGAGAACCGGTGCTGCTGCTCGAGACAAAGTTGTCAAAGCCGCTGCTGTATTGGGCCTCGATGGCGTAGGAGCCGATAGCCAGGCCTGCCGGCAGCGCGTAACTGGCCGTGGCAGTGCCGTTCGTAACAGTGCCCGCGGTCGCCGCGCCTATCACGGTGGCGCCCTGCGACACCGTAAACGTGACCGTTCCCGCGTTTACGGTGCCGCCTGAGGAGGTAACCGATGCGCTCAGCTGGACGTCTTGCGTGGAGACGGAAAAGCCCGTGGTGGCATTGGACGCCGTCGTCGTCGTCGTCGCCAGGTTGACCGTCAGGATCCCGGTGGAGTCGGAACTGGCGAAATTTCCTGAGCTGTCCGAGTACTGGGCTTCGAACATGTAGGCACCGGCCCCCAGGCCGCTGGGCAACGAGTAGCTAACGGTTGCGGCGCCGTCCACAACGTTGCCCGAGGTGGCCGTGCCGATCACCGGGGCGCCCTCCACCGTGAACGTGACGCTGCCCTCGTGGACTGCCGCCCCGCCGGAAGTGACGACCGCAATCAGCTGGACAAATTGTGCGGAAGCCGAAAAGGTCGCGCTCGCAGAGAGGGCTGTCGTGTCAGTAGGCGCCTGGGCGCCGGCGCTTGGGCTCGATGCCGCTCCGGTCACCAGGACCGCGACCAGTGTCACCGCTACCAGCGCAGCCGCTCGGGCACGCCGATAGGCCCTCCGACGGGCGCCCGCAAGCACGCCGCGGTCACTGCGCCGCCCGTCCACAGGTCGTTTCTCGGCTGTTCGCACGAACGTCATCACTCACCCTTCTGGTTGAACCGGCAGAGAAGAGCCGAGGTTTCGCAAACCTCTGCGATCACATCATGAGGCGGTTGCTGGAGGCTCAGCGCCCGGCGTGCTGGTAGAGCGTGGTCAGTTGCCCGCAAGAGTAGCCGGCCAGAAGGCCGCCCGGCCCAATGCCCACACTGGACTTCCTCTCGCACTTGGTCGCCCGACATTGCGAGGTAACAGACCTGCCGTAGGAGCCTCGGGACCTGCAGTGCCGTAGGCCGAGATGACAACTGGCCCGACTCTCACGGCCTCTTCCGCCGTCGCTCAGAAACCTGCCGCCTCGGCAAAGACTACTTTTCACGGTGTCGATAAGTTTGAGGTGAGATTCTTGCACCAGGTGTCGGCCGAGCCGCTCAACGGCCGGGAGTGCCATTTCGTGGCGTCCACAACGACATCTCGGCCAAGCTGGCCCCTTTGGCTGGACTAACTTGCAACACCTTTGGTTCGACAAGCCAAGTTGAAAAACGCCGCATCATAAACCCGATGAGTTCGCACGGTGTTGGGAGAACGTCCAGCGGCTTCCATCTCGCAAGGCCGCTGTTAGCTGCGCTTGGCTGACCGTCTGCGGTAACTGAACCCCAATACAGTTGGGGCACCAGCCACGCCATTGAGCCTTGTCTCGAGCGAACGTCGACTCCCCGCCCCCTCCCGATGCCCACACGGACGACGGAGCGTCTCTCGAGCTTCTCCTTCTGCCAACGCTCGAACCAGTGCCACGACAGGCAACGTTTGCCTGGTTGCGCACCCCAGCTCTGAAGCGACTACGGCGGTGTTCGCCACTGGCAACTGGGCGAACGTTCCTGGAGGCAGCACCTGGTCAGAAGACGGGGCCAACCCGCCAGATTTAGGGTTCAAAATGAGTCGCGGGCTCTAGCCGCATACAAGTGGTAGCTAGCGCATCGTCCGGCTAGAACACCTTCTACCAGGCATTTTCTTGGTGGAGGTGATGGGACTTGAACCCACGACTTCTACGTTGCGAACGTAGCGCTCTTCCGGGCTGAGCTACACCCCCGACACGTGGCCAGCCTAGCGCCTGGCCGGTGGCCGGATTTCCTGACCAGTGGCCGGAGTGCCGGCGAAGACCCGACGTGGCGTACCGGGCCGCCGTCGGCAGTAGCGGCACCGCGAAACCGAAGGCCGACCCTTACTGGCACCCACTCCCCGACGACCGTTTCGGAGTGCTATCCCCGCTGGTCGGCGAGCACCGGCCGGCTCAAGTCAGGCCAACGGTGCTCGTCTTGGCCTATGCCCCCGCCCGCGCCCCGCCTCGCCGTGCAACGGAGTCGACGGTCAGCGCGACGAGCAACACAACCCCGGTCACGATGTACGTGGCAGCCGCGCCGAGGCCTATCAAGTAGATGCCGTTGTACACAGCCGCGATGACGAGCCCACCGAGGACGGCGTGCAGGGGCTTGCCCCGGCCACCGTAGAGGCTGGTGCCGCCGATGACGGCAGCGGCAATGGCATAGAGCACGTACGTGGGGTCGATGTCGGTGGCGATGGAGCCGATCTGGGAGAGGTACATGAGGCCGGCTATGCCCGCCATGAGGCCCGTTATGCCGAAGGCGGCCGTGCGGATCAGCCTGACGTCGATACCAGCCCGGCGGGCGGCCTCGGCGTTGCCGCCGATGGCGTAGATGTAGCGGCCAAAACGGGTGCGGGCCAGCAAGAAGCTGGTGATGATGAACACAACGAGCAGGACGGGCATCGACCAGGGGACGCCGGCTACCTTCTGGCTCCCGGTACCGCGGTTGACGTTGCAGATGAGAACGATCACGACACCCGCCACCGCCACTGCCACCACCTTGAGCAGGGTCAGTCCCAAAGGTGCCGTAACGAGGCCTTGCGACCGGCGGCGGAGGTCGCGCCATACCGTGAAGATCCCGAATGCCCCAACTACCACGATCATTACGATCCAGCTAGCCGCCGGGCTCATGCTGCCGCCCACAATGTCGAGCAGGACCCGGTTGGATATCGAGATCACACCGCCGACGGCGATCGGGAACGTGTCGAACATCCAGATCATTACGCCCTGCCAGGCGACGTAACCGGCGAGCGTGACGATGAACGACGGCAGCTTGAGGCGGGTGATGAGCACGCCTTGAAGGAGGCCGATGGCCGTCGTGGCGCCACAGCCCGCCAGGACCGCCAGCCACCAGGGGAGGTTGTACGGCGGGGCCACCAAAGCAGCAATAAGCCCGGCACCGATGCCCGCTACGAACACCATGGAGAGGTCGATCCCGCCGAGCAAGAGCACGAAGACCTCGCCGATGGCGAACATGATGAAGACGACCGCCTGGTTGAACAGGTTGACGATGTTCCCGGCCGACAGGTACAGCGAGGTCCGGATCTCGAAAACGGCGACGATCACTACCAGGCCGACCACGACCGGCAGCACACCGCTGTCGCCCGCCTTGACCCTCTGCCACCATGCCCTTACGTACTCGGGGAGCGTGTTGGCCAGTACCTCGGCCGAGGCGATTACGACGACGCTGTCTGGGGCCGGTAGCTCATCCGGTGGCGCTTCGGTTACAACTGCACCCCGGGGCACGGGGGGCTCGCTACCACCGCTGCCTGCCGGGGGCTTGTCTGTTGGGGGTGGTTGGCCAACGGCCATGGTTCAGGCCTCCTCTGGCCCGCTACCGACGGCAGGGCCGTTTCCGCTCGCCGGCGACGCTGCTATCGCGGCTGCGTCGCCCGCCCCTCCCGCCAGCGTCCCGAGGGTCATGTACTCGACCACACTCTGGGCGTCGAAGTCCGCTATGGCGCCTGCGCCACCATCCTGCCCAGCCGCAATATCGAAACGCGGTCCGCTACCTCGAAGACGTCGTTGAGGTTGTGCGAGACGATCATTACGCCGTAGCCCGAGTCCGCCAGTCGTCGCACGAGTTGTAGGACCTGTGTGGTCTGGGCTACGCCCAGCGCCGCTGTGGGCTCGTCGAGGATCATGAGCTGGGAGTTCCAGAGCACAGCTCTGGCCACCGCCACGGACTGTCGTTGGCCTCCCGAGAGGGAAGCGACGGGCTGACGGATCGAACGGACCGTGGTGACGTGCAGGTCCGCCAGGGTGTGACGGGCCGCCTTCTCCATGGGCGGCTCGTCCAGCTCCCCAAATTTGGTGATCTCCCGCCCCAAGAACATGTTCTGGACGATGTCCAGGTTGTCGCACAGAGCCAGGTCCTGGTAAACGGTGGCTATCCCGAGGGCGGCAGAGTCCTTCGGAGAATGTATGTGAACGGGTTCACCGCGCCAGAAGATCTCGCCGTCGTCGGCGGTCACAATGCCCGAAATTATCTTGATGGTCACGCTCTTGCCGGCGCCGTTGTCACCTACCAGCGCAGTCACCATGCCCGACTCGACCGTAAGGTCGACGCCCATCAAGGCCCTGACCGGGCCGAAGCTCTTCTCTACCCCCCGCAGCTCGAGTAACGTTTTCCCTCGCTCGAGCAAAGCCTGAGGCATATAAAGTCCCTTCCCTCTTCGGTAGCTGGACCTTTACGAGGACCAAACGGTTCTGACCTTAGTCCTTCGTCCTGCTCCCGTAACTGTTATCGACACCCACCCACGCACCGCTCGAAACGCTTTTCGGCCGGAGTAACGCAAGCGCCTGGGCTGACAGGAGGCCCAGGCGCTCGCAAGTTGGTCCAGCTTTATACTCTCAGGGGGCTACGGGTTGATACCGGCAGCCTTGCAGGCGGAGGCGGACGCGTACGGGGCGGCGCACAGCTGGGCCGGGGGTACGAACTTGTCTGCGATGACAGTCGAGTTCATGTTCTTCGCGGTAACCCACTCGGGCTGCAGCAGAACCGACGGGACTGCCTTGTGTTCGGTCGAGTCCGGCGTGGAGCCGTTGACCAGAGCGGCGGGCGGGGTCACGCCGGCCCGCAGGTAGACGGCCAGGGCCACGGCGGCCTGGGCCTCGAGGTAGATCGGCTTGTAGACGGTGCCGCACTGGTAGCCGGTAAGGACGTTCCCGAGGCCGGTCAGCGTGGCGTCCTGGCCGGTGACCGGGAAGGTCTTGGCCTGGATGCCCTTGGACTTGAGGTAGGTGATGATGGGGGCGCCGTTCTCGTCATTGGGCATGAGCACGGCGTTTATGCTGGAGTGCGCCGTGTACTCCTGCTGGAACTCGGTCAGGGCCGTACTCGGGGTCCAGGTGCCGGCCGGCACCTCGTTCGGCTGGAGCTTGCCCACCAGTGTCCACTTGTGAGAGGAGAAGTACGGCTGCAGCACCGCGTCGTACCCGTTGGCGAACAACGTGGCGTTGTTGTCGGTAACGGCGCCGTGCATAACCAGCACGACCGGCTTGCTCACGTGCTCGCTGGCGATGCAGCTCACCAAGCCGTTGCCAAGGAGCGTGCCCACGTAGGTGTTGTTGAAGCTGTCGTAGTACGCACGGCTGCCGCCGAGGGTCAGGCGGTCGTAGTCGATGACCTTGACGCCATGAGAAGCGGCGTAGGACTCTATCTTGGCACCAACGCCAGAGTCGAGCGGGTCCATGATGAGGACCTTGTCACCTTTGGTGATGTCGGCCTGGGCATCCGAGTACTCGGTGGCGTCGCTGCCGTGGGCGTTGACAATCGAGATCTCGGACGAGGTCAGCCCGGCATCTTTCAGAGCCGTGGTCAGGTAGGGAGCGTCGAACTCGACGTACCGGGTCGAGGACACGGTGTCCGGCAGGATGGCGCCAATGCCGCCTGTGCCCTTGGCGGTAACCGACTTCAGCAGCGACATCGTCGAGAAGTTGCGGTTGAACGTGGTGGCCGAAACGGTTTGGGCGGAGGCGGTGCCAACCTGGCCAGCCATGGTTGCAACCGCCGCCAGCAGGCCCACCGAGGCAGTCCCCAGAATCCTAGCCTTATTAGAGATTTGCATTATTGTTCCCCTTTGCCACTTCGGAAAGAAGTGGAGCAATTTACCGACTTCCGCGCTCGCCGAGCAGTTGCCTCATCCTCGTGCACTAACCCTGGTGATAGCAGCCGCATCTTGCGGCACCTTTCAAAAGCCCGGCGCAGCCGCCGGAGTTATTCGGTTTGCTCCGGCTATGCGAACGTACGCCTGTCCTCGTGAACACGAGCGTGAACAGACTGCCGGTGCTGTAAATATTCCGTGAAGAAATTGTTAACGAGTTGTAAACAGGCTTTGGCGTGCTCTCAGGCGATTTGACCACGCTGTGACAGGGTGGCCAGTTATGTCAGACGAGCCACTTATCCGGGCACGAACCGGTAGCCCGCCCTCGGTTGCGTGATAATCACCGGAGGTCCCCCTCCGCTTTCCAGCTTGGCTCGCAACCGCCGGACGTAGACCCGCACGTACTCGGTCTCGGTGGCATAACCCGGGCCCCACACACGGCGCAGCAACTGCGCGTGGGTGAGGAGCTTGCCTCTGTTTACGGCGAGCTCACGGAGGAGGGCAAACTCGGTCGGTGTCAGGTGGACCACCTCGCCGGCCCGCGTCACCAGTCGTTTTTCGAGGTCGACAACGAGGTCGCCGACCTCTATTTTGAGCGGGGACGCTTCTACCGGCTCCACGGGGCGGGTGCGCCGCAGCGTGGCGGTGATCCGGGCCAGCAGCTCTTCGATCCCGAACGGCTTGGTCATATAGTCGTCGGCGCCAAAATTGAGCGCCGTCACCTTGTCTTGCTGTCCTCCCCGGGCCGAGACGACGATGATGCCGACCGCTGAGCGCTCCCTCATCTGGCGGCACAGCTCGAAACCGTCGATCTCCGGCAGCATCAGGTCGAGCAGCACGATGTCCGGCCCCTCGGTCTCGAGCAGCTCGAGCGCCCGCAGACCGTCGAGCGAGACGCTGGTGTCAAATCCCCGCACGGCAAGGTTGCTGCGGACCAGGTCGACGATGTTGGGGTCGTCCTCGACCAGGAGGGCCTTGGTCCGGCGCTCCATCATGGCATTCATGGCAGCTCCCCCGGTCCTTCTACCGGCAACCGCACGAGGAAGCACGTGCCCCCAACCGTTTGCTCGAGGCTGATGTCGCCAGCGTGAGCGCGGACGATCCCCCGCGCTATTGAGAGCCCCAGCCCGGCTCCGGGCGAACGGCCTTGATGCTGCACCCTGGCCTCGAAGATGTGCGGCACCAGGTCGGGTGGAATGCCCGGCCCATCGTCGGCGACCCTCACCGCAACGGTCCCTGTTGCCTCGAGTACCGCGTCCACGCGCACCTTGACGCCCGGGGGATTGTGACGAAAGGCGTTCTCCAGCAGGTTGACAAAGACCTGCTCCAGGCGATCGTGGTCGCCCCACACCGGGCCGACAGCGGCGGGGCAGCCCACCGTGACGGCCTCCGCCCATTTCGGAGGAAGACAGGAGACGGCTGCCTCGAGGACCAGCGCCAGGTCGCACCAGTCGTGCTGGAGCCGCAGCAAACCCGATTCCATGGCCGAAAAGTCCAGCAGGTCTCCAACCAAGCGGCCCATCCGGGCTGCCTCTGTAGATATCCGGTCCAGGAACCGGGCCTTTGACTCATCGTCCCAGGTCACGTCCGAAGCGAGGAGGCTGCTGGCGTAGCCCTGGATGGCGGTCAGAGGCGTCCGCAGCTCGTGGCTCAACCGGGACAGGAAGTCCCGCTGCAGCTGATGAGAGCGGCGCAGCGCCTCTGCCTGCTGTCGGGCTTGCTCGGCTTCGTCGCGTTCGAGGGCCAAGCGCAGAGAATTGGCGGCGTCGCCCAGCAACGCGACGGCATCGTCGGGGACGTCTGCGAGCGTCCAGCGGGCGATGAGAGCGGCTCTGTCGCCGGGGACGTCAAAGGCGGTGGCTATCACGTGCCCGGAGCCGCCCGGTTGGAGATGAAGAGCGCCGTCCAGGTTGGCCGGGACCGTTCCCGACAGAGCCAAGGCAGCTTCGGACGCGTCCAGGTCGGCCGGCCCGGCGTGAGCCTCGTTGTCGGCATCGACAAAAACGAGACAGCGGGGGACCAGGCCTCGGCCCGTAACCCACAGCTCGAGGCCCGAGGCGCGTAACCCGAGTTGCAGTGACTGAAGCGCGTGGAGGAGACCGGTCGACACGGGCCGGCCCGCCAGCGTCTCCAGCACTTCGCGGATCATTTCCAGCACCCGGTTCCGGGCCGTGACCTCTCCGAACAGGCGGTCGCGCTCGATCGCGCCGGCGGCGTAGCCGGCATAAAGCGACACCAGGTCCATTTGGTCCCGGTGGGGGCGACCGACGAATGACTGGCACCCTGTGATGACCCCGATCAACCCGCTCGAACCGACCAGGGGTACAGACCACGAACTGCGCACCCCCGCTCGCTTACCGAGAGCGCGGAAACCAGACCATGCGGCGCTCTTGTCGATGTCCTCATCGATAACTACGCGACCGGTAGCCGCCGCGATGCCCATCGGGCCGCCGGCGTCACCGACCGGGACTGTCTCGAGGGCGTCAAGAAAGGCTTCAGGGAAGCCCGCCGCCGCTACACAGCGGAGGTACCTGTCGTCAAGAAGATGGATGCACAGCTGCTTTGTGCGCAGAGCGGCGCCGAGGGCGGAGATGATGAGCGGCAGGCTGGAACTCGGCTTGGCCGAGGCCAACTGGTCTACGAGGCTTTGCAACCGGCTCAGCTGGTACCTGGCCGTCTCTTCGGGCGCGTGGCCCGACATGATGGCGACCACGTCGTCGGGATGGCTCTCCGAAGGGACGAGGTCGGCGGCGACCCGGCCGCGGTGCAAGATGATTATCCGGTCAGACAGGTTGAACACCTGCTCGACGTCGTGGGACACGAGCAAGACGGTGGTGCCCTCTGCCTTGGCTTTGGCGATCAACTCCTCTACCTGCCGGGTCTCGAGCACACCCAGCGAAGCGGTCGGCTCGTCCAGGACCAGGAGGCGGGGATGGCTCTGCATCGCCCGGGCCACCGCCACCAGTTGGCGCTGGCCGCCAGATAGCGACCCGATAGACCGGACATCGGGGACCTTGACCCCGTACGACGCCAGGATGCGCTTGGTGGCCGCCTCCGCCTTCGCGTCCGAAACGAGCCAGCGGCCGCCCTCCCGGCCGAGGAACAAGTTGGCCGCCACGTCGAGGTTGTCGCAGAAGGCGAGGTCTTGCCACACAACGGCGAGGCCACTGTTGACGGCGCTGGCGTTCGAACGGACCCGTGAGCCCTCGATCTGGACTTCCCCTTCCTGGGGTAGCAGGTCGCCGGCAATGCAGCGTACAAGGGTCGACTTGCCGGCGCCGTTCTCCCCGATGAGGGCGACAAGCTGGCCCGGCCAGACGTCGAAGTCGATGCCGTTCAGCACGGGCAGGCGCCCGAACGTGACGCTCACCCGCTGAAGGCTCAGAAGGGGCGCGACGGAGCGGGCCACGTCCTCAGGCGGCTGGAGAGTCGCGACCATCATCTCCAGTGTGGTCTACCTTCGGCGTACTCGGCGCTCGCCTGGCCGTGCCGGCGGTCGGTTCAGGGACGAGGCGTGCCGGCGACCGGGGTAACCCGCTCCGCCGCCCTTTCGAGCGAGCTTTGCAGGCGCAGCTGCAAGGCCGTTGTCGTCAGGTCGGAGCGCGTACGCTCCAGCACGGCCCGAAGGGCGTCAGCACTCCGGCGCAGGCCACCGGTAATGGCGTCGGGGTAGTCGACGCTGACGACCAGCTCGTAGACCGCGTCCATCGAGTGCAGGAGCGCCTCGGCCGTTTCCGAGCTGCCCTCGCGCAAGCGGTCAAGGACATCACGGCGCAGCTCCGAGGCCGCTTCACAGAGACCGTTGAGCCAGGGCGCTAAACCGATGGAAAGATCTTCCCACGTAGGCAAAGGGTCACCTTCGACCAGTGCCCGGGTAAGTGCGGCTTCGCCAAATTCTTTCTCTGCATCCTGAAGAAAGCCGGCGTAACGTACCCAGGGGAACGAGCCCAGGGCCGCCTGCGCTTCGCGCAGCGCAAGTTGTGATTGCTCGAAAAGAGCCTCCCAGCGCGATAGGTCCCGGGCGTGCACGGCCCGGATGGCACTGCCGGCGAAGCGTATTGTCCTCCGGCACCCGGCCAGGGCCTGCTCGCGCGCTGACTGGGTCGACGCCAGCTGTAATAACAGTAACTCCGACGCTTCAGCCGGTAGCCGGAGCGCCTCCGCGCGCGCTCACGATTGCTGGCTCAATTGGCGCGAGAGCCGGCCAGGCTGGCGTAACTGCCAAAGTCCCCGTAGCCGGATTCCAAGCGTCGAAGGGCGCGCCCATCGTGCTCGGGTATGTACTCAACGTCGCTGACCTCATCAACTTCACCGATCTCGGCGGCATCGCTGAGCGATCGATCGCTTGAGGTCGGCTCAACCCAGCGCTCGGCTCTGGCCGCCAAACCGGGGTGGCCAGGGCCGTGCTGCACCCTGGTCCGCCTGATCAGCACCAAGACGTATGAAAGGAGTGCCAGATCAGTGAAAGCCTGCAAACACAAGGCCAGTGCCGACCGCGTCAACAAGGCCACGAGCATGCTCAAAAGGACCGTCGCTACGAGTACCTCGATGACATCGCGGCGCCTCCGCTGCAGCTCTTGGCGCTTGTGGGTGCGGGCGGCCACCAGCAACGTGTCGGAGTTGTTGGCCGCGTCGTAGGGCGCCTCGCGGGCCGAGCCCGGGCGCCGGCGGTTAGCGGGCTCCACCCGGGCCGGCGTTGCGTGCTCGAGAACAAAGAGTTCGTAACGGAAAGAACCAACAGAATCGCCTAACGCGGGCCGCCTGGTCCACAACCAGTAAACAAGCACTATGCACCAAAGGCTCGCGATCAAAAGCACAGGACCCATCCTCGCAACTCCTCGGCCTAGCGTGTTCCATGTGAGGGTAGCCGGCACAAACGCCGGAAAGGTGGATGGTGGCCCTTAGCTCTCAGGGCCTGAGCTTGACCCGCCAATCAAGCCGTCTATTTCCTCTTCGATCGGTAAGACCCTACCCACTTCTGTAGTTACAGCGCTGAAAATTGGCGCGTCCTCTCTGCGCCAGTGCCCGGTCCTGCCGCCGCTCTTTTCCCAGAGTGCAAGGTCGCCAATCACCATCGCACGGTCGAACGATTTGCACATGTCGTAGACAGTAAGCGCCGCCACTGCGCAAGCCGTAAGCGCTTCCATTTCTACACCGGTCCTGTCGACGGTCTCGACGAGCGTCTCGACCTCGACATAATCGTCGCCAATGGTGAAATTTATCGTGACGGCACCGACCAAAAGTGGGTGGCAAAGCGGTATGAGCTGTGCCGCTTGCTTGGCCGCTTGGATCCCGGCAACTCGAGAAACGGCCAGCACATCGCCTTTGCTAATGGCATTGCTGGCGACTTTGGACGTCGTCTCGGGCTGCATGTGGACCCGGCAGCGCGCCATGGCCCGTCGGTGCGTGGCTTCCTTGGGGGTGACATCGACCATCCGCGCACGTCCCAGGGGGTCGGTGTGAGTCAGGCCGCGTTCGGACACGAGGGCTAGTTTACGCTAATCCGCCTACGGGGCACATTTGACGGCCAAGCCCAGGTCAGCGGCTAAATCCGGTCAACCGCCGATCTGGCTCATGCTCCGGGACGGCCGGACGAAGTTGACCCGGCCGATGGCGTGACCGGCCCACTTGTCGGCCACCTCGGCGACGATGGCGGAGGCAAGCTCGTCGTCGGTCCCGCCCTGGCGCACTACCGCCCGCAAGTCGCGCTCGCGCACCGAGAACAGGCAACTGCGCAGCGACCCCTCGGCGGTCAGGCGCACCCGGTCGCAACTCGAGCAGAACGGCCTCGTCACGCTGGCGATGACGCCCACACTGCCGGCTCCGTCGAGGTATTCGTAGCGGTCGGCCGGCTCGGGACCGCGCTCCCCCGCCATTACCGGTCCGGCCAAGCGCCAGGCCCTCCGGCCACGGGCCTCAGCGGGTAGACAGCGCTGATCCGGTCCACGATCTCGCTCGCCGGTACCACACTTTCGGCCGACCACTCGCCGGCGCCGTCGAGGGGCATGAACTCGATGAAACGCACCTCGACACCTCTCTCCCGTCCAAAGCGGGCCAGGTCGACGACCTCGTCGTCGTTCACCCCCCGTACCAGGACGGTGTTGACCTTGACCGGGGCAAGGCCGGCGGCCAGGGCCGCTCCGAGCCCCTCCAGGACCTGCGGGAGCATGTCTCGGCCCGTAATAGCGGCAAACCGTTCGGGCCGCAGAGAATCACACGAAATAGTGACCCTGTGCAAACCAGCCCGTTTCAACGGGAGGGCCAGGCGGTCAAGAGTGGCGCCGTTGGTGGTCATCGACAGCTCCACGGGGAGACGGGCGAGGAGGCCGACCAGCGTCTCCAGATGGGCCCGTACGGTCGGCTCACCACCTGTTATCCGCACCGTGCTGATGCCGAAGCGTTCAACGAAAACTTTGGCTATCCGTTCGATCTCCTCGTAGGTGAGGATTCTCGAGCGCGGCAACCAGCGCATGTCCTCGTGCGGCATGCAGTACGTACAGCGGAAGTTGCAACGGTCGGTGACCGAGATCCGCAGGTCATGGACCTGTCGACCGAAACTGTCGGTTAGTGCGTCAACCACGGCCTTACTCAGGCTAGGCCCCCGCCGGTCACTAGGGGCTCTCTGCGGCCAAGCGTTCGATCAAGAACTTGCGGAAAGCGGGCCCGATGTCGTCGCGTTCGAGGGCCAGCTCCACCGTGGCCTGGAGGTAGTCGAGCTTGTTGCCGACGTCGAAGCGCCCGTTGCGAAAGGTCCAGCCGTAAACCGGTTCGTGTTCGGCCAGGGTCTTGATGGCGTCGGTGAGCTGGATCTCCCCACCCCGCCCCGGCTTGGTCTCGGCCAGCACCTCGAATATCTGTGGGCCGAACACGTACCGGCCCATGACGGCGAGGTTGGACGGCGCCTCCTCGGGCGTGGGCTTCTCGATGAGGTCTTCCACCCGGACGACGTTGCCGGACAGGGGCTTCACGGCGGCGCAGCCGTAGGACGAGATGTCGCGCGGCGGGACCTCCTTCAGCGCCACCACACTGTGGCCGTACTGGTCGAAAACCCCGAGCATCCCGGCCAGGACGCCGGCGTCGGGGTGCATTATGTCGTCGCCCAGCAGCACGGCAAAGGGCAGGTTGCCCACGTGCTCCGCGGCCACCAGTACGGCGTGGCCGAGCCCCTTCGGCTCCCCCTGGCGCACGTAGTGGATATCGGCCATTTCGGCTATCCGGCGCATTTCGTCGAGCTCTTCGAGCTTCCCGCCTTCTTCGAGGTAGTACTCGAGCTCGAAAGAGCGGTCGAAATGGTCCTCCAGGCTGCGCTTCCCCCGCCCGGTAATGACGAGGATGTCAGTTATGCCGACGGATACTGCTTCTTCCACCACGTACTGAATGGCTGGCTTGTCCACCAGCGGCAACATCTCCTTGGGCTGCGCCTTGGTGGCCGGGAGGAACCGGGTGCCGAGACCGGCGGCCGGGATCACTGCTTTGCGGACTTGTTGTGCCATGGGTGGGTCTCCTTAGAGTGGCTGCTTGGAGGCCGAGTAGGTGGAGGCCGTGAAAGTCGAAGCCGTGGAAGCGGTAGCCGTGGAGGTGGAGGCGCTGGAAGGACCTGGGATGACGTGGACGTCGGGGTTGTGCGAACCGTTCTACCACTCCCGCGCCCAGCTCTCTCGACGCCGGGCGGGGCGTTTCCGCCCACAACGGGACCGCCTTTGGATCGATTTCCTGTGGAACTGCTGTTACCCCGAACTTTCGGTAGCCGAGAACCCTTCTACGTTTCACCACCTATACGTGGCGCGGTCAACCGCCCACGCCGGGGAGGCGGGCGACCAGCTGCCATTGTGCCTCCTCAGGCGATCGTCGGGCGCCCTTCGGGCCTCCGGCCGTCGCAAGTTGGTACATCGCGGCTACAATTAGCACTGTCGCCTGAAGAGTGCTAACGAAAGGCCTCCCCTCAACATGCCTACGTACGAGTACGCCTGCAAGGACTGCGGCGAGCATCTCGAAGTGGTCCAGTCGTTCAAGGACGGCTCCTTGACTGAGTGCCCCACGTGCGGAGGCCACCTGCGCAAGGTGTTCGGCAACATCGGCATCACGTTCAAGGGCAGCGGCTTCTATAAGACCGACAGCCGGTCCGACGGCGGTAAGGGCAGTACAAAGAGCGCGGAGCCCAAGACAGGAGAGGCAACTGGTACCGGCAGCGACAAGAGCGCAGAGTCGAGCACCAGTTCCGAGAAGTCCTCGGGCGACAAGTCCCCCGCACCGAGCTCATCGGCGCCGACCAAGAGCTCGGGCTCCAGCACCAAAAGCTCGAGCACCGTGGCGGCGGCGTCCTAAACAGGGGTAACGAAAAGCCCCGGCACCCTCGAGCGGGAGGTGTGCCGACGAGGCTTAGCGCCTGTCAGGCTTTACACCCCGCTCATCGACATCTCGCCGATTACGACCGTCATACCGGCGGCATGCGACGGCAACCATTCGAGGTCGCTCCCGATGCCGATGACCCCCTGCAGCATGCGCTGGATGCTCGACGCGATCGTCACCTCCCTGACAGGTGAGGCGAGCTCGCCGTCGCGCACCAGGAGGCCCTCCGCCCCGACCGAGAAGTCGCCGCTCACGGGGTTGACACCCGAATGCAGCCCACTGACCGACTGTACGAGCAACCCATTGCCGACCTGAGCTAGCAGTTCATCGGGGCCTAGCTCGCCCGGTACCAGGTAAATGGCCCGGGCGCCGACTCCCGGCGCCGTCTTGTAGCCGGCCCGTACGGCGCTGGCGGTCGAAGCGGTGCCGGCACGGCGGGCGGCGGTGCTGTCGTAGAGGAAGCGCCTGAGCACACCGCCCTCGATAAGGGTGTTGCGCCGGCACGCCAGTCCCTCGTCATCAAATGCGGCGGCTCCCCAGGCGGCCGGCTCGGTCGGGTCGTCCACGAGCGTGAAACCAGGAGCGGCCACCGTCTCGTCCAGGCGGTCAGAGAACAGCGAGATCCCCTTCAACACTTTCTCGCCGCTCAAGACCGAGCCCAGCAAGCCGAGCAGCTGAGCGCTGATCCGGGGTTCCAAAACGACGGGGACGCGGGCCGAGCGGGGCTTCTTTGCTCCCAGTAACCTGACCGCCCGGGTAACGGCATCGCTCGCCGCTATGGACGCCACCAGTTCCGACGGGGACCGGCCAACGGTATAGCCATATGCCATCTGGCTCTCGGCCCCGTCGCCGGCGACGGCGTTCACCGATAGCGAGCAGGCGGTCGAGCGATCGGCCGCGAAAACCCCCAACGTGCTGGCCAGGGCCATCTCGCTGGAGGAATCCCTCCAGTTGGCCGACTCCACCAGCCTTATGCGCGGGTCGGCCGCCCGGACCTGGCGCTCGAGCTCGAGGGCGGCGTCGACCTTGCCTTCGGTCGGGTAACTGGCGAGCTCGTCGCGCCACAAGTCGAGTGCCACCGGGGTGGTGTCATCCCGCTCGGGAAGGCCTACCCAGGCCTCGGGAGTGGCGAACTCGGCATTGGCACGCGCGTCCTCGAGGGTCTCCCCGAGGACGTCCTCCTCGAGTGAGCCGGCGTAGGCGAAACCCTGCCGCCCTTGCTTGATGACCCGTATGCCGGCACCGGCCGACGTGGCCGACGACAGGGATTCGACTTCGCTTTGGTAGATCCGGATTTGGGTCCCCGTGCCGCGCGAGACGTAGACCTCGACGGCTTCGTCGTCGCGCGACCAACCGAGGACGCGGGTCGCCAGTTGGGCCAGGTCGCTCAAGCCGCTGTCCCGCCGATTGTGAGCGCCCGCACCCTCAAGGTGGGTTGGCCCATGCCGACCGGGACACCCTGGCCTTGCTTGCCGCACGTGCCCGGCCAGCCCATGGAAAAGTCGTCGCCGATGACGTCGATGTCACGCAGGACCTGGGGACCGTTGCCGATCAGGTTGGCGTCCCTCAGGGGCTCGGTCAACCGGCCCTCCTCGATCAAATAGGCCTCGGTCATCCCGAAGACGAAGTCGCCCGTGGCCGTATTGACCTGGCCCCCTCCGAGCTTGGCCACGTACACGCCGCGCTCGGTCTGGCGGATGATCTCCTCCGGGTCGTCCGGCCCGTTCATCAGGAAGGTGTTGGTCATCCGGACCATCGGGAGGTGCTTGTAGCTCTCGCGCCGGCTGTTCGTCGACAGCGCCCTGCCTTCCTTGCGGGCTCGCAACCAGTCCCACATGTAGTCGGTCAAGACGCCGTCCTCGATGAGGACGTTGCGCGTCGTCGGATGACCCTCGTCATCGATCGCCAGCGCTCCCCATTGGTGGCTCATGGTGCCGTCGTCCACCAGCGTCACAAGAGGGCTGGCCACCTGCTCACCCACCCGCCCCGTGAAGACCGAGACCGCCTTGGCGATGTGGTCAGCCTCGAGGCCGTGGCCGCACGCTTCATGAAAAAGGACGCCGCCGCTGCCGGATTTGATCACGACGGGCAGCGTGCCGGACGGCGCCGGCCTGGCCTTGAGCTTCGAAAGAGCACGCTCGGCCGCCGTACGGGCCAGCTCCTCCACGTTTTCCCGGTTGAACAGCTCGAACCCCATCGTCGCCCCGACGGTCTCGCCGCCCGTCTGCATCCCCGTGTCCCCATTGGCAACGGCCGAGACACCGAAGCGGACGCGAACCTGGTCGTCCGTCACGAACACCCCGTCCGAGTTGGCCACCAGGACCTGGCGCCGGCCATCCCTGTAGTTGGCGTTCACCTGCTTAACGGCCCCACCAGCCGTCCGGGCAGCGTGGTCCGCTCGTCTGAGGAGCTCGACTTTGTCCGCGGCTGACACCGAGGCGGGCAGGACTTCGGCCGGCGACGGGCTCGGCGTGTACGACGCCGACAAGGCCACTTGGCGTGTGCCACCACCGCCGCTACGTGCGGCTCCCGACGCGGCTTCCGCGGCGGCGAGCAGGCCTCGCTCGGAAAGATCAGCCGTGTGGGCAAACCCTGTCGTATTGCCTACCACGACCCGGATGCCGGCGCCTCGTTCGCGCCCTGAGCTGATGTCCTCGATGCGACCGTCGTCGAGGGCCACTACAGAACCTCGTCTGTCTTCTGCGAATACCTCGGCAAACTCACCGCCGGTGGCCAACGCCTCCCGCAGAGCCTTCGCCACGATTGTTTCGTCGATCAGCATCTCTTGCCGCCATGGGTCCCAGTCATTGCCGCCCCACGCTACTGTCAATAGGCACACTGTGGCCCGGCGGGAAGGGCGAAGAGGGGGAGCAGGATGTACGGTTTAGGGGTGCTCCTGGACACCATCAACGGCCCGAGCGACCTTCGCCGGCTCGACTATGAGCAGTTGACTGCTCTGGCGGCCGAGATCCGCGACTTCATCGTGCAGGCGGTCTCCTCCGCCAATACCGGCCATCTAGGGAGCAACCTCGGAGTAGTCGAGCTGACGCTGGCGGTGCACCGCGTTTTTAGTTCGCCCCGGGATTATCTGATCTGGGACACGGGCCACCAGGCTTACGTGCACAAGCTGGTGACCGGCCGCCGGGAGATGTTCGCCACGCTGCGCCAGGCCGACGGCCTTTCCGGCTACCCCTCTCGGGCCGAATCGGTCCACGACTGGGTGGAAAACAGCCATGCTTCTACGGCCCTGTGCTACGCCCACGGTCTGGCCGCGGCCGTAAAGCGCAGCAGCAACGCCCGTCGCCACGTAGTGGCCATTGTCGGGGACGGGGCGCTCACGGGCGGGATGGCGTACGAAGGCCTCAATAATTTGGGCCACAGCGGTTCCCGGGTAATCGTGATTTTGAACGACAACGGCCGTTCTTATGCGCCCACCGTTTCCCGCCTTTCCGAAAGCCTTACCCGGTTGCGCCTCCACCCCGGGGTCAGCTCGGCCCGGCGCCGCGTCGAAACTGCGGTCCGGGACCTGCCTCGCGTGGGGAGCCTGGCGTACTCCAGCCTGCAGGGCTTTTATTCCGCCATCAGGGAAGTCATCGAGCCGCCGGCGTTTTTCGAAACCCTTGGCGTGCGTTACGTCGGGCCTCTGGACGGCCACGATATTGCCGGCATGGAACAGGCTTTTCGTCAGGCGGCGGCTCACGATGGCCCGATCGTCGTACACGTCCTGACCCAGAAGGGGCGGGGGTACGGCCCGGCCGAGGAAGACGAAGAGAGATGCCTCCATGACGCGGGCGCATTTGACCCGGCGACCGGGCCCACTAAGTCGTCCCGGGCCCTGAAGGGTTACACCCTTGCTTTCAGCGACGCCATGCTGGAAATAGGTCAGCGGCGGGAAGAAGTAGTGGCCATAACGGCAGCAATGCCTGGCCCGACGGGGCTTTTGCCGTTCCAGGACCGTTGGCCCGACCGCTGCTTCGACGTAGGGATAGCCGAGCAGGCGGCCGTAACTTCTGCGGCCGGCATGGCCATGGGCGGGCTTAGGCCCGTGGTGGCCGTTTATTCGACCTTCTTGAGCCGTGCTTTCGACCAGGCCAACCTCGATGTCGGGCTGCACGGGCTGCCTGTTGTCTTCGCGGTCGACCGGGCCGGCATAACCGGGGACGATGGCCCGAGCCATCATGGGATCCTGGACATGGCACTGTGCCTGAAGATCCCCGGCGTGACTATTTTTGCGCCGTCTTCGGCCCAGGAACTGAAGGTCATGCTCAACTCTGCCCTCGAGCTCTCCGGGCCTGCCGTCGTGCGCTACCCCAAGACGGCGGCCCGCGAGGTCAGCGACGATCAGGTCGGCTCCGGCCTGTCGGCTCGTCTGGTGCGCAAGGGCGATGGCTCGGTCTGTATCCTGGCCGTGGGCAAGTTATTGGAGGCAGCCGAAGAAGCTGCTGCGCTACTCGCCAGCGAAGGCGTGGAACCGACCCTGTGGGACGTCCGCGTGGTGCGCCCCCTCGACCCGGCGATGGTGGCCGACGCCGGCCGGCACGCCTTTGTCGTAACCGTCGAGGACGGGATCCGCAACGGCGGCGCCGGCAATTTCATTGCAGACGCCATCGCAGACCTCAATGCCAACCGCCAGAGCCCACCGGTCCTCAACCTCGGCGTGCCAACCAGCTACATCACGCACGCAAGGCCAGACCGGATCCTGGGCCAGTTGGGGCTTGACGGGCCGGGTATCGCGGCGTCGATCTTCAAGGCGATTGAGCGTGGGCCCCAACCACATGACATGACCCTGACCGAGCTGCGGTCTGCCGACCTGGACGGGGTAACGGCCGAGGCCGGGAACGTCAACGGGGACGGCGGGAATGGCACTGGCGACGGCGTGAGCAGTGGCAACGGCGGTGACCGGGAGCACGAGCCGGTCGCCATGGAGCCTGACGCCGCCCGTATGGGTTAGTCGGACCGGCGGTCGGCTGCGCCAGTAGCTGCGTCGCGCCTACCGAGTTCGTCTCGGCTGGTTTTGTTTCCAAGAGCGAGCGCGGCGCCGAAAATGCTCACCCTTTCATCACATATTTTTACATCCGGTCGCGATTTGACGAAGCCGTCGCGCTCGGCGCGCTGCCAAACCGGTTCAATCGCAACGAGGTGGCGAAATCGCGACAAGTTTGCACGACTATTCCACGTAAGGCGGCCGACTTCGTACGGAAAGCGACGAGCGCACCCGGCACCCGGCACCCGGCACCCGGCACCCGGCACCCACGGCCCGCCGCGAGGCCCGGCCGATGGCATCCTGGCTTGACCGAAGGCAGCATTCAATCTCACTGGAACTAACGCTTGATACATGAATTCTAATGAGATATGCTTTGGCACAGCAGGTGCTTCACTTCCCCCTTTCTGAAGCTCGTGACCGCCTGGGAGGTTCGCATGCGCCCGCAACTCCTCTTCGCCCCCGAAGTCCTCCATGTCCGGCCGTGGCCCGACGAAGTCATCGACCACATCGGCTGGGATCCCCGTTCGAGCTATGTCGAGGACTATTGGTTAGGCATCCTCGGCCCGTCGACCACGTGGCTCTTGCGCCGGCTGGCCGCTGGTTTCGACTATTGCCCTGAAGGCTTTGACCTCGACCTTGGAGAGACGGCCCGCTCGCTCGGGCTGGGAGACCGCAGTGGCCGCCACTCGCCTTTTGTCCGTTCGATAAACCGGACGGTGCAGTTCGGGCTGGCGCAGCTCTCGGGCCCCGACGAGCTCGCAGTTCGCCGCCGCCTCCCATCCCTCAGTAGAGCTCAGTTATGCCGGCTCTCTCCCGCGCTACAAGCCCGTCACTCCGCCTGGCAACAAGAGCAGTCGCGACTGCCTGCGGGCGAGCTGCAGTTGCGCCGGGCACGACAACTGGCCTTGTCGCTGCTCGAGTTGGGCGAGGACCGCGACACAACGGAACGACAGCTTCTGCGCTGGCGCTACCCGTCCACCCTGGCCCGAGAGGCCGTCGATTGGGCGGGCCGGCAACGCCAGTCGGGCGTGCTGGTTGACAGCGGGGACACGGTCGAGGGGGCTGGCCTCGCCTCCATTGAAGCCATTGCAACGTAGCGACCTCGCGGTGGTCCCAGCGCGGCAAGCAGGAGTTGCTTCTTCGCGCCAAGCGCGGCACCGGCACCGGATGACGTTCGGTCGGTCGCGCTGCTTGACCACTCGACGACCCGGAGCGCCAGCCAGGCGAGAGAACTAACATCGCTTTACCCAACTAGTCTCCGGGGAGTAGCAATCGCAGCTGACGAGCCCAAGCGCACGACCCAGGCCCGGGCACAGGGCCGGGTCATTTGCCCCCCAACCGGGATCCCAACATGGGCCTGGGAAATTCAGGGTCCCGCCGGTGCGCCCGCGCTCGTCTTGCTACACGGTTGGATGGCGACGGCTGCGCTCAATTGGTACGGGTCTCTTGACTTTTTGAGCAAATCTTTCCGGGTCGTGGCCCCGAACCTCCGCGGGCATGGCCAGCAAGGGCGCGGTGCGCCGCCGTTCAGCGTGGAGGCCTGTGCGGACGATCTTGCCGCGCTCGTTAACGAGCTCTCTATCAAGGGTGCGATCGTCGTGGGTTATTCGATGGGCGGCGCCATCGCCCAAATGTTGGCCCGGAGGCACCGGGACGTTATCGGTGGGCTGGCCCTCTGCGCTACAGCGGCCTCGTTTGCCCGACGGATCAAGCTTCGGCCCGCGGTTGGCGTCGTTGGCCGCTTTGGCGGGGCGGCAGCCCGGAAATGGCCGCAAACGGCGGAGCAATTCCTCAAGTGGCAGATCGCTCGCCACGATCGCGCCGTTGAAAGGGCGCACCGGCGTACCGGCGAGCATCATTGGCAGCACGACGCCGAGGGGCCCTACACGACCCTGACCCCAGCCGGCGCCGACCGTACGGAGTCAGAAAGTACCGGGGGCTCGACGGGTGGAGACAGGAGACGAGGCCGACCGGAATGGGCGTTCGCAGAGAGGTCGTTGTCTGACCTCGCCGCATTTATCGAAGCTGGAGCAGCGCTAAACGCTTACGACAGCAGCTCGTGGCTCCCTCAGCTTGACGTGCCTGCCGCTGTCCTGGTCACAACTCGCGACGAGGTGGTCGCACCGTGGCGCCAAAACGAAATGGCATCGCTTATCCCGGGTGCGCGGAAGTACGTGGTCGACGCTGGCCACGACGCCGTCGTGGCTCGACCGGGAATGTTCCTCCCGGTCCTGCGGGAGGCATGCGCAGAGCTGGCTAAGTCCTCCTGACTCTCTCGCCCGCGAGAGCAAACGACGGCCCGGTCGATAAAAACGGGCCCCCTGGAGTGGGGTGTGTCCTGTTGTGCCGACAAATTGCTCAGCGCAGTCCCGAAGATACTTCGTGAGCCGCCTCTACCACGAGAGCCGAATAACGCGCACCGGGCGAACGCGTCGTCCGCTCAATAGGCCCCGAGACCGAGACGGCAGCGACCACGGTCCCGTCCAGGTAAACGGGAGCACTGACCGAGGCCACACCGAGCTCGCGCTCCTCAACGCTCTGGCACCAGCCTTTCGCCAGTGCCTCGGGGTCGCCGCCGAGCACCCGGCCACCAGAGCCCTTGTCCAGCGGGAACGACGCCCCCACGGCGACGATCGTGCGCAGGCTGTGCGGTGACTCCAGCGAGACGATGCAAATCCTTCGACCTCCTTCGGCGACGAAAAGTTGCACGCTCTCGCCGGTCCGATCGCGGAGCCGTTCGAGAGCTGGCGTGGCTGCTTGAGCCAGGCCCTGGGGGCGCTGCCCAGCCAGCCGGCCCAACTCGACCAGCCGCGCGCCCAGTCGGTACGTCCCGTCAGCCCCCTTTTCGATGAGGCCGTACCCGATCAGGGAAGTGGCCAAGCGGTAAGCGGTAGCTCTGGGTATGCCGGTCGCGGACACGAGGCCGGCGAGGGTCAGCGGCCCGGCCGCCGCCAAGCTGTCCAGGACCGAAACAGCCTTGCCGAGCGAGCTAGCGGTTTGTAGACTGTCTCTCACAACGAGATGTTATCTCACTCAGTGAGACGAATAGGCGAAAGGAAAGGTGTTCGGATGAGCGATGCTGGCTCACCGGCGACCATGGCGGAAAAGGTCTGGCAGCGCCATGTCGTCCATTCAGGCGCAGGAGAGCCCGACCTCCTGTACATCGACCTCCACCTCGTCCACGAGGTGACCTCGCCACAGGCATTTGACGGGCTGCGCCTTGCCGGGCGCGCGGTGCGCCGGCCCGACCTGACCGTTGCCACCATGGACCACAACGTCCCCACGACAGCCCTGGACAGGCCGATCAGCGACCCCATTTCCGCCCGGCAGATCGAGGTCCTGGCGGCCAACTGCGCCGAGTTCGGGATCCGGCTGTTCCCGATGGGCGACGCCAGGCAGGGCATAGTCCACATAATCGGCCCGGAACTCGGCCTGACCGAGCCAGGCATGGTGATTGTCTGTGGCGACAGCCATACCTCGACCCACGGCGCCTTCGGTGCCCTCGCCTTTGGCATTGGGACCAGCGAGGTCGAGCACGTGCTCGCCACCCAAACACTCCCCCAGGCACGGCCGAAAATGATGGTGGTAACAGTCGACGGCGACCTACCGGCCGGTGTCACTGCCAAAGACATCGTGCTGGCGATAATTGGCCGCATCGGTACAGGCGGCGGGATTGGCCACGTTATCGAATATCGCGGCTCGGCCATCACGTCCCTTTCAATGGAAGGGCGCATGACCGTTTGCAACATGTCAATAGAAGCGGGGGCAAGAGCGGGGATGGTGGCGCCAGACGACACTACGTTTTCCTACGTGGAAGGGCGCCAATTTGCTCCCCAAGGTAAGGAATGGGAGTCGGCGCTCGACTACTGGCGCTCGCTGGTGACCGACGCGGGGGCCGCATTTGACAAAGAAGTCCATATCGACGCCGGTAGCCTGGCCCCTCACGTCACCTGGGGGACCAATCCCGGCCATGTCGTCCGCCTCGACCAGGCGGTGCCCGATCCCGAGAGCTTTTCCGAACCCGCGGCCAGGGAATCGGGACAACGCGCTCTTACTTATATGGGGCTAAAGTCCGGGACGCCGATGCGAGAAATCAATGTCGACACCGTGTTCATCGGGTCTTGCACAAATGCTCGGATAGAAGACCTGCGCGCCGCCGCTGCCGTGCTCGCAGGCCACAAGGTGGCACCCGGCATCCGGGCCATGGTGGTACCGGGCTCGGGTCAGGTGAAAATCCAGGCCGAAAACGAAGGATTGGATGCCGTATTCCTCGACGCGGGCTTCGAGTGGCGCAACCCGGGTTGCTCCATGTGCCTTGGGATGAACCCTGACCAGCTTTCCCCCGGCGAGCGTTGCGCTTCGACTTCCAACCGTAATTTTGAGGGCCGCCAGGGCAGGGGTGGCCGTACGCACCTGGTGTCGCCTGTCGTCGCCGCCGCCACGGCCATCGCCGGTCATTTCGCGTCCCCGGAGGATCTTCTGTGAAACCAATACGAGTCATAACGGGTAAAGCTGTCCCGCTGGACCGCAGCGACGTCGATACCGACCAGATAATCCCGGCATCCTGGCTAAAACGGGTCGAACGGACGGGGTTTGGCCAGGGTCTCTTTTCGGAGTGGCGGGACGACCGGAGCTTCGTCCTCAACAAGCCTGAGCACGCCGGCGCGACAATACTTATAGCGGGGCCCAATTTCGGTATCGGGTCATCGCGCGAGCACGCCGTCTGGGCCCTAACGGATTACGGCTTCGAGGCCGTGATCGCCCCTCGCTTCGGCGACATATTCCGGAACAATTCCACCAAAGCAGGCCTCGTGCCTGTCCAGGTCGAGCCAGACGTCGGGCTGGCATTGCTCAAAGCCGTTACAGATGACCCCACGCTCGAGATCACCGTCGATATCGAGCGGCTCCGGGTAGAAGCGCCAGCGGCCGGCATCGAGGCCTCGTTCCCGCTCGACCCCTTCACGCAGCGCCGGCTGCTGGAAGGTCTCGACGACATTGGCCTGACGCTCCGCTACGTTGATGACGTCACGGCGTACGAATCGTCACGGCCGGCCTGGATGCCGGTAGTCCCCGCCTAGCCGACGTTCGTGGCGACGTAAAGTTGGCGGGGCCAGTGGGCCGTATCGCAGAGGACGGCTGACATCGCCATAACGGCTCGGGCCCGAGGAAACATCGAGGCTATGCTGGGTACATCGCACCCGAGCGGCGGCCCTGGTGGAGGAGGCGCTTAGGCAAGGCTCCGAGCCTGGCGGTGTATTGGCGGGCCGAGAGCCCCGCCTCCAAATTCCTTTCTTTATCCTTCTCCTTTTTCGCCATTGGAGCTTCGGGGCGCCGTTTATCCGTTCCGCGCCCTGCGTCACTACCGCGGTGTAAGCGCAGGCACTGGCCCGAAAACACCCCGTGATGCTCAGGGCTCCGCGGCCTGGGCTGACCGCGCCGTTACGGCACCGTGATTACCGCCTTCTCATGGAGGCTTATTCCGTCTCTGCCGCCGGCTCCTGGGCGTACTACGTCGGGCTTGTCGTGTTCGTGTTCCAACAAACTCACTCGGCCACCTGGGTTGGGGCCGTAGCCTTGAGCCGCTTCCTCCCGCCGATCGTGTTCGGCTCATATGGTGGCGTTCTGGCCGAGCGTTACGAACGAACTCGTCTAATGGTCAAGCTTGACCTCTGCTGTGCCGTCCTGATGTGCGGGCTCGCGGCCCTGGCCGCCTTCGACGGCCCGGCCCTCGCGGCAGTCGCCATCAGTGGCGTCAACTCGCTTTTCGTTATGCCTTACAAGCCGGCGGTTGCCGCCATCACCCCTCAACTCGTGGGCGAGGACGAGCTCGCCGCCGCAAATGCGCTGTATAGCACGGTCAGCAAGCTGGCTATGATCGCCGGTCCGGCGCTAGGAGCAGTTCTGCTCCTGATTGGCGACCTCACTTTCGTATTTTCAGCTAACGCACTTAGCTTTTTGTGGTCAGCGGTTGTCGTCTCGCGCATTTCTGCCCGCAGCACACCGGTGGACGTGAGCGCCGGCAGCACGCTGAGCCCGTTGCGCCAGATGCTGGTCGGCATGCAGACCATCTTGAGCTCTTCCAGCGCCACGGTGCTGGTCGCCTACGCCGTTGTAGCCAACTTTGTGTACGGCGTTGACACAGTGTTGTTCGTGATCGTCTCGGAAAAGTGGCTCGGCACCGGGGCCAACTACAGCTACCTCCTGGCTGGGTTGGGGGCAGGAGGGCTGCTGGGGGCCGTGCTCGTGAAGAGGATCGCAGCCTGGCCCCGCTTGGGCGCCGCCATTATCGTGACAGTGGCGGTGTACTGCGTTCCCGCGCTGGCATTGCTGACCATCCGGCTCCCGGTGGCCGCTTTCGGGGTCCAGGTCGTGCGAGGTGCAGGCACCCTCGTACTCAAGGTATTGGCCATGACCGCGCTCCAGCGCTCATTGCCAAAGGACAAATTGGCGCGCGCATTCGGCGCCGTCTTTACCTTCGTCCTCATTGCCATTTCGGCCGGGGTGTTCGCAACGCCTCTCGTGTTGAACGCCACGGGCCTCGCCACCGTCCTTTGGCTCGAAGGACTGGGCATACCTCTTTCTATGCCTGGCCGGATGGCCCTGGCTGCGCCGTATGGACGAGGCCAACAGCGCCCTGGTGGCGGAAATTGCACCCCGTGTCGCCCTGCTCCAGCGGGCCGCCCTCCTGGTGGATTCCTCGCGCTCCGCGCTGGAAAGCCTGGCCCGCCAGTCGACCACCGTGGACACCCGCCCGGGAGAAGACGTCGTTCGCCAGGGTGACGTTGCAGACGCCCTCTACGTTATCTACTCCGGCACGCTCAAGGTCATGTCCCGCCGGCAGGACAATGATCAGATCGAGCTGGCCTCGCTCGGCCCCGGCGACTACTTCGGCGAGATAGGCCTGCTTCAGGGCATCCCCGGGACGGCCACCGTGACGGCCACCTCCCCGGGCCGGCTGCTGCGCATAGCCGGGCCGGCGTTCCTCCAGGCGGTCTCGTCCGGGGTAGCTTCACTGTCGCTGCTGGAGGGTGCCCAAGCCCGGCTATTGGACAACCCGGCGTACCAGCCGTCCGCGCCACCGGAAGTACCCGGAGCGGCCAGCCCATCGCCGGCCTAGGGCTGGTCTCGCCGACCCGGGTCAGAGGGACCGGCGCGCCGCGGTGCAGGCTCAGCACCCTGTGGGCACCGGGCCGGTGCGCTTGCCCTCAGCACCTGGTATCCTGTTCCGTTAGCGGGGTGGAGCAGTCAGGTAGCTCGTTGGGCTCATAACCCAGAGGTCGCTGGTTCAAATCCAGCCCCCGCCACCACAAAAGCCCTGGTCAGAGCGGTGCTCGGCCAGGGCTTCTACTTCGTCTCGCCTCGACTTCTAACGGATCTTCTAACGAGTTCTAACGGGCACCCGCATCGGAGGCGGTTTCAGCCGACTTCAAGGGGGCGGGGGATTGCGGCCCGGTGACGTCTGTGAGCCGTAGAAGCTGGTGGAGCGTGCGTCTGGAGGCGCTACAAGGGTCACAGAACGGCGGCGGAGAGACGGGTCACGGTAGGCTCACGACTGTGTCCCGACTAGAGCGGATTACCGTCGACCCATCGATCTGTCATGGTCAGCCGACGGTGCGAGGCCTCCGTTACCCCGTCGAGAGCCTATTGGAGCTCTTGGCTTCTGGTATGACAATCGATGAGATCATCGAGGATTACCCGGACCTTGAGCGCGACGATCTCTTGGCCGCAATTGAGTTTGGGGCCTTGGTTTCTGGTCAACGTCGCGTGGTGCCCCTCGGCGCTGGGTGAAGTTCCTCATAGACACGCAGTTGCCGGCGAAGCTCGCTCGGGTTCCGAGCGCAGCCGGCCACGACGTTGTGCACACGTCGCAACTTCCCGATGGGAACCGAACGACCGATGCTGCGCTTGCCGCGCTGGCCGATCAACAAGGCCGGGTTATGGTCACGAAGGACCGTGACTTCCGCGACAGCCACCTGCTTCACCACTCACCTCAGCGGCTGCTCGTAGTGGCTACAGGAAACATCAGCAACAGGGACTTGCTGGCCTTGATCGCCAACAACATGGAGACCGTCGTCGAGGCCCTTAGCGAGGCGACATTTGTGGAGCTCGGCTCCGCGGGTCTTGGTACTCCACAACGACAAGAGCTAAAGCTCGGCTGAATCACGATGCCAAGCCACGGGGTTTCACGCCGCTCGGGCGTGGGCGGAGGTCTCGTAGGCGTACGCCCACCGGGGCTCGTCGAGCGTGAGGTCGAACTGGTCCGCCACTTCCCCAAACGACTCATCGGCTTCGATGTGCTCCCGCACCACCTCGGTGCTGATCCCTCGCACGGCCGGCTTGCCGAAGCGAACTTCGGGGTCTATGCGCACCGGGGAACTAGGGTCCGCGTGCGGGCGCCAGCGCACCGGGACGTCGCTGCTCCATTCGACCTTCTCAACAAACGATTCTGCGGGCGGGAGGAGGAGCAGCAGCTGGCCGCCAACAATCGCGACGAGCTGGTATTCCGGCGCGACTCCGGCTTCATTCTGGGCCTCGACAAGAAGCCGCCGACCGGGCCCACGTAGGGCTGCTCGTGGACGAGGGGATGGGCTCCCCAGCGCTCACGGAGTATGTCGATCATCCGCCGGAGCTGAGGTAAGGGTACTTGGTGGACGCGGCGGTACTGTCGCAGGAGCCCCGCTTCTACGAACTCTGCCCAGCTGATCAAGCGCGACCCGGTTGGCTCTACGCGGAGCAAGGGCCTGTAGGTCCGCCCACGTCTCTCCCCACCCTCGAGCCACCAATGGAAGGTTGACGGGGCAAGACGGAGGAGCCGCGCTGCTTCGGCTTCCGTGTACAGCTCCCGATCGAGGACGTCTTCCATGCTTCGATCATGGCCGATAGTTGCCGCCGCCGAGTGGGACATTTGGCTCCTCGCTCTCACCCGAACACGGCCTCGGCAAAGGCTTTAGCGGCGTCTGCTTGCATGCCTGGGAGTAGGTGCTGGTAGACGGAGAGCGTGAACGCGGGGTTGGCGTGGCCTAATCGCTCGCTCACGACTTTGAGCGCCACGCCTTCTATCAACAGGATCGAGGCGTGCGTGTGGCGAAGGTCGTGGAGCCGAATTGACGGAAGTGTCGATTTCGCCACATGACGGTCAAAAACTTGGCTGAGGTAGTCCGGGTTTATAACCGACCCGTCCGGGTGGGCGAAAATAAGGTCGGCGGGCGGACGCGAGTTGGCCAGCATGCGCTCTTCGATCTGACGCTTCTTACAGACCCGCAAGACGGCGATCGTCTTCGGTTCGAGGTCGATCGTCCTGCACCCGTTATTCGTCTTGACATCCGACAATTGGGGTTGATAGGCGACGTTGACTAGCGACCGCGATACCGAGAGAGTGGCCCGCTCTAAGTCGACGTCTTTCCATCGGAGTCCGAGCACTTCTCCTCGGCGCATCCCGGTGTTAGCGAGGAGGTAGAAGGCGGGGTACAGGCGGTGGCCGGCGATCTCCCGAAGGAACTGCCCGAGCTGGTTCGCGTCCCAGACTTCCATCTCCGGTCGCCGAGCGGAGCTGAGCCGAGGAGGATCGGCGAGAACAGCCACGTTCCTTGGGACCGTCCCCTTTCGTGCCGCGTCCGCCAAGGCCTTGTGCAGCACGGTGTGGATGTTCCGCACCGTCTTGACGCTTAGTCCCCCAATCGTTCCGTTTTGCCGACCGGATGCCAGGAGATTCTGCGTAAAAGGCGTCGAGGTGCTCGGGCGTGAGGCGCTGCAGCTGCACGGACCCGATCACGGGAACCACGTGGTTGACGATGTTGCAACGGTAGGACTCAAAAGTGCTTGGGCGGAGCTGAACCTGTTTGGTTGGCAACCAGCGAAGGCTAAGGACCTATGAGTAGGGGAAAACGGTAGTGAGGCCGCCGGTGTGGGGCGTCGGGACGGCCGGCGTGCCACCGTAACCGGTATTGGCCAACTGCACCGTGGTCTTGAACGGGTACGCCTTACCCACGTAACTAACGTAGACGGGGCCAGCCACACTGAGCACGACCCCATCAGCCATGGGGGCGCCCGTGTCGGCTGGGGGCACCGAGCCCTGCAGCTCCACGGACGAATTGCTCTTCCGGATCTCTACCAGCGCGGCCGGCGTCGGGATGCCGAACGCTCTGCCCCCGGCGAAGGTGTAGAACGTGCCGGACGAGTCGACGATTGCCCCGTCGGCTCTGGTGACCAGGGCGGTCAGGGTCTTGCCGGCGTTCGAGCCGACGGTGAGGCCGCCCAGGTTCGGCAGCGTGATGACGTTGGCCCCGTTATAGCCGTCTTGCAGGAACTGGGTCGGGGTGGCGAAGGGGTGTAGCTCCCCGTCAGCCCCGACGACGTAGATGGTGACGTTGCCGTTCACTGGCTGAGTGAACACGGTCACGCCGGGGCGCGGGGCCACCGAAGTCGGCGGGACGATCCCAGCGGGTTCCGCGACAACAACTTTGGCGGGGTCCACCTTCTGTACGGCGGCCAGCTCGCTGGCTGACGCCTGGAAAGCACGCCCGCCGGCAAAGACGTAATGGTTAGCCCCCAAGTTGACGATCGCCGCGTTGGGGTAGCTGATGCCGGCGTGAGGGAAGGGCGGCAGCAAAGGCGGACTGATGGGGGGGCTCGTCGTCGGGGGGACCGTCGGGGCGACCGTCGTGGGAGCGCCCGTCGTGGTCGGCCCAGTCCCTGTGGTCGTCGTGGTCGTGGGCGCTGTTGTGGTTGTGGGCGCTGTTGTGGTCGTCGGCACCGTGGTGGTGGTTACCTCCGGGGTGGTGGTGTTAATGATCACCGCCGGGAAGTAATAGTCGACGCCCATCCCACAATCACTAGATTCGGTGGGGGCGATGACGTTGTAGGACCGGAAGGGCGGCGCTTTCGTCGCGGGGGGAGGGGGACCGGTGTCCAGCGTGTCGCAGGTCAACAAGTTCCCTTCGTCCGCCGCCATGAACACACTGTCCAGGCTGGCATTCGTCCCGGCAGTGACATTTTGCGACAAGCCGATGTTCAAATAGTTGGCCGGGTCGCTGGGGGGCTTGCCCGTCGGGGTGTAGCCGTGCCCAGACGTGTTGTAGGCGATGCCGTAAATAACGGTCGCCGGCAGCGGTTCGGCGGCGCTGAAGCCGTTCTCGAACGTGAAGTTACTGAACGTGATGTTGAAAGCTTTGCCGTTGTGGCACGTCTTGTTAATCGCGTCGTACAACCCGCTCGGAAGCGAGTCGGCGCATTCGGGGCTCGGCGAGGGCCGGAAGGGGTAAGTTTCGGAGGTCTCACTGTCGGTGGCGATCACCGGGCCAGGCACAGTTGGGTTCTCAGGATTGGTCTCGTAGATTTTGAGGGTGGTCGGGACCGTGAAGGTGGCCCCGGGGTTGGTCGTCTGACAATTGTCCCAGTACGGGCCCGATTCGCAGGCCCAGATACTCATCGTCACGATCACGCTGTCGAGCGGCCCCGGGTGGGCCAGGGTGACCTCGTTGCCAAGCTCGGAGTAAGCGGTATTGTCAGCGCCGACGCTTGGGACTGATGGGGGCGGGGGGTCGGAAGTGCTGGCGTAGCTGACGACGCTCGGGTCTGCCGGGGCACCACCGGCCGGGGCGGCTGTAGACAGGCCTACCACTACGATGCCCACCAGACCAGTACTTATCAGAGCGGTGATGGCCATGACCGTCTTCTTTGGTGACGACACGCGCTTGCTCATTTTCCCCGTCCTTACCTGGCTCGTCCTCCAACGGCTAGATACCTGCGCCACACATTATTACTCACACGCTGAGCGCGCCGCATCCACCACTAAGGATGAAATTGAATGCTGCTAGGCAGCCCAAGATTTCGCGCCGAAGTCCGCCGGAACCACAGGTACAACCTCCGTGCCATCACGCAACTCCCGGTAGTGCCCCTCGCAAGCGTCCACGGCATTTGCGCCCGGGAGTTCGGTCCTGCTTCGGCAAGCTGGTCGGCGGGGGCCAGCCCTGGTCGCCTTCGGCGGGCGCCCAGCGTGAGAGGGCAGCAGAGCCACCCGGCTCTAATACAGCCTCCTACCTGCTCAGGGACAGCTCGCGAAGCCCAGGCCCCACTACCCATACCAAACACATTGACGACGTTGTCATGTCACTGCTGTAAGCCATAGTGACCGTGTGGCCGTGCAACAGGCTATGTATCGCAGAGGGAGCGAAAGGCTACGGACGGTAGGGAAGCGAGTTTGATGCGGAGATGGTCCGGCTGGAGCTAAGCAGACCGTCTGCCTCGATCTACAGGGACGGATGGCAACGTCCCCGCTCAGCTGCCCCGGCTCCGGCGTAGTCCTTTAGCGGGACGTATAGGCAGTGGCCTATTGTCGTCCACCGCGGACGAGCGTAAAGTTTCGAGATCTTCCTACCGTCGTGGCAGCGGCACAGGGGCGGATAAGCCTGCTCTCCCCGGCTCCAGCGGCCAGCCCGGGAAGTAGCGGCCCTCCCGTAATTTTGGCACCGCAAGGTCGACAGCACCGGTCCGGGCGTCAAGCCGCGATGGCGGTAGCCGTTGTGAGAGTTGACCCACTCGGCGCTGTGCTCACCGTAACCCGCCCCGCCGTGCGCATCGGCCTCGGCCGGCATCAGTTGGTCGGCGATGCTCTTCATCATCTCCCCCACCAGGTCGGGGCTTATCTTGCTCGAGGTGCTAGCGCGGCCGACCGAGCGCATCCAAACTGTCAAGGGCCACCGCATCCCTCCTTCTGGTAGTCGTACCTTCCGTCTAGTTGGACCTTCCTTAAGGTTGATGCGATGGTCGCCGCTGGTAGTGGATGCTCAGCCGGTCAGCCCAGGTTTGTAACCGGCACGTAACCACTCCCGAGGGTCTCAAACTGTCTGCTACAGGCTCACCGCGCAGGTGCGGTTCGGCATGGGCCAAAGGTGCTGCAAGGTCTGGTGCTCGCTGGGCGTCCCGACCGGGACAACTGGGCTTTTGCACGACGGACACGGATCGACGGACGAGCGCGACTGTGGTCCGAAAGGGCGGCGTCTGGTGAGGAACGAACGCTCGTTGGGAAGGGCCTCCTCGAAGACGCCAGACGCCCAGCCACGCGACACAGTGGTCTGCAAGAAAGACCGTATCGCCTCCAAAGCCTCGTTCGACTGTCGAGGCTGCGGTGTTCCTCAGGGCGAGGAACGCAGGTCGTTGATGACGGCGCTCCGGGCGGCTCGAACCCGGCTGCTGGCGAGGGCGACATCCCGGCGCGGCAGTAAGTGGTGAATGAGAAGGCTCCCAAGCCGTTGCCATGAGAGGATGCGACCACAACCACTCAGAACTTCTTGTCGATCCATAACGGGCGGTCGAGGCGTATGCACCACCCGCCCGACGTCAGTAGGCGCGGTCCGGTGACACTGGCCGGCGCGTGTGAAAGAGGGGCTGACTGGCGAGGCGACGTGTCGAGGCGCACCGGGTTCCACCAGTTGCTGCATCGCGTTCCCGGCGCCTTCGTGGGTGCGACTCCACCGATGCCTCGGTGTCCTTTGTAGGTGTCCTTTGAGGGATGCGGAACAAGGGGACGGTGGCATACCGTACTCAGTCGAGCCGACTGGCGTTGCGGACTGCAAACGCGCCGCTGTACGCGTGTTCGTGGAGGGGGTCTGCGGGCTGGGCACTATGGTCGTTTGCTCCAGACGGGAAGCGCGATTAATTAGGAGGAACTCCAAGTGACCAAGTACAAAATGTCTCGCGGGTGGCGCCGAGCCGCGGGTGGTGCCGCCGTCGGGACAGCCGTCGCCGGCGGGTTGCTGTTATCAGGTAATACCCCGATCATGGCCCGGGACATCCCAGTAGCGAGGGCCGCCGTCCCCACCAGTGGGACTGGTTATTGGCTGGCCAACTCTGAGGGGGCTGTGTACCCCTTTGGAGGTGCCGTCAGCTACGGCAGCATGGCCGGCAAACATCTCAACGCCCCGGTGGTGGGGATCGTTGCCGCCCCGGACGGGAAAGGCTACTGGCTGGTGGCCAAAGACGGCGGCGTGTTCGCCTTCGGTTCGGCCCGGTTCTATGACTCGCTGCCCGGCGTGCCGACGCCGAGCAATTCCGTTGTCGGGATGGCGATTGCCCCGCTCCCCGGCTCGAGCGGCTCCGGCGTAGTCGGGCCGACCGGGCCTACCGGGCCTGCTGGGCCTGCCGGTGCCACCGGGCCGGCTGGGTCTGGTAGCGGCGGGGGAGTGGGGCCGGCCGGTGCCACCGGTGCTACGGGCGCGCCTGGGGACACGGGTCCGACCGGGCCGGCCGGCGCTACCGGCGCTGTTGGGCCTACTGGGCCAGCCGGGTCAGGCAGCGGCACCGGTGCCACCGGGCCTACTGGGCCAACGGGGGCCACCGGCGCTAGCGGCGCTGATGGTAGTAACGGCGCTCCTGGTGCCACTGGGCCGACCGGCCCCGCCGGGCCAGTGGTCATGGAGAGCGCCTACAGCGCAGGACCGGTGACCCTTCACCCCACGGTACGGACAGACGTCGCTCACGTTTCGGTCGACCTTGGCCCGGGGGCGAAGGTAATGGCGACGGCCACCGGGGTCGTTAGCTTCACTGGTGCGGTGGCCTTTGACACGGTCAAGTGCTACCTGTACTTGGGGGCCAACCTGGCCAGCCCGGCGTATGCCTCCGTACATGTCAGTGCTACGTCCCCCGGCCCGGCGTCGCTGGCGCTCACCGGGTCGTGGGTCATACCCAACACCGATCTACCGCCCGTCAGGGTCTCGTTCGAGTGCCAGTCCTTGGAATTCACCGACACGCGGATAGAGAGCGTCATGTTGAACGTATGGGGAGGCGCATAGACCCGTATCACAGCTCGCCCGCGACAATCAGGGCCAGCGTCGACCACACCTAAAGCACCGGAGTGCCGAGCATCTGCCCTCACCCCGAAAAGTAAGACCCCCAACGACCACGCCCTATTAGGGGCGAAGTTGACCTCGGCATTGAACGACCGCCCCACACCGAACATCGGACGGCGGGTGCTCCCAGAGAACCGAAACCCAAGAGACTCCTTACCGCACATTCTCCACCAGCGCTGGCCGCGTCCCCCCAGGTGGTGGGAAATGAGTGATCCTCAGTGGGGTGAGCTCACCGCTTCTAGCTCGATGAGCGACCCTGCGTGATTGTCGCGCTCAGGGGCCAATTTGGCCATAGAGCTCTCGGAAAAATAGCGGCGCTCGGCGGCCTGCTACTCGTCGTGGATGTCGAGCAGCACCGAGCCGGCCAGGCCCACCACCGATGCCTCGTTGGGGAATATGCCTACGACGCGGCACCGCCGCTTGAGCTCCTTGTTCAACCTTTCCAACGGGTTCGTGGACCAGATCTGGCGCCACTGTTCTCGGGGGAACGGCGAAAAAGCAAGGATCTCTTCTTTGGCCCCGGCCATGAGGGCAGAGGCCTTGGCGAAGTGGTCGGCGAAGGTGGCGGCCACCTGGTCGTAGTGCTGCGCCTACTCCTCTCGAGAGGAGTAGGCGAACACGGTCCTAAAGGCAGCGGCCACCATTTCCTGTTGGGACTTGGGCACAGTGGCCAATAAGTTCCAGGCAAAATGGACATTATGAAGACATCCACATAATGTCCACTTTGCGCGAAACCTGTTGACCCGGCTGCCAAAAGCGTCCCAGGGCATGGTCGCCACCTTGGTGCGCACGATCTTCGAACAGCCCGACCACGACAGCGTCTGGGACCAGCACGCCCGGGTAGTCGACCAGCTTACCGGTCGCTTCGACGACGCTGCCTTGATGCTGGCCGACGCGGCCGAGGACCTGCTCGCTTTTTCCACATTCCCAGCCGAGCACTGGAGCGCCATAAGGAGCAATAACCCAGGAACGGCTCAACAAAGAGATCCGCCGGCGCACCGACGTGGTCGGGATATTCCCCAACCGGGCCGCCGTTGTGCGCCTGGTCGGTGCCGTCCTATCTGAACAGAACGACGAGTGGGCGGTGGCCAAACGCTACATGGGCTCAGAGAGCCTGGCTAAAGGCCGCCTGCGACCCATTGAGGGCCAAGCGGCTATAGCGCCAAAAGAGCCTGAGCTCCAAACCGCCGGGGCTGCCTAGCGAAATCCCCCTAAAGGACCTTGACAACTGAATAACGCACGGCAACCGGCTACTTCGACGCGGCCCGGAACACAAGACAGTAGTTACCTACTTGACATTCTTACGAAGGGACCTATAGAATTCGAAATTGAGGTTGGTGAGCGGTTGTTATTACACCACCCGACTGGACTCGACCACGAACGCCCGCTTGAGGGAGGGCCTCGGCACCTGACACGGTGGTATGCATGAAAAGACAGCATCGTTTCCAGGGACCCTCGGTTGTCCAACCCTCGGGGGAGAGGATCAGAGCGAGGATGGTAGAGAGACCTACCGACGACGGCGCTCCAGGTGGCTCGAACCCGGCTGCTCAGGAGGGTCACATTCTGGAGCTGGTAGGCAGCAAATAGGAAAAGGCTCCTGAGGCGTCGTTCTGTTGCTTGTGGGATGCCGCTCAATTGTCCCTAACCATTGACCTTCGACAGCACGAGTGCCAGGATTTCTGCACCTGCCGTAGGACAGGAAAGGAGCTGCACGTGTCGACCAGAGCCGGCCACCCCCACTTTTGCCTCGCCTCATCTCGGACCTCTAGGCGCCCACGGCGAACAGTCGGTGCGACGACCCTAGTTGCCTGCGTGCTTGCCAGCACCGGCTTGGGGACCTCGCCGGCAGCAGCTGCGTCGGCGTTGGGATCGCTAAGTGCTCCTGGTCCCGTCCCCGGCACGATCTTTGTCGTCAACGGCGGCGGTGCCGGGGGTGGGACAGGCCTTGGCTCTGTCACTCTGTACCCCCCCGGCGCGACCGGCAATGCACGCCCAGAAGCCGTGGTCGCTAAGGGGATGGACCTCCCAGGGAGTCTCGCCCTTGACTCCTCCGGTGACCTGTGGGTGGCGAACACCGGCGGCACAGTGGTCGAGTACAGCAAGGCTGAACTCGCCTCTGCTTCTCCAGCGCCAACTGTGACCATCTCCTCATTAGTCTTCGAAACCCCGGGCGGACTCGCCTTTGACGCCTCGGATAACTTGTGGGTAGCGGACCCGGGGTCCGACACAATGTTCGAGTTCGCCAAGGCCCAACTGGCCAAGTCGGGCGCGCCGAAGCCCGCGGTCACCCTGAGCCCCAATGGCTGCAGCCCCGAGTTCGACCGCTCGGGCAACCTGTGGGAGGGTAGCAGTGGTAACTCGCTGTCCGAGCTGGCCAAAGCACAGCTCACCAAGTCGGGCTTCCCGGAGCCGAAAGTGACGATTATCTCGAACAGCCTCTCCAGCCCGTGCAAGCCCGCTTTTGACCGCTCGGGCAACCTGTGGGTAGGGAACTACTACACGGTCACGGTGGTCGAGTTCACCGAGGCGGAGCTGGCCAGGTCGGGCTCGCCTGCCCCGAAGGTGGTTATCTCCTCACATGGCATGATTAGCCCTGGAGATGTCGCCGTAGACAGCTCGGGCAACCTGTGGGTACCGAGCGCGGGCAATAACACGGTTCTCGAGTTCACCAAGGCTCAGGTCACCAAATCGGGTTCGCCGGCGCCCGCTTTGACCGTCGCTGGCCCAGCCACGGAGCTGAACTGGCCCTGGGCTGTGGCGATCTACCCATAGCTGCCCGAGGGCGAGGTCGGGTACCTCACCGAAGAAGCGTGTGGCGAACAGGCAGGACCTTCGCTTGAAGTTGTGCAGGCAATCCTGCCACCGGCTTCGGCGTTGCGCAGCCAGGGTACGTAATTGTCCGTTCTGTCACAAACAAATCCGTTGGACTTGAACGTCGGCAAATTGTGCCTATTCGGCAGCGTTCCGTATCGAGCAGCGACCGGCCTAAAGGTCTACAACGAGCCGCATAATTGCGGACCCGGGTACTGACTTGATCAAGGCGAAAAACCCTGTGCCCGTCACTGCCACAGAGACACCGAAGGCGTCATGGGCCACCGTGTCGGAGCCCTTTAGCTCGGCTGTCTGGCGCCAGCCATTGGCAGTCTGAGTGAACACGCACGCCCGCCCTGCGTACGTGTCAGGAACGGAGGTGCCCACTACAAGCGTCGTGCCCGAAAGGGCAATCGCGTGCTGCCGAACGACAGTATCTGAGCCCTTGAGCTCGGCCGTCTGGCGCCAGCCCTTGGCAGTCTGAGTGAACACGTCGACCGCTCCAGATAATGATTGGCCCTGGTCCGGGGCTCCGACCACCAAATCTGTTCCTGAGACAGCTACTGACTCGCCGAAGCCGTCTGCGGGTGCGGGCTGACAACCCGTGAGCACGGCCGTCTGGCGCCAGCCCTTGGCAGTGTTTGTGAACGCGTACGCCTGGCCTGTATCTGTGATATCGGGGCCACCGACCACAATCGTGGTGCCAGAAATGGCGACAGATTCTCCGAAACTGCCCGTGGGACTTCCACCCAGTTCGGCGGATTGGCGCCAGCCCGTGGCGGTCTTGGTGAACACGTACGCCCGGCCAGCGAACGAGCCGCCGGAAGAAGCGCACACAACGAGTGTGGTGCCCGAGATTGCGACCGGCCCAGCGAAGAACTCGCGAGCACTAATACCGGAGCCTTCCAGCTCGGTTTCGTCCCAACCGGCGCTGGTCTTGGTAAAAACGTACGCCCGGCCCGTATCCGAGGCGTGGAACGGTGCACCGACGACGACAGTGGAACCCGACACGGCGACCGAGGAGCCGAAGCGATCGCCCACGACGCTGTCTGGGCCTTTGAGCTATGGGGTTTCGTCCCACCCCGCGTCGGTCTTGGTGAACACGAACGTCTCGCCGGTGCCCGCCCCATCCGTCGGTTCACCGACGACAATAGTGGTGCTCGAGATGGCCACCGACAGGCCGAACACGTCGTAAGCGCTTGCGTCGGCGTCTGCCAGTTCGGCGAGCTGCGCCCCCGTTGGCGGCAGTGTCGTGCGGACCCCCGGCGAACCGGGAGGGCTCGCCGAAGCGATCGCCGGCACTGCCAGGCTGGTGGCGGCGGCCAATGCCCCCGCTGATACGAGCACGGATAAGCGTTTCAACTCGGGGTTGCCTCCGATGGGCCGTCCGTCTCATAAGGAGCAGTCGTGGCGCTGCCTAACGCAGTAACTCTAAGTCGAACGAGACGGACAAGGCCGGCAATGTGGAGACGAAGTCCGACTCACGTCTAGGGCATCGGGTGCGAACCTGAACCAAGCCTTGGCGGGACGTTGAGAGCCACATAATCCTTACACGCCGAGGCTATCGCCCCCAGGTCGCCGGCGGAGCGCCCGCTCGACGCCCGGCTGAGCCCGAGGACTAGCTAGCGCACGTCGGGCGTCCCTCGCCATAGGGTCGGCCAGGCCGCCGCGGCCGAGGCCTGAGCCACTTCCTGCCCAGCGGCCGAACAGGGCGCGATTAGCCCACGACTGGATATCCGCGGATGAACGGTCGAAAGCCGTCCGGGTGTTCGCGGATGAGCTTCTGGGAGTTGGTGATCACCTGGGGATCGTTACCCTCTACCCACTCCTTCGCCGCTTCTCTCACGCGGGCGCAGAACGTCGGGACGCCGATCATGAGAGTGTCGTTCATGCGGCTGGTCCCCATGACGAGAGGTCCGGGCCTGGCAAGGAAAAACAACCGAGTCGGCCCACCTACTAGCCCCTGCTGGGTTCCTTGGTGAAGCAGTCTGCACCGCAGCTTGTAGCACGTGTCAGCAGAAAGTGAAGCCCCGTAGTGCTTCCCCATGTACGTGTGGTACCAGTCTTCGTACCTGTCGGGCTTTGTTTCACCGTCAGGCGAGCGGAGGGCAGCGCAGATGTCAGGCACGGTGATGGCGGCCATCATGGCGGCGACATATAAGCCGGCACTGACCGCGCCATCGATCTGGTCGAGAACCAGGTCGAGCATGGCCCTGGGGGGCTCGCCTGCGCCGCTGATCGCCATCAGAGGAAGGACCCCAAAAGGACCCCAAGTGTTCGCATTTACTTAGTTTCAACTAGTGCTGTCCATATGCCAAAACTGCACGTCAGCCAGCATTTCTAGACACAACTGCAGGTCAGGAAAGTGGCAAAAATTAGCCTTCACACGACTGAGGTCGGAGGTTCGAGTCCTCTAGCGCCCACCAGAAAAGCGGGAGTAGCGCCACCCCGGTGGGGCTGGTGCGGCGACCTCAGCCGGCTTCTCCCAGCTGGTCGACGGGCTTAGTGGAGGGCCAGTGCTTGTTGAGCTCCTCCGCCGCCCCCAGAGCGTCGCGGAACCGGTCGGCGACCTCCCGGAGTGCCTCGAGGTCCACGGGCTCGGTCCGGCCGCTCCACTTGCCACCGCGAGTCGACGCCTTCAGCCGCAGTGTCGCCGCGAAGCCTTCGTCCTAGACGAACAGCGAGTGCATCAACTGGTTACGGCGCTCGACCAGCTTCCTCATTGCCTGGCACCAATCGGTGAGCTCCTTCTGGACCGGAGCCGGCAGGGCGGAGTACTCGGCAAAGACCAAGAGCTTGTTGAGCTTCCAGCTCACGTCTTCGCCGCTAACCAGGACCGTATGGGCCAACCGGTCGCTCACGAAATGGCCCAGCGGGGCCCCCGCCCACCAATCGAGCTCACCGAAAAGAGCGACCGCCTCGCCGAGGGCGGCCAGTTCCTCGGCGCTCCAGCGGTGCGACGCCTGGTATGGCGGGTTAGCCACGGCACCACTCTAATGTGCGTTATTTCAGGTTCCGGTGACCCCCAGCTCCACACCCACTGCCTGCTCCCGAACCTTGTGCGGCGCAAAAGCGACGGCCGTTACGTGGCTTTGGACGCTGGCCCGCTGTTCGACTGGTGCCGGGCGGCCGGCTCCATCTACCAGAACGAGCTGCAGCGGTCCTTGTCCCTGCTGCTCGGGGTGGCCTGGGGGCCTGACCGCAACAACACTTGCGAGCTCCTTGGCTTCAGCCGTGAGCAGCTCCGGGCGTTCTCTAAGCGCAGTGCCCAGGTCGAGGCCGAGCTCGAGGCCAAGGGCGCGCTGTACCAGTCGCCAGCGTTGCGGATGCAAGCCGACGACGAGGCCTCGCTCGCCACCAGGACGAAAAAGGACCATTCCCTCACCCCGGCGTGCTCCAGGGCCGCTGGCGTAAAGAGGCCGCCGCGGTCGGCTTGGCCACGGGCACCGCTCTGGAGGGGGCGGCCTGCTGGAAGGAGCCGGCCCTAGTTGCGCCGACGTGGCACGAGGTGGCTGCCACCCTGGTCGGTCCGGAGACGGGCTTGTGCGCCCGGTCGGCCCGCTTCACGGCGGCCGACGTGGTCGAGCACATCTGCGCCCTCTCCGGCGGCCGCCTCACTGTCGAGGAGGTCGTCACCATGGCCGACCGCTTCCTCGCCTCCGACCTGGCGGTGCGGCTGACCCCCGATGGGGACGAGGGCCGGCGCCGGCCAGCGCAGTGGTCGACGGCAGCACACCGGGCCATGGAAGACCACAACCCTCGCCCTCATGGGCGCCCTGGCCGGCCGTCAGGTCCCGGCTGTCGAAGGCGCCGTCCTGGAGGCGGCCCTGGCGGCGGCGCCGGAGCTGGGGGAGGACCAGGTAGCGGCGGTCAAGGTGCTGGCCGGGCAGGGCGGGGGCCTGCGGGCGGTGCTGGCCCCGGCCGGGTACGGGAAGAACACCATGCTCCACGCCGCCGCCCACACCGCGGCAAGAGACGGCCGCCCGGTGGCGGCCGTGGCCACCACGGCCAAGGCGGTGGCCGAGCTGGCCGGCGCCGGCCTGGACGCGAGGACCATCGCCCGGCTGTGCCTCGACCTGGCCAATGGGCCGCTGGCAACGGGCACCGTTGTCGTCCTGGACGAGGTCTCTCAGACCCCGACGCACGAGTCGAAGCTGTCCTGGCCGCGGTCGACGCCTGCCCGGGCGGCTCGGTATGGGTCTTGGGCGACCCTCGCCAGTCCCAGCCCGTCGGCGCCGGCGGGATGGCCGACTACGTCGAACGCCTCGTTACTGACGGCTCCATTCCTTCGGCCCGGCTCACGGTCAACCGCCGCCAGCTCGACCCGGCCGACCAGGAGGCGCTCGGCCTGCTCCGCCAAGGCGACTCTGTTGCGTCCCCAACAACTGCGTACCGATCACGACTGGGAGCACGAGCTGGCCACCCCGGACGAGACCCGCCACATGATGGCCGACGCCGTGTGCACCGACATCGGGCGCTACGGGGCCGAGCAGGTGGCGGCCCTGGTCGTCTCCCACACTGACGCCGAGGACGTGGCCGACCGGGTCCGCGACCGCCTCGCCGCCACCGGGACGCTCACCGGCCCGGCCCTGGTCGGCCCAGGTGGACGGCTGAGCGGGAGTACCGGGCGGGGGACAAGGTGCTCCTCCACGCCCGTTGTGGGCCCCCGGGCACCCCGCTCGTCAACGGCACCACTACCACTGTCACCGCCGTCGAAGAAGCTGGGCTCAGGGTCCTCCTCGACGGCAGCGGGGAGTGTATGACCCTGCCGACGGCGTTCGTGCAGGGCGCCCGCAAGGACGGTTCCCCCAACATCTCGCACGCCTGGGCGCGCACGGACGACGGGGCGCAGGGCGGCACCTGGGAGGCCTGCCACCTGCTCGGCAGCGCCGCCCTGGACGCTTACCGGGGCTACACCGGCCGGTCCCGTTCTCGCCAGCCCACCCACACCTGGAACACCGCCCGGGTCGCCGTTGTCGACCACGGCGGTGCCCTGGCCGACGGCGGTGCCCTGGCCGACCGGCGGGACGCGGCTGAACAGGTCGCCGACGCGCTGGCCTGCCACCCCGACCCGTCCCTGGCCGTACGCAGCGACCCCTGGCCCCTCGACAGCCAGCTCCGCCAGCAGATCGCCGAACACGAACGAGTGCTGGCCGCCCAGCCCCCAGACCGCCGAGCAGCTCTCGGCGCCGCGACCAAGGACCTCCACGCAGCCGAGGGCCGGCTGGCCAACATGAACTCCGTCGCCTCCGACACGGCCGACCGGCTGGCGGCGGTCGGCGCTCTCGCCGGGTTGACCCGACGAGGAAGAGAACAGCGCCGCTGGGTGCAGGACAAGTTGGCCTCCGACGCCGGGCGTGCTGCCGCGGCCAAGGACAACTGCGACGAGCTGGCCCGCCGTACTTCCGGGCTGCGCCGAGAGCAAGACACGTTCGTCCGCTTCGAAGCGGCCGAGGGGTGGCGCCGGGACGACATTTCACACCTCTGGAGCCAGCTTGACCACCACTGGGCCGAGGTCGTCGCCGCCTGCGTGCGCGCAGACGACCCGCTCGCCTACGGGGTCGACAAGCTCCGCCACGCTCGCGCCACCACTCTCGGCGACCTGCGGGCCCTCGACACCAGGGCCCCGGTCGACCGGGCCGCCGAACACGACGACGCCGGTCAGCAGCTGGCCGATGCCCAAAGAGCGCGACAACGAGCCGAAGAGGCGGTCGAGAGGGCGCGGGCGCCTTTGACCAGAGCAGGCGCCGTCGGTGGGGACGTAAGGACCAGTCGGCGGTCGCCACGGCCAAGGCCGGCGTCGTCTTCGCCGAGCAACGCCTGGAGCGGGCGGTCGACGTCGAAGGAGAGCTGCGGGAACGCTTCGCCTCACTCGTTCGACATCAACTGGACCGCCACCAGGCGACCGCGGCGGCGGACGAGGGGCGCAAACAGCTCCAGGCAACCGTGGCCGAGTTCGACGCCGCGCTCGACGATACCGGGGCCGACCGGGTGCGCGCCCTGGCCGACGAACCGCCGCCCCACCTGGTCGAGGCGCTCGGGCGAGCACCGGCCTCCCCCGCCGGTCGCGCCGTGTGGTGCCACCACGCGCTTGGAATCGAAGCGGTCCTCGACCGCAGCGACGCCTTGGGCTCGCCGTCCAACAGTCAGAGCGCGGCCATTGGACGAGCCCGGCTGGAGGTCGTCATTGCCGACCGGCTGTTGCCCTCCAGCGCCGACCTGGCAGACCCGGCTGGCTGGGCCGAGCTCGCCGGCCAGGCTGCTGCCCTGCGCAACGAGGCGCAACGCTTCTCAATGGCGCGCACGGCGATCGACCGGCTAATAGCAGCGCAAAATGCACAGCGCAGTCACCGCATGGGTACGGACCCGGCTCAGCGTGGGCCGGAGCTGAGCCTGTAGCCGACCGGGACCGAGGACGGCTGAGGCCATGGCCACACCCCGGTCCGAACATTATGTGGGGCGTTCGGTCGTCGAGACGGAGCCTCGGAGGCGAGCGCATCACCGTCGATCGGTATTCCGCCGCAGGATTGGAGCCCAAGTCAACGAACCGAGCAATATAGGCAATTCTGTGGCGTCCTCCGAGGGCGGAAGCAGCTCCAGCATTGCCACCTTCATGACGAGGTGCACGCGCTCTCGGAGAGGTGCCGGTGAACGCCGGCAGTGGTCCGGTCGAGGTCGTCGGTGGCGAGAAGGTCGAGCAGCGAACCTCTGAGCACCGCAAGGGCCAGGCTGCGCTCGGCGGCCCCGGCGGCGGTCCCTCGGCGGATCGGGGATTGGCCTGAGGCGAGGACACCAAGCCAGTCTTCGACCGTCTGGCGAGCGAAACCGGCCCAGGGCCCGGCCGGTTCTGTCAACGAGCGAGCGTAGGCTTGTGCCCACAGGACCAGCAGCGCTCGGTGTTCCCCGGCGGCCAGCCATCCCCATGTTGTGCTGACGATGTCGGCCAGGTCGCCAGGCTTCGTGTCGCGGCGGACGCGGTCCAACAGGGCAAGCTCGTCGGCACGGGCGCGAGCCGAGCAGGGCACGCACGAGCCGGTCTTTGGAGCCGAACAGGAACAACAGAACGCGGGGGCTGGAGCCGATCGCCCCAGCTAGGGGCCGGAGCGACAGGTCGGCGAGGCCGTGTTGGAGCGCGTACTGGTATGCGAGCTCAAGGAGCTCGCTCTGGCGGGGAGAAGAGGATCGTGCTGGCTCGTTCACAGCGCTAGCCTGCCACTGAAACGACTGTGTCAGTAGAGGAGGCGTGATGGGTGAAGCGCTGGTACGGCCCTTGGGACGGCCTGGGGACCTGGGCTGGGTGGTCATGGCACACGGAGAGGTGTACGATGCCGAGTTCGGTTGGGACGCGTGTTTCGAGGCGCTCGTGGCCAGGATCGTTGCCGACTACGCCAACGACCACGACCCGGCCCGCGAGGCGGCTTGGATGGCTGAATTGGACGGGGCCGCGTCGGGTGCGTGTTCTGCGTCGCCGCGGACGACACGACCGCCAAGTTGCGGATCTTGCTTGTCCACCCCTCCGCCCGAGGCCATCACCTCGGAGGTCGCCTGGTGGACGAATGTGTGGCTTTCGCCCGCCGGGCCGGCTATAGGCGCATGAAGCTATGGACCAACCACCCGCTCGTCGCCGCCCGGACGGTCTACTTGTCGCGCGGTTTTGTTTTGGAGGCCGAGGAAGCACACCATAGCTTCGGTGTCGACCTCGTCGGACAGGTCTACGAACTCGACCTGGGATAAGAGGCGCTGCGAAGACCCGGACCTTTTGGCGCCCGTGGCGAGGCCCTACAGCGCGCGCTGACCCGTCGCTCTGGCGCGACACTTTGATCTGGAAGCCCCGTTCCTCACGTGCCATAACAGGGCGTTCGGGCTCACGGACGCCTATTTGGAGAGCCCCTGCCTGGTGTGATCGGGCAGGGCCTGTCCGGCGAGTAGTGGCGATCGCAAAAAACGCTCAGCTACCGCGAAACTCGCGGCACGATCGCCTGGGACCAAACGACCGGGGCGAGGGCCGGACCGGGCCTGGGCAGTTACGGTCTGGCAGTGATGGCTGTTGTCGCCGCGTTACCGCCTCGTCGGTACAACCGTGTTCATGAAGGTACAACCGGGTTCATGAAAAGGGCCCAGGCCGCGACCGCCCTGGACGGTACCGACAAGGACCCAGCCAGCAAAGGAGATGGGGCAGATGGAAGGTGAAAGCGCGAAGCCCCGGGGCAGGAGTGTGGTTATTGGTCGTGCCGGGGGCAAAACGAGGGGGGCGTGGCAGGGAGGGAGCGTCTTGCTGGGCACCGCTATGGCCATCGTCTTGGGCCTGACTGCGTGCGGGGGCGAGTCGCCAAGAAGCCTAGGCGCGGCCGCGGGAGGGTCGACCACCACGGCCCAGCCGGCGTTCTCGTCGGGCTCCTCGAGCTCGGCCGGGTCGTCGGCCTCGTCGCTCGGCTTGACATATTCGCAGTGCATGCGCTCCCACGGCGTGCCCAACTTCCCCGACCCCTCCTCCGGCGGCGGCTTGAAGACCGCGTTGAGCAACACCGGTATCGACCAGGGCTCACGTGCCTACAAGGCCGCCGGTACGGCCTGTCACAAATACTTTCCCAGCGGCAACCCGGTCCCGCCGACCCCGGCTCAGCAGGCCCAGCGCCTGGCGGAGCGGCTCAAGTACGCACAGTGCATGCGCTCGCATGGGGTGACCAAGTTCCCCGACCCCGATAGTTACGGCGTCTTCGGGCTCCTCGGCCCGGGCCAGGGTGTCGACCCGAACAGCCCGACCTTCCAGGCGGCCGAAAAGGCGTGCCAGAGCCTGCCGGCCGCCCCCGGTCAACATGGGCATGGTGGGTGAGCCGAGCCTTCTCGAAGCGCCGCACGGGGCGAGCCGCCGGCGCCTGACGTCCTTAGCCGCCAGCCGGGACATTGTCGAAGCGTCCCAGAACGACGGTGTGTTCATAAACAATGAGAACCAGCCGACGGCTCCGATTCGGCAATCACGGATGGCTGCCCTAAAGCCGCGTGTTTTCGGTGCACGGCCACATAACAACCGGCAGCTTGGGAACGACCGCGACGATATTATGTGTGGACTTTTCAGATGAATTCAGGGACTTGGTCGAACCAAGCCGTCGCTCTGTGCGGGTAGCCCAGTTCTCCGACGACGAAAAGTCCCACGCCACAAGGAACGATCCGTACGAGCGGAGGAAGTCGGGACACCGTGGTCTGCGGGGCTCGGTCGTTAGCCGACGTACGGGAAAGCCGGCTACACAGGGGACGTGGCCGTCTCGAAGTGCACGACTCGGTCATCATAGCGGGACAGCAGTTCCAACGCCTCCGGCTCCAAGACAGGGGTCCCGTAGTTCTCGCCAGCGAAGGCCCGCACCTCGCCGGTCGATTCGAAGCGCGTCAAGGTGACAAAGGCGGTCTCTGCCTCCTCCTCCTCCTGGCGCAGCACATCTGCCCAAAAGAGGCCGGGGATGGCCGTCATGGAAGGGAACAGCCTCTCCAAGAGAAAGCGTTGGTAGCTGTCTGCGTTGGCCGACCTGGTCCAGCCCCGCCATATGCGTGTGATCACTTCAGCTCCTTTTCACGACGACATAGCAGCCTGAATTTTGATGGCAGGACCATCGGTGTGCGTGGAATTGAGGCCATCGGCCGTGTCGTTGGACGTGGGACGAGCACACCGGTGAGTTAGAATATTATGGACCTTGGTTCTGGCCGGTAGCACAAGCCAAATCTGCGTCTGCTGAAAGTTCACGTAACCGTCGTTCCGTACTCAGCCGCTGACTCGGAGCGGGCTGAACGGACCGCCCCAGTAGTGGCCATTATGTCTGGGCACATTGGCGGGCGGGACGACGACAGCTGTCTCAACAAGCACTGGTCAACTCAAATGATTCGCCAACTCGTCGATACCGCCGAAGCCCATGTCAGTCGAGCGGAGCACACCTGGCCAAGCGCGCTCCGGAGGAATTCCCTCGCACATGGCTGAGCGCGGATCATGGGCTGGGAACTTCCGCCAAGTACCAATGGATTTAAAGACGTGAGGCCCAAGCGGCGCCGACTATCAGGGTTCGTGCCGATGCTCGTACTGGTCGTGATTACTACAGTTCCTGTGCCCGGGGCGAAGGCCGCGCCGCATGACTCCCAGATGATCGCACCGGCTGCTCGTGCCTGGCCCAGTCCCAGGTGGCGATGGTAGAAGGACCCGTGGAGCCAGTCGGGCTCCCTGGCACCTCCTACGCCTACGACATCGCCGTGGCCTCGAAATCGCCGATCTCGCCTGTGGGGCACTTGCTGCGGGTATTGGCCGTGCTGAGGACGGCGGAGGAGGAGCGTGGCCGCTTGCTCGACCTCCTCACCGGGTGGGCGCTCGGCTCAACTGGCCAGCTGGACAGGATCGGGCCGAACAGCCTCCTGGCCCGGCCGCCCGGCTGCGGAGCGGTGCGCCTGGGCCGCCTGTCCCTCGTTTTGGCCGTGGAAGAGGCTTTTGCTGGCGGGCGCCCCCGCCCACTAAGCCGGGAGGAAGAGGAACGTCTATTGCCAATGGCCGTCGCCGGCTCGGCCGATCCCGCCGCAGGTTGATCGACGCCTACGCCGAGTTCGCGACCCTCTTCGTCCGCCGGGCCCGGCCGCAGTCGGTCTTCGAGACGGCCGCGGTCCGGGCGGCCCCAGCAAGAACTGGAGCGTCTGGTCACCTTCCCCTCCCGAGGGCAGCTCCCTAGCCTCCCTGGTGGAGGGCATCATGAAGGTCCTGCTCGGCTGATCCTGAGCGTCATAAGTTTCCCTCCACCAACCTATTCGTGCCATCAAGGTCGCCGGCGTGATAAGCAACGAGCTGCGTCCTACTCCCCATACGACGCAAGCACAAAGCGGGTTGGCTATTACGTACCGATTTTTCAGCTAAATTGACCAGACCCAGATGAGCCCGAGCGGCCGTACTATGCGGCCGCGCCTCGTGGGTCCGGTGAAATCAACCGGCATAAATGAGGGTTTTTCGGCTACGCGCCGGCCACGAGGAGCATTGCGTTGTCAAATATCCGGTCACCCGGAGACAAGGGCCCCCAGCTCACGCGGCAGGTGTGCAAGTCTGTTGCTCGGGGTGGACCCGAGCTTCACGTCCCCCACAAAAAGCTGGAGGTCAGAACGATCATTTCAAGCGTGTGGCGCCGGGTGAGGCCCGGTACCGGCTTCGTCCACGGTCCCGGACGCATTTCGGGGAGGGCCGATTGGCAGATGCGATCGCGGCCGCAGCCGTCATCGCTGCCATTGGCCCCGTATACCCCCGTACGCCGCCGGCCGCCGGCGCCGGGATCAGGGACCAACGGCGAGCCTTGGCCACCAATGGTGGAGCAACGACGACAGCAGAGATCCAATGTGTTCCTGATCGAGCCGATTCTGTTCCGTCTTTCAAGGAGTGGACGGTCGTCTAGTCCAGCCAAGTCGTCATCGTAAGGCCTGGCATGTTCGCGGGGATTTATCTGTGGGAGGGCGACACAGCCTTCGAGCGGCTGCCCCGTGGGTTCCCTTGGGCCAAGCCCGTCTTATCTGCTGACAGGATCCTTGTGCCGACAAAAGAGTGCCCACCAGCTACTTTTGCCTCGTCAGCGGTGGCGACTGTCTTCCATTGGTATGAGGCAACGCGAGCTGGAACTGAGGTCGTGACGCTATCGCTCACGCCGCAATGGCGGCACTTCCACGGCCAAAACGCGCCTTTGCCAGTTCGGGTAACGGTGAAGGTGATGATGTAGCGCCCCTCTTCAGGATATTAGATGGAGCAACCGTGGACGTGCCCGCTCGCTCTTGGGACCTGGGTCGGGCCCTTGCGCTCGGTGCCGGCGTTCACGCCATGCCGGTCCAACTCGCCGGTACCTTCGCCCCGCCGAGCTCCTACATGCTCCCCTTCGCTGGGAGAAGGTGCCATCGATCCGCTCTTTGCGCTGGAACTGCCGGGCGGGCGGAGCGCAGATAAGACAATGTGGCGTCGTGAGAGCTGGGCGTGGGCGGTCGTGCGAAGGGGAGAGCATCGACAAAGGCCGGCAACGGTGGAGAGATAATTGCAGTCCTACGTTTTTGAAATTTCTCGTCATAGCCTTGGCGCTTCTGGCTGCGGGGTGGTCCAGCGACGGGCACTCTGCCATCGGTCAAGGTCAGGATCCTGATCTGCTCCGGGCAACACTTTCCTCAGCCCTTTCAGGTGCCTGGAGGAGCTCCTCCTACCCTGACGTTTTGACATTTGAGTACCCCCGTGACTGGCATGTGGCGCCCTACGATGGTGGCGGCTCTTCTGCCGCCACTCCATTGGTCGCGATAAGCAACGCCCCTATTCCTACCGCGTGGTTGGCACGGCCAGCCTGGCCAACCTCGGTATTCGCGGTCTGGCTCGATGTGGCAACAATGGTGTTCCATTCCACCCGAACACGATGATCGACGGACGCCAAGCGCAGGTCACGATGGCGACCCCCGCGATTGTGTGCCCGAAGCGAGGGCCGCTCGCCCGGTCCATATCCGCGCTGGTTGTCCGAGACCCCGGCGACTTCGTCGAACTGTGGGCCTGCCTGCCTCAGACCGAGCTGTCGGCCAACACGACAGTGGTGCTGGCAATCGCCCGCTCGCTCCACCTCACGGCCTCCTAGCAGGGATCGAGGCATCAAGCTACGATTTCGGCCGGCTCACCCCGGGGGGTGGTGTCATCGGGCGGCGCCGGTTTCGCGCCGAACCCCGCCCTTGTTGATCTGCGGTGCCGATAGCGCAATGGACGCAGGGCAGCCTGGTGAAAAAGTAGCGTTGGCTTTGAGATGTTGTCGGTACGCGGGTCGTCGCTCCGAAGGGCGGGACGACAATTGTGGCCGTGCTTGTTATCGGCCCCGGCAGTGACTGCACCGGCGGCGTTGGAAGTCTGTAGTTGATCTGCGCAGGAGTACCAATGGGCGGAGGAGCATTCACTCTGGCAATGTATGAGGGCAAGCCCAAGTGGCCACTTACCACGGTCACTGGGTTCGGAGCTGGGCTGGGGCCCCGCTCGCTAGGTGGGACCAACGTGAGGCCGCCACTAGTGACGCCGTCGGCGACGGCGGTATTAGGCACGACACTGATCACGGCCAGTAGCGCGGCTCGACCACGCTTCCCCGAGGGAGGCTGTGGCGGAAACGCCATTTCGTATTTCCAATAATTGGAATGCCCTCCCTTCACGCGCCACCATGAAAGGGAGGGCCGCAGGCCGCCTTGGTGTTGCCGGTTTACCCTCATTGGCGTAACGCGCCAGCTCCATTTCGAATTCTGATGAAGGGTCACGGGCGAATTGCCAACCGTAGTAGGCAGCTGCAAGAGTTTCGGAGGAGAGGGTCATTGGGATGGTGCCGTAGGTGTTGGCCATGTCGATGCACATGGCGGCGACGACTTGCCGGTACGTGGCGTACCGCCCGAGCCCGATGGTGGTGGACCAAACACTCGGTCCGTGGAACACCCAACCCTTGGCGTACCAGCGCCAGGCCGGGATGCTCACGTCCCCGTTGGCACACAGAAGGGGGGGCGACATTCCCGTCAGCATCGTATACCAGAGAGTGCGAGCACTCATCACGCACAGGTGCGACACGAGCTGGAGCCAAGATAGCCCGGAAGGGCGAATACAAATGGATAGCTGATGGGGTGCCGGTCCCGGCCGCGGCGGGGAGAAGCAACAGCGACACTATCGCCGCAGCTGCGTGTGGTGCCACCTACCAAGTATTCCGTCTGGAGAACCCTTTCCCAGCCGCGTTTAGGCAACCCGGTGCGTCGCAAGATACGCAAAGCTGCGCGGCTGCCGTGGCTACCGGTTGGAGGACTGCCGAGCCGCCAGGCGAGTCGGGCTCACTCGTCAGTTGATAAGCCCTATTTGTTGGCTGCCGACACCGGAGTTCGGCCACCCCGGCCCGTGGTGGCGCCTCTAGGCAGGCCTCCCCAAACGCGTGGCTCGGTGGCGACCTCCCAGCCCCGTCGGCGGGCGTACACTCCCGTACTGGGTCAAACCAGGGGGGTAGCTGTGGGTCAGATTTCACGGGTAAGCCTTGCCCACTAGTCGCGGTCGGCGAGCTACCCGCGCCAGATGGCTATTGGTTCTCGCCTTGGTGGTGGCTGCCCTGCTGGCATTCTGCGGCCACCCGGGTAGGCACAACGCCGAGCGCCGGGCGGCCCCGAGCCCCAGCACGCACCGCCAGGCGTCGCCGTGGGCTTTTCAGTACGTCCACTTTGTGACCCGGTCCGACGGCTGGGCCATGGCGGCCAATGACCAGAGCGGGTTTACCTACCTGTTCACGAGCAACGATGGGGGCCGGCGCTGGCGGGACGTGACCCCGCCCGCCGTGGTGGCCAGCGACAACGCCTGGCTCTACGACTCGTCCCACGACCTGGACATGGAGAACACCCCGAGCGGGCCGCTCGAGGACGCGGCCACCGAGCAAGCCCTGACGCCGTTCGTCTTGAACAGCCGCGATGCCTGGCTGCCGGTGGCACGCGACGACGGGCCCAACGACCAGTCTTCCGAGCTCTACGTGTACATGACCTCTGACGCCGGCCGGACATGGGCGCAGCGCGGGCGGTTCCCCTGGGCAGGGTGGGGGGACGTTTTTTTCCTAAGCCGCTCTACCGGTTTCATCCAGACGGGTGATGCTGCGGCCGCCGGTGAGGAGCCGGTGCAGATCCACGCTACTCGTGACGGGGGCAAGCACTGGCAGGAGGTCTCGGCCGGGGCCCCGCTTTTCGGGCCGAGGGCGCAGGGGGGCAGCCCGACTGCCATTGGCGATGAATGCGACAAGAACAGCCTGTCTTTCGCCAGCGCCCGGGTGGGCTTCGCCACCGAGACCTGCATCGCCGGGGCGACGCTCCAACGCACGAGCGACGGGGGCCATAAGTGGGCTTACATCGGCATTGCCCCCAGCATCGATGGCGGGGCCACTTACGCTCCCGTGTTCTCCTCCCCAGCCGTCGGCAGCATGGTGGTGGAGGCAGACCCCGTACTCGTTTTTGCCACCACCACCGACGGCGGCGGCCACTGGGACCTGAGGCACCTCCCGCCTGGAGCGGCGCGGCTGGTGCCGGCCGACGACCCCTGCCTACCTGGTTGCCTGGACCTCGTAACGGCCCGCACCTGGGTGGTCGGGGCGGGCCACGGACTGTACACCACCACCGACGCTGGGCGTTCCTGGAGAGCGTCGTATTCGCCTCTGGCCTTTACTTACCTCCAACAGCCCGGTTTCCCGACCAACCTGCAGCTCGATTTCCTGAGCCCGAGGGTGGGCTGGGCATACGAGGGCGACATCGGCGGGGAACGGACGCCCGCTCGGGCCTCCTATGGCGCACGACCGATGGCGGGAGGAATTGGTCGACATATTCTTTGGGCGCCCCTTGACCTACTCCCACAGAACTGGCGACTCTTGGGACCTGTGCTGACGAGAGACTGAGTTGAACATGGTTCGAGTTCGTTCGGTACCTGAGGCAACGGGTCAGACCGTAGTGCCCTGGCCGCTATCGCCTGTTCGTGGGCTGACGGTCAGCCTTCTGCTGGCACTGGCAGGGTCGACGACTGCGGCGACGGACCGCGCGCCGGGGACTGTGGCTGATGCCACCTTCGCTCGATGTCGTGACACCCACGTCGCGGTCACCGCCTTCCAGTTGCCAGGAGTGACAGTGTCCGGTGGCGTCCTAATTCGCTACAGGAACACCCGTCAGCGTGCACGCTTTCTGGTTATCCCACTGTGGTGGCGCTGGTCAGCCCCACCGGCCCAAGCCAGGTGGCAGCAGACGTTCGAGCCGGCGCTTTCGGAGGCTGGGAGCCGACCTCACCAGTTGCGAAAAAGCCTTTGCCAACTGTCGTGCTCAGGGGCCGGAAAGTGGCGTCATCGGTGGTGGAGTTCGTAACTGGGATCGGCGATCTTTTGTGCTACACCAAACGCTATCCTCTGTGGTTCCGCTATCTGTCGTTGAACCTGCCGGGTGGTACGCGACCATTCGTGCTGAAACTTTCGGCAATAACAATGATCGTGTGCTCGCATTTCGACGCGGGCCCGTTTGTCCCGGGGACGACCGGTGGCGGTACCCAGCGACCGCAACGCTCTTCCGGCTCGAGAATGGTCAATATGCGTCGAAGAGAGATCGGGTACCGCTGTTAGTCGGGCCGCTCCGAATCGGCGATCGCGCGCACGGAGCCCAGTCCTTCAGCCTGCCCCAGGCCGAGCACATAACCGCGCCTTGCAGAACACCGGAAGCACCCCAGCCTGCTTATCGTTATGGCCCTCACATAGGTTGGGGCTTGGACGCGTTGGCCCCCTGAGCCCCCACTGACTGAGGAGGTAACGCCATGACAACGACAAGTACACCAACCAACACGGCTTCGGCCCTACCGGAGCTCGTCTTCGCAGACGGCGAGCGCATCGCCCTCGCAGGGTTCCTCGCCGGTTACAGGGGCTTGACCCGGGACGCGTACGCACTTGACTTACGCCAGTTCGTCGGTTGGTGCGAGCGTCACGGGCTCAGGCTGTTTGCCGCCCGCCGTTCCGACATAGAGCTTTATGCCAGGTACCTCGAAGAAGCCGGCCGGGCCCGTGCCACCGTGGCCAGAAGGCTTTGTACTGTTGCCGGTTTCTACCGTTATGCAGAGGAGGAAGGGCTGGTGCCTGTCTCCCCGGCGGTCCATGTCCGCCGGCCCCGGCTCGACTACGAGTCCCACGCCGTCGGCCTCGACCGCAACGAGGTAGGAGCGCTCTAGGTCGCTGCCGGTCTCGGCTCACCGGCCGAGCACGCTCTCATCTCGCTGCTCGCCCTGAACGGCCTTCGTGTCTCCGAAGCAATCGGGGGCTGACATCGAAGCCCTAGGGCTCGAGCGAGGCCACCGTACACTGACCGTGCTGCGCAAAGGTGGGAAGGTGGTGACGGTGCCTCTGGCACCACGCACGGCTAGGGCGGTCGACCTCGCGATTGGTGAGCGCCTGTCCGGGCCCATCTTCATGGGCGCGGACGGGCGGCGCTTCGACCGCCATATTGCGGGCCGGGTCGCGCGGCGCGTTGCCCGTCGAGCCGGGGTCAACAAGCCGATCGGCCCGCACACTCTTCGCCATGCCTTTATCACGGCCGCCCTCGACGCCGGCGTACCGCTCCGTGATGTCCAGGAGGCGGCAAGCCACGCCGACCCGAGGACGACAATGCGCTACGACCGAGCCCGGGTCTCCCTTGACCGCCACGCTACCTACATCGTCGCCACGTACATCGCCGGCGCCAGTCGTTAGGAACAACCGTTGTTCTGGGCGTCTGTCTGCCAAGACCGACGCCGCCCAGGCAGCTCTCTTAGCGTGCGCGGGATCGCCGAGTATGTCCGGGTCGCCAAACCTGGCCCACGATTCAAGCGCCGGCCATATTTACCAATTCTGGCGCTCGTAGCGAGGCTGGAAGGTAGCCCGTTTGCCTAGCGCTCTGTTGACAACGCCATAACAGGTTGAAAACGCCCTACGGCCTTGCCATGCTCAGGATCTCTTTCGCTGGTACCCGGACGAGGTCTGCGGGTGCCCGACCGCCCCCCGTTCATGGTCGGCCTCGCCGTTCTCAGCACGCTAGCAGAGGCCGCACAGCAACGGTCGCTCGTCTGTGTGGTGGATGACGAGCAATGGTAGGAGTGGGCCCTCCACCTAGCTTGGGCGTCCTGGCCAACGCCCGGCCCCCGGCGCCGAAGGTGTCGTGTCGCCATGAACAGCCGGCGGCGCTTTGTAGTTATGGTACGGAGCGCGCAGGGCGCCGGCCGCTTTTGGGCCACCATTGAAATGCCGGCACTGCGGGTTCAAAATGGGACATGGGCCCATCTCCCCCTGCGCTCGGGCCGGGCCATCGGGGCCAGCCCCCTGACCTCTACGAGCGCGACGCCGAACTGGCCGCGCTCCAAGAGTGCCTCGCCTCGGTCAACCGAGCAGGACGGGGCCGGGTCGTGCTCGTCAGTGGCGAAGCCGGCGGGGGCAAGACCGCTGTGCTGCGGTCGTTCTGTGAGGCCCAAGGCGGCGCGGCCCGGACGCTGCTGGGGACCTGTGACCCGTTGTTCACCCCGCGCCCGTTCGGGCCTCTGTTCGTGGTCGCGGAAGCCACCTCGGGCGAGCTCAAGAAGGCCGTGGCCGACCCCGCGACGCCTTACGATGTCGTGCTCGCGCTGGGCCAGGAGCTTGGCGCTGCGGCCCCGGCTCTGCTCGTGCTCGAGGACCTCCACTGGGCGGACGAGGCGACCCTCGAAGTCTTCATGCTGCTGGCCCGTCGGGTGGACACCGTGCCGGCGCTAGTGGTGGGGACCTACCGGGACGACTCCTTGGAACGTGCGCACCCTCTCCGGCGCGTCCTCGGGGAACTGGCTACGGCCCCCTGGGTGCGACGCCTGAGGCTGGCCCCGCTCTCGCCCGAAGCCGTGTCCCTCATGGCGGCGCCCCACGGCGTCGAGGGGCGGGAGCTGTACGACAAAACAGGGGGCAACCCCTTTTTCGTGGTGGAAGTGCTCTCGGCCGGCGCCGGGGAGATCCCGGCCACGGTCACCGAGGCGGTCCTGGCTCGGGCAGGCCGGCTCAGCCCTGCGGCCCAGGACTTGCTCGAGGCGGTGGCGGTGGTGCCGCAGCGGGCCGAGCTCTGGTTGTTGGAGGCCCTGGCCGGAGAGGCGCTTCAGGCTCTTGACGAGTGCGTCGGCGCGGGGGTGCTCGTAGCCGACGCCCGTGGCGTGACCTTCCGCCACGAGCTGGCCCGTCTCAGTATTGAAGGTTCGCTAGGCCCGGGGCGGAAGAGTGGCTTGCACCGCAAGGCCCTGTCCGCCCTTTCCAGTTCCCCCGGCGCAGGCACCGAGTTCGCCCACTTGGCCCATCACGCCGAAGCCGCCGGTGACGCCGAGGCGGTCGTACGGTTTGCCCTCGCCGCGGCCGAGCGGGCCGCTTCGGCAGGCGCCCACCGCGAGGCCGCCGCCCAGTACGCACGGGTGCTCAGGTTCGGTGAGAGCCTCCCGCTGGCGCAGCGGGCCGACCTGCTTGAGCAGCGGGCGCACGAGTGCTACCTGACCGACCAGAGCGACGAGAGCATTGCGGCGTTGCAAGAGGCGCTCGCTCGCCGGCGTGAGCTGGGTGACGGGGAGGGCGAGGGCCGGGTACTGCGACAGTTGTCCGGCGTCCTCTGGTGCCCGGGGCGCAGCTCCGAGTCAGCTGAGGCGGCATGCCAAGCCCTCGCCGTGCTCGAAGCCTTCCCGCCGACCGTGGAACTGGCCAGAGCCTACGAGCGGCTGTCGGAGGCGAGCTTCGGGTCCGGCCGCCTGACCGAGGCGCTTGGTTGGGCCAGGCGGGCCTTAGCGCTCGCCGAAGAGCTGGGCGACCCAAGGACGGTGGTGCAGGCGCGGCTGATGCTGTCGCTCACCGGGCCAGACGGTGGCGTCGACGAAATGAACCGCCTCCTCGAAGAAGCACAGCGGGCGGGCCTCGTCGTAGAGGCGGGCACAGCATATGTGCGGGTGACGGACCACGCCACGTCGGTCCGCCGTTACGACCTCGCCTCCCCCGCCTTCGAAACCGGCATGCAGTACTGCAGCGACCATGGGCTGGAGCTGCACCGCCTCTACCTGCTGGCCTACCAGGCCCGGTGGTGGCTCCACCGGGGGCAGTGGGCCCAGGCGGCGACGATGGCCGATTCGGTGCTCAGGATCCCCCGTACGTCCATATCCCCTCGCATCATCGCCTTGGTCGTGCTGGCGTTGGTGAGGGCACGGCGGGGGGACCCGGGCCACTGGAACCTGCTCGCCGAGGCCCAGGCCCTGGCCGAACCTACTCGGGAGCTGGAGCGGGTGGGGCCCGTGGCGGCGGCCCGAGCCGAGGTGGCGTGGCTGGCCGGTGACGCAGCGAGTGTCGTCTCGGCGACTGACCTGGCGTGGCAGCTGGCCCCCGAGAGCAGGCCCGATATGGCGGACGAGCTGGCGGTGTGGCGCCAACGCGCCGGCCTGGGCGGAGAACGGCCGAGGAACCCCGCGGGAGCGTACGCTTTGGAGCTCACCGGGCAGCCCGAGGCGGCGTCCAAGCTGTGGGCGGACGCGGGTTGCCCGTATGAAGCGGCTCTGGCGTTGGCTGAAACGAGCGAAGAACGGCTGTTGCGCCCCGCCCTCGAGGAATTGCACCGCCTCGAGGCTCGTCCCGCGGCCGCGATCATCGCCCGCCGTCTCCGCGAGCAGGGTGTGCTCAGCTTCCCACGGGGGCCGCGCCCCTCGACGCGCCAGAACCAGTTTGGGCTTACGGCGCGCGAGCTCGAGGTGCTGAGCTTGGTCAACGAAGGCCTCCAGAACAGCGAGATCGCAGAAAGGCTGGTGGTCTCGGTCCGGACTGTCGACCATCATGTCGAAGCCGTCCTGCGCAAGCTCGGGGCCCGGACCCGGGCTACGCGGGCCTCGCCACCTCACTCGGCATCGCGGTGCCGGCCCGCTGAGGCCCCCTCGCGGCCGCCGACCTTGCTGAGCAATACCTCGCGGCCGAAGTCAGTCCGGTTCTTAGACAGTGGCAGTCCCAACCCTAATACTGCTAATGACGCCGCTCAAAATGACCGAATTAGCGTTGTAGCACGCGACGGTGCAACCGGTCATGGCTATCCAGGCGGTATGGCCCTTGGTGTACACGACCTCGTCCAGCTCGATGGAACCAGCGCCGGGCACAATTACCTCCGAACGGTCCTCAGACCCCCTGATACCTCCGGAACTGACGTCCCGGGGCTGCGTGAGGTCGATTTCGCTCGGGTCGAGCCCTTGTTCCTCCTGGACGGTCATTTCGCCCTCAGGGCCTAGCTCGTAGGCCTTCTCAGGTGACGGGGCGGGCGACGTGGCGGTCTCGACCAGGACCATGAACCAGGGACTGGGGGTTTCAGATAGGGTGTAAACAGAAGGGGGATTGGGCACACCGGCCAGCGTCGCCGGCTCCGCCCCTGCGATCAGCGTGTAAGCGGGGTATGGCGCGGACAGATAGCCAATCTTCTCCAAGTTGTGCTCGTTTTGCACTTGCCAAGCGGACGGCAGCTGGTAAGAGATCAGCTCCTTGTCACACGAGTACTGGCTCCACGGGCTGTGTGCGACCCCGCCCGCTGATAGCGCTGCCGCCCATATTGCGAGGATCAAAGTTTTCACCTTCGCCCCTTTGTTGGTCGCAATAAAGAGAGAAAGCCGACGAAATAACTAACCACCGTGCCGCCGGCCACTGTGGCGGCCGAAGCGTTGGTATCCGTGGTTGGCTCTTCTCCTGAGGACTCAAACGACCGAGTCCCGTTCAGGCACGCGGCCGGGGTCGACGCCTTGGCCAACCCGCCGCAGTCCTCGGGATGCAGGTGAGAGTGACACCTTCTGGCGAGGCGGGGACGAACTGAGCAGGACAGCACGGCCGTTTTCAGGTCGCCGCCCCCAGCCGTACGCTGTCCATTATCTGTGTGATCGTCGCTTGATTTTTGCCGCGGCAATGAACGGCACATGTGCCCTCCTTCTTGGTCATAATCCGCACGTACCGTGCCGGGTAGCCTCGTTCTCGCTGCAGAAAACGTACGAGCCGCCGGGTCCCGGGACATCGGTAGCGCTACCCATATTGAGCGGGCGCGGTTACCTACACGAGCGGCACCGACGCGGTTACCTACTCGCGAGGCGCACCGCGTCCAACGTGTGGACCCTCAACATCGCCGTGGCCGAAGAACACATTGGTCGAAACCCGTACCGGGCCCGGGTGCGGGCCAGGACCACCATGCAGGAAGGCGGGTGTGGCGCGCGGCTCCGAAGCATTACGTGGGCAACGACTACGAGACGGAACAGTTCACCGCGTCTACCGAGTAGGCGCCGTGGTCAGAGACTGGACCGCGGTCCGGGCGCTCGCTGCCGCCCGTGCCTCCCAAGGCCTGGTAATGCCCGGCCCAGACGGGTGCATGGGGATAGACGCTGGTGGCCACCGTCCGCGCTGGCGAGTTCCCCGAGGCCGCGATCGAGCGCAAGGTTCGCCGGGTGCTAGTTTTTGCCGCGAGGGTCGGCGCCCTGGAGGGCTTCGGTCCCGCGGCGCCGCAACTCGCTCCTGTCGAGGACAGAATTGCTATTGCCCCTGGGGCTTCCGCCGCTGGTACGGTACTGGTCCGCAAAGAAGGCGGTCCTGCTTCCCCTGGCCCGCCCTGTCCTCCGAATGACCTTCGACGATCAGACCCCGGGGAGTACTGAACGCCCGCGTTATGTGTGCATAACAAAGGCCGAAATGACAACGAGAATCAACGCAGATCGACGGTTATCTCAAGTCGCCCGGGAGGAAACCCTGGTGACCTTCGGCGAGGACGGCGAGGACATGTCCTCGCCGGAGGGTGATGTGAATGGTTTTTGATGAGAGCGATTGAACCCGAGCTGACGGGCCAACTGGTCCTTGAGCATCTTGTTCTCCTCGCGCAGCCGGGCTGATTCGAGGCGTAGCGCTTCCGTTATTCGGTGCAGCGACTCAGTGCTGGCGCGCTGGTAGTCGACGACTGGCGGAGGCCCGGCGGTGCGTAAGCGGCCAATTGCTTGGCGAAGTTCGGCCTGTTGGTAAAGCCAGCTGCGGGCGACACCAGAGCTCTTGGCAACCGCGGTGAAGGTCACGGTGCTCCCGCTGCGCTGGAGCGCGGCGATGGCCTCTCTGGCGGCAGTCAATGCGGCTTTGTGCCGACGGGTGTTGGCCGCCTTTAGAGCGACAGGGGCATCAGTTCTTCCCATCCGGCGGCTCCTTTTCTAACGCTTCGAGGGCTGGGACGATCCGGTCGAGGTTCGCCTGTACTCGGCGGAGGTTCTCGGCCAGGCGCAGCTGCCCTCGGCTGTCTGCCTGTTCGACCAGGCGCCGGTTGGTGGCCGCCTGGGAGCGGTGGATGTCCAAGAACTCGACCGTGGTCTGAAAATCAGGACAGGTGAGGCAGGCGTTGGGGTGTGGGCAGTCCTGTTGAGCGGGGCGGGCGCAGTAGCCATTGGGCAAACTGTCGCGGACCCGGTTGAGGTTCTGTTTGACCCACTCCGCCCCCGCGGTGGGAGCGTCTGGGTCGTAGGCAACGTGCTCCCCGGCGATGTTCACCCGGGTGGCCTGGTAGGCGTCGAAAGCTTGCCGGACAGTGGTGTCGTGGACCCGGGCGTAGTGGCCGGTCATGTTCGGTGACGCGTGGCCGAGGAGATGCTGGACGACGTGCTGGGGGACCCCGGAGTTGATGAGGCGGGTTCCGAAAGTGTGACGGAACTGGTGGGCTGAGATTTTGACGGGCTGGCCGGCCTCGTCATGCAAGCCGGCACGCTCGCACCATTGGCGCAACTGCACACTGAAATAGGAGTGTGAGTAGGGCTTGGAGCCATCAGCGTTGTCGGTGAGGCCGGGGAAAAGCCACGGGCTGCCGCCGGGAAAGAGGCTTAGGACATGGTCCTGCTGGGCGCGGATGGTCTTGGCGGCTTTAGCCGACAACGGGACGAGCTGCTCGGCCCGCACCTTGGTCGCATCGAAGCGCAGGCACGGCCAGTTAGTGGAATCGGCCACGACGGGGTTGAACACCAAGTTGCAGGCATCACCGCGGCGCAGGCCGGTCTCGATGATGAGCACCAGGAGGTTCCGGGCGGTGACCGGCCGCATCTGGGCCAGGGCGGCGTCGGACTCGATCTGGGCCATGACGTACTCGGGGATGAACCGGGCCAGGTCCTGATGATGGAACGGGAGCTCGTCGACGTAGATGGTCGCCGCCGGGGCGAGGCCGGCCAGCCAGTCATGGCGGTGACAGGCGTCGAAGAAGACCCGGACCATCGAACAGGTAAGGGCCCGGGTCGACGCCGAATAGCCTTCTTCGAGCAGCCACGCCAAGAAGTCTTCTAGCAACGGGCGTGTAATGCCGGCCGGCTCGTCGACTTGGGGATGGGCCTCGGCCAAGAACCGGGAGAAACGGCCCAGAGCCAGCGCGCCGGCCGCGATCGTCGTGAACGAACAACCGGTGGCAAGACGGAACCACGACCATCGTTTCACCGGTCCTCGCAGCCAGCTCTGGGCAACCTGCTCGAAGCTGACAAACCCGGCGCCTCTTCGTGCATTGACGCCGAAACGCTCGGCCCGCCACTGGTCCGAGGCCCATTCGCCGTCGAGCCCGGCCTGGGCACCTGCCAGCACCACAAGACGGGCTGCTTCAGCCCGGGTGGTGGCCGACGCCGGGCTCAATCTTCGGCCTCCTGCTGGTAACCCCGGGCGCCGGCCTTGGCCAGAGCATCTCGTACGTCGGCGACGTCGAGGTGCACGTAGGTAGAGCTGGTGGTGGCAGACGAGCGGTGCGTCAACAGCTTGGCCACCACGTCGATCGGGACCCCGTGGCGGACCATCTCGGTGGCGCACGAATGGCGCAACATGTGAGGGGTGAAGGAGATACCGGTGCGGGCGGTGACCCGGCCGACCAGTTCGTGCACCGTGGCGTAGGTCAGCGGCCGGCCGACCCGTCCCCCGAAAAGGTTCACGAACACGTAGTCCGAGTCAGTCTCACCGTACTCGACGTGCATGTACTCCGAGTACAGGCGCACCAACGGTGTCGAGACTGGGACCACCGACACGGTGCGGGACTTGGCCCGGGCGCCGTTGGCGTTGTCGTTCCGGGGGACGATGCGGACTTCTCGTGCTCGGGAGACGAAATCGCAGTGGCGCAGCCCCAACGCCTGTCCCGTGCGCATACCGGTCTCGGAAAGCAGCGAGAACAGGAAGCGGTCCCGCAGGTGCTCGCATGCGGCCAAGATCGCCACTATCTGCTCTGGCGCCAAGGTGGCCGGGCGGCGCCGAGGGACCGGCAGTTTCACCGGCCGGAGGGGGACCGGCTTGCCCTTGGTCACGTGGTGAAGGAAGGGCTTGTAAGAGCCCCGGGAGGCCCGGCGCCAGGCCACAAGTTCGCCGGCCACCGTTATGCCTCCGCGGGAATGGTGGTCGTAAAAGCCGAACACGCCAGCCAGGTAGCGGTTGACCGACGACGGGCGCCGGCGGCCAGCTTCTCCTGCAAGCACCACCACGTTCGGAGCCGGGCCCGCAGCCAGGCCACGAAACGGGCCACGTCCTCTATGCCCACCTGGTCCCAAGCCAGCCGCGCACTATCGAGGAAATCGAACCACAATTTCAGGCTGATGGCGTACGCCCGCACAGTGTTCGGTGACCGTTCAATGGCCGACAAGTAGGCGAGGTAGCGCTCCACGGGCTCGACCACCTCACCGGTGTCGTCGAGCACGGTCCAGGACTGAGGACCGCCGCCGGGCATTACAACACGTTGGACAAGCACGATGCCCCCCGATCCGCGTGAACAGTACCTGCCTTGACATTATAACTTTCAAGGCATGGACAGGTGGATGCTGGCCACGCGATAGCAACAGGGGTATGACCACCAGCATCAGGTCCCGGCAGCGCCAGATCACGGCCGAGATCACCAAGCTCGGGCCCTGCCTACCCGGGAACCTGGTCGAGCGCACGACCCGGTGCGGTTCGCCTCGCTGCCGCTGTCACAACGACCCCAGCTACCGGCATGGGCCCTACCCTTCCTGGGTCCGCAAGATCGGCGAGCGGACCGTAACCCACACCCTCAACCCGGCGCAGGCAGAGCGCTACCGACCAATGTTTGACAACGCCCGCCGGCTACGCCAACTGGTGAGCGAGCTCGAACTGCTAACCGCGCAAGAGGTCGAACAGACCGAAGGCTGGAGCTGACCAACCAACAAACGACAGCAACTGCGCCGAAGACAACCTCAGATAACGCGTCCTCGCCGGGACCAGGATCCACGCATAACATCGGCGAGGACGTGTCCAGAAGGACTTGAGATATCGACGGTTATCGCGTTGCCACGTTTGATTTCCCAAGCGTACTCCTGGGTTTCCAGCGGACAGAACGGCGCCACATAACGGCAAGTTGTCAAAACGCCCATAATGACAGGGTTTTCTAGCTTTCACTTCAGAGCGAAGCCCAACATAACCGGCGTTCGGATGCATGGCGTTGCACACTGTCGCCGCGACGGTGACCGCGCTCCGAACCGGCACGACTGGGCAGAGCGCATCTACAAGCCGTACATAATCATGCATGGAACGCTTGTCTGCTGAGCGCCTTCGGGTCAATAGGCCCCGCGATCGCTCGTCCACCGAGCTTTCGACAACAGCCATACTCCACCCCGATCTGTAAAGAATGGTCCGGCTCAGAACTGGGTGGCCCACAACGGTCACGACCTGACTGGCCATTTCGCGAGGTCGTAGGGCTCGACCTGGGAGCCCCTAGTAGCCGGGCCGGCGGCGGTCGTAGCCGACAGCAAGGACGCGGAGTACATCGTCAGGCCGCCACTGGTGCCCAAGGCCGTTGGGCGGAGCAAGTAGACGAGGTACTGGAAGCGCACCTCGACGCCGCGGTTCTTCGTGATCGCAACGTGATCGCAAACGTGCCGAGACTGTTCGCCACGAGTACCTCTGAGGCGGGATCGGCGCTGACCAAAAACCGGACCGTAGCAGCCAATTCGCTACCGGCAGGCACAGACCGGGACAGCCCGGACAAGAGTTCGAGTCCTCCCCCCGAGCCACCCTCCCAGGGCAAAAGCCCCGGTGAGGACGTTATAGGGCGTGCGCGGCAAGCCTAAAAAGTGCCAATGGTGGCAACCTGGTGGCAATCGGTCGGCCGCCCGTTTCAGGCGCTAATGGGCACCTCGAAGGCAGGGAACAAGACTGTACGGACACGATCAGACAGGCCGAAGCCCGGGCGCGCGTCGGGGCCAACCGGCAGAGGATACGGCCCGAGTGGCTGGACAAGCGCAACCGCCTGCGCGCTGACCAGGTCGCTGTCGGCCAACAAAGAACCGCCTTGCTCGGCGCCTTTGGCGCGAGGGAGGGGGCGACTTCGAGGAAGCCGTCAGCGCCTTAGGCAAATTGCTGGCCTTCGCGGCTAGGTTCGAACGTTAGGGTCTTGGTGTGGCCTTGCAACTGCGTCAGCAGGCAAGCATCGAGACCGTGGTCCAGCAGCTCAACCAGGCGGCTACCCATTTCATCAACGGCATGTCCTCGGGTGGCCGCGACCCAGCAGACATCCGGGACGTTTACCTCGCAACGGTGGAGATGGTCGCCCCAACGCTCCGCAACTACTTCACCGACCCAGATGTCGTGGACCACCTCTACGGGACGCGCTACTGGGCCATCTGGGGAATGTCGGCCGCCAGCCCCCGTCCTTGGTCACTCGTCAGCGATGAGGCACAGGACCAGCAACGCCACATCGAAAACCTGGTGCAGAGGCTGAAGGACTTGGACCGGTGGCTTAAAGCGGCACCGGGGGTTATGGCGGTGGTCGACACCAACGTGCTGCTGCACTACATGCCGCCAACGCAGATCCCCTGGCCGGCCGTCCTGAAAGAAGACGCTGTCCGCTTGGTAGTCCCGCTGCGGGTAGTGGAGGAACTCGATGCGAAGAAGTACCTGGCACGGGAGGAACTGGCCGACCGCGCTAGGCGGCTGACGAGCGCCCTGTGGGACGTGCTCGGCCCGACAGCCGGCCAGCCAGTGTCACTGGGTGCGACGGGCAACGTCTCGATCGAAGTCCCGTTGGACGACGACCCTCGCGAGCGCACGTTCGATTCAGACGAGGAATTCTTGAACCTGTGCTCATTGCTCCAGAAGGTTGGGGCCGAGGTAACGCTGGTGACGGGCGACACGGGCATGTCGCTGCGAGCAGCCCCCGCGGCGTCCCGGTTGGCAACCCGCCTGACAATTACCTGCGTCGCCGACCGGCGTCGCCGCCAGAGCCCGGCGGCCTTTGATCGTTGTGTGGGCACAGGGCAAAGGAGTCGCGCTTTGGGGCAGAAGTCGAATTGGGCTATCGGTCTCTTCGGAGCTGGCGTCGGCGTTGTAGTTGCCGCCGTGGTGGGAGCCGCTGCGATAGCCACACCCACTTCGAGCCCGTGGTCGTCAGCCTGGTTCATTGTGCTCATTTGCGTGGGCGGCGGCCTGTTGGTCCTTGCCGCAGCTCTCGAGGTCGGAGCATTTCAGGAGCGCCCCAAACTTGTCTTCGGCGAGCCTTTCGGGGACTTGCGTCACATATCGACGGGCGAAAAACCTGTGGATCCGAGCGAAGCCGCATACCAAACAAGAGCAGCGTCAGTTGTTTTCACCATTGCGACGACTCATGTCGCCCCCGACTACCCCACAGGCTGGTTTGTATACGTACCCGTCGAAAACCGCCCGAAGAGAGGATTCCAGGACGCCGCTAACGTCAGAGCTCGGCTCACATTCTCCAACCAAGCCGGTGCGCGCATTGCTGAGATGCACGGGCGATGGGCGGAAACAGACATGGGTGGTTTCCGAGATCAGATTCTTCGAGCACCAGAGGTTCCCCTGCCAGCGAACGGCAACCCCAGGCTGTTAGACGTAGCATTCAGGCCCACGGGCGAGAACGAATGGTTCGCAATGAACGATGAGAACGTTGGCTACCCGATGTTGCGCCATCGACGCCTTGACGGTCTCCCTGTGGGCGTCCACATCGAAGTCAGGGGGTCTGGGTGCCGGGCAGCAGCCGACTTCGAGCTAACTTCCAACGGCAAGCTCATCCGAAGATGAGGGCGGCCACCCACTCGGCGGTGACGTCCCAGTACCTCACCTGACACCGAGCGCCCGATGCGAGGCAGCCGCTGGTCCTGGACGGTTCTGCGCCAGCTCAGCACCCCAGCAAGTAGCGTCGTAACTGCCTCGTGGCTACCAGAGGCGGCCTCCCCGACAGGGAAGCGGGGCTGGCCCCCTCGGGCACGGTCCCCAAGGGCGTGAGCCGGGCCTTCAACATGGATCCAATGCACAGTGACGAGCTCCAACAGCACGTTCGCGACAGTCGGCAAGAGAGAAGAGCGTTGGGACAAGAGTTGCCGTCGTCCCCTGGAGGGCACCACGATGAGCCTTTTGACGGCAGCGCCGAAGAAGGTCACGTTCGGACGTGCGCCGTGTTGGCAGCAGGTTCTTCTAACGGATCTTCTAACGTACGGCCCGAGATGAGAGGGGAATAGAGGGTACCGACGGGTATGGACCACCAAGAGAAAGCCCTGCTCAGGCCACCTTTCCGGGCACAGAGCGGTGAGCAACGAGATGGTCTCGAACGGGCTCATAACCCAGAGGTCGCTGGTTCAAATCCAGCCCCCGCCACGAGCTTCTTTGCCTCTGACCTGGACTTCTGTCCAGGTCAGTTCGCGACAGGACACGCTTGGCGGCGATGAGTTGCCGGCGACAGTCGTGGGAGGCCCAAGATTGGAAGGCGGACGGCGGGCAGCGTCGCCTACCGAGCCACCGAAGCCGGCCGGGCTGTCTCCGACCTGGTGGGCGCCCAGGAGGCCTTGACCGCCGCCAGGCGGGCGGCCGAGCACGGCCCTCACCGGCGCGAACGTAAAGTCGGCTGCCAAAGAGCCGGCCTTGGCCGCCGGCCGGCTCTTGCCGATGCCGAGCGACGTTGGCAGCAACGCGTCGCCCCCGAGGTAGCCCACCTCTAAGCGGTCCTCCACGAGCGACAGTTAGAGGTCGGTGCCCTTATAGCCCCCTGTGAACGTCAGCTCGGCCGCTCGAGGCACCTGGCCGAACTGGGGTCGGGCTTTGGGCGGGATGCGAGACGGTTCGCCGCCGGCCTCGATGGCTGGCGGGCCCGCCTGGAGCTGGCCAAGATGCGGGCGCTCGAGCAGGGCACCGGAGCCCGGCGACGGAGCGTCCCAAGTCCAGGCCGCCCACCACCCAGCTGCCCGTCGAACGTGACGTTGGCCCAGACCCGTAACCATTGGGGAGCGCCACCGACATTGTGTATGCCCAACGCGTCTCGCACCCGGTGCCGCCCCCAACCCCGATTCGCGCGCACCTGTCCGCGGTGCGATCGACGTCATTATGCGCACGTTCGCGACCGGCGGCCGGGGGCAGTCCCCCAAGTTGCGGCACCGCCCTTGGCATTAGCGGGCGCCCATTACATCTTGCAACTGCGCCGTGTCAACGAACTGCTGGAAGCTTGTCATTTTGCCGTCACGAACCTTGAATATGTGGCAGACCTGCGCGTCCAAACTCTTGCCGGTAGCCTTAAAGATCCCTGTGTAGCGCGCTTCGACCACGACCGTGTCGCCTGCGTCGTAGAACTCCTTGGGATGCACGACGAAGGTCCCGTCAAAGTCTGCTCCGATCTTCGCGAACAGGTTCTGCACGATTGCGTCTGGTCCCCTCCAGGCCCGGCCGCTCGGCTGGTATGGGTTGCCCTCCGCCTCGCTCCACTCGATGTCGGGGTCCATCAGACCCAGGAGGGAGGGAATGTCACCTCGACCAAAGCAGTCGTACGCATCTCGAATCACCTGGACGTTGCCCATCGCTCGGCCTCCTCCGGCTGTTCCTTTTGAGAACCGTAGAGGAGTCCTTGATTCTTTGCAATCGGGGTTTACCCGCCTCCCCGACGTGCCGTTCGGGGGCGCCCTGAGCGCGCACGCAGAACATCGCTGGCGAAGGTCGGCAGGGCGATCCGATCAGACGGATATCGGACGCTCGTTCATCGCCAATTTGGTTTGCAACACAACGCATAACGCGCACCCACATGTTACCGGCAGCCCGCTGGAAACGCTAAGGAGCCCGCACCCGGTTCGGCGACTGGGCCGAGACGTGGTGGCGGACGACGACGGGCTTGAGGCCGACAACACGGCGAATTTACCCGTACTTCCTCGCCGGGCACGTGCTCCGTACTTTGGGGGGCGGAAAATCGGCTCAATCGACCCGAGACTATTGCTCCCTCAGGCCTGTCGGAGATGGTAGTGGTCGCGCCCGGAGGGCAGGACGGGAACAGTCACCGATGGTCCTTCCGGAGCCTGCGGGGATGGAGGGATTCGCCGCGAGCGAGCATGTCCACGTACTCGGCCAGTTTGCGGTCCCGGGTCGTCGGGCGCTTGACGGCGTCGAGCCGGTAGACGATGGCGTAGCGGTTGGCCGCGTCCAACTGGTCGAAGGTCGCGGCTGCGGCGGGATTGGCCGCCAGCGCCTGAGCTAGATCGGGCGGGATTTGCATGTCGGCCTGCCCGCGGTAGGCCGCTTGCCACCGTCCTTGCGTCTTCGCCGCATCGACGGCCGCGATCCCTGCTGATCGCATCCGTCCGGCCCGGGAGAGGCGGGCGACGTGCTCGACGTTTCGCACGGACCAAGGGCTGTTCGGTCGGCGAGGGGTGAAGCGCTGCCGATAGCTGTCGTCGTCACGCCGAGCGACCTGACCGTCGATCCAGCCGAAGCACAGCGCCTCGTCAAGGGCTTGCGCGTAGGTCAGGGCCGTCGTCTGACCGCCCTTCTTGTGTAGCACCAGCCAGACCCCCGGGTGGTCGGCATGGTGGCTGTCCAACCAGGCGTGCCACGCCTCGGCGTCCTGGACAAGCAGCTCCGCGAGATCGGACACGGCGCGGCGCTACGATGTGGCCACGGGACAGGGACTCAGGCAAAACGGTTGGCCTTCGCTATCGAGCAGCACCCGCCAGCGGCCGACGCCGCGTTGGCAGTCAGGTTGGCTGGCTCCGAGCGCGCACAGGCGCTCAATCGCCTCGTCGAGGTCGTCCACTTGCAGGTCGAGGTGGAAGCGCCTGGCGCCAGCCTCATCCGGCCACTGCGCGGGTCGGAGTCCCTCGACCTTGCCGAAGCCGAACTTGGTACCGTTGCCTTCGATCATCCCGTAACCGTCGTCCCCGTAACTGTTGTCGCTGTAGGTGACCTCACAGCCGAGCGCGGCCGCATAAAACCGCGCCTCCCGGGCTGGATCGCCGTCGTCGACTCGCTGCGATCCTCCATAGATTGTGTGTGGCTCACGCATATAAAATAGGGCCGTCGACGCTTGGTCGGCTGGTTCTGGTGACTCCAAATGGGCTTGTAAGCCCCACTTGGAGTTACCAGATCGCAGTTCGTCCTCGCTCCGCCGTCGAGTGCGACCGCGGCCTCGTAACCCATCAGTTTCCTTTGGACCAAGCGCCAGTCGCCCTTGAATTGCTTCGTGGCCGCGGGGAGGGCGTCGGCAAGGTCTTGATAACCATATCTTGACCGCTAGCTGTCCTAGTACCGTTGTTTCATAAGCCGAGTTGTGCTTGGTCGGGGTAAAATAAGGGCGTCCCTTGCACGCCGAGGCGCCCCCTCGTGAGATGCCAGCGCCCCAGGTTGGGTACCACCAGAGTCTCGAGATTGTCGCCCGTGAAGACGACATTCGTCGGCGCGGCCAGCACGGTGCCCCGCGGATTTGCCGCCAACGTCTGGAGCCCGGAACTTTGGTCCCAGGTGAGGATCGCATCTGGCCGATAGCAGGAGATGACGAAAGATCCGTCGCTGGCAACTGCGATCCCGTCGGGCACGATCGTGCCGAGTGCTTCGAGCACCCGGCGCGGGCCGGCGGAACCGTCGGGCCGGATCGGTAATTCGACGAGGGCCGATGGGTAACTCTCCAGCAGCAATAAGCGACTGCCGTCGGGCGCAACCGCACAGCCGTTCGGAAAGGCCCTCGGTTCCTCGCTCCAGACCTCTGTGACGCCACCTGGCCGCACTACCCACACCAGGCCGTCCGAGGCCCCCCAGTTCCCCGAGTCGGTTACGTAGTAATTGCCGTCACCATCGAAGCACCCCCAGTTGGGCTGGTACAGAGGACGGTCCGACAGACCACTTGTGAAGACCCGGCGATCACCGGTGACGGGGTTTATGACCCACACCGCGCGCGCCACCGTGTCACAAACATAAAGCCGACCGGCGCCATCGGCGGCCAGGCCCAGATTGAAGCCGCCCGTCGACGCTACCTCTTCGAAGCTGTCATCGTCTCTGATCAAGTAGATTTGACCCGCTTCACCGCCCACGTACAAATCTCCCTCCGGCGTTAGCGCGATCCCCTCTGGATGGTCGAGCCCGAAGGCAAAAGTCTCCAGCCGGTCGAGCCCGACAACAGGTTCAGTCCTGGCCACTTGGCTCCTTTCCCGTGGTCGAGAGGCAGAAAGACACGGTACCGAGGTACGTATGCCAAAGCAGGGAGAGCCTCAAGGTTGCCGCCTGACCGTAGCCGCTGAGGTGCGACGGCTCGAGCTTTCCACCACGCCCTCGTCGTGAAGACGACCGATCTCGTGCTGGGAAAGCCCCAGCAGTTCGGCCAGCACCCGCTCGGTGTGCTGGCCAAGTTGCGGTACCGGTCCCAGCTCAGGCACTGGCCCCTCGTCGAACCGTGCCGGTACCCCGATGGCGCTGGGGGAGCTCCATCGTGGCTCCGAAGTAGCGGGCGCCGGGCTACCGCCGCCCGCGGTGCCCAAATCGGCAAAGTCAGCCGCCGCGCTATACGGTGACCAGGAAACCCGGTGCGTTTCGAACAGTTCGGCCACTTCGGGCTCTGTGCGAAGGGCACACCAGCCCTCGATAAGAGCAGCGATCTCGTGCCGGGCGCGATAGCGGTCCCCCTCCCGGTCGAGGTCGAGACCGGTCGAGCGCTCAATTCGGCTTATCTCCTCAGCCATTCCCATGGCGCGGACGAGTGCCTGCCACTGCTTAACCGTTATCGCGACTATCATGACCCGCGACCCGTCGGCCAGGAGAAAGTCCCGTCCGAAGGCGCCGTAAAGATAGTTCCCATCACGCGCCCGGGGCTCCACCGCCAGTCTCTGCTCGTCCACGAACCCGAGGGCGGACAGCAAGCCGAGGGCGACATCGGACAAGGCGACCCGAACTCGTGCTCCCTCCCCGGTGGAGCGCCGACGGCGAAAAGCCTCTTTAGCGGCAAAAGCAGCGTACAGGCCGGTGGCAATGTCCCAGCTCGGGAGGGGCGAATTGACCGGCCCATTATGGCCCTCCGGCCCGGTGATAAGGGGGACGCCCGTCCTCGCCGCGATCGTATAGTCGACGGCGGAACGTCCGTCGGGGAACCCCTGGATCTCTATGCACACCACGTCGGCTCGGCGAAGTTTGAGAGAAGTGTACGCCAGGGGGCCGCTCGGCCCGAGGTTTGTCAGGAGCACACCCCCTCGGCTTCCTCCGGCGACAACCATCGAGGCGACAAGTTCGCGTCCTTCATCACGGCGGAGGTCGACCACTGCAGACTGCTTGCCGCGGTTGAGCCCAGCCCAGAACAGGCTGTGGCCGTCCGGCGTCACGGGCCAGCGGCCAAAGTCGAGGCCACCGCCGGGAGGGTCGACGCGCACCACCGGGCAACCGGACCCGGCCAGGGTCATACCCGCCAACGGCGCCGCCACGAAGGCCGATATTTCAATAACCCTCACGTCGGGCGGAGTAGCAAGCACTTCAGGAGCGCGCCGGCGCCGGTCCCGTCGAGGAGCGCTCGACAATCTCGCCAAATCCCTTGATCATTATCGACCGTTCAGGAGCACCTTCGGCCCTCTCGACCAGAAAATCAACAGCTGTACGGCCAAGTTGTTCGGTAGGTAGCCGAACCGTCGTCAACGGTGGGACAAGATAGTCGGCCAGATAACTGTCGTGCAGGCACATGACCGAGAGGCTACTTGGCACCGGACGAGCTTCCTCCGCCGCTCCCCGTAACGCGCCGATCCCCATGAGGAACGTGGACGCATAAATCGCCGTGACTTCGCTGCGCTCGCGCAAGATGGCGCGAGTGCCTGCGTAACCGTCCTCGGCGCTCCACCCGGGCCGCTCGACAACCACTGCGTCCAGGCCAAATCGCGTCACGCCATCGATGAACCCCTTTTTACGGCGTACGGAGGTGTCGATCTCGGCCGGCCCAAAAATACCGCCTATCATCTTGTGGCCGTGGGAAGACAGGTAACCTACCGCTTTTCGGCTCGCACTCTCGTCGTCCACAATGACACTGCTGGTCACACCTTCTACCCGGCGGTTCACGGGGACCACCGGGCCGGGGCCACCTTCCACAATGGCCCGGATAAAGTCGTCACGCAGTGTCCCGGACGCGATGAGCAGCCCGTCGACCCGTCCCTCCTTTAGCAGCCCGGCAAATGTCGCCGCCGAACGACCTTCGACCTCCGAGCCGAGGACCACCTCGAAACCATGCTTTTCGGCGGCGCGCCCCACGCTGCGAATAAGTGCCTCGTACATAGGGTTACTGAAGCTCGGCACCACGAACCCGATCGTCCATGCCCGCGAAACACGCAAGCCGCGCGCCCAGACGTTCGGACGATAGCCGAGTTCCTCCACGGCAGCCAGGATGCGCCGCCTGGTCGTCTCCGAGACGCTACTTCGTGGGTCGTTGTTGACAACTCGCGAAACGGCGCTAGGGTCAACGCCGACGACAGACGCCACATCTCGGAGCGTGGCCCGTTGAGCCCGAGCGGGACGAGGGGTTGCCACCACGGGGGCTTAATCGCCGACTAAGTGCTGGTCAGCTCCCTGACTGCGGCCGGCATAGCGCACGCGTCCAGGACTTCGCGAGAAGCGGGCAATCACATCTGGCATGACCACCCCGTCCACTTCCACCATTACCGCACGGTCACGGAAATGGGCGTCTTCGAAGACATCCCGCATGGTGTACACGGGAGCAACCGCGGCATCGAGGCTGCCGAGGTGCTGGAGCACTTCGTCCGCCGTGCGTTCTGAGATCCAGGTGCGTACGTAGTCTTCGAGCACTTCCCGGTTGCTCATGCGGGTGCGAAAGGTAGTGAACCGTTCGTCGTTTGCGAGCCCGATGGCCGCCAGCAGCCTGGCGGCGGCCGAGTCCGCCGACGCTGGATAGTGCCACCCACTTGCCGTCGGCGCACTGGTACGTACCTCGCGGGACGGTCCAGGGAAGGCTTGACCCCATACGGGGCTGCTCGTAACCGAGGTGGGCATAAGCAGGGACAAGCGGGCCCATCAACTGGAGCAGAGACTCGGCCAGGTTGACGTCGACGACTTGTCCGTGCCCGGTGCGGCGAGCGTACCAAAGGGCGGTCATCAGCGAGAAGGCCCCAACGATGCCGACCAGTTCGTCCGTAATTGCGATCGGCGGGAGCAGTGGCTGACCATCGGGCTCGCCGGAGATGGCCGCGTAGCCGCTAAGCGCTTCGACGATGGTAGCGAAGCTGGGACGGCGGGCGTAAGGGCCAGTTTGCCCGAAACCGGTGACTCGCAGGATCACCAGTCGCGGGTTGCGCTCGAGCAGTTTGTCCGGAGCCAAGCCCAATCTTTCGAGGGCGCCGGGGCGAGAGCTCTCAACGAGGGCGTCCGCCGAGTCGACAAGTTTGAGCATCTGCTCGAGGCCCGTGCCCGTCTTCAAGTCGAGGGTCACACATTTCTTGTTCCGCCCGATCAACTTCCAGAAAAAGGAGTCATCCTCGTCGTTGAAGGCCCATCCGAGACGGCGGGCCGAGTCCCCCGCCGGAGACTCGACTTTGATCACTTCGGCGCCGAAGTCCCCGAGGTATTTCGTCGCCGCTGGACCAGCCACTATGGTCGCCATATCGATGATCTTAAGGTCCGATAGGGCCGATTCTTGCTCTGTCTGCTCGGCTTTCAAGGCTGCTGCGCTCCCTGAACCAGTTGTCCCTTGCCGGGTCCTGCCGGACGTCGAGGTAGCAGGACCGTTCTGCTAAAGGTGCACACGACGACCTCATCCTGGTTAGTCCCCGTTGTACAGACCGAAAGCAGCCCGCACGCCGGACGTGACCGGGACGGGCGGGCCCGGTTACCTCAGTCGTCCCGTACAGCGTGTCCCCGTGGTGGACGGGGGCGACATGGTGCAAGTGGTCGGTGCCAAGATTTGCGATCGCCCGGCCCGAAATGTCGGGCACGCTCATTCCGAGCAGAAGGGCATAGATATAAGTCCCGACGACAATGTTCTTTCCCCCCTCCGCTTCCCGCGCCGCATAGTGGGCATCAAGGTGCAGCGGGTTGACGGCCATAGTGAGCATGCAAAAGTGGTGTGCTTCGGCTTCTGTTATCGTCTTGCCGGGCCAGTGGTGAAAGGTATCGCCAACCTCGAAGTCCTCGAGATAACCACCGAAACGGGTCTCGCGGGCATAAACAACGCGCGGCATGGCCCGGGGAGTCAGTAGACCTGGACCGGGAACGAAGTCGCCGTGGCGCTGGCATGCGCGACCACGGTCGGGGCTCCGCGTACCGCCCCGAGCGAGGACAGCCTTAGCGGGGGCGGCCTTAGCGAGGCGGGCCGGTGCGGTGCTCGAGCCACCGCTCGGTTCGATGGAGGTCCCCCGAACACGATTGAGGCCGTGCCACTGACAGGTTTCGGCATCCACCCTTCCCAGGAGCGACGACATGAATTGTTGCGTGTGACTGTAGCCCTTCGATTACCACGTAGTCAAGCGGTTGACTTGGGACATTTAGCCATACATTTCTTTGCGGCTGGCGTGCCCGCAGCACGGGCTGTTAGCTCGCTTTCCGGGGACGGTATTGCCGCCCGGCGCCTCATCGGCAGCGGGGACGGTGGGGACCGGAGCCTGCAGGGCAAGTGCCGCGACGGAAGGACGGCGCGCGAAGGCAAGAGGTGAGCGGTGCGGGGTGGCCCCGTTTCCGGCTAGACCTTGTGGGATGATGCGTGTCGGGATATCCATCGGTACCGCCTTTTCGACGAAGGCCCCGGCGGTCATCGAGAGGGGCCACGTTCGGTGCTATCTCAGGCCCAGGCCGCCGCCCGGACTGGTCTGGATACATTGACGGTTGGCGACCACCACTCGACCGGGCCGATGGGCTACGTGCAGAACGTGCCCATGCTCGGTCGGCTTCTGGCCGAGTGGTCCGACCGCCAGTCCGGCTGTCTTTTCCTTGTCCCGCTCTGGAACCCGGTGCTCATGGCCGAGCAGATCGGGACTTTGGCGGCCATGTCGACCGGGCCCTTCATCGTCCAGACCGGCCTCGGCGAAGGCGAGGGCCAGTTCCGCGCCATGGGTGTCGATCTCGGGGATAGGGCGGCGCGTTCGAAGAGGGGATCGTCGTTGCCCAGGCCTTGCTGCGGGGCGAGACGGTGTCCAGCGAACTGTTCGAGATCAGGGGCGCCGACATCGCGCCTGTGCCGCCAGAGGGGACCGAATGGTGGATCGGTGCGGGAGCGGGGAAGGCGATAGACAGAGCCGCCCGCCTCGGTGACTGCTGGTACGGCAATGCCGACCTGACCCCCGAGTCGGCCGCCCGGGAAATCGGCATGTACAGGGATGCGTGCGTACGCCATGAACGCGAGCCGGTTCGCCTCCCGATCCGTAAGGACGTGTTCATAGCCGAGAGCGGCGCGCAAGCTCAGAGGGTCGGCAACGCTCTCGTCGAGAGGGGTTACAGAGGGTTCGACCGTAGAGCGGTGGCCTACGGGGACCCTGACAGTGTGGCCGAGCAGCTCGCGGTCTTCGGCGATATGGGGTTCACGGACATCATCATCCGGACGATGGCGCCCCTGCCGCCCGAGCTCGGCCCCGACGCGGCGGCCCGCTCCGTGGAACTGGCCGGCGAGGTACGGGCCCGCCTGGCCTAACCTCCGCCCCCGCCGTCCTCCAGCCCGACCTCTTCTCGCTCCTCCTCTGTACGACGCTCGAGCTCGTCGTCGTCGAGGTGCTCAGGCGTTTTGGCGTGGGCGCGATGATCAGGCACCGCGTTTTCTGTAGTTTCCATCACGTCGTCAAGCGTCGGTCGGTCATGCTCATTGGCCATGCCTATTCCCTACCCCGTTTACCACCATCGCGGCCTCGCCCATTTGTGAGGTACTCAGGGGCTGCGAGCGGTTGCGAAGGACCTGTAGCCACCAAGCCGCTTGTGGCGGCAGTGCGGCCACGCGGCCGGGGTGGCTTTGTTCACAACTAGCCTCGCGACGTGGGTGCGTTGACCCGAGCCGGGCGGTACGGAGGTGCCCGCTCCGGCCGGCAGTCACGGCTCGAGAAACGGCCGACAACGTGGCGCTGCGCGTCGAGGACGTTTGTCACGTTTTTGGGAAGCGTCGGAACACGAGGCGGGCGCTATCGGGAGTGAGTTTCACTGTGCCCACGGGGACAGTAGTTGGTCTCCTGGGCCCGAACGGTGCGGGTAAGACCACGGTGATAGAGCTCGTTTCCGGCCTGCGTGCCTTGCAGGAGGGCAGCATCAGACTGTTCGAGGACGGGCTACCGGCCGGGGACCCGGGCGCCAGGCACCGGCTCGGTTTCCTGCCCCAGCGATCGGTCCTGTACGAAGACGTGTCAATTGATGACAACCTGCGTTTCGCGGCTGAGGTGCACCACTGCTCGCGCCAGCGCGTCGACGAGGTGCTCGACCTCGTAGGCTTGGCAGACCGGCGTCGTTCACTGGTGAGCTCGCTTTCGGGGGGTATGCAGAGACGGGTGGCCATCGCCCGTGCACTTGTCCACAAACCTGAGTTCCTTGTCCTCGACGAGCCAACCCTGGGGGTCGACAGTGATAACCGTCACCGGATCTGGCAGTACGTCCGGGCCCTCAGGCGCTCGGGCGTTAGTGTCCTGCTGTCGTCGAACTACCTCGACGAGGTGGAAGCTCTCTGTGACCACGTCGTCGTGCTCGATACGGGGCGGGTGGTGGGGCGCATGCGCCCCGATGAGCTTTTCCGCCGGGCCGGCTGGTGGTTGGAGGCCGAGTGCCCGGACGACGGTTTCGCTGACCTTGTACGTGACTGCCGTCAACAGAGGGCGCTGGACGTCGTAACAGAACAGCCGACCGTCAGGATGCGGTTTGCCGACGCGGAGGGGGCGCGTTTGGCCATGGCTGACCTTGTCCGGCGCGGAGTTGTCTCGAGCATCCGCGAGCGACGTCCTGACCTGGTCGAGATATTTGCTGCGATCCGCGATGGGGGGTGACCTGTGGGCCAGCGGCCGGGCCAGCTGGACACTGGAGTGGGCACACCTTCGCCGAAGTTGGGTCTTCCTGGCCCTGGCCCTTGTACAGGGTATAAGTTTTCTCGTACTGGTCTCGCTTTTTGCCTAACCGGGAGCAGGGCACCGACTGCTCTCATCAATGCTGACGGGTCCGCGATATCACGGCAGTTTGTCCAGGACCTCAAAGCAGCCCATGGTTCTTTCTCGATAAGGCCGATGACGGCCAAACAGGCGCAGTCCGAGCTCGATGCGGGCAGCATCGTCGCGATCATCAAGATCCCTCAGGGTTTTGGCACCTCGATCTCCCACGGCGAGACCGCCCTGGTACAGGTCGAGCTCGACAACGTAGATACAGATATGACCGACGATATAGAGCGGGCGGTGCCGTCGGCGATTGTCCTTTTTGGTGACCACTACCATTTTCCCGGCATAAGGGTGCGCAGCGTCGAGTACGACGAGATCCCTCACGACACGGGTTACATCGACTATCTCGTGGTGAGCGCCCTGGCCCTGGATGTCCTCGTGGTGGCCGGCTTGGTGGCCGGAGCGGCGGTCGCCCGCGAGTGGGAGAGCGGGACGGCGATGGCCTGGAAAACGGCCGGTTCGGCCACCGGTTTTGTCCTCGGCAAAGTCGCGACGGCCACCGTCGTCGGGGCGGTCGGCACCATCCCTCCCCTCCTGCTGGTCGTCCTGGCCTACGGCGTCGTCCCCGTCCATTGGGGCGGGGCGATAGTCACCCTGGCCGGCTGCTGTGTCCTTTTCGCGTGCGCTGGCGCCGCCCTCGGCGCCCTCACCAAACGCGTCGTCCCCGCCGCGGCACTCCTGTTCGGCTTGGCCATCCCGCTGTACATGGACAGCGGAGCCCTCGAGCCCGAGCGCTTCGACGGCAACAAGAATCTGGTCCCTCGCCCACCTGTCCCCCCTGTACTCGGTCGTAGGCGTGCTAGAGGACGCGTTCCATGGGCTCCACGTCACACCGGAGCCGGTGGCAGTCGATGCGATCGTCATGTCGGCCTGGGCTCTGGCTCTGTTCATCATCGCCGGGTGGCTGGCCGGGCGGAGGGCGAGCACGTGACCTGGTCCGCTATTTTCCGCCTCGACCTCGCCCGTTGGCGACGGGCGCATACCATGCTCGCGGCCGCCCTCATCCCTCCGTTGGCCATGGGGTTGTTCGTCTGGGTCCTCACCTTGTCGGTTGGCCGCCAGCCAGTCGCCCTCGTCGTCGAGGACCCTGGGCCCCAGGGGGGCATCATGGCCAACATCGTCACTTCCGACACTGATGCGTACAACCTTGTACGAACGACCCTGACGCGCGCAGAGGGGATGCTCGCTAGCCAACAGGTCGCGGCCGTCATCGTCATCCCCCCGACGTTCGGTGCGGACGTGGCCAAGGGCACAGCCACCGTCAACTTCACGCTCAATAACGTCGACATCGACTTCGGCGACGACATCCGGCGCGCCGTAGCCAGGTCGGTGGCTCAGTTTGACGCACCCTACCTTGGCTTCGGGGGGGAGCGCGTTCAAGCGGGCCTGCAGGGCGTAGTCCCCAACCCCTACCGCGTCGCCATCGCTGAGCTCCCGTTACGCAAGACGAACGTCGGGTTCTTGGCCTACGAGCTCGCCCCCGTCATCCTGCTGGTCGTGTTGAGCGTCGGGACGCTGGGTATCGGGTGGCTGACAGCAGTTGACATTGGCAGCGGTGCCCTGCAGCTGTTGAGGACGACCCCCGCGTCCGGCCTCGGGGTTGCTTGTGGGCGGGTGGCGGCGTCCCTCAGCGTTGTGGCCCTGATCGCTGCTCCCCTGGTGGGTTACGCAGCGTGGACGGAGCACCTCGGTCTGGCCAGAGTAGCGGCCGTCTCTGGGCTCGTCGTCCTCACGGCCGCGGTGGCCGTAGGACTTGGCCTGATCGTCGCCCTGGCCTTCCGTAGGCCAAGGCTGGTCGCCATGGCGAGCACGACGTTGTGCTCCTACCTGTTCTTCCTCGGTGGCGGTTTCACGACTATTGCGTTCCTCCCCCGGTGGCTCCGAACGTTGAGTGGCGCTGTCCCCACGCGCTACGCCATCGACGGTTTGCGCCAAGTGATGTTCTATGGACGACCGGAGCACGTCGTACAGGACTTGACCGTACTTGTTTCTGTTGCCCTGGTCTCCCTTTTGGTGGCGGCGCTTGGTATCAGGCGAGCGTCGTGAAGCGGGCGCTGGTAATAACCAGCTTGACCGTCTGTCTCGGGGTGGCCGTCCTGAGCGGGTTCGCCTTTTGGAGAGGGGACGGGGCCCGGCCTCTGGGAACCTCACTGGCGGGAGGCGCACCAAGGTCGGCGACAACGACGCTCCCCGTGGTATCAGTTCCGCCGCTGTTGCAGTCCTGCAACGCTAAGCGCGGCGTTGCCCCCGCGAAGGCTCTTTTCAGGATCAGCGGTCGCTGCAGCGTCGAGACAGACGGCCCCGCCCAATGCAGCGCGTCCGGTGGCGATGACTTCGGCGCTTATTACGCTATGCAAACGGTAGCTGGGGATGCCGCTTATTTATCCCTCGGGGTCGAGGGTTATACGGGCCCGAAGGTTTACAGGACGGCCGACGTCCTTTTCTTCGTACTTTATGGCCCTCATTTGGCCCAATGGCAGGCACCTCGTACCCTTATCACGATCAAGCGCGGTTCGGTGATTATCCCAAAAACAGTGCTCAGCGCTGCCCCCGGGACCGGTGCCAGAGCAACCCTGACCGCAGAGGGGGAGCTCCAGTGCAAGGGGTGACATAGCCGAAATTTTTCGGCCGCACCGCGCCCGCAGCCTTCTCGAGGACGCAGCCCGCCCGGTCTCCTGGTGGGCGGCGGGCTGGCGCCACGGAGCAGCTAGCGAGGCTGGCTCAAGCCTGGAGGCCACACTATTCCCGGGGGAGCTTTTCCCTGGCCTGTTCGTAGCCGCCCGTCGGCGGGTTGGGGTCAGGCCCGTAAACCAGGTACAACACGCCGGTCGCGAACGCCCGCCAGGACAGGAGGCGCAGCGGCATCCCGCTGACGCCATCGTCGAACAGCCGCAGCCCGGCACCCGCCAGCGCCGGGTGGACGAAGAGGTGCAGCTCGTCGAGGAGCCCGGCCGCGAGTAGCTGTCGCACGATCGAGACGGAACCGCTGAGAGCGACCCGCCGGACAGCGGGGTCCGCCTTGAGGGCGGCGACCCCTTCGATAAGGTCGCCCTGTAACTGCTCGGAGTTGCGCCACGTGAACTCGAGCGGCTGGCGCGAGACGACGATCTTACGGGTGTCACCGAGCCGCCTGGCGAATTCGGCATCCTCCGCTCCCGCGGTCTCCCGGTCGGGCCAGGCGCCGGCGAAGCTCTCGAATGTGACGCGGCCGAAAAGCATTACGTCGGCGTCATGCGTGCCTTCGACAGCCTTGCCCATCTCGTCGTTGTAGTAGGGAAAGTGCCAGCTGCCAACGGCAGGGTCGACGACGCCGTCAAGCGCCATGAACATACTGGCAGTAACTGTGGCCATCCAAAGCTCCTGGTTAGTTGGGACAGTGTCTCCCGGTTCCGACGACGCGACCTTACGGTACTCATCGCGACGCAACCGTTGAAACCGTCTGGCGGGCAGACGTTTGGGCTACCTGCGCCGAGCCCGAGCCACGCGGTTGTCGAGCAGTGGCACAGCCGGGACGAATGTCCGAGCGCTGCGCCTAATCGCATAAAAAGCTCGACTCGGATAGCCTTGGCTGCCGTATTTTGGCGCCGTATAGCTTCGCTGGCCTTCTCTTTTCGGTGCCACGACAAGCCCGCACCCGAGCGTAAACCGGGGCCGATTAGTCCCCAAATCGATCAGTGGGCCCTGGAGCCGACCGGCGCTGTCACCGCCACGGCCGCTTTGCCGGGCAGACGCCCGGGGCAAACTCGGCGCGAACCGGCCGGGACCGGTTGGCGCTAAGGCTGATGGTTTCGCGTGAAAACCCGTAAGAGCCACGCTATAGTCAGCGGCGACAGCTAACAAGGGTGGCTTTTAGAACGGGGGCAAGTGATGTCATCGCTTGGTACCGGCACATCGGTCTCGTCGTTGCTCGATGCCGTCCGCCAGATCGAGCCGGTCATCAGTGCGCACTCGGAGGATGCCGAAGTGGAACGCCGCCTGTCGGGCCCGGTGGCAGACGCGATGCGGTCATGCGGGCTCTATCGGCTTTGGCGCCCGAAGGCCTTTGGCGGCCTCGAGGTGGACCCGATGACCGCATTCCAGGTGCTGGAGGAGGTCTCCCGCATCGACAGCGCGGCGGGTTGGAACCTGCAACTTTCATCGGGCATCGATGCGGTCGGAGCGTGGTTCCCCGATGACGGCGCAAAAGAGATCAACGGTCACCCGGATACCCGCTTCGCCGGGTCGTTCTTTCCGCCTCGCCGCGCCGTTGTCGTCGATGGTGGGTACGTTGTCAGCGGCCAGACCCCGTTTGTAAGCGGCGCCCACCAGGCGGATTGGTTCCTCGGCTTGGCTCAGGTCTACGACGGCGGTACTCAGCAGCTCGGTCCCGACGGGGCGCCGGTAACCCTGTTGACGATGTGCCCGGCGATCGAAGCCGTGATCGTCGAAAACTGGCGCACCCTGGGCATGCGCGGGACCGGCAGCCACGATGTGCTCATGACCGATGTTTTCGTCCCGTCCCGCCATACGGCGCTGCTGGCCCCGTACGAAAGGCCTGGCAGTGCGTACCAGGGGCCGTTGTACAAATTCACCGTGTGGACGGCGATATCGGTGTTGGCACCCCCGGCGCTGGGGATCGCCCGGGCCGCCATCGACGACCTCTTGGGCCTCGCCACGCGGAAGACTCCGTCCTATACCGCATCGCCGCTGAGGGACCGTACCACGGTCCAGGCGGCGGTCGGCGAAGCAGAAGCCACGCTCGGTGCGGGGCGAGCGTACCTCTACGAAGCATTACGGGAAATCTGGGACAATGCCCTCGAAGGCCGTTTGGTCGACATGCCGGGGAAGATGAAATTGCAGCTTGCCGCCACGTACGCAGTATCCTCCGCAGTAAGAGTGGTCGACCTCGTGCACAAGGCTGCAGGCACAACCGGGGTTCGCGATGAGCACCGCTTCCAACGTTACTTTCGCGACGTACACACGATCGAACAACACGCTTACATTTCCACCGCTCGGTACGAAGGAGCCGGCCAGTACTTTTTGAATGTCCCTATCGAATGGCCGTTTTACGGGCTGTAGGGCGCAAATACGCTATCAATCCGGGCCAGCGGCAAATGTAACAACGTTCACGGCACTGTGTAAGCGACCAGCTGCGGGTTACTGCTTTTGCCCGGGTCGAGCCCCGTTGGACCACCGGCGGGGACAAGCACCGTGTTGTCGAAGACGGCTATTGGCGCTACCAGCGCAGCTTGCCGGTGGCGGCGTCCAGGTTCACCTCGCTGTCGGTGTAGAGCTGCCGTGACGGGTCGTCGATCGCTGACGCGATGCTCTGGTAGGGGTTGCCCGTGCCGAACGTAACCGAACCGTGGCCGCCCACCAGCGGTGTCTCCCAGGCACCGCCTGCGCCCGCCCCGAGAGCCTCTACCGGCTGGGAGGGCTGAACGACCGTGTTGAACTCCCACAGCAAGTGACCATTGGCGGCACTCGAGTGCGATTAGTACCCCGCCTCCGGGCGCCGGCCCGTGCGGCTAGCCAGGTAGACCCGCCCGTCGGCCACTTGCGGCTGGATCTCGAACGCGCCCTGGCCCGTGCGCAACAGGCTTCGGTCCACCCAAACCGGCTTGCCCGTGGCTGCGCTGAGGGCAAAAACCGAAGTCGAAGTGTCCCCGTACACCGTCCCACCCGTTACCGCCACCCCGTCCGGCCCCGGGCCGCTCGTCTCCGGGGAGTTGACCTCGCACTCCCACTTCAGCTTGCCCGTCGCCAACACCAACGTGTACACGTTGGCGTCCTGGTCCTGCAGGTAGACAACGCCGTCCTGTACGACTGGCCCGGAGGTCAGCGAGCCGTCCTCGGGCACGCCGGCCGCGGTCGCTGCCCGTCAGCTTGAACGCCCAGGCTTCGCTCAGGGCCGACACGTTGGCAGATGAGCTCTCCGAACTCGCAGCGTCCCTCGTGTTGGCCAGGTCGCCGTTCGGGTACGGCCACTGTCCGGACGGCGCGGTCGCGCCCGGGAACGTCGTGGTAACGGGGGTGGTGCTGGTGCCTCCCACGGAGGGTACAGGCAGCGTGGTGGCCGAAACCAGCAGTGACGCCGGCAGCAAAAAGCACGCTTCAAGACCCGCACGCTGGCGGGGCCAGTGGTATTTGGACATAGTTGTTCTCCTTCTTAGAGACGTTTTTACGCCTACTTCGAGGGCTCGTCATTGGTCCGCGCCACAGGCGCGGCTCAGGAACCAGCGGTGGCCGTAATTGTTTTACGACCTGGTCACCAGGCGTTCACGGTCGAACATGGCCGAGACGGCCCGCCAACCGAGACTGTCGACGACGACCAGCCCGGCCGCCAGGCCGAGGGCGACGGCCAGGCTCTGCGGTATCACGCGGAACGACATGAGTGCCGTTACCGCCACGGGCGGGAGGCTGGCTAACGTCGCGATCTGCTGGGCTACGCGGACGTCGCGTGAGCGGGCCGAGGTGGCGATGCCGACCCAGATGGACCAGCCGGCGATGAGCGGTGTGAAGAGCGCCAGAGCGAGCAGCAGGGGAGCCCGGAAGACAGCCGAAGACACCGCCGGGTGGGCGAAAAGCGCCACGCAGGCGAGCACGACGCCGAAAATGGCGTACGAGATCACCAGTGTCGGCGCCAGCGCGGCCAATGCCTTCCCGAGGAGGAATTCTTCGCTGCGGACCGGGGTAGTGAGGACAGGCTCGAGCGTCCCCTGCTCGCGCTCTCCGACGACGGCATAAGCAGAGATCCCGGCCGGCACGAAGGCCGGCACGAGCAGCATGAAGAGCATCGACAGGCCCACCTGGGTGTTGAGCGCAGCGCTCGGTTTGTCCGCCGGGATGAGCAAAATGCTGATGAGCGCCCAGACCACGAACACAACGGGCGAGATTGCCATGGTGAAAACGACGAAGCGGTTGCGACGGTAGTCGCGGACCTCCTTGCGGGCGATGGCCCTCACGCGTCCCATGCTCACGTTCATCTCCTGGATACCTCCACGTCTTCGTCTACGAGTTCCATGTAGACGTCCTCCAACGAATGGCGCGATACGGCAATGGACAGGACGTCCGCGCCCGCTCGCACCAGGGCCCGAGCTACCTCCGGGGCAGCCGCTCTTGTGTCGGCCACCGACAGGAGGTACCTGGAACTGCCTTCGGCGCTCCAGCCCTCGACTGAGGGGACCGAGCCGAAAATGGCCTCCGGCGAAACCAGAGGGGCCACCGTTTCCACCGAAATTTCCTTCTTGAACAGCCGGTCCCTAAGTTCGTCCGGCCGTCCCACCGAGCGCAGCGTGGTGGAGAAGATGGCCACCCGGTCGCATAGCCGCTCGGCCTCCTCCAGCCGGTGGGTAGTGAGGAAGATCGTCACGCCTTGCCTGCGGAGGCCGTCGATCAGGTCGTGTACCTCGCGGCTGGCCACTGGGTCGAGGCCCGAGGTGGGTTCGTCCAGGAAGACGACCTGGGGGTCGCTCAATAACGTCCGCGCCAGCCCCACCCGCTGGCGGAGGCCCTTGGAAAGGGTCCCGCATGTGTCCTTTGCCCGGCCCGCCATGCTGACCGCCTCGAGGGCGCGTTGTATACGTCGGGCCGCGTCATCCACGCCGTACAGACCGGCGAAACACTGGAGGTTCTCCTCCACGCTCAGGCGGAGGTAGAGGCCAGGCGACTCGGGCATGATCGAGATGCGCTGGCGGATCTCGACCCCGTTCGCCGGGCTCAGGGGCAACCCCGCCACCACCGCTGATCCTGAGCTCGGGGCGATCAGGGTGCCAAGCATGCGGACCGTGGTCGTCTTGCCGGCGCCGTTGGGCCCGAGGAAGCCGAACACCTCCCCTTTGGCCACGCTTAGCGACAGGTTGTCCACTGCCGTGCGGTTCCCGAAGCGCTTTGTCAGGTTTTGGGTGACGAGGGCAGACTCAGCGGTGTTAGTGCCTGTCACCGGGACTGCGCCGGTTGGGGCCGAGATGGCCCTGGCTGTGGGCCCGTAAGCAAACTCGTGAGATTGGGCCGGGGACGGCTCCCACGATTTCACCACCTGCGCGAAGTGCCTGCACTGGCCTCTCCCTCCCTGGCCGAGCACTCGAGCTCGTGTACCTCAAAGTGATATCTCTCCATAGCAAAGTGATATCACTTTTAGGCACCATCCGTCAAGGGGCCACTTGCCTGTCGGCCGGCGGCCGCGCCCTTCGAGCGCCATCCGTAACCGGCAGCCCAAAGCGGGTGCTGGACGGGCGGGAAAGATTCCGGGAAAGCCGGCGGCGGAGACTCTTCGCATCGGCAACAACGCCGACATGCCCACAGGGAGCCCGTATGAGAAAGCACTTCACCGCCGCGCTGGCCGCCACCGCTGCAGTGGCAATCCCGGTCATCGGGACCGGCTCGGCCAACGCGTGCCTGGGCTACAGCACGCCCAGCAGCAAGGCGGCTCGATCACGATCGAGTCGTGGCTTTATGCCGTCCCGAGCGAAAACGTCCTGTCGGCCACCGTCTGGGACTGCTTGAGGATAAGCGGGGCCATCACCGACCAGGTAGGCGGCCCTACCTGGACCAACCAGACGTCGTACGGCGCCCCCAATTCGATGACCTCGGGTGGGGTGACTGCCGCCAGCAAGGAATGCACTGACAAAGCGCCCGCCGGCGGCTTTATCCTCGTGCCGCCCCCCGAGAGCGGGCAGTACCAGTTCGCCACGTACACAGCCGGCCGCGGGTCACCTGGAGGGCTGAGCACGCTCTACGCCGTTCATACCATCGGAGGGCAAAAAGGCGACATATTCATTACATTTGCTGCCACGTACAATATGACGGACACCGCGGTCCCGGTGAAGACAGCCGCCGGTTCGACGGTCGACGTGCAGCCCCTCACGACCGGCCCCGACTGCACGTGGGTTATAACGGGGGGCACCGGCGCCTATACCGGGTTGCAGGGTTCGGGAACGTGTTTTGGGAACGCGGAGAACACCTTCCCCTGGATCAATCACACCGAGCAGGGCACCGTGTGGTGGTCTTAAACCGGCACACATAAGCGGAGATATCTGGCGCCGGCTTTTCAGGCGAAGCGCAACTGGATGGCCAACTCGAGCGCTAAACCCAGGCGTTCGGCGGCTGGCGCCACATCTCCCTCGTCGAACGCCTCGACAGCCGAACGGATGGCAGCGTCGAGGTCATCAGGTAGTTGCTGCTGGTCGGCCCGAGCAGTTCCCGCGCGGCGGCGATGGCATCATCGAAGCGCCCGCCAGAAAGCAGTACTGCGATCAAAGGCCAAAGCGCAGCCCAGTAAAGGAAATAATGGACGACACATTTCTGCCACAGCTCACGAGCCTGGCCAGCCAGAGCCTCCACATCCCCGGGACGCCCCTCTTTCCACGCCACCCAGCCCAACGCCGCGTTGGCCAACCCCTCGCACTCGGGGAAGCCGAGACTTCGAGCCAGGTCGACAGTTTCCGGCACGCGTTGCTTCACGGCTTCGACGTCGTGCCGGCGCAAACCAAGCAAGGCCAGGTACACGAGGCAACGCAACACGAGGGTCTTGTCGCCGGCCCGGCGGCTGACATCGAGAGCCGCCTCCATTTCGACCTGGGCGTCGGCGAGGTCCCCGCGGATAAGCAAAGTCATGCCCAGGCTGAAACGTACCCAGTTCATCTCGCCTTGTAAGTGGGCTTCCACCACTGAGGCCCAGGCCGACAGGTAATCCTGCTTGATGCCCTCGTTGATCAGATAGCGGCTGGCCCGGCTCCGTTGAAGAGCGACGGCGCTGTAGAAGTTGGCCTTTTGCCTCGCAGTTGCCCGCTCCTGGACCACTGGCCGAACGGCCTCCAGACGGGCGGCTTGCTTCTCCGGCTCGTTCAGCCAGTAATCGAGGTTGGCCCGTTCCATCTGGACGTCTATCCAGGCTTGCCCCCATTCATCTGGCTCCTTGTCTGCGCACGCCTGGAGGTGCGCTTCAGCGGCCGTGAATGCCTCCTGTGCTCGTTCGTGGCTGTGCCCCGCCGTTTCGACCGCACCGAGCAGCCAGAGTGACTTGGCCGCCCGGAGGTGGTCCCCGTTGGCCAGAGCTGTCCGCGTGGACTCGCCACAGGCATGACGACTTTCGTCAAATTCGCCCAGACGCCAATGAACACGGGCCAACTTGGCCCACAGCCCGGGTGCCGCCGCCCGGTCGGTGGCGTCCTCCCCGAGCAGGTCCACAGCCTGCTGGTAGGAAATGACGGCCTCGTCGTTGGCGTAGGCGGCTGCAGAGCGGTCACCGCTCATCTCGAAGTAGTAAACCGCCCGCCGATGCTCACCGGCCTTGGCGAAGTGGTGGCCAAGAAGGCCGGATATTTCTTCGACGCGTCCCGAGGCATTGTTTTCCAGGGCCCAGGCGGCCCGAGAGTGCAGGGCCTGGCGCTGGCCGGCGGAGCAAGCCGACGTATATGGCGTCCTGGATCAATGCATGACGGAACCGGTACGCCGGTTCGGGAAGCTGCCGCTGCTCGACCAATAGCCCCGAGTCGCACAGCCCGGATAAGGCCGCCGTCAAGTCGCCGCCGAGGTCGGTGACGGCAGCCATGGTGCTAAGCCCGAACTCAGGCCCCAGCACCGAGGCGGCCAACACGACTTCTCTCGGCTGCGGGAGGAGCCCGTCGACGCGGGAACGCACCAGACGCTCCAAGACCTCGGGCACCTCCTCGGGAGCGGAGCGATCGATCAGCCAACCACCCTCTTCAGTTCTCACCAGCGCGCTCGTCTCTACCAGCGAAGCCAACCGTTGCTCCGTGAAGAGCGGGTTCCCTCCGGCGCCTTCACTGACCGTGTTGACAACGTCGTCTGAAAGGGCTTCGCCGAGCAAGCCCCGAACCAGGTCGTGCTCGTCCCCTCTGGCCAGGGGCGCCAGTTCTGTCCGCCGCAGGTTGAGACCAGTGGTCTGGCCAAGGCCGTGCTCGAGGGCGGAAACACCGGGATTCTGGGTCCGGGCGATGGGTGAGCACGAGCAGCAGGGGTGCCTCGAGGCTGATGGTGACCAACTGTTCGGTCAGCTTGAGCGATGTGGGGTCGGCCCAATGCAGGTCTTCGAGGACGATGACCGTGGGACCATGCTCTGCCAGCCGCGAAACAAGAGCCCTTACGGCCGCGAACGTTTCGCTCAGGAGCTGCTCGGGAGTGAGTAACGAAGGCCCGCTCGTGCCCGTGACGGGAGCCGTGACCGGCCAGCCCGAACACCCGGGCCAGCAGGGGGGCGTGGTGCTCGATCTCCTGGGAGGCGAAGGTGGCCCGCAGGGCCCGTTCCAGGGCGGCGCGACCTGCCGTCTCGTCGTCCTCTTCGAGGCTGGCACCGACCCATGTTGACAACAGCTGCTGGTACAGCCCGTACTCCTGAGACGAGCCGTAAGAGGCGCCGGCGCCCTGGAGCCACAGTGGCAGCCGCCCGGAGACCGCTCCTACCCAGGTCAGGAACAGCTTCCTGCACTCGTGGACGAGCCTTGTCTTCCCCAGGCCCGCTTCCCCACTTATCACCAGCACGCTGCCGCGGCCGGAGGTGACCTCTCGCAACGCCTGACGCAGTACCGACATCTCTGCCGTTCGCCCCACCAATGGCGCCGACCAAGCCAGAGGGCGCCGGCCCGAGGGGCCCGCCGGCCGGGCTCTCACACCCTCGAGGTACTGTGCCCTGAGCGGTTTGGCCCCGGCAGCGACGACGACCTCCTCAACGGGGCCCCATTCGAACAAGCTCGCGGTTGTAGCTCGAGTAGCCGGTCCAACCAGCACCGAGCCGGGGCGAGTTACCGATTGGAGGGTGGCGGCAGCACCCACCACCTCGCCGACCGCCCCGTAGTGCGGCACGCCAGCCAGGTGGGGGCCGATGTAGCCAACCACAGCAGGCCCGGTTTCCACGCCGGCGCGTAGGGACAGCCCGTCCGCTCGGCCGCGTAGCGCACGGACGGCACGGAACGCTGCTCTCAAGGCGCGTTCCGGGTCATCTTCATGCGACATCGGAGCCCCGAAGACGGCAACGAGCCCGTTACCGGACACTGACGTGACCGTTCCACCGAAAGTCTCGACCTGGGTGAGGACCTGCGCCAAGGCGTCTGCCATCAGCTCCCCCAGTTCTTCGGGGCCGAGACGGCCGCCTGTGCCGGCCGGGCACGCCAGTTCAGCGAAAACCACGGTGACCTGACGTCGTTCACTGACCAGTTCGGGAGCGCGGGTTACGGGGTGACTGCTCCGGGGCCGCATTGGAGATGAAGGCTGCCGAAGGGCCTGTAAGGGGCGGCGCGCCGGCACTGTATGCCTCTTCGAAGGCGGGCGACGTCGTTAGGCCCAATCGCCCGAATGCTTCACGGCACTGCCGGTAGGTACTTTCCGCCTGAGCATGCCTCTTTTGGGCGCGATAGAGCCGGATCAGAGCAGTAGCCGCCTCCTCGCAGGTCGGGTCGTGAGCCAGACAGTTGGCCCAGGCGTCCGCGTCGGGACCGGGGCCGGAACGGCCCATTCCCCTGGCCCTGTCGCGCGCCAGGGCCAGCCGAGCATCCTGGCGCTCCCATTCGAGGTGCTCTCGCTGCCGCTCGGCCCAGTCATAAGAAGGCCCGTCCTCAAAGAGATTTTCCTGCCCTGCCAGTGCTTGTGATAGAAGGTCGTCGCGCTCCAAGCCAGGGCTGGCGTTAAGGGCGCGGTTGAGCCGGCTGCGCTCCAGATCGAGGTCAACCTCGAAAGGGCCCCCCAGGTCGGCCCAGACGTGCCACCGGTCGGCTAGAAGCAAACCCTCGCCCCGGGGCCCGAAAGGGGCGAGAGCGGCGCGAGCCAGTGAGAGCGCCTTCGACAGGGCCACCGACGCCCGGGCGCGCCCGAGTTCGGAGAACAATGCACCGTGAGCGGCCTCCCGGGTTACCCGCCGTCCCGGGCTTGACAATACGAGCTGGCACAGCCAGCGGGCTGGAGGGCGTTCCCACCGTCCCGTTCGGCGACCGGCGAGAGTGATCTCGAAAGCTCCGATCAGCTTCACCCTCAGCACTGCGTCCTGCGGAGCAGGCGTACTGCCGGGGCCTACGGCATCGCCGGCATCGGCAGGCACGAGTGAAATTATTCACCCTGGGCGCACTCGCCACTAGAAAATATTTGTGGTGGCGGCGGCGGGCCAGCGTTGAGCCGGGCCCGTGTCGCGATTAGCGTCAAAAGCGCCAGCAGGGAGGTGCCGATGAGCCAAGGACAACAGGACAGCGCGGCACCAAGCCAGTCCAGGGAGCCGCCTGCACTGGCGCCGTTACGTCTTGGCCTGGTCGGCTGCGGCTACCAGGGGGCCGAACTAGCCGCCGCGGCGGGCCGCTCGCGTTCGGTGGAATTGATCGCTTGCGCCGACCCCGAAAAGGTTGCTGTCGCCAGGGTGGCGGCTTTGGGGCCCGACGTCGTCCCTTACCCTTCGGTGGAGGCGTTGTTGGAACAGGCCGAGGTGGACGCCATCGTGTTGGCCACACCGAACCATTTGTTATTTCCCCTGTCGATGACCGCCATGGGCGCCGGCAAGCACGTATTCATCGAGAAACCATTCGCGCTCAACGCCAAAGAGGCTACCTTGCTCGAGGCTGAAGCACAGCGAACGCGACTTGTGCTCATGCCCGGTTACTCATTCCGCTATTCCGCTGGCCGCCAGGTTTTCGAGCTCCTTTCGTCCGGGGTGGCGGGGGAAGTCCTGTCGGTGATGGCCCAGTTTGGCGGGTGGCGGATGAGCACCGGTTGGGCAGCCTCGCCCGATACCGGGGGTGGGCCATTACTTTTCGTGGGCTCGCACCTGGTTGACCTGGTGCTGTGGTTCGCCGGCGACCGTGTATCCGAGGTGTCGGCAACGGTGAGCCGGCAATCCGCTGACGACATCGACGAGACAGCCGCATTCCAGATCCTTTTCGCCCGCGGGGCGATCGCTCAGTGCCTGGTGAGCCAGTTCTCACCATTTTTCTTCTACACCATCGACGTCGTGGGACGCGACGGGCGGGTCGTTTTGCGAGGCCTGGATTTCAACCAATGGGAGCTCGAAGTCACGAGCAATGTCGTCCCCACCTATAGGCACCCCACGGTAATGCGCCCACAAATGGACCACATCGGTTTCATGCTCCTGCCCGAGCTCGAGGAGTTCGCCGGTGCCGTAAGGGAAGCCAGGCCACCCTACGTCACCGCGGCTGACGGCCGGCGCGTCCTCGAAGTACTGGACGCGGTGGTCCTCGCCGGCCGCGAAAGGCGCACGGTCAAGTTGCCCTTACCCGAAGCCGGCGACGGGTCAACGCTGAACCGTTGACAAATTGGGCGGCTGCCGCTCCGCCCCATGATCAAATCTGAGAGCCCCGGTGTTCGCAAATTCGGTTGCGGACGCCCGTCCCGTCCGATGTACGGTAGCGACGTCGGTCCGGCAGAAGGAGGGAACGGTAATGCGTTCGACGTCCATGTTCACCCAGAGAGGACTTGCCACCTACGAGGAGGACATGACGTTTGACGCGGCAATTGAACTTAGGTGTAGTGGCGCATGTAGATGCCGGTAAGACAACCCTGACCGAACGGCTGCTCTTTGACGGCGGCGTCCTCGAGGCGCCAGGAAGCGTCGATAAGGGCACCACCCAGACAGACACCCTGGCGCTCGAGCGCCAGCGAGGCATAACCATCAAGGCGGCCGTCGTTTCGTTGATGGCCGGCGACCGTCAGGTCAACGTCATCGACACCCCGGGGCACCCCGATTTCATCGCCGAAGTGGACCGCTGCCTGCGCGTACTGGACGCGGCGGTGCTCGTCATCTCGGCCGTAGAAGGCGTTCAAGCCCAGACCGTCGTGCTCATGAGGGTGCTACGTCGGCTTCAGGTACCGACGCTCATTTTCGTGAACAAGCTCGACCGCCGAGGGGCCTCCAGCGAGCAAGCGCTCCAGCTTGTCCACGAACGCCTCACAAGGCGAGTGGTGGTGATGGGGAGAACGCAGGCGGAGGGCACAAAGGACGCCGCCTTTACTGCTTATGACCCTGGCGACCTCTCGTTCCGGCGTGCCCTGTCAGGCGTGCTCGCCGGGGACGACGGCACTACGCCCGCCCGCCGGCCGGGCAGTACTCCCCCTTCGATAGAGGAGCTCATGCCGGGACTGGCCGCACAGACGGCCGACGCGAAGCTCCACCCGGTGTTCTTCGGCTCCGCCCTCACCGGAGCTGGCGTCCCCGAGCTCATGTCCGGGGCCGCTGCGCTCCTGCCGGACGTAGGTGGTTCCCCGGACGACCCGGCTCGGGGCCGTGTTTTCAAAGTGGAACGCGGAGCGAGAGGAGAAAAAGTGGCCTTTGTCCGTATGTTCTCGGGCACGGTGAGGACCAGGGGGCACGTCCGGTTCGGCGCCCGCCGCCAATCCAGGATCACCGCGATCAAGGCCTTCGTGCCCGGCGGCACCGAAACCCGGACATCGTTGACGGCCGGCCAGACCGCGAAAATCTGGGGCCTCAAGGCCGTCCGGGTCGGGGACACGGTGGGCTACTCGGAATTAACCACGACAGAAGCGGCGCTGTTCGCCCCGCCGGCGTTCGAGACCGTCGTTGTCCCCCGCGACCCCGGCCGTAAAGGACCGACCCACGCCGCCTTGCACGAGCTGGCCGAGCAGGACCCATTTATCGCCCTGCGAGTGGGCCCGGTCGACCAGGAACTGACGGTCTCGCTTTACGGCGAAGTGCAAAAGGAGGTGCTTCAGCAAACTCTGGCCGCCGAGTATGGGCTCGACGTCGAGTTCCGGGAAACGACGGCCGTGTGCATCGAGCGTCCGCTCGGCAGAGGCTCAGCGGCTGAAATATTGGGAAAATCGGGCAACCCGTTCCTGGCCACCATTGGCCTCGACGTCAGGCCCGGGCAGGCTGGAGGCGGGGTAAGCTTTCGGCTCGCCGTCGAGGTCGTGTCAGTCCCTCTCTTTGTGTACAAGAGCGTTGACGCCTTTCTCGCCGCCATGACGGGCTACGTGCGCGCCGCGCTGCACCACGGCCGGTTTGGGTGGGAGGTGACCGACTGCGACATCACCATGACAAAATGCGGTTATACGTCCCCCGGGACGACAGCAGGGGATTTTCGCAAGCTCCTGCCATTGGTCCTGGCGCGCGCCCTCGACGAGGCCAAAACCGTGGTCTGCGAACCCGTTTTTCATTTCCATCTGGAGGCCCCGGCCTCTAACCTCCCGGCCCTCCTGGGCCTCCTTGGACGGGCGCGCGCCGTCCCCGGTGCACCTCAAGTGAAGGGTGAGTGGCTCGAACTCGAGGGCAGCCTCCCGGCCGCGGACGCCTATCTCGTGCACCGCGGGCTCGGTGCTATCACGGGCGGCCAGGGCGCTCTGGAGGTCGAGCTCGACCACTACCAACCGGTGCGGGGCGCCCCACCCAGCCGGGGCCACTCCGGCTACAACCCGTTCAACCGCAAGGAGTACGTGTTGCACGTCCTGCGCCGGGTCTAGGAGAGCGTTACAACCCACCCCGGTACCCGCCCTGGCCGAAGCGGCCCTGACTGGAGGCGGCCCTGAATGGAGGCGGTCCGCGCCCGAAGCAACCCGGGGCCGAGGCAGCACCCCCGTGCTAAGAGCCCCGGTCGTTGCCGGCGACGGCGACCACGCTGGGTCTGACCCGCAACGCATAGACGATGCTGGCCACCAGCCCGACGCCGACGGGCGCGCCGACACCCATGAGAGCAACCCAGGTAGTCCGGTCGTGACCTGAGGCCTGCCAGTCCTCCGACAGGTGCAGCGCCGCGTCCACCGCGCCCCAAAGGGCCACCCCGACAACTGCCACTATTCCGAGAGCCCAGGCGAGGCCGGCGTTGCTCGTGACGAGCAAGCCGAGACCCGAAGACGCCAGCACCGCCACAATGATGGGCCTGACAATAACGTCGGGCGCCCGGCTCGAGACCCTCGCCCCCACGAACGCGCCCGGCACGCTGCCGATGATCAGGCTTCCCGCGATACCAAGGTCGACGTGCCCGAAGATTGCCTGGCCGAGAGCGGCGACGGCGACCAGAGGTACGGCCTGGACGAGGTTGGTCCCAACCTGGACATTTGACGAGAGCCTCGGGTAAAGCAGCATGAGCAGGACGATGATGAGGGACCCCGAACCCACAGACGTCATCCCCACCATGAACCCGCCGACCAGGCCAACAAGCACGGTCGGCCACACCTTCAAGCTCCAGGGCGCCGGGTTCTCGGCGGGGCGGCCCCGCCGGCGCAGCCTGGCGGCCAGGGCCGATTTCGCCAGCAGGCTGGCGCAGGCAACCACGAGCGCCCAACCGAGCACCGTCTTCAGGTGAGCCTGGGCCGCCGGCGAATCGCCGAACTGGTTAAGGAGCCACGCGCCAAAAAAGGCGGCCGGTGCGCCCCCGACGACGAGAAGGCGTACCAGGGACCAGTTGACACTGCCATGGAGGGCATGGACGGCTCCGCCCACGGGCTTCATAGCCAGGGAGTTCACCAGGTCGCTGGCGATGGCGACCTTGGGGTCGATCTTGAACAGCAGCACCAGAGCGGGTGTCATGAGTGCCCCGCCCCCCATTCCGGCCACTCCAACGGCGAACCCGCCGATGAACCCGCAGCAGGCAAGCAGCCAGGGCGATGGGTGAGATCCGCTGGCCGCTTGCACCGCAGCTACGACCTTCACCATCAGGTCCATGGGAACAACCTAGCGGGATGCTTTGCCGACCCCGCGACCAGCCCCTCCAGCCCGTCGCAGCAGCCGGGGGGAAGAGGGGCGGCGAATTCGCTCCCGAACGGGCCACCCATGGCATGGTTAGCCTTCCCATATAGATTGACAGGACACCATATGGCGCACTACCTTTCCAGTGAATGCCAATGGCGTCCCGGACTAGTGAGCGCGGTAGCGGAGCCAGTCAGGCCGTGCAGGGGGCGCCCGCGCTGCTCGGAGCCCTCCGGCGACCCGGAGGAGCGCCACAGGAACAGCGCGTTTTTGGCACGTCCAAGACGTCCGTCCAGCAAGGGGGCACCGTTTATGTCTGACAACAAACTGACTCGACGCGAGTTTCTCGGGGCCGCCGCGCTGGCGGCCGGAGGCGCGGCGGTCGCGTCCAGTTTCGGAGCTACCGCAGCGGCTGCCACCAAACCACGCCTGCGAGCCCAAGCCCAGCCGGTCACCATCAATTTCTGGAGTGGCATCCCGCTCGGGTACGGCGGCAGCGCACTCACGTCAGCTTTCAACGCCACGCACTCGAACATCAAATTGAGCTACACCTGGTTCGAGAACGTTACCGAGGGCAATACGAAGCTGGACTCAGCGCTTTCGAGCGGCCAGGGGGTCGACGTTTATTTCAGTTATGGCCTCCCGTACTTCCAGCCTCGCATCACTGATGGCGTCGCGCTGTCTCTGGCGCCGTTCATTTCATCAAATTCGGCAATCGACGCATGGGTAAAGGCCGAGAACAAGAGCCTCTACACAGCGAATGGTAAGTACTACGGTTTGCCCACGGTTTTCCAACCCCAGTACATCTGGGCGAACGAGGCCATTCTCAACCAACGCAAGGTTTCGATCAGCCCGTCATGGACCATCAACGACTTTGCCAACGTGTGTCGCGAACTGTCTTATAAGAACGGCTCGTCGCAGGTATACGGGACCTATGAGTCGGTCGATCTCGCCGGCATGAAACTTGGCGGCAACGAGTGGTACACCACCAAGGCGGGGAAACTGACAACGGATTTCTCCAACCCGATCTTCCGGCAAAGTTGGCAATTGTGGCGCCAGCTGATCGTCGAAGACGCGTCTTACCCGTGGACAGATGTCCTGGCCGAAAGTGCGACTGTTTTTTCCCAGGACCTGTTCATCAAGGAGTCTTTCGCACTGTGGCCGGGCGCTTGCTGGGAGGCGTCATATCTCAACGACGACGTCAATTACCCCCACAAGTTCAGGACGACGGCCGTGCCATACCCCAACTTCCCGTCGGGCACGACGTACAACGACGGCAGTTATGCCAATTTTATCTGCATTTTCACGGGGTCCAAAAACCAGGAGGCGGCGTGGGAGGTCGTCAGCTGGTTCATGACCGAGGGGTGCAAGTACTACATGAAGCAGGGCGATGTGCCTGCCATGCCGGGGGTCGTGACCGACGAGCAGGCGGTGGCCAGCATTCTCGGCCCGCAGGCGAGCAAGTTCTTCGATGTCGACGCGTTCAAGTCTGTAGCTCTCGATCGCAGCGTCGTCATGCCCCCTCAGACCATCGCTGAGAACGCCTCACAGATCAACACTGTCCTCACCGACCAACTGAACCTGTACCTGACAGGTCAACTCTCGCTCAACGACCTCGTGTCCAAAGTGCAGTCCCAAACGGCGGCTATCTTCTGAGCGAAGGCGCCTATGAGACGGCGGCCGGGTTGGCCGGGAGGACGGGCTGATGGCGCGGACTGCCGCCGTTCAAAGAGGCAATGGTTGGGGCGGCGATGCATCGGCCGAGCCCGACCGGCCCAGTCCAGCCCGACCACGGATCCGACGAGGGGCTTACACCCGGCAGGTGGGCGTCAGCGGCGCGGCCGGCTGGGCCTTTATCAGCCCAAGCTTCATAGGGATACTGGTCTTCACATTCATCCCTTCCGTACTGGTGATCCTGCTCTCATTGGCTCACTGGGACCTGATCTCGGGCTTCAAAGGCATTACATGGGCCGGGCTGACGAACTACAGGAGCGTGTTCAACAGCTCCAGTTTCTGGCACGGGTTGGGCCTGACGGCCGAGTTCGTCGGCGTCACCGTACCGGCCACACTCGTCCTGGCCCTGGGCATGGCGGTTGCGCTCGAGAGCGGAGTCGTCGGCGCTCGCGCCCTCCGGGTGATACTGCTAATCCCTTTCATCATCAACCAGGTGGCAGTGGCAAATATCTGGGTAACCCTTTACTTCCCACAGGCTGGCCTAATCAACTACTACCTGCAGAAGCTCGGAGTGCAGAACCCGCCCGATTGGCTCGCCTCGGAGACGTGGGCCCTCCCCGCTCTTATGATCATGGCTGTCTGGGGCGGCGTCGGCTTCGCCACCCTCTTCTACAGCGCCGGGCTGCAAAACATCAGCGGTGAGCTCCACGAAGCGGCCATGCTCGACGGCGCTTCGTCCTGGAAGCGCTTCAGGAGGATCACGGTACCGTTGCTGTCGCCGACCACGTTTTTCCTCGTATTGGTCAACCTGATCATAGGTTCCCAGAGCTTCGGCCTCGTCAACCTGATGACTCAGGGTGGTCCCGGGACGGCAACAAACGTGCTGTCCTACCAGATCTATCAGGACGCGTTCCAGTACAACGAGTATGGTTTCGCGTCTGCGCTGGCATTGGTGATGTTCGTGTTCGTGATGCTTGTTGTCGGCGGGATATGGCTTGCCTCCCGCCGCCACATCTTTTACCGATAACTGGAGTGCAAGGACAATGACAGCGCTCGGTCAGCTCCAGCAACCCAGGACAATTCCGCTCGCTGGCGTGCGACGTCAGGGAGGGCTTCGGAAGCGGTGGGGCGTGAAGCGCATCGCGATCAACGTGGTTGCCTGGCTTTTCGGTATCACATGCCTGGTCCCGCTCGTCTGGATGGTCCTGTCTTCCTTCAAGCCCGACATGGACATCCTTACGCCGCCGGTCACATGGCTACCCACTACGCCCACGCTTATCAACTACCGAACTGTCCTCAATTCCCCAATCGGCGACTTCATGCTCAACTCGGCCATCGTCGCAGCCCTACGGGTCCTGGGCGACCTGGTCACGGCAACCCTCGCCGGCTACGCCTTCGCCCGGATGCACTGGAGAGGGCGGGGGGTACTTTTCCTTGTCTACCTCGCCACTATCGCCATCCCCTACCAGCTCCTTCTCATCCCGCGTTTCGTTCAGTTCCGTGAGATGCACCTGTACAACACTTTGTGGACGCTCATCCTGCCGGGAGCGTTCACGGCATTCGGTGCCTTCGTTATGCGGCAGTTCTTCATGTCGATACCACAGGAGTACCTCGATTCGGCCCGAGTTGATGGAGCCAGCCAACTGGCAACGCTGCGCCGCATCGTCGTGCCCCTGGCGCTACCGGCAATCGCTTCGCTCGCAATGGTCGACTTCATCTGGAGCTGGAACGATTACGAGACCCCTCTGGTGATGATCGCAAGCCTTGGTCGCTATACCGTGCCCCTCGGGCTTACGACCTACAGCAACGTCAACGGTGGCGGTTTGAGCCCGGGCCCGTCCTGGCGGGCTCCGTGATCGCTTTGTTGCCTGTCGCCGTCCTGTTCATCGTCCTGCAAAAACGTTTCCAAAAGGCCCTGTTGGGTAGCGGGGTAAAGGGTTGACCTGGCGCGCCAATCTCCAGAATGCACCGCAGGACCCGTGGGCGTAAGTACTCCCGGGCCGGGCCGAGGTGGCGCGGAAGCGGTGCAACTCATCGGTGAAGTCCCAGTCGGAGCAAACTGGGACGCATCTTTGGTCCGACGGGCTCTCGCCGGGTTGGGCGTAGCCGCGGCCCCCGAGGATGCGGTCGCAGTTCTAAAACTGCTCGAGCCATTACGCGAAGCGTGTGCTGACCTCGTCATCACCCTGCAACACGATATTCCCGAGAAGAAGTGAGCGGATTTGTCGAAGCCCTGGTCCGAAAGCGCCATCAACCTGGCCGCCTCGATCGCCACCGGCACGAAGTCAATAGCCCAGGTCACCGGGATGTTCCTGGAGCGTATAAAGCTTCGTGACCCGGACCTGCACGCTTTTGTCAACGTGGGTTGGGACAGCGCTCCATTAGAAGCCCAACGGCTCGACTCCGAGTTGGAGCGGGGGATCTTCCGCGGGATACTGCACGGCGTCCCGATCGCCGTCAAGGACAACATCGCAACCCGGGACCTCCCGACTACTTGCAACTCGCGCGCTTACGAGCGGCGGCTGACACCCGGCGACGCAGAGAGCGTGGCGAGGCTGCGGCGGGCGGGCGCGATCGTCATCGGGAAGTCCAACATGAACGAACTCGCGTGGAGCGATCCTTCGGATGACGACCTGGTCCCCCCGGCAAGGAACCCCTGGGACGAGCGCTCTCTTGCCGCTCTATCGAGCAGTGGATCGGCGGCCGCAGTGGCTAGTGGCCTGGCCCCGTTGGCTCTGGGGACCGACGCCGGAGGCTCAGTGCGCCTCCCGGCCAGTCAGATGGGCCTGGTCGGGCTGAAGCGAACGGCGCACGGTGCCAGCGATGAGGATTGGTCTTCCCTTTCCACCGTCGGCGTGCTCGGCCACACGGCGAGCGATGTACGCCTCGTGCTCGAGGCCATCGACGGGCCGGTTGCTCCGGAACGGATGGCTTCCCTGGAAGGGGTTGGGGTTGGGGTCCCGCGAAACGCGCTCGACTCGGCCGGCGTGGACGACGAGGTGGCCGAACAGTTCGAGCGCGACCTCGACCTGCTACGGGACCTGGGGGCTCACGTGACCTCGGTCGAATTGCCTAGCTGGGCAGCCGCAGCCAAGGCCACGTTCATCCTCCTTTACGGTCTTCAGTTCGGGCGTTATGCCCCCCTCTTGGCCTCATCGCGTTCCGGGCTCGGCACTTCCGTAAGGCGCCGGCTGATGGCCGGGGCGTTTGTCTCACCGGCGGATGTCGCCCGCTGCGAGCTGGTCCGCTCCGCTCTGCAGGCGGAACTCGAGGCCACGCTGGCGACCGGCACCGTGCTGATCGCCACTCCCGTGGTGCGAGCAGTCGGACCGTCTCGCCACGGTCAGCCCCGCAGCGCCGGCCTAGCCGGAGGCGTCATCTTCACCGCTCCGGTGAACCTCTCCGGTTGGCCGGCGGTGTCGGTCCCGGCGGCGGTGCCACCCGGCGCGTCACCCGTCGGTCTGCAGCTCGTGGCCGCCCCCGGCCGAGACGGGTGGCTTCTAGATGCAGCCTCACTGGTAATGGCTCGCAGTGGTTGGCAGGTCGGCCAGCGTACGTTTCGAGAACCGTCCGACGGCACAGAGGAACCAGTCCAAAATGCTAAACAACTAGGAGACAGCGATGAGATTCGATAGCCGTACGAGCGACGTCACGGTAGTCGGTGGTGGGCTGGCCGGCGCCTGCGCGGCGATTGCGGCCGCGCGAATGGGCGCCGACGTAGCTCTTGTCAACAACCGCCCCGTGCTCGGCGGCAACTCGAGCAGCGAGGTACGGGTCTGGGTGGTGGGAGCAACTGCGCACGGTCTGCGGCCATTTGCCCGCGAAACCGGGATCATGGGCGAGTTACTTGTCGAGAACCAGTACCGTAACCCGGAGGGCAACCCGTACTACTGGGACCAGGTTGTCCTCGACGCTGTCCGATGCGAGCCGCGGGTTACGCTTTTCCTCAATACGGACGTCCGCCAGCTCGAGGCGAGCGGCCCGAGGACCGTCGGCAGATCCGGGCCGTGCAAGGCTGGACGATGGGCTCGGAGGTGCTCACCCATTTCGAGAGCCCGGTCTTTATCGACTGCACCGGCGATGGGCTCATCGGCCATCTGGCCGGCGCGAAGTACCGGGTCGGGCGCGAGGCACGCCGTGAGTACGACGAGGAGTGGGCGCCGCCAGAGGAGGACGGCGAGCTGCTGGGCAGTACGATCCTTTTTTATACCAAGGACGTTGGGCACCCGGAGCGTTTTGTGCCTCCGTCAATCACAAAGGACATCGCCTCGACGCCCATACCGGAGCACCGTATCATCTCCACCGGGTCAAACGGCTGCGCTTACTGGTGGATCGAGTACGGCGGTCTTCTGGACACGGTCGACGACAATGAGCATATCCGTGACGAATTGTGGTCCGTCATATACGGGATCTGGGACTACATCAAAAACTCCGGCAGGTTCGACGCCGACAACCTGACGCTCGAGTGGGTTGGGTCGATCCCGGGGAAGCGGGAATACCGCCGCTTCCTGGGCGATTACGTCCTCACCCAGGGCGACATAATGAGCCAGAAGGAGTTCACAGACGCCGTGGCTTTCGGTGGGTGGTCGATCGACCTGCACCCGCCGGAGGGGGTCTACGCCCCGGACCCGGGGTGTAAGAACCTTTTCTCGGACGGTGTTTACCAGATCCCCTTCCGTTCCCTTTATTCAGTGAACGTCGAGAACATGCTAATGGCCGGCCGAGATATCTCTGCATCGCACGTCGCTTTCGGGAGCACACGCGTGATGGCGACATGCGCGGTAATCGGTGAGGCGGCCGGCACCGCCGCCGCCTTGTGCTGGCGGGAAAAGCTGAGCCCCCGAGAGCTGGCGGAATCGCGCTCGCACGCGCTTCAACAGGAATTGTTGCTGCGCGATGCCTCAATGATCGGCGTTCGGTACCGCGACCCGCGCGACCTGGCCGCACAGAGCACCGTCACGGCCAGCAGTTACCTCACCATATTGGGCCAGGAGCCGGACGACGACACCGAGCTGTTCTCCCTCGCCGAGCGCGACGTCGCAATCGTCTTTCCCGTAGACCCGGCGCTCGAATATGTCGAGTTGCTGGTGCAGTCAGACGTAACTGCTCGGCTCGAGGCCGAACTGTGGTCGACGGAGCGGCCGCAGAACTACCTCCCGTACCGTCAGCTTTGCACCGCACAAGTGGCGGTCGAGGCGGGCAAACGCCATTGGGCCCAGTTTGGGCTGGCGAACAAGGAGCTGGCGAACAAGGAGCTGGCCGGGCGTAACGCCTTTTTGGTCTTGCGTCGCAATGCCGCCGTGCGACTGGGACTGAGCACGGAGCGCCCCTACGGAGCACTTGCCTTGCTTGGTACCCGGCCACCCGCCGATGGCGACCCCGATGTACAGCCGTTACGCCAGTGGGACGTGAAGGCACTTCGGCGCCGCTCGTTTTGTTTTCGCGTCGCCCCGGGGACGCTGGCTTACAGCCCGGTCAAGGCAGTTGACGGCGTCCAGCGTCCATACGGCGGGCCTCACCTGTGGTCTTCGGAAAAAAGCCTGCCCGACGAAGAGCAGTACGTCGAGCTGACGTGGGCGAGGCGCGTGCGGGTGCGGACGGTCTCACTTATCTTCAACGACGACGTGGACGAAGATCTGATCAATCTCCACCATCACCGCTCGCCTTTCCCGGTCGTCCCCGAGCTGGTCCGCGACTATCGCGTCGAGGCGTTAATCGGGGGCGGATGGCAGACGGTTGCACGAGCCCAGGACAACCGTCGCCGGCACCGCGCCCACGAACTCCCTGGCGATGTCGAGACCAACAGCCTGCGCGTCGTAGTGGAACAAGCACATGGGTCGGAACTTGCTCAAATTGTCAGTGTGCGCGTTTTTGAGGAGGCGTTCGGCTCTACTGCCTGGTGACAACTCTTTTTCGACCGAGGCTCACCGGCGGTGCCGCAGGGCCATCAGGCGGTGTCTCCCGACAGTTCTGTCACAAGGCTCTCGTTGACTGTCACGCCCAAGCCCGGTCCATCAGGCAAGCTAACCGACGCCGCGTCGGCTTCCAAGCCGCAAACCAGGATCCGGTTGGCAATTGGAAAGGTTGACGGTTGGAACTCGAATACGTCGAGGTTTTCGATCGCGGCGGCAAAGTGGAGGCCCGCAGCCAGCGCGACACCGAGCCCGACCGAGTGGTGTGGGGCGACGCGCACGTGGTGAACCTGTGCGAGGCCGGCGATGGCCTGGGCTTCCGTAATCCCCGTGCGCGCTACGTCAGGTTGGCAAAGGTCGACAGCGTGCCGGCTCAACCATTGCGCAAACTCATAACGATTGCGCAACGTTTCACCGATCGCGACCGGCGTTATGATCCGTGAAGCCAGGCGTCGGTGCCCATCGATATCTTCGGGCACCAGAGGAGCTTCTAAGAACCAAGCACCACGCTCGTCAAGGTGCTGCCCCAGTCGTTCCGCCTCTGAGTAGGAGTACGACCAATGGGCGTCTACGGCAATTGGAAGCCCAGGACAGGCTGTGGCCACGGCGTCGAATGTATGGAGGTCCTGTTCTATGCCGTGGCCAAGAGCAAGCTTGAGCCGCAACGCCCCCCTCCGTTCCCAGTCTCGAGCGAGTTCCGACCGCTCGGCATCGGTCGGCCGGGGCAACCCGGAGATGTAAGTGGGAATCACCCGGCGGAACGCGCCTCCGAGCAGCTGGGCGACCGGGACGCCCGATACCCGGCCGGCCAAATCCCAAAGGGCGATGTCGCAAGCAGCGAGTGCGTCGGCCTGGTGGCCGACAAGGTGACCCCGTTCGCGCATCAGGCCCCCAAGCTGCGCCATCAGTGGCCGCGGCGCCAAGGCATCGGCCCCGATCATTTGCGGGCCAAGCAGCCGGTCAATGATGGCCTGCGGGACTTCGGGCCCGACCGGTGCCAGGGCCTCGCCCCAACCGACAGCCCCACTGTCTACTTCGACCCGGACCAGGAGCGTTTCAAAGTGGTGCGAGTAAAGGCTCCGCCACGGAGGGCGTACGAAATATTCGTCGTTTTGGGCTCCAGCCGGAGCGTCGCCCAGATAGGGACGGTCTGAGCGCAGTCTGAGACGGTAGGTCCGTACCGAGCAGATGCGATGTCTCACCGCGGCGCGAACAGGCTGCCCATGTAGCGGTTGGCCTTCCCATATGCATTGACAGAGAACCATATCGCGCACTATGCTCCCGTGCAATGCCTACCGTAGGCCGGAAAGATGAGCGCGCTAATGGCACTAATCAAAGTGTCGAGAGGGCGCTGGCGGTCCTCAAGGTCTTCGGGCAAGACGGAGAGCCGCGCCGGGTTACGGATGTTGCGAAACTCTGCGGCTTGGGTACTTCCACGACTTCTCGCCTGCTGGCCACGCTCGTCGATGCGGGCTTCCTGGAGCGCCTCGAAACGGGCAGTTACCAGCTGGGTCGCGTGGTGATCACACTGGCCGGCGCCGCTCTCAACCAGTGGCAGCTCTACCGTGAGGCCAAACCGGTGGCGTACGAAATCTCCCGCGCGACGGGGCTCGGTGCCAACGTTGCGGAAATGCGCGACAACCAACTGTTCTACATCGTGAACTTTGACGGGCCGATGGCGCCGCGGGCTTACACCCTGATGGGCAGGCACAATCCTCTCCACGCCACCGGGCTCGGCAAATGTCTTATCTCCGAGCTGTCGCCGGCCCAACGGTCAGAAATCTTCGCTGCCGAGCCTCTTCACTCCTACACTCCACGTACAATTGTGGACGTCGCCACACTTGAGCGTGAGCTGGCCCTTGTGCGTCAGCGCGGCTACGCGACCGAACGCGAAGAGCTGGGCTTCAGCCGCGGGTGTGTCGCCGCGCCGATACATGGCCGAGACGGCACGGTGGTTGCGGCCATCAGCACTTCGGGGCCATTGTCAGCGCTAGCCATCGACGAGAGAGAAAATGAGCTCGCTCGCATAACGGTAGAGGCGGCCGACCGGATCGCTTCCGCGATCGGAGCTCCTCAGGCCCGGCGGGCGGTGCCGGCTTCGGTCTTTTCCGAAGCGAGCAACTAAGGAGCACTGCGTCCACTACGGGCAACGTTCGCGTGCTTGCACACTCGGAACTCTGACCCGCCAATACGGCTGTTTTGCTGCCGGCAAGCTGGCAAACGGCAAATGCTCCGGGAGACAGGGCTAGAGCACTGAACCTCCGGCGATGTCCAGGGTGATACCGGATATCCACGACGATTGCTCAGAGGCGAGAAACAGAGCTGCCTCGGCGACGTCTTCGGGGGTCCCCAGGCGCTGGATTGGATGGGCCGAGCGCAGCTGGTCCTGTAGGGGTTCGGGGATCCGCTGCTTGTTGCCTTCGGTCAGGATCGTCTCGGGCGCCAGGCAGTTCACTCTTACCCCGTCCGGTCCCGCCTGAGCCGCCAGCTCTTTGGTCATCACCTCGATCCCGGCCTTGGCCGCCGCATAGGCAATGGGGGAATGGGCCGTGGGCCGGCGAGCCGCCGCCGACGACATCGTGATAACGGTGCCGCGTTTGCGTTGCCTCATGCCGGGCAGGACGGCTTTGAGGGTCAGGAAGGTCGCGGTCAGGTTGGCGTCCACAGACCGCCGCCAGTCGGTTTCGGAAATGTCCTCGAGCGGCCCCGGTCTTACGGTGCTCCCGCCGGCGTTGGCAACAAGGACATCGAGCGGCCCGAAGCGCGCCTCTGTGGCCTCTTTCATGGCCTCGATCTCTTCGTAATTGGTCAGCTCAGCGATCGCAGTCATTACTTTTCCGCCTGACCGCTCAATTTCGCCCGCTACCCCGGCGACGGCAGCCGCATCTCGGCCGTGAACTACGACATATGCACCGTTACGAGCGAAGACTTGGGCGATCGCCGCCCCTATCCCACGCGAGCTGCCGGTGACCAAAGCCACCTTGTCCTGTAAAAGGTTCATACGGCTCTCCTTCAGGTTGCCCGATCCGGATTTACGGCCTAGTTCGGCCGGCCTGGTTCGACAATTTGGTTCGACAATTTGGTTCGATGGGCCATTGCGCGCGGCCCCAACTCGAGGCCGCGGCCGTCGTAGCTACTCTTACCATAGACATCTAAGTGATAGATGTCAAACCCTTTGATATCTGTCTATCCTGTGATATGGTACTCGCATGCCCGGGCCACCAAGGACGCCGATCGGTCTTCAGCTCAGCCGGGCCGCCCGCATGGTCGGCCGAGCCTTCGACGACGCCCTAACCTCGGCCGGGGGGTCCCTGCCCACATGGCTGGTGCTGCTCAACCTGAAGATCCGCCCCCGGGCCAACCAGCGCCAACTTGCTGAGGCGGTAGGGATCACCGAAGCCACGCTGACTCATCATCTCAATGCAATGGACGAGGGGGGCCTGCTGACTCGGCACCGCGACCCTGACAACCGACGGGTCCACGTGGTGGAGTTAACGCCGGCCGGAGAGGCGGCGTTCTTGCGACTGCGCGACGCAGCGATCGATTTCGACAAGCGGCTTCGTACCGGGATCCCGGATGCCGAAATCTCCAGGTTGGCCCAGGATCTCGACCGCCTGGTCGCCAACGTGGGCGGTGGCCTGGACGGGTCACCCTGGGCCGGGCTGGCCGAGGCCGATCCTCCGATGGCCCGGCGCAAGTCCACCCGGCAGCCAGACCGAAAAAGAACGGAGCCACCATCATGACTATTCAGCGCGCGCCGGCCCTTGAGCCGTCGGCCCAGGCCCGCGTTATGCGGGTTATGAACGTGCCAATGCGGGCAATATTGGGGCTCCCCTTCCCGACCCCGATCGGGCGACGCCTGATGCTCCTGTTTTTGACCGGGCACAGGACCGGGAAAACCTACCGCCAACCCGTCAGTTACGTCCCTGACAACGGGGCGCTACTGACTCCCGGTGGCGGCAACTGGAAGCTGAACCTGGTCGAAGGCCAGCCCGTCCATGCACGCCTCCGCGGCAAGGACCGCTTCGCCACCCCCGAGATCATCCGCACCCCGGACGTTGTCGAGCCGCTGCTCGAAAAAATGACCAGGGTCAACCCGATGACAGAGCGGTTTGTAGGGATCCCGAGAAACGCTCAAGGGCACTTCGACAGGGCGAGGCTCGAAACCGCGCTTAAGTGCGGGTTTGCCATCGTGCGCTGGCACCTCGACGGCGCTCGCGGTGAACCTCCGGTTGCGTGACGCCCAAATTCAGAGTTGGCCGAGGTAAAAGCGCGTCCCCTGGTCGTCGCTGCAAGTCGCTGTGATGCCGTAGGGCTGGGCTTCGGGCTGGGTGGCGCTCCCGCCGGCATGCCGGACGGCCCGGACCGCGTCCTCGATGTCGTCCACCACGTACATCGGAACGGTGGTGGCTTGCTCGTGCCCACCCGATAGGCCAACCATGGGCTGGACATCATCGACTTGCCATCCGTCGGCGACTGGCCCGCTCGAATACCGCCAGCCAAGGACGTGTGCGTAAAAGGCCCGGGCGCGGCTCGAGTCGACGACCTCCATGGTCACATAAACGAGATCGCCGCGCCGGTATTGCCCTGCCACTGGCTGGTGCCTCGAAACCACGCCGTTTGGTGGTTCGAACAGCGCAAAACGCACCCCCTGGTTATCTGTGCACTCCGCTACGAGCCCGTAGGGTTCGAGCTCGGGTTCACTCGCACTGCTGCCCCCCGCGGCGTGTACCCGCGCTGTCGCTGCGGATATGTCTTCGACGGCAAAGCAGCAGAACAGGGTACTGGCTCGTTCCAGGCCCCAGAGCCCGTGATGGAGATTGAGCCCTCCGACGCGACGGCCTCTCGGGCTGCTGGCCGGTAAGTAGCGCCATCCGAGCACAGCCGAAAAGAAGGCCGCGGCGCGGTCGGACTTCCGGCACCCAAAGGGAGACATAGCCAATGTCACCGTGCCTCAAGCTTGGAGTGCTTGGCATCCCGGTAATCAGCCATCGGTGGCCAAACGGGTCGCGGACCACCCCGTTACGGCCGTACTCGTACGTGGCGAGCGGTCGCTCGAGCTGGGCGCCGGCCGCGATAGCACGGTCAACGATGGCATCGACGTCGGGCACCTCGAGGTGCAGGGTGACGGGGACGGTCTGACCCGGGGCGGGGGCGGCCACGCCGCTCTCCGGGCTCTCGTCGGCCAACATAAAAGTGGCCCCGCCGACCTCGAGCTCGGCATGACCAACCCGGCCATCGGGCATCACGACGGGCTCGCGGAACAGCCGCGCGCCAAGTGCTCGTCGGTACCAATCAATGGCAGCACGCGCTCCGGCGACGGCCAGGTAGGGAGTGATCACAGCCGTGGTGGCTGAACCCCGTACTTCTACGGCGAGATCGGGCACAGCGGCTCCTTTCGGTAAGCGAAGCGCCTGTTCGAGGCGGTTTCGAAGGCGGGCGACAAACCTGGGGTCCGGCTCTTCGGGAGCAAGCGCAGCACGCAACTGTTCGAAGGGGTCAGGCACCGGGGGGCTCCTCCTCCACGTAACGACGGCGGAAGGCGGCGCGTGCCCTCACGAGCAATGCCTCGGTCGCGGGCAGAGTACGGCCGAGCAGGGCGGCGACGTCTGCAACTGCGAGGTCGTCGACGTAGCGCAGGGTGAGCACGGCGCGGTGTTGGGGCGCCAGGTCGGCGAAGGCCCGCCGGACCGACATGGCGTCGAGCTCCGCCGGCCAGGGCTCAACCGCCTGCGGCGTAACCTCGGTCAACAGCTGCAACCTGCGCTCGTCCCGAGCTTGGCGGCGCCAGTGGTCAACCAGCTTGTGGCGAGCGACCCCAATGATCCACGCCAGGCTCCTCGGCGGCGGCTCGTCGCGCCTGGCTGCGTCCACCGCGGCCAGGAAGGTTTCCGCTGTCAGGTCCTCCACCAGCGCTCGGCCCTCGCACCTGGCAGACAGGTAGGCGTAAACGTGCGGCAGCGCGTCATCGTAGAAAGCAAGGAATACCGACCGGTCGTCCCCTGCTCCCGGCGTTTGCCCGCCCATGTACTTATAGTCGTCCCAACGGGCACACTTCCTGCGCCATAAGGGCGATTTTTACGCCGACGGCGACAGCTTCGACAGCGTCCGGGCGATTGCCGCCTAGCTGCAACAGGTCGGGACCCGGCTGCAGGATAACAGCAGCCCCGCCCAGCACCTCGTGATCGCCCGAACCTCCCGCCAACCAGGGTTGCCTGCCGGGGTTCAATGGTTATGAACCGATCAGGAGGAAGAGATGGCCGCACAACTGAACCACACGATCATCCCGGCACGAGACAAGCAGGCCTCAGCCACGTTCCTGGCCGAGATCCTCGGCCTCGGAGCCCCGACGCCCGCAGGCCATTTTATGTGTGTAGAAACGGCCAACGGTGTCGCCCTTGACTACGACGACCGGCCGGACCCCGTCCCCGGCCATTACGCCTTCCTCGTCAGCGAAGAAGAATTCGACGAGATCTTTGCCCGGGTCAAGCAGCGCGGGGTGCAGTTCTGGGCCGACCCGGGGCACCGCCGGGAGAACGTGATCAATGACAATGGTCGCGGCTTTTATTTCGACGACCCATCCGGCCACAACATGGAGGTACTGACGCCGCGCCTAACGGGACGCCAACCGCGGACGGGCAGTCAAAAGCGGCCCGCCGGCGCCCGCCCGTGCGAGTACCCCGGGCGGGCGCCACGGGCCGGCAGGGGGTAGACCGTCAGTTGCCCGTTCGGGTAGCGACGAGGACCGGGATTCTGGCGTTCGGTCTTCTGCTGGTACTCGGCGTAGGGCGGGTACGCCGCCACGGCGCGTTCCCACCAGGCGGCTCGCTCGTCTCCCCCGACTTCTCTCACGCGGACAGCGAAGGGGGCCGGGCCGTCCTGGACCGCAACTTCGTCGGGGTGGGCGATCAGGTTGTAGTACCAGACGGGGTGCTCTGGGCCCCGCCCTTAGAGGCCACAATTGCGTACTCCCCGTCGTGCTCCACCCGCATAACCGGGTTCTTCCTGATCTTGCCGCTCTTGTTGCCCCTCATGGTCACGATGATGATCGGAAGGCCGGTGTCCCTGAGCGTGTTCGCCCGCGTCCCACCTGACGCCTCGTACTCCGCCACCTGGTCACGCACCCACGACGCGGGGCTAGGTTCGTACTCACCCTGTAGTTCGCTCATGACGTCAAGGGTATATTGCTGCATCCAGCAAACGTTTGCCGGAGCCGTTCGATCAGAACCCGCGGCGAAAAGGACTGAGTGCCCGATCCAACGAGCGCCACCCGGCGTCCTTCCCCGCAAGACTTGGCCGCCGCCGTCGGCACCACCATCCCCGACGTTATCGGCCCGGGGTTGCGCGTCCTGTTCTGCGGTATCAACCCCGGTTTGTGGTCTGGCGCCGTCGGCCACCACTTCGCCCGTCCTGGCAACCGGTTCTGGCGGGCACTGGCGGCGTCCGGTTTCACGACCGCCGTCGTGTCCCCTTATGACGACCAGACGCTCCTCGACGTCGGCCTCGGCATCACCAATATCTTTCCTGCGGCCACGCGCTCCGCAGTTGAAGTCACCCAGAGCGAGCTACGTCAGGGTGTGCAGGGGTTGAAGCGAAAGGTCCGCCGTTGGCATCCGCGTGCTATAGCGGTGCTCGGTCTCGAGGCGTACCGAAAGGGCTTCGACCGGGCGGACGCCACTATCGGTCGGCAGCCGGCCGGGCTGGAAGGGGCGCAGCTTTGGGTTATCCCGAACCCCAGTGGCATCCAGGCCTATTACCCTTTTGACCGGTTGGTAGCCGAGCTACAGGCCCTTCGGGAGGCCACCAAACCTGGTCCCGACGAGTCCTCATAGCGCCCTTCCCGCTTCGCCCTGAGGGCCGGCGTTGGGACCAGTTATATACCGGAAAGTGGTCAGAAAGTGTACCCAACGACCACGCCGAGGACAAAGAGCGCGCTCGGCGGCCGAAATATCGGGGGGTTGGGACCAGTTATGACCCGCGGCTGGCATTGGGACCAGTTATATACCGGAAACTGGTCAAAAAACGTACCCAACGACCACGCCGCGGGCAAAAGCGGGCCCGGCGGCGGAAATATCGGGGGGATTGGGTCCAGTTATGACCTAATGCACCGAAGGCCAAGACACCGGTGCCGCCCCCATGAGCCTTCACCCTGTTGCCTGCCAAAGCCCCGCCTGGATAAAGGTCTTCAGGTGGCAACCCGGCGAACGGTGCTCGCCGTCGTACCCGGGCCAGATCCTGCTGCCCCAACGCCACCCGCAACGCATCCCGAAGGTCGTCGGGGTCAGGCAATGGCGACGGGCGACCATTGCGGCGGGTGTAAAGCCGGCAAGTTAGGCCGTATACCTCGCCGGGGGCGATGGAGAAAAGGTCGGCCCCGTTCACACGAAAGGTTGGCGACCCCACAAAGCTTTGCTCGACAGCCGTGGCGTCGTCTTCGACCCACGTGTACCTGACCATCCCTGCCTCAGGGCCGTAGCCGAGGTCGGCCAACGCCTCCTCGAGCATCTTGCCGGCCTCTTCGTGCGACGGGCAGTCGCTCCAACAAAGGAGCTCGACATGCGGGACGGGAGAAGTTCCCCGTCCCGCATCGCTCAACCCGGACACTCAGTCGCTCAAGTCGCTCAACTCGCCCACTTAATGGTGCAGCCACGTGGTTTTGTCGACGCCAACTCGACGGGACGACCGGCGAGGACGTCATCGAGTGCAGCCCGGATCCATTGGGCATTGAGCTTGGGCTCGTCCTGGTTTTCGTCGGGAGCACCGTGGTAGACCAACACGCCGTCGCCATTGATGACGTACACGTCCGGCGTCACCGTGGCACCAAATGAGCGGGCCACTTCTTGAGACTCGTCGTAGAGGTACGGTCCTGCGAACTCGCCGGCGTTAACTCGCGCCGTCATCGCCTCCAACGAGTCCCCGGGGGATTTGTTGACATCGTTGGAATTAATCTGCAGGACCTGTACGCCCTTCGCCGAATAGTCGTGCGCCACGTCGTTGAGGCGTTCGTGCCAAGCCTTGGCGTAAGGGCAATGGTTACAGGTGAAGACCACAACCGCCGGCCCCTGTCCCGGTACCAGCTCGGACACTTGCCCGTCTGTACCTGCCAGCTTGAAACCAGGAACCTTTTCACCAATCTCGAGCGATGCCAACGTTATCTCCTCGTTATTCGAGCTGTCACGGTCCGCATCAGAGAAGTCTCCCAATGCGCGGTCAGTATACCTATCAGTGGCGCTGAGCCGGCCGGCCCCGGTCCCGGGCGGAGCGAGGTGGCGCCCTCGAGGCGCTGGGTCCCCGAGGCACCGAGGCACCGCAGCCCCGAAGCCCCCGAGGTGTATTGGGCCCCGACGTGCGTCAGGAACCAAGGTCCAAAAGGCCCCCAAGGTGCAAAAGGAACCCGAGGTGCGTTACGCCGTGAGCAGATTAGGCCATAGCGCGAGGACCGGCCTCCCTGTACCGTCCATATATGCCCCGGAAGGGAACGGCCCCGACTCCGGCCCGTTCAGCTCCTGCTGCCCGGCGCGACCTCCTGGCCGGCAATGTCGAGGCCTACATCGCCGGCGACCGCAGGCGAGCCCTCGCGTCCGGATCACCGCTCCCCGACCGTGTCTCGGGCTCGGCCCTCTTTGCCGATATCTCGGGTTTCACCCCTCTGGCCGAGGCCCTAGGCCAGGAACTGGCGCCCGCCGGGGGGCCGAAGAGCTGACCGCGGCGCTGAACGTCATCTTCGACGCTGTCCTTGTCGAGCTGCACCGGCGCCAGGGCTACGTCATCTACTTCAGCGGTGACGCCGTGACGTGCTGGTTCGAAGGCGACGACGGGGCCGGCGCGACATGACTGCGGGCTGGCCATGCAAGCTGCCATGGCCCGGGCCGGCACCGTGACCACACCGGCGGGGACGGTTGTCCAGTTGAGCATGAAGGTGGCGGTAGCCGCTGGTCAGGCCCGCCGGTTTGTCGTCGGCGACCCAGACATCCAGCTCGTCGACGTTTTGGCCGGCGCCCTCATGGACCGCCTGGCCTCGGCTGAGCACCACGCCAAGGGGGGCGATGTGGTCATTGACTCGCTCACCCTCGAAAAGATCGCCGGCCGCGTCGAGTTGGCACTGGTCCGGGGGCGGGGCGCCGGGAAGGTGGGCGTCGTCGGCGCCCTGGCCGAGGGCCCGACGATCCCAGGCCCGCCACCGGCTTACCCGCGGCTGCCACGACCTGTGCTGCGCCAGTGGCTCCTGCCCTCTGTCTATGAGCGGTTGCGGTCCGGAAGGGGGGAGTTCCTGACCGAATTGCGCCCTGCGGTCCCTATGTTCGTCCGCTTCGGTGGTATCGACTACGACAACGACCCCGACGCCCATGTCCTCCTCGACCACTTCATCCGGCGCGCCCAGCGGGTCATCGATGGTTATGGGGGCAACCTGCTACAGCTCACCATCGGGGACAAAGGTGCTTATTTTCACGCCGTGTTCGGCGCCCCCCTGGCCCACGAGGACGACGCCGCGCGGGCCTGCGCCGCCGCCACCGACTTGCTGGCTCTGGAAGGCGGCGGCGCGGCGACGAGGCTACAGGTCGGTATCGCCAACGGCCAGGTCCGTAGCGGTGCCTATGGCCACCAGCACCGGCGCGCCTTCTCGTGCCTCGGCGACGTGGTCAACCTGGCTGCCCGGCTCATGTCAGCGGCGCCGCCGGGACAAGCGTATGTCACGGCTGAGGTGGCAGAGGAGGCGGGCGACACGGCCACCTTTGAAGAAATCGCCGCCCTCACGGTAAAGGGCAAGTCAGCTCCTGTCGCCGTCCGCCGCCTGACCGGCCGCACGCGCGGCCGCGCTCTACCGGCAGCGCCGGCCCGTGCACCCGATCGTCGGCCGTACAGCCGAGCTCGACGCTCTAATGGCGCTGGCTGACGCCGCCCGGGCCGGGAACGGCCAGGTGGTAGGCATCGTTGCCGAAGCCGGGATGGGGAAATCGCGCCTCGTCGAAGAGACTACCCGGGCACTGTCGAGCCACGGCCAACGGGCGTATTCCGGCGCCGCGGCGGCGGTCGGTTCGGGCAGCTACCTGGCGTGGCAAGGGATATGGAACGGACTCTTGAGCGTGGGGGCGGACGCGGACCCCGTCCCGGGCCTGGAAAGGGCTCTTGTGAGCGTCGACCCGTTGTTGCTCCCGCGCCTTCCCCTGCTGGGCGCCGTGCTCGGCACGGCGATCGAGGACAACGACCTCACGAGGAGCTTCGAGGCAAAACTGCGCAAGTCCTCCCTCGAGTCGATGCTGCTGCACTACCTGGCCCGGCGCGCCGAGCGTGAGCCCCTGGTCATAGTGCTGGAGGACTGCCACTGGCTCGATGCCCTGTCGGCCGACCTCGTCGACGAGGTTGCTCGCGCCGCGGCCGCATTGCCGGTCCTGGTCGTGGTTACGTACCGGCCTGGCTCCTTTTCGGCACCGCGCCTTCGCCACACGACGCTGCTCGAGCTTGACCGGCTCGACGAGCACAGCTGCGAAGAACTGCTCAGGGCTCGACTGGCAGAACTGTACGGCCCGGAAATGGCGCCGCCCGAGCGGTTGCTGCGCCGGTTGATCGACCGCAGCGGCGGGAACCCGTTTTACCTCGAGGAACTGGTGAGCTATCTCCACGCCAAGGGGGCCGACCTGTTCGACGATCGCGCCGCCGCGGCGGTGGAACTGCCGACCAGTCTCTCCACGCTCGTCCTGTCGCGGATCGACACCCTGGCTGAACCGCCCCGCCGGACGCTGAAAGTCGCCAGTGTGGTGGGCCGCGAGTTCAGTCGTCGACGTGCTCGTCGGGCCTACCCCGACCTGGGCACGGTGCGGAACGTGACCACCCACCTGCGGCGGCTGTGCGCCTACGATCTCGTGGTCCTCGACCAGCCGGCGACCGACAGTTACGCGTTCAAGCATGCGGTGATACGCGAGGCAGCGTACGAAAGCTTGCCGTTCTCGCTGCGGACGGTGCTACACGACCGCGTCGGCCGCTGGCTCGAAGTGACCGACCCTCAAGCTCTCGACCTGCTTGCCTACCACTTCTGGAACAGCGCCGACGACGACAAGAAACGGCTGTACCTGATGCTCGCGGGCGACGCTGCTCAAGCTGCTTACGCCAACGATTCCGCCGTCGATTATTTCCAGCGAATCATCCCGCTCCTTGCCGATGACGCCAGAGGGTCGGCGTTGTTGAAGCTGGGGGCGGTGCTCGAGCGGCGGGGTGACTGGACCGAAGCCGAGGCCGTCTTCGGGCAAGCCGTACAACTGGCCGGCCGGCTCGAGGACCCCCAGGCAACGGCGAGAGCGCGTGCTGCCCTGGCCGATCCCGTGCGGAAGCAGGGCCGGTTCGATGACGCTCTTGCCGAGCTGGAGCAGGCGGCCACAAGCTTCGAAATCGCCAATGACGCCGCCGGGTTAGGCCGCGTCGCCCACCTAAGGGGGACAATCGCAGCTCAGCGCGGCGACTACGGCGAGGCCCGGTCGCAATACGAACAGAGCCTGGCCATCCGCGTCGTGCTGGGTGATAGACCGTCAGAGGCGTCGCTGCTAAGCAACCTGGCTATCGTCGCCGAGTACGAGGAGGATTACGACCGCGCCGAGGCGCTGAACCAACAAGCGCTCGACCTCCGGGCCGAGCTTGGCGACCGTTGGGGCCTGGGCATTTCGGAGAACAACCTCGGAATGATCGCTTACCTCCGGCGGGACTACCACAGTGCCCGTACGCGCCCTCGAAGACGCCCTTCGTATCGAGCTCGAGGTGGGAGACCTGTGGATGGTGGCTATTGCCCGGCACAACCTTGGCAATGCCAACCGCGAGCTCGGCGACCGGGTAGCCGCCCGTGGCCACTATGCGGACGCCCTGAAAACGTACGGGGCGGCCGGGGACAAGTGGGCTCAGTGCCTCCTGTTCGAGGACATCAGCATGCTGAGCGCGACAGACGACCCCCGGCCCGCCCTCAGGCTCATCGGAGCCGCAGAGGCCTTGCGAGAGGCGATCGGCTCGCCCCGCGTGTCGGCTCAGCAGGCGGCCCTCGACAGCCGGCTGCATGAAGTGCGCCGGTCTTTGGGCCACGAGGCGCAACGGGCGCAGGAGGAAGGTCACCAACTGGACGCCGACGCGGCACAAGAACTGGCCCTGCAGCTCACTCGGTCACCTGCGCTCGCTTCCCGGGGTTGAGACCCCCGAGACTGAGGCCCTCAGGTGCGACTACCGGGGCAAAAGGGACAAATTGGCAGCAAATTACCCGCCAAAATGCCGGGAAATGCTCCTCTTTCTCTCGAATGCTCGGAACGCGACATTATGTTCACTTTGCGTGAGGGCGTTGCGACGTGGCTTGCGCGGGCTGGTAGACGCCGTTAAGGTCCCGGTAACCTTGATCAGGATGGAGCTTTGGCCCTCGGCCGGAAAATCATGGAGCTTTGGCCCTGACGGCTGACAACTAGGGGGTCCCCTGCGCCTGCCCCGCTATATCGCCGAGCACTGCTCGCTGTCGCCGCCGTGGTGGCTTCGGTTGCCGCCGTCGCGGCCATGGTCGGCTTTCCCCTGGCGGCGCCGGCGAAGGCCAGCTCGGGCGACGCGTGGAGCGTCTCCGGCCCGGGCACCGCCGACCTGTTGAGTAACGGCCAGACCAGCAACCCGAGCTTCAGTTATTACTACTGTCAGACCGGCGCACCTGAGGGGATCCACCTGCTACGACTTCGGGGTCGGCGTACCTGGAGAAACCTGGACATTCCAGGCCACGGCGCAGTCTGCGGAGACCGTCAGCGCCACGTACGTCTGGACGGGGAGCCATTCGTATTTCGAAGCGGCGGCAACGCTCCAGGCCTTTGTCGACAACGACGGGCAGATAACGACCCAAACGGTCCTGAGCTCGGGGCCGGAACCTTACGCCCCCGACCCGTTCGACTTCACCGGCACCTACTCGTTCTCGAACCTGACCGCGGGCGTGACGTACGGGTTCTACGTCTCCGGTTCGAACTATGACGAATACTCTTTCCTGCAGGGTACGTTCACGTTCGATACTGTCTCGGGCGCCAGCCTGCCGCCCCCCGCGCCAACGGGGCTCGCCGCTACGACGGTCGGCAACGGAGCGGTGAACCTCAGCTGGACGGCGCCCACGGTGAACAGTTCGGCCGCGCCGACGAGCTACGAGGTCTTCGCCGGCACCAGCCCGGGGGGCGAGTCGGCCACGCCCGTCACAACCGTTAATGCCCCCGGTACGAGCACAACGGTGACGGCCCTGGCTAACGGCTCGCCCCTGACTGATGGCACGACCTACTACTTCACCGTTGCCTCCGTCAACGCGAACGGGACCGGCGCGGCCTCGAACGAGGCGACCGCCACCCCCGCCGTCCTCCAAACCAACACTTCCTGGTTGGACGCGCAGCAAATCACCCTCAGCCCCAACGGGACCGGCGCCGGCGCCACCGGGACCACCAGCGAGAGCATCGACCAGGCCGGGGAGACGCTCTGGTACGACTTTCCCATCCAGCCCGACGAGCAGGTCCAGGTTTCGCTCAGCAGCGTGCCGGCGGACTACAGCATTGCTGCGTTTTCCGACATCAGTCAGGCATTCGCGGCAGAGACCTCTTCGACGCCCAACCTGCTCGACCTCGGGGCCGAGGTCCCGGGCAGCACCGCCAGCCCGTCCGCCTTTAGCCCCAGCGCCTTTAGCCCGTCGGCCTTCAGCCCCAGCGCCTTTAGCCCGTCGGCCTTCAGCCCCAGTGCGTTTAGCCCGTCCGCCTTTAGCCCCAGCGCGTTTAGCCCGTCCGCCTTCAGCCCCAGTGCGTTTAGCCCGTCCGCTTTCAGCCCCAGCGCTTTCAGCCCCAGCGCTTTCAGCCCCAGCGCGTTTAGCCCGTCCGCCTTCTCGGCTGACTACGCCGACGCTCAGATCGACAGCCTGCTCGCCGTCTCGACAGCGCCAGGCGCTGTAAACAAGTCAGTAAACGCGGCCACGTGGAACAACACCGGCAATTTCTACATACGCATTTCGGGCAACAATGGTGCGTTTGCCAGCGGAGAGCCGTACACCCTGACCGTAACCACTTCCGGCAGCCCCTGCTCCTCCAGCATTTCACCCAACCCGTCAAACCTGGCCGCCGCCAACCTCCTCCAGACCACTTCTGGCGGCACGATCAGCGGGGCGGGCGGGCCTTCCTACCAGACGGTTATCGTCGACGATTCAACGCTGATGCCGGCCGCGGGGGTCAGCTACAGCGGGCAAAGCGCCCTCTACACGCCGCTGCAGAAGCTCGCCGGCCAGACCAATGGAGTGGTCGTCGACGTTGGCCAGAGCTCGTGGGTCGACGCCCTCGCGTCTCAGGCGCAGGCCCCGGCCAACGCTGCCTGCCCCTATGCGGAAAACCTGGAGGCGACGGCGATCCAGGACATAATCAACACCTATCGCACATCGGCGCTCAAATACGTCGTAATCGTGGGGGACGACGACGTCATCCCCTTCTTCCGCTACCCGGACAACGCCGGCCTCGCCCCCGAGTCCGACTATGAGCCGCCCCTGTCCTCGACGAGCTCGGCGGAGGCCGCCCTGCAGAACAACGACTACCTGAGCGATGACCAGTACGGGGCGGAGACGGTGTTGAACATCCAGGGCACCACCGTCCCCCTCGCCACGGCGGCTGTGGGCCGCCTCGTCGAGAGCCCGGCTGATATCTACGCGAGTGTCGAGAGCTACGTGAACGGCCAGACTGCCATCAACGCAGGGTCGTCGACCAGCCCGGGGACTTCGCTCGTGTCGGGCTACGACTTCATGCAGCCGCCAGCCAGCGAGATCGCGTCGACCTTCGGTACTGACCTGGGCGCCACGCCGACGGAACTGATCACCAACCAGGGAGTGCCGGCGACCACCACCGGTACGCCTCCATCTGCCTCCTGGACGGCCAGCCAGCTATCCAGTGCCCTGTTCGGTACCCATCACGACCTCGTCTTCCTGGGCGCTCATTTCAGCGCCAACAACCTCCTGGCGGCCGACGACACATCGACCATTACGACGAACCAGTTCGCCAGTCAGGTGGGCGGCACGCTGCAGAACTCCCTGGTGATAAGTCCCGGCTGCCACTCGGGGTACAACATCGACGCGGCCGACGGCGTCCCGGGTGTGACAGACGACCTCGCCTGGCCCCAGGCGTTCACTGAGGCCGGGGCCACCTTGATCGCCGGGACGGGCTACCAGTACGGCGACACGAACTACGTCGCTTATAGCGACCAGTTCTACGTCGACCTGGCGCAGCAGCTCGGCTACCAGCCGGGGAAGAGCCCGGGCTCAGTCTCCATCGGCGCCGCCTTGACCGACACCAAGCTCCAGTACCTGGCCGGCCTCGACCAGCTCAACGGTCTCCAGGAAAAGGCCCTCCTTCAAGTCACGCTCTACGGCCTGCCGATGCTGGGCCTGCAAGAGCCTGACCAGCAGGCCGCACCCGGAGGGGCGACCAGCGCCATAGGCCAGGGCACCAACCCGGGACAGCTGCTCACCAGCCAGGCAAACAGCGTCGCCTCCAACCCGGGCCAATCGCTCGGGCTCGAGGAAGCGAACCTCAATACGACCCCGGTCTTGACGGCGACGGCCGCCCCCAGCCCGAACACCTCATACACGTACGATTCCGGCCCGCAGGGGGAGGTAGCCGACCCCGGTGGCCCCGTGCTGCCCCTCCAGATCGAAGACGTGAACGTCGCCAACCAGGTTCTGCGCGGTGTGGGTTTCTGGGGCGGCACATATACCGACACCCCCGGGACAACGCCGCTCACCGGTGACCCGGCCACGGACACGGGCAGCACGAGCCTGGTCCAGTTCGCCTCGCCGGCCTTCTTCCCCCAGACGCTGTGGAACCCCAACTACTTCCCGACGCTGGTCAACGGGGGCGACACCGAACTGGCCATGACACCGGTCCAGTACGAGTCGGACAGCGCCACGACCAACGTCATGCGGAGCTATAACGACCTCGACCTGCACCTCTTCTACAGCGACAACACCTCGTCCTACAGCGGTACCACCACCGTAAACGGCCAGACCGTCAACTACACCAACGTCCCTGCCCTGGCCGCACCCCCGACGATCAGCGACGTTACGAGCACCGTTACCAATGGCGACCAGGTCGTTGTGTCCGCTCACGTGAGCGGCGAACCGGCCGCCGGGATCCAGGAAGTTTGGGTTACTTACACGGGCACTTCGGCGGGCCCGTTACACGGCACGTGGCAGTCAGTCGACCTGCAGCAGTCGTCGAGCAGCGACTCGACTTTATGGACAGGGGTCGTCACTGACGCGAACCCGGCCGGTGTTACCGGCAACCCGGCCAGCGATATGCAGTTCATGGTCCAGGCCGCTAACGGGGTGGGCGAGGTCAGCATGGACAACAACGACGGCTACTTCTTCACGCCATCGGTTGACCCCGGTACGCCGCCTGCGCCCGGGACGTCCCCAACCTCTTTTGCGCTGAGCCTCAACTCACCGACTAGCGGCCCTTACCAGGGCACGGTGTCCGTCTCCGCCACGCTCACGCCTTCGTCGGGGGCGTTGCCCAGTTCCGTGCCGGGCGAGGACATAACCTTCGACCTCGGCCCGACGACGGTCAGCGCTCCCATCGTGACCAACAGCGCGGGCACGGCCGGGACCGCGAGCGCCACTGTCCCGCTTATCACCACGCCGGGCACGTATACCCTCAGCGCCACTTACAGCGGGGACAGCGGTGACCAGTCAGCCACGGCCAGCACGACCTTCAAGACCGCTCCGGCCTCGACCGGCTTGACGTTGTCGGCCCCCTCTCAGATCACGGCGGGCCAGGTAAACGGCGTTACCGCCACGCTTACCACTACAACGGGCTCAGGGAACGTCCCGCTCCAACAAAAGCCGGTTTACTTCGTCATATCCGGTGCCAGCGGTCCGGTCCTTACTACGGTCGGCACGACCAACGCGAGCGGTTTAGCACAAGCGGGCCCCTGAACGTGCCACCTGCTGACACGGGTACCAACGGGACCGGCGACACCATCAAGGCCTATTTCGGCTCGACCGTCCCCCTTCCCGGCGGCGGTTCCTACAGTGCCGCTGACCCGGACTTTGCTGCGTCGGCCAGCGGGGCTTCCAACTTGAGCGTCGTCGCCCCGCCCACGGTCCAGATAAGTGCACCCAGCACCGTGACGGCGACCGGAACCTCAACGCCGGTCACATACCAGGTGAACGTCCTCAACTACGACGGCTCAAAGGGTTCAGCCACGTGCAACCCGACCTCCGGTTCCGGTTTCTCGCTGGGGACGACGACGATCTCCTGCTCGGCCGCGGACCAGTACGGCAATACCGCCACGGCCAGCGCCAGCGTCGATGTCACCCCGGCTCCTCTCACCCTGTCGATCTCGGGCGTGCAGACCTATGGGTCCGCACCGAAGTGGAGCTTCAGCGCCTCGGGCCTGGTGGGTACCGACACGTCGAAGGTGATCACCGGCACCCTGAGCTGCACAACCTCGCCCGCGACCAGCAGCTCCAGCGCATCGGGGACGTACCCGATCAAGTCCTGCTCGGGTCTGACGGTCCCTTCCTACTACTCGGCCACTTATGTGTACGGCTCGCTCACGATCGGGCCGGCGCCCCTTACCATCACGGCGTCGAGCGCAACCATCACTTATGGGCAGAGCCCGCCCGCGGTTACCCCCAGCTACGCCGGGTTCGTCAACGGCGACAGTGCTTCATCGCTGAGCAAACAGCCTGTTTGCACAACGACGGCAACGCAGTCGTCGGAGCCGGGGACATATGTAACGTCGTGCTCAGGCGCCGTCGACTCCAACTATTCGCCGATCTCGTACGTGAACGGGTCAGTGGTCATCACGTCATCGACGTTGCTGCTGCTGGGCTCGGGTACCGGCACGCTGACCATGAGCCAGCAGGCGACGGTCAACGTGCACGGCAGCGCCGTCATTAACTCGTCGTCCAATGGGTGCATCAACCTGTCCGGTCAAGCCGCCCTGAAAGCGACTGGCGCCCTCATCTCACCGGCGGCTCAGCCCGTCGTCTCGAGCGGGCAAGCCACCACGGCGGTCGGTGCGAAGGAAACACTGCCAGCGGAGCACGACCCCTACGCCAGTCTCAGCGCTCCGAGCACGAACGGCTTGACCGTGTACACCTCCTCGACGCTCCAGGGCCCCGGCGTCTATACGAAAGCGGTGGCGGTTTCGGGTACGTCCCATGTCTCCCTGGCCAGCGGCACCTACGTCTTCGACAACGGCCTCAGCTTGTCCGGCACGGTCAGCCTGACCAGTGCCACGGGAGGCGTGCTGCTCTACTTTGCGGGCGGCAGCCTGTCGCTCAGCGGCCTGGCAAGCGCCACGCTGTCGCCGCCGGCGTCGGGCTCCTATCAGGGGATCGCCATATTTGAGGCTCGTAACGACACCGTGCCGCTTACAGCGAGCGGCATCGGGGCGACGACGTCGCTCACGGGCACCGTTTACGTGCCAGCGGCCATCGTCGAGCTCTCGGGAGAGGCCAGCCTGGCTGTTGGCGGACTGGTGGCCGACGACGCCACTCTGACTGGTCAGTCCGCCGTAACGATCGGCTAGCGCCATGAAAGGCCACGTTTGCCTGGTTGCACACCTGAACTCTGAAGTGCCGAGAAGGGTATCTGCCACCGGCAACCGGGCAAACCTTCCTGGAGGCATCGCCAGGGACCTCGGGGCCCAAATGGGGTCTTCGAGCCGAACGGTAGCTCTTCAGCGCGCCCGGAGACGTAAATAACCAGGACGGGCGCGACCTAGTGCAACGACAGGCAACGTTTGCCCGGTTGCACACCCAAAGCTTGAAGCGTAGAGAGGACCCTCTGCCGCCTGCAACCGGGCAAACGTTCCTGGAGGCAGCACTACGGTTAGCGGCCCGGCTTGTCCGGCCCTACAATGCCCTACCGTCTACCGAACGCACGATTGGTAACCCGATGGCCATTGTGACGCAACGAGACACCCTCAGACAGTTCGAACGCCCAACCATGCAAAGCTGGGCCCAACTGCTGTCCACCGCCGTTGGGCTCGCCACCGGCTGGATCCTGGCCGACATGGCTATGCGGACCTCGCTGTGGCTAGGGGCGGCCGCCTCGCTGGTTATCTCCGTATTTTCGGTCCGCGCTTTCATTATTTTCCATGACTGCGGCCATGGGTCTTTCAGCCGGTCGCGCCGGGTCAACACCGTGGTAGGGACGGCAATAGGGGTGGTCGTCCTGACCCCGTTCGCTCAGTGGAGCAGGGACCACGCCAAACACCACGCCACATCGGGCGATCTGGACAGACGCGGCGCCGGCGACGTCTGGACGATGACAACTGACGAGTACCGGGCCGCATCACCTCGCCAACGTCTCTATTACCGGGCGTACAGGAACCCGGTGATAATGATGTCCGCTGCGCCACTGATCAAGTTCCTGGTGGTGGAACGGTTCGTGACCCGGCCGGGCGCGGGTCGCCGGCACATAAAGCTCGCTGTCTACCTCACAAATGTGGCGATTGTTGGGTTTGTGGTGACAATGGGTTGGTGGATGGCGCCCGGTCCGTTATCTGACCGTCCAGCTAATCGTCGTAGTAACCGCCGGAGCGCCGGCCGTTTTCCTGTTTTATGTGCAGCACAGTTTCCCGGGCACATATTGGCGCCGGCACCCCGAGTGGGACTACACCGAAGCCGCGCTGGGCGGCAGTTCCCGGGTTATCCTGCCCAGGTTCTTCCAGTGGGTCACCGGGAACATCGGTTTCCACCACATTCACCACCTCGCCCCTCGCATCCCCAACTACTCGCTGCCGAGAGCACAAGCCGCCTCGCCCGAGGTCCAGCCCGGCTGCACCCTTACCTTGCGGTCCAGTTTGGGCGCCCTGAGAGCGAACCTCTGGGACGAAAGAGCTAACAGGTACATCAGCTTCTCGGAGGTAGGCCTCTGACGGGACGAATAGTCCCCGTCGGGCGCTTGGCGCTGGTCTTGGCATCCGCCCGGAACAAACCGTGACGTGAACCCCCCCGGCACAGACGACCTGGACAGCTCGGCCGCCGCCGCCCTGGCGGCCATCGACGTTCGCACCCGGCGCGTTATCCACCAGATGCACCTGGCCGTGGCCGCTTTCTGGGGCCGAGAAGGCGCCAGCGACCTCACCCACCTGGCTGACAGCCTCATCCTCACGGCTCATGACCTGGAGTGCGCCATCGCCTCCTGGCAGGACCTGGTACCGCTCGACGCAGCGACGAGAGCCGTTCTTTTGCACTCGATAATCGAGCGGAGCGGGCTCTCGCCGGTCTGCTTCCCCGCTGTGAGCACCGCTCTGGGATCCGGTGACCTCGATGTCGCGCACGCCTACCGGCGGCGGTACCGGTCCGATCTCAACTTCGTGATGGAGAGCGTGCCGGTATCTTCACCGAAGCGACAGCTGGACGCCCGGGTGGGCCTCAGCCCCGAACGGCTGGTCGACCTCGAACGGTCCTTCTCACGGGTGGTCCTGGAGGCCGGCGAAGTGCTGTTCTGCGCCGGTGACGCCGGTGACAGCCTCTATGTCGTGGTGACGGGCCGCGTCGGGCTCCTCCGGGGAGACCCCGGCGCCGACCGCGTCGCCGTCGAGCTCGGCCCCGGCGAAGTGCTCGGGGAGATGGCGATGCTCACGGGCGAGCCCCGGTCGGCGACGGTCGTGGCCGTCCGCGACACCGAGCTCTACCGGCTCAGTTCGGAAAGCGTGGAGCGCCACCTCTTCGGCGAGGTGGCCGCCATGCGCCGGATCATGACGACTCTGGCCCGCCGCCTGGCCAGAGACCTGTCAGGCTCCCGGAGCCACCAGGCCTCCGTCCACAGCATCGCGTTGGTCGCCGCCGGCGGCACGAGCACCCACGACGTGGTCCAGTTCGCCGCCGCCTTCGCGAGGTTCCTCGAAAAGTACCTGAAGGTGGCCGTGCTCAGCCCGCGCCTTGTCGAGGCCAACTTCGGCCCTGGCGTCGCTGCGCCGGGGGACCCGGCCACTATCACCGGCCTGGCCGGGTGGTTGAGCGACTTCGAAGTACGCCACGACCTCGTGCTGTATACGCCGTCCGCCGGGGCCGACGGTGGCGTCCAAGCCCCCCACAGTGCTGGGCAGGCGCCGACGCGTGGGACCGGCTCTGCCTTCGGCAGGCCGACGTCGTGGTATTCGTCGGGCGAGCAGGTGCGAGCGCGTGGCCGAACCCCATAGAGCAGCACTTGCTGGGCGCAAGCCTGAGTCCGCGCACGCGAAAGGAGCTCGTCCTGCTGCACCCAGCCCCGGACGAGGGGGAAAGCCGGCGTTGGCTCGACCCGCGCCAGGTGGACAGGGCCCATCACATCAGGGTGGACGTCCACGCCGATCTCGGACGCCTGGCCCGCTTCCTTCTAGGTCGCTCGGTCGGCCTCGTCCTGAGCGGCGGAGGCGTGCGTGGCTTCTGCCACATCGGCGTGCTGCGCGCTCTGCTCGAGCACTCCGTCGCCATCGACGTCGTCTGTGGGACGAGCGCCGGTGCACTGGTGGGCGGCGAGTTCGCCATGGGATGGGACAGCGACGAGCTGGAGCGCAGAAACCTCGAGCTGTTCGCTGTCCCGAGACGGCGGCTGCTCGACTACACGATCCCCACGACATCCATTTTTGGCTCCGTGTGGTTGAACCGGCCCTCGACCTTATATTCGGCGACAGGCTTATCGAGGACCTCCGTGTCCCGTTCCTTTGCACCATCACCGACCTGACGGCCGCCGAGCTCCTGGTGCGGGACAGGGGACGGCCCGGGCCGACCTCTAGATCAGCACCCAGTTCGATGCCAGTTTGTCCACTGACACGACGAGAGTGCAGTCGATGATACGAGCCGGGTACGCCGCCGCGCAGAAAGCGCTGAGTACGTGGGACAGCTCCGCGATCCCATTTCGTTGACGACAGTGCCCCTTTCGGTCAGCCCATTTCGGTCAGCCCATTTCGGTCAGCCCATTTCGGTCAGCCCATTTCGGTCAGGGAGATACCCCGCTGTAGTGGTCTGCGCCTATTTTGGAGCGCGGCCCGGCGGGCTGTCAGCCTTCTTCGAACCACCCGCGGGGAGCGCGAGGCGCCGTCAACGCCCCTGCATCACGCTTGTTGGGAGCACACCACTGGACGCCGTTGGCTATAACGCGGCCGACGCCTTCATGGTGGTAAACCGGGTATTCCTGGTCGCCGGGTGAAAAATAGAAAATCCGGCCGCGTCCCCTCACGAAGCAGCAGCCACTTCGGAAGACCTCTCCGCCCGAAAACGAGCTGATAAAAACCAGCTCGTCAGGTTGGGGTATATCAAAGAACTCCCCGTACATTTCCTGGCGCGGGATGATGATCGGGTTGGGCACCCCCTTGCATATCGGGTGGCCAGGGTTTACCGACCACACCAACTCCCGGTCGTCGTCATTGCGCCAACGGAGGCCGCAGCTTGTCCCCATGAGGGCACGGAAAATCTTGGAATAGTGCCCCGAGTGCATGACCAGGAGGCCCATACCCTGGAGGACGTTCTGGGCCACGCGAGCCACCACCTCGTCCGAGACCTCATTGTGAGCGCAGTGGCCCCACCAGGTAAGCACGTCGGTCTCCTCGAGTACCGACGCGTCAAGGCCGTGCTCGGGCTGGTCGAGCGTAGCGTAGCGCACCTTTACGGCATCGCCCAGGTGACGTTCGATGGCGGCACCTACGACCGCATGCATCCCGTCGGGATATATCGCACGCACCGAGTCGTCGCGACGTTCGTGGACGAACTCGTTCCATACGGTGACCCTCAGCGGTCCACCGTTTGCTTCGAGCCATGGTTCGGACATTTCGCACTCTCCTTGTTATTGGCGGGGCAGGGACAACGAACGGCGCGCCGCCTCACACCGCTCGGTCACGAAAGGCACCTTCAGTTGCCAAACGGCGGGCTCGGTTACGAAAGGGCGGTAGTCAGGACGGCGATAGGCTCCTGCCTGATCGACGATTCGATCGCAGTGTGCGCCAGCGCCAAGCTCCCGAGGTTTTCCCGCCCTGAGCTCTCGGGCTCAGTCCCGTTGTCGACGGCCGTGACGAAGGCTTCGAGGGCGCCGGCGCGGTCCGTTCGAGCGAGCTGTGGCAAAGCGACAGACCGTCGCTCGGCGGCGCGGTCGTAAATCCATACCTGGTCCTGCAGGTCGGATGAGAAATCGCCACGGCTCGTCCACCAAACCTCGCCTTTTTCGAACTCCATTCTCCACTCACCAGCCCACAGGGTTTCGGGGCCGGGGTGGATCCAGCTGCCCCGATAGTTCACTGTGACGTCCTTGTCGAAATCGATAGTGGCGCTGCCCTCGGGGGGATCTTTGTACCCCGCCCAGGCCGGGTTGCGGGCCCGGCAGTACACCGATGTCGGCTCTGTACCGATCACGGCGCGCAGGAGGTCGAAATGGTGGATCGACATGTCGAGCAGCAGCGGTTGCGCCCAATTGCGGTGCCCGGCTAGGCCCTTGGGGTTCGGGGGCGAGTAACGACGAAAATCAAGGTCGATGTGCAACAGCTTCCCGAGGCTCGCCTCTCGCATTAGCTTCTGCACGGCGCGCACCGCGGGAAAGAACCGATAGTTCTGGCTCACCATCAGTGTCAGCCCGAGGCTCTCTGCCAGGTCAACGGCTTCTTTAGCTTCAGCTAGCGTCGGCGCGAAGGGCTTCTCCGTCAGAACGTGCTTACCAGCTTTCAGCGCCTCCTTGGCCACCACCATGTGGGACGGGAGGTCCGTCGTCACCAGCACGGCCGTGAACTCGAGCTGGTCAAGAGCGGCGTCCAGAGAGCCAAACATCACGTCCTTGTCCAGGAGGCCGAGCCTTCTTGTCGCCGTCAATGAGGCAGGCCGGCCGTCGACGCAACCCACCAATTGGGCACCGGGGACATCGGGGAAGACTCGGCTGGCCCAGTCCTGCCCCCAACCTCCCATTCCTACCTGGACTATGCGCATCACAGCTTGATTTCCTCCCTTTCCGAGAGTGTGGGCCTTTCTGAGAGTGGTTGCCTCGTCTGAGCGTGGTTGACCGTTCTCAAAGTGGCTGAGCCGCCCCGGACCGGTCGTCAGCAATTGGCTGTGCACCAGCGGCGCGGCGTCAGGCTAGCACTTTGGCCCCGGAACGCTCATCCCGACAGACCGGGGCGTTATTGCGATGACCCAGGTGCAAGACGTCGCACTATGTGTGCCGCCGCCGCCTCGTCCCCGGGGCCGCCCCGGGCGCGGAGCCTGTTGAGCACAGCCTGACGATGAGCCTCGTCAACGTTGCCTCCGTACTTGAACTTGGCTATGACATCGTCGACCGTTAGTACGACCGCCCTGATGGAGCGCAAACGTGCTCGATGAGCCTCTTCCGGATCGGCGATCGGAGTCCCGGGCTGTATTACGCCGAGTTGCCGTCGCAAGATGCCGGCGACCGCCGCCGGGGCCTCATATACCTTGGCCCGGCCTCGCAGCTGCACAGCCGAGTAGTAGGTCGTCGGGATCCCGAGCGCCGGGTCCTCGTCGCCGATCACCTTCCAATCGGATGGGATGAAGGCCCAGTCGCCCGCCACCGACATAAGAGCTCGCGGCTCGTCCGCCAGTGCGCCCAGGACCGGGTTGGGCGCAGCAAAGTGGGTGAGCACCTCGTGCCCGTCCAGCACGAACTGGGTCGGCACGACGACGGGGTATTCGAGGCCCGCGCCGGGCGCGACGAAGTGCCCGAACCCCTGGGCCTCCACGAACGGGCGCCATTCGTCCTCACCAAGCGTCCGGTCCACGCCCGCTACGTACACGTCTCCTCCTGTAAAGGCTCCTGGGGCCGAGGAGACCGATGGCCACCTCAGCCCCGGGACCCGAATAGTCTTGGCGCCCCGCCGTCAGAATCCGGGCGGGAGCGCTGGCTCTATTATCTAATGCTGCCTCCGGGCCGGTTCGGCCTGCAGGTCGAAAGCCGAGCCGGCAGGTCGAAAGCCGAGCCCCAGGTCGAAAGCCGAGAACGCGTGGACGTACCGGAACCACTAGGAGCAGAACGCAGCGCAGTAGTCGAGGACATGGCCAGAGAGCTGGCGGCGCGCGGGATCGACGGCATCGCCCTAAATTACGTCGATAACTCCGGGATCACGCGTGTGAAGGCGATTCCGACTGCGCGTCTGGAAGCCGCTGCCACCCTCGGCGTCGGGATGTCGCCGGTGTTCGATGTGTTCCTGCTCGACGACTCGGTCACGGCCAGTGAGAGCTCAACCGGCCCTGTCGGCGACCTGCGGCTGTACCCCGATCTCGACCGCCTCGTGGACCTCGCCGCCCAACCCGGCTGGGCGTGGGCGCCCGCCGACCGGCTCACCCGCACGGGCGAGCCTCACCCTATGTGCCACCGGAGCTTTGCCGCCCGGATGGCGGACCGATCGGCCGACATGGAGTTGTCGGCGGTAATGGGTTTCGAACTGGAGTGGGCGCTGGGCGCAGGGCACGGCGACGAGTTCGTCCCGGTCACTTTCGGGCCGCGTACGGGATGAACCGGCTCATCGAGTGCTCCGACTACCTTCGCGATGTCCTGCGCGCCCTGGCCGCTGAAGGCATAAACGTGGAGCAGCTCCACCCGGAGTACGCCGCCGCGCAATTCGAGGTCTCGACTGCGCCGAGCGACCCGGTAGGAGCGGCTGATGACAGCGTGCTGACCCGCCAGACCGTCCGGGCTGTGGGCCACCGCTACGACTGGCGCACCAGTTACTCGCCCAGCGTGCTGGCCGGCCATGTCGGCAATGGGGGCCACGTTCACGTCAGTCTGTGGCGGGACGGCCAGAACCTGTTTGCCGGTGGCGAGGGCCCCTATGGCATCACCGGCGACGCAGAAGCGTTTATGGCCGGCATCCTCCGGGAGCTGCCCGCTCTGCTCGTCATCGGGGCACCAAGTGTGGCCAGCTACCTCCGCCTCGTACCTCAACGCTGGGCGGGTGCCTTTCAGGCCTGGGGGCTCGAGAACCGGGAGGCCGCCTTGCGCCTCGTCACCGGGACCGCCGGGTTTGAGCCGGTGGCGGCAAACCTGGAGGTGAAATGCTTCGACCTGAGCGCCAGCCCCTATCTGGTGACGGGGACCGTGCTCGCCGCCGGCCTGGCCGGGGTCAAGGACAAGCTGCGGCTGCCCGAAGAAGTCTCGGTCGACCCCGCCACCCTGTCCGAAACCGAGCTCGCGGCCGCCGGGGCCAAGCGGCTCCCGGCCAGCCTGACAGAAGCCCTCGAGCACTACCAGAAGAGCGCCGTTCTGGCCGAAGCGTTGGGCCACCCGCTGTTCGAGACCATCGCAGCCGTGCGCCGGGCCGAATTGGCTCTTTTCGCCGAGCTCAGTCCGGACGAAGTCGCCCTGCGCACCCGTTGGCGCCACTGATGCCCCGCGGCGGCACTGAAATGGCCACTGGCCAACGCGGTGCGGCAACGAGCGCGGTGCCATTGGTCGACCACCACGCCCATAGCGTCGTGAGCGACGTCCGGGACCGGGCCATCTTCGAGAGCTTCCTCAGCGAGTCGGGCACCGCACCGGGCCCTGGGCGCAGCGCCTTCTGCTCGTTCCTCGGAGCCTCCCTCCTGCGCACTTGCGCGCCGGTCCTGGGCCTGGCGTCGTCGGCCTCAGCGGAGGACTACCTGACCTGCCGGGCCCAGCTGGGCGGCGAGGAGGTGAACCGGCGCTTATTGCGGGCCGCCCGTACCGACGAGTTGGTGATCGACCACGGGTTCCGGGGCGACGACCTCCTGAGCCCTCGCGGCGCTGAGCCTGCTGGCGGCGACGCCCGTACGGCTCGTGGTCCGACTGGAGCACCTAGCCGAGACAATTGCGTCCGAAGGCGTCGGGGCCGCCAAGTTCACTGACCGGTTCGCAGAGCAGCTGTCGGCGGCGTTGTCAGGCCCGGGTGCGGCTGTAGGGTGCAAGTCCGTGCTTGCGTACCGGTACGGGCTGGACGTTGACCCGAGGGAACCGACGCCGGCGGAAGTCCGTGAGGCAGCGGCAGAGTGGCTGACGTCCGGCGGGCCTCCGGAGAAGGCCCGGATCTCGCACCCCGTCCTGCTGCGCTACCTGGTCTGGACGGCGTTGCGGACCGGCCTGCCGCTGCAGTTCCACACCGGTTATGGCGATCCAGACCTGGAGCTGCACCGGTCCAACCCTGCGCTGCTTACGGGCCTCATACGCCTGGCGGGGCCCTGGGCCCCGATCATGCTGTTGCACTGCTACCCGTACCACCGCGAGGCGGCCTACCTCGCCGCGGTCTACCCCGACGTCTACTTCGACATCGGGTTGGCTATGAACTACGTGGGTTACCGGGCCGGAGCCGTCCTGGCCGAGGCGCTCGAGCTCGCCCCTTTCGACAAGATGCTGTACTCGTCCGATGCCTTCGGGCTGGCCGAACTGCACCTCATGGCGGCGGCCAACTTCCGCCACGCGATAGGCCAGGTCCTGGAGCCGCTGGCCAGCCGGGAATCCCGCAGTGAGGAGGAAGTGGCCGCTGTAGCCGCCATGATCGGTGCCGGGAACGCCCGGCGCGTCTACCGCCTGCCGGCCGGCGAGGGCGGCTGATGTGCCGTTTGTTGGGCTACGCCTGTTCGACCCCCCGCGCCGTCGCCGACCTCCTGGGCCCGGGGGAGTTCAACCACTTCAGGGCGCTGTCGCACGTTCACCGGGACGGGTGGGGTACCGGCTGGTTGAGCGAGGGCGCCATCTCGTCCGAGGATGCCATCTCATGCGAGGGCGCCATCTCGTGCGAGGGCGGATTGGCAGTGAAGCGCTCGACCCGGCCGGCTTACGAAGACGCCGCTTTCGAGACGCTGGGCTGCAGGAGCCTCGGTGCGGCCGGGATCGTCCACCTTCGCTGGGCCACGCCAGGGCTTGCCGTCGCCGAAACGAACACGCACCCCTTCGTGCTCGATGGATGGGCCTTCGCCCACAACGGCAGCCTTCGTGCGCCCGAACGCCTGGACGACCTGCTCGCGCCTCGGTGGCTCGACAGACGACGGGGCACTACCGACAGCGAAAAGTACTTCCTCCTGGTCCTTCAGCGCATCGAGCAGGAAGGTGCCGTCATCGAGGGCGTACGTAAGGCCGTCAACGAGGTGTCGGAGGTGTGCGGGCCAGCCAGCCTCAACGCCATGCTCCTGTCGCCGTCCGCTTTCGTCGTGGTCCAGGGGAGGCATGACCTCGAACCCCCCTCAGCGCTCTCCCGCTCATCGGCGCTTCATCGGCCTTCACCGGACGACCGAACCTGGGCCGCCGGTGGGCACGGGACGCTCCAGGAAGGCCGGCCCGAAGATTACTTCAAGCTTCTTTTCCGACGGCTTGACGGCCGCGACGTCGTCATAGCCTCGTCCGGCCTCAATAGCGACGGGTGGGAGGAAATCCCGCCCACGTCCTTGCTGTACATCGATCTCCGCGACCTCTCGGTGTCGCGGCACTCTTTCGAGGCACCAACCGGCCTTTAGTGCCGGCGCCGGCCTTTACAGTAGCGTTCGGCCGCGCCCGGGCATCACAGGAGGGCCAGGCCGCCCCCTCACACGGATAGGGACGCCGAGGGCTTGGAGCGACCAGCCTGAGGTTATCGGCACAGAGATCCCGCCCCGTCTACATCACAAAGTCATCACAGACTGCTCCAACCGGTTGCGATTTTGGCAACTGGTCGCGCTTCAGACCTGCTTAACCGGTTAAACCGCAACGGGTTGGCGAAATCGCGACGAGATTGAAGCAAATGTGATGAAAGCGTGCCCGTAACTACCGCCGAATAGCGCCCTACGCGCGCGCTCCAGACAGCAACCAGTGGTCGCAGGGTAAATCGAGGGAAAACTAGCGCACGCTCGCACCCGGCCCGGGCCCAAACCCGCTGCCTACCGCCACCCCTGGGGTCAATTGGGCTGAACGTGATCCCAAAGAGCTCTCTTCGGCCTTTTTTGGCCCGAACGTGAACTCCCCGCAATTAGGCCCTGATGCCCCGCCAGAACGCTCTAGACGTTTTGGACCGTGATCTCGGTTTCGACGTTGCTGGGCCTCGGTCCGCGCGGCCGGCTCCCTGACGCGCGGTGCCGTGGTGGTGGTTCGCGGCGTCGCCGGGCACGTAACGGACCGGCGCGATCTTCTGCCGGCCCGGACAGGTGGGCGACGCCCTCAAACCGCTGCGGGGTGGCTGAAGGTTTCGCTCACCCCGCTCCACTGAGCTTGATGGGGGACTAGGCCGCGACCGGCTCGGAACCGACGGTCGCGGGCTGGCTACCGCTGGTGATCTCCACCTTATGAGGCTTGGCCTGCTCGACCACCGGTACAGTGAGGGTCAGGACGCCGTTGTCATAGCTGGCCTCGGTGCGCTCACCGTTGAGGCTCTCGCCAAGCAAAAGACGTCGGGTGAAGGTTCCCTGCGGACGCTCGGATACGAGCACCCGGTTGCCCTCGGCAACCTCCCAGTGCCGCTCCGCCCTGACCCTCAGAACATCCTTCTCGACTGTTACATCGACCGATGCGGGGTCAACGCCGGGCAGGTCAAGCTTCAGGACCAGGCGGTCGTCCTGCCGGTAAGCGTCGATTGGCATCCAGCCGCGTCGGCCGTTAGCCGCGACGTTTCGCGTCAAACGGTCGAAGTCGTTGAAGGGATCGAATCGCATCAACATCTTGAGTTCTCCTTTCGAGGGGTTCTCTTCAGTCGAAACTGAAGGCAAAACTCATCTTAGTAGAAATCTTGATATAGAGGCACTCAAATTTTCTACGAAGAAGAACCGCAGGAGAGCTACACTTGGCTAATCCCCGGCCGAGGCCCTGTCGCTACTTGCCCGCGACGAGCCCCGGCCGGTGGAGGCGGAAGCGTTCTTGCACCACCCCGGCTCCCGTGACCAGCTTGACCACCTCCGTGCCCAGCCAGGGAGCGAACTTCGCCCCGTGCCCTGAGCAGGCCGAGCAGATTACGAGCGGACCGTACCGGTCCAGTACGAAGTCCTCGTCAACCGTCGTTGTGTACAGGCAGGTCGATTCGTTGAAAGGCTCCGGGACCAGACCGGGCAACCACTCCTTCACGTACTCGACCATCCGGCGTCGTGCCACGGCGTCGACCACGCCGTCGCGTCCCGATGGCGTTGTAACCTGACCACGGTCGTGCTCCGCCACCTTTTGCGCGTTGCCCTCGCCACCATCGCGGCCCCCTGGCAGACCGTAGGTGAAGCGCTCGTCCTGGTGGACGAACACTGGCCAATCAACCGATGGGTCACGGCGGGGGAAGTGGAACACGGGCTGCTGGGTTACGGTCACCGGGGGGAACGGGACACGGCTCTGCAACAGGTCGGCCACCCACGCGCCCGCCGCAATGACGGCGCGGCGTGCCGACCAGGCTTGCTCCCCCGCCACCACGATGGCACTGTCAGTCTCCAGGACAACGTCGGTAACCGCTGTCTGTTCCCTCACCAAAGCGCCGCGACGCCGGCTGGCCTCGACGCAAGCCGCAACGGTGGCAGCGGCGTCGAGCACGCCTGCTCCTGGATGGAACAGGACAGCCCCGCTAAAGCGCATCCCTGGCCATCGCCGGCCGGCTTCGAGCTGGTCGAGCATTTCGTGGGGTACGGCCGCGGCGGTCAGGTACTCGTCGATCACCTCGACGTCACGGTTGGCGCCATGATCGACGCCGCCCGTCGTCCGGAGCAAGGAGGCCCCGGTGTCAAGCTCGAGCTCACGCCATAGTTCAGCGGACTCGCCGGTGAGCCGCACGTAGAGCTCGTCCGCATAGGCGCGACGAAAAATCCGGGCGCTGCCGTGCGAGCTGCCGCGGTGGTGGCCGATGGCGAACTGCTCCAGAAGTACGACGGAAAGGCCTCTCTTGCTGGCCGCCCAGGCCGTGGCCGCACCGGCCAGCCCGGCCCCGACAACTGCTACGTCGACATCCACCGCCATCAGGCCAGGGACCGGCGCGGGGAACCCACGTCACGCAGCTGGGCGCTCACCCTGCCATCGTGAGGGAGGTCAGCCGCCGTGAGGGGGGTCATTTACCTCTTGAACAATACAGGGGGCCGACCAGGAATCTCGCTGAGCCGCCACGGCCTCCTGGTGGGCGCTGGCCCGGCCGGGAGCAAAGGGCCGCAATCTGTGGTGCCACAATGTCTGTGGTGGCCGGAGCACGGGCGTTTGCGATCGCGATGCTCCTTGTCGTCTCGGGGACCACGGCATCACCAGCTCCAGCCGCTGCGGCCAGCCCAACGAGGACAGCGGCCTTCCCCCTACCGGCACCACCCGTCCAGCCCGAGCCCTGCCCCCCGCCTCCCATACCGCCCCTCCCCCCACCCCCACCTCTCGGGCGCCCAGCCGTACCGGAGCCAGCGGTGCCTCTTGTCGCCAACCCTCCGCCCAGGCACGTGCCACTGTCCCCCATAACCGGCAAGGGCATTTGGCTCACCGTTTGGCCAGGCTCCCAGCTCGACGCGGCTGCAGTCGTCGCCCTGGCCAAGGCGGCCGGGCTGCACCAGCTGTGGGCCCGGACCGGCAGCAGCACGAACGGGTTCTATGGAGGCGCCACGCTAAGGGCGCTCGTCCCACTGGCAAATGCCAATGGCATCTCGGTCGTGGCCTGGGATTTCCCGACTCTGTCCAACCCGACGGCCGACGCGGCCAGAGCGTCCGCCGCCTTTGGCATGGGTGCCAACGCCTTCAGCGCGGATATCGAGTCGCCGGCAGAAGGGACCCACCTCAGCGCCCGGCGGGTGAGGTACTACCTGTCGCTCGTTCGGGCCATCGCCGGTGACCGACCCGTTATTGCCACGGTGCCCAGGCCCACCAGCTACTGGCTGGTCAATTACCCCTATGCCGCCGAGGCACCCTTCGTAGATGCTTTTGCCCCTATGGTTTATTGGTCATGTACCGAACCTGGTGCGGCCGTCGACCAGGCGGTCGATACATTATCGAGGTGGCGACCCGTGGCCCCGATCGGGCAGGACTACAACATGGGCCCTGAAGGAGGACCGCCCGGGCTGCCTTCGCCGAGGGAGATATGGCGGTTCCTCGACGTCGCCCACCGTCTCGGCGCCGTCGGGGCCAGCCTTTACGACCTCGAGGCGGGCGGCCCGGCCCAGCTGCGGGCGCTGGCCGATTATCCGTGGTAACGCCTTGGCACAAATGACCCTTCCCGGAAATGGCTCTGGCACAAATAGTTGTTGTAGAAATGGCTCTTGCCATAAATGGTTCCTGATAAATGACTATGGCAGAGATGACTACGGCGCCACCACGAAACAGGTCCATCGAGTGAACAGGAAATCACATACCCCATGACGCCCACGCCCGACCCGGTACACCTGACAAGCAACCACCGCGACACCCTGAACCAAATATTCGAGCACCCGGTGAGCCACAACATCGAGTGGCATGCCGTCCTGTCGCTCCTGGAGCAGGTGGGCAGCGTCCAGCACCAGCACGACGGAGCTTTCCTCGTTACCCTTGGGGGCGAAACCGAGACCTTCCGCCGGCCTCGGGACAAGGACCTCGACGCTCAACACGTCCTCGACGTGCGACGGATGCTGGCCGAGGCCGGCTATGGGCCCGAGACGAAAGGGCTCAAGGAAGAGCACTGAGCGGGAAGTACCGCCGGGGCCAGGTCAGCAACGACCCTGCCCTCGATGATATCGACCGGGTACGTGCACAGCGGGCGCTGAGGGGGGCGACGCACGGCCTCACCCGTTCTGACGTCAAAGCGGCCATTGTGCTTGGGGCACTCGATGACGCTCCCCTCGAGGTGACCATCGGCCAGGTGGCTTTGAGCGTGGGTGCACAGACCGTCCGTCAGCGCGAACTCGTCGGCGGCCAGCCGGTAAAGCGCGTAGGTCCTGCCGGCGACGTCGACCCGCCGGACCTGCCCCACGCCTAACGCTTCGACGGGGCCGAGGTCGGCCCGCTCGGCCGCTGCGCCGCCAGCTGCCGCGCCACCGTGCCCCGCTCCACCGGCGGGAGCGCTTTCGACGGCGGCCGCAGGCGCTTCGGCAAAAGACGCTCCGGCGGCACCGTTATCGACAGGACCGGGACCTGCTACCTCCGGCACCCGGGCTCGAGGCACGAACGGGCCACCCGGGAGATCGGGGGTTGGCAGTTCCCAGGCCGGGTCCCGCTGCTGCCTTCGCAGTGCGTGGAATACCTCGCGATAAGCGGCGAAAATGGAGGTTTTTGGCGGAGGGAGGTACTGCTTTATCTCCTCGTGCAGCTGCGGGAGGTTGTAGTAGGGCACCGAGGGAAAGAGATGGTGCTCCAGATGGTAATTCATGTTCAGGTAGAGGAACCGGAAAAAGGGGTTCAGGTACACAGTCCGCGTATTGAGACGGTGGTCAAGGACGTCTTCGCGGAGACCCGCGTGCTGGGTGATGCCGAAGAAAACAAGCAACCAGGCCCCGTAAAAAGAGGGTAAGCCGACGAACAACAAGGGGACAATTGACCCGCTGGCAATGGCCAGGGCCGTTACGGCACCGAGGACAGCGACATAGGCACGCGCTTCCCACACCACGCGCTTCAAATCCTGTTTGGGCACGAGTTCGCGAGTAGTCCCGTCGATCCTCCCGAAGGCGTGCTGGAAGATATGCCAAACCATCGAAGGGCCCTTGATGAGGTTGAGATAGGCCGGTATAAGCATCCACAGCTTGGGCGGTCGCTGGAAAGAGATCTCGGCGTCGCGCCCGACAATAATGGTGTCGGAATGATGGCGGAAATGCGACCAGCGCCACAGGGTCGGCTCGCGCAGGATCATAAATGAGGCCACGTTGTAGACGACGTCGTTGGCCCACTTTGCCCTGAAGGCCGTACCGTGGCCGTTCTCGTGCCAGCGGGGGTCGCCGGAGCCGCCGTACAACGCCCCGAAGGCGGCAAAGGCCGGGATCGCGTACCAGGTCCCCAGGCTGATAAACGCGGCCACCCCGGTGCCCGCCAGCAAGGCAACCCAAAGTGCCGTGTCGCGAGCAGGGCGCCAGTTGTTACGTTCCATGAGCTGCTTGAGCCGGTCGGGGTCGACGGGGGGCCGGTACCACTCGGCGTTGGCAAGCCCGGCGGCAATGGCGGCCGCCGCTTCGGGACCGATGAGGCTGTAATCTCGCCGCTTCGGCTGAGAACCCGTCGCGACGGCCTGCTCCGGTACTTCGAGTTGCATGGGCCCCCAGTTCGCCACTCGCCCGTTTCCCCCAAGTGTAGACCAGGGCCAGGGAGCCGGGCCTGTGGCGGGCAGCTTCGCGGCTCGACCAACAAGCTGGTTTGGCCCGGTAATCCCTACCGCGCCGCGCCGAGCTAAAGGACGCTCTCGAGGAACCGATAGGGCTATTGCAGCGCGTAGTACCCTGAGTACTCACAGGCACGCGGACTGCAGCAAATTTCCTTCTTACCATGACCATGACTGCCCCTGACGATCGCACCACTGCCACAGAGCTCCCGTCTAGCTGGCCAAACGCGACCGCCGCACGTTCCGAGGGAACAGCCACGGGCGGGGCGCAGCCGTGACCATCTACGACGAGGCTTCGGCTCCGCGGGTGGGCGGGCTGGCTCCTGCTCAAAGCCTCCAGGAGGTCGGCCAGGGCGAGCGTCAGCAGGTGGCCTACGACCGGCGAGAGCAGATCAGGCAGCGCGCCGTGCAGCGCATGCTGGTGCTCGATTCCCCGCCGGAGGAGCGCTTCGACCGCCTGACGCGCTTGGCCCAAAAGGTGTTCGACGTGCCGATCTCGACGATCACCTTGCTCGACAACGACCGGGTTTGGCGCAAGTCGTGCGCTGGTATGTCGGTAAGGGAAACGCCACGTTCCGAGAGTTTTTGCAGTGCGGCCGTCGCGCTCGAGCGCATGCTGGTGGTGGAGGACGCCCGCCTGGACCCGAGGTTCGACGGCCTGTCGCAGGTCCGGGCGGAGCCCGGGATCCGGTTTTACGCCGGAAGCCCGCTCGCGGACCCCGACGGGACGGTGGTGGGCACCTTCTGCCTGTTCGACTTCAGACCGCGGTCGCTCAACGAAAGGGACCGCGAGCTGTTGAACGAACTGGCGGACTGGGCCCAGCAGGAGCTGAACGGTTCGGCGGACACCAGGCGCGCCCGTGAAGTGCAGCAGGAGCTTTTGCCCCGCAGCACGCCCGACCTGGCCGGCTACGACATCGGTGCGCTATGCCTCCCGGCCCACACCGTCGGGGGCGATTTTTACGACTACGTCATGGTCGACGACACGCTGGGTTTTTGTGTGGCCGACGTCATGGGCAAAGGTACCGGCGCCGCCATCATCACGGCCACGGTGCGGGCGGCGATGCGCTCAGCAGCCCGGCGGGCTTTTGCCGACGGCCGGCCTCCGGCGAATTACAGCCCTGCATCCGTGCTGCGCCACACCAACCGCGCCATTCAGAGCGACCTCGAAGCGACCGGGTCCCTGGTGACCATTTTCGCGGGTTACATACACGGGCCGTCGGGCACCCTGGGGTACGCCGATGGCGGCCACGGGTTGACGGTCGTCGTCGGTGCCGAGGGCTCGGTGCACTGGCTGGAGTCGCTCGACTTGCCGTTGGGCGTCGACTCCGGCACGGTATGGGCCGATCAGCGGGTCGTGCTGCGCCCGGGTGCGACCATGTTCTGCTTCAGCGACGGCTTGCTGGACCTCTTCGGCCCCGGGCGCGAGGCACTGGGCGACGTAGCCCGGCTGGTGCAGGAATACCCCGACCCGGGGGCCTGACAAAACGCCTACGGCAGGTAGCGGCGGAAGGAACCCAGGGCGATGACGTGACCGCCCTGGCGGTGCGTCGTCGGTAGGCGGGCGCTCATACAGCTGTGGCGCGGGAACAGCTCATGACCCCGAGGCTCCCGATAACGGGGCGCCTCTTGCTCATCAGGGCCACCGTCCTGGTGACGCTCGTGCTCGGCGTGAACTACGTCGTGTGGCGCTGGCTGTTCTCGGTCCGTTGGTCGGTCTGGTGGATCGCGGTGCCCCTGGTGATCGCCGAGACCTACAGCCTGATCGACTCATTGCTGTTCGGCCTAACGGTGTGGCGGCTCTACCCGCGCCCGGCGCCACCTCCGCCGGAGGAAGGCACGACCGTCGACGTCTTTATTACCACCTACAACGAGCCCATCGACCTCGTGATGCAGACGGCCAAAGCGGCCGCGGAGATCCGCTACCCGCACCAGACCTGGGTCCTCGACGACGGCAACCGTCCCGAACTGCAGGAACAAGCAAGCCGCAACGGCATCGGCTGGATCGCGCGGTCGCCCGATTGGGCCGGCCGGCCCCGCCATGCCAAGGCCGGCAACCTGAACAACGCCCTCCTGGCGACGGACGGCGAGCTCATCCTGGTCCTTGACGCCGACCAGGTCCCGCTGCCGACCATCCTCGACCATACCCTGGGCTACTTCCGGGACGAACGCATGGCGATAGTCCAGACGCCCCAGATATTCACGAACGTTCCTGCCTCGGACCCGCTCGGTAGCCAGGCGCCCCTGTTTTACGGGCCGATCCAACAGGGAAAGGACGGCTGGAACGCCGCCTTCTTCTGTGGTTCAAACGCCGTCGTGCGCCGCGACACGTTGATGCGGCTAGGGGTGACGCGGTATGTCCGCGACGTCGAGGTAGCCGTCTACCGTGCCCTCCAGACCGCCGACACCGTCCTGGAGAAGGCACGTTCCGAGCTGGGCCCGGGCGACGAACGGCTCGCGCTGGCCCTGTCCCAGGTCGAGGACGAGGTGGCCCGAGCCCGTGCCGAACTGGGCCGGGGCGAGGCACTGGCCGAAGTTACGTACCGGTTCCAGCGTCGTGTCGAGGAGATCGCCCGCCAGGTCGTGGAGGATGACGTGGCCGGGCTGAGCGCGGATCTCGCGGCTATCGAGCAGCTGGCGGCGGAAGCAGGACGAGAGCCGGCCGGCCTGGCCGTGATCGACGACGCTGCCCTGCATCGTCTGGCGCAACGTGACTGGTCACCGATCGGTGCCATCGAGTCCGTGCGGGCGCTGATCGAGGCCCTCGACGTGGACCGCGCCGACGAGGCGCAGCCCATCATGCCGCTGGCGACCATCTCGGTCACCGAAGACATGGCTACGTGTATGCGGTTGCACGCCCAGGGTTGGAGGTCGGCTTACCACGACGAGGTCCTGGCTCTCGGGCTGGCCCCGGAGGACCTGGCCACCATGCTGACCCAGCGCCTGCGCTGGGCGCAGGGGACGATGCAGGTCATGTTCAGGGAGAACCCCCTGTTCCAAAAGGGCCTCAGCATCCCGCAGCGACTGATGTACTGGGCGACTATCTGGAGCTACCTGTCGGGCTTCGCCGCCGTCGTGTACCTGGCCGCGCCAGTGATCTATTTACTGTTCGGCATCATCCCGGTCAAGGCGTTCAGCACGGCGCTCTTCGTCCGGTTGATACCGTTCCTTTTGGTCAGCCAGATCTTGTTCTTCATCGCCGGCCGCGGCGCCAAGACCTGGCGCGGTCAGCAGTACTCCCTGGCCCTCTTCCCCGTCTGGATCAAGTCCGTAGTATCTGCGTTCAACAGCGTCTATCGAGGGCGCGAGCTGGCCTTCGCCGTGACGCCGAAGACCCGCCAGGAGCGACGGCCGCAGTGGCGCCTGCTCAAATGGCAGCTGATCGCCGCGGCTGTGCTGACAGGGTCGATGGTGGTGGGCATCGTCCTCTTCGCCGTGGGCGACAGGGACCTCGTACCTACGGTCGTCAACCTGATCTGGGCCTCGTACGACTTGCTTATATTGAGCGTGGTCATTCCAGCCGCCCGCTACGGCGGGTACAAGCCGGCGCAGGAGGAGCAGGCATGACGGTGTTCCCAACCCACGTTCTCGATAACGGCGTCCAGGTCGTCGAGGCCCCGGCCCGGCTCAACATGGTCACCGCCCGTCAGCTCACCGATGTCGTGAGCGACCTCGTCGCCGCCGGCAACAGCCTGGTCGTCGTCGACCTGAGCGAGACAGGCTTCATCGATTCTTCAGGGCTGGGCGCTCTGGTCTCGTGCCTGAAAAAGACGCGCCAAGCGGGCGGCGACCTTCGCATCGCCGGCCCGACGGACCAGGTCCAGATGGTGCTCGACCTGACAAACTTGAACCGGGTGCTCCAGCCGAGCGCAACGGTCGAGATCGCATCCGCTGCGTTCTGACCGCACGATCGGTTCCCGGGTGCCCCCACCTCCGCCACAAATCTCCGAGCTCACGGTGGCGGCGAACCCCGCCGGCCTGGATGCGATACACGACCTGGTCGAGTCGCTGTGGACCGACCAGCCCGCCTTGCCCGCCCGGGCCCGCATGCGTTTTGAAACCGCAGTCGTCGAAGTGGCGAGCAACATAATCAAACACGCGACGACCACCAACCCCGGCCCGGACGAAGTCACCATCGAGTTGACGCTCACGGTCGGCCCCGACCGGATAACCGCCCTTTTCCGTGATGACGCTGGGCCCGCAGACGTCGACCTGAGTGGCGCGCAAATGCCCGACGCAATGGCGGAATTTGGCCGCGGCATCGCCCTGGCCCGGGAACTTACCGATCGTTTCAGTTATGAGCGCTCGGCGTCCGCCAATTTCTGGGCGCTTACGGTGCTGGCTGGCGGTCCGGAAAGTGCGGGCGGCCCGAAAATCCCGGGCGGCCCGATTAGCCTCCCCGGACCAGGTCACCGACAATAATGCTCGCCGCCGCAGGACAAGCCTTCGTAAAGCCAAAGAACGGCCCGAAGTCGCGCGTCGCCGGGAAGCCCGGGATATAGAGGCCGCCGACGGTGGTTTGGAAATGCTCGTCGAGACGCGGGTGGCCTTCGCTCACGTCTATATCGTCCATGAGCCCGGCGAGATAAGGGACCTTGCCCAGGTCGGACCGATAGCCGGTAGCGAACACGATGTAGTCCACCGTCATGCTCTCGGAGCTAGAGAGCGTCACGGTTACGGCGCCATCGGGCCTGGGCCTCGCCTCGACCACGTGGGCTCCCGGCCAGCGATGGAAGCGGTCGCCAACCAGCCTCGGAGTGAGCCACCATTCCAGCGTCAGGCGCCCAACCTCCCAGAACTGACGGGCGATGACGTCTTGCTCGTTTGCCGGCAACGACCGCCACCACCCGGGGAACCGGACCGTGGCGTCTACGTGAGGGTCGACGAAGGCCCAGCTCACGCGCGCAAACCGCGGCACCGCGTGGCGGTGGACGATGTCCACCCGTTGCGCTCCGTGCTCCCCGATCAGAGCAGCCCACTCGTAGGCGCTTTGGCGACCCCCGATGATTAGCACCCGGGCACCCGCCAGGTCATCGAACTGGACAAGGCGCGAAGTATGGGCGGAACGGTCCGGCACAGTGACGGCCCACTCCGGTAGCTGAGGGAAGTAGCCGACGCCTGGTGCCGCCACCACCTTGCGGGACCGGATGACCGTCCCGTCGTCCAGGTGAGCCGAGAACGACGAACCGTCCCTCGTCAGGCCGACGACCTGGTGGTCGCGCACCGCGACCCGCTTGCGCTCCTGGAACCAGCCTGCGTAGTCCAGGAACACCGCGATGGGCACGGGGTCGAGGTCGCCCCGCCGCAGCCCCCTGTCTTCGGCAAATGCCTCGAAGGTGTCGACGCCCGAGGCGTCGAGGTGCCAATCGAGGCCCGACCTGAGGTACATCCCCGACGGCATCTGTTCGGTCCAGAAACCCATCGGGCGCCCGACTACCACGGTGCCGATGCCACGCTCGATGGCCTGTGCGGCCACCGCCACCCCGTACGCCGGCCCCGATCACCAGCAGCGATGTTTCCTCCATGAGCCGGTCCTCCTCGCTCGAACGGGCGGGCGCCGACAGGGCGAGGCGGCGCCAACTCGCCCTGTCGAAGCTACCGGGCTAAAAGGGCGACGCCTGCGGGCGGCGACGGGGCGTGCCTCAGCGAGAATGGGTGGCAATGACCACCACCGCCGTGCGGTTCGTCGTACAGCAGCACGACGCCACCACCCTTCATTTCGACCTCCGCTTGGCGATAAACGGGGTGTTCCGTTCGTGGGCGGTACCAAAGGGGCCATCGATGAGCCCCGGCGTAAGGCGGCTGGCGGTGCCAGTGGAGGACCACGACCTTTCGGCCGGCGATTTCGAGGGGGTCCACCCGTTTTCCAGGGGAACGGGCGCCGTGATCATCTGGGACGAGGGCGTCGCCGACATCCTCGCCGACGAGCCCGACCACTTGTCGTTCCGTCTCCAGGGCCACAAGCTCACGGGGCGGTTCGGGCTGACAAGGACCGGCCCGGACCGATGGATCCTGGTAAAAGCGGCCGACGACGAAGCGCGGCGCGATTGGGACGTCGTGGCGGAGCGACCGGAGAGCGTGCGCAGCGGCTTGACGTGGCAAGAGGTATCCCGAGCCGGCCAGCCCGCGGGCCCACCCGGGACGAGACACGCCGGGACCGGTACGCAATAGCGGCCTAAGCGGCCGCAATAGGCGCCTCGGCGTTCCCGCTCAAGCGAGGATCGTGATGGAACATGGGCCATGAGCCCGCCTGGTCGACCAGCGCGGCGTTGGGCCCCTTGAGCTCGTAGTGCTGGACCACTCCCTCGTCGTGCGCGTTGTAGCCCGCCAGTGTGACCCCTATGGACCCATTGGGGTCGTCGGTTACCAGAGGCGAGTTTTGTAGGCCCAGGCCGCGTTCTACGGTGGCAAGGACCTGGCCGGTACGGCCGTCAAGTACTTCCGCTCCGCCGGTCGAAGCAACGATCACGTCCTGGTAACCGGCACCCAAATTGGCCGTAACGACGCCGCCGATGACCTCCCCATTAACGGGTTGGCGCCATATTACGCCACCGTTGCTGCCGGTCAGAGCATAAACGGACCCTCCTCCATGCTGGTTATTGGTCCCCTCAACGACGGCGAGCTTGCCATTGCCGGAAATGTTGGCCAGAGCGGGGCTGGACGTTGTAAGGCCGTCGAGGCGCGCCGACCACACGAGCTTGCAGTGCGAGGTCAACGCCAGCACCATGTCGGTGTCCGGAGCACCGGGAAAATAATCGCCCGTCCCAACCGCGATACCCTCGCTCGTACCGGCATTGGCACTCGTATTCGCACTGGCACCAGCCAAGAACCGGCCGACCGCAGGGGAGGATTCCACCGACTGGTCGGGATGGTAATCGCAAATGGAACCACCGTTGGGGCTCTTGGTGCCGGCGTTGCCCATGGGCGAAAGGACCCGGACGTGACCGCCCTGGACATACTGGGTGCCATACGCAATAGCAGCAGTCTGCCCACCGGCATTGACGATGTCCGTTTTGCCGCTGCCGTACAGGTCGGCCAACGCCGGAGTGGCATAGTCCCCATCCCCCGAGAACCACGGGAAACCGGGCAGGAGGGCGCCAGTAGCGGCATTTATGGCATCTTCTTGCTGCCCTATTGAAGGAGCCACCACGTCGAGGCCGCCCTGGAGGTTGCCAACAGAGAGCGACGCCACCACACCGCTCACGAAACTTGCCCCCGGGTTGTGAATGGGAACGTACCAGCGTTTGGACCCGTCGGGGTTGAACGCTTCGTACCCACCCTCATGAGGAGAAGCGGCCGTGCCCACGCCGACAAAGACGCTGTCGTTGGGCGAGCTTTCGCCCAGCGCTCCGACCGACGGGGTCGAGTCGACCGGGATGCCTCCGGTGCTGGCGGGCCACCCCGGTACCGTTGCCCCGCTGGTCAGTGAGAACGCATAAATGTGACCACCCTGGTCGCCAACCGCGACGGCGGGCGAACCGTGGAGGGTGGCCACGTTGGGAGACGAAAGACTTATTGGTGTACCGTCCGAAACAGTCTCCGTCCAAACGGTTGTGAACGACAGGCTCACAGCCGCGGCCGGAGCACTGACGGCGGGAAGGACAACAGCAACCGCCCCTACGGCGGCCAGGGAAACCGCCGCCGGCAGAGCTCGCGTCGACGGCCGAAGGCGAGAACAGCGAGAACTGTGCATCTGCTTGACCTCATATGAGAGACGCCGTGGAGGCGAGCGTAGCGCGTCGGGGCTCTAGAGGACACCAAGGATCCAGCCTTCTTCGTTTACCAGGGAGGCGACGGTAGACGGTGCCAGGCCCCGGACCGAAGCAGGGTTGAACCATGCACTCACCCCGATTGCCGGCCCTCAGCCGCTGCGAACAGCGTTGCACCACGCCGCGCACCTGCTCTTCGTCCCGCACGCCGCCGGCGTAGGCGGGCGCCAGGGCCGTGGGCCATATTTCCGCCAAGACCACCGACGTCCCCGGCCGAGCGGCAAAAGGGTCATTGGCGAAACCAGTTTCCTGCGGCCAGACAGCCAATGTGGGGCCGTACCGCCTTCGTAGCCCGTGGAGGTACGGGAGGCCCATGATCACCTGAGAACCAACCGAAATGCCGTTGCCCACTTGCCAGCCGCTTTTAATCGGCTTTTTGGCCTGGGCCTGGCCGCCAGCTCGGTGCGACGGTATACGGCCAGAGGGTTGGGCGCGAGCCCCGGAGGCAGGCCCTTCAACGTTGGTGCAAGTGCGGGCCGCCGGACGGGGCTGCCCCAGTAGAACGCCACATTAGCCGCCGCATTTATATTGTTGGCCACGTCAAAACGGTTATTGGCGTTGCGTGCGGAATCAGTTACATTCGCCGCCATGTACTGCCAGATGCGCTCCCAGGGACGAGCCTGGCCCCGGAAGTACCTGGCGAAACCCAGGGGGTAACCAAACGAGAAATCAAAGCCGACGAGCGCCCGCAGGTTGTCGGCGAGGACGTCGTCGATAAGCATGACTATCGCGTCGATCGCCTCCTGGCGCGTGGCGTAATTGCGGGCACTTACGGCGCCAGAAGCATCTCCGCTATTGATATTTCCGTCAGCCACCCAGATACTGTTGCGACCGGACTTCGGCGTGCTATTGGCGCTCCAGTCGACCATGACAAGCCGGTCGACCCTCAGGGCTCGCTCGACGCCCAGGGCACAGTCGGTACCGGGGGGCCGTGTACTGATTGGCACTTACAAAGCTTCCACGACGGCGCGCCGGGGCGGCCACTTCAACTGTCCCGTCTGGCCGCTTCGTTTAGTCGCCGTCAGCCCCGAAGCGGGCCCCGCCAAGAAGGGGGGCCTGCTTCGCTCTGCCACTGCCCGCCGCGCCGGCGTTACCAGCGCGCTGCTCTTGTGGGGCCACCTGCCGCTAGCGCGGCAGCATCACGTTCCCGAACGGCCCCAGGAGGTGCCAACCCGCCGCATTTATCCCGTTGGTCTGGCCGGGCGCGCTGTCACCCTTGAAATAATAAAGCAAGTGCCCGTAATAGCTGATTTGGTCTGGTTTTTGCCCATCGACCCTGGCCACTTCGGACTTCTTGATAAGTACCCCCGTGGTAATTGTGCCGCTGGCCGTGAAGGCCGGCCAGGTCGAGGCGCAGCTGCCGACGCAGGCGCTCTTGGTCCCGTGGTCCTTGTCGTACACGTAGAGCGAGTGCCCGTTGGGCCCGATGGCAAAGATGCCCTGCTTGCCCTTGGCCAGGCTCAAGGTCTTCCCCGTCGCCTTGGCGGCGCCGATCGACCCAAATTCGCTCTTCAACGACTGACTGCCAGCCGGTGTGGACGCACTCGTTGTCGCGCCGGAGGCCGCCGACGGCACCACGGCGCCGAACCCAGCGAGGGCGATGGCACCCGCCCCCAAAATCCGTGCCAGCCTGTAGTTGTGTTTGGTTGTCACGCCAGCTCCTTTGCTCCGCACTACGGGCTCCGGGCCCTTGGCAGCAGCCAAGCGCGTTGAAGCTCCGGCTGTCAGTAGGTACGGGCCACAGGCCAAGCGGGATGCCGCCCGGTAGCCTGGACCGGCCATCCGCCCCACCCGCCACGAGTGCTCCATCACACCCTTCGGGGATCCTTTGCCCCGCCCCAGCCGTAGTGACTATCAAAGACGAAGGGCCCTCGCTACCCTGGTAAGGCGGGAGACCGGAGGAACGAGATGTGGGTTCGCGGGATCGCCGGGTTGGTCATGTGCATCGTCGGTGCCATCTGGATCCTCCAGGGCGCCGGCGTGGTAAAAGGGTCGTTCATGACCGGCCAGAGCCAGTACACAGTCCTCGGCTCGATAGTTCTGGCGGCCGGCTTGGGCCTGATCACCTGGGCTGCTCGCGTCCGTCACCGGTCTTTGAAGGGCGCCAACTAGTGGCTGCCGAAAAAGGCCCCGCGGGCGGTCTCGGACGGCCCGGCCGGAGCAAGCCGCAGGCGGCCGGGGCGAGCGCGAAAGCCCAGCGCACTCAACCGGGGACGCCGGGGGCAGCCCCAGCTGACAAGCCCATCGGCAGGCGAGCAGTGCTGACCATCCTGGGCGTTGGCGCCCTGGGCATCGCATTTGGGCAACGGGTACAGGAGGAGATCACGAGCCTGCTCACGCCCTTGCGCAGCACCGGGATCGCCAACCTGGTACCCGGAGGCGGAGGTTTTACCCTCTACACGGTCACAGGCGGCTACCCTGCCACCCCGGCGGACTACCACCTGACGGTTGGCGGGATGGTCGACCGCCCCCTTAGCCTGTCCGTTGCGGACCTGGAGACCTTGCCCGCCACCAGGCTGACCCACAACTTCCAGTGCGTAACGGGTTGGGAAGTGGCGGACGTCCACTGGGTCGGGGTCCGCCTCACCGACCTGGCCGAGCACGCCGGGGCCAGCCCCAAGGCGACCGCGTTCTGGTTCAACTCGTTCGACGGCGTCTACACCGAGAGCCTGAGCATGGAACAGGCGAAACAAAGCGGCGCCATCGTGGCCTACTCGATGCTCGGCGCACCCGTCACACGGGACCACGGCGGCCCCGTCCGTCTGTACGTCCCCGGGATGTTCGGCTACAAGTCGATCAAGTGGCTATCGCACATCACCCTCACCGACCAGCTCGAGCTGGGCTACTGGGAGCTCAACGGCTACCCGCTCAACGCGTGGATCGACGGCCACCCACCGTCGTCCGGCGGGTGACGGGCGGGTGAAGGACGTGAAATAGTGGCGGCGACGGCCCCTCAACGTAGCTCCGGCTCGTCCGGGCCGCCCAAAGGGGGAGGGATGCTGGCCCGCTTCGATCGTGTCGAACGGGCCGTCCACTGGACGAATGCAGGCCTGTTCGCCATCCTCGTCGTCACGGGAGCGGCCCTCTACCTGACACCGCTCATCGCCCTCATCGGCCGCCGCGAGCTCATCGAGCGGATCCACCTCTACGTAGGTATCGCCCTGCCATTGCCTCTCATCCTGGCCCTGTGCGGGAGTTGGGGCCAGGCTCTAAAGCGCGACATTCGTCGCTTCAACCGCTGGAGCCAGGCGGACCGGCGCTGGCTCCGGGTGATGTTCCAGGAACAACCCCGACGCAGCGCGACCAGGGCCAGGCTGGCGGTCGGGAAGTTCAACGCCGGGCAGAAATTGAACGCCGCCTTCACCGTCGGCGGGGGGCTGGTCATGCTGGCCAGTGGTCTCCTCTTGCGCTGGTACCGCCCCTTCCCGCTCTCGTGGCGGGCGGGCGCCACCTTCGTCCACAACTGGCTCGCCCTCTTGTTCGTAATCGTCATCACGGGCCACGTGATGATGGCTCTGGCTGACCGCAACGCCCTCAAAGCGATGCTCTTCGGACGGATCAGCCGGTCCTGGGCCGCCCGCCACGCGCCGGCCTGGCTGGCCGAGGTCGACACCGAAGCGGCCCGGGCGGCCGCCGCTGACGAGCCGGACGAGATGGTGGCCACTTCAAGCGGCGGGCGCCCGATGACAGGGGACGAGCCAGGGACCTGAAACCCGCAGCCTTGTCCAGTCGCGCAATTCCAACCTCGTTTCACAAAGGTCCTATAAGTTTCACAAAGGTCCTATAATTTGTGCTGCCGAGGCACCGTGCGCGCTGGCTGGAGCACATTGCTGTTACGTGCCAGTCGTGCCTCAGACAACTTGATGAGCTTGTTCTGACCAGTGGAGGTGCTCACATTGTCTACGGTTCAGGTGCAAAAGGAGGTAACTGCCGAGGACGCGGAGCGGGCACTATCGAGTGCCCTGGGGCCCACTTATAAGGTGAGCGTCGGGAACGGCTCGACGGTGAAAGTCAAGCGCAGCAGCGTGACTTCGGCGACGATAAAGGTCAGTTCATCGGGCGGCACAACCACCTTCCGGGTTAGCGGAGACGGCCTGATCATCTTCAAGATCATCAACTCCCTGGGCATCGCGTCCACGGTGAGCAAGGCCCTCGACGGAGCCTTTTCGGGTCAAACCTGAGGCGCCGGCGCTCGAGGGAGCAATATGGCTACCTGGCTCGTTGTCCTCAGTCGTTCAGGCCCCCTGTACGACCTGTCACGGCCCGTCGAAGCGCAGCCCGGTTGGGCGGAGCACGCTTCATTCATGGACGGGTTGGCCGGTACCGGTTTCATCCTGCTGGGCGGCCCGCTCGCGGAAGGTAGCCGGGTGGTCCATGCCATTGAGGCGGGTTCCGAGGAAGAGGTCCGGCACACTCTTGGTCGGGACCCGTGGAGCGAATCGCACCTTCATATCGAGACGATCGACCGATGGACGATCCGGCTCGATGGACGGCGCTCCTCTTTTCGTCAATCGTGACCGTTCGGGTCTCGTTCCGAGCCGGCTCTTGCCGTTCCGGCGGGAGTTCTCACCATTCCGGTTGCGTGAGGCTCCGCCCCCCGGGCGGCACCCTGGTCGACGGGGGCCCGGTTGGCCGCCAGCCGCTTGCGACCAAGCCACCGAATATCACCCGCGGCAAGGCCGGCGCGCACCGCGGCGCGGAACCGGCCCGGCCCCCACAACCGGGCCGCCGCCGCTCGTGACAGTTGCATCGGTGACAATGGGCCGAGGTGGCTCAGGATATCCACCAGCGTGTTCACCTCTCGCTCCAGGTAAGGGCCCGTCGGCGGGTAAGTCGACAGTTGAGGCCGAGGCGCCCAGGCCGCCCTCCCCGTACGCCGCCCGCCAGATGCGTACCCGGCGGACACGTACGCGGCAGTGACCCGGGGTGGCGTCGCCCGGTGCGCTGGTTGGCCACGCCCTTGTCCTGGCTGCTGTGTGGCTGAGAGCGGAGATGCGATGTCTTCCAGGCTCTGCTGTTCCGCGTCGACGCCGAGGAGTATCTCGACCAAACCGGCGGCCGCCATCAGCACGCCTCCGATCACGTACCCTATTGCCACCTCGCGGGGTTGTTTTGTGGCAATGAGCTGGCCGAAAAGGACCGGTCCGATTATCCCGCCGAGCCCGGTGCCGACGGCATAAAAGAACGCAATAGCGAGCGCCCTGGTCTCCATGGGGAATATCTCGCTTACCGTCAGGTAGGCGGCGCTTGCGCCCGCGGAGGCCAAGAAGAAAATGACAACCCAGGCGAGGGTCTGAGTAGTGGCCGTGAGCACACCGCGATCGAACAACCATGCCGTCACGGCCAACATCACGCCGGAGGCAAGGTAAGTCCCGGCGATCATGGGCCGCCGGCCCACTACGTCAAAGAGGCGCCCGAGGAGCAGAGGGCCAAGGAGGTTGCCGATGGCGAAGGCGATCAGGTAATAACCGACCGAGGCCGATGGCACGTGGTAAAAGGTCGTCAAGACTAACGAGTAGGTAAAAAATACGGCATTGTAAAGGAACGCCTGGCCGACAAACAGGGATAACCCGAGCAGGGAGCGGCGTGGGTACTGGCCGAAGACGACGCGGGCCACCTCCACGAAGCTCACTGGAGGGCGCTGATGCACCTCGATAGGTTCGCCGGGGTCATCGAGCTGTGCCCCGGTGGAACCCTGCACCTGGCGCTCGATGTCGTCGACGACCAGGTCAGCTTCCTCGGCCTGGCCATGGGTGAAGAGCCAGCGCGGGCTCTCCGGCAAGTGACGCCTGACGAGCAAGACGCCAAGGCCGAGCACGGCACCCAGGAAGAAGCAGGTCCGCCAGCCGATGTCGACAGCCAAAACCTTGGGGTCGAGCAGCAGCAGAGTGGCGGCAGCCCCTGCCGCCGTGCCCAACCAGTACGAACCGTTGACCAAAAGGTCGACTGTGCCCCGGACCCGCGCCGGGATCAGCTCGTCGATGGCCGAATTGATGGCCGAGTACTCGCCGCCGATACCCATACCCGTCAAGAACCGGAACGCGAAGAACATCCAGGCGTCCTGTGACGTCGCCGTCAGGACGGTGGCAATCAGGTATAACCCCAGGGTCACAAGGAACAACCGGCGACGGCCGAACCGGTCCGTCAGGTGGCCGAACAGCAAGGCCCCCACACATGCGCCGGCCACGTAGACACCGGCGGCGTCGCCGACCTGGGCCGTCGAGATGGCGATGCCGCTACCGTGGCTCGTCAGGGTACTTCCGACTGCTCCTACGATGGTGACCTCGAGCCCGTCGAGGATCCACACAGTCCCGAGACCGATAAGCACCATCCAGTGCCATCGCGACCACGGTAAGCGGTCAAGGCGTCCCGGCACCGTCGTCGTAGTGGTGCTGGTGTTGTTGTTGTTGTCCGGTCTGCGTGCCGCTCCGATGGTCGCTGTCATCTGCGCTCACCTATTCCTCATTTAGGCGCTTTATTTGAGCTTTTGCCGGCCACCGTGAGGACCGGCTGTTTGGGGACATACCCGGCTCGGCGTTGTACATAAACGAGGCAGATAAATGGGCGCGAGAACCGCATTCAAGTGCACCGCTTGTCGGCCCCGACGGGCCAAGAACAATCCTGGTAACCGGTTTAGGTGTGGCCAGGCCACGACAAGGGTATGAACGTAACATCGGCTGGATGCCAGTCGCCACAGTGTCCAGAAATGCCCGCTGTGGCCTGAGGCAGACCACAAAAGAAAGGAGCTACAAATGCTATTGGTCGCGCTGTTTTTCCTGATTGCCCTGCTGTTTTTGGGGCTGGGTTTCGCCATCCACCTCCTCTGGATTGTTGCCGCCATCGTCTTTGTCTTCTGGCTTGCCGGATTTGCCTTTAGGGCGGGTAGCGGCGGTGGTCGCTGGTACTACTGGTGACGCTGTCGTACGCAGGGTTCACTCGTAAACACCACCTGGTGAATTGGCACCGGGCGCATTCGCACCTGATGCCGTTTGGGCGGCGCGCCCGGCCCTGATGTGACTCATGGCCCGGCGCGGCGTACCCTGACCTCCGTCTGGAGGCGTTGCCGCGCCCGCACAGGCCGGTCTGTCCCCGGTCCCGAGCCCTAAGCTAAGGTCGCAGCCAACGGAGCCGTCCCTGCCCTTTGGAGAGCCCTATTGCTGACTGCGTCCCGCTCTTAGGAGAGCCGAATGAGCGCCGCGGACGGGACTCCCGCACCCATCATCGAGGAAGGCCGCGCCCGGCGGCACCTCGCCCCCTTGCTGGTCCTCGTGCTCGGCCTGCTGGTTACCGGCGTGCTCACCTGGACCTGCTGGGTTGTAAACGACCACAACGAAACTCGTCTGCTGCGACTCCAGGTCCGGGAGATCGGGACGGTCCTGTCAGCTAGCATCCCCAACGTCGAGGACCCGCTCGATTCGGCCGCCGACATCGCTTACGCCACGAACGGCGACCCCGCCCGGTTCGCGGCCTATGTCGCCCCTTACGCCGAGCCGCCAGGCCCCTTCGTATCGATGTCCCTTTGGCAACTGGCAGGCGCGACACCGCGCATGATTACTGCCGTAGGCAGCTGGCGACCACCCGGGGCAAGCTCACCGGTTCTCATGGCCGCGCTACAGAGGACCAGCGCAACCCATGAACTGCACGTGAGCGGCTCCTTTGGCCGACGCCACCCATACATTGCCTATGCACTCGCGGCGTCATCAAAACTGCATTTGGTGGTCTTCGCCGAGAGCGCAGTTCATCCCGACCAGCCCTTGAACGTGGCCCGGAACTCCGCTTTCGCCGATCTCAACTACGCCCTCTACCTCGGCCCCTGGGCCGGCCAGAGAACCTGCTGGGAGCAACGGACATCTCACAGCTGCCTCTTAGCGGCCAGACGGCGTCGGTCAGGACACCCTTCGGCGACAGCTCGTTCTTCCTGGTAGCCGCGCCGGCAGGCGAGCTCGGGGGAACTCTGCTCTACCGGCTTCCCTGGATCGTGGCCGTGCTGGGCACCCTCTTCGCAGTCACCGCCACGGTGGCGGCCGAGCAGCTCGTCCGCGGCCGTCGGCTGGCCGAACAGCTGGCCATCGAGAACCAAACGCTATACGGGGAGCAGCGCAGCATCGCCCAGACCTTGCAGCGGGCCCTGCTCCCGGCGGCATTCCCCTCTATCGCGGGCCTCGAGATCGCCGTCCGCTATTTGCCCGGGACCGAAAGAGTGGACATAGGAGGCGACTGGTACGACGTGATCGAATCGGGTAGTGGCGACCAGTTCCTCTTCGTCGTCGGCGATGTCTCAGGTCGTGGCCTCGAGGCTGCCACCACGATGGCGTTCCTGCACTACGCCATCCGTGCCTTTGCCTCCCAGGGCGACTCCCCGACGACCATCCTGGACAAGTTGTCCGGTCTTCTCCATGTCTCGACCGACGCCCGTTTCGCCACCGTACTGTGCGGGTCAGTCGACGTAGCCCGTCATGAGGTCACCATCGCCAACGCCGGTCACCTGCCGCCCCTGCTCGTGACGGACGGCCGGTCCGACTACGTGGAGACGATACGCGGCGCCCCGATAGGTGTCGCCAACCACGAGCAGTACAGGCAAGTGAAGTTCCCGGTGCCGCGAAATGCAACGCTCCTTGCGTTCACCGACGGGTTGGTAGAACGGCGCGGCGAGACCCTCGACGTGGGCCTACAACGGCTTCGCGCCAGCACCACCGGCGAGTCCGGTCCGCTTGATAGCCTTCTGACGAAGGTTGTGAGCAACGTGCTGGATGACGCATCTCAAGACGATACGGCGATCCTGGGGCTGCGATGGACGAACTAGAGGGCAAGCAAGAGGAAACCACCAACCTGGAGGCCGCCCAGGCCTCCGTGGACCAGTGGCGAGAAGGCTCCGGGGCTTTGGTGGTGCGGATAAGTGGCGAGATCGACATGTCCAACGCCGGGACCCTGCGCGAAACGATCGACCCGGTCCTGGACAGCGATATCCAGCACCTGATCTTCGATCTCAGCGAGCTCGAGTTCATCGACAGCTCAGGCCTCACCGTGCTCCTGGCCGCCACCCAAAAGGTCCCGCTGGTCCAGCTGCGCAACCCATCCGCCATTGTCCGTCGGGTCGTCGAGGTAACTGGGCTCGGCGATGTGCTCCCGACGGAACCATGAAGGGTGAGGCACCCCTAAGGTCGGCCGCCAGAGCGAAAAAAAACTGTCGTCGGTTCTCCGGCGAACTGCCATCGGTTACGGGTGCGCGACGGTTCGTGGCCGAGGAGCTGGTACGGACGCCAAAACCCCTTCTTGACTCGGTCGAGTTGATGGTGACCGAGCTGGCGTCGAATTGCGTCGTTCACGCCGTAGCCGAGTTCGAGGTATGCATCGAGCGCGCCGGCAAGTCACTTCGGGTCGAGGTCACCGACTCCGGCGGTGGCATGCCCGTCCTCCAGCACCCTGATGTATCGGACCTGAGGGGTCGCGGGTTGGTCATCGTAAAGGCACTGGCCGAGGATTGGGGCGTCGTCTGGCATGCCGGGGAGACAGGCAAGATGGTGTGGTTCACCGTACGACGGGCGTAGCAGACCGCTGACGGGCTACTTCGGTGGGCCAGCCGGGCAGTTGGCGCTCCCGCCGGGCCTGACGAGCTCAGTCGCCTGCGGTTGATACGCGAGCCCAAACACGCTTGCCATCCCGCATCTGTTCCACACCCCACGCGTCGGCCAGAGCGTCGACGATAGTCAAGCCCCGCCCCCGCTCAGGCAGCCGCGACGGGCCCTGCACGGCCGGGCCAGCCGGGGACATTCGCGAACCGAGCCTCAGCGGGCGATTGTCCCCGTCTCGAACCCCAACCTTGACGTCGTGGCAACAAGCAGTCAGCGACAGCACCACCTCGCTGTGGGCGTGCGCAACCGCGTTGGCCACAAGCTCGCTGGCGATAATCAAAACCCGGTCGGCGAGATCTTCCATCCCCCAATCGCCCAGCCATGCTTGCACGGCCCGCCGGGCCTCACCTGGGGCTTCGAAGCCGGGCTGCAGGACCAACACCTGATACCCCATAGTTAATTTCCTAACCAGGATTTGCGGATTTAGTGCCAGGCCCGCTGTCAACCTGGGCACATCTTCCCGGCGACCGCCGGTTACTTCAGGATTTCGTCGCGGCGTCCTTGACCTTTTCGCCCGCTTGTTTGAGGTTGCCACTGACCTGGTCGGCCTTACCTTCACGTTCCAGTTTTTTGTTGCCTGATGCACGTCCCGCCGCCGACTTGGTCTTGCCTTTGGCCACCTGCGCCTTGTCTTTTGCCTTGTCCACTGTACTCATAGCATTTCCTTTCCGTTGTACCGCTTTATTTTCGCCACTACGACTTCATTTCGGCGTTCGGGAGGAGCTCAATGCTACGGGCCAGGTTTACGGCGTGGGCCCCGAGCCGGGCATAGAACTCCCCCAGGAGCGTGACCTGCGCGGCGAGCGGGACCGGCATCTCCGAAAATGCCGCTTCGTCTGCGAGGCGCTCGCACAGGCTTTCGAGCTGCCGGTCGGCCTGGTCGAGCCCGCCCGAAACTGCTGCTCGGCGGGCGTAGGCCTCCGATGCACCGTGCCACATCTCCAGCGCTAACACTGCCATTCGTCTGACAATGTCGAGGCTCTCGGGGGACATGCTGGTGCCAAGCCGGGCCATGGCCCGCTGAACGATACGCTCGGCCAGGTCTGCACTGCGCTCCAGCTCGGAGAGTATCAACAACAGAGCGACGAGGCGTCGTAGTTGTTGGCTGTCCGGTACGCGCAACTCGATGCGTTGAGAGATCAGCTCGTTCAACTGCTCGCTGAGCTCCTCGAAGGACTCGTCGCCGACCACGACGCGAGCTGCCCGTTCGGGGTCGCTGCTCAGCAAGGCGTCGGTGGCGCCGGTCAGTGCTTCGTTCACCATGGAGAAGAGACCGGCAACTTCGCTATCGAAGGAGCCCTCAAATACCGGTCCGTGGCCCTCGACGTACTGGCGGTCGAATTCCCCCGGCAAGCAGCCGATCGTAGAGGGTACCGAAGCAGTGGAGAAACCGATATCAGTTCTGGAAGTTCTTGTTGTGACCATCCTCGATCCCTTCGGTCGCAATAGGCCATTAATTCAATAGATACCCGTTGACGAGCTGATCGAACCGCGCCCTCGACTGCGCCCGTCACTGCCTTATCGGTGCCACCCAACCGACGGGACCGTCGGGCCGGGAGCGGAACTGGCGCCGAAAAGTGGGCTTATCACCCCATTTGCGGTGCCAATATGCCGCGCCCCGTCAATTTAGACCCGCCGGTAGAGCGCCTCGAAGACCGAGTAGATGGCGAAGGAGGCCAACCCGACGGCGGCCAGGAACAGGAGGGCCGGACCGGCCGGGAGCCGGGCGAAGGAGAGGAGTGCCTGGCTGAGGCTCTTCGCCCGCGACGGGTTGTTGTCAACCGCGGCGGCGAACAGGTAGACGGCAACTAGAATAATCAGTAGCCCCCGTGTGGCCTCGCCCACCGCCCCACTGACCTGGGCGGCCAGGAACTTTCCCCGGCTCATCCGGTCCGTCTCCAGTACATCGGAGTAGTCGTGGGTGATGCCCCAGATGGCGAGCGCAGCTCCGCTGATGGCAATCGCCGCCCCTCCTAGGCCAACCCATACCGCGCCCGCCGGCCAGCGCAGAACGGTCCCCACCAGCGGTTGCGGGTGGGACGAAGGTCCATTTCCGCTCGAGCCGCCACTATTCGAGGAAACAGCCAACGCGATGGCCTGGCCACACAAGGAAAAATAGACGACGCCGACAAAGGCCCAGCCGACGCGCTTTATCGCGTCCTTTGCCGCACTGGAGCGTCCGTTTTGCGCAGCCGCGGAACGTCCATTTGGGAGCCCCTGGTCGCCGCTAAGGGCCTGCGCAATTCGCCAGACGGCATAGGCCACCAGCCCGACGGCTAGCAGGCCAAGCAGGAGGCGGCCCGCCGGCTGGCGACCGACCTCGCTCAGGGCGCCGGAGCTGTTCTCTTGGGCGGGCGCGCTGTGAGTGAGGCCAATCACAGCGGCGATATAGGCGAGCAGCGCGTAGATGAGTGACCGCGCGAAGATGCCCAACCGGGCGAAACGTTGGAAAAACGGCTTGGACCGGGCGCGGCTCGCCTCCTCGGGTACCGCGCTCGGCCACCTCTTCGGCATCGGTGGAGAGGCTGCCGGTCCGCGAAATAGGCATGAGTACGTCTATACCCAAAGGGCTGTTCTTAAAGACCCTGCGGTGGGTATGAAATGAGGTCTGCACCCGCGCGAGCCAATACAGGCCGACCTGTCGCATCTCGTAGAGCGCGTCACCGAGAGCGCAGGAGGTCCGGCGCGTTTGCGCGTGGTCCTCCTGCTCGCAGCTGTCCTGGGCGTCCAGGGCGCCAACATAGGTAGTGTCGGGGCCCTCGCCCGGCAGCTGGAAAAGGCCTTCGGGATCGGCAACACGCAGCTGGGCCTGCTCACCACGGCCACCGCGCTGGTCGGGGCGGTGGCCTGCCTGCCAGTGGGAGTACTGGCCGACAAGACCAAGCGGGTCAGGCTCCTCTCGTGGGCCGTCGCCGGTGGGGCCGTGTGCATGGTCGCGTCGGGCCTGGCGCAGGGGTACATCATGCTGCTGCTGACCAGGTTCGCGCTCGGGGGCCGTGACCGCCTCCTCCGGGCCTATCATCACCTCGCTTACCGGAGACCTCTTCCCGGCCGAAGACCGCTCTCGAATATTCGGCATGGTGCTGACAGGAGAACTCGTGGGTGCCGGCGTCGGTCTCGTGGTCTCAGCGGAGCTAGGCGCTCTGACGGGGTGGCGGTCCCCGTTGTTCGTACTGGCGGTCCCCAGCGCCGTGCTGGCCGTCCTGCTTTGGCGCCTGTTGCCCGAGCCGGCCCGAGGCGGGCAGAGCTGGCTCTACCCCGGAGCCGAGGAGATAAAGTCGGCGGAAGAGGCGACGGCTGAGGGACCTCCTCCGGCCAGCCCGACGGCGCAGGCTCAAAACGGGGCGACGGAGAATGCGGCCTCGGCAGAGGGACCGGACGTGCGTCTCCAAGCGCGGGAACTGAAAAACGTCCATGCCAACAGCAAGTTGGTCCTCCGCCGGGACCCCGCCTCCTTGTCGCCCAGGGCGGCGGCCGCCTATGTGCTCCGGATCCCGAGCAATCTGGTGCTTATAGCAGCTTCGGCCCTCGGGTATTTCTTCCTGGCGGGGTTACAGGCCTTTGCCGTGCTGTTCGCAGAAACTCGTTACGGGATCAGCCAGACCCTGGTCGTCTTCGTTCTCGTGGCGGCCGGCGCCGGCGGGGTGTTCGGGACCCTGTACGCCGGACGCCTGACCGACAGCCTCATCCGCAAAGGGGTGGCCGATGCGAGGCTGCTGGTGGCGGGGGTGGCGTTTGTGGCGTCCGCAGCGACCTTTTTGCCGGGGCTGGTGAGCAGCAGCATCCTGATCTCGGTCCCCGTTTTCGCCATCGCGGCTGCCTTTGCCGCCGCGCCAGACCCGCCGCTCGACGCCGCCCGGCTCGACGTAGTCCCCTCGCGGCTTTGGGGGCAAGCCGAGGCAGTACGTACTTTTGCCCGCAACATACTTCAGAGTTTCGCCCCGCTACTGTTCGGTTACGTGTCTTCGACGTTCGGCGGCCCACGCGACGGTGGCGCCGCGTCGACCAACCCACGCCTCGAGGCGGCTGCCGGGCGGGGCCTCGAGTACACCTTCATGATCATGCTCGTTCCCTTGGTGGCGGCGGGCGTACTCCTCTTGCTCACCCGGCGCACGTACCTCGTCGACGTGGCCACGGCGGATGTATCCGAACGCGCTAGCGCCGCCTCCAGGGCCGACGGGCCGGTTGGCACCGGCAAGGCACCGGCACCGGCGCCCCAGCTCGAGGGCGCTTGACCAGGCGGGTAGAGGCATACTTCTTGTCACAGCAAAAACTGCTGCGGTCTCTACCCTTAGGCCCGCCGACCAGCCCGCCTGGACCTCGCTGGCCAGGGTCAAGGCTCCTCCGGACGCGCCAAGGCCGGTGACCCCTGGAGAGCCACCGGCCTTGGCGATCGAGCGAGTTTCTAAGTGAACACGTTAGAAGTTTTCGCGCTGCTGGAGGACCCGCTCCTGACCCCCATCGGGCGACATACGCACGTTTTCGCGGAGCGTGGTCTGACGGAACGACCCCGCCCCAAAAACCATTGCGCCAATTACGCAGCAGGCGATCCCGACTGAAAGCAGGATGACACCTATCACGTTGATGTTGAGACCACTCGTCGTAACGGTGACGGCGAACTTGAGGATGGCCCCGATCACGACCAGAACGATCCCGAGCCCAATAAGGCCCGTCCCGGTTCCTCTGTACATTTGCGACCTCTCTTTGTTCAAGCGGGCTTCGCTAAAAGCCCGTCGTCGACGCCGACCAGGTACCCTCGGCGACCGTTGCGCAAACATGTGACGCCTGTGACCTGCCTCGTTGATCTGCCCACACGACGTGGCGTACCCATGTGAGGAACTCCGTGGCCCGGGGTATAAGTAGGACCTGACGGCCTCGGCCACGCTGGGGCCGGCGCCGGTGTGGCAAGTCCAGCCCGAAAGATGCCGCGTCTAGCGGCGCTGGCACAGAGCCCGGTAGCAACCCGGTAGCAAAAGCAGACGCCAAGAGGAGGCCAACCCGTGGCACAAAAGCGAGTCGCCGTTATCACCGGCGCGTCAGCAGGTGTAGGGCGCTCGAGTGCCCGAGCCTTTGCCCAACACGGTTTCGACGTCGGTCTGTTGGCTCGTGGAGGCGCTGGGCTCGAGGGTGCCGCCAACGACGTCACCGGGGCGGGCGGCCGCGCCCTGACCCTGCCGGTGGACGCCAGCAACTTTGACGAGGTGGACTCCGCCGCGGCACGGGTAGAGGGCGAACTGGGACCGGTCGATGTATGGGTCAACGACGCCATGACCACTGTGTTCGCCCCGACATGGGAGGTCAAACCGGCCGATTTCCAACGAGCCGTCGAGGTCACCTTTCTTGGCCAGGTATGGGGGACTATGGCCGCGCTCAATCGCATGCGCCAGCGCGACCGAGGCAGCATTGTCAATGTGGGTTCGGCTCTCGCATTTATCGGGATACCCCTGCAGTCGGCCTATTGTTCGTCGAAATTCGCTTGCCGCGGCTTCTACGAATCGCTCAGGGCCGAGCTGATCCACGAGGGTAGCCACGTGCGGCTGAGCATGGTCCACCTCCCGGCGGTAAACACGCCCCAGTTCGATTGGTGCGAGACCAGCTTCGAGCACCACCCTCAGCCCGTGCCGCCCATTTACCAGCCCGAAGTGGCGGCCAGGTTCGTCGTTGAGACGGCGCTCGACGGACGGCCCACAAAGGTAGTTGGCTCCTGGAACAAGGTCCTCGTGGCGGCAGGGCGCATGTTCCCCGGGCTGAGCAACCAGTACGCCGCTCTGGGGGCGTGGAGCACCCAGTTAGCCCCTCAGCTCAACAGGTCGATGCGACGGGTCAACCTCTATGAGCCGGCAGATGCCGACGCGGACCACGGCGCTCACGGCAGCTTTGACGAGCGCGCCGGCGGCTTCTTCGACCCCAGCTTTCTCAAGACATTGCCGGATATTGCCCGGACGCTGGCGACGGCCGTCTCGCGCACGGCGGCCGAAAAAGGGCGCCGCTCCCGGGCCCCGATCAACACCGGGGCCGGCGGCTGAGGCCGCCGCGGTCCAACGCCGCGTATGAGAGGACGAAATGCTGAGCGCCGAGCGACACGAGGGGTACGCTCCGATCCGCGACTACGGGGTGCTGGCCGACGGGCGGTCGGTGGCCCTGGTGGCTGCGGATGGGCGGGTGGACTGGTGGCCCCTCCCGACTATCGATTCCCCACCGGTTTGCGCGGCGATTGTCGACGCGCCCTCGGGTGGGTACTTCGCACTCAGTCCCGAGGCCCCTGCTGACATAAGGCGTCGGTACATTCCCGGCACCAACGTCATCGAGACTACTTACCGCACTGACAAGGGCCGAGTGCGGGTGACAGATTCACTCAACTCGGGGGCCGCGGGACGTTTGCCGTGGACCGAACTGGCCCGGCGGGTCGAAGGCCTGGACGGTGAGGTCGAAATGCGCTGGGAACTGGTACCAGGCAACCGGTTCGGCGACGGCCGCCCTCGAGTCAGTATGACGGGCGACGTCCCCGTCATCACCATCGGCGAGCAGATGTTAGCCGTGGTGCTCGACGGCGGGCGGGCCGAGACCATCCGGCGCAACCGCGTCAGCGGCCATCTTCGTTGCCGGCGGGGTACACGCGCCCTGGTGGCGGTCGTGGCCACCGCCGGGGAGCCGTTGTTCATACCGCCTCCCGACGCCGTGCAGGCAAGGATCGACCGCACTATCAGGTCCTGGCGGCAGTGGACGAGCCTGCTGGAGTACAACGGCCCCTGGAAGAAAGCAGTCATTCGGTCTGCCCTTGCCGTGAAGGCACTGTTGTACGAGCCGGGAGGAGCAATCGCGGCTGCCGCTACGACCTCTCTGCCCGAAAAGCTCGGTGGAGCAAAGAACTGGGATTACCGCTACGCCTGGGTGCGTGACTCCTCCTTTACCCTCGACCGGTACATAAACCTGGGGCTCGACGAGGAAGTCCACGCGTCCGTGTCGTGGATGCTGTCTGCCTTGCGGCGGAGCGATCCCCACCTGCAGGTCTTCTATACGCTGGCCGGTGAGGTGCCGGGGAGTGAGACACAACTGGAGTTGCCGGGCTACCGCAACAGTGACCCGGTCCGGGCCGGCAACAGCGCGGCAACCCAGACCCAGCTCGGTACGTACGGCGACCTCTTCGACATGGTGCACCGCTACGTCGACGCCGGGCACGTCCTCGACGACGGCACCCGTGAGCTTATGGCCGGCCTGGCCGACGAGTGCTGCGACAAGTGGGCCGAGAAGGACTCAGCCATCTGGGAACTACCGAAGTTGGAGCACTACACGATCTCCAAGATCGGCTGCTGGGTCGCCCTTGACCGGGCCACCGACCTGGCTGCCGGCGGCCAGCTGGCCCGAGGCCATGCCGGCCGTTGGCGCCGGGAGGCGCGGGCCATCAAACTCTGGGTACAGGCTAATTGCTGGTCCAAAGCCCGCCGTTCGTACACCTTTTTCGCCGGCACCGAGGAGCTCGACGCCGCCGTGCTACTCGCCGGCCGCACCCGGTTCGACCGCGGCCCTCGCCTGGCCAGCACCATCGACGCCATCATCGGCGAACTCGCACGCGGCCCGCTCGTTTACCGCTATTCGGGCGCGGCGGCCGAAGAGGGCGCTTTTGTGGCGTGCAGCTTCTGGCTCGTATCTGCGCTCGCCCACACCGGCCAGCTCGACCGGGCGAAGGCTCTGATGAACAAGTTGGTCAAATTGGCCAACGACCTCGGCCTGTTTTCGGAGCAAATCGACCCCACGAACAACGAGTTCCTGGGTAACTTCCCGCAGGGCCTATCTCACCTTGGCCTCATAGATGCAGCCCAGACCCTGGCTAACGCCGGTGTGGAACCCGGGTGGTGACAGCCACGATAGGACCGGGTGCCGTGGGGCTCGACGGCCTGGTATGAGCCCCCAGGGGGCACGGTCCTGGCCCCCACTGGCACGGGTTTTGGGCTGGCACGGTTTTGGGCTGGCACGGTTTTGGGCTGGCACGGTTTTGGGCTGGCACGGTTTTGGGCCGGCACGGTTTGGGGGCTTATGGTTTGGCCGATTTCGCCTGCGTCTTGATCCACGCCACGTCTTCCTTGGTGCTTTTCACCGCTTCCTCGGGGACGGGTGGCCCGCCGCGCTGGATTTCTGCCTTACCCGCGAGACCGAGACCGCCGCCAATAGCCAGCAGGGAGAGAGCGACTATCAGGGCTGCCAGCCAAATCGGCATAGCCAGGGACAGAGCGGCGATGATGCACACGGTCAACGAGCCCAGACCGAGTAGTACCACGAGGCCGGCTCCGCCCAATATGCCAACGCCGAGGCCAAACCGTTTGCCTTTGGCGGTCAATTCCGCCTTGGCCAGCTCGAATTCCTTTGACACAAGAGTTGAGGTTTGCTCCGACAAGTCCTTCAGCAGTTCCGCCAGCGTCTTGTCATGCGGCTTGCCCGACCCGGAGGCGTTGGCCGCCATGACGGGGGGATCGCCCGGGCGCACCTCGAGCCGGTCACTTACAGTTACCGTTGGGGTAGTTCCTTCTTCAGCCATCTACGCCTCCTGCCGACGCTGCAAAAACAGCAAACCAGGACCTTTATTTGTGGTTGGTGCTGTATCTACCCAGCAGGTCCTCCAAACGAACTTCGGCCTGGAAGCCGAGATTGGGACCAGCCCTCTCGCTTACGCACTGGCGCGTAAGTTCGAGCCGCATTTGTACGGCGGCTCGCGGGTGGGAATGAACTCGTCGACCTTGGGGCATGTCAATAACTATGGAAGACTTGAGCGAACAGGACGGGGACGCCTATCACTGCCTCGTCTCGCACCTGGACAACCCGATGTTCGTTGTAACAGCGGTCAGCGAACGGGGCCGGGCGGGCTGCCTCGTTGGTTTCGCCACGCAGTGCAGTATTCATCCACCACGTTGGTACGTCGGCATATCGAAGCTCAACCGGACCTTCGATATCGCGGCACAGGCCGAAGTCGTAGTGGTCCACGCCCTCGTCCGGGAGAACCTGGGCCTGGCCCGCCTTTTTGGCGAAGAGACGGGCGACGACATCGACAAGTTCTCACGTACCGGGTGGCATACCGGGCCCGACGGGCGCTCGGTTGTACTGGACGAGTGCCCCAGATGGTTCGCCGGCCAGGTCGTAGGCCGTTACGACCCGGGCGATCATCTCGGTCTGGTACTGGCACCGTTCGCCGCTGAGTGCCGAGACCAGGGCCCACAGCTGGGGTTCCAGGGCGTTCGTGACCTCGAGCCGGGCCATCCGGCGTGACGTGCCCACCTTTCACCCAAAAGCCAAATGTGTAGAAAATTTGCCTCAACAGCGGCAAAGATGTCCACTATCTCCCGATGGCTATCTCCCTACAGCCCGCTCGAGTTGTTCCTTTGACATCCTGGACCGGCCTTTGATGCCGCGGCTTTTGGCCTCCTGGTAGAGCTGGTCACGGGTGCGGCCCCCTGCCCCGCGATGGGACCGTAGCCCACCCCGGCGCCCGGAAGAAATATCGTTAATCGAGGTCCTGCTGGCTTGCCGGGACTCGCCAGACCGGGCTCGTTCCTTGTTGACTGTTCGCGCCGCGATCTCCTTGGCCGTGCCCTCGGGCACTCCCCTGTCCTCCTGCGACTCCTTGATGTGCTCGTACTGCCGTTCCCGTTTGGGGCTCCATGCTTGCGGTGGCATTTTCGTCCTCGCTCAAGCTCAAAATGCTGTTGAACGTGTTCCTCCCCTTGCCTGGCAATGGACAAACAACATCGGGACACACAAACGTGGTTGGAAAAAGCGGCGAAGACGCACACAAAAGGCCCGGGCGTCAGCACGGCCTCAATCAGCACTCCGCCCGTCAGCACGGCTGCCCATCGGCACGGCCGCCCATCGGCACGGCCGCCCATCAGCACGGCCGCCCAGCATGCTTGGCGTGCAGCAGCACTTCGACGGCGCCTCGAGAGCCGAGCACCGGTGACCCCGTCCGGCCGGCGAGCTCCCAGCCGGACCGCCTGAGTGCACCCTCGGCCTCGTGGGCGGCGTCGACGACTTGCTGAGGCTGGGCCGCAAGCTGACCCGAGTGCAGCTCGAAGGTCGGCTTGATCAAGGCGATGAGGTCGGCGCCGGCCTTCAGGCGAAGCCGGTCCAATTGCGGGACAGCGGCGGAGACGGCCAGGTAGGACAGGTCCATCGAGACAACATCGACGACCTCGGGCACTTGCTCGTCCGTGAGGTCGCCCAGGTTGGTCCGCTCCAGGTTGACCACGCGGGAATCCGAGCGAAGGGTACCCCGCAGCTGGCCGACGCCGGCGTCCACCGCATAGACGCGGGCCACGCCGGCGTCGAGCAGGGCCCGGTGAAACCCCCTGCCGCAGCACCGATATCGACGGCTACGAGGCCCTTCAGATCGATACCGAAGACGTCGATAGCGTGGGCCAGCTTGGCTGTACCCCGTAACGGCTTGGAGCGGACCAGCTTTATGGCCGCGTCCGCTCGAACGAAGGCACGCGGGTTGAACAGCGGTGCTCCGTCAACCAGGACCTCCCCCTGTGATATCAGCCCGCCCGGGTCGTCGATGTCGGGAAATCGCTGGCGTAGCAACGAGCTAAGGGCAACAAACGACGAGCGCCGTCTACGCGTCAAATTGGCGCCCGCCTAAGCCCACGACGAAACGGGTATTGCAAAACCACCTCCAACCGGGTCGAGCGCTCCGGGGCGTCTGTAGCCCGAGGTCGTGACCAAACTGGGGCGCCATGTTACTGCCGCGACGGGCAACGGTTGCCGGCGAATCGTGCCTGCGGGGGTGGCACCCCGTGCGACGCGACCTCCGGTCCAGGGTTTTGTGGGGGTCATCCCCGATGCAGAAACCTCTCTCCCGCGCTGACTATAGGAACATGACAGATTACTCGACACCCCCCACCCCTCCCACCGCTGCCCTCGGGCCGCGCCGGCTCCACCGCAGCACCAAGGAACGCATGATCGGGGGCGTCGCCGGCGGTCTGGCCGAATACCTGAACGTCGACCCAACGGCCGTGAGGATCGGCTTTGTGGCCGCCTCTTTACTGCTCGGTGGGTTGGGCGGCCCGGTCCTGTATGCATTGGCCTGGGCGATTTTGCCGGAGGACGGCAAAGATAGCCGCCTTCTCCGAGACTTTCTCTAACAATCGGGTATGCACTTGCGTGAAACAGAGGAAGGCGGAGTATGACCACCGTCAGCACGCCGCTATGAAAAATCGACGACCGATCAGCGCGGTGAGGCACCTCCGGGCCGATTCTCTTGCTTTACAAGCCTGTCGCAGGCCAGGCTCGCCGCGCCCCCGGCCACAGCCGCGGCACTCGAGGAAAGGGCGATCCACAACCGTGACCGCGCGGGAAGGCCACGCGTCGCGATCGTCGTAACGGCATCGACCAGGTCCCCGAACGCCCCGAGAGCGAGCCAGGAGCGAAGCCGCCCTGGATCCGAGCGCGCCAGAAGCACGCCGCCACCCAGTGCGATCTCACGGGCCGACAGTGACCGCGAGAGCGCCCGACCTCCGGCGCGTGCTGCTGGTTCTCCAACCCAGATCCGGGCCAACGAAGGTATGACCAGCAAAACGAGACCGATCAAGATCCTTATCGAGGCGATCAGGAGGCCGCTGTCAATCAGGGTTTTTCTGCTCATCACTCCTGCCATGTCTCGGTTTGTACCCGTGGAATGTACCCGAGCCTCCTCTGCTTGAAGCGCGGGGCCGCCTGGGGCGCCAAGCGACCTCAAGCCCGCCGCAGCACAACGATGCAACAGTCGTCGTGCCGTGTCTGGCAGAACTCCGCCACGATCAGGTCGGCCAGCGCCTGGACGGTCGCCGCACTATTGCGAGCGACAAAATCACTCAATTGGTCAAGACCTTCGCCAATATCCGCCCCTCTCCGCTCGACCACCCCGTCGGTCAGCAGCACGATCCCTTCGGACGGCCCCAGGCGGTGGTGACGCTCGTGCGGGTCACCGCGCGTTCGGCAACCCGAAGGGCGGGTACTCGGCAAACGAAAGCCACCGGGCCGCCCCCGGGCCAAAGGCGAGGGGAGGAATGTGGCCGGCGGACGACCACACGAGGTTGCCCTGGTCGGGTTCGAGCAAGCCGTACAGCGCCGTGGCAAAGCCGTGCGCCTCGTCCATAAGTGTGAGCTGAGCCAGGCCGCGGATCACGTCGACCGGCCCTCCGCCGCCAATTGCCAGCCCGCGCGCCGCATTGCGCAGTTGCAACATCAATGACGCGGCTGGCAGGCCATGCCCGCCGACGTCCCCGACCCCCACGAGGAAAGCACCGCTGGGAAGCTGGGCCACGTCGAACCAGTCGCCGGCGACGCGTCCCTCGGCCGGGATGTAGCGAGTGGCAGCGTGGTAGCCGCCCACATCGGAAAGCTCCCCGGGAAGGAGCGCCTCGGTCAGGAGGCTGGCGGTCGAGTGCTCGAGGCCGTACCGCCTCGCGTTCCTCAGGGCCACCCCGGCTCGCCCGGCGAGGCCTTCTGCGGCGTGCCATACCCCGGGAGGCGGTGACCCGGTCCATGAGCTCGACATGAGCGTCATGACGCCGGTTACCTGGCCACCTGCCTTGATCGGCACCACGAGGACCGTCCAGCCATCGGCGTGGTTAGCGAGGTGCGTTCCCGCCAGCTCGTCGCCGTACATCAGGCGCACGTCCGCCCCGGTCATCCTGGGGATGAGCTGCGCTTGCCCCGTCCGGTAGCACGCGGCCAGGGGGCTTTCGGAACTCACGTCGACGGCGTCCAGGCCGCGGCCTGATGCGGCCAGGACCGTATGGTCAGCCACCTCTACCGCCACCCGGCGCAAGATGTTGCGCTCCAGGACGTGGACAGCGCACCAAGGCGCCAGGCGAGGGACGGCCAGCAGGACAAGTCTGCGGACGATGGTCGCCGGGTCGAGCTCGCTCACCATCAAACGGGTCCCCTCGCTCATCAGCTCGAGCGTTTCTCGCTCGGCCCGTTCGACCTCCTCCAGGCGGGCCCGTCAACCGCGATGGCGCACTGGTGAGCGATCACGAGGAGCAGCGCTGAGTCGTCGCCGGCGAAGCGACGAGGGTCGGCCCAACCAACCGAGAGCACCCCGAAGGTCGTTCGGTGGACCGTCAGAGGGAGGATGGCCCAGGACTGGCACGCGCTCGGGAAGCTGGCATATCCCGGGTACGCACGATCGCGCTGGGTAAGCGTTGACCAGTAAATGGGCTCACCGTCGGAGAGAACGGCCTTGGCCGGGCCGTCGTCGAGCGGCACGACGGTCCGGAGGAGGTCGTGCGTGCGTCCCGAGGTACCGGAGTCATAGAGCGTGATAATCCCTGTCCCGTCCTCGCTTACGACGTTGAGCACCACGGCGGCGGCGCCGAGGCCGGCTTCCACGGAGGCCCGGATCGCCGCGCTGACCTCCGCAACCCCGTGGCTATCGGCCAATCTGGCCGCGACGTCCTGGACGATGGCCAGCCGCGCCGTGATGGACAGTCTCCGCCGGCTGGGCATCCGGGCCATACGGTCACCCTCTCTCTCAACTGCCGGCGCCGGGCGAGGGCCGCCTGCGCCAGAATGCTAACTCACACAGGCAGGAACCTGAGGCAAACCTCCCGGCGGTGGCGGTCCGCTAAAGAGCGCTCCGAGGCCGGCAGCACGACGAAGGCGGGCCGTCATTAGGGTGCCGGCCGAAATGAACGGTTCGTTTGTAGCCGTCATGGGTAAATACGGTGGCAGGTTCGCACGAACCCGGTGACCCATACGGAGAGGGCACTAAGGAGGATGTTGGCATGGCTCAGGACGCGCAGGATATCCGCGAGACCATAGAGCAAACCAGAGACCAGATCGGCGAGACCCTCCAGGCCATCGGCGAAAAGACTGACGTAAAAGCACGTGCGACGGCGAAGGTTTCGGAGCGGCGGGACGCTTTGAAGCAGTCATCGTCCGGGCTCAAAGCCAAATTGGACGAAGTCGCCCAGCGCATCGAAGAGGGCCTGCCCGATGCAGCCCGGCCGGTCGTAACGTCGACGGTGGAGTGGGCCGCGACCCCCTCGGCGGATGACACCGAATTGAGGCGCCGGCGGAGGCTCACCATATACACAGGTTTAGCGATAGCAGTGGCAATTATGTTTGCTCGTCGCGTCCGCCGTCATCGGGCCCTGTCATGACGAAACTGTTCTATAAACCGCTGGGCATGATTATCAGCGTGCTCGGCGGCATCGTAGCCAGTGCCATTTTCGGCCGCCTCTGGAAGTTGGTGAGCCATGACGACAAGGCACCGACGGCGACGCAAGCTGGTCGCAGCTGGCACGAGGTATTGGCGGCGGCCGCGCTACGCGGCGCGGTCTTCGGCCTCGTGACCGCCGCCCTCGACCGTGGCGGGGCGGTCGGGTTTCAGAAAGCTACCGGAGCGTGGCCCGGAGATAAAGAGGTGAGCCGGAGCGGGACGGAAAGTTAGCGGCGCCGGGACGGCCGCGGTGGGCGTGTCAGCCGCTCGAAGCGTCGTGCTCCGCCAGCTCTCTGAAGGCGTCCGGCACACGGTCCACATCGGAAAAAACAACCGTGGCGTAACCGACCGCGTCGCGCCCGAAGCGGGCACGGATGGTATCAACGGAGCGGTCCACTGCCCAACGAGCGCCACTCAGGGCCAGCGCGGAGTGCTGACGCTTCCCGTCCCCGCAGAGCGGGAGCTCCAGCTGGAAAGCCGGCTCGACGAGGTTGGACACTGAGACCCCGAGGAGCGTGATGTCCCGCTCGCGCGGGTGGTCGGCGAGAGCGGCGGCGGCGAGCTCCGTGGCCAGCTCGGTCAGGGTCAAGGTGGCGGAAATGGCCACGGGTACGGTGGTCGAGCGAGTCACCGACCGGAGCCCCGTGAACCGTACTCGCACGGTGACCGTACGGCCCGCCCGACCGGCGGCCCGCAGACGACCAGCCACTCGGTCAGCCAGGTACCCGAGAGACGACCGCAATAGTTCCCGGGTGGCTCTTCGACGACCCAGGGCGGCCTGGGCGCCTATGGATGCGGCTTTGGACGGAGGCACGACCTTGCGAGGGTCGACGTTTGTCGCCAGCGCGGCCAACTTGCCGCCAATCGCCTTGCCGAACAGGTGCTCGAGGAAACCCTCGGATGTCGCCGCCAGCTCGCCGATGGTGCGAATGCCGGCGCGAGCAAGATGGGCCTGCGTGACCTGGCCAACCCCCCAGATCAACCCCACCGGGAGGTGCTCGAGGAAGTCCCGCTCGCCATCAGGGCGCACGACCACCAACCCGTCCGGCTTGGCCACCTGCGAGGCCACCTTGGCCAGGTGCTTGGTCCTCGCTACGCCGACCGAAAGAGGCAGCCCGATCTGTCCGCGCACCCGACAACGGATTTCGGCTGCAATGGCCGGCGCCGGTCCGAAGAGGTGGATGGCGCCCCGCACGTCCAGGAACGCTTCGTCAATCGAGATCCGTTCGACCACCGGCGTGAAGTCACCGAGGATCTCGATCACCTGGTCGCCGAGGCGCTGGTACTCGCGGAAATGCCCTGGAACGAACCTGAGCCCGGGGCATAGCTGCCGGGCATGCCACCCCGGCATGCCAGCCGACACTCCAAAAGACCTCGCTTCGTAGGAAGCGGCCAGGACTACGCCTGCGCCAACGGCAATAGGGCGGCCGCGCAGAGTTGGGTCGAGGAGCTGCTCCACCGAGGCATAGAAGGCATCGAGGTCAGCGTGGAGGATCGTGGCCCCAGGCGCCGGCGCCATACCGGGACCAGCGTAGTCGAACGTGCGTTCGGTCACTCGGGCCAGTTTGCACCCGGGCGGGGACCATCTACAGCTCTGCTACCCCTCCTTCCACCAACAAGCCCTCGATAACCCGCCGCGCATCTCGCGCCAAAGTGCGAGCATCCGCCCAATCCGGGCCGGCCGGGAGCAGGACTTGGCCGATGCGGACCTCGACCGGGCTGCGGCGCGGCAAGCGAGCTCCGGGAGGCAGAAGCTGGCGTGTACCGGTTATGGCGAGCGGTACCACCACGCAGTTGGCCTCGCCGGCCACCAGGAACGCACCCAGTTGAAAACGGCGTAGGCCGAGCCCGGGGTCGAGCCCGCCCTCCGGGAAGAAAACAGGCCGTTTACCGGCCGCCGCCACGCCGGTCAGCTCTCCAAGCACCGACCGAAGAGCCGACCGGTTGCCACTGCCTTCGAGGCGCACGAAGACGCTGCCAAGGCCGCGCAGGAAGGGGCCGGTAACCCGATGGCCGGCCAGGTCCCCTCCGGCCACGAACACGACCGGGTCCGGGAACACGTCGACGAGCGCGAACGAATCGAGGATGCTGGCGTGGTTGGCGACGATGACACAGGGAGTCCCCCGGGCCGGCAAGGTGCCCGTCACTTTCACCGGGATGCGCAACCCGATGCTCAGAAGACGGACGGCAACACGCGTAGCCCGCCAGCGCCACGAAAGCTTTGGGAGTGACACCACCAGCACCCAGCACGAGCCGCCGACCACGCCCATGAGCACCCAGCAGGCCATCCCGTAGCCGATCTGCCACAAGCGGCCGGGCCAGCGCCACCTCACGCTCCACATCTAACAGGGCCGCGGTGGGGCGCCGGTACAGATTGCCTTCACCTGGGGACCGTGATCATTTTGAACCTCACCGCTCCGGGGCCCGTGTTTACAAACAAGCGACGTGAAGAAGGTCTGAAAGCGTGACCGTAACCGAAGACCGGAGAGTATGGGCAAAGACGACGCCCTTTTCGCTCCGCGCCGGTGGGTGGCCGGGCGCCACCCCTAGCGCTGGATGCCCCACCACCTCTTCGGATCTGGTACGCAATGGGGTAAAGAAGTCCGCCGGTCACGGGAGGGTGCGGTTGAACGTGCGCAGCCGTCGCGGTGCCCGCAGGGACGCGGGCGACCCCGAAGCGCTCATCAGCGCGCTGTACCAGGAGCACGGTCGCAGCCTCCTCGCCTACGCCACCCGCCTGACCAATGACCGGGCGGCGGCAGAAGACGTAGTGCAGGAGACGCTCCTGCGAGCCTGGCGCCACCCCGAGGTCCTCGTCAACGGCCAGGGATCCGTACGTGGCTGGCTCCTGACCGTGGCCCGCAACATCGTCGTAGACCGCGCCCGGGCTCGTTCAGCTCGGCCGCCAGAGGTAGCGGAGCAACCCACGAGGCCGACGATCGCCCCCGACCGCCCGGAAGACATCGTTGACAGCATGGCCGTCCTCAATGCCATCGACCAGCTTTCCACCGAGCACCGGAACGTCCTGGTAGAGCTGTACTGGCGGGGAAGCAGCGTCGCCGAGGCAGCTCAACGCCTGAGCGTGCCTCCCGGGACTGTCAAGTCGCGGGCCTACTACGGTTTGCAGTCCCTCCGTGGCATCATGGCCTCGGGTGCGCCTGATGAAAAGGAACTGACCTCGTGAGCCAGCACCCTCATGACCTCCTCGGCCCGTACAGCCTCGAAGCGCTGGACGGCGACGAGCAACGCCAGGTGGACGAGCACCTCGCCGGCTGCCCCGGGTGCCGCGAGGAGCTCGGTGAACTGGACGCCCTGCGCGCTCGCCTGGACGAAGTGCCGCCCGAGGCGTTCCTCGACGGCCCCCCCGAAGGGGCTGACCTGCTTTTGGCCCGCACCCTCCGACAGGCGAGAAGCGAACGACAACGCCCACGGGCGTGGGCGGCGGCCGCCGCCGTGATCGTCGTGCTGGCCGCCCTTGGTGGAGGCCTCCTCATCGGCCTCAGTTCGAGCAGCCCTCCTTCTCTCACTGGCGGGACGGGCAGCACCCGGGTCGCCGTCAGCAACCCCGTCACCGGGGTCCACATGACCGTGGTAGTGACGCCCGCCAAGGGGTGGGTAAGGCTTCAGGGGGCGTTCACGGGGGTCCCCGCCCATGCCGAGTGTTACCTCATGGTCGTGGACCGGTCCGGGCACCGGGTCATCGCCGGGAGCTGGTTGGCGCCGTCCAAGTCGCCCCCCGGGGGCGAAAGGGTCGACGGTTCGGCGCTCGTCCCTCCCAAAGACGTGACCGCCGTCCAGGTCGTGACCTTCGGCGGCCAGGTGCTCGCCACGGCCAACGTCTGAGCGGACCAGGCTGGTTCAGAACTGACCGGGCCCTGATTACCCCGGGTCCTGATGCGGGCATAAGTCGCCCCCGGGTACCCTCTGGCTGTGAGCTCTACGGTCCCCGCCCCTGCCCCTCCCGCCAGCTCGGTAGACGAAGTCATAACCCGCATGGAGGCGATCGACGCCGCCCTACCTGAGAGCGACGGCTTGGCCTGCTTCAACCGTATGTACCTCGAAGTCACACAAGGCGTGAACGGGCAAGTCCAGCAGGGTTCATTCGGAGACCCCGGCTTTGTATCGCACCTCGACGTCACCTTTGCCAACCGTTATCTCGCCGCCGTCGACGCCCTTTCTGGCCCACCGTCAGCCCTGCCGGTCGCATGGCAGCCCTTGATGGCGGCGCGTCGCAGCCCAGGCATCGAACCTATCCAGTTCGCACTGGCGGGCATGAACGCGCATATCAACTACGACCTTCCCCTGGCCGTCATATCGACGTGCACCGACCTCGGCACGGCGCCGGACGCCAGCACGCACCACAACGACTACCAGAAAGTCGACTCGATACTCGACGAGTCAGAGCAATCGCTACGGGAGTCGTTCGAGCCCCCGGACGTGCGTGACGTTGACGAGCACGTCGCTGCCGTCGCCAATCTCGTATGTAATTGGAGCATCAGCTCCGCGCGCGACGTTGCGTGGGACAACGCCTTGGCCCTGTGGGACATACGGGACGACGAGATGGCGACCCGGCTGCTGACCGGCACACTGGCGCGCACGGTGGCCATGGCCAGCAGGTTCCTGCTCGTCGCGGTTGGCTCCGCCGGCCCCGTTGCGTCACCCGGCGGAGGCGCGGCCACCCAGCAAGGCGGGGCGACGCCCGTCGCGGCGAGGAAAGGCGTCGGGGTGTCGATGACGATCTGCGGAGTGGGCCTGAGCTTTCGCTGCCTCTACTGAGGATAGGAGCGGCTCCGTTGCCGGTGGTTGCTCAGCCGTCAGGGGCTCGCAGGGCTTTCGGCCGGTAGCGGCACTAGCGGAAAGCGGGCACGACTTCGTCGCGCAACAGGCGGAGTGGGCCAATTTCGTACGGGTCGTCAACGTGGACGATCCAGTGGGATATACCGATATCCGCGTAAGGCCGGAGCTGGTCGATCACCTGACCGGGAGTACCGATAACCCACAAATCCCGCTGTTTTTCGAGATCCAGGCCACCCTCGGCCACCAGGCGCGACACCAGGTCCTCCACGTCGCTGCGCGTAGGCGCTATAGCAAGGTCACTGTGCAGGGATAATTCGATATCGCCAAAGTCGCGTCCGGCGTCGTCGCAGAACGTCCTCAACAGTGCCACCCGTTCTTTGACCCTTTCGGGGGAGCCGAAGAGGTTGGACCCGTCCGCGTATTTGGCCGCGATGCGCAGCGCTCCGCGGCCCACGCCACCGACCATTATTGGCGGATGGGGCCGTTGGAGTGGCTTGGGCTCACAAGGCGCGCTCTCGACCCGGTAATAGCGTCCGGCAAAGGTCGTCCGGGTTTGCGCCCAGAGCGCCTTTACGATCTGCAACGACTCGTCCAGCCGGGCATAACGCTCCGGCAACGAAGGATATGGCAGCCCATAGGCCTTGAACTCGTTCTCGCTCCACGCGGCGCCGAGAGCGAACTCGAGACGACCACCACTGATGTGGTCGATCATCGCCGCGCTCTTGGCCAGGGTGGCCGGGTCCCGGTAAAGAGCCCCGAACACGAGGGCACCAAGCCGTACCCGCGTCGTCAGCGCCGCCATGGCGCCCAGCGTCGTCAAAGTTTCGAAACGGGGCCCGTCGTCCGGGCCCGACGCCGGCAGCAGGTGGTCGGAACTCCAGATGGTGTCGAAGCCAAGTTGCTCGACGGCCAGGAACGCAGCACGGTAGCGCTCCCACGTCGTGCGTTGCGGCCGCATCTGGACCCCGAAGCGAAAAGGCCGGGCCAAGGGCACACCTACCTCCCTCGATGTCTCAACGTCGCCTCAATGTCTCAACGTCGGCCGGGAACGGCCGAAAAACTGCTCCCTGCCCAGATTTCGGCCACTGCTACCCTCAGTCGCCGCCGGAGCAGCCAAACTGGCGTCAGCGCAGGACCAGCACGTGGTAGCGCCACGGGTCGAGGGCTACGAACAGGCCGGGGTCGGCCAGTTCGGTCCCCTCTCTCTCGAAGGTCGAGCCCGCAAGCAGGTCGGTGAGCTGCCAGGGGCGGCCCCCCAGGTCGGCCCACGCGAGTGGCACCCGCCCCTGTGACGGGGCGCCGGAAAGGTTGACGACTACCACGTGACGGTCTGTGCCGTCCCGCGACCAGCTCCAGGCCAGCAGGTTACGACACGTTTGATTGTCGGGCCAGCCGTTGACGTCGAGCAACCGCCACTGGCCCAGGCGCATGCCGCTGGCTCCCACGGCCGCGATCAGGGACCGGTACCAGGACGCCAGGTCCTTGTCCAACGGTTCGTCCGGGCGCCGGCGCAGAAAAACGGGAGGCCGTACGCGGCGGCCCTCGAACTGGCCCTCGTGCCACAGGGTGGCCCCGGGAAGAGTGGCGATGGCCACGGCTGCCGCCCGCTCGGGCTCGACCGCTATTTCGGCTGCGATACGGGGCTCGTCGTGGTTTTCGAGGAACCGTATCAGCCGGGACTGATAGCTCAGGTCCGCCAGCAGATGGCTCCGCACCGCGGTTGGGCTCCCGCTGAGGATCCGGTCGTAAAGGCGCTTGTCGTAGCAGAAATTAAAACCCTGCTGCTGGAGCACCCACTCCATATCCCAATACGCCTCGGCGATTAGCACCGTTTCGGGATGACGCTGGCGCAGGGCACCTATAACAGTTGGCCAAAAATCGTTCGCGGGAGCGGGTCCTGTGCGACCTCCCCACGTCCTGGAAAACACCTCGTTAGTCATCAGCATGGCCATGTCGCACCGGATGCCATCGCACTGGTCGGATATTTCTGAGAGGACCTCTACCGTGGCGTTGCGGAGCGCCGGGGAGAAAGCGTCGAGCTGGACGACATCTGGCCACGGTGGGAAATAGGGGTCGCGCCCCCTGGCGAGCACATTGTCACCTACGAGCGCCCACGCCGCGGGATCCGCGTCGAGGTCGTCCCGGTTACCGCGGACGAACCTTTCCGGGTGGTCCACTGTCCAGGGGTGGTCGGGGGCGACATGGTTGGGAACATAGTCGAGCAGTAACTTCACCCCTCTGGCCGCCAGGGCGGCGCGCGCGGCAGCCAGGGCCGCCGGGCCGCCGAAAGCGGCGTCGACCACGTAACGGCGGACGCAATAAGGCGAACCGATAATGTCGTCGGGGCCAAGGTCGCCCAACGCGTCGCGGAACGATGCCTGTAGGCCCGCGTCATCATTTGCAACCGCCAGGCCGGCCGGGCTGCGTTGCCATACGCCCATAAGCCACACGGCGTCTACGCCGCTCGGCGTGACCGCGTCCCAATCGGCCGGTGCGACCTCCGCCAGGGTAAGAGGCTGGCCCGCCGCCCGCGACCGCTCGTCCAACCATACGGCGGTGTTGATTTCATAAATCACCGGCTCGCCCGGCCATCCCGTCATGGCGCCACCATAGTCTGCGGTTTATGGGCAATTCTTTTTTCGATAGCCCCGTCGTTGATGCCGGCTGGTTGGCGGGGCACCGCGATGAGGTGACGGTGGCCGACGTGCGCTGGTACCTCGATGGCCGTTCCGGCTACGAGGCGTTCCGCCAGCGGCATATACCGGAGGCCGTTTTCCTCGACCTCGACCGGTGCCTGGCCAGTTCGCCCTCTGCCGCCGAAGGCCGGCACCCCCTTCCCAGCCCGGCCACGTTCGCCACCGAGATGGCATCGCTCGGGATCGGCAACAGCACCAGGCTGGTGGCTTATGACGATGACGCCGGGAGGGTGGCGGCCCGGTTGGTCTGGCTGCTGCGCGTCTCGGGCCATGACGCCGCTTTGCTCGACGGAGGGATCGACGCCTGGCCGGGACCATTCGCCAGCGGTCCGCCGCCGACCGGGGCCACCAGTAGATCGCGTGGCGGTGCATTGCGTGGCGCTACGTTCCTCCTCGACCGTTGGCCGGGCCAACGCTTCGCCAATGCCGATGACGTCGCGTCGGCGCCCCTCGTGCTCGACGCTCGGGCGCCCGAACGTTTCCAGGGCGAGGTCGAGCCGGTTGACCCCCGGGCGGGCCACATACCAGGGGCCAAAAACGCTCCCACCAGCGCCAATATCGACGACGAGGGCCGCTTCAAAGCACCAGGCGCTCTCCGTGCCATATACGAAGCCCTCGGGGTGAAGCCCGGCATAGCGCCGGTCGTCTATTGCGGGTCCGGGGTTACAGCCTGTCACGACCTCCTCGCCCTCGAGCTTGCGGGCCTCGGTCAGGGCCGCCTTTATGCCGGTTCGTGGTCGCAGTGGAGCGCCGATCCCTCTCGAGCGGCGGCGACCGGCGCTTGAGGCGGTTCCTCCCCGTGACTCCGGCGTTCAAGTCGTGGTGGTGGTGGTCCAGGCCTCCCGGGCAAATCCGGGCGCTCTGACTCGATTGGGCAGACAAGTTTTCCGGCCCGGATGACCGAAAAGGTCAAGCGGTGTTCACCGACGCCTGTCGGCCATGACGGTCTCACCCACGTGCAGGGCCAACCACTCGTTTAGCGCTCTCGACGCCCGCAGCACGAGTACGACACGTTCCTTGGCCTTGCTCGTGCCCAGCCAGGCTGCCGGCGGCCACAGTTGCCAAACGGTGATCCCTTTGCCTCGCAAGAGGCCAATACGAGGGTGGTCCTTCGGGTAACCCCTGGGGGCTGTTTTGAGAGAATCGTGGGGGCCGCAGCTGTAGCCGTCTTGCCTTATGGCGGTGACGATAGAACCGAGGGCTTCACCGCTTTTTTCTTCCGCCACCGCGTTACGGTAACGCTCCAATTGGTCCGGCGCCATCTCGTGCATCCCCGACCCGACACCAAGCCCTTCGGCCGAAAAGGTCACGTACCCCGACGGGCCGACCAGGGCGGCGATATTGGTCTTGTAGGGAGACTTGTCCTTACTGAAGCGCACATCGCGGTAGGGGCGGAATATCCGCCCCGGCCCGAACTCCGGCTCCAGCTCGGCCAGTAATTGGGACATCGGTTGCTTAACGTCCCGTTCGTAATCGTGACTGTGTGCTTGCCAAAACGATTTCGAGTTATCCGCCTCCAGGCCCTCGAAGAACTCGATCCCTTCGGCTGGCCAACCGCGGAACGCCACGAGACGGATCATACCGGCCCCGTAATCCGAGCCCGTCCGCGATACGGGCTGGCTCCGAACGGAGCGGGCCGGCTCCGAACGGAGGCTGCCCTGCAGCGCAACGGTACGGCGTCGCCGGCCCTGGCCAAGCCGGCCGTGTCAGGCCAACCCGGCTCAGGCCAACCCGGCTCAGGCCAACCCGGCATCGTGGGCCACCAGTGCGATCTGGGTCCGGTTGCTGAGCCCGAGCTTGGTGAGGATGTGCGTGATGTGAGCTTTCACGGTAGGGACGCTCATGGCGAGCTCGGAGGCGATCTCCGCGTTGGTGCGGCCCTGAGCGATAGCTACGACGACCTCTCGCTCGCGGGTACTGACCATGGCGAGTGAGGCGCGAGCGCTTTCCCGCGTGCGGCCTTCGTCTGCCGCTCGGTCCATCAAGCGCCGGGTGATCTGCGGCGACAGGATAGGGTCACCGGCTGCTACGCGCCTCACGGCGTCTGCGATCCGGGCGGGCGGCGAGTCTTTAACAAGAACCCGCTGGCGCCGGCGCGAAGGGCGCTCAGCACGTTGTCGTCGGCGTCGAAAGTGGTGAGCACGATTACTTCAGGCGGGCGGGGCCGCTCCCGGAGCATGTGCGTAGCCACAATGCCGTCCACGTGCGGCATCCGGAGGTCCATCAGGACCACGTCCGGCGTGTACTTGTCAACCGCCCGGGCCACCTGGTCCCCGTCCCCGGCTTCGCCTACCACGGCAATACCGTCGACCCCGTCCAGCATCATCGAAAGCCCCGCTCGCACCAGGGCGTCGTCGTCGACTATGAGTACCCTTACGGGCTCGGTCATGCCGGCCACGGCAGCCACGCATGCAGGCGGAACTCCCCCGCCGCGGTCTGCTCGTGGTGTAAATGGCCGCCGGCCAGGTCAACTCGCTCAGCCAGGCCGATAAGACCCGTCCCGGCGCCGGGCGTTACCGGCCCGGCGAGCCCTGACGCCGGCAGGCGGTTGGTGATGTCCACGCGCAAGCGCCCTCCCGGCCCGCCTTCAAGGTTGACCTCGACCGGCTCGCCGCGGGCGTGCTTCCTGGCGTTGGTCAGCCCTTCCTGCACGACGCGGTACACGGTGCGCCCCGTGGTGGCCGGCAGCGCGTCCGGGTGGGAGAGCTCGTCGTGAAAGTGGACAGACGTCCCGGCCATGCGGGACTCCTCGACGAGGCGACGGAGGTCGGCCAGCCCGGGTTGGGGAGGAGCGATGCCGCCGCCGTCTTCGTCCTCGTCTTCCCGCAACAGCGTTATGACGACACGGAGGTCCTCGAGTGCCTGGTGGGAGCTCGAACGGATCACGCCCGCCGCCTGCGAGAGCTGCTCGGGCGACGAGTCGGGACGGTACTCCATAGCCCCGGCGTACGTGGCGAGCAGCGAGAGGCGGTGGGCAAGCACGTCGTGCATCTCGCGGGCGATACGAGCGCGCTCCTGGGCGTGGGCCTCGGCTACTCGCCGGTCCTGTTCGGCCTCGGCCCGTTCCGCCCGGTCGCGAAGCGAATCGATGAGGGCCTGGCGGGCCTGGGTCAGCTCTCCCCACCCCACCAGCGCGGCGTACGCCACTACGACCAGGACGAGCCACCAACCGTACGGCAGCCCGGTAATCGGGCGCCAGAGGCCACGCACGGCGTGGGCGACGATGCCGGCTCCAGCGACGCCAGCAGCGACGGCGAACGGTCGCCGTTGGGCCACGACCAGCGTCGCCACCGTGGCCGCCGGTGTGGCCGCCGGCGATAGAGCCGCCAGCACGGCCAAGGCCAGTGCGCCGTGGACGGGCCAGCGCAGGACGACGGGGACCAGGGCACAGCTAACGGCGCCTACCACCACATCGAGGACCAACATCCCGGTGGTCGACCCTGAGGTGAACTCGCCCCAGACCGTGAGGCCGGTCAGGGCACCGATCAGCACCACCACTGAGCCAGTGATGGCTGCACCTGGCCGCGACAGCGCCATCGATCGCGCTTCGGCCCTGGAGAGGCGCCCGTCAACCGTGGCTGTCGACACGCGGTCCAGCCTAAGACCACGAATTACACCGGCGATACCGACCTAAGTCGATGCTTGTTGGCAAAAGTCGAATGGGTCGCCGGACCTTGGTCGGCCGAAGAACCGACCCTCCGCCGATGCCGGGACCGGCCCCGTCGCGTGACCATGCTGATATGAGCCAATCCCTCCTCACGCATGGGCTCGCCAACTACGGGTTTGCGACACCGGACGTGCCAGCCATCGAAATCGAACGTCTTCACAAGCGCTACGGCGAAAAGGTGGCCGTTGACGACGTCAGCTTCCGGGTGGAAGAAGGCGAGGTGTTCGGTGTCCTGGGGCCGAACGGCGCCGGCAAGACCACGACAGTCGAATGCGTCGAGGGCCTCCGGCAACCCGACGGGGGCACCGTCCGGGTTCTCGGCCTCGACCCTCGTCGTGACCGCCAGGAGCTGCGCCAGGTGGTAGGCGCACAGCTTCAGCAGAGCCAGCTACCCGACAAGCTCACGGTTGCCGAAGCGGTGGACCTCTACCGCTCCTTCTACCGGTCACCCGCCGACACGGGTGCTCTCCTTGACCGTCTCGGCCTGGCCGAAAAGAGGCAGGCCCGCTGGAAGAAGCTCTCGGGAGGTCAGAAGCAGCGCCTTTCGATCGCCCTGGCCCTGGTGGGCCAGCCGCGCGTGGCGGTCCTCGACGAGCTCACGACCGGCCTCGACCCGGCCGCAAGACGTGATGCCTGGTCCATCGTCGACGAGCTGCGCGACAAGGGGGCGACCGTCCTGCTGGTTACTCATTTTATGGAAGAGGCGGAGCGGCTGTGCGACCGGGTGGCCATTATCGACGCCGGACGGGTGGCGGCGGTGGGCCGCCCCGAGCACCTGATCGAGTCCACTGGAGCGTGGCAACGAGTGCGCTTCAGTCCGTCGGCGCCTTTCCCCGACCGTCTCGTGCTCGACCTGCCCACCGTCGCCAGCGTGACCCGGCACAACGGAGTGGTGACGGTGACCGGCAATGGCGACGTCGCCACCTCAATTGTCGTGACCCTCGCGGCCCACGGGGTCGTGCCGGAGGACCTGCGGGTCGAGCGGCCCAGCCTCGAAGACGCCTTTGTCGCCATTACCGGTCACGCGCACCACACCGCCGGCACGGATGGAGACAGGCAATGAACGACACGGCTCAGATGAAGCCAGGCCAAATGGAGACGGCCCAAATGGAAACAGGGAAAATCGATACGGGCCAAATCGAGACGGGCCAAATCGAGACGGGCCAAATCGAGACGGGCCAAATCGAGACGGGCCAGATCGAGACGGGCCAAATCGAGACGGGCCAAGTAAAGCAGGGAGAAGTCATGCACCCGTTCAGGAAATTGGTGTTCGTCGAAGCCAAGCTTCTGCTCCGCGAACCGCTCCCCCTTTTGTGGGGCATCGCCTTACCAATGGTCCTGCTCAGCGTAATGGGGCTTTTCGCCGGTGGCCCGGACTCACAGCTTGGTGGGCTCAGGCTGGTGGCCGTATACGAACCCGTACTGATCGCTTTTGTCACGGCCACTTTTGCCATGCAAGGCATGCCCGCGGTCCTCGCCGGGTACCGGGACCGGGGCATTTTGCGTAGGCTCGACACCACCCCCGTTGGGGCCAACCGCGTGCTGGGCGCGCAACTCATCGTCAACCTCGGAGTGGCATTGGCGGCCACCGCCGGGCTACTCCTCGTCGGGCGCATAGCGTTTGGAGTGGCCTTCCCCCGTCAGGTGGGAGGCTTCCTGGTGACCGTCGTGCTGGTGGCGGCGGCGATGCTGGCTCTGGGGTTACTGATCGCCGCGCTCGGCGCCCAACGGACGAGTGGCGGGCGCCGTCGGGGCCTTCCTCTTTCTGCCCATGGTGTTCTTCGCCGGGCTCTGGACGCCCCAGGCCACGATGCCCCCGGTGCTGCGCCACATCGGGGAGTACACGCCCCTCTCGGCGGCCGTCAACGCCATGCAGGACACCATGGGGGGACACTGGCCGCACCCGGTTGGCCTAGCCGTGCTGGCCGGCTACGCCTTCGCCTTCAGCGTCTGCGCCGTTCGGTTCTTCCGCTGGGACTGACGCGAGGGACCGCTGAGTGTGACACCGGCCCGGGCGAGCTCGTCGAGCGCCCGGGCGCCGTCACCAGCGTGAAGGTCGACCGCCCTGGCTCCCTCGGTCAGGACCGTTGTGGCGAAGCCGGATCTGACCGCGTCAAGGGCCGTGTCCTTCACGCAGTAGTCCGTGGCCAGCCCGACGATGACCACCTGCTCGGTGCCGGCGTCCCGCAGCATCCCGCCCAACGCCGTAGGCTGCTCTTCCCCGGTCTCGGGGTGGCGGACCGTGAAGCCCGAGTACCCGTCCTCACCCCCGGTACCCTTGCGGACCACCCGCGCCGTTACTTCTACCGACGGTTCCAGCTGGGCGCCCCACGACCCGGCCACACAGTGCACCGGCCAGATCCCGCCATCCTTGGCAAAATGGGGCGTGCTCGGCGGGTGCCAGTCCTGTGTGTACACGACAACAGCGCCGGCGGCGAGGGCGCGGCGGATTTCCCGGTTCACGATGCCGACGACCTCGTCGCCGCCCCGTACGTACAGGGCCCCGTCGGGGTGGGCAAAGTCGTTCTGCATGTCCACTACCACCAGGGCGGTCCGAGGCCCGTAGTCGAACTTCGACCCGCTGCTCCTGCTCATATGACTTCAAGCCTTCGGTGGGAGGGCACGCGTGAATTCCAGTCCACGGCGTACCCAGGCCTGCAACTGCGACGATGTCCTCACTCCTTCGGGCGCCACGCGCACCCACCCTGTCATCTGGCGACCGCCCATCTCGACGGCCTCCACGTGAGGTCGCGACAGCACCTCGGCGGCGGCGCCGGCCCCTACGCGGCACATCAGCCCGCCACGGCCTGAAGCCGACAAAGCCAGGTTGCCGTTGATCAAGAAGGCCAAGCCACCGAACATTCGCTTTTCGCGTATACCTTCTTCGGCGGCCAGTGCTTCACGGAGGCGGTTGGCCAGGTCCTCGTCGTAACTCATAGGGCGATAAACACTGTACGCCCGGCACTTTACGGATGTGCGCCTGTGAACACCGTGTCAGGCCGCTCCCTGACCGACAAGCTCGAACGCCTGCCACATATCGGCGTACTTACCCCCTCGCTGCAGCAGCTCCTCGTGCGTCCCGACCTCTTCGACGTGTCCGTGGTCGAGGACGATGATCCTGTCGGCCGAACGGGCCGTCTGCAGCCGATGGGCGATAAGGACCGTCGTGCGGTCGCGAGAGACCTGGTGCATGGCGGCCGCCACCCTTGCTTCGGTCGCCAGGTCGAGGTTGGACGTTGCCTCGTCGAGAAGTAGCACGGCGGGGTCGACCAGCTCGGCTCGGGCCAAGGCCACCAGCTGGCGCTGACCGGCCGAAAGGGAGCGCCCCCGCTCGGAGAGCTCGTGATGGTAGCCGCCCGGTAGCGACGCGATGAACTCGTGCGCGCCGACGGCCCGGGAAGCCCGCTCCACTTCGGCGTCGGAAGCGTCGGGGCGCCCGTAGGCGATGTTGTCTCGTACAGTGCCCGAGAAGAGGAAAGCTTCCTGCGGCACGTACCCCAATTGGCGCCGGAACGCCTCCAGGTCGAGCGCCGCGCAGGTCGTACCCATCGACTTTGACGCTGCCATCATCCGGGTCGTAAAAGCGGGCCAACAGCTTCATAACCGTCGACTTACCGGCTCCCGTCTCGCCGACCAGGGCAACCGTTTCGCCCGGCTCCACCCGGAGGTCGACCCCCTGCAAGGCCTCCGGCATCTTGGCCCTGGCCCGCACCTGTGGTGCCCCCTGCTCAGAGCCATCGCGTGCACCGCGTCGCCCACCGTCGTCCCCCGTCGCGACTGCGACGGTGGGGTAGCGAAAGCGGACGTCGTCAAGGACGAGGGCGCCCCGCAGCCGCCCGGGCACAGTGGGGTCCTGTGCTTCGGGAGTCCGCGTATCGAGCTGCATGAGCTCGCCGATCCTCCGCACCGATACCCGGGTCTGCTGCCACGAGTCAAAGACCTGGGACAACTGTTGAATGGGCGAAAAGAAGAGATCGATGTACAGGATGAACGCGATGAGGGCGCCAGAGGAGAGTTCCCCCCGGGCCACCAGACCGGCTCCCACGCCGAGCACTATGGCGTCGGCCACACCTGAGAGCAATTGCACGAAGGGGAAATAGGTGGCTACGAGACGCTGAGACGCCACCCGTGACTCGAGGTAGTCGTGACCCAGCCGGTGGAACCGCTGTTTGGTCCGTTCCTCGTGGACGAAAGCCTGGGCTTCCCGGACCCCCGCCAGGCTTTCCTGGAAGTCGGCATTGACAATGCCTATGCGCTCTCGCGACAGCTCGTACAGGCGTACGGCCTTGCGCCGGAAAATCACCGTGGCAACCGAAAGAGGCACCACAACGGTCAGGACGGACAACCCGAGGATGGGATTGATGACCACGAGGGCGATGCCTACACCGAGGAACGTGACCACCGAAACCAGGGCCGAGAGGAGCCCGTTTTCGATAAGCGATTCGAACTGGTCCACGTCGGTCGTCATCCGCGTCATGATGCGGCCCGCCATTTCTCGCTCGTAATAGTCAAGCGAGAGCCGTTGCAGCTGGGCCCAGATGCGGACACGCAGAGAAAGCATGATCCTCTGTGCGGTCCGCCCGGTTATGAGCGATTCCCCCATTTCGACGGCCAGGTCGGCCAGCGTGACGAACAGGTAGACAACCGATGCCACCAGCAAGACGCCTAGCGAACCCTTGGCGACGCCGCTGTCGAGGCCTTCCTTCACCAGTACCGGTCCCGCCAATGCGGCCAGGCCGTCGAGGACCACCAGCACAAGGCCAGCCAAAAGGGGCCGCCGGAACTCGTTCAGCAGCCGCCTCAGGTTGAAACGCCGGTCGTGGACCGACTCTTTTTCCACGTTGAATTCAGGGAAATCGCGGACCGGGGGCAGGGCGTCGACTCGTGCCAGCAACTCCGGGGTGGGGGCCAGATTGAGGCGCCAGCCCCCTCCTCCACCGCGGCCAAGACCGGGGCCTATGCTCGGCCGCCCAAGGCTACGGGAACCGTCCGACGGCCGGCTGCCGTCGGCGGTTGTGCCAGCAGCCCACGCCGAGGCGGTGACGCCGTTGCCCCCGTCGCCCGCGGAGATCCGGTAACGGCAGCCATGGCCGCCAAAACTTCGATGCGGTCGCCCACGCTCGCCGCCAGATCCTGCTCCAGCCCGGAGAGCAAAGCGCGGTAACTGTCGCTGCGGGCCACCAGCTCGTCGTGGGTACCGAAATCAACCACGCGGCCTTGCTCGACCACTGCGATGCGGTCGGCCAGGTGGAGAGTCGAACGCCGGTGGGCGATGAGCACGGTCGTGCGGTCGGCCATGGCCTCCCGCAGCGCCGCATGGATCGCCTCTTCGACCTTGGCGTCGACCGAACTGGTGGCGTCATCCAGGAGGAGGATGCGCGGGTTGTAGAGCAGCGCCCTGGCCAGCGCGATCCTCTGGCGTTGGCCACCTGACAGGGTGAGGCCGCGCTCGCCTACGACAGTGCCATAGCCCTCCGGCAGCCTCTCGATGAACTCGTGGGCTTGCGCCGCTTTGGCCGCCGCCTCTACTTCTGCGTCCGTCGCGTCGGGCCGGCCGTAGGCAATATTGGCGCGGACCGAGTCCGAGAAAAGGAAGCTCTCTTCGAAGACCACACCAACCTGGCGTCGCAACGTACCCAGGGCCACACTGCGCACGTCATGGCCGTCGACCAGCACGGCTCCGGCGGACGGGTCATAAAAGCGCGAGACCAACAGGGCGGCGGTCGACTTACCGCTCCCGCTGGGGCCCACAATGGCCACCTTTTCACCCGGCGCGATATGAAGGTCGAAACCCTGAAGAGCGGGTTGGCCGTTGCCGTAGGCAAAGTGGACGTCGCAGAAATCCAGCTCTCCCTTGAGGGTCGGCAGGTCCACGGCCCCCGGCGGGTCTGCGATAGCCGGCTTCAGGTCGAGTAGTTGGAAAATGCGCTCGACGCCGGCGTGTGCCTGCTGGCCAATGGTGAGGACGCCTGCCAGCTGGCGGGCGGGGGCCAAGAGTTGGCCGATGTAGGTCGAAAAGGCGAGGAACGTCCCGAGCGTGATATCGCCCTGGAGAGCCAACCAACCCCCGAAGAACAGTATGGTCACCTGGCCAATAGTCGGGATGGCTTCGAGCAGCGGCTGGTAGCGCGACTGCAACCGGACCGCTCGCATCTGCGACCCGTAGAGCGATTTGGACGCCTTGACGACCCGCTCCAGCTCCGCATGCTCCTGGCCGAACGCTTTTACCACCCGCACGCCGTTCACGTCCTCGTCGACGACCTGTGCGACATCGCCTTCTCTCTGTTGGCCGTCCCAGGTCGCCGGGAATATGCGCCAGCGCATCCGGTACGAAACGATCAGCAGCGAGGGTGCCACGACCAGGCTGACGATGGCCAGTAGGGGTGAGAGGTAGAACATGACCACCAGCGACACCACCATCAGCAGGATGTTGCCGCTCATGATGGGGAAAAAGCTGAGGAGTCCTTGCACCAGGGTGGTATCGGAGTTGGCCCGAGCCACCAGCTGGCCCGTCGGCATGCGGTTTAGGTTGTCGAAGTCCATCGACTGGAGGTGGTCGAGCATGTCGTTGCGCAGGTCGTACTGGACGCTCAAAGCCACCCGGCCACCCCGATAGCGGCGGATATAGGCAAACACGAAGGCGACGACGGCCAGCGTGATCAACAGCAGCAGCCAGGGCCAGAGGGCCGACCGCGGGACCAGGATCACGTTGTCGAGGATCTGGCGCTCCACCAGCGGGATGATGGTCTGACAGGCGCTGCCGAGCACGGCGGCAGCCAACGAGATGAGCACGTCCCGGCGGTGCCGCATGGCGTAACCGGTCAACCGCCGCACCCATCCCTCCGAGCGTGCAGGCGCGTCGCCGCTCGTCAACGGCTCCGAGGCCACGGCGGTAGTGTTTGAGCTGTCCAAAACCAGTTAGCGTCCCTCGGCGTGACGTTCGGCGGCCATCTGCTCGACCGCCTCTCCCATCCACATCAGGCTGCGGAGCACTTGCTCAGGATCCGGCGTACGGGCACAGAGGTCCTCGAGCCAGACCACCATGGCCGTTTCGACGCTGGCCAACAGCCTGTTGCCCTCGTCTGTGAGCTCCAGCGCGGCGGCGCGCTGATCGCCCTCCACCTCCGAGCGAGCCAGCAGGCCCCGTCTGAACAGCGATTCGACACTGGCACTGATCGCCGGCTTGCCCAGCGCCAGTTTGGTGGCGATACGCGAGGCGCGCTGGTCCCCCGAGGCGATCGCAGCCAGCACGCGGTAATGGGCGAGGTTGACTTCGCCAAAGGACCGCTCGAGCAGCCTGGAGGCGCGCGCCGAGAGCGCGAACGGCTTCAACGGTGGGGCGCGGCCGCAGTGGCGGGGCGATCGTCGGGCTTGCGCTTGCAGCCGCAGTCGTCTCGACGGTTGGCGTGGCAGTGGGGAAGCTGGAGCTCACAGGTCCCAGGGTACCGACGATAGTTCGTCTGTCGAACCATTTTCTGGGTGGGCGGCGCGGCGGCATGGCCACTCGCGGTACTCGAGGCTCCAGATGGCGGGCGAAGACCGTAGGTTAGAAGCGCAGTTCCAGCCGCCAGCCTGCTGGAGCACCTATCTGAATCGATTTGACCAGCGGTTTCCCGAGACACGTCGGCAACCGCCAGGGCCTATGGGAGGGCAAATGGACAAGGCAAGAGCCCGGGCGCTGCTCAGCGCCGAGCGGGCCCGGGTCGAGGCACTGCTCGATTCGACGAGCCAACGCCAGCAGGAAGACCGCGCCGCCGCTGACGAGCAGCCCGCCGACTATGAAGACCCGTCCGAGCCCTTTATCGACGAAGCGACCGACGATGCCGTTGCGGCTCAGCTCCGCGACCGCCTCGATGCCATATCGCGAGCCGAGCAGCGCCTGACGAAGGGCACCTTTGGGCTCTCGGTAATGAGCGGCAAGCCGATCCCGGACGCCCGTCTCGAAGCCGACCCCGCCGCCGAGCTGACGGTAGAGGAAGAGGAAGCCGAAGAAGCCCAGGGAGCCGAACGGCTCTAGGCCCCTGCGCCAACAGCTACAGGGGCTGCTGAAGGACCGGTCCGATCAGCCGGGGCCTCGCGCCCTCTGCGTTAGCTGAATAATGGTCGCCGGAGGTTGATGATGGCGTCGACCGTGCTGGTCGCTGGTAACGAGCAGGGCCACTGAGGCGATGGCCGAGTGGCACCGTGGGCGACTGGCGGCCCGCCTCGTGGTGGCTTTCGCCGGCGTTGCCCTGGCCGCTGAAGCTGCATTTGCGTCCGTGACGCTCATAACGACCCGTTCGGATCTCGCCGGTTTGGCGTCGACACAGCGAGCTCAGACCACCGCCGCCGTGGTCTCTGCGCTGGACAATGCGTACCGGGCCAACGGTGGTTGGCCGGGTGCAGACCTTCGCCCCGCTATCGCGCTGGCGGACGTCTCCGGGGCGGCGCTCTCGGTGGCCGAGCCGGGCCGGGCTCCCCGGTTGGTGGCCGGGCGCGAAGATATGCTCGACGGCAGCCAACCCGTCGGGGTTTACCGCACCCTCTCCCTGGGCTCGCAGACGATCGGCGACCTGCACCTCGTTTTCCCGCAGGGTGGGTTGACGGCCGCCGAGCGACGGTTGCGTTCGGACCTCGCCAGCGCCGTCGCCGTCAGTGCCATCATCGCCGCCGTCGTTGCCCTGGTCGTCGCTGTGGTCGTGGCCAAGGGCCTGGCCCGCCCCATCAAGCGGCTGTCGGCGGCGGCGCGCGCCCTCGGCTCGGGTACAAGCGGCACCCGGGTCGGGACACCGAAAGGGCCGAGCGAACTGGCTGAACTGGCCCGGGCGTTCGATTCGATGGCTGCCTCGCTGGAGCACCACGAGCACCTGCGCCAGGCCATGGTGGCAGATGTAGCTCACGAGCTGCGCACTCCCGTGGCCATTCTCCAGGCCGAGACAGAAGCACTCGTGGACGGCGTGAACGCACCGACGCCGGAGGCGCTCATCTCGTTGCACGACGAGTCTCTTCGGCTCGGCCGGATGGTGCAGGACCTCCAGACGCTGGCCTCCGCCGACGCCGCTGGGCTGAGCCTCGATCGCTCAGAAGTTGACTTCGCCGAAGTGGCGGCAGGAGCGGCGGACTCGCTGGCGGGTCGGTTCTCTGCCAGCGGGGTGCGGCTCGAGCGTGACCTCTGCTCCGCGGTCGTGTGGGCTGACCCCAGCCGGCTCCGCCAAATAGTGGCCAATCTCCTCGGGAACGCAGCCAAGTTCACGCCGCCGGGGGGAACGGTCTGCCTGCTCGTACGGGGCGAGCACCTTTGGGCGCGGCTCGAAGTGACCGATACCGGCCCGGGGATCCCCGTCTCGGAGCAGGACCGGGTATTCGAACGCTTCTTCCGCGGCACTACGGGCCGAAAAGCAGGCGGGAGCGGGATCGGGCTTGCGGTGGTAAAAGACCTGGTTGAGGCGCACGGCGGCGAGGTGCGTCTGGAGACCCCAGGGTACGGTGGTTCTCGTTTCGTTGTCTCTATCCCGCTCGCTGCTGACACCAGCACATCCTGAGCTCATGCTGTGGCGCAGTCGTGGACCGGGCGGGCGTGAAGGTAGAGGGCTAGGACCTCCAGATGCCTGAGACGCGCTTGCCCGACCATTATCTGCCCGACCTCCATTTGCCTGACCTCGACTTGCCTGACCTCCATCTGGCCGAACGGGCCGAGGCAATTGCCGCCCGCCTGGTCGCTAATGCGGCTGCGCTCGAAACGGCCGCCGATAAGCGGCGCCGGACTCGCGTGGGTGCCCTCGTTGCCGCGCCGGAAGGCCGCGAGTTTCTCATGGCCCTCACCGATCAGGTGCTCCGGATCAAGGACCCGCAGCGGGCGGCCCGCCGTCTACGTAGCCTCGTGAACGAGCTCGGGCTGCCACCGTTCGTCACCGGGCTCGACCGGGTAGCCCTCCTGACGGCGGCGCGAGCCGCTCCTCTTCTTCCCCGGCCGACCATGTGGGCAGTCGACTGGCGGCTCCGGAGGGAGTTCTCGACCACCGTCTTCTCATCCGCCCGGAGCTCCCTGTCCCGCCACGTACGCCTCCGTCGCCGCCAGGGCGTGCGCCTGAACGTCAATATCCTCGGTGAAGCGATCCTCGGCGAGGGGCAGGCCCTGGCCCGCATGGACGGGGTTATCGAACTCCTCCGCCGGCCCGACATTGACTACATCTCGGTCAAGATATCGGCGATCTGTTCTCGTCTCGACGTACTGGCCTACGAAGACGGCGTCTCGCGTGTCGTCGAGCGTCTCCGCAAAGTTTTCCGGGTGGCGCGTCAATCGAACCCGCCAAAATTCGTCAATCTCGACATGGAGGAGTACGGCGACCTCCAGCTCACAGTCGACGCTTTTTTGCGTGCTCTGTCGGAACCGGCATTTTCTAACCTCGACGCGGGTATCGCCCTTCAGGCCTACCTGCCCGATTCCTACGCCGTCCTGGAGCGCCTCGCTTCGTTCGCCCGGGCCCGCAAGCAACAACACGGGAGCGCCGTGAAGGTGCGCCTGGTCAAAGGGGCCAATTTGGCCATGGAGCAAGTCGAAAGCGAACTCGAGGAGTGGCCGCAGGCGCCTTTTACGTCGAAAGCCGACGTGGACGCCAACTTTTTGCGGCTGTTGGACCTGGCGATCGAGGCCCGTAACGAGGGAGCATTGCGGGTCGGTGTCGCCAGCCACAACCTGTTCGATGTCGGGTGGGCCCTCGCCGTCCGGGAAGCCACGGGGGCCGAGATCGAGCTCGAGATGCTCGAAGGAATGGCAAACCCGCAGGCACTCGCGGCAAGACAAGCCGCCGGAGGCATCCTTCTTTACGCACCAGTTGTCGACCGAAATGAGTTCGCGTCGGCCGTCGCATATCTCGTGCGCCGGTTCGACGAGAACACGTCGCCCGAGAACTTCCTCGCCCACCTTTTCAACCTGTCCGTTGGTTCGCAGGAATGGGAAGCCGAACGGGCGAAATTCCGTGCCGCGGTCGCCGGGCGGCACGCGCCACCGCTCGGGCCGAGGCGGGTGCAGGACCGCGAAAGCGAACGGGCGACGAGGGGCGGCTCAGGCGCCACTGGCGTCACCCCAAGCAGTGGCACCGCAACCTTTGGGACCGCAAGCACTGGCACGGTAGCCGATGGGACCGGCTTCGCCAATACGCCAGGTACCGACTTCACCATTGCCGCCAACCGAAAATGGGTTGCCGAAGAAATCGAGCACTTTCGTGCTGGACGTCCCTACACCGTGAACGCCGTTGTGGACGGAGCCCAGGTCACGGCCCCGCTGAGCGGGCAGGGAACAAATCCGTCTGAACCCGGCCCTTTGTTGTACCGCTACGTCGAGGCAACCATCCCGACCATCGACCTGGCCGTCGAGGTGGCCAGGCGGGCCGCTCCCGGATGGCATAAACGCGGGGCGCAGGACCGGGCGAAGTGCCTGCGCTCGGTGGCCGATGTCATGAGCCGCCAGCGCGGCTCGACGTTGGCGGTAATGGCGCACGACGGCGCCAAAACTATCGGCGAGGGCGACCCCGAGGTGTCGGAAGCAATTGATTTTGCCCGTTACTATGCCGACCAGGCGCTGCAACTGGAGGAGCCTCACCGCGACGGGGACGGAGAGGACGGCTCCGGCGACCCCGGGTATTTCGAGCCGCCCGGGGTGGTCGTCGTCGCTCCTCCCTGGAATTTCCCCTACGCCATCCCGGCCGGTGGCGTGCTGGCGGCGCTGGCCGCCGGCAGTGCCGTGGTCTTGAAACCGGCGCCCGAAACGGTGCTGACGGCCGCCCAGTTCGCCCGGCAGTGCTGGGAGGGAGGGGTGCCGGGGGACGTCCTGCAGTTCCTACCGTGTGCAGACGACGAGGCCGGGCAACACCTGATCACGCACCCGGACGTGGGTGCGGTGATATTCACGGGCGCGTGGTCCACGGCCAGGATGTTCCTCGGTTGGCGGCCATCTCTGGAGATCCACGGCGAAACGAGTGGAAAAAACGCGCTCGTTATCACGGCGGCGGCTGACCTTGACGACGCCATCAGGGACCTGGTCCACTCCGCCTTCAGCCACGCGGGCCAGAAATGTTCCGCCGCCAGCCTGGCCATCGTGGAGTCGTCCGTCTACGACGACCGGCATTTCAGGCGCCGCCTGGCGGATGCAGTGGCCAGTCTTCGCGTCGGCCCCGCCTCTGATCTCGCCACCGACGTGGCCCCGCTTATCCGGCCGGCGGCCGGGCCTCTTTTGCGAGCACTGACGGAGCTTGGGCCGGGAGAGAAATGGTTGGTAACGCCGCGCCGTGACAGCCTGAACCCCAACCTGTGGAGCCCCGGCGTCAAGATCGGGGTCTCCGCGGGGAGCGAGTTCCACCTCACCGAATGCTTCGGGCCCGTCCTTGGCGTAATGCGCGCCCGGGACCTGAACCATGCGCTCGGGTTGGAGAACTCGACGGGTTACGGGTTAACAGGTGGCATCCACAGCCTGGACTCTCAGGAGGTCGCGCAATGGTGTGCCGGCGTCGAGGTCGGCAACGCGTATGTCAACCGCGTCACGACCGGAGCGATCGTCCGCCGGCAACCCTTCGGAGGCTGGAAGCGCTCGGTCGTCGGGTCGTCGGCCAAGACCGGCGGGCCCACTACGTGGCATCGCTCGGGAAATGGCACCCGGGCCGAGTGACGTCGCTCGCTCAAGAACTCGAGGCGGCCCTGGCTATGTGGTCGCGGCTGTCCGTGGGTGAGGACCCCTCCAACCTCGCGCCCGAGCTAAACCTCTTCAGGCTGCGTCGTCTCGACCGGGTGAGCGTCCGGCTCGGCTCCTTGTACCCGCCGGCGCCGGACGCGCTCGCACTCGCTCTTGGCATTGCCGGGAAGTTGGGTATTGAGGTCGACATTTCTGCCCACCCCGGAGCTGGTACCGCACCCAAAGGCGCGACGGTCGAAGACGATGCTTCCTATGTCAACCGCTTGCCCCGGCTAGGCATGACGCGTGTGCGGCTGTGCGGGGCCGGTGGCGGCACCCGTTTGGCGCTACTGGATATGGGCTTCGAAGTAGACACGACGGACCTTTCCCCGTCCGGGTGCCACGAGGTCCTGCACTGGACGAGGGAACAGGTCATTAGCGCGACACTGCACCGGCACGGGAACATCACGACCCGGCGGGACCAGTTCACAGGCCCAAAGGGTTAGGGCTGCTCGCTGTTCCGGCTCAGCGTCTCGAGTGCTCACTGTCCTTAGCGAGCTATTGGCCGGCGTTTACGAGCTATTGGCCGGCCTTACCGAGCTGTCGGCCGGCGCGCGGTCGGCGCAAATGATTGGCCCCGGGAGACTATCCTACAGGTAGCGGTCGGCCCGCCACAGATAGAGGTTCAGACGGTCAATCAGATAGACTTTCATCACATTTGCGGCGATCTGGGCGCGATCCGGTCATCTCGGGGGCCTGGCGTACCGTCTGATGCGGTTAAGTGCACCGAGTTGGAAAAACTGCACCGAGAATGTCGCAAATGTGAAGACGTGCACCGGTTCGGGCCCCGGACCTCCACGGGGCTCGCTGCCGGGCAACGGCGTGCGCTTTCGGGTTCGTCGCCGACGGCAATGCCGCCAACAACACGGCACGACACCGGGCGGCGGCGGGTGCCAGTCTCGGTCTCGTCTCGGCGCCTGGTCAGCGCTCATGCCCGGCTCGTCCCGGACGGTGGTGAACTGTCGTGGCCGTGGTAGACGAAGGCGGGGCAGCCCTGTGAAGGGGCGATGGTTTTGGCCTCGCGGCGACGCTCGGCTGCGGCCAAACCGACCCCGGGCCAAGCCGCACCAGGGCCACCTCGTCGTGCTGGGCGTAGGCGGCGAGGCGGGCCGCGTCCCCAACCGGTACCAGAACGGTGACGTAGGAACCGCCCGATTGACCGGCCACCGCGGCAACCACCTGGGCGCTGAAGAGGGGCTTGGGGGCGGGGTACGGCGGCTGCGCCGACGCCGGGACGAACAGCACCCCGACCCGGTCGCCGGCCAGCAACGCATTTCCTGTTGGCGTCTCGCCCGGTTGTAGGTCCAGCCCGACCAGGGCCTGACCTTTGGCGGGGAACGGGGCCTCGGTCAGGTCGGCAGGCAGGAGCAAGGCGCCTTTCGGCAGGGCGCTGCGGGCGTGACGGCCGAGGATGCTCGCCTCCGCCGAGGACGGCAAGTAGGCCACCGCGGTAGACGCCGTCCTGGTGGACGAAGGCCGCGTACCACTCGTGTGGCCTGGCCCGGTGACGATGGTGACAACCATCAGATCGTCCCGGTGCAGGGCCTGACCTTCGTTCACTGAGTTAGCCAATGCGAGGACGGTTGCCGTGGCCGGCTCAACCGGTGGTGGGGGTGACATCACCCGCGGGGGCCAAGCGACCCCGGGGCCCAGCCGCACGAGGGCCAGCTCGTCGTGATCGGCATAGGCGGCGACGCTGGCGGCGAGCCGGGCCGGGACCAGCACCGTCAGGAACGAGTCTCCCGATTGGCCGGCTACTGACGCCACGACGTGGGCAGCGGCCAGAGGCTGCGGGGCCGGATAAGGCGGCTCGCTGGCGGAGGGGACGTAAAGTACGCCCACCTGGTCGCCGGCAACGAGCGCGCCTCCTGTGGGAGCTTCGTTCGGTTGCAGGTCAAGGCCGACCAGTGCCTGTCCTCGGGCGGGGAACGGGCTCTCGCTCAGCTCGCCCGGCAGGAGCAGCGCCCCTTTGGGCAGCGCGCCGATGACACGCTGTCCCAGGACGCTACCCTCCACCGACGATGACAGGTACAGCGACGGAGGCGACGGACGGTGGTCCCCTTTACGATCGCCGGGCCCGGTAACGATAGTGACCACGGTCAAGTCGGCGCGACTGAGCACCTGGCCCTGCGTCACCCCGTGGGCCAGCGCCAGCACGGTCGCGGTGGCGGGCGGGGGCGGGGGCGGCGGCGGTGGGGGTGGGGCCGGCTTCGTAACCCTTCCCACGATGAACGACCCGGCGCCGAGCGCCCCCACCGTGACCAGGATGACCACGGCCCAGGGCCACCGACGACGTCGAACTCGCACCATCGGCTCTGGTGGCTCCTCGTGCTCCCTGTGCAGCTGCTGAGGGCTGGCTACGCCAAACCGTCCCGGCAAGGTGCCGTTGCGGGCGCCGTCGCTGTCCTCGCCGTGGTGGCTCGAGACGACGCCTGCTGCTGCGATATGGCTGGTCGTCCCGCTGCCGTTTATGAGGTTGGTCCGGGTGCCGTCGCTTTTCGAGCCATTGCTCTCTGTGCCATTGCCCTGTGTGCCACTGCTCTGTCTGCTTTGTGTCGCGGTCAATTTTCGCCTCCTAACCACTCGACCTGGAGCGCTCTGGGGGATTGCGTGGTGGACGGTCGCTGAGTAAACGGGTGCAGGCTCAGGCGGTCACCGTCCGCCACGCCCGCTTCGTCCAGGGTCTGGGTGAAACCCATCGTGAACGCCTGCGTAACGTCGCCCGAGCGGGCCACCGTTACGGCGATGTCAGCCGCCCTCAACCCCAGTGCCCCCGAAACCGGCCTCAGCACCTCCGATAGAGGCACGTCGGCGTTGGCCACAACGTCGACCTCGCGCTTCAGGGTGGCGATGGTGACCAGGAGGGTGCGTGCCACGCTCATGACGCTCGACCTCCCGTCCTGGCGACGGCCTCCCGGGAGGACGCGATGGCGGCCCAATCAGTACCGAAAGGGCCCCGGCGGCTGTCGGTGCCGGGTACGCAGCACTGTACGAGCTGGGCGCGGCCTGAAGAGGTGACCAGCCAACCACGTCCTGACGGCAGGTTCTGGGCCCTGACACCGCCGACGACAAGGCCCTCTTCCGGGCTCCCGGAGAGGACGACCGTGGTCGGGCGCAGCTCCCGCAGACGCTGCGAGAAGGGTTCGAAGCTGCTGCGCTGCGAACCCGTCACCCGGCGGGCGCACACGACGTGGAGCCCGACGGCGCCGGCCTGGGCGACTACTTCGGCCAGGGGGGCCAGCGGGCTCCCCATGGCGCTTATGAGCAGGTCGTAGTCGTCGACAACGAGCATCACGGAGGCACCGCGCCAGCGCCGCGCCCGGAGCTCGGCTACCGTCGCGCCCTTCGGATGGAAGGCGCTGGCTCAACTCGTCGGCCAGTTCACGGGCCATCTTTTCCGCTCCCGCGGCCGACGTGACATAGCGCTCGACGTGGGGATCTTCGCCAAAGTCGATCAAACCACGGGTCGGGTCGACCAGCTGGATGCGCAACGCGCGGGCCGGTTGTCTCGAGCACGCGTCATCCAGAACCCGCGCGAGCAGCGTCGTGCGGCCGCTGCCGCCGTCGCCATAGACGGCGAGGTGAGCTCCGGCAGCCAGAAGGTCGAGTTGCGCCGGACGGGAACGGAACTCGCTCACGCCGACCAGGAAGCCATGGGCCGGGTCGGGCGGTTCGGAGCCAGCTTGCAGGGCCAAGACTTCGACGTCGTCTTCGCTCAGCGACCCCGGCAGCGCCGCCACCCTCGGGGCACGTACTGCTCCGCCCGCCGACCGGGCTTCGGCTACTGCTTGCGCGATGGCGAGAGCCTCGCCATCCGGTCCGGGAGACATCGACCACGATGGCAGAGCCAGCTGGAACAGGTCACCGTCCCTCGTGATGCCGCGCCCCGGGTGGTCCGCTGGCAAAGCTCTGGCCGCGTCCCGCTTGGCCAGCGTCTCGGCGGGGTCGCCCAGGCGAAGCTCGAGCTTGGTCCCCAGGGCATCCAGCAGCTGAGGGCGGATGTCGAACCAACGATTGGCGCTCACGACGACGTGGAGACCCTGGTGGAGGCCGGTCGTGGCGAGGGCCGCCAGTTCGGGCTCCAGGTCGGGCAGGGCTTGTTTGAGCATGCCGACGTTGTCCACGACGACGAAGATCTCGGGTTCCTTGTCGCTGCTCCCGTGGGTGAGATGGCCGTCCCCCGGCGCCCGCCGGCGCGACGCACGCTCAGTGACGATGTTGCGCATGTCGTGTACCAAACGGGCCGCCGCTTCACCCTCGCCGGGCCCGGCGATGGCTCCCACGTGAGGAAGCCCCTCGAGGGAGAACAGGCCGCCGCCACCCAGGTCGAGGCAATAAAACTGAGCTTCGTGAGGGCCGAACCGCTTGACCAGCGCCAACACCAGGCTGAGCAGCAGGGTGGACTTGCCCGTTTGCGGCGCCCCGGCAACGCCCAGGTTCCCCCCGCTCCCGGAGAGATCCCACACGAGGGGCTCCTGCTTCTGAGCACGGGGCAGATCGACCAGGCCGAGGACGGGCTGACGCCGAGACGCGAACGTCGACGGCGCCAGGGCGCCGAGGGTCAGAGCCGCGGGTAGCGGTGGCAGCCAGAATCCGGCGGGCCGGCGTACCACCAAGCGCCGAGGTCACCTGGACCAGCGCTTGCAGCTCGGTACCGGGCACCTGGCGGCCTGCTCCGTGGTGGCGGCTGTCGCTAGCTGTGGTGTCGGCCACCGGGCTTAGAGCGCTTTCTGCGCTTCGGGCCGCAGCGGCGTCGTCGGGACGGTCGTGACGCAAAAGAGTGAGAGGCCGCAGCGCATCTGTAGCGAGCGGGTTCCGCTCCTGTGCCGGCGGGCGGTTGGGGAGGGTGGTAATGGCCCCTTTGAAGCGGCTGAGGGAGCCGTCAACGGCCAGGTACCCGAAACCGGGGACCGGCGGGAGCTCATAGGCCGCGGGTGAGCCCAGCACGGTACGGGACTCGGCCGCGCTGAACGTCCGCAAAGCGAGCCGATAACGCAAATGCGGCTCGAGCACCCGCACCCGGCCTTCGTCCAGTCGCTGGGTAGCCAGTAGCAGATGGACGCCGAGGCTGCGGCCGAGGCGCCCGATCGCATTGAATATGTCTGCAAAGCCGGGGTCGGCTTCCAGAAGCTCACCGAACTCGTCGACGATTACGACGAGGTACGGCAGGGGCTCCGGGACGACCTCCGGGGCCTGCCTCAGCCGGGCCCGGTAGGCGTGATATTCGCTGATCGAGCTCAGCTCCCCTGCGTCACGGAGCACGCGCTCGGCGTCGCTCCAGCTCTCCGGCCAGGGCGGCCTTAACCCTGGCGATCAGGTCCGGTTCTTCAGCCAGGTTGGTCACCAGGCCGGCTACGTGAGGGAGGGGTTCGAGCCCGGCGAAAGCGGCCCCGCCCTTGAAATCCACCAACAGGAGGTTGAGGAGCGCAGGCTCGTGGCGGGCGGCAAGGGCGGCCGTGATGCTCCGGAGCAACTCGCTCTTGCCTGACCCTGTCGCCCCGACCATGATGCCGTGAGGGCCGATGCCGCCCGAGGCAGCCTCCTTCAGGTCGAGCTCGACGGCATTACCGGCTTCGTCCCGGCCGATAGGCACCCGCAATAGCGGGCGGAGCCACCGGCCCTGAGCGCCGGCCACCTCCCGCAAGGCCAGGCGGCCGCTGGCGGCCGGTACCCCGGCCGGCTCCTCCGCTCCCAGGAGCTCGCAGAGACGGGCGCTATCCGCCACGGTGGCAGAGGATCCCTCCCAGCCAAGGCGAAGGGGAGCAAGACGGCGGGCGATGGCCACCGCCGTCTCCGGGCCCAGTTGGTCGGGCCGGACCTTCGGTTCGACGCGACCGCCGGGGCCCCTTCGACGTACAGCAGAGTGCCGTCGCTCGTGAGCGACGCCGTTGCGGCCGTCGCCGACGGTACGTGCTCAGGACCGGCTACCAGGACGATAACGCTGACCCCGGCCTTCGCCCCGTGAGCCATGAGAGCGTCCAGCGCGGGGCTCGAGCGTTCGGGGCACCAGTCGTCAACTACCAGTACGACGTGTTCCCAGCCCGGCTCACCTCCGCTTCCGGCCCTTCCGCCTCCCGGCCCGCACCCCGGGCATGCTCGACACGCGTCCTCACGAGATCCCCGGCCAGCTCGGCGAAGGCCACGGGGTCCGTCGTGACCGAGCGCCGCGCCCGCCCGAACCCCTCACCGCTCTGGAGGGCACGGCAGTGAGGCAGCCATTTGAGCCAGTCCCACGCGTCAACCGCCCCCTCCGGGAAGAGCCCGGCAATACGCAGGTCGCCGGGCGCGTGCAGACCGGCCAGGGACGCCAACCAGGCCCCCACCATCGCCCGGGCCGGCGCCGTCGTGTCGCCGCCGGGAGAGACCACTGCCACGACTCCCAGCGACGCCAGGGGAACCGTGACCGGCGCCATCGGTAAGGCCTCACTGGCCGCCACGATGGCGTCCACGGCCCCGGCCAAGCCGGGATCGGGCTCGGTCACCGCCGGCCCATGGTCGCCCACCTTGACCGGACGGGCGGCCTCCACCCGTCCCCGGCCCAGGCGCACCCAGCCGAAATCGGGGTCGGTCCGGCGGCGCTCCCATATGCCATCCCCGGCCTTGACCAGCTCGAGTAGCTCGTCGGGCCCCGGGTAAAGGCCGACCAGCCCAGCCTGTTGCAGCTCGGCGGCACGCTGGCTTTCTGCGCCTGCCCTGGCGACGAGCTCCGTATAGCGGGCCCTGGTCCGCGCCCAGCGGCGCCGCTCCTCCCGGTTACCGGCCATCTGTGCACCGAGCGTGGCACCCACCATGCTGACCACCATCAAGCCAATGACCACCAGGTAAACGAGGGAACGGACGACGAACGCAAAGCCCACCATCGCCAGCGACCCCACTACGGGCAGCAGCATCTGCCAGCGTCCGCCCGCCGCACCTTGTCGGGCGGCAGGGACCGGGGGTACGACGATGGCGCCTGGTCCCACCGAAAGCGGCCAGGCTCGCGCCGGCCGGTGGATGCTGAGCCCGCCGGCTCCAGCGTGGTCGACCGCTCTCGGCGTGCTTTGGCCGTTGCGAACTCCTGCTTTATCTGGCCCGGGGGGACCGCCCCCGGTGCCCTGGCCGACTTCGGGAGGCCGAGCGGCAGCTGAAGCGGGAGGGCCGACGTGGAGGTGCACCATGATTCCTGTCCTCAGCTCGAAGGGATTTCTGTCCTCAGCTCGAAAGACTGTGCAAACGAAAACAGCGTTTGGCCGGTCTCCAGGGGCCCGCCAGGAGGTGACGCAGCGGGGCCGGTACGAGATGCCGGGCTAATGGATGAGCCGGAGCAGGCCTATCGCGGCGGTGAGGGCGAGGGCTGCAAACGTGGCCCATGTGAGGGCACGGCCCTTGACCCTGAGCGCGGGAGGTCGCCGTCCCCCGGTACGGGCTGATGCCTCCTCAAATGGCACTTCGTGAGGCGGCGCCTGGTGACGTGGCGCCTCACCAGGCGGAGGGCTAAGCCCCGCCAAAGTAGGCGGCGATGGAGCCACGGCGCGTCGCCGGAGGGCCGGCGCTGGCATACCCAGGCCCCCAAGGGACGGGTCGGCCCCGGCTCTCCAGAGGAAGCTGGCCAGGGCGTCACGGGCCCGTGGGTTGCGGTAGACCTTCGGCAATACCAGGCCAACCCTGCCGTTGACGGACGAAACAACCATGATGGGGCCGTTCATTACGTGCCGTATAACGATGTCGTCGACATCCTCCGCCCGTACCGTGCGCGGTATGCCGACGGTCTCGCCTCACCACGGAGACCGGGCTGACCACGAGGCTCGTAACACCGGAGCGCAGGACCAGAGCCTCGAAGACGATGGCGAGCACCGAAAGCACGGTGGCGACGACCAGCCAGTCCCTGGCACCCGACAGCGCGGAGACCACCGCCACCAGGGCAAAGAACAGCGGAGGCACGAGAAGGGACTTGACCCACTGGTGCAGCCCGGCGATCTCCACACCACCCCCGGCCGGGAGCCTCGCACCGGGGCCGAAAAGATCTATGGCCATGGCTCAGATCACTCCCAACCCAGGGCCTTGGCCCATCCCTGCGGCGTCCAGCTGTCAGGGTTGTAACTGTCGAGCTCGTCGTTATAGGTGGTCGCAATGACGCCGGCTTGCCCATCTAGCTGGCCTTGCCGGACGGTGGACATCGAACCCTGTTCGACCGCGACCGCGGCCAGCCGCCGCACCCAGTCAGCTGTCCACGCCGCCGCTCCCGCCGCAACGGTCCTGCCTTCCTTGACGCCGCGCTCCAGGCCCTCAGCGTTTATCAGGAGGGCCTCCAGCTGCAGACGTGGCTTGGCGTGCCGATTGGAGCCCATACCGGCCAGGTCGGCGAGGCCAGTGCCCTGAGAGCTCTCACCCTGCTCGACGAGCAGGCGAGCAGCATGAAGGCTGGCGCTCACAGAGCTGACGGTCGCACCGACGCGGCGAGCGACGGTGTCTGCCTCCTTCAGCAAGTGCAGTGCCTGGGGGACGTTGCCGGCATCGCGGGCAGCGACCCCGTCACTGAGGGGCCGGGCCAAGCTGTCCCGCATTTGCCGCCGGTGCGCCAGTTGGGCGGCGGCGTCATCACCGCCCCTGGAACGACCGAGGAAGCTTCGTTGCGCCGGGGGATCCTCGAGGTCCTCTTTGGTGAGGGGCCTCTCGCCCACGACACCAGCCAGGTGGCACGAACCTGGCCCGGCCGGGTTGAGCACGACGACCCATGCACCCTCGGCAAGTAATTCGTCCATGCCCTCAGGCAGCGTGACCGTGCCGATCCCGGCCACTACGGGTTCCAGCTCAGGGTCTGCGGGGAAGCCCACTGGTGGCAGGGCCCAGGCTTGCAACGCTTCCAGGTCGCTGAACACGGGGACGGTCCGGAACGACTCGGTGACCACCGGTCGCCCGGAGGGGCTCAAGGGCACCAGGAGAGTGGAGCCAGGGAAACGACCTGGGTCTATATGGCTGCGCAGGCCGGCCTGGTTACGCCTGAGGGCCAGGCCGACGATCTCCGGGTTGGCCACCTCGACGAGACCCGGAGCCACCGGCACCCCGCTCACGGTGAGAACCTACCGCCGGCCATGACTGATCCGTCGGTGGCCACATAGCTCCCGGCGGCCTGGCCCAGGCGACTGGAAGTAGCCTGCACCACGGCCGACAGGTTGGATAGAGCGGGCGCGGCCAGCGCCAGGAAACCTTCTATGGCCGCCTGAACGGACGCGTGGCCGGCCGACCCGGCCGCGCTCTCGCACGCCGAGCTGACCGGCCCGACCGTCGACAGCAGGTCCCCGGCCAGAGAACCAATGGCCGGAGCCGCACCTGAGAGCCCGCCCGGCTCGACTTCGATGATCAACTTTCGCCCTCCTCTCCGTAAGGCTTTTCTTTGAGGACTTCCCTTCGAGGACTCCCACTTGAGGGTCCCCGGGTGTTCGTGATGACTGCTAGGAGCCGGCGTGAAGACCGTTTACGCCGCCCTCTAGAGGCCAAAAAAGTGGGCCACGTCTTCGCCCGTGTGGCCGAGGTCGTGGCCGACGTCGTCACCCAGATGGGCAACCGTGTGGCCGGCGTCGTCGATCCCGTCGTGGAACCACTTGACATTGTTGTACGCCCAGTCGCCGGCCAAATAGAGCGCCGTCCCGGCCAGGACGATCTGGCCCGCCACCGGGACCCACCCGGTCGTGAGGTCAATGGTGGCCGCCCCTCCGAGAGCCGAGGTCATCGCGCTACCGGTGAACTCGCTCAGTGCGCCGCCGGCGGCGCCGTCCAGGCTCAGCACCCCGTTGGCCGTCGCCATACCCCGGTCCACCCACCCGGCCGCTGCGGTGTCGTCGGGCTTGATGAAGGTGGCAATATCGGAGACAACGGCGGCTCCGGCCATAAAGCGTGAAGCGGCTGCCAGCGGGGTGGCGAACCGCATCTCGGGCGTGATCCCACCCGTTCCCACATCGTCGAGGGCCGCCTTGCCGAAGAGAGACCTGACTGCGGGCAGGCTCTGTTGGTACGCCTCTTCCCTGGCTTGCAGCTCCACCAGGGACATCTGCCCTGATTCGTAGAGCTCGTCGAAGTGGCCCATGTTGTCGTCGTGCCACTCGTCCTCGAAGGAACGCACGACGTTGTCGGTCTGCAGGTAGCGCACGCCGGCACGGGCCAGGGGGGCCAGGAACCCGATCCCTATCGGGACGAGCCCAAAACCCGCCTTGTCGTTGAGCCAACCGATCCTTGTTGCCACCGTTGACCAGCTGGGCAGGGCGTTTGATATCTGGGCGGCGGCCCGGGCGGCCGCCGCCTCGTACTGGTCCCACGCCGCCTGTGCCCGGGCCAGCGCCGGCTCGTTGCCTGTTCCAGGCTGCTTTGCACAGCCGATTCGGAGTACGCCCGTTGCGTAGCCGCCGCCGGGTCGCCGGCGGGCAAAGGGGCCGAGCCAAGCTGGGTCATGGCCGAGGACGCGGCCGCCTGCGCGCCTGCGACCTGGGCCTGTGCCGCGATGACAGCCGACTGGCACTCGGCCAAGACCGTTGCGAAGGCCGATAATGCCGTCGACGCTTCGGCCAGGGCGCTCGACGCAGAGGAGTGCTCTGCCTGCAGCGTCGAGACACAGGAAGCAAAACTCACCGAACCTTGGCCGGACCAGGTCGTGCCCGACAACCCCGAGGTAACCGAGCCCAGTTGCGAACCCCAGTCACTCACGGCGTTGGCGGCCGCCCCGAGGCGGGCCGCCGCACCTGAAAGCGCGCCTGGCTCCCCCGGGATGGCGGGGATCCCGCCGGCGACGCTCCCCCCGCTCGAGGGGAACATGGCCTTATACGGCCCCGAAGGTAGAGGCCACCTGCTGGTCGTTGCTCTGGTAGGAGACGGCCGCCTGCGCCGTCAGCTGGGATATTGTCTCCAGCGCCTGGTGCAAATTGACCTGCGCTGTCTGCCACTGCTGGAAAGCGGCCAAAAAGCGCTGCTGGCCCATGCCCGCCCAGTCTGCGCCGAGGGAACTAACCTGACCCGATAGTTGCTTCAAGAGGGCGTCGATAGTGCCAGCGCCCTGATTGAGCTGGCCCGACGTGGATTCCAATTGCTCGGGGGTGACTCTGATCAATCCTGCCATTGCAAGGCTCCTCCTCTACTTGCAGCCGGATGACAAGAGCCTTGAAGCGTTCTGTGAAGGCGTCGCCCTGATTTTGTGAAGAAACCGCGATCATCTCGCGCGAGCCCGTGAAAGGTGAGAGCGGGGCTGAGCGAGCCAGGTGCAGGGCGCCTGGTGGCCGGCCCGCCGACCGGCCACCAGGGCCAAAAACGGCGTATTAACGGCGGTTAAACAGCCGGGGAGGACGGCCCACGGGCAGCGTGAGTTTGGGCCGTCTCTGGTTTGGCTATTGGCCCTCGCCCTGGAAGATGGCGAACGCCGCCCCGTCGGGGTCGGCAAATACGGCGAAGCGCCCCGTACCCGGGATGTCGCTGGCACCGACAAGTACGTTCGCGCCCAGGTTGCATGCCCTGGCGGCGTCGGCATCGACGTCGTTCGAGCCAAAATAAACGAGCCAGGCGTCAGGGGCCTCAGCCGGTATATCCGGACGACGAGGCATTACCCCCGCAATGGTGCGGCCGGCCACCTGCGCCTCGGCGTACTCGTCAATCTCCCCAACCCCAACCGAACACGTCCGAGTAGAAGGCCTTTGACTTGGCCACATCCGATGTGCCGAGCTCGCTCCAGGTGAACGAACCGGGTTCGTTGACCAGCTGGGCACCGATATGGTCGCCGGGTTGCCAGGCGGCGATGACGGCACCCGTGGTGTCCCTGAAGATCGCCATCCGCCCGGCGTTCATAACCTGCATGGGTGCGACGACGATCGCCCCTCCCGCCGCCTCTGCCGTCTTGGCCACCGAGTCGACGTCGTCGACGTTGATGTACGTCGTCCACCACGATGGCGGGGGTTCCTGGCCAGGGCTTATCGCCGCTACCTGCTTACCGGCCTTGGAGACGATGGTGTAGTGGCCCGCCTCCTCCCCCATGTCCCGGCCTTCCCAGCCGAACAACTGCTCATAGAAGCGCAAGGTGACCTTGGGGTCAGGCGTCCCGATATCCACCCAGGACGGGACCCCGTGGTCGTAGCGCGTCATCTCAGGCATGACCCCTCCTCGCTAACGATCTCCTGTGTGCACTCTTATCTCTGCCGCGATATTGGTCAAGGTGCACGAGATGGAGTTTCTTTGTTCGTACCAGCGGCGGGCGAGGACGGCCTCCGAGTGCTGCTCGTCAGACGGTCGGCTCGCCCGCGTAGCCGTGTGCGGCTCTTTTGTCTCAATCAAATTGTCTCAACCAAGCCTGGCCCCGCTGCCATGCCATGGCCCGCGGGGCTGTCTATTTTGGTGTGAGGCTGGCTATTCGGGCGATGTTGGCTATCCAGGCGATGTTGGCTATCTAGTCGTCGTCTTCGTCGTCTTCTTCTTCGAGTTCTGCCTCAGCGACGGCGATGGCGAACCCGAGCGCCCTGGCGATGTTGCCCGCCGCCGAAACGACCCGGGTGGTGCCGACAATCGGGGCCACGGCAATGAGTATGCCCTGAACGTCTTCGAGCGTGACTCCTACATCAGCCGCTGTGCCGGCGTTCAACAAGTACGAGGTCGGCGGAGCGTCGACAGCGATCAGGGCGGCGACCCGGACCAGCATGTGCTCGCGGGCCTCCAGGTTGCTGTTTTCGATCGAGGCCGCGGTCATCTCGGCGAGCGTGTCGAGAACCGGGGTGTCGTCGGTGTCGGGCATGTGAATTTTCCTTGTCAGGTCAGGCTCAGTTGAGCGTTTGCTCTGCAATCATCGCTACCGGCTTGGCGCCGGCCCACCCAGTGTGGCCCACATCGAGTACCCAGAACATCACCACGATGAGGTGAAAGTACCGCCACGGGAGCGAACGCTACCTGATGAGCAGGGCCGCCCGCACCGGGCACAGGACCACCCGGCCGACGTCGGGCCAGCACGACGGCTCACCCACCCGGGACATGGCTGGAAGTCCTTCAGGGTTCCAGCACCTCGTAGGCCGGCAGCGTCAGGAAGTCCACGAACTCCTCCGACAGAGCCACCGTTTCGAACAGTTCGGCCGCCTCTTTTGCCCGACCGTCACCCAGGCCGGCACCGCCCAACTCGGCCAGCAACCGCTCCATTTCCTCCCCCTCGAGGCCCCGGACGAGCTCGGCGTTGATCACCCTCCCCTCGGCGGTGGGGACGCCCTGCTGGCACCATTGCCACAGCTGCGCCCGGGCGATCTCAGCCGTGGCGGTGTCTTCCATCAGGTTGAATATGCCGACCGCGCCCGTCCCCCGCAGCCAGGACTCGAGGTACCGCAGGCTCACGGCGACGTTGTTGCGTACGCCGGCCTCAGTCACCGCCCCGCCGGGCACGGAGACGTCGAGCAGTTGGGACGGTTCGACGGTCACATCCTCGCGGGAAGCGCGAGAGCTGGTTCGGCCGGTCGCCGAGCACGCTGTCGAACACCTCGCCAGCCACGGGGACCAGGTCGGGGTGAGCCACCCACGTGCCGTCGAACCCGGCGGACACTTCGCGGTTTTTGTCCGTCCGTACCGCCGTCAGAGCGCGCTCGTTTACCTCAGGGTCTCGTCGTGACGGTATAAACGCGGCCATGCCGCCGATGGCATGGGCGCCCCGGCGGTGGCACGTGCGCACGAGCAGCTCCGTATAAGCGTGCATGAAGGGCACGGCCATGGTGACCTGAGCCCGGTCGGGGAGGACGAAAGCGGCTTCATTGCGGAACTTCTTGATAATGCTGAAGGTGTAGTCCCAACGGCCGGCGTTGAGCGCGGTTGCGTTGGGGCCGAGGGCGTACAGGATCTCGTCCATCTCGAAGGCGGCCAGGATGGTCTCGATGAGCACGGTGGCGCGGATGCTCCCCGAGGGCAGCCCCAGCCGGGCTTCGGCGACCTCGAAGGCCGAACGCCATAAAGCCGCCTCCTCGGCGTCCCTCGAGCTTGGCCAAGTACAGGTAGGGTCCCGACCCCCGCTCGAGCAGCGCCGCCCCGTTGTTGGCGACAAAGACCCCGAAATCGAAAAGGCTGGCCGAAACGGGCACCCCGGAGGCCAGCACGTGGCGCTCCACGAGGTGCCAACCACGAGGACGAACTACAAGTGTGGCCAGATCGGATCCGAGGGTGTAGTGCCTTCCATCCGGAGCGTCAAAGGTGAGTGCCCGCCGCACGGACTCGGAGACATTTGCCTGACCGTCGACCATGTTTGCCCAGGTCGGGCTGTTGGCATCTTCCAAGTCAGCCATGAAGACGCGGGCACCTGAATTGAGCGCGTTGATCATCATTTTGGCGTCAGTCGGGCCCGTGATCTCGACGCGGCGGTCGGAGAGGTCGGCAGGGGCCTCCGGGACCCGCCAATCGGCGGCGCGCACCTTGGCCGTGGTGTCGCTGAACGTGGGCCGTCTCCCCTCAGCAAACTCGCGCTGTAGCTGGCGGCGGCGTTCGAGCAGCTCAGCCCGGCGCGTACCGAGCTCGCCCTGCAACTCGGCAATGAGCGCCGTCGCCTGAGGGTTCAGGACGGACTGCCGCCGGCCCGTCTGCTCGCCGTGGATCTCGATCCCGGCACCCACTATTCCCACCCTCTGCTAGCAGCTCGCTTGTTCATGCTCACGAGTTCTAACATATGGAGCCAGGAGCAACCTTGGGAACCCGACCAGCCTCAGTGCCGTTTCAGGCTCAGCGCCCGTCGCTTTGGTGACGGCGTCGGACCGGGCCGCTGACGGGCAGCCGGCACCGATGAGCCCGGACGTGCGAGCAGCTATCGCGCTATTGGCCCCGCGGTTCGAGGCCGACGCCATCATCACCGACCGGACCGAACTGGCCACCTACGAATGCGACGGGCTCACCAATTTCCACGCTCGTCCCGCTTTCGCCGTCCTGGTCAGCTCGTCGGACGAGATCCGGCGGGTAGTCGGCGTCTGCGCCCGGCTGAAGCTGCCGTTTGTGGCGCGAGGCTCCGGCACCGGGCTCTCGGGTGGTTCGGTCCCCGACGCCAGAGGAGCCCTGCTCGTCACCTCCCGCATGCGGGCGGTCCTCTCGGTACGGCCGGAGGACCGGCGGGCCGTCCTCGAACCCGGCGTTACCAACCTGGACGTCAGCCGCGCCGCCGCTCCATACGGGCTGTTTTACGCACCAGACCCTTCCAGCCAGCAGATCTGTTCGATCGGCGGCAACGTGGCCGAGAACTCGGGCGGCGCTCATTGCCTGAAGCACGGCTTTACCACCAACCATGTGACGAGCCTCGAAGTAGTGACGCCCGAAGGGGAGCTCGTGGAGCTCGGCAGTGCGACGGGCGAGGCTCCGGGGTATGACCTCGTCGGTGCGTTCGTAGGGTCGGAAGGGACGCTCGGGGTCGCCACCAAGGTGACCGTACGGCTCTCTCGTAGCCCCGAGCTGGTGCAGACGCTGCTGGCCGCGTTTGCCGATATCGATAGTGCCGGCCGCGCCGTCTCGGCCATAATCGCAGCAGGGCTCGTCCCGGCGGCCATCGAAATGATGGACGCGCTGGCCATCTCAGCAGCGGAGGCGGCCGTGAAATGCGACTACCCGAAGGGGGCGGGCGCCGTCCTCATCGTCGAGCTCGACGGGCCGGCGTCGGAAGTGGCAGAGGGCCTCGCCGATGTGGAACACCACTGCCTGGTGCAGGGGGCCTTCGAGATCCGGGTGGCCGCCGACGACGCCGAACGCGGGCGCATCTGGCGCGGCCGCAAATCAGCCTTCGCGGCCATGGGACGGCTCGCCCCCTCCTACATAGTCCAGGACGGCGTGGTCCCTCGCAGCGCCCTGGCGGAAGTACTCCACGACATCGCCGCCCTTTCCCGCCAGACAGGCATAAGGGTGGCAAATGTGTTCCATGCCGGTGACGGGAACCTGCACCCGCTGGTGCTTTTCGACGACAGCACCGACGGCGAAGAGGAGCGCGCCGAGGAACTATCCCATCAAATCCTCGAGCTCTGTATCGCCCACGGGGGGTCCATCACCGGCGAGCACGGCGTCGGCCTGGACAAGCTGGAGGCCATGGAGAAAATGTTCAGTCCCGACGACCTGGCCACCATGCACCTCCTTCGAAGCGCGTTCGACCCCGATGGGATATGCAACCCCGGCAAAGCCGTCCCTACCCCACGGCTCTGCGGGGAGCCCCCGCGGCCCCGCAACGGCGTCCCCGCGCTCCAGGAGTCAGGCCTGGCAGAGCTTTTCTGATGCGGGCCTTGAAGGAGCTGGAGCAAGCTTGCCCGGCGGGTGCCCGCCAGTCTGAGCCCGGCGATGAGGTTGACGGCGTGGCGCCCGAGCTGGTCGTCTCGCCAAGGGGCACCGAAGAGGTGGCTGCCGCCTTGCGCGTCGCCGACCGCTATGGCCTGCGGGTGGTGGCCCGGGGCGCGGGCACGAAGCTCGACTGGGGCAACCCGCCCACCGCGGCGGAGCTCCTCGTGGACCTTGGCCAGATGGACGAAGTGATCGAGCACGTGAGCGACGACCTCGTCGCCCGGGTCGAGGCGGGGACCAGCCTGGCCCATCTCTCGGAGGTCCTGGCCAAAGAAAACCAGAGGCTCCCGATCGACGAGGTGGTCCCCGGCTCGACCGTCGGCGGCGTGGTTTCAACCGGCCTGTCGGCCCTTCCCGCTTCCTCCACGGTGCTGTACGCGACCTGGTCCTGGGCCTGACCGTGGTACGCGCGGATGGCATCATCGCCCACGCCGGTAGCAAGGTGGTGAAAAACGTGGCCGGGTATGACCTTTCGAAATTGTTTACGGGTTCATTCGGCACGCTCGGCGTATTGACGGAGCTGACGTTCAAATTGAAGCCCGTCCCCGTTGCACGATGTTTCGTTGTCGCTTCTTACCCCCGGGCCGAGGACCTCGCTGTCCCCCTCTCGGGCGTGCTCGCTTCGCAGGCGGCACCAGCGGCCGTCGAAGTCCAGCGGGTGCACACGGAGGCACCGTTCGAGCTGTGCGTGCTGGTCGAGGGCCGGTCCCGGCCCACCGAGCTACGAGCGGCCGAGGTTGCCTCATTGCTTGGCGGTGATGGAAGCGCCACAATTTGCCCGGGCCCTCCACCAGGCTGGGGACAGCTCCCGGGACCGGTGACTTTGAAGCTCACCACCCTGCTTTCGGCCGTCCCTGCGCTGGTCGAACAGGCCAGTGGGCTCGCCCGCTACCACGGCTTGGCGGCCGCCGTCAATGGTTCGGCAGGCTCGGGCGTGCTGTTCATGGGGGTCACGGACGACACGACGCCAGAGGTGCTGGCCGAACTTGTATCGGGACTGCGAGAGATTTGCCAGGGTTGCGGTGGTCACGCGGTCGTCCTGCGGGCACCGGCCCGTCTCAAGTCCGCCATCGACATCTGGGGGCCAGTTCCCGGGATCGAGCTCATGCGGCGGGTAAAGGAACGCTTCGACCCGGGCCGCCGGCTGGCCCCCGGCCGCTTCGTCGGGGCGATCTGATGTCGAGGAGCGAGCCAATGCCGGCCCAGGACGGTCCCGGCCCTCCGCAAAGGCCGGCCCACTCGCCCTCGCCCAGGCTGATCGAGGTGCAGGAGCTGGTCGACGACTGCGTCCACTGTGGGTTCTGTTTGCCGGCCTGCCCCACGTACGCCCTGTGGGGGCAGGAGATGGACTCCCCCCGCGGACGTATCCACCTCGTCAACCAGGTCATCTCCGGCAGCCAGATAGAAGGTGCGCCGCTCGAGCATTTCGACCGCTGTCTCTCCTGCATGGCCTGTGTAAGCGCATGTCCCTCCGGCGTGCGTTACGGCGAGATAATCGAAGCGGCCCGGGACGAGATCGAGCAGACCGTGCACCGGCCGTTGTCGGAGCGGGTAACACGGCAGGCCATCTTTAGCCTGTTCCCTTACCCTCGCCGGCTGCGAGCGGCCCGCCTGGCCTTGGCCGCTGCGGAGGCCACAGGGCTGCGCGCCGCCCTCAGACGACCACGAGTATCGAAGCGCCTCCCGGCCCTGTTCCGGGCTATGGAATCGGTCGCCCCGGCGGTGACCCCCATCGAGGCCCTGCCGGCGCGGATCCCGGCCGTCGGGTCGCGCCGTGGAGTAGTCGGGCTCCTGACAGGCTGCGTCCAGAGCGTCTTTTTTTCCAGGGTCAACGCAGCTACCGCCCACGTGCTGGCCGCCGAGGGTTTCGAAGTGGTGGTACCAAAAGAGCAGGGCTGTTGCGGTGCGCTTTCTTGGCACGCCGGGCGAACCGCCGAGGCCGCCCGGTTGGCCAAAAAGACCGTGGCGGCGTTCAAATCTGCCGGGGTCGAGGTCGTGGTGGTCAACGCCGCGGGGTGCGGGTCGGCGATGAAGGAGTACTCGAGGCTATTGTCGGGCGAAGCGACCGACGCGGGCGAAGCGGCGTGGCTGACCGACCACACCCGCGACCTGTCTGAGTTCCTGGCGTCGGTGGGACCTCGGGCCAAACGCCACCCTGTGCCTATGAAAGTTGCCTACCACGACGCTTGCCACCTCGCCCACGCCCAGGGGATCAGGGCTCAACCTAGGGCGCTGCTGCAGGAGATACCGGGGCTGGAGCTATGCGAGATCGGTGATGACCTCTGCTGTGGCTCGGCCGGTATCTACAACCTCGTCCAGCCGGGTGCGGCCGAACAACTCGGCGACCGCAAGGCCTCAGCGCTCATTGCCACCGGGGCCGAGCTCATGGTTACGACGAACCCTGGCTGCATCATGCAGAATCCGCGGCGCGCTCGGACGGTCCGGTTCCAAAATTGCGACGGCCCATCTGGCCGAGCTCATCGAAAGGTCGATCACGGGAGGCGGGGAGGCGGAGGCAAGCCGGGCTGGCCTGGCGCGGGGCAACAGCGGCGCCTGATCTTGCGTCATCGCGTGGCGCCCCGCTAACCTCATTGTAGACAGTTTACGGTCTAGCCACTGACCTGTGGGGTAGAGCACTTTGACCGCTCGGAGCAAGTTCTTCGATACGTTCGGCTACCTGTACTTGCCGGGCCTGCTTGCTGGCGATATCGATTGGATCAGCCAGGAATTCGACGCGGTTTGGTCGCGCCGGACCGACATAAACCATGACGGCACGCACCGGACCATCTACCCGGATACCTTCTTCAACGCCAGCCCGGTCCTCGCCAGGCTCATCGAGCACCCGTCGCTGAACGCCGTTTGCGAGGAAATCCTGGGCTCTGATATTGCGTTTTACGGCGGAGACGGCAACTTCTACGCCGGTGACACCGGCTGGCACCGGGACGTCTTTGACATCCCTGACGGCAAAGAGGGCAAGACCATCGTCCGCCACATCAAGATCGCCTTTTACCTCGACCCGCTCACGGCTACCACGGGGCCCTTCGCGTCATACCCGGAAGCCACCATCTCACCGACGGTTTTGCTCGTGAACTGGACGAGTTCGTGGCCCGTGAGAAGGCTGACCCCAGTGTCGAGCCCCGGGACGTCCCCGCCGTGTCACTGGCAGTAGTACCGGGCGATGTCCTGATCTTCGACCACCGCATCATGCACGCGTCGTTCGGGGGAGGACCGGCTCGGCGGATGTTCGCCATGAACCTGTTCGAGCAATGCTCCACCAACAGGCAGCGGGAGTTGACGGCACAGCTCTTTCGTATGTACGGGCGACGGGGAAAAGCCTATTTCTTCACTGATAATGTCACCGACGGAGCACCGCCCGACCGGCTCCGCCGCCTCGCTCCGGCACTCGAATTCGACGCCGCCAGAGCCGAGGGGTACGCCGAGTTCGAAAACGGACTGGGAGATCCGGTTGGTTGGTAGGCCAGCCCGCGGAGGCGAAGTGCGAGATAGCGTGGGCCGACCGGCGCTGTACAGGTCGAAGTTGTCGAAGTTGGTACCGCCGTCCTCACCGCTCCACAAAGGCGGCGCCCGCGTCCCCCAGCAAATCGTTTCTTATGGTGACGACGTCGCCGGCTTCGATCCATTGTGTCTGTACCACCGACCCGAGGAGGACCACCTCGCCCGCCCGCAGCGGTTGACCCCACTCGACGGCGCGATTGGCCAGCCAGCACAAGGCCACCAGCGGGTCGCCCAGTATGTCTTCGCCCCGGCCAGTGGCGATCCGCTTGCCGTTGATCTCCATAGTGCCCGTCGCGTCCCGGAGCCGCCGGGGGTCGAAATGCTCGTCCTCGTGCCCGAGCACGGAGGAGTAGTGGAAGAAATCGTCGGCGATCAGGGTCGGGATCCCGAGGGAGGGATAGTCGACGTAGCGGTCCTCCACCACCTCGATGGCGGCCAGGCAGGAGGCCACCGCACGAGGCATTTCGGCCACCTCGTACGGACGGCCCCGGCGCGGGAGATCGGAAGCCAGGCGAACAGAGATCTCGCATTCGACGCCTGTCCGCCGTGGCTTCGAAATACCAAATGCGTGCGCCCCTCGCCACAGCCGGGCCAGGAACATACCGCCCGCGCAGGGACCGTCCACACCCAGGTATTCCTGCATGGTCCTGGTGGTGCAGCCGATCTTCCACCCCGCCCTGACGCCGTAGCTCGAGCTCTCCAGGAGTCGGTGGGCCGCGTGTTGCACTCCGTACGCTTCGTCCGCGTCGGCCGGCTTGACCGTCTCGGACAGGCCGGCAAACAAGCCGCCGGAGAGCCGCGCCGAGACGAGCGCGGCGGCCGCGGCGCCCGTTGTCTCGCCGCCTCGCGGCCGGGCTTCGTCAGCTGGTGCGGGTTGAGTCACGGGTTCGGCGGAGCCAGACAAGAGCTTCCTCTCACAACATCAGTGTCGCTGGGCCGGTAGCGCCAGCGCAACAAACAAGGAACGAACACATGGCAAATGCGACAGACAAAACCCGGGGTACCCACGTACAAGGCGACCCCTGGCTATCCGGGATCCTACCGCCGGTGTGCACACCTCTCACCTCCGAGCGCGAAGTAGACGTCGCCTCCCTCGAGCGGTTGATCGGGTTCCTGCTGGAGAACGGCGTAAACGGTGTGTTCGTCCTCGGCTCCTCGGGCGAGGCCGCATTTCTTACCGACTCGCAGCGCGACGCGGTAGTCGAGGTGGCCGTAAAAGCCGTGGCCGGTCAGGTGCCGGTGCTGGCGGGCGCTATCGACATGACCACGAACCGCATGATCGAACACGCTTGCCGGGCCGTCAACCTCGGTGCAGATGCCATCGTCGCCACCGCCCCCTTCTACGCCGCGGTGACCCAACCGGCCGAGCTCGACCTCCATTACAGGTCGCTCAAGGCGGCGGCCGGCATCCCGTTGCTCGCTTACGACATCCCCGTCGCCGTCCACACCAAGCTCGAGGCGAGCGTCGTGCTCGCCCTGGCCGCCGACGGCGTCCTTGACGGGCTCAAGGACTCGAGCGGCGACCTGGGGGCCATGCGACAGGTGGTCATCGGGGCACGGGAGTTCCCGCGCTTTGCTATCTTCACCGGGTCAGAGATTGTGGTCGACTGCGCCGTCCAGCTCGGCGCCGCGGGCGCCGTCCCGGGCCTTGGCAACGTGGACCCGCGCGGCTTTGTCGAGCTTTATCGCCTATGCCGGGACAACGGCTGGGCCGAGGCCCGGTCGGAGCAGGAACGCATCATCGACCTGTTCGACATCACGCGGTGCGCGAAACCGGGCAAGGGCAGGAACTCGAGCGCCCTTGGCTCCTTCAAGACTGCGCTGATGCTTCGGGGCGTAATCGCCACCAACACGATGGCCCTTCCGCAAACCGCCCTGGACGCCGACGAGGCTGCGGCTGTCCGCGAGGTCCTGGTGAGGACGGGCCTCCTTTAGTGCCACGACAGGCAACGTTTGCCCGGTTGCACCCCGAGAACTCTGAACCGGGGAGAGCTGTATTACTCAGGCAACCGGGCAAACGTTCCTGGAGGCAGCACTACGACGGCTCAGCTATTCGTCCGCACGGGCGCCAGAGTTCATGGCCAGGTTGCCCCCGTCGACAGGCAACAGCATGCCGGAGACCATGGCGGAAGCGTCGGACGCCAGGAAGAGCGCCGGGCCCACAAAATCGGCGGGCTCGGCGATCCTCCCGAGAGGTATCGCTTTGAGGAGCCTCCCCATCAAGGCGTCGGCATCCGTTTCGGGGTGGTCGAGACGAGCCTGGAAGCCCTTCGTCCTCGTCTGCACGGGCAATATGGCATTGACGCGGAATCCCATAGCGGCCCCACTCGACGGCCAGTTCCCGCGTCATCTGGACCACCCCGCCCTTGGTGACGCTGTAGGCAAAGTTGCCACGTCCCATCCCGCTCACGCCGGCTATCGAGCTGATGTTGATTATCGACCCGCCCCGGCCGGCGTCGATCATGGCCTGTCCGGCTGACCGTGCGCAGAGAAAGTACCCGGTCAGATTGACCTTTATGGCCCGCTCCCACAGGTCGAGGCCGACCGCCTGGGGGCGGCCGAAGGTGGGGGTGAAGGCGCCGTTGACCAGTACGTCGATGCGGCCGGGTTGGCGGCGCACCCGGTCGAACAGAGAGAGCACCTGGTCCTCACTGCTTACGTCGCACTTCGCCGGTACGGACGGGTTGCCCGGGCTTACCGCCCGGATCATTTGGGCCGTATCGTCAAGGCCCTGCTCGTCGATATCGACCAGCACCACCGTGGCCCCGGCGCCGGCGAACCCGATGCTTATCCGTTGACCGATACCGCTCCCGGCCCCGGTGACGACCGCCACCCGGCCCTCGAGGGAGAACAGCGACAGGGCTTCGCCCATAGGCGGGCTCACTCGAGGCTCCTCACTGGTCAAGCGATCTCGACCGTGCCGCCCGCCCGCCAGTAGATACCGTCCGCCCGGTCCATGAACTCCTCGTCCACCAGGTAACGGCGCAGGGTACAGAAATCGGCATGATAGCGAGATAGTACCGAATTGACGCTCGCCTCGCTGTAGTGCACCCCGGGCTCGAACTGACCAGCCAGGAGATCCAGCACGGCCAGGCGAGCGACGCGGCGCCGGGGGACGGCCAGAAGCCGGCCGTTGCTGAAGAAGGGTTGAAGCGACTTGGTGACCTCCATGCCTGCCATTGTCGCAAATGCGGGGACCTAGTACACCAGATTTGGCACACCGGATTTGGCCCACCAGATTTGGCCCATCACATTGGGCACAGCGGATTTGGCGCCGGCACTTAGGCTACTATCGGCGCTTAGCGCGTACTTTTTGTTCTTTGTGCCCATGCATGCCAACTTCTGACATCTTTCGCGGCGCGGGTACCGCGGTTTTGCACCCATTGCTTCACTCGTGACCAGCGTCATGTGCGGCCTTGTTCCCCTTCGCCAAAGGAGATTCCACGGATGCCCATCCTCAGACTAAGTGATGGCTGGAAAATGAGCCCCGACCCGGCCAACGACGGTTTGGCCCGCGGCTGGCACCTCTCGGCCTCAGCTGACGCCCATGAGGCACCTGTGCCAGGCATCATTCAGCAGGTAGTCCCCGACTACTACGGGGTGGCGTGGTACTGGGCCGAGATGGGTGCTCCAGGCCATTCAGCCGCTGAACGTGTATTGATAACGTTCGAGCAGGTTTCCTACTTCGCCACCGCATGGCTGAACGGCGCCCTTTTGGGGACGCACGAAGGTGATGGCGTCCCGTTTACCTTCGATATCACCGACCACCTCGATGGCGGGCGGCCCAACCTTCTGGCCGTGCGGGTTATAAACCCCACTCCCGAGCCCATAGACGGTATGACCCTGGCCGTCATCCCCCACTCCAACCGCAAGATGCCGGCCAACTTCTCGCCGGGTTCGGGCCTGAACGTGGGCGGCATCGCCGGTGACGTCTTCGTCCACGTCGAGCCGGCCGTGCGGATATCCGACGTCTTCGCCCGCTCCGACATGCACACCGGGCTCATCACCGTCGAGGTCACGGTTACGGGTGCGGACAGGGCACCCGGGGCGGCACTGGGCTTGAGCGCCGCCGTGTACGAGGACCGCACGGATGTCCTGGTGGCACGGGCCAATGCCGCGGCGACAGCCACAGGCCCCAGCACGGCGCAAGCGGAGCTGGTCCTTCGGGTTGGCCAGCCTCGTCTTTGGGATCTCGACGACCCATTCCTTTACCGCGTCCAGGTTGGCCTGGCGCCGGCCGACGGCGGCCAGTCAAGCGACGCAACGGCCCGCGGGACAACCGGGCACGAGAGAACTGTGCGCACCGGTTTTCGCGAACTTCGTATCGAGGACGGCTTTTTCGAGCTGAACGGGCGGCGCATTTATCTCCGGTCGACCCACACCGGTAACCACTACCCGCTTGGCCAGTGCGTACCACCCTCACCTGCCTTCGTGCGACAGGATCTCATCTTCGCCAAGGCGTCCGGCTTCAACGCCGTCCGCTTCCTCTCCGGGCCGGCGCGTGAGGACCAGTTGAGCTTCTGTGACGAGATCGGGTTGATGGTTTACGAAGAAGCAACGGCATCGTGGCTGCTGGGGGACTCGCCCGAGATGGCGGAACGCTACGACCGGTCCTTCACCGAGATGATCCTGCGGGACCGCAGCCACCCCAGTGTCGTGATCTGGGGCCTTCTCAACGAAACGTACGACGGACCTGTCTTCCGCCATGCCGTCGATTACCTGCAAACGCTGCGCGGGCTCGACGACACCCGTCTGGTCCTGCTCAGCAGCGGCCGGTGGGACGGTGACCTTGCCATTGGTTCCATCTCCAACCCGGGCGAGACGCACTGGGACCACGCTTGGGGCGCCGAAGGCGAAGGCGGGGCACGGGTGCCCGTCGGATGGGCGGGAGACCCCGATCGCGGCGCGTTAGTGGAAGGGATGGGCGATCTTCACCTGTACCCTCACTTGCCTGAAACGGCCAATGCCAAGCGGCTCGTCCGCACTATGGGTTCGGGTACTAAACCTGTCTTCCTCTCTGAATACGGGGTGGGGAGCCTGTTCGACGCCATAACTACAAGTGCAGAGGCCGCTCAGTGGGGCCCCTCTGTGATCCCTCCTGATGTGACGTACGTCAGGTCCATGGCCAGGTTGCTCGAAGAGGACTGGCACCGCTTCGGTATGGGCTCGATGTACTGTTTTCCCGAGGACGCTATTTGGGACAGCTATGCAAACCAGTCGACGCGACGCGCCTTTAGTTTCGACCTGATCCGCGCCAATGGGAACATTGCCGGGTACAACCTGACGGGCATGCTCGACCACGCGCTCACAGGCGAGGGGTCGTGGAGCTTCTGGCGCCGCTGGAAGCCGGGGGCCATGGAAGCGCTCTCGGCCGGTTGGGCACCACTACGGTGGTGCCTCGAGGTGACTCCAGCCGTTGCCTACGCCGGCGACGCAATCCGCGTCGAGCTTTCATTGGCCAACGAAGACGTTCTCCGGCCGGGTACGTACCCGGTCAGGATCGCCGTCGTCGGTCCCGGAAGCTACCGCCAGGAGCGCTCAGGGGCCGTCGAGGTCGGAGCGGGCGACAAAGCCGACCCGCTGGCACTGCCAGTGCTCGACGATCGAATAACCCTTGACGGGCCGGCGGGAGAATACCGTTTCGCCGCATCCATGGGCGCGGCCGCCGCTCCCGCGGCCGGCCGGGCAACGGCTTACGCTCTCGGCCGCCCGGCCGTGTTAAGTCCCCGCGTGGTAGCCAGTAGCCTCGGCCTCGACGCACCAGCCGTAAACCGGCTTTCCGCCCATGGCGTCGACTGCGATGCCTGGACGGGACCTGAGAGCTCGCGCCGGTTGGTCATTATCGGGCCGGCGGAAGCCTCCTCTGAGGACTGGTCGTCCGTGGGCGCGGCGGTGGACCGGGGAGCGACGGCGCTGGTATTGGCGCCCGGCACTTTCGTCACCGCAGACAGCCTGCGAGCGCAATTGCCCTTCAACCCCGAAATATCGGTGCGGTCCTTCCATGATTGGCTGTACCACAAGGAGTGCTTTGGCAACGAGCACGTCCTCTTCGACAACCTGCCCCGGCCGGGGCTGCTGCGCTTTGCCTACTACGACGACGTCTTGCCCCGCCACCTGATCGAGGGCAATGCCGACGAAATCGCCGCATTTGCCATCGCGGTGGGCTACCCGGTCCCGACCGGTTACGTCTCTGGTCTTTTGGCCGCCGCTTTCCGCCAGGGGGCCGGGCGGGTGATAGTCAGCTCGTTCAATATTTTGCCGCACCTGGGGGTGCTGGCCGTCGCCGACCACCTCGCGCTCAACCTTGTCCGCTGGGCTTCAGGGCCCGCTGGGCCTCGGGACAATAAGCAACCCTGAGGGCCGGTGCCCGGCCCCTAGCGGACTGTGCCCGGCCCCTGACTGTGCCCGAGTGCGACTGGTTACCCCACTGGAGCCGGCCGGGTACCGAACAGCTCGAAGACCCCGTCGACGGCGTGCACGATGTCGTCGACGGTAGGAAGGAGGCGCTCGAACTCCCCCGACCCCTCCGGCACCGGCAATCGGACGGCCGCCACCCGGGTCACCGGCGCGTCGAGGAACTCGAAGGCCGCCTCCTGTACGGCGGCGGCGATCTCGGCGCTCGGCCCCGCGAATTTGGGGGCCTCGTCTACAACCACCACGTGGCCGGTCTTGCGGGCCGAGGCCAGGACCATGTCGATGTCGAGCGGGGCTAGCGTGCGGAGATCGATCACCTCGGCCGACACCCCGGAGCCGGCGAGGATGTCGGCCGCCTCCATCGCTTTGGGAACGGCGCCCCCGTAAGTAACGATCGTGCAGTCGTCACCGGCCCGGCAGATGTTGGCAGATCCGAATGCGACCAGGTCTTCCGGTCCGCCCACCAGCCCACGAACCCCGGTAAGGCGCTTGTGCATCAAGAAGATCACGGGCTCTTCGCTGCGAAGCGAAGTCTTTATGAGGCCTTTGGCATCGTACGGAGTGGACGGCACGGCGAGGACGACCCCGGGCAAATGCATAAACCACGCTTCGAGGCTGTTGTTGTGCTGAGGGCCACCGTGAGCCACGCCGGCAGTCGCACGGACCACGAGGGGGACCGGGCGGCCGAGCATGAAGGCAGCCTTGGCGGCCTGATTGGCTATCTCGTCCATAGCGCCAAAGGCGAAGTCGACGAAATTGAGGTCGACGATCGGGTGCAGACCAGCCAGCGCGGCTCCGACCCCGGTAGCCACCATGGCGCCCTCCGAGATGGGTGTGTCGAAAATCCGTCCCGGGCCGATCTTCTCGGCCAGGCCCCTTACCTGTGCCCAGTGGCCCCCGCGATGTATGAGGTCGGTGCCCAGGACGAAGATGTCCGGGTTCGTCGCCATTTCCTCGGCCACGCCTTCGGCGAACGCGGCTGAGTAGGTCAGCTCCTTAGTTGTCACACCATGAGTCTGGTGCCAAGTCTGGTCGACTGTCAACAGCCGGCAGGGAGCGGTGGGTGGGGAGCTTGGCCAAGGCCTCGGCGATGCAAGCCGAGCGATTGGGTCGCCTGGAGTACTCAATTGTGTTTAGCCCGTTTGACCGTTCAGGGGAAGGGTGAGTACCTTGAAAATTCGACGCTTAGAGCCCGGGCCCTGACAGCGCTATATGGAACGGTAGCCGCAGAGGTCGAGCGTAAGCCGGGAGACATCAATGGGAAACACCAACCCTGACCGGAACTGGCCGAGGAGGGCCCCGTGAGCGAGAGCCAAGCGATGCACCCATGGGTGGCGGAGGGCGCGCAGCGGGTCAGGTTCGCCACCGCTGCGATGTTCGCCAGCACACCGTCAGACGTGGTAAAGGCAGCAAGACGGGCCGAACAACTCGGTTTCGACGCTTATTGGGCCAATGACCATCCGAACCGGTCGGTGGAGTGCTGGGACCAACTAACGATGCTGGCCATGGCCACCGAGTCGATCCGTCTCATCTCGCTCGTCAGCTGCATCTACTATCGCTCTCCCTTCCTGCTGGCCCGGCAGGCGGCCGACGTGGATATCATCAGCGGCGGCCGTCTGGTGCTCGGTCTCGGGGTGGGCGACGACGTCCCGGAGTTCGAGCAAATGGGACTGCAAATGCCTCCCCTCGGCGTGCGCCAGGAGGCGCTCGAAGAAACCCTGGCTATCGTCAGGGGCCTCTGGAGCGGTGAGCCTTTTTCGTACGAGGGCAAGCATTTCCAGGTACGTGATGCGAAAATCCGGCAACTCCCGGTCCAGCAACCCTTTGTGCCCGTGCTCATCGGCGGTGGCGGCGAGCGGGTGACGCTCCGACAGGTGGCCCGCCTGGCGGATGTGTCCAATTTTGCCCCCCACGAGTGGTCGGGTTCAGCGTTCCAGGTCAGCGACGTCAAGCGCAAGTACGAAGCATTACGACGCCACTGCGCAGGAAAGTCGGGCGCCCATATGGTTCGGTCCTCCGAACCCATTACACCCCCTGCTTAACCCTGGCGCCGGACGGTAGTTCGCTCGACCAAAAACGGGCGACGGCGAGGATCCCGGACGCGTCGCTGCGCCAGGAGCTGGTGTTTGCCACCCCGGAGCGAGCAATCGCCCACTTCCAGGAGCTGGCCGACGCCGGCGTGCAGTACTTCCTTGTCTCGATCAACGTCGATGACACCGAGACTTTGCGCCTTTTTACCGAAGAAGTCGTACCGGCCGTGCACTTACCGGCGGCACCAGCCGCGGGCACTGGCGTCACGGACGACCGGCAGCCGGCCTAAGACGAAGTCAGGCCCGAAGAAACCAGGCCCCGAAGGAACAGCACCATAACGAAAGGGTGGTCCCATGAAGAGCCTGCACGACGCGATCAAGGCCAAGGGCACGGCATTCGGCGCGTGGTCCGTGATGCCCGCTCCATTCGCAACTGAACTGCTGGCTCGCTCGGGCTACGACTGGATGTGTGTCGACATGCAACACGGCCAGGTCGGCTCGGTCGAATCGCTCATGCCTCTGCTCCAGGTCATCAACGGGTATGACGTCCCTGCGTTCGTACGGATCCCGTGGAAGTCCAACTTCGCAGTTGCGATGCACGCGATTGATTACGGCGCGCAGGGGGTCATCGCACCGATGGTGGACACCGCTGAAGAGGCGGCCGCCATCGCCAATGCTCTCAGGTACCCGCCAGAAGGAGCGCGCAGCTGGGGGCCGGCGCGGGCCAGGTTGTTGACCGAGGGCTATTCGCCGGCCAAGGCCAACGAGCGTGTCTTCTGTTTCGTCATGATCGAGACCCGTCCAGGCCTCGAGAACATCGACGCCATACTGTCGGTCCCGGGGGTCGACGGCGTCTATATAGGTCCGAACGACCTCTCGGTTTCCCACGGGGGCGCGCCGTTACCGACGTCGAAGAACGCGCTGCTCTGCGAACTGGCCTCGAGAGTCCTGGAGGCGTGCCAGCGCCACGGCCGGGTGGCCGGTTTCCACACCGACGGGCCTGAGGAGGCGCTGTACTGGTCGGGGCAAGGTTTCCAGGTCGTAAACGTCTCGGTCGACACGGGGTTGATCGCCAGCGGGTCCGCCGCCAATTTGGCGCGCATCGCCGCGGGGCGGCCAAGCACATCGCCCGCCGCCAAGTCCCCGGCCGGCGGCGCAAGCGCGTGACTGCCTCTGACCCTGTCCGGGGCGGGGCCGCCGGGGCTGCCCGGCTGACGCAGGGGACCAACGGCCGGGGCCGGCCCCAACTGGAGTTCGTCAATCGCGATTGGCTCCTCCGTGTGGACGTCGGCGAACGCCTCGACCCCTTCGAGCTGTTGCACCTCGGCACCGGCCGCCACGTCGCAGACGAGAGCTATTGCTACCGCCTCGCCGTGGCGGGCACCACGAACTCCGGTTTTCAGGGCGGCCCCCTGGCGTGCCAAAGAGTGCTCCCGGTCCACTGGTCGCTCGACCAAAACGGCGACGACGCCACACTCGTGCTGGTCGGTGAGCTCGACTTTGGCCCGAAGGGCAACGGGGACGCGCCTCGAACACCGGGTCACGCTCACCTCGACCGGCCGGGTCGTAGAGCAGCTTTCAATCGTGAACCACCGGGGACATGACCGCCTCGAGCTCAGCGGTTTGCGCTTCGGGCTGCGAAAGACGCTGTTCGACCGGGCCTCGTTCTCCTGGCCCGACGGAGCGAGCAAAGGGCAGCTCATCCCCGTCCCCTTTCGGCGCTTCGCCGGACAGGGCACCGACCATCGTCTGGGCGCATATTCGGTTGCCGACCTCTACCCCGACGAGTGGACCAACCGGAGGGGATTGCCTGGCCGCAGCGCAGAAGCGTGGCTCTGGAGCGAAGCGGGAGGCGGCTTCCTGGTGGCGAAATACAACCAGGACCACATCGAGTTCAGCCTGGCCGACGGGGAGCACGTTGAGCCGCGGGGCTCTTCCGAGGAGCACGCGGACCTTCAACTCGAGCGCTTGCATAGCGACCGCAACCTGTGCCTGCGCTTCGCCGGGGCCGGCATCTCGAAAGGCTGTCCCGAGCACGCGCGCGGCTGGCCCCGGGACAACGCATCGATTTCGGCCCGAGCATCATAGAAGTCTTCGAAGGCGACTGGCAGGAAGGATTTGGGCGGTACAAAGAGGTGCTGAGGGCCAAGGGCCATACGGTACCGGCGAACTACGAACCGCACGTCCACTGGAACGAGCTGTACCAGCTGGGATGGCGCTGCGGCTCGAACGCGCCCCTCCAGGAGCTCCCGCAGCTGTGGGAAGAAGCGGCGCGGGCGCGCGGCGGGCAGGGGCGCAGACCTTCTATTTCGACCCCGGATGGGACCTTTTCGAGGGCAGTGCCATCTGGGACACGGGCCGGCTCGGGCCGGTCGAAGACTTCATTACCAAACTCCGTCAGGACTACGGGCTCGAGCTGGCACTGCACCTTATGATCGTGCACACCAAGTCACTCGAAGAAGATCCCGCGGTCTGACCGCCGGCGGGCGGACGGGACGATCGACCTGTGGGTCGACTCAACACCGTATGTCGGCGGTAACGTTTGCCCCGCTTCACCGACGTGGCAGCGTCAAAAAATCGAAAGGCTGCGTGCTTTGGCCGGGGCCGGAGTTTCGTTTTTCATGTTCGATTTTCTCTCCTATGAGTCTGGCGGCCTCGAACTTACCGAGCAACGCACCGATGCACCCAGGAGCTGTTACTCCGCCGAGCACGGCCATCAAGTGCCGATGACTCGCGAGGAACACGCCGAGGCGATCATGACCGTGGTGCGGGCCATCAAGTCCGAGTTCCCGCGAGTAACCATCGAGTCGCATGACCGGATCTCCGGCGAGTTCCTGCCTCTCTACTATCAGCACGGAACGAACAACTCGCACGACGAGTTGTGGGGTTTCGAGTACATGTGGGATCCCTACGCGGATTTATTCGAGCGGGAAGGCGTTATCGCTCTACGAGTACAACCTCGCCTATGACATCCCTCTCTACCTGCATATCAATAGCGCCCACGACAGCCCTGCCATGCTGGCGTTCTGGTGGTACGTGTCGTGCTGTCGTCATCTGGGCATCGGCGGCCTGACCGAGCATGACGGCCAATGGGCGCGCCTTGTCGAAGCCATGGCCACCTACCGTCGTCTTCAGCCGTGGTTCGCTCTCGGCCGGTTCGTCGGGCTGGAGGTCCTGACCCATCTCCACGTGCTGGAGGCAGATGGTACCGTCCAGGAGGGAAAGGGCCCGCGACCGGCCGGAGCGGAGGCAGCGCCGTTTTCGACCGCTTACAACCTCGGTGCTGACCCCGTCACCCGCGCCGTCAGGGTCGACCTTTCGCTGTTGGGCGGCAACGACATGCCGGCGGTGACTTCTTCGCCGTCGAGCGCTCTTATCGGCTTCGACGTAGACGACGGCGCACTGGTTATCAACATCGAGCTCGCCGCCTTGAGCCCCGTGCTCGTTGAGATCGGCACCGAGGCCGGCGGCAGCTAACCTGAGGCGCGCCCCTTGGGCCGGGCCGCCCAGCGGCTGAGCAGGAAATCCCTTGTGCGAGCCACATCTTGCTCAACGGCGTCCTGGATTATTACCGGCACCCGCGACGGCAACCCGGCGTACAGCTCCGACACCAGGTCGTAATCGAGCTGGCCCCGCCCGGCCGCTGCGTAGCCTCCGTCCGGCACCACGTCTTTGGCATGGAGAGCGACCGTGTGCCCACCGAGCGCACCGAACGCGTGGCGCAGGATGTCGCGCTGGCCCGCCACCGTAGCCGGGGTAACCAGGTTGGCCGGGTCGAGGACGATGCCAATGAGCCGGGAATCGCCCTCCAGCTCGCCAAGCAGACGGCCAGCCCGGGAGGCGTCGCCCACCACGTTGCCCGGCTCGGGCTCGATCCCGAGGCGCACGCCCGCCTCGTCAGCGGCCGCCAGCAGAACGTCCAGCGTTGCTCGCATCTCACCCCACGCCGCTTCGGTGGAGTTGTCGGGGTGCGGCCGCCACATGTTCTCGCCGTCGCGTGTGCCCGTGCACAATGTAACCACCTCTACGCCCAGTTGTGGCGCCCGGCTGATCAGAGCTACCGCTTTCTCAGTACCCTCGGCCCGCTCTTTCAAGTCCGGGTGGACCATGTTGTACGTAGCGGATAAACCCCACACCCTCACGCCCTGAGCGTTGAAGCACACGCCAATGGAGGAAAGGTCCAGGTCGACGCCGGCCCCGGGCAGAGTGGGCAGCCCGACGCACGAGAGGTTGAGCTGTGTAACCCTAAAACCGGCCCGGGCGACGGCGGCAGCCACATCTTTGGCGCGAGGGCGAGGAAAGATGCGGGCGAATATCCCGAGCCGAGTGCAGTTCGGGCCGGAATGCTCGCCTGAGCTCACAGGTCCACCACTTGACCCTTGCGGCTGGCGCTTTCGCGAACGGCCTCGATGATCCGGACGGCGGCGACGCCGTCGTCGCCGCCAGGGTTAGTGGGCTCGTCGTCCAGGACGGCACGGGCAAACGCCTCGAGTTGGCGCTCGTACGGATCCGTGTCGCCGAACGAAGGGCTCGTCGCGGCCAGGTCGTCTTCGAGGAAGAGAGTCACCTCACTGGCCCGCCGAAAGAACGGGAAGAACGACCGCACCTGCAGGTGGCCGCGCTCGCCGTAGACGTCCAGGCCCTCGGAATAATGACCGTGCACACTGGCCGATATCTCGAACGACGCCAGGCCGCCGGACCGGGCTAATCGTCCCGTCCCGTGCCAGGTGAAGTCCTCGCCCATTTGGGCCACCTCGGCCCGCACGCTGCCGAGCTCTCCAACGAGGTAACGAAGGCTGTCGAAAACGTGGGCTCCATGCGTGTTAGCAGGTACCGCTCGCGGTCCGCTTTATAGGCAGGGTCCAGCTCACGCCCGGTCTCGTCTAGAACGGTCCGGGGGAACAGGGTCGCTTCGGTGGGAGGTCGCAACGCGGACATGACCCGGTACCACGACTGGGCCGAGAGGACGGGGCCGACCCGCCACAGCGACTGGTGGGCGTACTCGATGCCGGGGTCATGGCGCTTCATGGCACCAACTTGCAATTTCAATTTGCCGTTTGTGGCCAGCCGGTTGAGCTCTTCAGCTCCGGCCAACGTGTCCGCCAGGGGCTTTTCCACCAGGACATGCTTGCCGGCACGAAGCGCCGCGCCGGCGACCGGCAGGTGAGACCGGTCGGGCGTGGCGACCACTACGGCGTCAACGTCGGCCAGCACCTCCTGCATATCGGTACAGCCTCGAACGCCGTACCGGCGCGCCAACTGGTCGACCACTGCGGGGCTCGAGTCGCATATGGCGACGAGGCGGGCCCGGTCGGCCTTGACGGCCGCCGGCAGATGAGCGACCTGCGAAATACGGCCGGCCCCGACGACACCGAGGCGAAGCTCAGGTCCGGACGGGTTTTGCGACGCCACTCAACTGGATACTCGCACGTGGGCATCGGCGCGGGAGGTGAAATCGGGCCGTAGTTCGGTACCGATGCCGGGGGCCTCAGTGGGCGAGATCTGCCCGTTGTGGATCGACGGCAAGCCGACAACGACCTCGTTGTACCAATCTGTGTAATAAGCCCGAACAGTTTCCTGGATCATGGCGTTTTTGGCCGCAACGGAAAAATGGGACCCCACGGCGAGGGCGACCGGCCCGACGCAGTCGTGAGGGGCGAAGGGAAGCCCATAGGCCTCAGTCAGCGCGCACACACGGCGCGTTTCCGAGATGCCCCCGTCCCAGCCAAAATCGAACATCACAACGTCGACGGCGCCGGTGTCGAAAAGCCGCTTGTAAGAGTGCACGCCCGCCAACGTCTCGCCGAAGGCAAAGGGGAGCTCGGTATTGTCCCGGAGACGGGCGAGCGCGTCCAGGCTGTCCAGCTTTATGGCATCTTCAACCCAGAACGGCGAATAGTCGGCCAGGGCATTGCAGATCTTGATGGCAGGGGTCGCCTCCCACAGCCCGTGCAACTCGACCATGACATCGATGCGGTCGCCCGCCGCGGCGCGGATCTTTTCAAGGGGCTCCAGGCAGCTTCGGAGCTCAGCGGCCGACAAATAGCGCCCTTCATTGGCCCGGGCGACATCGTCGAAGGGCCAGATTTTCATGGCCGTGATCCCCTGGCTCAACAAGTCGAGGGCCAGCTCACCGGCCCGGTGCAAAAAGGCGTCGAGATCCTCGTAAGGCCCTCGCGGCGCCTTCGGCGTTTCCGCCTCGGCCACGGGCCGGCTCGTGCCCCGGAACCGAGCCTCCGCCCGGCCGTAGAGGTAGCCGCCGCACGTGTTGTATATACGGGCGCTCTCGCGTACCCTCCCGCCCAGGAGCTGATAAAGGGGCTGGTGGCAGACCTTGCCGAAGAGGTCCCAAAGAGCGATATCGACAGCCGAATGCGCCCTGGTGGAAATGCCGGTACCACCGTGGGTCACGTAAAAAGCGGGCAATTCCTTGGCGTGGCGTTCAATACTGAGGGGATCCTGCCCGAGCAGGCGCGGAGCAACCGACTCGTGGATATATGCCTCGACCGACTCGGGGCCGAAGCAGGTTTCTCCCAGGCCGGTCAGGCCGCTGTCAGTTTTTATGAGCACGGCGATGAACTCTGTGAACGCCTCGGCCCTCACAGTCTGGATTTCGACAATTTTCATCGTCTGCTCCTTTTCTAACCCTCGAAGCCGGGACTTCTAAGGCGTCGTGGACGGGGCTCTCGGTACCCGGGCTTGCTCGCGCCCGAGTACAACGCGGTACACGAGCTCCGAGCGCGGGACGTGGAGGCCGTGGGTATTGGCGCGCCGGACCAGGTCACCAAAGGTCTCTTCGATTTCGGTGGGGCGACCTGCAGCCAGGTCCTGGGCCATCGACGAGTACCCGGGCGGCCCACCTGCTGGGGGGCCAACCCGGCTCGCCATAATTGCGGCCGCTTCTTCGGGCGACCCCTGGAGGTATGTGCGCATGGCCAGATCCGGGAAATCGAGGATCTCCACGCCTTCGGCGCCGGCGACCGCCTGCCCCTCTTCGAGCAGCGAGCGATAGGCCAGGGCCAGAGGGAGGCGGGCAAAGATCTCTACGGAGGGGACTCCCGTAAGTGCAGAGACGCCGAAAACTCCGATCGCGTTGAGGAACTTCGCCCATAGCAACGCCCGCACGTCCGCTACGAGGACACAGGGCAACCCCGCATCCGCGAAGGCGGCGGCCATCGCGTTTATCGCGCGCCGAACCAGTGGCATCGAATTCACCGAAAAACGTCGTACCGAGGCCCGAAACCCTGACGGCTCCGGGCGCCGAACGCTGCGCCCCGAGGACGCTGGCGGCACCGACGACGCAGTTCGCTCCGAAAGCCTGGGCGAGGAGCTCGTCTTTGACCACGCCGTTCTGCACTCCAGCGACGAACGTCTCCTCTGTGCGCTGTCCCGGCCAGGCCGGCAGCACCTCCTCGATACCGGCCGCCAGATCCTGGCCTTTGGTGGTGAACAGCACTGCGTCCGCCAGGGGAAGTTCGGTGGCCCGGCCCGTTACAGCGATCTGGCCCGGCTGGACCGGGGAAGCGGTCACAGGCACCGTGAAGTCCAGCTGCCCACTGACCTTGATGTGGCCGGCATCCCGGAGGGCGGGAGCTGAGGACGGGCGCGCCAAAATGGTCACCAGATGACCGGCGTGGGCGAGGGCCGCCCCCAGGGCAAGCCCGAGCGACCCGGCTCCAATGATGGAAACTCGCTGCATTTAACCGCCCTCGCACGTCAACACGTCAACCGGGGCCCGAACGCTCAGCCGGCGAGCCGGGGCTAAACGTGAGCCAGGTTGAGAGGCTCCGGCCACGGGGACTCCTCGGCATAGCGCACCGCGGCGTCGACGGTCTCCTGCGCCTCTTTGTCCAGCAGCTCCAGCTCACCCTCGCCCAGCACCCCGAGCTCGGTCAGGCGGTTGGCCCACTTTATGATCGGGTCCCGGTCCTGTTTCCACTCGGCCACTTCCTCGGCGGTCCGGTACGCCCCGACACCCTCGCCGGAGCCGTGCCCCGAATAGCGGTACGTACGGGCTTCGATGAAGGTCGGCCCTCCCCCCGCCAGAGCCCGTTCACGAGCCGCATGCGCCGCCTCGTACACGGCAAAGACGTCCTGGCCGTCCACGCTGAGCGCCGTCAAGCCGAAGCCCTCGGCCCGCCGGACCATCGAGCCTCCCCCATCACGGTGGTTATCGGCGTTTCTACGGCATAGAGGTTGTTCTCGCACACGGCGAGGAGGGGTAGGTGCCAGGCGCCGGCCAGGTTGAGCGCCTCCCAGGTGCGGCCGGTGTTGATACCTCCATCACCAAAAAAGCCAACGGCGATGCGCTTTTCCTGCCGGTAGTGAGCAGCGAAGGCGTCCCCGAGGGCCAGGCCGACGGCGGCTCCCACGATGCCATTGGAGCCGATAAACCCGACTTCGAAGCCGGCCAGGTGCATCGAGCCTCCCCGGCCCCCGGACACACCCGTCGCCTTCCCGTACAGTTCGGCCATGATCCCGTCGGCCGAAAGCCCTTTGGCCAGGGCGTGGTGGTGGCCCCGGTGCGGCGCGGAAACGGTGTCTGCCGGCGTCGAGCGCGGCCGCCACACCGACGGCGGTAGCCTCCTGGCCAACCGCCGGATGAACGCCGCCCGGGAGCTTGCCCCGCATCGTCAACTGCTCGGCGCGCTCTTCGAACCGGCGGATGAGCAGCATCGTCCGCAGCCAGTCGAGGGCCTGCCCACTTGTATACAGGTCAACTGCGCTTTCGGCTGGGCTGCTCATCTCGATCTCTCCGGGTTCAGTTGGGCACCGTTTAATTGGGCGTCGGTTAATTGGGCGAGGTTATCGACAAATTCCCCCAACAGCCTGGCCGAGTCAACGCCGTCGTAGTGGCGATGATCGGCCGTAACCACGGCGCTCATCATGGGGGCGACCACGAGACCCCGGCCTTCGACGGCCGGGCGCAAGCTGACCTCGCCCACAGTCACCAGCGCGACCTGGTTGACGGGGATGACCCCGGTAAACCAGGTGACCCCGGAAGGGCCGAGGTTGGAAAGGGTGGCAAAAGGTGGCGCGGTGTCCGCCGAGTCGAGCCGGCGACTACGCGCCCGGCCCACGGCGGCCTGACGCAGGGCGGCCACTTCCGGCAGTGAACGGCCCGAGAGAGAACGGAGCACAGGTATCAACACGCCCCAATCGGTCGCCACGGCCAGCCCCACGTCAGGCTCTTCGCCCAGCGCCTGGAGCGCGCTGGATAGCGAAAGGGCCAGGAAATCGGTGACGGTGACAGCAACCCCGGCCGCCTTGAGGGTGGAAACGGCCTCGAGCAACCCGTCCAGGCGCACGTCGCGGCCTACTGAGAAATGCGGGACCGTGCGCCAGGACTCGCTCACGAGCGCCGCCGTCGCCCTGCGGTTGCTCGACCGGTCACTCGACCGCTTCGCCACTGCGGGGCCCGTCGCGCCATCGCCGTTGGTGGAACTGGCGGTAGCCGGAGCACTGGCCGCCGGAGCACTGGCCGCCGGAGCACTGGCCGCCGGAGCACTGGCCGCGTTGGCGGCGGCCGCTTCCGCCATGGCCCTACGCTGTCGAGGGCTGAGCGTGTGCCGGCCGTCTCCGGTACGTTCTCGTGCGGGCGCTAAGGGCGCACGGGGACTCTCCACCTCGGGCTCCGCCACCGACGACTGGATGGGGGCAGCCGTACCTGGCTCGTTTTCCCCCTTGGACAAGAGGTAAGCGACCGTGGTACCGCCAGGGACACGTGCGCCGGCTTCGACGAGGTGACGCGACAACCGACCTGCACTCGTGCCGCTAAGCTCCACCGTCGCTTTGTCCGTCTCGACGACGGCCACGGGCTCGCCCTCGGCCACCTCGTCACCCGGCTCTTTGAGCCACTCTGATAAAAGGACGTCCTCGGCCGCCATGCCGGAAGCCGGGATGAAAATCTCCTCCACTTAGGACCTCTCTGGCACTTGGTACCTCGCAGGGCACATCAGCGGCCGGTTCGCCACATGTGCCCCGGTATCGACAGGCTTCACCGGCTCCCTCGGACGATCACGTTACCGTGCTCGATTGTGCGCGAACGAGCCCACCCGATCGTGTCCCCCACCGTCCAGTCCGCCAGCCGCCACGTGGAGCGGTCCGAAAACGAGGCGCAGTGAGGCGAGAAGAGCGTGTTCTTGGCTGTTAGCAGCGGGCTTGTCAGCGGTAAGGGCTCGACTTCGAAGACGTCCAGTGCAGCTCCTCCGAGCTGGCCGCTATCGAGGGCCGCAACCAGCGCGCCTTCGTCGACCAGGCCGCCCCGGGAGACGTTGACCAGCAAGGAGCCGGGGTGCATGGCGCCCAGGAAGGCGTCGTCTACCATCCCGGCGGTCTGAGGAGTAAGGGGAAGATGGAGGGACACGACGTCGGCCCGCCCCAGCAGTTCTTTCAGGTCGCCAACCTTCTCAACCCCATCGGGGACCGGCGGGTTGCCGGGGTCGTACACAAGGATATGGCCCACTAACGGCAGCAACATCTCTGCCGCTGCTCCTCCGATGTGCCCGGCCCCTACCAGCCCGATGACCGTCTCGTCGAGTGGTTTCATGGGTGCCAGAACAGGATGTCCCGACCACCCGTTGCGGACAAAAGCGTCGAGACCGCACAACCGGCGCTGCAGGGCGAGCAGGAGGGCTACGGCGTGGGAGGCCACCTCACGGGTCCCGTAAGTGGGTTGGTTCACAACCGTGACCCCGGCTGCCTCTGCGGCCTCCAGGTCGATGGTATCGGTACCCACCCCGGCCCGCCCGATGACACAGACGCTCGGCGCAAACCCCGCGATGTGCTGGGCTCGTAGGGGCTGAAGGGCGACCACGACTCCGACTGCGCCAGCAGTGGCTTCGGGTATCGCGCCGGGGTCGGACAGGTTTCGAAAGCGGAGCTCTGCGTCCTGGAAATGCTCGACAAGACGCTCATGATCGCCAAAGGCATCCGCCACCACTATCACCGGCCGGTCCGACGCTGTCGCCGTCGGGGCGGCCGTTGACACTTCTTCACTACTCACGGGGCCTCTCTCTTGCCTCAGCGTTTGGAACTTGGACAATGTTGACAGTAGACGAAGCCTTGGTCACAGGCAAGCCTGTCGGCTGTGACTTTCTCCATTGGAAGTCCCCGGTTGGCCATAACCGGGCGCGCTCCCTGGGAACGTGAAAGCGGCTCCCCCAGGGCTCAGAACAGTTCCGGCAAGGCAGCCCGGGCCAGGGGCGACAGGGCGCGGACCTCCTCATCGGGAACCGACGAGTAGGGCCACCGGAGGCGGGTGCCGACCGGAGCCCACGCCCCGATAGCGGCAAGCGTTTTGTCAAGGGCGGTGTTCGAGTACCCCTGCTCCTTGAGTGGCGCTATATAGCGGCCAAAGAAGCCCATAATCCGCTCTCCAAGGGCGTCCGCACGGTCTGGGTCCTCATCCATCTGCCTCTCCCAGGCGAGGGCACCGGCCGGCTCGAGGCAAGCGACGTTGGAGAACGAACCGACAGCACCCAGATGGCGGGCGTGGGCAAGCTCGTGGCCCGGGGCAAAGATCGCCAGCTGCGGCGCGTTGGCGTGCAACTTCGAATAGAAGGCGTCGTCACCGACGACTTTCACCCCTGCCAGCCCCGGGAATGCATTGCCGAGTGCGGCCAACTGCTCGGGGCCGCAGACTGTCTTGGCGTGCGGGGGGTTGTAGAGCACGACCGGGACCGGATCGGCGGCGGCCAGCAGTCCTTCGATTGCCGTACGGGCCTCGACAGCGCTCAGTGGGGACCAGTCCGGCAATATCACCTGGATGGCGGCCGGCGCCAGCGCGCGCGCCCGACGGACGCGCGACAAACAACATCTGGCCGCTCATGTGACTGGCCCCGATCTGGAACTCCACGCCCGCCCGCCGGCTCTTGTTCGCCACCAGCTCGCTGAGGGCGTCGAACTCGTCTTCTTCGAGGGTGTGGAACTCACCCGCCGTGCCGCACGTGTACACGCCGGCCAGGCCCACCTTGAGCAGGACGTCCAGTTCGGCGTCCAGCAGGTCGAAGTCGATGCTCTCGTCCGGGCGGACGGGCAGCAGCACGGTGCCCCACGTGCCGCGCAACGACTTACCGGCCGAGGCCACCTCGCCCCCTGAAAGGCCGCTCATCGCCGGCGGCACCGGCATCTCGGGCGGCACCGGCCGACGTCCCCGCTAATGTCTTCGGCCAGCGAAACGGCCTGGGAGCGGATGTTCGGGCCGACTGGAGCGCAAGTTTTGCAGCCGGCGGGCCCCGGTGCAAAAAGGACCCGCCGCCCTGGTTTTTTTAAAGGGCCCTCGAGGGGTGTTTAAGGGTGGGGCTGAGCCTTTGGGCAGCTGGCCGGCCGCGCCTGGCCCGGACCGCCGGGCCTCGGGGGCTCCGTCTTGAGCACTACGCACGGAGTCGTCTACTGTCAAAATGTTTACTGTAACCCAGACGGAAAGGATTCTGCGTTGAATGTCGACGACCCCGCGGTGCGCGAAGAGGACTGGGCACAGCTGCGCGGATGGACGGGGAAATGGTTCGACTCGCCGGAGCACCTACCGATCAGCTTCACGTACGGCGGGGAGCAGGTGCATGGCATCCCCGCCCATTGGTCCCCCCGCGTACATCGTCGGCGCACAACCTCGACCGTCGTAGAGACCGAGGTCCGGGGCCGGCACCCACAGGGGGCGCTGGAAGTACGCCTGGAGCTGATCACTTACCTCGACTACCCGGTCACCGAGTGGACGGTGTGGCTCGCCAACCCGGCGGAGCAACCGAGCGACACGCTCGCCGATGTGCTCGCACTCGACGCCCGTCTCGCCGGTGAGGAGCCGGTCCTCCAATACTGCAACGGCGATTTCAACAGTGAGGAAGGCTACTCGTGGCGAGCCCACCCGCTTCCTCCCGGCGAGGGGGTCGAGCAGTCACCGTACCTCGGTCGACCTTGTGACCAGGCGTTCCCGTACTTCCGGCTGACGTTCCGGAGGGGCGGCACCAGTCTTGCGGTGGGCTGGCCGGGCCAGTGGCGGGCCAGCTTTACGGGCCACGCCGCGGGCGTAGACGCGCAGGTCGGCCAGCAGGAGGTGCGCCTTCGGCTTAGGCCCGCCGAGCAGATCCGCACGCCGAGAGTGACCCTCCTGGGCTGGGCCGGCGACGAGGAGCGAGCGATCAACCTGTGGCGGCGCTGGTACCTCGACCACGTGATGCCCCGACCCGGCGGTCGGCCGATGCCGACGCTATTGTCCGCCGCCGGTACTGACGACGGCCCGGGCGACGAGTTCACGGGGGCGACCGAGAGCAACCAGCTTGCTTACCAGGACCGCTTCGCCGAGCACGGCATCGGCTACGACGTTTGGTGGGTAGACGCCGGCTGGTACGACTGCAAAGACAGGGCCAAAAACGGCGAGATCGATTGGTGCGTAACGGGCACGTGGTCGGCCGACCAGGAGCGCTTTCCGCGCGGTCTTGCCCCTGTCAGCGCCAACGCCGCGAGGCACGGTGCCCGCCTGCTCCTGTGGTTCGAACCCGAGCGGGTATTCGCGGGCACGGCCTTACAGGCAGAGCACCCGCGATGGGTACTTCAACGGCCGGCACCACCGATCCCGGAAAGAGTGCGCCGGTGGTGGCGCGCCCGGCAGGTCTGGCCTGCTGGACCTCTCAGACCAGGAGTGCCGCACGATGCTGACGGAGCTCGTGAGCGGGCTGATCGACGAGTACGGGATCGGGGTCTACCGTCAGGACTTCAATATCTCGCCCCTCGACTTCTGGCAGGTCAACGACGCGGCCGGCGCCGAGGAGCGGACGGGGGCGACAGAGAACCACCATCAACAGGGTTATCTTGCCTTTTGGGACGAACTGCTCGAACGTCACCCGGGGCTCATTATCGATTCGTGTGCGTCCGGGGGTCGCCGCAATGACCTCGAGACCATGCGGCGCTCAGTCCCTTTCCACTACTCCGATTACGGGTACGGCCTGCACCCCGTCAAGGTCGATTTCCAACGCACTCTCTTCGAATGGCTGCCGTTCTTCAAGGAGAGCTGCCTGTCCTGGGACGTTGCCGAGGCCCGTGCCGAGGGGCTGGCGGCGTCGGAACAAGACAGTTACGCCTTCCACTGCTCGATGGCCCCGATGCTCGCCCTGGGGGTAGACATACGCCGCGTGGACGAGTACGACATAGGGGTTGTGCAGCAAATGATCTCCGTCTGGCGCCACGCCGCTGACCTGTTGCTCAACGGCGACTACTACTCTCTCACGCCCCCGGGGCGTCGGGGTACCGAGTGGGTCGGGCGCCAATTTTGCAGCCGGGACGCCAGCCGAGGCTTGGTCCAGGCCATCCGCCATTCCCAGAGCCCGGACGCCGTCCAAACCTTGTACCCCCGCCGCATCGACCCCGATGCCGAGTACGACCTGGTGGAGGCCGAAAGCGGGGAGCACCGCCAGGTCAGCGGCGGCACGTTGAAGGCTGACGGGCTCGTCTTTGAGATCCGCGCCCGCAACGGCTCGATCTGGTTCTACGAGTGCAGCGCATGAGCGACCCCGCCACCAATCACGTGAGCCCTGCTACCGATACCGTGAGCAAGGAGCCCCGGTTCAGCGAAGACCGGCTCGTGGCCATCGGCACTTCGGTACTGCGGGAGGCGGGGACACCCGAGCACATCGCTGCGCTCGTGGCGCGGGCCCTGGTCCTTGCCAACTTGATGGGACATGATTCGCACGGCCTTTCCCGGCTTCCCCAGTACGTGTCGGGGATCAGGGCCGGGCACATACGGCCAGCCGCCGAAGCGAAGCTGATCTCCTCCAGAGGGCCGGTCGGGATCGTCGACGGCGGCTGGGGCTTCGGTCAGGTAGCCGCTCAGTTCGCGACGCAGACCGCTATCGACCTCGCCACCGCGCAAGGCATCGGGGCCGTCACGATCCACCAGTGCAACCACATTGGCAGAGTCGGGGAATACGTACAGACCATCGCACGCGCCAGACAGATCGGGATCGTGTGCTGCAATTCAGGCGCCGGCGTGGCGCCATTTGGGGGGGTCGGCCGCGTGCTCGGCACCAACCCGATCGCCTGGGCAGCACCTCTACCGGACGGAGAGGTGGTGCTGGACATAGCTACCGCCACGCTCCCGGAGGGCAAGCTGAAGATCGCGCTGTACGAGGGCAAGACCGTGGCCCCTGGCGTTATCTTCGACCGTGAGGGCAACCCGAGCGTCGAGCCGGCCGACTTCTACGCCGGCGGGTGGCTGGTCCCGTTCGCCGGCCACAAAGGCTCTGGCCTCTCAATGCTCGTCGAGCTCACCGGAGGCCTGCTGTCCGGGATGGGCGCCTCGTGCGACCCGGCCGGGATGGGGGGGAACGGCACCGTGATCATCTCTCTCGACGTGGCGGCCTTCACCCCGCTCGAGACGTACTTCGCGCAGGCCGAAACCTTCCGCCGGGAAGCCAAGCGGCGGGGGGCCGGCGCCAACGGGAACGAGAATCCTCCTGCCCGGAGAGCTGGAGGAACGGCGGCTGGCGCTTCACCGAGCCGGAGGTGTTTACGTGCACGAACCGGTCCGTCGCGATTTCACCCACCTCGCCGACGAGCTCATCCTCGACCTCGGGGACTTCGCCCTGCGTTGAACTTATTTACAAGCAGGGCGATCGGTGGCTAGCATGAAACTTGTTGCCCCGAAGGCTCAATTTTCCCAGCACCAGGGTTATAAGTACCAAGGCAACGTTAATGTTCCGAGTTCGAGAGAATTGCCGCTTGCCCAAATCGCCGGAGGCCTGGCCAAATCATGAACAGGCCAAATTACGGAGATATCCGGGATCTCGAGCAAGCCGGCCATTTTAACAAAGGGGAAGTTCGAGCGCCCGTAGGGAGTGGAACAAAATGACAGTCGAGATAACAGGAGTGATGCCTCCTCTGGTTACCCCGTTTACCGACGACGAGGAGATCGACGAAGAGGCGGCCCGCGCCGAGATTGAGTACATGATCGACGCCGGCGTGCACGGCATCGTACTCGGGGGCAGCTCGGGCGAAGGAGAAAAGCTTTCGGTCGAGGAAGTCTGCCGGTTGTCCGAAATAGCGATCGACCAGACCGCCGGGCGGGTGCCGGTGATCGCGGGCGTGATCGAGGACTCGACCCGCGCCGCTATCCGGCGGGGAAAGGCCCTGCAGGCCACCGGTGTGGATGCCCTGCAAGTGACGACCGTCCACTATCTGCATCACCCCGACGAGGCAGGCACACTTCGATATTTCGACGAGATCGGCGAAGCCGTCCAGCTGCCGGTCGTCCTGTACAACGTCGTCCCGTGGAACATGATCGAAGTTCCCACCATCATGAAAATGGCTGACCACGGGCGGGTGGTGGCGGTCAAGCAGAGTGGTAACGACATCCATAAGCTCGCCGACCTCATGCAGCGGGTCCACGCCGGCGGCAGCAGCCTGCGAGTAATGAGCGCGATCGATGCCCTCCTCTTCCCCACGTTCCTCATGGGTTCCCACGGGACGATCGGCTTCACGGCGAGCGTGCTCCCGCGACTGACTCTCGCCCTCTGGAATGCCTGCCAAGGGGGCGAGATCGACCGCGCCCTGCAGCTGCACGAAAAGATGCTGCCGGTGGTCCTGCTCTGGCAGTCCGTTACAACGGACCAGGAGTCGGCCATGAAGGCAGCCATCGAGGTGCAGGGCCGCCACGTGGGACCGCCGTGGAGCCCGGCTCGGCTCGTCGCCCCCGATCTATATAACAGGATCGAGCGGGCGATCGAGGCCAGTGGCGAGCTCCAGCCCGTTCGAGCTTGATCCGCGGCGGGCCAAACGACATGACACTTGACGAGGTTCGCGTCCTCGACATCAGCGATCTCGAGCGGATCGCCCGTTACCGCAGAGCCGGTTACGGAGGCTCCGTGTGGGACGCTGCTCAACGCCCTCGGCGTGACGGACAATGTACTTTCCGAAGAGTTCCGTCCGCTGGTCCAGGGTATGCAACTGGCCGGTCGCGCCCTGACCGTCAGGATGCATTCCCTCCCGGCGGGCGGCTCCCTGACCCACGACGACGCGTACTGGGAACAACAGGGTGGCCACCCGCAAAAGCGGATGATGCGTGCCGTCTCCGACCAGCCCGATGGCACGATCCTGGTATTCGACTGCAGTGGCGACCGGCAAGCGTCTCATTTCGGTGAAATGAGCTGCCAGCTCGCGTACGCACAGGGTTGTCGGGGGATGCTGATCGCCGGCGCCTGCCGCGACACGCAGTACGTGATGCAGATGAAGGATTACCCGATTTTCTCCTACGGCGCTCGCCCCCATTCGCCCGGCGGCGTACTGATCCGTGACGTCAACGAGCCCGTGTTTTTACGCGGCCATATGACCCATTATGTGACGGTCAACCCGGGCGATTTTATTTTCGGCGACAACGATGGAGTGCAGATAATTCCGGCCCTCCTGGTCGACGAAGTGCTGCTTCAAGTCGAGGCGACCTTTGAGAAGGAGAACCGCGAGCGCGAGCTGCTGGCCGCGGGCATGCCGATTGAAGAGGTCTACCGGGAGTACGGGGTGCTGTAGGCACGTTCGGGTCGTGCGCTCCGGCCGTACCGCCCGGGTGGGCGACGGTACCGGCCGCTCGGTGCTGGCGCCTGGCTGAAGCGGTCAAGTGGTGGCCCGCGAACCTGTCGCCAGCCGGACTGAACCAGGTTAACATCGGTTGAGTGGCCCCGTAGGCACCCCGAGCGTTGGGCCGGGCGAGAAAGCCGCAAACACAACCCGGATCAGCCTGTAGCCCTCGCGGGCACGGGCGTGGTGCCTCCCTTGCTGCGACCCGGCCGGTTGCCCCGGACCGTGCTGTGGCTGGAGCAGCACGGCGAACGGCGGCCCTCTCCATGGGCCCCCGACGCGGGAGCCCCGCTCCACCAGAGCGTGACGCAGGCCGTAATGTCGCATTCGTGTCACGGCGCAGCGCGACAGCCTCTTCTTCGTGGCGGGCTGCGTTGACAGTCGACAATCTCTGTGCCAAGCTACCGCCTGTGGCAACCAAAATAACCGCCGAGACGGGTACAAGCCCGTTGGTTGCCTTCCATGGAGAACTCACAACTCCAGTTCGCAACACTGTCAGTCGGAGGGGAGATAACGCCGCCGGCCAACCTGAGGGGCTCGTCAACGCCCTGTCAGTTGGCTATAGTCAGCTGGAACATACGGGCACCACGGTTGCCGTCAATCAAAGCGCAATCTACATAAATTGAAGAAGAAGTTATCTCCGCTGTCTGCTCACGCCGCCGTCGCTCCCCGCCCGTTCGTCACCTCGTCATTGGTGGAGTTCGAGGCGTACCCGCGATAGGACTGGGATAACAGGGGTTCCCTAACCGCATAACAGCACTGAGAGAAGTGGGGGAGGAATGTCCGAAAACAACGAAGTCACAACGTCCGACCAACCAGACACCACTGGCAATGGTCAATCGTCCGAACAGCCGGCCATGAGCCGGCGCAACTTCATGACCGCCGGGGCAGCCGGAGCCGTAGCGCTCGGTGCTCTCGTGACAACGCGAAAGAATATCTTGAGGTCGATCAACTTCCAGGCGACACCAGCGCCGTTGACCCTCAAGCTGATGTCCTGGGAACCGTATGGGCAACCCTACGAATACCCGGCCTGGGTCCAGACCGTCTCCCTGTTCGAGGAGGCGAACCCCAACATCACCGTCGTATGGAACGGCTGGCCCTTCACGAACTTCGACCAGGAGGTCGTAGCCCAGGCCGAGACGGGCTACGTCGACGCCGACGTCATCATGGCGACACCAGAGGTGGCATCGACGTTGATCCAGAAGTTCGGCATCGGGGTGCCGCTCGGGCACGTCGCCGACGAGCTCGGCCTCATACCCGATGCTGCGCACAACTCGTTCAAACGCAACGGCGTGCTCTATGCCCTGGGAGTCATCGACGTCGCCTTCGCCCTGCTCTACAACGAGGCCATGATGAAGGCGGCCGGCGTGAAGCCCCCGACGACGCCCGAGGAGCTCCTCGACGCCGTCACGGCCACCACCAAGCCTCCTCACCAGTACGGCATCGAGCTGCTCAACCAGCTGTCGGACGGGTCGGGTTGGTGGAACCAGTCGCAGAACTTCGCCCTCCCGTACGGCGGCGTCTGGGCCACGGGCCACGCGCTCACGATCGACTCCCCGGCCAACATCAAGGGTATGGAGTTCTGGCTCGAGCTCCTCAAAGCCACCCAGCTGGCCGGCTCAGACGGAGCGGTGATCGGCAAGCTCTTCAATAACGACCAGATCAACATGAACTTCAGCGTGGCCGCCGGCTTGAGCTCGTTGAAGACCTTCGCCCCGAAGTACTACCCCCAGATGCGGAGCGTCCCGCCTCCGTGGGAGGGCCAAAAAGCCATCGAGCGGCTGCACCCGATGTTCGTCAACAACAAGTCGAAGTACGTCGAAGAGGCGACGGCGCTCGTCAAGTGGTGCGTGACCCCGAAGAACCTCTGGTACCTGACGACTACCAACGGTTACCCCTATGTCCCCTACACCAACTTCGGGAAGATCGTCCCGGCGTACTCCAAGTACCTGGACACGATCTGGCTGAAGGGCTACGAAGAGACGAACTACATCGGTGAGTTCCAGCTCCTCGGGGAGTACACGTTCGCGTACGCCGAGCTGGGGCAGATCATCGACTCCAACCTGGAGAAGGCGATCGGCGGCAGCGTCACGATCACGCAAGCGCTGCAGACCGCCCAGGCTCAAGCCCTGGCCGAGCTGCACCTTGGCTCGGGCTGAGAACCAATCACGTAGATAGAGTATTTAGCTGTGGGCCGCGAGGGATGCCGTGCCCGATTTCGTGCACGGCTCTCTCGGGGGCGCATTGAGGGTACACAGGCCCTGCCCGCATGGCGGCATGCCTTAATGGCGGAGCTGGCAATCCGGGGGAACCGTATTTGGCGACCACCGTGGGCGGGCCTCGAGGGGGACAATCGTAAGTGGCAGTGAGGCAGGCCTTAGTTTGACAACAATTACCGAGACCCCTGTAGAGGCTCCCAAGGTCGGGCCCGCCAAGCGGCAGCGGCAGCCCATGCTGATGAGCGCCGCCGCCGGCCGGAGCGTCGGCAGCGGCCGTTACTTGCACCTGAAGCTGCTGGCCCCGATACTCGTTTTCGAGGGGCTTTTCGTCGTCTGGCCGATCATCAAAGGCTGCCTGCTTGCCTTGCAGCAGACGAACTATGGCAAGACGAGCTACGTCGGGCTGGCTAACTTCCGCCAACTGTGGCACGACCCGTTTTTCTGGGCCGCACTCAGGACAACGCTCGAGTTCACCCTCTCCATGGTGGTCCTGTGGCTGTTCCTGGGACTGGGCGTGGCCCTGATGATGAACTGGTCGTTCAAGGGCCGCGGTATTGCCCGGGCCCTGCTTTGTATCCCGTGGGCCGTCCCGGATATCCCGGTAGTGCTCACATTTCTGATCATGATCGACCCTAACTTCGGCGTCGTCAACCGGTTGGCATCGTCGATCTTCGGTGTCAACCACCACATCCTGTGGACCGACCAGTCCAACCTCGCTTTCCTGGTCATCATTTTCATGACGGCATGGAAGGGTTTCCCCTTCTTTGGCCTCGTAATCCTGTCCAGCTTGCAGTCCATCCCCGACGAGTACTACGAGGCGGCCATGGTCGACGGCGCCAGCGTCTTTCGCCGCTTCCGCTCGATCACCCTTCCCGTCCTTATGCCGACGCTGACGCTGCTCACACTGCTGGCCTTCATCGCCTCGTTCCAGCAATTTTCACTAATCCAGCTGTCCACTGGCGGCGGGCCGGGGCAGTCTACGACCACCATAGCCATCGACATTTACCAGCAAGCGTTCCAGTTCTTCAACTACAACTATGCGGCCGCTATGGGCGTCATCGGCCTCTTCCTGGCGGTCGCGTGCACGATCGTCTTCGTGATAATCGAGCGACGCATCATCCGGAAGCGTTACTTGCAGGAGGGAATGGGATGAGCGCCATCACCGCCGGGAGCGGCGTCATCGTCCGGCCCGCGCCGCGGCCGCGCTCCGGGAGGAACCGGTACAAAAAGAAGCTGAAGCGGGCCCTTCGTTATGTGGTGCTCCTATTTACGCTGGTGATCGTCCTCATCCCCGTTTACGAGATGGTCCTCGGGGTCTTTCAACCGGCGCAATGGGAGCTCACCTGGCCCCCGGCGTACTTCTTCCACGGCTGGAACTGGGGCGCGCTCACCTCGGTATTCAAGGACTATCCTCTCGCCCAATGGTTGGCGCACTCCGCTCTGGTGTCTGCCATAACGGTGGCCATCACCGTCGTGTGCGCTATCCCCGGGGGCTACTTGCTGTCCCGTTTGCGGTGGCGAGGCGCCGCCGCCTTCGGCTTCCTGCTGCTCTTCACCCAGCTCATGCCCGGGGCCATGATCATCGTGCCTGAGCTCGAGTGGTACCGGACCTTGCACTGGACCAACAACCTGCTGGCGCTCGGCCTGGTCTACGGTGCCTTCGCGGTGCCGGTCGGGTGCTGGATCATGAAGTCGGCGTTCGACGTCATCCCGAACGAGCTCGTCGACGCCGCTCTCGTCGATGGGTGCACGCTGCTGGGAACGTTGCGCAAGGTGCTCCTACCGCTGGCGAAATCAGGCTTGATCGCGACCATGACCGTGGCGTTCTTCGGGAGCTGGAACGACTACCTCTTCGCCTCGGCCTTTATTACGCAGAAGGGCCTGTACACAGCCGGCCTCGGTATGGCTGAGTTCATCACCTCAGGCAACACGGCCCTCTACCAGATGGTCACGGCCGGACTGATCTTCTCGATCTTGCCCGTGGGCCTCTACCTGGGGGTGCAGCGGCACATCGCCCGAGGCCTGACCGCCGGAGCGCTCAAGTAACGGGTGACGAGCGCCGCATCACCACGCGGCGTCACTTGCCGGAGGGAGCGGAGTGAGCGCGATCACCACCGGGAGCGGGGTGATCGTGCGGCCCGCGCCGCGGCGTCCTGGGTGGAACCGGTACAAAAAGAAGCTTAAGCCGGTTCTTCGTTATGCCGTGCTGCTGTTGACGCTGGCGATCGTCCTCATCCCGATCTACGAGATGTTCCTCGATGCCTTCCAGCCCACGCAGTGGCAGCTGACGTGGCCGCCGGCGTACTTCTTCAAGGGGTTCAACTGGGGCGCGCTCACCTCGGTCTTCCAGGAGTTCCCGCTGGCCGAATGGTTGGCGCACTCCGCTCTGGTGTCTCTGATAACGGTGGCGATCACGGTTTTGTGCGCCGTCCCCGGGGGTTATTTGCTCTCCCGTCTACGGTGGCGCGGCGCCGCCGCCTTCGGGTTTTTGCTGCTCTTCACCCAGCTCATGCCCGGGGCCATGATCATCGTGCCGGAGCTCGAGTGGTACCGGACGTTGAACTGGACCAACAACCTGCCGGCGCTGGCCGTTGTCTACGCGGCGTTCTCGGTCCCGGTCGGGTGCTGGATCATGAAGTCTGCGTTCGACGTGGTCCCGAACGAGCTGGTCGATGCTGCCCTGGTCGATGGGTGCACGCTGTTGGGGACGCTGTACCGGGTGCTCCTGCCGCTATCGCGCTCCGGTTTGATCGCGGTGATAGTGGTGGCGTTTTTCGGGAGCTGGAACGACTACTTGTTCGCCTCGACCTTCATTACCGAAAAGGGCCTGTACACGGCTGGCCTAGGCATGGCCGAGTTCATCACCGCCGGGAACGAGGCACTCGTCCAGATGGTCGGTGCCGGATTGATCTTTTCCATCCTGCCCATCGGGCTCTACATGCTGGTGCAGAAGCACATCGCCCGCGGCCTGACGGCCGGCGCGCTGAAGTAACCCGTCTACTCTAAGACGGCGGCCACTTCAGGCGGCGGGCCGAGACAGCAAGCTCTCTAACCCTGACTTGGACTTATGAGGCGACGGGCCGGCGGATCGACGAGACGGCATTGCAGGCGAGGCTGCCGCCGTCGACGGCGAGGATCGTGCCTGACACCATGGCGGCCGCATCCGAGACAAGAAATGCGACCGGTCCGGCCATGTCCTCGGCCGTGGCCAGCCGGCCCAGCGGGATGCCGCCGAGGACCCGTTCACGAAGCTTGCCGCCAGAGGATGGGTCATCCCAGGACAGCAGCTCGTCCATGCCGGGAGCTTCAACCTGGCACGGCTCGATGGCGTTGACACGGATGCCATAGCAACCCCATTCCAGGGCCAGCTCGCGCACGAGATGGTTCACCCCCGCTTTGGAAATGCTGTAGGCGAAGTTGCCGCGCCCCATGGCCGACCAGGCGCAGGTCGAGCTCGTCATGACGATCGCGCCCCGGATCTTTTGTTCGATCATGTGACGCCCGACGGCCTGGGCCATCAAGAAGTAGCCGCGGAGGTTGAGCTGGAAGATGGCGTCCCACTCGTCCATGGTGAGGTTTTCGGGGAGGGTGTGCGAGCCCCGCCCGGCGTTGTTCATAAGGATGTCGATCCGGGGGACTACCTTCAGCACCTCGCTCACGGCTGCGTTTACGCCGTCTTCGGTGGAGACGTCGCCCACAACCGAGTGCGCAGTACCCCCCGCCTCCTTGATGCGGCCGGAAACGGTGGCCATGCCTTCGGGTTTTTTATCGACGAGCACAACGGTCGCCCCCTGTGCCGCCAGGCGCCTGGCGATGGCCCCGCCGATATTGCCCCCTCCACCGGTGATGACTGCGTTGCGCCCTTCCAGGCTGAATAGATCCGAACCTGCCATCTTCGCTCCTCCTGTACTACATCGAAATGCTGACACACCACGCAAACCGCTCGATTCAGGTTATAAAACCTGCTACTTTCCGGCGAGCGACGATGGAGCCATGCTCAAGCGACCCGAGATGTCAGCACGGCCTGCTACAACAACCTACTTCGCACGAGGCTACAGTCAACAATCGACCGGGACCCAGGAGGCCGCCGGTCAGCGGGGATTTACCGATCCGTCCGGGGATTTTTACACTGCTTTTGAAGCTGAGACCCGGAGTCTTTAGGGAGCATTGCTCACCGGAGGCCGAACGGCCCGATGTCCACGCCAAGCTGATCGGCGAGCGCAGTGATCTGGCGGCGGATCTCCCCCGCCACCAGTACACCGCCGGCACGACGAGCTTCGAGGGTACGGGCTTCGAGCTCGCCGGGAAGGAGGACGTCGACCCCCCGGAGGCCTCCACCAATGCGCTTGGCTTCTCGACGGAAAGTCTCGGCCTGGTCCCGGTAACCGTCCAGAGCCCTGAAGGCACCGATCTCGAGCGCCATCACCAGCGTCCCGTTCCCCCCGTGGTAGTCGGGGTCACACGATGTACCCATCATCGATACCAGCCCGGCCGTTAGTTCAATGAGCATCGACATGCCGGAGCCCTTGTGCTCGCCGAAAGGGACCAATGCCCCGCCGTCATAAAGGTCAGCCGGCTCGTTGCTCGGGCGCCCCTCCTTGTCGATGATGCTGCCAGGAGCCACCGAGCGGCCTTCTGCCATGGCGATCTTCAGCTTGCCTTCGGCCACTTTGGATGTGGCGAAATCCGCTACCACCACGTCGTCACGCAGTGGCGCCGACCACGCAAACGGGTTCGTCCCCATCACCCGCCCGAAGCCGCCAAATGGAGCGACGATCGGGCCTGAATTGCAAAACGCCATACCCATCTGGCCGTGGTGGGCGATGGTGGCGACGTACTCACCCAGGCGGCCAATGTGGTTGCAGGAGCTAATCGATACAGCCGCAATGCCGTTGGCGGACGCCAGCTCCGTGGCCAGTCCCGTAGCCAGCTGCGCCGCCGGCTGACCGAATCCCCATCCCCCGTCTACCGTGGCCACCGCCCCGTGCGTCGAGGCAACCTGGGGCTGACCGGCCGGCTGGATCTGGCCCGTCCTGACCATGCCCGAGTACTGCAGCAGCCGCACAATGCCGTGCGAATCGTGCCCGACGAGATTGGACAGGGCGAGCGATCTTGCCACCAGACGCGCTGTCTCCGGGGGGGCTCCCAGCCCCTGGAGCACATCGCTGGCGGTGTCGACGAGGTCGTCGTAGCCGAACCGGTCTTCTACGTCAGCAGCACCGCCCGGTCCCGGGGGCTCGCCTGTCGACCGCATTTTGACCGGCCCTCCCTTTGTGCCACCTGTGCCACGCCCGCCCGCGAACCAGCCGGGACAGGTCTCCGCTTAATTGTAGACAGTTACCCGACGTAGGGGCGCGAACCAGCTGAACCCAGGTGTGCCCTGCGAAACGAAGATTGCCGGATGGGCGGCCGAATCTAACGGACGCGCGCTCGTCAGCCGCACCCGGCCGCGCCCGTCTGCCAGCGGTCGAAGGGGCCCAGCTCTCGCTCTGCCAGCCGCTCTCGTGCCTCGAGCCAGCCCTCTCGCCATTGCGCCCAGGTCGTCGTCCGCCCGTCCGGGTGCCTCATGCAGAACGACGGGAAGTACGGACGGCCAGTCGGCTCAGCCGAGGGCTGGTACCGCATGTCGAAGCTGATCCTGACATCGCGCTCGCTCACGTTGGAAAGCGAGGAGTGCGGAGTGCGCGGGTGCATGAAGAGCACGCTGCCAACCTCCATCGGGAGGGGCACTGCGGTATCGAGCGGCAACAGCGGCGCCGGGATGGACAGCTCGTCGCAGTGCAATAGCAGATCGTGGTCTCTACGCGCCGGGATAACCTGCATGCAGCCGTTCTCGATCGTGGCCCTGGTAATCGGGATCCAGACCGTCAGGGCTTCCACCTCGTCGGCTTCCTCCAGGACGACACCATTATCCTGGTGCCACGCGGTGAAGCTCATCAAAGAATTGTGGGCTGGTGCCTGCCTTTCGGGCACCTTTAGGCGCAAGTGGCCCACCGGGCTCAACCAGATCTCCGGGCCGATGAACTGAGCCACGGCGTCCAGCAGCGGTTCGGCGCTCAGGAGCTGGAAACAGGCTTCGCCGAGGTACAGAGGCGTAGTGGTATGGATGTTGCCTTTGGGCAAACTGACGTCCGTGTAATAGCTGAGCGGCTGGAGCCCCGCTTTTCCGTGGACCTCGTGGGTGAGGGCTAGAAGCTGCTCTTCGAGGGGGGCGCGCTCCCACGTACGGGGAACCGCGCCCTCACGCTTCCACTGCGACGCGACCTCGGAAACAACGCCGGCAATTTCGTCGAGGACAGGCTCGATGAATGTCTCTTTATCGAGCACTCCTTCCTGGACCAGATAGCCATTTTCCCGCAAGTAACGGGGGCCGTCAGTGAGGGGGCGATTTGCATAATCAAGCGTCGACATCTATCTTCTCCATACGTATTCCGGGGCCTTTAGCAATCAGATGAGCGTCCCGCGTGATCACCAACTGTGAAATGCCGACGAGCACCAAGGATGCTGCGCCCGCGAACCTCGTGCTGTTGCGCGTACAACGTCCATGCTCAGCCTCAACAGATCCACAACGACAGTACTGTACATATACTTGGAGGTCAAGACACATTTGCCCTGATGGCGAGGCTGTCAGCTGTGACCTCATACCTGTCGCCCGCCGCGGGCCAGACCAGTGGCCGGGTAGGCAAAGTGGCAAAGCAGCCAGCTAACCGGCGAGTTTGGCACTGGCCCCGCTGAGGGCCAGGCGGGACCGAAGGGAGAGACAATGAGCCAGAAGTCGTACCAACGGTTTGTGAACAAGGCCGCCATCGTCACCGGGGGCGGGATGGGTATCGGCGCCGCAGTAGCCCGAGCGTTGGCGAGCGAGGGTGCTGGCGTAGCCGTCGTGGACCGGGATGCCGAGGCTGCGAAACGGGTGGCGTCCGAGATCGAGAGCGCCGGCGGCCATGCCATTGCCCTCATCGGTAACGTAGCCAGTGCCGACGACGCCAGGGGTTTTGTCAATTCCACGGCGCAGCGCTTCGACGCCGTTGACTTGCTGGTTAACAACGCTGGCGTGGTGATCTACGGCGAGACGCCGGAGTTCAGCGAAGAGGACTGGGACACGGTCGTCGACACAAACCTGAAGTCTCAGTTCCTGATGGCCAAGTACGCCATCCCCGAGATGCGCAAAAGGGGTGCCGGGGCGATCGTCAACCTTGCTTCGGTCCAGGCGCAGCTCAGCCAACGACAGGTCGCGGCTTATGCCGCCTCTAAGGGAGGAGTGGTCACGTTGACAAAAACGCTCGCTCTCGACCACGCCACCGACAACATCCGGGTCAATTGTGTCCTTCCGGGATCAGTGCGTACACCGATGCTGGCCCGGGCGGCCAACCTCGAACCAGGTGACCCTGAAGAAACGATCGCCCGCTGGGGACGAGTTCACCCGCGAGGCACCGTAATACAACCCGAAGAGATCGCCGCCGTCGTGCTTTTCCTTTTGAGCGACGACGCCAGCGCGGTAACAGGCACGGGCGTCTTCGCCGACGCGGGCCTCTCGGCGGGATTGCCGTTCTAACGCGACGAAGCCTGCCACGCCGGGTGCGCTGCCACGCTGGGTGGGTGGTTAGGCGCTCTCCGGGGTTTCGCGATTGGCTTGAAGCACGCGCTGATAGGTGCCCTCGATATGGGCCTCGACAATTTTGACTGCCGGAGCCCGTTTGCGCCGCCTTAGCACCTCAAGGAATTGCTCGTGGTCTCGCAGCCACGTGTCGGCGAAGTCCGTGCGCAGTGCGCCCCGGTGGACCAGATAAAGGAAGATCTGCGAGCGAAGAGCCAGCCACGCCTGGTAAAGGCGCTGGTGGTGGGCGGCCTGGAACACCGCGTCGTGGAAAGCGACGTCGAGGCCCGCTACAGCTGCACGTGTCAGCGGCCGTGGCAATTTGTCAAATTGTTTAAGGACGTCGGCCATCCGCGTGAAGTCGGCCTCAGTGGCCTTGAGACATAGCCATTCGGCGGCCAGGCGTTCGAGCGCGGTCCGCAGGCTGTACACCTCGTGGACCCCATCAAGGCCGAGTTGCGCCACCGTGGCCCCGCGGTGGCGCTCCATATGTACGAGACCTTCTCTCGACAGCAATGCCAGCGCTTCGCGCACGGGGCCCCGGCTCACGTTGAGGTTTGAAGCCAGTTCCTCTTCGACCAGGCGCTGCCCCAGGTCGATTCGGCCCGAAATAATGGCGTCCCTGATCGCATCGGCCACCTCGTCAGCAAGCACCCGCCGGCGCGCGGGGCCAATTACCGGGCCATCAGCGACGAGGTCGGTCACGGTCAGCCTCTCAAAATGACGTAACTGCTCTTCAGGCACACCAGTCTACAGGGCGGGCAGGCCGGCCCACCCTGATTGCTGTGAGCAAGACCTCAAGCCGCCTTGCAAGGGTTGGTGAGGCTACCGATCGCCTCGATGTAACACGTCACGGTTTGGCCGTCCCCAAGGAACACAGGCGGCGTCAATCCCTGGCCGACACCTCCCGGGGTGCCTGTAAAGATGAGGTCGCCCGGGTCAAGGGTCATGATGTGGCTGAGGTACGAGACGAGCTCGACAGGTTTGAACAATAAATCAGAGGTGCGCGAGTTCTGGCGGAGCACGTCGTTGACCGTACAGGTGATGGCGAGGTCCGGTTCTACCCCCGTGACATCTGCCGTAGTCATCCACGGCCCGACCGGGGTCGTCGATTCGCAAGTCTTGCCCTGCAGCCACTGAGATGTGCGCATTTGCAGGTCACGGGCGGAGACGTCATTACCGACCGTGAACCCGGCGATCGCCGCCCCTGCCTCGGCCGCGTCGACATTGCGCACCTCGCGGCCGATGACAACGACCAGCTCGACCTCCCAGTCGACCCGCTTCGACAGAGCGGGCAGCATTATGGGCTCGCCGGCGCCGATCAGGGCCCGCGCGTACTTGGCGAACACCGTCGGGTACTCAGGCGTGGTAGCGCCACTTTCCTCAATGTGCTTCAAATAGTTGAGGCCGATGCACATCACCTTGGACGGTCTCGGTACGAGGGTCTGTAGCACAACGGCGTCACGAGGCACCGTTGCCGTCGGTACGGCGCTCTGCGCCGCCTCGAGGCCCCCCGGGGTGGCCAGCAGGGCGCCCACGTCCGCCACCGGCAAGAGCTCGAAGTTACTGTCTGCGACCCGGGCGGCGTGGGTGCCACCCTCATAACGAACGGTAGCCAGCTGCACTTGAAGTGGCCTCCTCCTCCTGGTCGGCGCGGTTGTCGGCCGCATTGTGAACTGTTTGCGAGAGCACTGTACTAGCCACAGCACCTCCCCTCGAACTCGAGACCGGCGGCCCGAGCTGACCGGACCCGGAGAACGAGGGCACGGACAGCCAGAGCCGACCAGGCAAAGCCGCCCTCGTTCGGCACCGCCCCTCTGCAGTGGTAGGCCTGTGGCGGTGCGCCTGAAGCGGTGCGCCCGCCGCCGTCCCCGCCGGGCCACGCCCTGGCCCCACCCTGCAGCCGATCGGGCTGGATTTGACCACCGGTGTTGATGACATAAGAAATGGCGAAGGAAAGTGGAATAGATGGTGCCGGACCGACGTTGTCCGATTTGCAACACGTAATAATTACGAAGTTGCGAGAGGAGGAACGAACAATGCGTGCGAATTGGTTCAGCAACCTCACGTACCTTCTGGGTGGAGCGTTCCTGGTCGTTGTGAGCCAGGCGTTTACGGCCTCAGTGGCCGGCTGGATCGCCTTTGGGGTCAGCACCGGTATCGTGGTCGTAGCTCTGGGCAATGTGCTCCTGACCACCAAGAGGGTACCGCAGCTCGGGCATGCCGCCATTCTGATTGCGGCTTTATGGTCCCTGATAGCGGCGTTGATCTTCAGCGGGTCTACCCTTGGCTGGTGGATCCTCGGTGACGGCGCCGCCCTGGCCGCCGTGGCTGCGGCCAACCTTGGCCTGCACGAGTTCTCGACCGAACGGGTGGTGCACGAGCTTCAGTTGGTCGCCCCGCACACGGAGAGCCCTCAAATGCAGCACGAGGCAGCCTGATATATTGCAATTCGATAAAGCGTTAAGTTATTGGTTACAGCGGGAGCGAGCCGTGAGGCCCGCTCCCGTTTTTTACGTGTGACAAAACAGTGCCGTGAGCGTAAAAATACGACAAGCTGGTGCGGTATGAACGAGGCTCACCTCAGGATCCTTTCCAGCGACGAGTGGGTGCAGACCCTGGAGGAGGAGTTCCTCCCCTGGCTCGCCCGGGCCGGCGACCTCGGCGACAACGTATTGGAGCTCGGCCCCGGGCCGGCCTGACCACGAACTTGTTGATGCAGCAAGCGGGCCACCTGACCGTCGTGGAGCTCGACCCGGGGCTGGCCACCGCCCTGGCCGACCGGCTGGGCGGGACCAATGTCACGGTCGTACACGGGGACGCCGCCAGCACGGGGTTGGACAGCGACTCGTTCACGGCTGTCGTCTGTTTCTCCATGCTCCACCACGTACCTTCACCCATGCTTCAAGACCTCGTCTTCCAGGAAGAGTGGCGGGTGCTCAGGCCTGGCGGCCGCTTCATAGCTGTCGATGCGCTTGACACGGAAGCAGCCCGCGAGCTGCACGTCGATGATGTCTTTGTGCCGGTCCCACCGACCACCCTCAGGTCTCGTCTCGCGGCCACCGGTTTCGGCGATGTCGCAATCGAGACCGCCGGTCGACGGCTCCGCTTTATGGCGCAAAAGCCCTGAACTGCAAAGCGCCGCCTCTGGACGAAGTCCTCAGGAGTTGTGCCTCAGGCGGGGGCGAGGGTGTTCACCACTCGTCGTGCCGCCAACCGAGCAACCGGGCCGCCTTTGAGCAGTCGAAGAAGCCTTCATAGCCTTCAAGCGGGCTTCGGAGCGGCACTTCCGGGTAATACCGCCGGGCCAGCTCTACCGACGGAGATCCGCCCACCTGAGATGGTGCCACGACAAAGAACGCCTCGTGCCCGAGGTGGTCCGACTCGAGCGACATGAGACAAGACCCCGCCGACGCAGCGAGAGAGGTATACCCCCACAGGTTCTTGACGGGGCCGTCCCCCGACGTGCTGCGCTCGAGGGCCTCGCCCCGGCCCGGGACCACCATGTGGAAACGCAAACTGGCTATCGCCACCGAGTCGTAGCGGCGGACCAGAGAGTCGCCTTGTTGCTCGCATATCAGCTTCGACAGGCTGTACGGGTCCTCGACGTAACTGGCATGGTTCTCGTCAAGGGGAAAGTAATCGTAGTGCGGCCAGCGGCTCCAGCCGGCGCCGACGGCGTTGATACTGGATGCCTGGCAAATGCGGCGGATACCAACCTCGATACCTGCCCGGAGGGCGTTATAACTGGCAACAACATTGTTGCCGTGGACCTCGGCATCGGGCAGGTGCCCCGGGCTCGGGATGGCGGCCAGATGGACGAGCCCGTCGCAACCCTCGAGCGCCCTCAGGACGGCGTCATAATCCCTCATATCCACCCGCGCCCACGTGACGTCGTCGCTAACCCGGTCACCCGGGTCGATGACGTCGAGGGCAACCACGGTCTTTCCCCGCTGACAAAGCAGCTCGACCACGGCTCGACCGACTCGCCCCGCCGCTCCCGTCACAGCAACACGTGTTACCACCTTGCCCTCACTATCTCTCGTGCCACGACCAGTCCCTCGCGGACCACAGCACGACCAAAAGGGAACGGGACGATACGTTATTTGCTGCCGGATGTGCGGCCGGGACCGCCCGGAAGCGTTCGACCCGTTGAAGGGTAGCAGCACCGGCGCTGTACCGCGGGAGCCGGCGACCACGAGACAACCAGTACTGTTGCTCGTCGCCGCGCCCGGGTCGTCGACGGCGCTGGCGCCCGAAGTTGCGCTCCCGGCGGTCGCGCACGCGCGGCGCCCTCCTGCTCGCCGTGCGAGGCGACCCGGACGGCGCGCCTGCCTAAATGCTGCGAGCGGTTAAAGTGCGCAGGGCATGGCCACACGGTGGAGGTACCACCTGCCAACCGAGGAGGAAGAGTGCCGAGCAACGCCAACCCGATCTGGGGCGACGACTGGGAGGACGCACGGCGTCTATGGCTTCTCGACCCCGAGGTGGCACACTGCAACCACGGCTCCTTCGGTGCCCTGCCGGGTGCAGTGCTGGCGGCTCAGAACGATCTTCGGCGTCAAATTGCCGTCAACCCGATGCGGTGGTTCCGCGAGATGCCGGGCCGGCTACACGAGGCGCGCCGCGAAGTAGCCCAGTTCATCGGCGCCACGCCAGACGAGGTGGCCTTTATCAACAACGTCAGTGCCGGCGTTTCGGCCGTTACCCAGTCCCTGACGCTTGGCCCGGGCGACGAGGTGCTCTCGACAAACCACATTTACGGTGCAGTGGCATCGGCACTCAACCGCCTGTGCGCCCGGACGGGCGCCACACGCGTGGTGGCCCCCGTCCCCGTGGAGAGCAGCAACGACGATGTGGTCGCCATCATGGACGAGCACTGCTCGGAACGCACCGCTCTGGTCGCTATTGACCAGGTGACCTCGCCGACGGCCCGGAGGTTCCCTATCGAGGCGGTGGCGAAACTGGCTCACCGCTACGGAGCGGCCGCCATGGTCGACGGTGCCCACGCGCCGGGCATGCTGCCCCTCGATGTGCCAAAGATAGGTGCCGACTTCTGGGTCGGCAACCTGCACAAGTGGGCGTGCGCGCCCGTGGGCAGCGGGGCGCTATGGGTAGCCCCGGCCTGGCGCGAAAAGATGCTGTCGCTCATCGTGTCCTGGGGAGAGGCAGACGGTTTCCCGTTGTCGTTCGAGCGGGTGGGTACCGACGACCTCACCGCCTGGATGGCGTCGCCCTGCTCGTTGAACGTCCTGGGGTCGCTGGGGTGGGACCGCGTGAGGGCTCACAACGAAGCTCTCGTTTGCTGGGCACAATCAACGGTGAACGAAATCCTCGGCTCGCCGCCTGGCAAATTAAGGCACGACCCCGGGATGAGCATGGCCGTCGTCCCGTTGCCAGCTGGCGTGGCGGATACCCGCGAGCAGTGCCACGCCATCCAGGAGCACATGGTGACCCGGGGGGTCGAGATGTCGATCGGCTGCTGGGACGGGCACGGTGGCGTCCGGCTCTCCGCCCACGTATATAACCGGCCCGCGGATTACGAGCGGTTGGCGACGGGAATCCGCGACTTCATCGCCACCTAGGGCCGGCCTGGCCAACGCTTCCCCCCTCATGGCCGACAAGGGGGACGGGACGAGGGGTGCAGCAGGGGCCGAGCCGTTAACTGAGTCGCACAGTCGGGGCCGGCGGAGCGAATATGTCCGCATGACCGATTACGAGCCGCTCGACCTGTCCGCGTACTCCAACGCGGGATCGGCTGTGCTTGACATCGCTGACCCTGGCTTGGGCCACCAGGTGCTCCGAGGCCTCCCGTTCCACGTAGCAGAAGACGCCAAGCGTTGCTGCATCGCCCCATCCGAGAAAGCGGTCCGGGTAAATGTCGACCGGCCGGCCCGGCACGTCATCGTGGCCCACCGGCAACTCGACGCGCCCGCCACCGACATCGAGGCGCTCGGCGCCCACGTGGCCGACTATCGCTTCCACCTCGAGGGGGGCCAGACCATCTCGGTGCCTATCCGCCAGCGCTTCGAGATAGACCCCCTCCCCACGGGCTGGGGCCTGCTCCCTTTCCTGGCCGTCCCTGACCGGGGTGACGGCCTCCAACCCCGCTTTGAAGGTCGCTTCGACGCGACCGGCTTTCGCCAAACCGAGTCAACCCAGGGATGGGCGCATGAGTACTTCCTCTGGGCGTGGGAAAACCCGCACCCGGAGCTGGCTCTCCAGGCCATCGAGCTCGTCCCCGCCGGCTACCGTTTCGCCGTCGTAGCCATCACCGTGAGCACCGCCGAAGAACACCCGTTCGTGCGTACGGCCCGCCGGGCCGTCGTGATCAGCATCGACGGCGACGAGGCCCGCCTCGAGAGCCTGGCGGTGGACGTCGACCGGGGCGTGGCCACGTACGTGCAACCCCTCCCGGCCGAAGAGGAGACGACCGTACCCGGCTGGGGCCGTAAGGCTAAAGGCCGGTCGTACGTCGAGGTGGCGGCCCTTCCGTCGGCCACGCTGAAAGTCAACCAGGACGAAAAGGAGCTCGGCCGGCTGACATGGTCCGACCTCGAGCAAGGGCAACCGGTCGTGAGCGGCTCAGCCGAGCTGCAGCTCGCCGACACCGGCCGCAACTGGGTGCACGTGCGGGTAGTCGACGCCAGTACCGGGCGTCCCGTCGCCTGCCGGGTGCACTTCCGGAGCCCCCTGGGCGTGCCCTTCCAGCCCCACGGCCACCACAACCATGTCAATTCCAACCTCGGTACCTGGCACATCGACGTAGGCGGTGATGTCCGCCTCGGGGACGTGACGTACGCCTATATCGACGGCACCTGCCAGGGCTGGTTACCCCGGGGCGAGGTACTCGTCGACGTGGCGCGGGGCTTCGAGTACACACCTCTCCACCAACGCGTCCGTATCGAGCCGGGCCAACGGGAGCTGACGCTGGAGATCTCCCGCTGGACGGACCTGGCCGCCTCGGGATGGTACTCGGGTGACTCCCACGTCCACTTCCTCTCCACACAGGGCGCCCACCTCGAACAACAATGCGAGGACCTCCGCGTGGTCAACCTCCTGCAGTCGCAGTGGGGGTCCCTGTTCACCAACACCGAGGATTTCACGGGACAAGTCAGCACGTCGGCCGGAGGCGGTTATGTTACCTATGTCGGCCAGGAGAACCGCCAGCACATGCTCGGCCACCTCATCCTCTGGGGCTTGAAGGAGCCCGTGATGCCCTGGTGCACCGACGGGCCGAGCGAAGGCGAGCTGGGCGGCTCCCTGGAGTCGACCCTGGCCGCCTGGGCGGACCGTGCTCACGCCCAGGGGGGCACGGTCGTTATCCCTCATTTCCCCCTGCCGAACGGCGAACCCGCCGTACTGGCCGCCACCGGGCGAGCGGACGCCATCGAGTCTCTGACCTGGAATGCCTACGCCCAGGAGGTCTATTACCGGTACCTCAATGCCGGTTACCGGCTCCCTCTCGTGGGCGGGACCGACAAAATGAGCAGCGCCGTGCCGGTAGGCCTGTACCGGACATACGCCCGTCTCGATGACGAGTTCTCCTACGAGGCCTGGTCCGCGGCCGTTCGCGCCGGGCGGACCTTCCTGTCGGGAGGACCGATAATCCACCTCGCCGTGGACGGCCACGAGGTCGGCGACACCGTCGAACTGTCCGGCCCGGGCACGGTCCAGATCGAGGCGTGGGCGGAGAGCATCTTCCCCCTATCGTCGCTCGAGGTCGTAGTGCAAGGTCGCGTCGTAGCCTCGACAGAGCACAAAGAAGGGCCAAGGAACCGGTTGGCGTTGAGCGAGCCCATCCCCGTCACCGGTCACGCCTGGGTGGCCGCCCGGTGCCACGGCTCGGACGATAACCACCTCGACGAGTGGGGCCGTCCCGTTTTCGCCCACACGTCACCCGTCTACGTCTCGACGGGCGGCGATTGGGCGGCGCGGGACAGTGCCGCCGGGCGCTACCTGGTTACCGTGGTCGAAGGGGGGCTCGAGTACGTGCGTCGGACCGCCCCTTACTACCCCGCGGGTACGGTAACGCACCACCATGGCCACGACGACCACCTGGGTTATATCGAGGCGCCGTTCCACGAGGCGCTGGCCGCTTTGAGGAAGCGCTACCCGGGCTTATAAGCAAAGAGCGCGCTACCCTCGAGAAGTGGGAAAAGGAAACCGTTACCCGCGAGGTGTGCACGTGCCCCCTGCTGACGACGCCCGGACGTCTATTACACAGGATTATTTGCTGTCGGCCCAAGAAATCAAGTCTTATGACGACGAGGGGTTCCTGGTCCTTCGCCACCGGGTCCCGGCCGGGATGCTGGCCCGCCTCCAGGAGGCGGCGGTCGACTGGGTCGAGGCGGGTAAACAATCCCACAGCCTCGGGGAGGACGACGAGGATTACCGGTTCACGGACAGGGACGGGCGTGAGGTGATGTTCCGGGTCGACTTCCTCCACAACAAGGGACGAGCGGCCTCGCTGGAGCTCCTCGGCAGCCCGGAAATCCTCGGGATCGCGGAAAGCCTGGCCGGGAAAAACTTCGTCCCTACCTACGAGTCGATGGTTTTCAAGGACACGGGCAATGGCGCGCCGATCCACTGGCACCAGGACGCGACGCACCCGCGCCGATATCGCATTTTCAACGTCGACATTTACCTTGACGCCGCATTGCCTGGTCAGGGTGCGCTGCGGGTGGTCCCGGGGTCGCAGAAAGACAAGGTCGACATATGCGACCTGCAGGAGAAATTTGATTGGGAGGTCCCGGGGTCGATGGAGGTCCAGATCGGCCCGGCGACGTCCTGGTGCACGACACAATGTTGCTCCACGGCTCGGAGCCCACCGTCGGCAACGCTCTGCGCCGGACGATTTACTACGAGTTCCGGCCCGCGGAGCAAATCCTCGAGGAAGGCCCATGGGACCGGTCATGGGTTGACAAGCGGTTGCGGCTGGTGCCCCCGGGCCTCGAGGCCTACGCGCAAGCCAATCCGGGAGAGCCCGGCTACCTGTGGCAGATCGACCCGGCGTTGCGCCCGCGCATGGGACCGGACGTCGATTTGCGTATTCCCCACCTGGTCCACACGCCGGGCTCCTATTGCAGCGCCGGCGACGTCACGACGAAGGCACGGGGGACCAAGAGGCCTCAAATTGCATGACGCTCTCGACACCCGGGGGCTGATGGCCGACGAAGTGGTGCAGCTCGAAGAGAGCGGCCACGTGGTGGCGCGCACGGCCGAGCTCCAGGAGCTCCTGACCGGCCCCACCAGCCGGTCGGCTTCCCTCGACCAGGCGTACGAAGATCTGCTCCGGAGCCGTGTGCGAGAGGAGTGGGGCTACGACGAGCCCTCGTCCCTCGATGAGATCCGCGCTCTCCTGCCGACCGACGACCTGGACCGCAGTGTCCCCGAGGACGTCATTGCCGACCACGTCCGCGGGGCCTGGCTGGGCCGTTGTGCGGGGTGCAACCTGGGGAAGCCGGTCGAGGGCTACGGCTGGGACCGCGCCAAACTGCGCAGCTACCTGGAGTACGCCGGCGCCTACCCGATCGCCGACTACCTACCCGTTCTCGACCCCATGCCCGCGGGCATGGAGCTAAATCCTTGCTGGAAGGTGGCCACCCGGGGCCGCGTACACGGGCATGGCCCACGATGACGACACCGACTACACGATCCTGGGGCTGCACGTCCTGGAGAAGTTCGGCTTCGGGTTCACCACCGCCGATATCGGGCGGGAGTGGCTCAGCCTCATCCCGTTCACTCAGACCTACACCGCCGAGCGGGTCGCCTACAGGAACCTTGTCTCGGGCGTCCAGCCCCCGGCCACGGCGACGTACCAGAACCCCTACCGGGAGTGGATCGGCGCCATGATCCGGGCCGACGCCTTCGGGTACGTGTCGCCGGGGAGACCGCGGCGAGCGGCAGAGCTGGCCTACCGTGACGCCGCTCTCTCCCACACGGCAAATGGCATTTACGGTGAAATGTGGGCGGCGGCGCTGATCGCCGCCAGCTTCGGCTCGAGCTCGGCCCGAGAGGCGATCGAAGTTTCGCTCAGCGTTGTGCCACCGCGGTCCCGTCTGTTCGAAGCAATCGAAGCTCAACTGGCTCTCTTTGACGCGGGCGCTTCGTGGGAAGACGGTATGGAGGAGCTCGATGCAAAGCTTGGCCATTACCACTGGGTACACACGATCAACAACGCGGCGGTCGTATCGGCCGCCATTTTGTGGGGCGAAGGCGATTTTGCTCGCACCGTCGGTTATGCGGTGGAAAGCGGCCTCGACACTGACTGCACGGGGGCGACGGCCGGCTCTGTCTTCGGGGCCCTGCACGGGACGGCCGCGTTACCGGACAACTTCGTCCAGCCGCTTGAAGACACTATTCACAGCGCCATTTTCGGTTATGAAGGCTCGTCCATCTCGGACCTGGCCGCTCGTACGGTGGCCCTAGCAAAACAAACCGGTTGACACGGGGGGCTGATGGTTGAGGCGGGACGCGTGGGTCAGGACGCAGCCTTGCTTTAGGCACTGGAAGGCCCGGCCCGTGTAACCGCTTGGCGCTCAGCGACCACCGGTGACCGCTCCTCGTATTGACGCCCATCACAGTTTCTTCACAAGCTTGTAAATCTCGTTGCGTTCCGTACAACCGGTTGCGCTGGCGCCTCGTAAAGTCCGCAAAGCACGACGAGAACACGGAAAGCGCGACGTGAATGCTGCAAATGTGATGGCGGAATGGGCGAAATATGGGTGCAGAGTGGTGTAGCACGCGAGCAGAAAGTGGTGAAACTGGTGAAGTGGCGACGCGGGTGCGGCCAGGTGGGCCGCCCGGGCCGCCGGGCCGGCGAGAGCACCGGCGCCCGCTAACCCGGGGTCCGGACCGACGAGCTCAGGACCATCAACGTCTTGGTACCCGTCACCTTTCCGCTACTGCGAAGCCGGTCGATGACTCGTTTCAAGTTCTGCACATCGCTCACCCGGATCCACGCCAGTGCATCAGGGTCGCCGGCAACGGTAAATATGGCCTGGATCTCGGGGACGTCCAGGGCGATGTCCTCGATGTCATCGACCCGGGTACTGCCGGCGAAGCGGAGCTCGGCGAACGCTTCCACGGACTGACCGAGGTAGCGAGTGGTCCACGAGCGTCGTGTAACCGCGGATCACCCCTGATTGCTCCAGCTTGTCAACGCGCCGCTTGACGGCCGGCGCCGAGAGCCCGACCTCCCTCCCGATCTCACCAAAGGTCGAGCGAGCGTTCTTCTGGAGCAAGCCGAGGATGCGCCCGTCAATCGCGTCAACGTTATAGATCGGGCTTACCATTGCAATATTGTAGGTGCCAGAGCGGCTACACACGGCTATATATTGCGTTTGCCCCGGCATGTAGCCACGATCTTTTGCTGCGGCCGCGGACAGTGGCTATTCTCTGCGCATGGGCGCTAGTACCGTGCGCGCCGAGGGGCCGAAGCTGGACGAAGACCTGGAGGTCCTTGACCATATCCAGCGCCGGGTCCTCTGGCTGGCCGTGAGCATGATCCACCACGCCAACACCGTCCGCGGTAAGGGCTCGGGCGTGAAGGTGGGCGGCCACCAGGCGTCGTCGGCCTCCATGGTCAGCATCATGACCGCCCTTTATTTCCAGCACCTGAACAGCGGCGACCAGGTCTCGGTCAAGCCGCACGCGTCCCCGGTGCTGCACGCCATCAACTACCTGCTCGGACGCCTCGACGAACAGTACCTCACCAAGTTGCGCGCCTTCGGCGGCCTGCAGAGTTACCCCAGCCGGACGAAGGACCCCGACCCGGTCGACTTCTCGACGGGCTCGGTGGGGATCGGCGCCACGGCGTCCATATGGAGCGCTATCGCCCAGCGCTACGTGTCCACCCACTTCGACCACCCGGGATTGGGCCGTCGCATCGCTCTGGTGGGGGACGCCGAGCTGGACGAGGGGCCTGTATGGGAGGCGCTGGTCGACCCGTTGGTACCCCGGCTCGGTGAGGTGCTCTGGATCGTCGACCTCAACCGGCAGTCGCTCGACAGGGTGGTCCCCGGGATCGCAGCCACGCGCATCAAGGACATGTTTGCGGCCGTGGGCTGGAACACGATCACCCTCAAGTACGGGGCCCGGTTGCGGGAGCTCTACGCGCTGGGAGGACGGCGAGCTGCTCGAGCGCCGGATCGATGCCATGAGCAACGAGGAGTACCAGTACCTGTTGCGGCTGCCCCCCAACGAGCTGCGGGCCGCCGTGGCCGGCTCGGCGCGGAACGCCGGGGTATCACCCGGTTGCTCGAGCACCTCGACGACAGCGCCATCGCCAGGACCCTCCGCAACCTCGGCGGGCACGACCTGGGCGACCTGCTGGATGCCTTCTCCGCCGCCGATCGCGTCACCGACCGCCCATCGGTGATCCTCGCTTACACGATTAAGGCCTGGTGCCTGCCGACACAGGGGCATCCCGGCAACCACTCCGCCCTCCTGTCGACCGAACAGTGGCACCAGCTGGGGCTCGAGCTGGGAGCTGACCCCGAGCACCCCTGGGCCAAGTTCCCCGCTGGCAGCCCCGAGAGCGCAATCTGCGACCTGGCGGCCAAACGCCTCACCCGGCCGGAACTAAAACCAAGCCCGCCCGCCAAGCCCCCGCCCGAGGTCGGTACCGCTCGTCGCGGTTCGGAATCCACTCAGCAGGCTCTGGGACGTTTCCTGCTCGGCCTGTCACGGGTCGCTCCTGAAGTGGCCAGCCGCGTCGTAACCGTCAGCCCCGATGTCGCATCGTCGACCAACCTCGGCGGGTGGATCAACCGGGTCGGCATGTGGCACATGGACGAGCACCCGGACTGGTTCGCCCACGACCAATCAACGCTCCTCCATTGGGCCCAGTCACGAAAGGGACAGCACATCGAACTTGGCATCGCCGAGGTCAACCTCGTGGGGCTCCTCTCCGAGCTCGGCTTGACCTGGTCGCGCGATGGCGAGCCGCTGCTGCCGATCGGGACGCTGTACGACCCCTTCGTGGGCCGTGCCCTCGAGCCCTGGTCCTTCGGGATTTACTCGGGAGGGCAGTCGATCCTCATTGGCACCCCCTCGGGCGTAACCCTGGCACCCGAGGGCGGTGCCCACCAGTCCGTCACCACGCCATCGATCGGGCTCGAGCAGCCGCGCTGCACGGCGTGGGAACCTGCGTTCGTGCAGGACCTCGAGTGGTCGCTATTGCATGCGCTCGGCAACCTCGGTGGACCGCATGGCACTTCCGCTTACTTCCGGCTCAGCACGCGGCCCATCGACCAGGCCCTGGCGGGTGTGCCGGACGAGGGGGAGCAGCGCGAACGCCGCCGCCAGGCGGTGCTGGCTGGCGGGTACAGGCTCCGAGAATGCGCTTCAATACCTAAGGTGTGCCTCGTCGGCATGGGTGCCGTCGTGCCCGAAGTCCTCGCCGCCGCCTCGTCGCTCGAGAACGAGGGCGTGCCTTGTGACGTGATTTGCCTTACGTCCGCCGACCTCGTTTTTCGGGCTACCCAGGCGCGACGGGGCCTGGCTGATGGGCCGGTCGAGATCCTGAGCACATTGTTCCCGGTCGAACGGGCGGCGCCGATGGTGGCTGTGCTCGACGGCCACCCGCACACGTTGTCGTTCCTCGGGACCATCAATTCCACGCCCATCAGCAGCCTCGGCGTAAGCGACTTCGGTCAGGTCGGCGATGTCGCAGATCTCTATTCTTACTTCGGCATCGACTCATCGACCATCATCGGAGCGGCCTGGGACCTGCTCGATGAGGTCCAGGCCAGACGATGACGGGACGGGGGCAGTTCTTGAAAAATGGCCTCGGTATATAGACAAGAACCCATAAACCCTCGACGCCCAAGTTCAGGCTAAAATCCGGGAAGCCGGGAAACTGGGGCCCACGCCAAAACAGGGAACCCCGGCAAAAGAGCATTGTGCAGGGCGGTAGTTCTACCGAAAGAATGGGGGCCGTCCCTTGTGAAAGATAAGAAAGCCGATAACTTTACTTAAGTTTTTCCAGCACCTCGACCATACGGTCTGCTGAGCGAGCAGGGACCAGGCCGCCACACAGCCCAACAGCCTTGACGACCCTGCCAGAACGTCGGGTTTGCGATCCCCTTGTGCATTATCGTCAACATCAGGATTGGCCCGGGGGAAAGCGCCCGGTCGCCCAGCCGTTTAATGCCTTGTCGTAACGTCACATTGAAACGTCGCGCCTTCTGAAAGTGCCTTTGAATCACTCATAGCGGCGCAGCTGAACCACCCACAGCGACGCGCACCTCGGAGCGCGTTGACAGCCCCTAGGCCCCGCGATACCATGCCGCCACCAACATACGGCCCTGCGTGGCTATAGGAAGGGGTTTAAGCATATGAAGGACAAAGCGAGCGAGTCTGGGGGGCAATTCCCAAATCTGTCTCGCCGGCAGTTCATTGGGGCCAGTGGCGCCAGTGCCCTGGCCCTCTACCTGGGCAAGAGCGCGCTGCTGCGCCCCGGACTGGCCAAGCCGGAACTCTCCGGCGGCAAAAGCGCCTTCGGCCTTACGCTCCCCGCGGGGGCGGCACCGGCGTCTCAGCAGTTCCTCGTCTCCTACGCGGACTCGGTCGGCCAAACGTACAAGGCGCTCGACTTTTACGAGACCGTCTATTCGAGGGCTCCTCTGGCTGACAACTTCGAGACCTCTCTTGTGCGCATCAACCCCAGCTACCAGATCGTGCCGGGGACCGCCTCCCACTGGGCGCAGACCTCGCCGACGACGTGGGAGTTCTACCTCATCCCGGGGATCATGTGGAGCGACGGCAACGAGCTGACGGCCAACGACTACGTCGAGACGTTCCGCTACTCGGCCGACCCCAAGCACGCCTGGGACTTCACCTGGTACTGGTCGGGCGTCATCAAGAACTACACCGAGGCGGTGGCGGGCAAAGCCCCCGTCAACTCGATCGGCGTCAGTGCCGGCTCCAACGAAGTACACGTTCAAGGTCACCACCGAAGCACCGGTGGCCTACATCCCCAATGCGATGCTCTACTCGATGCCGCTCTCAGCTGCCGGCCTCGCCAAGTACGGGAGCGGGCTGTACAACATCAACCCGGCCACCTGCATCTCCTGCGGGCCCTACGTGCTCAAGACGTTCAACCCGACGTCCGAAGTGGTCGTCACGGCCAACCCGAAGTACACGGCCCCGTACAAGCCGGCTATCCAGGCTCAGGTGGCCAAGATCTACGCCGGCACTGAGCAGCTACCGCTGTTCCAGACCGGGGTGGTCGACGAGACAAATGCTCTTACCAAGACAGAACTCGCCGTGGTCAAGAGCACCCCGAGCCTCCACAAGCTGCAGACGTACCTCAACCCCCAGGACTTCCGGGTCTATTACGTCTTCTTCAAGACCAAGGCGGCCCCCTTCAACAACGTGAAGGTACGCCAGGCCTTCGCCCACGCGGTCAATCGCACGGCGATCATCAATGCCCTGCTGGCCCCGCTGGCCGTCCCCGCTTACGGTTACCTGATGGACGGCTATCCGTTCGCCGTCAGCCAGCCGCTCGAGAAGTACACCAACTACGACCCGGCCCTGGCCCAGAAGCTCTTGGCCGAGGCGGGGTACCCGAAGGGCAAGGGTTTCCCGACGGTGACCTTCAGTTATCCGGCGGGCAATGGTGCGCTCGACAGCACCAGCGTCGAGCTCGTGGTGCAGGCACTTTCGGACAACTTCAACCAGGTCCTGTTCGGCGGCAACAGCACGCTGCTGCTTTCCGAGATCGACTCGTCGAGCTTCTACACCAAGATGGAGGCCTTGCCGACGCAGATCGAGATGGGGTTCGTCTCCTACGGGATGGACTACTTCGACGCCTCCAACATGCTGGGCGTCTACAAGGCAGGCGGGCGCCACGACTGGGACAACGCCCAGTACGACAACCTGCTGGCCCAGGGCGCCGCTCAGTTCAACAAGGCCAAGCGCCAGGAGATCTACACCGAAGCACAGGTCCTTTTGACATCGCAGGCCCCGGGCGTCTTCGTGTTCCACGGTCTTGACGCCTTCCTCATGCAGCCCTATCTCCGGGGATCGGCCCTGGCCAAGAACTACCTGGGCTACGACGGCCTCCAGTGGCCGGGCTTCTTCCCCTTCTCCACGTACCAGGAGGGGCTGTACGTCGCCAATAACGTCCACAAATATCACCGCTCCAGCGAGAGCGGGATCTAAAAACTCATTTCAAGGGAAGGGGTTTGATCAAAATGACTGAACAAACGGGCGATCAGGGACGGCAATTCCCGAACCTGAGCCGCCGCCAATTCATCGGGGCGAGCGGCGCCGGCGCGCTGGCGCTCTATCTAGGCAAGAGCGGCCTGGTACGGCCCGGACTGGCAAAGCCGGCCCTGACCGGTCGCAAGAACGCGTTCGGCCTTACGCTCCCAGCGGACGCCGCGCCCGCGTCTCAGCAGTTCCTCGTGTCCTACGCGGACTCGGTCGGCCAGACGTACAAAGCCATGGACTTCTACGAGACCGTCTACTCGAGGGCTCCTCTGGCCGACAACTTCAACCACACGCTGGTGCGCATCACCTCGGACTACAAGATCGTGCCCGGGACTGCTTCGCACTGGGCGCAGACCTCCCCCACCACGTGGGAGTTCTACCTCACGCCCGGGATCATGTGGAGCGACGGCAACGAGCTGACGGCAAACGACTACGTGGAGACGTTGCGCTACTCGGCCGACCCCAAGCACGCCTGGGACTTCACCTGGTACTGGTCCGGCGTCATCAAGAACTACACCGAGGCAGTGGCCGGCAAGGCCCCCGTCAACTCGATCGGCGTCAGCGTCGGCTCCAACAAGTACACCTTCGTCGTCACCACTGAAGGCCCAGTGGCCTACATCCCCCAGGCCATGCTCTACTCGCAAGTGCTCTCCGCCGCCGGGCTCGCCAAGTACGGCAACGCGCTTTACAACATCAACCCGGCCACCGTTATAACCTGCGGGCCCTACACGTTGAAGACCTTCAACCCGACGGCTGAGGTCGTGCTCACCCCGAACACGAAGTACACGGCCGCGTTCAAGCCGATCATCCAGTCCCAGGTGGCCAAGATCTACGCCGGCACCGAGCAGCTACCGCTCTTCCAGACCGGCGTGATCGATGAGACAAACGCCTTGACCAAGACCGAACTGGCCGTGGTCAAGAGCACCTCCAGCCTCAACAAGCTGCAGGTCTATCTCAACCCCCAGGACTTCCGGGTCTATTACGTCTTCTTCAAGACCAAGGCGAAGCCTTTCAACAACGTGAAGGTGCGCCAAGCGTTCGCGCACGCAGTCAACCGCACCGAGATAATCAACGCTCTCCTGGCCCCGCTGGCCACCCCCGCCTACGGCTACCTGATGGACGGGTACCCCTTCGCCATCAGCCAGCCACTCGAGAAGTACACCAACTACGACCCCGAGCTGGCCCAAAAGCTCATGGCCGAAGCGGGGTACCCGAAGGGCAAGGGCTTCCCGACGGTGACCTTCAGCTACCCGGCCGGCAACGCGTCGCTCGATAGCACCAGCGTCGAGCTCGTCGTGCAGGCCCTCTCGGACAACTTCAATCAGGTCCTGTTCGGGGGCAGCAGCACTCTGCTGCTCTCCGAGATGGACGCGTCGACGTTCTACTCCAAGATGGAGGCCCTCCCCACCCAGGTCGAGATGGGCTTCGTCTCCTACGGGATGGACTATTTCGACGCTTCCAACATGCTCGGGGTCTACAAAGGCGGCGGGCGCCACGACTGGGACAACGCCCAGTACGACAACCTGCTCGCTCAAGGTGCCGCTGCTTTCAACACGGCCAAGCGCCAGGAGATCTACACCCAGGCACAGGTCCTCTTGACGTCCCAGGCGCCCGGGGTGTTCGTGTTCCACGGCCTGGACGCCTACCTCATGCAGCCCTACCTGAAGGGCTCGGCGTTGGCCAAGAACTATCTGGGCTACACCGGTCTCCAGTGGCCGGGCTTCGCCACGGACTCGACCAACCTGCAAGGGCTCTACGTCGCCAACAACGTTGGCAAGTCCCGCCGCGCCAGCGAAAGCGGCCTGTTGTAAACAAGAACCACGGGCCGAGCGGGCGGTGCTCCGGGACGAACCGGGTACCGCCCGCGCAGGCCATCACAAACCGGCCGACACAAACCCGAATAGACCGTCATGCAGGAGCTCCGCTCTTGTGGTAGCCCTGACTGGATGGCCCTGACACCCCGAAACCCGAACTGAACGGACGAGCCCCGTGCTTGCCTACCTTGTCAACCGAGTCCTGTCGCTGATTTTCGTCCTGTTCCTGGCGACGATCTTTATTTTCGCCATGATGCATGCCGTCCCGGGTGGCCCGTTCTCCTTCACTCAGGGGGACATGACCCCGTCCGCTATGCACAACATCATGGTCAAGTACGGCTTGGCGGCCCCGTGGTGGAGGCAGTACCTCAACTGGATTTGGCAGCTCCTGCACGGCTACCTCGGTATCCCTTTCGAAGAACCCACGATGACGGTCAACCAGCTCATCGCCTCAGCCTGGCCGATCACGCTGGTCGTCGGCACCCTAACGATCGTCGTGTCCTTCGCCGGCGGGCTCATACTCGGCTGCATCGCCGCCTTGCGCCACAACACGTGGATCGACACGGTCATCACCGCCGTGGTCTCGACCATCGGAGTGGCGCTGCCCAACTACATCATCGGCCTTCTCCTGATCGAGGTCTTCGCCATCAGGCTCGGCTGGGTACCCGTCGGAGGCTGGGGCACTCCGGCACAGGTGATCTTGCCCGTCATCGCTTTCTCCCTCGCCCCGCTGGCCCTGATGACGCGCTATACACGAGCGAGCACCCTCGAGGTGACCTACTCCGACTACGTGCGCATGGGCCGGGCACGCGGCCTGTCCGAGCCCCGAATAGTGTTCCGCTATATCCTGCGCACCTCGCTCATACCGCTTATCACCATCATGGGCCCGCAAATCCCGAACATCCTCACCGGCTCGATCTTCATAGAAGCTACGTTCGCTCTCCCCGGCCTTGGCAGCTACTTCACGACCGCCAGCCTGCGCCGGGACTACCCCTTGATCATGGCGCTGGTGCTGATCGTGGCCGTGCTGTGGGGGATTTGTTACATCCTTTCCGACATCGCCTACGTGCTGGTCGACCCGCGCGTGCGCATCGAGGGGATGTCACGATGACCACCGTGCCGATACCGGCCGGCGAAGTCAACACCCGGCAGGCTAGCGGCAGCTTTTGGCACGCCGCCTGGTACCGCTACCGCCAAAACAAGCTCGCCCTCGTCGCGGGTGCCGTAGTGGTCTTCATCCTGCTCGTGGCCCTCCTGGCTCCATACATCGCTCCGTACAGTGATGCCAACAACGACCTCCTCGCCACCATGGCCGGGCCTAGCTGGCATCACTGGCTGGGGACAGACCAGCTCGGGAGGGACACCCTCACACGGGTGATCTGGGGCGCCCGCACCTCTATGACCGTCGCCATCGGGGCCACGGTTATCGGAGCCGTCATCGGGATCCCGATTGGTGTCCTGGCCGGCTTTTTCGGGGGCATGTTCGACTGGTTCGCACTGCGGCTGTTCGAGCTGTTCACGATGGTCCCGACGATCCTCGCCGCCCTGCTCTTTATCACCGTGTTCGGGGTCAGCGTGTGGAAGCTGGCCCTGTTCATCGGCGTCACCCTCTGGGTCGGTTTTGCCCGCCTGACGCGCGCGCTCAGTTCTTGGCCATGCGAGACCGTGAGTTCGTCCAGGCCGCGCACGCAGCCGGCGTGCCGCAATGGCGCATCATCCTCATACATATCGTCCCTAATGGCGTTGGGCCGCTTATCGTCTTTTTCGTACAACAGGTTCCCAGCGTGATCTTCGTCGCTGCCGGCTTCAGCTTTCTCGGCCTTGGCGTGCAGGATCCGCTGGCTGACTGGGGGAAGATGATCAACGACAGCGTTTCCTACCTCCCGATCGACCCCACTCTCGTGCTGGTGCCAATCGCCTGCATCATGGTGGCATGCCTTTCCTTCAGTTTCCTGGGGGATGGGCTGCGAGACGCCCTCGACCCCACGTCGAGGTAGGCCGTCATGAGCAATGACCTGCCCGGGAGCGCCCTGCCGGCGTCAACCGTAGCGCCGGGACCCCCCCTGCTCCAGGTGCGGGACCTTCAAGTGTCGTTCAAAATGGAACGCAGCACGATCTACGCCGTCCAGGGACTGAACCTGGAGGTGCGGGCGGGCGAGAGACTGGGCCTCGTGGGCGAGAGCGGTTCGGGCAAGAGCATCTCGGCCCTCTCTATCGTGCAGATGGTGCCCTCTCCGGGCCGGATCACGGATGGTGAGATCATCTTCAATGGCCAGCAACTGGTCGGCTTGAAGCGCGCCGGGATGCGACGCGTCCGGGGGAGCCAGATCAGCATGATCCCGCAGAACCCGCTGGCTTCGCTCAACCCGGTGCTCGACGTCGAGACGCACTTCCGGGAAGTGCTGTCGTTGCACTCAGGGCTGCACAAGGCGGCGTCGCAAGAACGGACCATCGAGCTGCTGCGTTCGGTCGGCATCCCCGACCCGGCCACCCGCATGCACGAGTACCCGCACCGCCTGAGCGGGGGCCAGCGGCAACGGGTCATGATCGCTCTGGCCATGGCGTGCGAGCCACGGCTCCTTATCGCGGACGAGCCCACCACCGCACTCGACGTGACCATTCAGGCCCAGATCCTGGAGCTGTTCGACGACTTCGTCGTGCGCTCCAACCTGGCCGCCATCTTGATCACCCACAACCTCGGGATAGTGGCCGGCCACTGCGACCGGGTCGTCGTCATGTACGCCGGCCGGGTCATGGAAACGGGTACCGTCGACGAGCTCTTCGCCCACCCTTCACACCCCTACACGCTGGGCCTGCTCCGCTGCGTACCCAGGCTGACAGCCAGCCGTTCGCGGGTTTTCGAGGCCATCCCCGGTGTCCCCCCGCAGGTGACGCGGCTTTCCGCGGGTTGCCCGTTCGCTCCTCGATGCGATCGCGCCAATGACCAGTGCCGCACCGAGACGCCGCCCCTCACGGAGATCCGCCCGGGCCACGCCCTCGCCTGCTGGAACCCGGTCCTCGACGTGGCCCAGGTCGCCTGATGAACGGCTCGCCGAGCGGGCAGAGCCCGGGCGCGACGTCTGCCACATCGACTGGCACATCGACTGGCACATCGACTGGCACATCGACTGGCACATCGACTGGCACATCAATTGGCACAGCGACTGGCACGTCGACCGGCCCATCGACCGGGTCGCCATTGCTCGAGGTCGACAACCTGGTCGTGCACTATCACATTCGAGGGCCGGGCGTCGTAATGCGCAGCCACGAAACGGTGCACGCGGTCGACGGCGTCAGCTTCAACGTGGGCCGGGCCGAGACGCTCGGGCTGGTCGGTGAGAGCGGCTGCGGCAAGTCCACGACGGGACGAGCCGTGCTTTTCCTCCAGCGGCCCTCTTCGGGCAGTGTCCGGTACGAAGGGCGGCAACTGGAAAACCTGAGCCCTCGCCAGCTGGTCGAGCTGCGCGGTCACATGCAGATCGTCTTCCAGGACCCCGTGGCCGCCCTCAACCCCCGTCACACGGTGGGCCAGGTCATCGGCGAGCCGCTCCAGGTCCACAACCGGGTATCGCGAAAGGGACGGCGGGCGAGGGTGGAGGAGCTGTTGGACCTGGTGGGGCTGCCGAGGGACGCCGTGTCGCGCTTCCCGCACGAGTTCAGCGGCGGGCAATGCCAGCGGATCGGCATCGCCCGCGCGTTGGCTGTAGAGCCCAGCTTGCTCGTTCTCGACGAGCCCGTCTCCGCTCTCGACGTGTCCATCCAGGCCCAGATCCTGCAGCTGCTAAGCGATCTCCAGACGCGGCTCGGCCTCGCGTACCTCTTCATCGCCCATGACCTCGCCGTTGTCGGGCAGATGAGCGACCGGGTGGCCGTGATGTACCTGGGCAAGATCGTTGAACTGGCGGCGCGCGATTCGCTGTACGCCCGCCCGTACCACCCTTATACCCAGGCGCTTTTTTCGGCCGTGCCCGTACCCGACCCGGTCCTCAGCCGGGCGCAACAGCGGGCGGTCGTGAGCGGTGAGGTCCCGAGCTCGCTCGCTCCTCCTCCTGGGTGCCGGTTCCACACCCGGTGCCCGATCGCGCAGGAGATTTGCAGGACCGAAGAGCCTCCGCTCGAACGGGTGGCGGACGGCCACCAGGTCGCCTGTCACTTTGCCGACGTAGCTGTGCGTGGCAATCTGTACGGGTCAGGCGCGCAGGTGCCCTACGCCGACGAAGTCACCGCTGAGGAGCCCAGTTTCGAGGGAGCCGCCTCGGACCCCTTCCGGACCGGCTACCTTATTGAGGACCCGCTGGCGACGACGTCAAGAATACCTCTGGGGGGCGAGACCGACTCATGATCAAGATCGCTGAAGCGCTGTGGTCCTCCGAGCCCAACCGGACCAGCCGTCTTTGCCGCCAGGCCGGGGTCGACTACGTCGTGGGCGGCCTGCCTGTCATCGATAGTCGTTCCGCTACAAACGAGCAGCCCTGGGACTTCATGCCCTTGCTGCGGTTGCAAGAGGATTACCGGGCCGCCGGGTTCGAGCTGATCGTCATCGAGGCCAGGCCTCCGCTCAACAAGGCCAAGCGCGGGCTGCCCGGACGGGACGAGGAAATCGAGACGGTATGCCGGCTGCTCGAGAACATGGGCAAGCTCCATGTGCCCGTCTGGTGCTACGAGTGGATGACCGATTTCAACTGGATCCGCACTGCGACAGCGGTCCCGGGTCGTGGCGGTTCGCTCGTCAGCGGGTTCGACGCGTCGATCCTGGCAGATGCGCCGCCAACCGAGCTCGGCCCTATCAGCGAAGAGAAGCTGTGGGAAACGCTCGAGTACTTCCTGCGCAAGGTGGTCCCGGTGGCCGAACGGGCGGGGGTGAGGCTGGCCATGCACCCGGACGACCCGCCCCTCTCACCCATTCGCGGGGTTGGGCGCATCATGCGCAGCATCGACAACTATCAGCGGTTGTTGGACCTGGTGCCGAGCGAATGCAACGGGATCACCCTGTGCCAGGGCAACTTCACTTTGATGACAGACGACCTCCCGTCGGTTATCCGGCATTTCGGCCGGCAAAAGAAGATCTTCTTCGTACACTTTCGCGACGTGCAAGGGACCCCCGAAAAGTTCGTGGAAACCTGGCACGACGAAGGCAAGACCGACCTAATCGGTTGTATGAGGGCGTACAGGGAGGTCGGCTACGACGGGCCGCTTCGCCCTGACCACGTCCCCACCGTCGATGGCGACAGCAACGAGCACCCGGGTTATTCGGCTTATGGCCGTCTGTATGCGCTCGGCTATATCAGAGCGCTCCGGGACGCCGTATGGAGCTCCTGAACCGGGCTTAATGAAGCTCGGGCCACTGGGTTAGAAATTAAACTTAGCTGTCCCCGAACTTCTGTAAAACAGAGCCGCCTGACCGGCTCATCCCAGGAAACGGAGCCCTTTCTCAATGCACATCCAGCCGACCCCTGAAGAACTCATCGCGTTGACCCCGCTCAACCCCTTCGAGCGCTTCCCGGACGGCCGGCCCCGTGTCCCTGATGAGCTGCTCGACCGGCTCTTGCAGGCCACAACGGAGCAGGCCTGGGTGACGATGCGGGACGTCAACTACCGGTTCCAGTTCGAGGGGGGCTGGCGGGAGACACACCCCGGGAGGATCACGGTGGGCCGGGCGCTAACCGCCCAGTTCCTCCCTTTCCGGCCGGATTTCCACGCTGTCGTGCAACAGACGGGGGTGGCCGAGGGCCGGTCCACGAGCGGCGGCCAGAACTCCTGGGTGATACAGAGCCTCCAGCTGCGCGACGTGATGGTGGTCGACATCTTCGGGAAGGTAGAAGACGGCACGGTCGTAGGAGATAACCTCGGCACGGCCGTCAAAGTGCGCACGCAAGCCGGCGCGGTGATCGACGGGGGTGTGCGGGACTACCAGGGCCTGGTAGAGCTAGACAACGTAAATTTCTACTTCCGGGGTATGGACCCGACCGCGATAGCGGACGTCACACTGGCCGGGATAAACATCCCGGTACGCATCGGGCGTATAACGGTGCTGCCCGGCGACGTCATACTCGGCACCCCGACGGGGGTTATCGCCATACCGCCACATCTCGCCGAAGAGGTAGCTGAAAAGGCGGAAGACACGCTGGTGCGCGACCGCTTCGGCAAGCTCCGGTTGGCCGAGGGCCGCTACGGCAGCGGCGACATCGACGTCGCTGTGTGGCGGGACGACATCGAGCAGGACTTCTTGGGCTGGAGGCGATCGCTGAGCCCGGACGAAGCCGGCAGCACGCAGGAGAGCGGGAGCCCGGCACGAGGCGCCTGAGCACACCGGTCCCCGCTTAGCGCCCGCTAACCAGCCGGCGCACCCAGCTGACCACGACAAAGGAAAGTAGAAGGGCGCTGATGGCACCGGCGGCAACGACGGTCAGGCTCGCCCCGACCCTGGCCACAGCCACCGCCCCGGCCAACACGGCTACGGCGAAGCCGCCAAACCAGAGGCCGACAAGGACCAGCCACCGTTGCCACTTGACCGAACCGTCCCAGACGGACCGGGTGGAAAGTTCAGCCGACCACCACGCCAGCTCCGTGATGGCCAGGAGCACCGAGCCGAAGGCGGCGGCCACGATAACCGAAACAGGACGGCCGTGCTGGCTGGAGACGTATGCCGCTCCGAGCAGGCAAATCCCGATCGTTACAGGCAGAAAGCGGCGGGCCAGGACGCCCCCGGCGACGGCGACAACGCCGGCGACTCCCAGGGGTACGAGCAGCGGGGCCAGTCCGGGGCGCAGGGCCACGGCCCAGGCGCCGGCGGCCACGCTGAGGACGACCGCTCCGGTGGCCCGGCCCGGGTCGGGGAAGCGCCAAGCGCGCACGGCCGTGCGGGCCTCGTCGAGCGCCCGGCGGGGCCGGCTCAGTTCGTCAGGTACTACGAGCTCAGGCGGGCCCGGCGACGAGACCATGCGCCCACCTCCTCGACCACTTGAGCCAGCGGGTCGCCAGGCTCCCACTCGACGACCGGGACGCCCGCAGACCGGAGGCCGTCGCGCTGCATTTCCCGCTGAAGCCGCCAGATCCGGTAGCTCAGGGCGCCGAGCTTGCCCCGGGTGCCGGCGAGAGCGGTCGGTGGGGGGAGCTCGACGACAACCACGTCCAGGCCCCGGGCGCGCATATCGACAAAGGCCGCCCGGGAGTGCTCGTCGTCGAGGGAAGACAGGCCGATGATGAGGGCCGAAGCGGGGATGATCCGCGGCGGGAGCATCTCTACGCCCCTGTAGATGACGCTGGTGAGCGTCGACGTGGACAGGAGGCTCGTGAACAGGATGTAGCGCTGGCGGGACCCCATGCCGGGACGGAGCCATTGAAGCGAGCCCCCGAGCTTGAGCAGGGCCACCCGGTCGCGCTGGGCCAGGTAGGCATCAGCCAGGCTGCAAGCCGCTCTGACCGCCCGTTCGACTACCGAGGCGTCGATCGTGTCGAGAGCGAGCACGATGTCGCTGCCGCGCTCGGGGTGACGCTCATTGGTGAAGAGCCCGTTGTGGCGCGCCGATGCCCTCCAGTTGACGTCCTTCGCGCGGTCGCCGTGGGCGTAGGGACGGACGCCCGCGAGCTCGAAGCCCGTCGACTTGGCCGGTGAAAAGTGGTCCCCTGCGGGAAGGGGGGCGTGACGGGGGTTCACCAGGCGTCGCAGGCCCTCTTGCCGGGGGTAAACGACCACGGCACCCTTTACCGGTACCGACGCGCCGGCCTCTAAAAAGCCGAGGAAAGACCGGGCGCGGAACACGAGTGAGCCCACCCTGTAGTTACCCCACCGCTGCGCACTGACGGGCATGGACAGTTCCAGCGGGCCACCGCCCGCCAGTACCTCGCCCCACGGCCGCCCGGGCTGAGGGCCGCTCGGGGCGAAGGCCGGTCGCGGGCTAACGAGGACCTCCAGGGTCGGTACATCCGATGAGGAAAGGAAGTTGGCCACTACGGGGACGTCGTCGCCTTCGGTCACCGATGTCTTGGCGGCGACGGCGCTAACGGAGAGCCCGAGGGGGCCTGTGCGAGCCAGGCCTACAGCCAGGGCAACCGCGAAGGGGACGGCGAGCACGGCCGCTTCGGGACGTCCGCTGAGCAGGGCGACCACCGTCCCGAACGCGAGCAGGGCGGCGTAGGCAGCAGCCTTGGTAGATGGTCGCCAGGCAAGCGGGGCAGTGGCTGCGTCGCGCTCTGCCTCCGCCGGCTGCCCTACTTCAGGCGCCTGCTCTACTACAGGCGGCTGGCCTATCTGGGGTACGCCCTGTGCTGCCGGGGTGTGGGCCGCCTCAACGGAGGCCGCGGCCCCGCCGCCGCGGTCGGGGGCTCCTGCCGTGCCGGCGTGAGGGGGCTCGAGATCCGCCTCGCTTTGTGGCACCCTGGGCCCTCAGGACCGGGCGGGCCCGGCCACCCGAGAGCTCGAGCCTGTTCCTGCTGCACGGACGGGTTCTGTTGCCGGGACAGGTCCTGTTGTCGTAGCAGGTTCTGCCGTCGGGACCGGGACCTCTTCGAGGCAGGCGGAGATGATGCTTTCGGGGCGTTCACCCCGTACCCACAGGTCCGGCCGAAGGCGCAGACGGTGAGCGAGGGCCGGCACCGCCACTGCCTTCACGTCCTCGGGCACGACGAAATCCCGTCCCTGAAGCACGGCCCAGGCCCGGGACAACAGCATGAGGGCCAGGGAACCCCGCGGACTGGCGCCGATTTCAACTGTGGGCCGGGTACGAGTGGCCCTGACTATAGCCACCATGTACTGGCCCATATCCGGGGATACGTAAACGTCTTCGAGCCGGGCCTGCATTACGCGAAATTCGTGGCGGTTTACGATGGGTTCGAGGACAATATCGTCGGAACGGCGATCGAGGCGGCGGGCCAGCACTTCCCATTCAGCCTCCTCCTCCGGGTAGCCCACGGACGTTCTAAGCATAAACCGGTCCAGCTGAGCCTCCGGCAAGGGGTACGTGCCCTCTAATTCGATCGGGTTTTGGGTGGCGATCACCAGGAATGGCGCCGCCAGCTCACGGGTCACGCCGTCGACCGTCACCTGGCGTTCCTGCATGGCTTCCAATAGGGCGGCCTGAGTACGGGGCGACGCCCGGTTTATTTCGTCGGCCAGCAGCAGGTTGGTGAAAACAGGCCCGGGCTGGAAAGAAAAAGTTGCGCTGTGCTGATCGAAGACCGAGGATCCGGTTATGTCCGCGGGCATCAAGTCCGGCGTGAATTGTGCCCGCGAGAACTGCAGCCCCATAACCTGCGCAAAACAGCGCGCCATCAGGGTCTTGGCCAAGCCGGGAAAATCCTCGAGCAATACGTGGCCGTTAGCAAGAAAACCGGCCAGCACGAGTTGTGTAACTTCGCGCTTGCCCACGATGGCGCGCCCTATTTGAGCGAGGACAGCATCAGCCCGTTCGGCTACGTCGTCGATCGACAAGTCGGCTACGGGTGCGGTTTCCGGGATTGCTTCGCTCACAGGGACTCCAGCCGGTCGATAACAGAAGCAAGCTCACCGGGCGGGATCCCCCGGCTATTGCGTTCGTCAGGAGGCGGCCGGTCCTCACGAACGAGCTGCCACAGCTCTTCGCCCAGGATCCGCCTGGCCGCGTCTGGCGATGCGCTCATCTCCACGAAGTGACGACGAAGGCGGTACGCGGCCAACTCCCGCAGAACAGGGCATAACCGGTAGTGGAGCTCATACCCACCCTCCCGCGTAACGGCCAACCGCACCGCGATATCGATTTGGCGCAAGGAACGCGGCCTCTCTTCGAGCTCGCCCGTGCGCGGGCGCAACGCCTCTTCGAGCGGCGAGGGGCCGGGGCGCGCCGGCCACACGATCGGCAGCACCAGGACGAAGACGAGCCCGACGGCCAGGCCGCCACCGAGCCTAAGAGAAACGGTCTCGCTCAGCGCACCCGAGTAGTACAGAGCCCAGCTCCCGGCGCCGATGGCAAGTAGCCCAATGACGAGGACGGCAACCCTACCTGGCTTCATACTGCACCCGCAGGGTTGCTCCGCGGGCCCGCCGGGTTGCGCCCCGTACCGGCGGCGACGCGTGCCCCGGAGCGACCCCCGCTCGTACTGGGAGGCGGGTCGATCGTGGCCAGTTCGTCCCGCAGCTGGACCAGCGCTGAAATGGCCTCCTGCTTCATCTCCGGCCCGCACGGGCGATAATCGAACTTGGCCCGCTCGAAGAGCCCGGCCAGGGTGGATCCGACCGCCGTGGTGGCGCCAAGGCCGACGACGATGCGGTCGAGGTGCTCGAAGGGTGCTTCCCAGGCCTCCCGCCCAAAACCGGCTCGCGCCAGCCAACGGTCCATACGGGCGTACGCAGCAATGACGGCCTTGCGAGGGTCGGGCTCAGCTTCGAGGGCGTCGAGCGACTCATCGATCACTTCTACGGCCTGGCGCCGTTGCTCCGCCAGGTCGCGTTGCGGGGCGGCCATGAGCACCCGGCTCCCGTACTGCCGGCGGCGCAGGATGCGGTAGGCGACGATACCGAGGACGGCCACCAGCGCGCCGAGGGCAATCGGTAGCCAGCTGGTGCGACCGCCGCCCTGACCGGCCCCCACCCCCGAAAGGCGCGGGAAGGCAGCCCTGGGCAACTTGACCCCAAAGGCCCCCGTAGGGGCCGTGATCGGGTGCTTCCCCCGTACGAGCCACAGCATCAGCGCGGTAAAGGCAGCCGCCCCGGCCAGCGTGGAGCCGATCACAGCGGGCCAGTACCACCACGGGCGCCTGTCCGAGCTGCGCTTTCCCCGGCGGAAGAAGGCGTTGGGCAAGAGCGAATATATAAGCCACACACCGCCGCCGGTGATGGTCGCGAGCACGATGCTCTCCGCCCACGAAGGGCCGCCAAGGCTGCCGGAAACGGCACCCGCCGTGCCACTGCCCCCGGCGCCGCCAGCTGTGCCCCCGGCGACACCGGCCGCCGCAGCCACCACCAGCAGCAGGGCGACCGCGCCACCGGCGGTCAGAGTTGCTCGCAAACGGGTCACTTCGTCCATGCTCCCACGATCGGACGGCAACTTAGGCAGCGCGGCACCCGGCAGGCAAATGGGCTCCCGGCTAAGGGGCACTCGCACACCAAAGCGGGCGGCCGACGGGTCAGAGCGTACGTCTGGACATCCCTATTAGGCTCAGGCCGTGCCCGGCGAGCGAGGCGGGCGGGTTTTGCACCCCTCAGCCGTCCTATGAGTGACACCGGCGACCGTAGCGCGGCCCAGGCCGGACTGAACGCGCCTCGCGAGCTCCGCGGTCGGCAACTGGGGGCCGTGTTCGGGGGGCTGATGCTCGTCATGCTGATGGCGGCGTTGGACTCCACCATCGTGGCGACCGCCCTTCCCACCATTGCCCGCGACCTGGGCGGGCTCAACCACATCTCCTGGGTCACCACCGCTTATCTGCTGGCCCAGACGGTGGTCACCCCCCTTTACGGCAAACTGGGCGACCTTTTCGGCCGCCGGGTCGTACTGCAGGTCGGCCTGGTTATTTTCCTCGTTGGTTCGGCGCTGTGCGGTCTGAGCCAAAGCTTCGCCATGCTCATCGCTTTCCGGGCCCTGCAGGGCCTCGGTGGAGGCGGTTTGATGGTCAGCTCCCAGGCTGCCATCGGTGATGTTGTGTCGCCCCGGGAGCGCGGGCGCTACCAGGGTCTTTTCGGCGCCGTTTTCGGGTTGGCGACCGTGATCGGGCCGCTCATAGGCGGGGCGCTCACTACCGGCCTGTCGTGGCGCTGGATTTCTATATCAACTTGCCGATCGGAGTGGTGGCATTTTTCACCCTGGCGGCGACCCTGCCCGCAACGCGGGGACGGTCCCGCCCGGCCATCGATTACCTGGGTACCGGCGTCCTTTCTGCGGGGCTGGCCGCCCTGGTCCTCATGGTGAGCGTAGGCGGGACAAACTATCCGTGGCTCTCACCAGAGGTCATCGGCCTCGGCGTCGTCACAGTGGTGGCCGGGGTCATCTTCACGCTCATCGAGCGTCGAGCCGCCGAGCCGGTCCTCCCGCCCCGCTTGTTCTCCAACAGCGTGTTCACCAGCACCGGTGTCGTGGCGATGCTCCTCGGTTTTGCCATGTTCGGCGCCATTACGTTCCTGCCGCTCTACTTCCAGGTTGTGCGGGGTGCGTCGCCGACTACATCCGGCCTCGAGATCCTGCCCCTCATGGGGGGCCTGCTCATAACCTCCATCACGGGGGGGCAGATCGTTTCTCACACCGGGAAGTACCGCGTCTTCCCGATTGTCGGGACAGCGGTCATGACGGTGGGATTGTTCCTGCTGTCGCAGTTATCGCCCAGCACTTCGACTTTGGCCGCATCGCTCTACATGTTCGTAACCGGGTGCGGCATTGGCCTCGTAATGCAGGTCCTGGTGGTGGCCGTCCAGAACGCCGTCGACTACGCCGACCTGGGCGTAGCCACTTCGGGCAATACCCTCTTGCGCAACATTGGCAGTTCGGTCGGCACGGCCATCATCGGCACCATCTTCGCCACCAGGTTGACCGCCAATCTCACCCACGACTTCCCGAACTCCCCACAACTGGTCCAAAGCAGCCACACGCTGAGCGCCGCCACCCTGGCGCACATGCCTCCGGGTGTGCGAGCCACGTTCGTGGACGCCTTTTCGCACGCGCTTACCGCTGCGTTCCGGGTCGCCGCCTTCGTCTCCATCGTGGCCTTCGTCGCGTCGTGGTTCATCAAGCAGCTCCCGATGCGGACAACGGTCACCACTGAGGGGATCGGCGAGGCTTTCGCCGCGCCGCGCTCGGGTGATTCGCTGGCCGAGATCGCCCGCGCCCTGAGCGTCCTGGTCGGCCGGCAGAAAATGGTCACTTACCTGAGCCGGCTGGTTGCCGAAGCGGGCTTCGAATTGCCGCTCGAGGACTGCTGGGTACTGGTCCAGTTCCGCCGAAACCCTCAGCTGGAGCAAGGGGAGCTGCTAGCCCTGGCCCGGGAACGCAAGCTTTCCCAGGAGGCCACAGAAGCGGCTCTGGACGACCTCACGGAGAGGAACCTCATCACCGCCGCCCACCGGCTGACCCCCAGTGGCGCCGAGACGGCCGACCGGCTTCTCGCCGTCGTCCGCGCCCGCCTGGAGGACCTCCTGGCCGGGTGGTCACCTGAGCAATACCCCGACCTGGTCCACTTGCTCGACAATTTCGCGACGGAGATCCTCTCGGAGCCAAAAGTGCCGTCGGGTGCGCCAACAGGTGCGGCCAGTACCTGACGCGGTACTAACCGCGCCCAGCACCTCGCACTTCGTACCTCGCGCCCGCTAATCCTTCGGTTTCTTGGCCCGGCTCGGGGCCACGCGGGGCGGCTCGCCCGGCATCTTGGGGTAAACGGGCGGCCAGGGTGCGTCCAGGAGCCCGGCCGCCATATCCTTCTCGTGCAGCGCGAGCAGAGCTTGGAGCGACTGCGGTTCCATTTCCATGGGAGCCCACGGGTCGCCGAGGTCCTGCACCCGGGTGGGCACTGTGGCCAGGGTGAGCTGGTCCGGGGCGATGGCCGGCAATTCATCCCAACTGAAGGGCGTCGAGACCTGGGCACCTGGACGCGCCCGCACCGACCAGGCGCCGAAGATCGTTTTGTGAGGAGCGTTCTGGTTGAAGTCGATGAAGACCCTCGTACCTCTTTCTTCCTTCCACCAGGCGGCCGTGATCAGGTCGGGCCGGCGGCGTTCGAGCTCACGCGCCACGGCGACAGCCGCGGAGCGGACCTCGTAGGAGCTCCATAGAGGGAGAAGAGCGGCAAAGACGTGGATCCCGCGGTTCCCGGTGGTCTTCGGGAGGGCTGTCACCTCCAGCTCCCCGAACAGGTCGCGCACCTCTGCAGCTGCCTCCTGCACCATCGGGAACGTGACCCCGGGAGTTGGGTCGAGGTCGATCCGTAGCTGGTCGGCGTGCTCCGGGTCGTCCGCTCGGGACGGCCAGACGTGGAAGCCAAGGCAGGCCAGGTTGACCGCCCAGAGGACGTGGGCAAGGTCAGCGGCCACCAACGCCTGCGAAGTGGTGCCGTTAGGAGTCGACACTTCAACTGTCTCCAACCATTCCGGGTGGTTCTCGGGGACGCGCTTCTGGAAGAACGAGGGCCCGGTGGCGCCATTGGGGAACCTCTGGAGCAGGACGGGACGACCGCCCATGGCCCGCATGAGCGGCGCCTCGACGGCCTGATAGTAACTGACCAGGTCGAGCTTGGTCTCTCCCCGCTCCGGGAACAGGACCTTGGCCGGGTTGTTGATCCGTACCTCCCGGCCCGCCGCCTCGACCAGGATCTCCTCTGCACCGGACTTGCTCGCCACGGACGCGACTGTACGCCTTCGCCAGGTCACCTGGTTTGGGCCGTCGGCCGGAGCGGGTACGGTCTTTCAGCCGCACCGGGTAGACCGGCGGTACTTGGCTGCCATGCGATCGGGAGAAAAAGTGGGAACCGAAGAAGAAGACCAGGATGCCCTCACGGATCAGGACGCACTCGACGAATTCGCCGAGTACGACACCGAGAAGGACATTGTCAGCAGCGAACCCGAAGATGACGATGACGACGTCTACGACGACGATGACGTGAGCCCCGACGACCAGTTGCTGCTCGACAGGAAGGAACTCAGCGAGCTCGGGCTCGAGCTCGACAACCCCGATGGGTTTGCCGACGAGTGACACCGAATAAGTTCGAATAAGCCCTGATAAGTGCAAACAGGCCGTTAGACGGCGCAACCAGGGTCGTTCGAGCCTGGCCGGGCCGCGGGCCTATGTGGTTTGACGCATCAACGCGACCCCGGAAACCTGGAGGCTTCCATGACTGAAGCGGTGGAGACAGTGCCGTACGGCACTCACGAGATCGACGGGGTCGTCCACAAGCGCAGCCCGCATTCGGTTGAAGACACCGTCGGGCGGCTGACCGAGGCAATCACAGGCGCGGGCGCGAAAGTCTTCGTGGTCGTGGACCACAGCGGAGAAGCGCAACGAGCGGGCCTGGCGCTCCGGGACACGAAGCTCGTCATCTTTGGTAGCCCTATGGCAGGGACACCGCTCATGCAGTCGGCTCCTGTCGTCGCCCTCGACCTTCCCCTGAAGGTGCTGGTGTGGTCGGACGACATGGGCGCGGTCTGGATGACTTACCTCTCGTCTCAATGGCTGGCCGAGAGGCACGGGGTCCCCGGCGACCTCACCAAGCCACTGGGAGCAGTCGAAGGGCTGACGAGCCGCGTGGCGGAGCCGGCCTAGAAGCGCCGTATAAGGGGCGTGGTCTGGACGGGAGCCGGTGCCCGGGAATTCCCTAGGGTGCGGTGCCCAGGGCCGGAGCGGTGGTCGGGAGGGGCTCACCCCGGCACCAAACCCCGGCCACGAGAGGTACGCCGGGCCGGTAAGCGAGGTATACGTGCGAGGGCGCGTCGAGGACCACAAGGTCGGCGCGGGCGCCGATGCCGAGGTGCCCGACGTCTGGTCGACGCAACGCCCTGGCCCCTCCCAGGGTCGCTGCCCAGACGGCTTCGTCGACCGTCATGCCCATTTCCCGCGCCGCCAGCGCAATGCACCACGGCATGTTCGTCGTGTAGCTCGTCCCGGGGTTGCAGTCTGAGGCCAGGGCCACGATGGCGCCGGCGTCGAGCAGGCCCCTCGCGTCCGCGTAAGGCGAGGCGGTAGAGAACTCGGCGCCCGGAAGGAGCGTGGCAACCGTATCGCTGGAGGCCAGCGCTTCGACATCGGATCGGGATAGGTAGGTGCAGTGGTCGGCCGACGCGGCTTTGGCCTCGACGGCGACCCGGGCTCCCGGCCCGGGGCCGAGCTGGTTGGCGTGCACCCGGCCCACCAGCGACCGGCTAGCTCCTGCCTCGAGCACGTACGCGGCCTGGTCCGCGTCGAAGGCGCCGGTGTCGCAGAAGACGTCCACCCATCGGGCGTGCGGCGCGCAGGCCTCGAGCATGGTCGAACAGACCAGGGCAACATAGTCGTCGGGCTTCCCGGCAAATTCCGGAGGGACGGCGTGAGCGCCGAGGAACGTCGTCTCATCGGTGTGCCGGCGGGCGATGCGAAGGCTCCGTTCCTCGTCCCGGGTAGTAAGGCCGTAACCCGACTTGCACTCGATGGTGGTCGTCCCCGATCGAAGAGCCTCGGCGACCAGCCGGTCCACGTTGGCGTCCAGGGCTTTGTCGCTGGCCGCTCGCGTCATCTCGACGGTGGTCAGGATCCCGCCTGCGTTATACGCCCCCCCGGGCCCCGTCTGAGGGCGCGCCCGCAGCTCTTCGTCGGGACCGCGAGCCGACTGCCGGGTTACGGCGGAGGGGCGGGCCCGGGCGGACTGGCGGGAGACGAACTCCCCGCTCCGGTCGCCGGCGAACACAAGGTGCGTGTGGCTGTCGACGAACCCGGGAAGGACGGCCCGTCCGCCAACGTCGATACGGTAGTCACTTGCGCCCTGCGGGGCCGCGCCGGCGGGGCCTACCCACGCCACCTGGCCGTCCAACGCGATGAGCGCGCTCCGGGGCCGCAAACCGAGCGGCCCGTCGCCGAGCGACGGGTCGTTGGTGACAAGAGAACCGATCTGGTCGAACAGGACCGCGCTCATGGGAGGGCTGGTGTCATGGCACCGTTAGCTCGGCGAGCGCCCCCCGAAGGGCACTGGAGACGTCCCCGACGAGCAGGTGCCGGCCACCGGCCACGACAGCCCGGCCGGCCACGACCACGTCAATGACGTCGCGCCGGCCCGCGCCAAAGACAGCCCCCTCCAGCAAGAAGTCTTCGTCGACCCCGGCCAGGCCGGGCCCATCGAGCGAAATCGTTACGAAGTCGGCCGGCGCACCGGGCCGGAGACGCCCGCCCGAGGGGTCGCCGAGAGCGGCGTAACCCGCCGCGGTCGCCGCTTCGAGCAGCTGCACCGTAGTGAAGTTGCCGCGTCGCCCCGAGGCCAGCCGCTCGTCGAGCTCGAGTGCTCGCATCTCCTCGAAGGGGTCCACCAGCGCCTGGCTATCGCTGCCGAGCGAGATAGGAGAACCCAGGCCGAGAAGGCGCCGAGCCGGGCCGATCCCGTCCCCGAGGTCGCGTTCGGTCGTCGGGCACATGCAGACACCGGCACCGGACGCGCCCAACGTTACGGCGTCCAGGTCGTTCAGGTGAGTGGCGTGCACGGCGACCGTACCCGGGCGCAGGGCTCCAGCCTCGTCGAGCAGCTCGACCGGGGTAGCACCGTAGGCGGCCAGGACCTCCTCGTTCTCGCCTACCTGTTCGGAACAGTGGACATGCAGCGGCACCGAGCGCTCCGCGGCCCACTCCGCCACCCGGCGGACGGCCGTCGGGGGCACGGCCCTGAGCGAATGGGCGGCCGCCGCGACGGCGGGCCCGTGCTCCGCCGCAAGGTCGCCGGCTCTTTCGGCCCACGCCTCCACGTCGCGGTCACCAAAGCGCCGCTGTAGCCCTTCCAGCGGCCGGCCGGGCCCGGCCTCCAGGTAGCACGCGTCCAGGAGGACAACCTTTACCCCCGCCTCCCAGCCGGCGGCGAGGATCGCCCGCCCCATCTCGTTGGCATCGCGGTACTGCCGTCCGCCGGGGAGGTGGTGGAGGTAGTGGAACTCGCCGACGGCCGTCATCCCGGCCAGGGCCATCTCGGCGTACACGGCCCGAGCCAGGGCGAAGTACTGCTCCGGCGTCAGGGCGGCGGCGACCGCGTACATCATTTCCCGCCATGTCCAGAACGACCCCTCACCCCGTTCCGAGCGGCCCCGCAAGGCCCGGTGGAACGCATGCGAATGGGTGTTGGCCAGCCCCGGCAGGGTGAGGCCAGCCAGGTGAGTGGCTCCGGCCGGGCGGCCCTTTCCGACAGTCACTGTCTCGATGGTGGACCGCCGCACCTCCAGAGTTACGTGAGACTGGGCAACGGGGCCTCCGAGCCAGGCGTAGTCGCAGTAGTACCGGGTCAGCGGGCCGGCCATGACCGGCGGCGACAGCGGAGCGGGGCCCGTGCTCACGCGCCGGGCTCCGGAGGCGGACCAATGGCTCCAGTTCTCCCGTGGGCCGAAGGTCCGGCCCCACCAGACACTGCCCGCTGCATCGGGATGGCCACGCCTCTGGCCTCGGCAAACCGCTCCGCCTGCTCATAACCGGCGTCAACGTGGCGGACGATGCCCGTACCGGGATCGTTTATCAGCACGCGGGCTAGTTTCTCGGCCGCTAGCGGGGAACCATCGGCCACGCTCACCTGGCCGGCATGGATGGAGCGACCGATGCCAACACCACCACCGTGGTGGACCGAGACCCACGACGCACCGCTGGCCGTGCTCAAGAGGGCGTTGAGCAGAGGCCAGTCGGCGATGGCATCCGAACCGTCCAGCATCTGTTCGGTCTCCCGGTAGGGGGAGGCGACGGAACCGCAGTCGAGGTGGTCGCGCCCGATAACGATGGGGGCCTTTACCCGGCCATCGGCCACCATCTCGTTGAACCGCAGGCCGGCCTGGTCGCGCTCGCCGTAACCGAGCCAACAGATCCGGGCCGGAAGGCCCTGGTAAGCGACCCTCTCACCCGCCATCGAAAGCCAGCGCCGGAGGCGGTCGTTATCCGGGAACAGGTCGAGTACAGCGGCGTCCGTAGCCGCGATATCGGCCGGGTCACCCGACAGGGCGACCCAGCGAAAAGGGCCCTTTCCCTCGCAGAACAAGGGGCGGATGTAGGCGGGGACGAACCCCGGGTAGGCGAACGCTCGCTCGTAGCCACCGAGGCGGGCTTCGGCGCGGAGGCCGTTGCCGTAATCGAACACCTCGCTCCCCCGGTCGGCCAGACCCACCAGCGCGGCGCAGTGCACCACCATCGATGCGCGCGCCCGGCGCACGTAGTCATCCGCGTCAGACCGGCGCAGGTCACTCGCATCGGCAAGGCTCATCCCGGCCGGCACATAGCTGAGCGGGTCGTGGGCAGGGGTCTGGTCCGTGGCGATGTCCACGGCAATGTCACGTCGCACGATCTCGGGAAGGATTCCTCGGCGCCGTTACCGACCAGCCCGACCGATAGGGGCCGGGCGGCTGACCTCGCCCCCTCCGCAAGAGCTAGCGCCTCGTCCAGGTCGTGGGCCACCGTGTCCAGGTAGCTCGTCTGCAGACGGCGCTCGACCCGGCTCGGGTCGACGTCGCAGCACAGGACCACTCCGCCGTTCATGGTCACCGCCAGCGGTTGGGCACCACCCATGCCACCCGCGCCACAGGTGACCGTGAGCGTCCCGACGAGGCTGTCGTCGAAACGTTTGCCCGCGACCGCGGCGAAAGTCTCGTACGTGCCCTGAAGGATCCCCTGGGTGCCGATGTAAATCCAGCTCCCGGCCGTCATCTGTCCGTACATCGTGAGCCCCAGCTGCTCGAGACGGCGGAACTCGTCCCAGTTCGCCCACTCGGGGACAAGGTTGCTGTTGGCAATGAGCACGCGAGGCGCCCACTCATGGGTCCGGAACACGCCAACCGGGCGGCCGGACTGGACGAGGAGGGTTTCGTCGTCCTCTAGCGCCCGGAGGGCCGCCTCGATGGAATAGAACGACGGCCAGTCCCGTGCCGCCCGGCCCGTGCCGCCATAAACCACGAGATCTTCAGGGTGCTCGGCCACCTCGGGGTCGAGGTTGTTGTGGAGCATCCTGAGCGCCGCCTCCTGGGGCCAGCTCTTGCAAGAGCGCTGCGTGCCGCGCTCGGCCCGGATACGTGGGGCCCCCACCGCTCAGGGCTCCGCCGCCCGGCGACTCCCGGCGGCCGGCCGGCCTCGCCAGGTGCGGTCCGTGGGTGCGCGGCCGAGCCGCACCCGCTGAGCCTTTTCGACGTGCGCACAGTCGACGTAGTGCAATTGCGCCCCCCACCCTCTTCTCGGACCAGCCGAGGTTCAAGCTGCCTGCCACGCTAGACCCGCCTGCGAACCCGTTTCCACCGTCAAGGGGCCCTTTCTGGCCGCACAGCAATCACGAGCGCGCCCGGCAAGGCAGGCCCAACGGGTTGGCAGGGTCGGCGATCGGCCCGTCGAGCACCAAATCTGGTGACTCCAAATAGGGCTGTAAGCCCCATTGGCGTTACCAGAATGGCGTTTTCGCCTCAATCGGTCGGCAATCAACTGGCAGGCGAGCTGCTCTGGTCCTCGGGGAGCGCGACACGCTCACTATCCGCCGTGGCGCCATCAGCGGTATCGGACTGCCCCTCGAGAGCATTCCCGGCGCCTGCTGAACCAGGAGGCGCCGTGCCAGGAGGTGCCGTGCCAGGAGGTGCCGTGCCGGTTGCACCCGGGGCGGCCGGGCCTGTCGAGCCAGCTGCTGTCGCGACCGGGCTTGTCGTTGCCGTGGTCGTCCCCGGCGCACCGGGCCCGGCCGCGCCAGAGTTACCCGCGCCCGTCCTGGCGGACTGCCAGACACCTCGACCCGGGTCCGTCCCCTCGTCTCGCACCTGGGCCACACCCGCTGCCAGCATGGCCGTGTTCGGGATCTTGTACTCCCCGTCGTCGGTCTGGACGGTCACATAAGTCAGGCTCATTTCGCGCACCCACGCATCGAAGATGCCGCCCAACGACCCCGAACGGATCCTGATGTGGTCCCCCACCCCGAAGGGCCGGGCCAGGATCAGGACGAGGCCGGCAAAGATATTGCCGAGGCTTTGCTGCGCCGCAATGCCCAGTACGACGCCGGCCAGTCCAGCTCCCACAACGAGGCGCTCGACGGAGACGTTGAGCACGGCAAGGGTGGCGAAGGCCACGAACAGATAGCCGACGGCGGCGGAAATGAACCTGACGGCGCCTTCGGCCGCCGGAACGGACCGTCTGGCAACCAGAAGACTGAGAGCCCGGGAGATGCGGGCCGTGGCGATGATCCCGAAAAATACGATCGCCACGGCACTGAGCCAGGAGATGAGCTTCGGGTTGAGGGACTTGGCATGCACGTTGCCGAACTCTGAACCCACAACGAGAGCGGCCAGTGTTACGAGACTCGAGAGGATCCCGATCACCCAGCCTTGGAGCGGGTATCGACGTGGCACGCTGCTTGCCTCCCAGGGCTCCGGGCGCTTCGAGCACCGGACCCTAGTCGATGCCGGGAGAAACCATGAGTGCGGTCAGTCCAGGGAGGCTCGGGCGGGCGGGGAGGCCCGGGCCGTTCAGGCCGTCTTGGGCTTCACGACCAGCAACAGAGCGCGGGCAGGGGCCCTACTTCTTCAACAACCTGCCCACGATGATCGAAAGCTCGTAGAGCACCACCATCGGGATCGCCAGTGCCATGAAGCTGAAGGGGTCGTTGGAGGGCGTCACGACAGCGGCGACGCCGCAGAGCACGACGATGGCCGGCCGGCGCCACTTCCGCCACTTGGTCGTCGGGACGACCCCCGAGATCATCAAAAAAACCACAAGGATCGGGTAGAGGAACACGACCCCGAACACCAGGCAGATCAGGACATAGATGTGTACGTAGCCCGAAGGCGAGAACAGAGGGGCGACGCCTGAGCCGCTGGCGTTGATCAGCCAGTCCAGCGCTTTTGGCCATACAAGGATGGCGACAGACACGCCCATCGCGAACAGCACGCAGGCTGACACTACAAACGGGACCGCGTATTGTTTTTCGTTCTTCTTGAGGCCGGGGGTGATAAATCGCCATATCTGCCACAGCCAGACAGGGGCCGCCAGCGCTACACCAATGTAGAGGGACACTTTCAACCGGGTCGTGAAGCCCTCTGTCGGGCTCGATATCACGAGGTTCTGCGTGACCATGTCCTTGTGGTGGTGGTAGAAGCTGCGGTAAGGCCCGGTCATGAAATGCAGCACCGGGTTGTACAGGAAGTAGCCGGCGATCGAGGTGACAATGACAGCGACGCCGCATATGAGCACTCGCTTACGCAGTTCGGCGAGGTGCTCGAAAAGCGTCATCTTCCCGCCGGCGCCGTCCAGCTCTTCGTCCTCCGGGCTGTGGCCGTTCAGGCTCGGGGCGGCCAAGTCGTCCGCCGGCCCGATGGCCGCCGCACCGTTTGGCGCCGCGACGGCTGTGGCCGCGTCTGCGCCGAACGTCCCGCCTAACTGGTCGACCGAAATCTCCGGCCCGTCACCCGGCAGAGGTGCCTGATCGTCGGGAGCCATGGCTAACCCCGCCCCAAACTTTGGGCAAGTTGTTGGCCTTTAAACACGGACATCAGGGCTCCTGCTCCAGGGGCGACGACGGGGCCACCGTACGGTCCACGAGCACTAGTTGAGGTCAGGGTCGTCAGGGACACCCTGCGCGGTCACGGGTTGGTTTGCGCCCGTGGCGGACAGTTCGCTGATATCGATGCCCGTACCGATGTCGGGTGTGGTTGGGCCCGTGTGAGTGACGTCATTCAGATCGGCGGGGGGATTTGTGGTCGTGGCGACAGGGTCCCGGGTTGCTTCTCGAGCTGCCGCCTCGATGGCCTGACGGGGCTCGTAAATGGCGCTGTGGAACTCGTCCCGAAGTGCTGACGTGTGACGTCGAGGCTCCTCCAGCACATCTTTGATCTCGGTCTGGAACACGGAGGTGTACTTGCGCACCTCCGCCATCCAGCGGCCGGCCGTCCGCGCTATTTCGGGCAGGCGCTTGAGGCCCAGCACCAGCAGGGCGATCACAAAGAGCACTACGAGCTTGTCAGGGTCGAGGTTCACCGCGTCCCCCCCGCCCTAAGCGCGCAGGCGCTGACCGGGCGATGGCCACCACCGGCTCAGGCTCCCGCCTGAGACCCCTCGGCTGGGCTCTGAGCAGCGTGGTCCGCTAGTAGCGCATCGAGCTCTGTTCGGCTCATCGTCACAGAATCGCTCGAGACCACTGTGGCCGTCGGCAGTGCAACCGCCGCTACCGGAGCCGGGGAACTAGCCGGGGCTGGTGTGGTGACGGCAGCGCTGGTCGCCTCCGCCTCGGAATGGGACTTGCGGAACTCACGAAGGGCCTCGCCCGTATTGCGAGCGAGCTTGGGCAACTGGGTCCCTCCGAAGAGCACCACAACGGCGATCAGGATGACGATCAGATCGTCCATACCTGAGAAAATCGTAGACAGCACGGCACGCACCTCCCTATGGAACATTACCGGTAGGTACAGCCTCCGGCAGCTGCGCGAGCCTACTAAATCGATCGGCGAGACGGCTCGCGGGCACTCGCCCCCGGCGTCTGCACAAACGCCCCCGCAGGCAACGATTCGCTCCTGTTATACCCCATAAGGGTATAGGGTTACAGAGGAAAAGCGCCGGTCCATCGCATGCAGTGAGCGCACGGGCCAGTGCCGTGAAAGGACGGCAGGCGCTTCCAGAACCGAGCGAAAGCGAGAAGCGCGTGCCAGAACCCAGGAGACCACGGGAAAACGCGGAAGAGCTTGAACCGGAGCCACAAGCGCCTCCGGGCTACAGCCACCACAAAGAGGCCGTACTGCGCCGGTTGCGGCGCATCGAGGGCCAGATCCGGGGGTTGCAGCGAATGGTCGGCGAGGACGCCTACTGCATCGACGTCCTGACCCAGGTCTCGGCGGCGACGCGCGCCCTCGAATCGGTCGCACTCGAGTTGTTGGGCGACCACCTTGGCCATTGCGTCCGGGAGGCGGTGTCCCGAGGAGGCCCCGATGCAGACGCCAAGGTCCGCGAGGCCCGGGAAGCGATCGAGAGGCTGGTGCGCTCATAGCAGCGCCGGTGCCTGATGGATTTGCCTAATTGGGTCGATTATTGGCCGGGTCTGGAGCGCAAGTGAACTTTGACCACCTGCTGGTGGCGACGAGCGCAGTGAGTGTGCTCAGCGACATCGGCCGCTCTCTGCGAGAGGCGTTCTTCATGTTCTGGGAGACCCTCTGGCCCCTCGTCCTCGGTTTCGGCCTGTCGGGCGCGGTGCAGGCGTACGCCACATCGGAGGGCATTGAACAAGCTCTCGGTAACCACCGCCCCGCCGCCGTGGCCCGGGCGACGGGCTTCGGGATGGTGTCGTCGTCGTGCTCTTATGCAGCGTCCGCGATGGCCAGGTCCCTTTTTCAAAAAGGAGCCGACTTCGTTTCGGCCCTGGTGTTCATGTTCGCCTCTACCAACCTCGTCATCGAGCTCGGCATCGTGTTGGCCGTGCTCATCGGCTGGCAGTTCACCTTGGCCGAGTTTGTCGGGGGACCGATGATGATCCTGTTGCTGGTCGTGTTCGCAGGGCTGGTGCTGCGCCCCCGGCTGGTCGAGGCCGCCCGCGTCCGGGTCGCATCAGCAGCAGCGCCCGAGGGTCCTCAACACGGCGAGCATCAAAACGGCGAGCACCAACACGGCGAGCACCAACACGGCGAGCACCAACACGGCGGCGGAGTGACCGGGGGACACCACGCTGAGCCCGGCCAAAATAAGCCCCGACGAGAACGGTGGCGTGAGCGGTTGGTATCGAAGGCGGGCTGGTCGGACGCGTCCGCTTACACGATGTCCGACCTCAAGATGCTCCGCCGCGAGATGGCTATCGGTTACCTGGTGGCCGGCTTCCTGACCGTGCTCGTTCCCGCCCACGTATGGGCGTCTCTTTTCGTCCATGGGCACGGGGCCTGGACCGCGATCGAGAACGCGGTCATCGCGCCCGTTATCGCCTTCTTGAGCTTCGTGTGTTCGATCGGCAACGTGCCCCTGGCCGCTGCCCTCTGGACAGGCGGGATCAGCTTCGGCGGGGTCATCAGTTTTCTCTTTGCCGACCTCGTGGCTGCGCCCCTTGTGCTGATTTATCTCCGGTACTACGGCCGGGCGCTCACGCTGCGGATCGTGGCGCTGTTCTGGGTGGTCATGGCCGGCGCCGGACTGGTTGTGGGCGCCATTTTCTCCAGCGTCGGTCTCGTCCCCTCACACCGGCCCACCCGGGTCGTCGCCACCAGCTTTCACTGGGACTACACGACGTTCCTGAACATCGTCTTTCTCATCCTGTTCGCCGGCTTGTACTGGCTTTACCGCAACCGTGAACGCCTGGGGGGTGGTGCCGGGTATGCCACCGACCCCGTTTGCGGCATGCAGGTCCGACCAGCGGCCGCTCCGGCGAGGCGGGTGGCTCACGGGCACACCTACTGGTTCTGTGGGGACGGCTGCGCGCAGCGGTTCAGCGCCGAACCTGAACGCTACCTGCCCGTCGGGCGGCCCGGGCGAACGGCGCCGGCCGCCCAAACGGCAGGGCACGGCGGCCCCGAGGAGGAAGCCAGCTGCGCGTGACCGTGGCCTGACCAGCTAATAGCGGTGGAAGCGAGCCTGGTCTGAGCCGCCGCGGCTACCGGCCGGGCGCCGGTCGGCCCCGCATAAGCAGGGCGAGGCGACGAAGCTTTGACCGGGCCGCTGCCTCCCGCGACCCGAGCACCCTCCGTGCCACCCGGCCGATGAGCCGGCGGCTGCGCACGACGAGCAGCAACTCGGCTGGCTCTATAGGGCTTACCTTGGCCGGCGGCCGGAGGGTGGCGTGGAACCCGGCACCGGTGAACGGCTCGACAACCACAACGCCAGGCGCGCCGGCGGCCTGCAGGCGGGCGCCCACGTCGTCCGAGCTGGCGGTCACCCGTTGAACGGCCGGCCACAACAGAGCCAGGGCGGCGCTGCCCACCTCCAGGTCGCCCGTCACCACAAGCTCAGCCCGTTCAAAACCGGCCAGCGCCCCCGCCAGTGACCGGGCGACGCGCTCATGGCCGGCTCGGTCTCCTGGAGGGAACGGCCAGCTTGGTTCGATACACAGCACGACCTCGTCGTACTCGACTTCCTGGCCGTCGCCCTGGCTGTCGTGACGGCGCCAGCTGGAGAGGTCCCGCCCCACCGCGGCCCCGACGGCCGGCATGACCGCACTTGCCGCACTCGGGCGAGGAGACACAACTACGACCTCCTTGCCTCGGTCCCAGGCTCGCCGGACAGCTGCAACCGTGGCTGCCGCGCCAGGGCCGGGGACGGGTGGATAGCTGCCCGCCACGAGGCACTTGCGCGGTTTCTCGCCGGGCGCCGGCTGGTCACGAACCATCGCTCAGAGGGCCGCAGCCAGGCTCGCCTCCATCCGGTCGAGCACGTTCGGCCAGGTGTAGTTGTCGATTACGTAACGCCGGCCGGCGGCGGCGACCTCGTCGGCCTGCTCGGGCTTTCGAGCTACCAGGTCGAGGTGCTCGGCGAACTCGGCATCGGTGGAGAACATCAGCCCGCCTCCCGATCGCCAACAGTGCCAGGCCACGACATTGCTCTTCGTGGACGCAATTACGGGCGTGCCGGCGAGCCAGGATTCCATGACCGTCCGGGAAAAGCTCTCGACCCGGCTTGGTTGCACGTATGCGCTGGCGGCCGCAAATGCATTGTTCCGTTCCTCGTCACTGACAAAACCGAGGTCTATAACCCGGTCGGCCACCGACTTGGGGGCGCCACGATGGGCTCCAGGATCGCCTTTCCCGATGGTGACGAGGTCAAGGTCGAGCCCTCGGTCGGTGACGGCAGCGGCGAAGGCTTCGAGCAGCCAGGCGTGGCCCTTTCCCTCCTCGTTGCGGCCGGCAAAGAGCACAAAAGGGCGGCGCAAATTGTGCTTTTCAGCGAAACCGAGGGGGTCGTAACCCAAAGGGACCGGCACGCCGGCACCGGTCACGCTGTGACGCCTGGCAACCGGGCCGAGGCCGTGGGCCAGCTGGTGCTCGGGCTCCGAAAGGAACCAGACCAGCGCAGGATCTCCTATTACGGGGCGCAACACCTCCAACCGGGCGTAAGCCTCGTCGTGCAGACAGGGGATGACGACCGCTCGCTCGGCCACCAGAGGCGCGGCAAACGCTGGCGTTCCAGAACAGGTACGGGGAAAAAATGACCGCGTCGTAACGGCGGCCACTACGCAGGAGGTACTCGAACATCCCGGGCGAGGCGAACTGGAAGCCAAGCCAGCTCACCTGATGGTCCATATCGGGCACGGCCCCGGCCTGGATCGAAAGCTGTGCTCTCAGAGCGGCGCGGCTCGGATGACGAACGACTGAGAACCTCCGTACCGTCAGGCCGTCTTCCTCCGAAACACCTTCGGGGAGCTCGTTCGCCCACGTGTAATGGTCGAGAGCGCACGTAGTGAGGACCTCGACGTCGTGGCCGCGCTGGGCAAAGCCCAAGGCCGCCTCACGGGAGACGGCCTCTGAGCCGCCAAGGACCCCGGAGCCGAACCGGGGCGGTACGAACGCCAACCTCATCTAGCGGCCGACCGTGATCAAGCCGAAGGGACCCGGGCGCCCAGCACGACGCCAGCGTAGACAACAGTCGCCGCTCGCCGGGCTTCCACCGTCTACGGCGCCTCCAGGGTCCACGGCGCCTCCACGGTCCACGGCGCCTCCACGGTCTACGGCGCCTCCACGGTCTACGGCGCCTCCACGGTCTACGGTGCCTCCACGGTCTACGGCGCCTCCACGGTCTACGGCGCCTCCACGGTCTACGGCGCCTCCACGGTCTACGGCGCCTCCACGGTCTACGGCGCCTCCACGGTCTACGGCGCCTCCACGGTATAGTCGCCTGACCGGTCCGCCGGCCAACGTCATGCCCTTGAAGGTCGCCCTCGACGCCACCCCCCTGGAGGGGGCTCGCACTGGTGTAGGGGAGTTCTGCTGGAACATCCTCGAGGCGTTCGGGGCCCTGCCGGACCTGGAAGTGGGGGCTTTCGCCGTAAGCCGCCACGGCCGCCGCGGGATCACAGGACGGTTGCCCGAGGGGGTCGCAGCGCTCGGGCCACCGGGCGCCGGGCTACCCGCTAGGCTGCTCCACGCCTCCTGGGCCAGATGGCCCTTCCCGCCCGCCGAGCTTTACACCGGCAAAGTGGACGTTGTCCACGGGACCAACTTCGTCGTGCCGCCCGCCCGGAAGGCTTCTATGGTCGTGACCGTCCACGACCTGAGCCCGCTCCATTTCCCCCAGTGGTGCCAGCCCGCCGCTCGCTCCTATCCCGAGCTGGTCAAAAAGGCGGTTGGGCGTGGAGCCTGGGTGCACACCGACTCGGAGTTCGTGGCCAGGGAGGCGGTAGAGGCGCTGGGGTTGCCAGCAGAACGCGTCAAGGCGGTCCATCTCGGCATATCACCGCCAGCGGCCCCGGCCAGTCCTCCCGCCGGCTCTTCGGCAACGTTCCCTGGCGTCCCGAGAGACCTGATGCCCGGCTGGGTGACCTGTTACGTCCTGGCGGTAGGCACGGTCGAACCCAGGAAGGACCTGCCGACCCTCGTCCGGGCCTTCCGCGAGATCGTCGGCCACCACGGCGGCCTCGCCCTCGTACTGGCGGGCCAAGACGGCCGGGGCTCAGCCCAGCTCGATGATGCCATCAACGCCGCCGACCTCAAAGACAGAGTGGTCCGGACGGGGTGGGTCGAAGATCCGGTCCGCGATGCCTTGACCCGGGGCGCCGCCGTTTTCGCTTACCCCTCGCGCTACGAGGGTTTCGGCCTGGCGCCTCTGCACGCGATGGCACTAGGCACGCCGGTCGTGGCCACCGCCTGCGGCGCGCTGACCGAGGTCCTCGGCGACGCTGCCTGGCTCGTCCCGGCGGACGACGAGGGCGCTCTGGCCAACGCCCTCGAAAGTTTGCTCGGTGACGAAGAGGCCCGTCAGCGACTGGCCCGTAAAGGCCGGGAACGGGCGGCCCATTACAGCTGGGACCGCTGCGCCGCCGGGCTGGCGGACCTCTACCGGGAGTGCGCCACGTCGAGACCACGCCTCTAAAGGCAGGCTTCTGACCCCGGCCCGCGGTCACTGATGCGGGCGGGCGGCAGCAACCTTAACCGGCCAGATAAGCCTCGATGCCCGACAGCAACTGGCGGGACGTCTTTTCGAGCGAGAAGGATGCCGCCCGCTGTTTACCCATCTTCACCAGGTGGTCCCGGGCGGGGCCGGCCGGCAGGCCTCTTCCACGGCCATCGCCACGGTGAGGGGGTCCTTGTCCGCCACCAGCACGCCGGCGCCGCTAAGAGTTTCCGGCACGGCGGCGGCCGGGTAAGCCACAACCGGCACGCCGAGCTCCATCGCCTCGAGGATGGGGACACAAAAACCCTCGTGCTCGGACAGGCACACAAAAACGTCCGCCACCGCCCAATGGGCCAGAAGCTCGGTGTCCCCGACAGCGTTCAACAGCTCGACGCTCTCGCCGAGCTCCAGCTCCTCCACCAGGCTCTCGAGCGCCCGTAGATAGCGGACGGACGTCCCTCCACCAACAAGGGTAAGCCGGGCACCGGGGTCGAAAATGCGCCGGTAGACGGCGAAAGCTCCGACCACGTCGTGCTGGCACTTGTTGGGGGCCACCCTCCCGACGAAGAGCCAGTGAACGCCGGAGGTCTCACGGCGCCGGCGGAGGCGGTCGAGTGTCGCCGGGTCGGGTGGACGGTGGTACTCGTCGAGGTCGACCAGCAACGGGCACACCAGGGTTTGCCTGTAACCCACGTCGACCAGCTCAGCCTCGTTGTAGCCGGAGTCGGCGAAAGAGAAGTCGACGTGAGGAGCCAACATGGCCAGCTCCTGGCGCGCCTCCTCCATCGCCGTGGCGAGATGGGGCTCCCAGCGGGCGAAGTACTGAGCCGGCGTGATGTTGTGGTAGTGGCCGATGAGCGACTCACCGGCTTCTGCCCGGCCCCGCAGCCAGCCGGCCATGGGCGAACTGGTCGAGGACTGGTACAGCAGCACCCTCTCTTCGCCCGGGCGGCACGGGTCCTCCATGTACGGCTTGGCCTCCCGGCCGAGGGGCGGGAGGATGTGCTCCGCCCAGAATCTCCGACTCGAAGCCGGCTTCGCGGAGCACCCTCCGCGTCTGCAGTGTGTGGTTACCAATTGCGTCGTGCGGGGCGAACCCGGGGAGGTACTGGTCAATTCTCAACGGCCGCATCCTTGCTCGGCCCACGCTTGGCGCGGGGGGTGCGGGCGTTGCTCATTGCTTCGAGCCGCCCCAGCCTTTCTTCGGCCAGCTCCATGCGGGCTGCCAGCTCGTCGGCTGCCGTTTCCAGCCCGTCCGTCCTCGCCGCCAGTGCCTCCCCGAGGCGCTGGACCTGGCCGCCGAAGGCGTTCAATTGCCCGGCCAAGTAGCGCAGGTACCAGCTGGTCAGCCTTTTGACCGCCACCTTCAGGTACTCCCACTCTCGCCGGGTGCTGGCCGTGGGGACTTCCACGTCGAACGTGGCCACGTCCCCCAAGGCGTCCAGGGACTCCTGGACGTTTTCTCGGGCCGAGTTGTCGCGCGAATCTCCCTCGCCCTCAAACGCCGCGTCGCCTGGCGGACCTTGTCGATATAAACGAGCGCCGCCGGCCCAGATCGGGGGTTTTGGCGGCCGCTGACACGCCACTGCTCTTGGACATACGAGAGCGTTAGGTTAGCGCCTGGCGAACGTTGGCACAGGGATCCCGGCGCTTACCATACCCCTGAGCAGCCTCCCACCGCTTCTCTCGCGCCCAGGCGACGAGGCCATGCTCAAGGCACCGCGACCCCCACCACCAGGCGGCCAGGACGAACGGTGCCGGCCTTGCGCAGATCGCGGGCCGTCTCAGCCGGTCTCTGGCCCCGCCTCCCCGGCGGTGCTTGCGGCTCGGCTACGACCGGCAGCAACCCGGGCTCCTCGGTGGGCTTCGTCGCGGTACCCGAGACCTCCCTTACGAAGCCTCCAGAAAGCTGCATACCCGTGTACGTGACATTGAACGCGCCCGAGCTGAGCGCTGAAGGCGTCGAGACGCTCTCGCCACCCTGGACCATCGTTATCTCGTCCAACGAGCCTTCGGGGCCGGTCATGCCAAGGTTGCTGAACGCCACACGCGGGCTGTACGGCGCCAACTCGGTCGTCTCGCACCGGATGCGGCAGCGCGTCGTCGCCTCCACGACCCATTCGGCGGTGGAGCCGGGCCGTTGTACTGCTCCCCCGGGCTGGTGAAGCTCTTCCCGGTGGTGTCGTCGGTAAGGTTTATCTCCCAATCGGTGCCCGATACCTGCCAGATCGTGACGCTGACGGTGTCACCCGCACTGACGCTCACGGTCGTGATGTTGGTCTCCGCGGCGGGGAGTATCTCCCACCACGGCTGGACCTCGAACCCGGAGCCATCCGGGTTGGCGTACTCGTCTACCCCGGCCTGGATGAGGTACGCGTCGCTGCCGTTGGCGCCGTCGATCCCCACCCATTCGGACACCTGGTCGTAGGGAGATGTCCCGGCGGAGAGGCCCGGCACCGTGAACGTGCCCTTGATAACGCTGTAAGGCCCGCCCACTGCGGCGTACCCCGACCAGTTGGAGCTCTGCATCGCAACGGGCTCCTCAGAGCTGGCAGTAGGGACGGTGGTGGTGCCCGGCAACCCGGACCTGGGCGCCGTTGTCGTCGTGACAGGAGGCACCGTTGTCGTGGTGGTGGGGGACGGCTTCGTGGTCGGGGGCAGTGTCGTCGTGGTGGGAGGCACGGTAGTTGTGGTGACCGGCGCGTGCGCGGCGGCCAGCAGCACATAGAACTTGCCGCTCGAAACCGTCACCTTGCCGCTAGCGACCAGGGAGAAGGCAATGGTCCGCTGGACTGTGGTGGTATTTGGCCCGATCGTGATGTGAGCGGAGTAGTCGCCGTTGGAGCAGGTGCGGGCGTTGTGAGAATAAACCACCGGGAAGGACTGCTTCGACAGGAGCTGCAGCCTGCACTCGACAGCGTGGCCGACCTTGCCGCCAATTGCAACCGTGCCCCCGCCGGCAGGCAGGTTGTCAGGGGCGGCCCCCACCGACAGGACGGCGGCCGGCTTGGCGCCCGCCATGAGAACGTAGAAACGGCCCGTCGACGCAGACGAGTGGTTGCTCGCTACCAGGGCAAAGGCAACTGTCCGCTGCACCGTCGTGTTGTTGGGGCCGATGGTGACGCGAGCCGAGAAATCGCCTGACGAGCAGTTGCGGGGGTTGTGCGAGAAAACGACGGAGAAGGCCTGGCGGGAGAGCAATTGCAGCTGGCACGAGAGGGCATTTCCCACCTTGCCCGTGATGGCAATCGTTCCGCCTGAGGCCGGCAGCTGGTCGGGTGCAGCGCCTCCGGAAAACACGACGGCAGGCTGCGCAGGTAGGGTGCTGGCCAAAACGGGCGCCTGACCGACGAGGCCGAACAGCCCGGCCGCTGTGACCAGGACGGGCAGGAACCAGATCAGCGACCGGCGGCCGGGACGCGGCGGCACACTGACGCTCCGCCGAGCCGGGTCCCGGCGGGTACATGTCGAATACATCCGTGCCCTTTCGTGGTTGATCGCGCTGCTACGGTACCGGCCCGAGGACTGCGTTGCCCCTCGACGCCCGTGCCGCTATGCGTGCCCGACGCAACCTGGTCCGCTGCCCCTAATCGTCTGCCTCATAGGTAAGAACCGTTTTAACACCTCATGTGAAGTACCAAAGACCGCCTCCTCACGTTCGGTTGAGAGCCACGCCGGGGCGAGAGCCCGAGCCCGTCCGTTCAGCCCGCTCGCCGGAGCCGCCTACCGGTCATCGCGACCGCTGGCTTGCTAGCGTTTTGAGGTGACGCTTACAAGTGCTCCGTCGAGCCAGGCCCGTCGACGGTCGAACTTTCGGGGCGCACCAAGGCCTTACGCGCCGGGCGCGTCCAGCGGTCCGGCGTCATCACTGCTTGGTTGGCCCGCAGTTGCGTTCGTGAGCGCTCTGGCCACCGTCTTCAGCTGGAGGACGCAGGCGTGGCTCCACGTCAGTGCGGGCGTCAGCTCCTGGCAGGCGGGGCTGGCACTTGGTTTCCTGGACCATCTGCAATGGGGGCCGCAGGTGGTGTTCACGTTCGGGCCGTACGGGTTCGTCGAGGACATCGTCCCTTTCTCTCGCCTCACAGCGGGGCTCGCGCTGGTGTACACCCTGGCCATCACCTGGGGCCTTGCCGCACTCATCGTCTCCGCGCTGCGCAGGCCCTGGGGGCTGCTCCCCGCCGGCCTCGTGGCCTGGGCGGCCCTGAGCATTGCCGGCAACCTTCTCGAGGCACCGGAGCTGGCCCTGGCTACAGCGCTCGGGCTGACGCTGGCGTCGTTCAGGGCCTCCACCCCGGGCAGGCGCCTGGCCCTCCTCGGCGCCCTCGGGGCGCTGGCGGGGTTCCAGCTCCTGGTCGAGATCAATGTCGGCCTCGTTACCACCGCGCTGCTGGCCCTGGGAGTAGCTGGCGGGCATGGACGGGCACCGGAGGAGGCCCCGACCGAAGAGAAGCGCAGCCCCTGGTCACGAGAAGTGCTGGTCGCAGGGACGGCTTTTGTGGCTGTGCCTTTACTGGCTTTGTTGGCCGCAGGCCAAAACGTGGGGGACTTTGGCAGCTACGTGCACGGTTCGCTTTCGGTTGCCCTCGGCTACGCATCGGCCATGAGCTTCTCCAAAGGCCGTCGGGCTGAGGACTGGTACGCGCTGGTCGACGTAGCCCTGCTGGCCGCCATCTTCGCGCTGGCCGCCAGGGGCAGGCCCCGCCTCGAAAAGGTGGCCATATTCCTCGTGCTGGTGGGATGGGTATGGGAGGCCCTGAAAGAAGGCTTCGTCCGCCACGACACCCACGACCTCACGTTCTTCGCCCTCATGCTGGTAGCGCTCTGCCTGGCCCGGCTCCCCCGGTCGCTGGTACCGCTGCAGGCGAGCGCCATTGCCATCGCCGCCCTGCTCGCCTGTTTCGCCAACGCCCGCCCGCCCGCGTCCGTACGTTCCCCCGTCGAGGGCGTGAAGGCGTTGGAGCAAGAAGTGGTCGACCTCACCTGGCCCGGCCGATGGCCCAAGATCGAACAGGGGGCGCGCAACCAGCTCCGTTCCACGGGCGACGACCTCCCGGCCGCGCTCGTCTCGACGCTCGACGGCAAGACGGTGGCAGTGGACAACATGGAGGACGGGATGACCTTCGTGTACCCCCAACTGCGATGGGACCCCGAACCTGTGCTCCAGTCCTATAGCGCCTACACCTCGTACCTCGACGCTCTGGACGCCGGTTTCCTCTCCTCTGCTCGAGCCCCGGAGCGCATCCTCTATCAGGCGGTCACGATTAACAACCGCAACGCTTTTTGGGACGCGCCGGCGGGCGTGGAGGCCATGTTCTGCCACTATGCCGAGGTGCAGACCACGGACCACTGGCTTGTGCTGACGAAGGTGGCCAACCGGTGTGGGCGGCCACAGGCCCTCGGCCAGGCCACGGCCCATTTCGGGCAGACCGTAACGGTGCCCCGCGTCCCCGGCAAGATGGTCCTGGCGGAGTTCTCCCTCAGCTCGCCGCTGACGTCCAAGGCTGAGGGCGTGCTCCTGAAGTCACCGGAAGTCTCACTTACAGCATGGGGACCCGACGGTGAAACGACTTACCGCTTCCTGCCCGGTACGGCCGCGGACCTTCACATTTTGGCGGCCGCCGCCAGCCTCGGCTACCCGTCGAAGTTCGCTCCGCCGTCAGTGCGCAAACTCGAGGTCAGCGGGGGTGGCTGGGCCACCGGACAGGGCTCGGTGCACATAAGGTTTTACGCCGTCAGCATCAAACCGCGCTGACAAATCACACAGGCAAAATCACACGGCCAAGTCGCACGGCCAAATCACACGGCAGTGGCCGGGAAAGAAAGCTGAGCGCCTTCGAGGGCCAGGAGCTTTCGCTTCATCGAGAGACCGCCTCCGTACCCGCCGAGACCGCCGCCTGCGGCAATGACGCGATGACAGGGCAGAACGATCGGCACCGGGTTGGCGCCGTTGGCCTGGCCGACCGCCCGGAACGCCTTCGGATGGCCGACCATCGTGGCCAGTTCGGCATAACTCACCGTTTCACCGAAGGGGATCTCGCGCAGTTCGAGCCACACGCGTTCCTGGAACGGCGTCCCGGAAACCTGGACCGGGATGTCGAATCGCCGGCGGCGCCCGGCGAAATACTCCCCCAGCTGAGCAACGGCGGCGGCTAAGGGCCCGGGTACGGTGCCAGGTTCATCCGCTCCGGCTGCGGGCATCGTAGCCAGCCCTTCTGTCTTGGGCAGGGCCGCGTTGGGCAGGGCAATGTAGGTGACGGCCTCATCGTTGGACTCGATCGTCAGCAGACCGATAGGGCTCGCCATCTGGACGCGGTGGGTCATGCTGCAGAGGCTCCTTTCACGATTTTCAGTGCGTTGTCCGGTTTCACTGTCTTGTCGGGGTTGACCGTCTTGCCAGCTTCTTCTGGTCGGACGGTGTCGTCTGCGGGTGCCGGTGGCCCGGCCGTGCCCGCGGCCGACCAGAGGTGGGCGAGAGCGTATGCCCGCCACGGTCGCCACCGTTCGGCCAGCTTGTTCAGAGAGACGACGTCGCCGGCCAGGCCGAGGCGCGCTACGGCACGGCGCAGCCCGAGGTCGGTCGGGAGAAAGGCATCGGGGTCACCGACGGCCCGCAGGGCGATGTACGACGACGTCCATGGGCCAATACCCGGGATGGCCAGCAGCTGCGCTTCCAGCTCAGCCGGAGCGACCCCGGGGTCGATCAACATGCCACCGCTGGCCACCGCGTCTGATACCGCCTGCAACGCCAGCCGGCGGGGCTCCGGTACCCCGAACACCTCGGGGCGGGATACGGCCAGTTCCAACAGGGAGGCCGGAGCCGGGAAGGTGTGAGTGACAGGACCGTCTGGTTCGTCCAGCGGCCTGCCCGCGGCCTTAACCAGGTTCCCGGCCAAGGCGCGGGCGGCCTTCAACGAGACCTGCTGGCCCAGCACGGCTCGCACCGCCACTTCGAAGCCGTCAGCCGCCCCCGGCACTCTGAGCCCGGGCACGGCGCTGACGAACGGGCCCAGGAGCGGGTCGGTCCCAAGGGCCTGGTCCACGGCCTCCGGGTCCGAGTCCAGGTTGAAGAGGTGGCGGCACCGCACGACGGCCACGGTGAGGTCACGCAGGTCGGACAACCGGAACGCGGCGTTGACGTAACCTTCAGCCGGTGTCAGCTCCACCGTCGCCTCGCCGTAGGTGAGCCGCAGGCTCCGGCGGTAAGTGCCGTCCTCGAAGCTCTCTATCCCCGGGATGGCGCGGGCGGACAGAAAATCGAAAAGGGGCCCGGCGGCAAACGGGCGGCGGTGTGCCAGGCGCAAGCTCACCGCCGGCGTGACGGGAACGGCCGGCACAGCGGTGTGGCGCTGGCGCGAAGGGAAGCTCTGGTGGCCGGCCCGGCGCCTCAGCTCCGGTAGGGCCCGGCCAAAAATCTGCTTTACCGTGTCGTTGAACTGCCTGATGCTGTTGAAGCCGGCGGCAAAGGCCACGTCGGCGGCCGGCAGGTCTGTCGTCTCGAGCAACGTGCGGGCTGTTTGCGCCCGTTGGGCTCGCGCCAGCGCTAGCGCACCCGTGCCGACCTCGCCGACGAGGACGCGGTGCAGCTGACGTTCGCTGTAGCCGAGCCTCCTGGCCAGCCCCGGCACTCCTTCACTGTCGATAGTGCCGTTGAGGACCAGCTTCACCGCGCGGGCGGCGACGTCTGCCCGTCCCAGCCACTCTGGCGAACCCGGCGCCGCATCCGGCCGGCAGCGCAGACAAGCGCGAAAACCGGCCTGCTGGGCGGCCGCTGCCGTCGGGTAGAACCGGACGTGCTCCGGCTTCGGCGTAAGGGCGGGACAGCTGGGCCGGCAGTAGATATGGGTGGTCGTGACCGCCGTGAAGAACCAACCGTCAAAGCGAGGGTCACGGCTCTGCACGGCTCGGTAGCAACGTTCGAAATCGTCCACAGCTCGCATCGTGCCATGCCGCCGGGGACAATCCTGGCGGTTTTCGGACATTGTGGTCGGGGATGTGCCGTTGGGGTCGTCCGGGGTCGTCGGGGTCGGGCAGGCTCTGGGGTTGGCAGGCACAGCCTGAACGGCTCTGTCGTTGCCGCTCCGGTGCGATCCGTCCGCTCACCCGGCAGGTAGCCACGATTTCATCTCATTTCACTGGTTACAGTTCTTCACAATTTCGCCATTCTCGTCGCGGTCGCGCCATCTCGTTGCGTTTACGGGCCTTTTCGCGGCACCAGCGCAACGAGTTGGCGAAACCGCAACGGGATTTACGTGATTATGATGAAGGTGTGTGCTATCCCAGCCGCTCCAAGCCAGCCTGCGCACGCCAGGTGTTTAACAGAGCGCAGAGCGTGGCACAACGGGTGGTCGGCACGCGCTCCGCTCCCCCGACCTCCGCGCCCGCCCGAAGAACCCTTAGCCGATCCCCGGCTCGATATCCCGACCGAGCTGGGCAGCCACCGACTGGCAGCTCTGCAGCCGCGCCGCGTCACGACCCGCCGGGAAGTCGGACGCCGCCAGGGACGGGACCTGCCAAGCGCTGGCCGCGTAACTTATGGCTTCGTCGGCCAGGCGCAGCAACTGGTCCTCGTCGACGGGTCGGTTGGACAGCACCTGAGACAGCACCTTCTCCCCCGACACGCTCTCGATGAGCCCGCCGTGAAAAGCGGGCAGTACCACGGACGGGTAGGCCAGCTTCACCGCCGTCGGCACGACGGTGGCGTCGGCAAGGGGCAGGAGCGCGAATTGGCGGATTCCCGCTATCGGGCAAGTGACGGCCTTTTCCAGTTCCGGTGCCTCGGCGTCGACCGACGATAGGAAGGGGCTGTCAGGTGACAGGTCGACGGGCGAAATCCCTTGAAATGCCTCGCTTATCAGCCGCATCGCCTCGTCGCTCGCCACTCCCCAGCCCTTGTTACCTCGCGTCGGGTAGGACACGCGGCCGGGGTCCTGCAACGGGCTGGCCATGACCAGCATCGACACGGGCGCTTCCGGCTCGGCCAGCAGGGCCGTCTTGGCCAGGAGGGCACCTTCGCTTTCGGCCACGACGTCGACCTTGCGGCCGGTCTCGGCATACATCGACCAGATCTGCTCGAGCAGCATGCGGTCCAGTCGTGGGACCGACTGCACGGTGTCGAGTTCCCCGTACGGGAGGGGATCCCCCATCCCGGCCCAGGCCCCGGTACGAGAAGGGCTCCTCCATGAAGTCGCCGGGCACCGGGTGGCTGCTGCGCCCGTCCCAGCTGGACCCGTAGCCGGACACGACGAGCAGCGGTTGCCCCGCACCCTGGCCCACGGCAGCCAAGGGGCTCGCCTCGGCATTGGCCCCCCTCAAGTGGGCGAAGCCGAACGCTGTCCCCCCGATCACGACACCTATGAGGCCGATCGTCGCCACCGGGACTGCGGGCACGACGAAACGGGCCGGCCTGCGGTCGACTACCACCCGGACGAGCCCGGTCCACGACCAGGCATTGAACAAACCAGCCAGGGCACTGATCAGCGGCCACATAAAAGGAGGCGAGGCCGCGATGGCGGCGCTGGCCACGGTCAATGTCACGAAGGCCAGGCCCACCCACCCGACCGCCCGGAGCGCGATCAACCGTCTCCACCAGTCGCTCGACACCCCGATCGGGTGTGAGATGAGCGCAACCAGGAGGGCTGCCGGGACGGCGGCAAAAAAGAGCCAGGACACCGGAACGGCGGCCAACCCGAAAAGGAGGACCACGCTCGGCGCCAGCAGGACGGCAGCCAGGGCGGTGGCAAAGATCCCCCTGGGCACCAACCTGCGTATAGACGGCCTCTGCGCGGGTGGGCCGTGCCATTGCCGGGGCCAGGCCAGGGCCACGGAAACAGCAATCAGTGCCCCCCGCACGACCAGCATGGCCACCACCTCGGCGATGAGGGCGGGCCAAGAATCGTGGTAGACGCTCACCCAGCGCAGGTCGCTGAAAGCTCCGAACGGGGCGATGGCGCTGGCCTGAGGCGCCAGCTCCGGCCGGGCACCGTGGTCAAAGGCCAGGACGAGGCCAGTCTCGGCCACGTTGGCGCCCACGCACAGCGCCACGAGTTTCCACCACGGCGATATCCGCGACCATGCAACCGCCAACTCCCGGGCGCGCCACCCGTGCCAGGGGACTGCGAGCGGCGGAGCCGCTCCAGATGGGGCCGTTGCTACCGGGAACCGGTCGAGTGCCACCGGGCCCCGGCCGGCCCTTCGCCCCGGTTGGCCACATCGGCCCGGCTCCCCTCGGCCTGTCCGGCCATGGCTCTACGCTGTCACCAATGCGCGGTCCTGGCAAGGACCGGTCCTTGGGCCTGGTCCGTCACCTGAGTAACCGGCACCGGAGTGACCAACGCCGAAGTGGTCAAGGCCGAAGTGGTCGGCACCGCAGTGACAGCGACGGTCCCGGGTCTCGCCTATGGGCGGTGGTAAGTTGCCGGCCGTGAGCCGCGTCAGCGAGCGGCCAGCCACGATCTTCTCGAGCGTCGGCGGGCGTCCCGAGGTACTAAACGGTGACTCGCCTGGGCCAGCCGGGACGGCTCGCCAACCGCGCTTCGCGCTCGGCCGACGCCGGCATCCTGGCCGGGATAGTGCTCCTCGGGGTGACCCTCCCGGTGGCGCTCGCCCTGTCGGCGCACGCTTTTGCGATCCCCCGGTACGACGACTGGGCGTACCGGCGCGTGCTGATGGACTTCGTCCAGAGCGGCCATCTCTCCCTCGTGGGCTGGGGCGCGATGACGCTGGTGGGCCAAATCTTCTGGGCGGCGCCGTTCGTCGTCGTGCTCGGCGCGCACCCCTGGGTGCCGGACCTGACCGTAGCCGTGGCCTCCACGATAGGCCTCGCTTCCGGCTATTGGCTGGCCCGATCTGTCCTCGGGCGGGCACGAGGGGCGGCTTGCACGTTGGCCCTGTTGGTGCTCCCCGGCGTTTTGGTCCAGACGTCGACGTTCATGACGGACTTGCCGGCGCTGTCTGCCGAGCTCGCCTGCCTGGCATTGGGCGCCGCCGCATTGCGGCGCACCGGGACAAGCCGTTGGGGCTTCCTGGTCGCCGCCCTGGTCGTGGGGTGCCTGGGATTTTCGGTCCGTGAGTTCGACCTGGCCGCTCCCGCCGCCGTCCTTATCGCTCTCGGCGCCCAGGACCGTCGTCACCGGTTGGCTTACGAGATGGCCGGTGCTTTGACCCTGGTTGTGTGCGGGGTCGTCTTCGTGTGGGCCGTCCACCTGCCCCACGCCCAGCAAGAAGCGCTCGGTCTACCAGCGGCATCGGCGGTCCGGGCGCTGGCGGCGGCATTTTTCACGCTGGCCTTTTTTGTTTCACCGTTCTTGCCGGCGGCGGCCCGGACGGCCTGGCGTAGCTCGTTCAGAGCGGAACTGGTCGCCGCCTCGGTCGTCCTGGTTATCGGCGTGCTTCTCATTGCCACGAACAAGGCCGTCTTCACGGGTAACTACCTGGCCCAGCAAGGCATGAGCACTAATGCAGCCTTGCCCGGGGTGCGGCCCTCCCTCTTCCCGGCCCCCATATGGGCGCTTCTCAGGGCTATCGCGGTAGCGGCAGGAGCGGCGCTGGCCTTCGTGGTAACAAACGCCACCCGTGGCGCCCTGCGCGCCCGGCTGTCGGCTAATCGGTCGGCCCCCGCGCCGCCCCCTGAAATCAGCGAAAAGAGCGTGGTCTCGCTATTTACCTGGCTGACGGCGGCGGGGCTCGTCGGGTACGGGTTGCTTGTCCAGGCCGCCATTTTCGACCGCTATCTCTGGGCTCTGGCCTTCGGGTCGGCCGTACTACTCGCTGCGTTTGGCGCCAGGACCGGCTCACTGGCCCGCCGTCCCGTCGCCCTGCGGCGGCGGGGTGATTGGCCCGCTTACGCCGCGCCGGCCGTGCTGGCCCTGATCTTGACAGTCGTCGCTGGCGCCATCGTGCTGAATGCCGATGCGTACGACGGGGCCCGGTGGTCAGCCGGACAGGAGGCGGCCAAAGCGGGCGTGGCTGCGGCCACCATCGACGCCGGCTTCGACTGGGTGGGGAGCCATACAGCCGAACCGGCCGTCCGGGGACGACCAATGGTGGGCGCCCTGCCGTATGAAATGTGGTACGACGAGATGTTCCCCCGGTTCAAAGAGTGCGCGTTCGTCTCCGGCTCGCCGGTGGCGCACGCACACGTGGCCCACATCGGCACGGAACGTTACAACGAGGTCCTTTTCGCCTGGACCGAGCGGCTGTACATCTATGCCGTCCGCACCGCCGGCTGTGACGGGCGCCGGCCGGGATGACCTAAGACCCCGATTTGGAGGACTTGTGGTGACTGCCGGCCAGGGCCTCCGTCAGGATGGTCTGGTACTGGGAATCGCGGGGGTTGTCGTGAATGGCTTTGCGGGCTAGAGCGGCCGCGGTGGCCAGGTCGGCGGACGCCGCGGAAGGCTCGACGCGAGCGAGGTCCAGGTACACGGTCGCTTCGGCGGCGGCGTACGGTCCCCACAAAGGCTTTTCCGCCACCGCTTTTGCTGACAGGCTGCGAGCGAGTGACAGGTCGCTGAGCGCCGTCGAAGCAGTCGAGTGCGCTCCCGCTCCCACATAGACCTGGGCCTCTTCGATCGGGTAGCTGGGTTCCCACGGGTTGAGGGTGAGGGCGTGCTTCATATTGGCGAAGTAGACCGGCCCGACCTGAGTGGCCTGGGTCGACGAAGTCGTGGAGCCGGCCGCCGGCTGCTTGAGGCTCGTGTAGGCGGCCCAGTAGTCGTGGTCCGCCCGGTAGGGACCATCCAGGCCGAGGATGAGGAACACCAGGACGATCGTCGCGCCTGCAGCCGTGATAAGGGTCGGCCAGGGCACGTCCTGGCGCCGCCTAACTGGCCTCCTGCGCCGGCTGGCCGATCGCGATCCCCACGCCGGGGCCCTGCCGGGATGGCTGTCCGCCTCGGCCGGCTCCACGAGCCCCTCCTCCGCCGGGACGGCCGAAATTAGTGCTCCCGGCCGCAGCGTGTCGGGTACGCCGGCCGCTTGGGCCAGCACGGTGGCGGCCCCGACCAACAACCAGAAAGAGAAGGAAAGGCCTACCTGTTGAACGTTGAAAACGGCCTGCACGATGTAGGCGACCATGGAGGCGCTCACGATGGCGACGGTGACGCGGTGGAGCTGAGCCTCCTCCTTCACCGTCGACGCCGTGTTCTCTCCCAGCTCGAGCGAGCGCAGCCGCCGCCAGGCCCCGATCTGTCGCAAGGACAGCAGAACGAGCAGCCCCAAGAAGAGCAGCAACCCGACGAAGCCCTGGTCCGCCAGGACGTTCATGAATATGTCGTGCGCCCCGTTGACCAGGTAGTTGGGACCGAGAGCGGCGACCCAGGCGGCACTCTGGTACTGCGGGTACACAAGGGCAAAGGCGTCCGGGCCCACGCCGGTTACAGGGTGGTGGGCGGCTATGTGCAGGGCCGCCGTCCAGATGTCGTACCTCTGCTGGACCGAGGTGCTGCCCCCCGTCTGGAACAGGGTCGATAGCGGGTGGGAAAGGAAGTGCTTGCCGCCGGCCAGCATGCCAACGGCGGCGATGACCACCACGCCCCCAACGCCGCCCGCCGCCAGCGCCGGCCGTCGCTTGATCTCAGGTGCCAGCATGGCGGCCAGGACCACGAGCGAAACAATGGCCGCCACCCAGGCCCCGCGAGCGGACGTGCGCAGGAGCTCAGCCACCACGGCGAGGGCGAACACCAGGGCGGTGGCCCGCCACCACCACCGCTTCGTCGCCACGCCGAGCACGATGACGATCGGGAGGATGACGGCCAGGTAGCCACCAAGGTGGTTTGGGTTACCGAAGGTCGAAAAAATGCCGTTGTTGAACGACCCCAGGTTCCATTTGATGAAGTCCCACCGGGACCCGTGTACCTCGCTGTCGTGAAGCTGGATGAGGCCGTAGACCACCACGACGCTGCCACCGGCAAAAGCGAACGCCCCCAGCAGCTTGCGGATGTCCGGGGCGTCGAAAGCCTCGGACGCCGCCATCATTATGACGGCGAAGGCGGCCGCGGAGTACAGACCGTCGTACGAGCCGTAGTTGCCCAGCAGGCTCACATGAGTGTCAACCCCGGCGATGGCCGAAATGGCCGTCCAGACGACGATGGCCCCCACCGCCCACTGCAGCCCATTGCGCCAATGCGGTACCGAACGACTGTTGACAGAGCCGACGACCCAGAGGCCCACCAGGACAAGGGCCCCCGTGACCGTAAGGGTGTACTTGGGGATGTTGAAAACGTCGCCGCTATGAGGGTCGAAGACGACGGGCACCGCCGCCGCCAGCACGACTAATACTGCCGCCCGGGCCCCTCTTAGCGCCTCCTTGCCCAGAGCAACGGACGCCGCCAGCCATGCGGCTGCTATCGCGGCACTGACCAGTACGCCGACGAACAGGGCAAAGCTCCAGTGCACCCCCCCGGCGGCCCAGACGATCAAGAGGATGAACCACGTCAGCGCACCGAGTGCCAACGTCCAGCCGGGAATACCGATCGCTCTTTGCCATTCCCGCAGGGCGAGCAGCCAACCAGCCTCCCACGGAGCTCCGGACCGCCGGCGGTTGCGCGGCGGTGGGGCGGGACGCGCCGGCCGAACCTGCGCCGGAGCGGGCCGGCGAGGCCTGACCTTGGTCGAAGATCCCGAGCGGTGACGCTGACCGCTACCTTTCGCCACAAAAGAAGAGACTAACTGGCGGCCTCCCATCAGGTGACGCGCCTGGGTGTGAGCCGTCTCTCTGGCAGCCAGGCTCGAGAAAACTCGCCTCCCGGGTGCTACCTGACCCTGCCATGGCCTGGGCTAACGTCCTAGGTTCACGCAAGGGGCGGCTTTTCGCAATTTGCGCCCCACCTGGAAGGAACGAGGAGATGCAACTGCCGAGCCGGCTGGTCGCAGGGCCAGCCCGCCCCCGACGGCGTATATGGCCGGCGGTGGCTTTGGCTCTCGGGCTCGGCATCCTCGGGGCCGGGGTCGTCGTGACCCCCACGCCGGCATACGCCGACGTGAGCACGGCCGACTACACGATAGGTACGCCCACTAACTCGGTCAGCCATGTCGCCGCCTCTCCCAGCACTCTGGTCCAGGGCGCGGCTACGAGCTTCAAAGTTCAGTTCCAGGCCACCAGCGCGCTCTCGGGCGGTGCCGGCAGCACGATATCCATCGTGTCGTCAGCCAATCTCACGAGCCCGCCCGGCGACGTCTCTCTGGTCGACAACACCGCGCCGGCGTGCTTGCAGGGCGGGACGGGCGGCGGCGCGGCCAGTGCCTCCGGGGTCACGGTGGACCTCGGGAGCGCATGCGCCATAAACGCTGGAGATCTGGTTGAGGTTGACTTTACGGCCGCCGGGCCAGCCACTACGGGCGACCTCTACTTCACAGTTACAACGTCGGGTAACGCCACACCCGCGGTTTCGAACACGCTGACCATCGGCACCATCCCGCCCACCTTTTCGGCCACGTCCGTCGTGCTAGGGGCCAACGCCACCTACGCCCTCAGCGATGTGGCCTGGACCGATCTGAGCCAGGACCTTACGGCGCTCGTCCTCACGGCCAAGGCCGCCTCCGGAAAAACGATCTCCTGGTACGACGGGGCGAGCGGTTATGCGGTCACGTACACCCCGCCCCTCGGGACCCCGGCCACGGACGCAGTCGCCTCGGTAGCGCTCAGCACCACGACTTATGCCGGTGACACCGTGACCTTGACCTTGACCACCCCCCTGGCGGCCAACGACGCCCTCGACATCACCGGTAAGGGCACCAACCCGGCCACCACTAGCAGTGACGAGGTGACCATTAGCCCCGTGGCGGGACCGGCGGCGTCATTGGGCGCCGTCGGCGCACCGGATACGACCACCAACTCGCTCGTGTTCGGCACCCTGGTCAGCGGGGTGGTGGTGGCCCCATCGCCGGCGGTGGCCAGCGCCTCGGCCACGTACGTCGTCCATTTCGAGGCCACGACCAAACTGACTGGCGGGTCTGGTGCGGAGATCTGCCTCGACGAACCCGATGGGCCGACACTGTTCTCGAGCCAATCGGGCACCCTGGTCTCCGATACGACCGCCGGCTGGCAGTTCATAGCTGCGAGCTTGACCTTCCCGACAGGCAACCCGCCCAGTAACCCCGGTTGCGGGGGAGCCGACAATGGGGCCGTTATCACGCTGCCGGCGGGCTACAACGTCAGTAGCGGCGATTCCATCACCCTCACGGTCGTCGGCGTAACCAACCCAGGCGCCGGCACGGTGGCCGATTTCAGCGTCGCCACCAGCGCTGACACGGTGGCCGCCGACGCCGGCCCATATGCCATCGGCGCCGGTGGGAGGCCCGGTGTGGCCGTCAGCGTGGCCCGAGCACCACGGGTTCCCTGGCCACGTACACCATTTCCAATCTTCATGCGCTGGCGGCGATGACGGCGGACCGGTCGACGATCACGCTGGAAGGCCCCTCTGGCACGGTGTTCCCGAACAGCCCCAGCTACTACCTGCTCCAGGATGCAACCACGCCGAGCGGGTCGGGCGAGGTGAGCACGCCGCTTTCGGGTGGGGGGACGAACGATGTGACGTTGACGGTGCCCTCCAACATCAATGCGGGCGACCTGCTGGCTCTCACCGTCGAAGATGCGATCAACCCGAGCAGTGCGAGCAATGGATATTCCCTGATCGTCCTCGGCGAGGTGACCGGCCCTTCCGCCGTAGCCGCCTTCCCCCACGCCACCAGCACCTACCCCAATGGCGCCATCGTCCAGTTCGCCGGGACGGCGTACGTCTTCGCCGGCGGGAGGGGGTTCGGCATCCAGAGCCTCACGGCTCTGGAGGCACTGCAAAAGGTGGACCACGCCACGGTTCAGAACGCTCCTGCAGGTACCAGCCCCCCGGGCGGGCCCCGAGACCGGGGACGGTACTCGCCACCCGCCCGATCAACGGGTCCGCCACCCTCTACGTCGTCGGCACGGACGGCCAGCTCCACGGCTTTGCCACCCCCAAACAGTTCCTGGGCGACGGTTATGACCCGGCCCTGGTCGTGACCGTGACCAGCCTGGGCGGCCTCACCGTTGGCGCCTCGGCCGGATCTGAGGGAGAGGGCGCTAACGCCCTTTCCACGAGCGCCGACGGCGCCCTGGCGGTGTCGTCGGGGGCCTATTACGTCTTCGCCGGCGGGAGAGCGTTCGAGATCCCCAACCCCACGAGGCTGGCGGCGGTGCGCAAGGCCGACAAAGCCCATGCGCTGACTGGCGATGTCACCGTCGTGCAAACCTCCGCCGACATCGCCAGCGGCGTGCTAATCAGCGCCTCAGGCGCCGTGTTCGTCGGCTACGAGGGCGACCTCTACCCCTTCAAGTCGGTCCTTCAACTGCACTCGGACGGCTACAGCGGGACGGCCGCGGTACCAGTGCCGGGCACCGGGGGGCTACCGGTGGTCGTCGGGTACAAAGGGGCGTAGCGCGGGCTCTCGTGGCGGGGCCGAGCCCCATTGGCTTTTGATAAAGCGTTGCCTCTTAATCGGGTGGGTATTTGACCACACTGGATTAGGCCTGGATTTTGTCCGTGAGAGTTGTGACGCGCTAGCGTCCCGAGCGTCTCACTAGCGGGCTTGTTCCGGAGCAGGCCCGTTTGAGCACGGCACCAGGTCCACCAATCGGGCCTCTGACCTGGGCTAACGTCCAGGTTGGTCGGGTACCCAAGGACCCAAGGGTGCACGGCACCAGCAGCAACCCGCTCCCCGGAGCGGGAAATTGTTCACCCTACCTAGGAGGGAAAACAGGCTAAATGCAAGAACACTATCCATCGGCAGCGCCGCCGACGAGTAGGTGGAGACGTGCAAAGCTGGTAGCAGGCGCCCTTGCGCTGACCGCCAGCGCCTACGGTGCGGTGGCGGTCGTCTCAGCTCTTCCGGCGTCCGCTACGAACACGGTGACCTCTGCCGCCTACACCATCGGGACGCCGTCGGGCGGCGTCAACAGCGTTAGCGCTACGCCTACCAGCACTGTCCAGGGCTCGAGCAATACGTACGTTGTCACCTTCATAGCGGCAGGGGCTTTGTCCAACTCCGCTAGCAGTTCGGTGACGGTTACGCCCTCGGCAGCGTTCACCGTCGCCCCCAGCGCAGCGACAGCGTCGCTGATCGACCTGACGTCGGCCACGTGCTTCCAGGCCGGCGTGGGCACCGCAGCCGCACCCACTACGGGGAGCATCACATTCACCCTGATAAGCGGCTGTACGATCGCTAGCGGCGACAAGGTGCAGGCCAGCTTCACGGCCGGCGCTCCGGCGACGGCGACCACGAGTTATACGTTGGGAGTCACCACGTCGGCCAACGCCACCTCGGTGGCGTCAAACAGCATCAGCAACACGGCTACGCCGCCAGTGTTGTCCGCCAGCAATACGACTGCCGGTGCCAACGCGTATCTATACGATCGCGAGCTTCGGAGCAGCTAACGGCGGCATCCTGACGTCCACGTCAACGTTGGTGCTCACGTCGGTGTTAACTCCGACGCCTACGACCACGCCGCCTGTGCCTACGATCGCATTCACGTTCAGCGGCACGAGCGCCTACACCGTGACCTACACTCCTTCGGGGGGTACGGCCACCGCTGACACCGTGACCGGTGCAGTGTTGGGTCCCCTCTCCGCCACCTGCGCCCCTACGGCGTCGCCGCCGGTCTTCACCGGGTGCAATTCGGTCACCTTGACACTAGGTACCGCGATCCCGGCTTCCGCGACCGCCACTATTACGGCGGCCGGTACTAACCCGAGCGGCAATGTCCAAAACGCGATGACCATTGCTCCTTCGAGTTCGGGGACAAGCACAGGTGCGACGGAGACCACGAACACCGTGACATTCGGGAGCTCGCCAAGCGCGGTGACGCTTTCGGTCACACCGTCCATTGCGGGGGCATCGGCGACCTACACGGTCACGTTCAAACCCTCGACGGCGGTGGCCGCCGGAGGCTCCATTACGGTGGCCCAGCCGAACACGGCCTTCACGGGCGTTTCGGGTGTGCTGGTGAGTGACACCACGGCAGCGTGGAACTTCGTCACTAACGCACCAGTCACTTCAACCGCCAACACCCTCACCGTCACAGGTCTGACAAAGGCAATGGCCGCCGGTGACGCCATCACCATGACCATCGCCGCCGTCACCAACCCGGGTGCGGGGACGTACTCCAACTTCACCGTTGCGACCAGCTCGGACTCGGTGGGAGCGGCCGCCCCGGCCTATACGATCACCGTCAGCGGCTCAGCAGGCGTAATCGTGACCCCCAACCCGACCACGGTCAGCGCCTTGTCGACGTACACAGTCAACGGGCTGTTCGCCTCAGCGGCTATGACGGGAGGGGTCACACAGATTGACCTAACCGCCAATACCACGACTACAACCTTGCCCAACAACAAGGTTGACTATGTGATCACAGACCTCACTACCTCGTCCGGTTCGGGGACGGCTTCGGCCGTGTCCAACTACACCGGTAACGGGATCACGATCACCGTCCCCAACGCCATCAACAGCGGGGACCAGATCGTGCTGACCATCTCGGACGTCATCAATCCGGGTGCTTCCAGTAGCAACAACACGATGACGTTCATCGGTCTGCTAAACGGTCCGTCGGCCATAGTCGGCATCCCCAATGCCGCCGCGACCTGGCCCAGTGGAGGTCTGATCAACTGCTCCGGCACGATATACGTGGGTGCCGGTGGCAGCGCCAGAGGGGTCCCATCGCAGACGGTGATGAACAAGATCCTGTCGGTCAACCACGCCCAGGTACAGAAGTGCCTCCCTGGCACGGTTGCATCGGTAGCACCGCCTCGGGTGGGCACCTTGATGAGCACCGCCGTGGTCAACGGCAACCACACGATCTACGTGGTAGGTACCGATGGTCAGCTGCACGGCTTCTCCACGCCGAAGCAGTACAAGTCGTTTGGCTACGACCCGGCCGTTAACGTTACCGTGCCCAACCTGACCGGCTTGACCATTGGCAGCACGGTCGGAGTCGAGGGTGCGGCCGCCAACGCCTGCTCGACGAGCGCCGACGGCACCATCGCAGTCACGTCGCCGACGTACTACGTGTTCGCTGGTGGTAGGGCCTTCGGTATCCCGACCCAGAGCCGGCTGACCCAGATCCGCAAGACCAACACTGCCGTAATGCTCACCTGCCCGATCAGCACCACCCAGACCGGTCACACGATCGCCAGTGGTGTACTGATCACGCTCATTGCCACCAGCCCGGCAACGGTCTACGTAAGCAATGTGGGCAATATCTTCGGCTTCCCGACTGAGCACCAGCTCATGGTTATGGGCTACGGAGGCACGCCATCGGTTGCAGTCCCGAACCTTGGCGGCCTCTCGGTCGTGAAACCCTGAAACCTTAACCACCTGATCGGCCTGCTTCGGCAGACCGGCTGAGTAGCAATAATGTCCAAGGAGGGCGGCCCCCGGGCCGCCCTCCTGCTTCGCCAGGGCCTATCGTTTCCCGGGGGCAATCGCAACTTCTTCACAAAATAACGGCGGGCACTTCACACCGGTCGGAAATAGTCGCAGTACCTAACAAGGAGATGACATGCAACAAGAGACACCTTCCGCGGCGGTGCCGCGGCGGCGGTGGGGGCGTTCGAGGCTTGTCGCCAGCACCCTGGCGCTCACAGTCGGTGTACTGGGCGCCGGGTTGGCGGTCACGGCCATACCAGCGTACGCGGACGTCGTGAGCAGCCCCTACACCATTGGCTCTCCATCGGGCGGTGTCGGCACAGTCACTGCCACCCCAGCATCTGTCGCCGCTGGAGGGTCGACCACCTTCTCTGTCGTCTTCACCGCTGCCGCCGCGCTCTCAGGATCCAGCCTCAGTTGGATAACCGTGGCGCCTTCGACCGCGCTTACGACCGCTCCCTCCAGCGTTACCGTCATAGGCGGCAGCTGCATCCAGGGTGGCACGTCGGGTGCTGGCGGCGCCGGCTCCTCGTCGACCGGCGGCGTGACGATCTACCTGTTGACCACCTGTAGCATCAGCGCTGGCACCCAGGTGACGGTCTCGTTCGTTGCCGCCGCGCCCCCGTCGACGGGCACCTCCTTTTACTTCAGCGTAACGACCTCCTCCAACACGACCCCGGCGACGTCGAACACGATCAGCGTAGGGACCGGGTTGGCTTCGCTTACGGCCAGCAACCTCGGACTGGGAGGCGGCGCCCAGTACACCATCACCAACGTGCCGGTTACTAACGTCACTGCCAGCCAGAACACGCTGGTACTGGCGGCCACCGTGTCGAGCGGCAGCGCACTGTCGTTTTACACCGGCGGAGCGGCCGGGTACACCGTGTCGTACATTCCGTCCGGCGGGGCGTCCACACCCGACCCGGTGAGTAGCGCAGTCGCATCCGGCTCCACGGTTACCCTGACCCTCGCAAATGCGTTGGCCAGCGGCTACTCGCTGAACATCATGGCGACGGGGGTAAACCCGACCACAAGCTCGGTGAACGCCATCACGGTGTCACCCGGGAACGGCACGCCCCAGAACACCAACACCATCACGTTCGGCAACTCGGTCAGCGCCGTCACCGCTACGCCGGCGTCCCTGGTGGCCGGGGCGGTAACCTCCTACACCGTCAGTTTCAAGGCCGCGAGCGCGGTGGGGGTGGGTGGCCTCATCTACCTCAGCGAGACGCTTGTGGCCACCAATTTCGCCAGCGTCACGGGCATCTCGGTGCACGACAACACGGCCGGCTGGACCTTTGTTGCCACTGGCAGTTCATTGGCTAGCGGTTCGGCCACGATCCCGCTCTCGAACGCCATCAGCGCGGGTGACTCGCTTACCATCACGCTGGCCAACGTCACCAACCCGGCGGCGGCCCAGACCGTCAGTGACTTCAAGGTCTCTACGTCGGTGGACAGCGTCCCGGTGGCCGCGTCCGCTTATACGATCGGCGCCAACGGCAGCACCGGCGTGATAGTCACTCCCAGCCCCAACACGGCCGCCTCTATCGCCACTTACACCATCTCCGGCCTCCGGGCCAGTGCGGGGATGAGCGGAGGGAGCTCCACGATCCAGCTGGTCGCCCCGTCCGGCACCACCTGGCCGGCCACCTCCAGCTACTACAGCATTACGGACTCGACCACCAGCTCGGGTTCGGGCACTGTGGTTGCCGGTATCAGCGGTGGTGGGACCAACTCCGTGACCTTCACAGTCCCCAACAGCATCAACTCCGGCGACCAGCTGACGCTCACGATCCAGGACGTGATCAACCCGACCACGGCCTCGAGCGGGTACACCATCTCCCTCGTCGGTAACGTGAACGGGCCGACCGCGGTGGCGGCCTTCCCGCACGCCAACGTCACGTACTCCAATGGCGCCATTGTGAGCTACTCGGGGACCCACTATGTGTTCGCCGGGGGCCGGGCCTTCGGCATCTCAACCGCGGCCGCCCTGACCTCCCTCCAGAAAGTCGACAAAGCCGTCGTCCAAACCTCGGTCGCTGGTACAACCCCGCCCACCAGCACCACCCCCCGGTCGGGGACGCTCATCTTCACCGGCCCGGTCAACGGCAACTGGACGATCTACGTCGTCGGCACCGACGGTCAGCTGCACGGCTTTGCCACGCCCAAGCAGTACCTCAATGACGGCTACGACCCGGCGCTGGTCGTCACCGTCCCCAGCCTGGGCGGGCTGACCGTTGGTAACACCGCCGGGGCCGGGGGTGCGGTTGACAACGCCCTCGGTACGGCGGCCGATGGCGCCATCGTCAACGACGGGGGCGCCTACTTCACCTTCGCCGGCGGTAGGGCGTTCGGGATCGGCAGCCCGACCATCCTGGCGAAGATCCGCGCTGCCGAACAAGGCCCTGGACGTCAAGGGCACCGTCACGTCGGCGCAGAAGTCGGCCTCCATCGCGAGCGGTGCCCTGCCGAGCGCGCTAGGCCCGGTATACGTCACTTACCAGGGCAAGCTCTGGCCGTTCAAGTCCATGAGCCAGCTCATGGCCGACGGGTACGGCGGCACCGCGGGTATCCCTGTTCCCGGGACGAGCGGGCTTACCGTAGCCACCTACGCCGGGACCTAGTCCCCTGGGGACCAGCTTGTAGTCCCCGTGTCAAGAGGAGGGCGGCCCCACGGGCCGCCCTCCTTTCGCGTTCGCCCAGAGGCCCAGGGCCGAGGGCATGCCTGTTCGGGTCGCCGGACCGACCGGCGCAATACTTCTTACGGCTCGGACGGGAGCTGAGCCATTGCTGCCGCCCGCAGGACGAGGGCGAAAGCGATCATGGCGACGCCAAAAACGACGACAAGGACGACCGCCGGGACCGGCGGGCGCCAGCCACCGGTCACCGTTGCAAACGCATTAACAGGCCCTGGGTGCCGACTGTGTTACGGCGCAGCGCCCCGTAGAAGTCGAACAGCTGGCAAGCGGCCAGGAGGGCGACCACGATGGTCACCAGCCGGAGCGTCGTCCGGCCGTCGACCAGCCGCTGACGAACTACGACCGCAGCGACGAGCGGTATGCCGACCGCCAACGCCAGATAGTCCCGGCCCTGTCCGACAATTCCCTCCTGGCGGGCCACGCTCATGATCAAACCAGTGGGCAGGACGACCCAGGCCGCCAGGGTGCCCACGACTACGGCGGCCTCCCGGCGACGGGCCAGGCAGAGGCCCACCAGGACCACGGCCCCGAAAGCGCCGAGCCAGGTTACGATCACTCCCGTTGGCGACAGCGTGTCGAGCCAGCCGAACTGACCGATGCTCGAGCTGATGAGCAGGTCCAGGCGCTCCAGAGCCAGGACGAAGATGTCGGCGCCCGTGCTGCCGTGGGGTAGCGGGCTACCAGGCTCGGTAAGGAACGGATCTGCCCACAGGTCCCACGCCAGGGCGGCGGCACCGGCGGCCGCGCACACGACGAACCACGCTTGTACGTGGCGGTCCCTCGCCAGCGCCTTCAAGGGCGCAGCCGGGCCGAGCCCGAAGAAAGCGGCGGCAATGACCACCACCCACAAGGGCGTGAGCGCCCTGGTCAAGACCAGCACGCTGATCGACAGGCCGAGCGCGGCCACAGTCGCGTGGCTGATCTCATCCGCCCCCTGCGATGCCAGCGCCATGGCCGCCGCCCAGGCGCTGATGGCGCTGGCAATCTCCAGCCCGCTCGGGTTTATGACGGCGGCCAGGTACAGCACCATCGGCGTGACGGCCAAGCCGATCCCGGCCGCCAGCAAGGGCGCGCCGCGGCAGCGGCGGATGGACGTGACGGCCAGGGCGAGCAGCGCGGCCGAGAGGGCGCAGCTCACCAGGCGAGCGCCATAAATGCCCTTGACCGAAACCAGGGCGAGCGTCGGCAGGCCAACCAGGGCGTAGTAAAGAGGCGGGTAACGCCCGACATAGGTCTGGGTGGAGACCGGGAGCGTAGAAGTCTTGAGAGGGTGCTGGCAACCGGCGGGGACGCCGGGCTTGTACTGGAAGCACTCGACGTCGTTGGCCAGGCTGGCGAAGACGGTGGGTACTTTTACGATCACGGTGCTCTTTTGGGCCTGCGTCGGGTGCGGAAGGGGTTTCCCGACGAGCTGGCCCCGCACCAGCGACACCGCCCGTACCAGGTGGGCGGGTTCGTCGGGGCCCGAACCGAGTGGGCTGGCGAAAGCCCACGCCGCCGAGGCGACAAAAAGGAAACCGAAGGCGACCAACCAGCTCCGCAAGAGCCGCCCGGGTTGGCCCCGCGGGTGACGACCGGCCTGGTGATCGGCGCCCCTAACTGAGGGACCGGCATAGGAGGGACGGGCTTCGAAGGCGACGGCGGGCGCAGGCAGCAACCCCGTCGGTGGTGTTTGAGATCCACGGAGAAGCCCATCCGCAGCGGGTGGCTGATAAGGCTCCGTCACGACGGACCACAGCCTAGCCGGCTGGTCCTCGGCCCACCTGGACTGCCCTTTTCCTAATTTGTCGCCATTGGCGGGCGAATGTGGGGCCGCCCCGCGGCTCAGGTTGACGGCGGCTCCGTTGCCGAGGTCGTGGTTGGCGGGACCAGCGTCGTGGTGGTCCCGCGCGGCGCCAGAGTGGTGCTACTGGGGGGGACCGTCGTGGTCGTGGTGGTCGTCGTCGTGGTCGTGGTGGTCGTCGTCGTTGTCGTGCTGATCGTCGTGGTGCTCGTCGGCGCCGCCGTCGAAGTCGTCGTCGAGGCTGCGGTCGTCGAGGTGGGCGCCGTCGTCGTTGTGCTCGAAGTAGAAGTCGTTGTCGTGGTAGCCACCTTCGACCGCGACCTGGCGGTGGTCCCGGGATAAAGCGGGATGTTGGCCCGATGTTCACTGGACGTGCAACCTCAGGGAGCGTCGTCGGTGGCAACACCTGGGTAGTGGTCGTCGTTGGAGGAGGTGCGGCGGTGGTCGTGGGCGCCGCCGTCGTACTGGTGGGAGCCGGAGTGGTAGCCACCTTGGCCCGCGGCGTAGTCGGGACCGGTGTGGTAGTCGTCCGGGCCGGCACTGTCGTCCGCGTGGTCGCCGCCGTCCGGGATGGTGATGTGGTCGGGGACAGCGGAGTCGTCCCCGGCGAATCCGTCATCCGGACAGGAGCAAAACCAGAGGCCGGTGACGAAGTGGGCGACACTTGTGTCGTCGGGGCCGAGCGGGCGGTGGTCGCCGTGACCAGCGGCACGGTCGTCCTCGGTGCTGCTGTGGCGGTCGTGGGGGGTGCCTTGGTCGGGCTCGGTGCTGCCGTCGTCGAAGGGGCCGCCGTCGTCCTCGGGGCAGCGGTCGTAGAGGGGGGCACGGTGGTGGTCGTGGTGGGCGCAGCCGGTGCGGTGGTCGAGGGCGCCCGCGTGACCGTCGATGGCACTGCGGATGTCGTGCTCACTGTGAGCGCCGCCTGAAGGGCGGAATTCTCCACTTTCAGTACGTGCACCTGTTTGGCCAGCGACGCGATCAGCGCCGTCTCGCTTCCCCCGCTGGCGGCGGCCGACAGGGTGGTAGGCGATTGACCTTCCTGTGACTGGATAACTTTGGCGGCGTCGTTGATCAGGTGCTGAGCTTTAGCCGGGTTCTTCGCGGTTAGCGCCTGGCTTGCCTCGTTGAGCTGCTCCTTGGCCAGGACCAGCTGGGCAGCGAGGTGAGCATCCGGCGGGCTGGGCTGCTCGATGGAGCTGGCCAGCACGCCACCGGCGACCGCCCCCACCACCAATGTGACCGCGGCCGCCACGAGCAACCTGACCCGGTTGTGCCGGCGGACCAGCCGGGCGGCGGAGGCGGCCGCTCTTACTACGGGCCGACCACTGGCCGGCAAAGGCGGCAAGATCAGAGCGGCACGAAGGTCGTCGGCCACCCGAGCCAGATCGGCGACGCTGTCGTCCGCACCACGCGAGCCGCGCCGCGCCGAGTGGTCCAGGGCCTTGTCCAGTGCCTCAGCCGTGGCGCGTTCGTCACTGGCGTGGAACTCCCGGGTCAAAGCCGCACCTGCCCGCGAAGCGCGCCCAGTGCCCGGAGCTGTTGCATCCGCACCGCGCCGGCTTTCTTCCCCATGACGTGCCCCACCTCGGAAGCTGAGAGACCAGAGCACACTCGCAGCCACAGGACCTCTTGGTCGGTCTTGGGCAGGCGGGCGAAGCCCTTGCGCAGCAAGGTCACGTCTTCGTGGGTTATGGCCAGGTCCTCACCTGAGGGCTGGGCGCGATCAGCCGACTCGACCTGGTCCGGGACCACGACAAGCCGGGCACGTTGACGGTGCTGGTCGGTCGAGACATTTCGAGCGATGCTGAAAAGCCAGGCCCGAAAGGCGTAGGCGTCCCCTCGGAAAGCCGCCACCTTGTCAATAGCGCGCGTGAACGTCTCAGAGAGAGCCTCTGCTGCGTCCTCGCGGTTGTCGAGCCTTACCATCAAGTACCCCATAAGCGCTCTTCCGTAAGCCAGGTAGGCGGCCTCCCACGACGAGGGGTCGCCCTGCCTGGCGGCACCAACACCGGCGTCGTCAAATGGGAGCGCTGCGCTGGCCGGTCGTCCCTCGTTGTCCTCACGTTCATTCGGCCTGTGTGAGTGACGGAGGAGGGTGAAGGGTGTCACTGCGCTTCCGGAAATGCCGGTTGGCCCGCCGCCGGCGGCGTCGGACCGGGCCGCAAGCTTGAGGACGCGACTGCGGTTCGTGGCTAGCTGACCACTTTGGCCGGTGGCCGGACCGATCTCAGGCGCAGCGGTCGCTTCGTCGGCCGTCTGGTCCGGCGCGTCTCGCCCAGACTGCGTCACCGCTCCGTCGGACAGTTCGCCCGCCTCGCCGTCGCGCGGAAGTCCCCTCCGGGATGACCGGGCCACCTCCAACAAACTAGCGGGCCAAGACCAGCCGGTTCGACGCGCTGAGCCCGCCGCCAGCAACGTCACCTTCCCGACGGGCAAGATCAGGTGCCACCGGCAGGATCTGGCCCGGTCCTCGGCCCGCCGGTCAGGGCCCGAGCAGGTCCCGGTAGAGGGCCACGTGGTCAGCCAGCATGCGGGCACGCCCGAAGCCGTCAGCCACTCGCAGGCGGCCCTCTGCTGCTAGCCGTCCCGCCACTTCCGGCTCGGAGAGGGCTCGCTGGACCAGGCGGACGAGGGCGGCCGGGTCGCTCGGCCCGCACAACCAGCCTGTCTCGCCGTCCTGGACCACGTGACGGACACCGCCGACGTCGGTGGCCACTACGGGCCGGGCGGCCGCAAGAGACTCGATGATGGCCACCGGGGTCCCCTCGTTGCGGCTGGAGAGAACGACAACGTCAAGGTCCGCCAGGGCCGACGGGACGTCCTCCCACCACCCGGTGAAATGGGCCCGCTCCGCGATACCGAGGTCATTGGCCAACTTTTCGAGGGCCGGGCGCAGCTCTCCGTCCCCCAGCACAGCCAGGTGTACCCCGGGGAGCCCGGCCAGCGCCGAGAACAAAGTGGCGTGGTCCTTTACGGGCACAAGCCGGCCGAGCACACCGGCAAGGGGGACTTCAGCGCCGAGGCCGAGGGTAGACCGCAACTTGCCGGGCGTTGTGCCCTTCGCACCGACGGCCAGGAACCTGTCCAGGTCGAGGCCAAGCGGGATTACGCGGTACTGCGACGGCTTCCCCACCCCCAGGTCGACAAGCTCGTCGCGTACCTCGGGGCTCACCGCCACGAGGGCGTCGGAGTGCCGGGCCAGAAGACGCTCGAGCTGGACAAAGGCGTGCTGCTGAGCGCCGCCGAAGTAACCCTCCAGCACATGGCCGTGGAACGTGTGGACGAGACGTGGCCGCGAGCCGGGAGGCAACGTGCTAAGGACGGCCAGGCGACCAACGGTGCCCGCCTTGGCCATATGGGTATGGACCACGCGGGCATGGCTCTGCTTTACCAGGCCGCGCACAGCGCCCAGCGCGTTGAGGTCGGTCACCGGGCGAACGGGCCGTACCAGCGGGACCCGGGTCACGGGGACGTCGGGGTCGGTCAGTTCGCCCTCCCTTTCGCTCGGCGTGCCTGCGGCCAGCAGCGTCGTGAACTCCGGGACCAGGCCCTTCGCCAGGAGGAGGACCTGATTGGCTGGCCCGCCAATGTTCATGCGCGTGACGAGCAGCAAGACGTCGGTGAGGGGCGGTGGCTCCTGCCGGCGGGAGGCGGTCGGGTGCAAGGGCGGGAAAGAGCTCAGGTACCCCTCCCCTGCTGGAGCCGTCTCAGAGTGCGGGTCATCAACTCCATGCTCGCGCCGGATAGGCCGGTCCAGAGGCAGCGCGCCGCGTGTCTTGACGCCACCAAAGCGGCCTAGCAGGATCGGCCCATGCAGGAGCAGGTCGGTACGCCGATCGCAGACAGAGGCGAAAGGCTCGGGCGGGCGCCAGTCGACAAACAGGCACCTTTCGACAAGAAGGTCGTCGTTGTCGGTCAGGGTTATGTCGGGCTGCCTTTGGCTATGCGAGCCGTCGAAGTGGGTTACGAGGTGGTGGGCTTCGACACCGACCCTAGGCGTGTGGAGATGCTGGAAGCGGCCCGCTCCTATGTCGAGGACGTGAGCTCGGAGGACCTGTCCGGTGCGCTCGGCACCGGACGATATTTACCGACATTGTTCCCGGGCCGGCTCGAAGGCTTCGACGTCGCCCTCATCACGGTGCCCACACCGCTCAGGGAGGGAGGCCCTGACCTCACTTTCGTAACGGACGCAGCACGGGCCCTGGGGGAGCACCTGGGGCGAGGCGCCGTCGTGGTGCTCGAGTCGACGACCTATCCCGGGACAACCGAGGAGCTCCTCGCTCCCCTGTTGGCCGAGGGGTCAGGCCTGGTAGCTGGGCGGGACTTCCACCTGGGCTACAGCCCGGAGCGCATCGACCCCGGGAACCGGCACTTCTCGCTGGCGGAAATACCCAAGGTGGTCTCCGGCATAAATGCCGCTTCCCTCAACGCCGTCCAGGCCTTCTACGACACCCTCGTGCACAAGACGATCGCGGTGTCCCGGCCCCGGGAAGCCGAGCTGGCCAAGCTCATCGAGAACACGTTCCGCCACGTCAACATCGCCCTCGTCAACGAGCTCGCCATGTTTGCCGCCGAACTTGGCGTCGACGTCTGGGAATCGCTCGATGCCGCCGCCACCAAGCCCTTCGGGTTTATGCGGTTCAACCCGGGGCCCGGTGTTGGCGGGCACTGCCTGCCCATCGACCCCCGCTATCTTTCCTGGCACGTGCGCACCAGTGTCGGGCGCAGCTTCCGCTTCGTCGAGCTGGCCAACGACGTCAACGACCATATGCCCGAGTACGTCGTCCGGCGGCTGAGCGCCGCCCTCAACAGGCGCAAGCTGGCGGTCAACGGGAGCCGTACCCTGCTGCTCGGCCTGGCCTACAAGCCCAACACCTCCGACATGCGCGAGTCGCCCGCCCTCGTCGTCGTCCAGCGCCTCAACTCGCTGGGCGCCAACCTACGTTACGTCGACGACCACGTGACCGAGGCCGACGTGGCCCGCCTGGAGGGTCACCTGGAGCGGGCCGAGCTGACCGAGACCGAGCTGACCGGGGCCGATGCCGTTGTCCTGCTGACGGACCACGACGACGTGGACTACGACATGGTCTCAAGGCACGCCCACTACGTGCTCGACACTCGTCACCGATGTGTAGGCCACGTCGTGGAGCATCTGTGAACCCCGGTCAACATGGCTGGTCCAGGGACAACACGTTTGGCGAGCCGCCGACTTCCTGTACCGTCCGAGATTCGGATACGCCGCCGCGAGATTCAGGCTGCTTACACACCGAGCGCGACTATCGAGGAACCTTAGGTTTTACGGAGACTTGCTACAGTTCCAGCCATCGAACATTCTCCGGAGCGAGCGTAGTTCAAGCCCGACACCCGGTCAGCTCAACGAAGCTGCTCATCTTGACTACCGAATCGTCTCCACACTGTCTTGAGAAACAACAGGATTCTCAAGCCTTGGCTCTTTCACCCCGGCGGCGTCGAGGATCATTACATCCTCGCCATCGCGTCGCTGGAGTGAAACCACATTGTTCCAGCACTAGTCGTCAGATTGTCCGTGCCGCTGATATCGATTGCTTCGACCGCGCGGTGGTCGGCCCAAGCACCGCGAATCCGACGCGGCGGCCAGGGTTGAGCAACTGAAGGATGAGGTCCAACTCGAAGGCCGGGACGGCCGGCCTCCACGAGTTCTAGGAGCAGCGCGATTCTTAGATGCGATGGGCAATAAGCAGCATCTCACCGCCGTACAACTTGACCTGCCGTTTCATAAGCGTTGGGACGAAGCGTAGCGGCGACACGAGCCGTTGGATCTCGGGTCCGAAGTGGCGGAGCTGATCGTATGCGTACCCGAGGCGCAGTGGTTTCCAGTGCTGCTGGATGCGTGCCCCTCTAAAACCAGCGTCAAAGAGCAGGCGCGACAAGTTGGATTGATTGAAGTACCAGATGTGCTCCGGCGGGGCGATCGGCGGCCAATATCGCCCGAGCAATCTGGCTGGGAGAGAACCAATATTGGGTGTCTGTACAACAAGGATGCCGCCCTTGCGAAGGCACTTCGCGGCGAATGTTGCCAGCATATCGGGTCTTCGCAGGTGCTCAATGACGCCCACAGCAGTTACTAGGTCGAAGTCTCCTCGGGGGGCTTCGCAGTCTTCCAAAGCACCGATCATTATGCGATCTGAGTGCTTGCGCCGTGCAATCTCAGCCGCGGGCCCCTGATACTCAAGCCCCCACGTCTCCCATCCAGCCTCGACCGCTATGTCGAGCAGGCCACCGTCGAAACAGCCAATATCAAAGATCAGCCCTGGACCGACTCCCTGCACGCGGTCAAAGATCCCTTTGAGGGTAGGAAGTCGCTCGGCCGCAATCGCAGGCTCGTAGTTGCCCGACTCGAACCGCGAGGCGTAGTGCGCCTCTAGCTGCTCGTCGGTCGGGATCGGCTCGATTCCAACAAGCTTGCAGGTGAGACATCGCACGAACTCCCACCCCTGGCGGTGGTATATCCTGTTCCACTGCGCGCCCCGGCAAACAGGGCACACTCTCGCCGGTAACACTTGCTCTCGCATTTCAGTCAAACTAGCGCGCTTCTAGTGACGGCCTTGCGTGAACCCAACCTTGTCGGCTCGGTTGGCATCACCGCAGGTGCACGGGTGTTCTGGCGACTTTCACAAGGCCGTATCGCCCAGTCCTTCCTGGGCGTCGTCAGGCCGCTATCAGTATCACGCAGTCGCGAATTCCCGTGGAAGGCTATGCCTTAATGTAATGCATTGCGTTCTGTGTTGTGCGAGCCGGCTCGACCAGCGGGATGGCTTTTGGGAACGGATCACGCTGCCAACCCTGGAAAGTCCTCTTTCAAAGGTTCCAGTTCATTCTCCTGCCATGGCAGGGCCACGGTGTCTTCCCTGACCCCAAAAATACTTCTTCAAGGAGGCGTCGACGCGCTCGAGGGACATCTTCAAAGCAGTGACCCTGGCCACTTCTTGCACCATCCCCGGGCAGCCAGGACCGACACGACCCCGGCGATGACGCCAGCGTCTTAGGCACCTTTTCCTCGAACCCCTCGAGCGGGACGCGTACTCCGCGGGAGTCGCCTCCGATTGCCGGGCAATCTTCTCCTTGCCAAAGCGGCCACGCATAGGGTTGCCATGGCTTGGCCGACTGTGTAGCGCAGGAGCAAAGTCGAGCGTGCCAATCCATCCAAGCAGGTTCGTTCGTCAACAGAGGCCATCAGCGGTGGGTCGGTAGGAGCGCCACCACCCCTGCCCCTAGTCCACGAGGCTTGCCCGACGATGACTAGTTAGCACCTTTGGGCCGCTCGTCACCACCAACAACGCTGGCGACACATTCATTTTGGGGGGCTGCAGCATCGCACCACCACGAGTGCCACCGGTGCCTTCACACGCGCGACACGGGACCGACTAGAGTGCTCTTGATGCTCTGGCGCGATGTTTGGGCGCGACCCCAGTGAGCTCAGATTCCCTTCACGGGCGTCCCACGAGCGGGTCGTTTTCCCACCTCATCTCGAGGATTCCCTTCGTCGAGCGCACGTTGCGGCTAACGCGTGGGAAACAGGATATCCACAGGTTCATCCGTTACTCGATGGTGTCGGTGGTAGGGGTTGCCATAGCCGAGGTAGTGATTCTGGTCTGCACCTGGGTCCTCGGACTGTCCGGGATCGCTGGCAACACAATTGGTTGTGTGGCTGCGACCCCGGTGTCCTACCAGCTGAACCGTAGGTGGGTCTGGGGGAAGGGCGGCAGGAGCCATATCTGGCGAGAGATAGTTCCCTTCTGGACGCTGACCATCGTTGGCTTCCTCGCCTCGACTGGCACGACCCAATGGGCCGACAGTATGGCTCAAGCCCACGGTGTCACCGGTCTACTGCGTTCGCTGGCGATAATAGGAGCTTCGCTGTTTGCCTGGGGATTGATCTGGATCGTCAAGTTCGTGATCTTCAACCGGTTGGTGTTCGTCACCCCTCACGTTGACGAGGAGGAGCGGCTCGCCGAGCTGAGCGCATCGCAGTTCCCGGCCTCGACCGGTGAGAGCTCTGCGGCCGCATTGGGACGATAGGGGCTGCTAAATTACTGCGGCCGGAGGGCGCAATCCCGGAACCTATCACGGATCAGTGACCTCAGAGGAATCTCTGCAGCAACCTCTCAAGGTCCGAGTGGCGACTGCGTTCCTCTGATTGAGCGGACGGAGTGCGCCGTGATCGAGGCCGACGTCGCTCGCCTGGAGGGTCACCTGGAGATGACCGAGGCCGATGCCGTGGTCGTGCTCACCGACCACGATGACGTGGACTACGACATGGTCTCAACGTACGCCCACTACGTGCTGTACACGCGTCACCGGTGCGTGGCCGAGGTCGTCGAGCCTCTGAACGACTCACGCCCGGCCGGCCGCAGAAGTGTAGCGGGCGTGTTATCAGGCTCCTGGCCTGACGAGGTAACCTTGTCACACCGACTTGGCTTGCCTGGAGAAGTGCCACCACGCTGTTGATCGCGCCTATTTGGGGACCGTCTACGATTGCGGACTTGGCTACGGCTAGGGGCTCGGCCAAACAGGCCGCCTCCCTCCGACAATCGTTGTCGCCTCCGCCAAGTTCGGCTCCGCGTGTGACAACACTCTCGACGCGGCGTCCGAACTAACGTGAGCTCTCTCCCGGCCTGGGGGTACGTCGTTGTCCTCGTCGTATCCCTGGCCCTGAGCCTGGTACTGGTGCCGGTCGCCCTGGCCGTAGCCGTGCGTTTCGGGCTTCTCGACCACCCCGGCCCTGCGAAAGGGCATTCCAAGGCGGTGCCTTACCTGGGCGGTGCGGCCATCGTTGTCTCGTTCGCCCTGGTGGTCGTAGTGGGCGACGTGGTCGATCCTCCTCCAAGCGGTCTTGGGCAATTGGCCGGCTTCCTGGGTGTCGCCGTGCTACTCGCGGTTGTCGGCCTCGTCGACGACCTGAGCAAGGGCTTGAGCCCCTGGTTGCGATTAGTCTTTGAGAATCCTGGCCGGGGTAGCAGTGTGGTTCCTCGGTATTAGCCCGCACCTCGCCGGCGTACCCACGGCTGTGGACGCGCTCTTGACCGTAATCTGGGTCGTAGGCATTACGAACGCTTTCAACCTGTTGGACAACATGGACGGGTTGTCTGCCGGGATTGCCGGGATAGCGGCGCTCGCTATCTTCGGAGTTGCTGCTCTCCAGCAGCGCTACCTGGTCTCGGCCCTGGCCCTGGCCCTGGCCGGCTGCGCGGCCGGGTTCTTACGGGCGAACTTCCACCCGGCCAAGATCTACATGGGCGACGCTGGGAGCCTGTTCCTTGGCTTCGTCCTCGCCGTGCTTTTGCTGAAACTGCGCGGTGACGCACCAACCCGCGTGCCTGTAGCCGTCATCCTCGCCATCCCGGGCGTCGCCATCTTCGACACCACCCTCGTCACGGTGTCGAGGTTGGCACACCGCATCAGTCCTTTCCAGGGCGGTCAGGACCATACGAGCCACCGGCTAGTGCGCCTCGGGCTGTCCGTCCCGGCGGCCGTGACAACGATCTACGCAGCCGGCGTCGTCCTAGGAGGCGCCGCGGTGCTCATGGCGGTGCTGGGGCCGGTCGTGCGCATCGCAGGCATCGTGGGCCTCCTGGCTGCTGCAGGTATCGCGGCCGTCCCATTGGCCCGGGTACCGGTCTACGGAGCGGAAAAGTTCAACTCGCAGGAAACCCCCTCAGGAGGCCGGGAAATCGGGACGCGACGAGGGAAAACGTCCGCAGGCAATGGTGCGGTTCAATCATCACGAGCCAAAACACCAGCAATCTTATCGCGCTTCGGATCGACGGGTGATCACGGAACTACATGAACCTCGTCGACAAGGAACCCAGTTCAAACCGACGTGAAACTGTGCGAGTTTCGATGAGCCCGGATCTCGGCCTCGCGTGGGAGACTGTCCAACGGTGCCACGCTTCTTAAAGGGCGCGCGAAGTGAAACCGGCGATCGATAGGGGGCCTGTACAGTTGCTGAGTCACGAACCGGTGATCATCCATGGGAGGAGAAAGGGTTCCAGTTATCAGTCCGCGCAGAGCCGACTCAGCTCAGCAGGTGGGGGTTTTCCTCCACGGGACGGCAGCTTGTCGTGCCTCATTTGCCGTACGCAAGCGTCGTACCGCTGGGCCAGTAGGTCGGGGACGAACCCCTAATCTGACCCGCGCCTCCACGCTCCGCATTTGGAGTCGAGGCTTTTGACACGAGTGACCCAGGTTTAACACGAGTGCGACCCGGCTTAAACCGTCGCGGCAATATCGTTGCCCTTCTTTTTTCCGGGGGAGTCGTCGCTGGGTTCTTGCTGCTGGCGGTGATTGTGCCGCGGCTCCCAAGTACTCGGTTGTCTGTACACGTCGACATGTACGCGTCGGGCGGCTCCGAGATCGCCCTTTACCTGAACACACTGACCGTCGCTCCACAGGTTGAGCCCGTTCACGTTGGTGAACGAGCTGTCTATACGTTCCCAGTCCCGTACCGATCCATTAGCAGGATCCGTGTCGATGTGGCGGAACAGGCGGGCATCCACGTCTTGCTTTACTCCATAACCGTCACCAACACGCAAGGGCATCTAATAGCGGACTTTGGTCCATCCAGTCTCGCGATCTGGGCACGGTACTTTTTGACCACACCCGTACCTGACTTGAGTGCTCTCAATGTCACCTCTACAGCACCTGGTGCAGATGTTGACGCGTTTCAAAATGTCTCAGATACATCGAATCTCCCCGGCCCGCTGGGCATGCTCGTCATGGACGCTCGCGGCACTACGACCCGGTTGGCGCTTGCCTTTTGGGGCGGCGCTGTAGTAGCGGCTTTCGCGCTCTTTTTTGCGAAGGGGCGCGTGAAGTGGCTCGTTGCTGTGTCCGCTATTGGGCTGGCGAGCGTCCTGGCACTCTACGAGTCCGCGAGCCATCCAGGTGCTCTCGAATCGCCGGTCGCGGCGGTAGGCGCAGCGGCGTTTTTGGGCTTCTCTGTAGCAACCGATACCCGTGCCGTGTATGTTATGTATGCTCTGGCCGCCGTCATAGCCGTCTCGTTGCTCCTCATCGATCGCAGGTTGGGCTCCCGAGTTGCGGGGTTACAGGCGGGGGGAACGATTGTCTCTCAAACAGACCAGGCGGGGACCGCCGAGCTCGATCTGTGGAGGCCCTGGATAGTTGCCGGTTTTACGCTCGTCGTCGCCATCGCCGCCTTCCTGCCCGATCTTCGTTCGGTCCTCTCCTCAGCCCGGTCCGAGCAGTACGCACCAGGTTGGGACTCGGACAACTTGCTCGCCTGGACGGTATTCGCCACTCGCGGCCTGATTCCCATGAAGGACTTCTGGTACCCCTACGACAACGATCTCATATTCGATACGGGCCTTCTCACCGGCCCAATGATCTACTTCCTGTACCAGTGCGTCGGCATCCTGGGTTACGCCTGGGTGTTTTGGCGGCTTTCGGGGCGACGCGTTGTCCTCGCTTGCCTAGCCGTGCTTGGCCTGGCCGTGGCGGCACCGCTGATAGGCGAGTTCCCGAGGTACGGCTTCGGTTTCATGATTAGTGCCATCTTCTGCGTGGTCCGGGCGACCGACGCCCCTCGTAGTCGTGTGTGGGCCCGCCTGGCCCTTACAACGGTGGTTGCCATCGCCGCATTCGTCGAGGTCGACCTGCTGGCGTATGCGGCTGCCGGGATCGCCTTTGTCGTGATCTTCGAGGGCGCCGCCCGGATACGGTCTTCGCCTGGCATGGGACCAAGGCCTCCGGGGTGGCGCCCGTGGATCGCCAGCCTCTTGTGGGATTCTACTGGGCCCGCAGTCGCAGTCGGCGCGGCGCTTCTTCTAATTGGGGTTCGTGGCCAGCTTGAGGGCATGATCGCCTTCTATGGTCATCCAGGGACGCTCGACGCGTACTCGGCTGGCGGCGTGCCACTGCTCAGCGGGCTGGTTTCACTTCCTTCGTTCCTCGTCCTACTGGTTTGGTTCCCCGCCTTCACTTTTGGTGGTGCCATCCTCCTCAGGTGGGGCGTCGGATCGAGCCAGGCTTTGCTCGCTTCGACGCTCGCTTCCTTAGCGGGCGCCGGCGTTGTTTTACTTACAAAAGATGCGGTGCGGCCGCTAACTCAGGATTCTAGCGCTCGTGCTCATTGTGGCCCTGCTGGCCTGGCTCGTCAGCGCGACCGCGGTGGTTCTCGACAGAGGGTTACTGCCGGCATCGGCCGCGGTCGGGCTGATCACCGGGCTGCTGCTAGCTGGGCTGGTGAGCTCGGGAGAGGTACCGGTCCTGACCTCAGGGTTGGCGGCGGCTCCGTCGAACGTCTACAGAGACATCCTGACGTTGGCGCGCCCAACCATCGCGGATCAGACCATCGAAAGGGAACGGTTCGCCCCCGCCCACTTCGTCCAGTACACAGCAGAGCTCGCCGTGGCACATGCGATCAAACCGCTTATCGAGACCGGGTCATCAAACCTGTACGTCCTCGGGGACGCTCCCGTCGAATACGTTCTGCTAGACCAACGGCCACCCTGGGAGATTAATGTGTACAACACCTCGCCGATCGGCGACCAACACCGCGTGGTGGCCTGGTTCGACGAGCACCGGCCGTTCGTCGTCGTCCTTGACCGCGAAGATGGGCAAACGTTCGACGGTGTGCCCAACGACGTACGAATCCCGCTGGTGTACCAGGATGTGATCTCGGGTTATGAGCCCGAAAAGACAATCGGGTACTTCGACGTCCTTCGCAGGATCCGCCCAGGCGAGAAACCCGCAAGCAATTTCTGGCTCGAGCGTCTGGGTTCGGTCTTGGACCTGGGTGCCATCCCTGATAGCGAGCCGCCGGTCGCCGCACCGCGAACGGGGACAAGATAGCACGCTGGTCCTGCAAGTGAGCGCAAACCGGAACGCAACAGCAGGCCTCGTTAGAGTTCCGCTGTCTTTCGGAGGAACACTGGTCTCGGTGGAGTTCGAAGCAGTCGCGGACAGAAGTTCGTACGACATCCCTGTAGATCGTCTGTGGCCGTGGGCTCTTTCGCACGACGTCAGGCTGGCCGGTGCCCCTTCTCCTGGTTGGTCGGCAACCGTGCGACCAGGCTTTATGCCGAATAACCGGCTGTACTGAACGCCTGAGGGAGCCGGAAGGGCAGGCCAGCCAGTACGTGAGGCCGGGGGACGGCAGTATAGTGTGAGCGTCATGGCCAAGGTGTTAGTTGTGGGCGGTGCCGGATACGTCGGCGGTCACCTGACTGATCGGCTGAACGCTGCTGGGCACGATGTAGTGGTCTACGACCTGCTTCTCTATGAGGACACATACCTGAAGCCAATCCGGTTCGTGTACGGCGACATCTTGGATCGCGACCAACTCCTGCCTTACCTCCGAGAGGCCGACGCGGTCGTATGGCTGGCAGCGTTGGTGGGCGACGGCGCGTGCGCGCTCGACGACGACTTGACTGTGCGAATCAATGTCGAGTCAGTGCGGTGGCTTTGTTCGGTTTTCAAGGGCCGCGTTGTGTTCATGTCGACCTGCTCCGTCTATGGAGCTCAAGATGCTTGGCTGACGGAGGAAAGCCCGCTCAACCCGCTGTCTCTTTACGCGCGGACCAAACTCGAAGCTGAGCGAGCCCTGGCCGGCCACCCCGACGCCATTGTTTTCCGCCTCGGCACTCTATATGGGCTCGGAGACCGCTTCTCTAGACTGCGCGTGGACCTCGTGGTCAACACCCTCACAGTTCGGGCCACTCTCAGCAGGCGCATGTCTGTGTTCGGCGGCAGACAATATCGTCCTTTGTTACACGTACGGGATGTCGCCGAAGCAGTCCTGATCGCGCTGGATCGCAGGGCGACCGGCGTCTTTGACCTCACCGCCGAAAACGTCACCATCATGCAGGTGGCGGAAGCAGTCCGTGAGCAGGTGCCCGATGCGCACATCGAGGTTACCGACCTGCCCTTTCAGGATAGCCGGAACTACCGCGTCTCGGGCAGCAAGGCCCGCGAGACATTGGAATTCCTGCCTCTGCTACGGATGAGCGACGGGATCACTGAGGTGCGAACGCTCATTGAAGAGGGGCGTGTTCGCGACCTTACGGCGTCCCGCTTCTCAAATTACGCCGCACTGCGCCCTTATCTGCATGAGCACCAGTCGCCGCTCGGGCGAGAAATCGACCTCACTCACCAACTTGCTCACGACCGGAGGAGGTCAACGACATCAGTGCCCAGCCAGGTCCTCGGCTAATCCCCGGGGAACTTGCGGTGGACGACCGCGGTTCCGTCGCGTTTGTAAACGATGTCAGCCTTCGCGGCTTCGTCCGCTTCTACCTGGTCCGCAATAATGCAAGCCACTTCGTTCGAGCATGGCACGCTCACCGACAGGAACGAAAGCTAGTAAGCGTGATCGCCGGGGCTGCGCTGATCTGTTGCGTCAAGGTTGACGACTGGGAGCACCCGTCCCCAGGCCTCGAAGTACAGCGGTTCGTGCTGGCGGCAGAAAAGCCGGCTGTGGTATCGATCCCTCCCGGGTTTGCCAACGGGTCGATGAGCCTCAGAGACGAGACGGTGATATGTTACTTCTCCGACGCGACGATCGAGGATACGCGCCTGGACGATTTCCGTTACCCAGCTCGCCTGTGGGACCCGTGGCAGGTGGTCGAACGCTGATGTTCGAACTAACGATATTGGTCTGTGCCCACAACGAAGCGCACGTCTTGGAGAGATCTTTGGTCTCCCTCCATAGAGTCATGTTCGATGAGTCGATATCGGCCGAAGTCGTGATAGTGGACGAAGGAAGCGACGACGGGACTGTCGATCTCGCCGTGAAGCTCAGTGCCAGGATGCCCGAACTCCACATGCGCATCCTGGAGCGCAAATCCAGCCACGGTGGGTATGGTTCCATGGTGCGTTATGGTTTAGCCCACTCGACAGGTCGCTACTGCTCCCTCGTCGCCGCCGACGGGAGCGACCCGGTCGAACTTATTCCCAAGATGGTCGCCGAACTCCGCAAAGGACATCAGCTCGTAATCTGTTCTCGTTACATCGATCCACAGCACGGACTGTCTGCTTATAGCCGCTACCGGCTTTATCAAATGCTGTACAGGCGGGCGATCCGAGTGCTGTTGGGTCAGGAGATTACTGACTCTACGAACGGGTTTCGAGCATTCGATCGAGCTTTTATGCAGTCGATGGGCCTCAGCTCTACGAAGTTCAGCGTCTGTCCGGAAATGACGTTCAAAGCGTTGCTCTCTGGCGGGGCGATCGCTTACGTGCCAGGCCAGGCGACGATTGTTCTGGGTGAGGGGAGCGAGAAGTTTAAGCTCCGTCACGAGATTGTCGGCTACGGTCTCGTGTTGCTCCGCAGCGCTCTTCATCGCGCCGGACTTCGCTGGTTCTGACCCTTACGACGAGACGAGGAGATTGTGAAGAAGCTTACCGTTATCCTGGGGATCCGCCCCGATTTGATCCGCGCCTCACTCATTCTCAAGCAGCTTCAAGAGCGACTGGGAGACCGCCTCGTCTTCATTTGGTCCGGGCAGCACTACTCCGACAACCTCAAGGACGTTTTCCTTCGTGAGCTCGGGATCCAGCCGCCCGACATAGAGCTCGCTGCCGGAGGAGATACAGATGCTGCCACCGTAGGGGCCGTCGTTGAGCGGCTCTATCCCGTTCTCAAGAGTATCGGCCCGGCGGCGGCCGTATTCCTTGGTGATACGAACACGGTTATGGGTTCCTTAGCCGCGGCGCAGCTGAACATCCCTATTGTTCATATCGAGGGTTGTATGCGGTCTTACGACTGGCGAATGCCCGAAGAAAAGTACCGGACGACCATCGACCATCTGGCCGATGTTATTTACACGTACTTTGAAGAGTACAAGGCGCAGGGAGTAGCCGAGGGGCTCAACCCGCGCAATATCGTCGTAGTGCAAAACTTGATCGTCGATGTGCTAAATGCTTATTACTTCGACCGTAAGGATTACTTCGAGGGTCTGGCGACACCAGAATTCTTCTCCACCCGCGGGGTACATCGGCACGAGTACTATCTCATGACGTGCCATCGACGCGAGAATGTTGAGGATCCAGAAGTCCTCGGGAATATCGTCTCTTTCCTCGCCGAGGTACCTGGGCCGATCTACTTCACAGCTAGCTATCGGACGCAAAAGAACCTTGCCGCGAGTGGACTTCAGTTACCCCGTAACGTCGTGATGGTCGACCCGATCGGGTATGAAGAGATGTTAGCGCTCATGGTTAATTCCCGCGCCGTCATCACCGACTCCGGTACGGTCGTGGAAGAGACAGCAGTACTGCAAGTGCCGTCTGTGCAAATGCGGCGTGCCACTGAACGTCCTCAGGTTTACGACTGTCGGTCCAGCGTCAAAGTTGACCCAAGCCGACCAGACGCCTACCCAGCGGCCGAGGTCATGCGGAGGCTTGACTCGATCATCGGCACAAACTGGCAGCACAATTTGGGCGACGGGGCTGCGGCCGGCCGAGTCGTGGCCGACCTCGTTCGACGTCTGGATGAGCACGACTTTCAGGGTCATTTACCCGAGTACCATCATCTTGTAAACGAAGTTGCGCGCTCATCTCGGGAGGACGGCTTGGAGTGAGTGGCGACAACGGCCCGCTTAAACCAGACGGGCCGGTGACATTGGCCGTCGTCGTCCCAATGCTCAACGAGCGTGCCGCGGCCGAGAAGTGCGTCCAGCGCATCACCGAAGCGTTGTTGTCGATAGGCGCGAAAGGCAAGCTCGTCGTGGTCGACGACGGCAGCACGGACGGCACGAGCGACCTCCTCGATGATCTCCAACGCACGACTACTGGATTGGAGGTCGTCCATCATCAACGAAACCTGGGTTACGGCGCAGCTCTGAAGAGTGGGGCTCAACGGGCCTCGACCGGCGGTTCCAACTGGGTACTCTTCATGGACAGTGACCTGACTAACCCTCCCGAGGATATAGCGCGCTTCGTCGCCGCCGCGACTGGCCCGATCGATTATGTGAAGGCTTCCAGGTACACTTCGGGTGGAGGAGCCAGGGGCGTCCCCCTGAAGAGGCAAATCGTCTCGAGGGCCGGGAATATGTTCTCGAGGGTGCTCTTCGGACTGCCACTGTCCGACCTCACTAATGGGTTTCGTGCGATTCGTGTTGAGCCCTTCGTCCAGATGCCGTTGCGAGAGAGCGGTTTTCCCATCATCATGGAGGAGGCCTACTGGGTAAGCAGGATGGGGCTGCGGGCAACGGAGATCCCAACTGTCTTGACGAACAGAAGTGATCAACTTCGTCCGACATCGTTTCGTTACCGACCAAAAGTTCTATACGCATACGCCCGGTACCCCGTTGAAGCATTCGCCATAAGGGTTCTCAATCGTACAAATGGCCCGTCCCACGCCCACCAAGGAGATCGAAAATGACCCCGGCCTGCAGGTCGTGCGGAAACACCGCCCTCGAATTGCTTTTCGATTTCGGGACAATGCCTCTTGCTGGTGGCTTCCTGGACGGTCCGGCTGCTGCAGAGACCGAACAGTTCTACCCGTTGCAAGTGCATGTATGTCACGCGTGCGCGCTTGTTCAGATCGTCCAGGCCATCGATCCTGACATCCTTTTCCAGGACTATTCCTTTTCTGCGAGCACCATCCCCGGGCTCGTCTCCCATTTCGACCGTTACGCGGACTGGTTGTGTGACCGGTTCAACCCGAAGACGGTTGTGGAGTTCGGCTGCAACGATGGGGTGCTTTTAAGACCGCTGAGGCGGAAGGGCGTTGTCGCCGTCGGCGTCGACCTCTCTTCCAACATCGGCGAGATCGCCAGGCGTGAAGGGTTCGATGTCGTGACGGCCGGCTTTACTCCAGAGGTTGCGCACCAAATCCGTGAGCGCGTCGGTCCAGCCGACGTGGTCACCGGGAGCAATGCTTTTGCTCACAACGCAGACCCCGAAATAATCCTCGCCGCAGCTGAGATCTTGCTGCGGCGAAGCGGGAGGCTATGCCTGGAGGTCATGTACGCTGCTGACCTTTTCGAACAACTGCAGTGGGACACTCTATACCATGAACACCTCACGTTTTACGGACTGACACAACTGGAGCGCCTGCTCGAGCGCAGCGGATTTAGTGTCGAACACGCTGAGCGCATCCCCATGCACGGAGGGTCGCTTCGCCTGGTTGCGGCCCGATCGCGCATAGCTGGTCGTGACCCAACGGTCGATGAGATCGCAACCTACGAACACCAACTCGGGATTACAGAGGCCAGTGTTTGGCATGACTTCTCGGCTAGATGCCAGCGGACCATCGAAATCGTTGGCGCCGTCCTCGGTGACCTTCGAAAGGACCATCGCATCTGGGGTTACGGTGCCGCCGGCAAAGCAACCATGTGGGTAAACGCTTGCCACCTCGATTACCTGGAAGGCGTTGTCGATGCTTCGCCGCTCAGGGCGGGCAGGCTTATGCCGGGGACGCATACGCCCATCTACCTGCCCCGCGTGTTCCGGGACAGGGAACCGCCGAGCTTAGTTTTGGTAACGGCCTGGAACTATCTTGACGCCATTAGGCGAAATGAGAGTTGGTACAAGGGCCTTTGGGTCACGCCCCTGCCCACACTCTCGTTCTCATAGGAGGCTCGGCCGCGGTGCGGGTGATCGTTTTCGGGAGCACCGGCATGGTTGGTCGAGCAGTGGTCGCTAGGCTCAGTTCACAGCCGGATCTTGACCTGGTCGCAATAAGCCGCGAGACTCACGCTTTTGACGTCTGTGACTCGGACGGCCAGACAGCGCGCCTACTTCGAGACGCTGTTTTCGCAGTCAACTGCATAGGCATTTTGCGTGGCGACCCCTCTTATGGCACACCGGAGTACCAACGCACGGCAACCCTGGTCAATGCCCTTTGGCCCCAGCGGCTTGCCGACGTCACGTCGGGTACAGACTGTCACGTCGTCCACCTGTCGACTGACGCCGTTTTTACTCCGGCTCCTGACCCGGCAGAGGAAACTACGCCAGTCAGTCCGAGCGAGATGTATGGTATATCGAAGGCCCTCGGTGAGGTCGACGCGGCGCACGTTATCAATGTGCGCTTCTCCGTTATCGGCCCTGCTCCGGACCGCCCGCCTTCGCTTTGGGAGTGGCTCGTTCGTCAGCCCCGTGATGCAGTCGTCCATGGTTACGCTACTTTCGGATGGTCCGGTTGCACGAGCCGGCAACTGGGGTGGTTGGTTTCAGATCTCGTTGCGCAACGAACCTTCGAGACCGTCCGCTCAGCGGGTCCAGCGTTCCACTTCTCTCCCAACGGTACGGCAACGAAGTTCAGCGTCCTGGAGATGCTCGCCGCACGTCTACGACCAGACATCAAGGTTCTCGCCACACCTCAATCGGAGCGCACATCTCGAGCGCTGAGCTCATCGGTTATGCGCCAGGCCGCCTACAGTGGGACGTGCGGATGGCAAGAGGCAGTCGCCGAGGCAACGGGCCCGACTATGTAGCGTCCGCCGATATGGGCTGTTATGAGTTCCCAGTGGGTGGTCGGCCCAACATCCACCGATTTGCCTCGCGTATCATTGGACTCGAGAGCGCCATCTCTATTCAACCGCGCAACCACAGGGAGGTACATCATGTTGGACGACGCAAGCGCCCGAGAGCTGGTCTCAGACCCGAATATCATTTGGCACCAGAGGTTTGCGTTATCTAAGAACGTTGAGGCGCCTGGCGCTAACGACATCGAGTGGCTCCTCGCACGGTTGCAATTCCCAGAGCGGCTTGACGGACTGAGCGTTCTTGACATCGGGACGACGAATGGGGCGGCAGCATTTATTGCGGAGACACGCGGGGCGAGCCGCGTTGTAGCGACAGATATTCTACCGTCCTCGCAGTTCGGTTTTGCACAATTGGCCGACAGGCTTGCTTCTGGCGTGGAGTTCATACAGTCGTCGATCTACGAACTCCCGGATCTCCTAAATGAGACATTTGACATCGTTTTATTTCTCGGTGTTCTTTATCATTTGCGCCATCCACTCCTGGGATTAGATTCCGTCAGACGGTTGACGAGGGGGAGGCTCTTCCTCGAGTCAGCCATTTCTGGTGACGCTCGCGAACAGTCGACTGCCACGTTTTACAGGCGCGGACGAATTCGCTGGCGACGCATCAAACTGGTTCTTTCCCGACCGCAACTGCCTTCGCGACTGGCTGCTATCCGCCGGGTTCCAGCCACAGTACTCGGACGCCTGGCCGGAGCAGCGACCCTCTAGAGCGCTTTACGTCTGTTCTCCCACGACCGGAGCTCCAGAATATCTCACCATCAGCTACGAGGTGCCCCTGGCCGTCAGTCTACGTGGCGACCTGACATAAGACTGTTGGCTCTTTGTGAGCCAGTAGTTGAGATTCGTCGCTCGTAGCTAAACCCACGATGCCTTCATCGCACGCACTCAGGCTCCAGGGTCGTCCCGCCTCGGACGCAAGACCAGGTCGCAATATCCAGGCGGCAGAGCTGCAGCGGCCGCACAGACTTCCTCGTTTGACTGAGCGTCTGAGATATCAGGTGCCTCTATTGCGGACCACGAGTAGCCAAGTTCCCGGAACCAGGCGAGCACCTGGACCGGGTCGTCTCCATATTCACGTATAGCGTCAGGCCAGAACTCGGTTACAAATGTTGGATGATATTGCTCGATTATACGCGACATCCCCCGCATGGCGACGTGGTCCGTCCCCTGGATGTCGAGTTTTACCAGATCTACGGGCCCGACGATAACATCATCGAGGGCAAGGCCTGGCACCGCAATAACCTGCCCCGCCCCCGGTACGTCATAAGATCGCGAGTCGCCGGTGTTGTCTTCGATCGATCTGGAAAGTTGTACCGTCCCGGTCCGGTCAGTGGCGGCCACCTCGAGCACGATTACATTGTCGCACTGGGACCTCGCGATATTCCGACGGAGGTACCGCGCGTTGATCGGGTCGGCCTCGACGGCAACGACTCGCCCACTCTCCCCCACCCGGGCAGATAGCGGAACTGTGAAGATCCCCACATGGGCCCCGATATCAATAACAACCGCCCCTGGTGACGCCAGCTCTTGAAGCACCCGGCCTACTTGTGGTTCCCACTCTCCGTACTCGAGGACCCACGGAAGGATGACCGTGTCCCATCGCGGTATCTGGAGCTCCAGCGGCCCGATCTGGATCTTTGTCGACTCTGGGTCGTCGCCCTCCTCCCCACCGAGGAAGTCGCGCAACTCCATCGCTATTCCGGGAACGTCGGGCTGCACAGCTGCCACAGGGCTCTCGCTCGCCCGCACCGTCCGCTCAATGGCCGTCAACCTTCTGAGCAACGTGTCGTGGAGTCGATGATCTGAATCCCATGCAGGCTGTCGTTCCGATATGAGCCTGGTCAACACTTCGACCCGAGCAAGGATGTGACTTTCGAGCTCCTCCACGCGGGCCTGGGTATCACGGGCAGAATCCAAGGCGACGTCAATCCTCCCTACGTGTGAATCAAGACGGTCCAACTTGCCCATCTCCTCGCGCAAGATTTCCTCTAATTCGCCCGTCTCCTCGTCGAGCTGGCCCAGCTCACCAGCGAGACGGCCGACGTCATTACCAAGAGTGCTGAGCTGAGCAAAGGCGCCCTCGAGAGCCATCGCGAGCTGGATCCGTACATCGCGGTCATGGTCATCATGGGATTGCAACAGCCGCCAAACAAAGCGTCGGAAGGCGCGGGCGAGGTGCGGATGGTTGCTGGGAGCATCGACAGGGGCACGCCCTGCGGCGATGTCGACCAGGGACGGTCGGCTCACGATGGGCCCGGCGTCCTGGACCGGCTGGGCCACCGTCACCTGCTCCAGCCGCTCATCGAGGTCTCGCTGGGCCGTCGAGAACCTCTCTCTCAGGAACGGCGCTCGTGCGTCGACCCCATGTTTGGCCAGCACGTGCGCCCTGGCCCGTTCGCCTACCTTGGCCGCCTCGGACGGGCTCTCGCATACCTTCCGCATGATTTGCGCCGCGGCGTCGAGGTCCGGGTCGGCCCAACGGGCACCGGCCGGGTACGGGCTGCAACCGACGGGCACTTTGCCGGGTACCCAGGGGACAAGGTAGGAAGTCTCGGCCGTCATGAAGTCGAGGTTCCCCGAGTACCCGGTGGCAATAACCGGCTTGCCCAGCGCCATGGCTTCGGCCAGCGTGAGGCCAAAACCCTCACTTCTGTGCAAGGAGACGTAGGAGTCGCACGTCGCCATGAGCGCCGCGTTGGTGGCGGGGTCAAGGTACTTGTCCATCACCAGGATGTCGGGGCGCTCGCCGGCCGCCCACTTCAGCCGCTCGAGTGAACCTGTCTCGAATTGGCCATTAATTACCTTTATGACAAGCGTTGGGCCTTCACCAGGACGAAAGGCCCTGGAAAACGCATCGATCAGCCCCAGAGGGTTCTTGCGCTCGAAGATACTCAGAAGGTCGAAGCAAAAGAGGAACATGAAACCGTCGGGGAGACAGAGCTCGGACCTCCCCTTTTCGGCAACCACTCTCGGCTCCACGATCGGCAACGAAAATGCATAAACCGGTTTCGGCGACACACCGGCAATGGCTTCACTGGCGAACGTGCTTATGGACCAGACCTCGTCCACGTAGTCGAACGAGGTGGAGAAGCTGGCCGGGAACTCCTCGAGTTCCCACGCCCAGAGGCCAATCGTGTAATGGTCGCGGAAAAAGTCGGGGCCGGCCCGTTTGGCGAAATTGGGCAGCTCGTCGGCGTTGACGCATATCGAGGTTTACGTTGAGGTCGCCTCCCGAGGACACAAAGGGGTGCTCCTGGCGGCTGAGGGCGCCGGTGTCCACATGTGTTGAAGTGGGTATGCCAGCCGCCGCCGACGTGGCCACAGCCAGGCGCCCGAGCTCACCAACCCCTGATTCCGTCCGCAGGTAGCCGGATACGCGGATACCGGGCAGCAACTCGTCCCTCTCCAGCGTCTCCTCCACCGGCCCGCCGTCAACGGCTAGTTGCTCCTGTTCTTCACCAAGGCGCCGCTCCAGGCGGCCCAAGAACCGGGCTGCGTTGAGGCGCACACGTTCGTCGCTCGTGCCGGGTACCGGGACGGCGGCCAGCCGACGTTCTAATCGGCCAAGTGCCCTCGTCGTATTGAGCCGCATCCGTTCCCCACTCCTGGGCACGGGCAGCTTGTTGATCCTCCGCTCGAGGTAGTGCAACGAGCCGGCCATGTTCAGCCGCACTCGCTCATCGCCGGTGCCGGGCACCGGTACGGCCGACAGCCTGTTACCGACGCGCTCCAATTGCCTGGCCGCCGTAAGCCTGACGCGCGTACCGGCCGGCGGCACGGCGACCACACCCAACCGCGGTTCGAGCCTGCCGGCGTCGACCTCGTGACGGACCCAGGTGGCGAAGCCCTGGAAGTTGCCGCCCTCGGGGTCAGGGTAAGCCCGCTGAAGATCGACACGGGCGGCGTAGACGGCAGAGAGGTAGCGGCTCACCCTCGCCCCTACCCATTCGTCAGTGGGTCTCCGTCAGCCAGTCGAGGAACTCCTCCTCGGCCCCTGGCTCCAAGGGGTTGCGCGGAAGAGCACCACCCGACGCTTCGGCGGCGATCAGCGCGGCCCGATAAAGGCGCCGCATGGGGGCGTCAAGTTCCACCCCATTGGCCAGTCGTTTGAACCCATATTCTGTGGCCCCGTCCTCGCCGTAGCCGTTAGCAAGAAGGTCAGCGCCATACTCGTCGCAAAGGCGGCCGACGTCCTGGCGCTCGGAGAGCAATATGCGGGGCCGCAGACCCTGATGCTTGCTCAGGAGGTACGGCGCATCGGGGCTGTACCCACTGAAGTGGAAAAAGTGCAGTGGCTGCCCGTCGACGAAGTAGCTATCCCCCCGGTACACCAGGTCCCGATGGTCGAGGTTCCAGTAGGCGACGTTGTACGTTGTGTCGCGCAGGATAGAGACAGGGTAAAAGCCGGGGGCGAAATCCACCCAGCGCTGGTCGACAAACCGCATGTTAGCCGGGTCGCGAATGCACTCCCGCTTCAGCCGTACCTGCCAAAATGACAGGAAGTCTCGGGCTACGTTTGTGACGGCTATAAAGCCGAGGTTGTAGATGCCCGACAGGAGGACTTCTGTCTCAGACTTACTGAGGCCGTCCCTCGGCATTGGCTGGGTGACGTGAGGCGTCAATACGATCCCGTGCTCGACCGCCTCCTCCGTTATCCGGTCCAGGGCGGCGTAAACCTTTATATCGGGATCGAGGTAAATGACAACATCGGCGTCCCCGTCAAGGAGCGTTTCGAGAAGCCAGGGTTTGAGGGCAGTGCAGAGCTCGGTAACGTCGTAGATGGCAGCCATACGCAAGGCCTCATCATGTGGGATCCCGAGATCGTCCAGACGGAGTACTTCGAACGGCTCGACGGCTTCTCCACGTCCGCATTGATATCGTCGACCACCAGTGTCGTAAACCGGGCCAGTGGATGCTGCTCGCGAAAAGATTTGGCCAGGACACGCGCCGCCGCTAAGTAGTTGCGGGCGATAATTGTGCAGCCGTTAACGTCCATTTATTACTCCGAATGCCACTGACAAAGGCTAACACAGCGTGCGCTCAGCCCAGCTAAGCCCATCGAGCCGCAACGCCTCATGCTACCGGCCGCCACTCGACTTGCTTTGCGGCAGGAGACCACAAGCGCCACCCATCTACGGCTGACTTAGATCCGGTGAGCAGCGTAGAGGCATCGGTATATAAGGTCATCCACCGGCCGCTGACGGTGGGCGCGGCCGCGAAGCGCATAAAGAAGCCTCTTGCCGAGCGGGGACTGTCCCCCCAGGAACTCGTCAAGGGAACGAGCGGCGCCGGCGCTTAGCTGAGGGCCGTAGAGTCGCCGGAGCTCTTCCGCCTGCCTGGTCAGGACCTGCAGGTGCCCTTCGGCCAACTGGCGCGAGGCACGCCCCGACCACTCCCCCCAAAGCGTCTGGCCGACGCCGATGGTGTTCGAAGAGTGCAACCGGTACAGGACCTGGGGCCGCGGGTCGTAAATGATCTGACCGCAGCCGGCGACCACCAGGTAGCACCAGGCGTCGTGCATCAAAAACGAGGCAGGGGCGCGCGCAGACAGCAGGTCGATCGCCTGGCGGTTGAGGACGATGGTGCACCCGGTGGCGATGTTCTCGACCAGGGCGTTTTCGAAAGATGGGCCGCGGGTACAGCGCCGGTGCACCCGGATCTCCGTCAGGTCTTCTCTCACGAGGCACACGGCCGAGCAGTAGAGCGCCGGTCCCTGGAACCCCTGGAGGGAGGCAACTGCCGCGGAGAGCTTGCCTGGCAGCCATACATCGTCCTGGTCGCAGAAGGCGGCAAACTGAGCGGTGGCACTTACCGATCTCAAGAGCCCAAGGAAGCTCTTCCCCGCGCCCTGGTTGACCCCGGCACCCAGTGAAGCGTTGGGCCGTCCGGACAGGAGCTGTTCGGTCAAAGACCGGGTACCGTCAGAGGACCCGTCGTCGCGAACTGAAAGCCACACCTCCGGGTAGTCCTGGGCGAAGACGCTGTCAAGCAATGGCGCCAGGTACCGGGCGCCGTTGAAGGTAGACAACAGGACTTCGACGGTCCCCGTCACCGGCGGAGAAATAGCCTGCCTGCTGAGCGGCTGGCTCAATCGTCGTTGGCCAGGGCGAGCGCCTCGCGTTCGGCGCGCACCTCCGCCATGACGTCGTCGAGCACGTCGGCCAGGCTGCGCTGCGCCCGCCACCCGGTGAGCGCACCTATCTTGGCTACATCAGGCACACGTCGGGCCATGTCCTCGAAGCCGACCTCGTACGCGACCTCGTAAGGCAACTGGACGATAGAGGAAGAGCTGCGTGTCCTGGAGATGATGAGCTCCGCCAGCTGCTGGATCGAGATCTCCTCGGACCCTCCGACATTGAACACGTCCCCAACCGCCCGCTCTTCGTCGAGCAGGCCGACCAGGGCGCCGACGACGTCCAGGACGTGGCAAAAGCAACGCGTTTGCGTACCGTCCCCAAACACGGTCACTGGCTCGCCCGCCAGGGCTTGGCGCACCAACCGGGGTATCACCATGCCGTACGCCGGGCTTTGGCGGGCGCCGACGGTATTGAAGAGCCGTACCACAATGGCCGGCAGGTCCCTCTCGCGGTGGTAGGCGTAGGCAAAGATCTCGTCAACGGCCTTGGAAGTCGAGTAAGCCCACCGCGAGACCGCAGGGGACCCGAGCACGCGATCCGCTTGCTCGTTGAGGGTGGCGGAACCGTTCTTGCCATAAATTTCGGAGGAGCTGGCCACCATGACCTTGCACCGGTAACGGTGGGCCGCCTCGAGGACGGCGATGGCGCCTTTTACGTTCGTGGTCAGGGAGTACAGGGGTTGCTCGACGATGAGCTTGACGCCTACGGCCGCGGCCAGGTGTACGACGACGTCACATCCCCTCACTGCCTCGTCTACAGCCAATTCGTCCAGGACGGAACCCTGGACGAAGTGAAAAGCGGGGTTGTCGCGCACGCCGGCCAGGTTGGACATCCGTCCCGTCGACAGCGAATCGAGGACCGATACTTCATCGCCCCGCGCCAGGAGGGCATCCGCAAGGTGAGACCCGATGAAGCCTGCCCCACCGGTGATGAGATAGCGCGTCACCCGAAAGAGGCTACACGGGGTGGGCTTCGAACCTGTTCAGCACCGTGGCGGTTGGCTGGCCAACGCGTGCCAGCCCTCGTTCCCGTCCCTGGCTACACGTAACCTGTGACCATGCGCGCCATTGTCCTCGAAGTGGACGAGAGGATGCTTGCCGAACGCCGGCGCCTCGGCCTCGACAAATGGGACGAGATGTGGGAGGGGGTCCTCCATATGGTGCCGCCAGCGTCGGAGCGCCACCAGGGTCTCGAGGCCGAACTGCTTGTGGCGCTGCGCCCTTCCGCAAGGCGACGAGGTTGGAAGGTCCGGACAGACACCGGCGTTTTCGCTTCAGACAACGACTACCGTGTGCCTGATGTGGTCGTCTACTCGCGCGAGGCCGCCAGCCAAAGAGGGGTCGACGGCGCGCCGGAGATTGTCGTAGAAATCCGTTCGCCCAACGATGAAACTTACGAGAAGGTCCCGTGGTACCTGGCCCGGGGCGCAAGGGCGGTCCTGGTCATTGACCGTGACACGCTCGCCTTGCAATTGTTCACGCACAGTCACCCGGCCGAGTTGGCCGGCGATGGGCCTATCGTGCTCGAGCCGCTGGGTGTGGAGGTCGCCCGGAGCGGCCAGACGCTGTTCGTGGATGCCGAGGCCCTCGAGCTCTGAGCGCCGGGCCCGGCCCGACCGAAGCGCTAAGGCCCGAAAGACCACTGCCCGCCCAGCGACACCACGCCGGCAGGTTCAACTGGGCCCTTTCGGTCCACGTCCATACGCAGGACATTGCGGCGGACGTCGTAGGGGTGCGCCAACGTGTAGTCGGTGAGCGAGGCGGTCACGTCGTAGGTCCCGGGCAGGAGGGGGAAGCGGTCGAGGCGCAGCTCGACCCAGCCGTCGCCGTCTATTTTCTCCGGTACCTCACCTGGCTCCCTCGTGGTCGGCCCACTGACGACAAGGCCTTCGAGGGTCTGGATGGACACCGAGAACACAGGACGGGCCACGGGTTCGGACGCTGAGTACCACAGCCGCACGGTAAGCGGCTCGCCGGAGCCGATGCGGTCTACCTGACGGCCGGTGCGGTCGAGCAGCTCCACTCTTTCTATGCGGGCCTCGCCGGAACCCCACCGGTCCCCGCGCTCGGTGGCCCGCTGTTCGCCGAGGTGGATCGACCCCGTGTAAGCCTCGACCACTTCGCGCGGCTTCCCGTCGGCCATCTTGTGGCCCTTTTTGAACCAGATTGCGTGGTCGCACATCGTCAGGACCGAGGGCATCGAGTGGGAGACGATTATGACCGTCTTGCCTTGGCTTTTCAGCTCGCTGAAGCGCTCCAGGCACTTGCGCTGGAACGCCTCGTCGCCGACGGCCAGGACCTCGTCCACCATGAGTATGTCGGGGTCGACGTTGATGGCCACGGAAAAACCAAGCCTCACGTACATACCGGACGAGTAATTTTTGACCGGCTCGTCGATGAACTGGCCGATGCCGGCGAAATCGACGATGTCACCGAAACGGGCCTGGAGCTCCTTTTGCTTCAGGCCGAGGATGGCGCCATTGAGGTACACGTTTTCGCGTCCCGACAGCTCGGGGTGAAAACCGGCGCCCAGCTCCAATAGCGCCGACATCTTGCCCGTGACCGAGACGGATCCATTGTCAGGGCGGAGGATTTTGGCCAGACATTTGAGCATGGTGGACTTACCGGAGCCGTTCTCGCCGATGAGCGCCGTGGTCGATCCCTGGGCCACCTCGAAGCTGACGTCCTCCAGGGCCCAGAACGTGTCGACCTTGGACCGCCCACCGCGCATTACGGCGGCCTTGATCGAGTTGTTGCGCTCACGGTACAAGCGGTACTTCTTGGAGACGTGGTCGGCGACCACGACCGGGTGGCCCACTGCTCTAAAGCTCCTCCGGCAGGCGGCTCTCGTACTTACGGAAGACCCACAACCCCACCGCGAGGGCAACAAACGCCCACGCCACGAAGTACCCCACGCCGACCCAGGAAACGTTCGAATGGATGGCGGTAAGCACCGGAACGTGCCCCGGGATGGGGGATTGCAAGCCGACGTAGTGAGTTGACCCGGGAAGGGCGGCGTCGTAAAGGAACGATTGGAACGTGAGGACGCCATCGGTCATGGGGTTGAGCTTGAAGATTGACCCAAGCGAGACAACATGCCCGAATATGTGGACCAAACGGGGTGGGTTGAGGATCCCGCCGCTAGCCGGGTTGCCGCTCAAGCCACCGCCGACGAGATAGTACGGGTAAGCGACGGGGGTGAGGAACATCCATATGAAAAACAGGATATTGGAAAAGTGCTGCACGTCACGGTAAAACACGTTGGCAATCGAGAACAACAGGGCCATGCCGAGGGCAAAGATCACTACTACTGCTATGGCGGCAATAACCCCGGGTAAGAAAATAAGCGCCCTCCAGTTGCCAACGGCAACAATCACGACCAAAAGCAGCGACATCTCGATCAAGTGGGAAACGAGCTTCGACGCCACCGTCGCCCCGGGGATCAGCTCCCTCGGGAACCACGTTTTTTGGATCAGGTTTTGGTTCCCGAGCAGCGCGCCCATCGATTCCATGATGCTGCCCTGCCACATTATCCAGGGCAGCATGGCCGAAAGGTACATGAGGGCATAGCTGTTGAGCCCGCTCGGCACGCCCAATGGCGGTTTGATCCTGAACAGGTAGGAAAACACGATCGTGTAAACGACCATGTTGGCCAGGGGGTTGATCATCGACCAGCCCCAGCCGATTACCGACCGCTTGTACTTGGACCGCAGCTCGCGAAGGGTCAGGTTGGTGAACAGCTCGCGGTACTGGAAGTACTCGCGGAACTTGACGCTGGTCTTGGCCGTCGAGGTCGTGGTGCCCCGCCGGCCCCGCCGCGGCGACGGAGAAGGGAGAGGCCCGTCGCCCTCGGGCGACACCCATGTCTCGAGCGGCGTGGCTCCTTGTTCCGTAGTGCTCACGGCTCAGTCCTGAACAGAAGTCGGTTGCGGTTCAAGTTGGGGTTGTAATAAGGGTCGCAGGACGACCGCGGCCGCCAACGCTCGTTGAACAGGGGCGCGTCCTCCGGGTCCTCGACCCGGCCCCTGGTCGAGCCCTCGGCGTGGTACAGCTCGGCGTCAGGCTCGTAAACCACCTGGTAACCAGCTTGGTGCAGGCGCAAGCAATAGTCTACATCGTTGTAAGCCACCCTCAGGCGCTCATCGTAACCCCCGAGGCGCCAATAGACACCCGGACGGGTTGCCATACACGCCCCGGTCACAGCCGAGACGTCGCGCAGCAGGTCGCCCATGCGCCACCACTGGCCCCACTCGATGGCGTTGGCATGACCACGCCAGGCGCCAATAAGGATCCCCTCGTGCTGCACCTCGCCGCTCGGGAACCGCAGCCGCGGCCCCACGGCACCGATCTCCGGCCGCATGGCCTGCTCGATTAAGCGGTCGAGCCAGTCGGCCGTCGCTACTTCGGTGTCGTTGTTCAAAAACACGAGGAGATCGCAGTCGACGGCCGAGGCGGCCAGGTTGAGCTGGCGCGGGTAGTTGAACTCGTGCGGGTAACGCAGCACGCGCCCTGGCACGGTGGCCAGGTACTCGAGCGTCTCCGGCTCGTCGCTCTGGTTGTCAACCACGACGATCTCGAAATTGTCGTATACGGTGCGGGCGACCAGCCCCTCGATGCAGCGTTCGAGCAGGGCGCGGCCGTTGCGGGTGGGGATGATGATGCTGACCTTCGGCTCGCCGAAGCGCCTGAACCTCACCCGGTGGACATCAAACCAGGCCCCCTCTTCGGTCCAACCGCCCGTGCCCCCGCCCGCCTCGCGCCGCTTCAGCCAGTCCCCCAGCGCCCTTTGCGCAGCCATCCAGGCCCAGGGCTTGTGCTCGCCGGCGGAGGCAGCCGACTTCGGGTGCTGGCGCCAGCTGTAGAGGGAGTCCGGTATGTGGGCGATGCGGTCCGTCACATCCGCTACCCGCAGGACGAGGTCGTAGTCCTGGCTGCCGTCGAAGTCGCTGCGCAGCCCGCCGAGCCTCTCGATCAGGGAACGCCGCAGCACCAGCAGGTGGCAGACATAGTTCTGGCAAAGCAGCAGGTTAGGCGACCAGTCCGGCTTCCACCGCGCTTCGGTCAGCCGGCCGGAGGGGATCCAGCTTGTCCTCGTCGCTATAGATCATGTCCAGCGATGGGTCGGCCTCGAGCCACCGCGCCACCTGGGCCAGGGCGTGCGGCTTGAGGACGTCATCGTGGTCGAGGAAGGCCACGTACTCGCCCGTCGCCAGCGACAGGGCCGCGTTGGTGGCGGCCGAGATGCCGGAGCGCTCGCTGAGCCGGGTGAACGCCACCCGGTCGTCCCGCCGCGTAAGGGACTCCAGCGTGGCCAGGGTCTCGGCCCGCCGCGATGCGTCGTCGGCCATGCACAGCTGCCAGTTGGGGTAGGCCTGCGACAGCACCGAACCGGCCGCTGCTTCGAGCATCCAGGCATCGGCGTCGCACACGGGCATGAGCACCGAGATGGTGGGCTGGTAATCGGAACTCCTCGCCGCCGACCCGATCGCGGCCACGACTTCCGAATTGGGGCCGCGCCGTTCGTGCCACAGCTCGTACCGCTCGTCTTCGCTGAGGCTGTCGGGCACGAAAACGGCCGGGGGGTCGGCCACTGCGGGGGGTCGAGGAGCCACCCTCACCGGCGGCGAGGCGGGGTGCACCTGGCGGTCTTCCACCGGCCACAGCGGCGAGCTTGGCGGGTCGATACCGACGGCGACCAGAGCCGAGCGCAACGCCTCCTGCCGCTTGGCCACGAGGCCGGCTAGCCGGGCGCCCAGGACGCCGGCAGACCCGGTCCACGCCTCTTCGTCGGTAAGTAGCGACCACCCCCGGTGGCCCATGGCGGCGACATCCGCAACTGTCTGCGGGCCGAGACGACCCAGGTCCGTGCCGTCCAGGGCGGCTGGGCTAGCCAGCCATGGCGTCCCGGCGGCGGCCGCCGCAGGGGCCCACGAAGATGCGCTCGTCCCGTGGTCCACCGGCCCGACAACCAGCCGCGCCGTGCTGAGCACGCCTACGAGGTCGCCGCCCGAAGGCACCACCTCGGCACCGGCCCTGGCCGCCAGGTGGGCCAGGCCGGGGGTGGGCCAGTCGCTTATTACCTTTACGGAAAGGTTCATGTCCCGCCGCCGCCAGGCAGGGACGAGTTCCTCGAGGGCGCGGACGACCGTATCTTCTGGGTCGCCGGCGAGGTCGAAGCTGTCCACGGCGACGAGCGCCACGCCTTCTCTGTCTTCGAAGCCCTTGACGACGTCCTGGCGCCAGAGGGGTGGCCCGAACCGGGACACGCGCGGCGCCGGGGATGAGCCCGGCCAGCAACCTGGCATCGGAGGCACTCGCGCACCACGCCGCTTCGACCCCGTCCAGCTGACGAAGAAGCTGGGTGTGGAGGACTTCGGCCACGGTCTCGGATCCCTCGGAGCGCCATGTCGCGTCCCCTACGGCCTCCTTGCGCCGCGTAGGGAGCCGGTCGCAATAAAGGACGCACATGGCCTGTGGCTGGGTCGCCCGCACCAAGGGCCACAGTCTCGTAGTGAGGCCCTCTTCGCTGACGAGCACGTGCGAATAGTGGTAGCGGCGGTCGTCGCACCACAGCGGCCAGTCGGCCGGCCCCGCTGCGACCTCGACGCCCTGGCGCTGGTAATAGCCCGCATATCGAGTGGCCTCGAAACCGTCAGCGCACGCCAACGTGACACGGACCGACGGGCACCGGGACAGGACCTCGACCACCTGGACAAGGCCCTCGGGGCCTACCAGCGTCCCCGGGATAGTGCCGGTCACGACCAGCACCCTGGTTGGCGTCGGCTCATCTCGCCCGGCCCAGCGTCGAGGGCCGACGGGAGCGGGGGCCGGCGCGAAGCCGGCGGGCGCGGGCACATGCCACCACGGTTCGAACACCGTGCGCAGCCCTTTGGCCTTGACATGGTTGAGGATTTCGTCAACGGTGAGCCCGCCGCCAGGTCCTCGCTCGTCCAGAGCAAGCCCCTCCAGGGCATTGGCAGACACGGCGACGACCGTCGATGCGCTCCCCGGCACGTCGCGCCGGAACGTGTGCTCGGGTGCGGACAAGGCCGCCCCCACGTTGAACGGCGCCAAGGCCCCACCCGGAAGGGCGTAGGTACCCGCTTCGGCCACCCTGCCGTGGGCGTCATGCAGCAACGGCACGACGGCGCCAACGCCGAGAGGGCCGGCCAGCAGGTCGACCAGCGCCTGCTCTGGAATGTCACCCTGTTGTCCGTCGGTGATCACCACGACGCCGGGCGCCAGGTCACCCGCCGATAGCCACGAGGCCAGTTCTCGTTCCAACGGGCGGCCGGCTCCGTACCTGGCTACAGCCACCTGACCTGGCACATGACCGGGCACCTGACCGGGGACGCTCAGCGTAGACCCTTCCGTAGCCGCTGGTAGAGGTCCCGGGCCGGGGACGCCGCCCGCGTGCCCTGGTTGGCGTGTACCTCCCTGAGCTCGGCCTGTTGCTCGGCCGTCTCTTCCTGCAAGCGCTTGAGCTCCTTTTCGGTCAGCTCGAGGCGGCGCCGCAGCATCACATCCTGGCCGTGGACCGCCTTTACGGCCGATTCGATGGTGGTGTGAGCCGTCTTCTCGAGCATCCCTGCTCGCTCGCCAAAACGAAGCCGCTCGGCCGCGAGGCGCTGACGGAGAGCCTCATTGACGGCCTGGAGCTCCTGGACCTGCATCGACGACGCCAAATCCGGCCCGGAAGAGCGATGACCATTTTCTGCCACTTCGGCCGCTGTTTCCTCTAGAGCACGGGCCGCCTCGTCGAGGGACTCGTCCAACGTCGCCTCCAGTCGTTTGAAACCCGGTGGCCTGCCGGTCCGGGCAAAGATGTTGTTGATGGTCGCCACGATCTCGCCCGGAGTAGGGGCAAGTGCACTGGCGTCGCCCGTCCAGGCCGCAAAAGCGCTGGCTGAGCTTTCTTCCGGCGCCAAGGCAACGTGCGGGACGCCCAGCGCCCAGGCGAGGGCCAGCATCGCCCCGCTCCCCGCCACCACGACACCGGCACCGCAGACGGCGGCGGCCAGGTCAAGTGGGTTGGTCACCCGGAGGCCAAATTGCGGTCGCTCCGGGTCGCCCGGCCAGTCCTCGGGCTGGTAACGGGCCTCCTCGGTTTCGGCCCGCCGGTACCGGATGGCGGCCTCGACCGACGGGTCGTCCCCGAGCGAGCCCGGCGCCAGCCATACAACCTCGGCACCCCAGTTACCTCCGGGGCCCTCGGCTAACCGCCGCAGGGCCAGGTCCAGGTCGACTCGTGGCGGCGCCGCCCCGTCGACCGGGCCGAGCAAGCAGCCGTCAACGAGCACGTACGGCTCCGGGAGGCCCTCGACAACCCGGAGGTAGGCCGCTCGCGCGTCGAGAGTAGAGCGCGGGAAGTGCCGGGCGGCCAGGAGAGCAGGCTCGGGGACGGCGAAGGGGGAACCGACACTGCGGTGCGGCTCCATTCCCCAGCCCTCCTCAGGAGCTACGGCGACGGTCGGGACCCCCGCCTCGGCCAGGATGACGGCCGTTTTGGCCCCGTTGCCTTCCGGGTTCCCGGCGGCCACGAACACATCGAGGGCGCCCAGGTCAAGGCCGCGCACGTCAACGGCGGCAGTCGCCCCATTTACACCTGTCTCGAAGCACAGCGCCGTCGGTTCACCGGTGAAGCCGGGCTCGGCCCAGGACGCAGGTGCTCCGTACACGAGCAAAGGCGATAGGCCCGGGCACCGGGCGCGGATCTCGGCCCTTACGAGCGAGCCACTGAGCGCGGTGAGCGGGTCACCCGCCTCGCCTCCAGCCCACCAGCCGACGCGCGTGTGCTCGAGGACTTCTGACGGGCCCATTGCGGGAAGATTACTACCCACCATGGCCCACCTCGTTCGTTACCCCTTCCTAGTGCAACGACAGGCAACGTTTGCCTGGTTGCACAGCCGAACGCTAAAGCGCCGACAGGGGTGAGCGCCGCATCCGAACCCGGCGAAGCCAAGGGCCGGGGGCCGGCACAGTCGCTCCGGTGGCCCCGGCTACAGTTTTTGTGACCGCCGAACAAGAAGCTCAATCCAAACAGCAAGTTCAACAGGACGCATCGGCGGTTGCCGTTAGCCATCGAGGAGGTGCAGCGTGCGGGACTATGGGCCCTGATACCGGGGGCCCCGGCGCCTTGCTCGAAGGGGCTCCCGGCAGTGGCACGCCGGCCACCGGCGTCATGCTGCGGCCTCCGCGGGCCCGGCCTCGGCCCAGCCCGGTCAGGCGCACCGGCGCCGCGCTCGCACCGGCTGGCTGGGATACCCGCCGGGGCCTGCCACCGCGGCCCACTTTGCCTCCCTCGTCGGCGCGTTCATTTTTTGGGCCTGGCTGGACCGGGGCCTCTGGTTTTTCGGCGACGAGTGGGACTATCTCGTCGGGCGTGGCCTCTCGTATGCCCCGACCAACCCGGAGAGCATCTGGTTCCCCCACAACGAGCACTGGTCGACACTGCCGGTGCTGCTGTGGCGGGCCCTGTACAGCATTTTCCACCTGGGCAGTTACTGGCCCTTCATCGTGCCCGTGCTCCTGGCGCAGGTGGCGATCATGCACCTGACGTGGCGTCTGTGCCTGCGGGCCGGCGTCGTGCCCTGGGTGGCGACGGCGGCGGTGGCCGTGCTCGGGGTACTGGGGGCAGGGGCCGAAGACTTGACCTGGGGCTTCCAGATTGGCTTCGTCGGGTCGGTGCTGTTCGGCTTGCTGGCCTTCGACCTGCTGGACCGTCCGGCGCCACGGGCGCGGGGCCGGTCAGAAGTGCTCGCCTCGGTGGCCCTTCTCGCCGGCTTGATGTGCTCGACCATCGGGGTCGCAATGGTCGTGGGCGCAGCTGTGCTGGCCTTCGCCCGCCTGCCGAGGCGGCGCGCCCTGTGGGTCATCGGACCGCCCGCCGCGGCCTATCTCCTCTGGTTTGCCGGCGTGGGCCACCTCGGTATTGCCGCCCATTCGGACCAGTTCCCGCTGGCCACCTTCACCAACATCCCTAACTACGTCTGGAGCGGCCTCTCGTGGGCGCTCGGCCAAACGTTCAACCTGGACTCGGCCGGCGCCGCCATCGTGGTGGGCATCACCGTGTGGGTCATCTGGAACATGTCTACGCTGTGGCGCGAACACCCTGCCCTGCTTGGCCTTTTCGCAGCGGCCCTTTCCTTCTACGCCCTGGCCGGCCTCGGCCGCGACACGTCGGTCGTCACCCCGGAAGTCTCCCGCTACGTGTACGTAGCCATGGTGCTCCTGATGCCCCTGCTGGCAAAGATCCTCAGCCCTCAGAGGGCTCCCGTGGTGGCCCGCCTGGCCGCATTGGCGCTGCTGGCTGTCACGGCCCTGGGGAACGTCGGGCAAGCCCAGACGTGGGCACACAGCCGCACGGCCTTGACCGCCCAACTGAAGACGGAGGTGCTGGCCACAGGTCGCTTGCTGGCGGCCGGCGATAAGGACGTGACCGGCCCGGGCGCCGCACCGATTACATACTTCCCCAACTTGTCGGCCGCCACTCTGGCCGGCCTCGAGCGTTCGCACTTGCTCCCCGGTGCGGCCCTCACTGCCGTCGACCTGGTAAACGCCCGCACCCTGCTGGCGGTGGGCGATTGGAACGGCGTAAACACCGAGCTCTCCCCGCAACCGTTGGCCGCCGGGCAATTCAGCTATATAAGAGCCGAACATGCCAACACGGCTCGCCTGCCCCACAATTGCGTTAGTTTCTCCCCTCAGACGATCGCCTCCGCCATGCAGGTCTGGCTGCGCGTAAGGCCCGGGGACAGCTCCGCCTCGGTACTGGTGGAGGCACCACCGGCACACGCGGCATCGACCAACTACCTGGCGGCCGTGCTGGTCCCTGCCCACGGCCCGTCCAGTTCCACCCCGGTTGAGCTCGTCGTACCTCCTGACGGGACGGGCTACCTCACCGATAACGACGCCCAGGCCGACCTCGTCCTGTTGTGGGACGAGGGCACGGCGCTCGAGCTCTGCGGGATTTCACCTCGGGCGTGAGAACCGGGGGCCCGCTGTTCCCGATAGCCGGGCGCAGCCCGCTACCGGCGTGGCTGCTGGCCAGTGGTTACGTAGGGGGCCTGGCATCGCTCAGTGCGGCCGTCGTTCTGCGCCAACCCGGCGTGCCGGCCACAAAGACGGTCTGGGCCGAGGACGGCCGCATTTTCTTCGCTCAAGCCACGAGCCTTTCGTTCCTGCGGACGCTGACCACGCTGCACGACGGTTATGTGCAGCTTTTCCCGCGCCTGGCCGTGCAGTTGGCTCGACTGCTCCCACTCGCCGACGTGGCCACTACTTTGGCGCTGACAGGCGCCATTAGCGTGGCCGGTCTGGCCTGCCTCGTCTTTCACATGGCAAAAGGGCATATTGCAGCACCGGCCATACGTGCGTTCCTGCCCGCCGGGATGGTCCTTTTGCCGGTCGCAAACGCCGAATTGCTGAACAACCTCGTAAACGTACCGTGGTGGTTGTTCTTCGCCGCCTTCTGGGCACTGCTATGGAGGCCCCGGACGATCCCTGGACAGGTCGGTGCCGGCATCCTGTGCTTCCTGGCCGCAGCTTCGGAGCCGCTCGTCGCCCTTTTCCTGCCTATCGCGATAGCCAGGGTCATTGCCGTCAGGGACCCCCGGGAACAGGCATCCGGTGCCGGGCTGCTCGTCGGATTGGCGTACCAGGCACTGGCTATCGCCTCGTCCGGGACCAGGGCACTGACCAGCCCGGGGAACCTGCACGCCATCGGGCAGTCATTCGCGGTGCGGGCGGGCCTGGGCCTTTTTGGCGGGGTCAAGGGGTCCAATTGGCTGCTTTTGAATTATAAAAACCTGAGTGTGACCGTCGGCGCCGTCATCCTTTGCGCCGTTGTAGGCGCAGGGTTGCTCGCCCGGGCCGCTCGCGTGCGAGCCTTCGTCGTCGTTGCTGCCGCGTACGCGGTTGTTTGCTTTGTCGTCCCCGTCTGGTTGAGAGACGTGGCCAATGTTGTCCAAGGCATTACCGTTCAGGTGGCGGCCCGCTATCAAGCCGTGCCGCTCCTGTTGCTGGTCAGCGCAGTACTCGTACTGGCCGACTATTTGGCGCGTGAGGGTGCCGCACCCGCTTTTGCGTGGCTGACGACCGAGCAAACCACGCCACGTCTGGTCGTCACATCGTGGCGAGCGCTGGCCACATTCGTAATTTGCCTGGCTTTGTTCGTGCCCAGCTGGGTGGTCGACTTTCGCAGCCCCAACCAGCGCTCGGCGGGACCGAACTGGTCTCAAGAGGTAGCCAAAGTGGTAGGAAAGTGCCGGGTGGACAAAAGCGCCACGGTCGTTGTCCCTATAGACCCACCGGGATGGAGCGCCCTATTGGAATGCATCGGTCTGACGACGAGTGCCGCCACCGCGGAGGGCGGCCCCGCGGTGGCCGGCGACAAGCCGGGGTGAGAAAGGACCAGAGGCTGGGCCGAGCCGGCCTGTCCTGGCACTAATGCCGGCGTAGCCCGATGGCATAAAATGTGACCACGATCTCGCCTTGACCGGCGTGCCAGCCTCCCCCCGAAATATCGAGCCTCGCAATATCCGGGGGGGTAAACGGGGCCGAGTAGCCAAGAGCAGGCGGCACGGAAACGACGTGGTAATCCGGGGCCGTCCCGGCTATAAAGCGGTACATCGTGCCACGAGCAGCTCCCCCGCCGCCGTCCCACGCAGTCAGCTCGGTGGGGGGCGGCTTCAGCAGGACGCCTTCGGTCCTGGCCCTGAGGGGCGTGCCGAACGAAAAAGTGGCGACGACCATCTCGCCTGGTACCCCGGGCACGGCGACGACCTGCCCAAAATGTGCCGTCACTTGCTCGACCCGGCGGGCGGCGGCACAACGGTCGGCTACTCGCCCCAGGACTTGCCACGGGCCCGGGGCCGGCAGCTGCAGATAGTGGCAGTACATCGATTCCAGGGTCGCCGGTGGGTCCAGGAACTCGTCCACGTGGTTGACCACGTCGCCAGGCTGGAACAGGATGCGCTCGGGGGCCCGCGACGACGCCAGGAACGTGGCGTTCAACCGGTCGAGATAGCTCGTATAGGCGCTGTAGCCTTGCAGCACCGGCTCGGGGTCCCAGTCCAGCCCCGGGTAGTCGAACGCGATCGAGTCCTCGACGGGTTCGATGGCCACGCTGTGCCCGTCCAACAAAGAGAGAGTCGATGCCGGGAGGGCGTCGCCGGTCGAAAGGAACTCAGCACGGGCAGTCGCCTCTGCTCTCGCCATTCCTCCGAGCCCGAGAACGGCTTTGACATCGTCGTAGAAAGCGGTAGTTGTGGCGCCGGGGGCGCGCAGTTGCACCGGCACCCCGCCGGCGGCCACGCACGTAGCAACTGCCGCCACTACCAGCGACGCCGCCTGGAGGGGCACGTGCCGGCGCTCGAGCCGGGCCAGGCTCATGGCCACCATCATCAAGGCGAAATACATGAAGTCGTGGGCATCGTGACGCACGAAGCCCTCTTTCACAGCGGCCCAACCAAACCCGGCGAGGAGCAAAAAGACGGCCAGCCTGTAGCGCCATGGTGTTTGGCGCGTTGAGAGGACGAACAAAAGGGCGACCAAAGCGCCCACGAATATGGCCAGGACGTCCTCTGTTTGCCGTCCGTGCGAAAGCTGCATGGCCGAGCTGTAACCAACAGCCACCGAAATCGAGCCGCGTACGTAGCTGACAACGTTGCGCACGCTCTGGCCTGCTGCCACCCAGGCGGCCAAGCTGACGCCGGCCAGGGGCACCAGGGCGGCCAGGGCAGCCCGCCGCCACTCGAACCCGCCTAAGACGACCACAACGGCCAGCAAGCCGAGTGCCACCAGCCCGTCGTTGGTCTTCACCAGGAGCTGCAACCCCGCGAGGGCCCCCAATAGGCCGAGAAGGACTAACCCTCCATTGCTCTGTCCCTTCAGGCGCCCTTGCGGTATTTCCCGACCAGCCCGGTCTAGCCCGGGCTCGAGAGCGGCCAGGGCCAGGGCAAGTGCAGTCCCGGTGGCCAGGTCGGAATATCCCATTTTGCTCGCCGCCATCGCCAGCACCGCCCACGCCACCACACCGGCGCCGATCAGCCCCCACGTCGGCCGCAACGCGGCGACGATCAAAGCACCCAGCCCCCAGGTGACGGCGAGCGCGTACAGGACCGCAAGCAAAGCGGTAAGCCCGTAAAACGGCAATACGGCGTCGAGAAAACCGTACGGGCCGAAGCTGAAAATCAGCGACGGCCCCCACTGGAGATGGCGCATGAAACCCATCGCCAGCCCGACCTCCCAGGAGGGGTCGAGACCGGCATAGACGGTGTGCCAGGCGTAAGGACGCCAGGCGAGGATACTGGCCAGCAAGCTCACCACAACTGTGGCCGGCCAGCTCCGCGCCAACCGGGCTCCCCGCCGGTCCCGGGCCTCCACGACGGGCCGGGGCGGCGCGAACTGAAGCGTCATCGGGCCGCGTTCAGCCGCGGGAGCTTTCATGACCGTAAACCGAGCGCCAGTCGAAGACAAGCGACGGGTCCAGCTCGCTCCCATCGTCAAAATGCAGTTTCTCCGGCGGGATGACGAGACGTTCGGGCCAAGAGCTCATGTTGTCATAATGGAAATTGGTCCCCCCCCGCCTCAGGCCCGCCCGGTCGACGTCGAGGCGCCGGGACATCTGAGCGGCGCTGCGCATCGGGTAATGCCTGAGGTTGAATAGCTGCGGGTAACGCTGGCCCAGGGGAGGGTTGTGGTTGAACTCCCTGATGTTTGTGGCCGAGGCCCGCCACGAGCGTATGCGTGGCCCGCAGTCCGCGAAAAGGCTGTAATGGCGGACCCGCTCGACGGCTCGCCCGACATTTGGGTCATCGGCTGCGGTCCACCAGAAATTGAAATTGTTGAACTGGATCCAATCGTACGGCGAGGCCACGACCTCTTCGAGCCACGCACGGTACGGGCGCGTGCGGTCAGGCCCTTCGAGGAACTCGTCCTGGTCCGGCCACGAGATCCAGTCGTAGGAGGGTACGTACTGTTGGAGCAGGTGAGACGACATGGCCTGGTAGAGCCCGTAGAAATCGACGGTGCGGGGCACGGTCTGGTGCTCGACCAGCTCGGGCCGGAGCCTCGCCAGGACCTCGGCCGTCTCGTCGGTAGATCCGTGGTCCCATACCAGGACGTCGTGGCCCTGTTCACGCAGGTACCCCACCGAATCCTCTACGAGGTCACCGTCGTTGTAGCACAGCAGCACACCCAGTAACCGCAACTTCGTTACCTCTCCCTGTCCCTGTCCCCGGGGCGGGGCAAGCACGGTTGGAGCCACTGGAGCAGCGTGGCCATGGCTCTGGTCATCTGCGTAGAAAGGCTATCTTCCGGTAGCTTCGCAGTCGTGGGAGCGAACGGGGACGCCGCCGGCGTCGCAATCCTTGGCATGCACCGAAGCGGGACGAGTGCTGTGGCCGGCTTCTTGGCCAAAGCGGGCTTTTACGCCGGGGATGAGGCAGACCTGTTGGAGGCGGCCGAGGACAACCCGAGGGGTTTCTTCGAACGCACCGACGTGAACGCCCTTAACGACGGGGTCTTGACCGAACTGGGCGGTGCCTGGGACGACCCTCCTGGGCGCGGCGTGGTGCGCGAGCGGGCGGGCGCGTGGCGGCCTCGAGTCGACGAACTGCTGGCCAACCTGACCGCCGGGGCCGGTGACCGGCCCCTTCTGTTGAAGGACCCCCGCATCAGCTTGCTGCTCCCGGCGTGGCTCTCGGCCCTGGACGACAACGGGTTCGTCATCCTCCTTGTCGACCGGGCACCCATGGACGTGGCCCTGTCGATGCGCAAGCGGGACGGCCGGCCACTGTACGTCGCCCTGGCGCTCTGGCAGATTTACTGCGCGGAGCTGCTCGACGGGCTCGCCGGCCGGCGGCTGCTCGTCGTCCGCTACGAAGACTTCGTCGAGGACCCGGCCCGGACGACGCCCCGGCTCCTGGACCAGCTGGCCGAGATGCTACCGGGGGTACGCGAGTGGGGTGGCCGGCCCGGCCCGGCTAGCGCTGAGGGCAGTCAGAGCGGCACGGCCGAGGCCTTCGTGTCACGCGATATGCGCCATCACCACACCCGGGCCAAGGATGGGGCAAACGAGCAAGTCCTTACGGGTGCCCAGTTATCGCTGTACAAGTGGCTAAAAGACCTGCCCGATGGGTGGGTGGACCTCGAACCGCCTGAGAAGCTGCGGGCCGACCCGGACAACGCCCGGATGGCGGCGTCCGAGTACTGGGCGGCGGTAGCCGACCGGGCCGGCATGGAAGGGGCCTACGACGATGAGCGCCACAAGGCGCTCCACTTCGAGCAGGCTACCGAGCTGAAGGACCACCACATCGAAAGGCTCGAGGCCGAGTTCCGCAAGCTACGTGACCGGGTCGAGACGGGAGAGGCGCGGGTGGCCGCGCTGGCGGCCGAGACCGAGGAGCTGCGAGCGACGAACGACGCCCTCAGGGACGAGCTGCGCACGCTGCAAGAGGACCGGAGGGCGGCCGTAAGCAACCTCGTATCCGTGGCCAAGCGGACGTGGCCGAGCCGGACGACGGGTCAGCCGGCGCAATAGCTCCAGGCGTGAGCGTGTCCGCTGGGTGTGCGCGGCGGGCAGGCGGGCGCGCACGTTTCGTTCGGCCACATTTTCCTGTAGGCACCTTCCTTCACACTTCCTTCACAATCGCTAACTTCATGTTGCGATCGCGCCAACTCGTTGCGCTGGAGTAGCAAAAAGTCACGAGATCGCAACGAGTTCGAGAAAACGCAACGAGATTGAGCGAGATGTGATGTAAGTGTGAGCTCTCTAGTCTGGAACAACACAGAGTGTGGATTTCTGAACTCTAGACGTGGTGCCCGAGGCCAGACCGAGCGGCTCCGAGCCTTCCACGGGCTCCAGGGCAGAACCGGAACGGCCGATGCCCCCCTAACTGTCGCCCTGGTTGGCTGCCGCATCGGGCGAGAGGCGCTGCACCGTGAGGTCCGGGCGCGCCGGGGGGCGGAACAGAACTCCAGAATGGGCTTGGCCGCCCGCTCCCAGGTATGACGACGCGCGACCGCCGCGAAAAGCTGGTGCGGCGGCGGGCTGGCCAGCATTTGGGCCAGAGCTTCCTCCAGCATCTCGTCCTCCCCCGCCGGGACGGTGACACCGAGGCGGGCCCGGGCGATCTCTTCAGCCAGGACGTCACCGCCCGTCAGCACCATGGGCAAGCCCGCCCATAGGTAATCGAGCACCCGGGAGCGGAACGCGTAGCGCGTCTCGAGGTGGTCGAGGTGCGTGCTTACCGCCACGTCGGCGTCGAGAAGAAAGTCGGCCCGCCTGGCGTATGGCACCCAACCGGCATTGAAGAACACGTACTTACCCGTGAGGCCCAGCTCGGCCGCCAGCTCCTGAAGGCGAGTGGCGACTCGCATCCGGGGGACATCGGGATTGGGGTGCTGCATACCCAGGAACACGAGGCGCAGTTCCGGAAGCCGCCGGCGCAGCCGGTCCGCCGCCCTCAGCACCGAGACGGGATCGAGCCAGTTGTATACCCCACCGCCCCACAGGACCACCTTGTCGTCGGCGCGATGCCGGGGACCACGCCCCGTAGGCCTGGTCGTTGTCTTTGGGGCGGCTCGCTCGGCAAGCCGAAGGGCACGACCGAGATCAGCTGGTCGAGGAGCGGGTCGACGTCGTAAGTGTAGGGGTTGACCCTGCCTACGGCGGCCAGCGAACCGAGCCAGAAGTCGCGCTGGCGCTCGCTGGCGCAAGCAAAAAAATCGCCGCGGCGCAACGCGGCGTTGAGAACCCCGGTCAGACGGGCCACAGCACGGTCCTCTTCGGGCCGGTCCGGTCCACCCATTTCGAGGTTCTCGAGGTGGAACGGGTCGTAGACGTCGACCGCCACCGGGTTGTCGGTGCGCTGCAGTTCATGAGCCATATAGACCAGGCTGCTGGGCGAGAAGGTAACGTCCGACCCCTCGACGAGCTGGCGCAGCGCCTCGCCCTCGGCCAGGCGCAGTTCAGCGGCGGGATGGCTCCCTGACACGCCTACGGTGCTGGCCAGGACGACATCGAGGTGCTGCCCAAGGACCCGGGCCAGCTCCCACGCCCTTATGGCGGGGCCGGGCATCTCCGGCCCGACCGGGTCGGTCGTGAACACGACCACCCGCCGGTTCCCCCGCCTTTGCCCTCCGGTAGCTGCCGTCGTTGTCTCGTGGAGGTTACGCTGCGGAGCCGTGGGTTCCACCATCGCCGTGAGGCTACCGGGCCGCGCTCGAGTAAGGCCACGAGCCAGATGACGCGGGTCCTGGTCGTGACCGCCGACGTCCTGCGGCCCCAGATCGCCGGGCCGGCCATGAGAGCTCTGCACATCGCCAGGCGCCTGGCCGAAGAGCATCACGATGTCCGCCTGCTAACTACGTCGCCCTACTGCGAGGTCCACCCGCAGGGCTTCAGCGCTGTCGCCGCCGGTCCCGAAATGCTGGCCGAGGCGGAGGCGTGGTGCGACGTGATGGTCCTCCAGGGCTATGTGACCCTGCACCACCCGGTCCTGGCCACTTCGACCAAGACCATCGTCTTCGATATCTACGACCCGCTCCACCTGGAGACGCTGGCGCTGACCAAAGTGGCGACGGGCCCGCAGCGCGACGGCCACATTCAGCTGTCCGTAAACACGATGAACGGACAGCTCGAGCGCGGCGACTTTCTGATATGTGCCAGCGAGAGGCAGCGGGACCTCTTTATCGGGGAGCTGTGTGCCGTCGGGCGCGCCAATGCACTGACCTACGACAACGACCCCACGCTTCGCCGCTTGATAGACGTAGTACCGTTCGGGCTCCCGGATGAGGCCCCGCAACACCGGCGGCCGGTCTTGCGCGGGGTCGTGCCGGGTATCGGCCCGGGCGACGACGTTCTCATCTGGGCCGGCGGTGTCTACAACTGGTTCGATCCCTTGACCCTGGTCCGGGCAGTCGACGGTCTGTCCCGGCGACGACCGTCCGTTCGCCTGTACTTCATGGGTTTGCGCCACCCCAACCCGGACGTGCCCCCGATGCAGATGGCCATTGACGCCCGGGCGCTGGCGGACGAACTGGGCCTGACCGGCAAGCATGTGTTCTTCAACGACGGCTGGGTCGATTATTCGGAGCGAGAGAACTACCTGCTAGAGGCGAACCTGGGCGTGACGATGCACTTCGATAGCGTCGAGACCAGGTTTGCCTTTCGCACCCGGGCACTCGATTACCTTTGGGCCGGCCTACCGGTTGTCACAACGGAGGGGGACTCCTTCGCCGAGCTCATCGAGGCCGAGGGCCTTGGGCTTACCGTCCCCCCGGAGGATGCGGGCGCGCTCGAGGAGGCGCTGCTACAGCTCCTTTCCGATTGGGACCTGGCCGAGAGATGCCGAGCCGGCGTTATGGAGGTGCGCAAGCGCTTTCGCTGGTCAGTGGTCCTCCAGCCGCTCGTGACTTTCTGCCAGGAGCCGTGGCAGGCGCCCGACCTTTTGCCGCTCCACCAGGGCCTGGGTACGGGCATACCGTCGCCGGAAGGCGGCGCCGCGGGGTCTGGCTCCCTTCCCGCCAACGACGGGGGGCCGGCGCCAGCGCAGGACGACGCCGTCCCCATCACACCTGGGCCGGTTGGCCCCGTCGATCACAGCTTTGCGGAGCTGGTCCGCCTCCACTACAGCCAGGGCGGCGTCTCCCGGGTGGCCAGCCGCGCCGCCGCCAAGGCTGTAAGGAGGGCCTGCCGGGCGCTGGCGGCCGGCCTTGAACAGTTCGCAAAGAAAACAGAAGGTCCGAAACCCTAGGCCGTCACGGACAAAAGCGTCCCGTCAGGGCGAGGTCGAAATGCGCGTTCGTGAGGAACCCAGCCCGGGGCGAGCACCAGGGACCTGGTGCCCGGGGACGGGTCCGGCCCGGGTTCAGGCGAGGGCGGGCTCGCCTACCTGGCGTGCCCGCGAGATGACCTGGTCGATGAAGCCGTAGTCCTTGGCCTCGTCTGCTGTGAACCAGCGGTCCCGGTCGGAGTCCCGCTCGATCCGCTCTACCGTCTGGCCCGTATGGAACGCGATCCGCTCGGCCATCATCCGCTTCAAGTAAACGATCTGCTCGGCCTGGATGGCGATATCCGTCGCTTGGCCCTGCATTTGACCGGAGGGCTGGTGCATCAGTATGCGCGAATGAGGAAGGGCGTACCTTTTGCCCGGGGCGCCGGAGCACAGCAGGAACTGGCCCATCGAAGCGGCCAGGCCCATGCATACCGTCGAAACGTCGCAGGGGACGTACTGCATCGTGTCATAGATGGCCAGTCCCGCCGTGACCGAGCCGCCCGGTGAATTGATGTACAGGCTGACGTCCCGGTTGGCGTCCTCCGCGGCCAACAACAGCAGCTGAGCGCAGACCAGGTTGGCCGAGCGGTCGTCGACCTCTGTGCCCAGGAAGATGATGCGCTCACGGAGGAGCCGCTGGTAGACGTCGGGCGTGGGTTCGCCGCCCGCAGTGGCGGCCTGCAGCAGCGGTAGGAGTGAGGAATCGGGCTGAGCCATATATGCAAGGTACAGCGGAAACCGGGCGATTCGCCGGGCCGTCTTCGGCCGGCGCTCGCTCGACTAAGAACCCGAGTACGGGAAGGCGACCGTGAGGCGATCGGTGTTCGGCGCCGGCACGCTGGCCGTACCGACATAGCCATCAGTGGCAACCTGGGCCGCCGTCTTGACCGGGTACACCTCGCCCTGGTAGCTCACCTACACGGCCGGGCCCACGCTGAGCGAGGACCCCGCTGGCTATGGCGGAGCCGGTTTGGGCCGATGTCACGGGACCTTTGAGCTCCAACACCTTGTCCGTCTTTCGGACCGTGGTCAGCGCTGCGGCCGTCGGGACGCCAAACGCCTTCCCCCCGGCGAAGTATAGAAACTGCCCGAAGAGTTGACGATCGCCCGTCCGACCTGGTAGTCAAAGCGGTCAAGGTATCCCCGGCCGGGGGCCCCTCGCGCCCAATGTGTAGCATGAACGGGCAGGTCACGAGCTCATGCGGGCGTGGCGAAACTGGCAGACGCGCCAGGTTTAGGTCCTGGTCCCGAAAGGGGTGGAGGTTCGAGTCCTCTCGCCCGCACGTTTTCCCTGTTCGGGACCTTTAAGAGCTAGCGGCGTGCATTCGACACGTAACATCGGGAGTCCGCCTCCGACGATCGGCGGATTATCACCCCACATCAGCGCGGGTCCTCAGAGGCGGCGAACTCGGTCGGCCCCGCAGTCGGGAGTCGAGAGTCGCTCGCTTCGCGGACGAAGTCCTCGAAGTCCCGGATGTAGTCGCTCTCGTCGTAGGACGACGAGGCAAGGACGAGGCACACGGCGCCTAGCGAAAAATTCTTCAGCTCACGCCAAGAATGCCTGGGGATGTAGACCCCGACGGTGGGGCGGTCCAGGTGGGTCGTCGTACTCCGTCGTCCGTCGTGCAGGACGAGGTCGAAGGAACCGGTCACTGCGACCAACAGCTCTTCGAGCTTACGATGGGCGTGCCCTCCCCGCTGTGCACCGGCGGCCACGGAGTGGACGTAGTAGACGTGCCGGATCGCGAACGGGACCTCCCGGCGGGAGGTGGCCTGGACCACGGTCCAGCCGGCGCGGTCCTCGTGCGGGAGCACGATCAAGGGTGACCATTCAAGCCTTCGTGCGGTCAAACGCTGGACGCCAAGCAGCGCTTGTCAGAACGAGCCATGCGGCTCCGACTGACGGGTTCTCGATTGACCAGCGGTGGCCGACCGGCAGGTACAGCCCCACGTCGGCCCGGCAGAGCCGAACCGGTGCGCGGACCGGGGCCGACCCGACGGAAACGTCGAAGCTCCCCGACAGTGCCGCGACCATTGTCTCCGCTGGCTCGCCGTGCTCCATGTCGACCGCGGCGGGAGCCGAAAGGTGGCTGGCCCATCGTGCCGACCCGATGCGGAAAGGGATGTGACGCTCCTGTTCCACGACAACAAGGGTCCCGCGGACGTCGGGGATGGTCTGGAAGTCGATGAGCCGGCAGCGGAGCGGAGGTCGGGAGAGCGCCGAGCCTGTCACTCAGAGCACCATTTCGTAGGTGTCGTAGTTCACGGACCGGGCCCTAAATCCCTCCTTGTAAGCCATCAGGCCTTCGTTCAGGTGCTGCCCCCCCTGCTCTGTCGACGTGCCCAGATCGATCCACCGGTGCGTCGGTGAGAAGTGTTCGATGACCGTAGCCAGTACCAGATCCTGAGCACCGCAGCCACGGCCCTCCTCTGAGGCCCCGTCGTACTGGACGTGGCACACTCGGGTGCTCAGGTAAACGACGCTCCCAGCTAAGGTCACATCACCGCGGAGGCAGCGAAAGAGCCGAATGTTCTCGGGGAAGAACCGAGCGAGCCGTTCGATCTCACGCAGGTTGTGGACCGGCCGGCGGCCGTGGCGCTCATACAGGTTGTGCTCTAACACAGCCCAGAAGTCAGCGAACGCCGTCGTCTCCTCGACGCGCAGACCGTTCCTCCTCGCGGCGCGCAACGTGCCCAGACGACCTCGGCGGAACGGCAGAGCCAAGGCGGTGTCGATCGCTGATTACACCTCCCGTCGGGACAGCGTTGCTCGGCACCGGAAAAGCGCATAGGCATCTTCTTCGGCGGGGACGGAGTGGTACAGGTGAGGCACGCATTTATAGATCACGCCGCGATGCCGGCGCGGCGGAGATGGTCGAGGCAGGCGGCGAAGACGTTGAGCATGCGCGTCACCGTCATCTCGGCCGCCGAGACGAAGCCACCGTAGGTCAAACCGCCGTGGCTGACGAGCATATCGCCATGTCGCGATGCAGGCAGCAAGGCGACGACGTGGTCATCTTCGTCTCGCACAATCAGGGAGAAGTCCTCGAACCGATCGGCATGGTACTCCATGTACGAACGATGGAAGAGGAAGGTCCCGTTCTTCCACCGCCGGGCAAACTCGTTCCAAAGGGGCTCTCGTTGCGTACGGTACCGCTCGATGTGCATGGTAGGCCTCGCTGGCTCAAGGTCGGGTCACGAAGATGTCCTCCCGCCGGTTCGAGAAGGGAAGACCGTCGCCCTGGGGGACGATGTACGCGTCGAAGCCAGCGGCGTGACACCTAGCCACAATGCCGAGGACGATGGCGTCGTCGAGAGCGCCAGGCTCGAGGACGTTGAAGCTCACGTCGGGCCGTGCGGACGTACCCATGAACTCTTGGTGGAAGCGGATCCCGGCGTCAGAAGCGAAGAAGCGCTTGCGCTTGGAGCGGTTGGGGAGATCGGCGAGGAGCAGTTGACCGCCCGGGGCGAGGAGCTCGAGGCTTTGGTCGACGAACTCAAAAACGTTGCCGTCGGCGAAGACGCACGACAACACGCCGTAGGCCAGTACGCAGTGCGCCCGTCCGTGCAGGTCGGCTATCAAGCCGTCGCACTCGCCGGGGAAGCGCCCCCCGATCCGGGTGGTCGTGGACGACGCTGGCGGTAAGAGGGCGAGCATCTCTGGGGAGTCCACTTGCACAAGGAGGTGGCCCCGCTCTTCGCAGTGTTCCATCATCAACAGCGCCAGCGGCCCGCAGCCTGTTCCGAGGTCGATCACGATCTGCCCATGCTGGCCAAGGCGGCTGAGCTTCGACGTTATGTCTGCGAAGATCAGGGTTTCTTTGCCTTGACGGTACACGTCGGGAAACCCCAGCTTCTCGTTTTGGCTGAGTGAGGGATTCAGCGTGCGGCGCCGGAACGCCTCGTAGCTGATGTCCTCGAACCTCGTGAAGTCGATGCCTGATCCTGACAACGTCCTTCTAGCCTCCTCTCCCGGAATGCTGGTTTAAACGCTAGTCAGCCTGGCGCCGGTCCCCGGGACGATCTATCCTCCGACTATAAGTCTCTGATGTCAGTTCCCTTTCTCGACGTGGGTGCCGCGTACCGCGAGCTCGAGCAGCCGATCGACGTGGCCATCGCACGCGTGCTCCGTTCCGGCCACTTCATCCTGGGACCGGAGGTCGAATCCTTCGAACGCCGCTTTGCGGCCTACTCCGGTGCCAAGCACTGCGTCGGCGTGGGCAATGGGCTAGAGGCGCTGGCATTGGCGCTGGCGGCCCACGGGATCGGTAACGGAGACGAGGTGATCGTCCCTGCTGCGACGGCCGTGGCCACCTGGCTGGCAGTCACGCAAGTCGGGGCCGTCCCGGTGCCCGCCGCGGTGAGCGAGGCAACGTTGACGCTCGAGCCCGACCGGCTCGACGCCGCCGTCACCCCCCGGACGCGTGCGGTTATCCCGGTCCATCTCTACGGTCACTCGGCCGACTTGGGTCCCATCTGCGACATTGCGCATCGGTACGGCCTCGTCGTGATCGGCGACGCGGCCCAGGCCCACGGGGCACGGTACCGGGAACGCCCTCTCGGCGGGCTCGTCTCGACCACGACCTTCAGCTTCTATCCATCCAAGAACCTGGGGGCGCTGGGCGACGGGGGCGCCGTCACCACGGACGACGATGCCATAGCCGACCGCGTCCGCGCGCTCCGGAACTACGGCGCGCGCGACAAGTACCACAGTGAGCTACCGGGTTGGAACAGCCGCCTCGACCCCCTCCAGGCGGCGGTCCTGGGGGTGAAGCTCGAGAAACTCGACGAGTGGAACGTTCGCCGCCGCAGGGTAGCAGCCCGGTATCACGACGCACTCGCCCATCTCGCCTGGCTGCGACTTCCATACGAGGCCGATTGGGCGTGGCACGTCTATCACCTCTTCGTGGTCAGGGTTCCGTGCCGGGCCGCGCTCGTGGCCCACTTGGGGCGGGCATCTGTCGAGACGGCCATTCACTACCCCATCCCGCCCTACCGTCAGGGCGCCTTCCGCCATCTCGGGCCTGTGGCCGACAGCTTTCCTGAGCTTGACGCCGCCCATCACGAGGTCCTGAGCCTGCCGATGGGACCGCATCTCAGTGATGGGCAGCAGGACCGGGTGATCGAGGCGATCGCCAGCTTCAATCCCGACGGTCGTTTAGCCGTGACATGTCCAAATGAAGGGTAGTACGGGGCCACCACTTCCTCGGTCTTCTCTATCCAAGAACTGGCCATTTAAGAGAAGCGACCGGACAGTCAGTTCTTCACCTATCGTCCACCTGCCATGCGAAGTGGCATATGAGGTTCGTTTCGAGGAAATTGCCCGGGCGTGTTCCTGGCGTCACCAAGGTCGAAGCACTCACGGATTGGCGTGCGCGGCGGCGGCTTGTAAACCTGCCTGACGACGTAACGAAGAGGTACGGGGGGAAACTGACGGCTGTGCGCTCGAGCGTCTCCGACCAGCTCCTAAAGGACCCTGATGCAGTGCGAGGGACGCAAACACAAATCAGTACCGAGGCCTGCGCAAAGAGCCTTTGGGGCCGCATTGTTGTCGAGCGCCGCCCGGATCAGCGCGCCAGCCCGACCTCGTGCTCGATGGAGAGAGACGACGATCGGTGGCTCCGTTCTGCGGCTAACCGTCAAAAGGCACGCATCTCGAGCCAGCCAAGACCGGTTGCGCAGCAGGTCGGGCGCCCGACTGTGCGGGCCCCCTGAGTGGCGTAGATTGCCAGCTGATGGCATCCGACGACAGCGCTGAAAACCGCCCGCTGATCGACTGGACGGGCGAGCAGTGCGTGCCCAGGGCGAGCGACATCCAGATGATCTACGAGCACTACCATCGATATGTCTTTGCGGCCCCCCTAGTGGCCGGGCGGACTGTACTCGACCTAGCGAGTGGCGAGGGCTACGGAGCGGCATTGTTGGCCACTCAAGCCCGCAGTGTCGTGGGGATCGACATCGACGACGCCACTGTCGAGCACAGCCGGCGGACACACCAGCTTGACAACCTGGAATTCCGACACGGCGACATGCTTGACCTGGCTGGCTTCAGCGATGGTTCCTTTGATGCAGTGGTCTGTTTTGAAGCGATTGAGAACATCGAGGACCATCAGCAACTCATGGCCGAGACCACCCGGGTGCTTGGGCCGGATGGTTTGTTCCTTGTTTCAACCCCTGATCGCTTTATCAACACCGACTATCTCGGACGCGTTAACGCCTTCCATGTCCACGAGCTGAGCAGGGACGAGCTGGCCGACCTTCTAGGCAGGAGCTTTGCTCACCAGCGGACCTGGGCCCAGGGCGCCATCGCCGGTTCCGTCCTCGTCGCCGTTCAACCAGATGGAGGATCGGGAGCGGTTATGACGTTGTCGCACCGGGACGGCAAGTGGGTTCCCTCGACCAAGTTCGTCGCCGCGCACCTGCTGGCCGTCGCGTCCAATAGCCCGCTGCCAGATTTACCCGACTCCGCAACCGTGGCCGACCCGGCGATAGAGCTGGTACAGGCGCTTCCTGGTCAGCTCGCTCGTGCCATCGGGGAAGAGAACCAGTTGCGAGACCAACTGACGGCGAAGGATGAAGAACTCGACACGCAAGCACGCGCTTATGAAGAGTCGTTGCAAGCCATCCAACGCGCTCGGCAACGAGCCGCACGAGCGGACCGTCGCCAGCGCCGCCTCGTCGAGGCGCTTCAGGCGGCCAAACGCGCCGAAGCTGTGAGCACCGCCGAAGCTGTGAGCGCCGCCCAAGCCGGCGAGCTGGCTCTGATCAAAGGGTCCAAGCTGTTTCGCGCGGCCAGGCTCTACTGGGGCACGCTCGACCGCCTGGCGCCCTCAGGGTCCCTCCGTCGGTTTTTGTACAGCCGCCTGGCGGGTACAGCCCTTCCCCAACCACCGCCGGTGGCGACCGACGCATCAGCAGCTGGAGTCAGTGTTGTCGTGCCGGTCCCGCCGTTGCCGACCGCCGACGAACCTGAAGTCAGCATCATCATCCCTGTCTACAACAACTGGGATCTTACGGCCGCATGCCTGCGTTCCATCGCCGACGACGTGGTGTCGGTACCTTACGAGGTGATTGTCGTCGATGACGGTTCCTACGATCGGACCGCGGTGCTCCTTCTCGAGGTCGAAGGCATCAGCGTAGTGCGCTCGGGACGCAATCGCGGCTTTGTAAACGCGGTGAACAGCGGGGTTGCGGTGGCAAGGGGCCGCTTCGTGGTGTTGCTCAACAATGACACCGTCGTTCGTCCCGGATGGCTTGATGCCCTGGTAGACAGGGCCGAGGAGGATAGAGATATCGGTCTCGTGGGTGCAAAGCTGGTTTACCCGGGCGGACGTCTCCAGGAGGCGGGCGGGATCATTTGGCGAAATGGCTCCGGTTGGAATTATGGACGGGGCGATGACCCCGATTCTCCTGCCTATGGCTTTCCTCGCGACGTGGATTACTGCTCTGGGGCCTGTCTTTTGGTTAGGCGAGAGATCCTCGATGCGCTCGGCGGCTTGGACACCCGTTACGTTCCCGCCTACTACGAGGATGTCGACCTCGCTTTCGCGGCGCGCAAACTGGGTTACAGGGTCGTGTACGAGCCCCGATCAGTCGTATCCCACGTCGAGGGGGCGACCTCCGGGGTCGACCCGTTCTCAGGCGTCAAGCGTCATCAAGAGGTTAATCGGGAGGTATTCCGGCAGAAGTGGGAGGCCGAGCTGCTAAACCACCGTCCGGATGACTTCAAGCTTGGCGCGAGTCTCTAGTTGGAGGTGCGCGGCCGGGAGAGCCCTCGTCATCGACGACCACATTCCCACGCCCGACCGGGACGCTGGCTCGCGGCGAATGTTCGAGCTACTCCGGATCCTTGTCGACCTTGGCTTCGGCGTCACATTCGTTCCCTACAACGGCGCTGACGTTCCGCAGTACTCGGCAGCACTCCGGGACCTGGGTGTCGAGTTCCTCCCCGAACAGACAAACCTGGCCCCGCTTTTGCAACAGCTCTCCCCCGATCTACGCGTAGCCATCCTTTCTCGGCCAATGCCGTCGTGGCCTTACTTGCCTTTGATCAGGGAGCTAAGTCCCAACACAAAGATCGTCTACGACACGGTGGATATACACTTCCTGCGGGAACAACGCCACGCTCGAGGTCGAGGGAGACCCGGACCTTCTCGCACGCTCGCAACTACGCCACTATTTAGAGCTCACTCTGGCCCGAGGAGCGGACGCCACCTGGGTCGTTTCCGAGACGGAGCGAGATATATTGCTAAGCGAGGACCCAAGCCTCCACGTGTACGTCGTACCGACCATCCATCAAGGAGAATACTCGGGGCGCCCTTTTGCCCAGCGGGAAGGGCTCTTGTTTGTGGGAAGCTTCCTACATTCTCCTAATGCCGACGCAGCCCGTTGGTTACTTGAGGATATTCTTCCACTTCTTCGCCAACGACTTCCCGGCGTGGTTACATCAATTGTCGGTAGTCATCCTCCCGAAGAGATGCGAGTGCGAGCACGGGATGACGTCCGAGTGCTGGGCTGGGTGCCGGAGTTGGATTACCTGTATGAGCATGCACGAGTGTTCGTGGCTCCTCTGCGCTTCGGCGCAGGAATGAAGGGAAAAATCGGTGAGAGTTTAGCCTATGGTTTACCTGTGGTTACGACCGACCTCGGGGCGGAGGGCATGGGCCTCGTAAACGAGCGCGACATTCTTATTGCTAATTCCGCAGAGGCCTTCGCGGGCATGGTGGCGAGATGCTACAGTGATGAGAAGCTCTGGACGCGGGTCGCTAGCGGTGGAAGGCGTACTATCGCTCGACGTTACGCGCCAAGTACCGTGGGCGGCCTACTGGCCACGTGCCTGACCGAACTAGGAGTTGTTACCGGCCCCTGATCGAGTGGGAATTGCGCCTGCACAGGGGATCGAGGACGTTAGGGGTATTTCTTAAGCCCGGATCGAGCCCGCCGGATCGTGCTCGACGAGGGACCCAATCGCCGCTTGGGTCGGTGGGCATGACCACCGCCTCTAATGGGTAAGTGCTTGCAGGCGCCGTTTGAAGATCGTTGGTGAGTGGTTTCGCTCGAAGTACCTTCGGGAAAGAGCAGCGTGACGCTCAACCGTTGGTGGATCGAGGGTCGCCAAGATCTTCCCTAATTGGGCGGGGTGTGTCCACCGAAGGCACTCCGGATAGCAAAAGGAGCTGCTGTCCAAGTTTGGATCATGACTTGCAGCGCAGATCGGCAGGCCAGCGGCCATCGCTTCGACAATTGCTTTTCCCCCGCCGATGGGGTAGGAGTCGATGTACACCGAAGGCGCCAATTCGCTCAGTGCGGACGCTAGATCGGGTACGTGCTCTATATAAACGAACCTCTCGCGACAGCCCAGTTTGGCCAGATGTTGGTCGACCCGCACCGTTTGATCTCCTGATAGAGGCCCGATATGCACGTGTGCTCCATCGCGCGCGGCGAACCGCTCCGTCAAAACATCCAGGTACGACAACTCTCGATTAAGATCGAACTTGTGCGACGTGCCGGACGTCACGGTAAGGAATGGCCGATCCCTTGCCCAGCCGGCTGCCTTTGGAACAGCCGGGTCTCACATGTCGGTCGTAATAGGACAGTCTCGAGGGCCCATTCCTGGCGAGCGAAATCTTGAAAATGGCGCCCAAGGGCGACGTGCACTGCTCCCTCGAGCGAGCGGCCCAACGCGAAGCTGGAGTCGGCGTGATGGATCATCAGACGCCGCCGGGCGATACCCGGTTGCATCAGCGCGATCGCGATCGGATCCTTCGGGTGACCAAGGTGCACCAGCACGTCAGGAGAAAGTTCAGTGAGAATGGCGAACGCTCTGTGAAGTCGCTCGACCGGTTCGCCGCGGAGTACGTTGAGGGGAACGCATTCTCTGACACGAAGGATTTCTGCCATATTCGCAATGGCATCGAATCGCTCGGCCCAGGTCCAGATTATTTGGTGATCGGCGTCCGGTTGTGCGGCGATCAAATCTTCCAGCAGACGCGTGTGGCCCCCTCGCGGTAAAGCTCCGAAACTGCGTAGATGTAGCGACGGCGACCAGCCGGGGGAGCGGGGGGTCGCCGGTCCACGACACCGCGTACTTCACGCCCGATTGACAGGCAGAGTCGATCAAGCCGGTAACTACCTGATATCATGCCTCCTGCGAGCGTGCGGAGCCAGATATCCTCGGCTTGGTCTTGGATCAGCCGCAATGCGACATCAAATTCGTTAGCCTCGACGTGACGGGCCGCCGCTGTCTCAAGCCTGGCGAGGGCGTTGCTGAGCTCTGCATCGCCGATGAGGCTGCGCCGAAACGATTTCTTCCTTTGAAATGATGCGCGGCGGCTCTGAAGCATGTGCCGGCCGTGCCAGAATCCTGACAGCTTCAACTGCGCCGATTGGAGCGTGGCAACGAGCTCATCAGCGCGTCGCGGTAGCTGCCCCTGCTTGCCGTCGCACCGAGTGGTTGTCGTGTGCAGGAGGCTCATCAGCTGCTCATCCTCCGCGACCGCCGAGCGTGGCACAGACGGTGGTTCACTACGCATTTCGAAGGAATATCCACGACGCGGGCTTACCCATCGCGATCCGCATCTTAGCGGTGACCAGTCCAGACAAGTGTCACATTCTTGGACCTGGGCGGTCGTGGCTTCTGGCCTTGAACAGGATAGAGCTGTAGCCCCGTCAGCACCGGCAACCGGTTGTCGGTGGAGAGTGGCCGGCTCCGACGCATCTGTCGTGGGTTGCCGGGGGTGGCCCGGTAGAGCCGGATAGGGAGGTCGCGGACAATGATCGGCTCTACGACGGTTACAGTCGGGTTGGATGCGCACGGGCGCCCGATCCGCGTGCGGCGGTTCGTGCCGAGGAGCTGTTGGAAGAGCGGACGCTGCCCTTACGCAGCGAGCGGGTCGATAGTGACCAGGGCAGCGTGCTCAAGCTCCATGGCACCCTTAAATCGCTGAGACGGCGCCCGGGAGTTCCCGCGGGCGCTCGTGGATGTGCTCTACCGCCTCAAGACCACCGTGCAAGGGTCGTTCTGCATGGCCTTAGGCAATGTCACGTCGGAATCCTGGCACCTACGCGTGGCGCAAGTGTGGCCGATGCGTTTGTTCCTCGGTGACGGGCGGGCGCGTTTCAGGCCCTCGTGACGGCAGGTTGCGGCTTGGGCGTCCGGCCACATCCCGGAGAACGCAGTACCGATAGCGGCGTCTGCCGCGGAGGCCTCCACCAGTGCGTCAACATCTGCTTGGTGACTCCCGCGACTCGGCCCCGGTGACCAACCGGGACCCCACTCGCACACCCGCCGCCACCGCGCTCAACGCCGCGGCCATGGCGGGGGCCGTACCGATGCCACGAGGCGGCTAGTACCCGAACATCGACCACGTCAAGGAGGCCCAGCAGGTCGATCGTTCCCCGGACATGTCCACCCGCTTCGGCTCCGTCGGCCAACACAAAGTCGCAACCAGCCTCGACGCCGGCCCGGGCCTCGTCGGCCGACCCGACCCACCAGTCGGGTCGCACGCCGGCGGTCTGCAGACGTTCTACCAGCTCAGCCGGCGGGTTCCGGTAGAACTCGACACCTCGGCGCCGCGGAGCGGCCGGCTCCGCGCGGCAATATTCAGGAACGGAATCAAGAAATGGATGCCAACCGGGACCCGCGGTCTGCTCGCCGTCTACCAGCCCGCGACATCGATTTAGTCTCCTTACGCGCTCAGCGACCTGCGTGGGCGAACATTGCGACCCTGCAGCGGCAATTCGGTTATGACGCCAAAACTGGGTCTGCGCGGTCTACCCCGGGCTGCTCCACGATGGTCGAACGACAACGGTGTTCTCCCTGGGTTCGGGCCCAATTGAATGCGTCCTAGCCGTGCACGAACCGTGCACGATCCGCGCTTAAGTTGGCGGCCGCAGCCGACGTAACCTCAAGGGGCAGAGCGCGCTGGAACACAGGTGGAGCGCCGCTCGCTCGCTCTCCCGAACAGTTCCTGGGCGCGCTGTCGTCACTCGGTAGTGACACGTCAGGGGTGCGTAGGAGCGCGCTCCATCAACTGCTGACGGACGACCTCACTTAACAACCTCCTCCATTAGGTAAACCGAAGGTGAGAGGAAGCTGAAAGAAAGCCTTACCTGTCGCTGAGGCCCGTGTCTTAGTACTTCTCTCCCCTTGGAAATCCCTTCCGCACAGCAACTACAATTGCGTACGTGCCCGATCCGGTGGATTATCTCGGCGTCCCGCGTGTCCTCACTGAGCTTTCACGCGTCGCTCCTCGGGCGCGAGCCCACAGCCGACGAGTGGCGACCTTACTCGGACCACCTATCGGCAGGGGGTGCACTGAGGGACGTCATCCAGGAGATGCTTCGATCGCTGGAATGCCAGGTCGGGTTCTTCCGGAACACCAATTTCCGAGAACTTCTCGCCCCCGTCGCAATTGCCCCGGACATACCTCGCCTTTATTTGTGGCATATCCCGAAAACTGGCGGCACGAGCCTCCGCGAAATGTTGGTACAGCATTTCCCTATTCAGCAGAGGTGCGTGGGCCTAACTCTTAGCGAGCTTTATCGTTTGTCGCCAAGCGCGGCTGCGTTCCTTCGGGATAATTTCGGGTCACTTCGGGCCGGCGCCACTGAGGCTGCTCCCGGATTTGACGTTCATCACAGTTACGGTGGTACGTGAGCCGGTCCAGATGGTGACGAGCCTTTACGGGGAGCTGCGACGGCATGGCCCCAATGGCCATCTGCCCTCCGACCTCGCCCGGTCTCTGTCGTTCGAGCGTTGGTGCCGATGCAGCGATACCTTCACGTACTGGTGTAACCCACAAGCCCGTCTGTTTGCATACGAGCGGACGGCACCGTCGTGGCCTGGTCCTCATGAGGTGGGGGAGGGCGATCCGGCCCAAATACCTGAGCCAGAGCTCCAAGCGACCGCCCTGGAGCGGCTTGAGACGATCGATGTCGTTGGCACTACGGGGCAGTTGCTCGAGGTATACAAGAGCGCGACGAGGTGGCTCGGCGTCCAACCGCGGCACACAGCCGCCCTTCGCCTCAACGTCGGTGACGAGACCGTCGAGGTTGCGGAGAGCACATCAGACCGGCTAGCGGAACACAACGCAGTAGATGCGTCTATGTTCCAGAGAGCGCTCCAGCGCGGACAGGAGCTTGACGGTTTGGCTCTCTCGGCAGCTGAACGCGATATCGCACTGGTCCCTGACCAAGTCGCTTGAGCCCCTAACCGCCGCCTACGGCACAGGGCACTGCTGACAACGTGTGCCCGCCGCAGCGGGACCGGACGAAAATGACGAAGTCCAACAACTGCCTCGGCGCCCGTTAGACCGGCTAGCTGAGCGCCGACCTCGAAGACTTACGGGACCTGGGGGGTGTCCGCATGTTCTTGTCAAGTGGTTTCTGGTGCTCAGGCCGCTTCAGTCAGTCGGTCCGTCCCGTGAGCCGGGTTGTAGGGCTGGCGAGTGGCGAGCATGGCAAGTATGACGTTGCAGCGTCGGCGGGCCAGGCAAATGATCGCGGCGTTGTGCCGTTTGCCTTCGGCCCGTTTGCGGTCGTAGAAGGACTTGGACTCCGGTGAGCGTAACGACGCGAACGCGGCCAGGAACATGGCGTTTTTGAGGCGGTGGTTACCTCTTCGGCTCTTGGACTCGCCATTTAGCGACTTGCCGGACTGGCGGGTAACGGGGGCCAGGCCGGCGTAGGAGGCTAACTTGTCGCCATTTTCAAAGCGAGAGCCGTCACCGATCTCGGCCAGGATCCTCGAGCCAGTACGCGGGCCGATACCCGGCATAGACGAAAGCAGCTCACCGAAAGGGTGGGCCAAGAAGACCTCCTCGACCTCGCCCGCAAGGGTGTCCCGGCGGGCGAAGAGCCGGTCGAGCTCGGTGGCGAGCTCGGCGACCACCCGACCGATGGTCGCTTCTGCGGGCACGGTCACTGACTGGGCGTCGAGGGCGGTGACCACGTCGTCTGTCACCTTGGTGGCCAGACGCGGCGACCGAGCCTTGACTGCCCGGGTAATACGCGCCCGCCCGGCGGCTCGTAGCGCGCTCGGGGTCGGGTACTTGGCCAGTAAGTCCCGCACCCCGGCGTGGTTCAGCCGGGAGCCCAACGCTCGCTCCAAGGCAGGAGAGATGCTTGTCAGAGCGTCGCGAAGCCGGTTGGTCAGCCTGGTCTGGTCGGCCGCCAGGTCGATGTCGAACCCATTTAGGGCCCTGAGGCGCTGTAATAGTTCGTCCGAGCCAGCGTCGAGCCACTGCACTTGTTTGCGCCTCGTGCGAGCCGTATCGGCGATCACATATGCGTCCCGCCGGTCGGTCTTGGCTTCCCCTGGGTACAGGTCCGCGGCCCTGCGCATCACCAGCCCGGGCACGTAGGCCACGGGCACACCCCTCCGGCGGGAGACGGCGAGAGCGAGCTGGGCAATGGACCCGGGCTGGTCAATAACCAACCCAACGACTCCGTGCTCGCTGGCGCGGTCCAACAAGGCTTCTAAGGCGGCCTCGTCATTGGCGATGCTACGGGCGAAAAGCCGCTCGCCGCCGTCATCTAGCACCTCGGCGAAATGCTCTTCCTTGCCGACGTCTAGGCCTACCCAGACGTCCACTTCCTCGGCCTGGCCAACCGATAACTCCTCCTCGCTCGTCCTGGTTCGGGAAGGCCGTCCATGGTGCGCTCGCCGTCATCCACCTTACGAACCAGCGATCGAGCCGCATGTCCCCATCAGAGGTTCACGCACCGACTGTGCCGGCGGCAACACCCCCCAGGCCATCGACATCTGCAGGGGGCAGTGAGCCATACCGGCACGGCCGGACTTCCCAGCCCGAGTATTGCTCTCTCAGGCCTGTCGAAGATGGTAAGGGGGCTGCCAACCTTGGGGGCATCCCACGGCCCGTCTGCACCGCCGACACAGGCGGTTGCTGGCTGCCCCGCGGTATGTACTTTCCGTGGCGAAAACCGGTTTAGCGCAAATCTTCCTCACACAATCCTCACACTTTGCGCATCAGTCAGGACCCCTCAGATGGGCAGAATCGAAGTGACGGGTCTGTGATCGGACCGCGTCAGCAAACTGCCATTTGGGCAAATGAGATGACAGGAGAGGGAGTGCATGTCAGCCAGAAACCCAACTAGCGAACCCGAAAGGGCGCGAGGGCTGTTCGCCTTCAGAACAAGCCGTTTCGCCCTCTGCCTAGCGATGATGGCGGCCTTGGTGCTGGCGCCGATAGGTGGCCTGGCCGCGGCCAGCGCTTCACCATCACGCGGTCACAGCTCTCACAGCGCCTCTGGGGACCACGGCTCTCGCGGTGGCAACCAGGGCGGCAGCTACGGCCGCGGGCACTCAAACCGTGGTCGTCACCACCGTGTGGTGACGGTCAGCATTGATGGCACGGTCACCTCAGGGGGGTCCGGTGGCGACTTCGTCGTCAATGCCTCCAGCTCGAGCGTCAAGTCGCTCCTCAACACTTCGGTGACAGTCGACGTAACGACCCAGACCGCCTACACGCAGCCCGGCGTCAGCTCGCCAAGCGTGGCCGTCGGCGACTTCGTGATAGTCAAGGGCTCGCCACCATCAACGAGCGCACCCAGCACCATCACGGCCAAGTCGGTCAACATACCGTCGGTGACCCTGAGCGGTGACGTTACCTCGGGTGGGGCAGGATCGAACTTCACCCTCACATCGACCAGCTCCACGATCTACGGGGCCAAAGGTACGTCTGTGAACGTGGTCGTCTCCAGCTCGACGGTTTACAAAGAGAAGGGAGTCAGCTCGCCGAGCGTGGCGGTCGGTAACAATGTCACGGTCACAGGCAACCAGGCCGGTACTGCCACGGTAGACGCCACCCTGGTCGTCATCACGGCGCCAAAACGCCATGGGCACGGTGGTGGCTATGGTGGCGGAAGGGGCTACGGAGGCGGCGGAGGTAGCGGCTACGGCAATGGCGGCGGCTCCGGCAACCGCGGTGGCGGTAGTGGCGGTGGCTACGGAGGCGGTGGCTACGGAGGCGGCGGAGTAGCGGCTACGGGAGTGGTGGCGGCTACGGCAATGGCGGTGGCGGTGGCCCCGGCAACCGCGGTGGCGGTAGTGGCGGTGGCTACGGAGGCGGCGGTGGAGGTGGCTGGGGCAGCAGCCACGGTGGCCGCGGCCGCTAGCAATTGGCGCTACCCAGGTAGCGCTAGTAACAGTTGAAACCGAGAGGCGCCCGAAAGGGCGCCTCTCTTTTTTGGCCCTTCATCCTCTTGCCTGCAGGGACACCAGAACACGCCAGGTGTGCCCGCGATGGCTTACTGGTTATCCGGATTTCGCGCAGGCAAAGTCCGGGTCGATCCCATCGGGGCTGGGTGCACCACCGTAGCCATACTGGACGAGCCAGGGGGCACCGTGCGCAAACCCGAGGGAGGCCGAGCTCAGCTTTGAAGGATCGCCGGGGTTCATGGCCCGCTCACAAAAGGCCGCGGCGCTGTAGGCGTCTCCTCCGACGTTGTCCGCTCCCGGGACCCAAAGCGCGGGTCGAGTGGTGGGGACATATGAGCCCGTTATCTCGCCCCACTGGTACCAGGTGCTGTAGATGCCTTCCTTGTAACGAGCGGTCTTTATGGCGTCAAGGGCGCCCTGAATTATGGCCGCGTTGACGCCCCGGACGGACGGTGCGGTAGGCCAGTTCTCACCGGTCTCTATGTCCAGCCACCACATCTTCGGGGCGACCCCGGCCGCCCTGACAAAAGCAATATCGGCTTTGGCGTAGTTGTAACCCCAGTCGTACCCTTCACAATTGTTGCTCGTCTTGGAGCAGGACGCCCTGGGACCGCGCGCCTCCATGGGGGGATCCCCACCGGGGGCCGCTTGCAAGATGATGTAGACGGAAAGGTTCTGCCCGGCCCAACCGGCTTCGGTTGCGAAGCACGAGTTGAACCCACCAATGGTCCCGTTGTTGACACCGACTATTGCGAACGAGCGGGGGCTCGGAAGCGTCTGCACCCTCCCTGACCCTCGGGGCAGGCACTGGGGCCAGGAGACGTCGAAACCGGTGGCGTCCGGCGCGTAGGGGTCACTGCCGCTGACTGGACGAGGCACGGTTGTGGTCGTCGGCGGAGGCCGAGTGGTGGTAGTAGTGCGTCTCGTGGTGGTCGTCGTGCGCCGCGTCGTAGTCGTCGTGCGTCGAGTGGTCGTTGTTGTGCGTCGGGCAGTGGTCGTCGTCGTGCGTCGGGCAGTGGTCGTCGTCGTGCGTCGAGTAGTTGTCGTTGTTCGTCGAATGGTCGTCGTGGTCGTACGACGGGTGGTTGTAGTGGTCGACCGGCTGGTTGTGGTGCGACGGTTCGTGGTTGTCGTGGGCCGGCTGGTCGTCGTGCTGCTGGTGGCGGTGGTACTTACCGCTCTGGTGGTAGTGGCGCCAGACGGAGGCGCCGCAGTGAGCGATACGGCCAGGGCGACAACGGGGGCGGAAGATGTCGTGGAGGTAGACGACCCAAAGTTCGGCGCATCGCCGAACGGGAAAACGGCGCCATTTTGTTCGGCTAACCAGTAACCCTTACCATCAGGGGTACCGACGATGCTCACAATTGGCGCCGGCAGCACCTTGGAGCCGGCAGAGCCGTAAAAGTCCCCGTCGCCGTAGGCGAAGATCCCTCCGTCCGAAGCGACCAGCCAGTAGCCACCACCGTCTGGCGTCGAGGCCATGCCTACTATCGGCTCGTTCAAGTGGACCGACCCGGTGGAGCCGTAGAAGTGGGCGTCGCCGTAGGCAAAAATTCCCCCATCGGAGGCCACGAGCCAGTAGCCCCGACCGTCTGGCGTGGCTGCGATGGCCACAATCGGCTCATTGAGGCTCTTCCGGCCCGGCGAACCATAGGAGTGGGCGTCGCCGTAGGCGAAGATGCTCCCGTCAGACGCCACGATCCAGTAGCCACCACCGTCTGGAGAAGGCGCTATACCGGCGATTGTTTTGTTGACCGCCTGAGCCCCGGGCGAACCCTCAAATTGAGCGTCCCCGAACGCATAAACGCCCCCGTTGGCAGCGACGAGCCAATAGCCGCGCCCGTCGGGTGTGGCCGCCGCGGCCACGATCGGTTGGCTCAGCTTGAGTTTTGAGAGGTCACCAAAAGACGGCACGCCAAAGTTGGAAACGGTGCCGTTGGACCTTACGACCCAGTACCCGGCTGGTCTTTCCGGGGTAGTTGTCGGCTCGGAGACGGTGGTCGTTGTTGTTGGTGTTGTGGTTGTCGTCGTCCCGGCCACCGTCGTCGTAGTACCGGTGGCGGTGGTTGTCGCACCGACGCCAGTGGTCGTCGTCGTAGAAGAAGCGCTGATAGAAGCACCAAAAGCAGTGGGCACCGCGCTGAGTAGGGCGGAGCAAAAGCCCCCAGCCAGGCTCGCCACAAGTACCAGCAGCCGTAGCGGGGAGCCCCGGCCCAGAGGACTTCTTTTCCCTCGGTCTACCCGCGCCGCAGTGACCTTAGTGCGCCCTGAGAGCCGCCGCTGGCTCAAGCGTTACCCTCCTCAGATAATGCCCTCTTTCAGCGCGTTACCTACCCAGGGTATGACCTCGTCCAGCATCTCATCAAGCGTGGTGGTCGCCTCGAAACCGAGCACCTGCTTGGCCTTTTCGACGGACGGGATACGCCTGGCGACGTCATGCTCGAATGGCGCATCGCTGACGTAGCGGAACGGGACGTCAGGCCCTTTGATCTTCCGCCATATCAGCTCAGCAACCTCCAGGACCGTCGTGGAAGTCGCCGTAGACAGGTTGAAATCCTGGTTCATTGCGGCGTCGTGCCCCATAGCAATTACGATGCCCCGCGCGAGGTCTTTTCCGTAAGTGTAGTGCCTGACCTGGGTGCCATCACCCAGGATATGCAGGGGATTTTGCCCCATTAGTACTTTTTGCACCAAATCTGGCACGACGTGGCTCATGGCGAGTTTTACATTGCCGGAGAGGACCTCTACGTCGCCCACTGCCCGTCCTTCGCCGATACCGACGCAATTGAAGGGCCGGACTATCGTGTAAGGCAGCTTGTACTGGTCCCAGGCCGCTCGAGCAAAGTACTCGACCGCCAGTTTTTGGAAACCGTAAGACGAGTGCGGGGGCGGCACTTTTTGCTCGTCTCCTTCCAAAGACGGCCACCGGTCCGTCGATTCGTACACCATCGACGAGCTCATGTACGTCACCTTGCGCAGCCGGCCGCTTCGGTGAGCGGCGACGGCGGCGTCCACCGAAGCCGCCATAATGCGCTCATTGTTGGCCAGAAGGTCGTAGGAGTAGGCGTGGAAATACGAGATGCCGCCGATCATGGCTGCCCCGGCAATGAAATGTTCCGTACCAACGAGCAGGTCGTCCAACAGAGCCGTGTCGCGGCAGTCACCTTCGACGAAGCGGTAGGACGGGTGAGCGTCGTAGGGCCGCTTGACGGGCCCGTACTTGGAGAAGTTGTCGACGCCTATGACCTCGTAGCCTCGCTGGAGCAGCTCTTGAACCACGTACCCACCGATGAAACCGGCAGATCCGGTTACGAGTACTTTCGTCATGTTCCCTCTTCTCCGGTCGTATCCAGCAGAGTGCGCAGACGCTCGGCAGTGAGACGGGGGCCGAAAGCAAACCGGTACCAGCGCAGGTACGCGGGCACCCATTTGACGATCTTGAAGTTCGAGACACCAAACGTCCGGTCCAACCATATGGTCGGTATCTCGGCTACGGGCCGCCGCAGCCGGCGGGCCTTGGCCACCAGTTCCAGCCCCACCTCGAAGCCCTGGTCGCTGTGGATGCCGACCTCCTGGACAAAGTGACGGTCATACGCCTTGAAGGAGTTCGTCGGGTCCCACGTGCCTACGCGGGCCAGGACCCGCAAGCTTGCGCCGGCCAATCGCGACATGAGGCCCTTTATCATGGGGCCACCGACCTGCTGACCCCCGTGCGAATAGCGAGAAGCGGCCGCGACGACAACACCGCGCTCGACCAACCGGCTCAACTGGTCGATCTGCTGGGGGTCGTCACAGCCGTCGGCCATCGTGACGACGACAACATCGGCGGCGGAAGCATCGAAGCCGGCCCGGATCGCCTTTGCCGGGCCCCGGCCGTAACTGTTGAGGAGCAGGCGGACGCGGTCGTCTTCCCGGGCGAACTTCTGCACGTAAGGCACCGTAGTATCGTCCGCGGAGTCACAGACCACCAGCACTTCGCACGGGATACTGACAGCCTCGGCGATCCGGCTCAATGCGGCGATGATCGCCTCGCCTTCGTCGCGGGCGGTAACCACAATTGAAACTCGCGGCTTCACCACTACCTCCCCTAACGACCGACCTCGGGCCAAACGACTGCCACTCCCGGCGGGAGCGTCATACTCTCACACCACTGCCCCGGATACCCCAGATATCGACTACAGGTTTGTCGGTGGCCAAATCGGCGTAAATGCGGTGGGGCGCCGCAATGACGAGAAGGTCCGAGCGGGTAAGGACTTCCTCCAGCGGCACCAGGTCGGCGTCGACCCTTACGTAGGGGTCAGTGCACAGGACACCGGCCGCCTTGAAACGCAATATGCGCTTCAATTTGTACGCCAGGCTGGAGCGAATGTCGTCGCTTTCGCCTTTGAACGCCATCCCGAGGATACCAATGGTCATGGTGGTCAGATCGTGGTGGCGAGAAAGACGGTCTACCACGTAGAGCGGCAGGCCTTCGTTGACCATCATGGCGGCGTGACCAAGCACAAAATTGTTGTTGTTGAAGGCGGCTAACTGCATCGTGTCCTTGAGCAGGCACGGCCCTGCCGCAAACCCGGCCGCCGGCAGGTCCGCCGCCCGGGGGTAGTTGTAGATGACCCCCTGGCGGATCCGTTCGTAGTCCAGGTTGAAGTCGTTGGCCATCATGTAGAGCTGGTTGGCCAAGGCAAACTTCAGGTACCGGTACGCATTGGTGTACAGCTTTGCCAGCTCGGCCTCCTCAGGCGCCAGCTCGACGGTCTCGTTGACGAGCACCTCGAAAAGCTTGCGAGCCCTCATCACCGCGCCCGGGTTGCGCGCCGAGACGATCTGGGGGAGCTCGAAGAGCTCATGGAGCGCCTTACCCTCGGCGATGCGCTCGGGGCAGAAGGCCACGTCCACGTCCAGGCCTAGCCCGGCAATACGGCGCTCTACCAGAGCCGTCACCCCCGGGTACACCGTGCTCCGCAACACCAGCAGCTGGCCCGCTCGCAGATGGGCAGCCAGGTCCTCGACTGCAGCCGGCACCACCTTGGGGTCCGGGTTCAAGTGCTCGTCGACAGGCGTACCGATCACGACGACCACGTGCTCCGCCATGGCCACCACCGAGGCGTCGGTCGTCGGCTTCAAATTAGAGCTGGCAATAACAGCTTTGAGGGCGTCGTCCGCTCCTGGCTCGTCAAAGGGCATTACGCCCGACTGCACCATCTCGACCGCCCTCGGGTTGACGTCGTAGACGCCCACCTGAAGCCCCCGTTGCGCGAAGGCTATCGCGAGGGGAAGGCCGACATGGCCAGCGCCCCCCACCACTACCACGTCCAAGTCAAATCCCACTGGTGATTACCTGCCTTGCCTTTCCTTTTTTCCTTCGCCCGTTGCCACCGTCGGCCGGCAACCACGCCCCAGCACTGGCATCGGTTCGGGCTAGCACTTACGGTCAGTCACTTGCGATCGGTCGGGTCCTCATGTCGGCTAGTCCCGCCCCGGTCAGCCGGGGCCGACAGGGTTGCCCCCGCTCGCCGTTGGGACCGGCTGCTGCCCGGGGAGCCTAGCAGGCGAGGCCAGTGGACAGCGCGGACGGTGACCGCCAGCGCCCTTGAGTGCGTCATAATGCGGATGTGGACGCTTATTAAGCCATAGGTGCAGCCTCCGCGCCACGCAGAGCGTTCTCGTGCGGTGCAATTACCGCAAGGACACGCCATCTCGATGTAGCGGGATGTTTCTCGGTAATAACGGCGAGCGCCCCGGCTTAACGCCGGAAATGCATTGAGGTCGATGCGTTACAGCTTCCCTCTCGTGTCGATGAGCCCTGCTGATGCACGAGGCGCAATCAACCGGCCCGACGAACCGGGAATTCGGAATTTGTGAAGCGGCTCAAAATCCCTTCAGCGGCTCTTCCCCCCCCGCCGCGCCGGCCACCACCTGACTGCCGGCCGCTTCGTCTTCCACCTTTTCGATCACTGACAGCTCGTCCCGCAGCTCGGGGCCAGGTGTCTCTTCCCCGAACAGCTCGACCACCCAGCGCCAGCGGGCGCGCCACAAGGCCCGCCGAGCCGCCAGGCCGGCCTGGTCACCCGCCGGCGGGTGCACCTTCAGCGACAAGTAGGAGGCCCCCCCTATCGGGATCGGCAACCAGAAGTTGACCAGCCTCCAGGCCAAGACACCCCAGATGGCGATGGTCCGGGGCGTGCCGAACCCGACAAGGATCCCGCTCACGGTCGCCTCTACTACCCCGAGCCCGGCCGGCGTGATCGGAACGGCGGCCACGATATTGGCTACTCCGTAGGCGATCAGGACGGCGACAGGGTCCACCCAGTGGCCGAATGCACCCACGAAGACCAACAAGGAGGCGGCGTCCAGCAACCAGTTGGCCGTAGCAAAAAACAGCGCTTTGCCCAGTACGCGGCGGTCCTTGGAGAGCTGTTCGATGCGGCCCACCAGCTGCCCGAAGAGCCGCGGCAAGGTCTCTGGGTGGAGGAAGGGCAACCTCCTGCCCACCGCCCTCAGGACGTGCATGGCCCGCTCATCGCCCCTGGTCAACAAGATGACGAGCCCTGCGATCGCCACCATCAGCAAAATGCCGACGATGGCCACGAACAAGTACCCCGATTGCAGGCCGTAGATGGGCAGTGACACGAGCAGGGCGAGCCAAAAGATGACGTTCAGTACGACCGCCGAACCGAGCCCCTGGGTGGCCAGCGCCACGGCGGTATCTGTGCCACCCACGCCCGAACGCATCAACAAGCGGTACGAGAGCGAGTAACCCATGGCGTTGCCCCCGGGCAGGCAGTGGCTGAGCGCCAGGGTCGACAGCTGGATGCGCGACAGAGTGGCAAAACCGGGGTCTGAGCTCTTGGGGATCAACGTGCGGGTCAGCTCGAAATACGCAATGAGCGACAAGACCTCGAGCAGGACGGCGAGCACGGGCAGGAAAGGGTTGACGGAGGCTAGTACGTGCACGGCCTTATGGGTGCCCCCGATCTGGGGTACGACGAAATACTCGATGATGAAACCGACGAGCAGGAGTTCGGCCAGGTGGCGCACGGTACGCGGCAGCCATCGCCTGTGCTTTTTGCGAGCTTCTCCATCGGCCGCTCCGTCGTGGACGGCCGGTACGTCGTTCGGCCCGGTCGCGGCAACGCTTTGACCGGGCGCCGCCTCGGCAGTACCGGCGTCCGCAGTCCCCGCACCGGCCGGTTCGACGTCTGCAGGCTCAGCGCCCGCAGGTTCAGCGTCGGGTAAAGAAGCGACGTTGGCCAGAGAAGGCTGGCCCTCCTCACGGAGGCGGCCATCTTCCGCCTGGCCATCGCCGGCGCTGGTGTCGCGGCGCCTTGGCCCGCTCATGGCCACATTGTCGCGCCAGCTCTTAACAGCCAATTAAGACGAGCCCATGAGTTCGGCAGATAACGCCCTGAAGGCACGACCTCGGTGAGACAGGGCGTGCTTGGCGTCGGGCGACCCTGCCGCCAGCTCGCCAAACGTCCGGCCGTCGGCCTCTCTGGGCACGAAGACGGGGTCATAGCCAAAGCCGCCGCTCCCCCGCCGCTCGTCGGCTATCCAGCCCTCAACCGTCCCCTCGGCGCTCACCTCCCGCCCGTCCGGCCACATGGCAACGGCGACCGTAACGAACCTCGCACCCCGCTCGTCCCTTTGCCGACCAGCCAGTTGCGAAAGCAGCTTGTCGACGTTGGCCGCGTCATCCGGCGGCTCACCCGCATAGCGCGCCGAACGTACGCCCGGAGCTCCTCCCAGTGCCTCCACTTCGAGTCCCGTATCTTCGGCAATGGCCGCCACTCCCATGGCCCGGACCAGTGCACCGGCCTTCAGCCGGGCGTTCCCGAGCAGGGTCTCTTCGGTCTCTTCGACGTCAGGAACATCATCCGGGCGAGCGACTAACTCGAGGTCGAGACCGCAGCTGGCGAAGATCTCGCGGATCTCCACGCGCCTTGTTGGGGTTGGTCGTAGCCAGAACGAACCTGCCCGGCTCAGCCACGGATAGGCGACCCCCTAGGGCCCCGCTCGGGCGGCGGTGACGATACGACCTTGCTCTGTGCGGCAAGAAGCTCGGCGATGCCGTTTTCGGCCAGTCCGAGCATGACGTCGAGCTCCTGCTTCGAAAAAGGGGCGGCCTCGGCTGTCCCCTGGACCTCCACGAAAGCACCAGAGCTGGTCATGACCACGTTCATGTCCACTTCCGCGCCCGCGTCCTCCACATACGCCAGGTCCAACATGGGCGTCCCGCCAACTACCCCGACGGAAACAGCAGCGCACCCCTCCCTGACCGGGTGAGTCGAGAGGTTGCCGATCGCGACCATCCTCGAGCAGGCGTCGTGCAGCGCCACCCAGGCGCCGACGATGCTCGCCGTCCTGGTGCCGCCGTCGGCCTGCAAGACGTCACAGTCGAGCGTCACTTGCTGCTCCCCCAGGAGGGAAAGGTTCGTTACCGCCCGCAGGCTGCGCCCAATGAGGCGCTGGATCTCCTGCGTACGGCCGGACTGGCGTCCCCTGGCGGCTTCTCTCTCCACTCGTTCGGGCGAAGAGCCCGGCAACATCGAGTACTCGGCCGTCACCCAGCCCTTCCCGCTCCCTCGCATCCACCTGGGCGGTTCCTCCGAGAACGAGGCCGTGCACAGAACGGTCGTCCGTCCCATCTTGACGAGGACCGAACCCGCCGCGAACTCGGTGAAGTCGCGCTCCAGCGACACCGGCCGCAAGGCATCCGGTCTCCGGCCATCGGCTCGACGGCCGCTGTTATCAGTCACTGGGCACCGGTCATCGGGCACCGGTCATGGGGCACCGGTCAAACTGTCCACGTCTTACCCACCACCGCCACCTGAACAGGACCACTGAAGGCGGCGGCCGCTTCCGAGCGGGCCTGGTCCCGGTCGATGGGAGGAGCGAGGTGGGTGATGACAAGGCGCTCGGCTCCCGCTGAGGCCGCCGTCACGCCGGCTTGCCTGGCGCTCAGGTGCTGCATAGACCCCTCCGCCTCCTGGCTCAAGGACGCCTCCACCAGCGCCAGCTGGACGTCCTGCCCTAGTTTGCTCAGCTCCCAGGCTGCCCCGGTGTCAGCAGAGTAGCTGAGCGTTCGACCGCCGAACGTGACCCGGGAAGCCAGCGTCTCCACGGGATGATCTGTCCGCGACCAGTTCCACCGGGCAGGTCCAACCTCGGCGGTCTCACCATCGCCGATGACCCGCCAGTCGAAGGTGCCATCCGGTGACTCGCCCCTCATCAGGTCCCGCAACCCCTCGGGAGCGTAGATCGGGAAGCCGCGCCGTCCCAGGAAGTAGCGCATGGCCACGTAGAGGCCCTCGAGGTCACTCCAGTGGTCGGGGTGGGCGTGGCTGACCACCGCGGCGTCAAGTTCGGCGAGAGGGATCTGCAACTGCAAGTTGGCCATGGTGCCCGGCCCGGCGTCCATCCAGGTGGCGAACCCATCGGTCCGAAGCAGGTAGCCGCTGCAGGCACCTCCTGGCCCCGGGTAGCTGCCGTCGCTCCCCAGGACGGTCAAGAAAAAAGGCACGCCACCTCCGTCGGGCACCTGAAGCGAGCCCGTTTTCGCGGCCTCGCTCAATCGACCGACCTGCTACTGGTCGTCCCAATCACTTCTGGCGGGCGTACCGCCCTGGCTCCTCGTGTCACTTTGGCCGGTGGTGTCATCTTGGGCAATGGCGGCTCCCAGCGCTCGGCGCCGTCGAGATCGGGCCCGAAGAAATGGCGGCCCAACCTGACGAACGTGCTTACCTCTCCAGAGGAGATCCAACGGTAACTACCCTTTGACGCGCTCCGGCATGTGAGCCCTGTTTCGATGAGAATGGCGCGGACCTCGAAAGCTGTCTCGTCGGCTGAACTAACCAGTACGACCTCCGGGCCCATCACCTCCCCGATCGTGCGCGCCAGGTAAGGGTAATGGGTGCACCCGAGCAACAACGAATCGACGCCGCTGGAAACGACAGGCGCCAGGAGCTGCTCTGCCAGCTCATGAGCCTCGTCGCCTTGAGTCTGGCCACGTTCGACGAGCTCGACGAAACCCGGGCACGCCGCAGACGTCAGCTCGACCGGGAGGCCGGTAGCGGTTAGCGACCGACGCGCCTGTACGGCCCGCTCGTAGGCGCCCGACCCGATCGCCCCCACGGTCCCGATCACACCCACGCGGCCGGTCCGGGTGACGGAGAGCAAAGCCCGCACCCCGGGGTCGATCACCCCGACCAGGGGTACTCCGAAGTCGTAGCGCAGCATCTCGAGCGCAGCTGCGGTGGCCGTGTTGCAGGCGACAACGACCAGCTTGACATCGTGCTCTTCGACCAGCTTGCGCGTTATCTGAGTGGAAAACTCGCGCACCTCGTCAAGGCTCTTGGCCCGTACGGGTAACGACCGGTGTCCGCCACGTACACTAGATCCTCGGACGGGAGCAGGTCGATCAGCGCCCGCGCGACGGTAAGCCCGCCGAAACCGCTGTCGAACATTCCAATAGGCCGGTCGTCCACTTCCGGATGAGCCTATGCCACGACCACGCTGACGTCGGTGAAGCACGCAGGCCCTTCGGCGCCTGCACGGGCGGCAGTCAGGATCAGCGCGGCCGGCGAGGGAGACCGACAGCCGTGAGACCTCGGGCCGCGGGCGTCAGAAGTAGAGCTCGTGGCGGGCGCGCTCGACCACTTCCTCGAGGTCTCCGCCCCAAACGTCGGTGGACAGGTACTTCCAGCCCCCGTCCGGCGACACGGTGACGATGGCGCCTTCGTCTATTTCAGACGCGCAGCGGGCCACGCCGGCCATTGCCGCCCCTGTCGAAATACCGGCGAAAATGCCCACTTCCGCCAGCCGGCGCACCCACTCGATACTTTCTCTTGGGCCTACGATCCGGCTGCGGTCCAGCAGCGAATAACCGTCGTTGTCCGTGAAAACGGGCGGGATGAAACCCTCATCCAGGTTTTTGAGCCCTTCGACGGTCTCACCAGCAGGAGGCTGGATGGCCCAGATCTTTATGGACGGGTCCCGTTCCTTGAGAAAGCGTCCAACGCCGATTATCGTGCCTGCGGTCCCGAGCCCGGCGACAAAATGAGTAACTTCCGGGCAATCTCTCCAGATTTCTGGTCCCGTGCCTTCGTAATGCGCCTTTGGGTTGGCCGGGTTGCCGTACTGATATGAGAACCACCAGTCGGGGTGTTCTTTGGCCAACGCCTGCGCTCGCCGCATGGCGCCATTTGAACCCTCCGATGGCGGTGAGCTGATTATCTCGGCGCCAAAGGCTTTGAGGAGCTTGATGCGCTCGACGGAAACGTTCTCGGGGACGACGACAGTAAAGGGGTAACCCTTCACCCGTGCGATCATGGCCAGGCCGGCCGCTGTATTGCCAGAGGAGGACTCAAGAATACGTTGGCCAGGGCCAAGGCTGCCATTTTTCTCGGCCTCTTCGATCATCGACTTGGCCGCACGGTCCTTAACCGAGCCAGCCGGGTTCAGCCCCTCGAGCTTGATGAACAGCCGCGCCCGCGGGTTTGGGCTTAGTTCGCTTATGTCGACAAGAGGCGTGTTCCCGATTGTGTCGAGGACATTTTCATAGCGGGCCATCCATTACCCCCCTGCTACCGCCGGCATGAGCGTGACGACATCCGACTCGCCCACCTTGGCGTCGAGCTTGCCCACGTAACGAACGTCCTCGTCGTTCACGAACACGTTGAGGTGGCGGTGCATCTCGCCTTCGGGGGTGAGCAGCGAGGGGCCGAGACCAGGGAACTGACGCACAAGGTCGTCGAACACCTCACCAACGGTGGCCCCCTCGGCTTTAACGGTGGCTTCACCGTCTGCCATGGGCCGCAGGATATTCGGCAAACGCACTTCGACAGTCACGATCTCTCCCAGCGTCCCTTCTCGCGGCGTGCGTCAAAAGACGGGCGCAAACCCGACCTTCCTGGTCACCATTGTAGGGTATCCCCCAGTCAAGCCGGAGTGACGACCAGTTCTTCCTCGACCTGGCCATCGACGATCCTGTAGCTGCGCACCACGGGTTCTGGGTCCCTCAACGACACGAGCACGTAGTGCCAACCCGGGTCAGGAGCCTGGTTGATGTCAGTCGGCGAAGGGTACGCGGGGGTGTGGGTGTGCGAGTGCCAGACCCCGATCAACGAGAGGCCGGCCGCTTCGGCAGTACGGTCGGCCTTGAGAAGGTCTCGCGGCTCGACGGTGTACAGACGGGCGGAACGGGCGGCATTGGCCGTCGGGTACACGGCGCCCACCCAGGTTCCCGTGCCCGGGCTGGCCCAGGTTCCCGTCCCGGGGCCAGCTGTAGCCTGCGTACCAGGACTGGGCCCATCAGGACCAGGGCGTTCCTGCCCTGCCAACAAACCGCACGCTTCGAGCGGGAAACCGTCGAGGCAGTGCGCCACGACGCGCTCCCACAGGGGCATCGGCAACACGAGCACACCGGCTACTCTAAAGCGGGCTAGCCCGGTGCCCACTGGGGCCGGGACGGCGAGCCGTCACCATTTCTAGCTATCAACTAGGGTCCGGGAACCTCTTTAGATGGCCCTATATGACTACTGACGCACGCCCCGGCCGGGTACTCATCGCCCAGAACCGCCGCGCGCGCTACGACTACGACATCGTCGACACCTATGAGGCGGGGATCGTCCTTGTTGGCAGTGAGGTCAAAGCCTTCCGGGAGGGCAAGGTCCAGCTGCGGGACTCTTTCGCCAGGGTGCAGGACGGCGAAGTCTGGCTCCACGGGATGCATGTCGCCCCGTACACCTATTCGAGTGCTTTCGGCACGTTCGACCCCGACCGAGCCCGGAAGCTATTGCTCCACAAGCGGGAGATCGAAGACCTGGCCCGCCAGACACAGCAAGGGCCCTTGACCCTCGTCCCGTTGGCGACGTACTTCAAGGATGGCCGGGCCAAGGTCGAACTGGCGTTGGCCAAGGGGCGGAGGGCCTACGACAAGCGACGCGCCATCGCCGACCGGGAAGCACAAATGGAAGCCAGGCGCGAGATGGGTACGCGGCGCGAGGTTGGAGCGCGAGGAGCCCGTGCCGGCCGTCGCTAGCGAGGAGCCCAGATATGCCTCCGTGTCCAAGCCACCCAGGGCGGGTAACTACTAGCAAAGCCTCAGTCGGCCCACAGCCGGCACCCAGGGAAGACTGATAAGACGGGGAGTGTTACCCACGTAGACTGCATGGGAAGCCCTGGAAGGAGTTGGGAGCGGTGCAAGACAGCTTGAAGTTGGGCCGGCTAGCAGGAGTCCGCGTCGGTGCCAACTGGAGCCTTTTTGCCCTTGCTGCGGTAGTTGCCTACTTCCTCGCCACCTCACGCCTCCCGGCAGATGTGCCGGGCTATACGACGGCGGCTTACTGGGTGGCCGGAGTGGTCGCTTCGGTCGCTCTACTTGCCGGGGTACTCGTTCACGAAGTGGCCCATGCCGTCGCCGCCCGCCGGTCGAAGCTCCACGTCGACGGGATAACGCTGTGGTTCATGGGGGGCGTGACGCGTATCGAGGGGGACAACCGCAAGCCGTCGACTGAGCTTTACGTGGCGCTTGTCGGGCCACTGGCCAGTGCGGTCATCGGCGGGGTCTGCATCGGGCTGGCCGAACTGGCACAGGATGTCGGATGGGGCCTGACCGCCGGGTCGTTGCGGTGGCTGGGGTTGATCAACATCCTCCTCGGCTTGTTCAACCTTCTGCCTGCGTCGCCCCTCGATGGCGGACGGGTTTTGCACGGTTTGATGTGGACGTTCACCAAAAACCGCTGGCTCGCCACACGGCTGGCGGCCGGCGCCGGCATGGTGCTGGGTGCCGCCTGCTGCGCCGTCGGGTTGTTGTCGCTGGAACAGAACGACGCCCTGGACGGGGTCGTCTTCCTCCTCATGGGCTGGTTCGTCATCTCGTCGTCCAAGCGGGAGCAACTGGCGGGGCGGGCCTTGCACGTTCTCGGCGACGCTCGCGTCTCCGACATCATGCGCCCGGCGGTACTGGTGCCCGGTTGGCTGACCGTTCAGGCCTTTTGGAACGAGTGGGTGAGCCGCTACCCGGAAGCGGCGTTCTTGCTCGAGACGTGGGGAGGCGGCGGGTTTTCGGGCGTCGTAACCGCCCAGCAGCTGGCCGGCGTCCCGCCGGGGATGCAAGGCTCCGTGAGGGCGCAGGACGTGGCGCTCCCGCTGCCGCCCTCGACACCTGACGGGCCAACCCCCTTGAAATCCGACCAACCCGCCCTGGCCCTGGCCGGGCGACCGGGAAAGGCCTTGCTCGTAGTCGACCACGGGGCGACGGTCGGGGTGGTGCTTGCAGCCGACATCTCGGCCATGGTGGCCAGGGGGACCCCGGTGCAACCGAAGACCTGGAACACATTGTGGCCGCCCGAACCAGCACCGTCGGGGATCGCCTGAGCTGCGGTAAGATGGGTGGCTCAGCACATTGACATGGGGGTGACAGGCTTCGACTTTGGCTATCGGACCGAGAGAAGCGAGCCGTGGTCCCCGGATGCCACGTTAAACAACTGGGAAACCAATAAACGCCAATAAAAAGGCACCGGCGCTTCTAGCGCTGGCCGCTTAGTCGGCCCGTCCGTCTGGCCCCCGCCCTGCGGGTCAGTAGCGGGCGTCATAATGCGGGGCTCACTCTGCAGCTGCGCCAATCGGCTGTAGAGGAAAGTTAAGTTGGCTTGAGCCGTCGGCCGCCGCCAGTAGCGAGCCGACAGCCGAGAAAAGTCACTGGCTGCGCTCGGAGAATGCTCGGCGAGAAGTTGAAGGACGCGGGTTCAATTCCCGCCACCTCCACGACGATTTTAGGCCTCTGACCTGGACGTTTGTCCAGGTCAGTGTGCGTCAGGACACGAACAGGACACGCGTGGCGCCCGAGAGTTGCCGCGGATTGTCCGTCGGAGCCGGAAATTCAAAGGCGGACGTGCTGTCGACCTCCGTAAACCCGAGGCCGAAGAACCGCTATTTTCTGGCGCAAGAGAACCAGATCGAGTTCAGCGGGCACCACTGTGCGTGGGGCTATTTTTCGCCAACGGTGCGAAGTGTGAAGCGACGTGGGCTTTGACGGGGCATCACCGCTCGACGGCGCTGACGTGTCGTAACCAGCGACTGGGTCGTTTACCTCGGTTACGAGCGGGCGACCCGGGACCGGTCTAGCCACGCCGATATCTCGTCCGGGCCGAAGCGGATGAACCTACCGACCCGCAAGAAGGGCACCCGCCTCTCGTCGACAAGCCGGCGGACGTATCGGTGGGTCACGCAAAGCCTTTCGGCCAGCTGGTCCATGGTCATCAGCTGAGGTCACGCGTCAAAGCCGTTCATTCGTCTCCTTCGGGTTTAGTGGGCTACCCGTAAGGCGCCGAGGTAGCGAACTCGGAAAGCCGCCGGGTTCTCAGCAACACCTCTGGCGCGTGAGACGCGAGAACCCGCAAGACGAGATGACGGGACCACGGACGTAGCCGGTCGCCGGAGATCGACTTCCCACCGCCAATCGCAGCTGTCGTCTCGGGGCCTAATCGTCACCGTGAGTCCTCCTTTCAAAATAAGAGTGCCAAGACGTCCGGGCTATCCGGGCCACGCATCGGTAGAGGCGGCCGCGCCCCGTCAGGTGGGCGTCTGTGCCCATATCGCGCGCCCATGTGCGGTGCCGCTGTCGAGTAGGGGTTAGCGTCAGTGGGCCGATGTCATCATCCTCCTATTGGCGGCTTGTTGGTTGGTGTCGATGGCCACCAACGACCGCCCAATAGCGGGCCAACGCGGATGTCCAGGACACCCATCACGTACCGTAATTAGTTGCATCGACGGCACCCGCCGCATTAGTCGTGCCGATTGCTTGCGAGCGTTAGGCGTCGACCGGCAATCCGCGACCCGAGCAGTGGCTCTCGTCCAATACTGTCCCCGGCGAGGGATGCAAACAGGCCCGTGAATGGCTAGCGGTGTGCGATCCTGGGACCTGGGATGTTCGAGCGTTTCACATACGGAGCCCGACGTGTGCTGGTGTTGGCCCAGAAGAAGCGCGCCTGCTCAACCACAACTTCATCGGGACAGAGCATATCTTGCTCGGCCTCATCCACGAGCGTGAGGGAGTCGCGGCCAAGGCACTAGGCGAACTCGGCATACGCCTCGGTGACGTACGTACGAAAGTCGAAGAGACAATCGGGCCACCCGGTACTTCCACGTCGGGGTCGCCGCCCTTTACACCCAGGGCGAAGAAAGTGCTCGAACTGGCCCTGCGCGAGGCCGCTGTAGCTGGGCCACAACTTCATCGGGACGGAGCACATCTTGCTCGGCCTCGTGCGCGAAGGAGAGGGTGTAGCCGCTCGAGCGCTTGTGGGCCTCGGCGTCGACCTGTCCAGCGTCCGCCGTCAGGTGGTGAGCCTGCTGGATGCCGGCCCGGGCCCTCATGCACCTGAGGAGGGTAGGGCGCACGAGGCGGCGGTGCCGCTGGCCTGTAACGGCTGTGGCGCCGACCTGGCCGAGTCCGCCCGTTATCGCGTGCTTGAAGTGCCCCCGGACGAGACGGCGGCGGCACAGCCTCCCGTTCATGCCGCCTTGCTCTACTGCTCGCGCTGCGGGGTTCTCCTGTTGCCGGCAGCAAACCCGTGCATGGTACTCGGCGGCCAGCTGACGGAGACCGTCGCTGGATTTGGCCAGGGCGACCCTGCAGCCGAGGAAGACAAAGCGGGACTGGCACAGGCGGTCGAGGCTGGCCAGGCGGCTCGAGCGGAGATGGCGTCGGGGGAGCCCTTGTCAGTGGCGCGTAGGCGCGAGCTGCGCCGCGCCGCGCGAGAGGGAGACGCGGCGGCGGAAGCGCTTCGTCGACGCCAACCTCCCGATGACCAACAAGGCTGACGATCTCAATGAAAATGCCCAATAAGTTGTTTGTCGCTGGGGCGCAGGGCGACAGGCTCGTCGAGGCCTGGTCCTCCCGGAACGGGAGGTGTCTGTCCCGAGCCACTCCGAGGACCGACTTGTTGACCAGGGCTGGCTTCTCATCAGTTGACCGGCAGCCGAGAAATAGTGTTCGTTATCGGACAGGCGCTTCAGTCTCGTTCGCCCGCGACAAATGGAGCGGAGCGGCTGTGGCGCTAGCCCCGCCGGACGCGTCCTCTGTACTCTCGGTGGCGAACTGACCGTCACTGGGCAATCATTTACTGACCACCTCCGGGCAAAACCTGTTGGCCGCCAATGGTGGGGAATCCGAGAGACCGGCAGGTCGTACAGTTCCGTAAATGGAGTGGTTGAGGCGCGGCGGCCAGTGTGTTGGAGCGTTCTACGTGGATGGACATCGAGGAGGAGTGGTCGCGTCCCCTTCACGATGTACGCGCCGACGTCAAGAGAACGATGTCTCTTGGGCTGCACGTCCGTAACGGTAACGGAGGTGACTTCTCGCTCGCTGTCTACGCTGGGGGTTGGGCAGATCTAAGTCTCCTTGCGATGGGGGCCTGCGAGGTGATCGAAAGGAGCGCCGATCTGGACACAGCTGAGGACGTCGGCCCGAGCTTGATGGCGCGGCGGCGCGACTAACCGGTGTCGGGTGGCACCCTACGCTCGTTGGTGAGCTGGTGCACGCCATACACAGCACCTTTCATGTCGGCAAGGTGCATCGGGAGACCGGACGGCGAGGTGGTGCAGCGCCGCCTTGACCTAAGTCCTGAGGCGTGCCGCTCCGACCACGAGGAGGCGGACCGGTCCCAGGATGATGCCGACCGCCGGCAGTAGCGGCGCGCAGGGAGGTGTCTCCTGGCGAGCATCGCGCGCCTCGGCCGAGTTGGGACAATACGCTGGTCCAGGGACCTCAGCCTCGCTGGTGTACCGAGGATGTAGGACGCCAAGGCGAACAGCAAGTTGCGCATCGCGTCGGCGCCTGCACCCCCCCGAGGAACGAGAACACGGCAATCCAATTCAACCTGCGGCGCCGAGGAGCCTGGCGCCCGTCCGGGCCTTAGGAACTCGACGCAGTCGGGCGCGACGCTTTCTTACGGACGAGGAAGGCCATGGCCCACACGATGCCGAGAAAGCCGAAGGTGAAACTGCCGAGCCCGATTGACGCGCCGATTATGCCGATGAAGTCCGTGACCACCGGGGCGCACGCACAGAACGCAGCCCCAAAGTAGGGACGCCCGCATCACATGCCTCGGGTCTGGTGCGGGCTTCTTCCTCTCAGCGGCCCGATCTGACCAGGATGCCCAGAGTAACAAGCCGTGTCGTAAGCACCTCCGCTCCCGGCTAGCGCCATCGCCAAACCGTGGTCTACCACAACACCGGGCCACATCCGCCAACCCGTGCTTCCACCCAAGGCCTGACTAATACCCAAGGCGTCGCCCCACCCCAACGGCTACCACGTTCACCCAACCTGTCTCCACCCGCCTGACTAAAACCCTGTGCGTCCCACTCTCAAAACGACCGGTCTCTTTAGTAATTCCCTCGGGTAATGCTGCCACTAATACCCCTGCAATTGCTCCTGCCCGTTCATAACCACTAATCAACAGTACTGCCCTCTCCCAAAACTCCCCCTTTACAACGCTTTCTATCGCTACTAAAACTTCCTTCAAGGCGAACACGGTTGCAAGTGCGTCGCACTTGCCTAATCGAGATGGTCAATTCTTTCGGGACGGGTGGGCCGTGGGCTGGATGAGAATGATGGGGACCGAGTCGGTCGAGTACCACCGCCGCACCGTGCTTGAGAGAGGCGACGACTACCCCGGGATGGCCATGGAATATTACGCGTCCCGGGGTGAGACACCCCTTCCAGCGGCGGGGCAACGCATCTTCCCAACGTGCGGGCCTGCTCGTCTGGCCCGTCGGCTCGTTGGGAGGGACAATTTGTCCTGAGTGCCACACTCGCCCTGTTCCAACCGCCGGCACCGTCGAGTTCTTTCAACGTGGGCGCATCGTGGCCGTCGTCAAGGTGGGCAAGACCGGGCGCTTCGCCCTCGAATTGCGGCCCGGTACTTACGACGTGCGGGGCTCGGCCGTTGAGCTGCTGAAATACGTAACTGTGCTCTTCACACAAAGATGGCGCCGCACGTTCGCATCGTTGACGTCGACTTCCTAGGCCCTCAAAGGAGCGGACAGCCCGCACCCGGCTGGGCCTGCCAGATGCTTGCGTTACCGTGGTCGCCTAGATGGTCTCAAGCGAGAGTGCGACCTAGCAGATGGCGGTTCTTGGCTATGGAGCCGGGGAGGATGCTGAAATGAACCTGACCGTCTGAATCGACAGCGACGACCCGCACGACTGCCTGGCCATAGCAATTGCCGGCGAGCAGTAGCGCACCGGCCTGGACCTTGGCCGGGTCGCTAGCGTCTGCGAGCGTGGACCAACCTAGCCCGTCGTCGTCCTCAGCATTGAGGTCCGCCACCAGGTCGACTTCGTTATCCATGCTCACCTCCACGACGCTTCACCCTTCATGGTAAGGGTTGTCGAACACCTGGTGCTCGCATCGACAGAGACGGTCAACGCCTTCGTCGAGCTGGTCGAAGGTGATGTCGAAGTGTCGAGGGTTGCGGCCAGTCGGTTCCAGTCTCAGACCCGCTGCGCGAATGACGCCGGCTTTCATGAGCGTGAGCCGGCTAAAACGTAAGAGCGGTGGTTGCTGAGCCATTTCGTCCAGCGTGACGTCACGAACGGCAAAGACTGAGATTCCGTACACGCCGTACACCTCGTAGTTGCGCTTCGCGTCGCGTTGCAAAACGGCAAAGTCCAACTCGCCACCGCGTACGACAACGTCCTCCTCGTCGCTGAGGTCGTCGCCCCCTCTTACGTACCGATGTTTCACTGCGCTAATACTGCCCCGTCTTTGCTGCGCCCAGAGTCACCCAGCCTCGACGACAGGCAGGCTTTGCACGGACAGTCGGAGCGTCGTCGGACTCGGCTGGTACCCTCATCGCGCGCGTGTAACCCGGCTAGGGCTCGAGGCTCTGCCCGACCGGCAACGCCAAGGAGCCTCCGTCGGAATACGGTCGCGGCGCGTGTCCAGGGCTACTGCGCGACCACCTCGAAGAGGGAGTGTCGAGTGAGCAGCATCGAGAAGCAGAAAAACGGCCGCTACCGTGCTCGTTTCCGCGATCCGAACAGCCGCACCAGGTCCGTCACCTTCGACCGCCTGGAAGACGCCAGGCGGTTCCTAGCGGACGTGGGCGGCGGGCTCGTACACGGCCAGTTCATCGACCCCGCCCAAGCCCGCACCCGATTTGAGTACTGGGCGGAGGCCTGGTGGCAGTCCACGAACGGACTACGGCCGTCGACAAGGCGAGGGTACCGGGGCAACCTTGACCGCCACGTCCTTCCGTACTTCGGTGGGCGAGCCGTGGGCTCGATCGACTATGCGGCCATCGAGCTCTTCCTCGCCGAGGCGCGCCAAAAAGGTCTGGCCCCAAGACGCTACGGGAATGCCTGTCCGTGCTGTCGCTGATCCTCAAATTCGCTGTAAAGGCACGAGCTCTTAGCGAGAACCCCGCGGCCGGTCACGACGTCGTCGTCCGGCGAAAGAAGCTACGCGAAGGCGAAGGCGTCCTGACCATGGACGAAGTGCACCGGTTGATCGCCCATGTCCCTGACCGCTACAAACCCGCCGTTTGGCTCCTCGTCTTCGCCGGGCTGCGCCCCTCGGAGCTGTGCGGGCTACGGGTGCGCGACATCGACTTCGTCCGCCATGAGGTCTCGGTCCGCCGCACCCTGATGCCCGTCCACCGCTATGGCGACGAGCCCTACCGGGGCAGAGTAGAGGGGCCCCCGAAGACCGACGCCGGTGACCGCACCATCCCCATACCGGAGTGGCTCTGTGAGGACTTGGCGAGAATCGTCGCAGCGCGCAGCACTATCGTCCGCGACGCCTGCTTGTTCCAGACCCGCTACGGCAACCCGCTCAACCGCGACCATTTCCGTGAAGCGGTGGTGAGGCCTGCGCTTCGCGCCGCTGGCCTGCCAGATACCGTCCGTACGTACGACCTTCGCCACAGTCATGCGAGCCTTTTGATCGACCTTGGCGCCAACCCTCTGGCCATCGCCCAGCGGATGGGCCACAGCGACGCCAGTATTACATTGCGGGTGTACGGTCACCTCTTCAAGGGCACCCAGGCGAGGCTGTCAGAACAATTAGATGCCCTCCGCGAAGCGACGGCTAATTCGCAGAAAATGGCGGACATCCTGAATATCGAAAATTACCGTGATTTGACACAAGCAGGACACGCGTGACACGCGTCAATGGTCATTCGTGGTTACAAGCGGGTAAGTACTGTCGTGTATTTTCGCACGTCACACCATATTTCGACCCTCTGAGCAGCACCCCGCAGAACTGGTACGAGCGGGTTCAATTCACGCCACCTCCAAGGGTGCTCAGGGGCAACCGTGAGCACCGTTGGAGGTGCGCCTGCGCTCACATACAGGTCGTAGATTTGCCGAGCCCACTAAATGGCGTCGCTGACGCGAACACCGGCCGGTTGGGGACGAGTCCATGGTTCAAGGTTCTCGGGTCGGTTGTCGTCGCGCACACCGTTGATGTGGTGAACCGACTCGCCTGCGACCAGGTACCTACCCAGCACCTCCTCGGCCACGAGGATGTGCTCGAACACATACGGGCTTTGGCCGGCCTGCGGGTGCCCCGGCACCCGGACCATTACGTACCCGGCTTTGTGCCGGGTACGACCTCCTTTCCAGTTTCCATTGGCCTCCCGCTGCTCAGTTCGACATGTCACACACCTGCCCGACTTCGCTTGCTTCTCGTTACCGCAGCCGCACAGATCCCGACCTCGACATGACGGGCACCGTGGGTGCCGGCTTGACGGTTGAAACAGCCGTCCGCACTGGCTGCACGCCTTCTCTGGCATATCTCGGAACGTAGTCAGGGGGTGTGACGGGAACTGGGCTGGGCTCGGAACATCGTGGTTGTGACGGGTCGGAGCACCCTTGTTGAGCCACCTTTTATACCGAGATACGACACCGCGTTAGCACAATGAGGTTGCTCTTACGAGGCCCAAGATCGTGCCTGCTTGAGCCTGAGCGTCGGCAGGGTCAGCGGTTCGCAGCGACCGCCCGAGTTCTCGCATAACCTCAGGTAGACCACACTCCGCAGCCCGACGATGTCGATGACTCGGCCAAGGTCGGTGAGGTGTCGGGCATTTATGCCGTGCCCGAGGCTACGTTAGGTTCGATTCTGCTGAGATCGTCCGGTGGGTAGACGGAGGCCGCCGGCCAGTTAGGGTTGACCATACAAACGCTGGCTGGCGAAAATGAGGGCCGAACCATGTGACGGTCGTGCCCGGTGCTAACGCGGCGCCGGCTTTTCCCGGCACTGCGCGACACCATGTTGGTACAGTGGAGTTGCTCGTCGCAGTAGCGGCGGGAAGTGCACCCGGCGAGCTCCCCGGACGGGGAGTAGCCGGGTTGTGCGCGTCAAGGGGATATTTCGCGCACGGTCAATATCGTGACAAGCCGTTGTTGCCACTCTGGAGCTGCGCCCGCGGCCCAACGCGCGGCATCGGCGGCCCACAACAACGGCTCAGAATGCCGGGGGCGATGGTCATAGGTCGGGTTGAGGCGGCGGTCAAAGCCGCGAAGGACGTGCGCTATGCAGGCTCTATCACGGGCGACCTGGCGTGGTTCTTGGTCATCAAGGGCCAGGACGTGACCCCCAGAGCGCACTCCCCCGTCGAAGATTGTCCAGCCGCTCGGTCAGCTCCTCCTGGCCCCGGCAAACAGGTGTCCATAAACCCGCAACGTGACGGCTGATCAGTGTGGCCCACCGATGGGCGACGGCGAGGGGATTGGCGCCCACGTCGATCAAGAGGCTGGCGTGGCTGTGGCGGATGTCATAGGTACGCAGCGTCTCGGGCAGGCCGGCGGCGCGCAGCGCCGGCCGAATCACCTCCTGGCGGAACTTGTCGAGGTTGAGTGGAAGGCCCGTTGGCCGGAGGAACAGGTAATCGCTGCGGCGCAGGCTCCCTGGTTTGCCGGCGCTCCTCTCGGCCAGCATGGCGGCCAGGTCGTTGCACAGCCACGCCGGTATGGGGATATCACGGTCGCCGGCATCAGTCTTCGGCCACCCGTTCACGAGTGCGTACCGAGAGCCTCCAAAACTGTGGACCGGTAACAGTATTTCGGACACACGGACGAGGCGCCGGGTGAAGTGGATGCTGCCCACCCTGAGCCCGCACAGCTCAGAAGGGCGCAGACCTGTAAAGGCCATGAGCCACACCTCCGGCTTGTACGGGTCACGGACGTGAGCCACGAGGGCGCTCGATGTCCGCCACCTCGGGCACGTCGCAGGCCGAGGATCACGCGTAGCTGACCACTACGAGTCCCAGATCGGGCCGAATGCTGGAATCCCGCGCTTCTCTAAACCGTGAACCACTTGCCACGTAACTCTGCTGTTACTGATGCAGACCACAGCCTCGGCCTTTGAGTCGAGGTATGCGGCGTACGCCAGCCGGAGCACGTCGGGCTTACCGCGCGTGTCGGTGTTCCAGATAATCACGTCCGGCTGTGCGTCCGTTATCTCGTCCACCAGTGCGTCGCCATAAGTCAGCCGCGGCTCCTTCGTAACCCAGACGAGCCGTGACGGAGCCTCCCTTGCGAGTAGGTGCGGCAACGTTGGCCCGATGCCGCTACCCGTGGCGACGAAGACCACCTTCGTGAACAGCCTCCTTACGATCGCCATTCCTACGGTGGGAATTCCCCGTACCCACACCTTTTGTGGTGGATCGTCTATGAATGCAGCTGTCCAGTCGCCGGCGCGGGAGATCACCATCCTGTAGCTCGTAGACGCATCGGACGCCGGAAGGATCGCAAAGTGATGCCATTGGACGATCGGATTTCGGCTAATTGGTCGGGTCGTCCCGATCGAGGGAACGACTCCATGGCTCAGGCTGATCACGGCTGCGTGCGGGGACGGTCGGTCGACGGCAATGGGGACCTTCCGCAGGAGCATCCACGGCCATACGCCACAGGCGACGGAGGCTAAGAGCAGCCAGACACCCGGCGCAGTCAGCGCCGCAGAAGCGGCGCTCTTGTTGCCCCGTTGGCTGACCACGAACAGGACGGTGTTGCCCGACACGAGCAATAGAGAAGCCCAACCGAAGAACCGATGGGTGAACTCGAACTTGTCGTGCATCGCGGTGCGGAACCGGGGTAGCGCCATGACGATGATGGCGACGAAAAGGGCGCCGACGACGTAAAACACGGCGATAATGCCGACCTGCAGATTAACGAACCCCCGTGCCAGGTCGTACGTGAGCGCGCCGAGGAACGCGCCGTACCACATCGCCCCTGCAATAGCAGCGCCAACGTGCAGCCCGCCAAAGTGGAACCACTTTCCGAGCATCCATCGGAGGCGCAGGGGCCAGGAGGTCGGCGCCCGTGTCGCGACCCAGCCGAGGAAGTTAATGACGTAGGACTGGCGTACGATGATCGCAAAGGCAAAGTTCGCCTGCGCCACCAATGCGATCGATGCAAGTTGTGTTCCCTGGCCGCTCCACCAGTGACGATACACGCTATACCAGGCCACTGCCGCGTTCAAAGCCATTACGAAAACGATCAGCCGGTTGTAATGCATGAGGCGGGGGTGTTTGAAGACCCGTTGCCTCAGCCTCGTCCAGGGAGGCAAAGGAGCGGCGTCATCGCGCGGGGCCGGCCGAAAACTCCGCACCCCCACCACTTCCGCCAGGTCCTCGGCCGTGTCCGAATCGTCGGTTATCCGGCGGAAGGTTTCTTTATCGAGGCTCAATACCTCCACTTCGCTGACGGCTCGCACCGTCGCGTTGCGTGGACGCGACATGAGCAGACCGACTTCGCCGAAGTACTGGCCCGCCGTAAACGTGCTGACACACACCTCGCGCTTCCCGACCCGCTGGACGACCTCCGCCTCGCCCGACGTCACGATATAAAAGCGATCAGCCGGCTCTCCCTCAGCCACAATGACGTCACCACGGCGGTACCGCGTTCGCAGCAGCCGGCGCGTCGCTTCGACGAGCAGCGGACGGGATGCGTGCGGGAATACCCGGACCAGACATTGGTAGCGTCGGCCGGTACTGCTGAGACGGTTGACCAGCCTGCCGTTCCGCAGCGGGAACCGGCGCGATTTTGTTGCCCCGCTCTCGCCCGGTGCGGCCGTCGCCATCGAACACTCAGCCTAACGCCGCGGCCGCGGGCTCAGGGCGCTCGTCACGTATCTCCGGGCGCCCAACGCGGCCTATTGGCCCGGACACGTGCAGCAGGCAGCCCGAACCTTGTAGTTGCCCTGATGAGGCTTGTCCGGGTCGGGCATGACCGCCGGTGAAAAAAGTGCGCGTTCAAGATCTCACCAGGAGAAACGGGCTGGAATTACACGCCTGGTTCAGAGCGACCGACGTGAGCAGCCCGGTCCTTAAGCTGTGAGTTCTCGGGACTGGAGTATGTATTCCGGCTGTTCGCCTGAGTTCGTCATCAGCCCACTCTGGGATGATCGTAAAACGGCCTGTGCCATTGCTGATGGCGATCCTCCCAAAGGCCGTGGGCGCTGGCTACCCAAGCGCCGACGTAAAAGCGCCTAAATTAATCTCGGCGTTTCCACCGTCAAGGCAAGGCTATGTGCGGCTTCTGTCATTCGGAGGTCATATGTGACCACGGCCCGAAGTTCGTCACCGATAACCTGTGTCGCCGCAAGGTGGATCGCGTCAAGACTCCTCAACTTGAGGGCGGGGGCCAACGTGGCCGCCCGATCCAGCACCCCGGTGCTCAAGACAATCTGGTCAAGGCGAGAAAGTTGACGGTGCGCTTTTGCAACCGCAGGGGGGCCGCCGGCCAAAACGGCTCTGACTACCTCGACCCGGGCCAAGGTGCTCGTCACGAACTGGTCTGTTCTCCGGCGGCGCAGGAAACGCCGCAGCGCGTCGGACTCGGGTTCTCGCTGGACAAGTTTCACCAGTGCCGACGAGTCAAGATAAAGCTTCATCACTCGTCGTCACGCATGGCGGCCAATTGGGCTGAAGCGTCGATGCCATAGTCGTCCGGTGCCTCGTCGACCACGTTTCCTTCGATGGCCGCGGCGACCACCTGGCCTGTGGCGACAAGGTCGAGCCACCGGTCTTGGTGGGTCGGTACTAGCAGCGCTACCGATCGGCCTCGGTCCGTCACCTCGATTGTCTCTCCGGTCGCCACGCGGGCGAGGTACCGACTGGCGTGCTGGCGAAGTTCTCGTACTCCGATCCTTTCCATAGTGCTACATAGTAGCACCTCGAGCAAGACCAGATAGAGCTTCGACCAGGACGGGCCTAAGAGAATGAGCGGCGGGCTTAAATCCCGCCACCTCCACTCTTTTTCTGACAACAAAAGTGCTGATAGGGGCCCCTTTTGGAGGGCTCCTATCGCGTGACGTTGGGAGGAGGAGGCGGTAGGGCGCGGGCGACGAGGGGAATTACGGTCGTCACCGGCTCCGAAAGAGATGGCCGACCGCCTCCGCCAGACGCCCAAATCGCCCGACCCGTTTGACCCGCCTTCCATGCCATGACAGGATCGCAAATTGCGGACCTCCCGAAGCATCTGGCGAGCCTGCTTGGCGACAACGGAAATGGCGAAGCTGCCGAGGCGGACCAAGGGCCTGGGTCGGGCACTTGCGAGCTGGCCGAATAAGCACCACGCTCTCCTTTCCTGCCATCTGCGAGATTGGGGTCGCACTGCCGCCGGTCAGATGACTCTTTGGGACGGAGATCGTCCTAACCACTATGACGATGACGACGAGAGTGCTGAGCGTGACGATGCCCGTAGCCGATCAGGACCAGGCGTTGCGGTTCTACACGGAGGTGCTGGGCTGCGAGCTGCGTACCGACATCGAGGTATGGCCTGGAGCGCGGTTGGTCGAGGTGGTCCCCCCCGGCTCGAGCGTCGGCCTGGTTCTGTTGCCTCCTGACAGCCAGATCCCGGTGGCCGTGCGGCTCGGCACTTCCGACGCCGAAGCGGCGCACGCTACCCTCCGCGACGCCGGAGCCACGCTTCACAACGATCAGGTGGTCCACCTTGACGGAGCACCGCCGATGTTCTTCTTTGCCGACCCGGACGGCAACGGTCTCGTCTACCTGGAGGAGCCTCCCGCCGACGCCGATAAGACCTGAGCGCTGGAAGATCTGGCACCGCCGCCTGCTACTGGGCGGGATCATAGAAGGCCCCGCGAGGCCGCCCTTTTGACAGCAGAAGACCTGGATGTGACACCGAGCTTCATATAGGTGTGGCGAAGATGAGTCTTCACTGTGTTGAGTGATAGGTGCAGGTCAGATGCCATGTCGACGTAGGTCAGCCGCTGAGGTAGCTTCTCGAGCACGCCTAGCTCGGCATCGGTCAGCGGGTCGGGCAGCCCGGGGTTATGGGGACGAGAGGGCGCGAGCTTACGAGCGTGCAAACCGGCTGCGATCAACGCGCTCAGGTTGTCGGTGCTGGGGTAGGAGGCAGCGTCTGCGATCAGGTGGTCGACTAGCTGAGGTGCTGTGTCCAGGACGGTTTGGACGAAGCCGTGGCGGTCGGAAATGGCCAGGACCTCCCTCACTAGCTGATGTGCTTGGCGTGAGCCTTGCAACATTGCCGTAGTGGCGCGCAGCAGCCGCAGTTCCAGGTCGGAACGGATCGTCGGTCCCCGAGCGGCGGCGTTGCTCATGGCCTCGGCAGCGCCTTGGGGGTCCTTGGATTCGACGAGAACTTCTTGAACCTCGTGCCTGCCGAGCACGTCGAGGGGATTTATGGATGCCTCGACTACTACCGGGACGTGCAGGACCCGTTCAGCATGGAACTCCTGAACCGGTACGAGGCCCGGTACCCGGGGAGCGCGATGTTCACGGCCGGCTCGGCGTGCACCGGCACCTACCGGGCGTTGAAAATGTGGGAGTCCGCGGTGAACGAGGCCGGCTCGCTCAAGCAGCACGACGTCATCGCCGCCCCTCGACCACGCCCGCATCCCGCAGGGCCCCGGTGGTCCCGCCGAGATGGTGCCCGGCCAGCACCACGTGCGCATGAACATGTACATCGCACGGTCCGAGAACGGCACGTTCAAGGTGGTCGAGAACCTGGGCCACATCGATCCCAACGAGTGCGAGGTCCTGCCGAGCTGACGCGGCCGGCTGGCCAAGAGCACCTTTTGCGGCTGGAGCGCCGGTGCCGGCACAAGCCGGCGCCGGCCGCGCTCCCATTTGTTGAAAGGACAGGCCACGGCCGCCCGGTTCCGTGGGCCGAACAACGGGGACGGCAGCTCTGGCGTGGGCAACCGTTCCTGGAGGCAGCACTATGATCTGAGCGCCCGGGAGGCGTTATAAACCAGATGACAACCCTGGAGTTCGCACTCGGTGAGCTGCACCGGGAGGTGGTGGTGCTTAACGCCTCGGAGCTCGACACCCTCACCAACGGCGCGCCCTGGACCGTCCGCCGCTTGGCCAGTCACGCGTTGAACAACCAGCTCCTCTGGGCTGGCCTGGTGACAGGACAGGTGACGGTGTCCCCCGAAGAGACCATGGGCGCCGTCACCTACGACGGCGACCTCGCTGTCTACGCCGACGAAGCAGTCCAACGGTGCATGGCGATGTGGGCCACGCCCGGGGTGTTGACTGCCCTCCACGCCACGCCGTTCGGAGAGCTCCCGGGTTCGGTGGTCATCAACTTCCCGACCATCGATGCGCTATGTCACACCTGGGACCTGGCGGCAAGTCTCGGTCGCCCCCTCGAGTTCCCGCCGGAGTCGATCCCCGCAGTCACGGCCGTCGTCGACGCCACCTGTACCGATTCGGTCCGGGCACTCGGCTTGATCAAGGGCGTTGCCCCGACGGCTGCCGACGCCAACGACACCGAACGCCTGATGGCGCAGGCCGGGCGGTCCCGTCGGTAATTTCGCCTCAACAGAGCCACCGGCTGCTCCGGGCGGCCGCAATAACCCCCGGCTCGACGACTTATTGACTTATGCGCACGGCCAGGTCGACGGCCTCGTCGAAGCTGAGCCGCCCTCCAGCCAAACGGTTGCGGTCAAAATCGACGTCGCCGAGTACTTGGCGAAGGTAGTCGCGATTATCCTCCCGCAGCTTTTCTTCAATTAGCGTCAATTTCTCGAACCGGTTCGACCTCCCGGGGGTGCCCGCCTGGCGGAGGTACGGCGAATGCATCAAGTCATAGGCACCCGTCAATTGCGCCGCCTCAATGGTCTTTCCCAGCCTGGTCGCACAACAAGCCACGTCGATCAAACGAGAAACGGTGAGGTCGCGAAGGCCGAGGCGGCGAAGCCCCACTATGGCCGTCCGGGCACAAACCGCTGCCGCCTCGTATTCATGCTGGAGGAGGCGAGCCTCACCAAGCGCGCCCCAGGCCCAGTAGAGATGGAGCGGGGCACCGATCTCCTCGCACAGTTCGATCGCTTCCTCGAGGAGGCCGGCAGCCCGTTCATATCTTTCCTCCTCCAGCTCGAGCAGGGCTCGCGAAGCGATGTGCACTGAGCCCAGGGCGAGGTCGCCTGCTCGCCGCATTTGGGCCGCCCCCTGTTGCCAGAACTCCCTCTTTTCTTCAGGTGCCGTTGACACGGTGCCAAGAGCCCCGAGCGCAACGCCGACCAGCCACAGTTGCCCGAGCTCCCGGGCTAGCCCAATACCCTCTCTGGCGCAGCGCGACGCTTCATCGTGCTCTCCGAGGGACTCCGCCACCCAGGCGCTGCACGACAGCGCATATGCAGTCAATGCCTCGTCGTCCAGGCTCCGGGACAGCTCGATGCCTTGACGTACCCACTCGTACGCCCTCCGACGCTCCGCTTCGGAGTCCCAGCCCAGCGAGCTGCTCCAGGCTGTACCGACGAGGCAGAGGGCGGGCTATCGGCTTGGGGCACCTCGTCGGGGCGGGCGAGGGCAGTACGAGCAGCTTCCATGCCATATCGCTGGCAGCGGGTCCAGAAAAAGTAGTACGAGCGCGCTACCCATCCGCAGCACCTCCCGGGTGCGGTCGGGCTCAGCGAGGAAGAAGCCGAGGGCAGCCCGGAGGTTGCCCCAGTCGAAGTCGAGCCGGCGAAGCCAGCGGCCCTGGTCCCGCCCGCGCAGCTCCGGTGCGGCGCGCTCGGACATGCCCAGGTAGAACAGGGCGTGGGCTGCCCTGGTGGCTCGTAAGTCAGCTTCGCCGCCAGAGGCCAAGAGCCGTTCGGTGCCGTACTGCCGGATGGTTTCCTGCATCGAGTACCGGAGCGAGCCCGAAGATCGCTCCGCTACAACGAGGCTCTTGTTGACCAGTGAACCCAGCAAGGCGGCGACGTCGTGGCTCGTCACCGCTTCGGTCGAGCAGACCGCTTCGGCCGCCTCCAGCTCGAAAGTCCCCGAAAAAACTGACAAGCGGCCGAGCACCGTCTGCTCGAGGGCAGACAGGAGCCCGAACGACCAGTCAATGGTGGCCTGTAGTGTGCGCTGCCGGGGGAGAGCGGTCCTGGGCCCGCCGGTCAGGAGGCTGAAGCGGTGGTCGAGCCGCTCCTCCAGGTGAGCTAGCGACATCGACGTCAGGCGGGCGGCGGCGAGCTCGATGGCGAGCGGGATCCCGTCGAGCCTCCGGCAGACCAAGGCCACGAGCCCTGCGCTCGCGTCATCCAGGCAAAACGCCGGGTCGTGGGCAGCGGGCGCGCTCGGCGAAGAGCTGTACGGCGTCAGAGCCTTCGAGGTCCTTGACGCTACCGGCTTCCCCCGATGGCAACGACAGGGCCCCAGCCTGTAAACGTGTTCGCCCTCTACCTCGAGCGGCTCGCGCGAGGTGGCCAACAGGCGGAGCCTGTGGCACTTCCGGTTCAGCATCGCCGCGAGGTCGGCGGCCGCGTCGATGACGTGCTCACAGTTATCGATGACGACGAGGAGGTCCTGGCCCGAAAGGGCATCCGCCAGCACCTCGTTCAGTGGTCGGCTCGCCTGCTCGCGGACACCCAGAGCGGCCGCGACGGCGGAGGGGACCTGCTCCTCGTCAGTAATAGAGGCCAGCTCGACAAAAGAGGCGCTAACCTGCCCGTCCGCCACCAGTCCAGCCGCGACCTCGATAGCAAGGCGCGTCTTCCCGGACCCTCCGGGCCGTGTGATCGTCACGAGCGCCGACGAGCAGACGAGGGTGGAGAGCTCGGACTGCTCCGGCTCCCGGCCGATAAAGCTACTGAGCGGAGCGGGGAGGTTGCTGGGGAGCATTGGCGCCTCGGAACTGACCGGCGACGCGGGGCGCTCCGCATCATTTTTCGCCCTACCGTAAGCCGACTCCAGGGCAGACGACGGTTCTAAACCAAGTTCCTGGAGACCGGCGCGGCAACGGTCGTAGGTACGGACAGCTAGCTGCCGCTGGCCCTGGAGAGCGAAAGTACCGATCAAGGCTGAAGCGGCCTCTTCGGAGGCCGGGTCGCGAGAAAACACGGCCTCCCAGGCCTGGATGACACGATCGAAGCCTGAGCGGCCATAGCCCATTGAACGGTCCCGAGCGAGGGCAACACGGGCATCCTGGCGGATTAGCTCCAGACTTTCACGGTGGGGCATTGACCAGTCTGAGTACAGTTCGTCCTCTAACAAGATGCCGTCTTCAGATAGCGCCCGAACGAGTGCATCATCGCGGTCGAGCCCCGGCTGCAGGCCCAAAGCACCGTGGAGCGCCTTTACGTGCAGTTCGAGATCGACTTCTACAGCTGGTGAAATGTAAATCTCGGCGCGGTCAGCGCCAAGCACCGTGGCCGCCGTCGCACTCAGGTCGCCCAGCACCTTTCGAGCCGACGAGATGGCGTTGTAAAGGGCATTCGAAGCAGCCGGGGGGGCAAGGTCCCGGAAGAGCGTGTCGGACGCCACCCCCCGGGATATGTGCCGTTTTGGGCTCAAGAGCACGAGGGCCAACAGTCGCTTGGCACTGGCGCGTGGCCAAGGGCCAGCGCATTTATCTCCCAGGTAAATCGCGAACGAACCGAGGAGCCGGGCACATACGGCCTTCTCCACCGGGGTGTCCTCACATATCGGGCCGCCGAGTACCACGGCCAGTCATTTTGCCAGTTTCTTCGGGGAGCAGTGCCGAAGAACCGGGCTCGGTACACAAAAAGACCGGCCGGGGCGTGACGTTTGGCACACGGGGCCGATATCAACGCTGTAATGCGCCGGCAACCGGCAAGACGATAGCGTTCACGACCCGAGCCAGGGCTAGACGCCTCGCAGGCATTAACCTGTGCGTGCTCTGCCCGAAAACTCTGTACGAGCTTCGCAAATACCTTTGGGGGCCGGGGCTACGCCCCTGCCCTTCGTCTATATACCGGTCTTGGCGATAAGCCGTCCTGATCGCACGGCGGCGGCGAACGCCTCATAGTCTTTTTCGTTCTGGTTGGCGTAGACGGAGGCGAAGTCGGCTGTGGCCCGGTCGAAGGCGTCCCCATTGCCCAGGTAGGAGGCGATGGCTATTCGGTCGCCCCAGCGGGCGTGGGCGCGGGCGAGCGTCGCCGCACACAGGCGGGCGTAGAGGGTGGCCCCGGGCACGAGCATGTTTTCGATGTCGGCGCTGCCTTTCCAGTCCTGGAACTGACGCACGTAGTAGTCGCGAGTGACCCCGTCGAGGCCTGTAATACGGACCCAGCCCAGGAAGATATCGGTCGCCGCCTGCATGAGCCGCTGACCGGAAACCACGCGCTGGCCGTGGTGGGCATAATGGCTCCTGCCAATGAAGCGTTCGAGTACGGACGCCTGTGCTTCCTTGACCTGTAAGAACAACGGGTCGTTGTGGTCGCGGCCCACCATTAGCATGATGTAGCAGCGGGTCCCCACGCTCCCCACCCCGACCATCTTGTAGGCGGCGTGGACGTAACGGTACTCCTCCACCGGGTGGTGCTGGTGCCCGAGGGTGCGCCGGTACGTGGCGATCAGCTTTTTGATGAGCGGTACGGGGTCCTCCCATCCTGACCCCGGGGTGATGAGGTCCTCGATCGGGATGATCAGCGGAGGGTCGGCTGCGATCCGCAGCTCGCCGTCGACCTCGGCGGCGCGCTTGGTGAACACCCGGGTGTTGTCCCGCGTATATGCCTTGCCCACGCCTCGTTCGAAAGCCCGGGCCTCGACCTTGGTAACCCGGTTGACGCGGACCTCTTGACGGACCAGCTTGAGCAACGTCCCGGCTTCCAGGTGGTCGTACCATGCGTCCAGGCCTCCCATCCCGGCGGCCTGGCGCATCCGTTGGCGGTACTCGCCTACTCCCGCCGTCACGATGGCGCGGCGCTCGGCGGGAGAGAAGCCCCGGTCGCGTCCCATGATCTCGAAGCTCGCCGCCAGGCGCTTGACGTCCCACTCCCACGGGCCGGGCAGGGTCTCGTCGAAATCGTTGATGTCGAAGATCATCTGTCGCTCCGGCGTCCCGAAAAGGCCGAAGTTCGACAGGTGGGCGTCACCGCACAGTTGCACCGTCACCCCCGACACCGGCGTGCCTGCCAGGTCGGAAGCCATGATCAAGGCCGCGCCCCGATAGAAGGTGAAGGGCGAGACCAGCATCCGGCCGTACCGGACCGGGACCAGCATCGGCACCCGCGAGACCGCTTGTTCCTCCAGCAAGGCCACCGGGTCCGGCCGGCCTGGCGCCGGCTGCCACCGCCCATGGGCTGACCGCGGCGCCGCCACCCGGGCCGCCCGGCCGCGGGCCACCCGCTGCTCTACCGTCAGGTGCGCCCGCCGCCAGGCAGACGCAAAGGGCGCTCTACGTGCACGGGTCGCGTCAGCCAAAGAGCTCCCCTGTCGGCCTCGCCGTAGTCATGCTCTTGTCGCGCTCGGCACGGCTCATGGTTCAAGAAGTTAGCGAGGATAATGTCAGAAGTGTTGCCAGGAGAAACTAGCCGCCGCTGTTTGTGCCGGCACGAAACCATCGCCGCACCATCGGCCTAAAGGCCGTAGAACGGCCACTCGATGGGCACGCCGAGAAAATACTGGCCGACCGACTCGTAACGAGCCGCCGAAGTGTAGGCGTGCTGTTCGATCGTATGCACGTCGCGAAAGTAACGCTGGAAGCGGTGCTCGTCGCGAACCCCGCTCGTGCCGGCAGCCTTGTGCACGAGGTCGACTACTTTTGCCCCGGCGGCTATCGCGTAGGTCGCGGCAAGCTGCAGCTTGATCTTGCCCGGCATATCGATCAGGCGGCCTTCGAGCGCACTGTCCCAGGTTTCCCGCAGCGCTTCGTAAAGGTAGGCCCGCCCGGCGGCGAGCGTGGCTTCCGCCTCGCCGACCACCGCCTGGACCGCCGTGCGTTCCCTGAGCGCCGTTGCCACATACGACGGCGTCTTTCGCGCCGCCAGCTCCCGCAGGTCGTCGATGGCGGCTCGTGCGATCCCCAGCGCGGGGGCTGCCAAAACCGACACCGCTGTCCAGATGGTGAACTTGTACGGGCCCTTCGTACGCACTGCCGGGTCTTTCGTACGGGGCGAGCAACGCCGTATGGCACGCCGGCACGAACACATCGGTCATCAGCACGTCGTGGCTGCCGGTCCCGCGCATGCCCAGGGTGTGCCAGTTGTCGACGATCACGGCCTCGCTGGCCGGGCACATCGTCATCAGCGTCACCGGGGCCCGTCCGGGCCGAGCCACTGTCCGTCGTCGTCGTAGAGCTGAGCCAAACCGAGGAACCAATGCGCCTGGTGGGCGCCGCTACAGAACGGCGTCTGGCCCGTGACGCGGTACCCACCGTCGGCGACTACCGCCCGGCGAGGCGGGAAGAACGACCCGGCGAAGCTGGCATCGGGTTGACCGTAGATCTCTTTCGCGCCATCGTCGGGGAACCAGGCGCCGAGCGCATCGAGGGCGGATGAAAGCTGCACGTTCCATCCGGCTGCGCTGTCGATGCGGGAGACTTCCTCGACGACCTGGAACGCCGTCATCGGGTCGACCTCGAGACCGCCAAAAGCCCGTGGACGCCAGAGTCGGTAGAGCCCGCATTCGCGCATCGCGTCGGCGACAGCATCGGGCAGGCGACGTTCCCGTTCGGCGTCTTCTGCGTGCGCGCGGATGATCGGCTCGATCTGGTGGACGGCATCGAGCAACGACGAGACCGATGCGCCGGTACTAAGCGACGACATCACTTGCCCCGTTCCGAAAGTGCATCATCATGGCTCCTTTCCTTGTCCGCTACCGGATGGGAAAAGGTCTACGGCACCGATCTAACAGGAACCTTTCAAGGTTCTCTCTCGCAGTGATCAAGTGCGGAAGTGGCACAGCCTGCCCGGCTCACTGGACCTCCTTTGACGCCTCCTGGATGGCTTGGTCAACGTCTTTTTGGCTCACGTTTTGGACGTCTTTGGTGACTTGCCTTTCCGCCTTCAACCCGGCCTTGTTCACGGCCTCGAGGACAGTGCTCGCCCCGACGATAAGGAGGGCGGCCTGGCCTTCGTCGATGAGGTCGCCGAATTCCTTGACGTCGGAACGGGACAGGCCCCGCCACAGGTGGCCGCTCACCCCGCCCACGGCTGCGCCGACCAAAGTGGTGGCGATAATCGAGGGCGGGAACAGAATGCCAACCACTGCGCCGGCCGCCGCTCCACCCCAGCCCCCGTGACGGGTCGCCATTTCGTCCTTGTTGACGTGGACCCTGCCGTCGTGGTCCTTGGTGATCACGGCGGCGTCGTAGCTGCCCACCATGTGCTCGGCGTGCAGGTCTTTCACAATTTCATAGTCCTTGCGCGCCGCCATTTCGTCTCGGTACGTGCCGATGTACACGAACAGCTCGTCGGCCTTGGCCACTGCGTGGTCCTCCTTGTTCGGGGTAGCAGCGCTGCATGTTAGCCAGCCCGGCCAGCCTGAGCCGGGCCTACTCCTCGCGTCCCCGTATGTCCAGGGGGAGGGGCATCCTGTGGTAAATCACCTTCTCAGGGTGGTGGACTGATTCGCCGCACCGTAACATCATGAAGAGAATCCATCAGGCGCAGCTGGCATGGCTGGCTGACTCGAGAGGACGGAACTCATGGCCAAGCACACGGTCGTTTTGGCGATCTTCAACGACGAGGCATCTGCCGACGCTGCAGCTGCCTCTCTGAAAGAGTCAGGGGTGGCGAAAGGCGATGCCATCGGGGTCCTGGTCCTGGACGACAAAGGCAAGCTCAAGGCGGACAAGGTCGGAAAACGCAGTTGGGGCAAGGGAGCCGGGATCGGCGCCGTCGTGGCGCTGATCACCCCCGTCGGGCTTGCGGCCGGCCTTATAGGCGGCGGCGTGCTCGGGGCGTTTCACCACAAGAACCTGGGCCTGAAGGAGGCCGACCGGCAACGGCTCAGCAGCGAGCTCGAAGGGGGCAAGGCCGCCGTAGGCGTTTTGGCTCCCGATTCTGAAGCCACTGTCGTGGCTGACAATCTCACCAAGCTGGGCGGCACCTCGGAGACGCACGAAGTCTCCGACGAGGCTGTCGAGGAAGCTCAGAAGGCCGCCACGGCCCCTGAGTCCTGACCTGCTCCAGGTCGTGCCAATAACGACACGCTAACTCCGTGAAGAGGCAGGGGCCGCCGGCCCCGACCTCCGCCCGGTCCAACGAGTACACCCCTTGAGGCCGGCATACATCGCATCGATCACGCCCAGAGGCCCCGACGGTCGCCGGTAGAGTGGCTGGTAATGACAGGTGATGTACGGGCCGGAGCAAGCCACTCTGATTTCATCCGCGAGGTCATCGAGGACGACCTGCGTACGGGCAAGCACGATGGCCGTGTCGTCACCCGCTTCCCGCCGGAGCCCAATGGTTATCTGCACATCGGTCACGCCAAGGCGATCTGCCTCAACTTCGGCGTGGCCGAGCAGTACGGCGGCCACTGCAACCTTCGCTTCGACGACACCAATCCTCTCACCGAAGGCGTCGAGTACGTCGACTCCATCATGGCGGACGTCAACTGGCTCGGCTTTTCCTTCGGGATCGAGCCCTGTACGCGTCCGATTATTTCGACGAGATGTACCAGCTGGCCGAGGAGCTCATCGGCGAGGGGAAGGCATACGTCGACCACCTGAGCGACGAGGAGATCAAGGACTATCGCGGCAGTCTCGGCGAGCCGGGTCGCCCGTCGCCGTACCGGGACCGGACGGAAGAAGAAAACCTGGCCCTGTTCCGGCAGATGCGGGCCGGGCGATCTGCCAGACGGGAGCTGCGTGCTCAGGGCCAAGATCGATGTCGGCGCCGCCAACATGAAGATGCGCGACCCGCTTGCTTTACCGGATCCGCCACGCCCCCCATCACCGCACCGGCGACGACTGGCCGATCTACCCGATGTACGACTGGGCCCATCCCATCTCCGACGGCATCGAGGGCGTCACCCACTCGATCTGTGCACCCTGGAGTTCGAAAACAACCGCGAGCTCTACGACTGGGTCATCGACAACACGCGGCGTCGCGGAACGCCACGGGTTCAGCCGGCCCCACCAGTACGAGTTCGCCCGTCTCAACCTTGACTACACCGTCATGAGCAAGCGCAAGCTCCTGGCGCTGGTCGATGAGGGCTACGTGAGGGGCTGGGATGATCCCCGCATGCCGACGATCGCCGCCATGCGCCGCCGGGGCATCAGCCCTGAAGCGATCCGCGCCTTCGCCGATCTGGTTGGCGTGGCCAAGGTCAACTCGACGGTCGACATCGAGAAGCTCGAGTTCTGCGTCCGGGACGATCTCAACTGGACGCGCGCCGCGGGTCCTGGGTGTCCTCGCCCTCTCAAGGTCACCATCACCTCGTGGCCGGAAGGCACGGTGGAGGCCATGACCGCCCCCTACTTCCCGCCCGACGTCGGCAAGCCGGGCGAGCGGACCATCCCTTTGGAGCGGCAGATCCTGATCGAACGGGACGACTTCGCGGTTGACCCGCCGCCCGGCTATCAGCGGCTGGCCCCGGGCCGCACGGTCCGTCTGCGCTACGGCCCCTGCATCACCTGCGATGAAGTCGTCACCGAAGACGGCCGAAGTTCTCGAAGTCCGCTGCCACCACGTCCCCGACTCGGTCGGGAAGAACCCGACCGGGCGTCAAGGTCTCGGGCGTCATCCACTGGGTGCCGGCCACCCGATCGGTGCCGGCCGAAGTCCGCCTCTACGACCGCCTGTTCCTGGCGGCGCGACCGGAGGACGGGTCCGACGACGAGCTCAACCCCGACTCTCTGGAGGTGGTTAGCAGGCGCCCGCCTCGAGCCCAGCCTGGCCGGCGCCGAGCCGGCGAGCCGCTGGCAGCTCGAACGGGTCGGCTATTTCGTGTTCGATCGCGGTGGACTCCCAGCCCGGTGCGCCGGTCCTCAACCGGATCGTCACCCTCCGCGACTCGTGGCAGGCCAGGACGCAGCCGGCCGCGCCGGCGCCGGCTCGGCCCGAAGACGGCCAGAGCCACCACTCGCCCGCCGAAGAAGAGCCGCATCGAATACCGGGCTGAAGCTCGCGTTCGGGACCCCCTGCTAGCCGACCGGTTCGCCACCTGGCCCTCGACGTACCGCTTGGCCGAGGGCGACGTGGATCTCCTGACCGGCGACCGGCCGACCGGTGACCTCTTCGAGGACGCCGTCGGCAGCGGCGCCCCGCCCGAGCTGTGGCCCGCTGGGTCATCAACGAGCTGCCCCGGGAACTGGGCGACCGCTCCCTCGACGAGACACCGCTCACGGGTGCGGGACTTGGCGCCCTGGTACTCGCCGTCGAGTCGGGCAATATCACCGTGACCGCGGCCAAAGACGTCTTCGCCGAGATGGTCGACCGGGGCGGCGACCCCCGGCAGATCATCGCCGAGCGCGGTCTGGGCCAGGTCAGCGATGAGGACGCCATCGCCGCGATCGTCGACGAGGTGCTGGCCGCCAATCCGGACAAGGTAGACCAGTACCGGGCCGGCAAGACCGGCCTGTTGGGGTTCTTCGTCGGCCAGGTGGTCAGGTCGTCCCAGGGCAAAGCCAACCCTGTCGTTGTCCAGAGGTTGCTCAGCGCTCGCTTGGGCTGAGCTTTGTCCGTGACCAACGGCAAGTAACCCCCGGGGCCAGTTCGCAAAAAGGAGTGTGCCCGCTGGCCACGGGCTTATTTGCGGGAACTTGTCGAAAGAAGTCATTTTGGCCCCGCCCCCCGTTAGCGTCGGCCGAGACACGCAAACCCAGGAGGCGAAATATGATGCCCGATCCTGAATACCAGATGAACCCGAGACCCGCGAGCAGCATTGACGAGTGGCTCGACCCTACCCGCAACCTGGATTGGATCGCCGCCGCGGTCCACCCGGACTGACCTATGACCACCATCCCGATGCCCAGGGCGACCGATCTGGTCGTGCCTGACCTCCAGTCCCGCTATTCGTCGACGAGAGCACTCACCGAGGCACTCGCCGGCCCGCTCTCTCCCGAAGACCAAACCGCGCAGTCGATGCCGGACGCCAGCCCAACCAAGTGGCACCGGGGCCACACCACCTGGTTCTTCGAGACCTTCCTGCTTCCGGCCCTTCCCTCCTACCGCCCGTACCACCCGCTATTCGGGTACCTGTTCAACTCTTATTACGAAACCGTTGGCCCCCGTCACCCTCGTCCGCAGCGGGGCCTGTTAACGCGACCGGGTACGAGCGAGGTGGCCTCGTACCGCACTCAAGTAGACGAGGCCATGAGCGAGCTGCTCGCTCGTTCGACCGAGCCAGAGATGGCCTTCCTGGCCGAGCTCGGTATCCAGCACGAACAGCAGCACCAGGAGCTCCTCCTGATGGACATCAAGAGCTTGTTGGCGCTGCACCCCCTCCACCCGCGCTATCACCGCGAGATCCGGGACAGCGCTCACCCTGACCCCGTTCTCAACTGGGTCGAGCTCTCCGGCGGCATCGGGCTCGTCGGCCACGATGGAGCGGGCTTCGCCTTCGACAACGAGGAGCCTCGCCACCGCGTTGTCGTCAACCCGTACGCCATCGCGGACCGGCCGGCCAGCTGCGGCGACTGGCTGGGTTTCATGGCCGACCGAGGTTACGAACGCCCCGAGCTGTGGTTGTCCGACGGTTGGTCGACCGTTCAACGCGAGGGCTGGCGGGCGCCCCTCTATTGGGAAAAACAAGGCGCCAGTTGGGCCGTTTTCACTCTCGGCGGCCTGAAACGGGTCGATCCTGCCGAGCCCGTATGCCACATCAGCTACTACGAGGCGGACGCTTTCGCGCGCTGGGCTGATTGCCGGCTACCCACCGAGGAGGAGTGGGAGCTAGCGGTGAGCGAGATCGGCCTGGCCCACCATTCTCGACCCGGACCGCGCCCACCCGCGCCCGATGGGCGCGGAGTCAACCGGTGCCGCCGGGCAGGTATGGGAGTGGACAGCGTCGGCCTACCTGCCGTACCCGGGGTTCCGTCCCTCGGCCGGGGCCGTGGGCGAGTACAACGGCAAGTTCATGGTGAACCAGCACGTGCTCCGCGGGGGCTGCGTTGTCTCGCCGCCGGGCCATGCACGGGCCACGTACCGGAACTTTTTTGCGCCGCACTGCCGGTGGCCCTTCACGGGCCTGCGCCTGGCGCGCGACCTGTAGGCGCCGGGGCATGTCTATTTCATGCGAGCGTTACCTTGTCGTGCCCGCGCGGCGGGACGCACTCGAGCGCGATGCCCGCATTGGTCTCGCGTCCACTCCGAAATCCCTTCCACCAGTGTGGTTTTACGACGAGCGCGGGAGCGCCCTCTTCGAAGCCATCACCCGGTTGCCCGAGTACTACCTCACCCGCGCCGAGCGGAGCATACTTACGACGTACGGGCACCAGATCGTAGAGCGAGCCGGTTGCAGCACTCTGGTCGAGCTGGGATCAGGGAGCTCAGAGAAGACGCGGATCCTCCTGGACGCTATGGCGGCGGATGGTCTCGACCACTTCGTCGCGCTGGACGTGAGCGAGGAGATACTGGTCGGGTCGGCGAACCGGGTCCATGCGGACTACGGGATCGACGTGACCGCCATAGTGGGCGACTTCCATCGCCACCTCGGCACGCTGCCGGCCGGAGGGCGCCGGTTGCTGGTTTTCTTTGGCAGCACGATCGGGAATTTCGAGCCGGTGCTAAGGCGTCGCTTCCTTCACAACATCGCGGCGACGATGGCGCCGGGCGACCGCTTCCTGCTCGGCGCCGATCTGCGCAAAGATCCGCGCCGTCTCATCCGCGCCTACGACGATGCGGCCGGGGTCACGGCGGAGTTCAACCGCAACGTCCTGTATGTCCTCAACCGCGAGCTTGGTGCCGACTTTGCCCCCGAGCGCTTCGAGCACGTGTGCGTATGGAACGACACTGCGAGCCGCATCGAGATGCGGCTGCGGGCCGTTCAGCCCGAACGTATAAGCATCCCTGACATCGGGATGGAGGTGACCTTCGCCAAGGGAGAGGACCTGCTGACCGAGATCTCGACGAAGTTCGCCCCGGGACAAGTCATATCCGAGCTCGGGAGCTGCGGCCTCGCTACCGAAGCCACGTGGACGGACGAGGGCCGTGATTTCATCCTCGTTCTCGCCCGTCCCTTACTCTGACGCCAGTCCACTGGTGCTATTTCTGGCCGCTGACTATTCGACGAAGTAGCGACTTTGGTTGCAGGTCGTTACTTCTTAGTGCCTTTACGGAGGGGATATACCCTGCGGAGGGCGCCAGAGGGGCGCGAAGCTGGCGACGTGCCGATACTGAACGACGCCCAGCTTTCCGATGCTCTGCCCTATATCCGGGATGCTCCCGCCACGGCTGGCACGCTCGAGTTGATCGTGGCCCGCCCTTCTGTCGGTGAGCGCAGCCTGCTAGCCGAGGGAGTAGTGGATCTGAGTTGTCGGCCTCATCGGCGACTCATGGTCAAAGCGCGCCGGGCCCCGGCCTTCGACGCCGCCCGATCCCCTACGGCAGCTCACTGTCATCAACTCGCGGTTTTCCCGTCTCATCGGAGGCGATGATGCCGGTGCGGCGCTGGCCGGTGACCAGTTGCACGTCAACCTCGACCTGAGCGAGCACAACGTCCCCGCCGGGACGCGGCTGCGAATGGGTGAGGCCGTCATAGAGATCACCGCCCCGCCGCATACTGGCTGCCAGAAGTTCTCTAGCCGCTTCGGGCTGACCGCGCTTCATTTTGTGAACTCGCCGATTGGCCGAAGCCTGAACCTTCGAGGCCTCAATGCCCGCGTCATCGTGCCCGGGTGCATCCGGGTGGGGGACGTCGTCTACACCGAGCCGCTGCCGGGCCCGGACCGGGCGCCGGAGGTAGCGGTCCCAGGTTGACTCGACCTCCGGTCCCGTGGCGAGCTACCGCTGGCCTGTTGTGGTTGAGAGCTCCGTCGGTCGCGTTCGAGGAAGCGTCGCTGCGCACCGCCGGCGGTGAGCGCTCTCGCACGCCGGTACGGTTGACAGACGTCGCTACCAGTACACCTCGGAGGGCCGGATCTCGACGGCGCCGCCGTAGCGCGCCGCCGGGACGCGGGCGGCCACTTCTATGGCCGCATCGAGGTCGTCGGCCTCCAGGATGAACAAGCCTCCGACGGCCTCCTTCATGCCGACGAAGGGGCCGTCCGTCGCCAGGGTCTTGCCTCCCTCAACCCGGACGGTTGTCGCGTTTTGGGCAAGCCCATCGGCAGTCCGGGAGTAACGCCGGGCGTCTGATTGATCCCCTGGTAGTCCCCGTATACGTGCTTCTGCTCTTCCTCAGGAAGCGCCGCCTGACGCTCGAGTGCGTCGCCCTGGTAGATCAGCATGACGTACTTCATGGCCACCTCTTCTTCGTTCCGGATGGGTCGCAGTAAGACGAACGGCGGGCCCAAAAATCGACAACTCGCCACCCGCAATATTGTCAGTGGCTCCTTGGCGTGGTCCAGGTGCTACCCCTCATCCATTCGACCGGCAAACCACGACTCGATCCCCTTCAGGGCGGCGGCGGCCATGGCCGTCGGGAAAGTAGTGAAGGCGTGAGGCGACTCCGGGTACACCCGGAGGTCCACGTCATTGCCCGCCGCTGAGAGCCTGCCGGCCAACGCCAGGTTGTCCTCGAGCAGGATGTCCAGGGTGCCGACTACCAGCAGGGTGGGCGGTAAGCCACGAAGGTCGCCGTAAAGGGGAGATATATCGGGGTTGGTCCGGTCCGCGAACGCGGCCGGCGTAGGCCTGGATGAACCACTCGTCGGCGTACAGCCGGCCGCCCGGGGATTGGCCGCTGAGGTCGTAGGCGCCGAACTGGAGGACGGCGCCGACGAACGGCTGAGCCAGGCCCTTGTCCCGGAGCCGCAGCAACGTCGCCATCGTCAGGGTAGCCCCCGCCGACGAACCGGTGATGAGGAGCTGGCCGGTCCCGAAGAGGTCTTCGGCCTGCTCAACCAGCCATAGGGCGGCCGTCTCGCAGTCGTCGGGAGCAGCCGGCCAGGGGTGCTCGGGCGCCAGCCGGTAGTCGACGCTCACGACCGCCATCCCGAGGGTGTCGGCCAGTACAACATTGCGGCTGTCGCTCCGGGATGCCGAGCTGAGGTAGAAACCCCCGCCGTGGACCTCGAGACAGACAGCCCGAGCCGGGCCCTCCCTCGGCGTTATAGTCCTCACCGGCACCTGGCGCCCACCAGCGCGGGCGACGCGCTCCACGGCCCGGGGGTCGGGGGGCCTAAGGGTCAACATGCTGCGTGCCTTTTGCAACCCCTCGGGGGTAGATAAGTCGGGTTGCGCCCGATCGCCGGCGGCGCCCCGTGCCGCTTCGTTGAAAGCGCGGCTCTCCTCGACGTGTGCGGCCGACCCACTCTCCATCAGATGCGCCAGCCCGACTTCCATGATGCTCCTTCCGGCGGGAGGTGAGCTTCAAGGTTCGCGCGTGGCCAGGATCCGGTCCGGCATCCCCCACCAAAATCGCTCGGCGGGGGTGACGGAGAATGCCTTACCGCACGCCGTCTCTGTTGTTGCCTCGAGGCTTCCTGCGCCTATTTGCGCCGGCGCCCGCCTGGCGGACCTTATCGCCGGCCCGAGCGGTGGGCGCGGTCCCGCCTTGGCCCTGGTGGGCCCCCCTTCTTCGAGAGAACCCGTGATCGTGGCGGCGCGTGCCCCGAACGGGCGGTTGCTGGGCTCGCCTTTCGGGAGTGGCTGGAAGGCCCCGGTCCTCGTATTCGAGAGGTGCCACGCGCTTATCGACCAGCCGGAGGCCGGTCTGCAGCGAGGCCGCCAATCCGCGCTTTTCGGGGGGCACGAAGGCCACTACGGTGCCTCCTGCGCCAGCTCTGGCGGTGCGCCCCGAGCGGTGAACGTAGTCTTTTATGTCCTCCGGCAGGTCATAGTGGATTACCCGGGCGACGTCATCGACGTGGATCCCGCGGGCCGCAACGTCGGTCGCCACCAGCGTCTGGAGCCTGCCGGCGCGGAAGTCCGCCAGCGTGCGCTCGCGTTGGGCCTGGCTGCGGTCCCCGTGTATTGCCGCCGCCGAGACGCCCGCGTTCTTCAGGCCTCGAGCGACCCGGTCTGCCCCCCGTTTGGTCCGGACAAAGACCACGGAGGAACCGGGGGCGAGCACGAGCTCAGCGCACAATGCTGTCCTACCGGCGCTCGCCACAGCCCGGAACTCGTGGCTGGCCAGGCTTACGTCCTCAGGTACAGCCACCTCGTGACGGACCGGGTTGCTTTGGTACCGGCGCACGAGAACGTCCACGTCACCGTCGAGCGTGGCGGAGAAGAGCAAGGTCTGGCGCGAAGACGGCGTGGCGTCGAGGATCCTGCGGACAGCGGGGAGGAACCCCATATCAGCCATGCGGTCGGCCTCATCGACCACGGCAACTTCTATGTTTGACAGCTCGATCTCGCCACTGCGGACCAGATCCTCGAGCCGGCCGGGGCAGGCGACCGCCACATCGACTCCCCGGCGAAGGGCTTGGAGTTGCCCGCCGAAACCAACCCCACCGTAGAAGGGGTACGCCGTCAAGGACCTCGTCCTGAGCAGCGGGCCCATCTCGACCGCGATCTGGTTCGCGAGCTCGCGGGTCGGTGCCAGGACGAGCCCCCGGGGGCGTTTCGGCGCGCTGCGGTTGAGGGTGGCGGCGATGGGCAGGGCGAACGCCAATGTCTTGCCCGACCCGGTCGGCGCCTTACCCGAGACGTCACGGCCAGCCAGAATGTCAGCGATCGCCGCCGCCTGGATGGGAAGCGGGCGTGTGATGCCGCGTTGACGCAGGACGTCAACCAGTCTGTCTGGTAGCCCGAGCTCTGCGAAGCTCGTGGTGGCCAGGTCGGAGCCCGCGAGGGCAGTAGCCAATTTTGACTCCTTATCCTTGGGTCGCACACTTGCAACCTGAGGAACACGTCCGACTGGCTACTCGTGGGCCGCGTCGCCGGAATGGCAGTACGCGTAGTCGAACCCATGATAGGCGAAGATGCGCTGATCAGACGAACGGGCTCGCTGGCCGGCCCTGCGAGTTACACTCCAAGCCTCCCACGGCCCTCGACGAAGCAGTCCCCCCGGTTCGCCAGGAGCAGGACCGACCCGGTCCCGGAGAAGGCCCATCGTTAGGAGGCGCCATGGCAGGCAGGCGGAACGGACCGCCCCGCGCGGAGAGATCGAACGAGGACCGGCCGCCCCGACCTCGCCAACCGCGCCGCGATCTCGATGAAGAGGTCGTTGCGCTCAGGGAACAAGGGCAGAGCTACTCTGCGGTGGCCAGAACGCTCGGGATAAGAAGGGCGGTAGACGCTCAGGCCGCGTTCATTCGAGCGATGCGCAAACTGCAGGACCCGGAGCGAAAAGCACTCATCCAACGGGAGACCGAACGGCTCGACCAGCTCGAGGCTCGCATCCGCACTCGCGATGCCGCAGACCCGGCCAAGTTAGAACGGCACCTCGTGGCCTTAGGGGTCCTCCGCGAGTCGATGCTGTAACAGGGCTGTAAGCTCCAGGACCGCCGTGAGCCGTCGAGTTGCGCAGGGAACCTACGGGCGCCGCGCGGTGCTGATAGGCTAACAGCCACGTACAGCCCCAAAACATTATCCTCGCTGTGCGTCGTCGCCGGTCTCCTTCAGGTCTCCTGCAAGCGTTTCCAGCGTGAAGAACCGAAGGAAAGGTTAATTATTTATGGCCACAGGTACTGTTAAGTGGTTCAACGCTACCAAAGGTTTCGGCTTCATTGCCCCTGACGACGGAAGCCCTGATGTCTTCGCACACTTCTCCGCCATTGATGGCTCTGGTTACCGTGAGCTGACAGAAGGTCAGAAGGTCGACTTCGACGTCGAACAAGGGCCAAAAGGCCCGCAAGCCAAAACGCGTAAAGGTGATCTGATAAGGGGCCCGAATCGGGGCCCATCGGGCGGGCGGGAGATGGCTTCAGAGCCTTGGACGCCCAATAAAGGCGCTACTCAGGCACCTCAGGGATCGGAGCGGGCCTCGGAAGCTCTTCCATCGGTGCCCTGGTTAGCTTGAGCCGCGCCGCGAGACTGTGCGTCCGATGATCAGGACGTCAGGTTGCTTTCCCAAACGTCTCAAAGGGAGGTCGACACCGGAGGTCTCGTCGCCGGGACCTCCGCCGACTGCTCTTCCATCCGGTTCATTATTCGTTGCATGCGAGCAATCCAGTTAAGAAGGTGCTCGCGGGCGCGTTCGCCGTCCGGGTTGAGACCTTCGATCGACTCCAACCGCCAGTGTGTCATCACCACCGGGAGCAAGACCTGGTCGTAGTGGACGCGCAGGTTGTAAATCCCGGCCGATGCGATCGAAACGGCGTGAGTTGTGAACCCGTCCATGCCCGCCCCGGGCATCTGGAACCGGGTCACCTGTCGGTCTATAGCTTCGACCGTCCCGGAAGGATCGGCAACAAGGGCGGCAGAAGCAAGGTCTCGATAAAACAGGAAATGCAGGTTCTCGTCGGCCGCTACTCGTTTCATTACGGCTGCGCCAGTGCCGTCAAGAAGGCGGCCGGTGTTCCAATGGGAAATCCGTGTGGCCAACTCCTGCAACGCCAGGTAAACCAGCCCGTCTATCAGGCTATGACTGCGGACCCCCGGGTCAAATCCAGCCGATACGTGGCGCATGCGTGCCCGCTCAAGAGCGACCAAGTCAAGGCTTCGGGTGACGGAGACCCAATCGCGCAAAACAATGGCATGGCGTTGCTCCTCAGCCGCCCAGCGACGGCTCCATTGTGCGAGCGCTGAATCGGTCCCAACTGCAGTGGCGATGCTGTGGAAGTAGTGCGGCAGGTTGTCCTCCGTCAGGAGGTTGATAAACAGCGCAGACAGCACTCCGTCCGGCAGGGCCGGTTGGTCGACGTCAAGTTCAGTTCCGGAGATAAAACTACGTCCGAGCTCCCACGGGACAAGCTCATGCGGGAACCACTCCTTGGCGTGGGCCAAATGCCGGTCCAGAAGGCCGGCTGCGCACTCGTCCAGAATTTCGTGGAGGACGGCCGAGGTCACGCCTCCTCGCCCAGAGTGCGAGCGTCGACGGCGCGCCGTTCGAAAACCATCCGGTAGAGGGTACACACGCGCCGGTCGAACATAGCCCTCGAGACGCGCAAATAACGGAGGTAGCGACGATAGGTGTCCCGGCCCACAAGCCTGGTCGCTTCGACCTGGTTGCTTTCCAGGCGCTTCTGCCACAGTCGCAGCGTCTGGACATAGTGCTCAGGGTCGCTACGGAAAGCCACCAGACGGAAGCACCCTTCGGCGGCCTCGACAATGTCGCTCAGTTGTGGCAAAACGGATTCAGGGAAGATCTCGTTGGTGAAGAACGACGAGACCGCGCCGGTGGATGGGTCGAAATCCTCGTACGCGATGCTTTGAAGTGACAGGCGGCCTCCTTCAACGAGCCAAGCCGCGCAGCGCTCGAAAAAGTCGCGGTAAATGGTGCGTCGTTGGTCTTTCGATAGCTCCGGACGGGCAAAGTGCTCGAAGGCGCCGATCGACACAATGGCGGTGTACGGGCTCGGCGGCCGGTGGTCGCGCCAGTCCTTGAGCAAGACTTCTGCATGGTCGCTGGCGGCGACCGCTCCGAACTGGTCCGAACTGAGCGTCAGGCCCGTCACGTGGCCCACGCGGCGCTCAGCTACCAGGTACTGCATCATGCCCCCCCAGCCGCACCCTACGTCGAGGACGCGGGGCGCGCCGTCCACGCGCGCTGCCGTCGCATGCCACTCCAGCTTGGCCACCTGCGCGGCGTCGAGGTCGTCGTCGAGGTCTCCGGCCCACAGAGCGCACGAGTACACCATGCGGGCGTCCAGCCAGAGCCGGTAGAAGTCACGACCCACGTCGTAGTGGTGCTCGATTGCTCCTCGAGTCGCCCCTCCGGTGGGTACCTGGGCTGCGTCTGCGCTCACCGGGCAAAAACCACTCTGAGACCGTAGCTCAGGAGGGCCCCCCGGTGCGGCCGAGGCCGGCGGCAACCAGTGCGTCCACTTGTCCCGGGCGCGTCAAGGGCTCACAATGGTCGCCAGCGCATAACTACGGTCATGTGTTACTGCACTTCAGAGGCTGGCTGCATGCTGTGCCCAGTGAAACCTGTACTCGGCCAAGGCAGGTTGAGAAACTGTTGCCCCCTGTTCCGGCCTCTGCCGGCGGGGCCAACGTTGATTGGTTATTGCCCGTGTAGACGTACGAAGTAACAGTCCTGAGCAACGGGGACAAAGGTATGTCGACGATCCTTATCACTGGAGGCAACCGTGGCCTGGGATTTGAAGCAGGTCGCCAGCTGATCGCTCTGGGTAACGACGTTTGGCTCAGCGCTCGAGACGAGCTGCGGGGCAAGGCCGCCGCGGCGCAGCTCGGTGCCCGTTTTGTGCTGCTCGACGTTACCGACGACGAGTCGGTGCGGGCCGCCGTCGACCAGGTGGGCTCGGGTGCGGCCGGGCTGGACGTGTTGGTTACCAACGCGGGGATCGGTAGCCCGCCCAAGCCTGCCGAAGAAGTCACGCCCTCCGACGTGGCCAGACTTTATGAGACGAACGTGATCGGCCTGGTCCGGGTAACTCGCGCCTTCCTTCCGTTGCTCCTCGCGAGTCCCAACGGCGTGATCGTCAATGTTGGCAGCGGCCTCGGGTCGCTAACCCGCATGAGCGACCCGAGCACCCACGAGTCCCACGTCCCAAGCGTCGACTATGGCTCATCGAAATCGGCCGTGTCGATGCTCACTATTCAGTACGCGCTACTGCTTCCCGAGCTACGCGTAAACGTTGTCAATCCTGGCTACACGGCGACGGACTTTACGGACCACCGGGGTACTCAGACAGTGGAGGAAGGCGTGATAGCCATGGTGCGGGCCGCCACCCTGGGGCCGGATGGCCCGACCGGCACGGTTATCGACCGCTATGGCAACGTCCCCTGGTGACGTCGCAACCGGGGCGGGCCAGGCCCAAATCATGGACGCCGATACTGCCGACGATGCAGTCGGTCGCCCTGTCTTCGCGCCGTAGCTTCAACGCTCACCGCGCTGACAATAGGCATTGGGCTCGGGCCAGCAGGACGGAATTGAACGGTGGAGGGTGTCGCGGGTCCTCAGTTCAGGCCGGCAACGGTCCCGCCGGCCAGTGGCCGGCCGCCTCTAACCGTAGGTCGGGTGCTGGGGCCAGCCGGGGGGCGAGTCCTCCCATTCCTCCTGCCGGCCGTACGGGGTGAGGTCCAGGATGTTGTTGGAAAAGAGCAGACGGTCCACGCCCCGAGCGGTGGTCGAATACGTCAAGTAGACGTCTTCGCCGTCGCGGAGGAACACCGAGAGCCTGAACAGGTCTCCCGCTCCGGTGTCGACGGCAAAGCCGTTGCCGCGTGAGGAGACAAAGGGTACGGACCAGCCCATCCGGGCCTTGTACTCCTGGATTTGGTCGAGCGGCATGTTGGAGACCGTTACGAAGGTGATCCCTGTTTCGTGCACGGTAGTGAGGTCGGCGACGTTGTTGGTGAAGTGGGTGCAACCGGGGCAGAACGAGCCCGGCCCATTGTCCATGAACTGGTACACGACGAGCTGCTCCCGGCCGTCGAACAGGTCGAGGAGGGTCTTTGGGCCGTCAGGGGTGTCGAACACGTAGCTGTTGTCGAACCTGGCCATCGGTAGCCGCCGACGCCTGGCGGCGAGGGCATCCAGCGCGCGAGTGGCTTCTTTCTCCGCCCGGAGCAGTTCGTCGCGCTGACGCTGCCATTCCTCGAGCGATACCACTGGTGGCCGCGCAATTGCGCCGGGAACTTGGGTCACGAGCTTCTCCTTTTCTCGTCCACGGCCATTAGACGAGCCGCTTCCGAGAAAATCATCGCCGTGCCCATTCTCTCGACCTGTGCCCCGGAGGCGCAGGAGCTGTTCTCACGTGCGCCCCGTGTCAGCACACAGTTTCTTCACAGTTGGGCTCTTCTGGTTGCGCTTCCGCGTTCTCGTCGCGAAAAATGGGGTTAAGGGGCTGATAATGCACCCAGTTCATCAGATCGCAACTAGGTTGATCTAAATGTGATGAAGTCGTGGCCTACTGTTGCAGCTACCGGGCGTGAGACTGCTTTCTGCGTTCCTGTGACCGTTTTGGGTAGCAGAAAGCTCAGAGAAGGCGTCATGTTGATGCCACCTGGTAGCGCGAGTTGGTACTGCGAGGCGAGATGATTGTCGTCAATGCCCATTTCTCACATGGATGTACTGCTAACCGTGCCCCCGGCGGAGCCGCCCCACTGGTTGCCGGCCCGGGCGAGGCGCGTCGTAGCGTTGCCCGAAGCCAGCGTCCCCGCGGCGACCCTGGCCGAGTTGCGCGCCCGCATCCCGCGAGTGGTCGCTGTCTTCGGTGATGGGGTCTCAGTCGCCTCCGTCGCCGCGCAGGTCCATGACGCCGGTCTCCCGCTCATCGTGTTCACCGACGACCCCACTGTGAAGGCCCCGGCTGGCGTCGACGTCCGACCCGCCACCGACCCCGGCCCCGGATGGAGGTTAGCGACAGCCTTCTGGACCTCGTGGGCGAGACCCCCTTGCTGGCGCTGCACCGTACCGCCCGCGATGTCTCCTGCCACCTGCTGGCAAAGCTCGAGTACCTCAACCCTGGAGGTAGCGTCAAGGACCGGCCCGCCCTGGCCATGATCGCCGCCGCCGAGCGGGAAGGCAAGCTGTTGCCTGGAGGCACGATCGTCGAGCCCACCTCCGGAAACACCGGCGTTGGCCTGGCCATGGTGGCCGCCCTGCGCGGCTACCACTGCATATTTACGATGCCGGACAAGATCGCCAGCGAAAAGATGCAATTGCTGCGTGCCTACGGGGCGGAGGTGATCGTTTGCCCGACGGCGGTGGCACCAGAGCACCCCGAGTCTTACTACTCGGTGGCGGACCGCGTCACGGCTGCAACCCCGGGAGCCTTCCAACCAAACCAGTACCGCAACCCCGAGAACCCGGCCGCTCACTACCGTTCGACCGGCCCGGAGATCTGGCGGCAGACAGCGCACCGCATTACTCACCTGGTGGCCAGCGTCGGCACGGGCGGTACCATAAGCGGCGTTGGCCGTTACCTCAAGCAACAGCGTCCCGAGATCCAGGTGATCGGCGCCGACCCGGTCGGGTCGGTTTATTCGGGTGGGGGCGGGCGGCCCTACCTCGTGGAAGGCATCGGGGAAGATTTCTGGCCGGCGACGTACGACCCCAGCGTGGTCGACCGGGTGGTCGCGGTGCCCGACGCCAATTCGTTCGCCACCGCCCGGCGGGTGACCCGCGAGGAAGGCCTCCACGTGGGGGGTTCCTGCGGAACGGCGATCTGGGCCGCCCTCGAAGTGGCTCAGGACCTGGGCCCCGACGACGTGGTTGTGGTGCTGTTGCCCGATTCCGGCCGGGGCTACCTGTCCAAGCTCTACAACGATGCCTGGATGGCGGACCACGGGTTCCTCCAAGCGGCGGGACCTACCGTGGCCAGAGTCCTGGCTCAGAAGGGTGGGTCCATTCCGCCTCTTGTCCACGTGCACCCCGATGAGACCGTGCGGGCCGCGATCGCGCTATTGCGGGAGTACGAGATTTCGCAGGTGCCCGTGGTCAAGGCCGAACCCCCGCTGTCTCTAGCCGAAGTGGTGGGCTCGGTGAGCGACCGGGCCCTCCTGGAGCGGGCTCTTAACGACCCGAGCGTGATCGACAAACCCGTTTCCGCCGTGATGGACGCGCCGTTGGCCACTATCGGCACCGGGGAGACCATCGACCAGGCGGCGGCGCGCCTGCAGGAAAACCCGGCGATCTTAGCTTTGGACCGCGGGCACCCCATGGGCATCCTCACCCGCTCGGACCTTCTCGCCTACCTGGCCCGCCAGTGACGCGTCCTCCTGTCCCCGGTCCCGGGCCTGTTCCGCACCGGGGGCCTGTTGCGGAGCCTGTTATGGATCCTGGCCCTTTGGGTTTCGAGTCGTTGGCCATCCACGCCGGGCAACCACCCGACCCCGGTACTGGCGCCGTCGTGACCCCTATCTTCCAGACCTCTACCTACGCGCAGTCGGGGGTGGGACAGCACCTGGGGTACGACTACAGCCGTACCGCCAACCCCACGCGCACGGCCCTCGAGCGGTGCCTGGCGGCCCTGGAAGGGGCCACCCACGGCCTGGCGTTCGCCAGCGGCATGGCGGCCATAGACGCCCTGCTCCGCGACCTGCGACCGGGCGACCAGGTGCTGGTACCCGATGATGCCTACGGCGGGACTTACCGGCTCGTGTCGCGGGTCCATGCCCCTGCGGGCCTGGCCTACGAACCGGTAGCCACCCACGACCTTCGTGCTCTGGCATCGGCATTCACCCCGCGGACCCGGATGGTCTGGGTAGAGACCCCGTCCAACCCGCTGCTCCGCGTCGTGGACATCGCCGCCGTCGCCGATCTGGCACACCAGCGTGGCGCCCTGCTGGTGGTGGACAACACCTTTGCCACGCCCTATCTCCAGCAACCTCTGGCGTCCGGCGCCGATGCCGTAGTCCACTCGACGACCAAGTACTTAGGAGGTCACAGCGACGTCGTCGGCGGCTTCATCGCCACCTCGGACGACGAGCTGGCCAGTCGGCTCGCTTTTCTACAGAATGCGGCCGGGGCCGTCCCGGGCCCGTTCGATTGTTTCCTGGTGCTGCGCGGCATAAAGACCCTGGCGGTGCGCATGGACCGTCATTGTGCCAACGCTCAGGCGGTCGTGGAACTCCTTAGCGCCCATCCGGCCGTCGAGCGCGTCCATTACCCGGGCCTGCCTGCCCATCCCGGTCACGAAATCGCCGCCCGCCAAATGCGGGCGTTCGGGGGCATGGTGTCGTTCACGTTGCGCAGAGGCGAGGACGCCGCCGTGGCGGTCGCCGGGGCCACCCGCTTGTTCACCCTGGCCGAGTCGCTTGGCGCCGTGGAATCCTTGATCGAGCACCCGCACCGCATGACGCATGCCGCGGTGGCTGCCTCCCCGCTCGCCGTCGACCCGGCCCTGGTCCGGCTGTCCGTCGGGATCGAGACTGTCGCCGACCTTCTGAGCGACCTGGGCCAAGCGCTCGACCGTTTCGGTTGAAAATAAAGCGTCCGCCGACCGAACCTGCTCTTCAGTTATCGAGCTCTTCAGTTATCGGGTTCTTCAGTTATTGGAGCCCCGACCGTACCGACGTGATCCGCTGGGTATTGAAACCGAGCCAGTGCATCCGGCCCATATACCTGGCGTGCTCGACCTTGATGCAGCGGTCCATAATGACCGTGACGCCGCCGCCTTCTGCGATCCTCGCTCCTTCCTCGTTGATCACCCCGAACTGGCACCAAAGGGCGGAGCCGTTGATGGCCACCGTGTCACGGGCGATCCCGGGCAGGGCGTCCGGAGAACGGAAGACATTTACAATGTCTACCGGCACGGGCACGTCCTGAAGCTGGGCGTAGCACCTCTCCCCGAGGATGTTCGTCTCGCGCGGGTTGACGGGAATTACGCGGTAGCCATGGCGCTTGAGGTAGTAGCCAACGAAATTGCTGGCGCGTAGCTCGTTGCTCGACAACCCCACGATGGCGATCGTCTTCGAGGTGTGGAGCAGGCGTTGGATTATCAGAGGGTCCTGATAGGTCGCTAAATAGGTCACCCGGTGGCTGCTCCTGTGACGACGGCGGCCACCCGCTTGAGGCCTTGCTCGAGGTCCCAGGTCAAATCGTCGACCGACTCGGTACCGACCGACAGCCGCACCGTCCCCGGCCGGACGCCCGCCGCCAACAGCTCGTCGTCGGCGAGCTGGCGGTGCGTGGTGCTGGCGGGGTGGATGACCAGGCTCTTCGCGTCACCAACGTTGGCCAAATGGGACCAGAGCGTCAAGCCGCGGATGAGCTCTTGCCCACCCTCACGGCCGCCCGCGCAATCGAAAGAGAACACCGAACCGGCACCGAGGGGCAGGTACTTTTCCACGAGCAACCGGTACTTACTGGTTGAGAGCCCGGGATAGTTGACCCTCGACGCCATCTCATGGCCTTCGAGGAACTCGGCCACGGCAACCGCGTTCTCGACATGGCGCTGCATCCGCAACGACAGAGTCTCGAGGCCTTGCAGGAAGAGGAACGCATTGAATGGCGAAAGGGCGCCGCCGAGGTCGCGCAACGTCTCGGCCCGCAGCTTCATCAGGTAGCCATAGGTCCCGAACGTCTCGTGGAACATCAAGCCGTGGTAGGCGGGCGACGGTCTGGCCACGACGGGGAACCGACCGTTGGACCAATTGAACGTGCCGGCGTCCACCACGATGCCGCCGATGCTTGTCCCATGACCGCCGATGAACTTTGTCGCCGAATGGACAACGATATCGGCGCCCCATTCGAACGGGCGGCACAGGTACGGCGTGGCGAACGTGTTGTCTACGATGAGCGGCAGGTCGTGGTCGTGGGCGACCGACGACGTAGCCTCGATATCCAGGACGTTGCCGCCCGGGTTGCCGATCGTCTCGGCAAAAAACGCCTTGGTGTTGGGGCGGGCCGCGCTCCGCCAGGCGTCGAGGTCGTCAGGGTCGACCCAGGTCAGCTCCACGTTCATCTTCCCGAGAAAATGCTTGAGCTGGTTGACCGTACCGCCGTAGAGAGCCGAAGAACAGACAATATGGTCGCCCGGCTCGAGAAGCGTGAAAAGAGCGGCCGCCTGCGCTGCGATACCGCTCGAGAACGCCACCGCTCCGCAACCACCCTCGAGGTTCGCCACGCGCTCCTCCAGCACGGCGACGGTCGGGTTCATTATCCGGGAGTAGGTGTTCCCGTACTCCTGCAGGTTGAAGTAAGCGGCCGCCGATTCCGGGTCTTCGAACACGTAGCTCGTCGTTTGGAATATCGGCACGGCGCGAGCGCCCGTATTGGGGTCGGGCCGTTGGCCCGCGTGCAGTTGGCGGGTCTCGAAGCCGAAGGTGCGGGCCTCCTCGACTTCGGGCCGTGAAAGGATGACGGGCGGCTTGTCGACTTCGGTCATCCGGCTGCTCCGGTGCCGGCCAGAAAGCGACGGATATGCGGCGTCTGTTGAGCTTCCTCCAACAAAAAGCAGTCGTGGCCGTACGGTGCCTCGATCACGTGGCATTCGACCGTCTTGCCCAGCGCCACAAGCGCCCCTTCGATATCTCGGGACGCCGTGGGCGGGTAGAGCCAGTCAGAGCTAAAGGCGATCAATAGCGTCCGGGACGGAGACACCTTCGAGCGCCCGCTCGAGCGACCCGCCGCCGTACTGGCGCGCCAGGTCGAAATAAGTCAATGCCCGTGAGGTGTACAAATAGGTATTCGCGTCGAAGCGCTTGACGAACGAATCGGCCTGGTGGTGGAGGTAGTTCTCGATTTCGAACTCCGGCTCGGTGATCGTATAGCGGATGTCGTCGGCGAACTGGAGCCGCCGGCCGAACTTATCGTCCAGCGCCTCAGCAGACAGGTACGTGATATGGCCGACCTCCCGGGCGACGCCCATCCCGGCGTCAGGGGCGCGACCCGTGCCGTAATAGTCGCCCCCTTGCCAGGAGGGGTCGCGCATGATGGCGTCCCGGGCGATGGCGTTCCAGGCTAACCCCTGGGCGTGGAGAGCATGTGTGCTGGCGATGCTCACGACCGCGTCTGACCTGGTCGGGGAACAAGATGGCCCATTCGAGCGCCTGCATCCCGCCCAAAGACCCTCCGGCGACCGCGGCCAGCCGGCGGATGCCGAGCTCCTCCAGGAAGGCGCGCTGCGTACGGACCATGTCTGCCACGGTCACCACCGGGAACCTGGCACCGTAAGGCACACCCGTGGCGGGGTCGAGCGACGAAGGCCCGGTCGTCCCCCGGCAACCTCCCAGGAGGTTCGTGGAGACGACGAAGTACCGGTCCGTGTCGAACGCTTTTCCCGGGCCGATCATCCCGTCCCACCAACCAAGCGCCTTGGCCGCCCGACCGTCGCGAGCCTCGGCCGCGAACCCGTCGCGCGTGCCTTCCTCCGGGGCCGTCTTTGACACGCCGGCGGCGTGGGCGTCGCCGCTCAGCGCGTGGCAGACCAGGATGACGTTGTCGCGCCGGGGGTTGAGGGAGCCGTAAGTCTCGTACGCCACCCGGACCGGCGCCAGCACCTTCCCGCAGTCGAGGCGCAAGGGCTGCGGTAGGTCAAGGTAGTGGGTTTCTACGACACCGACGAATCCCGCCCGGTGGTTGGCGGCTGCCGCTATGGGTGCAATCATGGCTCTCTTCTTCCAGCGCGACGTATTGTACAGTCTCTCGATGGAAGCACTAGAGGCTGCCAGCCTCGTACATGATCAGAAGCATGGTCAAAGGAGGGCATCAGTGACATGACCACGGTCAGCAATGGAGTCAATGTGGAGGCACTGCTCGGGGCGCGCGAAATGTTGAAGGACGCGCCCGAAGCGGCTCAGTTCACCTGGCGAGCCAAGTCCACGTGGCAAAACGGCGTGCACAGCCAGTCACGGGTCCAGGGCTTTTTCGGCCTCGGTGAGGAGCACAACCATAAAGTCGAGGCGGTGTTCGAGGCCGACCATCCGGAAGTCTTCGCGGCAGAGGACAACGGCATCACCCCCATTGAGTTCCTTCTGGTCGGGTTGGCCAGCTGTCTCACCGCCGGGGTGGCCTCTGTAGCCCAAAACCGCGGCATCCAGTTGCGATCTGTTGAGGCAACCGTCGAGGGCAATCACGACATCCGCGGGATCCTCGGTGTCGACAGCGACGTCCGCAACGGGTTCAACGATGTGAAGGTGACCTTCACGATCGATGCAGATGCGTCGAAGCACGACATCGAGGCACTGGTGGCGCAGTCCCAGAAACGCTCTGCCGTGTTCGATGCTCTGACCAACCCGACGAACGTCACCGTCGAGGTCGCCTGAGAGGCCGAGCCATCGAGAGGACGGCCGCGGTCGTAATAGGTGCTGGCCACGCCGGCCTCACCGCCAGCCACTTCCTGAGTCAGCGTTCGGTCGATCACGTCGTGCTCGAGCGAGGAGACGTCGCCAACTCGTGGCGGACCGAACGCTGGGACTCACTGCGGCTGCTGACGCCGAACTGGCTGAGCGCGGCTACCTGGCCTCCGCTACGAAGGCCCTGATCCCGACGGCTTCATGCACGTCGGAGAAGTGGTCGAGTTCCTCGAGAAGTTTGCCAACGTGACGGCCGCCCCCGTCCTTTCGGACGCGAACGTCACGTCGCTGCGGCCCCGCCACGATGGCTATTGCGTGACCTCGACCCTCGGCGAGATCCATTGCCGGGCCGTGATCATTGCCAGCGGGGCGTGCAACGCACCAGCGGTGCCGGCGTTCGCCGAAGCGGTACCGCCTTCCATAAAGCAACTGACACCCTTCGACTACCGCAACCCGGGCCACCTGGCAGAGGGCGGCGTCCTTGTCGTGGGAGCGTCGGCCACCGGTGTTCAGCTGGCCGCGGAGCTGCAGCGCTCCGGGCGTCAGGTAACCCTGTCGATAGGCGAACACGTGCGGCTGCCCCGCACCTACCGTGAGCGTGACGTGCTCTGGTGGATGGACGCTTCAGGCGTCTGGGACCAGCGCTACGACGAGATCGACGACCTCGCCCGGGCCAGACGGCTCCCTTCGCCGCAGCTTGTCGGTACGTCCGCACGGGACACGCTCGACCTCAACGCCCTTGCCGATATGGGTGCCGAGCTGGTCGGCCGCTGGGCGGACGTGCGTGACGGGCGGGCCCTGTTCTCGGGCGGCCTGCGCAACCTGTTCACGCTGGCCGACCTCAAACTGGAACGACTGCTCGGCACGTTCGACGCATGGGCTGGAGATCATGGGCACGCCGCCGAGGTGGTGGGCGCTTCGGAGCGTCTGGCGCCGACGCGCGTCCCGGAGAAGACCCGGTTACAGCTCGACCTGCGGAGCGGCGAGATCCGCACCATCGTGTGGGCGACCGGCTTCCGACCCAACTACGAGTGGCTCGACGCGCCCGTCGTCGACCATAAAGGCCAGCTGCGTCACGACGGGGGCGTTGTCGACGAGCATGGCCTATATGCACTGGGACTTCCCGTGCTGCGCAGGCGAAAGTCCACTTTTATCCACGGGATCGAAGACGACGCCCGCGAGGTGGTCGATCATCTGGTGCGAAACCTGGCCGGGCGCCCTTGAAAATGACCAGGCTCGCAGGACCCTGCTCGCCCTCGGTTGAAGCGGCCGCGCTCCCCTCGCCGCCTTTTGGCCCGCCGCTAATTGCGGGTGAGCACGCCCGAGATCTGACCCTGGTCCTTCGCTTGTAACTGCGCGTAACGGTCGGTGGCGACGAGAGGCAAGAAGATCGCGTCGACGACTTCTTCCAGGAACGCATCAGTTACGGGTTCGCGAGAGACCATCATTTGGTGGCGGACGAGGTTGCCGGGCAGTGCCGCCACCATGCGCGTGACACGTTCCCCGCGCGCCTCCCCGCCACCATCGCAGTAATGGCTGGAGCCTTTCGCGAAGTGCCATCCAAAGACGTCCCGGACGCCAGCACCATAACCAGGATCGTGCAGCAGGTGGGCGGGTCATTTGGTGCTGCCGTCCTCACCCTGGCCCTCGTCCGCGGATTGAGCCACCAGGGCACCGCGACCACCGCTTTTAACCACGCTTTTTGGTGGGCCTTTGGCTTTACGGTCCTGGCCCTTATCCCGGCCGTGCTCCTGCCGGGCCGGGCCGCCGTCCGAAAAAGCGAGGCTGCGCTTTCCCGGCCCTGAGCGCCAGGTCCCGGCGCTATTGTTTCTCAGCGAGGCAACCGGAGTGCTACCGCGAGGGGTAGGCACGCCATCGTGGTGGCGGTACCAGCCCGGAGAGAGGGAGGAGCACGACCTTGCCCGACGAGCCGTTCACCCGGCCGGACCGCGAGGTTCAGCCAGGACAATGGAGGGACCTGTTCCCCCTGGTTGATTGGTTCCGGCACCACTCGCTCAGAAGCTGGCCGGTCTTGTTGTTCCTGCTGCTTATCTGTGTGCCGTCGATTGCTCTCGTGCTGTTGGGGGCGAGCCCCACCCCCGGTACCTTCGACGTCGCCGCGTGGATCTTCGCCGCCTATTTTGCCGTCGCCTGGCTGCTACTACTCGGAGTCATCATTCGTCCGGACCATGTGACCCGCACAATGCTGATCGCCGTCGCGTTTATCGCGCTCGTCACGGAGGTGCCTTTGGCGCTCGCCCTGGAGGAGTGGCTGCGCAGCAGCAACGCCTCGCTCGCCAGGAGCATTGTGACCATTGGCTTGCCCGAAGAACTGGCCAAAGCCCTCCCCGTTGTGGTGATCGCGCTGCTCTACAGGCGCACACACCACCTCATGCCGCGGGACTATTTGTTCCTCGGTGCCGTAAGCGGCCTCGTTTTCGGTGCGAGCGAAGTCGTGCGCTACTTCACCGTAAACGCGGTCCAGGAGTTCTATCTCACGGTGAACGCCTCGGTCCCGTCCATCGAGCACCTCATAAAGGCGGGGAATTCAGCACCCAACGCCGTGTTCGATGTACTGATTGGCCCGGTCCTTTACTTCATTATCGAGTTCGTGTGGCGGTTTTTGACCGACCCGATTACCCACGCCTGCTGGTCCGGTCTGACCGGCTATTTCATCGGGCTCGCCGTTACTACACGGTACCGCTGGTACGAAGTTGGTTGGATCGGCCTGGCAATGGCTGCAGTACTGCACGGGCTCAACGATTGGGGCCGGGTCAATAGCCACCCCACCTGGATTTTAGTGGTGCTGGCCAGCGGTATCCTGTTCCTCGGGTACGCAAGAGTAGGCGCCAGGCACGATCTCCAGTTCCCGGAGGTGCTCAGGCGGGGCGGCCCGGTGGAGGAGGCAGCCGGCGGGCCGGTCCCAGGAGGGGAGGGGCAAAAGCGCGCCGCCCCGCCAACAGTCGGCGCTCTGGCCAGCTCTAGGCCGCATGGCCCGGCGGCCGCGTCAGCGGATTGGGTGAAACGGAGGCCCTGGTGGGAGCACTGAGCTCAGGTGGCGCAATTGCCACGCCGGTCCCGGGTATGGGGCCTCCGGGAGCCTGATAAATCTCAAGACTGGCCACCCTGGCGGGGGAACCCGTCAGTTGACCAGCCTGCCCCTCCTGGGGGTCGAAAAACGGCCAGGCCACCCTCGTCAGCGGGGGCGACGATCTGTCGGGCCACTCCTCGGCCGAGGGCCACGCAATATTGAGTACGGTGCCCGAGCCGAGCGGTTGCCAAAGCGGCCAAAACGCCCACGGGCTTTCGTCCCCGCTGGCTGTCGGTGCTGGCCACCGGCGGGCCAGTTCGGCCAGGAACGCCTGTACCGCCGGTCCAGGCTCGAGGTCGGGCGCTCCCGTGCCCTGGGCGCTGACCCTACTGCCGCTGAACCCCGGGGCCTTTTGCTTTAAGGGACCTCGGCACCATGCCGGCCGCCGTCACCCAGGGCGTCGAGGGACAGGATCAACAGGTCGAGTACCCGCACTTCGGTCAGCTCGTAGCTGCACTTCGCAAGCCCCTGGTGGACGGCCCGCACCGCCACCCGGTTGGCGTCCATATCTCGTTTGTAGCCGCGTACGAGGCCGAGCGCCCGCTCACCAAAGGTGGCCTGGGGCCGACGTCGTCGCCGTCCAGGTACCTCCGGACGATACTGTCGAGGATGGGGACCAGTGCCGGGCGCTTCGGGTGCAGCGCCTTCGTCATTTTGGAGAACCCGACACCACGGATGTCGGCGAACGCCTCGAACAGTTCCCCCATAAGTGGCCATGGCACTGACCTCGCCCCTCCGGCCAAGGAACTATGCGGGGCGATCTGGCCCAATACGCGCTCGATCGTGGCCTGGCGTTCCAGGATGGCGTTTATCTCCATGGCCGAGATGCGGCCCCGCCCCGGTTCGCAAACCTGAGGTCCGGCTCGCCGAACGACGCCGTCGCTCGCGAAGGATCGCCGAAGTCGAGCGACGGGTAGGTCTTGAGGAGCCTGAGCACTACCGAAAGTGGGTCCTCGATGACGACACCGTCCCTGAGGACCACCGGGGGCGCCGAAGTCCTCACCCCGACAGAGTACGCCCGAAAAATTCACTTCGTCCTGGGCCGCGTCCCGGCCGCAACAACCAAAATGGTGGTTTTTGGCGCAGGTGCAAATGGCCGCCAACCTCCGGCCACGGGGACGAGGGCCTGCCAGGCCGGAGGCCCGGTTAACGGGGCTCGGCCAATCTTTTTCCCGGGCGTCACTGACAGTAAGGGATCGAGGATTGACGGTAAGGGTGCTGGCACACCTGCCCGCGACCGCGCCGTTCGCACTAGAGTTACAGGACAACCACAGATGTCAAGGTCGGCGACACTACCGGGCGCCAGCGCTCGACCCTCCTGGTGCCCGGTAGCCTCCGGGCGGCCGACGCCTGCGCCCAACCCGGCACTGGTCCATACGATCTCTCCGGTCCGCCCTATGGGAACGGCGCAACTCCGGGCGGGCCAACCGGCCATCAGGCAGAGGTCAGCCTCCCCTTGCTCCTACCGAACCTCCGGGACGGGCCGAGCCCCACCAGGAGGCTACATGGGGCGGCGCCATGAACATCGACCACTTGATCCAACATTACGGGTACGTCGCTGTGTTCTGCTTCGTTGCCATCGAGAGCCTGGGTATCCCGCTTCCCGGCGAGACGGCACTTATCACCGCGGGGATCTACGCCGGGAGCACGCACCGTTTGTCGCCGTGGGTGATCTGGGTCGTCGCGTCGGCCGCCGCCATAATCGGCGACAATATCGGTTACTTGATCGGAGATAAAGGTGGCTACCGGCTCGTGCGCCGTTATGGGCCAAAAGTCCATATCGACGAAGCAAAACTGAAGGTCGGGCGGTACGCCTTCGATCGCCAGGGAGGCAAGGTCGTTTTCTTTGGGCGGTTCGTGTCGGTGCTGCGGACTTACGCCGCCTTCCTGGCCGGCACCAACAAGATGCGTTGGCGGCACTTCTTTGTCGCCAACGCCGCTGGCGGTATCCTGTGGGCCGCTATTTACACCTTTGGCGCCTACTTCGCCGGCAATACGCTGCGCAAGGTCTCTGGGACCATAAACATAGCCCTCGGCGCGGTGGCCGTCATCGTCATTGTCGTGGTGTTCCTGGTCATCAAACGCCAGACAAAACGTCTCGAGGCGGTGGCCGAAGCAGCCTATCCGGGGCCCCTTACGGACTGAGCACGCACGAAAAACCCGGTCTTAACAACGCTAAGTTAGGTCATAAGGCGGCGAGGGTTACAGGTCGTCTTCGCCGTAGTCGTGGTCGGGATGGTTGGCCTCACCTTCGCGCCAGTAGCCACGGGTGAGGATCCGGTCAGCCGGTAGCCCCACCACCCCCAGGAGGTGCCGTCGTATGGCGCGCACGCGCGCCGCTTCGCAGGCCACCCAGGCTTGTCCCGGCCCGACGGCAATGGCCACTCAGAGACGGCAGTCACCAGCGCCTCGCTGGCCGCCGTTTCAGGCCGGCGCCGGATCCAGACCGGGTGCACGCCCGGATGGGCGGGGAGGGCAACCGGCTCCCGCGAGGCCCGAGCTCGATGATGACATCGACCCGGAGGCCGGGGTCGATGGCTTCGAGGAGAGTGGCGATGGCAGGTATTGCGGTTTCGTCGCCCGCCAGGAGGGGCCCAGCGAGTGTCTGGCATTACTTCGTAGGTTCGCCGGGGCTGGCTAACCGCCAGGCGGTCGCCGGCGCGAGCGAGGCCGGCCCATTGGGAGGCCGGACCATGGCCGTGCAGGACCACCTCGAGCTCGAGCCGGCCGCTGACCGTGTCAAACCGCCTGGGCGTGAAGGTTCGCGTCGTAAGATGAGGCCACGCCGGGCCTGTCAGCATGCGGCCTTCGCTGTCAGCCGGCGGCAGCTCGACATGGCGCTGTCCGGCCTCAGGCAGAAAAAGCTTCAAGTGGCTGGCCGGCCGGCCAGCGGAACTCTCCCAGCTCGTCGCCACCAAAGCCGATGCTCACCAGATAGGGGCTGACCGGGCTTACCGATGTGACAACCGCCGGGTAAGGACGGGGGCGGCGGCGCTGACCCGGTACGGCCCCACTGGAGACTTCGCTCGTTGCCATATGGCAACACTATCGCGTGTTATCGTGATATATCGTAAACGCCGTAACATTGCCGCTCGACGCCGTGAACCCGACGCCCACGATTATCGCCGACGCCCTCAGGGTAGGAGAGCACCTGACGGCCCGTCCAGGTTGAGGCCGATCAGCTCGACGCCAGTTGGCTCGACGGCAGTTGGCTCGAGACCGGTGGACAAGCGGACCGGAAAACCGGTCGCAGGATGTCCGGTTTGCTTTCGTACGATTTGGGAACCACACGGAAAGGCGACCACCATGTCTGAGCGAGACGGTTATATACCCGGCGTACCCTGCTGGGTCGACACCAGCCAACCCGACCCCCGAGCAGCCCTTCCCTTCTATACGGGCTTGTTCGGGTGGGATTTCAAAAACGTCATGCCTGAAGGGTCGGGGAGCGACTATTTCGTCGGCTACATCCGGGGCGGCGACGTTGCTGCGGTGGGGCCGGTCCCCGACGGTGCATCTCCGATGGCCACGTGGAACACCTATATCTGGGTCGACAGCGCTGACGACGCCTCCGCCAGGGCGCGCAAAGCGGGCGGCCAGGTGCTCACGGAGCCCTTCGACGTAATGCAGGCGGGGCGGATGGCCGTCCTCGCCGATCCCGAGGGAGCCGTCTTCATGGTCTGGCAGGCGGGGGACCACAAGGGTGCGAAGGTCGTGAACGAGCACGGCTCGTTGAACTTCAACGGCCTGGCCAGCCGCGACCTCAAGACAGCCCGGGCTTTCTATGGCGACGTTTTCGGTTGGGGGTTATTGGAAATGCCTTTCGGGGCGATGTGGACGCTGCCCGGCTACGGCGATCATCTCGAGGAGCGCAATCCCGGCCTTCGCGAGCAAATGAAGCAAATGGGTGCGCCGGATGGTTTCATCGACGTTGTTGCATCTGTCAGCCCGCTCGTGGGAGCCGACTCCGGGACGCCCCCGCACTGGGGGGTAGTGTTCGCCGTCGACAACGCCGACGACACCGCCGCGAAGGCGACGAAGCTGGGGGGCGCGGTCGTCACCGGGCCGATCGAAGCCCCGTGGACCAGAGTGGTCGTGATCCAGGACCCGCAAGGGGCCATCTTCAGTGCCAGCCAGTTCGTGGCCGAAAACAAGGACGTCACGGCGTAACCAGGGACCAACTCCTTACATCGGCGTGAGCCCGGGTAGCGCCGTCGGCACGATCAGTACGAGGGCCCCGAGGCCGACGATGGCCAGGCCAAGGGGCACGTCGATATTGGCTCTAGCGGGCACCACCTTCTGGACGATGCCGATGACAGCGACGACGGCCATCCACGTAACGCTCATCACGCCCAGAGCGACCATCATCAGTATCAGACCGATGCTCGAGCCGACGCAGCAGAGCCCAAACTCGAGCCCCGAGCCGACCTGTTCCAGGCACCGTCCGCGGAAGTACCGCTTGACGGGCGTGAGCTCGTACAGACCGGCCGCCATGGCCACCACGCCAGCGGCAATAGCCCCGTGCGGCCGGTAGAGCGCGTAGACCGCGACACCTACAAGCACCCATACCGCCAGGTACATGACGACGAACGTCGGGACAGCCGACACGCGACCGTTTTCACGCGCATGCCTCAGGACTGCGGGGGTGGCGGCGGGGATCATCATCGCCGACATCATCAGTACCCACACAGCAGTGAAGAACGTGAACGAACCGAGGCGCGTGGCGGCTCCCATATCCATTCCGCGCATCTCCCGGACGGCCAGGGCCAGCAGGCGGCGCCGGACGCGACTGTCGCCGCCCACACGCCGCCGATGGCTGATTTCGAGAGGCTTCGGACAACCCGGAGGGGCACTGTGTTGTCGCGTGCGCTCGGGAGGACCATTTCCTACCCTTAACGGTCGCCGATGGGCAGGGCGGGGCTCGGCTCGTCGTGCCAGATCCACCAACCGTACGGTGGGCTCTGTGGATAGCCGTCGGGAGAGTCCTCCCACTCCTCCTGGCGCCCGAGCGGCGTCAAGTCGAGGTAGCTCCAGGTGCTCCCCAATGCCTCGTCGCCCCGGTTGTTGACAAAGTAACTACGGAAGACCCGGTCGCCCTGGCGTATGAAGACGTTGGTGCCGTGCCACTCGTCCACGCCGAAGTCGTGGTCGAAGCTGTCTGTAATCGTGTACCACGGCATCTGCCAACCCATGCGGGCTTTCACCCGCTGTATGTCCTTTTGCGGCGCCCTCGAGGCGAACACGAGAGTTGTGTCACGAGCGTTCAGATGGGCGACATGCGCCACCTGGTCGGCCACCATGGAACAGCCGACGCAGGCATGGTCGGGCCAACCGTTCACGCCGGGCTCAAAAAAGGCGCGGTAAACGATGAGCTGGTGGCGGCCGTCAAAAAGCTCGGGTAGCTTCAGCGTCCCGTCTGGCCCCTCGAAGTCATACTCCTTTTGAACGACCATCCAGGGCATGCGTCGACGCTCGGCCGCGAGGGCGTCGCGAGCCCGGGTCAACTCCTTCTCCTTCACAAGCAATTTCTGGCGTGCCGTGTCCCATTCTTCCGGCGGCACGATCGGCGGTGGGTTCATTGCGGGCTGCTCGGGCATGGCTCACTCCTGGTCTCTATGTGCAACCAACGGTAGCACTTAGTGGCCCTATGTGCAACCTTCCATTGCATAAAGACGGAGAGGTGACGGGGCCGCACCGGCAGCGGCCTTGCCAGCGCACGAATACCCTCGATCAGGGTGATTTGGGAAACCTGATGACCGCGTCATCCTCGTCCAGCAGCGTGTCAGTAGTCATGCCCGTGCTTCTCGGACAGAACACGGCAAGGCCAGGAACCAGGAGGTAACCGACAATGGGTATCGAGCGGGAACGGGAACTCGAACGGGAGCGGGAGCGCGAGCGCGAGCGCGAGCTGGGGCGCGACGAAAGGGAAGTTGAACGCGAGCGTGAGCGGGAGCGCGAACTAGGCCGGGACGAGCGAGAGATCGAACGCGAACGCCGGAGGATTCTAACGCCGGGGTTGTACACCTGAGCCTGCTTGGCCACGGGCGGTCGCGCTTCGCCGTAGAGTCAACGATCAGGGAAGTTCATGAGAGCGGTCGTCCACGACAGGTACGGTCCACCAGAAGTCCTCCGGGTCGAACTGGTCGATCAACCGCGGCCTAAGGACAACGAAGTCCTGGTCAGGGTGCACGCCACGTCCGTCAGCCGTACGGATTGCCACCGGCGGGCGGCCAACCCGTTCGTGTGGCGCTTTTTTAGCGGGCTCCTGCGGCCGAAGCGACGGATCCTCGGAGGAGAACTGTCAGGCGCGGTCGAAGCCATCGGCTCCTCGGTTTCCGGGTTCCGGGTGGGCGACCACGTTTTCGGCGCCAAACCGGTGGACCTCGGCGCAAATGCCGAATTCACGTGCGTGGCGGAGGATGGCTTGTTGGCCCACGTCCCGCAAGGCTGCAGTCTTATAGACGTAGGCGCGGTCTGCGACGGCGCCATCCAGGCCATGAACTATCTGAGATCGGCGAAGCTCGGAAAAGGCCAGAGGATCCTCATATATGGCGCGTCAGGGTCAATTGGTACCGCGGCCGTCCAATTGGCTAACCACTCCGACGCTCATGTCACGGCAGTGTGCAGCACCAAAAACATCGAGACGGTCAGATCCCTGGGGGCGGATGAAGTCATCGATTACACCCTCGATGACTTCACCAGGAACGGCCAGACATACGACGTCATTTTCGACGCCGCCGGTATGCAATCGTTCTTTCACTGCCGGAAGTCGCTCAACCGCCGCGGGTTTTTCCTGGCCACCGATGGATGGCAGAACCTGGCCCTGGCCCTGATGACCGCGCCGGGCTGGGGCAGGAAAGTGCGGGTGGCGGTGCGGGCTCAGAACTCGAAAAAGGACCTGCTGCTCCTCAAGCAACTCATAGAGACCGGCAGGTACCGCGCCGTCATAGACCGGCGCTACCCGCTGGACGAGGTGGTAGAGGCGACCCGGTACGTCGAATCGCACCAGAAGACAGGCAACGTCGTGCTGACCGTCGTCCCCGGGCCGTCAACTGGCAGGTGGTCGGGCGAGCCCTGAACTTCAACTGCTGGGCTGGTGCCCGGCGAGGGGTTCGTCAGTGACCGCAACCACACGCGCCACCGCAGCAGCCGCCGGCCGAGCGAGCGGGAACAGATTGGACGGCGCCAGCGCCGGCCGACACCCCGACCGATGCGAACATCGAGAACTTCCGGCGCACGTCTGTGTGCCCGCTAGGGCAAGCCACCGCCGTGTCGGCGTCGCCCATGGTCCGCTTTACCTCAAACGAGGTGTCGCAGTCGCGGCACAGGTACTCGTACAGAGCCATCGGCCCCATCTTAGGCGACCCCCCGGCCCGAAACAGTCCGGACCAAAACAGTCAGGTGAGCCCGAGTCCGCCATATGGCCGCCTCTCGAGAAGAAGTCCCCCACGGGGCGGCTCCCGCTACCGCTCCGGTTGACAGCGCCCCCAAAAAGTGATATCACTTTGATAGTAGCCGGCTCACCGTAGAGATCGTGCCGGCTCGCAGGTGACAGGAGGCAACCTATGCAGGTACAAAGCGAAAAAAGCGCAAACGACGACAGCAAAACGTCGCGGCCGATGATCGTCACAACGACTGAGAACATCCCGGACACGAGGGTGGTGAACACACTGGGCCAGGTTTTTGGCCTCACCGTCCGCTCCCGGAGCCTCGGCGGGAATATCGCAGCCGGCCTCAAGAGCCTGGCCGGGGGTGAGATTCCGCTCCTACGTCAAGCTCAACGAGGACTCGCGGCGCCAGGCCCTTGACCGCATGGTGCAAAACGCGGCGGCCATGGGCGCGAACGCGGTGACCATGATGCGTTTCGATTCCACGGACATGGGTGCCGGAAGGACCGAGATCATTGCCTACGGGACGGCCCGTGTGATCGAGTGGGTGCAGACGCCCACCACTACCTAATGGGCGAGGGCACCTAATGGGCGAGGGCACGTGAGGGGCGGGACGTGAGGGGCCAGGGACAGAGGAGCTCGCCATGAGCGTCTTGGGCTGGGTGATCATCGCTGTCGTCGTCGTCGGAGTTGTCATTGCTGTCTTTGGTTGGGACCGCTACCGCGCCAACCAGAAGAACGCCGGCGACGCCGGAGGGTCGCAACCTACTGCGGAGGTGTTCGTCGACCCCGAGACCGGCAAGAGGACCCGGGTGTGGTACAACCCGACGACAGGTAAGCGTGATTATCGCGACGACGAGTGACTCGCTACGTGCAGATTTCTCCTGTGGTTGCGCACGTGCTCGCCAACAGCCGGGAGACGATGTCCCAATCGATATCGTCGGGCCTTTTGTACCGTACACAGCCCTTCCCGACGCTGAGGCCCACCAGCTCGCCGCGGAGTGCGTCTAGCACTGGCTTTTTCAGGATGTACAGCGAGAGGTAGTGCGCCTGCTTCCCAAAGCTCACCTCGACCTGGCCGTCACGGACGTACGAAGGCATCCCGTAAGCCATGGACTCGGTGTAGCCGCGCAGTTGCCGGCGACATATGGCGCGCAACTTCCTCAGTGCCGGCTGCCAGTCTTTTGGTTGTTCCTTTATATAGGCAACCGCACCGGCAGCCGCGCTCTTCAATGCGTATGCCCTCCGACGTGCCTGCGCCTTCCGGCCCGGTCAGCTGGGCCCCGGGCCGTTCCCGATCTTAGGCCTGCTCAGTCGGCCAACCGGAACGCCAGGAGGGTCTCCCACTTGCTCATATCCGGCTCTTGCTGCGGGTCAGTCAGGTATATCTCCAGGCGGCAGGCCCAGTGGTCGCCGTCCGCGCCCGGTGATGTGCCCCACTTCAAGCCTTCTCCGGCCCCCCAGTCCAGCAGCGCCCCGGTCGCCCCCACGAGCTCGCTCGGGTGACCGACATGAAGGACGGTGGCATAACGTCCAGCCGGGAGCACACCCGCCACCACGTCGCCGTCGGCCTGGACGGGCGTCACCACTGGTACCCCCGCTTCGACCTCGAGCTGCCGGTCCATGTCGATCACGTTGTACTTGAAAAACGGCGGCCCCGCCGGCGCCTGACCGCGGGCTCCCAGCCAGGCGAACACCTCGCCCAGGCGGGGCCCAGCGAGGCAAGCTCGTTTTGGGGCAGCCGTGCCCTTATGGCCACGTAGGGCTGGTTGTCACGCGTGACGATTTCGGGTGTTGCTGGCATTGCATTATCCTCCGGTTGCGTAAATTGGCAGTTGTAGCTCCGTCACCCATTCGTCGGGGTCGGCCGACCACTCGAGGGTGACTTCGCGGGCGTAGCCTGCGGAACGGTAGGCATTGGCGTCGACCCAGCGGGCCAGGCCCTGGTCGGTCGACAACACGCTCTCCATTGACCCGTGGTGGATGATGACGGCGGCGGACTCGACCTCGGGCAGTTCCACAATGTCGAAGCCGTGACCCTCTTCGGTCTCCACTGCGACGGGCACTGCGGCATGCACGACGATGGCGCCGTCGGTGCCCGGCGCGTCCTCGTAATAGGCGAGGGCGGGGCCGGCGGGAGCCACTTCACAACTGGCCAGGCGTTGCCACAGGTCGCAGTACAGGGCCTGGATCACGGGTGTGATGGGCTCGGGGTGGTAAGCGGCCGCCTCGGCGGACAGCTCACCGACACGCAGTGGCGGCAGGCGCTTGATCACGACCGCGTCCGGTGGTATGCCGGGCTCGTCCTCGAGCGTGGCCAACCTCGCCTCGACCCGGGCCAGCCGTGTCCTTTCGGACTCGATCTCGGCCCGGATCTCGGCCCGCCGCAGTTTGAGCATCCCCAGCAGTTCGGCCGGGCTTAGCTTCTCGTCGACGATCACCTGGACCTGTTGCAAGGTGAAGCCGAGCTCTTTCAGCGCGACGAGGCGGTTAAGGTCGGCGAGCTGACCGGCGTTGTAGAAGCGGTAGCCGCTGACCGGGTCGACGCAGGCGGGCCTGAGCAACCCGATGGTGTCGTAATGGCGGAGCATGCGCACCGAGACACGCCCGTGCCGTGCGAACTCGCCAATACTGAACATGCTCTCAGGTTTACAGCCTGACACGGTGTGAGGGTCAAGGCGGCCCGTGACAAAATTCGGCGCCCGGGACTCAAGAGTTGTGGTGAACGGGCGGCCTCAGTCGTGGGCCACCATGGTGGCGACGTCGACCTCGTTGCCCTCCGCGTCGGCCAGGGTCCACCACGCCGGCGCATTTTCGTCGCTGACCAGGTGGCCTCCAGCAGCGAGGGCCGCGTCGACGCGTTTTGCGGCTTCCTCGTGGGGCACACAGACGTCGATGTGAACGCGGTTGCGCCCATCGCGAGCTGCGTCCATCTGTTGGAACCAGAATGACGGGCCGCGGCCCTGGGGGTCCAGCAGGTCTTCATCTCCCACCTGCCGGTACCCGAGCACCGCACGCCAGAACGGCACAACGTCGGGCCCGACAAGGGCGTCGATTGCCACCTGGACGTCCTGGACGGCCGCCGGGTCGGCCGCGATGTCAAGGTCGCGGGCGGCCGCCGAGATTTGCCGGGCCAGCTCCACGTCCCGCTCGCTGAGGCCCTCGACATCATGCGTCCAGAGGCGCACCGTCACCCCTCTATAGCGCAGGTCGACGTCGGGATGATGGTTGGCGCCGTCGGCCAACCTCCCGATCTCGTCCACCAGGGCAACCCCGGCCGCGAACGACCTCGTACGAAAGTGGGTGCACGCCCCGCTGAACAGCACCCTCCAGTCATCGGTCCCGGCTTGCCCGTAGAACTGCCGGGGCGTTATCCGACCAGTCACCAGTTCAACGTACAGCCGCCTCGTTGCCCACCTGACTGCGTGATGTGAGCGCAGGGCCCGTGCCTATTGCTGGTGTGATGGGCACCACCAGGTCGTGCGGCCCCCGACGGTGCCCCGCTGCAGAGGCCGGCCGTCGCGGGGGCAAATACCGCCCGCCCGTCGCTGCGGCATGAGGTCGCCTGTGTGAGACCCGCCGCGGGCAGTCATTTCCCGCACGGCGGCCCTGAGGTGGCGATGGAGGCGACGCAGGTCGGCCGGCGTGAGTGACCCGGCCGGTCGTTCCGGCGACAAACTGGCACGCCAGAGGACCTCGTCGGCGATGAGGTTGCCGACGCCGGCCAGGTGAGCCTGGTCCATTAACCGGGCCTTCAGCGGCGCCCGGCTGCCGGCTAAGGCCCGGGTCAACTGGGCGAGAGTGATACTGGCCGCATCGTGGCCGAGAGCCGTCTCGGGCGGGTCGAGCTGGACGCCGCCCAGCCGTCGCGGGTCGCGCACCCGCAGGTGGCCGCCGTCAAAGAAGGTAACCCCGAACCGGTCGTATTTTTCCAAAGGCTCGTTACTGGAATGACGGAGCCGGGCCACTCCCGGCGTGCCGTCCACGAGCAACCGTCCGCTCATCCCAAAGCGCAAACCGAGCACGGGACCAGCCGCCCCGTCAGAGCCGGCGGTCTCCAGTAACAGGAGCTTTCCCCGCCGGCGGGCGGCCGAGAAATGGCACCCGATCAGCACTGTCAACGCCTCGGCAATTAGCCCGCCCTTCAGGTACCACGCGTCACGAGCGTCGACCGAAGCGATCGGGCGGCAGAGGGCGGCCCGCTCGGCCAGGGCCCGGTACGCTTCGACCTCGATCATCTCCGGCACGGTCCGTACCTTACGGGCCTCTATATGGGCACTGTTTCGGGAAGACTGTCCCGGCCCTGACCATCAGCCTTTCGTACCCGCCGGCGGCCAGAGCGGGGCTGGATTTCTTCACCCAGAGGAGTGCCCCAACGGTTGCGAAAAGCGACCTCATGGACGGGCAACCGTTCCGCTACGGCCCAACGCCCGGTCGGGTACCCAAAGGATACGCAACATACGTTGACCCACGGGCTGTCAGCAGGGACGCCCAGAGCCGCCCTGGTTTCTTGCGCCCTGAAGGCGCCCAGGACCGACGTGAGGGCCGATCCGATACCTTCTGCCCGCGCCGCGAGCATGGCACTCCAGACGGCCGGGAAAATAGACCCCCCGGAGGCGGCATCCCGGGCGAACGCGAACAAGAACAGAGGAACGGTTTCGAAATGGTCAGCCAGGTACTGGGCAGAGCGCACGATCCGCAGGGTCTCGGCGCCACCGGGCGACTCGGGCGACGCCTGAGCAACGGCGACACGTTCTTTGTAGGCGGTCGCCCAAAGCTCGGCCAGGCTCTCCCGGTACAGGGCCCGAGCTTCTCCTTCACGGCGCGGTCGTCAACCAGGAGGAAACGCCAGGCTTGAGAATTGCCGCCGCTCGGGGCACGGATGGCGGCGTCGAGGATGCGGGCTTGGCTGTCGAGGGGGACCGGGTCGGGCTTGACGCGACGCATCGCCCGGGTGGTGTAAAGGGCTTCATAAATGTCCACAAGTTCGCATGTTGCCACTCAAACCGTTTTCCACGGAAGTTCCCGCGGCTCACCACCCGGAGCGGTGCCTTCCTGAAGGGCGTGCAGGAGCTCCGCCAGCCCGCCCGGGAGGACCGGCTCCTCCGTCTTGTCGAGCTCCTCCAGGGGCCACCATCGCCAACCCTGGTGGAGCTCGCGCTCAATTTGGTCCCAGCCGGAATCGCTCGGTTCGAATGCATCAACTTGCTTGGCAAAAAACCAGTCCTCGCCGTAGATGGGGATCCCCCGGAACGCCCAGTCACCCCTCGAGACCGCCACTGGATCGCCCAGCTCAGCGGCGCTCACCCTGAGACCGGTTTCTTCCTCGAGTTCTCGCGCCGCGGCGACCGCGAGCTCCTCGCCGGGCTCGGTCCCACCGCCAGGAGTGATCCAGAACCAGGGTTTATCGTCCTTCGGGTCCTGCACATGGAGCAGCAAGACCGCGCCCGTCCCGGTCAAGCAGGATCACCCGGGCAGAGTCCCGCCGGCGCCGGCCGGGCTCCGCCGTCCAAGCTGGTTGGCTGTCGGTCATGTGGCCATAATGCCGGCACACGGTCCGGTGGGCTCGAGCGCGTCAAACGATGGCAGGATGGTGGGAGTGGCCTTCCGAACCCGACGGCCCGACGGCGACCGCTCGAGCATCAGCGTCTTCAGGGGCTCCCGAAAACCGGTGGTCGTGACGGCGTTCCCATTGAAGGGCCCCGGTCGGGCAAAGTTGGCGGAACAGTTGGGAGACGTTGAAATCCTTGACATCCGCGACGCCGTCTCCGCCGCCGACATGGTACTGGCACCGTCGTGCAGCCCGCAGTGTGTCTCCGCGCTCAAAGGTGCCTATCCAACCGCTCGGATCGTCGTGGTCGAACTCGACGACTGGGACTTCAAAGTGAGCCTCCCGGGACCGGTCAAACGCGCGCTGAACGTGGGCGCCGATGCCTACCTGCTGGCGGACAGCATCGAGGAGCTGGCGCAGCAACTTCGGCGCCGGCACCCTCACCCCTTTACCGAGGAGACGGCGGTCAATGAGCTGCTGCAGCCGTCGGTGGACGATGTGATCCTGGCCAACATCGAGGCCGTTCTCGCACAACGCGAGAAAGGCTCCGCCCCGCCGGCGGCCACGAAGGTCGCACCGCGGGACGGGCCACCGGCCGGTGGCATGACCCTAACGCGCCGTCCCACCGGCCTCCCGGCCCGCCCCGTCCTCGGTTGGCGACAGCAGGCGCGCCGCTAACTGAGTGCGCCGCTGCAGGCCCAGTTTCTGAAGTGCGCTGCGCACATGGGACTCGACGGTCCGTTCGGAGAGGAACAAGGTGTTGGCTATCTGACGGTTCGTCAGTCCACGGGCAACGAGGTGCGCAACCTCGCGCTCACGATCGGTCAGCTCGCCGGGCGACGGAGCAGTGGCGTCTGCACCCAATAAGCGGTGAGCCGCAACCAGCACCCCCGGCATGTCCAGTCGCTCTGACACGGCCGCCGCCTGTGCCGCGTGGTACTTGGCTTCGTCCAGGTCACCGGGGCCGTGGCGGCCCACCATCGCTCGGGCGGCAGCGAGGTGGGCGAGCGCCACAAACGGCGTCGCCTCCAGCCGGGCGTTGCTTTCGAGCGCTCTGTTTGCGTGCACCAGCGCGGTCTCCCATTGACCTTGCACGATCGCCATCCTGGCCAGTGGGAGGGCGTAGGAGCCGAGACAAAAGACGGTGCCCGAAGGCCCGGCGGCGTAAAAGGGTTCGGCCGGCAGTATCAGGCGGTACAGGAGGGCGGCCGCGTCCTGGTCGGCGAACGCCTCAGTCGTGTGGACGAGCATGACGACGACTCCGCCCCATCGTGTGGAGACAGGCAAGTTCGGCAGCTGGGCCACCAGTTGGGCATGGAGGCTTTCCGCCGCCGCCCGCCGCCCACGAAGAAGCTCCACGAGAGCCCGCGAAGACTGCACCACGGGGATGGCAGGGGCGGCGGCCAGGTTGGGCTCCAGGTCGGCAGGTAGTTCAGCGGGGTCGTCCCTCAGCATCGCCAGCATGATCCGGAAGGAAAAGAACAGGCCGACGATCTGAGGGTCGCCCAGGCGCTCCGCCACGGCGCGCGCCTGTTGAGCCTCGGCCCGCGCCCCGGCAAAATCCCCGGTGAGGGCCTGGCGAGCGGAGCGCAAGCGGTGCAGGTGCCATCGCCCCAACGGCGGGCCACCGGCCGTCAGGAGGTCCAGGCCGGCCAGCAGGCCATCCACTCGGGGAAGGTCGCCAAGCTCGAACGCGCCGTCGATCTGCCACAGCGTGCTCCAGAGCCGCGGCCCCGGCTGGTCGAGGACCTCGGCCAGGCGAGACGCCTGGTTGGCCAGTTCGAGCCGCTCAGAAGCCGACTCCGGTGCGGCCACCACCAGATGACGAGCGTGCAGCGCGTCGAGCTCGGCCAGCGGGTCCTGGCTGGTGCGGGCCAGTCGCAGCGCCTCCAGCGAAGCGCCGATAGCTTCCCGGGGGCGGTCCAGGTGGACCAGGCAGCACGCTTGCTGAGCCAGCAGGCGGGCCCTCACTTGCGGGGGGCCCTCGTAGGCCAAGGCCCCGCGTGCAAGACCGAGAACCTCCAGGTTGACCCTCTCGTCACCCACACCCTGGACCACGAGGGCGGCGGCCGCCACCAGCCCACCGTGGCCTGCTGTCGCGGCCGTACCGGCAGCCCGCTGCGCCAGTTCGACGGCCCGCCCGAACATCCCGGCCCTGTTGGCGGCTTCGGCCGCCTCGATCAGAAGGCCCGAGAAGTCCTCGCTTGACAGGCGGCCTCGCTCGGCCGCCTCCACAGCGGTAAAGAGCAGCCCGGCCGATGTTTCCCAGGCCTGGCGCCTCTGCGCCGTCAGCGCACCCCGGCGCGCCCAGTGGGCTGCCCGCCGGAAGTCATTGTGGTCAAGCGCAGCCCGAAGCCAATGGGTGGCCAGTTCTCCCGCATGCTCCTCGGCCATAGCGGGCGCCGCCTCGAGCCACTCGGCCACACGACGATGACACTCGACCCGGTCGGCGCTGGAGAGGTCGGCGTAGAGCCCCTCACGCACCAAGGAATGACCAAAACGGTGCACGCCCTCCTTCGCTTCGTACGTAACTGCGCCCGCGTCGAGTGCGGGTTCGAGAGCCGACAAGATGGCGGCTGGCTCGGTTGCGGCCACGACGGCGAGGTCGCCGGCGCGAAAGTCCTCCCCCATTACGCTGGCGGCCCGCAAGTACGAACAGGTCTGGGCCGGGAGCGACGAGAGCCGGGCGCGGATCAGGTCGCGTAGTTCGGGCTGGCTTACCAGTTGCTTTACGGCAGCGACTTCTCGCTCCGCCGGCCGCAGGTGGCCCAGGAGGTCGCCCACGGTACGAACGAACAGCGGGTTGCCGCCGGTTTGCTCCGCCACGACCGAGGTGAGGCCGGCGGGGTCGAGCGCTTCGCCGGCGACCGCGCCGAGCATGAGCCCGACCGCAGCAGGGTCCAGAGGACGGAGGCGCATGGCCACGACCGACGCTTCGGAGTGCAGCCGGGGGAGGGCGTCGCCCAGGGCGGAGGCGCCCCCGGGCCGAGCGTCACGGTGCGTCACCAGAACGCACAGGGGAACTTCGGGCACGACGGTGGCTACCGAGCGGAGCAAGATCACCGAGAGCGGGTCCGCCCAGTGCATGTCCTCGAGCACCAGCAGCGTGGCCTGGCCGGCCGACCCACCAGCTCGTTCGACGACGCTGACCGTCAGGTGCTGCACGGCCAGGAACTGACGAGCGGCGGCGTCCTCGGGCGTCCCCGGTGCGTTGCCGCCGTCCCGGTCGGGCGCCTGTGGTGCGCCGGCGTCGGGAAGGACCACTCGCCATGGCCACAGTGGCGGCACGCCCTGAGTGTCGACCGCCCGCCCTACAAACACCGCCATACCCGCCCGACCAGCCATCGCCTGTGCGGCACGGGCCAAGGCAGTCTTGCCGATCCCGGGTGGCCCCGAAAGGAGCACAACAGACCCTCGCCCGGAGAGCGCGGTTGAAAGGTGGGCTTCGATGGCACCCGTTTCACGGTCCCGCCCCACGAGCGGCGCCAGCGCGGGAGCGGCCATCCCGTCAGTCTTGACCAAGCACCGACCCCCGTCCAGCGCGTGGGACAGACCAGGACGACGTGGTCACGGGGAGGTCAGTACTTCCGTTCCGTACTTCCACTGATGCCCCGTACGCCCGGTCATGGGACGGTAATTAGGCAACGTTTCGCCTATCCAGCGATCCAATCCAGCAATGAGGAAATAAGGAGCAGACATGTACGCAACCCTCGACAACCCGAACAACCAGCTCGGCTCTCCGGTCGCCATCCCCGCGAGCGAGAGGCATCTGAACGGCAGCGCCGGCGAGACCTCGCTCGTCCTGCGGATGTGGGAGGGCGAGGACGACGCTCGGGCGGCCGCGGTGATAACCCCGTTTGGACCGTGGCGTACCACTACTCGGGGCCGGACGTCAGCAACGCGGCGAGCATTGCCCACGTGATCTGGTTTGACGGGCCACGTAGTGAAGAGCAGGCCGCGGCCGAGCGGCGCGCCGGCGACGAAAGGATATGGCCGGCGGTCCAGGACGTGACCGGGCTCGTGGACGTCGTGGTGCTCCAGCGGCCTGACAATGCCGTAACCGTTCTCAGCTTCTTTACGAGCCCCGCCGCCGCAGAAGAACATGTGCGCCGAGTTATGTCCACAGAGCTTCTGCCGGGGGAAAACCCCGACCTGCTGCCTGGCCCGGACCGAATCGAGACGTTCACCGTTCCCGTCCCTCAGCCGGTGGTCAACCCCCGCTAGTGCTGGTTCCGGCAACGTTGGCCCGGTCGCCAGAGACGGTGGGGGTCCTCGCTGAGACCGTTCCTCGGCTGCGACCGGGCGAACCTCTTGACGGAGGCGGCAGGCGCAAGGCTAAAACAGGCAGTGAGGCTCTTTTTAGCCCTTCCGCCGGCCTGCAGGCCCGGCGGTTGTGCCCTTCACCTCGACAGCACCCGGTTGAGGACTTGCTCCGCTTCGTTGGCGATCCGGGTAACGAGCTCGCCCGCCGGCGGGTCGTCGTCGATCAGGTCGATATCCTCGCCGGCCCACACGGTCTCGTATGACATATCGCCTTGCGATACGTGCTGCTGGAAGGCCGCTAAAGCGCTGTCGTCATGCGCCAGTTCGTCCTCTTTGCCTAACCACTGTGAGAAAAACGGGTTGCGCAGCGCCCGACCTGTCCACGTGGCCGGCCACGCCGAACCATTGGCAATATCGAACACCCGGCTTCTCGATGTTCCCTCACCCGTCCCGTCGACGATGGTTTTAACAGTTCCGGGGCTGACAAGGGCCTCCTGGCTGGCCTCGAACCGGGTCCCGATCAATGCCCCGGCGGCGCCCAGAGCCAGGGCGGCGGCCAGCCCCCGGCCATCGGCGATACCACCTGCCGCCAGCACAGGGGTGGGCGTGGCCACGTCGACGACGGCCGGAACGAACGGGAACGTAGAGCGTACGCCGCCATGGCCTCCCGCCTCGGCGCCCTGAGCGACTACCACGTCAGCGCCGGCATCCAGGGCCTGACGGGCCTCTTCGAGGTCTGTCACCTGGATGATGAGCTGCGCCCCGCTCTGGTGCACGAGGTCTGCGAAAGGGTGCGGGTCGCCGAAACTGAGCATGACTGCAGCCGGGCTCTGGTCGAGGGCCGCGGCCAGCGTCGGGGTCTCCAGGCCCCACGTCAAGAAACCGATACCCCAGGGTTGAGACGTATGGGCCACGACCAAACCCAGCTGCTCCCGGCACCACTCCAGGCTCTCGCGGCCGCCGCCGACGAGGCCGAGCCCGCCCGCATTGGAGACCGTAGCGGCCAGGAGGCCGCCGGCGGTGCCGCTCATCGGGGCCAGGACCACCGGGTGCTCAACCGAGATCAGGTCGGTGAAAGCTGTACGCAAGGCCATGTGCCCATGATGCCCGGGATGTCAATGCCCCATGGTGGTCGTGCCAAGGTGCTCGTGCCAAGTAAGGCGTCCGCAAGCTCAAAGCGCGCCGGGGTAGCCGGGTCGCCCGCCGACGGCCATTCCGGATTTCAGCCGCCGGCCGCCGGTGCCGGAGCTGGCCCGATGAGGTGCGCGTAGAGCTGAAGGTAACGTTCGTAGGCCTCGTCGACACTTTTCCGGTCCCTGGTTGCGAGAAGGTCGAGAAGAAGCCCCCGTGCGACGGCGACAGCGAGCCTGGCGTCGGTACGGGCGACTTTTTCGTCTTCGCCGGCAACTACAAATGCGTCTGATATCAAGGCCACCCAGGGCTCTATGACGCCGTCCAGAAAGCCCTCGGTCCCGGGACGGCCGTGGAGCGCACGGGCGTAGAGCTCGAAAAACAGCCTTTCCTGCGGCCATAACCCGGGGTCGCTTATATGAGCCCAGGTCTGGCGTGGGTCCTCCTGGTTGGCCAGCGTCGCCTGGTAAGCGGCTCTCTCCCTCTCTTCGACGGCGCGGGACACGGCGACCAATAAGACCTTCCCGCGACCCGAAGTGGTAGATGAGCATGCGATGACTGGTGCCTATGGCGGCCGCCAGTTCACGCAAGCTGAGGTCGGCGATCCCAGCCGTCAGGGCGTACTTGACCGCAGCGTCCAACAGGCGTTCACGCGGTTGACGACTGGCCACAAGCTACTGTACCATCTGGTACATGTACCAAGTGGTACAGCTGGCATACGAAGGTAGGTGCGATATGAGCCGGTTGCATGTGGAAGCCGAAGGTACGGCCCGTGTGGCGCCCGACGCTGTTTGGGCGCTTCTTTCCGATGCGAGAAGTTATTGCCGTTGGGGGCCCTGGGATGAGGCCGGCTACGAAGGAGGAGGCGAGGGGCCGACGGACGGCGTCGGGGCGGTGCGGCGTCTGCGCTTCGGACGCACGACCCTGCTCGAGAGGATCGAGGAAGTCGACCCGCAACGGCGCATGGTGTACCGCGTCGTCAAAGGAATGCCCGTACGCAATTATGTCGCGGAGGTGAGCCTCACGCCCACGTCCGAGGGCACCAATGTCCACTGGTCAGCCGACTGGGACCGCACCGTGGCCGGACGGCTGGTGCAGTTGAAGCTCCGCACGCTGTTCCCCGAGGTCGTGCGCGATGGATTTCGGCCGCTGAAGCGGGTGGGACGGAGAGGTCCTGAGCCCAGAAGAGCTTTTCCGGGACTGACCCCGATATTTATCTGGCCGTTGGTGCATGGCGGGCAACGCTGGTCTCGTTGCACAGCCGAAGTCTCGAGCGCCGGAACCGGTATTTGTCGCCGGCAACCGCCGGGACGTTGCTGGAGGCAGCACTAGGGCAAGGCCTCCCGGCTCGGCTGTCGGGCTACAAGTGCCCATACCCGGTGGGGGACCTGTAACGGGTCATCAGGAAAATGACGGGCCAGCATCCTTGCGTGGTCGGCGTCGAAGCGTTGGACCTTTTCTTCGGGCAAGGAAGCGGCCACGCCCGAGCTGGCGCGGATGCGGCCTCGCCACGCTTCGTGCGAATAGCTCACATCGAGGTCGTAACTAAATGTCTCGATGGCCCCAAAACCGGCCACTGCAACGTCAGTTGCCCACTTCGGGTACATCCCCGAACCCCCCGCACCACGCCATCGGGAATTGTGCTGCAAGATCAGGGTCTCCGTCGCCTCGACCACGTTGCCCGGCAGTGGCAGCCAGTCGAAGTGGCAGATCACGATGGTCCCTGTGGGCCGCAAAATACGGCGCGCCTCCGCGGCGGCCGCCGCCCGGTCGAACCAGTGCCAGCACTGGCCCGCACTGAGCACGTCATAGCTGGAGCCTGTGAGCCCGGTTGCCTCCGCGGCGGCCACACGGTACTCCACTGCCACTCCGGCCTTCGCATCGAGCTGGCGCGCCTGGTCGAGCAAGGCCGGAGCCCGGTCGATAGCAGTGACCCGGCACCCGCGGAGGGCAAAGTTCCGGGCGACGGTGCCCGTGCCTGTGCCGACGTCGACGACATCCTGGCCTTCCTGCCCCACGCCGAACGCCCCGAGCCGCTCGAACAGAGATGAGGGGAACCCGGCGCGGTGGCGCGCGTAATCCTCCGCTGTTCGTCCAAAGTCGACCGTTGTGGATGGGTCCGTCATGGATAGATGATGGCATGACCGGCTGGTGCGGCTACTCGGGCCGCTCCGAGCGAGCGCTCGCAAAAAATGGCGAACCGTTTGGCGACGGCCTGCGTACCCCTCCACGAACAAACACAAGCCTGGTAGGCCCAATCGCGCCGGTTCCCAGGCCCGACCCGAGGAGGGGAAATGAGGTACGCCAAATCCGTTGGTACCAGCGCGGCGACTCTTACAGCCGTTTTCACCGTAGTTGGCGCCAGCCCTGCATTTGCGCTCGGCTGGAGTGCCCCGCAAGCGCCGGCGCCCGCCGGCCCGAGCGCCCCCGCCAGCGGGGCGGGCCAGCTCGGGTTCAATTATCGTGATGCTAACGGCACTGTCCATACAAACGTACAGGACGGGTTGGCGGCTCCGGCTAGCCTCGAATCGCAGCTGGCCGCGGAGTGGGGCACGGTAACCAGCACCCTGTGCAATACCCTCCAAAACGACGCGTCTCAGATATTGGCTCAAGATAATTACAGTATGGGGAGCAAATGGAAGTGCACGCTACAGTCAGATGGGGACGCCGAGATTTCGACGCTATCGCCCAGTGAGCTGCAGCTGAGCTGGCTCACCCAGGGCGATTCAATAAGTTTCGACGTCGACACGGGCACGCCGATCTCTCCCACCATCACCGGCAACTTCGGTACAGCCCTCGACGTCGACGTAAACGTCGGCAGCTATCTCAATGCCGACGATGGCGACCCGTCACAGTCACCGTTCACTTTTTCAAGCGAGAGCCTCGGCTTCGACAATGCCGCCTTCACAGGTAGCACGGGCGTGCCAAAGTCCGCCCTCGGTAACGCCGACAACAGCGTGGATGCGACGACAATCGACCCGTCCACTCTGGTCGTCCCGCCCAGCTTCGACCAGCTGATCACCGGTAGCAACGTGTTTGCCCACCAGGTCGCCTCTTCGGTTTTCGAGAACTACCTCAATCCGAGCGTCGACAGCCCGTATTTCGACCTCGACTGGACGGTGCAAAACAATGACGTCGTCCTCACCCTGGCTCGGGACGGCCAAGCCCCTACCGTGGCGCCGACAGGGTGCTGGATCGGACCGTACGCTCTCTACTTCCAGGCCACGTGCAGCAGCCAGCAGCCTCAAGGTGTGACCGCGATAACCATCAGGGAAACGCACCTGGGCTGGGACGGTGGAGTGAGCGCTTACCAGAACGGGGCCTGGACCAGTCAGAACGCCAGCGGCCAGCCCGTGGTGGACATCAACGCCTGGGAGTTCCCGTCGACTTATCCAACGCTCTCATTGGCCGCCTGCAGTTGGAACGTGTGGGGCAACAACTGCGTGCAGCCGTCGGCGGAGTACCCCAATATCAATGACCCTTCGAGCGTGCCGCCGCCAACGCCCCCGGTTGGCCAACCACCTCCGCACCACCCACCGATTATCCCGGTACACGCTCCGGGCGACTGAGAGCGGGTGGGGCCAGGCGCGGCGATCAGCCGGCGACCGGTGAGCAAACACAACGAGTCCAGGAGAGGCCGGGGGCTATTGGCGCCCCCGGCCGTTGCTCGCGAGCGCACGAATCGTGGGGCTTCAGCTCTTGCATCGGGGCGCAGCGAACCACCGCGACGAACACGAGCCCGAGCCCGAAGGCAGTTCGCCGTCATGGCTAGCCGTACGCACCGTACGCACGTGCGGCCTTCCGCTCCTCTATTTGTCTGTGGCGACCCCGCAAGTGAGGCGGACCTAACGTGGGTACGTGGTGACCCCAGGCGTCATCGCCGGGTTTGTGAACGGCGACCCCGACGCGGTGCGAGCGGTCTACAAGGAGTACGGAAGGCTTGTTTACGCCGTCGCCTACAAAGTGCTCGGTAACCCGTCCCTCGCTGAGGAAGCCACACAGGAGACGTTTTTGCGAGCGTGGCGAGGAGCCGCCAGTTACGACGCGGCCCGCGAGCTCGGCCCGTGGCTGGCTACCATCGCCCGCCGGTCCGCCATCGACGTCCACCGTCGTGCCGCCCTCCGGGCTCACGGTCCCCTCGACGAAAACGACCCCGGGCCGGTCGAGCTCCCACCCTCGGTCGAACGGGCGTACGACATATGGGAAGTGCGTAAGGCCCTCAACGAACTTTCACCCGAAGAGGCGATGCTCGTCCGCCTCCAGCACCTCGAAGGCTTCACGCAAAGTGAGGTGGCCGAGCGGATGGGGCTCGCGCTCGGTACCGTGAAGTCGAGGACGTTCCGGGCCCACCGCCGGCTCGCCGGGCTTCTCGGCCATCTTCGTGATGACCCGGAGGGACGGTCGGGCTCCGAACGCCCTGAGCTGACAGGGGAGCCCAACCGGTGAGCGATAACGACCGCATTGCCTACCTGGCCGGTGAGCCAGGGGCCGGCGTCGACCCGGTTGCTCGGGCCGAGCTCGACGACTTGCGCGGCTCTCCTGGAGGACAGCGCCGTTTGGGCCGAACCAGATTCCAGCCCTCGAGGACCGTGTGGTGGGTGCGGTTTCCCAAGCCGCCGAGGCCGAGGCACCCCGGACGGCCCCAGAACCCGACGCACCTCAACCGGCCGGGCCCGGCCGCGCCGCCCCTCCTGGCCCCTTCGGCGTCGCCGCTGAGCCCCACGGTCCCTGGCGGGAACGGCGCAACCGGCGCCGGGCGGTAGTGGGCATCGGTGGCTTGGTGGCAGCAGCCGCCATAGTGGTCGCCCTCGTCATGAGCCTCGGCGGCACCAGCACGCAACCGCTCCAGTTCCGGGTGGCGCTGGCGGGGACGGCCCTCAGCCCCGGCGCATCGGGAGAGGCGACGCTGACGAAGATGACGGGCGGCTGGCGAGTGGAACTGAACGCCACCGGCCTGCCCCGGCTCGCCAACGGGCGTTTTTACGAGGCCTGGCTGAAGAACCCCAAGGGCGTCCTCGTCCCGATCGGGACGTTCAACCAACCGGACCACATCACCCTGTGGGCCGGAGTACCGCCGACCACCTTCCCGACCCTGACGATCACGCGCCAGCTGGCCAACGGCGACCCCGCCTCGTCGGGGCAACGGGTACTGGTGGGCAGGGCTCGACAGGCCCACTGAAGCGTCAGCCGAGTGCAGTTGGCAGCATAACTGCCCGCGCCTCAAGGCGTCTTCACAATTTGGAACTTCTCGGTGCGATTTTGTCAACTCGGGGTAGTAGCGTCGCGAAAAGTCCCGTAAATGCACCGAGAACGCGCGATCGCAACCAGAAGAGCCGAAATGTGATGGAAGTGTGAGCTCCTGAGGCCATATCTCGCGGCCACTGGACGCGATGCACACAAAATGCGCGCAAACGATCGCGAACCGTGGCGAGCCGGCCTAAGCCAAAACCGTTATCCCTTCACGTACGACAACTTCTCGGCGATTTTGCCGTCTGCCACCCTGAACAGGTCGACTCCGCGCACGTGCCCGCCGTCCCAGCTATAGCGCCACCGCTGCACCACGCGATCGCCGGCGCTAAAAGTCTCCTCGGCCTCGAACTTCGACGTCGAGTCGTCGAAGATCTCCTTCCAGGCCCGACGGATTTCATCCGTGCCTACGTGCTTGGCCCCATCCGGTGCCGGACCGGTGGCGTCAAATAGGCAATCGCTGCTCAATAACGCCAGGGCCGCCTCGAGGTCATGGTCAGCCCACGCCGCCCCGAACGCCTGGACTACTTCGAGGGCAGGCATAATCGGCTAACGGGCGTAGTTGCTGGCGCCGAACCAGTCGACGACGACTACGGGTTCGTCACCGACGACCCAGGCATCATGACCACTCGGCAATGACGTGACGTCTCCCGGCCCGGCCACGAGCTCGGTGCCGTCGTCTGTGCGGATAGCCAGCCGGCCCGAGATGTGGTACTGGAAGTGGGGCGCAGTGCAGCTTTCAGTGCCCGCAATAGGTTTGACGTCTGTCGACCACCGCCAACCAGGTTCGAACACGAGCCGCCCGATCTCGGAACCGCCGATCTTTACAATCTCCGCCCTGCCGTTTGGGAACTGCCTCACCTCGTCGGCCGCTGTGAAACTGCGGTGCTCGGTTACCTGGGCCACGATGTCCTCCTTTGAGAGCGAACAGGTAATATCCTTACTTACTAGTAGGTAAGGAGTCAAGGGGTGCAGATCAAGGAGGTCGCGATGACTGGCTCTCGTGCCGCGACGACTGCGGGCACTGCAACGGCCATCCTCGACGTCGCCGAACGCCTGGTGCAGGCCCGGGGCTTCAACGGTTTTTCGTACGCAGATATAGCGGTTGAGCTCGGCCTTACTAAAGCCGCATTGCACTATCACTTCTCCGGCAAGGGGCCCTGGGCGAGAGCCTCATAAGCCGTTATGCCGCCCGTTTCAGGGACACGCTGGCCTCGATCGACGCCCAGGAAAAGGCGGCCCCAGAAAAGTTACGGGCGTACTGCGAGATTTACCGGGCGGCTCTCCGAGATGACCGGATGTGCCTGTGCGGGATGCTGGCGGCGGAGTACAACACTCTGCCGCCGCCGATGCGCAGGGCCATCGTGGCCTTTTTCGAGGAGAACGAGGCCTGGCTCACGGCCCTGCTGGAGACAGGTCGAGCGGCCGGCACTCTCGGCTTTGTCGACTCGGCCCACCAAGCGGCGCAAATGATCATCGCCGCCCTCGAAGGAGCGATGCTGGTAGCCCGCCCGTACCACAACACAGCCCCGCTTGAATCGGTGGCCGCCCGGATCAACCTGGACTTCGCGCCGACACCACACGTTCGGGCGAGGAAGGGCGACGGCCCCCGAAAGCGGCAATCCTCCTCCCAGACCTGAGGCCTCCTCCCAGACCTGAGGCCTCCTCCCAGACCTGAGGCCTCCTCCCAGACCTGAGGCCTCCTCCCAGACCTGAGGCCTCCTCCCAGACCTGAGGCCTCCTCCCAGACCTGAGGCCTCCCGGCACGGGCGCCCTTGATACAGTTCCACGCCGTGCCGGCCGGAACGCCCGAATGGTTGAACGAGCTGACCTTGCCGGCCGAACCGCCCTGGCTCACCATGGGTACGCGTGCACTCCACTCGGCCTCGATAGTGCAGGCCGACGGGCCTGACGTCGCTGAGCTCCTGGAGCGTAAACGTCAGCTGTTGACTTCGGCCCGTCCGATCGTGTCGGTTGCGCTCCCCGAAGCCGACGCCGCCGCGGAGGAGGCGGCGCACCTGGTGGCCCGGCAGGCGGCCCGACCGCTCGAGCCGAGAAAACCCTTACTGGAGGCGGCCGCGCTGGTCGTGCCCGACGACCTGGTTGTACTGCTCCGGCGCCGGGGGGCCTGGCGCATGGTGGCCGGCGTGGTCTGTTTCCCGTCTCACTGGTCTCCGGCCGGCAAACTGGGCCTCCCGGTGGCCCAAATCCATGGCCCGGTACCCTTGTACACCCAGGAGCTGGGCGACAAAGTGGACCGGTTCCTGGACCGGCTGACGCCCGGCCGTTCGGTGTGGCGGCGTAACTGGATGGTGCATTCGAGCCCCGAGTTGCACGCGCCGCAGTTTGTAGCCACCCATGGAGCGGTTGCGCCCGAGGACCACTGGCTCCGCAGCGAGCGCCAAACACTCACGGCGCTGCCCCTGACCCAGGGCGTCCTTTTCACCATCCGGACCCAACAAGTGCCTCTCGGCGCCCTCAAAGACGAGCCAGATTTCTCGTCCCGGCTCGCTCTCGCCATGCGGTCGGCCCCGCGGGAACTGACCGCTTACCGTTTCAGCGGCCTTGACGTCGACGGCATCGCCAGGTGGCTCGGGAGCGTGGGCACCCGATAAACAGCCGGCAGGCCACCGATCGGCGGCGTTAAGAGCCGCTACCATCTGATGGTCCGATGTGGTGCCGCGCTAATTCGGACCAGACCACGTGGTGATAGAGCGTGCGGCCCTCCACCGGGCCACAATCTCGGCCAACTCCGACAGCCGCTTCTCGAACGGAGCGCCGACGGGGACGATCAAACGGTGCAGCCCGGCCCGGCCGGCGGCGTCCTGAGCGCCTGCGCCGATGCCACTCCCATTACGAGCAGCCGCTGGGGGTCGCGACCCGAACGAGAGCAGGCTTCGCGGGCCACGGCGACCAGTCCGGCCAGCGCCGGCCCCAGGGGCGCACGAATCCCGTCACCGGCGCGGCCGGCCAGTTCGGCCATTTTGGGCCCGAAGGCGGCCACGATGACCGGCACAGGGGGCTCGGGCCGCAGGAACCCTTCCGCTGAAGCCACAGTGCCCGACCAAACCCGGCGCAGGGTCTCAATTGTGAGCTCTACGCCCCGGCGGCGGTCCGCGTCGGGAAGCACCGAGCGCCCCAGAGCCTCCTGCTCGGTGGCGTACCGGGTCCCGGCCCGTGCGCCGGCGCCCAAGCCCATTAGAAGCCGGCCCTGGCTCACTTGTTGCAGCGTGGCGGCCATAACAGCAAGAGTGCCCGGGTCCCGATTGGCCACGTTGAGGACCAGCGGCCCGAGGCTGACGTCAGGGACAGCCGCGGCCAGGGCCGACAGGACCGTCCAGCACTCAAGCACGTGCGGCGCACCCTCAACCGAACCCGCCAGATGGTCGTTTACCCAGACGCCGTCGAACCCTGCCCGTGCCGCCGCGACAGCACCCGCATGTACCTCCGGCCAACGCGTACCGAACGTGTCCAGCAGGACGTCGACGCGCATAGCACTCTCCAGGCGCACAACTAGTTCGACGCGTTGCCCGTGAAGTGCCACTGGGCCAGGTGCAGGCTCGGGACGTGCATGGTGCCGGTCCTCGAACCTCCAGCGGCGACTTGCAGTTGACCGTTGGAACCGACGCCGAGCACGTTCCCCGGCGCCAGAGCTGAAGCGTAGGACTGCGTGAAGCGGAGATTGGTGACGGCCGGTCCAATTTCACCATGCTCGATCAGGAACACCCCGTTACGGGTCAGCCCCGTTACAACAAGGGTCTTGGGATCGAGCACCCGGGTATACCAGAGATCGCTTATGAGCAGGCCTCGCTCGACCTCGCTGATGAGCGCCTCCTGTGGACGGCCGTTACCATCACTGGCGTTCAGGAAGAGGTTCGTCGCAACCGCACCGAACGACTCGAAACCGGCGTTGGCATGACCCGTGCTGCTGGTGCCCGGGCCCGCCGCGGCAGCCGTGCGCCGGTCGTGACAGACGCTCGTGACGACCCCGCCCTGCACCAGCGGGGTACTGCGCTTGGGGGTACCTTCACTGTCGAACGCAGGCCCAATTTGGCGAGGATCGGTGGCGTCATCCCATATGTTCACGGCGGGGTCCAGCTGGGCTTCGCCGGGTGCGATAAACGACCTTTTTTCGTTGACCGCCTTGCCGTTGAAGGCGTAGAGACTGTAAAACTCGAGCACGTAGGCCACGGCGCGGGGTTCGAGCACCACCTCGTAAGTGCCGGCCGGCAATTCGACCGCCCCTGCCCCTCGCCGGGCCGGTCGGCCGCCATGGCGCCGAGGGCAACAGCATCAATATCGCCGAGCCGGGAGGAGTAGGTCGCCCCTACGCTGTCTCCGCCCCCACCCCGGCAGATGGCATCGAGAGCCGCGCTCGTGTAGCGACAGGCGGCTCTTTGACCGGCCGAGTTGGCAAAAAAACGGTCATCGGTCCTGGTCTCACAAAAACCAGCCGTCGAGAGGCCGTTACCGCCTGCGGTGAAGGCGGCCACGAGGTCGGCGCGGTCGTCTGGGCCGGCGGCCGCCGTCGTCGTTTCGTAGTGCAAGTCGCCATCACCGACCACGGGAGCGACGGGTGCCAGCCCCGGCCAGCCCACGTCGACCGGAAGGAGGGCGGACGCTTGCAGGGCCCTGTCCACCAGGGCGTCCAGGGAGCGATCGTCGGTCCGGTGCGTGACCGCCGCTGCCGGTCGGCCGGCCGCCGACAACTGCAGCGACACTGTGGTGCCCTCGTCAACGATGTTCTGGTGGATGAAGGAATTGGCAAAGCGAGTAAGGCCGTAATGCGTGCGGGTAACTCTTACCGCCGCCTCTGCCCGGTCTCCGACGATGTCGATGACGCGGTTACCCAGCTCGGCGGGATCCCGGTCAGTCACGCCCGCACTCCCACCCGCACGTCCCGGAACCGGCAAGGTACGGCCGGGTGACCTGTGTGACCAATTTGCAGCGGCTGGCCCTTCCCGCAGTTGGGGGTGCCCCAGGCCTGCCACTCGGCGGGGCCTCCGACCATGTCGAGGGAAGCCCAGAACTGAGGGCTGATGCCCGTGTACGTCGGGTTCCGCAGCATGCGGCCCAACTTCCCGCCCTTGATCTCCCACCCCACCTGGCAACCGAACTGGAAGTTCAACCGCCGGTCGTCGATGGACCACGAACGGTTCGTGTCCATGTAAATGCCTTCGTCGGTCTCTGCGATCATTTGAGCAAGGGAACTGTCGCCTGGCAAGAGCCCAATGTTGGTCATGCGGACCATGGGGATCCGGCTGTGGCCATCGGCGCGGACCATACCTCCATTGGGTATGCCCGCCAGCGCCGCGGTGTCACGCCCAGAAAGTACACCTACCCATATACCGTCCCTGACGATGTCGACGCTATGAGCGGGTGTGCCCTCGTCGTCGTACCCGAAGGACCCGAGAGCTCCCGGCAAGCTGGCATCAGCCGTTATTTGCATCAGCTCCGAGCCCCATCGGAGCGTCCCCAGCTGTTGCAGATCGAGCCACGACGTGCCGGCAAACGCCGCCTCCCAGCCCAGAATGCGGTCGAGCTCCGTGGCGTGGCCTACTGACTCATGGATCTGCAGCGCCATCTGTTCGGAACCGAGGACCAGGTCGCACCGTCGCTCCGGGCAGACGGGGGCGGCCAATAACGCGACGGCCTCCTCCCCGATACGAACGGCATTCGCCGGCAGGTCGAGCTCCCGGACCAGTTCCCAACCTCTGGTCCCGTACTGCCCCCGTATGCCGGGATAAGACCGCTCCTGAGTTTCCCGGTCACCCACGGCTGTGGCCGAGACCATAGCGCCGCACTCGCGAATGCGCTGGGAGATGCGGCTGCCCTCGCTCGTCGCCAACCACTTGGAGGTGTCCCAGATGTTGTAGTTCGCCTTCCCGAGCTGCGCTCCGGCCGCCCGGGCGGAATTGGTGAGCAGGACCAGGAGGTCGCCCTTCTCGGAAAGGGGGACAGACAGAGGGTCCTCCGTGCACTCGCTCTCCCAGTGGCCGCTCACGCTGGGCACTGGTGGCATTTCGAGAGCAGGCCCGGCGACCCTCGCCGACGCACGGCTCGTCACCGCTGCCCGTTCGCCGGCCCGGCGGGCATCGCCGGCCGATAGCCCGGTCGTGGCGGCAAAGCCCCAGGAGGACCCGATCAGGGCCCGCACCCCGACGCCGGCCCGCTCGTCCTGGTGCAGCGACTCGATGTCGCCGTTTTGGGCCGACATCGACTCGGTGGCAATAACCATGACCCGGGCGTCTGCGTAGCGCGCGCCGCCAGCCAGCGACGCTTCGACCGCAGCCTCAGCTAAGTCCATCATTTCGGAAATTTTCCTTTTATCGTCCTTTGCCGCTGCGGGCAGACAGGTTTTACGCAGGTGCGCGAGCCACAGTAGCGGGAGCGGGGCTGAAGTAAGTGCGCCGGCATTACGACCCGAGCGACCAGTCGACGGCCGCCTCGACGTGCAGCCGGGTCGTCGGGAACAACCGGACGGGGCTGTCCTCCTGGGTCACGAGCAGTTCGATCTCGGTACAGCCAAGCACGACGCCTTCCGCACCCGCATTAACGAGACCGGCAATGACATCCCTATATACCTCTTTAGAAGCCGGCAAGACCTGGCCGACGCAAAGCTCCTCGTAAATTATGCGGTGCACCTCGGCCCGGTCCTCAGCGCCGGGTACGAGCACGGCCAGGCCGTGGCGGGAAAGCCGGTCACGATAGAAGCCCTGTTCCATGGTAAAAGCGGTGCCCAATAACCCGATCGTCCTCAGCCCGGCCCGCAGTACGGCTGTCGCCGCGGCATCCGCTATGTGCAGGATGGGGACGGAAACGGCTGCTTGTACTTGATCCGCCACCTTGTGCATGGTGTTGGTGCAAAGAAGGAGCAATTCTGCCCCCGCAGCTTCGAGAGACTTCGCCGTTTGTGCGAGCATCTCGCCCGCCTGCTCCCACTTTCCGCTGACTTGCAGCCGTTCCACCTCGGCGAAATCCAGTGATGCGAGGACCAGCCGGGCCGAGTGGAGACCCCCGAGGCGCTGACGGACCAGCTCGTTGGCCAGCCGGTAATACTCGGCGCTCGATTCCCAGCTCATCCCGCCGACCATTCCGATCACCCTTGGCCCGATCACCCTGGGCCTTACAAGGTCGCCGGTCCCCTTCACGCTGACATGGTGTCACAAACCGGCGGGCAACAAAACCGAACGGCGCAGAAAGCTTGAGAGCTATGGCCTGACTGCGACGGTAACGACCTGGGCGGACGTGACCTGCACAAGTTCCCGGGGATTTATAGGGAAGACCGCCCTCGGCGTGCCTGCCGCCGCCCATACAACGCTATGGTCGAGCAAGCCCTCGTCGAGATAAGTGGCGAGGCGCTCGGAATGCGCAACCGGTGGCACACCCCCGATAGCGAACCCCGTGCGGTCGCGCACGAACTTCCCCTTGGCCTGCTCGACAGGCCCGACCACCTCGGCCAAGCGGGCCTCGTCGACCCGGTCGGCACCCGATACAAGGACCAGAACCGGCTCGTCGCGGTCGAGGGAACGAAAGATCAGCGACTTCACGATCTGGGAGATGTTGCAATCCAATGCCGCGGCTGCGTCTGCAGCCGACCGCGTGCTGTCCGGCATCTCCCGGACCTGGCCGGCAACCCCCAGGCGCAGGAGTTCTTCGGCGACGCGGTTGGCGCTGGCGCTGAGCTCGTCCATGCAAATGTTCTACCTCACGTCGTACCGGCTGAGGCGTGGCCGGCGGCCGCTGGAGATGCCCTGTAGCTCTTCGAGCCCGGACGGCAGAAGGATTTCGACCACGGCAAAGACCGGTCTTCCGGGGCCCGTTGCTTTGCGGAGCGCTTGGGCTCCGCTGCTATTTGCGTCAGGTAGGTCGGTCGTTAGCAATACGAGAGCAGGTCCGCCTACCTCGTAGAGTACGGCCGCTTTGCCCAGCGCTTTCCAGAGCGTGTCAGCCCTCTTGAGGCCGCCCCGGTAAGTCGTGAACCCTCCGGCCAGGTCGAAAAGCCAAAGTTTTCCCGTCCGGTCTCGAGCGGCGAAGTCGACCTCGACGCCACCGGGTTGACGCTGGTCCTTTTGTACATTGGCAAAGCCGGCCGCAGCGATGACCGAACCGGCTATTTCCTTGGCCGCCCGTCCGTCTTCAATGGCGCGGGCGTGGAGGCTCACGATATCGCCCGCCGTCGCCGGCGCGACCACCTCGTTCCCCGCGGACGGGCCGCCCGGCGAATAGCCAGGTCGGGAGCCGCCGGCAGGCCGTTGTTGCTCTTGGGCCAGGCGTTCTTCGGCCCGGTTTACGTAGGCCTCGTCGAGGTCGTAACCCACATAGTGCCGGCCTGAGCGCAGTGCGGCAACGGCAGTGCTGCCGGACCCGACGAAGGGGTCCAGTACGAGGTCGCCCCGGTAGGTGTACAGGTCTATGAGCCGAGCCGGTAGCTCCACCGGGAAAGGGGCGGGGTGACCGACCCGGGTCGCGCTCTCAGCCGGTATTTCCCAGACGTCAAGGGTGTCCTCCATAAAGTCTTCGCGCGTCATCGAAGGCACCGAAGGCAGCCCACAGCGTGCGCGTACCCCGGCCGGCACGGCGCGGTCGAACCGCCCTTTGCTGGCAATCACGACCCGTTCGGTGAGGTCGCGGAGCACAGGGTTGCCGGGGCGCTGGAAACTGCCCCACGCGCAGGACCCGGCCGAGCCCTTCTGCTTCAGCCAGATGACCTCTCCGCGCAGGAGCAGGCGCAGGTCGTCCTGCAAGATGCCGATGACGTCGGCCGACAGCGAACGGTACGGCCGGCGTCCGAGGTTGGCCACGTTTACGGCGATGCGGCCGCCCGGCTCGAGCGTACGCACGCACTCCGAGAAAACGTCCCGCAAAAGGCCGAGGTACTGCAAGTACGTCGCCGGTACGCCACGCTCGCCCAGCGACGACTCGTACTCCTTGCCCGCAAAGTAGGGGGGGGAGGTGACGACCAGGGCCACGGATGCATCGGGCACCTCTTCCATCCGGCGGGCATCGCCCACGATGAGCTTGTCCAGCGACCGGTGCGGAGCGACCCGGTCGTCCGTCGACAGCACGGGCGGCGTGAACCGCCGGTAAAACCCGCTGGCGTCGTGGCTCTCACGCCTCGACACGCCGAACGCCGACGTCGAAGTCGGGCGACGAGTCATGGCGCCGCGATCCTATGGCAGCCCAGGGCACCCGTGGGTGACCCGCCGGAGCGGACCCGAACAGCGGCGCAGGGCCGCCAAGCGGTCCGTCCCTACGGGACGACGATAACGGGCCACCGCCCGGCCCGTACCAGGCGGACGGCGATCGAACCGATAACGCGATGACCCGCCTGGGTCGACGCGCCCACCACCACGGCATCCGCACGAACTTCGTCCGCCACCCTGACCAGCTCGGTGAAAGCGTCACCCTCGGTGGTAACGAACTCGATTGGCATTCCGATCAAGGCGCCGCCTTCCAACACGCGGTCCCGCAATTCGGCAGTGGCCTCGTCCTGCGCCAGGTGCATCGACCCGATGCCCATGGGAGCGAGGGCTGCCAGTGGCGGCGTTGATCGGACATACACAACGAACAGGCGGGCCGACTGACGTCGCGCCAAGCCCGCCGCGTAGGCGGCGGCCCGCAACGAGGTGCGCGAGCCGTCGACGCCGGTCACGATCACCTGAGGCCCGTCGGTCCCGAGCTCGAAGCCGCTCATGCTCTCAGACTTATATACCCGTCGCGCTGCCGCGCGTCGACCGGACTGGCGACCGCAACCGTCCTGTCGCCGGAGAGCTGTCGATGACCGGTTACTTGCTAGCCGAAGCCTCGGAGGCGACAAGCGGCGGGTGCATGTCCGTCCTGTCGATATGAAGCATTTTGGCGATCAAGCCGTCCAGTTCGTCGTCATTGAATATCCGCTTCCAATCCTCGTTGACCACAGTGCGACGGCCGTATTCCATGGCTATATGGCACGCCTCGGAGAAGGGATTGGACCCCCTCAGGGAGTTTGTCAGAGCTACCTGGATGTGGCCCAGAAGTATGGCCCTCGCGGCCTCCTCGGGGACGCCGGCCGACGTGACGGTTTCTTGCAGGGCGTCCTTCAAAAGAGCGCTGATCATGCACGTGATCGTCTCGACGAGAGTGGGTTCGAGCACGGCTAATTGCTTGACCGTGACCCAGTGAACGTCCAGTACCGGCCCGTATATCGTACGGATCACGGCCTCGGTACGGTCGCGTGCAGCCGGGTCGTCGTCTTCGAAGGCGGCCACGACGTCCTGAGGCGCGGCCACGCCGCCGAAAGTGTCGGCCCACTGCTCATCGCTCGTGCGCTCGAGGAAAATCGATGGGTGGCACGGATGGGCGACCGCAATATGGACATGAGGTCGGGTGGCCAGGACACCGGCGTACGCGGCGGCCGGGTCCAGGGTCAAAAGCACCGACCCTGCTCGCATTTCGGGGACGATGGCCTTCGACACCTCACCGAGCGAGACATCGGGGACAGCCAGAACCACCACATCGCTGCGCGCCGCGGCAGACTGGCTATCGCTGAGCTGGCGACCGGCCGCTAAGACTCTCTCCTGGGCCTGGGGGAAATTCTCGCAATAACGAACGGAATAAGGACTGCGCTCGAGGTTGGCCGAGACGCGCATCCCCATCTTGCCCCCTGCCCCGATGACGGTAACCACCACGGCTTCAGCGCCCATCGTCGCACACTCCAATCAGTCGAACCGATGCTTACGTATTGGCTACTGCCACGACAGGCAACGTTTGCCCGGTTGCACACCCGGAGTCTAAGACGCCGTCAGGCCTGTTGCCGCCGGCAACCGGGCAAACGTTCCTGGAGGCAGCACTACGGATGCTACTTCGTCATGAGTCGTCCCCATTGGCCCCGTAAGAAGGCCAGCGGGGAGACCGCTTCTCCACGAACGCCCCGATCCCTTCGGCCCGATCGGGCGAGGACGCCGCTGTCCGCCAGGCCGCATCTTCAACCTCGAGGCCGGCGGCCAGATCGGCACCGGCGCCGACGCGTACCGCCCGCTTGGCCGCCCGCAGAGCAACCGGGGAATTGGCGGCGATCAAATTGGCCAAGGCGAAGGCCGCCGCGGCGATGCCCCCCGTTGGACCACGCGGTCCACGAGGCCGAGCTGGAGCGCCTCGCGTGCAGGGACACGCCTTGCCGTGAAGATCATGTCGGCGGCCACGCCGGGCCCGGCGCGGCGCGCCAGCATCTGCGTCCCGCCACCTCCCGGGACGAGGCCGACGGCCGTCTCGGGTAGGGCCAGCTCGGCTGTTTCGTCCGCCACAATCAGGTCGGCCGATAGGGCGAGCTCGCAACCACCACCCAGCGCGTACCCCGACACTGCCGCGATCATGGGCACCTCGACGGCGCGCACGGCATCGAAGGCGGCCCTGATCAGGGGCCGCTGCGCCGCCATCTCGGCGTCGTTGAAGCGCGCACGTTCCTTCAGGTCCGCACCCACACAAAAGGCGCGCGCCGAAGTCGACGAGACGACGACAACGTGCATGCCGCGCCGCTGCCGCACCTCGTCACAGGCGCCTGCCAGCTGTACGGCCATTGCGCTCGAGAGCGCGTTCATGGCATCGGGGCGGTCGAGGACGATCTCGCCCACCGGCCCGTTCTGGACGAGCCGCACGAATTGGTCCTGGTCGGTTGTGGTCATGGGGGCCCTCGCTCAGTTGGTTCTCATGCCGGCCGACCTCACCCTACGCAATGCCGGCCTCACGCTATGCAATGGCAGGCTGACCGGGGGGCCCGGGAGAGCCCCGGCGCGGACCTGGTCATAGCGGAGGGCCACAAACGCAGTGCAGCTGTCCCGCAACGGAGGCCCACAGTGCGGCCGCGGCCGGCTTCGCCCCCTCCGGACGTCCGGGTGGCGACGCCCGGGTCGGCGACTCTGTCCGCCCGGAGCGTTACTCTTCGATTAATTGTCGCCGGCGCCCGCTTGCCGCCGGTGACCGGTGCACAGATGGAATGTCAGCCGGAGAAGGACGAAACCATGGCAATAGGGAGCAAAGGCGACGATGCCAACGGTGGCCCGTCACCGGCCGTGCTCTCTGCGTCTCAGTCGTCTGGCCCGACGTCGTCGGGTAGTGGGTCGTCGGGTAGTGGGTCGTCGGGTAGTGGGGCTTCCATGGCCGAGCTCACCGCCGAGCTGCGGCGGCGCTTGGCGCTCGTGCGCCAGGGCGGGGACGAACGGGCACGGCGGCGCCACTTGCAACGGAACAAGTTGCTCGTACGAGACAGGGTCGACCGCCTGCTCGACCCTGGTGCCGCCTTTCTGGAGCTGTCCCCGCTGGCGGCCTGGGATTTGTACGACGAGCCCGTGCCGGCGGCGGGCATCGTTACCGGCATCGGCAGGATTGCCGGGCGCTGTTGCATGGTGATCGCCAACGATGCCACGGTAAAAGGCGGCACCTACTACCCGATGACGGTCAAAAAGCACCTGCGCGCCCAGGAGATCGCCGCCGCCTACCGGCTACCGTGCTGCTACCTGGTCGACTCTGGCGGGGCGTACCTGCCTCTGCAGGATGAAGTGTTCCCCGACCGCGACCATTTTGGGCGCATCTTTTTCAACCAGGCCCGGATGTCGGAGGCAGGGATCGCGCAGCTGTCAGCCGTGCTTGGCTCGAGTACGGCCGGAGGGGCCTACGTGCCGGCGATGAGCGACGAGACCGTGATCGTGCGCGACGAGGGCACCATCTTCCTCGGCGGTCCTCCCCTGGTCCGCGCCGCCACCGGCGAGATCGTTAGCGCCGAAGAGCTCGGAGGGGGCGAGGTGCACGCTCGCCGGTCGGGCGTGGTCGACCATCTCGCCGACAGCGACATGGATGCTCTCGAGATCATGCGGTCCATGGTCAGCACGCTCCCGCCACCGGCACCAGAGGGTACCGCTGACCGGGTGGAGCCCGAGGACCCGGCCGAGGACCCCGCCGAGCTGTACGACGTCGTACCGGCCGACGTGCGCCAGCCGTACGACGTGCACGAAGTCATCCGACGAGTCGTCGACGGCTCGAGGCTGCACGAGTTCAAGGCCGCTTACGGAGAGACCCTCGTGTGCGGTTTTGCCCGCATCAGCGGCTACCGGGCCGGGATTGTCGCCAACAACGGCATCCTTTTCTCGGAGTCGGCATTGAAAGGGACGCATTTCATAGAGCTGTGCAACCAGCGCGGCATCCCTCTCATATTCCTGCAGAACATCAGTGGCTTTATGGTTGGGCGCGAGTACGAGCACCGGGGTATCGCCAAGGATGGCGCCAAACTCGTCACGGCGGTCGCCTGTTCGCCGCGTCGCCAAGCTGACCGTGATCATCGGCGGTTCCTTCGGAGCGGGCAATTATGGGATGTGCGGACGAGCATTCGACCCCCGTTTGCTGTTCATGTGGCCAAACGCGGACATCTCGGTGATGGGGGGCGACCAGGCGGCCGAAGTTCTCGCCCTGGTCGGACGGGAGCGTCGGGGTGCCTCGTCGGTAAGGGGCGATGGCGGCAACCCGGGTGCCACGGGTAACAGCCGGCAAGGCACCGAAACCGTCGGGGTCGACGGTGACCGGGCGCTGGAGGCCCTGAAGGCGACCACCAGGGAGCGCTACAGGTCACAGGGCTCGCCCTACTACTCGACGGCTCGCCTGTGGGACGACGGCGTGATCGACCCCCTGGAGACGCGCCGCGTGCTGGCCATGGGGCTGGCACTGGCCGCCGCCGCCCCCGACCTCACACCGACGCGTTACGGCGTGTTCCGGATGTGAGACCGGTGGGAGGCATCGACACGCTGCTTGTCGCCAACCGCGGCGAAGTGGCGCGGCGAGTAATTCGGGCCGCCCGGCACATCGGGTTGCGGACGGTGGCGGTCTATTCGGACGCCGACCGCGACGCGCCTCACGTGGCCGAGGCCGACCGGGCGGTGCGAATAGGTCCCCCTCCTGCAGCTGAGTCGTACCTCTCGATTGAGGCGGTACTGAGAGCGGCGGTGCGGGAAGGGGCGAACGCCGTCCATCCCGGTTATGGGTTCCTCTCCGAGAGCTCCTCCTTTGCCGGGGCCTGCGAAGCGGCGGGCCTCGTCTTCGTAGGCCCGCAACCCGAAGTGATCGAGCTGATGAGCCGGAAGGACCGGGCGCGCCAGCTCGCCGCCCACGTCGGCGCACCGGTGGTCCCTGCCGTCGAGGCCACGGACGCTGCCGGCCTGGCCGCCCGCGTCGCGGCCGAGCTCGGGTTCCCGGCGCTTGTCAAGGCCGTCGCCGGGGGCGGGGGCAAGGGGATGCGGGTGGTGAACGACGCGGCGGGACTGCAGGAGGCACTGGCAGTGGCCAGCCGGGAAGCAGAGGCGTCCTTTGGTGACCCTTCGTTGTTCGTCGAGCGCTACATCCCGACGGGGCGGCACCTCGAGGTCCAGGTTATTGGCGACGGTGAAGGACGGGTACTGCACGTCTTCGACCGCGATTGCTCCGTCCAACGCCGTCACCAAAAGGTGGTCGAGGAGGCCCCCGCAACGGTCAACAACGGGCCGGCCCGGCCGGCCCTCGACGCAGCCATGCGGATAGCCAGGCACGTCTCTTATCGCAGCCTGGGGACGGTCGAGTTCCTTGCCGTCGGCGACGATGTCTACTTCCTCGAAATGAACACGCGGCTCCAGGTCGAGCACGCCGTGACGGAGGCCGTGACCGGGCTGGACCTGGTCGAGCTCCAGCTGCGCCTGGCCGGAGGTGAGCCCCTGCGCCTGGCCCAGGAAGATATTGGCGTCGAGGGCCACGCCATCGAAGTGCGCGTTTACGCCGAGGACGCCGAGCACGGGTTCCTGCCCCAGGCCGGACGGGCTACGCACGTCCGTTGGCCATCGGGCGTCCGCGTCGACGCCGCCCTGGTGGCGGGCCAGGAGATCGGGACGTTTTATGACCCGATGCTCGGAAAGCTCGTCGCCTATGGGCCAACCGGGAAGCAGCGCGCCGAAGGCTCGTGGACGCCCTCGACGGAACTGCGATTTTCGGCCTGACGACAAATCTCGGCTTCCTCCGCAACCTCGTGGCGTCGGACCGCTTCGCCCGCGCGGCTATCTACACCAGCTGGCTCGACGAGCAGCCCGCGGGGGAGGCACCGGATTTTCACTTTCCCCTCATGGCGGCGGCATTGTTCTTGTTCGAACAAGCTCGCCAGTGGGGCCACAACGACGCATTTGGGCCGGACGGCTGGCGGGCAGGAGGCCGGCCGGCGCCGATGCGCCTGAGCCTGGTGACGGACGAACAGCGGCATGAACTGGCGCTTCAGGCCGGCGCCGACGGTCAGGACGGGTGTGTGGTCGTGCACGGCCTTGTCCCGCCCGTAGAAGTCGGCTCCGTAAATCTCGAAGGCGACCGCCTTACCGTCGAAGTGGAGGGCACGGTCGAGCGCTTTACCGTGACGACAGAAACCGGCGCCGCACCGGCTGCTGTGCTGGTTGCCTATCGCGGCGCAAACTTCCGCTTCGAGCTTGGTGTCAGCCGCAGGCACCAACGGGCCGTTGATGACGACGTGGTGGTGGCACCCCTACCGGGGACCCTGGTGGCCGTTGGCGTTAGTGCCGGTGACTCCGTTGGGGAAGGCCAAGTGCTCGGCGTGCTCGAGTCGATGAAGATGGAATACCCGCTGAAGGCGCGCCTGGCGGCCAGAGTGGAGCGGGTCGGCTTCGCTGCCGGCTCCCGGGTGGCGCGTGGCGACGTGCTCTTCGAGTTGAGCGAAGAGATATCAGAAGGAGGCCAAGATGCACCTTGATGCGGTCCGGCTTACCGGCCTTCCGGAGCGGGTGACCGTGTACGAGGTCGGCCCTCGCGACGGTCTCCAGAACGAGCCGGGTCTCGTTCCCCTCGAGACCAAGCTCGAGTTCATTGCTCGACTGGTCGAGGCCGGCCTGAGCGCAGTGGAGGTGACCAGCCTCGTACGGCCAGACACGGTGCCACAACTGGCCGACGCCGAAGAACTGCTGGCCCGGCTGCCCTCCCGCTCAGGCGTGCGGTACCCCGTCCTCGTGCCGAACCAGCGCGGTCTCGACCGTGCCCTGGCCATTGGCGTACGCGAGATTGCCTTGATCGCGAGCGCCACCGAGACCTTCGCCCGACGGAACCTGAACCGGAGCCGGGACGAGAGCCTGCGCGTCTTCGGCGAGGTCGCCGGTCGCGCTCGCCAGGAGGGGCTGGTGGTCCGCGGCTATATCTCGATGTGTTTCGGCGACCCGTGGGAAGGCGTGGTCGACCCGACCGAGGTGGTCCGGGTAGCCACAGAGCTGCTGGGCATGGGTTGCCGGGAGGTGTCCCTGGGCGACACCATCGGAGTGGCGACCCCCGGCGCCGTGCGCGCTGTGCTGACGCGCCTTGCAGACGCGGGAGTAAGCCTGGACAGGCTCGCCGTCCACTTTCACGACACGTACGGCCAGGCTCTGGCCAACACACTGGAAGCTCTGCACGCCGGAGTGACCACCGTAGATGCTTCGGCCGGCGGGCTAGGAGGTTGCCCTTTCGCTAAGAGCGCCACCGGGAACCTGTCCACCGAAGACCTCCTGTTCCAGCTCGATGGCCTCGGTATCGGCACGGGCGTCGACCTCGTAGCCCTGGCCCGCACAAGCCTGTGGATGGCACGTCAGCTCGGCCGGCCGAGCCCGAGCCGGACGGTGCAGGCCCTGGCGAAGGAAATCGAACCATGAGCGACAGTCCATGAGCGACAGTCCATGAGCGACGGTCCATGAGCGACGAACCATGAGCCATGAGAGCAACGGAAGGAGAAACCAGTGAGCACGGGCGCGGGCGCCAGCCTGCTTCTAGCAGATGAACATGAGCAGCTACGGGCCACCGTGGAACGCTTCGCCCGCAAAGAGGTGGCGCCGACAATAGGAGATTTCTACGAGCGGGAGGAGTTCCCGTACGGCATCGTGGCCAAGATGGGCGAGATGGGCCTGTTCGGCCTGCCCTTCCCGGAGGAATACGGGGGAATGGGTGGTGATTATCTGGCCTTCTGCCTGACGATCGAGGAGCTCGCACGCGTCGACTCATCGGTGGCCATAACTCTCGAGGCGAGCGTGGGCCTGGGCGCCATGCCCATATACCGGTTTGGCACCGAACCGCAAAAACAATACTGGCTGCCCCGGCTGTGCAGTGGTGAAATGCTGGGTGCGTTCGGGCTGACCGAACCGAGCGGGGGCTCCGACGCCGGCGCCACCCGGACGACTGCCCGCCGGGACGCCGGCGAATGGGTGATCAATGGCACAAAATCGTTCATTACCAACGCAGGGACGGAGATCACCGGCCTCGTCACGGTTACCGCGGTGACCGGGGAGCCCGCCAACAAGCAGCGCCAGATTTCCACCATCATCGTCCCCGCCGGGACGCCAGGTTTAAACGTCTCGAAAAAGTACTCCAAAGTCGGCTGGTCCGCGTCGGATACCAGGGAGCTCTCGTTTTCGGACTGCAGGGTCCCGCTCGACAACCTGCTCGGTGAAGAGGGCCGGGGCTATGCCCAGTTTTTGCAGGTATTGGACGAGGGCCGCGTGGCCATTGCCGCGCTGTCCGTCGGCCTCGCTCAGGGGTGCATAGACGAATGCCTCGCATATGTCAACGAACGCGAGGCGTTCGGTCACAAGATAGGTGAGTACCAGGCGCTGCAGTTCAAGCTGGCCGATATGGAGGCGCGGGCCACGCGGCCCGGCTCACCTGGTACGACGCTGCCACCCGGGCCGTATCGGGAAGGCCCTTCAAAAAGGAGGCCGCCGTGGCCAAGCTCGTGGCGTCGGACGCCGCCATGGTCAATGCCCGCGAGGCGACCCAGATTTTCGGAGGGTACGGCTTCATGAACGAGACACCCGTCGGCCGCTTCTACCGCGACGCCAAGATCCTGGAGATCGGCGAAGGGACCTCCGAGATCCAGCGCACGATCATCGCCCGCCAGCTCGGCTTGCCGACCCCGGCCTGAAATGTGACCACTCGAAATGCGACCAGAAATGTGACTACTCGAAATGTGAACGAGGTCAGCGGGCCGGGCCGATGTTGACACGTTGGCCGATCGCCATATCCGCTCTCGCCATCGCCCTGGCTGTCGCAACAGCCCGCCTCGTTTGGCTCTTTCGGCTCATCTCCCGCGGGGCGGCTGCCCCCGGCCGGACGAAAGGTTGGTTTGGCCGGCTGGCCACCGAGTTACGCGAGGTGCTGGGCCAGCGCAAACTGCTTCAGTGGACGGTCCCGGGCGTTGCCCACGCCTTCACCTTCTGGGGCTTCATGATCCTCCTGCTAACAGTCATAGAGGCGTTCGGTGACCTTTTTTCGTCGAATTTCGCCATCCCGGGTATTGGCCACAACTCCGTCGTCGGCTTCCTGGAAGACTTTTTCGCCTGCGCGGTCCTCGTGTGCGTGGGTATTTTCGCCGGTATCCGCAAGCGCGAGGACCCGCGGCGCATCGAACGCCGGTCCCGGTTTTTCGGGTCCCATATGACGGCTGCGTGGCTGGTGCTCGGCGGGATCGCGGCAGTTATAGTCACCCTGCTCCTTTACCGTGCGGCGGAGACCAACACCGGGGACTTCCCGTACAATTCCTGGGCCTTTGCCTCCCACGGCATCGGCCGGGCGCTCCGTCCCCTCGGCCACGCCACCAACGAGGCGCTCGCAACCCTTTTCCTCGACCTCAACGTAGTCATCATCTCGGCTTTTCTCGTCTTCGTCGTTTATTCGAAGCACCTCCATATCTTCTTGGCCCCTCTCAATGTGGCGTTTTCCCGCCAACCGGTGGCCCTGGGAGCTCTGGGGTCGACGCCCCCCATGGGACCCGAGGACATCGGCGAGGACTCGACCTTCGGCGCCGGCGTGATCGAACAGTTCAGCTGGAAACAGCTCCTCGACTTTGCCACCTGTACCGAGTGCGGCAGATGCCAGAGCCAGTGCCCGGCATGGGCAACCGGAAAGCCGCTCTCGCCAAAGCTGGTCGTGATGGACCTCCGGGACGAGCTGTTCTCCGCCGCTCCCAGGCTGCTCGATCGTGCGGACAGCGTGCCGGAGCAGAGCCCGTCGGGGCCGGCCCAACCATCGTCGACTGCTCCCGCGACGCCCCCGCGCAGCCTGGTCGGAGACGTCATCGAGCCCGACGTCCTGTGGTCGTGCACGACGTGTGGCGCCTGCGTCGAGGAGTGCCCCGTCGACATCGAGCACGTCGACGCCATCGTCGACATGCGCCGCCACCAGGTCCTGATGGAATCGAGCTTCCCGCACGAGGCCGTCCCGATGTTGCGCAACATTGAGAACACGGGCGACCCCTGGGGCCTCGGCAGCTCAAAACGGCTCGAATGGGCGTCCGGGCTCGACTTCGATGTGCCTGTGGTCTCCGAGGCGCCTGTGCTCCCGGACGCGCCTGTGCTCCCGGACGCGGCTGTGCTCCCGGACGCGGCTGGTCCCGGCACCGACTACTTGTTCTGGGTCGGCTGTGCGGGAGCGCTGGACGAACGAGCAAAAAGAGGTACTCAATCGGTGGCCCGGCTGTTCCACCGGGCCGGGCTCAGCTTCGGCGTGCTCGGCCCCGGGAATCCTGCACCGGCGACCCGGCCCGGCGCCTCGGGAACGAGTACCTGTTCCAGGAGCAGGCAAGAACCAACGTGGCGACGCTGAACGCGGCCGGAGTGAAAAAAATCGTGACCGCGTGCCCGCACTGCTTCAATTCCTTGCGCAACGAGTACCCGGCCCTCGGCGGGAACTTCGAAGTCGTTCATCACTCCCAGCTACTCGCCGACCTCGTCGCCAGCGGCCGCCTCCGGCCCGGCCACGTCGACCTCAGCGTCAGCTATCACGACCCCTGCTACCTCGGTCGTCACAACCGCGTGTTCGACGAGCCACGCTCGGTTATCGACGCCGTCCCGGGTACCCGTCGGGTCGAGATGAAGCGTTGTCGCGAAAGGGGATTTTGCTGTGGTGCCGGCGGGGCGCGGATGTGGCTCGAAGAGCACATAGGCGAGCGCGTCAACCTCGAGCGCACCGACGAGGCCCTCTCTACCGGCGCGGACGTCGTGGGGACAGCGTGCCCTTACTGCATGATCATGCTCGACGACGGCGTCAGGGCACGAGGCCGCCAGGACGACGTACAGGTGCTCGACGTGGCTCAGCTCGTAGAACGGTCGCTGGGCCAGGACGAAGGGACCTCTACCCGCTGAGCCTCTTCACCGCGGCCACCAGCTTCGGCAGTACCTGGCTGACGTCGCCGACGACCCCGAGGTCCGCCACCTGCATTATCGGAGCTTCAGGATCCCGGTTTACGGCGATGATGTGGTTGGCCCCTTTCATGCCGACCAGGTGCTGGGTGGCCCCTGAGATCCCGAACGCGAGATACACATCCGGCGTTACGGTCTTGCCGGTCTGGCCCACCTGGTACGCATAGGGGACCCACCCCGCGTCGACGATGGCTCTCGTGGCGGCAGGGGCGCCCCCGAGCAGCCCGGCCAGCTCTTCGATGAGCGCGAACCGTTCCGGGCCCCGAGGCCGCGCCCACCCGAAACAACCACCTTGGCGTCGTCAAGGCTGGGCCCGGTTCTGGGTTCTACGTGGCGCGCCACTACCCGTGCCGAGTCGGTCGCCTCCAGCTGCGGCGCCGGCCGGGCCACGACCTCAGGCGCAGTCGCAGTCGCAGTCGATTCAACGGCTTCGAAGGACTTGGCTCTGATTATGAAGATGCCCGGGCCGGCCGGTAAACCGGGCGCGGACAATCGTGGTCCCGCCAAAAACCATGTGGGAGCTCACCAGCTCGCCACCCTCGAACGCCAGCCCCACGACGTTGGCGATGACCGGACGGTCGACCCGGGCCGAAAGACGAGCGGCGATGTCACGGCCTTCGTAGCTGGCGGCGGCAAAGACTGCCCCCGGGCCGGAGACGGTGACCTCCTCTGCGATAGCGGCGGCTACACGGGGCCCGGACAGGCCGTCCCCGAGGTCGCCGACGTCTATCACCCTCGTCGCACCGTACCTGCCGAGCATGGGCGCGGTCTGCCCGGATCCCTCGCCCCACACGAAAGCCGTCACGTTGTCCGCGAAACCCCGCGCCGCAGTGCACACCTCGAGGACCGGGCTCGCGAGGTCACCGTGGCGCTGTTCGGCGACGACGAAGATCTCGCCCACGGCTACAGCACGCCCCACTCGTCCAGAAGGGCGACGATCTCCTCGTGCGCTCGCCCGTCGTCGGTCAGGATCGTCCCGCCGGCTCGTGCCTCGGCCTTCTCAACCGCTAACACCTCTTGACGCGCCCCCGACCGGCCAACAACCGAGGGGTCGACGCCGATGTCGGCCAGGGCGAGCGTCTCGATGGGTTTCGATTTGGCGCTCATGATCCCCCGGAACGAAGGGTAACGGACCTCCACGACGCCGGCGGTGACCGTCACGACAGCCGGCAAAGGGCAGGTCACGTCCTCACTGCCTTCGTCTGTCTGGCGCTGCACTTTGACACTGGCGCCGTCGGTTTCGACATGCTTCGCGAAGGTCACGGCCGGGTAGCCGAGCAACTCGGCCATCTGGACCGGCACCGTCCCCGTATAGCCGTCGCTCGATTCTGTGGCGGCCAGTACGAGGTCGGCCCCGGCCCGAGCGGCAAGGGCAGCCAGCACACGGGCAGTGCCGAGCGCATCGCTACCGGCAAGCGCTTCGTCAGACACGAGCAAGGCACGCGCTGCCCCCATCGCCAAAGCGGTACGCAAACCGGCCGTCTCGCCGCCCGGGGTCATGCTGAGGAGCACGACCTCACCCTGCCCGGACTGCTCGGCGAGACGCAGCGCCGTCTCCACCCCGAAGCTGTCCGAGTCGTCGAGCACCAGGCCACCGCTGCGAAGCAGATCATGGGTTACGGGGTCGAAACCGGCCGGGGCGTCAGGGCCGGGGACCTGCTTGACGCAAACAGCAATGTTCACGGGTGCGAGCCTAACGTCACCCATCAAGGCGGCCCGGACCGTACCGGACCGGACCAGACCGGCCATCGGCGTTCAAAGCGAAGGCCGAAGCTGTACCGTCAAAGAAGTGAGCATCGACACGAGGACTGATGCTGCTCAACGGGAGCTGCTCAGTCGCGTCTACGAGATGGCGGTAAGGACCCGCCGGTTGGACGAGAGGCTCTGGATCCTTTACCGCCAGGGAGCCGCCGGGTTCGTCCTCACCGCCCGTGGGCACGAGATCGCGCAGATCGCAAGTGCCATGGCCCTTCGCCCTGGATATGACTACGCCTGGCCTTATTACCGGGACATGAGCGTCAACTTGACGCTCGGGGTCACTCCCTACGAGATCCTCCTCGGGGCACTGGGCCGGGCCGACGACCCCCATACCGGGGGGCGCCAGCTGCCCGGGCACATGTCCGACCCCGAACGTCGTATAGGCAGCATGTCGAGCGCTGTCGCCGGTCATATCCCTCACGCCGTTGGGTGCGCGTACGCCGCCCGGGTGCGCAACGCCGACTGGGTCTCGGTGTGCTGGTTCGGCGACGGAGCCTCCTCCGAGGGGGCCACCCATGAATCCATGAACCTGGCCGCCATCCATCGTCTCCCGGTGGTCTTCATCTGCGAGAACAACGGCTGGGCCATCAGCGTCCCCGTCGCCCTTCAGGTCGCGGGTGGGAACATCGCGGCGCGGGCCAGCGCCTACGGCATGCCGGGGTACCAGGTCGACGGGAGCGATGCCTTCGGCGTCTTTGATGCGACGTCCGAGGCCGTGGGTCGAGCGCGCGGGTGGTGGGCCTACCCTCCTGGAACTCGTGGTGTCACGTATGACGCCGCACAGTAGCCAGGACGACGACTCGTACCGGACCGAAGCGGAAAAGCAGGCGGCCCTGGATGATGACCCGATGCCGCGGGCGCGAGAGCGCCTGTTCGAGCTGGGCGCCCTGGACGCGGAGGCCGACGCCAGGCTCTGGCAACTGGCCGAGCGCGAGATGGCCCGGGCCGCCGAGGAAGCCAAAGCCTCTCCCCTGCCGGCACCGGAAAGGGCACGCCGCTACCTTTACGCCGAGGACGGCGAAATATGACGCTGTCTAAACAGGCGGGGGCTCCCCGATTAGCGGGAAAGCCCAGGCAGGCCGGAAAGACGATGGTCGAGGCCATCCGGGACGCTCTCGTCGAGGAAATGACCAGAGACGATTCGGTAGTCGTACTTGGCGAGGACGTGGGACTGAAGGGCGGGGTCTTCAGGGCGACGGAAGGTTTGCTCGAACGTTTCGGTCCTTTGCGGGTCCTCGACACCCCCATCTCCGAGGCAGTCATCGCCGGAGCGGCGATAGGGGCGGCCATGGTGGGCTTGAGACCGGTAGCCGAGTTCGAGTTCGGCGACTATATGCACCCGGCGTACGACCAGATCGTCAACCAGGCGGCCACCATTCGGTGGCGGACGCTCGGTCGCTTCCAGGTCCCCGCGGTGTTCCGGGCACCGATTGGCGCCGGGGTACGGGGCGGCATGTACCACTCGCAGAGCGTAGAAGCGCTCTACTGTCATATCCCCGGCCTGAAGGTCGTGGTCCCGGGCACGCCCGGTGACGCCAAGGGCCTTCTCAAAAGCGCCATCCGCGACGACGACCCGGTGATTTTCTTGGAAAGCAAGAGAATGTACAGGAGCACGCGTGAGATCGTTACCGACGACGCTGAGTGGCTGGTCCCCATCGGCCGGGCGGCGGTCGACCGGGAGGGGGACGACGTGTCGTTGTTCACCTACGGCATCGGGCTCCAGCACGCTCGAGAAGCAGCCCGGATCCTGGCCGACGAGGGCAACGACGTCGAGATCGTCGACCTGAGGACGCTAGTGCCCCTCGACCGGGAAGCAATCGCCACGAGCGTGCGGAAAACGGGCCGGGCACTCGTGCTCCATGAAGCCAACAAGACCTTGGGCTTCGGGGCCGAGGTAGCCGCCTTTATAGCTGACGAGCTGTTCAGTGACCTCGACGCGCCGGTAACGAGGGTGGCCGCCGACGACTGCCACATCGCTTTCAACTCGCCGGAAGAGGATGCCGTAATCCCGGGCGTCGCAGAAGTAGTCGACGCTGTCAGGAAGCTGGCTCTCTTCTAGGTCCACGACAGGCCACGTTCACCTTTGCCACGTGCTCGTTGGCGAGGCGAAAGCCGGGTTCTGGCACCGAAAAGTGGGCTTATCACCCCATTTCCGGTACCAGATTGAGCCAAGCGGCGCCGCTAGCGAGGAGGGAACGCCTCGTTGACGGCCGGGATCACCGGCGCCGGGTTGAAATCGACTTCGTTCTGGGCCGTGAGCAATTCGGCGTCAGTCGTGCCGAGCCGGAGGGCGGCCTTGTCGGGCCAGACGGCGGGATGACCGTTGAAATTGAGGGCGGGGACGAAATCGCCCACGGTTTGACGCCGCCACGCACTGATGTTTGGCGCCATAACCCCGAAACGGCTTTCGATTATGCGGATCAGCGACGTGTGGTCGAGCACGCCCGAGTAAATGTTGCCGCCCACCGTCCAGGGGGACACCAGGGTGACGGGTACGCGAAAACCCAGCCCGATCGGGAGGCCGTCACCGGGTGTACCACCCGGCGAGGTCAAGGTCACGAACTCGTCGGGCGTGCCCGCCGCCGGCGTTGGCGGCGGGACGTGGTCGAACATCCCGTCGTTCTCGTCGTAAGTGAGGATGAACAGCGTCTTGGCCCACACGTCGGGGTTGGAAGCGATGGCGTCGAGTTTTTGGGCGACGTACTCAGCGCCTGCCGCCGGGAAGTAGTCCGGGTGCTCGGTTTGCGCCGTCGGCGCCACGATCCACGAAACCTGGGGGAGGCGGTCGTTGCGAGCCGCGTACTCGAACGCACCGGCCGGTTGCTTGAGCATCCCGCGCTGCCACAACGAAGATGAGGTCGAAGCACTGGCATACTGCGTGAACCAGGCCAGGGCGTTGTCGTCGTAGTTGTCCTCTTCCTGGTACACCTGCCAACTGATGCCGGCCTGCTCGAGACGCTCGGGGTAGGTCATCCAGGAAAGGATCACGTTGTTGAAAGCCGGCGTGTTGTCGATGATGGGCCCGCCGGCGGTGCCGTGAGGGTCGATCCACCCGGTCCACATGTAAAGGCGGTTGGGGTTGGTCGGGCCGAAGACGCTGCAATGGTAATTGTCGCAAAGCGTAAATGTACGGGCCAGGGCACGCTGGAAGGGGATGTCGTCCTCGGTGTAGTAACCCATGCTGAACGGTCCCTTGGCTGCCACCCAGCCGTCCATCTTCCCCCGTCCCACGCTGCATGCTGCGTGGGCCAGGTGTGGTCGGTGCCGGGCGTGGCCTTGGCCGAAGTCGTCTTTGTGTCGTAATGCCACGGCAAGAGGTAGCCGTTGGCATGGCCCGGGCCCGGCTGGTAGAAGACCGGGTTGCCGTCGGGCAGGGTAATTGCCGTCGGGCCCTTGAAACCTCGTGCCCCGGGGAATGTGCCGAAATAGTGGTCGAAACTCCGGTTTTCCTGCATCAGGACCACGATGTGCTTGATGTCGTTCAGGCTCGAGCGCCCGGGGTAAGCGAGCGTCCTGGCCGCCGCTCGACGAACGCTCGTGGGCAGGACAGAACTGGCCACCGCGGTGCCAGCCAGGGCAAGAGAGCCTTTGAGGAGCTGGCGCCGGCTGATGATGGGACCGCGTGAACGGTCAAGAAAGTTGCTCATTTGGCTGCCTCGTTCCACGACGGGGGCGGGGAGTACTCGACCACTCGGTTGTTCCCACTGTCAGCTATGTAGATGTTGCCAGCCGCGCTGATAGCAATTCCCTGCGGGAATTCCAGGTCTTCTCCGGCGGCCGCCGCCCCGGTACCAGGCTGCAAACCAAACTCGGTGTTGAAGCTGCCGTCCGCGCCAACGCCGGGAGGATGCCCGCCAAGGCGCCTGCTACAGCCGGTGCCGCGACCGCCTTGACGAACGCCCCGCGATGGCGACGGTGACGCCACGGCGCGTACGCTCCTTCAGTGAACACGGCTGACGTCCAACCCGCTCGCTTCAGCGGTTTCGCCGACCTGTACGACAGCAGCCGGCCGACGCCGCCGGCCCAACTGGGCCCGCTCCTGGTGCGCTATGCACATGAGGCCACTAACGCCGAAGAGACAGGCCCGAGGGTCGTCGACCTCGGCAGCGGCACCGGTCTCTCGTCGCGATGGGCGGCGACCTGGGCGGGACAAGTGATCGGGATCGAGCCGAACGACGACATGAGAACAGTTGCCGGGGCTCGCCCCGCGCCAGGCGTAACGTACCGGAGCGGCTGGTCGTTCCGTACGGGACTCGAGGACGGCAGCGCCGACATAGTTATCGCCGTGCAGGCCATGCACTGGATGGAGCCGGGCACCACACTGGCCGAGGTCGCTCGTCTCTTGCGGCCCGGAGGGGTATTCGCGGTCATTGATGCGGACTGGCCACCTGTGGCCGGGCTGGCGCGGGCAGAGCAAGCCTGGGTGGCGGTCCACCGCCGGACCAGGGCGCTCGAAGCACTCGCGGCGGCCGGGGCCGGGGAAGCCGAGTTACGCCGGGCCATAAGAGAGATGGGGCGCGACGACCCGGCGCCGGGTGACGACGACATCGCCGACCCGTGGCGGGACCGGACCACACCCGACGGGACACGGTCCTGGGCGAAGGCGCACCACCTCGAACGGCTGCGCAATTGTGGCCACTTTGCGTTCGTCCGCGAGCTCCTGTTCAACCAGGAGGAGGACGGCGGCCCTGAACGCTTCATCGCCCTTTTTTCGAGCCAGGGCGGGTACCAGACGTTCCGGCGCCTTGGGCTCACCGATGATGACCTTGGCATGGACCACTTCCGGGACGAGGTCGAGGCCGCCTACCGGGAGGCGGTCAGCTTCGCCAACGGGGGCCCGGGCGACCGTCTTTGGTTCTCGTGGCGGGCCCGGCTTGGTGTCAAAGCCGAGTAGACGATTGTGGTCGCCCGCAGGACGGCGCTGCCCGCGCTTCGGCGCATGGTACTGAGCACGATCCTGGTCGTGCTCGTTCAGTGCGGCATAGGGATGGTCGTCAACCTTTACGTGACCCTCCCCGCGCACCATCCCGGGGCGCACCCATCCGACTACGTGGGCGGGTCGTTCCACAGCGTCGTATGGGCGATAGGCCACGGCCCCGTGGCCCTGGCCGTCCACGCCTCGCTCGGGTTGGCCCTTGTCCTGATGGTGATCTCGGTCGCCGTCCGTGCCTTCAGCCTGGGGGACCGCAAGGTCGTTACGGGGTCCGCTCTAGGTGGCGTGCTCGTCATCGGGGCCGGCTTCAACGGGGCCAGCTTCCTTGACTTCAACAACGATGTGAGCTCGCTGATAATGGCACTGCTGGCTTTCGGTGCGGTCGCCTGCTACGTCGTGGTCCTTTTCCTTCTCGGGCGCCCGGCTGGCGCAATAGCCTCTCGCCAGGTCGTAGCCTGACTGCCGTTCGGGCATGGGGGGAACTACGTTCGGTTAGAAGGACGGCCGGACCAATTGGCACACCGATCGGCCGGATTATCGTGCACCCAACCCGGAGAGCAACCATGTGCAGTTCTCGGCAGGGCGATTAGAGCGGAAGTGGCTGAACTCCTCGCCATCGCTTTCCTCGGAGGCCTCATCACCGGCCTATCCCCGTGCATCGTCCCCGTTCTACCGGTAGTAGTGGCGGGCGGCTCGACGGGCACGAGCAGGGCGAGGCCCTTTTTGATCATCGCCGGGCTGGTAACCAGTTTCAGCCTCGCCGTCCTCCTGGGCAGCACGGTACTCAGCGCCCTTGACCTGCCGCAGGACTTCCTTTACTGGTTGGGCATCTCGCTGCTGCTCCTGTTGGCGCTCGGCCTATTGGTGCCCACGATTGGCTACTGGACCGAACTGCCGTTCAGGAGGCTGGGTACGTCGCGCCACGCCAGCTCCGGGGGCGGGTTCGTCCTCGGCCTCAGCCTCGGGCTTGTCTTCGTGCCGTGCGCAGGACCGGTGCTGGCCGCTATCTCGGTTGCCGCCGCCAACCACCGGGTCAATGCTTCGTCGTTGTTCGTCACCCTCTTCTACTCCCTCGGAGCCGCTGTCCCGCTCCTGATATTCGCCGCCGTCGCGCAGCGGGCGACGGGATGGAAAAAGGTGCGCCTGCGCCTACCCGTGGTCCGCCGCGTCGCCGGAGCCGTCCTCGCGGTGACGACGCTGGCCATCGCCTTCGGCCTGTTCGACCCCTTGCAACGCGACGTGCCCGGCTACACCTCGGCCCTCGAGAACAGGATCGAGAGCAACTCGTCGATTGCCGCCCGACTTCGGGCTCTGAGCGGCGAGCGCGCCAACCGGTTCGCCGACGGGGACAAGGAGGCCCAGAAGGCAAAAAAGGCCGGAACCCCCGACGCCAGTGCGGAGACGGCAGCCTCTTTGCCCGACCTCGGCCGGGCACCCAACTTTGCCGGCATAGTGGCGTGGCTCAATACGCCGGGCGATCGTCCCCTGACGATTAAGGGACTTAGAGGAAAGGTCGTCCTTATCGATTTCTGGACGTACTCGTGCATCAACTGCCAGCGCGCCCTACCTCACGTCGAGGCCTGGTACAGGGACTACGAAAAGGACGGGTTCGTGGTCGTAGGTGTTCACACGCCGGAGTTCGCTTTCGAGCACGTGCTCTCCAACGTCCGCTCCGCCGCCCGCAGCCTCGGCGTCGACTACCCGGTCGCGGTAGACAGCAACTACGACACGTGGGATGCATGGAGCAACGAGTACTGGCCCGCCGACTATCTCGTTGACGCACAGGGACAGGTCCGGGCCATGAGCGCCGGCGAAGGCGGCTACTCGACAATGGAAGGCGACATCAGGGAACTGTTGAGGGCAAACGGCGTCACCCATCTCCCGCCCGCGACGGATATCCCCAACAAGACCCCGACCTCGCTGATGATGACCGGGGAAAGCTACCTGGGCTACAGCAACATCGGTAATGAGGTGGGGACCGTCGACGATAACAACCTCGCTTTCTACAAGTCCCCTGTGGTCGTCCCGGCCAATCACTTTGCCTTCAGCGGCTGGTGGACCGACCACTCAGAAGAGGCAACGGCCGGGAACCAAGCTCAAATCACACTGAACTTCACGGCCAACGACGTATACCTGGTGATGGGAGGCGAGGGTACGGTAAACGTCTCCTTCGACGGTCACCGCCTCGAGACGCTCGAGATCGGTGGGATACCCAAGCTTTACACGCTTTTTTCGGGGCAGCCTCTGAGAATCCGGTTTTCTCGGCGTGACCTTCTCGCCCGGCGTGCAGGCTTATGACTTTACGTTCGGCTGATGCACAGCTGGTCGCTCGGCTAATTTTGGTCGATATTGCCTCCCTCTTTTACCGCGTTGGCTCATAGGAGGACCACCAGCTCGATGGCTACGACCGACCAGGTGAAAGCTACGAGCCAACCTGCGGCCGTGAGCCGCAAACCGGAGAACAGCACGAGGACGCCACTCAAGAGGTAAAAGTCGTCGAGGCTGCGGAAACCCACGTCGCCAAACCAGACGCTACTGGCCAGCATCAGGGTAAATATGGCCGAGGCGACCCAGGCGATGCGTTCGTGAAGTTGAGCGGTGCTCGTGCGCAAAGACAGCGCCGCCAGCGTGCCGATAAAGGCCAGGACGGCCAGCTCCCACCCCCACTCGAGAGCCGTCTTGTGAGGGAGCAGCTCGAGGTAATGGACAAGCCCACGGACGAGGCCATCAAAGGGTAGGCCCACGTTGTTGTCGGTCGGGGCGAACATGGCCAGGCTGCCTGTACCCGCGCGTACGGCCAGCTGCCATGCTGTGAAAACGACGGCCGGTAGCGCCCAGGCGACGTCGGTGAGACGGCCTGACCGAGCACCGACGACCCGGCGGGGAGCAGGCGCCGGGGCCATCCGCCACGGCATCTGGGCCGGGGTGAAAAAATACCCACGTCCGGGCCAGAAAAATTGCGCCCACCACGATGAGGGCCGGCTCGCGGGCCAGAACGGCCGCGCTCAGCAAGACGCCGGCCAGGACGGGCCGCCCCTTGCGGATGGCCAGGAGCCCGGCCACCAGGAACACCGCCTCTGTCAGCTCGGTGAGATCCCACGACAAAGTCCACAAGAAGCCCCAGAAACCGGCGATCAGCAGGCCCCACAATGGGTGTCGCCGGGCCTCTCGTGCCATGGCGGTGCAGACGCCGGCTAGCACCCCCAACGCCAATACGTTTACGAGGACCATTACCACGGGCACGGCTGACGCATCGTCGGCCGATACCAACCACACCAGACCCGGGTAGGTAACCCGCTCGACGCGGCCCAAATTGTCGAGTTCTATACCGAAGGCACGACGCGACCACTCCAGGGGATCCAGGGCCAACCGGTAGTAAAACTGGCCGTCGTAGCCCGTGCCCGGCTGGACCGGCAAACCGCGTGTATAGCGGGTGGCACTTACGTACCGCGAGCCGGCCATGACCAGCCCCCCGACGTTGCCGTGGGCGGCCACAACGACCCGGAGGACGGTAAAAAGACCGGCCACGATCACGACAGCGGTGCCCACCTGTACGGGCGACTGCAGGAACCGGGCGCCGGCTGCTCGCTTTGCCCAGTCGGTAACGGTCGGCCGGGCCACCGTGGCCGAAGCGAAGGCTGTGCCCGCCTCCGTCCTCCCTCCACCGCCGCGACCGTCGCCCTCCGGCAGCGACGCGGCCGGTACCCCGCCGAACGAGCCGGGCCCGGCCGCTAGCTCGATCGAAGGAGCGCCAGGGCCTTCGGACCGGGAGCCCGGGGGTTCATCCATTCTCAGGAGCGCAAGAGGTGAGTGCCCCGTTCGTCTTCCAGATGCGAGAGCGCCTGCTCATTACCGGGACCTCACTGCGGGCTCTCCTTGTTCGACCGGGACCGCTTCTGGCCCGGTAAGGCTACGTGGTGCCTCCAGGCGTGGCACTACGTGATGCTCCTCGGAAAGGCTGAACCGTCGCTTAACGAAGGAGAAGAGCTTTGTAAGAGCCGGCGCCACCGGGGACGGGCCAAGCATCAACGGAGACGTGCTAAATCCCCTTTGGCGAGCGCTGTTTGCTGTCCGCCTCCGGCCCTCCGAAGCCGCCACCCCCCGGGGTGAGCACGGATATAACCTGGCCCGCCCTGACTTCACCCGTGTACTTGGGAGGAAGGGGCTCAGCGTCAAGGAGGTTCTCGCCGCGGCCGCCCTCGCCGCCACCGGCCTTGCCCCTCGGCCGATGGCGACGGCGGTCGGCGATTACCGAGAATGTTGCCGGCTCCAGGACACGCACGCTGCGCTCGATCCCGTCGCCTCCTCGGTGCAACCCGGTACCTCCGGTGCCATATCGGAGCTGATAACGCTCGACGCGGAGCGGTAGCTCGAGTTCGAGGGCCTCGATCGGCGTGTTGAGCGTGTTGGTCATGCCGACGTGGGTGCCGGACGCCCCGTCCCCGTCGCTACTCGCGCCCTGGCCCCCGCCAATAGTCTCGTAATAGGTCCAGGACGAGCCGCCGATGATGAGGTTGTTCATTGTGCCCTGCCCTTCGGCCGGGAGCACGACGGCCTGTCCCAGTGCGGCCAGGACCACGTCGGCCACTCGCTGGCTCGTCTCCACGTTGCCGGCAACCACCGCCGCCGGCCGGCGAGCATCTAGAAGGCACGGTCGGGGCGCGCTCACATTGAGCGGCGCCGCGGTCCCCGCGTTCATCGGGATATCGGTAGGCAGGGCAACGCGAAGTGCGAACAAGCAGGCCGACAGGGTGACCGAGCGGGGGCAGTTGACATTGCCGGCGACCGGCTCCGAGGTCCCCTCGAAATCCATCGTGACCGTACTGCCGCTGATGGTGACGGTGACGCGCAGGGGGATGTCGACGTCGTTTACCCCGTCCCCCTCGATTTCTCCCGAAGACACGTACGTCCCGTCCGGCAGGTCTTCCAGTGCCCGACGCGTGCGTCGCTCGCCGTACGCCACCACTTCCTCGAAAACGGTCCGCAAAAAGTCGGCTCCGTCAGCGCGCCGCGAGTCGTGCAAAGCCGCTCCGAACCCACCCTGTTGGCGGCGATCTGGGCTAACAGGTCGACCCGGCGGACCTCGGGGGTGCGGACATTCGCGAGCAACAAGTCCAGTACTTCCGTTACAAAAACGCCGCCTTTGACAAGCCGTACGGGCGGGATGATTATGCCTTCCTGGAAGATCGTTCGCGAATTGCTTGGCATCGAACCAGGCGACATGCCGCCGACGTCCGAATGATGAGCACGGCTCACCGCGTAGGCAATAACCTCGCCATCGATATCGACAGGGGTCACCACCGTAATGTCGGGCAGATGCGTGCCGCCCGTATAGGGGTCGTTCAATATGAACACGTCCCCCGCTCCCGGTGCCCGCTCACGGACCGCTCTCACGGAATCGTGCATGGCCCCAAGGTGGACGGGGATGTGCTCCGCCTGGGCGAACATGCGCCCGCTCGCGTCATAAAGCGCGCAAGAGCAGTCGCGCCGCTCCTTGATGTTGGGTGAGTAGCTGCTGTGAACGAGGACGGCGCCCATTTCCTCGGCAATCCCGGCCAAAGAGCTGACGAACAGCGACAGTGCCACCGGTCCCAGGCGGACCGGCGAGCCTGCCGGGGCGGCAAAGACCGTGTCGGCGCCGGTCACGAACGCTCGAGGATGAGCGCGCCGACAGCATCGACCCTCGCCTGCCATCCGGGCTGGACCACACAGGTGGCATCGGGTAATTGGATTATCGCAGGCCCGGAAATGACCTCGTTACTACCGAGCTGCTCGTCACGGGAATAGACGGGGACATCGACCCAGCCAACCGTGAAATAACTCCTGCGGGTGAGTGGCGGCCCGCCTCGCTTCTGTACAAGTGGACGAATGTCAGGCTTTTGCACGGGCACGATCGCCGCCGCCCGCACATTGACGACTTGCACCTCCTCGTCTGAAAGCTCGAAACCGTACCGACGCCGGTGGGCGGCAGTGAAGTTCTCGTGCAAGTGCTCGAGCCCGTTGGCGCGGACCGTAAGTTCAAAAGACTGTCCACGGTAGCGGAGGTCGGCTGACCGCTCTAGCTTCAGCTCCTCTCGCATGGCCGGTTCGAAACTGGGCGGGACTGGGGTGAGCCGGGCCAGGTCGGACATCGCCCGCTGTTCGAGGGGCCCTGAAGGCACTTTCGAGGGTGGCGGGCCTCAACGAGCTGAGGCTGGCTAAAAGGGCAGAGACGTAGTCACGGCGCACGTCCGATACGGCGAGGCCCAGCGCGCTGAGGACGCCGGCCCCGTACGGGACGATCACGGTACTGATGCCGAGCTCGTTGGCCAGGTTGCAGGCGTGCATGGCGCCGGCGCCGCCAAAGGCAACCAGAGCGAAGTCACCCGGGTTGAAGCCGCGCTCCACGCTCACGACCCGCAGAGCCCTGACCATCTCGGCCTCGGCCACCCGGACAGCCCCAACCGCCACTTCGAGGGGGGACAGGCCCAGGCGGGAACCAACGGACGCCAGTGCTTCTTCGGCGCGTACGCGCTGTCAGGACGATTTCGCCACCCAGGCGGCTGCCGTCCGCGAGATAGCCAAGCAGCAGGTCGGCATCCGCTACGGTCGGCTCCTTACCACCGAGGCCGTAACACGCCGGACCGGGATTGGCGCCCGCCGACGTCGGCCCCACCCTGAGCGCCCCGCCAGCGTCGGCCCAGGCAACCGAACCGCCCCCGGCACTGATGGTATGGACGTCGACCATCGAGTGCCTGACCGGGATCCCGTCGATCACGGAGCTGGTGGTCGACGGCACCATCCCGTCCACCACCAGGGCCACATCAGTGCTTGTCCCTCCCATATCAAAGGTAAGGAGGTCCCGGTAGCCGGAGGCGCCGGCGGCGTAAACGGCACCGACTACTCCTCCGGCCGGCCCGGACAAAATGCATGCGGATGGCCGCTTTATAGCCCCATCGAGGTCGAGGACGCCGCCCGAGGACTGCATTACCAGGGGAGGCGGCATCTCGGCCTCGTCAAGCTGCCGGCCGAGCGTGCCGAGGTAACGGTCGAGGACGGGGGCAAGGTACGCGTCCGCTGTCGTAGTGGAAAAGCGCTCGTACTCCCGGAACTCAGGCGACACGTCGCTGGAAAGCGAGACCCTTACTCCCGGCAAAGCCCGGGTGAGGGCATCGGCGGCGCGTCGTTCGTGCGACGGGTCGAGGAACGAGAACAAGAAGCACACCGCCACCGCTTCGACCTCGGCTCGCCCGATCTCCGCTACAACCTGAGCGAGCTGGTCCTCGTCTAGCGCTACGAGCTCCCCGCCGGGGCCGACACGTTCTCGCACGGTAAAACGCAGCTCCCTTGGGACCAGAGCAGCAGGCGGCCGGCGGGAGAGGTCATACAGGGAGGGCCGGGCTTGACGGCCGATCTCGATCACGTCGCGAAAGCCGTCGGTCGTGAGCAAAGCGGTGCGGGCGCCTCGACGCTCGAGAAGGGCATTCGTGGCAACGGTGGTCCCATGGGCAACAGCCGCCACGTCCTGTGCCCTCACGCCGACCTGCCGAAGGGCCGCCATGGCACCGATCGATTGGTCTGCCGGTGTGGACGGTACTTTGGCCACGCTCACCTGTCCATCGTGTACCACGACAACGTCGGTGAAGGTACCACCAACATCGATACCGACGCGGACCGTCCCGGACCGGTTGCTGGCGCCCATCACGGAGCACGGTAACAGCTAATTTAGTTTGCCGACGCCACGGACCACGAGTTCGGGCTACTGAAGGGAGCCATAAATGAGTTCAATTAGCCAACGTTTTCGGTTGGAAGGCCGCCGCGTCGTGGTTACTGGCGGGGCGCAGGGGATCGGCAATGCCATCGCCCGAGCGGTTGCGGAAGCGGGGGCGTCAGTGGCAGTGCTCGATGTCGACAAGTCCCGCTCAGCGGAAGCGGCGGCCGAGCTGCCGCAGGAGCCGGGAGCAACAATGATCGGGCTGGCGTGTGACGTCTCGTCCTACGACCAGGTCAGCGCGGCGAGAGAGGAACTCGAGAGACAATGGGGGCGAGCCGACACACTCGTCAACAATGCCGGGATAGGGTACAACGCCCCCGCCGAGGAGATGTCCGTGGCCGAGTGGGAACGGATGCTCAAAGTTAACCTGTCAGGGATTTTTTACTGTAGTCAGGTATTCGGTCGACCAATGATCGAGGCAGGCGCCGGGACAATTGTCAATATTGCTTCCATGTCCGGCATAATCGTGAACAACCCCCAGCCCCAGGTGGCATACAACGTCTCGAAAGCGGGTGTCATCATGCTGACCAAGTCTTTGGCGGCCGAGTGGGCTCGTTACGGCCTGCGGGTCAACGCCGTGGCACCCGGGTACATACACACCAATCTCACCGAGAACTGGGTTGGTAGTGAAGCCATGCGGGACTATTGGGTGCCATGGACACCGATGGGGCGCATGGGTGCTCCCGATGAGATCGCCGATGTCGTGCTGTTCCTTGCTTCTGACGCCGCTCGTTTTGTGACGGGCGAGACCGTGGTGGCAGACGGCGGCTACACCGTCTGGTAAACCGCCAGCGGAATTGTGGCCAGCCGTGCAAATTGAGTGACATGGACCTGAGCACTGCCGAAGACACGCTTTATGGTCTGCCGCTCGGCGAGTTCACCGCCGCGCGCGACGCCAGCGCCACAGAAGCGCGAAAGGCCGGCAATATCGAACTGGCCGTTGCTATCAAAGCGCTCCGCAAACCCACCACCGTTGCGTGGTTGGCCAATGTGCTCGTACGTGAACGCCGGGACCAGGTGGCGGAGTTGCTCGACCTGGGAGCGGCGCTGCGCCGGGCGCAGGAGGAATTAGCCGTCGACGAGCTACGCCAATTGTCGCAGCAACGCCACAAGGCCGTCAGCGACCTGCGCAACGAAGCGCAAGGGTTGGCCGGAGGCGCCGGCCAGCCGGTAAGCGGCTCTGTACTGGTCGAACTGGAGACGACGCTCGAAGCCGCGCTGGCCGATGCAGAGGCGGCCGACGCCCTGAAGTCGGGGCACCTCACGACGGGTCTACGCTACTCGGGGCTCGGATGGGCCGGCGCCCCACCACCCTCGAGCACGTCGGAATCCCTCGAGCACCTCGTCCGCTGTGGGCGCTTCAACGCCACTCGTGGAACGAGGGCCGGCCAAGACGGGGCGCGCCGATGTTCAAAAGCGGCCCTCCGGGGCCGCCGCGGCGAAGGAGGCCGCCCAGGTGGCCGAGCAGGCGGTGCAGGCGGCCGAAGCGTCGGTGGCGGCGGCGAGGCGTGACCTTGACGCACATGAGCGCCGCCTGCACTCGGCGCGCGAAGAGCGGGAGCGGCGGCACAACAAGGTGGCGGAGCTGGAACGGCGGTTGCTCGAGGTGAGAGGCGCGGAGCAGGAAGCGGCGCAGGACCTGAGGGAGGCGGAGAGGGCGCACGACGCCGCTGAGCGCAAGCTCCGGTCGCGGCAGGAGCAAGAGGCCCGAGCGCGAGCCGCTCTCGGCCGGCTGGCTCCAGGGGGTGTCTAGCACGCGCCGGTCCCGCCAGGATCCGCGACCAAACTGCCGTGCTCAACCCGGGGACAAAACGCCGGCATGTTCATAGTGTTGACCAGGTGCAACCATCCGAAGCACTCCGGAGGATCGCATACCTCCTCGAAGCCGAGGCGGCCGACGGCTACAAGGCGCAGGCCTTTCGCCGCGCCGCCCTGGCGGTAGACGAAGCCGGGCCCGCCGAAGTTGCCCGTCTTGACGAACAAGGTCGCCTCGAAAAGCTGAACGGGGTCGGCAAGAGCACTGCTCAGGTTATAAGCGAGGTGCTGTCGGGGTCGGTCCCCGGGTATCTCGCGGCGCTCGAAGAGCGCTCGCCCACCATCTTCCCGGGCGCCGTCACCGCTCTCCTCAAGGCTCTACGCGGCGACTGCCACAGTCACTCGGACTGGTCCGATGGTGGCAGCTCCATAGAGGAAATGGCGCGCTCAGCGGCCGCCATCGGGCACGAGTACCTGGTCCTGACCGACCACAGCCCGCGCCTCACGGTGGCCAACGGGCTCAGCGCGGATGAGCTCCGGCGTCAGCTGGACGTGGTGGCCGAGCTGAACGAGTCTCTTGCTCCCTTCCGCCTCCTTACCGGCATCGAGGTCGACATCCTCGATGAGGGCGACCTCGACCAGGACGAGGCCCTCCTGGCCCGTCTTGACGTCGTGGTGGCCAGTGTGCACTCGAAGTTGCGCATGGAGACGGTGCCGATGACGGCACGAATGATCACGGCGGTGACCAACCCGCATGTTGACATCCTCGGCCACTGCACCGGGCGCAAGATCGTCGGCCGGGGACGCCCACCATCCAGCTTCGACCACGAAGCAGTGTTCGCCGCCTGCGCGTCCACCGGTACGGCCGTCGAGGTCAACTCCAGGCCGGACCGGCGAGACCCCCCAGAAGAGCTCCTTCGGGTGGCGGCGGCTGCGGGTTGTCGGTTCTCGATCGACTCCGACGCCCACGCGCCCGGCCAGCTCTCGTGGCTGCCCCTCGGCTGCCAACAAGCGGTCGAGGCCGACATCCCTTCTCAATCGGTCGTCAACACGATGTCGCTCGGGGAGCTCCTGGCCTGGGCCGGTAGCCACGAATAGCGGCCCGGACAGCAGAGGCCTTCGACAGCCGGGTTACCGGGCGGCCTCGGCAGACCACTGGATGGCGGGAGGCCGCACGGCCGCGCACAAGGGCCCTCCCTTCGCGTCTGTGAGTCGGAGGCGACCAACCAGCACGCCGGTGCGGGCCGCATCGTCGACCACGGCCGACGGCACGACGTCCAGCAACAGCTTGGCCCGCCTGAACATCCGGCTCGTGCCATCGTCACAGGTAACCCAGGAGAGGTAAATGAAGCGCCCTCCGGGCCCACCCTGGATGTACGGGCCCAGGAGGTCCCAGCCTGTGGCCGACGGCGTCGCTTTGCACTCGAGAGCCCAGGACGCCGAGGGTGCATCACCGGCGACAAGGCCGAACAGCTCGTCTGGCCGGTTGCGGCGTTGCACCCCCACGTGGATGTCCTGGTGCCCCTCGGGCCGGTCAGGGCTGGGGCTGCATGACCGTCCGGGGAGGTCATGGCCATCAATGCGGATCTTCACACTGCCGCAAGCTACTGGCTGACCTGCACTGGCTGAGCAGGTACCGGCCTCAGGGCATCAGGGCCTAACGACCAGGCGGCGTACGAAGCTTGAACTGTGCCCCGGCGGGGTCGGCTACAGCAGCCAGTCGACCGTAAGGTGTGTCCTCGACGTCCATGACGACCGAGCCGCCGAGAGCCTTCACCCTGGCCACGGAGGCGGCCGCGTCATCGACGTGCCAATAGATCGACCACTGGGCGGGCTGGCCGTCTGGCAGGAAAGCCTTAGCATCCATGATCCCGGCCAACTCGCCCTCGCCGCTCGGGTCACGCATAACCGTGTAGCGCATTTCGTCGGTGTCGCTGATGGCGCTGGTGTCCCAGAGGAAGGCCGAACGGTAAAAGGATACGGCCTTTGCGTAATCGCGGGTGATGAGCTCGAACCAGCTCGGTGCGCCGTTCTCGTCCAGGACGCTAAATCCGGGGAACGTCCCCGGCTGCCAGGCTCCCAGGTTGGCCCCGGTTGGGTCGATGAGCACAGCCTGGGTGCCGAGATCGGCCACCGCCATGGAGGGGCCAATTATCTGCGCTCCCTCTGCTTCGGCCAGCTCTATCGTCTTGGCGATGTTGTCGGTGGCCAGGTACACCTTCCACGTGTTGTCGGCCCGCATGTCACCCATGTCGCCCATGCCACCGGCCACGGGGGCACCGGCGCGGGTGAACATGAAGTAGCCACCGAACTCGGGGCTCGGGGCCTGGGCTTCCCACCCGAACAGCTCGCTGTAAAACTTGCGGCTCCCGTCGACATCTGACGTCCACAGGTCAGCCCAACAGGGGGCCCCGTTTGGAGCACTCTCACGCTTGGCCATTGGTGGCTCCTTTCGTTCGCGTACCTTTCGGGTACCCGTTACTCAGTCGGGACGATATGGAGGGAGCTGAGTCATCGGTCCCCCGGGCCGAATGTTGGTCAAGTTGTAACCCGGCTCGCAAGCGGACTCCAACGGTGGTTCAAGCCATGTCATGGCGGCAGCGCCGGCCCCGGCGGCCCGGCTAATCTATGCGGGGAATGGACCACGACCCCGGCACGACGGGGCCTCTGGCCGCTCTCGCAGAGCCCGTTGCTCCCGCCCTGGAAGGGGTGGCGTCCTCCCGCTGGCGGAGGTTGCCGGTCGAATCGCCTCATCAGGGGGTCGTCCGTTCGATCCGCTCGACGCAACTGGCAACGGTTGTCCACTGGGTCACCGTCTTCGGGGCGTTCGCGTTCTGGGCCCGGCTCGACCGGCGGCTGTGGTTTTTCGGGGACGAGTGGGACTTCCTCGTCCGGAGGGGCCTGGCGTACGCGCCGACGAACCCCTGGAGCATTTGGTTCCCGCACAACGAGCACTGGTCGACATTGCCGGTCCTGCTCTGGCGAGGTCTTTACAACGTCTTCCATCTGAGCAGCTACTGGCCCTATATGGTGCCTTTGCTGCTGACCGCGGCGGGCGTGATGCACATGGCCTGGCGGCTCTGTCACCGGGCCGGCGTCGACCCCTGGGTGGCCACGGCGGCCGCCGGCGTCCTGGGTTTCCTTGGCGCGGGGGCCGAAGACCTTACGTCTGCGTTCCAGATCGGTTTTGTCGCCTCCGTACTGTTTGGGCTGATCGCCCTCGACCAGCTGGCGTGGCCGGCCGGTGCCACGAAGGCGCACGACCTGCAGGAGGTGAGGAGGACGCGCCTGCGGCGGGACGCCCTTGCCTCCGTGGCTCTCCTGGCCAGCCTGATGTGCTCAGCCATAGGGATCGCAATGGTCGCCGGGGCCGCCGTCCTGGTTTTTTCTACCCGCCCGGTCAAACGCGCCGCCGGCGTGCTGGTCTTGCCGGCGGCCAGCTACCTCATCTGGTTCGCGTTCGTGGGCCGGCTCGGCTTGACGTCCCCGGCCGACCATGTTTCGCAAACGACCTTGACCACGCTCCCCGGCTACGTCTGGTTCGGCCTGTCGTCGGCTCTGGGAACCGCGTTCAACCTGCCGAGCGCGGGGCCAGCCCTGCTGGTGGGCCTGGCTACATGGGTGGGCTGGCATATGCGCCGTCGTTGGCGCGAAGGCCCTTTGCTCCTGGCCCTCTGCGTGGCCGCCGCGTCCTTTTATACCGTCGCCGCCCTCGGTCGAGACACGACCGTCGGGGCCGGTACCGTCGTTTCCCGTTACGTTTACGTGGGGATAGCCATCCTTTTGCCCGTGATCGCCAGCATCCTCAGCTCAGTCAAGGTCTGGCGGCCGGCTCGCCTGGCCGTCATCGGGCTACTGATAGTGACTGCCGTGGGCAACATAGGCCAGGCACGGACCTGGGCCGAAAGCCGGGTGGCGGTTACGTCGAGCCTGAAGACCGAACTTGTGGCAACAGCACAGTTGTTGGGCTCAGGTACTCACGACGTGTCCGGGCCGGCCGCCTCCCCGATCGGGCTTTACCCCGACCTCTCGGCCGGCGATATCCAGCGGCTGGAACGGTCCGGGCAACTGCCCCACGGAGCGCTGACACCTGTGGACGTTGCCAATGCACGAGCCCTGCTGGCGGTCGGCACATGGAACGACGCGAAGACGGCTTTGTCCCGCAGGCCGCTCTTCGCCGGCCACTTCGCCCTCGTGAAGGTGGAACGCTCGGCCGCGCCCGTGGTCTCCAACGGCTGTGTCGATTTTTCCCCCGAGACCATCAGCCCACCGATGCAGGTGTGGTTGCGCCTGACTCCCGGAGAGACGGCGGCGTCGGTGAGGCTGAGCACCGCCACCGCCGCCCCCGGTGTGACCAACTACGTCGCCGCCGTACTGGCGCCCAGCCGGGGGCCGTCGTCGACGGTGCCGGTCGAACTGGCGGTGCCGGACACCGGCACCGGCTACTTGAGCGACAACGACGCCCAGGCCGACGTAGTCCTGCTCTGGGATGTGGGCGCCCCACTGGCGCTATGTGGGCTCGCCTCCACATAACTACTGAATGCAATCAATAGTCAGGCACGCACAGGCCAAGAGCACTCCAGCGAGGGTGACGCTGCGGTTACGCGGCAGCCAACAAGGAGTGAATTTGTTTGCAGGCTCTGGAAAAACGGGACGGCCGTGGCCATGATCGCAGCGTGCGCGACGACGGAGTGGTGGTGCTCCCTGGTCCGTTGGGACTGTTAGCGGCCAGTGGTCGGCCTTGCCGTCGAGCTTGCGGCTATAGCCTGGGACATCTACTTCATAGTCAAGGGCAAGCAAGCAGAACCACTACGGCGCATGAGTTTTTTCTCGCTCCTTCGTCGCGTGAGCGCAACAGATCGCTGAGGAACTCATCGAGACCTCTCCCGGGAAGGAGATAGACGGGCCCGTGAGCCACCCCCCTATAGACAACTACCTGCACGAGCGACCGCTCGACACCGAGGCATTACGGGCCGAGGCGCGCCTGGCCCGTGCCGGCTTCGACGTTGAGGACGGGGGCCGCAGGTGAGCGCCAAAAAGGACTACGTCGTCCCTCTGGACCTGGACGTTGACTTGTCCCAGCACCTCGACGAGCTGACCCTCGACGAGACCGACGACGAGGACGAGCCGGTACTGCGCTGGGCGGACGGCCGGCTGGTCGACACGTGGCGCGAGGGTTATCCATACGAGGACCGCATGCCGAGGCCCGATTACGAAGCCGTGAAACGGGCGCTCCAGATCGAGCTGCTGAAGCTCCAGAACTGGGTGAAGGACAACGGCAAGCGCATTGTCATCCTGTTCGAGGGCCGGGACGCGGCGGGCAAGGGTGGCACCATCAAGCGTTTCACCGAGCACCTCAACCCGCGCGGGTCAACCGTCGTCGCGCTGGAAAAGCCCAGCGAACACGAGCGGGGCGAGTGGTACTTCCAGCGCTACATCGAGCACCTCCCGTCGGCAGGTGAGATGGTGCTGTTCGACCGCTCGTGGTACAACCGCGCCGGCGTAGAGCGGGTGATGGGCTTCTGCAGCGAGGGCGAGTACCGGCTGTTCGTAAAGCAGGCGCCGGAATTCGAGCGCCTGCTGACAGACGACGGCATGGCGGTCATCAAGTTCTGGTTCTCGGTGTCGCGTTCCGAACAGCGCACGAGGTTCCTGATCAGGCGTATCGACCCCGTCAGGCAGTGGAAGCTTTCACCGACCGACCTGGCCTCGCTTGACCGGTGGGACGACTACACCGCGGCCAAAGAGGCCATGTTCAGGCTGACGGACACCACCTGGTCACCATGGACCGTCATCAAGAGCAACGACAAGAAGCGGGCACGGATCGGGGCCATGCGGTATGTCCTGAACCTGTTCGACTACCCGAACAAAGACGAGGACATCGTCGCCTCGCCGGACCCGCTCATCGTCGGGCCGGCCTCGGAGGTCTACGAACACGGGGAATCCCCCGGTTCCCCGAGGGTTGAGCTCGCCTCTACGTCTCGCTGAGAGGTCCCTTTCGACCGGAGATCCCTTGCGGACAGAGATCCCTTTCGACCGGTCGCCCGTAGGTCAGCTGAAGGCAAGAACAGTTCTTGCGCGGAGTGACTAAAAGGAGGCCAGGTCTATGCGCAGGTTCCTACCGACGCGTCCCTCGGCGGGTACGGCGAACGCAGAAGGGCACAGCGAGAAGTGCCGGAACGAAAAGTGGCATTACGGGAAAGGGCTGCTCGGGCGCTTCGGAGGCGGGAAGCTCTCGCGCAAACCGGCGTCCGCTGCCGTAGCCGTCGCATCCGTGGCGGCGCTGACGGGACTTCTACAAGTGGGGTCGGTTGTGGCCTCTTCTCCAGCGCAAGCGGCCGCCATCACGATCTCGAGCCACTCGAGCCCAGAAGGCACGATCCTGGTCGACTCGAGCGGCTACTCCCTCTACGTGTTCAGCGGCGACCTCTCGCCCGCCACCGCCTGCACATCGGCGGCCTGCCTGGCGGCGTGGCCAGCTGTCCCTGGTAGCAGCTCCGTGACTGCCGGAGCCGGCGTCAGCGCCAAGAGCCTGGGCGTGGTGAACCGGAAAGGCGCCGGGGAACAGGAGACCTACTTCGGCCAGCCGCTCTACTACTTCGTCGGGGACAAGGCGGCCGGGCAGACAAACGGTCAGAACGTGACCTCCTTTGACGGCTTTTGGCGATTGGTCTCGACAACCGGCCACCCGGCCGCCAGCCAGGCCAAGGTCGGGATCGAGGTTTCCTCCGCGGGATTGATCCTCAACACGACCACTGCCTTCGGAGCCGGGCGGCCGCTGTACGCCCTGTCGTCCGACTCCCCCACGGCCAGCGCGTGCACCGGCTCCTGCCTGGCCTTTTGGCCCGCTCTGCTGACCAATGGCCCCGCCGCGGCCGGACCGGGTGTCAGTGCCTCCGAGCTTGGTCTGTTGCACCGCCCCGACGGCACCACGCAGGTAACTTTCAAGGGCCATCCCCTTTACATGTTCGCCTTTGACCTCGCCTCCGGGCTGGCCCAAGGAACGGTATCGGGCAACAACGTCCTCGACCCGACGGCCAAAGGCCTGTGGTACAGCCTGTCGCCCGAAGGTTTCGTTTCCTCAGGAGCGGCGCAGGTGAAGCTCGAGGCTTCCTCCTCAGGCGAGATTTTGGCCATGGCGGGCGCCGACAAGGCCAGCGCCACGGTCTACGCCTTCACGGGTAACAGCTGCACCGGCGAGTGTGCTATCGCTTGGCCGCCAGTGCTCACGAGCCAGCCTTGTGTGGCCGGCGCCGGCGTCACGGGCTCCAAGCTCGGGACGGTGCAGCGCCCGGATGGGAGCTTCCAGGTGACCTACAACGGCCATCCTCTGTACCTCTTCTTCAAAGGCCTCAACACCTCCACCGTGGGCGCCGGGATAACTGCCTTCGGGGGCACCTGGCAGTTACTCACGGCGGCGGGCTCGGTAGCCAAGTCGTCGAGCACCACTCCCACTACCAAAGCGACTACGACTACAACGAGCGGGACCACCACGACGACCAGTGGCACGACCACTACGACAATGGCTCCGACTACCACCACCACCGCATCGAGCGGCTCCGGGTACTAAATCCGCTAGGGATCCTCTAGGGCGTGCTGTGCTGGAGGACACGCTCCGGCACAGCCGCCACCCGTACGAGCACGCTGTACGTGAGGAGGGCAATGGCAAGGTGCATGGCCATGAGCACGGCCACCGCCTGCGCCGGTTGGCCCTTGGCCAGGATGTAAAGGTCCGGCAACCACAGGACCAGCGTTACGACGACTGCCATTCGCAAAAAGAGCCAGCGCGGGCTATTCGTAATGCGGGTAACGACGGGCCACGCGGCACAGGCGATGATCACGCCGACAATGGTCAACTTCGCGTAGTCGCCGAACTGGAAATGCGGGTAACCCCTGGTCGCGGGCCACACCGCGGTCCCGATAGCTATAAGCAAGGCGTCGGCCAACAGTGACCCCGCCACTGCGGCCAGCGTCGCCAACAGCAGGCGACCGGCTGTGGGCTGCGGCTTGCCAGGAGCCAGGTCGATACGCGCCCGCTCCAACGCACGGCCGAGCAACGTCTCTGGTTGTGATGCCACGCGCCCTAAGAGAACTGCCAGCCAGGATCTGATACAGAGCGCTTGACCCGCCGGTCCGCTGGCGCGAGAATCCTTCGCCTCGGGCCGCACTGAAGGGTTGTGGGGGACATTGCCTCCAGGACCGGTACGCCGAGGACGAGAAGGGGAAACCGGGACAGGAGGTGCAATGACCAGTCTCCGCCTCACCGTCGGCCAGGCGGCAGTCCGTTTCTTGTCGGCGCAGTGGAGTGAGCGTGACGGTGACGAACACCGTCTGGTCGAGGGTTGCTTTGGCATCTTCGGCCACGGCAACGTCGCTGGCCTGGGCCAGGCTCTGCTGGAGGCCGAGCTCGAGACACCGGGTGCGATGGTCTACCACCAGGCGCGCAACGAGCAGTCGATGGTCCTCGCGGCGGTCGCCTTCGCCCGCGTGCGCAACCGGCTGTCGACGCTCGCCTGCACCTCCTCCATCGGCCCGGGTGCCACCAACATGGTGACCGGCGCGGCTGTCGCCACGGTCAACCGGCTACCGGTGCTCCTGCTGCCGGGGGACGTGTTCGCCACCCGGGTCGCGGACCCTGTACTCCAGCAGCTCGAGCACATGGGTTACAGGGACGTATCGGTAAACGACGCCTTCCGTCCGGTGTCGCGCTTCTTCGACAGGGTGGAGAGGCCGGAGCAGCTGCCCGACGCCCTGCTCGGCGCCATGCGGGTGCTGAGCGACCCCTCTGAGACCGGTGCGGTGACCGTTTGCGTGTGCCAGGACGTCCAGGCTGAGGCGTACGACTGGCCGGAGGAACTGTTCGTGCACCGCGTCTGGCACGTGGACCGGCCGGTCCCCGATCCCACCGCGCTGGCCCGCGCCGCCGACGTGTTGCGCCGTGCGCGGCGCCCGCTCATTGTGGCCGGAGGCGGAGTCATCTATTCGGAGGCGTCCGAGGCTCTGCGCACGTTCGTCGAACAAACCGGGATCCCGGTGGCGGAAACCCAGGCCGGAAAGGGTTCGCTCCCGTACGACCACCCCCAGTCCGTAGGTGCGATCGGCGCTACAGGTTCGACGGCCGCCAACGCCCTGGCCAGGACCGCCGACGTGGTCGTAGGGATCGGGACCCGGTGGAGCGACTTCACGACGGCGTCCAGGACAGCCTTCGCCCACCCCGGGGTACGCTTTGTCAACTGCAACATCACCCGCTTCGACGCGGCCAAACAGGCTGGTACCGCTGTGGTTGGCGACGCCCGGACGGTCCTCGTGCAACTGAAGGAGGCCCTTTCGGGGTGGTCGGTCGACCCGTCTCTCAGAGACGAGTCAAGACGGCTAGCCGACGAATGGGACAGCACCGTCGATCGGGCGTACCGCCTGGGGCACAGCCCACTGCCCGCCCAGTCGGAGGTGATCGGGGCCGTCAATGAGTTGAGCGGCCCGCGCGACATAATGATCTGCGCGGCAGGGTCGATGCCCGGCGATCTCCACAAGCTGTGGCGCACCCGCGACCCCAAGGGCTACCACGTCGAGTACGGCTACTCCTGCATGGGCTACGAGATCGCGGGCGGCCTGGGGGCCAAGCTGGCCGCTCCCGACCGCGAGATTTACGTGCTCGTTGGAGACGGGTCCTACCTGATGATGGCGCAGGAGCTGGTTACCGCCGTCCAGGAAGGGGTCAAGATGACGATCATCCTGGTGAACAACCACGGGTTCGCGTCGATTGGCTTTCTCTCGGACACCGTCGGGTCTGAGCGCTTCGGTACGTGGTACCGCTACCGCGACCCGGGGACCGGCCGCCTCGACGGGGATCCCCTCCCGATCGACTTCATCGCGAACGCAGAGAGCCTCGGTGTAAAGGCGACCCGCACGTGTAGCGTGGACGAGCTCAAAGCGGCGCTCGAGTCGGCAAAGTCGGCCCGCGGTCCAGTGCTCATCGAGATCGAGACCGACCCGCTCGTCGCTGCTCCCTCGAGCGACTCGTGGTGGGACGTACCCGTGGCGGCGGTCGCCAGCCTCGAGCCCACGGTCCAGGCTCGTAAGTCTTACGAAGCGGCCAAGGTCCAGCAACGGCCCTACCTGGGATGACCACGACCCTACCTAGGATGAGCAGCCACTGAGCCAACCGGCTGCCAACGGGGCCCCATAACGCGCCCTTTTGGCATCGCGGCACTTCTTGGCATGGCAGCTTTTGGGCCAGTTCCCCAGACCGGAGGAAAGAACATGAGGACGATCGGGCACTGGATCGGCGGCAAGCCAACGCTGGGCGGTTCGGAGCGACGGGGCCCTGTCTACAACCCGGCCACCGGCCACCAGCAGGCCGAAGTCGTCTTCGCCGACCCGGCTGACGTAGATGCGGCGGTTAGCTCAGCCGCCGACGCTCTCGAACAGTGGTCGCAATCGTCCCTCAGCACCCGGGCCAAAGTCCTGTTTGCCTTCCGGGAACTCGTCAACAGTCGGCTCGACGACCTCGCCGGCGTAATCGCCGACGAGCACGGGAAGGTGATCTCCGACGCCCGGGGGGAGGTCCAGCGTGGTCTCGAGGTGGTGGAGTTCGCTTGCGGGATACCGCATCTTCTGAAGGGTGAGTACTCAGACCAGGTCTCGCTCGGGGTGGACGTGTTCTCATACCGCCAGCCCCTCGGCGTCGTTTGCGGGATCACGCCTTTCAACTTCCCCGCCATGGTCCCGATGTGGATGCACCCGGTGGCTATCGCCTGCGGCAACACCTTTGTGCTGAAGCCGAGCGAGCGCGACCCTTCGGCATCTCAGCTCGTCGCCGAACTGTGGGCGGAAGCGGGCCTTCCTGACGGCGTCTTCAACGTGGTGAACGGGGACAAGCAAGCGGTGGACGCTCTCCTCGACCACCCCGCGGTGTCCGCGGTTTCCTTCGTCGGCTCGACCGCCATAGCCCGATATGTGTACTCCAGGGCCAGTGCGGCCGGAAAGCGGGTACAGGCGCTGGGCGGAGCTAAGAACCACGCCGTCGTCCTCCCCGACGCCGACCTGGACTTTGCCGCCGACCACGTCGTTGCGGCGGCGTTCGGCTCGGCCGGAGAGCGCTGCATGGCGGTGTCGGCCGCGGTAGGCGTCGGGGGAGCCAGCGACGCCTTTGTCGATGCCCTCAGGGCCAAAGCGGCTGCCATACGGGTTGGCCCCGGCCGTGACGAGGAGAGCGAAATGGGCCCGGTAATCACAAGAGAGGCCAAGGAACGCATCGTCGGTTACATCGGCCGGAGCGTCGGGGCCGGTGCGAACCTGGCCCTGGACGGCAGGGGCATCCGCGTGGCGGGCCACGAGGAGGGGTTTTTCGTCGGTCCAACCATCATCGACGAGGTCACTCCGGGCATGGAGGTTTACCGGGACGAGATATTCGGGCCGGTGCTCTCTGTCCTCCGGGTGCGGACGGCGGACGAGGCGATCGAGCTCGTCAACTCCAACCAGTACGGCAACGGCACGGCCCTGTTCACCTCGTCAGGCGAGGCAGCCCGTAAGTTCCATCGTGGCGTGAAGGTCGGCATGATCGGGATCAACGTCCCGATCCCCGTGCCGATGGCCTACTACTCGTTTGGGGGATGGAAGGACTCGTTGTTCGGTGAGCGGCGTGTCCACGGCCCCGAAGGCGTCGCCTTTTACACCCGGGCCAAGGTGGTGACATCACGCTGGCCTGCCACGAAGGGGCCGACCGACGCTTCGTACCAGTTCCCTGTCAACCGCTGACGGCTGTCAACCGCTGACGGCTGTCAGACGCTGACGGCTGTCAACCGCTGACGGTCCTGGCAACCGCCGTCGCCAGGTAATCGATGCTCGTCTTCACGTCGGCCGCGGGGTCCACCGCGCCGGCGTCGGCCTCGGCGATGGTCGTGTCCTGCTCCAGCACGTACCAGCCGTCGTAACCCCGGGACTCCAGCGCCGCTACAACGGCGGCAATATCGACGTCGCCCCGCCCGAGCGCCCGGAACATCCCCGCGCGCGTTGCGTCCAGCAACGACATCGTGTGCTCCCGTACGGCGGCCCCGAGCGACAGGTCCACATCCTTCAGGTGGACCAGGTCGATCACGTCGGCGTGCTGCTCGGCAAACGAGACGGGGTCGATGCCCCCGATGGCGAAGTGGCCCGTGTCGAGGCACCACCGGACCGGGGAGCGTTGCAAGACCTGCTCGACGTGGTTCCCCCGCTCTACGAGGGTGCCGACGTGGGGATGAAGGACCTGGGAGAGCCCGTGCTCGGCGCAGACGCGGTCTACCAGGGCGAGGCCGCTGGCAAAGTCGTCCCACTGGCGGCCATCGAGCTCAAAAGGGGCGGACCAACCGGCGTCAACCACAGCCGCGGTGACGAAGTACGTGCCGCCGGCTCCTTCGAGCAGGTGGGCCGCGCTCTCGGCGTCGTGTTCCAGAGCTTCCCTGGCACCGCTGTCATGGAGGGCGAGGGGCACAAAGCCGCCCACGCAACCGAGTGAAAAGCCGTCGAGCAATGCGCGGATGTCCCCCGGCTCGTCGCCCAGGTAACCGAGAGGGCCCAGCTCGGTCGCCTTCAGGCCAAGCGCACGCATCTCGGAAAGGACGCGCTGGCGAGACAGCATGACACCCCAACCCGGGACCTCGCAGACCCCCCACGAAATGGGCCCGCCGGCCAGACGGTCAAGCGCACTGCCCGTTGGTGCGTTCATCGGTAACCCCCCTACTGTCACTCACGGTATTGGCACTCACGGTACGTCAAATGTCCGTCTGGCGAACCTCCATCTGGCCATGTCCATCTGGTCACTTCCCTGTCCGGCGCTGTGTGGCCATATCGGGGCCATTGCCCGTAACGATTTTGGCGCTCATGGCGACCACTTGCTCGTAACGCAGAATAGGTTCGCACTCATCACCCTGGAGTAAGTCGAGGGTGGCAGGAGAGATGAAAATGAAACAGTCTGCCAGTAGCGGCGACTTCAAGAGCCCGCTCGAGCAAATGACCCGGACCACGCCGACGTCCTTGTGGAACGACTCGGCGTCTGCGTCGGAGCTCGCCTACGCCATTGATAACGGAGCCGTGGGCGCAACGTGCAACCCGGTGATCGTGCTGAACGTGGTCCGCCAGGAAATGTCGACCTGGATGCCGCGGCTGGCGGAGCTAGCACAACAGCATCCGGCGGCGACCGAGGACGAAATCGCCTGGATGCTCGTGGAGGAGGTTTCGAAGAGCGCCGCCCGTCTGCTCGTACCGATCTTCGAGCAGGCGAAGGGACGAAATGGACGCCTTTCCATCCAGACGGACCCTCGCTTCTACCGGGATACCGGGGCTCTTTTACAACAGGCCGCCCATTTCAACGAGCTGGCCGACAACATGCTGGTGAAGATACCGGCTACGGCAGCCGGTATCCCCGCTATAGAGGAGGCTACGTACGCGGGGATAAGCGTCAACGCAACGGTGAGCTTCACCGTCCCGCAAGCCGTGATGGTGGCCGAAGCCGTCGAACGAGGGCTCAAGCGCCGGGAGGACGACGGCAAGAGCACATTGAACATGGGCCCTGTCTGCACGATCATGGTCGGGCGCCTGGATGACTGGCTCAAGGTGGTGGCCGAGAAGGAAGGCATACTGACCGATCCGGGGTACCTCGAGTGGCCCGGCGTCGCCGTGTTCAAACGGGCTTACGAGATCTTCTCCGAACGCGGTTACCGTGCCCGTCTGCTTTCCGCGGCGTTCCGCAACCACTTCCACTGGAGCGAGCTGATCGGTGGTGACGTGGTCATCTCGCCGCCCCACGCCTGGCAGGTGCGCATCAATGCCAGCGACATACCCGTTGAGGCCCGTATCGACCGTCCCGTCGACAAGGCGATCGTGGCAGACCTCATGCGCCGGTTCCCCGACTTCAGACGGGCGTACGAAGAGGGCGGGCTCTCAACCGACGAGTTCGACTCTTACGGGCCTACCCGGCGCACCCTCCGTCAGTTTATGCAGGCCTGTACGGACCTCGCCGGACTGGTCAGGGATGTGGTGACCCCCAACCCCGACTGATTGGACCACTAGCGCCCGGACCAGGACATTGGCTGGCCTGGCGCGCCCGGGCTCTAGCCCTGGTCACTCCCCGCGGGTAGCTCGACGTCCCCGGGGTGGCGGTGAGGAATGGCCCGCGCCGGGATTTGGCCCAACCGACCGGCCTGGTAGTCCTGCATGGCCTGAAGGATTTCGTCTTTCGTGTTCATGACGAACGGGCCGTAGTGGACAACCGGCTCGCGAATGGGCAAGCCGCCGAGCAACAAGACTTCCAGGTTGGGGCGGGCGCTTTCCTGGGCCCGGTCAGCGCCGAACTGGACGAAGTCACCTGTGCCGAATACCGCCAGCTGGCCCGTGTGGACCGGGCGCCGGTCCTCCCCTGCGTACCCCCGACCGGCAAGCACGTACGCCAATGCGTTGAATTCCGGGCGCCAGGGCAGCTTCATCTCTGCGCCCGGGCTGAGGGTCGTGTGCACCATCGTGATCGGTGTAAAAGTCGAGCCGGGACCCTCATAGCCAGCCACTTGCCCGGCGATAACCCGCAGGAGCACCCCCCCGTCTGCGGTCGTCAGCAGCGCGGCTTCCTTGCCGCGGATGTCCTGGTAACGGGGAGGGTTCCACTTGTTTGCACTGGGCAGGTTCACCCACAGCTGGATGCCGTGGAAAAGCCCCCCCGAAACGACCAACGATTCGGGCGGCGCCTCGATATGGAGGATCCCGGCCCCGGCCGTCATCCACTGCGTGTCACCATCCGTGATGCGACCACCACCGCCGTTGGAGTCCTGGTGCTCGAACGTCCCGTCGATGATGTAAGTGACGGTCTCGAACCCGCGGTGAGGGTGCCACGGCGTGCCTTTTGGCTCGCCCGGGCCGTAGTCGACCTCGCCCATCTGGTCCATGTGGATGAACGGGTCGAGGTCGGAAAGAGCTACGCCGGCAAAGGCCCTGCGCACCGGGAACCCTTCGCCTTCCAGGCCGCTCGGAGCCGTGGTTACCGACCGCACCGATCGCGCTCTGGCCGTGCCCGGATCGGGAGCCGTTACCCGGGGGAGGACGAGGATGTCCGTTACGGTTACTGCCGGCATGGCTTCCTCCTAACCTGTTGAGGCCGCCTTCTTATGTGGCAATGGCCTTAGTGACACTTGGGCAACAGTGGCGCCATGAGCGATATTCCGCGACGGGCGGCGGTGGGCCCGCAGGGCCGGGTGGGCCGCAGGGCCGGGTGGGCCGGGTGGGCCGGTAGGCCGGTGGGCCGCACGACCGGGTGGGCCGGTGGGCACGGGGTTGGCGGGCTCGCAGCGTGGTGGGTCCTTCACATTTGCAGCATTCCCGTTGCGATCTGACCATCTCGTCGCGCTCCGGTAGCAAAAAGTCACGATATCGCAACGAGTTAGCGGGATCGCAACCAGATGGCAGCAAATGTGATGAAAGTGTGAGCCGCTCGAGCGCCCCCCGGCAGTGGACAGCGCAGCAGCGGCCAGCGGCCAGCGGGCAGCGGGCAGCGGGCAGTGGACAGCGCAGCAGCGGCCAGCGGCCAGCGGGCAGCGGGCAGCGCAGTCGTGCCAGGACCGGTTCTCAGCTGTTCCCGCCCGCCGGAGCAGTCGGGCAGCGCACGACGAGGGCCCTCGGCCACACCTCGACAACCAGCGACCGGCTGGGCGATATGAGGTCCCCGTCCACCTCGCGGGGCAGCTCAGCGGTCGCGCTGAATCTCCACCCGGCTGGCTTTGAAGTGCTCGAACTGCTGGTCAGCGTGGTGGCCACCGGCCAATACCCGCCGCGCGATCGTGCCCCACCCGAGCAGACCTCTCGGGGCCAGGACTCCGACGTCGAGCAACCCGTCGTCCAGGCTGGCCCCGGGCAAGATGGCGAAGCCACCGGGCAGGATACCTACGTTCCCGACCACCACCGAGTGGGCCTGGCGGCCCATGGGTTCCCCGCCGTCGAGGCGCAAGGAGACGTCGTGCGGCCGGCTCCCCAGGTGAGCCAGCGCACCGGCACCGTAACCGACCCACCCCAGATGATGCTTAAGGCTGCGCGGCGTGGAGCGCACCACGGCCGCGTCGAGACCGATCCCGGCCATGGCCGTAAAGGCGTCGCCGTCGGCCGCCGCCATGTCGACGCAGCGTTCTTCGGTGCCGAACCCGACAGTGAGAGCGGCGCGGAGGTCTCGACGGCACCCCCAGCGCACGGGCGAACAGATTGGCCGTACCCCGGGGGACGATGGCCAGGGCGGCGCCGGTGTGGGCAAGGGCGGTGGCGCACGCCCGGACCGTCCCGTCGCCGCCCACGGCGAAGACCAGGCGGTCGCCGCCCGCTTCGGCGTACCGGGACAGGTGGCCCAGCAACTCTGGAGCACTTTCGCCGGCAACGGTCCCCATGAGCTCGGGCTCCCACCCGTTGGCCGCGGCCAATTCCCGGCAATGGCTCTGGAGCACGCCCATGTGGCGGATGCTCACCGGGTTGATGACAAAGGCCACATTTCTCACGGCGCGGCGTGCGATCTCATGGTGAGGCGTGCCTCCGTTCGATGACCTGGCCTTCGATGACCTGGCCTTCGCCGACCCTGCCCTTGTCGCCGACCCTGCCCTTGTCGCCGACCCTGCCCTTGTCGTCGGCCATCGTCCTCTGCCGTCGTCGTTTTGCCCCTGTCGTTTCGCCGTTGACGTCTGGCGGCCGTGTGTTTGTTCTCCCCGGATTCAAGAGGCAGACAGGAATGTTTCCCGGGTTACGCCTGTTGTGGGATTGAAATGAGACTGAGTCTAGGATTAGGATTAGGAACATGGGCTCGCTGTTGCATCGACTGAAGTCCATCCGGCGCCGGCTGCTTGCACCTCTCGCGGCTATGACCTTGGCCGCTGCCATGACCAGTGGCGCCCTCGCCGACGGCGCCCCGGCGTCTGCGGCCACGGGGGGTGGGAAAATCGTTGTGGTAGCAGCAGAGAACGAGTACGCAAACGTAATCTCGCAAATCGGCGGGCCCTACGTCAGCGTCACTGCCATCATGAGCAACCCCAACACCGACCCCCATGAGTTCGAAGCAAGCCCCCGCGTCGCGGTTGAGGTTAGCCACGCTCGCCTGATAGTCCAAAACGGTGTCGGCTACGACACCTTCATGAACAAGATCGAGTCCGCTAGCAGCCCGCGTGGTCGCCAGGTCATCGTGGTACAGGACCTTCTGGGTGTGCCGAACGACGCTTTCAACCCTCACCTGTGGTACAGCCCGCGCACCATGCCCCTCGTGGCCGACGCCGTCGCCACAGGCTTGTCGAAGCTCGACCCCGCCCGTGCGGGCTATTTCAAGTCGGGCGCACGGCGCTTCGACACTTCTCTTCAGCCCTGGTTGAGTGCCGTCGGCACCTTCAAGCACGTGTACCCGGGTACCCCGGTCGCGGTTACCGAGCCGGTGGCTGACTACATGCTGCAGGCGGCAGGAGCGCACATCATGACACCCGAGTCGCTGCAGTCGGCCATCATGAACGGCACTGACCCCTCCCCCCAGGACATCACCACCGAAGAGAACCTCATTCGCGATCATCACGTCAAGGTCTTCTTGTACAACCAGCAGGTCACGGACAGCCTTACCGCCACCTTCCTCAGTGACGCCAAGAAGGCCGGCGTGCCCGTAGTCGGCGTTTACGAGACGATGCCGACACCCGGGTACGACTATCAGTCCTGGATGTTGGCCGAGGTCAACGCCCTGCGCCTGGCGCTGCTCAAAGGGACATCGACGGTGAGGCTGTGATGCGGCGACGCACGCCACCTTCTCGCCGCGGGACAGAGGGGCATGCTGCGCCCACCAGCGGAGAACCATCCCTGGTCGTCGATCGGCTGTCGGTCTGGCTGGGCGGACGAGAAGTCCTGCACGACATCTCGTTCTCCGTGGCGGCGGGCGAGCTGACCGGCCTCATCGGTATGAACGGGGCCGGCAAGACCACGTTGTTGCGGGCGGTCCTTGGCCTCCAACCCACCTCTTCCGGCCGGGTGCGGCTCCCGGGTGGGCGCCTCGGCCGGCGGTCGATCGGCTATGTCCCTCAGAAGATCGTGCTCGACCCGGATCTTCCTGTCCGGGCCCGGGACCTCGTCGAGCTCGGCATCGATGGGCGGCGACTCGGCATCCCCCTCGGCTCGGCCGCCAAACGAGCCACCGTGGAGGAGCTCCTCGGCTCCGTCGACGCCTTGCACCTGGCCGACGCCAGGGTCGGGGCCCTGTCCGGCGGCGAGCAACAGAGAGTATTGATAGCCCACGCACTGGCCCGGCGCCCGCTCCTTCTCCTCCTCGACGAGCCGCTGGCCAATCTCGACCTCCCCAGCACGCAGGAAACAGTCAGGTTGCTGGCCCGGATCGCAAGAGAGCAAAAAGTAGCCATCCTGCTCTCCGCCCACGACATCAACCCGCTCCTGCCGGTCATGGACCGGGTCGTTTACCTGGCCGACGGGCGAGCCGCCAGCGGGAAGACCGAGGACGTGGTGCGCAGCGACGTCCTGAGCGGTCTTTATGGACGGCACGTGGACGTGTTCCGTGCTCACGGGCGTGTGCTCGTAGCTGTTGCAGACGAGCCAGCCGATGGCGGAAGCGACGACCAGACCGGCCACGACGAGGCAGGCCACGACGAGCCAGGCGACCGTGCCGAAAGAGCGTTCGTCGGGGAGCTACTGTCCGAGACCTCGTTGGCCGAGACCTCGTTGGCCGAGACCTTGGCCGAGACCTCGTTGGCCGAGACCTCGTTGGCCGAGACCTTGGCCGAGACCTCGTTGGCCGAGACCTCGTTGGCCGAGACCTCGGTGGCAGGCCCGCCCCGCCCGGGCCAGGATGAGTTGCCAGTCCCGGCCTCTGCACCCGCCGCAAGTGGCGCCGTACAACCCGGAGCGCTCATGGGTGAAAGCCCCGCCCGGCGTTACAGATAAGTCGCGCGGAAGTCATGAGCATTCTCCACGCTATTTTCCCGGCCGGGATCTTCTCGAGCGCCCCGGTGCAGGCGGCGGCGGTCGTCGGGACGGTGGTCGCGGTCGTGTGCGCGCCGGTCGGCGTCTTCACGGTCATGAGGGGCCAGTCCTTCGCCGGCCACGCTTTCGCCGACATCACGTCCACCGGTGGTTCCGCTGCGTTCGTGCTCGGCATAAGCCCGCTTGTCGGCTTCGTCGCCATGGCCGTCGCCGGTGGTGGGGCGATGGAACTGCTGGGAGCGGACCGAAAACAAGACCGGGACCTGGTCACAGGCGTTCTGCTCGGGGCGGGCCTCGGCGTGTCGGCTTTGCTCCTGTACATGACCACGACCTCCGGCTCGACCACCGGTGCGGCGGTAACGGTGCTCTTTGGCTCCATCTTCGCGGTGAGCACCTCGTCGTTACCCCTGGTGATCGGCCTGGGCGGCCTCGCCCTCGGCCTGGTCGGCCTCGTGTACAGGCCATTGCTGCTGAGCTCGATAAGCCCGGACCTGGCCGCGTCCCAGGGCGCCCGGTTGCGCCTCGTCCGGATGAGCTTCACGGTCGCGCTGGCCCTGGCGGTCGCCCTTTCTGCCCTCACTATCGGCGCCATCTTGAGCACGGCGCTACTGATCGGGCCTGCCGCCGCTGCTCTACGGCTGGCCAGGAGCCCGGGGCGGGCTGCGGTCTGGGCTGCGGGCATCGGTATAGCGGCGACGTGGGCGGGGATCGTGATGGCCTACGACAGCTATACCTGGCCGCCGGCCCATCAAGGGTGGCCCGTCAGCTTCTTCGTCGTCGCCCTCGTAATGGTGGCTTACTTGCTCGCCCAGCTGACAGGGCGGGGCGAACGCCGCCCCCAGAGCGCCGCGTGGCCGAAGGCAGCGAACGGCGTACGGGTTGACGCGCCGCACGGGCGACCCGAGCTGGCGCCAGGGCTCTCGGCCGGGAAAGGGTAGGTAGGTACGGCCTTGCTCTCCGGCCTTTTCTCGGGTTTCATGACTGACACCTGGGTCGTCGCCAGCGTGATGGCGGTCGTAGCCGGGGCCGTCGGGTTTTTCGTCGTGCTCCGGGGCTCGGCTTTTGCGGCGCACGCCATACCGCAAGGTGCTTTCACCGGCGCGGCCGGTGCCGCGCTCATCGGGGTCGATACTCTCGTCGGCGTCGGCGCCTTCTCCGTCCTCGGGGCCGTGATGATCGCCCGGTGGGGCCGGCGGGGCCGCCACGATGTGGTGACGGCTCTTTGCCTGGTCACGTTGCTGGCCGTCGGCTCGCTGTTCCTGAGCATGAGTACCGAGTACTCCGAGCAGACGTTCTCGCTGCTCTTCGGCCAAACCCTTGGCGTTAGCCAAACCGAGGTGCTGCCGACGGTCGCGCTCGGCGCCGCCTGCGTCTTCCTGGTGGTCCTGTTGTTCCGGTCACTGATGCTCTCGTCTCTCTCACCGGACCTGGCTGCTGCCAACGGGGCCCGGCTGCCGCGAGTCGAGCTCTGGTTCCTGTTGGCGGTCGCTGCCGTTACGACGATGGCGCTCCCCGTCGTGGGCGCACTTCTCGTGTTCAGCCTGATGATCGGCCCTCCGGCCGCCGCCCGGTTCCTCACGAACCGGCCCGTTGTGGCCATGGCGCTGTCGGTTGTGCTTGCGCTGGTGACGGTCTGGGTGGCAATAACTGCCTCGTTCTGGTCCAACTGGCCGATTGGCTTCTTCGTGGGGACGTTCGCCGCCTTCTGGTACGTGCTTGGCCGCTGCGTGGCGCCCCGGAGGACGGCCCGCCGGAGCCAGGTACATGCACCCGCCAAAGCTCGCGCGGATACTCCCGCCGGCCCCTTGTCACCGCCCTCAAAAGGAGCGGGGCTCGCCGGAGCAGTGTCCCCGTCAGGGCCGGGCCGAAGTTCGTAGAGCCCCTGTCGCGGTATGGTTCTTGATGTGAACAAAGCGCTTCACGGACTGGTCGAGCAGCGGCTCCGGCAAATCTCGCAGCGCTACACCGTGGGCCGGCGGGAGGTTGTGGAGGTTTTGGCTGAGGCCGGTCACCCCATCAGCATCGAGGACATAGCCGAAAGAGCGCCCCGGCTGCCGCGAAGCTCGGCCTACCGGCACCTCGTCGACTTACAACAGGCGGGGGTTGTACGCCGTGTCGCCGCCAACGACGAGTACTCTCGCTTCGAGCTGGCGGAAGACATCACCGAGCACCATCACCATCTGTTGTGCACCGGTTGCGGGAAGGTCCTCGACGTCATACCAACCCCGGCGTTCGAACAAGCGATGGCGAAGTACCTGGACGGGCTGGCGAGCGTAAACGGGTTCCTCAGCCTCGACCACCGCCTGGACGTCCTGGGGGCCTGCTCGGCTTGCCGGGAGCAAGGTGCGATGACGGCTGCGCTCGTCGCGCTGCCAGGCGATGGCTGACACACAGGCTCTGGGGGGCCACAACGGTGGCCAATACGGAGGTGGCGGCTACTCGGGCGACCCCTTTGGCCTGGTTGACGTTACAGGACAGGCTCCAGGGAGCTCCAGGCCCGATGAGGCGCCGGCCCGGCCGGGTCAGCGACACGACCCCCGCATCGACCCGCCCACTAGCGCCGACCGCAGAAGGCTTCTGCGCTGGGCCGCGCTGCTGGCCTTCTGCCCGGTTTGCCTCGGGGTCGTGGTGTGGGCGGCGATCGGGATGAACGGTAGCTACCCCACTGTGAAGCCGCCCGTTCCGAGCGGCTGGCAGGCGGTACCGGGGATCTACGCAAGCTTCTCGGCACCCTCGTCCTGGTCTCTGCAGCAGTCCATGAGCGACTCGTCCGGCGATATCTACTACTCGGGCCCCGGCGGCGGAGCGGGAGAGTCGGTGGCAGAAGCCGACCACCAACCGCCTCACCTTGGGCCCCTCCCGGCGATCGTCGGGAGCTTCCTGGAGGTGCCGTACCGGGTGACTTCTGTTACCGGGGCACGCATCAAAAATGCAACCGTGGCGTGGCACTATAACTTCAGCCTTAAAGGCGGCGGGACGGCAGTGGGCGTGCTGGCGTGGGTGAAACCAACGCAGTCGGAAATCTGGATGATCGTCTCGCCTGTATCGGCCACCACGGAACGGGCCTTATCCACACTGACGCTTGCCACTTAGCAAGCGAGCTGGTGTCGTTACCGGCCACGGTTCCTTTCACGATTTTGGCCGCTTCAGCAGTTATAAGAAACGGTGCACCTTTATGCACCTTTGCGCCCCACAGCGACAACCCGGCCCAAAAGGCTGTAGCGTCCGTCACCAAAGAGGGCGCCCTCAAGGAGGCTTGGACATTGCCTAGCCAGCTGGCCGACTACGAGATCACCGGTACCGTCCTTGACGACGGCACGACTCCATGTCTAAGTGCCCGCCGCCCGGCTCGGCTCGGCGGCGACGGAGCTCCGGTCACGATCTGGGTCCTTGGCCCGCTGGCCCGAACGAGCTGGACGGTCGCCAGGGCACGACTGGAGCCAATTGCCGGCGTTCGCGGCGACAACTTGCCGGCCTGGCTGGAGGCCGGCGTGGCGGAGTGGTCGCAGCGACCAGTCATCTGGGTCAGCGCGTCGAATATCGTCACCGGCACGCTCGCTTCCCCTCCCCCGGCCATGGAAATGCCGACGCGGCTAAAGGCCCTGGCTGCCGCCGCACGCGCCGCGCACTCGCTTCACGAGCAGGGCCAGCTGCACGGTGCGATATGCCCCCAGGCCGTCGCCCTGGTAGCCGCCAACGGGGCCCGGCCGCGGGCAGCGAGAGCCCTTTCGGCAGTGAGCCGGGGACGGCGGGGACCGCCGTCCTCGCCCCTCCCACGCTGGCGAACGGCCAGCGACCGGCAGCACAGGTGGGTTACCCCCCGCTGGCGTACGTCGACCCTCAGCTGCTGAGAGGCGAAGGAGGACGCTGGTCGGACATTTGGGCACTGGGCGCCACTGTTTATCAGGTCGTCGCCGGGTCATCACCTTTTCCGGGGATCGACGAGGTCCCGGTTGTGCAGTCCCTGGCCCGATTATTGACGTCACCCGCGCCGGCGCTCTGCGAGCTCCCCGGTGCGGTAACGGGACTGGTCACAGCGTGCCTTTCGGTCGACCCGACGGACCGGCCGGCTACTGCCCGCGAAGTTGCGGAGCGTCTCGAAGAGGCGGCATCAAAGTGGTGAGACCGCAGCTATCGGCTTACAGCCGGATCCAGAGGAGGTAACTGCCAGTGGCCGACAAACTCGAGGTCCTCGCTGGCCCTGGCCTGGTTGTCCGTTACAACGAGGTGGCTGCCTGGGCCGGCCCGCAAGCTTCCGCCTCGCTGCAAGCGCATCTCGTCACAGAAGCACAACGTACGAGCCAGTCGCCCAACGGCGGAGACCAGCTGGCCAGCTCGTTGATAGCCGTGCTCCAGCGGGGTGACCCCGAACCGCAGGCGCCGTTTGCGGTGGTCGGTCCTGGCGCGAACGGCTTGACGCTCTTCTTGCACGGCCCCGTCCAGGCGTGGGACAGCGGCCGGTGGTTGGCGCCCCAACCGGTGCCCGGATGGATGGTCACGTCCATCGGGCGCCCATGGCCGTTGATCATCCTGCCATACGGTGCCTCTCCGCCCCCGCAGAGCCAGCAGGGCAACCCGTTCGACCTGGTTATAGGCGCCGTCCCTGGCTCCGGCTTCGTCCTTTTGCGGCCACCGACCGGGCAAGCCCAACCGGCGGGCGCCCAACCGGCAGTAACAACGCCTCAAGCGACGCAAGGTGACTACCGCGCGCCGGGCGCCGCCCCGGCCGGAGTGGGAGTAGCGGCGGCTGGCGGTGCAGGCGCAGCCAGCGGTCCGGCTCCCGGGATGCCCGCGACAGAGGGCGGGGCGGGCAGCGGTGCCATGACGGGTGCCGCCACCGCCGGTGCGGTGGCTGCCGGGGCGGCCATAGGAACCATCGGGGAAGCGGCGGCTCGAGGGGCCGGGGGCACGGAGCCGGGCACCGGGGGAGCCGCCTCGGGGGTGCCGTCGGGCACAGCCGTTCCCGCCGGCGCGGCGGTTGCGGCAACAGCCGGGATGGCCAGTCCGTCCGCTGTGGCCTATCCGTCCGGTGATGCCAGCCCGGTTCCCGTTGCTCCCGCTACGGCGACCCCGGGCCAGGGTCAGAGCGCAGAAAGGGTCGACCTCCGCAATGCGTTCACGCCTGGCCAGCCACCGTTGACGCTCGCCTCGGCCTGGGCCGTCTCCCGCTTGCCTGACGCTCCTGACGTACCGGGGGTGCGATGTGAGCTCGGCCACTTCAACCACCCCCGCGTCATGACCTGCCTGCGCTGCGGCCGCCCGGTCCTGCCGGGCAGCCCGGAACTGAACGGGCCGCGACCTCCGGTGGGGGTACTGCTCGTAGACGACGGGTCGATCTGGTCGCTCCGCCGGCTATGCCTTATCGGCTCGGAACCCGGCTCCGCACCTGAAGTGCAGTCCGGTTCAGCTGATGGCATCACCCTTCGCCCGGGCGCAACGACGCTATGGCGCCTGTCCACGCGGAGCTCCAGATCCGGGTGTGGTCGACGTACCTGGTCGACCGCGGCGCCGAAGGCGGGACCTGGGTCCAGGTGCCCGGGGCCGCCGCGTGGGCACAGCTAGGTCGGAGCGAACAACGCGAGCTACCCAACGGCTCCCACCTGTCGTGCGGAGGAAGGGTACTTACCTACCTGTCGGACTGGCCGGAGTAGCCCGCGGCCGGTCCGGGAGCAGCCCTCGGCCCGAAAGGCCCTACTGGCCGAGCAGCTTGTGGAACCTGGGGCACAGCTCGTTGACCGCAGCCGCAATCACAACACCAAGGTCACCAGGGGGTAGCGATACGTTGCCTTCGACGAGCGGGACGCGGTCACCCACCTCCTGTACGGAAGCGCCGGATTCCAAGTCCCCGCACACTACCTGGCCCAAACTAACCAGCTGAGACCCCGAACGATAACTGCCGATGTCCGGCGCTTCGCTGTAAACGGAGTTCAAGAAAGCCTGGTCGGCCCTGGGGCTCGCCGTCGTCCGCGCTGAACCACAGCCGGCGAGCACTAAGGCAAGCAGGATCACAGCCACCAGCCCTCGCCTCGGCACACGGCGCATCCTAGGGCCTCCTCTGTTTGGCGGGCGCGCACACTCCCGGGGGTGCAGATCCGTCATGAGGCCCTATCTTGGGCATACCGGGAGCCCTGGCCGGGATGGACAGCCCGGGTGTGCCCGCAACCAGACTGAAAGGGCCAGCAACACAGGTGCCGCCGACCACGATGTACGAACGCCTGGGGGGGATGGCGTTTTTCGAAGCACTGACAATGCGGTTTTACGAGCTCGTGGCCGGGGACGATGTCCTCCGCCCGCTCTACCCGGAAGACCTCGAAGGGCCCCAACGCCATCTCTGCTTGTTCCTGGCTCAGTTCTGGGGCGGGCCGCGCCTTTACGACGCGGAGCGCGGTCACCCCCGGCTGAGGGCCAGGCACCTGCCGTTCAAGATCGGCCAGGAGGAACGTGACCACTGGCTGGCCCACATGACCGAAGCCCTCACGGAAGCACACGTCGGCGCTCTAGAAGAGGCGCAACTGCTCAGTCATTTCGACAACGTTTCGACCCACATGATCAACAGCCCGGACTAGCCCCAGCCCGGACTAGCCCCCGGCCGGCAAACACAGCTACCCGGGGCCGGCGAGGTTGGGAAATAAGCGCCTCCGTCGCGGTGCTCTTCAGTTTGAGTCGCGGTGAAGTTCAGATTGGTGAGGCAACATCTTCCCAGTGACCCTCACGAGGGCGCTGGAAAGGAGCCTGACGTGTACGTCACCTGTGACGAGACCGAGGCCGGCGTGGTGTGCCACCTGATCGGCAATCTGGAGCACTTATCCGTGGCACAGTTCCGCGAGGCTGTCGCTCTCCTGGGTGACAGGAGAAGAGTGATCTTCGAGTTCTCAGCTGTTCCTTTTGTGGACTCATCGGGGCTGGGCGCTCTCATCGGCGCTGTACGCAGGACCCGTGAAGCCCACGGTGATGCAGTTGTTTGTTCTCCCCGGCCTTCGGTGAAGCGGGTGCTCGACATGGTCGGTCTTCCCCGGGTCGTGCACGTCTTCGGCACCCTGAGCGACGCGCAGTCCTATTTCACTGAGCGCTCGGTGGCCTGAGGCGCCCGGGCGTTCGTCGCTTCCATCAGGTGGCGGGCTGCGTTTATGAGCGCCACGTGCGTAAACGCCTGGGGGAAGTTGCCCACCAGGCGCTTTCGTTTGGTGTCGTACTCCTCGGAGAAAAGGCCGACGTCATTCGCCACAGACGCAACTCGCCTTAGCACCTCTCCGGCTTCGTCGACCCGCCCCAGCTTGGCCAAGCACGAGACGAGCCACAGGGTGCAGGGGAGGAAGGTGCCCTCCTGGCCCGGCAACCCGTCCACTCCCGAACGGTTACGGTAGCGGGCGATAAAGCCATCGACCGTTAAGTCCCGCTGTATGGCTTCGATCGTCCCGACGACACGCGGGTCTTCGATGGGCAGGAAGCCCATGATCGGTACGAGCAGAAGGCTCGCGTCCAGCTCTGTCGAACCGTACGCCTGCGTGAAGGACCCGAGCTCCTCGTTGTACCCCTTGGCGATCACCTGATCGTGGATGGCGTCGCGCACCTCTCGCCAGCGCTCGGCCGGTCCTTGGAGCCCGTAAAGCTCCACCGACTTTATGGCCCGGTCCATCGCCACCCAGGCCATTACACGGGAGTAGACGAGCGGCTGGGGCGGTCCTCTCAGCTCCCAGATGCCCTGGTCGGGTTCGTCCCAGTGCTTCTCTACGTACTGGACAATCGCGGACTGGAGATCCCAGACAACCTGTTCGGTGCTCGACCCGTGCGAACGGGCCATATCGACCGCTTCCATGAGCTCTCCGTAAACATCGAGCTGGAACTGGAGCGATGCCGCGTTCCCCGACGCGCACCGGCTTGGAGGACTCGTACCCCTGTAGCCAGTCGAGCTGGAGCTCCGGTAGCCGGCGCTCGCCTGCCACCCCGTACATGATCTGGAGCTGCTCGGGGTCCCCCGCCGCCGCCCTGAGGAGCCACTGGAACCACGCCCTGGCCTCGTCGAGGTGCCCGGACTCGACCAGGCCGTCGAGCGTCAACGTGGCATCTCGGACCCAACAGTAGCGGTAGTCCCAGTTGCGCGGACCGCCCAGGGCCTCGGGCAGAGACGTGGTCGGAGCAGCTACTATGCCACCCGTCGGCGCGTAAGTGAGCGCCTTCAGCGTAATGAGAGCACGCTGGACCAGTGGCTCCCATTGTCCCGGCATGTCGGAAACAGGCCGTGACCAGTCGCGCCAGAAGGTCACCGTCTCCTCCAGGGCGGTGCCGCATTCGAGGTCGCGGCCCTCGTCGTCGAAAGATGGGAACCAGTTGAGCCGGAAGTCGAGCTGCTCCCCTTCGTTGATCGTGAATGCGGTTTCGTGACGCATGCCGACCGCTTCCAGGGGGACGGTGCTGTCGATCTTGATGGCGTCGGGACCGGCGACGGCCCGGATACCGGTACCGGTCTGCGTAACCCACGGGACCTGGTAGCCGTACTCGAACCGGATACCGATCTCGCCCATCATCTCGACACTGCCCCGGAGCCCTTCGACTCGGCGGTAGATGCGCGGGCGGTGATGGCGCGGTGGCATGAAGTCCGTGACCCGGACGGTGCCGGTGGGAGTGTCCCATTCCTGGTCGAGCACGAGCGTGTTCTCCCGGTACGACCGCCGGGTGGCAAGTCCACCGCTCCTGGGTGCGAGCAACCAGCGCCCATTGTCCGCGGTACCGAGGAGGGCGGCAAAGCAGGCCGCAGAGTCGAACCGAGGGACGCATAACCAGTCGATCGAACCGTCCCGGCCAACCAGTCCAGCCGTGTGGGTGTCGCCTATCAGGGCATAGTCTTCGATGCGCAGGCTCACCCGAGCGATCTTAGGTAGGTGGCCCATGTCGAGCTTTGCAGGGCCGGCCTCAGGGCGCGACGAGTTACCCGGCCGCCGCCTCAGACGGCGAGGTAGCGCCTGACGGCAAAGCCCGACCCGAAGGCTCCGACGATGGTGCCCACCACGACTATGAAAAGGCCCGTCAGCAACGCCTCGTGAGAGCTGACATAGAGGGGCTGGTTCGGGTCGAGCGGGTCGCTGCCCGTAAACGAGGCGAACGTATCACGTGCGAAATAGGTGATGAGAAAGGCCAAGCCGGCCCCCACCAAACCTTCGGCGAGCCCTTCGAGCATGAACGGCACGCGGATGAACCAGTTGGTCGCCCCCACGAGCTTCATGACCGCCACCTCGCGCCGGCGGGCGAAAATAGCCAGCTGGATGGTGTTGACCACAAGAGCGATGGCCCCCAGCATGACGCCGCCAGCCACGATCAAGGCCACCGTCCGCAGGGTAGAGAAGTGGGCCAGGGTGTCCTTGATCACCTGCCCCGGGTAGCCGACGTTGTAGACCCCGGGTTGTTTGTTGAAGTCGCTGGCCAGCTGTTGTACGTTTTGCGCCTTGGCCGGCACGACCCGGAACGATGGCGGCATCGTCGACACCGTCATGACCTTGACGAGGTCGGGCTCGCCGCTGAACATGCCTTTGAACTCGGTGTACGCCTGCGACTTGTCGACGAAGTGGTACGACTTGACCTCCACCGGCACCATGCCGTCCAGCTCGTGGCGAATCGCCCCGACCTCCTGAGAGCTGGCGGTCGGCTCCATGAAGATGGCCACCTGGACCCCGCCCTGCCACTGGACAGTGGCCTTGTTGACCGCCTGGCGCATGATGAGGACGCCTCCGAGCGCCGTGAGCGACACGGCCATGGTGATAACGGCGGCGACGGTCATCACTATGTTGCGCAGCAGGTTGCCACCTGTCTCGCGCAACACATACGGGCTGGCCAACGTCATCGGTTGCTTGCTCTTTTCCCTCTGCTAGTGGCGCCAGGCATCGTCCGCCCGGTCGTGTAAGGAACCGGCTCTCTCAGGCCTCGACCATGCCGTAGACACCTCTCGCCTGGTCACGCACGACAGTGCCACGGTCCAGCTCTATGACTCGCTTGCGCATGGAATCGACCACGTCCTGCTGGTGGGTAGCCATGACAACGGTCGTCCCGTACTGGTTTATGCGTTCGAGCAGGCGCATGATCCCGGAGGTGGTGCCCGGGTCAAGGTTGCCAGTGGGCTCATCGGCCAACAGGATCAGCGGACGGTTGACGAACGCCCTGGCCACGGCTACTCGCTGCTGTTCTCCGCCTGACAGCTCATTGGGCCGACGGTCCATTTTCTTACCGAGGCCGACCAGCTCGAGGATCTGTGGCACCTGTGAACGAACGAAGTGCCGCGACCGCCCGATGACTTCGAGGGCAAAGGCGACGTTCTGGTACACCGTCCGGTCCGGGAGGAGGCGATAGTCCTGATAGATGCACCCGATGTTGCGCCGCAAATACGGCACCTTCCAGGGCGCCAAAGCACCGACTTCCTTACCTGCTACCCAGATGTCACCACCGTCCGCACGTTCCTCTTTCGTCACCAGGCGCAGGAAGGTGGTCTTGCCGGACCCCGACGGCCCGACAATGAACACGAACTCACCCCGTGGGATGTCAACGGTGACGTCTCTTAGGGCAGTAACCGGGCCCTTGTAAGTCTTGGTGACGTGGTTGAGTCGGATCATGCGGCTGACTGGCCGGCGTGAGACCTGACGACGGGCACTGACAGAGCTTAGCCGGGCGTCCCGCCAGCGGCACGTACGCTGCTCCCGGGCCACGCAAAAGCGCCCTCTACCTGCGACAACGCATCGCCTTTACGCGGACCTCTCAGGGGTGGACGAGCTCGTCGTAGACCGCCAGCGTCTTCTTGGCCACGGCTTCCCACGTGAACTCCGCCAGCGCCCGTTGGCGGCCCGCCTCTCCGAACTGCCGCGCCAGCGCCGGGGAGCCGAGCAGATCGTTGACCCGGTCCGCGATGGCAGCGGCAAAAGCGGACGGGTCGGCCGGCGTGCCAAAGGCGTCGCCGCTCGGCACGAGCGGTACGAGGAAGCCGGTCTCACCGTCCCGCACGATCTCGGGTATCCCCCCCACGTCGCTGGCCACCACCGGGACCGCGCACGCCATGGCCTCCACATTGATCAAGCCGAACGGCTCGTAGATCGAGGGGCACACAAAAACGCTGGCGTGGCTTATGAACTGGACCAGTTCGGGACGAGGGAGCATCTCTTCGATCCAGAAAACGCCTTTGCGCCGTTCAGCCAGGTCGGTTACTTGAGCACGCACCTCCCGCTCGATTTCGGGCGTGTCCGGAGCACCCGCACAGAACACGACCTGCGCATCGGGGTCAAAGGACTTCGCCGCCTCGAGCAGGTATGTCAGGCCTTTCTGGCGGGTGACCCGGCCGACGAACAGGACGATCGGCACGTGAGGGTCTATGCCGTTGCGTTCGAGCGCTCGTGTGCGCGGGTCGGGGAAGAACTCCTGGGGGTCGATGCCGTTGTGCACCACTTTCACCCTCCGGCCCTCCACGGCCGGGTAGACCCGAAGGACGTCGTCGCGCATGGCCCGGGACACGGCTATAACCGCGTCAGCCTGCTCGATCGCCGTGCGTTCGGCCCAGGAGGACAACTGGTAGCCTGCGCCGAGCTGCTCGGCCTTCCAGGGCCGGAGCGGCTCCAGGCTGTGAGAGGTCATCACGTGAGGGGCCCCGTACAGCACGTTGGCCAGGTACCCCCCGAAGTTGGCGTACCAGGTATGGCTGTGCACCAGGTCGGCGCCCTCGACGTCGGCGGCCATGCGCAGATCTACCGAAAGGGCTCGCAGGGCGGCACCCTTGCCGTCCTTGGCCAACGCCTGCCAGGGCTCGTACGCACCGGCCACCAGGGGGTCGGAGCGCTTGGCGCCGAAGCAGTACACGCCAACGTCGACCAGCTTGGCCAGCTCCCGCGAAAGGTACTCGACGTGTACCCCCGCCCCTCCATAAATATCGGGTGGGTACTCCCTCGTAAGGAGCGCCACCCGGGTCACGCCACGACCTTTTCGCCCTTACCTATCACAACCACGCCGCCGGCCGACACAGTAAAGCGGCTGGCGTCCAGCTCCGGGTCCGTTCCCACATGTACGCCTGGCTCCACGACGACATTTTTGTCAATAATTGCGCCGCGGACGACGGCGCCCTCCCCGACCCGTGCGTTATCCATTATGACCGAGTTCTCCACCAGGGCGCCCTGCTCGACCTTGACGCCGGGGGAAATTATTGAGCGCCTAACCGTTCCCCCCGAAATTATGGTCCCATTGGAAACAATCGAATCGAAGGCCATCCCGGTACGCCCGGGCTCCTCGAAGACGAACTTGGCTGGCGGGAACGGCGGGGGGCTCGTATAGATCGGCCATTTGCTGTTGTACAGGTTGAAGACCGGCGTTACCTGAACGAGGTCCATACTCGCCTCGTAATAACTATCGAGGGTGCCGACGTCCCTCCAGTAGCCCCGGTCGTGGTCGCTGGAACCGGGCACGTCATTGGTGCCGAAATCGTAATAATGGGCATCATTGTTGGCAACAAAGCGGGGGATGACGTCACCCCCCATGTCGTGACGACTGTTGGAATCCTGGGCATCCTCGAGCAGGGCGTCGACCAGCGCCTCCGCCTTGAACACGTAATTGCCCATGGAGGCGAAAAGATGCTGCCGACCGGCCGCTAACGCCACCGGGTCAGGCGGCTTTTCGACGAAACGCTCGACCATGGTCCCCTGGCCCGGTTCCAGGATGCCGAAGCCAGCGGCTTGCGCAGCCGGCACTTTTATGGCGGCCACGGTGGCCGCCGCATCGGTCTGGATATGTTGGTCAAGCATTTGGCGCGGGTCCATACGGTAAATGTGGTCGGCGCCGAATACCAATATGTAGTCCGGGCGTTCATCGCCGACGATGTTGAGGTTCTGGTAAATCGCGTCAGCGGAACCGGCAAACCACCACGGGCCTCGTCTCATTTGGGCCGGGACCGGTGTCACATAGCTCCCCAACAGGGTGGAAAATCGCCAGGTCCGCGTGATGTGCAGGTCAAGGCTGTGACTCTTGTACTGCGTCAGCACCACAACCTTGAGCAACCCGGCATTGGCCAGGTTGGACAGGGCGAAGTCGATCAGGCGGTAATGGCCGCCGAAGGGTACGGCCGGCTTGGCCCGGTCAAGCGTTAGTGGCAGGAGACGCTTGCCCTCCCCGCCGGCGAGGACTATAGAAAGCACTCTAGCCACGCGACCACGGTAGCCGAGCCAGGGCCGCACGGCCCATTTGGTGGCCCTGTCCGGGGGTCGATTCCCCCGCTAAGGGGGAGTAAAGGACGTCGGGAGCTGTCTGACGAAGCAAGCAGCTCTGTGCCCTGTAGTGCTGCCTCCAGGAACGCTTGCCCGGTTGCCGGCGGCAGATACCTTGTCGGCACTTCAGAGTTCAGGTCTGCAACCAGGCAAACGTTGCCTGTCGTGGCACTAGCCCGGGGTTAGGCCGCCGCTCAGGGAGAGGAGCTCGGGGTTGGGCACCGGGCGGCTACAAAAGACACCGCACTTACACCTGGGTCTGCCAGTGGTGGAACGTCGTGCGCTGCTCGGGGACCACAAACATAGGGTGGGCCGCCAACGACGCGTACTCCAGTTCGAGAAAGGGCACCAGCTTGTCGTGGGTGTCCCAGTACTCGTACTTGACGGCAGCGGAGTCGCCCTCGGTGAGGCCGAACTTCTTCAACTCCGTAGTGTTGCCGCCAAAGTCTTCGGCCCAGCGTATGCGCGTCGCACTGGCGTGGATGTCGTCGAGGTCCCGGCGCATGAGGACGATGAAGATCCCCGGCGGGGGGTCGTCGACCACATCTTTCAACATGTGCGGAGCCTGCACTACTACCCCGTCCCTATCGAGGAACTGACGGAACAGGTCGCCGTCTTTGATGAGGAACTCAGCTTCGTCAACAAAGTCATGCCCGGTGTCGGCGGCAATCATCCGGGCCCCGATCCGGGTGCCGGACCGCTGGGGGCCGGTGACGACGATCTTCTGGTGAACGGCAAGGGACTCGAACATGGTGTCGCCGTCAGCGTGTCAGGACTGGCTCGTTGGCCCGTCGCCGTGGCCGTCGCCACTCGTCCCGGGGCCGCTGCCTGTACCGGGATTGCCAGTGCCGGGATTGCCAGTGCCGGTACCGGGATTGCCAGTACCGGGATTGCCAGTACCGGGATTGCCAGGGCTTGCCTCCATTGCCGGCTCGGCGAGACCCTCGACGTGGCCGGCAGCGACGGGTTCTAGCAAAGTATCTCCGGCTCCGTTGCCGTGCCCATCACCATTGTGCGCCGCACCCTGAGTGTGGAACGCGCCGTGGGCGTCGCGGACTATCACCCCGCCCACCGGTCGTTGGATCGGATGAGCGTGTGAGTGCTGTAGCTGCAAGCAAACGCGGTAAGCCACCACGCCCCCTACGGCAGGACCTATGAACGACCCGTACTGAAGGATCTCGATGAGCAGCTCGAAGGAGATCCCCAGGGCCGTACCGATAACGTCGGTCGCGCTGGCGAACGTGAGGTCCGTAAAGAAAATCAGAGCGGCCACACCCACGGCCGTTCGCAACGGTTTGTCCCTGGGCCGGTCGAGCAGGTTGTGCTCGCCGTAATCGGCATAGATTCGTTTGTCTATCCAGGGCCAGGTGTAAATGATCCCGAAGACGATCCCCGGGAGGAGCAGGCCCGGGAAGAACGGGTTCGCGATCTCGTGGCCGAAGCTACGGAACTCCCAGTGGGGCCAAAGCCGTAACGCGCCGTCGAGCCAGCCCACGTACCAGTCGGGCTGAGTGGCGGCGCTCGACCTCGCCGGCTGGTAAGGACCATAGTCCCAGATCGGGTTTATCTGGACCAGGCCTCCGAGCCCGAATATGGCACCCGCGATGAACATGAGCAGGGCGGTCGACTTGACCGTGTACTGAGGCCACAAGCGGCTGCCGACGATGTTGTGCTCGGTCTTGCCCGGGCCGGGAAAGTCGGTGTGCTTTTGATGCCACAGGATGGCCAGGTGGCCCCCGAGCAGGCCCGCCAGTATCAACGGGAACAAGAACTCGTGGATGACGAACAGCCTGGAGAAGAACTCGGTGCCCGGGAAGGCACGCCCCATATGTCGTACGCCAACCAAACCCCGACAAACGGGAGCGACTGGACGATCGAGAACACCACCCGCAGGCCCGACCCAGACAACAAGTCGTCCGGGAGGGAGTAGCCCGAGAAGCCCTCCAGCATGGCCAGGAGCAACAGCGTTACGCCGATAATCCAGTTGATTTCACGGGGCCGGCGGAAGGCCCCGGTAAAGAAGATGCGGCACATGTGAAAGGCGATGGCGGCCAGGAATATGAGTGCCGCCCAGTGGTGGGCCTGCCGCATGACCAGGCCCGCCCTCACGCTGAAGGAAATGTTGATGGTCGACTCGTAGGCCTGGGTCATGGCCTGGCCCACCAGAGGCTTGTAAGGGCCGTGGTAGATGACTATGGCGTCGGAGGCCTTGTAAAACAGGGCCAGGTAAATCCCCGTCACGATCAGGATCACGAAGGTGTACATGGCGATCTCGCCGACCATGAAGGACCAATGGTCGGGGAAGATCTTGTCCATGGCCGAACGGAGCCAATTGGACGACCCCAGCCGGTCGTCGACCCAGTCGAGCGTCTTTTGCTGCATGCGCGCCCGCTTGCGGGCGGCTGAACGCTCGGAGACGGTGCTCATCGATCAGTTGCCCGCCCGGTTCCAAAAGCCGGGGCCGACCGGCTCGATGAAGTCACTCCGGGCGATCAGGAAGCCGGCGGCGTTAACGCCGAGGGGCAGTTGGGGGAGCGGCCGGGAAGCAGGCCCGAACACCGGCTTGCAGTCCTGGAGGATGTTGAAGGTGGACTGGTGGCACGGACAGATCAGCTGCATCGACAGGACGTTGAACAGGCTGACGGCACAGCCCGCATGAGTGCAGACCTTCGAGAAAGCAACCATGCCGTTCGCGCCCGAGATCACCTCGAAGCCCGCTTGGCCCGGGCGGGACTCGACAGGTTGCCCTCCGATGTTGATCAAGACTGCGGCTGACTCAGGCGAGTCGATGAAACCTTCGGGCCAAACGGTGAGCAGCCCATCGACCGACACGTCGTCGACGGTGATGGCCCGGCCGTCTTCGGTCACAAGGCGGGCTCCCGGGTACCACTGGGTGTGGTACAGGGAATTCCCGGGCCGTGGCCCGAGTGACGCCAGCGGCCAGAGTGCGGCGATGCCGAAGATGCCTCCGACGGGCACCAGCACTTTCTTCACGAGGAACCCGCGGCGTGCCATCAACGGTTCGGCTCCCCGGGACAGCGATTCGACCACGGCGGCGCGCGTCTCGGCATCGGAGATGTGCTCACCTCTGCTGGCGGTGATCTCCTGGCCGGGCAGCAAATTGCGTGCCCAGAGGAGGAGCCCGGCGCCCAGGCAGCCGAAACCGCCCAGGAGAAGGTAACCCTCGTACTGGGCTTGGCCGCCTGTCCAGTACACGACCATGAGCAAGAGGCCGCAGATGGCCGTCACGCCCCAAAGGAAGGCGATGAAGTACTCCATCCGCGCCGCTTTCCAGGGGTCGTCGCGCAGCGGGTACCAGGTGTCGTCCTGGTCCGGAGGGACATCTTCGGGCCATGGGGTCCCCTGGCCGGCACCGTCGTCCGGCCCATGGGTGCCCGTCATTACCTCCGGGAAACCTCGGAACTCAGTCGTAGCCATGCAACCTCACCCGCGGTTACCGATGAGCCTACAACAGAGCAACAGCGCCCCCAGACCGAAGATGATCGCCACGAAGCCCTCGGGTACCGGCCCGAAATAAGCAATACCGAGGCCGCCGGGGTTCTTGCTGTGGCTCATGGTGTACACATAGTCCGCGATCGCTGAGACCTGCTGGTCAGTGAGCTGACCGGCGCCGAAGGTCGGCATCGGCCGGGGGCCGACGCGGACAGCCTCGGCGATCTCGGTCATGGAGGCCGAGCGGACGCTGGGCACCACGTAGCCGTGGCTCAACATGCCGCCCGCTCCAGAAGCCGCGTGGCACTGCGCGCAGTTCAACAGGAACAGCTGGTTGCCTTCCGAAAGCGTCGGGCAACTTGAAGTCTGCTCCGCGCACGGGGGCGTGACCTCAGGGATCCCGGGACCGGGAGTCCCATTGATTATGTCCAGGTAGTTGATGTACGCCACGATGTTGGCGATCTGGGCATCGTTGAAGTAAGGCGGCCCGGGCACGGGCTCCTGGTTGGGTGAGCTGAGCGGCATCCGGCCGGTCGACAGGAAGAAGTCGACGGCCGCCGGCCCCACGCCAAGCAACGATGGCCCTTTGGCCCCGACCGCTCCGACCCCGTGGCAGGCGGAGCAGTGCAGGTCGTAAAGAGTCTCACCGGCCGCGATGTCGGCCGGTTTCGTGCTCACTGGCTTCGTCTGGGCGGGGGCGGGCAAGGCCAGGAAAAGGATGGCGAACACCGCCATAACCGCGCCCACCAGTACCGCCGGGCCGGTCAGCGACGAGCGCGGGCCTTCGCCCAGTAGCGCCCTGACCCCACCCGTGAGCCGTCGCTTGAGTCTCATTTGGTCGCCGGCAGAAGGAAGATCATGGCGTACAGCCCGACCCACACGACATCAACGAAGTGCCAGTAATAAGAGAGCATTTCCACATGAGGTGTGCTCCGGTGGCCCCCGAAACGAATGTTCCGGTTGAACGAGCGGCCGAACATGAAGACCATGGCCAGAAGCCCACCCATGACGTGCAAGAAGTGAATGCCAGTGAGGACGTAGAAGGCCCCGCTGTACGCGCTCTGCCCGATGGGGAAATTACGGGTGGCGTAGTCGACGATCTGCATGCCTTCGAAAATGGCGCCCAGCGCCCAGGTGAAAGCCAACCAGACCCGGAACTCCGCCAGGTTGCCCCGGTGCACGCCGCGCACCGCGTACTGCATGGAACCGGAGGAAAGTACCAGGACCACCGTCGCCACACCGACCGTCTTGATGTCGACGGCATCATGGAAGGGTGGCCAGACCGGCGTCGCCGCCCGCAGGGTCAGGTAAGCGGCGAACAGGCCGCTGAAGAACATCAGCTCCGACGCCAGCCACACGATCGTGCCGACGTTGACGAGCGCGGGGCGGTAATCAGCCGGGTTCAGCGGGGTGGCCGGCCGCGAGGGTGGGTGGGCCGTCGTGCTGAGCGCAGTCATGACACTTAATGTTCTACACAAAGGCGCGCCACCGATCCCAATCGAGCAAAGCAGCCGACGGTCCCGAAGTTGCGGGCCGCGATCTGTGGTCCGTCGGCTGGGGGACTGCGGGCACGACTGGCTCGTGCACCCATAGGCTTGGCGCCGTGGAACTGCCCGGTGACGGCGAGACATCGGGCCGGGGCGCGCCAGCCGGCAACACGTCAAGCAGCAATGCGCCGGCCACTACAGAGGACCGGTTTGCGGCCCTCGGGAGACCGAGCGACTACCGCTACGATCGTCCTGACCCCGAGGTCCTCGAGGCCTTCGTGAACCCCCAGCCCGGCGCCGAGTGGGTCGTGTCGCTGCTGTGCAGCGAGTTCACCAGCCTTTGTCCCGTTACCGGCCAGCCGGACTATGGACGCCTGCGGATCGACTACGTGCCCGCCAGCTTTTGTGTGGAAAGCAAGAGCTTGAAGATCTACTTGATGGGTTACCGGAACCACGGGACGTTCCACGAGGCCTGCGTCAACAGGGTGGCCGACGATCTCTGGGCCAAGCTCTCGCCCCGGTACCTGCGCGTTTTCGGGGATTTCAACCCGCGCGGCGGGATAGCTATACGCCCCCTCGCCGTCCGGGCCGCGCCTGACCTGTCAGAGACCGAGAGGGCGCGTTGCCTGTCGCTGCTCGGCCAGGTGCCTGGACCGCCCGGGTGGTGCTCCTAGAAGTAGCGGGTGGTGCTCCTAGAAGTAGCGGATGGTGCTCCCGGAACTGCCGGGTGGTGGTCCTAGAACTGGAGCTGGCGGCGCCCGTAACCTCCCGTACCGACTGCTGCCGGCTGCCCGCCCGTACCGTCGGGGTATTTGACTTCCCAGAGGCAGAGGCCGTGAGGCGGGGCTATCTGACCGGCGGCCGACCGGTGCCGGGAGCCGAGGACCGCCATCATCTCCCCGGCCGTCCGCCGCCCTGCGCCAACGTCCACGAGAGTACCCACTAACGAGCGGACCATCTGGTGGCAAAAGGACGTCGCTTCGATCTCGAAGACGAGCCGCTCATTGCCGAGGTCGCACCAACCTGTGCGCAGGACCCGGCGCACCAGTGGGCCGGGCCGGCCGCTCACGGCGTGGCAGAAGGACGAAAAATCGTGCTCGCCGAGGAACACGTCACTGGCCGCTTCCATCCGGCGGAAATCGAGCACCTGCCCGACGTGCCAGGTGGTGGCCGCACTCAGGGGATCGGGCCATTCGGAGCAGAGGATGTGGTACCGGTACAGGCGGGAAAGGGCCGAACGGCGGGCGTCGAAGCTGTCGGGTGCCCAGGCCACCTCCCTCACCGCGACCGAAGGGGCGAGCATCTTGTTGACTGAACGCTGCAACCGGCAGAGGTCCGCCCCCACCGAAGCGTCGAGGCTCACCACCTGGCCCCACGCGTGCACCCCGGCGTCTGTACGGCCGGCGCAGGTCAGCTGGACCGGGTGGCGCAGGACGCGTTCCAGGGCCTCGCTGAGGGCACCGCCTACGGTCCGGAGCCCCGCTTGCACGGCGAAACCGTGAAATGAAGTCCCGAGGTAGGCGACAACTAACCGGAGCCGGCGCTGCTCGTCTGCGCCGGCCTCCGAAGATGCCCGGTCTGGCTCAGACGAGCTCAATGCGGGCCATGGGGGCGTTGTCCCCGTGCCTTGGCCCCAGCTTGAGGATGCGCGTGTACCCGCCCGACCGCTCCGCGTAACGGGGCGCGATCTCTATGAACAGTTTGTGGGCCATGTCCTTGTCACGGATAAAGGCGACGACCTGGCGCTGGTGCTCGACTCCGCCCTTCTTGGCTTTGGTGACGCACTTCTCGAACACCGGGCGCAACGCTTTGGCCTTGGCCTCAGTGGTGACGAGGCCTTCACCTGCGATCAGGGAAGCCACGAGGTTGCCCATCATCGCCTTTTGATGGGCGGCATCGCCACCAAAACGACGGCCTTTCTTGGGACGGCCGGGAATGGCGGTCATTTCATAACCCCTTTACTGGCCTTGCTTGCCGCGAAGCGACAGGCCCCGCTCGTCGAGTTTTTGAAGGACCTCGTCGAGCGACTTTTGGCCGAAGTTGGTGATAGCGAGCAAGTCGTCCTCGGTCTTCGACACGAGCTCGCCGACCGTATTGATCTGCGCCCTCTTCAGGCAGTTGCGGGGTCGCTCCGAAAGGTCGAGCTCCTCGATCGGGAGGTCCAGGTCAGGTGACCCGCTGCCCGCGCCGACTACTTCACCCAGGACCAGGCCCTGCGGGGACTCGCTCATATCGGCAACCAGGCCGAACAGCGAGCGCAAAGTGCTCCCGGCCGACGCCAGGGCTTCCCGGGGAGTAATCGAGGCATCGGTCGTTATGTCGAGGATGAGGCGGTCGTAATTGGTCGACTGCTCTACACGGGCGGGCTCGACGGAAAACGAGACCAATCTGATCGGGGAGAAAATCGAGTCGACCGGGATGATCCCGATGGTGGACGAACGCTTGTTGCGCTCGGCCGCCACATAGCCGCGACCCCGTTCGACGGTGATGTCGCACGCCAGGCGACCCTTGGCGTTGAGCGTGGCCAGAGGAAGGTCGGGGTTGAGGATCTCGACGTCTGCCGTCGTCTGTATATCCCCGGCGGTCACCGTGCCCGGGCCTCGCGAGTCGAGGCGGAGCGTCACCGGCTCGTTGGTCTCCACCCGAAGGACAATGTCCTTGAAGCTCAAGATGATGTCGGTGATGTCCTCTTTGACACCCGGCAAGGTGGTGAACTCATGGAGAGCGTCGTCGAAACGCACCTGCGTGACCGCCGCACCGGGGATCGATGACAGCAGAGTGCGGCGCAACGAGACGCCCAGGGTGTGGCCGAAACCGGGCTCCAGTGGCCCGATGGCAAAGCGCTGGCGGCTGTCTTCCTCTTCGGCGAGAGGTTCGACAGCGGGACGTTGGATGATGAGCATTTGGGCGTTTCCTCCTGGCGGAGCGACTACTTGGAGAAGAGCTCGACGATCAGCGATTCGCGCACGGGCACATCGATGTGCTCACGCAGCGGTACGTCGCGGACCGTGACCTCGAAGCCATCCGCGCCGACCTCGAGCCATTGCGGGACTTGACGTCCCAGAGTATCGAGATTGTGGCGCACAACTATCAAGCTGCGCGTCTTGTCTTTCAAAGAAACGACCTCGCCGCGGCGAGCTCGGTACGACGGGATCGTGACCCGCCTCCCGTTTACGAGCACGTGGCCATGACGCACGAGCTGCCGAGCCTGCGACCGGCTGGCGGCCCAATTGGCCCGGAACACCACGTTGTCGAGGCGCAGCTCGAGCATGCGCAGCAAATTTTCACCGGTGATGCCCTGCTGGCGGTTGGCCTCTTCGTAGTAATTGCGGAACTGCTTTTCCAGGACCCCGTAAATGCGGCGCGCCTTTTGCTTCTCACGCAGCTGCGTCAGGTATTCAGAACCCTGGCGAGCCCGGTCCCGCCCATGCTCTCCGGGCGGGTACGGCCGCCGCTCGATAGGGCACTTCATGGAATCGCACTTCGGGCCCTTCAGGAACAGCTTCATTTTCTCGCGCCGGCAGAGCCGGCAGACCGGGCCTGTGTACCGTGCCATCGCTCACACCCTCCGGCGCTTTTTGGGGCGGCAGCCGTTGTGGGGGATTGGCGTGACGTCCTTTATCCCGGCAATTTCGATCCCGCTGTTCATGATCGACCGGACGGCCGTCTCCCGACCGGAACCGGGCCCTTCACAAGTACGTCGACCTTGCGCACGCCATGCTCCATGGCCCGGCGGGCACAGGCTTCGGCGGCCAACTGGGCGGCAAAGGGCGTCGACTTGCGGGAGCCCTTGAACCCCACGTTGCCAGCGGACGCCCACGCCAGCACATTGCCGTCGAGGTCGCTGATCGAAACGATCGTGTTGTTGAACGAGCTTTTGACGTGCGCCACGCCGTAGGCGACGTTTTTGCGCTCGCGGCGGCGGGGGCGCCGCCCGCCGGGCTTGGGTTTCGGCATCTTCTAGTGACTCCGCGAACTTTGGCCCGCTGACCGGAAGGCAGGCAGGCGACCTGAACTGAAGATCTCGGCTGAACTGAAATCTCGGCTGAATCGAAGATCTCGGGCGAGATGGAAATCTCCGCTGAAATGAAAGGCTCGGCCAGCGAAAGGGTCAAAGTGGGCTCCGGCGTCACGACTTAGTGCTTCCTCAGCTTCTTCTTGCCCGCCACCGTCTTCTTCGGGCCCTTGCGAGTGCGGGCGTTGGTGTGGGTCCGCTGACCGCGTACCGGGAGGCCCCGCCGGTGCCGCAACCCCTGGTAGGAGCCGATCTCGATCTTCCGCTTGATGTCCTGGGCGACGTCACGGCGAAGGTCGCCTTCGACCTTCAAGTTGGCGTCGATCCACACCCGCAGCTTGGCGACTTCTTCGTCCGTCAGGTCTCGCACCCGGGTGTTCGCGTTGACCCCGGTCTCGGTGCAAACCTGGTTGGAGGTCGTCCGGCCGATGCCGTAGATGTACGTGAGCGAGATCTCGAGGCGCTTCTCGCGCGGGATATCCACGCCGGCGATACGAGCCATGGCCTGCCGCCTAACCCTGCCGCTGCTTGTGGCGCGGGTTGGTGCTGCAGATCACTATGACCCGGCCGTGCCGGCGGATCACCTTGCAGTTCTCACAAATTGGTTTGACGCTGGGGCGTACTTTCACAGGATCCTCGCACCTTGGCTAGTGGGCCTCCCGGGAGACCATCTAGAGCTCCCGTGCCCGTCGGGACAGGCAATGTACGCATCTCACTTGATCAAGCCACTACTTGGCCCGATGCGCGCAACACCTCGACCCCGCAGGGAACGGGCTTTCATGGTACCGCATACTGTGCCTACTGTTCCAAGCGGGCCTACTGTCCCAAGCGGGCCTACTGTCCCAAGCGGGCCTACTGTTCCAAGCGCGGCTTTACGGCTCCAAGCGTGCGGTTCCAGGGCCGTTGTTACCCCTCGACGAAGACCGGCTTTAGGGGGCGGCTGAGGGGCTAAGGGACCGTGAGGACCTCCGGGCCGTTGTCGGTGACAGCGATGCTGTGCTCGAAATGAGCCGACAAGCTCCCGTCGGCCGTCACAACGGTCCAGCCGTCGTCGAGCAGGACGGTGTCCGCCCCACCCACGTTCACCATGGGCTCAACGGCGAACACCATGCCCGTGCGGAGCTTGGGCCCGGGCGTACCCGGCCAGTAGTTGGGCACCGCAGGCTCCTCGTGCATCTGGGTGCCGATGGCGTGACCGACATACCCTCGTACGACCGAGAAGCCGGCTCCCTCGGCCACCGTCTGCACGGCGAGGCCCACGTCGTGGAGGCGATTGCCCTCCACCAGCTGACCGATGCCGGCCACGAGGCTCTCCTCCGTTACCCGCAGCAGCTTCTCGGTGAGGGGCGGGATGTCGCCGACGGCCACGGTCACTGCCGCGTCACCGTGGTAGCCCTCGATGATGGCCCCGCAGTCGAGCGAGATGATGTCCCCTTCCTGGAGAACGTACGACCCGGGTATGCCATGGACGATGACGTTGTTGGGAGATGTGCATATAACGGCGGGGAACCCGTGGTAGCCCAGGAAGTTGGACCGGGCGCCGCGGCGTTCGAGGACGTCGCGGGCCAGCCGGTCGAGCTGGGCCGTCGTCGTCCCGGGCCGGCCCCGGCCGTCGTGACGGCCAGCATCTCGGCCACCACCCGGCCGGCCTTGCGCATCTTTGCTATCTCGTCGGGCCTTCGCCTCATGTCTCCAGGGTACTGACTCGGGCCGGCACAGCTACCAGCCCCGGCCCCGTCGGGCCAGGCCGGGGCCGAGGCGGCAACTCCTGCGGTTGGAGCCGGCCCGCTCCACTGACGGCGCGATCAGGCCAGCCAGGTGGTGGCCGTTCAGAGCTTCGCGCTGCCCTGCCGATCGGCCCGCTGCTGACGGGCCGCACCGATCGCTGCCACTGCCCGCTCGGTGACCTCGTCCGGGCTGCCGGCCGCGTCCACGGTCACGAGCAGGCCTCGTTCCCGGTACCAGTCCACCAGGGGCGCCGTCACCGCTTCGTAGATCTCGAGGCGCCGGCGCACGGCTTCTTCGGTGTCGTCATCGCGCTGGACGAGGCGGCCACCGCACGAGTCACAGACATTGGGCACCCTCGGGGGGTTGTCGATGACGTTGTGGTTCGTCCCGCATTTCTCGCACACGCGACGCCCGGCGATCCGCCGCAGCACTTCCTCGGTGTTGACATCCAGGTTCACCACGACGTCGAGGCCTCGCCGGCCAAGCATTTGCTCCAGCGCCTCGGCCTGGAAGACGTTGCGCGGGAACCCGTCAAGGATGAAACCGGCGCGGACCTCGGGACCGTCACTCCCGGGTACCAGGAGCTGCTCCCGGATGACGCCGACGACGACTTCGTCGGGGACCAGCTCACCCCGGTCCATGTAACCCTTCGTCGTCCGGCCGAGCGGCGAGCCGCTGGCGACAGCATCGCGAAAAGCATCCCCGGTAGATATGTGGGGGGCCCCGAAAACCATGGACAGCCGGTCCGCCTGGGTCCCCTTCCCAGAATCCTTGCCGCCCCAGGAGGACGATACGAGAAGCCCCCTCGGGCGTCGCCCGGGGAGCTTCTCCAGGCAGTACCACTATCTCAGGAAGCCCTCGTAGTTGCGCAACAGCAGCTGGCTGTCGATCTGCTGCATGGTCGCCAGGGCAACGCCGACGGCGATCAGCAAGGTGGTGCCGGCGAAGGGATAGTTCTGGATGTTCCAGATGGCCAAGAAGATAGAGGGCAGGAGCGCGACCAGCGCCAGGAACAGGGCACCCGGGAGGGTAATCCGGTTGAGGATGTTTTGCAGGTGGCGCTCGGTCGGGTAGCCGGGCCGGATGCCCGGGATGTAACCGCCCTGCTTGCGGATCACGTCGGCCTGCTGGTGAGGGTCAAACGTGATGCCGGCGTAGAAGTAAGCGAACAAGATGATCAGGGCGCCGTATATGGCGATGTACCAGAGGCTGCTCGGCTGGGCCAGGTTGTCGCTGATCCACGTCTGCACGTCTTTGCCCCAGCCGGTGCTCGGGAACAGGTTGGAGATGAGCAGGGGGAAGTACAGCACCGAGGCCGCGAAGATGATCGGCACGACGCCGCCCGTGTTGAGCTTCATCGGTATGTACGTGCTCTGTCCGCCGTACATTCGGCGGCCGACCACTCTCTTGGCGAACGTGACGGGTATTCGCCGTTGGCACATCTCGACAAAGACAATGGCCACCAGGAAGACCAGGGCCAACACGACGAGGAAGGTGAACTTGGCCGCCCCGGCGGACTTGAGCAGAGCGTCGCCCTGCGTCGGCAAGCCTGCGATGACGTTGGTGAAAATGAGCACCGACATGCCCTGTCCCACACCCCTCTGGGTGATCAGCTCAGCCAGCCACATGACAACGACGGTCCCCGCCGTCAGCGTTATCACGATGAGGAGGACCCTCGGCACCGTGAAGTCGGGGATCAGGTCGACGTTCAGGGGCACCGACGTCCCGAGCAGGCCGCCGCCGCCATTGTGGAAGGCATAGGCCAGACCGGTGGACTGCAGGATGGCGAGCGCAATGGTCATATAGCGAGTGACCTGGGTCAGCTTGCGCTGGCCGCTCGGGCCCTCGTCCCGCCATTGCTCGAACTTGGGGATCACGACCATCAGCAACTGGACGATGATCGAGGCGGTGATGTAGGGCATGATGCCCAGCCCGAAGACCGCCAGCTTGGTCAGGGCCCCGCCCGAGAACAGGTTGAGGTACGAGATGACGCCGCCATTGCTGGCCGCCGCCTCCAGTGACTGCACGGCATTGAAATCAACACCCGGGGCGATGATGTTGTCCCCCAAGCGGTAGATCGCAATGACGAACAGGGTGAACAGGATCTTGTTCCGCAGGTCCGGTATGAGGAACGCGGCTCGCAGGTTGCGGAGGCTGGTCGGTACAGGCATGGCGGGCGGGCGTTGGGTCTCCCCCGGGCCCTAGTTTCCTTTTCTCTGTCTGCTATCCATTGGGTCTGCTGTCCCCTGGATCTGCTATCTGTATGGGTCTGTCGTGCTGTTTGGGTCTGTCGTGCTGTTTCGGTCTTCGTGTGTTTGGGTCTGTCTTGTTGTTTGGGTCTGTCGTGCGTTCTCTGCCCCTACCAGTCCTAGCAGCCCGGGCTACCGACTGGTAAGCGCGTTACCCTTGGCGGGCGGGCGGCCGTGGCCGAACGGCGGCGGCAGCACGTTGACCGAGCCGCCGACAGCCTCGATAGCCGAAACGGCGGAAGCGGAAAAGGCGTGGGCCGACACGCTCATGCTCCTCGTCAGTTCACCGACGCCGAGCACTTTGATTAGGCCCCGTTTGTGGACCAGGCCCGCCTGGCGGAGGACTTCCGGATTTACTTCAGCCGAACCGAGGCGCTCGAGGGCGGCCAGGTTGACCACGGTGTACTCGACCCTGAAGGGGTTCTTGAAGCCCTTCAGTTTCGGGATCCTTTGAGTCAGGGGGAGCTGGCCGCCTTCAAAACCGGGTTTCGGGTTGCCCCGGGCACCCGCTCCCTTGGTGCCCCGGCCTGCGGTCTTGCCGCCCTTGCCGGCGATGCCGCGGCCGACACGCCGGCGCGCCCGGGTCGAACCAGCGGCGGGCCTGAGCTCGTGGACCTTCACTTCATTGCCCCCTTGACTGGTCCTTCATCACGGTCGAGCTCGACCAGGTGGACCACACGCGCGACCATACCTCGGATCTCGGGACGGTCCGGCAGGACAACCGTCCGCCCCACCCGGCCGAGCCCGAGGGCGCGCAGGGTCGCCCGGTGCTTCGGTTTGACGCCGATCCCCGAGCGCACCTGTTTGACGCGAATTTCGCCTTCCGCCATCAGGCGACCTCAGTGGGCACATGAGGACCACGCTCGGCTTCCTGGTAGGCGCGGAGCACCCCGCTCGGCGTGACCTCCTCAGGTGACAGCCCGCGACGACGAGCTACCTCGTCGGGGCGCATCAACGCCCTCAGGCCGGCCATGGTGGCCTGGGCGACGTTGATGCTGTTCGACGACCCGAGCGACTTCGCCACGACATCATGGATCCCGGCCAGCTCGAGGATGGGCCGGGCGGCGCCGCCGGCGATCACGCCGGTACCGGGAGCGGCCGGCTTGAGCAGGACGCGTCCGGCACCGGCTTCGCCGATAATCGGGTGCGTGATGGTAGATCCGGCCAAAGGCACCTTGCACAGGCTCTTTTTGGCCTCCTCGATGCCCTTTTGGACGGCCAGGCCGGCTTCTTTGGCCTTGCCGTAGCCGAGGCCGACCGTGCCGGCGCCGTCGCCTATGACCATCAGGGCGGCGAAACTGAACCGCCGGCCGCCTTTTACGACTTTGGCGACGCGGTTGACCTTGATCGTGCGGTCCTGGTACTGCTGCTGTTCTGCCATTTGCTAAAACTCCAAACCCGCTTCACGAGCCGCGTCCGCCAGGGCCGCGACCCTCCCGTGGTACAAGAAACCGCCCCGGTCAAAAGCCACCCTGGTCACGCCGGCGGCCCGGGCACGTTCTGCCACCAACTTGCCGACGGCCGCCGAGGAGCTCCGGTTGCCGGTGCCGCCCGACCCTCTTACAGCGCCCTCGAGAGACGACGCGGCCGCCAGGGTGCGACCGCTCGAATCGTCGATCACCTGAGCGACGACATGGCGATTGGAACGGAAGACCGCCAGCCTGGGGCGCTCCGGCGACCCGCTCACCTTTTTGCGGACGCGGTAGTGGCGACGCCCACGCGCCGCCTGCTTGTCCTTTATGCTGCTCATCCTCGCCTCACTTCGCGGTCATCTCGGGTCACTTCGCAGCGTTGTCGGCCTTCACTTCGCGGCCTTTCCCGCGCTTCACTTCGCGGCCTTGCCGGCTTTGCGACGGACCACTTCACCCGAGTAGCGGACCCCCTTGCCCTTGTAGGGCTCGGGCGGGCGCAGCTTGCGGATCTTGGCCGCCACCTCGCCGACGACTTGCTTGTCGCTCCCCCGCACCGTTATCCGGGTGGGCGCCGGCACTTCGAAAGTCACGCCGTTTGGTGCGTCGACGGTGACAGGGTGGCTGAAGCCCAACGCCAGCTCGATCGCTTCCGGGCCCTTGGGGACGGCGCGGTACCCCACGCCCACTATCTCCAGGTCCTTGGAAAAGCCCGTGGTCACCCCGACCACCATGTTGTTGACCAGGGTCCGCGTCAGCCCGTGCAACGAGCGGTTCCTCCTCTCGTCGTCGGGCCGCTCGACGAGGAGCACGTTGCCCTCCTGGCGGACCGTGATCTCCCCGGCCACTTCGTGGCTCAATGAACCGCGCGGGCCAGTTACGGTCACCGAGCGGCCGTCGAGCGCGACGTTGACGCCGGCGGGCACCGGTACAGGGCTACGGCCTATGCGAGACATAGAACACTCCTCAATTGGCCACGTCGCCCGGTAACAGACGTCCCGGCACCATGCCGAACGGTCACCAGACGTAACACAGGACTTCCCCGCCGACACGGCGCTTGCGGGCCTCACGGTCGGTCATGAGCCCCTGACTGGTGGACAGGACAGCGACACCCAGGCCACCAACCACGCGTGGCAATTTGTCTGCGCCAGTGTAGACGCGCAACCCGGGCTTGGAGACGCGGCGCACTCCCGAGATGGTCCGGGTCCGGTCAGGCGAGTATTTCATCGTGACCTCGAGGAACTTGCCGGGACGCTTATCGTCGCTTACAGCCCTGAAGCCGGCGATGTAACCCTCGCGCAGCAAGATGGCCGCCAGCGCTTCCTTCAGCTTGGATGAAGGCATCCGCACCGTCTCATGGTGAGCCACGTTGGCGTTGCGCAACCTGGTCAACATGTCAGCGATGGGATCAGTCATCGTCATTGGCGCAGCCTCCTACCAGCTCGACTTCGTGACGCCCGGGATCTCGCCGGCGTGAGCAAGCTCTCGTACACAGATGCGGCATAACCCGAACTTGCGCAGCACGGAGCGAGGCCGCCCACAACGCCGGCACCGGGTATAGGCACGGACCTTGTACTTGGGCTTGCGCTGCGCCTTGATTATTAGAGCCTTTTTGGCCATGTGGTTCGTTCGCTCCTAAAAGTTGCCAAACATAAGGGGGAACCGCATCAGGCGGCACCATCCCGGCGGAAGGGGAAGCCGAACGCGTCCAGCAGCGCTCTGCCTTCGGTGTCCGTCCGGGCCGTCGTCACAATGGTGAGGTCCATGCCCCTGGGCGCATCGATCTTGTCGTAGTCGATCTCGGGGAATATCAGCTGCTCGTTGACCCCGAAGGTGTAATTGCCCCGTCCGTCAAACCCCTTCGGCGAAAGGCCCCTGAAGTCCCGGATACGCGGGATGGCCAGGGAGATGAGGCGGTCGAAGAACTCCCACATGCGGTCCCCGCGCAAAGTGACCTTTGCGCCGATGGCGTTCCCCTGCCGCAGCTTGAAGGCGGCGATCGACTTTTTCGCCTTTGTGACAATAGGTTTCTGCCCGCTGATGACTGTCAGGTCCCGGACCGCCCCCTCCAGCAGCGACGGCTGCGCCACGGCCCGGCCGACACCCATGTTGAGGACAATCTTTTCCATACGCGGTACGAGCATGGGGTTGGGGAGCCCGAGGTCGCGCTGAAGCGAGCCGCGTAACTGGCTGTTGTAAAGGACCCGCAAACGCGGCGGTTCGCTCGGTCGGACGGGCCGGCCCGGAGCCGCTTTGACCGCGGACGCGACGGCTCTTGCCGATCCCGCCCGCCCGGCCGGCGCCGCGCTCGTCGAAGTGGTCCGTCGAGCGGCGGTTGACCGGTTGGCGGAACCCTTGCTCGACTTGCTGCCACCTTTACCGCCGGCAGCCTTGCCGCCTTTGCCGGGTGACCCCTTGCCTGAGGGTGACATCAGATGTCCTCTCCACAGCGCGAGCACACTCGCCGCTTGGTGCCGTCATCTGAGATCCTGTAGCCAACCCGGGTAGGGACGTGCTCCTTCGGGCAGACCAACGCCACGATCGACACAGGCACGGGCAAGTCCTTGTCGATGATCCCCGCTCGTTTACGGATCTGAGTCGTCCGCTGGTGGCGCTTTACGCGGTGTACACCTTCGATCTGGACGCGGCCGGTCTTGGGCATGGCCCGCAGTACCTCGCCCCGCTTACCCTTGTCCTTACCCGAAAGGACCACCACGTGGTCGCCTTTATGGATCTTCATCTTTACAACACCTCCGGGGCGAGCGAGATGATGCGCATAAAGCGCTTGTCCCGCAGTTCTCTGCCCACTGGCCCAAATATGCGTGTGCCGCGTGGCTGCAACTGGTCGTTAATGAGCACGGCGGCATTCTCGTCAAAGCGGATATAACTCCCGTCGGGCCGCCGTTTTTCTTTCCGCGTCCGGACTACGACACATTTGACGACGTCACCCTTCTTCACGTTGGCACCGGGGATGGCGTCCTTCACGGTGGCAACAAAAATGTCACCAATGGACGCATAGCGCCGCCGTGAACCGCCGAGGACCTTTATGCACAGCACTTCGCGCGCCCGGAATTGTCGGCGATACGCAGCCTGCTTTCCTGCTGGATCATTTCCGTCTCCCTAGCGCGCTCGCTCGATAACGCGTTCAACCCGCCATCGCTTCAGCTTCGACAGCGGGCGGGTCTCTGACAGCCGTACCCGGTCGCCGACCCGGACGTCGTTGGCCTCGTCGTGGGCATAGAGGCGCTTCGTGCGTTGAACGGTCTTGGCATAGCGAGGGTGGCGGACCCGCTCGATTACCACGACCACAGCGGTCTTTTCCATCGCATTCGACACGACGGTGCCCTCGCGGACCTTGCGACGGCTGGTGCGCGTCTTGGCACCCTTGGCGGGCGCCGCGTCAGTTGCGCTCTTAGGCGTCTGGGGGACGTCGGCCCGAGCTTCGGCCGGACCGGTCGGCGTTACGTCGGCCATCAACGAGCCACCTTTCGGCGTGGGGCCCGGGCGGCGCCACCGGAGCGCGACGCACCCCGCTCGCGCTGGAGAGTGAGCACCCTGGCCACCTCACGGCGAACCTCGCCGAGACGGGACGAATTGTCCTGCTTGCCCATGGCGAGCTGGAAACGAAGGTGGAACAGCTCCTCCCTCACCTCGACCAGCCGCTGGGCCAGCTCCTGGTCGTTTAGCTCTCTGAGCTGACTCGCTCGCTTCATCTAAACCTCGATCTCTTCCTGATGGGCGCGGGTCACGAACCTGGCCTTTATGGGCAATTTCTGGATCGCCCGTTCCATGGCGGAGCGGGCCAGCGTCTCGGACACCCCGGCCAGCTCGAACATCACCCGGCCGGGCTTTACCACCGCGACCCAGAACTCGGGGTTGCCCTTGCCCGAGCCCATGCGCGTCTCGGCCGGCTTGGCCGTCACCGGCTTGTCTGGGAAGACCCGGATCCAGACCTTGCCGCCGCGGCGCACGTGACGGGTCATGGCGATACGAGCCGCCTCGATTTGGCGGGCGCTGACCCACCCCGGCTCGAGGGCCTGAATCCCGTAGTCGCCAAAGGTGACCTCAGTGCCGCCCTTGGCGAGGCCGTCCATGCGACCACGCTGCTGTTTACGGTGCTTTACCTTGCGAGGCATCAACATGACAATTAATCCCTCGGGAAATGGGGTGCTTCGTGGTGTTCGCCGCGTGTACGGCGCTCGATCTCTTCCTCTTCCTGCAAGAGCCGCTCGAGCTCGGGGTCGACCTGCACGATCTCCCGTTCGGGCGCGGCCGCCGGCTCCTCGGAAGCAACCGCCGGCTCCTTTTCGGGGGCGGCGGGGGCGGGGGGCACAGCACCCGGCTCGCCCATCTCGGGGCGGCGCCGGCCGCCGCCCGCGGTGACCACGCGGCGGGGGCCGCCAAGGCCGGAAGCCTCGCCCACGGCCATTGCCGCTTCCCGGCTTATCTTGTCCTCGCTCGAGGTCTTGTAAGGCAGGATGTCGCCTTTGTAAATCCAGACCTTGACACCGATGCGGCCGTACGTGGTCTTCGCTTCGCGGAAGCCGTAGTCGATATCGGCGCGCAGAGTGTGGAGGGGCACCCGGCCCTCCCGGTACGACTCCCGCCGTGACATCTCGGCTCCTCCGAGCCGACCCGAGCACTGTACCCGGACGCCCATGGCGCCTGCCTTTTGCACTGTCTGGACGGTGCGTTTCATGGCCCGCCGGAAGCTCACCCGCCCGGCCAACTGGTCGGCAATGCCCTGGGCCATCAGGGCGGCGTCGAGCTCCGGTTGCTTTATCTCCTGGATATTGAGCGTGACCTTGGGGTTGTTCGTGATTTCTGCCAGCTTTGTGCGCAGCCGGTCGGCCTCTGCCCCACGACGGCCGATGACGATCCCCGGGCGTGCCGTGTGGACGTCGATCCTCAGACGGTCGCGGGTGCGTTCGATTTCGACCCGGCTAACGGCGGCTCGCTCCAGCTCCTTGTTGAGGTACTCCCTGATATGGATGTCCTCGATCAGGTAGTCCTGGTACTCGCGGTCGGTGAACCACCGCGACTTCCAGTCCGTGGTGTTGCCCAGCCGGAACCCGTACGGGTTTACCTTCTGACCCATCGGCTACTCTTCCTCCTCTTCGTCGCCGGTGGTCGTGGCTGGTTCAGCCTCTGCGGCCTCGGGCGCAACTTCGGGAGGCGTCGACGGGGCCTGGGCAGAGGCCGCCGGCGCGACATCGGCACTATCTGGCTCAGCTTCTTCTACTTCGGCCCGGCTCCCACGGCTTCCGCGGTCGCCACCTCGGCGGTCCCGGCCACGCCCTCCTGCTCATCTTCCTCTGCCACTTCGTTGAGCAAGGCGGTTTCGGCTGAGGTGGTCTCAGCGCTATCCAGGCCCTCTTCAGCCTCGGGCGCCTCCTCCACGGGCGGGACGGCTTCGGGGTGTCGCCGTTCCCTCCGGCTCGCACCTTCGGCCGCTGCCCCCCTGGCTCGCCTGGTGGCTTCGACCCGTCGGGCCCGCAGGGCCAGGTTCTCAGCTCGCCAACGGGCCTGCAGCCTGGCCAGGCGCTCTTCGGGGAGGCGGCTCACTATGACGGTGATGTGGCTCGACCGTTTGCGGATCCGTCCCGTCCGCCCACGTGCACGTGGGCGCCAGCGTTTTGCCGTAGGCCCCTCGTCGACATAACAGGCCGAGACGTAGAGCTCCTCGGGGTCCATGTGGTCGTTGTTGGCCGCATTGGCGACGGCCGAATGAAGGACCTTCTCGACCAGGATGGCGGCGTCCCTCTGCAGGAACCGCAGCATGTCCGACGCCTCATTGACCGGCTTGTTCCGGATGGCGTCTATCACCTCGCGGAGCTTGTAGGGGCTCACCCGGGCGTAGCGCAGGACAGCGCGAGTACCTTCGGTCTCGTTGGTCTTGGGCCCGGCATCAGCGCCTCCCTTGCCGCTCTTGCCCGGCGTGGTAACGGAAGGTCCGCGTGGGAGCGAACTCGCCCAGCTTGTGCCCGACCATGGACTCGGTCACGTACACGGGCACGTGCTTGCGGCCATCGTGCACGGCAATCGTGTGGCCGACCATGTCCGGGATGATCGTCGATCGCCGGGACCAGGTCTTGACCACTCTCTTTTCGTTGCGGCTGTTGAGGTCGTCCACCTTGCGGAGCAGGTGGCCGTCTACAAACGGGCCTTTTTTGAGGCTTCGGGGCATCGCGTTACCTCCTGGCGCCGCGAGCCCGGCGGCGGCGAATAATCAAACGGTCAGACGGACGATGGGCATGGCGGGTGCGCCCTTCGGGCCGGCCCCAGGGCGAAACGGGGTGCCGTCCACCCGACGACTTACCCTCACCGCCGCCGAGGGGGTGGTCCACCGGGTTCATGGCGACGCCTCGAGTCTGGGGCCGTACGCCCTTCCAGCGGTTACGTCCCGCCTTGCCGATCTTTATGAGCTCTGCCTCTGCGTTGCCGACCTCACCCAGGGTGGCCCGGCAGTCGATGGGGACCCGGCGCATTTCGGTGGACGGCAGGCGCAACGTGGCGAAGTCGCCTTCTTTGGCTACGAGCTGCACGCTCGAGCCGGCACTGCGAGCGAGCTTCCCGCCACCACCCGGTTTCAGCTCGACGTTGTGGAGGACGGACCCGACAGGGATAAAGCGCATCGGCATGGCATTGCCCGGCCGTATCTCGGCCCCCTGACCGCTGCGCAGCACGTCCCCGACCGATACACGGTTCGGGGCGAGGATGTAGCGCTTCTCGCCGTCGTGATAGTGGAGGAGGGCGATGCGAGCGTTGCGGTTGGGGTCGTACTCGATCGACGCAACGGTCGCCGGGACCCCGTCCTTGGCCCGCTTGAAGTCGACCAGACGGTACTGCCGCTTGTGGCCACTGCCACGGTGGCGCGCCGTCTTGCGGCCGTAGGCATTGCGCCCGCCCGTACCCGGCTTGGGGACAGTCAGCGAGCGTTCAGGGCGGTCGGCGGTTATTTCGGTGAAGGCCGAGACGGTCTGGAACCTGCGCCCGGCGCTGGTCGGTTTGCGTGAACGGAGCATCAGTACCTCAGTTGGTCTCGAACAGCGGGATCGTCTGGCCCGCCGCCAGCGTCACGATTGCTCGCTTGGTATCGGACTTCTTCCCAAACGTGTTTTGCCTGCGGTTGCGCTTGCGCTTCCCGGGCCGGTTCAACGTATTTACCTTGGTCACCTTGACGTTGAACACGCGTTCAACGGACCGGCGTATCTCGACCTTGTTGGCTTGGGGCGGCACGATGAAGATGTAGACACCCTTTTCGCTGAGCGCATAGGACTTCTCAGAAACGATCGGACGGACGATTACGTCCCTCGGGTCCGCCATCAGCCTTCATCCTCCGCCTCGTCTGTCAGGTCCGTCCCGGGCATTTCGCTCTCGGGCTCGTCCGTGTCCAGCTGCCTCAGCTCGGCCATGTCGTCCGTGGCCAGCTCGTTTGCTTCTGCGTCATCCGGCCCGAGGTCGCTGGCCGTCTCGTCCGGCGCGGTTTGCTCCTGATCGGCGGCTGTCGGTCCTGGCGCGGGCGCCTCTGCCGCCGTCCCCGTCGATGCCGGCGCAGCGCCGGCGGGGGCTTCACCCCATGTGCTGTTGCCCGGGAGGGTACCGCGGGTGAAGACGACCCAGTCGGAACAGAGCACGTCATAAGCGGCCAGCTCCGGCGCCAGGACGAGGTCGACGGCGGGAAGGTTCCGGAACGACTTGTAGGCCCGTTCGTCCTCCCTCGACAGCACGATAAGCACGCGCCCGGAGAGCCCGAGCGCCCCAAGTGCCCCCTGGGCGTCTTTTGTACTCGGAAGAGCCCAGGTCCAACCGTCGACGACCGTTACCTGGCCGGCGGCGGCTCGGTCGGACAGAGCCCCTTTAAGGGCCAACTGGACCATCTTGCGCGGGGTGCGCTGGCGATAGCTACGTGGCTTAGGCCCAAGCGCTACGCCTCCACCCGCGTAGTGCGGGGCACGTGTGCTGCCCTGACGGGCGCGACCGGTGCCCTTTTGGCGGTAAGGCTTCGCACCGCCGCCGGACACTTCCACGCGCGTCTTGGTGCTCTGGGTGCCGGCCCGAGCCGCCGCCAGCTGAGCGGTCACGACCTGGTGCATGAGGGGCACGTTGGGCTCGACACCAAACACTTCGGCGTCGAGCTCGACCGTCCCCGTCACAGTGCCGTCCTGAGACCGGACGTCCAGCGAGGGAGCGGTCACTTGGCCCCCTTTACGGCGTCCCGGATGAGAACGAGGCCGCCGCGCGGTCCCGGGACAGCGCCTTTCAACAGGAGCAGGTTGCGCTCGGCGTCGGCTGAGACGACTTCCAGGTTGAGCGTCGTCACGCGGTCGTTGCCGAGGCGGCCGGCCATGCGGGTGCCTTTGAACACCCGGGCAGGGGTGGCACAGGCCCCGATGGAGCCCGGCGCACGGTGGTGCTTGTGGTTACCGTGACTGGCGCCCTGGCCCTTGAAATTGTGGCGTTCGATGCCACCGGCGAAGCCCCGGCCCTTGCTCGAGGCGGTCACATCCACCTTGTCCCCGGCGGAGTAAATGTCGACGCCGAGCTCCTGGCCTACCGAATAGGCCGACGCATCCTGCACCTTCAGCTCGACAAGGGCGCGACCGGGGTCGACCTTCGCCTTGCCATAGTGGCCGCTGAGGGGCTTATTGACGGTTGCAGGCCGGCGAGAGCCGTACGTGACCTGTACCGCTGAATACCCGTCGGCGTCCGGGGTCTTGACCTGGACGACACGGACCGGCGCCACCCTCACGACGGTGACTGCGACGGAACGTTGGCTCTCGTCCCACACCTGGGTCATGCCAACTTTCTCGCCGACAATCGCTCTTTTTGGGGCCTTGGCAGGCATCTGTTCCTCTTGCACGCGGACGCTCCGCTCGGGAACACCCGGGCGGAGCTCGTTTTAGTTGGGCCGTGGCGTCCCCGTCGTCTTCTCGACAAAACAGGCGACCATGGACTTCAGTTAGACGGCCCGGCCAGTATAGCCAGCCTGCTCCGCACTGCAAACCGCTCTGATCTTTTTTTCGATTAGCCAAGCCCTAGGCTGTCACGCGACCTCTGGCCCCCGGGAACGAAGCGATGACAGGCAACGCTCAGCCACTCACGGCCAGTCATGAACGGCGGCATTGGCACGAACGGCGGCGCTGGGCCGTCGCCAGTTTGACCCTGGCGGTCAACCTGGGGAGTTTCGCCTTCCTGGTGCTCGTAGCACGATCGGCGAGCCCGGCCCTTTTTGGTGCCCTCGCGGCCCTGGCCGGGATCACGCTTGTGTTCGAGACGCCGGCCAACGCCCTGCAGGTGGCTGTCGGGCGCGCCGTAGCGCCACCCGCAGACGGCCAGGTGGCGCGAGTAGCGGCCAGGCCTCTGCTCGTCCAGGCCAGCGCATGGGGAGCGCTGGTATGTGCCGCTCTGCTGGCGATCTCGCCTCTTGTCGAAAGGTTCCTCCATCTTCCTTCGATCACGAGCGCCTTGCTGCTAGCGGCGTACGCCCTTCCCGTAGGGGTGAGCGTGGTACCAAAGGGCGTGCTGGTCGGCCAGGGCCGGCTGCCGCTCCTGGCGACCGGGTTGCTCTCCGGTATCGCCGTGCGCATAATCCTCGGCGTCCTTTGGGTGCGCCACGGCGGAGGGCTGAACGGGGTCTTCCTCGCCATGGTGCTGGGCGAAGTCGTCACCGCGGCAGTCGTCCTCCTCGGGCTCCGCCAGCTCCTGGAACGGCCCAAAGGCGGCGCGGGAGCTGGCGCTACCATCGCAGCCGGCCCGGCCCATGCGACCGGCAATATAAGTGGCACTCGCAACGTAATAAGAGGTACGGGCGTAAGCGGCGCCGGCGCTCTCGTACACCACGGCAACAACGGCGCTTCGGGCGATGGCGGCTCTGCCCTGCCCCGCTTGAGCTGGGGAGATGCCAGGGTGCCGGCGGTGGCCTTTACCGGCTACTGGGTCCTGACGGCGATAGACGTCATCCTGGCCCGCCACTGGCTCGCAGCCGACGCCTCCGGCTGGTACGCGGCGGGGGCCACGGCGGCCCAGATTGCACTGCTGGCACCGGGCGCCATTGCCGCGCTCGACGTTCCCGCGCCTGGTGGGCTCGGAGGTCCCGGCGCTCGTCGGGCCGGACAGCCGGCCCAACCAGAGGCTGATGTTCGCTCTCGGGTCGGCCGCCGTGGCCGTGACGGGGTTCGCCGCCGCCGTGGCCGTCTGCGTGTTTGCTTCAGGGACGGTCCGGGTTTTCTTTGGGCCGAGCTACGCCCAGGCGGCGACTGTCGTCGGCTTGCTCAGTTTCAGCAGCGCCCTTCTAGGCCTCATTACAGTTCTCCTCCACTACCACTTGAACCGCGGCAGCCTCCTGGCCGCGTCGCTGTGCTGGCCGGCCGCAGTGGTCGTGATCGTCGGTACAAGCATCTGGCACCACTCGATGACCGAGATCGCCGTCGTCACGGTGGTCGCCACCTCGTCGGCCTGCCTGGGGATGCTCGTCGTCGCCTGGGGCCGTGCCGAGGTAAAGAGGGAGAGCCTCATAGAACGGGCCAACCTGGCCCTGCTCGACGCCGACCTCGACCTCACCGTCGTGGTGCCGTACTACAACCCGGGCCAGCTTCTGGTCCCGACCATCGACCGGCTCATCTCCGTGCTCGACGCGTCCGGTGCCTCTTATGAGGTGATTGCCGTCTCCGACGGTTCGAGCGACGGCAGCGACCGGGAGCTCGATGTCCTGGCCAACGAGCAGCCGCAGCTCACCAACGTTGTCCTGGCGGACAATATGGGCAAGGGGGCGGCGCTGCGCGTCGGGCTGGCAAAAGGCCACGGGCGCTACCTCGGCTTCATCGACGCCGATGGGGACCTGGACCCCATCCTGCTCGATTCGTTCCAGGCAATGGTCCGCGTTTACGGTCCGGACATAATCCTCGGGAGCAAGCGGCACCCGTTGTCCGAGGTGGAGTACCCGTTCTTGCGGCGCGTGTACTCGTGGGGTTACCAGCAAGTCGTGAGACTGGGGTTCCGCCTGAACATCCGTGACACCCAGACGGGCATCAAACTGGTACGGCGGGACGTGCTCTCCGCTGTGCTGCCGAGGATGGTCGAAAAGCGCTTCGCCTTCGACCTGGAGCTGTTCGTCATAGCCCGGCGCCTCGGGTACAGGCGGTTCCTCGAAGCCCCGATCCGGCTGCGCCACCAGTTCACAAGCACGGTGTCGTGGCGGTCCGTCTACCGCTCCCTGCTGGACACGATGGCCATCTGGTACCGCCTGCGGGTGCTTCATTTCTACGACGGCGACCAGGCCCCGGCCACACCAGGCAGTGAGCAGCTCAGGATCGGGCCGATCCTGCTCCGCGGCGGGGCCGGGACGGCCGCCGGCAGCACCGATGTCGCCGGCGCGACGGTCGGAGGCGGCGAAGCCGGCCCTCCGGGAACGGCTGCAGGCCTCGAGGAGGCTGGCGGGGCGCGCGCCATCGGAGGCTGACCGGGACCGGGCCGCCATGTCGCCTGATTTCGGGACAAGCAGCCCGGACGACCGCCGGCTGGCGGCTCCCCAAGCAATAACCTGGACCATCGCGGCCGTCGACCAACATGGACAGCCCGGCCCCTCGGGACGCCAATCGAGGCTGGTCCCGACCTGTTTGCACCGCGCTCCGGCGGTAGCCTCAGCCGTGCCAGCGAGAGGGTGGCGACGACGCTCAGCCTTTGCTCTCGCCTGCTCGGCGGCCACGTGCTTCGGCACCTGTGGGATCGTTGGCACCGGCGGCATCGGCCCTGCGCGCCCACTGCGTCGGCGCAACCGCTGGCCGCTGACGAACCACAGGCAGCAGGCCCTTTGGTGGCGGCCGCGGCGCGGGGGGTGGCGATCTCGGTTTCGGACATCTACGACATCACGGTGGCCCCCGGCACCTGGGTCCCGCTCGCCATCTCGGTCACTGACACCCGGCCGGCGGACTTCGACGGCCAGCTCGTCGTCAGCGTCCCCGTCTCACAAGTAAGCGCCGGACAGGGGTGCTTTTCGGTCGGGACCAGCATCGTCTGCACGGGCGGCGTACTCAGCACCTCCAACTACTCGTCTACCGCTCCTCTACCCGTCGTCACCTACAGGATCTCCTTGTCGCTGGCGCCGGGGACGACCAAGGAAGTGGTCGCTTATGCGCTGGCCGAATCTACGGAGGGAACCGTCGTCGTAAATGTACGGGCGCGGACGGGGCAGCTGCTTGCAACGGCGAGCGCCCAGGTCCCGGTGGCCTTTGGTAACCCTCAGCCCGCGGTCCTGGTCGTCACCGACGACCCTTCAGGCGTATCGGCTCTCGGCGACCTGACCACACCGACAGGGTCGCACCCCCAGCTCCAGTACATCGCCCCGGCCGACCTGCCGGGTTCGGCCGCCGCACTCGGGGCGTTCAGTGCGGTGGTCGTCGACCAGGCCGACACGAGCATCCTCAGCCCCGCCCAGGCCGATGCCCTCGAAGGGTACGCAGACGCCGGAGGGACTGTCGTCGTCGCGACCGGCGTGCAGTGGCGGGCTACTACAGCGGGCTTACCGTCCGCCCTGCTGCCGGCCCGGGTCTCGGGCACCGGTAGACCCGTAGCTCTGAGCAGCTTGGCCAGGCTCCTCGATACCCCCGGGCCCAATCAGGGGTTGACGTGGCCGTCCTGGACGTGACCGGCAACAGCACCGCGAGCCTGAGCGAAGGGGCCGCTCCGCTGGTCGTCCAGGCCAGCAGGGGTAGCGGGCAGGTCGTCCTGTGCGCGTTCGACCCCGCCGCTCCGCCGCTCACGACCTGGTCCGGGACGGCTGCGCTCTTGAGCCGGATATTCGCGCCGGCGTACCAGGACACTTACTACGCCGAGCAGTTCTGGAGCGCAGCCGGCACGACAAGCCCGGTTGTGACGCCCCGCAACATCGCGGCCGTACCGGCACCGAACTTCGGCGCCAGCGGGACCGGCACGGGTGGGCTCTTGAGCCCCACGGCGGCGAGCGACGCCCTCCTCGGGTACCTCGAGCAGATGCCCGTGGCCTCGCCCACTCCGGCCTGGGTCTTCGGGCTCCTGCTGTTGGGTTACGTTGCCGTGGCGGGGCCTCTCTGTTTCTGGGCCTTATCCCGTGCCCGGCGCCGCGAACTCGCATGGGCCGTCGTCCCCGGGCTGGCCGTGGTGGGGGCAGCCGTGCTTTACGTAAGTGGTGCGGGATTGGGCGGGGGGGCCATGACAGACGAAGTCAGGGTGGCGCAGCTGGCTCCCGGGGGGCACCTGGCCCAGGTGATATCCCTGGGCGCCGTTTACCTCCCGCGGGGAGGCGCTCAAAAGCTCCAGCTAACGGGCCCGTTCGCGGTCGCCCCGGCCCTTGTCGGGGACCTAGGCGCCGGCGCGGGCGCACAGCTCACAGTTGGTCCCGGCGGGTCGTCGGCTCCCGTTGGCCTTACGGTGCGCGGCCCCGAAAACTCGCTGGGCGGCTGGGCCGCCAGTGGGGCGACCCGCCTGAGCGGGACTGTGATAGCAAGTGTCCACGAGTCGGGCAGCAAGCTAAGCGGGACAGTGACCGACGACCTGGGCGTCAAGCTCGAAGACGTGCAGGTGGTCATGGCTTCGGGCCAGGCCACCCAGGACCTGGGCACCATAGCGCCCGGGGCCTCGGCGCCGGTCGACTTCGTGAGCTCGTCGAACAGCGTGCAGCCGGGCGGGCCGGGATTTGCCTACCCGCTCGTCGCCGGCGCGGTCGGCGTGTCGGGCTCCGCCGAGGCCAGGCAGGTGGCGGCCGACCAGGGTCTCTACGCTCTAGGGGCGCTTTACTCGGGGCGCAACGGTGGAGCGCCAGTGCTCGTCGCCTTTGCGAGCGAGCCGCTCTTTGCGCCTGACCTGGCCACGGCACTAGCCAGGCCCACTCCCAAAGACGTGGTGCTGGTGTCACTTCTCCCTGGACAGCGTCCGGGATTCCGTGCTCGACGACGTCGGCCCTGAACTTGTCGGCTCTCGAGGCGCGCTCTACTTGCCCGGCACCAGCCCTACCGTCGGCTCCCTGACAATGGCCAAAGGGGGCACTTTCGAGTACCAGTTCATGCTGCCCGGCTCCCGCTGGGCTCACGTCGAACTGGATTTCGGATCTCTCTCCGGCTCGACCTCCACCGCAGGCATTGCCCTTTCATATGGCAGTGGGGCCGGCACCGGGTCTGGAGCGTCCGCGGTTGGTAATACACAACCGGGGACCTCCCCGGCCGGCGCCGGCAGCGTCGCCGTCAGCGCTTTCAACTACCTGAGAGGTAACTGGTCCACCCTGCGGACCACGTCGGTTTCCGGCAGCTTGGTGGCCAACATCCCGGTCCCCGCCCCCTACCTCGGGCCGACCGGTGCCGTCCAGGTACGTTTGAGTGCCATCGGAGGCGCCGTGGACGTTTTTGGCGACGTTCCCACACTTTCCGCCACTCCTGCAGGGACGGCTTCGTGAGCGGGGTACCGGTCATTGCTGCCGAGCGCCTTACCAAGTCGTACGGCGGTACCGAGGCTCTTTCGGGGCTGACCTTCGACGTGCCGGCAGGCGAGGTCTTTGGGTTCATCGGGACCAACGGGGCGGGTAAAACCACGACGCTGCGGATACTCGCCGGCCTCACGTGGCCGAGCAGCGGCCGGGCGCGAGTGTGCGGAGCGGACGTCGTCGACGACCTCGACCGGTTACACCGGCTCATCGGCTACATGCCAGACTTCTTCGGCGTCTACGACTCGATGACGGCAGCCGAGTACCTGGCCTTTTACGCTTCCTGTTACCGGGTCCCCAAGCGGCTGGCCGGCCGGGTGGTGAACGACCTCCTCGAGCTCGTGGCTCTCGGCGCAAGCGAGACACGCAGGTGGACACCCTCTCCCGTGGGATGAAGCAACGTCTCTGCCTGGCGCGCGGACTGGTCCATGACCCCGAGGTGCTCCTGCTCGACGAGCCTGCTTCCGGGCTCGACCCGCGAGCCAGGACGGAAATGCGAGAGCTCATCGTGGCGCTGCAGGAAATGGGTAAGACCATCCTGCTATCGAGCCACATCCTGCCCGAGCTGGCCGAAATGTGCTCCAGCTACGGCATCATCCATGACGGCCACATGGTAGCCAGTGGCTCCGCTCAGTCCATCCTCGCAAGGCTCGGGCCACGCCTGGCCCGGGTTAGAGTACAGGGAGAGGTCGGGACGGCGGAGTTGTGTGCTGCATCTGTCCCCGGAGTGTTGAGCGTCCGGCGGGCCGGGGTGGACACACTCGAGATCGAGCACGTGGGCCCCGGGCTCGCACACGACGGCACCGACGCCGCCACCCTGCTGGGTGCTCTGGTCGCCGCGGGTGTCCGGGTGGCGGATTTTCGCGACGACGAGGGAGGGCTCGAGCAGCTGTTCCTGAAGCTGACCGCACCGGTCGAGGCCTCTGAGGCTGGCACTTCAGAGGCTGGCACTTCAGAGGCTGGCACTTCAGAGGAGGGCACTTCGCTGGCCGGCACTTCAGAGGCTGGCACTTCAGAGGAGGGCACTTCGCTGGCCGGCACTGCACCGGGGGAGCCGAGCCGATGACTGCCCTGCCACTCGAGACTGCAGAAACAGAGGGCTCTGAGAGGACCACCGGCCTTCTGTCGGCCATCACCTGGAACCCGATCATTGCGAAAGAGCTGCGTTCGCGGCATGCGGGGCTGGCAAGCGTTCGCTCTGATTACTGGCTACCTGTGCGTGATCGGCGGCCTCGGATGGCTGATCTACGCCGCCGACGTCAGTTCGTTCGGCAACGTCATCAACCTGGGCAGCACAGGGGCAGAGGTCTTTCGGTTGCTGGCTGGCGCAGTCATGGCCACTGTCGCACTGATCGTCCCCGGCCTGGTGGGCCCGACGATCAGCGGGGAACGGGAACGCCAGACGCTCGACCTTCTGTTGGTGACGCCGCTGGCGCCGGCCCGCATCGTTGTGGGCAAGCTCCTGGCCGCCCTGCTGTTCGTAGCCGTTCTCGTCGTCGCCTGCCTGCCTCTCTTCAGCGTCGCCTTCCTCCTCGGAGGGGTGCCACTTTCGGAGGTCCTGGAGGCGGTCGCGTTCATACTCGTAGGAGCGCTGACCCTCGGCGCGTTGTCAATGCTCGTGTCCGTGCTGCTGCCGAGGGTGGCGACCTCGACCGTGGTCGCCTACCTCGTCATGCTGGCCCTGGCGGTGGGGCCGGTTGCAGGCGGGTACGCGCTGAGCAGAGCGTTCTCTCAGCCTCTCCAACCGGGCCCGTCCCCTTCACAATCGACGAGGCGACCGGTGCCACCGGGCTGGTCGACGCGGTCAGCCCGGCGGAGGGCGCCGCCGCGCTGCTCGACTCCTCCGACTGCGGGGTCGTCACTCCTTTCTTTGGATTCCGGCATCGCCGTCCCGATCTCGGTGGGCTGCGGCCGGCGGGCAGTACGACATCGACCTCGGCGTGCTGGGGACCTGGCAGCTATGGGAAGCGAGCCTGTTGCTCGATGGGGTCGTTGCCGTCGTCGCGCTCGGAGCCAGCATTTCGGTCCTCAGTCAAAAGAGGACAGCGTGAGACCCGGGCACGACGTCCAACCGCCGGCGCAAGAGCTGGCCGGCGCCCTGGCGCCTTTTTACCGACGTGCCCGGGCGGACTCCGCCGTTCGTTGGGGCCTGGCTGCTGTGGGAGGTTGGGCCATCGCGGTCTGCTTGCTCTTGGCGTGGTCCAAGCTGTACCCCACGGGCGACGTGGGTCTCGTCGCCGTCGTTATCGGTGCGTGTGCCCTCGTTATTGCCAGTGCTGCCTGGGCATGGCGCCGGCCCAGCCTGGTCCAGGTCGCCCGTTTGGCCGACGCCCGCCTTGACCTGGACGAACGTTTGGCCAGCGCGCGCTCTGCTTTGCCGGAGCTGAGGGGTATATAGAGGCTCGGCTGCGGGCCGACGCCGTAGTGGCGGCGTCGGCCCGCAAACCGTCAGAAGCATTTCCCCTCAGAAGGCACCGCACACTGGTTGCTACTGCCCTCGCCGCTGTCCTCGTCGCCGCCCTGCTCACGCTGACCCCGAACCCTCAGGCATCGGCGCTGGCCCGGCGGGCGGCCGACCGGGCGTCGCTGGCGCAAGCCCGCAAAGTAATTGGCGCCGCCCGGCAGGACCTTGGTGCACCCTCCTCAACAGAGGCTCGCCAGATTGCCGCCGCGCTGCAAAAAGCCCTTTCGGAGCTGCAGAACGCAAGGACCCCCCTGGCCGCGCTCGTGGCGCTGTCCAACCTTTCCCGCCAGCTGGCGTCCGGGGGCGAGTCGTCCGCGCAGGTCCGTGAGGCGGCGGACGCCGCTGCGGGCCAGGCGCTGGCAGGAACGCCGGAGGCCGCGAGCCTGGCCCGGGCGCTCGCCAACAGAGACCTGCAAGCTGCCGCCTCCGGCCTACGCTCTCTTTCCGGCCGGCTTTCCGGGTTGAGCCCTGCGCAGCGAAAGACGCTGGCGGCCGCACTCGCCAGGGCGGCGGCCGCCAGCGACCAGGTCGGCACAAGCCAGCCCGGCGCCAGGGGTTCAGCTTCGGCGCCGTCCGCCGGGGACGAGCCCTTGGCCAGCGCGTTGAGCAAGGCAAGCTCGGCGATCGCGTCGGGCGAGGTCGGTCTCGCCCGCCGGGCTCTCGGAGCTGCAGCTAAGGGGGCGGCCGCGTCCGGTGCCGCCCTCTCCCTTCAGCAGGAACTGGGGACGCTGCAAGCGGCCGTTCAAAACGAAGAGGCCCAAGTCGCCCGGCAGGCGCAGGTGGACACGGGCACGCCAGGCAAGCCAGGCTCTGGCAACAGGAACACGTCTGCGACAGGCATCTCGGGGGCAGGGGCCATCCCGAACAGCGCCAGCTCAGGGGTGCCCGGCGTGGGCACCGGCCAGGGCAGTGCCAGCAACAGCGGTCCCAGCGGCAGTGGGCCAGGAGGGGCCGGCTCAGGAGCCAGCAGCTCAGGAGCCGGCTCGGGAGCCGGCAGCTCGGGAGGCACCGGCGGAGGGAGCGGTTCGGGCGCGAGCCGGTCAGCGGGCACGAGGTCCGGGGGGACCGGCAACGGTGGTGAGGGCGGGCCCGGTAACGGAACGGAAAGCAGCCGCAAAACCGGTGGACAGGCCACCCCACCAGCGTCAACCGCCAACCAGGTGTTCATCGCGGGTCAACCCGGGCAGGCCGAACAAGTAGTGGGTGAACAGGTGGGTAACGGAGGGCACGTGAAGACCACCGCCTACCAGACCGTATTACCCACCTTCGAAAAGGCTGCCCTGCAGGGTCTCGGCTCCAATGTGGTAGGAGCGAACGACCAGGACCTGGTCCGCTCCTATTTCTCGTCCCTCGGGAACGGGAAATGATGTCGACAGCCTGCCGGTGACCTACTCGAGACGGCGTGTGGCCCGGCGCTTCGGCCGGAGGGTCGTTGCCACCACTGTTTGTTTATCTGGCGTTGTCTGCTGGTCCGGGTTTTCGGCACCCGGTTTTGCCTTCGCGAGCGGAAAGGTTGCCCGGGCCCCTGGTCTAATCGGTGCCCGGACTTCGCCAGGCGTGACGCTCGGCATCTCGACCCTCTACACCGCGAGCCTGAGCCCGGGTACCTGGGTGCCGGTGACACTCTCGGTGTCCAACCCAGAGGCCGCGGATTTCAGCGGAGAGATAGTGGTGAGCTCCGTCCCCGCACAGACCAACGCCGGGGGGGAGACGGCTGGGGGCTGCTACTCGAACGGCCCTACCACGTTTACCTGCCTCAGTGAAGGCAGCTTCAGCTCCGGCCTTGCCTTCGGCCCCCGCACGGCGCCATCCGACTCCTCGTCCGTGACGGTTCACGACGGCCGGGCCGAAGCCGGCGAAGACCAGGCTCCGGCAGCAGTCAAGTACGACCTCCCCGTCACGTTGGCCCCAGGGACAGCAAAGCAGCTGGTCGTTGACGTCCTGGCCGGCCCAACCGGCGGCGAGGTTTCCGCCGAGGTCCGGGCCCGTCGGACAGGGTCCTGGCCAGGGCGACCAGTCATCTGGCCCTGGCCCCCGGCACGACGCAAACGGCAGTGCTGGTGGTGACGGGGAACGAGGGGGCGGTGGCGGCGCTTTCCGACCTCACGGCCCCCACCGGCTTTCAGCCCCAGCTCCAGTACCTCAACCCCAATGCTCTACCCATCCAGGCGGCCGCCCTGGGTGGGTTCAGGGCTGTCGCCGTCGACCAGGCCGACACGACCGGCCTGAGCCCGGCCCAGCGTCAGGCACTCATCGGCTATGTGGAAGCGGGCGGGACACTGGTGGTTGCCGGAGGCCTGAACTGGCAGGCGACGACCGCGGGGCTGCCGCCCTCGTTACTGCCGGGGCGCTCCACCGGCGCCGTGTCCTCTGTCGCGGTGCCCGCCTTGTCCCGGCTGTTGAGCGTGCCGGCGCTGCGGGGGAACATCGACGTAGAAGACCTCGGGGTAAACGCTTCAGGCCGCGAGTATTCGAGCCAGGGCACGACACCGCTGGCCCTCCAGCTGGACCGAGGTAGCGGCCACGTCATTTTGTGCGCCTTCGACCCGGCGGTCCCACCGCTGGCCAACTGGGCCGGCACGCCGGCGCTCCTGCGCCGCTTGTTCGCGGCGGCCTTCGAGCCTGGCTACTACGCCACCTCACTGCCCTATGCGGAGGGCGGTGGCGTGTTCCCGGTAGCGCCTCTGCACCTGCCTTCTTCGGTGGTCGCCAAAATGGCCGGCGGCTACGGCACCGGCTCGGCACTGATGAGCACGTCCACCGCTGAAGACGCCCTCGTCGGCTACCTCGAGCAAGCGCCGGCGGCGAAGGTGCCACCTTCGTCCCTGTGGCTCGGGCTGGTCCTGCTCGGGTACCTCGTGCTGGTCGGGCCCGTCTGCTTCCTTGTGCTACGACTCGTGCGCCGCCCGGCGGTGGCGTGGGTAGCCGTACCGGGGATCGCAGTCATCGCGGCGCTGTCGTTCACGGCGATCGGGGCCAAGGGGAGCGCATTGGTCGACGAAGTCGGGGTTGCACAGCTGACTTCCGGAGGGCACCTCGCCGAGGTGACTTCCATAGGGTTCGTCAATCTGGCCGACGGGGGGGCGCGCCATGTCGCGCTAACAGGCGTCGCCCAGTCGTCGGCGCCGTCGCTGATAGGGGCCTTGAACGGCGCCACCTCCGGGGGGGCCGCCCAGCTGACCGTCGACATGGGCCGGGCGACGATGACGGCTACCGTTTCGAGTGCTCGCAAGTCCTTCGGTGGGTGGGCTACCAGCGAGAGCGCCCACGTCGAAGGGGCCCTCGGGGCCAACGTCATAAGCCTTGCGCCCGATCTCATCGGGCGGGTGACAAACGACTTCGGCGCCCGGCTAACCGACGCCCAGGTAACCGTGGCGTCCGGGGAGGCGACCGAGCAGCTGGGGACGATAGAGCCCGGCAGTTCGGCCGGGTTTTTCCTGGCCCCATCTCCCGACAGCAGCCCGCCCACCCAGGCTTTCGGTGCTCCTCTCGACGTAGCGGGACCGTCTGGAGCCTCATCGCCTACAAGCTCATCGCCTACAAGCTCGTCATCCAAAAGCGGGCCCGGCGCGGCGGTCCACCGGATGACCGGTGCAAAAACGGGCCCGGCCGAAACGACCGTGCCCTCCGGGCCAACCATGACAGCCACCAGGGAGGAGGAATTGGACGGAGCCCTCGGAGACCTCGCCGCCTCCTACTCGGCCCAGCACGGGGGTGCGCCCGTTTTTGTGGCCCTGACCAGCCGCCCCCTGTTCCCCCTCGAGGCACCGACCGCCAGGACGCCCTCGGACCAGGCCGAGGTAGTTGTCGTGCAGCTGGTCCCGGGCGCCAGCCCGCACTCGGCGATTTCGAGCTGGCCCGCGGAACTGGTCGGTTCGAGCGGTGTCACCGGAGAGACGGCATATGCGGTCAACACCAGCTCTGCCAGCCTCGGAAAGGGCGGCTCCTTCGACTACCAGTTCTTGCTCCCGGGTACGGGCTGGCAACGTCTGGCGCTCGACCTTGGTTCGTCGTCAGGCTCATCGACAGGCCCCGCCCTGTTCAAGGTCAGCGCTTACAACTACGCCACCAACGCCTGGGACGCACTCGGCGTCCGGCCGGCCGGCGGGCAGCTGACCGTCCCCGTCCCCGACCCGAAGCGCTACCTGGGGCCGAGCGGGGCGTTGCAGGTGCGCTTTGCCGCGCTGCAGCAGGACGTGGAAGTTTACGGGGCCTTCCCTACGCTCTCCGCCACGCCGACGGCGGCGCGCCAGTGACCGCTGGCTCCCTTTCACCGGAGGCACTGTCACCCGAGGCCTTTGCCGAGGCGTCCGCCCGAGTCGAAACCGAGCTGCGGAAGCTGATCGTCGGCCAGGACGAAGTCGTCCGGGACACCCTGGTGGCGTTGATGGCCGGTGGCCACGTACTGCTCGAAGGGGTGCCCGGGCTCGGGAAGACATCTCTCGTGCGTGGCCTCGGCGATGTCCTCGACCTGAGCTTCAGCCGGATTCAGTTCACGCCGGACCTCATGCCGGCCGACATCACCGGCACCACTCTCATACAGGAAGACGAAGCGGGTCGCCGCTTCCACTTCGAGGCGGGCCCCGTGTTCGCCAACCTGGTGCTGGCGGACGAGGTAAACCGGGCGACACCCAAGGTGCAGAGCGCCCTGCTCGAGGCGATGCAAGAACGCACCGTGACCGCCGGCGGGACCACCCGGCCTCTCCCCAGGCCATTTTTCGTCCTGGCCACCCAGAACCCGATCGAGCTGGAGGGGACCTACCCTCTGCCTGAGGCGCAGCTCGACAGGTTCCTGTTCAAACTGGCCGTGCCCTACCCGAGCGACGACGAGCTGGCCGAGATTGCCCGGCGCACGACAGGCACGGACGAGCCCGTCCTCGCTCCGGTGGCAGACGCCCCTACGGTGCTCGGCATGGCCAGCCTGGCCAGGACCGTCCCTCTAGCGGACCACGTCCTGGACTACGCCGTAAGGTTGGTCAGCGCCACCCGGCCCGAGCGCTCCATGGTGGCGGGCGTGGCCGCCTACGTCCGATTCGGGGCCAGCCCGCGAGCCGTCCAGGCCCTGGCGTTGACGGGCAAGGTCCGGGCGCTGCTGGCCGGCCGTTTCAACGTCGCCTTCGAGGACATCCGGGCCAGCGCCCGCCCTGTCCTGCGGCACCGGGTACTGCTTACTTTCGAAGCCGAGGCTGACGGGATGACAAGCGACCGGCTGATCGACCGGCTCCTCGAAACGGTTGCCGCCGACCCGGTCGCGACGTGATCGCATCACCCCCTAGCGACGCGCCACTCGGGACGAGCGCGGCGGCTGCTCTCGGGTTGACGCCGGACCTGCTCCGAGGGCTCGAACGCTTGACGTTGCCGTCGCGCCGCGCCGTGCTGGGATCCAGTGCCGGCCAGCGCCGCTCGCGTCGCTACGGCAGTTCGCTGGACCTGGCCGATTACAGGGCTTACGCGCCGGGCGACGACATCCGCCGGCTCGACTGGAGCGCGTACGCCCGGCTCGGCCGGCTCCTGGTCCGTCTCTACGAGGGCGAAGAGGACGCCTGCGTGACGACCTGGGTCGACGTCAGCGCTTCTATGGCCTGGGACTCGACCGGGAAAGAACGCCCGGCCCGGAGCCTGGCCGGTGCCCTCGTTTACCTGGCCCTGGCGGCCGACGACCGGGCGGCCTGTGTTGGTTTTGCCGGCAACGTCGTGGGCCGGGCGGGGCCCTTCAGGGGAAAGAGGGCCGCACCGCGCCTGTGGGCTACCTTGTCGTCGTTGCCGCGGGGCACCAGCACCGATTGGGGGACCGTCGCAGCGGCGGCGCGTTCGGTCCCGAGAGGCGTGGCCGTGGTCCTATCTGACTTCCTCACCGAAGACCTGCCGAGGCAAGCACTCGCCGCATTACGCCGGGCGGGCCACGAAGTGCTCCTGGTGCAGGTCCTGTCGCCCATGGAGCTGGCGCCGGTGCTGAGGGGTGAACTCCGGCTGGTGGACGCCGAGACATCCCGGTCGGTCGAGCTCACCCTGGGCGAGGCCGCTGTCGCCGCCTACAACGAGGAGAGGGCCGCACATACCCGGACGCTCAGGGCGCTGGCGGCGTCCCACGAGGCCCGCCTGGTCACCCTCGACGGCGGCGCCCCTCTGCGCGACCTGCTCTTCGGCCAGATGGTCAGGGCCCGGGTCATCCGGTAGCCCGGCGGGAGACGGGCAGATGACGATCCTCGAGCCGGTGGCGGGGGTGGCCGGCCTGGCCCTCGTGGCGATCGTGGCGCTCTATTTCTTGAAGGCTCGCCGGCCGGCCCACACCGTCAGCAGCACACTGTGGTGGCGTCCTCTCGTCCTGGACCGGCAGGCCGCGGTCCCCTGGCAGCGCCTGCGGCCGTCCTGGTTGCTGTTCCTTCAGGCTCTGGCGGCGGTGCTCGTGGTGGGGGCGCTCTTGCGCCCCGCCTTCGTATCGGCGGAGGCACTGGCGGGCCAAACGATCGTGGTCATCGACACTTCTGAGACGATGCAGGCAACGGACGTAGCACCGAGCCGCTTCGCCGTGGCCGTAGCCGACGCCAAGGGGCTCGTCGACAGGCTGGCCCCGCACGCTCGCATGACCATAATCGCCATGGGCCCGGCCCCTCAGGTGGTCGCCACCAGCCTCGGGGCGCGCCAGCCGCTCCTGCAGGCGCTCAACCAGTTGAGGCCGAGCGAAGGCCCCGCAGATTTGCAGGACGCCCTGCAGCTCGCAGTAGCCAACGCCGGCCCCAAGACCTCCGGGACCCGGCTTTTTGTGATCTCGGACGGGATAACCGAGCCTCTCGACGAACCCGTCTCGCTCCCCTTCCCGGTCGAGTACAAGCGCATTGGCGTCAGCACCGAAAACTCAGCCGTGACGGCGCTCAGCATCGTCCCGGGGGTGACAGGTGAGAACGCCGTCGCCCACGTCCAGAACTTCGGCCAACAACCGTCGCAGCTCACTGTCGAAATGTTCGCCGACGGCTCCCTCGTCGACGCCCAGGCGGCGACCGTACCTCCCGGAGGCGGCCAGGACGTCACGTTTTCAGTCCCTCCCCACACCAGCTACGTACGGGTCACCCTTCTACCCCACGACAACTTCGTCGCCGACCAGACCGCTCTAGCTGTCGCCAGCCCCGCCCGCCGCATCCGGGTAATGCTCGTGACCAGGGGAGACGTGTTCTTGCAGCAGGCTTTGACGCTCCGCCCCGATGTCACCCTTACTACCGAGGCCCCCTCTTCGTGGCGCCCGCAGCAGGGGGCCAGCCCCAACGTGGACCTGTTCGTGTTCGACGGCTTTGTGCCGCTCGTTCTGCCGGCGTCCGCGCCGTACCTCGTCGTCGGGCCTCCCGTCAACCGCCAGCTGGGCTCGGGGGGAGCGATTGTCCCGGGCCCGCTGCTGCCCGCCGAAGCCAACGACCCGCTCCTTTACGACGTGGATTTATCGAACGTCGATGTGGCCGCCTCCGCCGACCTGCAGCACTCGACTTTCGGCACCGTGGTGATCGACAGCGCGGCCGGTCCCGTACTTATGGTGCGCGACGGCGGCCCGACCGAGCCGCCGGCCGCCGTGCTCGGGGTGTACCTGCACGACTCGGATTCTGGTGCTGCGGGCTGCGTTCCCCATCCTTGTGACCCACCTGTCGGAGTTCCTGGCCCCCGACGCAGTGCCAGCGGGCGGCCAGCAACCCGGCACGCCCGTTACCCTCGCCCCCGGCCGGAGCCCGGGAGGTCCTGGTCACCCGGCCGGACGGGCATACTGACGTGCTCCGCACGGGAGGGGGCAGCTCCAACGCGGGTGGCGGGACGCTCCTGTTCACCGACACGGGCGAAACCGGGCTCTACCGGGTCTTTGTGATAGAGCGCCGTGGGCCCGACCAAACCAGCTACCTCGTCGTGAACGCACCGGGCACCGGGATCTCCCCCCTGCAGACCCTCGACGTGACCGGGGCAAAGGCGGCGGCGTTCCCGAAGGCCTCTCTCTACCAGGAGCTGTGGCCGCTCCTCGCTGTATGCGCGTTGCTTGTGCTGTTGCTCGAGTGGGCGGTCTACCACCGTGCCCGTTGACTTCACGAGCCCGGCCTGGCTGGCGGCACTCGTTATCGCCATCCCGGTTCTGGCCGTATGGACGCGGTGGCCCGCACCCTTCCCCAAACGCCAACGCCGGGCCGGCCTTTTGGTGCGCTTGGCCCTGGTCGGGGCGCTGGTGCTGGCCCTGGCGGGGCCCGGGCTCTCCTATCGTTCGTCCAGCCAAACCCTGGTCGTGGCGGCCGACCGCAGCGCCAGCACGGCGACCGCCCAGTACCAGGAAGCTCCCGCCGTGCAAGCCCTTGCCTCGGGCCTGCCGGCCAAAGACCTGCTTGGCGTGGTCACCTTCGGCCAGGACGCCCTGGTGGAGGACCCGCCCGCCCACAACCTCCAGTTCGAGGGTTTCGCCACCTCCCCCGGGGCGAACTTCACCGATATCGAGTCGGCCCTCGGCCTGGCTGGTTCGCTGGCCGCCCCGGGGACCCGTCGCCATGTGGTGCTCATTAGCGACGGCCGTCAAAACGCGGGCGACGCCGTTGGCGAGGCCAAGCTCCTGCGGGCCTCGGGTGTACGCGTTGATGTCCTGCCGTTACAGGTGGCGGAAGGCCCGGACGTGAGGGTGGACTCCGTGAAGGTCCCCCCGACGGTGCCGCCGGGGTCGAGGGCGCAAGCCACAGCCGTATTAGTGAGCAACGAGACGACCGCGGCACGTGTCGTCTGGTCGTTGGACAACAGCCAGGTCGTCCTGGACACGGTCGTCCGTGTACGGCCGGGCGTAACCGTCGCCCACGCATTACTGCCAGCGGCCCGGCCCGGTTTCCACCAGGTCAACGTCGGGATCTCGCCACAGCGCGACTCGGTGCCGGGTAACAACACCGGCGAAGCCCTGTTCCAGGCCCTCGGCCCCCAACAAGTGCTCGTAGTGGCCGGCTACCCGGGCGCCGCTACAAATGTGACCGGCGCCCTGCGAGCCGCCGGCATCGATACCACGGTAGTCAGCCCGTCCCAGGTCCCCATGTCCGTCTCCGGCGTCGCTCGTTGGCAAGCGGTAGCCCTGGTCGACGTCAGCGCGGCGGAGCTCGGGTACGCGGCGCATGGAAGCAGTGGCGACCGCCACTAGAGACCTCGGGGTCGGGCTGGCCGCCTTCGGCGGCACCAATACCTTTGGTCCCGGCGGTCTGGCCGGCACACCGCTCGAAGCAGCGCTGCCGATCGATATGAGGGTGCCGAACCCGCAAGTGAAGCCGCCGGTAGCCGTCATGCTGGTGATGGAGTCGGTGGAGAGCCCGGCCGGCGACCTGGTGCTGAGGGGAGCAGCCAGGCTGCTGGTGGCCCACCTCTCACCCCAGGACCTGCTGGGCGTGACTAACGGCGAGACGGGCGTGGTCATCCCGCTCCAGCCGGTGGGTAACGGCAAGAGCATGGAGAAGGAGATCGCCGACATCAGCAGCTTCGGGGACCCGCCGAGCTACGTCCCCTACATTCAGGACGCCGCCGGCGCTCTGGCCGGCCATCCTGACGACGCCAGGTACATCGTGGTTCTGGGCGACGGCGATGCTGATACGCCGCTGCCCAGTCCTTCGTTCATGGCCGGCTTGGTGCACCAGGGGATCACCGTCTCTACCGTTGGCGCCGACGTCCACGGGTCGCCGCAGTACATGGCCAATATGGCCGCCATCGCGGCAGAAGGGGACGGCCGCTTCTACGACTCGGAGGCGGCCAGCCAGCTCCCGTCCATCTTCCTCGACGAAGCTCAGACGCAGTTGCAGCCCTGGATCGTGCAGGAGCGGTTCCACGTGGTGACAGGCGCCGCCTCGCCGGCGCTGGACGGGGTGAGCCCGCCTTCGCTGCCCGCTCTTGACGGCTACGTGGCGGCAACGCCCAAACCTGCTTCTCTTGTGGTGTTGTCGGGGCCGGGGGGCGACCCCATTTTGGCCCAGTGGCAGTACGGCCTGGGCACGGCCATGGCATGGACCAGCGACACCGAAGGGCGCTGGACAGCCGAACTGCTGCGCTCGCCGGCAGCCGGCCGGCTGTTCGCCGGAATAGCCGCCTCCACGTTGCCTTTGGCCGCCGACCCCACCCTCTCGGTATCCGCCCAGCTCGAGGGCGACCAGGCGCACATCATCGCTCAGGTAGCGGGAGCCCCTTCCGATGCCTCGGCGGCGGCTCATGTTGTCGGGCCGACGGCCAGGGCTCCGACGTACCTCTGGCCGAGACGGCTCCCGGTCGTTTCGAGGGCGACGTCCCGACCGCTGAAGTAGGCGCCTACTTGATGCGGGTCGAAGTGGGGACGGGACGGCGAGTGCTGCACGCAGCAACAGTCGGTGTCGCCCTCGCCTACTCTCCCGAGCTTCGCTTTATCGGCACTGACCTGCCCTTTTTGCAGCAGATTGCCCGCGCTGGGGGCGGGACGGTGCTGACGTCGGCCCGGCAAGCGCTTTCGGAGCCGCTGCCGGCGGTAAACGTGGCCCAGCCGCTCTTCCAATGGCTGCTCGTCCTGGCCGCCGTGTTGCTCCCCGTGGACGTGGCCCTGAGACGCCTGGTCCTGAGCCGGCGGCCGCTGCCAGCGCCAGGCCCAACAAGCGGTCCCACGGCGGCCACCGCCCGGCGAGGCAAAGCAGGGCATAAAGAACAAGCAGGAGAGGGCGAGCAGGGAGATGATGCGTCCCCGCCTCCGGGTGAGCCGCAAAAGGAAGAGACGGTGCTTGCCACCAGGCTCCTGGAGCGGCTGCGCCGGTAGCCACTTGCACTCGTGCACCGCCCTCGGCGCCGTCAGCGCTGTAGTGACTGGCCGGCGGCCTATGCGATAATCCGGGCCGTGGACCAAGAGTCGTACGTCCGGGCAGCCCGCACCATCCGCGACTCCAACAACGCCCGGGCGACCATCAGCTCGCGAGCAGGGTTGCTGATGGCGTTACCGTTCGGCGGGGGCCGCCGCATCCTGCGCTATGCGGCCGAGATGGTCCGCCGCACAGAGACGCAGCTTCGTGCCCTGGAACCGCCCCCCGGGGACGCCCTGGCCCTCGAGCAGCATTTCCTGCGACCGTGGTCCGAGCTGGCTGATTACCTGGAGTCACTGGTGGCATCGTCGCGGACGCGCTGGGTGCGGCCCGAGGCGCGTTCCAGTTGCTCGAGGAAGGCCCCAGGACCGACAGGAAGACATCGACTTTTGCATCGCTTACGGCCTGGACGACAGCGGAGAACAGGGGCCGAGCTGGTCAATTTCGCAACTGCCGCCTCGCCGGGACAACGGCAAGGCCTGATCAGGAGCGGGCAACGGGAGCCGGGAAGCCCACTGTTATTTACGCGAAACCTTTCTTTTTTAGGCGAAGCCATTTTTAGGCGAAACCCTCTTTTCAGGCGAAACGGGCAAGCGGAACTGGGATTTGGGCGCGTAGGGCGTACGACCGCCGGTCGTCACGAAGCCGGTCCCCAGATAGGCGAGAGACGACCTTGACCCGATAAAGAAACCGCAATCCCCGTGCCAGTTCTCGAGGGAGACGTTCTCGCCGTAAAAGTTCACATTGTCAGCGTCGATCCGGATTGCGTCGAGGCCCGAATCGGTGACGCGCAGGTTGCTGGCCTGGATCGTCGTGTTCGGCGCCGTCGCTTCGGCCCAGATACCGTGCCCAAGGGGGTTCCCGCCTCCGGCCGGCGCCTGGGTAGTTACATTTGCCATCTGAATAGACGCGAACCCCTCGTGCCCGGGGGAGTTCAGGTGGATCCCGGTTACACAGCCGTCGAAGTCCGCGTTCATGAGGTGGACTTTGTGGGGCCGGCCGGCCGGCGAACCAGACATGCTCAGGCCCTTGTTGTAATGCAGGGCGAAAATATTGCTCAGCAGAGGATTGTCGCAGCGGTAAAGCAATATGGCGATGCCGTTGGCGAGCTGGTAGGCGGCGGTGGCCGTGTTGACGGGGTGCGAATATGGCCAGAAATGGACATGATCGATATAACTGACGTCATAGGACCGGTCGATCATTATCCCGTACTGGACCGGTTGGCCGAAGATGCGCCTGATGACGGCCTGAGCCGCACCGTCGAGGAAAATGCCTCCGTAGGGATTGTAAAGGCAAATATCCTCGACCAGAGCATTGTTGCCTGTAACGTGGACCATCGGTTGGGCCGCGGCGGGGGCGCCGCTGTCGTTGGGGTTGAAGATATTGAAACCCAGGTTGCGGACGGCTCCTCCGCTACCAGAAATAGTAATGGGGCTAAAATTCGCGCCCTCTTCGACAAAAATCCAGCTCCCGGCGAAAACGTTGACCTGTGAGCCAGGTGTGTTCCATCCGGCACCCTGCAGAGTCGTCGCCGGGGGCACCGTCAGAGTGCTCGTAACGCGGTATTTGCCCGCCGGGAAGAAGACAGTGTCGCCGGTAAGGCCGAGGAGGGCACGGCGGCAGCTATCGCTTGGGCGATGGCAGCGGTGTCGTCGGTTGTCCCATTACCGGCGGCGCCATAATCGCGGACATTAAAGTAGGGGCTCGTACCTGCCACTGTCAACTCCTTTGTCGTCTATTTGCCTCTCGCCATGCCGGGGCGCTCGAGACCTCGAAAGGCCGCGGCCGGCCCGGTTATCCCGCTGTTGCGGCTCCTCTTCCGTCAGTAAGCGGGCCCAGCGTCAACATCCGGGACAATGTCATGATGGCATCACTGGATGTTTGCACCCCGTCACGGCCCGGTCGAACCCGTGACGCCGTCCAGGGCACCGAGGTCGAGGGCGTCCAGGCAAATGGCGTCCAGGCAAATGGCGTCCAGGGAAAGCAGCGGCTGACCGTATGACGCCCCGTACACGCGCCGAAGCTGAGGCCGCTGACAACGATGACCCGTTGGCACGCTACCGGGGCGATTTCGTCTTCGCTGATGGCGGCCCGATCTACCTAGACGGCAATTCGCTCGGGCGCCAACCTCGCCATACCGAAAGGGCCATCGCGGCCCTGCTCGCCGAATGGGGCCGGGACCTGGTGACCGGTTGGGAGCGCTGGGTATCCCTTCCCCGGCTCGTAGGAGATCGGATCGGCACGATCGTCGGGGCTGGCCCAGGAGAGGTCGTGGTCAGCGATTCCACGACGGTGAACCTCTACAAATTGGCGGTGGCCGCCCTCGATACCGAATCCGACCGTCGGGTGATAGTGGGCGATCGCAACGATTTCCCAACTGTGCGCTATGTTTTGCAGGGAATCGCGGCGCGCCACGGCTTTACCCTTCGGCTGATCGAGGGCGACCGCGCGGAAAGCGCCGGCGCCGGCGTGCTCGAGGCCGCGATCGACGACGAGGTCGGCCTCGTTTGCCTGTCTGCGGTCAATTTTCGCTCGGGCGCGGTGATGGATATGGCCGCTGTCGACCGGGCCGCACACAACGTCGGCGCTCTCACCCTGTGGGACCTCAGCCACGCGGCCGGGGTGGTGCCCGTACAACTTGGCCCCGCCGGTGCGGACCTGGCCGTTGGCTGCGGGTACAAGTACCTGAACGGTGGCCCGGGCGCACCCTCCTGGCTGTACGTCCGGGAGAGCTTGCAGAGCGCCCTCCGCCAGCCCGTGTGGGGCTGGTGGGGCCAGAAGGACCAATTTGCCATGGGCGAGGCATACGACCCCGTTTCGGGGGCCGAGCGGTTCCTGGCGGGCACGCCTGCCGTGCTCGGGATCGTGTCCCTGGACGCCGGCATTGCCCCGCTGTTGTCAGCAGGCTTACCGGCAATATGGCAAAAGACCCGTGAGCTCGTGGACCTCCTGGCCGACCGCGCCGGCGAGCTGCTCGGCCCGTTGGGGGCCAAGAGTGCCAGCCCGGCCAGCCCCGCACGGCGCGGTGGTCACCTGGCCGTCTCCCACCCGGACGCCCGGGCGGTCACCCGGGCACTGATCGAAAGAGGGCTGGTCGTCCCCGACTTCCGGCCGCCTGACGTGATGCGCCTGGCTCCCGTTGCTCTCTACACGAGTTATGTCGAGGTCTGGGACGCCGTCGATCGCATCGCCGGCGTCCTGGCCGACCCGACCGTGCGCAAAGCGCCCTCGAGACGGGTCACCTGAACACCCCGGGTTCAGGACGTCTGGGCGCCGGCAGGGCCGGTCCCCCGATTGTGGCCGGCGCCGGGAACGACAGGCTGTTAAACCCTCAGGATGCAGCGGAAGCCGATGTGGCTCGTTGTCGAGTCGACCGCCTGGCCTTGTCGGGCTGCGGGCCGGTAGCGAAGGCAGTAGTTGGGCGCACAGAGGTGGGAGCCCCCCTTGGTGACGCGCCGAGGGATGTGCCCGCCAGGAGCGGCCGCGTCGTAGCTCGCGTCCGCTGAGGTCACCCTGGGGTTGCGGGGCGCGCAGCAAGGGTGCTCGTTTTCCCGATCGTGGACTGGCGTAAAGAAATCGGACGTCCACTCCCAGACGTTGCCCGCCATGTCGAAGAGGCCATAGCCATTCGGCGGGAAGGTCTCTACGGGCGACGCGCGCTCATAGCCGTCCAGGACCATGTTCTGCCAGGGGAACTCGCCTTGCCAGGTGTTGGCCATCATGCGGCCCCTGGGAGCGAACTCGTCACCCCAGCAGAACACCTTGCCGTCCAGCCCACCCCGCGCCGCGTACTCCCACTCCGCCTCCGTCGGTAGCTCCTGCCCGGCCCACGTTGGCGTACGCGGCCGCATCGTGAGTAAGCGACGTGGGTCACAGGGTGCCGCTCACGCCCGTTCAAGGTCGAACCTGGCCCTTCGGGGTGGCGCCAATCCGCGCCCGGGGTCCACGTCCACCAGTTGTGAACGTCCGAGAGGTCAACCGGGCCCGCCGATCCCGTGAAGACCAGTGAACCGGGCACGATCAGCTCCGGTATGGCGTCGGGGTAATCAGCGGGGTCAGGCGCCTTTTCCGCCCAGGTAACGTGCCCGGTCGCTTTCACAAAGCGACGGAACTCGGCCACCGTTACGGGGTGCACGTCGGCCCAGAAGCCGTCTACGGCCACGCGGTGGACGGGGCGTTCCTCCGGGTAAAACTCGTCCGATCCCATCGAGAACTCGCCCGGTGGGACCCACGCCATGTTTTTGGGGCCTGTGCCAACCCGACCAGGACCAGAAGGGGCGTCCTGTTGCACGGCAGGCTATGATAACCGCTCGCCCGACGCGAAATCGGTTGGCGTCGTACCGAGGCTCGTGCCTCGCCGAGGAGCGTGGGCCGGGAGCGGGAAAAGGAGGTAGCGCACGTGGCGAATGCCGGGAAGCCGAACATCCTCGCGATCTGGGGCGACGATATCGGCATCACCAACCTCAGCTGCTACAGCGACGGGCTCATGGGGTACCGGACGCCGAACATCGACAGGATCGCCAACGAGGGGATGCGCTTCACCGACTCGTACGGCGAGCAGAGCTGCACGGCGGAGCGCGGACATCACGTCGAACACCTACTACGACTGGCTCCTGGACAACGACTTCATCGTTCTCGCCTCGCAGTTCATCATGACACAGTTCCTGCAGACCTTTGTCGAGTTCCCGCCCCGACAGAAGGCGGCCAGCTTCACCATCGACCAGGCCATCGCCAAGATGGACGCGGCTCTCACCTCGGGTCGGTAGCGCTGTGGCCGATGACTTGAATGGCGCGCACTTGAGGCTCCGGGCAACGAGCGCTGGCCCAATCCGGATAAACGATATAAAGAGGTGATCTAGTTGCCGAGCGAGGACTTGCTGGCTTCGTGGCGCGACGGGCCAAATCGGGAAGCCATAGTCGAGTTCGTCGGGTCTGTGACCGACGAAGGCTCCTCGAACTTCGTCCCTGTGGCCGAAAGAGTGGCCGTTTTTGACAACGACGGGACGCTCTGGAGCGAGCGGCCGATACCGATCCAGCTCGACTTCACCCTGTACTGGATGGCAAAGATGGTGGAGCAGACGCCGTCGCTGAAAGACCAGCAGCCATACAAAGCGGCGGTCGAACACGACTACCACTGGCTGGGAGAGGCCATGGTGAAGCACTACAGAGGCGACGACGCCGACCTTGCCTTGCTCGAGCGAGCGGTCGAGTCGGCCTTTGTCGGTATCGGGGTAGAGGCGTTCGCCGCGCAGGCGCTGGCCTGGCTCGGCACCTCCTCTCACCCCGTCCTGCGCCGTCCCTACCTGGAGTGCGCATTTGTGCCGATGGTCGAGCTGTTGCGCTACCTCGAGGCAAATGGTTTTGTGACCTACATCGCCTCCGGAGGTGACCGTGACTTCATGCGGCCGTTTGCCCAGGATTTTTACGGGATCCCGCCGGAAAGGGTGATCGGGAGCGCCCTGGGCCTCGACTTCAACGTCGACGGCGACGATGCCGCCCTGTTGTACAAGTCGAAGATCGAGTTCTTCGACGACGGGCCGCAAAAGCCCGTGCGAATATGGAGCCGGATCGGCCGCCGGCCGTTGGTGGCCGGCGGCAATTCCAACGGCGATATCCCGATGCTCCGGTTTACCCGTACACCCAACCGTGGTGCGCTCGGGCTGCTGGTCCTCCATGACGATGCCGACCGGGAGTTTGCTTACACTTCGGGTGCCGAGGACGCCCTGACGGCGGCCAAGGCGCTCGGCTGGACGGTTATCAGCGTAAAACAGGACTGGGACCGGGTCTTCGCCGACTAGTCAAGAGCGCTTTGGCCGCCCTGCTGAAGACCATCTCTTCAGACGTGCCTGCAACTGCGGGCGCAGCCAAAGGTGCGCTTGTCAGCGGGCAGGGACCCTCTCCCCGTAAGCGGCCAGACCATAGATCACCAGCATGCATATAAAGACGTACATGAGTGACCAAATCGGGTAATAGGGCATCCACCAGATCGCGCTGATAGCACCGAGAGCAGCGGCGAAGATCCCGAACCAGCGGGCAAACTGTTGCCTCGCCATGACCCCGAGACCGGCGCCAAACAGGATAATGGCTACGACCAGCCACACCCATCCGTACGTCTTGAGGCTGTGGCCGAACAGCGCGTCCTCGAGGTTCTGAGGGAGCGTCCCGTGGTACGTCCAGGCCCAGATCGCGTCGAACAAGCGCATGACCCCGGCCGTCATCAGGACGATCCCAGAGAAGATCAGCCAGCCCTCACCTTGATTGTCCATCTATCCTCCTGTCCCTTGCGTTTGGTTTGTGCATTTCGTCGGGACCTGTGCCCCTTGATATGTGACCACGAACAGGCGGTCGCACCGCCCCGCGCTCACGCTCGGGCTCAAACCAGCTCGCAATCCCCACTTCTGCACAATTGGATAATGTCGACCCACGATCCTAGTGCTGGTGCCAGCCGAAATGGCTCATGGTCGTAATCCCTCACGAAACGGCACAGGCCCTACATTTAGGACCACAACCGACAATGCGGCGCAGGCGGAGCCCGCCATGGGGATAACCGAGCGGTCCCATCATCGGCAAGGTTCGTACAGGCAAGGTCAGTACCGAGGAATAGCAATGCGACCACAATTACCGCATTGTGGTCGGGCACGAACTCGCCCGGCACGCCGGTGGCGTCGCGGCCTTGTTGCGGGCGAGCAAGTAAAACGCGAAAGAGCCAGCGACCTAGGTGGGCCGGCAGGACGAAGGTGAAATACTGATGCCGCACAGGCCATCATCGAGACCAGCCTCGCGATCGAACCAGCGGCCACCTTCAGGGCAACTTACTTTGGATTTGCCTGGTCCAAATAATCACCTCGGTCCGCTCGTTTACGACTAAGGCCCAGTAGGAGCCGTGACAACGTTCTCCCGGGCAAACAGTAGCAAGGGGAAGCGCCGGCACGGTGGATTGCCCTTCGGCCACACACGGGTGCACCCGCCAGGCCGAAGCTCACCGTTCAACCTCGGTCCCCGGACCGGCCCAAGGTCGTGCCTGGACCGGGAGGGCGCTGCGACCGGAGACATTGTCCCGTCGGCGCACCGCCTTGTAGCGGACCGGGGGCGGGCACCTAAGGTGCCAGAATGAGCGCAGTTTCCTTCGACCGGGCGGCCGACTATTACGACGCGACACGCGGGTTGCCTACCGCCATTCGCGAGCAGCTGGCGGACGTGCTCGCCGCTGAGCTCCGGGGCCGCGGCACCTGTCTCGAGATTGGCGTGGGGACCGGTCGCATAGCGTTGCCTCTGCACCAACGCGGTATCCAACTGGTGGGGGCGGACATCGCCCCGGCCATGCTGGCCCGTCTGGCCGAGAATGCCGGCGGCCGCAGTCCAATACCCCTGATGCTGGCGGACGCCACGCAACTTCCCCTCCCGGCCGCCTCGGTCGGCACCGTCCTCGCCAGCCACCTGCTGCACCTGGTGGCGAACTGGAGCAGGGCGGTCGACGAAGCTATGCGCGTCCTTCGCCCCGGGGGAGTGCTGCTGGTGGACTTCGGTGGCGGCACCCCGGGACCGTGGGACGAGCCCGCCAAGCTTGCGTTGAACGAGAATGGTGTCTTCCACGTCCGGCCGGGCGTTTCGAGCCACGCGGACGTCAGCGACTACATCGGCGAAGGTTGCGCCGCCCGCCCCCTACCAGAGGTCCGCATGACCGTTCAGCGGTCGCTCGCACTGGATCTCGATGAATGGGAACGTCGGCTCCACGCGTGGACATGGCCTTACCCGGCGGAACAGATGCAACGGGCCTGCGCCCACGTCCGGGCCTGGGCCAGCTCCCGAGGCTGGCCACTGGACCGGACGGTCGAGCTCGAACGCGTTATCCAGTGGTGGGTGTTCCAACGGACTGGCTGGCAAAAGCAAGTCCCGCACACCGACAAGAGGAAAATATGAGCCAGAACGAACTGAAAGTCGCCGTGATTACCGGCGCCTCGCAGGGGATCGGGGCCGAGATCGTGGCCGCGTACCGTCGCATGGGATGGGCCGTCGTGGCCAACGCCAGGACGATCCAGACCTCGCAACAAGACGCGCTCTTGACCGTCGAAGGCGATATTACGCAGCCCGAAACTTCCGACCGCATCATCACCGCCGCACTGGATCGTTTTGGTCGGGTCGACACGCTGATCAATGACGCCGGCATCTTTATGTCCAAGCCGTTTACGGAGTACACCGCGAAGGACTATGCGTCTATGGTCGGGGTCAACCTCACGGGCTTCTTTTGGCTTACTCAGCGCGCCGTCACCGAAATGGTGAAGCAAGGGAGCGGTCATGTTGTCAACATCACGACCACCCTGGTCGATTACACGAGCTCAAAAGAGCCGTGCGCCCTGACGTCGCTCACCAAGGGGGGCCTGGCTGCGGCCACCAGGTCGCTGGCGGTTGAGTACGCATCTCGAGGTATCCGGGTCAATGCCGTTGCCCCGGGCGTAATCCAGACCCCGGTGCACCCACCCGAGTCTTACGCCACCCTGGGCGACCGCCTCCCCCCGATGGGTCGCGTGGGCCAGATAAGCGATGTTGTGAGCGGGATCCTGTACCTCGAGTCGGCTCCCTTCGTCACCGGCGAGATCCTGCATATCGATGGTGGGCAGATCGCCGGTCACTGATTGCAAGCCATTGATTACAGCCGGGTGGTTACAGGCTGGCGGGCAAGTCCCGTTGGCGCACTGCGGGCTGGCTGGCGGGCGGGCACCAGCCTCCTAGTCACGGAACAACCCGCTCGAAAATGAGGTCGAAGTCTTTTCTCCAGGTCGCGCCGTTGTCATCAGAGGCATCCCAGCGCCCGTCGATGCGGTCGCCGGCGATGGTCGCGACGAAGCGCTGGTGAAAGTCAGGGTCTTCCCGCAGCATTTCCCAGTGGCCCCCCGTGAGGCTCATACGGAACATCCGCGAGGTTGGCCGTGGATCGTGGTAGAGCGCGAAGAGCTGGCCGACCGGGTCACTGCGGCCGAAGACGAAGTGCCACATCGGCTTGCCCTCCAGCTCGGCTTCGAGTTCGATGAAGGCGTCACCCAGCCAGCGCGCAGTGGCGTGGCCGTGCTGGCACACCTCCCGGGACTCGAGGAACCATGCGCCGGTCAGTGTCAACGACCAATCGCCGACGAGGACGTCGAGCGAGCCTACAGCTGGGTTCCGCATCGTCTGATCTCCCTGTAGTGCCACGGCAGGCGACATTGGCCCGCTTACGGTACGAGGTGCGGCCATGCCAAATGCATCGCTGTACCTCGAGTCGTTTAGGGCCTCGGCCACACAGCATTTCGCCGACGACTTGATCAGCCAGGAGCCTCGCTGCGCCCCCGGCGGGTCCCCCCGAACCCGGAGCGGTTATCAGGCCTCTACCGACCGGGGATGGGCGACGATCGCCTCTTCCAGTTCGAGCAACCGCTCAGGTAGGCACAATCCGAGTTCGACGAGGGCCGATTTGGCCCGCTCGACGACCGATAATGCTTCCCAACGGTGCCCCTCTGCCGCGAGAGCCGAAGCGACCCGGAGGTAGCGCCTGTCGTCGTAAGGGTCGAGCTCGATCGACCTCTCCACGGCGCGGCGCAAGCCGTCGAGGTCGCCGCGGTCTGCCGCCACTTTTCGCGCACAGGTCCAAAAGGCCGAGCATGACCGAACGGGCGCTCCGACGCGGCTTCTCGGCCCAATCTTCGTAGCGCTCCTCAGGCAGAACGTCCCCCCGGTAGCGCGCTATCGCACCGTTTGCTACCGCGGCACCGAGCGCCGGGTCGGTAGCGGCGAGCGCTTGCGCTCGCTCCGCCTCGGCCAGGAACTCCGCCAGGTCCACGCGCAAGCCCGTCCCGAGCACAAGCGTTTCTCCAGAACGGGCCAGGACCTCCCCCGCCCCTAGGCGCAAGCGGTGGAGGACAGTGCGCAGGCGGTTGCGCCCCTCAGCCCGGCCGGCTTCCGGCCACAAAGCCTCGATGGCCTGCTCGCTGTGGACCTGACCGCCCGAGGCGGCCACGAACTTGAGCAACCGCGCCTCCTGGCCCGGTACCAAGGACACCGAGCGTCCGGCGACGGTGAGCTCGAAGCGTCCCAGAACGGCGACAAACATGGGTAGAGCAGTCGCCTTAAGTGCCAGGACTGCGGGTTGACCGGTGGCGGTAGCCAGCCCGAGCAGCTGCTCCGTGACGACGCGCTCGCGGAGCAGCGGCGCTTGCCATAAGCCGAGCTGCGCGGCTTGTTCGCAGGCCCGGGCGGCCAGCGCGCCCGCCTGGTCGTGCCCTCCCCGCCGGTATGCGGCGAAGCCTCTGAGCAACGTAACCCGCCACTGTTCCCTGGCGTCGAGTCGCTGCTGGGCCAAGGCGACGAGCCTGCGCTCAGCCAGTACCGGGTCGCCGTGGCGCGCCTCGATGGCTGCTTCAGCCAGCGCCACCAGGTGCCCCGCGTCCCCCGGCTCGTCCCGTGCCCTGGCCAGGTACTCGAGGGCGAGAGCTTCATATCCGACCCGGTCGAGCAGGTCGGCGGCCTCGGCGAGGAACTCGCCCGACAGCAGTCCCCACCAGGCCCCTCTGAGCAGCTCGGTCTCCCTGAGGTGGTGAAGAGCGCTCTCTCCATCCTCACGGTACGAAGCCAGCACGGCGAGCTTCCAGTGACCCTGTGCCGCGAGGAAGGGGCTTTTGATCTGTTCGGCGACTTGAAAGACCTCCGCCGCGCTGCTCCGGCACAGCTCGTCATCGCCCAGCTCTGCCGCGAAGAGCTCCCGCCAGACCATCACGAAGCCTCGAGCCCGTGGGCGGTCGGCCACCATGACCAGGGCCTGCTCGATGCCTTCCTTGGCCCCCGCCACCCTGCCTCTGGGAAAGTCGATGTGCACGGCCCGGTCGACGGCAACGAACGAGGCGGCTGATCGCATGCCGAGGTCGCGGTAAATCGCCGACGCTCGGGCCAAGCAGTCGTCGGCCTCGTCGAGCGCCGCTTCATCCAGGCGGCCGGCACTGTCAACGCGCCGGCAGAGGGCGAACCCAAGGAACTCATTGGCCCGCGCCCGGGTCAGCCGTTCTTCGGGCGACGAACGTGCGAGTACTTCTCGCGCCTCCTCCTCGGCTCGTGCGTACTTCATCTCGGCGAGAAAGCGGACCTTCACCATCTCGGCGCGCGCAGCCCGGTCCAGCACTTCGTCACCGCGGGCCCGGGCGATGTCCCGGGCACGGCCGAGGAGCTCGCAGCACAGGCTGTACAGCCCGGCGTGACCGAGCCGGCGGGCCAAGAGCACGAGTATTTCCGGGTGGTCGTCAACAGCCGGGTCAGGGAACTGCTCAAAACGGGCCCGAAGCTCCATCGTGTCGAGCGTCTCTTCCACGGCCGGCGGGATCGTGGCCATCACGGAGGCCGCCTCTTTCGCTTCGCCCGACGCCAGCAGCAGCTCGAGCGCGGACCAAAGCTCACCCCGTCTGCGGTACTCCTCGGCTGCGGCGAGCATCGTGTCGGCGTCCCGAGGCGCCAGGCCGGCCAGATAATCGCGCACCGGCCCCGGCAAGTCCCACCACTGCCCCCGCGCCGGAGCGAATGGCAAACCCACCTGACGGGCACGGTCAAAAAACTCCTCGTCGCGCGCGACGACGGCGACCAGATCCGCATCGAGCAAGGGCAGCCTGGCTATCTGGGCGAGCAGCGGCCGGCCGCTCGGGCCAAGGGCCAGTAACGCCTCTTCGAGGATCGCGGCAACGGCACCGCCGGGATGTCCCGGGCCAGTAGCAGCTTCGGCCACCGCAGCGACGCTCTGGCCGGTGCGAACGGCTCGGGCGGCGGCCAGGACGGTGGCCGCCGTCCAGCCCTGCGTCGCCCGGTCCAGCACTTCTGCCGCCTCAGGGCTGGCTTCCAGGCCAAATCCGGAGCGGCAGAGCACGAGGGTCTCTGCCGGGATAAGCGCTAAATCGGCCGCCGTCAACTGGAGGAACTCGGCCCGGCGGAGCCGAGAGCTGCCTTTGGGCAGCTGGCGACCCAGTACGACGAGCCGCTGCGCTCCCTCCAGCTGCGTGGCCAGGTGTTCGATGAGGTTGGCCGCATCTTCCCGGGCGTTATGGGCATCGTCGATCACAAACGTGCAGCACTCTCCGGCCAGTGCGGCGATCATGGCGTCCAGCGCCCCGACCGGGCCCTGGCTGGTCGCCGAGGCCACCCCGGCGTCGGTGAAGCCGGACCTGCGGGCCGCTTCGTGCAACCGAGCGGCCAGCAAGGAAGCGTCCACGCCCCCGTGCTCGAGCTGTACGCCGATCGCGATGCTCCTCCAGACGTCGACCAGCTCGGCGGCCAGTACGCTCTTGCCGTAGCCGGCCGCCGCCTCTACGACGATGACCTGGTACCCGTTACACCGGTCCGTGATGCGTGGCCGCGGGATGTGATGCGGGGGCAAGCGGAGCATAAGCCTCAGTAAGCCTACGATCCAGACCGCCAGATTGGCCCGCTCATCACGGCGCAGAGGCCACGTCGGGTGGGCCACGTCGGTGGGCCGGTGTCAGTCTTCGGTAACGCTCACAATGCGCTTTTCGCGCGCTGACCGGTAGGCGGCGAGGATGACGCGGAGTGCGGCGATCCCGTCGACCTCGGTCTGGATCGGCTTTTGCTTATTGTCTAGACAATCCAGGAAATGGGCAATTTCGGCTGCGAATGTATCGACCGAGCCCGGCAGCTCGATCCGGCGGACGGGTTGCCCCAGCGGCTTGAAGTTGATGGCAGATTGCGTCGCCGTCAACGAGCCCTTTTCGCCGACGACGGAGAACCGCTCCGCTCTCGATGCCGGCTCGTACGCCCAGCTGGTAACGATGGAACCGACCTTCCCTGACGCAAAGCGGACCAGGACCCGGGCAGAGTCCTCCAGTTGGTTCAACTTCTTTCGGTGCGAGGAGAGCATGGCCGCTACCTCGACCGGCTCCTCTGCGGCCAGGTGGAGAAGCAGATAGGTGGGGTGGTAGCCCGTGTCGATGAGCTCGCCGCCACCGCTTTGGGCTACGTTCGCCCGCCAGCCGATCTTGGTCGGGTCCAAATTGGCGTGGAAAGAATCGTTGGTCGCGACCTCGTACACCTGCCCCAGCTCTCCAGTGTTAATCGAGGTCGTCAGCCGCGGCCACGGACGGCATAAACAGCTGGTTGTGCGCGCACATCATGGTCACTCCGTTGAGAGCGATGCTCTCGGCAATCCGGTCCGCTTCTGCCAGGTTAAGGCACAGAGGCTTTTCGCAAATGATGTGTTTGCCAGCATCAGCCGCGCCGATAATTGCATCTGCATGAAGGTTGTGGGGAAGGCATATGTCGACCGCGTCGACATCAACTGATGACAGGACGTCCCGATAGTCCTGGTACGCCTCCGCCCCGCCGGCTTTTTGCCCGAGCTGCTGGGCCCGGGACAGGTCGACGTCGGCCACCGCCGTGACTGTCACTCGCGAGCCCGCTTCGAGATAACCGTTCAGGTGGTGTGAGGCAATGTTGCCGGCACCGATGAGAGCGATCTTGATGCTCACTTGTCGTAGCCTCCGTCTTGGTCGTCGCAGATGAACACTGAGCTGAAGCAGGTCGTGGCTTCGGTTGGAACCTACCTCTTCGCAGGAAGCCATGGCCAGCTTGGGCCGAAGACGCCAGGCGGCCAGGGAAATTGAACAGCCGGTCCGCTCTACCAGGGTCTCTCAGGGAAGGGGCCGAAGCGTGGGGGCCGGGCAACGCCGAAGCGCTTTCGTGGGCTATTTAGTCCAGATCAACTCCGGGTACCGTAGGCGGCGTAGCCGGCGCGACCTTGGGTGGCACGCCGGCCACCGACGTGCGGCTGCCACTGACGTACGGCCGCAACGTCGACCCGGTGGCCGTGTGACATCCGCCGTTGACGCATTACCCAAGCGCTAGCGCGGGGTTATGACCGTCGGCCACATTTAAAGGCATGGCTGGCACAACAGACACCGAGGCTGACCCCCAGACCGTACTGGACGACCCGACGGGACGACTGGCATCGTACATGGCCCGGACCCAAACGCCGCTCGACCTTCTGGCGCTGGTCACGCTGTGGCTGGTCGTAGTCCCCCCGGGCGACTTTGGCTCTGCCTCGACGGAGGCCGCTGCCGCTCGCGTAGCATTGTCTGCGGTCTATGCCATCGACATTGCTATTCGGGCCTCATTAGCCACCCGCCACTGGCGCTACATCGGTGCCCATTGGCTCGGTCTTGTTGTAGTCGCGCTGCCGCCGCTCCGTGTGGTGTTCAGCCTCCGATTGGTCCGGTCGATCTTCCGGCGCGGCAACTTGCTCCGCTTTCTTTTAGCCGCTTCGCTTCTGGTGATGAACGGCGCGGCAGCCGTCTACTTTTACGAGCGCCACGCCACCGGGAGCAATATCCATACCTTTGGTGAAGCAGTTTGGTGGTCCCTGGTGACCGTAACCACGGTGGGGTACGGCGATTACTACCCTGTCACTGTTCTGGGCCGAATAGCGGCTTGTCTCATCATGGCTATCGGTATCTTGACCTTGGCCGTCGTGACTGCTCAGGTGGCCTCCACCTTCGTCGACCAGGCTCGCAGGGGGGCCGCCGCAGCGGCTTCTCAAATGACCACCGGTGAAGTCAATCTGGCCGACCTGGCCCAGCGGCTGGCCCGGATGGAGGAGCTCCTTCGCGCCGTTCACGCCCGGGAGCGATCACCTATCGGCGGGGACCTTGACCCCGAGTCATGACCAACCGACTGCCACGTCCGCCGGGACGTGGCAGTGTCCGGTCGGGGCCCGTGGTTCCGACGTTACGGGTGAGAGCGTTACAGAACGCCTCGGGGAAAGGAGACGTCGATGAAGTACATGATCTTGACCTTCGCATCGCAGCAGGATTACCAGGGAATGGTCGGAGGTCCTTCTGGGCCGCCGGCGTGGACGTCGGAGGACTACGCGGCGCTTGGGGCGTTTATGCGGGCGTTCAACCAGGAACTGCTCGGCTCTGGCGAGCTGGTGGAGACCAGAGGCTTGAGTACACCGGTCCACTCACGCCGCGTCCGGCTCCGGGAGGGCGTACCGGTAGTGACCGACGGTCCCTACGCCGAAGCAGAAGAGGTCCTGGCCGGTTACTGGGTCGTCGAATGTAAGAGCTTCGACCGGGCCACCGAGATCGCTTCCCGCCTCACAAGCTGCCCCGGCCCGAACATGTCCGGGCCCGGGCCTATGCGGACATTCGGCCCATCGACGAGCACCAGCCTGACTTCGAAGGCTAGAGCTGAAGAGTTGCCCGAGATGGATCCCTCCGAGCTCGAGGGCCTGCTTCGTCCCTTGACGCCGCAGGTCCTCGGCGCGGTGGTACGCCGCTACGGCCATTTCGACCTGGCCGAAGACGCCACCCAGGAGGCATTGGCGGCGGCGGCGGCGCAGTGGCCACGAAATGGCCTCCCCGCCAACCCCAAAGGTTGGCTCATCGCCGTGGCAGCACGTCGGCTGACCGACCTGTTCCGCGCCGACCAGGCCCGTCGTCGTCGCCAAGGGACGGTCGCCCGCTGGTCAACCGTGGCCGTCGACCAGGTCCGAGCGGAGGACGAGCTCGCCGGTGACTACCGGTTGCCGGCCGACGACACGCTGGTGCTGCTCTTCATGTGCTGTCACCCGTCCCTCTCGGCAGCGTCGCAGATCGCGTTGACATTGCGCGCCGTCGGGGGCCTCGCCGTTGCCGAGATTGCCCGGGCCCTGCTCACTTCTGAGCAGACGGTCACCCGGCGTATCACCCGGGCAAAGCAATCGATCAAGGACAGTGGCGTACCATTTGCTCTTCCATCCCCCGTGACTGATCGCCTGGACGCTGTGCTCCGGGTGCTTTACCTGATCTTCAACGAAGGCTACGCCAGCACTCTGGGCGCCGATTTGCTCCGTGTTGACCTCTCGGAGGAGGCCATCCGCCTCACCAGGATGCTGCACACGATCCTCCCGAACGAGAGCGAGGCGAGCGGTCTCCTGGCGTTGATGCTTCTCGTCCACGCCCGCCACCGGGCCCGTACGAGAGCGGACGGTTCGCTCATCCCCATGGACGAACAGGACCGGACGTTGTGGGACGGCGCCGCCGTCGAAGAGGGCGTGGCGCTCATTACGGCCGCCCTGCCCCATGGGCCGACGGGGCCCTACCAGCTCCAGGCCGCCATCGCCGCTGTCCACGACGAGGCGACCAGTGCTGACAAGACTGATTGGCCGCAGATCGCGGCCCTCTACGGCGTGCTCCTCCAGCTCGATGACAACCCGGTCGTCGCTCTCAACCACGCCGTCGCCGTGAGCAAGATCGCCGGGCCAGGCGCTGGTCTCGAACTGCTCCGCCGCCTCGAACCCGACGCCAGGATCAATGCAGACCGTCGCTTCCATGCCGTTCGCGCCCATCTCCTCGAGCTCGAAGGCGATCGCAAAGCTGCGCTTGCCGCCTACGAAACCGCCGCCAAGCAGGCCACAAACGCCCAGCAGCAGCGCTACCTCAACCAGCAAATCTCACGGCTACACAACTCAAACTGACGCCCTGGCAGGCCTGGCGTCGGGGCGGAGCGCTTATGGCGGTGCGGTTTTCGAAACCGCGAGCGGGCACGGCAACAATTTTCGCGACCTGGCGGCTCGTCCCCGCTAGGCCTTCAAGGCTTCCAGGATGCGTTCGTAACACCGGGTGCTTGGTGGCGCAGCGAGCAATTCGGGGACTTCGCGCTCAGCAACCTCTCGCCGTACCGCGTCCTCGGCATGGAGGGCGATGTGGACGCGGGTGGCGGTCCAGTTCAGCGAAGCGGAGATATCGGCACTGAATATGCCGAGATCTAGCGCGCCCACGGCGACGCCCTGCGCCTCGCGCATGTAGGCGTCGAGGAGCGCCTGTGCCGCGGGCGCGTTGACCTCGTCCTCGACGCCTGCACTCCAATGGGCCAGCGCGTGCCCGAGGTCCCAGCGGGGAGGCATGGCTCCGGCGTACTCCCACAAGACGACGACAAGGTCGTCTCCTGCCGTCCGGAATGCATCCGGCGTGAAGTGGCATGCAGTGAGGACCGCAGCGTCATTCGGGTCGCCCGGGTCGATAATCGCGCTCACGTCAACGATCGCCGGGATGGCGCCGGCCAACGCGTCGGCCCATGGGACCGCGGCCCGGACCGCCTCCCGTTGTAGTTCCCACCAGTTCGGCTCCGGGCGGCGCCTCGTCAACCAGGAGCCGACCGGGCGGGGTGGCGGCAGAGCCAGGGCATGGACGCGGCCGATGATGGCACCCGCGGCAGCGGCGAGCTTCGGGTCGACCGGTACTGACGGCATCGGCCCGAAGGGAGACCATCCGAATACCCGCCAGCACGTGCGGCCGTCCGGGGTGTCGACCGGCTCGATGATGGCGCCGGCCGCCGATCGCTTCAGCGGCGGGGTCTTGATCCCGGCCCCGATAGCTGCCTGCGCGAGCACGGCCTCGGTCTCACGGTCGCCCCCGTCGTACCAGTCGAACAACTGGCGGACGAGCCACCGGCCACGATCGGTCGTCAGCGACCACGCCTGGCCCGCCCACTGGCGCTCGACGGCGACGAGTGGCCCTTTGGGTGCTCCGAGATCGAATGCGTTGGCGACAGCTTCGGCTGCCCCGTCAGGGGCGTGGAGGGGCTTTGCGTTCCGGCGGTCGACCTCGTCTTTGAGGGCGGTCCAGGTATGGAAACCGTACTGCTGCGCCACCAACACTTGAGCTTCAGACAGGCCGGCGCCCGGGCGTGCCGAGCGCAGCTGGCCGAGCAGGTCCTTGGCCTGCTGGCGCAGATGGTCCATGTTGGGGGAGTCAGGCAACGTCTTCATGATGTCCTCGCTCTCCACCCGGGCTCGCACGGGAGGCTCGAGGGTCGTCAGACGCTGGTTCGAACCTGATATCGAGGGATGACTTCCAGTCTTTCGGCGAGTCCTCGGCACTCTCCCACTAGCGCTGGCCCAAACCTTACGCGCACCTGTGGCGGCCTTTCAAGGCTCCCAAACGGCGGGGGCAACCGGACTGCCCGGCCTCCCGAGCGCCGAAACCGTAGTGCCGGAGCAAATTCCACGAAGCAGGTCAGTTGCCTACGGTGCGGTAATTTCTCGTACCGCCGGGCAAGGGGTGAAATTGTCGAAGTCACAAGAGCCAGAAAGACCGGTGGGTGACGATGCAACGTGAACAAGCCTCCGAAGACAACGCCCATCGCTTGGTGGCCGACATCACCGGCGCCGTCGTAGCCGGGTTGAAAACCAGGGTTGTCGGCATCATTTTGCACGGTTCTCTGGCGTCCGGCGAGTACATACCGGGGACGAGCGACGTCGACCTGCTCGGAGTGGTGGCAAGCCCGCTGAGCGGCGGCGAAAAGGGATGGTTCAAAGAGCTGGCCGGCGACGTGGCCGCCCGCTGGCCCGGCCCGGTGGACCTGCGGTTTGTCCTCGAGGCCGTGGCCGCGGCACCCCCCCGTGTGCCGGTGCTGGAGGCTTACGCCGAAATCCGTCCACTGGCTTGCCAGGTGGGTTTCGGCGTCGAGGAGCCCGACCTGGTCACGGAATTTTCCATCTGCCGCGCCGACGGGATCAGCCTCTTGGGCACGGGCCCTCGTCGGATAATTGGCGAAGTGCCGGACGAGTGGGTACTCGAGGTGAGTGATGCCCAGCTCGCCAGCTGGCAACGGATAGGCGACGACCCGCCTCACGCTGAGCTAACGGTACTGACGAGCTGCAGGATGTGGCAGTTCGCCGAGGAGGGGGTGCACGGTACGAAGCAGGGCGCGGCTGCGTGGGCCCTCGAACAAAATCCGTCGCTCGACGTAGTCCGCCAGGCCCTGGACCACCGTCTCGTCGGCCCTGCCACTGTTATCGACCCGACAGGTGTGCAACACCTTCTCCGAATTGTCCGTTCGCACCTGGCGAAGTTGATTTCGGGTGGTAGCTGCAGCAGGGAGCCGCCTCTCGAGGGGTGAGGGAGCGGGCAGCCTACGGCGCCAGCCTGGCGCGCAGTTGGTCAAGATCACTCGAAGCGAGGCCACACTTCGAGAGGAACGCCGCCGCCCCACCGAACTCCCCATCCAGGAATTCGAGCACGGTCAAGAGCGCTTCGGGGTCGGTCGCCAATTGTTGGGCTAGCTCTGCCCGCTCGGCGGGGTCGGCGGCGGCGATCCAGCCATCGAACAAATCTCGCAAGCACACGCCACTCAGGCCGTAATCTTCGGCGATGGCGGCCCGCTCAACGCCGCAGCAATCGAGTAGCAGGGCGCTGGTCAGACCGGTACGGTCCTTCCCGGAAAAGCAATGGACCACGACCGTGCCCCGTCGGGTACCAATGGCTAAACGCTCAAAAACTCGCTTTAGTTCGGGGCGGAGCTGGACGGTCATCGTCTCGTACACCTCTGTCAATGTGAGGCCCGTCGCGGCGACATCCATCGCCTCGTCCCAAAGCGGCGTGTTCTGGTAGAAACTCCTCGCCGCGAGCGGACTGGGCCAGCGCTCGACCTCCCACCTCGAACGCAAGTCCAGAACGCCCGCAACATCCAGGGCCTCGAACTGTCGCCAGCCCTTTTCCGTTAGGCGGGCCAGGTCATCGGCGCGGAACACTACCCCTTGACGCGGTGACGCCCCCGTCTCGCAAGGGCAAACCGCCGAGGTCGCGAACGTTGAGACAACCGTCCCAACCGACACGGCGCTTCGTGCCCAACTTTCTGTCCCCTCCTAAGCCTCGACCCCCCGACGGTAGCCGGGAGTTGACGACGGCGAAAACGTCGTTTTGGAGAGCCGCCCTGAACCCCTTCTCAAGACCCGGCTTCAAGGATCCTGCTGAGAGTCCTGAGCCCGATGCCACACATCGTCGGGTTACTGGTGACGTAATACCACACGGCACCCATCGCCTGTTCGAAGGCCCACGCCTTGCCCCGCTCCCATTCCAGGTCGTCGCAGCCAAGGCTCTCTCGCAGGACCTGACGAGGTCCAGCTTCGAGGAGGTGCCAGGCGCCGACGAGGTCAAGTGAGGGATCGGCCGGCCCAAGGCCGCCAACGTCGATGACACCCACAAGACGCCCGTGCGCCACGAGCACGTTGCCCGGCATCAGGTCGCCGTGCGTCATCACGTCGCCGGCGCCCTGGCTCGGGAGGTCGCGCAACGCCCGCCAAATCCTGCCCAGGCGAACCGCGTCCAACAGTCCCTCACTGCGCGAGAAGCAGACTTTCATGAACTCGTCATGGGAAGTGAGGTCCCCTCCACGTCCGGTACCCCTGAAGGTCTGGCCCCCTGTGTCGATGGCGCGAACGGTGCGGACGAAGTCGGCCAGGTCTTGAGCGAAGGCGTCGGAGCCGCCAGGGTCGACCTCGGTGGCGTCGGTACCCGGGATCCAGGTTTGAACGGACCAGGGCAGCGGGTAACCTCGGCCGGGCTGCCCGAGAGCGATGGGCTCAGGCGTGTGGAAACGAGTCGCTCCGGCTAGCCGGCTCGCCGCGGCTGCCTCTGACACCAGCGAGCGGTGGGTGGCTCCTGCATCGCCAGGCTGAAGAGGGAACCGGGCTGCCAAATGATCACCTATGCGAAAGATGGCGTTCACTGTCCCGCGTGATGCGACCGCTCGGACCGGCAGCCGCGCCCAGGTGGGGAACTGTTCGGCGATAAGGGCGCGAACTGTCCCGACGTCAACTGTGAGCTGGTTGGGGTGCATGACCACGCGCCCAGCATCGTCGGTCCAGCTCCGCCCCGTTCCCCATTTTCGGTACTAACTGGTCCCGTCGGCACCAATTGTCAGGCCGCCGGGGCCGATCTTTGCTCACGTCCTGGTCGCTGGGCGCGCTTTTTGACCACTTTCCGGTATATAACTGGTCCCAACGGCCGCGGTCAGGGCCGAGCTCCGCCGCGGTCCCCATTTTCGGGGAAAACTGGTCCCGTCGGCACCAATTGTCAGGCCGCCGGGGCCGATCTTTGCTCACGGCCTGGTCGCTGGGCGCGCTTTTTGACCACTTTCCGGTATATAACTGGACCCAACGGCCGCGGTCAGGGCCGAGCTCCGCCGCGCTCCCCATTTTCGGTAATAACTGGACCGATCGGCACCAATTGTCAGGTCGCCGGGGCAGATCTTTGCTCACGTCCTGGTCGCTGGGCGCGCTTTTTGACCACTTTCCGGTATATAACTGGTCCCAACGGCCGCCCCGAGGGGCCAGCTACTCCGCACCCTGTTGGGAACTTTCATGGGGTCACTGGAAGATACGCGAGCTGGCGGCTTCCAGGCGTTCCATCCAGGGGGCTGCTTTCTCGCTGTCAACGCCAGCATCGGCCAGGCTCAACAATCCCTGGGCGGCGGCGGATGGAAGTACGTCTACCAAACAGGTCGCCGGGCCGTAGGCGGCAATGACCTCGTCCCACCGACTTGGTTCCACCGAAGATACGAGCAACCAGGCCAAGTCTGTCTCTCCTGCCCCGGTCCGGACGTCCTCCCAATCCAAAAAGACGACTTCGCCATCAGGGCCGGTCCTGAGGTTGGCCATGGAGGCGTCGCCATGGAGCAGCGTCCCGGGCCCCGAACCAGCCTCTGCCCGTTCAGCACCCGGGACCTTTCCGACGAGCGACTCGCCGAGCCGTCTGACAGAGGCCGAAAAGCCAGGGCACGAGGCCAGCCGGGCCCAGGTCAAGTCAAACAATTCGCCCACCAGGTCTGCGCCGTCCCCCGAAGCACGCAGCCACGGCCAACGGCTCCTCGCTCGACCTTCCCAACAGCGGTGGTGCTCGGAAAGTAGACGGGCTACGAGGGCCGGGTCGGCCCCCGGCACCCAGTCGGAAAGGATCTTCTAGAGGCACCAGGAGCGGTCCGTCGAGGACTCCAGTCAGACTGTAGCGGCGGGCCACGAATGTCAGACCGACGAGCCCGACGCGATCCTTCCTGGTAGAAGCGCAGCTCCGCTTCGGCTGTCCCAAGCGCGGCCGAGATGGTGCCAGCCGTTGGGGGTGGGCGTCGCTTAACGAAGCGGCGGCCGGGCCTGCTCTCTTCGTTATCGATCATGCTCCCTAATTTTCCACACATGGCCCGCTGCGCTTGCTCTCGCGCCGACCTGACGACCCGACAACCCGGCAGTCGCCGATCCCGGAGAAGCCCGATCTGCCATCGAGCGCGACCGTCGCCGCGTCACTTAGCGTCGCCGTGCGCATCCGCCGGGCGGGGGGATGCACGGCGACGCCGCAATACGCCGCAATAGCCGTCAGAACAACCTGTACGTGCCCGTGAGCGTCCAGCGTTGGACGACGGGCGGCTCAGCTCGGCACGGCTCGACCATTTCCAGGAGCTCCTGGTACTCCGGAAGACTCGAGAGCGGATTTTCCACACCGTCGTCAACCTGCAGAAGAGCAACCATCGTCTCACCGTCAGGTTGCAGCAACGACGCGTACCGGATCGCTTCGGGCTGGGCCGAATCGAGGGCGGCGATCACCTTGTCCACCGCCGCCTGAATATGTGCAACGCTTTCGGGCTTGAACTTGGACTGAACCATTAGCACGCTCACTTCACTGACTCCTTTGGTTGAAGGCTCACCTCCACCAAAGACAAAACAGCGGGCCGGCCTGTGACACCCGGAGCAGCAGTGGCGAGACCAACGTCCGCAAGCCATCGCCACGGAGCGCACTGACAGAGGGTGTAGCCCTGGCCCGGCGGGACATCGGCCGGGTCGCGGCGCAGGGTTCGGGCCCGAAGCAGTCATCGCCCGGCCCCGTGGACGCCCACGACCGACGGGACAAATTATCTCAACGGTACGGCCACTGATCGGGCCGGCTCTCTATAAGCGCGAGCCCGCCAAATAGGCTCAGGGGCGGCCCCGGTCTTCTGAGCGCGGGTCCTCCACCACCGTGCCGCTGTGGAGAACGCCGGCCATTGCCCGCTCGCGCCACAGGCGGGTCGAATCGTATAGCTCCTCGCCTGTGTCGACGCTGGAGACAAGCACACCGGGGACGTTGCGGCGCAGGCGTCCGGTGGTGATGCGGTCGGCCCGGACAAAAACGAAGGCCAGCAACTCTCGCGTGCCGAGGAGTTGGGACAACTGATCCACATATGGTTGCACGCCGCTGCCGTGGTCATGGCGGCCGGCATCGTGATGCCGGGATAAGTGTGCGTCGGTGCGGCGTTGAGGTGCGCAAGATCCCGTCCGATTGCCGCTCCGATGGCGGCAATGCGGTCAGGGGCCGCCTTCGCGGCATGAAAGGAGTGGAACATGAGCGACACCCCGAGGCGCTTGTACTCCCGATAAAGCTCGGGAAACCGGTAGTCGTAGCAGATAAGGGCCCCGCACGACACGCCGTCGATATCCCAGGTGCTGAAGTGGCTGCCCGGGCTGTAATGCGCCATGTCGCTGCCACCGAGGAACCGTTTGTCGTAACGCTCGACCAACCGGCCACATTCGCCGATGACGTACAGGCTGTTGTGGGGCTTGTGCTGGCCGCTCAGCCGGTGAGCCGAGCCGACGACAACCCATAATTTCAGCGCGCCCGCCAACTCCGACATCTCCTCGAGAGCCACTTGCAGGCGTCCCCAGTCGAAAGCGAGGGAACTTTCGAGGTCCACGCCCGCGTAACCTGACAGAGCGCCCTCCGGGAAGTGGGCAACGCGGGCTCCCCGGTCACGCGCTCTGCGCATCTGCAGTTTGAGCCGCGCCAGGTTGTCCTCTACGCAGCCGGAAACGGCGAACTGGCAGGTGGCCACCTTGAGCACGGCCATCTCATCATGATGGCAGCAAGTGGGACTGAGGCGGGCTTCGAGGTCGCTTCACGACCGGGGACGATGCAAGGCGCGAGGCCTGAGCTCCCCGGGAGACCTCCGGAGAACGGCCCGCTCGTTCAGGTCAGGCCGGGCGATCGGGCAGGGTCAGTACCATGCGCTCAATTTCGAAGCGGCTGTCCGAGGCGAGGGGCCTGCGCTCGTCCAGCGGCGAAAACCCGGCTCGTCGGTACAGCGAGTGGGCCGCATCGTTGCCGCAGGTCACCCACAACTCGACAACACGCGCTCCGGTGGCGCCGGCCCACGCCACCACCTCGTCTAATAATTGCCGTCCCAACCCGGCACCTCTGGATTCGGGAGCAACCCACATAGACGTTAGGTGGACGGTCCCTGCAGGCGCGACAAACCCGAGGTAGTCAGCACGACGGGCGCCGACGGCGATGCCAACCCATTGAGCTCCCGCATCGGCCACGAACACGGCTCCGTCGTCCCCCTCCGACCAGGCCGCGGTGAGTTCCTCCCAGTGAGCGGGGGGTCGTTCCGAGTCAGCGGCAAAGGTCGTCCCGAACGCGCTGGGCGATTCGGACAGGGCTCGAAGGCGTATGTCGCGGAGACGGTCAGCCTCTCCGAGGTGGATCCGCCTGATCTGACATGACATGCTTCGATCCTCACCGACGAACACGGGGGCCGCAAACAGTAATTGCCTCGCTCGGGGACGGTTTTAGGCTCGAGCCGGCCATATGACCATTGAGGAAAGGAGCCCGCCCGGCGTGGCAAAGCTTGGTCCAGATGACGGGAACGAGCCAGATCAGGGGCCTGCGCCCGACGACGGACGTGGACCGGATGACGGTCGTGAAAAGCTGTTCGAAGGGTTTTACAGCGCCCATCGAGCGGATATCGCCGCCTACGTCCGGCGCCGGGTTAGCGACGCAGACGTCGGTGACATCGTCGCCCAGGTCTTCTCCGTCGCTTGGCGTCATTTCGGCTCCCTCCCTCCATCACCTGAAGACCGCTTGTGGCTCTTCGGCGTGGCCAGGCGAATGGTGGCCGACCACCGGCGCACGACGCTCAGGCGCGTGCGGCTTTTCCAGCGGCTAGCCGGAGCGGCGAGCGGGACGCCGGTGCCGCCTGACAGCTTTGGGCTGCTGGAAGCCAGGGTGAAGGCGGCCTTGAGAGAGCTCCGCCCGGCCGAGCGGGAGGTACTGCGCCTGGTGGTCTGGGAAGAGCTGAGCCACGCCGAATCGGCGGCCTTGCTCGGGTGCACACCAAACGCCGTTGAACTCCGTTACCGGCGCGCCCGCGCCCGGTTCCGTCACGCCTACCTCGGCCAAGCAGGTGGCTTGTCATCCGCTGCATCCGAGGCCGCTCAGGTCACGCACACGATCACCGTCCCGCCTTCGGGCGACCAGCCACCCCAAGGAGCAAATATGCCACGCGCACTGATCACCGGGATTACCGGGCAAGACGGCCGTTACCTGGCCGAGCTGCTTATCGGAAAGGGTTACCAGGTCCATGGGATGGTCCGGGGCCAGGCCAACCCCAAGGCCAAGGTGGTCCACGACGAAGTGCCCGAGGTCGAGCTCATCGACGGGGACCTGACCGACCTGTCGTCACTCATCGCCGTGGTCGAACAGGTCCAGCCCGACGAGATCTACAACCTGGGCGCCATCAGCTTCGTGAAGCTGTCGTTCAGCCAGCCCGAGCTCACCGCCAACGTCAGCGGATCCGGGGTACTGCGCATGCTCGAGGCCATCCGCATCGTGGGCGGGCGAGACAACCGGATCCGCTTCTACCAGGCGGCCACATCGGAGATGTTCGGCGAGGTGGCCGAGGTGCCTCAGCGGGAAACGACCCCTTTCCACCCCCGTTCGCCATACGGGACGGCGAAGGTGTTCGGCTACTACACGACCCTCAACTACCGCGAGTCCTACGGGATCCATGCATCAAACGGAATCCTCTTCAACCACACGAGCCCGCGGCGGGGCCTCGAGTTCGTCGAGCGGAAGATCTCTAATGCCGTCGCCCGGATCTCGCTCGGGCTCCAGGGCAGTTTGACCCTCGGCAACATGGGGACCTCGAGGGACTTCGGCTACGCCGGTGATTACGTAGAGGCCATGTGGCGGATGCTCCAGCAAGACGAGCCGGGCGACTACGTCGTCGCCACCGGGACCACGTGGTCGGTCCGCCAGGTGCTCGACATGGCGTTCAATGTGGTTGGCATCGACGATTGGGCCCCCTATGTGGCGACCGATGACCGGTTCCGGCGGCCAGCCGAAGTTGACCAGCTCGTCGGTGACGCGTCCCGGGCCAGGGAGGTGCTGGGATGGGAACCAAAGGTTGAGTTCCCGCGGGTACTCGAAGAAATGGTCCGGAACGACATCGAGCTGGAGAAGGCCAAGGCCGGCCTCATCTGATGCCAGCTCGGTGTTTCAACCGCCACAAGACGGCCTCCAGGCGCTGCACCAGGTAACTTTTGACCGACCGGAGGCTACGGGAAGCTGAGACCAGGCAAAGGAGAGCGTCATGCCAGAAGGAAGTCCCAACCTGCCCGTGCTGTTCTGCTTCGACGGGTCGGAAGGATCCCGGCGGGCCATGAGAGCCGTTGTAGATCTCATCGACCGACCAGTAGACGCCATTGTGCTGACGGTCTGGGAAACGCTGGCCACGCGCCTTGCTCGTACGGGGGCCTTCGTAGGGGGTAGTGCAGCCGCAGGCGCCGATATCGACAGCGAGGAAGAGTCCTATGCCAGGTCGGTCGCAGAAGAGGGAGCGCTGCGGGCCAACGAGCACGGGTACAGGGCCTCAGCCATGACCAGAGAGTCCTTTGATGGTGTGGCCGACGCCATCCTCAAGACAGCCGACGAGATCTCAGCCCGCCTGATCGTATGCGGCCAAAGGGGCCGGGGGCCCGTGCGCTCCGCCCTGCTGGGCAGCGTCTCTCACACGCTGGCCTCTCATACCCGGCGTCCCATCCTCATAGCTCCGGAAACTCCCGATCTCGGCTCGTGAAACCTCCGTGGTGGATTCAACGACCCTGTCCTCACTGGGGAACCGTCATGCCCGTTCTGTTCGAAGCCATCGGGGCCCCTTACTGCAACGAACGCAGCAAAGGGGCCCCCTGGCGAGCCCTACGAAATCGACTGTGCCGCCCTTAGAATTGTCGCGTCGACAATTCCCGGCCGCGCCGCGGGCACATCATGCCCGGAGTTGGCGGTAACGATGGTGGCGTGGGCCCGCTGCGCCATCCAAAACTCTGTCTTCGTCGGGATGGCGTTGTCCTGTAGCGCCACGATCTCCCACTTCGGAGTCGCCGCCGGCGGGTCAACGGTCGCCGGGTCCGACAAAGCCGATGCCGTGATGGGGCGCTGCTCCACTGCGGCAGTGGCGACTTCGCTCAGGGGCAGGCCTCCGGCGTAAACTTCGCCGAAATCCGCCGGGTTTATATAGATGTCGGTCCCGGTCGGCTCCGGTCGCTCGATAAGGTTGCTACCGGTCAGCAGCGACCCGGGGTTCATGTAGGTCAGCTGAGCGGGGGTCTCACCGGCCATGGGGATGTAGGCGGCCACGTAGACGAGCGCTTCCACGTTGGGATCCTCAGCCGCAGCCTGGCTGATGAGAAAACCAGCGTAAGAGTGCCCGACAAGCACGATAGGCCCCTGGATCGTCTGGCAGGACACTCTCCAGGTAGGCGGAGTCCGATGCCACGTCGCGCAATGGGTTAGCCACGGCAATGACCGGGTAACCGGCGTTCTGCAACACCGGGATCTCCTGGCTCCAACTGGAAGAATCGGCGAAGGCGCCGTGCACCAACACGATGGTTGGCTTGGGCGACGATGGCGCCGTGGGGGCTTGGGCCGTCGCCGCAACGGCCGACCCGGTCCCGGCCAGCACGGCTGCCGCGATGAGCGGCGCGGCGACGCTACGAGGGCGTATTTTCACTTTTTGTTGTTCCTTTCTCAGGTGTGACGAGAGGTTCTCTGATATCTGGATGCGCGTCCGGCTAGACCGAGGAGCATGTCCAGCCAGGCGTCCTTTATTTCCGGGCTGTCTGTGAAATCACAGGCCCGGGACTAATGCTAAGGAATGCGGCTGAATTTGGGATCCTTCGATCGTGTAGTTGTCTTAGCAATTTAGGCAGAACTCAGCCCGCGCGCGCCGGGTCACCGAGGGCATGGTGTCCCGCCAAACCAGAAGCCCAACAACCACCAGAAAAGATCGTATAAAGCTGCCACCGGCCGTTCAATTGCTGTTCTCCGCCCACAGCAAAATTGGGCCAAAATGACTGGCGTTAGCGATGCCAGTACCGGGATAAACCGGCCAGCACTAAAACGCGCTTATCTAAATGCCAAACGCGATCGGGGAGAACACGTCAGCCGGCGTTCGACCGGGCCAGGGCTTTCGCTAGCTGGCCACGGGACCTCACCCCGAGCTTGGCGTAAACTTTGCGCAAGTGGTACGAGACCGTATGGGGGCTGATGTAGAGCTGCGCCGCGATCTCGCCGTTCGAACCGCCTTCGGCGGCCCGCTGCGCCACCTCGAGCTCTTGTGGCGTGAGATCGATGTGAGCGTGAACAACCCGCTGGCGCGCATGCTCGCCGGAGGCCAGCAGCTCGGCTTCGGCCCGGTGAGCAAAGCCGCCAGCCCCAGTCTCCAAAAAAATGTCGTACGCCGCCCGCAGCTGTCCCCTCGCCTCCGTCCGCCGGCGGCGGCGGCGCAACCACTCCCCATATAGCAAGTGCGCACGAGCGAGGTCGCACCTGACGCCTGAGCGGCCCAGTTGTTGGAGCGCCTCCAGATAGTGGGGTTCGGCTTCCTCGTCCGGCGCCGTCACCGCGAGGCAGCGGGCGAGCAGCCCGAGCGCCCACGGTGCCCGGCTGGCCTCCGCCCGTTCTGCAAGTCGCTCCAGCGCCAATTTCGCGCTGTCGGCGTCGTCACTGCGCCACGCTGCCTCCACCAGGTCGGCGAGGCTCATCGAGCCTACGTACAGCGGGTCCGCTCCATAGACCGCCAGCGCGTGCTTGCGCGCTTGCTCGTAGCGGCCGTGGCCAAGGTCGAGAAGGGCCAGCGCAAAGTCGACGATTTTCACGGTCATCCCTTGGCCCTGCCGTACGGCCTCGCGGATGACCTCCTCCGCCAGCTGGACCGCTTCGACGTCTCGTCCCCGCCAGGCGAGGATGCCGAGACGGACAATCCCATGTGCCCCCGGAAATTCCGGTGCACCTGTCGAGCCGGCGATGCTGGTGCCCTCAGCGTTCAGAGCCTCCGCCACCTCGGTCCGGCCAGCCAAGAGCTCAGACCATGCCAGGCAGACAAGCGCGATGGGTAGCGCCGCGAACGCACCTTCTTCGCGCGCTTGACGAACCCTTTCGCAGGCCATGGCCATGTGACTTTCGAAGTCGAGCATGTCACCGGTGGCGTTCCAAAGCATCCCCAGGAGCTGGAGACGCGTGCTCCCGCTTGCGTCATCTGCACCCGCCTTGACCGCGCCGCGCCACCAGTGGACCGGGGCGGGGTAACTGCTAGTCAGCCGATCCGAGTATCCCCTCAACAACAGGGCCGCGGTCGTCGCCGGCTCCTCCGGGTCGGACCAGCTGCGGACAGCTCGGGCCACGTCGACAAGAGTTGTGCCACTGGTCAGGTGCCCGGCCCACATGGCCGCCTCAAGAGCCTCCATCATGGCTTCGTTGGCAAGACCGTGGTCGAGCTTCCTCGTGGCGATGGCCGCTCCGAAGAGCAATGTCGGGGTATCTCCTCCGCGCCCCTCGACAAAGCGCAGCGCGCCTTCGACCCGCATCGCTTGAGCCTGCGCGGCCGGGTCGACGAGCTGGCCTCTGGTCATCTCTAACAGCTCTTCCGCCCGGCCAATGACCCCGGCTTGCAGATAGGCCCCACAGGCGAGAAGTCGCCTGAAGGCTCGTGTGCCCTGGTCAGGTGTGAGATCCGCTGAACGCTCCAATAGGGCGGCCGCCGCCGCGCACCCTCCGCGCTGTTGTGCTCGGCCCGCCGACCGCTCTAGCTCCTGGGCCACTGACTCGTCGGGCCAGGCGGCCGCCGCCGCCATGTGCCACGCGTGGCGGTCAGGGTCACGTGCGGGGTCGGTTGCCGCGGCCAATGCCTGGTGCACGAGCCGACGCTCGCGTTTAGGCGCCAAGCGGTACGCCGCCGACCGGACCAGAGGATGGCGGAAACGGACTTCGTTGCCGATATCGAGCAGTTCAGCTTCGTCGGCCGGGACCGCTGCCTCTTTGGCAATCCCGAGGATCTCAGCCGCCCGCCAAACCTTTGCCGCGTCTCCCAGGTGTTCAGCCGCGGCTAACAGCAATAAACGCTGCGTCTCGACCGGTAGCTGGCGGATCCGGCTCCCAAACGTATCTTCGATCCTTCGAGGGAGGGGGACATCCACGCTGGCTCCGAAGCCAACCGCCAGTTCTATGGGTGTCAGCCCTCGGGGTAGCTCGAGCAAGGCCAGTGGGTTGCCCTGCGTCTCGGAAATTATCCGGCGCCGGACACTGGGGCTAACCAGGGTCGGGACAACCGAGGACAGCAGTTCGGCCGCTTCCTCGTCCTCCAACCCATGCACAACCAGTTCAGGCAAACCGGCCAGTTCGTCGTGGTGTTTACGTGTGGCAAAAAGCATCACGATGGGCTCGCTCACGAGACGGCGGGCGACAAACGCCAGTACCTGCGCCGACTCCTGGTCTAGCCACTGCGCATCGTCTACGACGCAAATGAAGGGCCGCTTGTCCGCCATTTTGGAAAACAGGCTCAAAGTCGCCAACCCCACGAGGAACCTCTCGGGCGCCGCCCCCGACATCAGCCCGAAGGCCACGCTCAAAGCCTCTCGCAACGGAGCGGCAAGCTGCTCCAGCAGGTCAAGCGACGAGCTGCATAACTGTTGTAGAGCCGCGAACGCAAACTCGGCCTCTGATTCGACGCCCACGGTCCGGACAACTCGCCGACCGCCCGCTAACGAGACGGCGAACTCGAGGAGGTCGGTCTTGCCGATACCGGGCTCCCCCCGGAGCACCAGCACGCGGCTACCACTTGGCTGGTCATCGGAGAAAAGGGTCTCGAGCTGCCTGGCCTCGCTCCCACGTCCCACAGGCGGAGCACTTTGCCGCGCTGCCTCGACAAACGTCAGCCCCTGCCGCCAAGCGGGATCGTCGACTAGATGCGGCACACCGGGAGGCGCCGTTGTCATCGCCATGATCGTCTCCTTCAGTTGGGTATGGCCTGGCCGGCCCTTACACCGACCCGCACGTCACCTGCGTTATCCCGCCCAGGTGGACTCTTCCAGGAAAGCCGCTATCCGGCGGGGAGATAATGGTCAAGTGACGATAGTTGGGCTCTGCGGCAGCTAACGGCGGCTCGCTCCTCCTGATAGCAGCGCTTATGGAGCCGCTGTCTAGGGTGAGACACCCTGGCGCAGCGCCTCGCGGACGATGTCTACGCGGCTCTTCGCACCCAGCTTGGTCAGGATGTGGGAGATGTAGGTCTGCACGGTCCTCCGGGACAAGAACATGCCCCGGGCGATATCCGACGTCGAGTCACCCCTGGCCACTAGGGCGGCGATGCTGACCTCGGTCGGGGTAAGCGCCTCCCAGCCGAAGGGTGCCCGCGCCCGGCGCTGGCCCCTGACGCCCCGCTTGATCCGGTAAACCCGTAGCCTCCCCTCAGCCCGCCGCACGTCCCAACGCGCCTGCAGGTCCTCGAAGAGGCTAACGGCTTCGTTCAGGGCGGCTCGGGCGTCCTCTTCGTGGCCACGCTGGGCCAGCACGACGGCCAGATCCTCGAGCGCGGTGGGCAGCTCCACCGCCGGGCCGACTGTCCGGTAGTGGGCCACAACGTCCCCGAGCGCGCCGGGGTCAGACTCGAGGAGCCCGCGGCACCTCAGGCTGGCGGCGGCGGCGCGGGCGGGGCGGGTTTCCGCCGCCGCCTCGGCCTGGCAGGCCCGCGCGGCAGCCTCGGCCGTCCCTGGTTCACCAGCGGCGAGCGCCAGGCGGACAAGGTCGGGCAACCACTGATGGGTCAGTGTCATCTCGCCGTCGCGCCGAGGCAATATCTCTGCCAATCGCAGCATGGCCTGGCGGGTCTCACCGCTCTGTTCCAACGCCAACGCGTGAGCGGCGAACAGGAAATCCCGGTTCTCCCGGTCGGCGAGGATCTGCTGGGGCAGGGCTAGCCCCTGCTGAAGGTGCTTCTCGGCCGCAGTTCTCTGTTCTCGCCGGCCGGCGATGAGCGCGGCCACACCGTGCACCAGCAGTGCAGGCCAGCGTTCCCGCAGATAAGGGTACGAACCGGTATCGTACGAGCCGAGCTCGGCCAGGGCGTCGTCCCATTGGGCCAGCCAGTACCGCAGCACTGCTGCATTAGCCCACGTTGCGGTGTCAGGGCTCCCGGTCCGCTGGGCAAACTCGCGCGCCTGTTGGAGCGCCAACTCCGCGTCCGGCCAGCGGTCGAGGTTTTGCAACGTGAAAATGCGGTTGCGCATCGCAGTTCGTTCGATGTCAAGGCCGTAATAGCGACTGTCAGGCCGGCCCGCGTCGTCTCTGAGCACCCGCAGCGCCCTATCGACATCACCAAGCGCCGCTGCATGGTCGCGCCTGACGCTATGGCTCAGCCAGAGCTCGGTCAGGGCGCGCGCCGCGCCAAACGCGTCACCCGCTTCCTCGGCGGCGTCAAGGGCCCGGCGGCTGGTCGCGTCCGATTGGTCCAGGTCGCCCGTCACAACGCGCTCGAGCATCGCCTGCAAGGCCAGGATTCGTGCTCGCCACTCGTCGGGCAGGTCCCTGGACGCCAGAGCCGCACGTACGGTAGGGACCGCGGCCTCGTAGCCGCCTTCGCTGACCTGGGCGCGCGCCAGCATCCAGTACGTCTCGGCCCGGCTCACGGGGACTGTCATCAGTGTCAGCGCCCGATTGGCCTGCCTGGCCGCCTCCTGGTACGACCCCGCCGCGAGCAGTGCCTGAACGAGGTCGGCCATGAGACTGTCCAGGACCGGTCCGCTGGAGGGCACGTCACCGAGTTCCCGGCGCAGCAGGTCGACGGCCAACTGTGGCGCCTGGGCGATAAGCCACGGCGCCGTCTCGGTCAGCCAGGAGCGGGCCCAGCGCCCGCCAGGCTGGTTGGCGGCAAACAACTGCTGTGCCACGCTCAGCACGTCCACGCCGTTAGCCGCGAGCTCCCGTGCCGCTTCGGCGTGGAGTGCGGCGCGCAGCGCTGGAGGCATGCTTTCGTACAGAGCCTGCTGGATCAGAAGATGCCGGAACGCGAGCTCCGCACCCGAGCCCACCAGGACGCCTGCGACCACCGCCTCCTGCAGGAGGCCAACCAGCTCTGACACGGGTCGGCGCATAAGCACGGCCAGATCGCTGACGACGAACGTCCCGCCCAGCAGGGCGGCAGTCCTCAGTACCTCTGCCGTCTCGGCCGGTACGGAGCCGATCCGGTCGTTGAGCGCCTCGGTCAGTGAGACGGGCAACTCCTCGCGGGCCACGAAGACCTCGGCCGCGGGCCCATCCGCAGCGCTCGCTCGCGTACTAAAGCGTCGACAAGCTCACGCACGTACAAGGGGTTGCCACCAGCCCGAGCCGTCAGCCGACGCAGGGTGTCCCCGGGCGGTACCCCGACCGTGGCCGCCACGAGGTCGGCCACGTCACTTTCGGTCAGGGGCCCCAGCGTGATCACCGCGTCCCGGCGGCCGGCCACGGCCGCCCGGGCGACGGCCGCCCGCACCTGCTTCACCTCTGGGCGGCGCGAAGCCAACCGCGAGGTCCCAATTAACAGGAGCCTGAACTGCTCAATCGAGGCGGCCAGCTGGTGCCACAGGATCAACGAAGCATCGTCGGCCCACTGCATGTCTTCGGTGACAATCACGGTGGGGGTGGCTGCGCACAGCTCGTCGACCAGCGTTGCCAAGACCTCGATGCCGGTCAGGGGTACGTCGCCGTCAGCCAGCCCGAGCGGCAAGCTGCGGAGCAGGTCGGCCGCACGCGCCCGCCGAGGGTCGAGCGAGCTGGCCCGGGCCTGAAGGCAATCCTGCATCACCGCTAGAGGTAGGCGTTCCGTGAGCCTGTTAGCCGTCGCCCACCCGACATCCCACGGGAGCTTGTCCACCGCCGCCAAGGCTTTGGCCACAAGGCACGACTTGCCGATGCCGGGCTCGCCCTCGACCCAGACGACCGTTCCTTCGCCGCGTCCTAGAGCCTCTATACCGGCGCGCAGGGTGTCGAGCTCCTGCTCACGGCCGACCCAGTGCGGCGGTAGGACAATTGGCGGCATGACTGTAAGGTAGGCCACTCAACCGCGCCAGTCACCAGGTGCCGCCCAGGTCAGAACTGCGTGCCCGGTAACCGGCGTTCACCACGCTGTCACGCACCCACAGCTCCGAACACTCATTGGCCAGCTGCGCGGGCACCACGCCACTGCGACGTCCTCGAGGTCAGCGCGACCTCCAGTCGGTCTGGCGCGATGGGTGCCGGCCAGGTGCTCACGCCTCAGCACCCGGAGATATTGGGGCATATCTATTTGAATGGTGTGGCGTTTGGAGCTGACGTAGCGGCGCGCCATGGCCCTTCGCTCAGCCTCGATCCACGCCCTCATTTCAGGCACCGATGGCAAGGTGTAGCGGCCGCAGAGATAGTCGGCCACCAACTTGGCTTGCGCTTCGGCGGCGGGCATTATGGCCCCCCACGGCTGGACGTAACCCACCAGAGCCAAGTCCGGCCGTCCTGGCAGGAAAACCCGGTGGTACAGCTGCAGGTCGTTGTCCGGCGCAGAAAGTACCTCTGGCTCGAAGAATGGGAAACTTATGTGGTACCCGGTGCAGTAGACGATGGTATCGGCTTCGACCTCGGTGCCATCAGCAAAGGCGACTCGTCCGCCTCGCAGCTCCGTGATGTTGGGCTTGGGCGCTATGGCCCCGTGGCTCAGTCGGCTGAGGAGATGGTCGGAGACCGTAGGGTGGGTTTGCAAGATTTTGTGCTGCGGCCTAGGCAGCCCATAATGCTCCGGTGCGCCGACAGCAAGCCTTACCGCTTGTTGCAAGAGGAACTGGCGGGCTTGCCAGGGCAGCCAGGGCGGGATGGGTAGTGAGGGCCGGCCCAGTATGTACTTGGGAATGACAAAGGCGCCGCGGCGAGCCGAAAGGTACGTTCGCTCAGCCGCATAACTGGACTCCACGGCGATGTCCATAGCCGAATTCCCCATGCCGATTACCACGACACGCTTGCCCTTGAGCTGCACAATGTCACGGTAATTATGCGAGTGCATCTCCTCGCCCGAAAAGGTGCCGGGGAAAGGTGGCTCGGGCCAGCGCGGTTCGCTGTGGTGACCCGAGGCGACGATTACGAAGGAATACTGGCGAGACTTTCCCCCGGAAAGGATGATGTCCCAACCTCCCTCAGGGCGAAGTCGAACTTTGTTGACAGCGGTGTTGAACGTGATCAGTGGGCGCAGGCCGAAGTGGTCCACATACGAGTTGAAGTAAGCCGCTACCTCTTCATGGTGAGGGAAGTCGGGGGTGCCTGCCGGCATCGGGAAGTCGGCACTCCATAGCCTTTCAGTAACTGTTTATGTGCAGGGTCCGGTACGCGGCCGACCACGGGGAGCCAAAGGCCCAATTACCTCCGATTACGCCCGTTTGCTCGAAACAGTCAAACTCGACAGCCGCATCTTTTAGGGCCTTTACCGCCACCATCCCCGACGAGCCAGCCCCGATGATGCACGCACGCCCGGCCACCGAGGGCCTGGGGCCTGGGCCTTCAACCATTACTGTAGGGTAACCCAGCTAGTGCCGTCCTTCTACCCCGACCGAGCTATGAGGGTACGGCCACAGAGCTTGGGCGGGAGGTACCGCCGCCCAACCTGACCTTGGGGCGGGCGTCTCTCCTACCAGTGCATCGCGAAACCGGCTAGCACCCTGGTCGTTGTGACGCCTCCCGAGGCGGGGTTGAGCACATAGTCCAACGTGATTCGCTGCAGCTTGCCCAGTGCCGGGCACACGCGGGTGTTGTCCTGGGTGAACATGTAGTTACTTCGGTTGACGGTGTACTCGCCCTTGCAGGTCTGGGTCCCGTACCCGGCCTCGTACACGCTCATGTGCGTATTGCACTCGGGAAAGAACGGGTAGTGGATATTACTCGGGATGTTCCAATTCGCAGCATCCGCTGGGGCGGCTGCGAACCCGGTCCCCGCCAGGGCCCCCATCAAGGCGAGCCCGGCCAGCACCGTGCGTCCTTTCGTCGCGACTTGCATCAGTGCGTCTCCTTGCGTCGGCTCCAAAGATTGCCTACCCTCCCGAACGGTCAGCGAACCCCGGGGAGACCCGTTCCCTTCGGGAACCAACCGCGTGGTCAGGGTCTACGACCCCGCCGGGCCCGTGTTTCAGTACTAAATTGTTAGCGGCCCAGAACCGCCGCTGGGCACAGGGAAATGGCACACGGTATGTCCGAAGGTTCAGTCAGCCTCCAGGAAGCGGCAGATCGTCTTGGCGTGCATTACATGACCGTCTACCGGTACGTAAGAACTGGCCGCTTACCAGCGGCCCGGCGAGGAGGCGCCTGGAGTATTGACGCCTCAGACCTCGAAGGTCTGCTCGGCACGGGGACCGGTGCGGCTCCCCGGGGGTCAGGGCTCACCTTGGCTCGGTCCCGGCTTCGGTCGCGTCTCACCGCTGGGGACGAGGCCGGGGCCTGGGAGCTGCTCGAGCGAGCACTCTCGTCGGGCACCGGGCCTGACGCCGCATTGGTCGATTTGCTCGGGGGCGCGTTGAAGGACATCGGCGTCGGCTGGGCCACGGGCAAGCTGTCGGTGGCCGACGAGCACCGGGCCAGCGCGGTGGCCACGCGTCTGGTCAGCCGCCTGGGAGCCCGCTTCTTGCCCCGAGGGCGCAAGCGGGTACAGTCGTCCTGGCGGCGCCACCAGGCGAAATGCACGGTGTACCGGTGGCCATGGCGGCCGACATCTTGCGTTGGCACCGCTTCACTGTCGTGGACCTCGGCGCTGACACGCCGGCAGCCGCTCTCGCCGAAGCGGCGCACCGCGAACGTGCGTTGCTGGCAGTCGGTTTGGCGTGTACGAGCCAATTGTCGCTCGGCTCAGTGGCGGGCGCGGCGGCTGCAGTGCGCAAGGCCCGAGCCGGCGTGCCAGTCCTGATCGGAGGCGGGGCCATCGCCGATGCTGTCCACGCCCTCAACCTGGGCGGCGATATATACACGGGTCACGGGGCGGCCGAACTGCTCCAAACCGTTGAGTCCGTCCTTGGTGGCGGACGCGCCTGAAAGCCTCGGCGCCAGATCCGGTCACCGCCTGACCGGATGCGGTCGATGCCGCCAGCGGCACGGCCGACCGCCAAGCAAATACATACGCGTCCCCGCCAACTGAGGCGGCCCGGATCAGTTGCTCGTCTTTCCGGGTATTTAGCACTAAATATGATGAACGCCACCTCTTCGTTCCTGCTGGGCTGCCTCAAGCCCACGACGGCGTCGCTAGCAGGCGCCTGATGGGCATCACGTACTCAAGCCTGGTCCGGGCTTCACCAGCCGAGATCTTTGCGTGGCATGAGCGCCCGGGAGCCCTGCAACGCCTGACCCCGCCCTGGCAGCACGTCCGTGTCGTGCAAGAGGCGGGCACCCTCTCCGGGGGCCGGACTGTGCTCCGGCTGCCCGCTGGGGTCTTGTGGGTCGCGGCGCACGACGCTTACCGGCCGCCACATAGTTTCTCCGACCACCTGGTGTCACTCCCGTTTCCGTGGAGCCATACGCACCGCTTCGAGGCCGCCGGCGAGGCCGTCACCAGGGTCACCGACGTCGTGAGTACGCCTGTCCCCGCCCGGGCCCTGCGCCCCATGTTCGCCTATCGCCACCGGCAGCTGGTGGATGACCTGGCGACCCAGCAGCAGATGGCAAAGCTGGCACCAGGGCCGTTGTCCGGGGCTCTTCCATGAGCATTGCTCGTCGGCACCGGGAAGCTCGTTCCTCGCCCCGCCGATTGAGCCCGCAACCGCCTGGAACGCTCTACCGGCGAGAGAATCTCGAACCAGACGGTCTTGCCTTCGGCGCCAGGCGCAACCCCCCACCGGGAGGCCAGCAGATCGATAAGCCATATGCCTCGTCCCGACTGCCGGCCCACCGGACCGTCCCGAGCCAGCGGCAGGCCCCGATAGCCGTCGGTCACCTCGACCCGAGCCAATTGATCGTCGGCGTCCACCGTCAAGCCCACCCGCCCGTCAGCGACGTATGGGCTGGCATGAACGATAGCGTTGGTCACCACCTCGCTGGTCAACAAGACCGCCACTTCCACCCCTGTCGCGTCGTCCCCCCAGCTGGACAACACCGACTCGACAACCTGGCGAGCCTCTTTCACCGTCCCGCCCACTGGGTTTAACTGCGCCGTGACCCGGATCGCGACCTCCACTCGCGGGCCGGCTCAACCCGACTGCAAAGGCCGAACCCGCTCTCCTCCAACGAAGACCTGATTTAATACATACCCCCAGCCCAAGATCCAACACCTATATGGCAGCCGCGCGTAGCGAGGGGTGGTCTCGAGGGAACCGAATGATGCCGAGAAAGTGAGAGGAAGAATAATGGGGCTCGGACCGGAAGACTAAAAGCGGTCACAGCCACGCATTTTTGGCATAGACCTCGGACAATACTAGGCTTTTTCGGGCAACCTCCTTCGAGAGGAGTAGAGCGATGGACGAAAGCTTTGACAAGGAATTACAGGCATTGGCCGACGAACTTGGTGTAACCCTTAGCGCGCACCGGGAGCCCGACGGCCGTACGACCGTGATCGCTCGGAAAGGTGATCTTGTTCGAACTGTCATGTCGCCTGAGGACATTCGTTATGTAGGCAGGGAACCAGGCGGCTCTTGACCAAGTCCTTCTCTGTGGAGCAGCCTAACGTTTGGCCACGCCATGACGGTACCGGTCCCCCGAGAGGGCTGACAATACGCAGCCCTCCAGCCAGACTCCGGTACTAATCCCTTTTTGGGGGCTCGTCCGATGGACGCTCTTCTGGCGGCCGTAGCGAGGGGCGCCGCACGTTGTCGGTCCCGCCCGCCTGTGCCCTGCGGGAGGGACGGGTCGGGGAATTCTGAAGCAACAAAAGGGACCGAGATTCGAGCGTAATGGTGCGTCTGCGAGTTATTCGAGGTGTGTCATCGGGCCCGCCAGTGGTGAGGACTGCGTTCCACGCCAACGGACCGGGGGGGATGGTGAACTTGACCGGCTCGTGGTAGGAGTTGAGGAGCAGCAAGAACCGGTCGCTGATCGTATCCCCGTCGGCATCCGATATGTGGCGCCCGTCGAGGGCCACGGCCAGCGTGCGGATGGCTGGGTCTTGCCAGTCACTCGCAGTCATTTGGTTGCCGTCGGCGCGGTAGAGGACTATTTGCGCCGGGCCACCTTCCGGGCCGCGCAGGTACTGTCGCGGCCGCAGGGGGGAGCTGTTGCGGCGGAGCCGGAGAGCTGTCTTTGTGAACGCGAGAAGGTTCTCGTCGACGTTGTCCCAGTCGTACCAGGACACTTCGTTGTCTTGGCAGTAGGCATTGTTGTTGCCACGTTGGGTGCGTCCTATTTCGTCACCCCCGAGGATCATCGGCACTCCCGCTGAAAGAAGGAGGGTCCCCAGGAGGTTGCGTCGCTGGCGGTCTCGAAGCTCGAGCACTTCGGGGTCGTCGGTGTCGCCTTCTACGCCGCAGTTCCACGACCTATTGTCTCCTTCGCCGTCAGCGTTGTCCTCCCCGTTAGCTTCGTTGTGCTTGTCGTTGTAGGCGGTGAGGTCGACCAGGGTAAAGCCGTCGTGGGCGGTGACAAAATTTATACTGGCAGTGGGCGTGCGGCGGTCGGAGGAGTAGATATCGCCGCTGCCCGTTAGGCGCAACCCAAGTTCGCCGATCGTACCGTCGATACCGCGCCAGAAATCGCGCACGGTGTCGCGGTACTTGCCGTTCCACTCCGACCAACGGGCCGGGAAACCTCCCAGCTGGTAACCGGCCACGTCCCACGGTTCGGCGATCATCTTGACCGGTGCCAGCACCGGGTCTTGATGGACGAGATCGAGGAAAGCGCTGTGGATGTCGAGCTCGCCCGTCTGGCGGGTAAGGGCTGTCGCCAGGTCAAAACGGAACCCGTCGACACGCATTTCAGCGACCCAATAGCGCAATGAGTCGAGGATTAGCCGCAGCGCCGCGGGGTGGCCGACGTTGAGGCTATTGCCCGTGCCCGTGGTGTCGAAGTAGTGGGCCCGGTCTCCGTTCACGAGCCGGTAGTATGCCGGGTTGTCGATGCCTTTGAGTGACAGCGTGGGCCCGAGGTGGTTGCCCTCCGCGGTGTGGTTGTAGACCACGTCGAGGATCACCTCGAGCCCCGCCTCGTGGAGAGACTTGACCATCGACTTGAACTCGTCGACCTGGCCACCGGACGAGCCAGCCGAGCTATAAGTCCCGTGGGGGGCGAAGAACCCGATGCTGTTGTAGCCCCAGTAGTTACGCAACCCCCGCTCGAGCAGGTGCGCGTCCTGAACGAACTGGTGCACTGGTAACAGCTCGACTGCGGTAACACCGAGGTCGACCAGGTAGCCCGCTACGGCCGGGTGCGCCAACCCCGCGTAGGTGCCGCGAACTGCTTCCGGCACTTCCGGGTGGCGGTTGGTAAGGCCCTTGACGTGGGTTTCGTAAATTATGGTCTCATCAAGCGGTACGCGCGGAGGTTGGTCGTTTGCCCAGTCGAAGTGGCTGGCCGTGACCACGCACCTCGGCACGTTCGACGCGGAGTCCATCTGGTTGCGCTCCTCGGGAGCGTCAAAACGGTGCCCGAAGACCCGCTCGTCCCAGTTGACCTCACCTTCAATAGCAGTGGAGTTAGGGTCGAGAAGCAGTTTCGCGGGGTTGCAGCGGAGCCCTTCGCTGGGCGACCAGGGCCCGTGGACTCGCAGCCCGTAGCGCTGACCGGGCCCAACTCCCGACAGGAACCCGTGCCAGACGTGCGCCGTATGGGAGGGCAGTTCGACCTTTTCCTCCGAGCCGTCGGCATCAAAAAGGCATACCTCTACCGCCTCAGCAATTTCCGAAGACACGGCGAAATTGGTGCCATCAGCTTCGACCAGCGCCCCTAATGGGTGAGGACGCCCGGCCGTAGGGTTCACCCGAGCTCTCCGTGAGACCGGGTACGGGCCGGACCTGTGAGGCTGCCCCCAGGACACCTTTTGAGGGTGGCGGCGAGCAGGACCGCAGGGGCACGAGAAGGCCGGCGGTAAGCGGTGGTTCCCGCGTCCGGCGCTCCGGCGTCGGGCGGCAAACCGGTAGTGGTGGCTAGCGTTTCGTGCATCTCGCCGAGGCTATCCGCGTCGGGGCCAACCCTGAGGCTCGTTGCGCCTCCAGGTCGCTGCCGTCCCAAAATCCGGCGACCGCTGGTGGATCACTGGTGGTTACCGCCCCATCGCCCTGACCGGCCATTGGCTGGGGTCATCCCTTTTCGAACCACAAGGACCCGTGCGAAACTGGCCGCCGGGTGCCGTTCGGCAGTTTGCCGCCGCTTCAAGCAACTAGGCAAACGTTGCCTGTCGTGGCACTAGCGCCCGCTTGGCCGAGCAAATGTCCGACGAACAGCACAATAACAATAGCCAGACGAAAGGAGCAACGACCACAGCATAGCAACGATTACAGCTGTTACAACCACCAGAAATGTCCAGCACCACCTCGCCGGACCGTAAAGTCGGTAGGTCGAGATCCGCCATAAATGGGGCCATGTTCAGAGCGATGGCCTGGGCCGGTGAACATAGCGTGGGGTCTGTCGCTCTCGGCCGCGCGGAGGTGGTTGGGCATCGGTCGGGCTGAGAACGCGCTCATGACCCGTCCACTAGTGCCACGACAGGCAACATTTGCCTGGTTGCGCACCCTAACTTGGAAGCGCTGACAGGGGTGTTTGCCGCACGCAACCTGGCAAAGGTTCCTGGAGGCAGCACTAGCTACCCTTGCGAGATCCGTCAGACACCCTTACCGCCTTCTCCTTGGCGGCATCGATAACGTCGTCAACCTTACGTGTAGCGTCGCGCGCTTTACGTTTGGCGGAAGCGGCGGCCCGGTCGGCCTTTCCTGCCCGCTCAACGTTCTTGTCACCGCTCAAAGCTCCAGCGGCTTCTTTGACGCGACCCTTCAACTCGTCTGAGTTTGCACCCATTTCTCTACTTCTCCTGCTCTGGACACCGGCATATCAAGCGCCCGCCCGCTTCGCGGGAAGTTGGGAGGTGCTCGGTACGTACCTACCCGGAACGGTCAAGTGCAGAAACATCATCCTCCAAGGGCTTTTATGCAGGCCTTGGCAAAGAGAGAATTAGCGCCGGCGGCGTGACGCCCGGGAGGGGGGCACGGTTTCACACCTCGGACACCGTCTACCGGCTCGACGCCTCGCCCGCCAGCATGGTGATCTTTGTTGCGACTACCCGCGTACAGCGTAGTGATTGATGCACATCGAGATTGGCTCAGTTCCTGTGAGGCGAACTGGCCAGCCCGATGATAAGCCTCACTTACCGGACAGGTTTGCCCCGCGAGCGACGTCGGCAAAATATGCCCCTCACGAACCCTCGCGAAAGCCGGGCGTTAGATGGCGAGCAACTTCTTGCGCGGCGTTTTTCGGGATGAACTCGCACGTCCCGTCGTGACGAGCCGGTTTCGTGCACGTCCGCCCGGTACGCAGGTCGGTTTTGCCGCACAGGTGAGCGGCCACCATCTGAGTGTCGACGTCGCTATTGTGCACGTCTTGGCGACCATCGGGCTCTTCGGGTGTGCTGTTTTCCGGGATGACCTGCATGCCACCTCCTCCGCCAACCCCAGCCTACAGGCGAGAGAGCTTTGACGGCAGTGCGACTTTCTGGCGGAGGTCTTGCTGGTCGGTTGTGGAGGCGCCTCGCCGTCATGGGACAGGGAGAAGAGCCGAACGGTCGCTATAGGTGGGTGCAGCGCCAAGGCCCGGGGCCCATTGTCACAGGGTGTGACGCGTCAGCTGTATTTGCCGCCAGGCCGCACGACGCCACGACGTCATCGCGGCAAGAGATCGGCCAAGCACTGCCGTGATCCCGCCTGGTACTGGTTTAATCGAGGTGTGAGCCTTCCTCAGCCCCAACCTCCCGGTCGGCACGTTCAACCGCTCTCAGACGAGCACCTGCGGGTTATGGGCTCGGTCGTGACAGCAATCGGCCACCTCGACCTCGCTTTGCTCCGGACGGTGCGCGACCTGGTCCAGGGCGCGGACGGCCCCAGCGTGGAGGCGCTACTGGCGGGAGACACGACGGCGCAGCTTGCGGCCAAGTTGGACCGTCTGGTCAAGCGGCATCACCCTGACGAGCCGATCTGCCCTCAGGTCGTCGGCTGGTGCGTTGCGGTCAATAAAGTCTTGGGGCGTTGGGACGAGGAAATCCATGCATCGTGGAGGGGCGACCAACCAGACGATTCGCTGCAAAGGGTGCGCTATACGAAGACGGCATATCGAGGCGGGTTACCGGTGGAACAGACGAGTCTGGACGACCTGCGGCGCATCGCGGACGAGGTCGGGGACCGAATGGATGAGCTGACAGGCTTCAGAGCCAAGCTCGCCCTCGATGGCGAGCTGGACGCGTAAAACTCGTACCCGACGGACGATGCCAGGAGCACGCTTTACAACGACCCTGAGGTCGAGAGCCTGAGCTCCTCGGCATTTCCAAGCACCTGGCTTGTGGCTTTTCCCGCCTGGCGAGCTATCGCGCGCAGCGCACTGGCCTAACTTTCGGCCTGGGCCAGGTCGCGCATCATCCGCCGGTAAATGAGATTCGACCGGTGGTGCTTCAGGGCCCACATCGATTCCTTTTCCGTGCGGCCATGCGCACGAAAATTGTCGTAAATCGCGAGCGCCGCGAGCCCAGCCTCAGAGCCAGCCCGGGCAGAAGACTGTCGACGGCCCAAAAGTCGGACCAGCTCGGGGAGGTAGCACACATTGCCTCCCGTCCGCTCGAACAACGCGGCCTTGACCTTCGGACCGGCGCCCTCCCCGAGCACTCGTCGACCAGGGCGTCTACTTCGGCCAGGGCGAGTGGGGCGACGGCCAGACGCTCCGATCCCCGCAGCAGTAGCTCGCCGAGCGTACGGTCGAGCGCTTCCGACGGCTCCGTGTCGCGCAACGTGGCCGCGATGAGGATAGGCATTCGCTGGACGTCACCCGCCACTAGCACCAGTAGCTCGAGCGAAGCCTGATCGGCCGCGTGCAGGTCGTCGAGGAGACACAGAAGTCCGGCTCCGGCCGCAACTTCGCGCAACGCCTCGAGCACGGCATCGTAAGCGCGGAACTTGGCCACGTTGCCCTCCCCGGGCACCGCCCCTTCGCCCGCGAGATGCCGGCGGGCGTTCTCAACTCCGGGAGTCTGTGGCACACGCCGCAGCAGCTGTACCCAGGCCAGTACGCAGGGGCAGAACTGGCGTCGAGGCATCGGCTCCAGACTGGACAGGGCCCCGCCGTGGCTGCCATCTCGGCCGCTCTTTCTCCAAGCGTGGTCTTGCCGACGCCAGGCTCGCCTACGAGCACGACCACCCCGCCGCGGCCGCGGGTGACGTCCTGTATCCGGGACTGAAGTCGGTCCGAGTGGAGTTTGTGCACCTCGAAGGCGGTGGCGCGCTCGTCACTTGGCGCCATACGCAAAACACGCGCGGGCACCGCCGTCCGGCTCAGGTCTAAAGACGGGTCCTGCGCAAGCACAGCGGCTTCGAGCCCCCGCAGCTCGGGCCAGGTTCGATGCCCAACTCGTCGCCGAGCTTGGCCCGGCACCTCTGGTAGGCACGCAGGGCGTCCGCCTGCCGCCCCGATCGGTAGGTGGCGAGGATGAGCTGAGCCCATCGCCTTTCGCGCACCGGTCGTTCCCGCACCATCTCCTCTAGCTCGACGGCCGCTCGTGTGGCGCCCGAGGGCAAGCCAGGCGTCGAGGCGGTCTTCGAGCGCGTTGTCCCGGGCATCGACCAAGCGGGCAGCTGCTACGGCCCACGGCTCGGATTCGAACTCAGCGAACGGCGGGCCGTGCCAGAGCTGCAACGCCTCGTGGAGCCGGTCGGCCGCCTCTTCTGCCTGTCCGGTGTCGAGCAGGTCGCGCCCCTCGCCGGCCAGCTCGAGCATCCGCACGCCGTCTACATCTTGGGGCTCGACCTTCAGGACGTAGCCGGGATCCAGCGTGACGAGCACGCGGGCCGGCGCCCTTGGCGGACGGTCGGGCTCGAGGATGCGTCGCAACTGGGACACGTACGCCTGCGGCGAGGCGGTGGCGGCCGACGGTGGGGCGTCGCCCCACAGGAAATCCACGATTCGGTCGACGGAAAGCACTCGGCCCGCTTCGACCAGGAGGATGGCGAGCAGCTCGCGCTGAATGTGGCCCAGGTCGAGCACGCGGCCGTCCAGTTGCGCCCGCAGTTCTCCCAGGTACCCGAACAAGAGGCGATGTGGGTTGGCCGCGTTCGGCGTGCTGTTTGAAATGCCCGTCCCCCGGTGCTCCTGGGTAGGTCACATCCAGTACAGCAGCTTGGCGTCCGGGCCGTCGCGGAAGCCGAGCCTTCCGAGCAGCAGGCTGTGCTCCTCGCCGGCCTCGGCCTCGACGAGCTCGATCCCGTCGGACCGCAGCAGCATCAGGGCTCCCTCGAGCAGCCTCTGACCGTGCGGGCCTTCTGCGGAAAAAAGACCAGGCGGGCGCGGCGGTCATCCCGTTGCGGGTCGAAGACGGCGACACCCACAGGGGCAGCCGTCGGATCGTCAGCCAAGTCGGCCAGGACGAACAGACCGCCCATAGCTGTCAGGCGCTCCAACTCCACATCCGCCATCAACCCCGCCACGGGCCCAGTGTCGCTATTGACCCGGCGGACCAGCCGCGAGGCGGGTTCCGGCACGTCCTGACAGTTTGGGTTCACCGCGACCATGGTGGTCCCGCCCGCTTGGCCCCGACTCGGCCCCGTCTCAGTCGCCACCCGGGTCACCAGCAAGCGGTCCGGCTGACGCTGATGACCTCCCACCGGTAGGAGCTGGAGCTCCCGCCGGAAGCACCTCGTGAATGTGATCACAGCTCCGCAAAGGGTCTCTCGGGTTAGCCACAACCTGAGGGCCGGGGAGCCAGCTGTTCGGCCGCCGAAACGGGGCGGCACAGCAAAACTGGAGCGAGAAAATGCGTGACAAACCGGCCCCGCGTGGCGATGAAGTGATATGCCAATCGTGATGTCGGCCCCGGCCTCGTGGGAGCAGGCCCTACCAGCCCTACGCAAGCGGCTGGTCGGCCGGGCGCGGCGGCTCGGGGTCGACCCGGTGACCGCCGAGGACTTGGCCCAAGACGCCCTCCAAGAGGCCTGGCGTCTTCGCGAGCGCATCTACGACCCGGCCGGGGTCGACCGGTGGCTCGACTCCATCTTCTCCAACATCTACCGGCGCTGGGCGAGGACCGTGGGCCAAGAGCACGCGGAGCCGACCGGGACATCCGGCGCAGGGCCCGATGTGGCCGAGGACTACGACATCGAGGTGGAGCTAGAGCGCAGCGAGGTGGTCGAGCTCTTGGACCGGGCCCTCGGGCTACTGCCGACCGGGGTACGCGACTTGCTTATCGCCCGGTTCGTGGAGGAGGCACCCCTAGGCGAGCTGGCTGACCAGCTCGGGGTACAGCCGGGCACCCTGCGCATGCGCCTGCAGCGAGGCAAGCTCGCGTTGCGCAAGGTCCTGACCTTCACCTACGTGGACGACGCCGTCTCCTTGGGGCTCATCACGAGGTCAGAAGCTGGATGGCAGGAGACACGGATCTGGTGCCCTCGCTGCGGGACCGCTCGTCTGCGGGGCCGTTTCAGCGGCCCCCAGCGAGCGGTCGAGTTCGCGTGCCCGAACGACGGCCACCCGTGGATGGTGGTCCACTCCGACACCGCTGGCTTCGGGGTGACAGGGTTCCGGTCCACGTTCAACAAGATTGGGCACCAGGCCTACGATTTCTGGCCCGACCGGCTCAGTGGCCACGACGACCACCCCCACCCGCGGGCCGTGACCTGGGATGCGCAGGGCAGCGTGGAGGCCCGCTGCTCGCACTGTGGCAGCACAAAGCGCAGCCACCCGCTGTTCCAGGCTCTCTTCACCCCCGCGGGCCGGCGATTCTGGCAGGACCATCCTCAGGTCCGGGCTGTCGCTTGCCGAGAGGTCGAAACGGACGGGACGCCGTGCCTGCTGACCAGCTTCCAGAGCCTCATCAGCCGAGCTCGCCTGGACGTCGTGCTGGCCCACGACACCTTCCGCGTGCTTCGGATCCAGCGCCACTGAGGACGGTCGCCTGGGCCCTCACCACCCGCGCCGCGAGCTCGAGCGCCGTCATGAGGTGGCCGACAAAGGGCTTCGCCCCGCTCCGCTACTCGCGCTTCCGGCTCCTCGTCGCCGGTCAACTCGCTTCGAACATCGGCAACGCCTTCTACGCCGTCGCCCTCCCGTGGTACGTCCTCCGCCTACACGGGGGTACTGTCCTCCTCGGCGCCGTCCTTGCCGGCTACGGCATCGCCCGCGTGGCCACGTTGGTGCCCGGCGGGTCGGCGGCCGACCGTTGGCGGCCCTGGACCGTCATGATGGCGACCGACAGCGCCCAAGCCGCCCTGACCGGCTTGCTCGCCCTGGTGGCGCTCGCCAACCAGGCGGCCCTTTGGGAGCTGCTGCCCATCGCCGTGCTTATCGGCGCGGCCAACGGGATGTTCATGCCCGGGGCGTTCGCCATCGTCCCTTCCCTCCTGCCCGGCGACGCCCTGCAGGCGGGCAATGCCGTGCTCAACGGGAGCGGTCAGCTGGCAGGGCTCCTCGGGCCTGCTCTCGGCGGAGTGGTCGTGGCCCTCGTCGGCCCGGCCGCCGCATTTGGGCTCGACGGCGTTTCGTTCGCTGCCTCAGTCATCAGCCTTGCTGCCATCGCTACCCGCCAGCACGCTACGACCACATCGGCCGCCCCCGACCGCCACCTCTCACCTTCTACCGCCGCTCAAAGGGGCAAGGCCGAAGGGGCATGGCAGCTTCTACGGCACGAGCGGTTGCTCCAGGTGATCTTCCTCGTCACGCTCGTAGGCAACCTCGGCTCCGGAGGGCTCGTTGGAGTGGCTTTTCCCGCCCTGGCCCGCGGCCCGTTCCATATGGGGGCCGACGGCTACGGAGGGCTCCTGGCCTGCGGCGCCGCCGGTGGAATGGCCGGGGTGCTGGCGACCGCTCACTTCGGCTCAGGCCGACGCCCAGCCATTCGGGCTGCGGGGCTGTGCCTCGTCGCCAACGCTTTGTTGTCAGTGGTCCCCTATTTGGGAGGAACGGTCGGTGCCGGCGTGGACCTCGCCATCTGGGCCGCCGTCAACACTGTCGGGAACCTTATCCTGGTTACGCTGCTCCAAAAATGGGCACCCCCGGCTTCCCTCGGACGGGCTATGAGCCTCATCCTCCTGGCCAGCGTCGGTGCCTACCCCCTATCAGTCACATTCGCCGGGTTCCTCGTGCCCGAGGTAGGCCCCGGCCCCTTCTTTCCCCTCACCGCCCTCTTCACCACGGTTGCAATTCTGGCCGCCCTCACCCAGGCACAGTTCCGAGACCTGGGTAGGGCACCGAACTGCGCTGGTTCAGCGATTTAGCGGCACCGTCCGTCTAGTCCTCGGGGTGTCCCTGGCTCGGACGGCAAGCACTCATTTCCCCGATGCCCGGCCGACCTGGGAGGTGGCTGTGTGTTAGGCGCAAAGATAACAAACCTTGGGTTGGGGTTCAGCCATAAAACCGCTCTCGTAGATGAGGCGGCTTTCCCGCATTGCGAGCAGTTTGTGCTTCAATTTCGCCCGCGACGGCTTAGCGCTTTACTCCGGATCCGTAGAGAAAGAACTGCTTTGTCTCGACGAAGTGCGCCTCGAAGCCGCGCTCACGAAGATCGCGGGCCAGCTCGTCCGGATCGAAGGGTCGTTTTACGACACGATAGCGGCGCCCGTCTTCGAGTCGCCGCAGGTCGGAACGCGCGATCTAGATCCAGCTCGCCTGACGAGTGATGCACTATGTTGCCGTTGACGACGACGCCAGGAAGCTCGGATCTCTCGACGATGCGCACCCGGGCGTTATCGGCGAGGAAGAAGCGGCCCCGGGGACGGAGCGAGCCGTGGACGTTTTCCCAGAAGCGGTCGGCCCGGTCCAGGGGGACGTGCGAGAGCCAGAAGGCGAAGAAGACCGCGTCGTAGACCCGGTCCGGCTCCCATGCGAAAAGGTCGCCAATGAGAAGGTCAACGTTGGTGCGGCCTGCGGCCCGAAGCTTCGTCGACGCGAGCTCTCGCATCTCAGGTGCGGCGTCGATCCCGGTGACGCGCGAAGCCGTCGTGGCTAGCTGGAGAGTCCACTCGCCCGTGCCGTAGGCCAACTCCAGGACCTCACCGGTGGGCGCGAACCGATCGAGGGCGGCCCGCACCTCCTCGAGCTCGCCCCGCCACCTCGCGTTCTGATCGTCGCCCCAGTCATAGAGGCCCTCTCGACGGAACCACTTGTCGTACTCGGGAGCGCGGGCACGGTAGTAGGCAAGCTGCTCAGCCAGCGCCGGGCTGTCCGGTATCACGGTTTAAGCATGCCGCAGGGAGGCGAGCGACTGCCCCGCGTTGCATAAGCCGACCTGCGATGAGACAAGCCCTTTCGTCCGCCGGCAATCGCGCCGATCAGCTTGTTGCGGCGGGGTCACAGCAAGAACGCGAGATAGGCTCCGGATGTGCAGGACCTGCAACGGCGTCCACTCGGGGCCTCCGGGATCGAGGTCTCGACGCTTGCGCTCGGGTCGTGGCGCACGTATGAGCGGATACCGCGAGAGCAGGGCATCGGTGTCATGCGCGCTGCGCAAGAGCGTGGGATCACCTTCCTCGACGATGCCCGCTACAACGACGAAAGCGGAGAAGCACCGATCTGGACCGGATATTCAGAGGTGTTGTTCGGGGAGCTGTTTCGCGCTGCAGGATGGAAACGCGACGAGGTCGTCGTCGCCAACAAGCTCTGGTGGGAGTTCTGGCCGGACCAATCCGCCTCCCAGGAGCTCGAGGCCTCCTTGGGTCGAATGGGCTTTGAGTACATCGATCTCGCATATTCCTGGGCGGCGCCCGAAGGGCCCCCGATCGAGACGATCGTCACCTCCATCGGAGCGTTGATCACATCCGGGAAACTGCGCGGCTGGGGCACGGGCAATTGGCCACCGGAGGATCACAAACGAGCAGCCAAACTCGCCGTGGAGCAGGGATTACCGCCGCCGTGTGCGGCGCAGCTCGCCTACAACCTCGGGTTCCGTGACCGCGTTGAGTCTGCGGCTGCGGTTCAGGCGCTCGACGCATCGGGCGCGGCCGTCGTCGCCTCCTTCGTTCTTCACGGAGGGACGCTCACTGGCAAGTACGCGAATCGTGTGGCATCTGGCCGCTTGTCCCACCAGCTCGGCGATCCCGAGGTGCAGCGGGTCGTGTCGGCCGCCGATGATCTGCGCACGCTCGCCGCCAAGCTCGACTCGACGCCCGCTGCCCTGGCGATCGCGTTCGCACTGGCGAATGAACGCGTGGCAACGGTTCTCTTCGGCGCGACAACCGCCGAGCAGGTTACCGAAAATGCCCGAGCCCTGGAGGTTCTTGATCGCCTCGACGTCGCAGGCCTCACTCAGCTCCGAGCGATCGGCGCTTGACGAGAACCGGGCCAACGAAGCGAAGTTCCTCAGAAGGAGCTGCCCAAATGGCGAAGACTGATGACCTGGGATGGCTGCGCCAGCGACGGGTCGTCGGCCCGGGTGGCCCGACCTTGATGTTCCCTCTCAGTCAGTCCTTTGCAAGCTGAGGCGTGACATTTCGCATCCTTGCGCCTTCCACCAACACGAAGACACGGAGGCCATGACCGAGTACCAGAGGGCTCATTTCGACGCGGAAGCCTACGTAGCGAGGGTACAGACCGGGCCCTGCTTCATCTGTGAGCTCGTCGCCGGCGCTAACCCCCATCCCGTTGTCTATCGCGACGACTTCGCCGTCGTCTTTTTGAACCGCTACCCGACCCTGCCTGGCTACGTACTGGTAGCGCCGCTCGAGCATAAAGAAGATGTCGTCGCCGACTTCGACGAGGCGGCATACCTGCGGCTGCAGTCCCTCGTGTACCGGGTGGGCCGCGCTGTCAGCTCGGTCCTGCCCACCGAACGCCTTTATGTCCTGAGCCTCGGGAGCAAACAGGGCAACGCCCATGTCCACTGGCACCTAGCACCCCTGCCGCCAGGTGTCCCTTACGAGAAGCAGCAGTTCCGGGCTCTCATGCAGGAGGAAGACGGGTACCTGGTAGTGCCACCCGAGGAGGCGCAGTTTCTGGCTACCCGGATAGCTGGCGCTCTGGGTGAGGACGTTCGGCGTTCGCCGGAAAATGGTGTGACTTGATGGCCCCTCCCAGGATCGTCGTCCCGATGAAGAGGATCCAGGGCACCAACAAGTCACGTCACCCGGTCAGCCGTCAAATAGCAGCCTAAGCACCACTTTACGTCCATGCTTCACAGAATAGGCTTGTTGGTTACAGTCCGAGCAGGTCACGTCTTGGCTTTCTCGAGTGCGGCTAGGCGGTCTTCTAAGTCCTGTAGCCTGGCCAGTTTATACTCCCGTATAATTTCCCCCAACGCGGTTTATCGACTGGGTACTCTCTATTGAGAGCCTGCTCAAGTAAATCGAGCTCGACCAAACGTGCCTTTAGTTGTTCTTCACTAATCAGCTGCTTGAATCGGGTCACGGTCCTTTCATAAGTCCGAACGCAAGGGTCCGAAGTGTGGTCCTCAATCATATGGAACCTCATAAGGACGTAATTTAATATCTCATCCAAGCGTGCGTCGATGTCAGTCATGAGTGAGGCCCCCAATTCTAAATTGCCATGTTCCTACCCGATATGTATTCGCGTGTGTACCGCCCTACAGTATCGTACCTTACTTCCGGCCACACCGCCGGTATTAGCGTTGTTGAAAGGGATGTCCCCATTGACAGTGTGTGCCTCGCTCATATTGTGCGGATGGTCCATCACCCCGTAATGTACTTGACCAAGGAGGCGGCGTTCATCGGTCGCTCGTCACCGTCGACGTCGACCAGCTGCCAGTCCCGCACGATCCCGATCGACTGACGCAACCCGCCTACCGCTGCCCCCACCTCAATGCACCGGCCACGTGGCAGGCTATCCCGAGAACCAGGCCTTCCCGATCGCCTGGCTGGTGCATTTGACCCCGCGGCGGCTCGGACCTCCAGTACTTCGAACAGAGGTGCTCGGGGGCCCAGCCGAGGAGCTTCGCCGGATCCGTAAAAGTGCCTAACGGGAACCGGGATCCCGATCACGTTTACGTTCAGCCAAGCGGCACACTGGAGGAATGCCCGGCACCGACCTTCGTCATGTCCGATGGCTTGGCGGCGCGACGGGTGCAGGCAAGAGAACAGTTACGACAAAGTTGGCGACGGCCTTTAACTTTCGCGTGCACAGCACCGACGGGGCGATCTCTGCCCATAGTGTGGAGGCTGGGCCGGATGATTTGCTCCTTTCTGAAGTTCCGTTCGATGAGCATGGACGTGCGGCGGCTCCGCCGGGACGCGCAAACAATGTTGGAGACATTCCCCTGGTTTTCGGGAGAGCGCTTCGACTGCATCGTTCGGGACCTGCAGTCGATGCCGGCGGAGCCGCTTACATTGGTGGAAGGCTTCCGCCTGCTGCCGGGTCTAGTCCATCCGCTACTCGACGAGCGGCGGGAGCCGGTATGGCTCACAACTACACCCGAGTTTCGCTGTCGGGCGTTTATGATACGAGCCCAACCGGAGCAGTTTTGGTGCCGCACTTCGGACCCCCCGACTTCGCTGGAGCGCGTTCTCGAGTGCGATGCGCCCTTCGCAGACCGGATAACGCGCCAAGCACAAGAACGAAACCTCAAGGTTGTCGTCGTAGACGGCACGCAGACCGAGACCGAGGTCGTCACGGAGGTCGCAGCATGGTTCCGGCTGTCTGATACAAAGCAGCATCGTTGGGGCTCCCGACCATCCAACAGCGACCTGCTGGGCGCACGCCAACCCCGCACGTACTAGCCTCCAAAAGGGACGCAGCCACAAAGCCGATACTTGGCTGTGGTGTTCTCTTGATCGCGGTACTTGAGCCACCGCTCCCGCGGTCCCCTTTTCACCCATTCCCCGGCGCTGAGACGGCCTCGTGGAGAAGGAGCAATGCATGGAATACCTAGTAAAGCTCGTGGAGCCCCTCGTTGGGCCATGCCGCGTAATCGCCGACCACACCTGGCCCGAATGGCAAGAAGCGACAGTGGCCGAAATCATCGACTCAGCCGACGTGAGGTGGTTCGTCAAGCGCCATCGCAGCGGTAAGCGCTACCGCCGAGAACTGACCGCCTACCAGCGATGGGTACCAGCCCTCACCGATCGGGCGCCGCGGCTACGAGGACACGACGACGCGGCCCGGCTACTGGTTGTCTCCGCGCTGCCCGGAGCCCAACCAATGCGTTGGTCTGACCCGGAGCTGCTAACCCAAGGAGGCCGCATCTTGCGGGCCTTCCACGAAGCGGAAGATCTGGGCACCTGGGAGGACCTGGTTGGTGACAAGCAGACCGAACTGGGCTACTGGTCCAAGCGCGGCGACGGTTTGATCGAACCCGGGTAATCGACATCGTCCGCCGGGAGCTGGACAACCTGCAAGCTTTACCTGCGCCGACTCGGGTGCCTTGTCACGGCGACTTCAGCCCTCGGAACTGGCTTGTCGCCGACGGGAAACTCAGCCTCATCGACTTCGGCGAAGCCGGTGCGGACGTGTGGGTAAGCGATCTCGGGCGGCTCATCTTCGGCTGGGGTCTACCAAACGACAGTCTCGCAGTTTTCCTGGAAGGCTACGGACGGCAACCTGACAGTGACGAACTGGCCTTGCTCAGGGCCACGTACACCGCCTCAGTGGTCTGGCACATCGTGTGGGGACATGAGCATGGGAACCGTGACTTCGAAGTATCCAGCCGCCAGCTCTTGGACGCCTTGATCAGTGGCGAACCGTTCGGAACCTATCTGACGCCCTAGGCCCGGCGGGCTGGGGTCAGGCCGTGCCGGGCCATGACTGCGAATATGGCACCTGGATCGGGTGGGCTGCTGGCCGCTAGCACCTCGGCGATCTCATGGAAGTAAGCCGGACGAAAGACCCCGGGTGTGGCCACAGACAGGAACTACCCGCCCGCGTCGCCGAGGTGGTCGAAGCCGTGCACCGCGCCACGTTCGACGAGCAGGGCCTCCCCGGCACACAGTTCACCGGGTGTCCCGTCGACGGTGAACTTGAAGCCGCCTTCGAGCACGTAGATCGTCTCTTCGAACCCGTCGTGGCTGTGGGGTGGTGGCACGAACCCACCGGCCGGGACGATGGTCTCGAAGACGGTTGCCCGTCCGTTGGTGTCGACCTCGTCGAGGAGGAACCGCACCTCGATGCCGCCGAGCTTGATGGTGGGCTTGACAGTTGGTTTCAACGCAGCACTCAAGATGAGCCTCTCTCCGTTCATAAAGTGACTTGATCACTGTACAGACGGTGCGACAACTTGTAAAGTCGCTTTATTATGCCAGTTCCACCCAATGATGCCCCACTGATCGGGCCCTTCTGCGGATGCCCGTCGAGGCCATCCGCCAGCGGATGCTCGAGGACGTCCACGCCGCCGGGTTCACCGACGTGGTGCCTGCCCACTCCGAGGTATTCCGATATCCCGGACCGCACGGGAGGCGCCCCTCGGACCTCGCGGCGGAGGCGGGGACAACCCGCCAGGCGATGAACTACCTGCTCGGCCAGCTCGAACAACTCGGGTATCTCAAACGTGTCGACGACCCGGCAGACAAGCGCTCCCGGCTGGTCGAGCTCACCGAGCGGGGGCTGAAACTCCGTCGGGCCCTCAGAGCCAGCGTCGCCGCCATCGAAAGGGAGTTACAACAAGACCTGGGAGAGCCCAACTTCGACAAGCTCCGCCGCCTGCTGGTAAGTCTGAACGGCACCCCCATGGTCCAGGAGTTCAGGCGCTCGGCCGGGCTGCGCCAGGATATGCCCAACGGCCCCCGCTCGGGCGACTGGGCCGCTGCGCCCTGGGAGCAGAATGGCTCTTGACCGAGCCTCTCCCGACTACCGCCTCGCGGGGTCGACGTGCTCACTGAACAAGACCGCTGGGTGCTCGCCGCTCGAAGAAATACTGGCGAAGGAGCGCCAGCGTGATAACAGCGCTAATTCCGCCGCATAATCGCCAGGCTAGTGCCACGCCAGGCAACGTTTGCCTGGTTGCACCCCGGAACCTTGGAGCGCCGACGGCGGTTTTTGCCACCGGCAACCGGGCAAACGTTCCTGGAGGCAGCACTAGTTCAGCCAAAGGTCAAGCACGTCGGGCAAAATGCGCGTGCTGATCCCCGCTGACCCAAACGTGCTGTCCGTTCCACAGGCGGCCGACCGGCCGGGTATTTCCAAGGACCTCGCTTACGAGCTAGCCCGACGAAGGGAGCTGCCGGGTGCGTTTCGCCTCGGCCGATGCTCGCGAGTAAGCGCTGTCTGGCTCGCTATTGCCGTTCATGGATCCGAGAACGGCACCACTGAGCATGGCCGCCAGTTCACGGTCTCTGGCTTCGACGGCACGCGAGTAGATGCGAAGCGTCGTGGACGGCTCCGCGTGGCCCAGTCTGCCGGCCACGGTACGCACGTCAGCTCCGGAGGCGATGGCTGCCGTAGCGGCGTAGTGACGCAGCTCGTGCAAGTGCCCGCCCACGCCGGTTTTGGCAGCGAGCCGAGAGTAGGCCTGCGTGAGCCCATCCGGAAGGCAAGGTAGTGCACCGTCGGCCGATCGGCTGAGGAGGTACGGATTCTGCGACGAGTTCGAGACGGACCATTTCTGCGAAGGCCCGTTGCTCGGCCTGCCGTTCGGCGATGAAGGCGCCGAGCGTGTCATCGATGGCGATGTCCCGGCGTTGATGGATTCTTAGTAGGCCCCTCGATGGCTACCCGGCGGATAACGGTGAGCGAGCGAGCGACGGTCAGCGTCGCGCGTTCCCAGTCCACGTCGGACCAACGAAGAGCGCACAACTCGCCGCGGCGGGCGCCGGTAACCGCAGCGAGGACCACGGCCGCTACGAGTAACGGGTCCTTGTCCTGCGCGGCAGCGACCAAGCGCTGGACGGCCTCGGTCGAAGGAGCGGTAGTGGCGGGACGAGCCGCGCCTGGTGGCGAAGCCCGCGCAGCTGGGTTGTCTGCGAGCCAATCCCACTTGACGGCTCTTGCAAGGGCAGCGGAGAGGATGGCGTGCTGACGCCGCACCGACGAAGGTGAGAGCCCTCGAGCGAGCATGGACCGATAAAGGTCGTCGAGGTGGCGGGCGGTCAGTCGGTCCAGGCGCAACGAACCGATGACAGGAAGGATGTTACGTTCGATGCTGCGCCGGTGCTCGCGCATAGTCCAGAGAGAGCGGATGGGTTCGATGTCGGCGAGCCAACAAGCGAGCAGGTCGCCTACGCTGCCAACATGGTTGGTGGTGACCTGTGGGCGCTGGACGTCGGCAACGAGCTTGCTGAGCGCGGCTCTCAGCCTGGCCCCGTGTGCCCGTGATATTGCGCGACAGGTAGGTCGGCCGGTTGCAAATGTCCCGACCGGCGTAGACGCGCAGCTTCCACTTGCCGCTGCCTGGACCACCCCATTCGGTGAGCGAGCCTCGCATATTCTTCTCGGTCTCAACTATATGTCCAAAGGGGCGTCCAAGGGGTGTATGCTCGCATGAACTGAAAGGAAAAGTGCAGGTCAGGCCCGGGTAGCTCAGACGGCAGAGCGACGCACTCGTAATGCGTAGGTCAAGGGTTCGATTCCCTTCTCGGGCTCTCGCACGTTCGGGTAAGCAGGCGACCTTGAGCTAAACACCCGCACGCCGCAGAACCCGGGGAGCTGGGAAGCACAAATCTCCAGGCGTCCAAGCCAGCACGATGCCCGGCCTGCATCGGTAGCCAAACTGAACCGGTGGCCCAAGTGGCTCCCGCGCCGGATTGCTTGATGACGCACGCACGAAATTCGGTGGCACGTCGGAATTAAGGCTGACAATGTGCGGTCATGCCCGTCAACTCGTTCGACGAACGGATCGCCACCCGTTACCAGGTCCTCTGGCCGGAACTGTTCGACCCTGCGGTAATCGAGCCTGCGGTCGACTTCCTCGCCAGGCTGGCCGGACCTGGGCCTGCCTTAGAGCTGGGAATAGGCACGGGCCGGATTGCTTTACCCCTCAGCGCACGAGGAACAAATGTGCACGGCATCGAAATATCCTCAGCAATGATCGAGGAACTGCGGTCAAAACCGGGTGCGGGGGCTATTAGCGTCACGAACGGCGATTTCGCCAACGTCAGGGTCGACCGGAGCTTTCGGCTCGTTTACCTTCTGCGCAACACAATCACAAATCTCACGACCCAAGAAGAACAGGCGGCCTGTTTCGCCAACGTCGCCACACATCTCGAGCCGGGCGGGTTGTTCGTGGTCGAGAACTATGTGCCAGAGCTACGTCGTCTCCCACCCGGGGAAGCCATCTATCCCTTCAAAGTGACGCCGTCCCACGTCGGCTTTGAAGAGTACGACTTTGCCAACCAGATAGCCGTTTCACACCACTGGTGGGCGATCGACGGCAAACTGACGACCTTCTCGACCCCCCACCGCTACGTGTGGCCCTCGGAGATGGACCTTATGGCCCGGATCGCCGGCTTGACCCTGAGCGAACGCTGGGAAGACTGGGGCCGTCGCCCATTCACCGGCGACAGCCGGAACCACATCTCGACCTGGGCCAAACCGGCATGAGCCCTCACAGACGACAGCCATGACAACGATAAACGAGCGCCCGGAAAAGCTAGTTCGAGCGGTTGAGCGCAGGGCTGGACGGCGCCGCCAGACCGTGTGCCTTGTTGGGCAGGCCTCTCCCCTTTCAGTATGCTCGGCACGCGTGGGCGCTTCGTCTGCGTCTTAAGACCACGAAGTACCTTCAGCTCTTGGCTCCAAGCTTGGTTGCTATTTCGACACGAGAAGCGAACGTCGTGCGCCGGCCTGAACGGGACGACGAGCTCGAGAAAAGACGTGAGTGGCGGGACAGGACGCCACCAGGGCCATATGAAGGAGTTGCCGTCATGGACATCACTATCCGCCTTTCGGGACGAGCGAGCGCATGAGCCCCGACTACGACGTCATCGTCCTGGGCGCCGGGGCGCCTGGCGAGCACTGCGCAAACGCGCTCGCTGAGGGTGGCCTGCGAGTCGCCGTCGTCGAGCGCGAACTGGTGGGAGGCCTGTGCTCGTACTGGGGGTGCATACCGTCCAAAACCCTGCTCCGGCCGGGGGAGGCGGTCCGGGGCGCCCGCGAGGCGACGGCGAGCGCGCAGGTCGACGTCCAGGCGGCCCTGGCGTGGCGGGACTTCATGGTTTCCGACTACTCGGACGCGGGTCAGGTCCACTGGCTGGAGAGCAGGAAGGTCGACCTCATCCGGGGCGCTGGCCGCCTTGCCGGGACAGGAGTCGTCGAAGTCGACGGCGCGCCTCACACGGCGACCCACATCGTCGTGGCCAACGGGTCAGACCCCTTCATCCCGCCCGTCCCTGGCCTTCGTGACCTGGAAGGCATCTGGACAAACCGTGAGGCGACGGCCCTGAAAGCCGTCCCGCGGTCGAATGCTGGTGCTTGGCGGGGCCTGTCGGCGTCGAGTTAGCCCAGGCTGTACGACGCCTGGGCGGTGAGGTGGCGCTGGCCGAGGGCAGCGCCCGCGTGATCCCCCGAGAACCCGCCCCGCTTGGCGACGCGCTCGGCGATGTCCTGCGCCGCGATGGCGTGGAGTTGCGCCTTGGAGTCGAGGCAACCGCAGCTCGCCGGGATGGCGAGGATTTCGTGCTCCAGTTCGCGGATGGCAGCGAGCTGCGCGGTGACCGGCTGCTCGTCGCCACGGGCCGGCGCCCACGCGTCGACAACATCGGGTTGGACACCGTCGGCGTCAAGCCTGATCGTCGGGGGCATCCCGGTCGACTCCAGGATGCGGGCCGGCGATCGGCTGTGGGCCATCGGTGACGTGACCGGGGTGTGGCCCCTGACCCACGTCGGCGAGTACCAGGCAGAGGTCGTGGCCGCCAACATCCTGGGCGAACCGCGCGAGGCCAACTACGAGGCGGTGCCACGCGTTTCCTACACCGACCCGCAAGCGGCCGCCGTGGGCGCCGCGGAAGACAGCTTCACCGCTACGGCTCGCTTATCAGAGGAACCTAAGACCGCGACCTATACCCGCGCTTCGGCCGAATCCAACGGTTTCTTGACTCTCGTCAGCAATGGCGACAGGCTGACCGGCGCCTTCGCCCTGGGCCCCGAAGCCGGCGAGTGGCTCCAGCAGGCGACGCTGGCCATTCGCGCTCGGGTCCCCATCGAGGTGATGCGCGACACGATCCAGCCTTTCCCCACGTTCTCGGGCATCTACAATGCCGCCCTCAAGGCCCTTCACGGCAGGATCCTCGCCGCCCATCAAACGGCCGCTGCCGGGCCAAAGTGAAATATAGACCGCCGCAATACGCTCTGGCACGGTCAACTGCGGCGGGCAGCCCGCACAAATAAGCAAGGCGCGGGCTTCGTGCCCGCGCCTTGCTCCGCCAAAAACACGTTCAAACTGAAGTCACACGTGAAGCAAACGGTCGAAGAAATCTCTGTACCGTTGAAAGGCCACCCGTAGCTCATCGGTCGAGGCATCGTTGCCCTGGGACCATGCGGCTTCCAGCCTCTCGGTTGAGCGCGGAAGACGCTCACGAGCTCGCCGATGGTGGAGGAGACCAGGTTCTCTGCTTCCGCAACTGCGTCTCGCGGGTTATCGACAAAGCCCACCTGAATGGACTCCCATTGTCGCCGGAGACCTTCGGGGTCGCGCAAGAGAGAACCGTCGCCCCAGGCCTGTTTGCCGGCACCGTTGGCCTGTATTGCGGAACCGTTGGTCTGCTTGCCAGCACCATTGTTAGGCCCGCTCGGCGCCGAGTTGCCCGTCCTCGTCGACGTCGGCTTGGGCGCCGTTGCTTGGCCTGCAGCATCCGTACGCAGAAGGCTGAGCTCGAGTTCCGGTTCTGGCTCCGGTTCAGAGATGTAAATCACGTCCTTATCGTCCTTTCCGTTTGTGCCGGATGATGCGTTTGCCCGAGGTCCACCGCTATAATTCGACATTTATTTCCTCCTTACCGCTTTGGGGACACATAGGTCTGAGTGCTTGGGGTTATCGGCTCTGTGCAGGGTTATCGGCTCTGTGCAGCGGCGGGCCCGCCGTGTGCGGATGTGGCCTCCGTGGACCCGTCGGCTGCGACCGCGGTACGACCGTCCTCCACGAGCTCGGAGAAAAGGAGCCGGTAGGAAACGAAAGCTCGGCGCACTTCTTCTGTCGGGACGGAGCCAGCCTGGCCCGCCAGGTAAACCTCATGAGCTTGCCGATAATGTACGACGACTTGAGGGTGGTCGACCGAGACCAGATCGGCCCGCTCCTCGAATTCCTCGACCGGGTACCCCCGGGCCAGCATCACTCTCGTGACAAGAGAGTCGGCTTGCCCGAGCGCCGTGCCGGGCGTATCGACGAAGGACGCCTGCACCTGACGCCACTCTTGCGTGTAGCGGTCTCGTTGATCGGCGGCTAAGGGCCGGATGGACAAGCTGTCACGCTGTTGCACCCTGTTCCTGAGGTCGAGCTCGGCCTGCTTTCGGCCACCGGCTGCCTCAACGGCATGGTTGTACTCGGGGCCGAAGTGCTCGCGTAAACGTCGTCCGCGCCGGCTCCTCGCCGTAAAATACAGCCGTTAATCCCAATAGTGCCAAAACAACTACGACAATGACAATTGCAACAATTAATGACGTTGTACCCATTTACAATCCCTCCATAGGTTTACAGGCGCAAGTACCCTGCACCCAACGGATTGGCACCATTACGTACGCGTACCCATAGCTCGTGCCGTCCACACTCGTCAGTGAGAAATGGGGCTCCTGCCAGGGGAGTCCCTCAGGTATATGGACGGCTACCGGTCCGACGTGAGTGGCCTTCCGGGCGCCGTCTTCCGTACGGACCGGCTGGCTACAAGCCAGAAACGTTCAAGCAGCCACCGTGCCTCGCCGGGTTTTGACGTAGACGGTGCCAGAGCAACCGCCGGGCCAAGCCCACCGCCGCATGACAAGCCTGGCAGGTGAGGAAACCTGGTCGAGCCAGGCGCGGAGAATTGAAGTTAGGCGGTGGAGGGCGCGCCGGTGGGCGGCAACCACGCTTGCCACCGCACCGAGGAGGATCACGACCAGCGGGACCGGGCACCACCAGTGCTCCCAGAGGGCGCTCAACCCGTGAGTGCTCTCACGGCCCACCCAGAAAACACCAAGGATGACAAGGGTAAACCCGGCGGCCAACTCAACACGCTTCAGGGTCACGGCTCGATCCTACCGCAGGCCGAAGGAGCCGAAACGGTGCTCAGGCACAACAGGATCAGGGATACTTTTCAGGTGCTGGAGACGGTGCCTTTGAGCACGCTGCTGTCCTGGGCGTGGGTCGCCTACACCATTGAGGCCGACAACGCTTTCGAGGCCGCCGGGTACGAGCGGGTGGGCCGTTTATTTCGAATTTCTCTGCCGATGTGGGCGAACGGGTTGCGCCTGATCGGCGAGGACGGCATCACGGTCGGCGACTTGCGCGGCCGCGCCCACGCCTTCTGCAACATCGGCGGGCTGGAGCGCTGGGGCTGGATCTCGGTCGGTGCACCCCGTGCCAACCGCCGTGACGGCTACGGTACGCATCGCGGGGTGAAGGCTGAGACCCTGTTACGCCCGACTCGCGCCGGCACGTTCGCTCGGCGGCTGTGGCCAGAGGTCGTGAGCGAAGTGGAAGAACGGTGGCAGGCACGGTTCGGCAGCACGGCTGTGGCCGCGCTCCGTGGCGCACTGCTGGCAGAGAGTGCGCCCACGCCGTGGACCCCCCCGGAAGTTCACCCCTCCGACGGCTTTTTCACCCATGTCGTCGTGAGCGATGGCACGGACGAGGAGGGCAGTGAGCGCCCATTGGTGGCGCTTTTGGGCCAAGCGCTGGCGGCGGCGACGCTCGAGCACGAACACGGGGCACGAGCCTCGCTCCCACTCGGAGCCAACTTCTTACGCCTCATTGGGCACCGCGAGGTCCACGTCGCCGACCTACCCGCGCTCGGCGGTATCTCGAAAGAAGCCGTGGCCATGGGAGCCGGCTTCCTGCGGCGAAGGGGCCTGGCCGAGGCCGCTGGCAAACGCAGCCTCCTCCTCACTCCGGCCGGACTGGACGCCCTGGCCGGTTACCAACAGCATGCCGCCCGCCAGCACGACCAGGTGCTGCGACAGGGACTGGTAGGCGTCCTGGCTCAGAGCGAGGCCCTTTCGGCTGGCCTGGTACCCCTCGACGGCGGCTGGCGGGGCGAGAAACCTTACCTTTCTCAGACGCAAAGGTTGCTCGCCAGCCCGACGAGTGCGCTGCCGTGGCACCCGATGGTATTGCACAGGGGCGGCTGGCCCGACGGCAGCTGACCTGGTGACGACGTAACCAGGCCGGGGCCGACCAACAGGCGCCTCGTAGTCACGGGTACAGGCAGGGCCTCCTGCCCGCCACGGAAGCCGCCTAGCGTAGTTATGTGGCGAACGCACCAGAGCTCTACGCCCACGGCAGGCTCGAGCTTCGGCCGTCGCCGTAGCCCGCCGAGGAGAACACGATGCCCCCAAGGAGCGCGAGATGAAGGTTTTGCCGAAGCAGCCGTCCGCCAAAGGCCCGGCCGCGACGTTCACCGGTGACGTGTACATCGACGCCATTGCCAGAGGTGAGGAGCCCTCCCGTATCCGCGTAAACGCCGTTCGTTTCACCCCCGGCGCCCGGACGGCGTGGCACTCCCACGCCCGGGGCCAAACTCTCTACGTGACGGACGGCAAGGGGCTCGTGCAGGCGCGGGCGGGGACGCTACCCAAATCCGGCCCGGCGACATCGTCTATACCCCCTCGGGCGAATGGCACTGGCACGGTGCCGACCCCGACCACTTCATGTCACACCTTTCCATGACCGAAGGCGTGCCCGAGGACGAGGGGCCAGAGACCCAATGGGGCGAGCACGTGACCGACGCCGAGTACCGGAGCGGGGCCGGTGCCGGCCGCGCGCCAGACGGCGGCCGGGAGTGAGGGCACAGGACGCCATGACCACCCAAAGCGCTTTTGACAACAACCGGGTAACCACTGCGAGCGGGGCACTCGAAGGGACCTACGACCCGGCCTCGGGCCTCACGACCTTCCGGGGCATCCCTTTTGCGGAGCCGCCGGTCGGACCGCTCCGTTTCGCGCCGCCTCAGGCTCCGAAGAGCTGGCCCGGTGTACGCAGGGCGGAGAAGTTCGGCCCTCGGGCCATGCAGCCGCCCAGGTTCGCCGACATGATCTTCCGATCCGACGGGATGAGCGAGGACTGCCTCTACCTGAACGTCTGGACTCCGGCACGGTCGCCGGACGACCGGTTACCCGTGCTCGTGTACTTCTACGGCGGCGGCAACATGGGGGGCGATGGCTCCGAGCCCCGCTACGACGGAGCGGCGCTCGCCCGGCGGGGCATCGTCACCGTTACCGTGAACTACCGGCTCGGAATCTTCGGTTTCTTCGCCCATCCCGAGCTGTCCCAGGAGCCACCGAAAGGTGCGTCAGGGAACCAGGGTTACCTCGACCAGAGGGCCGGACTGCTCTCGGTGCGCGACAACATCGCCGCCTTCGGTGGCGACCCGGCCCGGGTAACCATTGCCGGCGAGTCGGCCGGTTCCTTCTCGGTCAGCATCCACATGGCCTCGCCGCTCACGAAGGACCTGATTGCCGGTGCCATCGGGTCGAGCGGGGCTGCGATCGCCACCGCACTGTCCCCGGTCACACTCGGCGAGAGGGAGGAGACCGGCGCCGAGCTGGCGGCCCGGCTTGGCGCCAGCTCCCTGGGCGCGCTCCGGGCCATGCCCGCCAGTCAGCTACTCGAGGCCACAGAGGGTCTAAATGTCCTGGAGTTCCGGCCGGCGGTCGACGGCTACTTGCTGCCCAAGTTCGTGGACGAGATCTTTGCCGCTGGCGAGCAGGCCCGCGTGCCGCTCCTCGTCGGCTGGAACTCGGAAGAATCAAGCTACCGTGGCATACTCGGGGAAGCGGAGCCCACGCCCGACAACTATGCCAAAGGAGTCGAGGCGCTGTACGGCGAACTGGCCGGCGACGTCCTGAGGCTCTACCCGGCCGCGAGCACCGACGAGGTGATAACGGCAGCGACGGACCTGGCGAGCGACCGCTTTATCGGGTACTGCACCTGGAAGTGGTGTGACCTGCACAGTACGACCGGCGAGCGTGCCGTTTACCGATACCTGTACTGCCACGTCCGCCCGCCGGCGGTCCCTGGCGCCTTCGCAGGGGCGGCCAGTGCCGCCGGCCGCCAGGCCGGGGCGCCGGCGCCCGGAGGGCCACCCTCGCCCCGCGGAGCGGTCCATGCGGCAGACATCGACTATGCGCTTGGGAACCTCGAGACGAACCCGGTCTACGCCTGGACCGCCGACGACTTCATCGTCTCGGAGACGATGCAGGCGTGCTACGCGAACTTCGTAAAGACAGGTAACCCCAATGGAGCCGGCCTGCCTGAATGGCAAGAGGCAAAGGGCTCGCCGCTCCCGGTCATGCACTGGGACGTCGAATCGAGGACCGAGCCGGAACACAACCGTGACAGGTACCTCTTCCACGACCGCTACTTCCGGATGAAATGACCTGCGGTCCCCAGTTTTGCCATCGATTACGCGGCTAATTGCACCTGAGCGCTCGCCTGATGCCACAATTGCTAACGTCTGCGCGGTTGCACGCACCCGAAAACCGGGAGCGCAAACGCACCGTTTGGCGGAGGCGTTAGCTGCTGGCGTGCCAGCGCCAGGTGCCCTCGACCAGGTGGGCGACGGACTGGTAGCGGGCAATGCTGGAGGCGGAGAAGGTCACGACGTAGAGGTGAGTGCCATGCTCGGTATAGAGCTGCAGGCCATAAACAGGGAGCGCTTGCGAAGCTAGTTTGAGCTGCAACCTATAGCTAACGGCGACCGTGTCTCCCAGCGGGAAGTGGTCCGCAGCTGCCTTCACCTGCGAAGCCCCTGCCTCCGTCAAGGTGATCTTGACCTCAGCGCTCATGAGGGTGACGAAGGCGGAGCCAGTCGGCGCACCGGAAGAGGTGGTCACGCCGACGTTCAGGTTGGGGAAGAAACCTCCGGAAACCGGGCCGACGGCGAAGACCTTCAATCCCTTTTTGCTGGCCGCCACCGCTTGCTGGTCGAGAACGTTAGCCAACGATGGGTCGCTTTTCGTCGCCGCCCCGATCATCGCACCGATGTCGTTTGAACCGAGGGGGATTCGTGTCCAGCCCGTGGGGAGAGCGAAAGAAAACCCGTATTGTGCGGAGGTCACGGTTGCCGCTCCGGCGGGGACGGACGACGCCGTCCACGCCCCGAACGCGACGACAAGTGACGCTAAGAACCTCATGGAGCCAGATCTCAACGCATGTCCTCTTGCGGGGTAGTACTGAACGGCACTCAACGACCCATTCTATGCGGGACGGGACTTCACGGCTCAACCCGTTCAGCGCGGCGTAAGGTGAACCTCCGGACAACGTTTAGAAGGAGGCCCGCCATGCCACGAATCGTCCACTTCGAGATAACTGCCGACGATGTCGAGCGCGCCCGGAAGTTCTACGAGATTTTCGGCTGGGAAATAACCTCCTCCGGCATGCCCGGGGTGGACTACTGGTTGGCCCATACGGGCGAAGGAGCCATGGGGATAAACGGCGCCATCATGCCCCGGGCGTACAACCCCCAGCCGGTGATCAATTGGGTTGGTGTGGAAGACCTGGACGCCATGATCGACAACGTCCGGGCCGCCGGTGGCAAAGTCATCGGCGAGAAGCAGGCCGTTCCCGGGATTGGCGACACCATCTACGCCAGCGACACCGAGGGCAACACGTTCGGCATGATCCAGCCGCTTCCCGGTTCAGCGATGCAGCAGTAACCCGTCCGAGGCATACGCCGAGGCGCTCGGGCTGTCCACCGGCGCACCCGGCACGAGGCTTGCTAGTGGCCCCGGACGACGGCGTCGACGAACAAGTCGCCGACGCGCGCCGCCAGTACGTCGGCATCCTCGGCCGGTGCGCGCCCGACGAGCCAGCCACTCGTCCAAAGAGTGGCGAGGCCGTGAACAAGCGACCACGCCGCGAGCGTCACCAGAGCCGGATCTCGACCGGACAGTGCCCCCTCGGCCACGCATTGCTGAACGGTGGACGTGAGGAGCGAATACGCACCGTCCGTGGCGCTAATAAGGTCCGGGTCGGTCAGGTCGAGGATGTCAGCGCGGAACATCACCTCGAACAGTGCGGGTTCTGCGATGGCGAACCTTACATAGCCCCGTCCAATCGCCGCGAGCGTCGCCGGGCCATCCTCGGGATTGCTGTCGGCAACCTCGCCTAGCACCGCTTCCGCGAGCCTCGCGAAGCCTCGCACTGCCAGCGCGGTCAGCAACCCGGCTTTGTTCCCGAAAAAGTGCGCAGGCGAAGCGTGTGAGACGCCCGCGCGGCGCGCCACATCTCGAAGTGAGAGCGAGCTCACCGAAGTGTCACGCAGGGCCGCGTCGACGGCGTCGAGCAGCGCTCCCGCCACATCTCTCTCAGCCACGCCGCATTCCCTCAGCACCACCACTTGACACTGTCAAGTATATCGTGCCAGAGTGCGCATCATGAACAGCGAAGAGATCATGCAGGCGTACCAACCCTTCATTGACACATTGCGGGCGGGAGGGTTCGTCGAGCCCGAGACGGGCTGGAACGCCGCACTCGTCGCCGCCCATATCGCAGCCAACAATAACGAGATCGCGGCGGTGGCAGAGGCGATCGCAGCTGGCGAACGCCCCTCGTATGACAACGCTGAAGTGACCGATGACGCACGCCTGCGCGAAGATCGCGCTGGCCGCCGGCGGCCTGGACGGGATGGCGGGACTGGTCGAGACGTCCGCCGGTCGACTCGCCAGGGCATCGGAGCTGCTCCGACCGGAGGCCCGCGTCGTCGAAGTCCCGGCAACAATTGCTGATGGCGGCCAGGTTGTTCGTGATGGCCCCGTTCCGATCGGCGCGTTCGTTGAGGGGAACGCCACATACCATCTGCAAATGCACCTCGACCAGTTACGCGCCCTGCTCCCGTGACAGATGACAGCCCACCCGAGGCAGACCCGCCCGATCGATTTGACGAGTACGAGCTCGTGCTGCTGTGGAGCGCCCGCGACCGCGTCGAACTCGAGCCTGACGCCGCGGGGCGCCTCCAGCGCCAACACCTCGGCCACCTCGAGGCGATGCGGGCGGCCGGACATCTGCTCGTAGCCGGGCCATTGCTAGACCAGCCCGACCCACGTTTACGCGGCATCTGCATATATCGCGCCGGGAGCCTCGAGCGGGCCAGGGAGATGGCGTCCGCGGACCCGGCAGTCAAAGCCGGGCAACTGGAGATCGAGGCCATGCAATGGAGGACCCGTCCGGACGCGCTGACCATAAAGCCCGTTGGCTAGCCGCTAGCGCGCCTACCGATGACCGATCACGCGATGGCCCGCGTTCACGATATATCGCGTCCGACAAGCCACTTCCGCAGCCGAATTCGAGCACTAGTCCGCGACGAGCGAGGACGCGTTCGAGCAACCTGATAATGCCGGGCGCGCACAGATCGGCGTGGAAACCGAAACCCCGATGATGAACATAAGCGAGATCCTCGCGGTAGTACGTCACTTGAGAAAACGGCGCGCGACCGAGCTTACGAAGCAATAAACGGGGGCCACGACGTTCGGGGACGACGAGGTCTTGTCGAGCCTTCGTGCCCAGCCTGGTAACGTCCCGGCGGTGGTCGCAGCTTGCCTACGGGCGAGACAACCTCGAACTACTGCCACGACAACCTGGGCCAAGCAGGAGACCGTGACGGCTGGACGGGTGGTTTGGCTTCGGAGAGAGGAATGGACGATGCGGCGTTGGACGGTGGGTTTGGTACTGGCGGGTCTGGCCGTGTTGGGACCGGAGGTACCGGCCTACGGTGTTACCTGGGTGCAGCCGACCTTGTCCGTAGGCGGGCAAGTCGGCCAGCCCACCAGCTACACAAGCGCTGAGCTAGCGGCGCTACCCCAGACGACGGCAGAAGCGGTCATCGACGGGCGGCACGTGACCGTAGGGGGCGTCCCGGTGGAAACGCTGGTCGACGACTCCGGCGTTTCCTACCCGTCGAGCCTGCCTAACACCAAGAACGAACTGCTGCGAGTCACCGTCACGGTCGAAGGCGCGTTCCATCGGCGGGTTACCTTCGCGCTGGGGGAACTTGACGCGGGGTTCGGCAACCATGCCGCTTTGGTTGCGTTGACCGTCAACCAGCGGCCTTTCCCGGGCGGGCCGGCGCTTGTGGTACCGGGCGACCTCGCACCACTGCGGTTTGTACCGGCTGTCGCCCAGCTGATTGTGGGTGTGGCCACGGCACCGGCCACCGATACGAGCCCGTCCCCCGGCAGTGCTGTGGAAGTCATCGACGGTCCGCGGACAGTCACGCTTAGCGCCGCGTCGCTGGCGGCGCTGCCCTCAGAAAACCTGACCGTGTCGTTTGAAGGCCCGAGCGGGGAGCAGACCCACACCGAGTCCGGTCCGCCGCTGCTGGAGGTACTGGCTCGGGCAAGAGTTCCTATCGGCCTCGACACATGGGTGGCAGCGGTCGGGTCGGATAATTATGTTGCCACTGTGACCCCTGCCGAGCAGTGGGTAGGCGGTCGCCCTCTCCAACTGTCCCTCAACGAGGACGGCTCCCCGTTGGCACAGCCCCGCCTGGTCGCAGACGGCGACATTAAAGGTGGCCGGTACGTGTCCGGCGTTGTCGACCTCTATGCCGGAGAGGGCCCGGCCTCGTAACTCCGGCCCCATGACGCCGGCCTCGACGATTGTGAAAATAGGTTGCCCGCCCGGCAACCATGTTCCACCCTCGGTTGATGGAAGGTTACGACGCCACGACGTACGGCCAGAGGATCGCCGAGGTCTACGACGACTGGCACACTGAGGCGCGGCCCGGACAGCTCGAGCTGTTGTGCGAGTTGGCCGGAAATGGTCCCGTGCTGGAACTGGGGATCGGCACCGGCCGTCTCGCGCTTCCTTTGACGAGCCGGGGGCTCGAAGTGCACGGCATCGACTCGTCTGATGCGATGGTGGCAAAGCTGCGGGAGAAACCGGGTGGCGAGAGCGTGGCTGTAACGCTGGGCGACTTTCGGGACTTTGACATTGCGCGGCGCTTCAGTCTCGTATTTGTCGTCTTCAACACGCTTTTCACCTTGCCGGACCAGGAGGGCCAGCTCGCCTGTTTCTCCGCTGTGTCCCGTCACCTGTTGCCTGGTGGGCTGTTCCTCGTGGAGGCTTTTGTTCCTGACCTCAGCCGCTTCGACCGAGGCGCAGCGAGTGAGCGTTATAGAGGTCGGCATTGACGGCGTCCGCCTTGATTGCTCTCGCCACGATGCAACTACCCAGAGCGTGAGTTCCCAGCATGTCGTGCTCGAGGGTGGCAACATCCGCTTGTACCCGGTGCAAATGCGCTACGCCTGGCCCTCCGAGCTAGACCTGATGGCCAAACTGGCGGGCCTCCGGCTGGAGTCCCGGTGGGACGGTTGGGACCGTCGGCCGTTTACTGCCGGCTCGGACACCACCATTTCGGTTTGGAGCGCTCCTCCCCGTTAGCCAACACTGGTACCTTGCCGCCGCCGAGGCTGGCACCTTGGACTAGAGCGGCTGACCGAACGTTTAGCCGGCGCCGGCCATTGACGTGGGACTGAGGTGCAGCCGCGGTGGTAAAGGCCGCGAGTGCACCAGCACCAGGCGGCGGGTCGTGCGGGTCAGAGCGACGTACAGCTCGCCGGCGGAGTGCGCGGCCGGTTCCACTACCACCACGCTGTCGAACTCCAGGCCCTTGGCCCGCTCGACGTCGAGCTCGGCCACGGTTTGGTCGAGGACGTCGACGTCTACGTCCCCGACTGCGCCGGGTGGGAAGATGATGGCCACCTTTCCGGGCGCCACCGTGAGTGCCTCGCACTGGGCGGCCTCGCGGGCCGACTCCACCAACCGGTCGGCAGACGCGGCGGTGACCACCGGGTCCTGGCCAGAGGTCCGTACCGAAACGGGCGGCCTCAGGTCGGGAGCCACCTCCGCCAGCACCGACGCCGCCAGGCGCATGACCTCCTCCGGCGTCCGGTAGTTGACCGTCAGTTCGAGGACCCGATGGGGAACTTCAGGAGCGGCCAGGGCACACACCGCAGACCAGCTGGTGGCCGACCAGTTGTGCTTGGCCTGGCCGAGGTCGCCGACCAGGGTCATGGACCCGGTTGGGCAACGCCGGGCCAGCATCCGCCACTGCATGGGAGTGAGGTCCTGGGCTTCGTCGACGATGACGTGGCCGAAGGTCTCGGCGATCGGCTTTGGTGCGCTCGCCTCGTGATGCGTCTCAGCCACCCGCTCGGCGATCTCCCGCACCCGCTGGAACGCTTCGGGCGACATGACCTGTGCGGTCCGCCACGTCTTCTGGCACATCGATTGGCCGCAGTGCCAACGGCCAGCGGCGAACGACAACTCGGACCCGCACGCCGGGCAGTCCGGCAACTGCCCGAGTGAGGACAGCGTCCGTTCCAGGTTTTCGTCCAGGCCGGGGGCGGCCGGTCGCCGCGGCGGGCGCTTCATGACGAGCGGCCCGATCAGAGCGACAGCCTCGTCCAGCAAGGCAAGGTCGTGCTCGCTCCACCCCGATGCTGGCTCGATGCCGGCGGCCCGCAACGCCTCGTGCACCACGGCCTCGGGGGTCAACCGGGGCCACATCCGGTCGGCCAGCGCGACCACGGCCGGAAGTCGCCGGAGCTGGTCGATGACCTGGTCCTTCTCGGGCGAAGGCCGTCGGACCACTCCCGACCGGTTGGCCCGCTGCTCATCTCGCTCGAACCGGCGCCAGAGGTAACGAAGCAAGAGGCCTTCGAGCTTGGCCCGACCGGCCCGGTATGTCGGTTCGGTGCCGGCCGAAGCGACCATGCGAGCGCTGTCGGCCGGTGTCACGGCCAGCCGGTGGATGGAATAACCGATACGGGCCACCTCTTCGAGGGGGCGCTGATGAGAAAGCACGACTTGCGACAAGCGTTCGGCCATCGACAGATCGGCCTTGATTGCCGCCACCTCCGGCGGGTCGACCACCGTCTCGGCTCCCGCCGGAGCGGCCACCAGCTGAGCCGGCGTCGAGAGGCGGACGCCCGTCTCTCCCAGCCCAGGCAGCACATCGCCGACGTACCGGCAGAACACCGGGTTCGGGCCAACGACGAGGACCCCTTGGCTCGCGAGGGGGAACTGGTGAGCGTACAGGAGGTAGGCCGCCCGGTGGAGCGCCACCGCGGTCTTACCCGTCCCCGGCCCGCCTTGCACCACGAGCACCCCCCGCAGGGGCGCCCGGATGGCAGCGTCCTGTTCGGCCTGGATGGTGGCGACGATGTCCCCCATGCGTCCAGTCCGGGCCTGCTCCAGGCTGGACAGCAGGGCCGCTTCCCCCACGAGCCCCCGGCTGGCCCCGTTTGCCTTGCGAGCGAGCAGCTCGTCGTCAACCCCGACGACCCGGCGGCCTTTCATGCGGATGTGGCGGCGCCGGACCACTCCCCGTCGGTCCGCGCTGGTGGCCCGGTAGAAGGCCTCGGCAACCGGTGCCCGCCAGTCGACCATCAAGGGCTCGCCCGACTCGTCGGATACCCCGAGCCGGCCGATGTGCAGCCGGTCTCCTCCATCGGTGTCAAGTCGCCCGAAGCACAGGGGCGTTCCCCCACCGACAGCGCGGCGCGACGGGCCAGGGCGAGCTGGACGCGTGCGTCGCGGTCTACGCGGTCTGCCAACGAACCTCCCCGCCCGAGCCCGATCACGTCCTCCGCCAGCGACGATGCACTCGAGCGCAGCTCGTCGAGGCGCGCGTACGCCCGGTCTATGTGAGCCTGTTCGGCGCGCAGTTCCTCGACAACCCCCATTACCGTTCCACCTCTAAGATTTTCGGCCACCTCTACGACGGTTTGGCCCCACTTCTACGACGAATTGCCAAGGAGTTTGCACCGCGATAGCGGCTTGCGGCAAGGCCCCGCAGTGGTGGTAAAATGGTTGTAGACAAGGAGCTGGCGGGCCCGGCGGGCGTGGAGCAGTTTCTTGCAACGAGAGACCCGGCAACTTAATTCCCATTCGCAAACTACAGCTGTACCGTCCCGGTGCGGGCGAGGCGCCCGCAGCACGTCGACCGGCCGAAGGACTAGGCCTCCCGGGCGGCGAAGGCCAGGCTCGCGTCGGCGAGCGCCCGGAGACCATCTACGGTCGCACGAACGTTCCCGGCCACGACCAGGCCGTGATCGGCGCCGTCAATGATCAGCGAGCCCGCGCCGGTACTTGCGCAGACTTTCGCGTGGGCAGCGGGGTCGTGGTAACGGTCTGAAGAACCGGCAATGAGCAGAGATGGCCATCGTTTGTCCGTAATGCCGTCACGCACATAGTCGAAGCCGAGCAGCGGCGTGACCCATATGGCATCAATTTGCGCCGGAAGCGGCATGTCCCCCATTGCCGACAGGAACAGCGTCCCCCGTGATTTGGCAATAAACGTTACCCTCGACGGGCGTGCCTCGGCCAGGATCTCGGCGACACGTTCGGAAACGAAAGCATCAAACTCGAGGGCGTCCACTCGCTCGAGGCCCTGGGGACGGAACTCAGGGTAGGGGACAACCTTGACTTCCGCCCCCACCTCTTCGAGGGCTAGCAGCGGCACGAGCAGGGGTGCGGTGTACGGGCCTGCGGCACCGCCCGGCAGCACGAGTGCGATGTGACGTCCCATGCCTTAACTGTTCCGGACCTGGCGGTCCGGCGCCACCAAGTTTTCGCTGACCAGTAGCCGTTATTCTCGGTGCGAATGCATTGCGCCGCTAAAAGCGGTGTATATATCGCGGTCCGAGAAGGTCCGCCAGTGCCTCGATGATTATGCGTGCCTGGCTGAGAAATTGGGGAACGCGGCGCGGTTGCCAGGTGCTCAGGCGTACCCGAGGTGGCGAGCGAGCTGGATCGCCTCTGCGAGGAGCCGCGCCGTCAGCCCCGGGCCGGCCGCGTCCTGGGCCTCGCAAGCCTGTTGTACCGCCGCTTCGAGCTCGTCGGGGAAGCGCGCCTGCGATGGCTCGAGCAACCGGTGCGCCGCTCCTATGGCTTCGTCGATGCGACCGTGCTCGAGGTGAACGCCGGCAAGTGGCCACAGTGCCAGGCAATGGAACGGGTAGGACTCCGGCTGCGAGTCCCAGAGCTCGAGAGCCTGGTTGCCCAATGAGAGTGCTTGTTCAAACCCTTTGTCACGCCAGGCGACCCAGGCCTCCAGAGCCGTTGCGGCGGCTGCGTAGTACTTGAAACCTCCCGCCTCGGCCGCCGCTCTGGCCTGCGGCGCGAGCTGCCGCACGGCCTCGACGTCACCACGGCGCCAGGCCGTGACCGCCAGGTCGACGAGCACGCGCCCGCGGGTCCCGGAGGAACCTTGGCGCTCGGCGCTCGCCAGCGCCTGCTCGTGCACCCGGCCAGCCTCGGCGAGGTCTCCGTGCCATGCCAGCGCCACGCCAAGCTCGGACATTACTAAGCACAGCATGCCCTCGGGGCGAGCCCATACCGGGTAGTCGCGGCCGCAAGTGACGCCCGAGCGGCCTCCACGGCGCGCAGGTGATCTTCGAGGACCTGCGCATCCACCCTGTAGCGCCGTTCGCGCACCCGCTGGCCGGCGAGCACGGCGCAGAAATACGCAATCGTTTCCGCGCTGCCCCTTGCCTCGACGATCGCTCGAGTGCTTTCGATCACCGAAGCGCTCGGCCCGAGGTGGTTACGGTAGAAGTACACGCAGGGTCTCGTCCGGAGCTGCGCCCGAAGCCAGAGGTCGACGCGCTCCTGGTCGTCCCCGGCCCGCAGGCGCCGATCAGGTCCACGGCAGTATGGCTGGCGGCCAGAGCCTCATCGAAGCGGTGGTCCTGGAACTCGAGCTCGCTCAATAGGAACTGCAGCTGTGCGGCCTGCAGCGAGTCTTCAGGCCGCACCTTGGCCAGCCCGCTGAGCGCCGCTGCACGCCCTTCGTCGAAGCGGTCAACCAACGTGAGCAGCGAAGTGAGCTTCGCGCTCAGGACCGCCGCCGCCGTTTCCGGCGCGGATAAGACAGCCGATTGGTTCGTCTTGCCCCGGCCATGCGCGTCGTCTATCACCGCCAGAGCGTCACGGTACGACGCGATGGCCTCCTCATTGGCGTACGCCCGGGCCGCATGGTCGCCCGCCATCTCAAGGTAGTGGACGGCTCGCTCGCCTTCGCCGGCGGTGGCAAAGTGCCGCCCGAGGACTGGCAGCCACCTCCTCGAGACGTTCGGTCGTCCGCGCCTCCAGGTCCCACGCGGCGCGGCGCGTGCAGCTGCCGCCGCTGTGAACGCAGCAGCCCGTTGTACGTCGCCTCCTGGATAAGGGCGTGACGGAACCGGTAGAGCGTCTCGGGCGCGCGGCGAGGCTGGGTCAGCAGGCCAGCGGCGACGAGCTCAGCCAGTGCGTCATCGAGCTCGCCGCCGAGCTCGCTCACGGCGCCGAGCGCGTCCCGCCCGAACTCTTCTCCAAGCACGGAAGCGGCAACGACCGCCTCCCGGGACGCCGCGCTCAGGCGGTCGGTGCGCGAGCGGATCAACCGCTCCAGGGCGCTCGAAACACGGTTGGCGTCGCTCCGCCCGAGGCGCCAACCAGCGGAGGCCCGCCGGAGGGCGCCGGTGTCGAGCAGCGATGCCAGTCGTTCTTCCAGGAACAGCGGGTTGCCGTCCACCCCGTCGCATACGAAGTCGACCACATCGGCGCCGGCCTCCCCACCGAGCAGCGAGCGGGCCAGCGACTCCTCGGCGGGCTTCGGGATGGGCCGCAGCTGAAGGGCGCGAAAGCTGGAGGCAGAAGCGGCGGCGAGCTCTGCTTCCAGTTCGCTGACGCCCGTATCGGGCTCTGGCCGGCGGGTCACCAGCACCAGCAGCGGACCGGTGGAGGCGAGCGTGGCCAGTTCGCCCGTCAGGCGGAGCGAGGTCGGGTCGGACCAGTGAAGGTCTTCCAGGGCGAGTACCGTCGGGCCCCGCTCGAGCAAGCGTTCGAGCACCAAACGTACAGCTGAGAACGTGGCCCGCTGCAGTTCCGCCGGGCTGACCCGGTCGACCTGAGCCGCGCCTGGACCCGGCGGCAGCCCCATCATCCGCGCCAGCACGGCCAGGCTCTCGGGTTCCTTGCCGACGATGGTGCGCATAGCCGCTTCGAGGGCGGGCCGAAGCACCGCCTCGCCACTCTCGAGCGGCGCGCCTATAAACCGGCAGAAGAGCTGCTGGTACGCACCATAAGGGGTCGAGGAGGCGTAGGAGGCGCAACGGCCTTCCAGCCAGAGCGGCAGCCGTCCCGATGCCGCCCCCACCCAGCCCATGAAGTACTTGCGGCACTCGGTGACCAGACGTGTCTTGCCCAGCCCTGGCTCACCGGCGACGACAACCACCCCACCGCGGCCTGAGACTGTTGCCCGCACAGCCTCTCTGAGGACGGCGAGCTCGCCATCCCGGCCGGCGAGCGGGGCCCTTGCGGCCAGGCGACGTCGCCCGGCTTCGGCGGTGAAGCGGGCCTGCGGCGCTTTGAGGTAAGTCGCTGACAGAGGCTTAGAACCCGGTATGACGGGCACGTCTTCGCTCGGGCCCCATTCGAAAATTCCTTCGGTGGCGGCACGAGTGGCCGGGCCGACCAGGACTGCAGACGGCCTGGCCGCCGACTGCAGTGCGGCCGCGGCCCCGACGACTTCGCCCACCGCCCCGTAACCCAGGCTGCCTCTGGTCCCGACCGGCCCGACCACCGCCGGGCCAGTCTCCACTCCGATGCGGGCCGAGAGCGCAACGCCCGGGGTCCCGGCGCAGGCTCCTTCGGAACCGCTACTTCCGTTGCCGGCATTTCGCTGCGCACGACCAACCGACGCGACGACGCGTAGTGCGGCGCGAAGAGCACGTTCGGGGTCGTCCTCGTGCGACTGCGGCGCTCCGAAGAGCACCGACATGCCAAAGCCCGAGACGGAGGTCACCGTGCCCCCGAACGCCTCCACTTCGGTGATAGCCCCGGCCAGGCCCGTGCCGACGATCTCGCGCAGGTCCTCGGGGTCGGCCAGGGGGCCCAGCCCGGCGGGAGAGAGATCGACGAACAAGGCGCTTACCAGCCTGCGCTCTTCTCCCTGCCGCAGGGCGTGGAGACCTGGACTGAGAGGTGAAGCCCTGGCGGGCTCAGGGGCGTCGTCGTCCGCGTTCGCCCGGACCTCTTCGAGTGCCGGCGAGATGCGTAGCCCGAGCTTGGCCAGGGCGGCCGCGCAACGTTCGTACACGGCCCATGCCTGAGCGCGACGACCCTGCGCCGTGTACAGGCGCATGAGGACTGAGGCGGCTTCTTCGTCGGTCGGGTCGGCGTCGAGACAGGCCTGCCAGGCCTGGACGACCTGGTCGGGACGGGCGCGGCCGACTCCACGCAACCGGTCGCGGGCCAGCTCGAGACGGGCCTGTTGGCGCAGGTACCCGAGGCGCTCTCGTACCCGTTCGGCCCATTCGGCGTCGGGCTCGTCCTCCATAGGGGTGCCCCGGCTCGAGAGTGCGCCGGCGAGGGCGTCGTCGCGACCGGGGCCCGGCGGGGCGCCCAACGCGGCGCGCAGCGCCTGTTCATGATCGTCGAGGTCGACCTGGAGGGCGACTTCGGGCGCCGCCCAGATCTGGCCCGGTCTGCGCAGAGAAGCCTGTTGGCAGGGGCGCCGAGCTCCCCGAGAACCAAGCGCGCCATCGACGTGGCTTTGTAAAGAGAGTGTGCCGCAGCCTCGGGCCGGAGGGAGGGGAACAGGGCTTCGCAGGCGGCGTCCCGGCTCAGCCGCCGCCCCGGGCTGATAAGGACCAGCTGGCAGAGCCGCCGGGCGCTCGGGCGCGGCCAGGGCCCGTGCTCCCGTTGCCCGTGGCGATGGAGAAGCGGCCTAGTAGGCGCACCTGGAGGACCGGGGGGCAGTCGTGGTCTTCGCTCGGCGAGTCGGCCACCGCTACCATCTTGTCACCGGCCATCCGACCAGCTCCTGAGACGCCCTGGATGCCGTCGCGCCGAGTTGGCACAACGGGCCACCGGACGTACTTCATTGTGCGCCCGTTCCGCCCTGGCCATGAGCTTGTCGGTCGTCATGACAGCTCCTCTTCGTGGGGACCGGTTCTCCGGTACCGTCATATTGAAGTAGCCGTATCCCCAAAATCTCCCCGCTGGGGGGCCGCGAGCTGGGCTTCGGTTGACTAGGGGCACATGGTGGTCGAGGAGGAGGTCCGGTCGTGGCACCGCCCTGGCTGACCGTGCTGGCCTGGTGCTACCTGGCCACCTGCTTCGGTTGTGCCGGCATCGTTGCTTAGGACGTCCTCTTCAAACGGCGCCAGCCGATGGGCGTCATGAACTTTGTCTTTCCGACTACTGCGTTGTACTTCGGCCCGCTCGCTCTCGCGTTGTACTGGCGCTGGGGCCGGTCTCCCTAGCCCCCACCCATGCCGATGCCGTCGATGTCGATGTCGATGTCGATGTCGAGGAGCCCGGTGGACGGCGCCGAGGAGGCCGTCCCAATTGCCGGTGACCACGCCGCCATCCCCGGGCGTCCGCAGCACGTAGCGGCGCGCGTTCAAGCGAACGACGGTCCTGAGCTCCTACTGGAGCGTGACCAACGAAGACGTCCAGGGTGGGTCACGATGGCCATCGAGGTCAGCCACTGCGGCGCTGGGTGCTCCATCGGGGACGTCATTTCGGAGTTCGCGATCTTCTGGCTGGCCATCACGATCGCCGGCAGCACTATGGCGGCCGAATACGTCGGCGATTACGCCCTCGCCCTCTTCTTCGGCATCATGTTCCAATATTTCGCCATCGCACCAATGCTCGGCCTCGGCCTAAAGAAGGGCCTGGTCCGCGCCGGCAAAGCGGACTTCATCTCTCTCACTGCGTTCGAGGTCGGGCTGTTCGGATGGATGGCCGCGATGGCTTTCATCCTGTTCCCCGCGCCGCACACTCTCGCCGTCGACTCCGCTTCCTATTGGCTTCTCATGCAAGTCGGCATGATGATTGGTTTTTTCACGTCCTGGCCCGCAAATGTCTGGCTGCTCAAACGAGGGATCAAGGTCCCCATGTGAACTAGTTTGCGCACGTACTGCCGCGGCCCCGCGCCGCGGGCCACAGTCTTCGCTCACCTATGGTCGGTCCAGAAACCGCTGGCAGACACTTCACACTTTCATCAGATTTGATCTGTTCTGGTTGCGGTTTGCCCAACTCGTTGCGATTACGGAGCTTTTCGATGCAGTAGCGCGCCGAGAATGAAGAATCGCGACAGCAATGTCGTAAATGTGAAGGCTTGTCTGGCTCCCGTGCCGGCCGCTCTACTCCTCGTCGACGACCAGCGGTCCCTGGTGGCACTCGGCCAACAGCTCCTCGCCGAGCCCCCTCCACGCGACCGCGGCGGCCCCGACCAGCGGCGCCCGGTTGCCGAGGCCCGCCGGGACAACCCGGGCAACTCTGGCGTACGACTGTTTGGCGTTGTCGCGCAAAGCAGTCGAAGCGGCGTCGAAAAAGGGCTTGCCGAAGCCGAGGGCCACCGAGCCGGCGACGACGAACAGGTCCAGGTCGCAAAAGTTCGCTACCGAGGCCAGGGCCTCTCCAACCAGTCGCCCGGTCCGGTCGATCATGTCCGTGCCGGCCTCGGACGGGGGCTTGCCGGTGATCGACTCAATGGCCCAGCCCGAGGCCTCCGCTTCCAGGCAGCCTCTTCCCCCGCACGAGCACGGCCTGCCTCCCGGGTCAACCACGATATGGCCGACATGGCCGGCGTTACCGGTGCGGCCCTCGACCACCCGACCGTCGAGCACCAACCCGCCTCCTATCCCGGACGAGACGACCATCGCCAGGTAGTCCTGGCTCCCTCTGGCTGCGCCCTTCCAGCCCTCGGCGAGGGCCAGGGCTTTGGTGTCGAGCTCGAGGAATGTGGGCAACCCGTAGCGGTCCTCCAGCCGTGACCGGAGAGGGAAGCCGCGCCAGGCGGGAATGTTGAGCGGGCTCACCTCGGAGCGGTTGTGCACGGGACCAGCGCAGCCCACGCCCAGAGCCAACGGTCTGTGACCGTCCGTGCTCATCAGCCCGTCGAGGAGCGTGGTCAACTCGACGTATATCCGCTCGGCATCGTCGCCTGGAGGCGTGAGGCTGCCCTCGCTGCGGCGTATGGCACCGCGCCTATCCAGGAGCCCTGCCTCCATTTTGGTGGCGCCAATATCCAGCGCCAGGCAAAGGGTCACGAATGTCCTGTCACAAGGAAACTTGGCATAAGGAAAATTGGCACAAGGAAATTGGCACGAGCGAATTTGGCACCAAGGAAATTGGCACGAGCAAATTTGGCACCAAGGAATTTGGCACCAAGGAATTTGGCACGGGGAGATTGCGTTTCAGCGGGGGATCAGCCGGACCGTCAGCACCTGGAACGGCCTCAGCTGAACAGGTACTTCGTTGCCCGGTCCGACTTCCAGTTCCGCCAGTTGGCGCTCCAGTAGGTCGGTTACCAAAGCGCTCCGCACCGGAAAGCTCGGCCTCAGAATGGCCGCCGCCCGGCCACCCAGGGATTCGTAGCAACGCACGACTACATCGCCGGACCGGTCGTCTGCGGCCTTGACGGCCTCTACCACCACCGCGTCATTGTCCAGGGCCACCAACGGTGCCACCGCTTTTTCACCCTGGGCGGAGCGAAGGGGCAGGTTGAAGTGGTAGCCGTGGCGAACGGCGTCCCCAATGGTTGCTCCGGGCACGATGGCGTAGCCGAAACGGTGCGCCCCATTTTCGCCCCGCGGATCGGGAAAATCGGGGCTGCGGATGAGGACAACCTCGCCAGTGTCGCCTTTCCCCCACCCGCTCTTTCGATCGCCACCACCTCGTGGCCGTATATGCCGCCGTTCACGATGGCAACGCCATAACCGGGCTCTGCCACATGCACGAAACGGTGGGCCACAAACTCGAAACGGGCGGCATCCCAGGACGTATTCGTATGGGTAGGCCGCTCGAGGTGCCCGAACTGGATCTCCGAGGTCGACACGTCGGCGTGGACATCGATCGGGAACGCAACCTTGAGAAGCCGGTCGTGCTCGCGCCAATCGAGGTCGATGTCAACTTCCAGGGCCCGGCTACCCCGGGCCAAGCGCAGCGTTTGGACCGCCCGGGAAGCGCCGAAGACGTACTCGAGCCGTACTTCGGCTTGTTCTGGGCCGCTCGACACGACCGTGATGCTCTGGGGCGAGCCGAGGATCCTGGTGGGTGTGCCGATAAAACGGGTCGATATCCCAGGCTGGCCATTTGTTGGGTACGTCGGGGTGGAGCTGGAGCACGTTCGCAGCTGCTCCCGAGGGCACCATTTCCCTCTCGGCCACCCGGTCCCGCAACGACACGATGTGACCATCAGCATCGAGCCTCACCCTGAAATTTGGTCGTTCTCGAGGCTGCTCTCGCTGGCAGACACGGCCCCGCTCGGAGGGGCGATCGCCCCGGCAGACATGGCGGGCACCCCGAGTTGGCCGTGCGGAGCCGCGTTGAAAGCCAGCGAGGTCGTCCCCGGGCCGCACAGCGCCGAGATGGCCTTCCCGATGATGCCCTCCAACCGAGATGCACTCTCGGCAAAGCTGGCTATTGCCTCATCGTTGACCATGGCGATCGATGAGCCCGGCAGGATGTCATGGAACTGGTTGAGGAGCACGTCCCGCCAGATTGCCTCCAGTTCGTCGTACGGGTACGTAAGGTGACCGGCGACCATGGCTGCCGTCGACCACAGCTCCGCCTCTCTCAGGAGGTTCTCGCACCGGCGGTTTCCCTGCTTGATCTCGACCTGGCTCGTGATCGTCCCCCTGTGCAGTCTCGAGGTAGAGCTCACCGGACCACACCGGGGGCGTTGGGCTGGTCGGCCAGGGCGGCGGCAAAGAAGCTCGACGCAGGCTCGATCGTCACCTTCGGCGACCCGTCCAGATCCGCCAGGCGACGAGCTCTCTCCATCATCTCCCGGGTCGGGCCGCCGCCGCCGTCGCCGTACCCGAAGGGGACAAGCGAACGGTTGCCGAAGCCCGAGTTCGGCATAATTGTTCGCCGCGTGCGCCAGCTCAGAGGACAGCAGCTGGGCGTTGTACGTGTCAACCGGAGGGAAAGTGGGTGAAAACCCGGCTCCCGTCAATGCCCTCCCACCAGAAGGTGTGGTGCGGGAACTTGTTTGTGTCGTTCCACGAAAGCTTTTGCGTGAGGAACCAGCGTGACCCCGACAGCAGGACCAACTGCGGGAAGGCCGCCGAATAGCCGAAGCAGTCCGGGAAGCCAGACCTCCTCGGTCTCGACGCCGAGCTCCGAGAGGAAGAACCGCTTGCCGAACACGAGCTGACGGACCAGTGATTCCGCTCCGGTGACGTTGGTGTCGGTCTCCACCCACATGCCACCGACGGGGACAACCTGACCCTCGCTGACTTTCCCTTTTAGGCGCTCGTAAATCTCTGGGTAGCTTTGCTTCATCCACCACCATTGCTGAGCCTGGGAGCAAGCGAAGACCAGTTCCGGGTACTGGTCACCCAGGGCGGCCACGTTCGAAAAGGTACGGGCACACTTGCGAACGGTCTCCCGGATGGGCCAAAGCCAGGCCGAATCAATGTGAGCGTGCCCGACAGCCGAGATCTTGTGCGCCGTGCGGGACGCCGGTGCGCGTCATCGCTTCTGCGAGGGCGGCCCGAGCGGGCAGAGTGTCGCCTGCCGATCGTAGGTGTCGAGGCTCGCGTTCGAGCGCCCGCAGGATCTCGTGGCGGCGGGGGTCGGTTACGGCGAGCTGCTCCATAACCCCGAGCAAGGTCTCCACGTCAAGAGCCAGGGCGAGGGCGTTGTCGTCTACCATGACCAGGCTGACCCCGCCCAGGACGTACAGAGGCTTGGTGCCAGCTGTGCTGAGGTCGCCGAGCCCGGTGGCGTGGAAGCGGTCGTTGGGGCGCGCCCATTATGCTCGGCATGGCCACCGCCTCCAGGAAGGCGGTCCAGGATCCGGCTGCCTTCGCCGAGGCTTCAACCGTGATCCAGTTGTTCCTGGGCGCGATCCCTTTTAGCGGCACCCCGTCCTGGTTGAAACAAGGCCTTCGGCCTGAAATCCCGGGCTCCGGTCGTTGAAACCGAAGTCGATCACCGCCTCGACCCTGGCGTCCTTCCATTCGGGCGGGACCTTGCCGGTAACCCGGAACCAGGTCGTGGACCAGGGCGGCCCCCACGGCGTGCCCGGCTCGATGGGTACGTAAGCGGCGGCCATCGCCTCGGCCACGCCAATGGGTTTACCCGGGGAGAAGGCCGAGATGTCGCAAGAATACCTTGTGCCCGGGCGAGAGGCCGCAGGCGTGCGTCCAAGGCTCCCCTGGCCCGATCTTCAGTCTTTTGGTCCGGTCATCGTGCACCGTAACCCTCCTCGTCAACCCTTGACTGCGCCGGCGAAGGTGAAATTACCACGCAGGAACCGGCCCAGGACGAGCCACAGTCCCAGCGCCGGCAAGGTGTACAATGATGGAGAAAGCAGCCAATTGGCCATAGTCAATCCGCGCCCTACTGCGTGAAGAACTGGTAAATGCTGACCGAGGCCGGCAGCTTGTTCGCTGCTCTGGAGGAGGATGAACGGGACAAAGAAATTTCCCCACTGGAAAACGAACGTGAAAATGGTGATAACGGCGATGCCGGGCATCATCAAAGGCGTCACTATGTCGCAGCGACTTCACCCACTATGCGCCGTCGACCCAGGCCGCCTGCTCGAGGTCCAGGGGGACGCCGTCCATGAACCCCTTCATGAGCCAGATACCGAACGGCAACGAGGTCGCCACCATGAAGAGGATTACGGCCGGCACATTGTCGACGAGGTTGAACCGGGCGAACATGCCGTAAACGGGCACCAGTATGGCCGTGAGGGCAGGCCGGTAGAGAAAACGATGATGTACAGGAAAGGCCGGCGAAAACGCATCTGGTAACGGGAGAGCGGGTATGCGGCCAAGAGCGACCACGAAGACCGTTATGGCGGCGGTCGCCCCCGACTGGATCGCCGAGTTTATCAATGGGAGGAACGTGCCGGCCAGGTGAGCACCTTCGCGAAGTTGCTGAAGGACAGCTGCAAGGCGCGTCCGACCCCACGGCCGCGTTTGGCTCGAACGCCGCCAGGACGAGCCAGATCAGAGGGGCGATAAAGAAGATGGCCACGACGCCAAGAGCGGCATAGGCCCCGACTTGAGCCACGGTACCCGTGGCGGCAGTGAGCCGGAGGCCGCCGAGAAGACCGGGCCTGTTCCACCGACCAGGGTATCGGTCATATCGACTCCTCCACCCGGATGAACTTCATATAGACCACCGAGAATATGGCTCCGATCAGGAGCAGCACGATGCATATAGCGGTCCCGTAGCTGATGTCGTATAACTGAAGCGCCTGCTGGTAAATGTAGATCGGTGTGGTCTGGCTATCGTCTCCCGGGCCACCGGCCGTCATCACGAATATAAGTACGAAACTGGCCAGCGTCTGCAGCGTGATCAGCATCAGGTTGGTGACTATGGGCCGCCGCAGCAGCGGGAGGATGACCCGCCGCAGGAGCGCCAGCGGACTGGCGCCATCGACCTGAGCCGCCTCCAGCAAGTCGGGGGGCAGGTCGGACATGGCGGCCGAGTAGACGAGCATCGAAAAGGCTGTCCCCCGCCAGACGTTGGCGATGATGACTGCCAGCATGGGGGTCGTGTACAGCCAGTCCTCGCCGAGCCCGAAATGATGGAGAAAACTGTCGAAAGTGCCGCCCTGGTAGAGGTATGCGTACCAGCAGAAGGCGGCCACGATCTCGGGCATGACCCAGGCGGCGATGACAAAGGTGTTGAGTGTTGAAGTGACCCACGCCTTTCTCCCTCTTTCGAGGAGGGCAATGAGGAACCCGAGCGTGTTCTGACCTATTACCGCTGATCCCACCACGAAAAGGAGCGTTAGCACCAGGGAGTGGATGAACACGGGGTCGTTGAACATGTGGGTGAAATTGGCGAAGCCGACGAACTTGGTATTTGAGGCCCCTGTGCCTGTCAATGCCTTGTTCGTGAACGCAATGTAAATGGCCCAGATGATCGGCCCGGCGAAAAAGATCAGCAAGAGCAGGAGCGCCGGCGCGAGGGGGCCAAGCCATTGCCATACCGGCATCCGGTGATGCCGGCGTTTCGGCTGTGCCTGGGTCATCTGGACCGTTGCCATCTAAAACCTCCCACAAGACCAACCGAGCCCTCCATTACGGAGGGCTCGGTTGTTGCTCAAAGAGCACACAGTTTTACATTCGAACCGGGTCGTGTTCCACGGTCGCCCGGAGCGCTCGTGACGAGCGCCCCATTGGGCTCACGGGGCTGCTTCGACCGCGCTCTTCCCGACGAGCGAGACGAGGTACTTGTTGTACGTCGCCACTCCCTGGGCGGGGGTGGCCTGGCCCGTCATTACCTGGCCGGTGACTACCTGGATCTCGTTAGAGAGCTTGGGGTAATCGGTGAAGGCAGGGCGGAAATGCGTGAAGGGCACGAAGCTCGAGAACGCCGTGATCGACGCGTTGGACGCTTTGTAGGAAGGCGTCGCGGCAACGTCGGCACGGGTCGCGATCTGGCCGGCGCCGATATCGTAGAACAGCGAGTTCTGGTAGTCGAGGGCCTGCGTGATGAAGTTGAAGGCCATCTGTTTGTTGGTGGCGTGCGAGCCAACCGACAGCAACCAGCCGCCGGACATGCTCACGCTCCCTTGTCCCTGCCCGTTCTCAGTGGGCATGGCTGCCACTCCCATAACCTTGCTCCACTGCGGCCATGGTGCGACGCCACCCTTGGACGCCGGTGCCCAGTCGCTCGAGACCCAGCTGCCGTCCAGGTCGATGGCCAGCTTGCCTTGAGGAAGGAGCTGCTCGGCGATCGTGGACCCGGAGTTGGGGTTGAGAGCGGACTGCGGGCTCAGGGCGAGGCCCTGGCTGTAGACCTGCTTGTACACGTTGAGCACGGACTGGAAACCGGTCCCAGCCATCTCCCACTTGTTGGAGGTGGTGTTGTACAGGGGGTTGTTAGTCCCGTAGAGGAACATCTCGAAGCCCTGCATGCTGGTGGCCTCACCGGTCCCGACGCCGGAGTAGATGTTGATCGGCGTCACGCCGGGCTCGGCCTTCTTGATCTTTTCGGCTGCTGAGAGCACGTCGGCCCAGGTCTTCGGGTGCCAGGGCACCGCTATGCCGGCCTTGGCCAGCAGCTGCTTGTTGTACCACAGGCCCCTCGTGTCAGTCCCCATCGGGACCCCATAGGTTTGCCCGTTGTTGCTCTTAGCGGCGGCCTTGGCAGCCGCAGAGTACTCGGACCATCCGGACCACTTGGACAGGTACGAGCCCAGCGGGGCCAGGTACCCAGCAGCCACGTCGCTGTTGACCAGGAAGGTGTCCTCGTACAGAACGTCCGGCGCGGTCGACGCAGAGCTGCTCATCAGGTCGAGCTTGGTGTAATAGGGGTTCTCGGGTGCAGCGATCGGTTCGAGGTTGACCTTCCAGCCCGGGTACTTGGCCTGGAACTCGCCCTTAACCTTCTGCATGAGCGTATTGATGGTGATGTTCGTTCCGTAGTTCTCATAGGCAACACTGATGGTGCCCCCGGAACTGGCCATCGCCGGGGCGGTCAACGCGGTCAGCGTGCCCCCCGTGGTCATGGTCAACACAGCCAGTCCGGACGCGAGCAACTTTCGACGCATAGCGTCCCCTCCTTTGACCGCAACCTCACCAGCGGTTCTGGATACCTTCGGCCGGTCAATTCCGTCTTACTAAAATCAACCTGACTTATCAAGTCAGGCCGACCAACTTACGCCGATGGGACGGGACAACCCAGTTCGCGCCGGCCGTCCGCCTTCTCCGGCCTGTTTATGCAGGCCAGACGGCAAATAGCTTCACCGCAGCGCCCCGAAGATGAGGCCAAGCCCCGTTAGCGGTGAACGCGCCACCCGTCGCGTTCCCGACCCTGTCATACTTAGAAAATCTTCCTGACTTACTAACCCTACAGATCGAGATGCTACGCTTCGTTATAACAAGCGCTTTGGCTCATGTCCAAGCACCCAGCACCACTGAACCGAGGCAGTCGATGTCCTGCATGCACCTAACCGGGGGCGAGTAGGAGGCACGCCGTGTTCAGTGGCACAAACCTGCCCAGGATGGGCAGCTACAACGTCAACGTGGTCCTCAGTTCGGTGCAGGCATCAGCGGGGATCAGCCGGGTCGAGATCGCAAAACAAACCGGCCTTACCGCGCAGACGGTGTCGGTCATCGTCCGCCGGCTTATACAACAGGGCATCATCCAGGAGGGCGGCTCGCTTCCCTCCAAGGGTGGCAAGCCCAGAAAAACGCTCCTCATCAACCCGGAGGCCGCCTACGCGGTGGGCATCCACTTCGACCCCCTCGGGGTCTCGATGGTTGTCGTCGATCTCACGGGCCAAGAGTTGGCCCACTCGCGACAGGAGATTTCCCCGGGGCTCGACCCCGAGGCACTCATCGCCCATGCCGCCGAGGTCGCCCTTTCGCTGCTTGCCGACCTGGGGATACCTCGGGACCGGGTCCTCGGGGTGGGCGCGGCTTGTCCCGGGCCGATCGACCAGAGCCAGGGGCTCGTAATATCGCCTCCGCGGGCGCGACCGCTGGACAAAAGTGCCTATAAAGCGGCTGCTCGAGCAACATATGGGCTTCGACGTAATTATCGATAATGATGCCAATGCAGCTGCGATCGGGGAGCGCTGGTCCGGGCACGGCCGCGCCACCTCCGACTTCGCGTTCTTGTACCTGGGTACGGGTATTGGCGGCGCCATATTTCTTTCCAACCACATTTACCGGGGCGTATCTTTGAACGCAGGAGAGTTCGGGCATCTGGTCGTCGAGCCGAACGGCACGCCTTGTTACTGCGGGAACCGCGGGTGCCTGGAAGCGATGTGCAGCCCGGCTGCCATCGTAAAAGACGTGCACGCAGAGCTGGCGGCGGGCCGGCCGAGCGGGCTCGCACCCATGTACCAGGAAGATCCAGCTTCCGTTGACTACGCCGCTATTTGCCTGGCCGCCCTCGAGTACGACGTCGTCGCCAGAGGGGTAATAAACGCCGTGGCCGAATACTTGGCCGGCTGCGCCGTAATGATCGCTAACGCGCTCGACGTCGAGCTGCTGGTGATCGGGGGCCGAGCCATCACCCATGTGGCTCCGATTTACAGGGACACAATAAGCCATTTCCTCGAGGCCCGGCCACTGGCCCGCAAAACCCACACGGTACGGGTGGCCATATCCGACATGGCGAGCGATGGAGCTGTACTCGGCGCGGCCTCCCTGGTGCTGCATACCGCCTACGCTCCCAACGCGGCGCACCTAACGACTATTCAATAGGTCGTATTACCAATAGGCCGGCCCACAACTCCCCCGCCAACCAGGCCCCGGATAAAAAGGTTCGCCCGGCAAAAGTCCCCGGCGGATCAGCCGAACGTGAAGTCGTAGGCTGAAATCCCGGTGGACATGTCGACCTGAAGTAACCCGGTGGTCGGACGGCTGCCTTTGATTATGGTGTAATTACGGGGGTAACCCTGGACCTCGAGGCTCTCGAGCCTACGCCCGTTCAGCGATACCTCCAGCGTCCCATGGCCACCCAGCACCAGGTAAACATCTTTGGCCTGGAAACGTAACCGTAATTGGGCGCCGGCACCAGAGACCAGGTCGCTGTCCGTACTGGTCCATACGCCCTGCAAGGAGACGTCATTGAGCGGGATATCGGGAGCAAATGTGTATATCTCGGGCTTCGAAAGGACAATGTGAGGACCGACGTACGCGCCACTGGACAAAAAGCCGAGGTATGCCTCTGGCGTCGTTAGCCCGGTGGGCGTCAGGTTAGGCGTGTCAGTGGGCCGGGGTAGCCTTTCACCACCCGCTGACAGAAGGTCGCGGATCAGGGTCTCGGTCTGCTTATAGTCCCCTTCTCCGGCCTTTATGTAGCGAAGTTGACCGGTTTGGTCGATGAGGTACTCGGTCGGCCATTGCTCGTTACCGTAAGACAGCCAGGTGGCGTACGAGTCGTCGATTGCGACCGGGTAGTCGACACCGAGGCTGCGGACAGCGCTGCGGACATTGCCGATCACCCGCTCGAAAGCGAACTCGGGAGTATGGACGCCGATCACCACCAGCCCGTAGGGAGCATAAGTCTTGTACCAGGCCTCGAGGTGGGGGATCGCCCTCTCGCAGTTGATACACGAATAAGTCCAGAAGTCGACCAGCACGACCTTGCCCTTGAGCGACGCCAGGGTCAAAGGCCGGTCACCGTGGGTATTGAGCCAGGTGGTGATCTTGAGGAGGCGCGGGCCCTCCCGTAATCGGAGAACAACGAGTTGGACGCGTCCGGCACTCCTCGGCCGGAAGAGCTGGCTCGAGTGACTGAGTGCTCGCCGCTCAATCTGTTCAGGCTCGAAGCAATGGACGCACTTCCCTCGATCCGGGAATCGAGTGCGGTGGTGTACCCGGGGAGGTCCTTCTGAAGCGGTTGCGCCACGCCGAAGGCGATCACGGCCGCGCTGGCGATAATGAGGAGCCCGGCCACTTGCCTGAGCAGCGGCGCCCGGCGCCGGAGCGAACGCGACCGGGATGTGGCCCGGCGGCTCAGGTAAACCACGGCCAGGAGGGGGATCGCCGCACCGAGCGCAAAACAGAGGGTTACCGCCGTTGCCTCCAGGCCGATCGTGTGGGTGGCACCGACAACGGTGATAGCTGCCAGCACCGGGCCCGCGCAGGGGACGAACACGAGGCCGAGGCTGGCCCCGAGCAACAAGCCGTTGCGCGTGCTGGTCACGCGGTTTGGGGACAGGCGGGCGAATGGTCGTTCGACCAGATAGCCAATGCTCGGGACCAACAGACTGGCGCCGAGGACGAAGAGCACGCCGATACCGAGGTCACGGAGAAGATCCTGAGGCAAGCCCAAAAAGCTGAGCACTGAGCTCCCGACGAGCGTTACGAAGGAGAACGTGAGGACCATGCCGGCGACGATCCCGACCGGGCGCCAACGGCCGCCCCCGACCGCTCCGCCGGCCGCGAGGACCGGTACCACCGGTAGTACGCAAGGTGACAGCCCCGTGACCACGCCGGCCAGGACACCGACGGCTAAGAGGACTCCCACACCGGGATCCTGACGCCGGCAGTCCCCCGGGCCCGCTTCGCTGGGGATCGGCCAGCGCGGTGCCTCTGGCAGTGGCTGCGTCTTGGGGGCCCTGGACCGCCTCGAGCAGCCGGGCCTACGCCCGCTCGGCTGCCTGGAACTGCCGCTGGTTCGGGTCTAAGCCGCAGGGCAGCGACATCATCAACCGCTCGCCTTGAGGTCCCCTAGCACTATCTGCGGGTCAGGGAAGTTCGGCACCCGGGTCTAGTGTCTATGCGGACTCGGTTACCCCTGTGACCACTATGTGCCGCCTCAAGTGCACATAGGGCGCTATTCGCGGGTAGGGGCGGTCACACTTTCATCACATTTGCTCCAATCTTGTTGCGATTTCGCCAACCGGTTGCGATTTAACCGGTTAAGCAGATCGGAACCACGACGAGTTGGCAAAGTCGCAACCGGTTAGCACGATTTGTGATCACTTTGTGATGTAAGCGGGTTGGAGCCTTGCGGCCACGGCGTCAACGTGGTTTCTCCGAGCCCTACATCGTGTCATTTTGGGCCAGGGCCTGTAGCGAGGCCGCCTTGACCCCGCTGTTGCGCTCGAGCGCCGTTGAACGCGCCAGCACCAAGACTGCTTAGTCGACCAACGGCCTCTGGCTGATTTGTGGCGCTCTTATCTAGAGGGTGTGGTCCTCGAGTGCACAGGGTGACACCTAAATAGTTTGAGGGTGTTGACGTGGCAGTGACGCCGTTAGGGTCTTCCCTCGGGATTGCCGTTCGGTGGTGACAGGTGTCGAAGGTATCCCGCATCCTTCAACAAAAATGTCAGACCATCACACCCATGGAAGGAAATAATGAACCGACGCACATGGCGGACTGCACAAACGTTCGCAGCCGCTGGCGCCATCGTGGCAGTTCCGCTCTTCGCTGCCGGAGCCCAAGCGGCCTCAGCATCGCCGACCACCGTCTTCGTTTCGAACGACGGTTCATGCGGCAACCGCAGCGTTTTCACGTCGATCAACGCCGGTGTCGCCGCCGCACCCAGTGGCGGGACAGTCATCGTATGTGGGGGCACGTTCAATGAGGACGTCGTGGTGACGAAGCCGCTGACGCTCATCAGCCGGGGGGCGATCGTGAATCCCAGCAGCCCGGTGCTCCAAACCAACTCGCCGGTCTACAGTCAAGCCGGGAACAATGGGATCACCATTGCTTCGGAAAACGTGACCGTCAACGGGTTCAACGTTACGGGAGCCACCGGGGACGGGATTCTTTCCTACGCCGACCACTCGACGATCGTGAACAACGAGAGCTATGGGAACGCGTCCACCGGTATTTCTCTGAACGGCAGTTCCTGGTCGCGCGTGGCCGGCAACGTCTCAGACGACAACACGGGGGGCGGCTTCTACCTCACTAATGATGCGGGGGCGTTCATCCCGGGTGCGACCGCTTCGCACGACGTCGTGACCAATAACGTCGCCGAGAACAACCCCGCCGGTTGTGGCGTAATCCTGGCGGACCATCTCGGTTCGAACGTCCCGGGTGCGCAAGGGATCTTTGACAATGTCGTCACTGACAACACGCTCAACCACAACGGGTTCGTAGGCGGAGAAGGCTCCGGTGCCGGCGTTGTTATCGCTACGGAAGCACCCGGAGGCGCCGTTTACGACAACCGGGTGGCAGACAATGACATGTCTCTGAACGGCTTGGCGGGCGTCACGGTCCATAGTCATATGGGAGGTCAGAACTTCTCCGGCAATGTCATCGCCGGCAATGACATCGGGACCAACAACACCGGTGGCGACTTCGGTGATACCTCTACGACGGGCGTCTATCTCGGCAGCGTGTCGCCGCTGACGATCACGGTTGTCAACAACGAGATCCACGACAACGCGATCGGCATCTTCTCTGCCGGTCCCGTGACGGTGAAGGGCACCAACACCAACACCTTCAATGGCGTCACCCAGAGCGTGGGGAGCACGGCAGTCTACGCAGGCTGAGGGTCGTCCCGCCCTGGACACCTTTGAGAAAGACAACTCGTGGCGCCGGAGTGCCAGCGTTTTCTTCGCTGGCACTCTGGCACTGCGGCACTTGTTCCTGGGCCGTTTTCCCCGGCTCTCGCAGCACATGCCCTCGGAGTGACGTCGCCCAGGCGACCGACGGGCTCTTGTCGCGCACGTCCGACGCTGAGAAGCGCGAAGGCTCGGCCAATATGCCTTCTGACCTGCTCGAATGCTGAGCCCGGGAGGAGAGTTGAACTCCTATCGCCTGATTACAAGGCAGGTGCTCTGCCGTTGAGCTACCCGGGCCGGCGGTTGGCAAGTGACTCCGGCGGTTGGCAAGTGACTATAGAGAGCATGCACGATCCCGGTCATGGGGCGCCACGATTTGGCTCGCAGCCGGGTGAGTGCAGTACAGCTCAAAGAGGGGGTTCCTTGATCCAGGTCCCTGCCAGGTGGCAGGGTTGGCCAGATGGCACTTCGCGAACGTGACCGGGTCGTCCTCGATATCGAGCGGAGCTGGTGGCTCGACGGGCGCAGCAAAACCGATATTGTCAAGGCCAGGCTGCGCGTGTCGCTCTCCCGCTACAATCAGTTGCTTGCCGAGTTGGTCACCAATAAAGAAGCGGAGGCCTATGACCCGCTTGTCGTTCGCCGTCTGCGACGGGCCAAGGACCGTCGCCGCTGGGCCATGATGGGTGCCTCGCCGGCCAGCGACCGGCATGACCGATGAGCACTCTCGGTCCCCCGGGTGCGCCGAACGACCCCGGCCTCGGCGGGACGGGCGGCCCACCGCCCCCGCCGGGCAGGAGAAACTCGCAGCCCCTGCGGGCCATCCTGATCGTGGTGGTGGCGGTTGCCATCGCGGTGGTCGTGCTCGCTCGCATGAGCCCTGCCAAAAGTACGGCTTCACCGACCCAGTCGACCGTTTCCACGACCACTACCACCACCGCTGTCGTCGGCTCGTCCACCACCTCGACGACGACGTCGACGTCTACGACGCTGCCGACCTCGACGACCACGACCACGAGCGTGCCAGCTGCATCGGTGACGGTCCTGGTACTGAACGGCTGGACGACCCCGCACGCGGCGCTGTACTTCCAGCAGAAGCTGGCTAAGCACGGGTACGACACGCTGGCCCCCGAGAATGCCGCCACGAACACCAACAAGACGTCCTACGTCTACGTCGCGAACGGGACCCGCCAGAGCACCAACGCCTACCAGGTGGCGGGCATTGTCGGCGTGGGGCCGGCTCAGGTGGTGGTACCAAACGCAACCAACGACGCCGCCATACCGCCCGCCAGCCTGCACCAGGCCGATCTCATCGTCCTCGTAGGTGAAGACATATCGGGCCAGGTGCCCACCGGTTACGCCGGCTAGCCCGTCGCCGAGGACAGCCGGGCGAAGGTAACGGTCTGACAGTACCCGTCTGACAGTACCCGTCTGACAGTACCCGTCTGACGGTACCCGTCTGACGGTGCCTGTCTGACGGTGACGCGGCCTATCGGGCCACCACGCCGCGCGTGCCTCTTGCCCGACTTTCAAGGTCCGCCACGGTGCGCGGCTGCGACCCGCTCGCACAGGGCCACTACGCGCTCCCTCAACTCGGGCGGGCTGATGACCTCGAACGGGAGCTCCAACCTGAGGAGGTAACCGGTTAGCCACTCGGCGTCGTCAACACCGATCGTCAACGTGACAGCACCGTCTCGCTCCTCGACCGGGCCTGCGTTAGGAGGGACGAGCTTGGCCACCTCCTCGGCGCTGACGCCGAACTTGACGATGGCACGGTAGCGGTACCCCGTGACGCTGATCGCCTCCGCCACGACCCGAGCCGGGTCGGGTAGCTCTCTCGGCACGAAAGTATGCCCGGTGCGACGGACCCGGTCCGCCCTGTCGACCCGGAACGTCCGCCAGTCCCTTCGGTCCAGGTCGTAGGCAAGCAGGTACCAGCGGCGGTCGGTAGCGACGAGACGGTGGGGTTCGACGCGCCGGGATGTGCTCTTGCCTTCCCGCGAGTTATAAGCAAACGACACCAGCTCCCGGGCATCACAAGCCTCGGCAAGGGTGGCCAGTTGGGCCGCCGGGACGGCTTCGACCGGCCCTATCAACGGCACCGTGGCGGCCCGCAATGCTTTGACCTGGCGTTGCAACCTGGGGGGCAGCAGCCGGTCGATCCTCGCCAACGTCGCCAGGGCGGCTCGCTCGATGCCGGGGATGGCAAAGCCGGCGGCGATACCCAGCAGCACAGCGACGGCCGTGGCTTCGTCCTCGTCCAATAGAAGAGGAGGCATGTCGGCCCCAACGCCGAGACGGTAGCCGCCCGCACCGCCGGAGAGGCTTTCGACGGGGTAACCCAGGTCGCGGATGCGGCCGATATCGCGACGCACCGTCCGGGCGTCGACACCGAGCCGCTCGGCCAGCTCACGCCCTGTCCAGGTCGGGCGCCGCTGCAAGAGTGAGAGTAAGTGCAGCAGGCGCCCCGCCGTTTCCGTCACCACTTCATTTTGTTCGTTGTTTAGGACCGGAACTGTCCTAATGGGGGGGAAGGATGTCGGCATGACCAACCCTTCAGTGCTTAGTGCCCTCGCGCAGGCTCACGAGGACGACATCCGCCGAGCAGTCCCGGGTAGGCACAACGTCGCTATACGGGGTTCGCGCCTGACTGGCCTGTACTCGGTGGTTGGTAGACGTCCGCGGGTGCGCCGCCGCCCCCTTTCGCTGCGAGTAGTCAGGTAGCCGCGTCTTGGTAGCGTCGGTCATGTGCCCGTGAATTTTCGCAGGGTCCGGCGGGAGGACTTCGCATTACTGTCGGACTGGTTTTCACGTCCTCACGTCGAGCCCTGGTGGCGCGAAGAGTACGACTTGAATTCGATTGAGCGAAACTACGGCCCTTCGGTCGACTCTGTTGACCCGACTGAGCTTTTTATCGTCGAAAGCAATGGTCGAGCGGTCGGGTTCGTGCAGCGCTACTTGATCGACGATAACCCGGACTGGAAAAGAGCTCTCGCGCCTGCCGCCGCCTTCGACGATGCCGTCGGGATCGATTACCTCATCGGTGAAGAGACGATGACCGGTAATGGGTTTGGCCCTTTGCTCATAGCCCAATTTGTCCAAACCACCTGGGAGCGCTATACCGGCGCCACCCGGGTAGTGGCGGCCGTGCAACAGGACAACCGCAGATCCTGGCGAGCACTGGAGAAGGCCGGGTTCGAGCGTTCCTGGGCGGGTGCCATTGACTCCGGCGACCCGAGTGACAGCGGGCCGAGTTATGTGTACGTGTGCCAACGGCCGGCGCCCGCTCCGGGCGAGGCACCGCCAAGTACCGAACTGAGATTAAAGAGCCATGATTGAGGCGTGGCCCACATCGTCGCTGCTCCCGACAAGTACCGCGGCACGCTTTCGGCTCGCGAAGCCGCTGACGCAATTGCGCTGGCGGCTGCCGCCGCCGGCTGGAGCTGTGACATCGCCCCTGTCTCAGACGGGGGCGAAGGTTTCCTCGACGTCTTCACCGGGTTCGGCAGCCTCCAAACCGCCCGGGTAAACGGGCCTCTCGGCCACGAAGTTCAGGCGCAGTGGGTCCTCGGGCGGGACCCCGAGACCCCTTCCCTCCCGGTCGCCGTAGTGGAGTCGGCGCTGGCCATCGGGCTGTGCGTGACGGGCGGCCCCAGGGGTAACGACCCTGTGCACGCCAGCACCACGGGCCTGGGACAGCTGGTGGCGGCGGCCACCCGGGCCGGGGCCAAGCAGGTCCTGATCGGCATGGGTGGCTCCGCCACGACCGACGGCGGCCTGGGGGCCGTGGATGTTCTGGCGTCAAACGGGCGCCGGCCGGCCGCTGAGCTCCTTGTTGCCTGCGACGTCGAGACGAAGTTCCTGGATGCCGCGGCCGTGTTCGGCCCGCAGAAGGGAGCTGCCCCGGCCCAGGTAGAGCTGCTGAAGCGCCGCCTCGAGCGGGTGGCCCAGCTCTACCAGGAACGCTTCGGGCTGGATGTACGGCCACTCCCCGGCAGTGGCGCGGCCGGTGGCCTCGGTGGCGGGCTGGCTGCTCTCGGCGCCAAGCTCGTCCCTGGTTTCGACATCGTGGCCGACAAGTTGTCACTGGCCGAACGGATTGCCGCCGCTGACCTGGTCGTTACGGGGGAAGGTCACCTCGACGAGCAGAGCTTCGCCGGCAAAGCCGTCGGCGGCGTTGCCCGCCTGGCGCAGCAGGCCGGGGTGCCGTTACTTATCGTTGCCGGCGATGGTTACGACGCTGCGCCGGTCCCGTTCGTCTCGCTCGTAAAGCGCTTCGGGACCGAGCGCGCCTTTTCGGCGCCCCGCGGACTGCATCACCGAGGTGGTGCGGGAGCGGCTGGCCCAGGAGTCAGGCTGACCAGATAGCGCCAACCGGGCCAGATAGCGCCAGGCTGGCAGAAAGGGCCAGGCACCAGAAAGGCGGTTGGCGGGCGGGCACGGCACCACCTAACATGGACGCGATCATCCAGAGCGGTCGAGGGACGGCCCGTTGACGCCGCGGCAACCAGTGGGACCGGTGTGCTAACTGCACCCGGCACATGGTGGTGCCAATGCCCGAGACGATGAGGAGGAAGAAGTCCATGGCAGAGGGGCCATTTGTCGAAGGTCTGCGCTGTCGCGAGTGCGGCCGCACATACCCGGCCGAGGCGCTGCACGTCTGCGAATGGTGTTTCGGGCCGCTGGAAGTGGTTTATGACTACGACGCCATCGCGGCAACGATCTCCCGTGACCGGGTGGCGGCCGGCCCGAAGACGATCTGGCGCTACGCCGACCTGTTGCCGGCCAGCGCTCACGGGGCCGTCGACCTGGGCGCCGGCCTGACACCCCTGCTTCGAGCGGACCGCCTCGGTGCCGAGCTCGGGCTGTCGGATCTGTGGCTCAAGAACGACACCGTCAACCCCACCGGCTCGTTCAAGGACCGGGTGGTCTCCGTCGCTCTCACCAGAGCGCCGCGAACTCGGCTTCAAGGTCGCCGCGTGCGCCTCGACGGGCAATCTGGCCAACTCGGTGGCTGCCCACGCCGCCCGGGCCGGGATGAGGTCGGTCGTATGTATCCCGGCCGACCTGGAGGTGCCAAAAGTCCTTACTACCGCGGTGTTCGGCGGCGTACTGGTGGCGCTGACAGGTAATTACGACGACGTGAACCGCCTGTGCGCCGAGCTGGCGAGTGAGTACCCCACCTGGGCGTTCGTCAATGTCAACGTGCGCAGTTACTACGCCGAGGGCTCGAAGACCCTTGCCTTCGAAGTGGCCGAGCAGCTCGGGTGGGCCGTCCCGGACCATGTGGTCGTGCCCATCGGGTCAGGTAGCCAGCTCACCAAGGTGGCCAAGGGTTTCAGGGAGCTGTACAAGGTCGGCTTGCTGGACCAAGAGCCGCACGTGCGTATCTCGGGTGCACAGGCCACCGGTTGCGCGCCTGTGGCGACGGCGTTCGATTCGGGCGCGGACTTCGTCCGGCCGGTAAAACCCACGGGCATCGCCAAGTCCCTGGCCATCGGTAACCCCGCCGATGGCACCTATGCGCTGGACGAGGTGCGCCAGTCGGGTGGCGCGGTAGCCGCCGTGACGGACACCGAGATTGTGGAGGGCATCCGCCTCTTGGCCCGCACCGAGGGCATTTTCGCCGAAACGGCCGGCGGGGTGACTGTCGCCGTGCTCGCCAAGCTGGCCGCCTCGGGGGCCATCCGGCCCAAGGAAAGGGTCGTCGCATTCATCACCGGTAACGGCTTGAAGACCCTGGACGCCGTGGCCGCGGGTTGCGGCCCGACCATGACTATCGCCCCGGACTTCGACGCCTTCCAGGCCGCCGTCAACGTGGCAGACTGGCAATGAGCCCGGTTGTGGCGATTGGAGCACTGTCGTTATGAGCGTTGGAGGCGTCATGAGCGTTGGAGGGCGGTATGAGCGTTAAAGTCCGCATCCCAACCCAGCTCCGGTCGTTGGTGGGGGGCGCCGGCGAAGTAACGGTCGAAGGTACCACGGTGGGCGACGCGCTCAAGGCCCTTGACAGCGCACACCCCGGGTTCAGCGAACGCCTCTTCGACGAGAACGGGAACCTCAGGCGTTTTGTGAACGTGTTCATGGGCGAAGAGGACATCAGGTTCCTCGAAGGGCTCGACACTCCGGTCGCTCCGGGCGCCGTGGTCTCCGTCGTGCCGGCAGTCGCCGGCGGCCAGTAGCAGCCCTCTTAGCGGTCCACCGCGCCAGTTTGCGCGGCGAACGCTCCGTTGCGCTGTACTGTTAGCACTCGACGTGTGTGAGTGCTAACGCAGGACCTAACCGGTCAGCCCAATGGAGGGAACCGAAGACCGATGCCCAAGCTTATTGCTTTTGACGAACAAGCCCGCCGGGCCCTTGAGAAGGGGATGAACCAGCTAGCCGACGCTGTACGCGTCACGCTAGGCCCAAGGGCCGCAACGTGGTGCTCGAAAAGAAGTGGGGAGCCCCCACAATCACCAATGACGGCGTCTCGATCGCCAAAGAGATCGAGCTCGAGGATCCCTATGAAAGAGTGGGCGCCGAGCTCGTAAAAGAGGTCGCCAAGAAAACCGACGACGTGGCCGGTGACGGGACCACCACGGCGACCGTCCTGGCGTGGGCCATGGTCCGCGAAGGGTTGCGTAACGTGGCCGCCGGCGCCAGTCCGATGTCCCTGCGCAGGGGCATCGAGGCCGCTGTGGACACTGCCGTCGGCAGCCTGAAGGAGCTGGCCAAAGAGACAGAGACCAAGGGCCAGATCGCCCAGGTGGCCGGCATTTCGGCCGCCGACCCTGAGATCGGCGAGCTGATCTCGGAAGCCATCGACAAGGTCGGTAAAGACGGCGTGGTAACCGTCGAGGAGTCCCAGACCTTCGGTATGGACCTCGAGCTGGTGGAGGGCATGCGCTTCGACAAGGGTTACATCTCGGCCCACTTCGTGACGGACCCCGAGCGTATGGAAGCGGTCCTCGAAGACCCCTACATCCTGCTGTACGGCTCCAAGATCTCCGCCGTGCGGGACCTCCTGCCGCTGCTGGAGAAGGTCATCCAGGCCGGCCGGCCGCTCGTCGTGATCGCTGAGGACGTGGAGGGCGAGGCGCTTGCCACCCTCATCGTCAACAAGATCCGCGGCACCTTCAAGAGCGTGGCCGTCAAGGCCCCCGGCTTCGGGGAGCGCCGCAAGGCCATGTTGCAGGACATGGCCATTTTGACCGGCGGCCAGGTCATCTCCGAAGAGGTCGGCCTCAAGCTCGAGAACGCCACCCTCGACCTGCTGGGCAAGGCCCGCAAAATAGTAGTGACCAAGGACGAGACCACCATGGTCGAGGGTGCCGGCACCGAGTCCGACATCAAGGGCCGTATCAGCCAGATCAAGACCGAGATCGAGAACACCGACTCCGACTACGACCGGGAAAAGCTCCAGGAGCGCTTGGCCAAGCTGGCCGGCGGTGTAGCCGTCATCAAGGTCGGTGCCGCCACTGAAGTCGAGCTCAAAGAGAAGAAGCACCGCATCGAGGACGCCGTCTCGACGACCAAGGCGGCCATCGAAGAGGGTGTCGTCCCAGGGGGCGGGGTGGCGCTGCTCCGGGCGCAGAAGGCGATCCTCGACAAGGCCGAGAAGCTGGAAGGCGACGAGGCCGTCGGTGCCCGCATAGTTGCCCGGGCTGTCGAGGAGCCCCTCAAGCAGATCGCTGTCAATGCCGGCCTGGAAGGCGGAGTTGTGGTCGAGAAGGTCCGCAACCTGCCCGTCAGCGAGGGCCTGAACGCCGCCACCGGCAAGTACGAAGACCTGTTCAAGGCCGGCGTCATCGACGCCGTCAAGGTCACCCGTTCGGCGCTGCAAAACGCGGCCTCGATCGTCGGTCTGTTCCTCACCACTGAGGCCGTCATCGTTGACAAGCCGGAAGACAAGCAGCCTGTCGGCGCCGGGGCACCCGGCGGTGGGATGGACGACTTCTAAGGTCCGACCGGTTTGTTGCAGCCGGGTCGCCTGTGGTGGCCCGGCTGCTCGGCCCGTCAGCCCGGTAGCAGAAAACAGGGCGCCCAAAGCAAAAGCTGTGCTGCGCAGGAGATCCCCGAAGAGGGCCGGTCTTTGCGCCAGTTGAGCCTCTGCTTCGGGCGCCTTTTCTTTGGCCCTGGTGAATTCATCGCAATAACGGGTTCTTCAGTTATGAGGGTTGTGGCGTTGGTTCCGGCCCGGTGACAAGACCGGCTGTGGCCACGTCGGTCGGGTAGCGGCGGGCGGCCCAGAAAAGGACAAACGCGCTGGCCGCCAAAGGCACCAGCATCGTGATGAATGTCCACTTGAGACCCGTCCCCCCACCCCCGAACACACGGTCGGAAACGAGCCCAAAAAGCAACGGGGCCAGGGCCTGTGCCCCGGAACGAAGGAATGTCTGGATCCCCTCGGCACGGCCCCAGAGCCATGAGGGCATGATGTCGAGGCGCGCCGCGTCGATTGGCGGGTTCTGGGCCGTGAGAGCGGCGGCCGCCAACACCAGGTACGGGAGTGCGCTGATGGCGCTGCTCGTCAACAACGCCGGTGCCAGGAACCCCACACTGGCGGTGGCGGCGAAGGCGGCGACGAGCACCCGGCCGCTCAGACGGCCCCTGTGCAACAGCAGGTCACCGAGTGGGCCGCCGACGAGCACCCCGGCCAGCGCACCAACCCCGAGAATGAGCAGGTACAGGTTCGCCAAGACCTGGCTCGTCCGGTAGTGGAGGGTTACGAACTCGGGCCCAAATGTTTGCACCCCGGCGAGGAAAAAGTACCCGCACGCGCCCGACACGATGAGAGCCACGTTTGTCCGTACGGCGAGGACGTAGCGTATGGCGGCGAAGATCCCCATACTCGGGTGAGCGGCACCAATAAGGCGCTGGTCAGGACGAACACCGCGGTCCAGGGCGAGCTGTTGAGCATCGGTCTTGCCTTGCGGGTCGCCTTCTTTTTGATTTGGGTCAGCGGCTCGCAGCGCGGGCCGCGTCCCCGGTTCCGGCAGGAGCTCGCCGGCGGTACCTCGCTTGGGTTCTGGCAGGCTCCAGACAAACCATGCGACTGCGAACGCGGGTAGCGCCAAGACGATGAAAGCGACGCGCCACGAAAACGCCGAGATGTCACCGGTGACAACGAAGCCCACGCCCGCACCAATGAGCTCCCCGCTCAGGATGTAGCTGTAAATCTGCCCGCGCTCGCGTCCGTCGAACCAGTCCCCCACCAGCGACGCCACCACGGGCCCGGCGGCAGCTGTAACGGCCCCCAGGGCCAAGCGGGCCAGCAGCAGGTCGCCGAACGAGCCTGCCGTCGCGCTCCACACCATCGCCACTCCCCAGGTGGCGATGGTCATTGCGAGCATCCGTACGCGGTGGACCCGGTCAGCCAGCACCCCGAAAGGCAACGAGCAGACTGCGGCCACTAAAGATGTGACCGCGACAAGAAGCCCGATATCGGTGTTGTCGATCCCCAGCGAGTGGCGCAACTCAATGGCCGAGGCCCCTACGGTTGCGGTATCGGCGCTGGACAGGGCCAGGACGGACGCCAGGACGAGGATCACCTTGGCACGGAGGGAGCCCCCGAGGAAGTAAACGCCCTTCCGGCTGGCGCGCTTTACCCCCGAGCCGAGGGCGCGCCGGGCCGAGTGCGGCAAATGCTTTACGCCGTCACTCACCATGACAAACCCCATCCTGTCTCGTACACGCTCGGCGAGCCCTTCAAGTCTGGCTCGACCCACGGCATTTGGCCCCGCCCGAGGCGCAAACCCAGGCGGGTCAAGCGGTGGAGCCCGGCACCTCAAGCTGCGGATGAAGGAGGCCTCGCCGTAGCATGTTGGCAATGATCGTGCCTCTAGTTCCCGACCAGGGATGGGGAGTCCTGCACATGTTTTGCAAGGTGGCCCCCCAAACCGAAGCGGAGGCGCTTACCAGGGCGGTCAAGACGGCGGAGGAGGGCGGCCTCCAGGTCGTTTGTTTCGCCGTGCTGGGCCACAAAGCGGACCTGGGGTTTATGGTGATCGGCCCGGATCTCGTCGCCCTGCGCCGCTCGCAGAGCGCCCTCGTACAGGCAGGCCTGGAGCTCACCGCTTCCTACGTCTCGTTGACCGAGGTCTCAGAGTACTCGCAGGGCCTACCGGCCCAGCGCCTCGACGCCCGCCTTCACCCCAAGCTGCCTCCCGACGGGAAGAGGGCAATCTGCTTTTACGCCATGTCCAAGCGGCGTGACGGTAACGACAACTGGTACCGCCTCGACTACGACACCCGCTCGGCTCTGATGCACGAACACGGCGCGACCGGCCGGCGCTTCGCCGGGCGGGTGCTTCAGCTCGTGACCGGGTCCACAGGGCTGGACGACTTCGAGTGGGGTGTGACGCTGTTCGCCACCGCTCCCGACGACCTGAAGGAATGCGTGCACAAGATGCGCTTCGACGAAGTGTCAGCTCGGTATGCCGACTTCGGCCCGTTTTATGCCGGTGTCGTGGCTTCGGCCGAAGAGGTCCTGAGCGTCTGCGGCGTCCCCCGATGACAGAGCTCGATGAGTGCCCGACGCAGATGGTTAAATCCGGCCACCACGGCTCTGCCAATGGGTGACGTCGAGGCGCTTCGTCGCCGTCTACGCGAGTTCGGCCGCGTCGTCGTGGCGTTCAGCGGCGGGGCCGACTCCGCCTTCCTGGCGTGGGTCGCCAACGACGTCCTCGGGGCCGATGGCGCGCTGGTGGCAACGGCAGTTTCAGCATCGCTGGCTCCCTCGGAGCTCGATGATTGCCGGTCCCTGGCCCGGGAATGGGACCTCAACTACGAGGAGGTTGAGTCTCAGGAAGCCGCTCGACCCGCCTATTTAGCCAACGGGCCCGATCGCTGCTGGCACTGCAAGGACGAGCTGATGCGCTGCTTGACCCCGCTGGCAGCCTCGTTCGGTGCCGCGGCCGGCAGCGACGCCCCCGTTGTCCTCGGCGTCAACGTGGACGACCTGGGCGACTATCGGCCCGGACAAGCGGCGGCCCGGGCCGCCGGCGCGCTGTTCCCTCTCGTCGAGGCCGGCTTTACCAAGTCCGACGTGAGAGAGACGTCGCGTTCGCTTGGCCTGCGGACGTGGGACAAACCAGCGGCAGCCTGCCTGGCGTCGCGCGTGCCCTACGGTTCGCCCATCAGCCTCGGGACCCTGGGCCAGGTGGCAAAGGCGGAGGCCGGTCTGCGCACCCTCGGTTTCCGGGCGTTGCGCGTGCGCCACTACGGGGACCTGGCCCGGGTCGAACTTCCGCTTTCCGACCTCGAGGGAGCCCTGGCGGCCAGAGAGGATGTCGTCCAGGCCGTCCGCGCCGCCGGCTACCGCTATGTAACCCTCGATCTCGAGGGCCTTCGCTCCGGGAACCTCAACGCGGCCCTGGGCGTCGGCGGTCCGCCTAGGACCGGGAGCCAGGAGCCGGCGGCCCAGAGATCGTGATCCTGAACCTAGTGCTGCCTCCAGGAACGTTTGCCCGGTTGCCGGCGGCAGATACCCTTGTCGGCACTTCAGAGTTCAGGTGTGCAACCAGGCAAACGTTGCCTGTCGTGGCACTAGAGATTCTTTGAACCCCGGGGATGATTTGAAGATGGCATCCGTGCGGGCCCGCCTCACGTTCCCCGAGGACCTGGTCGGGGAGCCTGTCATCGCCCGCCTTGCGCTCGACCACAGGGTCATCGCCAATATCAGGCGCGCCAACGTGGAAGACAACACCGGCTGGATCGTCTGCGAATTGTCGGGGAGCCGCGAGGACCTCGACTCAGCAGTGGAGTGGCTGACTGCCACGGGTATCGGGGTCGACTGGCTGGGAGGTCCTGTCGAGGGCTGAGGCTCCCCGGCAGTTACTCCGCTCGGGGCCGGCGAGCACTGCCACCCTCCAGCGCTACCGGCCTTTGCGCCCTTTCTTCTTGCTTTTGCCGCCCCTGTTGGGGACCGTTCCCCGGCCCGTCGTAGGTGGTAGGCCGGCCAGGCCCCAGGCCGTGTTGGACATGGGCCGGTCCGGTTCCTGCGCCCAACCAGCCGTCGACAAAACCCTGGGCTCGAAGAAAAGGCAGCCTTCTGGGCACGCAAACGGCATTTCCTCTGCGGCGCCGACGCGGCAGCGGCGAAGAGGCTCACCGCCGCTCGTGCTGCGCTGAAGATAGTGGCGGCAGTCGTCTCGTACTCCCACCCCGCCATGATCGCGTACGCGACGTCGTGACGCCATGCGCCTGCACCCTGCCTGGAGTAGCTGAAGAACTGGTCCTCGTCGGCCTCTGCTGGTGCTGAGGCCCTGCCCGCAGGCTGTGGCGTTAGGCTTTGGGCTGGACCCCCGTTGGAGACAGATGCCGTCCGAAAGCCTGCGCAAGACCGTCCTGGATGGCACGATCTAGTCTTCCCCGACCGGGTGCAACGTGGCTGTTCGGTCAGCGTTACAACGCAGCGGAGCGGCGGACGCTTATCCTGCTTGCGGGCACGCTGGCTCTGACGTCGGCCAATGCAGCCACCATTGGGGCGGTGGCGCCTGAAGTCCGTAGCGCGTTCGGTGTAAGCAATACAGCCATCGGCGTGCTGGCCAGCGCTTCGACGGCGGCGGCGGCCCTGGCCACCGTGCCTTTCGGGGTCCTTGTGGACCGCGCTAACCGGGCCAAGCTGCTGGCCCTGTCGGCGGTCCTCCTGGGGGTGGCTACGCTGCTGTCGGCGGTAGCTCCGTCCTTTGCTTTCCTGTTCGTCACCCGCCTGGTTTTGGGAGCTTTGACCGGGGCGGCGGGGCCCGGCGTGGCATCCATGCTCGGTGACACCTTCCACGAAGGCGGGCGGGGCCGCTCGTATGGCGCGGTGCTGGCCGGCGAGCTCGTCGGCGCCGGCGTGGGCTTCGGGATCGCGGGAGAACTGGCCTCGGTCAACTGGCGGGCCTCGTTCGCCGTATTGGCGCCGCCGGCCTGGGCACTCAGCTGGTTTTTGTGGCGGCTGCGGGAACCGGAGAGGGGCAGGACTACCGCTGGCGATGCGCCCCGCCAAGACGTGGTCGACAGTTGGCGACGGCTCAGCCTGGGGCGCACCGTTCGCTACGTGCTGTCCGTGCCCACGTACGTGATCTTCATTTTCTCGGGCGCCTGCTCGTACTTCTACTTCGCCGGCTTGCGTACGTTCGGTGTCGAGTTCGCCACCCAGCAGTACAACGTGAGCCAGTCAGTGGCAACGGCCATGTTCCTCCTCGTCGGGACGGGCGGCTTGGCCGGGGTACTCGTATCGGGGAGGCTCGGCGACCGGCTGGAGGCCCGCTACCCGGCCGGCCGGGTCCTCGTCGCAATTGTTGCCCTTTTTGGCGCCGCGGCCGCTTTCGTGCCGGCCATCATCATGCGTTCGTTCGTGGCCGGGCTGCCGCTGATGACCGCAGGTGCCTTCGGGCTAGCCGCCGCCAGCCCACCCATTAGCGCCGGCCGCCTACAGGTCATGCCCCCGGGCCTGTGGGGGCGGGCCGAAGGCGTCCAGGGGGTCCTGCGGCAGGTAGGAGATACCCTCGGGCCGTTCGCTTTTGGGTTCGCAGGAGACCGCCTGGCGGGAGGTGGCCGTGCCGGCTTGCAGAGCTCCTTCCTCGTCATGCTGGTATCACTGGTCTCCGCCGCCGGCGTGCTGATCTTTGCCCTGCGCACTTACCCGCACGATGTTGAGGCGGCCCACGCGGCGGCCCGGCTGGGACCCCCCGGACATCAGGCTGGTGCAACCTGAAACTGGCGCGGCAACGCCGGGCCCAACGCTCTGGGGACGGGGTATGGCCCCGGGTTGGCGACCGGCCGTGGCCGCCTTCTACCCCCTGCCTCCCGGCTGGCCAAAGCGGCGGTGCCGCCATCCGACCAGCTGCAAAACGAACCACGTGGTCAGCGGGAGGCCGATCGAAAGGCTGATCAGCACCGCTTCGGCAAGCGTCGGGTCGCGTGGTGCGGGACGGCTGGCGTCCGCCAGCACGAGCACCGGCGCGGCCAATGAGGCAGGCCGGCCGGACGAAGATGTACCCACGAACTGGACCTTGTCATTGCCCGGCTGGCACGCGGCACTACGACAGAGGTCTGGAAATTGCCATTGGACTGGGCGACGGCCGAGCCCACGACGACGTGTTGGGGGTCGTCGAAGACGATCTTGACGCGGCTGCCCGGGCTGAAACCCTGGCCACTAAGAGACAGGGTCTCGCCCGCTTTTGCCCGGCTCGGGGCGGACACGACGGGCGTGGCCACAACGCCAGGAGGGCTCGGGCGCGTGGTGGGTGCTGAGTGGGGTTTGTTGGCAACGGTCGTCTTCGGGGTGACGGTGGTCGACGTGGTCGGCCGGGTCGTTGACGTCGTCGTTGTGGTCGAGCGAGCCGGTGTGGTACGGACGCTCGAGGTCCTGACCGCACCGGTTGTACGGGAGGGTGATATCCCCGCGGGGGTAGACGTGCTGGAGCTCGTGGACGCCCTCGATGGCGGGGGTCCCTTTGAGGACCTTGAGGTCGTAGAGCCCCGGGAGGTCGTCGTGGTCGACGAAGCGGAGGACGTGCCGACGCTCTCAGAAGAAGGCCCGGTTGTAGAGGGGCGGGAAATAGTCGAAGACGTGGGCCGGGCTCGATTGCTCGAACTTGCCCCGGTCCCGGTCCCATTGCCGGTGTCGCCGGGGCCAGGAGCCCTCGAGGTGGTGGGTGGCATGGCGGTCGTAGAACTCGTAGGAATTGTGGGGACCACCGAGGTCGTTGAGCTCGTCGAACTGGTTGCTGACGTAGCAGGAGACTGACCTGTCGGCCCGGGAAGGCTCGTCGGGCCGCCGGGACCAGTCACGTTTGTGGACGTCGGTGACGAGGGGAGACCAACTGGAGAGGAGGTCGAGGGTGTCGTCGAGCTTGCTGGGGGGGTCGAAGAAGTGGTCGTGGGCAGGGCCCCCGTCGACGTGCTCGAAGTACCGGTGGGTACGGCCGGCGGCGTCTCCGGGGCACTCGTGGCAGTTGTGCTCGAGCTGGCCGGGTTGGTCGCCTCGGTAATGGCCGGCGCCGTCGTAGTGGTGGTGGACGCCGACGTTGAGGACTCCGGCGCCGTGGTCGAGGTCGTTGTGGCCCCGGTTGTGGACGTGGTCGTCGAGGTGTCCGCCGTTGCGCTGGTCGTTGTCGTCGCCGGCACCAGGCCGGTCGTCGTCGTGCTGGCGGTCGTCGTCGTTACCGATGGCAGCAAGGTCGTGGCCGCGACGGTAGAAGCTGTGGGCGTCGCCAGGACTACCAGGCCAAACGCCAGCAGGATGGCACCTGGGAATACCGTGGCCAGTCGAGCAGCCCGCCTGCTCGAGATGTGCGAAGACAGGGGCATCCAGGCACTCACGTTTGGTTTTAGGGACAGCGGGGCAAGCCCACCACCCAGGCAAATTATAGCGCTCTAGGCGGTGTCCCTGCCATTTTGAGCGGCGTGACCAGCAATTTTGGTCGTCGTGAGGCGGCCTTTGGGTCGGCTTGACCGGTCACGACGAGCCCAACCGCTGGCAGCAACTGAGTATGCCTTGAGAGCTTAAGGAAAGGCTGAAACCACCTCTAGATGTCTTGCTCGCGCGGTAAGGTGGTGGCGACGCAAAGCTCCACGTTCGGCGCCAGCAGCTTGGAACCCTGTCGCCTCCTTGTGGTCTCGAGGCGCGAACCAGCGACCGGCCCATGGGGGCTGGCGTGACCTTCGGCCAATGGCAAGATAGGCTCCAGCGCGCCATTAGCGACGCTGTCGAGGGGTCAAAGTTAAATTTGGTAAGGGACCAGTGGAGCCCAAGAAGGGCAAGGTCGTCAAGAACGTGCAGGCCAGTACTGCACTCTGCGTCGTTCGTCCTATTTCGGGCGGCACGGCGACCTGTCTCTACGCTGGCTCCCGGGCGGGCTCGCGTACAAGACCTACTTGTGGCGGCACCCGGTAGGGAGTAAGACCTACTTATGCGGTTCATCGCCCGCCGCCTGGTTTTTTATGCCGTTGCCGCGTGGGTGGCCCTCACGATCAACTTCTTCATTCCCCGGCTTATGCCGGGGAACGCCGTGGAAGACATCATGGCCAAGTTCCCCAACCTCCAGCCCGCCGCGTATAAGGCCCTCGAAGCCATGTTGGGGGTCGGGCACCCCGGTTCGCTTTGGCACCAGTACTGGAGCTACCTGGACGACGTCGCCCATTTCAACTTCGGCACCGACGTCACCGAGTACCCGGCAAAGGTCTCTACCCTTCTGGCCCAGACTGTCCCGTGGACAGTCACCCTCGTCGGGACGGCAACCATAATCGCCTTCATAATCGGCACGGGCCTCGGGATCCTCTCCGGCTGGCGGAGCGGCGGTTGGCTGGACAGGCTGTTGCCGGGGCTCACGTTCCTCCAGGCGATCCCCTACTTTTTCCTTGCTCTCATCCTGATCGAGCTACTGGCCCTCCGGGCGCACGTGTTCCCGTTGGGGCAGGGGTACGCCGGCGGTGACATCCCCGGCTGGAACTGGCCGTTTATAAGTAGCGCCGTCTACCACTCCCTGTTGCCCGCTTTCACCCTGATCATCACCAACGTGGCCGGGTGGATGCTGACCATGCGCAACGTGATGATCACCACCAATGGCGAAGACTACGTCCTGGCCGCACAGGCAAAGGGCCTGCCGCACCGGCGGGTGGTCCTCACCTATGCCGCCCGCAACGCCATACTTCCTCAGCTGTCCGGGTTTGCCAACGCCCTCGGCTTTGTCGTTTCCGGGGCCATTGTCATGGAGATCGTTTTTTCTTACCCGGGTGTAGGCCTGCTGCTATTGAACGTGGTAACCTCCAACGACTACCCCCTGATGCAGGCGATATTCCTGGTGATCTCCTTCGCCGTGCTGTTCGCCAACCTTATAGTCGACCTCGTTTACGTTTTCATCGACCCCCGCGCCCGGACGAGGAACGCCTGATGACAACCGTCGTCCCTATCAGTACCCAACCACCCGGCGTGCCGGCCGGCCCCCCGGTCCTCCATCGAAAGCGAGAACGCTTTTCGACCTGGCGACGGCTCCCTTACAAGGCGAAGGTGGGCGCTTTTCTGCTCGGTTTCTTCATCATCATTGCGTTCATCGGCCCGTCCCTCGCTCCTTATAACCCTTCGTACCAGAACCCGTCGCCCAACCTGTCGCTCAATGCCCCGAGCGCCGCCCACCTCCTCGGGACGACCCAGAACGGCCAGGACGTGCTCTCTCAGCTCCTGACCGGTGTGAGAATGACCCTCGAGCTCGCCATCATTGTGGGCGTCGTGGCGACGGCGATCGCCGTGATCGTCGGGATTTCGGCCGGGTTCCTCGGCGGCGGGTGGGACGAGGTGCTCTCGCTGTTGTCAAACGTCTTCCTGGTGCTACCGGCCCTTCCTCTTCTTGTTGTACTGCTCGGCTATCTCCCGCAAAAGGGCGAGACGGCAACCATCCTCGTCCTCAGCCTCCTTGGTTGGCCGTGGGGCGCACGGGTGATACGAGCACAGACGCTCGCGTTGCGGAACCGTGACTTCATCGCCGCCTCCCGGGAGACAGGCGAGCGTGGTTGGCACATTATTTTGTTCGAGATCATGCCCAACGAGGTGAGCCTGATCGCGGCCACCTTTGTCAACACGGTCCTGTACGCCATCGGGGCGTCTGTGGCCCTGGCCTTCATCGGCCTGGCCGACCTCAACACGTGGAGCCTCGGGACGATGCTCTACTGCGCCAGAGCGAGCAGGCTCTTACTCTCGGGGCCTGGTGGTGGTTCGTGCCCCCGGGCCTGGTGGTCGCCCTGATAGGTACGGGCCTGGTGCTTTTGAACTTCGGGATCGACGAGCTCGGCAACCCGCGGCTGCGCAGCGGTAGCGGCATGATAAAAGTCGATGGGAAATGGTGGGGCCAGACCGACCCGACGCCGGTCCTTGGGCACGCTCAGCAGCGCCCGAGCCGGGTGGCCAGCTTTTTGCACTCGTTCTCGCGGCAATCTCTGACCGAGGGGCCTGAGGTGGTGGGACCGCTCCCGTGACAACGACTGAGGCGCCCGGAGCCAAAATAGGCGCCGGTCGCACTAACCGGGGTTCGGGCGATGGCGGAGGCGGCGAACCGATCCTGCAGATTTCCGACTTTTCGGTCGTCTACCGGAGCGGGGCCGGGGACGTACGAGCGGTCGACCACGTCAACTTGTCGCTCCACGCCGGTGAAGTCGTGGGCCTGGCCGGAGAAAGCGGTTCGGGGAAGTCGACGCTGGCCTATGGCTGCTGCCGGTTGCTGCGCCCCCCCGCATTGATCACCGGTGGGAGCGTCCGTTACAACGGAAAGCGTTTTCCCTCCGGGGTGGAAGTGCTCGACAAACGACCGGACGAGCTCAGCGCTTTGCGCTGGCGAGAAATAGCAATCGTCTTCCAAAGCGCCATGAACGCGCTTAACCCGGTGCTAAATGTGCGCGACCAGATACTCGACGTGATTCAAGCGCACATGTCGTTGAGCAAAGACCAGGCTCTGGAGAGAGTGGCCTCACTGCTCGACTTTGTATCCATACCGTGTGACCGGTTGAAGGCTTACCCTCACGAGCTTTCGGGCGGTATGCGACAGAGGGTAATGATCGCCATGGCGCTGGCCACCGACCCCGAGATAGTGATCATGGACGAGCCGACCACGGCGCTCGACGTGGTCGTGCAGCGGGACATACTGGCCCAGATCGTGGAGCTCAAGGAGCGCCTTTCGTTTGCCGTGCTCTTTATCACTCACGACCTGTCCCTCCTGCTCGAACTGGCCGACAGAGTGGCCGTCATGTACGCAGGGAAACTCGTGGAAGTCGGCACGGCCGAGGAGATACACCACGAACCTGCTCACCCCTATACCAAAGGCCTCCTCAACTCTTTCCCGTCGCTGCGTGGCCCCCGGCGGACGTTAGCGGGGATACCCGGCAGTCCGCCGGATTTGCGCAACCTTCCGCCGGGTTGCTCTTTTCTGCCCCGATGCACATACGGGACGGCGGCCTGCCAGGATATTGATATGAGCCTTTCCAAGGTGGCGACCTCCGCCGACCCTTACCACGTGACGGCCTGCCCGTTCGTGCTCCCGGGTACGCCGGTCCCGTCTGGGCAGGCTCGGCCTGATGGAAAAGCCGGCCTCACACCACAACCTGATCCGATAAATAGTCAATGAGTCCCCGGGGGGCCACTGAACCGGCACAGGACAGTTCTGCGACCGGCATTGTCTCGCCCGCGGCGGAGCGCGGGCCGTTGGCCATGGAAGCAATATCGATCGGCAAAGACTTCAAGTTGCACCGGAGCGACGTGCTGTCCGCCGTTCGTGACGTCTCGTTCAACCTTTACCAGGGTGGGGTTGTCGCCCTCGTGGGCGAGAGCGGTTCCGGCAAGTCGACGGTCGCCAAATTGCTGGCCGGCCAGGAGCGGCTCACGTCGGGCTCCGTCCGTTTGGATGGTCACCCTGTCGCGTTGACAAACCGGCGGGAGTTCCGTCAGTATAAAAGCGAGGTCCAGCTTGTTTTCCAGGACCCCTTCTCGTCGCTAAACCCGGTCCACACGGTGCGTTACCACCTCGAGCGCCCGGTCAAATTGCACCAGCACAAACGATCACACGAAGAAGTCGACGCTGAGCTAACTGCGTTGATGGAGCAAGTGCACCTCACTCCGGCCGAGCAGTTCCTGGCCAAGTACCCCCACGAGTTGTCGGGTGGCCAGCGCCAGCGGGTGTCGTTCGCTCGCGCTTTGGCGGCCCGGCCGAGCGTGCTGCTGGCCGACGAACCGGTTTCTATGCTCGACGTCTCGATCCGTCTCGAGATGCTCAACCTTCTCGATGACCTGCGGCAACGTTTTCAGCTTGCCATGCTCTATATAACCCATGACATCGCCTCGGCCCGTTATTTCGCGGACGAGGTCCTGGTTATGTACGCCGGAGAGATCGTAGAGCGCGGGCCGGCCGAGCAGCTGACCCAGGAACCTGCGCACCCGTACACTCAGCTGCTCGTAGCCTCGGCGCCAGATCCCGACAATATCGGGAGCATCTTGCGCAGCGGGGCAAAAAGGACCACTCGCAATGTCGAAACCGCTCCTCGCGTAAGCGGGGCGTGCCCATTCAATCCCAGGTGCCCCTTTGCCGTAGACCGTTGCCGGCACGAGGATCCCGCCTTTGATGCGGATTTCCTCCTCCCGAGCGGCCTCGTGCTGGCGCCTGGATGTTGCCGCGCCACACCTATTGGCGGCGGGCCAAGGAGGTGGTGGCGCCTAAGGGGTCAGGGGCCTGCCCCAATTATTTATCAACAAAATATAAACCCGTTTCAGGAGGGGTAAATTGAAAAGAAGGACACCGTTCAACCGAAAGGCAGTCGCTGCCGCGACGGCCGGCCTCGTTAGTGCCGGCCTGCTCACTGCGCTGCCGGTCGCCAGCGCTACCGCGTCGGCGAGCACACCGCCGCTGATCATGGAGAGCTCGCCCGAGAGCACCATCACTCAGGACTTCAACCCGTACGTCACCACAGCCGCCCCTTACGGTATGGGCGCCACCGGGCTCGTATATGAGCCGCTTATCCAGTTCGACCTGGCTGCGCCGCCGAAGTACTACCCGTGGTTGGCGACGAAGTTTGCCTGGGGCAATGGAGGCAAGTCGATCACCTTTACGATCCGTCAGGGCGTTAAGTGGAACGACGGCACGCCCTTCACCCCCGCGGACGTCGTTTTCACGTACAACGAGCTCAAGAAGTACCCGGCCATAAACCTGTCGGGCCTCGATATATCGAGCGTGAGCAGCTCGGGTAATACCGTCACCTTGACGTTCCCGACGAGCCAGTACACCAACCTCGAAAATATCGCCGGTTCCGGCATCCTGCCCGAGCACATCTGGAGCACGGTCGGCAACCCCGTCACGTTTACCGACGCCAACCCGGTGGGCACCGGGCCTGACGAGCTCGGCAGCTTCACGCCCGAGGGTTACACAATGAAGATCAACCCGGACTACTGGCAGGGGACGCCGAAAATCCCCAGCGTCTACTTCCCCGTCTACACGTCCAATACCGGCGCTCTGACCGCCCTCTTCGGCGGCCAGATCGACTGGACCGGCAACTTCATCCCCGGCCTCCAGAAGAACTTCGTCGCCAAGGCCCCGCAAACCCGCGGCTACTGGGAAGCCCCCAACGGTACCAACGCCCTCGAGCCCAACATGAACGAGTGGCCCACCAACCAGCTCCCCGTCCGCCAGGCCATCAGCGCGGCCATCAACCGCACGCTGATCGCCAGTGAGGGCGAGGCCGGCCTGGAAGATCCCGTCGTCAACGCGACGGGCCTGGCCCTGCCTACCTTCTCGGCATGGAGCGGCCCGGTGAAGTCCAAGGTCAACTCGGCAACGGGTAGTGCGTCAGCGGCCAAGTCCATCCTGGAGAAGGCTGGCTACACCATGAAGGGCGGGTACTTCTACAAGGACGGCAAGGAGGTCTCGCTCACCGTCGTCGAACCGTCTGCCTATACCGACTACGCCGATGACGCCACCATCGTGGCCCAGGAGCTGAAAGCGGCCGGTATCAACGCCACCTTCCAGGGCCTCACCGTGAGCGCCTGGAACGAGGACGTGGCCGACGGTCAGTTCCAGCTGACCATGCACTGGTCAAACGGTGGGCTGACGCCCTACAACGAGTTCGACGGCTGGCTCAACAGCTCTCTGGCGACCGGCAACACCGCTACCGGTGACTACGAGCGCATCAATAACTCCGCCCTCAACGCTGACCTGGCCAAGCTGGCCGGAGCAGCCACGCTGTCGGCGCAGACGGCCGCCCTGGTCCCGCTCGAGAACTACGTGGCCGCCAACCTGCCCATCATCCCGGTGATGACGACCTCTGCGTGGTTCGAGTACAACTCCCAGCACTATGTCGGCTGGCCGAGCCAGTCCAACCCGTACGAGAGCGGGCAGCCTTCGGGTACCAATGAGGTGGGCGCCGGGACCGACGAGGTCGTCGTCCTTCACCTCTCGCCCCGATAGTCACGTATACCGAAGGGCACTCGTAAATGCGGCAGGACCGGCCCGGTACGCCGGGGTAGGCCCTGAAAACTGAATTAGCCCCTGGTCGGTCTCACCGGCCAGGGGCTTTTTTGCCCGACGGCCTTCGCCCGCGGCCGGTAGCCTCCTTGGCCATGAGCTCAACTTCTGCGCCCACCGGTCAGCTCGGCCCGGGGCCGAGGAGCCGGGTCCGCCGCCTGGCCGAGCGCGCCGCCTACGACCGGACGACCGTGCACGCCATCCTGGACGAGGGGTTCGTCTGTCACCTGGGTTTCTGTTCGGACGCCGGGCCCGTGATCATCCCCACTGGTTATGCGCGCGCAGGAGAGATCATCTATGTGCACGGGGCTCGGGCCAATCAGGCGCTCCGCCGGGCCGTCGAGAGCGACGTCGTCTGCCTCACCGTGACGCTCGTCGATGGGCTCGTGATGGCCCGGTCGGCGTTCCACCACTCGATCAATTACCGTTCCGTCGTCGTTTTCGGCACCGCCACAGAAGTGGACGAACCCGACGAGAAGCTCCGCGCCCTCAATGCTGTGGTCGACCATATCGTGCCGGGGCGCAGCGCCGACGCCCGGGGCCCGAACGAATCCGAGCTGCGGGCTACGAGGGTGGTCAGGATCGAAATTGAAGAGGCGTCGGCCAAAATACGGAGCGGAGGCCCCAAGGACGACCCTGAAGATATGGCTCTGAGCGGCATTTGGGCCGGTGAGGTCCCGCTCCGAATGGTGGCCGGGGCCCTGTGGCAGACGGCTCGGCTCCGATGTACGCCCCGGTGCCCGACTACCTGGCTCCTTACCGGCGTCCTTCGGCCCCGTAAGGGTTACCCGGGTAACGGTTACTTTTTCGAGCCTGGCTTGGGCCGGGCTGTCGTCGTCGGACTAGTGGTTGACGCAGTCGTGGTTGACGGAGTGGTGGTCGCCGTTGTGGTGGTCGTCCTGGCCGCGGTGGTCGCGGTGGTCGCCGTCGTCGGTTTGCTACTGGGTCGGCTCGAAGTCGTGGTAGTCGACGGTGACGCGGTCAGCTTGGCCGCCTGTGCCACCAGCGCTTCGCCTGCCGCGATGTCCTGCTGGTAACTGGCCAGGTCTCCTTGCCTGAGGGCACCCTTAGCGTCGGCGAAGTCCTGCTGCGCACCGGCCAGGTCTTGACTGACGCTGCCGTGCGGAGTGGGCAACACGAGTGTGGTCGTGGCCGACGGGATGGTGGAGGTGGTGCTCGACGTGGACGCCCGCGTGGTTGTCGTGGTAACGGCCGTAGTGGTCGTAGGCGAAGTGGCGTGCTTTGACGGTGGCGCTGTCGTCACAGACGTCGCCGGAGCCGAGCTGGAACAGTAACTGTTGAAGGGCCGGCCACCACCGGGGTTGGTGATCTGGCAGAGAGCGGCGTCCAGCGAAGGGTCGCCCGAACCCGAATGATAGGCGGTGCCGTCGTAGACGACCACGACGTCGTCCAGGCGGGGGACGCCGTTCTGCTCCTGTTCCACATATAGGGGCTGGATGTAAAGCAGTGACTCGCCAATGGGCGTCATGACGACATTACCCAGTACCACTTTGGAACCCCGTTGGCTGAGGAGCGTGATCTCCTGTGAGATCGAGCTGTTTGTCTGGACCGCGGTAGAGACCAGGTAGGCCCGTCCACAGTTTGGCCCGCCGGGATCGTGTAGGCGGTGAGCTGACCGTAGCTATCGGGGTCGGACGATGCGGTCATAAACGCGGTCAGGTTTTGCTTGTCGCCGTTCGATGACGGCACGAACGGTTGTACCAGCACGAAGTTCTGCTGGGTCTCACCCGGCAAAGCCATGAGTTCGTAGTTGGGCATGACGCTCTCGGTGGGAGCCGGGGTAGCCGCCGTGGGGACTCCAACACCGGGCAAGGGCGGCAATGTCGTCGTCGCCGCCGCCACCTCGCCGGTCGCCGGGTTCTGAGCGATGCCCCAGGCTTGCGCCTTCGTGTAGAACACCGCCGCGTTCTGCTGATGATAGCTCTGGTACATGTTGGTCTGGACGGTGAAAATGTCTTCCGGGTAGCGCCAATGGCTGGTTATGCCGGGGAGAATCGAGTTGGCTTTGTCCATGGCGGTGAACAGCTTGGGGAAGGCGTTCTCGTAGGTTTGTATTATCGGGTCCGACGGGTCCTGGACGAAGAACCACGTGTCGCCGGTGTACGCATTGACCACAGCCTTCACCGAGTTCCGGACGTAGTTGAACGGTTGGCTCGAAAGACCGCTGTCCGAGGAGAGCCGGGACGTATTCGCCTGTTCGGAATAGGGGAAATTGTCTGTCGCAGTATATGCGTCGACTACCCAGTACAGACCACCGCTGAGGACGACGGGGTAAGGGTCGCTGTCATACGACAGGAACGGAGCCGCCTTCTCGACCCTTTGCACCACATTGCGGAAGTACATGACCCGCGACTGCGCGGTTACCTGGCCCGAGATCAAGATGTTGTAATCGCCGAAGCTGATGGCGAAGGCGGTACGTCGCAAGAGCCCACCGATCGGGACCCCTCCCGACCCGGTGTAGGACTTGGAGATCTGGCCCCTGTGGTCGGGTCTTCGTAGTCGAGCTCCTGCTGGGCCGAGTTGGCGATCACGTAGCCGTTGGCCGATTGGGAGTTCGTGTCGAAGTAGATGCGCGGCTGGGAGCTGAGCGACGGCTGACCAGCCGGGGGCAAGCCGCCCAGAGTGAAGGCGGGGTAGCCATTGGAGGAATCCACGCCATCCTGGTTGGCCGGTGCAATCACGGCACCAAACCCGTGGGTGTACTGCAGGTGTTGGTTGACCCAGCTCGCAGCAACTCCGCCAGGATTGAGTTCCCGAGCCGAGATCAGCACCTGTGTCTCTGCGCTCTTGCCACCAGGTGCGTCAGGAAGGTCGTAGCGGTCGGTGCTCGGCCCGCTCATGCTGTAGTAGCCGCGAAATCCCTGCTGTTTGGTGAAGGTCGAACCCATGATGGTCGGGTCGAGCAAGCGGACGTTGTCGAGACTTTGCTCATTTGCCGCCGATTGGGCTGAGCTGCCGCTCACCTCCGACGACGTGAGCACGGCGTTGCCCTGGAAGGTTTGAGGCGTAACGTTGCCCAACCCGTAGGCGGACGTCGTGGCGGTGATGTTGCGCGCTATGTACGGGGCTTCTTTTACGTTCTCGGCCGGGTTGACGACGAGGGCCTGGACGAGGGCCGGGTAAACGTTGGCCACCAGTACCCAGACCAGGGCCCACAGAGCCACCGCCACAACCGGTAACAGCCAGCCCTGCTGTCGCACGTTGTAAAGGAACAGGCCGGCGGCGATGACGGATATGGCGATGAGAAGGAGCAGAGCCGGCCGAACGGCGTGGACGTCGGTATAAGTGGCACCGTCGACGACATATTTCGTCGACAGCACGAGGGAGAGCCGCTCGAGGTAATAGTTTGCCCCCTGCACGAGGGCCAGGGCGGCAAGAAGCACAGATAAATGCGCCTTCACGCGTGGGCTCACCCGTTGCACGGCGGAATGCGGGCGGATCCCGCCGTTCAAGTAGTGAGCGACAATGCACAGGAGGAGCGTCACCACCAGGGCAGAGAAGGCCCAACCGGCCAGCCAGCTCAGGAACGGCAAGCGGAAAACGTAGAAGCCGTCGTTCAGGTGGTTCAGAGGATCTACGCCATCCCAGGGGGCGGAGCTGGACGAAAAGGGGGCGGCATTGGAAAAAAGAAGCCAATTGTCCCACTGGCTGTGAGCGCTTATACCGCCGATAAGGGCCAGGAGGCCGGCGACGGCCAGCCGGATCCACGTCATATGAGACGCAGCCAGGTCCTGCCACCGCGAGACGAGCTCGTCCCCGGCCGGCGCCGGAGAAGCAGGCGCCAACCTGTCGGCCAGGGTCAAGTTGCCCCAGAGAAGGGCGAAGAAAATAACCGTGAAGGTGGCGGCCAGGCCGAACTCGACCGTAATCGTCTTGGTCCAAACAGAGCTGAAACCAAGGGACTGGAACCAGAGGAAATCCGTATAGAGAGATGCCGCGTGCTGGCCAGAAACAATGAGCACTATGAGGACGACAACGCCGGCAACGATTGCCCATCGGGTACGGCGATTGGCGATCGAAAAGCGTCGCGGGATGTCTGACGATGCGCGCATGAGCAAACCGGAGCCTACCTGGGGACCCGGCCGCCGAGGGAGCAGCCCCCGGGCGGGTGGCTCAGCTGGCGGGAGAACCGCCCGAAGCCGGCGACGACGGGGTGCTGGACAGTGCGGTCCCGTCTCTGGCCGGCACCGGGGCCAAGGCGCAGCGGCAGCCTGGGTGCGCCGGGGGGTGCAGCTGCCCGGTCGGCCAAGCCTGACCTCTGGCCTGGTCACCGGCGAGTGCGTTGTCTTCGCAATCCGGGCAAGGACCTTCCGACTGGTCGACCACCCACCGAAGGGCGGCGCCGTCGGGGAAGCTCAGGTAGGCCCCGTGGGCGAACGCCGCAGCTACCTCGTCATTGGCGACGGCCTCGATGCGTTGCGTCTTCCATTCCCGGTAAGCGGCGCTGAGCGCGGAAGCCACCTCTGAGGGGTCATCTCCCGCGGAGCGCACCGCAAGCTCGAGGCGCTGGTGCAGGGGTCCTGCGATCGCTTGGCCAAGCTCGTCAGCCAGGTCGTCGACCCCGTCCTGCTCGGCACCCCGAGGCGCCGCGCCGGCGCCGAAAAGAGCAGCGGCCAGCTCGGCCCCCGAACGCGCCGCCTGAGCCAAAAGAGCCCGGCCCGCCTCGGCAAAGCGGTCAGAATCTTCGCCCGGGAGGAGATCCGCCACCGCCGTCCCGCTCTTCATGTTACGGAGCCGGTCGAGAAGAGAGTTCTGCTGGTCCTGGAGCGCCCTTTTGAGCTTTCGGGCCAGCGAACCACCAAGGTCGCTCACCACCTGATCGCGCCGTTCGAACAGCCTGGCCGCGGTGTCTGGCTCGACGTCAGGCGCCGCCGTCTCCGCCTCTACCCCCTCGGCCGGCGCCAGGGTGGCGCCCTCCTCCGCCTCTGACCTCCCGGCATCGATGACGGTTATGTCTTGCGGGGCCAACCCCGGGACCACTGCCTCCGAAACGTCGGCTACCGGTGCATTCTCCGGCGCGCCTTCCAGCCCGGGTGCTCCAGGCCCGGCCGCCGCCTCCTCAACCGCTTGCGTCCCGTTTTCGCCGGCGAGCGTCTTCTTCGCCTGAAGCGTGGCCTCTTCTCGACTGGCCCGGATCCGGGCAAAGAGACCCTCGACATCCTTGTCTTGACTGGCATCCCTGTTCAGACTGGCATCCGTGTCCGGATTGGCATCGGGCTCAGCCGCGATCGCCTGAGGTAGCTCACTTTCTGGCTCCTCCCATGTCGTAGCTGAGGTGTCGATTTCCACAGACGAGGTCGGGCCAACCCCGGGAACGTCAGCCTCCGGGGTGTCAACCTCCAGCACGTCAGCCACAGGCGCCTCTGCTTCTAGCTCTTCTGCTTCTAAAGCTTCTACTTCTAAGGCTTCTACTTCTAACACCTCAGCCTCTGGGCCCACGACGACATCTGGTTCGACCGCGGGTGGGGCGTCATCTTCCGGCTCTGCCAGAAGCCCGGCCGCCTCTAAATCGACGACGGCGTCCGGCTCCGCCTCGGCGTCATGGCCCTCCGCCTTCGGGGGCTCCGGGAGCAGGACCCGGACACTCTCTATGGCGTCGCCTCGACCGATTATTGCGGGGTCACCGGGCCCCGCAAGAGCGGCCGCCTGCCGGGCGGCGGCCAGCGCCTCGGCCATGTTCTCGTTTTTCGACGGGCTGGTCGTCGCGACCTGGCTGGTGAGATCTCTGTTGGCCAGATCTTTGTTGGCCACATCTTTATTGACAGGGTCTTGGCTGGCGACGTCTTTGCCATTGGGACCGTTAGGACCATTGGGCTTCTGGGGCACGCGTCTGGCGGGCGGGGCCGGGAGGGTCGGCGGCGTCGCCACCTGAGTGACCCTTGGCGCCAGGACGACGGGCGGCACCTCCCCCGTGGTGTCACCGGTATCGCTGCCTCCGAACACGGAAACGGGGTCCCACAGGTCCCCGAGCTCGCCAGACAGCTCATGGCGCTCCGTGCGCCCCACAGCCACAGTGGCCGCCCTTGCTTCTGCGTCGACGCGCTGCAGCTCGCCTGTGACGTCGTCGAGGGTGCTGCGCACGACGAGGTAGGCGTCGAGGAGACGCTCACGGCCGGCGCGCAGCTGCTCGATCTGCACTGTGGCCAGGTTCCGGCGGCGGGCCAGGTCGGTGAGGATCTTCTCCCGCACGGCCTCGGCCCCCTCGACCACCTCTTCGTACTTCTGGGTCGCTTGCTCCGCCAGCACTTCGGCATCCTGCTGGGCGGACTTACGGAGTTGGTCCACCTCGCTGAGAACTCTCGACCAGAGGTCGTTCGCGGATGCCTCTGCCTCCGCTGTACGGTTAGCCACCTGCGCCTCACCCTCCGCCACGACTTCGGCGGCTTTGGCTTCGGCCGCGGAGATCAACGAAGCGGCAGTTTCCTCCGCCCTGGCGGTTATCTCCGCCGCCGCGCTCCGCGCGCTTCGCAGGATCGCAGCTGTCTGCTCGCCGACGGCCGACATCAGCATCGCTTCATCGATCTGAGGGTGCAGCGCCCGCTGCTCCGCCTCTCGGCGTACCGATACTTCGAAGTCGATCCGCTCCCGGAGCGACCGTACTTGCGCTGCGACTTGAGTGAGGAAGTCCTTTACTTCATCGGGGTCGTAACCCCGCCACGATTGGGCGAAACGCCGCCCGGCGATCAACTCGACAGACATGTCCGGCATATCAGAGCGATAGGTCTGCACTCGGTCAGTAGCCATCGCGCGTAAGCCTAGGCTGCCGCGCTTCGTGTTGCGAGGACCCGCGCCCTGGCCCGCGCCGCTCCGGACCTGGCTAACCCTCATGTGGCACGTTAAGCGGTCAGCCGGTCGTGGCCCGAGCCAGGCTCATCCGCCCCGCAGAGCGTACGTAGGCCGGTGCGAGCAGGCCTGGTTCAGGCCTTGGTCACGCCGCTGAAGCCGGCGAGGTCCCCCCCGTAGCGCTGCTGCAGGCTCTCGAGGACCTGCCCGAGGGTGCTGACCGGGATGACCTTGAGGCTGCTCCGGGCCACACTCTTGGCATCGGTGTACTCCGCCTCCGGCACGAAGAAGACCTGTGCACCCGCATCCTCGACCGCAACAGTCTTTTCCTGGACGCCTCCCACCTGGCCAACGTCGCCTTGTGGGTCGATCGTGCCGGTGGCGGCCACCTTGTGACCTCCGGTCAACTTGCCGTTCGACAGCGCATCAAGGATCGCCAGAGTGAACGCCAGACCAGCCGATGGGCCGCCGATCTCACCGGCGTCGACCGACACCGGGAACGGGAGCACCGGCTTCACCCGCGTCTCCACTTCCAGGCCCATGTACGCCCGCCCCGTGAAACCCTCTGCCAGTGCACCCGCCGTAGGCCGGCTGAGCTGCACCTTCACTTCCTTCTTGTGCCCGCCGTCAGCGGGCTGGTCGGTAAGTGAGACCACGTTGCCGGGTTGGAGCGCCTGCAGTGCAGAGGTGAGCTGCGGAGCGGTATGCACCGCTTTGCCGTTGACCGCGGTGATCACGTCGTCACACTCGAGACCGGCCTTCCAGGCCGGGGTACCAGCCAGGACAGCATCGATCTGGACCCCGAGCGGCTGCTCGTCCACTTTGTACTTCAGCAAGGCCAGGGCCGCCAGCGCCGCGTCCTGGTCGGCGGAGACCATCTCCTGGGTGTCCTGGCAGCCAAGCTCGGAGGTGGGGGTGGTGCCGGCGTAGGCGGCGACCGGGACCAATTGGCGCGACTTGCCCAGTAACCCGAGCTCGTACTCGGCCCAATCGAGGGGACCGGCCTGCGCTACCTGCACGTCCACCATTAGAAGCTCTCCGTCCACCTGATGGCTCTTGTCCCGGGGCAGGACGAGGCGGACACAGGGCGACCCGTCCGGTAGAGCCTCCTCGCCCCCGACCGGCTTGCAGTGGTCACTGGCGGTGATGACAGGAGCCGTGCCGGGCGAAAAAACGTAGTAACCGCTCGCCTCGTGCGCTGCCACCCCGACAGGGATCCCGACGACGGCCGCGGCAAGCAGCAGCACGAGCACGAACATCGCCGGCCATCGCGATCGTCGGCCGTGGTCAAAATTTTCCTCGGGCGCGGCGTCGCCCTGTACAGTCGGGTCGGTGTCGCTCATCGTCGGTGCGGGGTCCGGGCCGGTCCGGGGAGGCCCCGTGCTGCGTTGCTCATTGGCTCACTTACTCGGCCTTGTTGGTAGGCGACGAGTATGAGCGCCACCGCACGCCGCGTTCGGGCTAAAGAGGTTTTTGTCGGGCCGAGGTTGCGGGCGTCAGTCCCATCCTCGCTGAGGATGCGGTCAGCGCTCGTGCTCGTCGTGCTCAGCGTAACTTTGGGCGCCGCGCTGGCAGCCGGGATGGCTGTCGGTATCGGGTTCGTCGTCCAAGCCCTCCTGCACACAGTAGGTACCAGTTCCTGAACGGGCCGAGAGCAACGCCACTCGAAGGCGAACAGCTATCATCGCCGGGCACACCGGCGATGAGGGAAGCGCTCGGGCAGCCCTTCACGACCCAGCCCATCAAGTGCGGGCCAGCGCACTTGGGGCTCTTGCCAGGATAGGGGCATTAACCCCAAAAGATGTATCGCGGGCGCTTACGGATCCCGCTCCGGAGGTCAGGCGCCGGGCATGTGACCTGGCTGGGCGGCTTCAGATGACCGCCCGGCAAACGACCGCTTTACAGCTGACCGTTTTACAAATGACCGTTTTGATTGCCGAACTGACTGAAGCGCTGACCGACGAAGACGCGGGTGTGGTGGAGGCCGCTTGCTACGCACTGGGAGAGCTCGGTGAGATGGCCGACGGAGCCTCGAGCTCCGAGCCGGCGGCGCCTGAGCCAGCGGCACGTCAGTTGGCGCTACCGGCCGCAACCGTAACCGCCCTCAGGACCACCGCGACCGCCCACACCGAGCCTTTATGCCGAGAAGCGGCCGTCGCCGCCCTGGGGTCGCTGGCCTGTCCGGCCGGGTTGCCGGCCATCCTGGCCGCCACCGAGGACAAGCCGGCGATCAGGCGTAGAGCGGTCCTGGCTCTCGCCGGTTTCGACGGGGACGAAGTCGACGCCGCCCTGGCCCGGGCGATGCGGGACCCGGACTGGCAAGTTCGTCAGGCAGCCGAGGATCTGCTGGGGCCGCGTCCTCGGCCGGCCCAGCCCGGACAGCCCAGGAGATGAGCCAGCTCAGGTCATAAGCCGACTCAGGTCATAAACCAAGTCAGGTCATAAGGAGGTCGCGGACGGCGTCGAAGTTCTCGATGCATTTACCCGCGCCCACCACAACGCACTCCAGAGGCGCTTCGACCAGGTGCACGGGCAAGCCCGTCTCCTCGGAAAGACGCCTGTCGAGGCCCTTCAGCATGCTGCCGCCACCAACCAGGTTGAGGCCCTGGCTCAATAGATCCTGTGAAAGTTCGGGGGGTGCGGAGCCAAGGCAACGCAGGACGGCATCGACAACCGCGCCGACTTGTTCTTCGATCGCTTCGCGTACTTCCTCCGGGGCGAGGATGACCGTCTTGGGCAGGCCGCTCATCAAGTCGCGCCCGTGCACCTCTGCTTTAACGGCGTCATCCATGGGCCAAGCCGAACCAATGGCCATCTTGATCTCTTCGGCCGTGCGTTCCCCGATGGCGATGCCGTACTCACGGCGGACGTAGGCCTGGATCGTATTGTCGATGTCGAAGCTCCCGACGCGGATGGCTTCAAGGGCTACAACTCCACCAAGCGAGATCACGGCCGTCTCGGTTGTGCCGCCGCCGATATCGCAGACCATGTTGCCTAATGGCTGGTGGATCGGGAGACCAGCACCTATAGCGGCGGCAGTTGGCTGCTCGATGAGGCTGACGCTGTTGGCGCCGGCGGCACGGGCGGCTTCTTCTACGGCTCGACGCTCCACTGCCGTAATGGCTGAAGGCACGCATATAAGCACTCGGGGCCGGCCGAAGCGCGAGATCCCGGCCCGTTTGAGGAGCAGCTCGATCATCCGCTGCGTTATGTCGAAATCGGTTATGGCGCCTTTGCGCAACGGTCTTACGGCGACGATATATCCCGGTGTGCGACCGATCATCTGCCACGCTTCGCGGCCCATGTTGAGCACGGTGTTGGTGCGGCTATCGAGGGCGATGACCGTCGGTTCGTTGAGGACTATTCCCCGTCCACGGGCGTAAACGAGCGTATTTGCGGTCCCAAGGTCTATGGCCAGGTCCCTAGACAGCTTCGGTCTCCCCTCTCGTGGCCCGTACCGTGCGTTCCTCTTGCGTCTTGCCTGAGCTCGACCGGACCTGTCCCGTATTTGCCCGGGAACCAGAACGATGCGTGGGGGCAACGGCCTGAAGCGACCGCGAGAACTCCTCGATACCGTGCTCCATGGACTTGGGCCGGCGCGACAGCAGCACGAGGACCGTGATTATCAAGCCCGCTGCCACAGCCGCACCCACGATCCACGCCAACGTCATCCACTGCACGGAGGTGTGGGCAACTTTGGCCGCAGCCATCAAGTGCGGGCCCATAGCCTCCTCAACTTCCCAGCAGGGTCATGTGCTCGCTCCCGCTCCGATTTGCTCGGCGTTACAGACCGGTCCGCCGATTGGGTGAGCATCAAGGCCCCAAGCGGTCCCGCCTTCCCAGGTTTCGCGCTTCCAGATCGGGGCCCTGGTCTTGATGGTGTCGATGCCAAAGCGGGCCGCATCAAAGGCTTCGCTCCGGTGCGGGGCGGACACCGACACCACGACCGAGACGTCCGTCAGTGAAAGAGAACCGGTGCGGTGGAGCAAGGCGACGCGGCCGACGGGAGGCCACGTTTCGCGCAGCTCCTCGGCCACCTCTGTCATAAGGCGCTCGGCCGCCTCCGTGTACGCCTCGTAATCCAGGGATGTAACGCCCGGCCGGCCATCGGCATGGTCGCGAACGGTACCGGCAAAGACCACTACCGCTCCACAGCTGGGGAGTATCGGCCACGTTGCTAGCTGGCCGAGCGGAAGGGGCTCAGTGGTCAAGGCTATCCAGTTGTCACCTGCGGGCGGCAACAGCACGCGGTAATCCTAGGTCGCCTACCTCGAAAGCCGAAAGGCGATCCTCTTTCGTCGGTGTCCCGTTGGCTGCGCTCTGCCAGCGACGAGGTCTTCCCCGGCCGCCACCGTGGGCCCTCGGTCGGCCGGGGAGCCGATGTCAGCCGGGACGAACGGCTCAGTAACCTCGACATCAGCATGGATCCAATAGAAGAGCCGCCTCATGGTCCTGGTGACGAGGACGACGAGGGACCAGGCATGCCGTGGCTGCCGCCCGACGACCGCCTGTGGAGGCACCCTTCTGAGGTCCGCGCCAACCCCCCGGCTCCCCCTCCACCGCCGGCTCGCAATATTGGCAGCTGGTTTCGCGAAACTGACCCGCGCTCCTGGCTCGTCGGGGCTATTTCCGGTGTGGTAGCAGCGCTCGTTTGCGCGCTCGTGCTCATGGCTGCCGGTGCCGTGGACCGTCCGAGCACCGTCGTCAGCGTCAGCACGGTGGCAAACACACCCGTGTCAGGCAGCACCGGCAGCGGTCCTTCCGACGGCACTGCCATCCTCGATTCCGTGGAGCCAGCTGTCGTCGGGCTCACCTGGAGCAGTGACTCGGGGGTCGAGAACGGCTCAGGCGTTGTCGTGTACTCCAATGGGGCCCACATGTTATATCCTCTCCGATAGCGGCCTTTTCGCCGGAGCAGACGCGAGCACTGCAGTCCAGGTGGTGTCGTATTGGGGTGAATTGGCAACCGGCCACCTGGTGGGTTCGGACCCGTCTGCCGGCATCTCCGTGGTCCGAGTCGACCTGTGCGTACGGACGGGGCGGTACCCGGCGGTCGGCACGGCCAACCTGGGTAGCGTGGCCAATGTCCAGACCGGTGAGCAGGTCTATTCCATAGGGTCCCCCGCCATCGCCTCGGGCACCAACGGTTCGGACCTGGCCGAGGGTTACATGGACGACGCCACAAGCTACCTGTCGCCTGTAAATGGGGCATCGGACGCGATGTTCTCGATGCTGGTGGCGGACCTTACCGTCGACCCATCAGCGTTTGGCGGAGCCGTGGTCGACGGCAGTGGGAACGTCATAGGCATAACCAACGCGGGAGCGGGCCAATCCGCCAGGTCCGGGCTGACGTACATAACCCCCATAGATACGGCCATCCCGGACATAAGCGCCATCATCAAAGATGGCCAGGCGGCGCCGCATGCGTGGCTGGGGCTGCTCCAGGAAACCGACATATCCGCTCCCGGCGCGCAGGACCTGAAAGTACCGGCAGGCGCCATAGAGGTCCAGAGCATTTCGTCGGGCAGCCCGGCGGCGAAGGCGGGTATTGCCGACAACGACGTGATCACGGCGATCGACGGCCACACGGGGAACGTATCCTCCGTAGGGGCGTTCCTCGCCTGGATGGCACTGGCGAAACCAGGTCAGGTGGTGGACGTGAACTGGCTACAAAATGACCAACCCCGCCAGGCCCATATCACTCTCGAGACAGAACCGGCCGTCGCCAACCCGACCTGAGCCAAACGGGAGAGGAGCCCAGCCGAGCTGTATTAGTGGCGATGGTGCCACCACAGGGCACCCCCGGCGCCAGCTGCGACGACGGTGGCCCCGACGGCCGCCAGGGTGGCGGACACCCGCCGGCCAAGGGGAAGCTCGTCCCAGTGCGCCCGGGGGTCGCTCACGACCAGGGCCTGCTCGGAGCTGTACTCCGGCCGCCAACCCGTGGCGCGTAGTTTGTCGCCGGCGATGACCCACGTGTTTTCCGCATACGGTCTGGCTCCCGGAGGCGTACCCCGACGTGAGACACGCCAACGCCACGAGGACAACGTGGCCCGGACGCGGGCGGGCAAGGGGAGCATGGCAGACCCGCCGGCCAGAGCGCCCGCCACCTCCTCTTGAACGCCGCCGTCGGGGGCCACGTTGTAGATCCCCGACAAGCTTTGTTCAAAAGTGTGGACAACGGCCCTGGCCAGGTCATCGACGTGGACGTACTGCACCAGTCGCCCTTCGGCACCGAGCTGGGGGCGCTTGCTCGCGGCCAGGGCACGGTACAGGGGGTGCTCGGGGGCGCCGACGGTGCAAGCGGGGCGGAGCACCGCTACGGCGACGTCGCGGTGGTCCCGTGCCCACCTTTCGACCAGGGTCTCGCCGGCCCTTTTGTCGACCGCGTAGGCAAGCTTGGGGTTAGGCCTGGTTGCGCTGTCCTCGGTGAGGGGGACGGCATTGTCGGGCCAGGCCCCATAAACGGTCCCGCTCGAAAGATAGACGAGGTGCCCGGGTTCGATCGCTTCAGACGCATCCAGGACGTGGCGCAGGACAGTCAGATTGTCGTTGCCGTCCGGCTGCCATGCCAGGTGCATTACGGCGTCCGCTCGTTTGGCCAGCGCGGCCAGCTCGTCAGTGGCCCCCGGTCGCGCCAGGTCAAAGGCGTGCACTTCGACTTCCGGGGAGGTGGCTGGCATGGGGATGCGGTCAACGGCAAGGACCCGCTCAACCGTCGGGCGCGCGGCCAAATACGCCGTTACTCTCCTACCGAGGTTGCCCGCAGCTCCAGTAACGACGACCGTGGTGATGTCCACCACGTTAGTGCGGCCACGAGCCCGCACTGTAAAACCCCGCTGTGCCCGGGAAGTGCCTCATGCTCGCTGGAGTGCCTCATCCTCGCTGGAGTGCCTCATGTTCGCTGGAGTGCCTCATGTTCGCTGGAGTGCCTCATGTTCGCTGGAGTGACAGTGACCGGTAATCTTTATGGATGCACACTTCCTCGGCCATTCTGAGCGAGTGGCCGGGCGCTTTGCCCCGCCGGCCCGATCGGCCAGGACGCCGGGAGCGGGAGCACCGGCGGTCCTCGCTGGGGGCCCGGCCGTGAGCGAGCCAGCGCCGTTCTCGGGTGGCGGCCCGCTGGGGGACTTACTGCGCAACCTGGCTCGCCTCCTGACGGCTCAAGGGCCGCTCAACTGGGACGTCGCCCGCCAGCTGGCCACCTGGACCGCGACCGAAGGACGCCCGGAGGCCAATCCCGACCCGTTGGCACGGGTACGCATGGAAGAGCTGCTACGGGTGGCCGACATGCATGTGGCCGAAGCGACAGGCTTACCCACGTCGCAACGAGGATGGCTCGAACTGCGGTGCGTGACGCGGAGCGAATGGGCGTCCAGGACCCTTGAAGCGTGGAAGCCCGTGCTGACAAGGCTGGCCTCGTCGCTGCAGCCCAGTGCCGAAGCCCTCCCCAGCGGGGAGCCGCCTCAGGCCGCCACTGACAACCCCATGGACCAACTGCTGGGGAACCTCCCCCAGGTCGTCGGGCCGCTGGTCCTGGGTGCTCAAGCCGGTGGCATGGTGGGCCACTTGGCCACCAGGGCCATGGGCCAGTACGACATGCCGATGCCGGCGCCAAGCAGCGACGAACTGATGGCGGTACCGGAGGCCATCGACGGGTTCGCCAAAGAATGGGAACTGGCGGAAGATGACATGCGCATGTACGTATGCCTCCGCGACGTCGTGCACCATGCCGTGCTCAGTCGGCCCCACGTGGCCCAGGCGCTGGAAGACCATTTGCTCGCCTACACGGGTGCCTTCCACCTCGAAACGGACCTGATCGAGCAACGCCTTGGCAACCTCGACCCCAACGACCTCATGTCGTTCCAGCAGTCCCTCGGCGACCCGGACGCGTTCCTCGGCGATATCCAGAGTGACGAGCAGCGACGCCTTCTGGTGCCGTTCCGGGCGTTCCTCGCCGCCCTTGCCGGCTATACCGACTACATCATCGACAAGGTCGGCCAACGTCTCGTTGGCTCGTACCCCCTCATTAGCGAGGCGTTCCGTCGCCGGCGGCTCGAAGATGGGCCGGGCCAGCGGGTGCTCGGCAAGTTGTTGGGCGTGGAAGTGGACCAGGCGACCATTGATAGAGGTCATGCCTTTGTCAGCGGTGTAGTCGAGCGAGCCGGCGAAGAAGGTCTTTCTCGCCTCTGGGCCGACGCGGCCAGTCTCCCGACCCCTGCTGAGGTGGATGCGCCCGGCCTCTGGCTGGCGCGGATCGAACTGCCCGACTAGCGGGGCCAGAGCAGCCCGGGGCCGGCTGCGTGCGGCGCCCGGCGAGCAACGACCGGACGGCCGAGGCACCCGTGCACCTCAAGTACGGACGGCGAAAAGCCGAGGGACGTACATGCCAGAATTTCAGGCGGTTAAGGAAACCCCGGTGGCCGTCAGCGAGTTGCCGGCCGACAGCCAACCCGGCACTGCAGCTCCGGCCGGCCCGAGCGCACCACAAAAGACGGCGAGGCCCGGCCAGGTGCCTTCGCTCGTCAAGCCCCTTTGGGCCGCCCTCCTCGAGCCCACGAGCGCCGGTGTGGCCGGGCCCAGGACCAAGGGGCAACCTCCGGCCGCTGCCCCTGGTCTAGGGAAAACGCAGGCGAGCAATATCCTTGCTTCGCTGGCCAGTCACGCAGCCGCCGTGGCTCCCGTGCCGGCTACCAAACCTTCGGCTGCTGACGCTTCGGCTGCCACTAATTCGGCCAGCAACGTCTCGGGCCGGGGCGCTGTCGCGGGACGGCCGGCCCGGCCGGGCACGGGGGCCAACCCGTCACCGGGACTGGCGGGCGAAAACGGTGCCGGCACGCCGGCCGCCGAAAGCGTTGGAAGCGACGAGGGGGCAGGCGTGGACCCGAGTACCGACGACATTTTCCCATCCCGGCCGAGGCCGTCGTTCGGTCTTCGTCTCCGTCTCCGGCTCCGCCCCTGACTGCTAAGTAGGGTGCTGCCTCCAGCTCAAGTGCAACCGAACGTCAACTAGACGCAAAAGGCTTATCGAAGAGCCTGTGGACGACCCTGTGCGAAAGACTGTGCAATTCCTGTGAATATTGCGCAAACATCAGGTACAGCTGTTAGGCCCGACAAAACCTGGCCAAACAAAGCAATATCTCTTTTTCGCCTAAGTCAGTCGACGGCGACCCGGCCGACCTCGAGTTTGTAGCCGAGGCCGCGGATCGTCGTGATCCTCTGAGGGTGCGCAGGGTCGTCCTCTATACGCGCCCGCAGGCGTTTTACATGGACGTCCAGGGTCTTTGTGTCGCCTACGTAATGTGGCCCCCAAACCCGGTCAATAAGGGTCTCACGGGTGAGGACGCGACCAGCGTTGGTCATCAGCAGCTCGAGCAGCTCGAACTCCTTAAGCGGGAGGACGACCTCCTGACCGTGCAAATAGACCTCGTGGCGCTCCGGGTCGAGACGGAGGTCTCCGGCCTGTAGCACCTCGCCGCCTTCGGGGGTTTCTTCTGATGGCGGCGTCCGGCGCAACACAGCACGCATCCGGGCGACCAGCTCCCGGAGCCGGTACGGCTTACTGACGTAGTCGTCGGCCCCCACCTCGAGACCTACGACGGTATCGATCTCGCTGGTTTTTGCTGTGACCATGATGATCGGCGTGCGGGCCCCGGCGGCGCGGATCGTGCGGCACACATCGATGCCGGAGACACGCGGCAGCATTACGTCCAGCAAAACGAGGTCGGGCTGGATAGAAGCGAACTTGTCCAGCGCCTCGGCCCCGTCGTAGGCCACGTCGACGTGAAAACCTTCCCGCTTCAGGCCAACTACTAGCGCTTCTACGAACGATGGCTCGTCCTCTACCAGCAGGACCGTGACCTGCTCAGCCACGGGCGCCCTCCTCGCTGGCGACGGGCAAGCACAAAGTGAACGTGGAGCCTTCCCCCTCGACGGAATCCACACAAACGTCGCCACCGTGGGAAGCGGCCACGTGCCGGACAATAGCCAAACCGAGCCCGGTACCACCAGTCCAACGAGAACGAGCCCGGTCCACACGGTAAAAACGCTCGAAAATTCGCTCCCTGTCACGACGCGGGATACCGACACCCTCATCGCGTACGGACAGGCAGGCACTGTCTCCCCTGCGGCTCGCCTTTACGTATACGGATCCGCCGGCTTCCGAGTACTTGATGGCATTGTCGACAAGGTTCGAGACGGCCGAGACGAGGTCACGGCGGTTGGCCATCACGTAGAGGTCCGGGTCGATCGGCCCGACCTCGAGACGGATGCCGCGGGCGGCCGCAGGGTCGTGAAAGCCCCCGACCGACTCGTCGATAACGGCCGAGAAGGTGACCAGGTCGAGCCGCCCGGTACCGCCGCCCTCTATGCGCGAAAGATCGAGCAGGTCGTCGACAATCCGGGCAAAGCGCGTGGCCTCCGCACCTACTCTCGAGGTCAACCTCACGACGACCTCAGGGTCCTCTTCACCGTCAAGGGTCTCGGCCAGCAGGCTGAGGGCACCCAGGGGCGTCTTCAATTCGTGGCTCAGGTTGGCCACAAAGTCGCGCCTCACGGCTTCCAGACGGCGCAATTCGGATACGTCGTCAACCAACGCCACCGCCCCGCTTGGAGAGTTCGTCGAGCCGATGGGGTACGCCCTGATCTCCAGGGTGTGCCTCGTGGGCGAATAAAGGTCGAGCGTCTCCTCATGGAAAGAACCCGCCAGTGCCCTGCCCAGCGCTGCTTCGATCGCTTTTTCGGCCAAATAATCGCCGTCTCGGGCGTTGACCAGTTCCCTGGCGGGTGCGTTGCGCAAGACGACTCGCCCTTCCTGGTCACAAACCACAAGTCCCTGGCTGGCTTTGTCCACAGCCTGGGCGACCAGCGCGAGGATCTCGCTAGCCTCGCCATCTTCCAGATTAGCGCCCCCCGCCGAACTCAAACTGATTCCACCACCACTGGGGGATAATACTTGGCGGACCGGAAGCAACCATCCTCGCTCTCCAGGGCCCAGACCGAGCCCTTGGCCTGGCGGGGGTTGCGCCAGGTCGAGCATGTCCTCATCGGCCAACGTGACCAGGATTTCGGCGATCACGTCACCGTGGGTACAGACAGCCACTGTGGCCCCGGCCAGGGCCCGTATAAGGCTGACCGCATTCGCGCTCTGCCCTTCAGACAGATCGTCGTTGGCTTCGACGGCGACACGGGTGGCCTGAGCCAACGGTTCCATCGTCTGCACGCACCGAAGATATGGGCTTGAAAGTACCCGCGATGGGGGCTCGAAGTTCCCTGCGACAGCGATCAGACCGTCCGCCTGCCGGAGGCCGTGCTCCGACAAAGGACGTAATCGATCATCGCCCGTCCATTCTTTTCGGGCACTTGCGTGGGCATGACGGATGAGCAACACCGGCACTCCCTTGAAGTCTTGCAGAACCGAAGCCAACAATAGAAAATCGCGCTCAGCGCGGTGGTTCAGCCACCTCACGGTGTCCCGAAGGCGGTGATAGCAACTGGCAGGGCAGGTCGGCCGGCAAAAAGGCGAGATGACATTGGCCTTCGCCGGCCTTACGTTGGCATTGTGGCTAACCCCGAACGACGGCGGTGGCATCTCGGGACGGGGCGGTCCTGGCTGCTAGAGGTGGGCATTGCCCTGGTGACGATGGGGTTCGTCGTGCTTCTCTTCGTGGCCTACGAACTGGTCGGGACCAACTTGACCGAGGAACACAGTCAGGCCCTCCTGGCCCGCGAGTTCAAGGCGGCGGTCGGCCAGTCTGAGGTCGGATCCGGGGTCGGCCGGCCTGCGACGGGACAACCGCGACGGGACGGTGCAGATGTACCTACGATTTCGTCGCCGGCCGCCACCAACGGTACCGGTCCCGGTTCGCCCCAAAGAATGCTGGTAATCGGTGGCGTCCCGCTCCCGGTCCCGCCACCGGGCGGCGCGCTTGACCACCTGGTGATCCCGGCCATTGGTGTCAGCCGGTATGTCGTACAGGGCGTGAGCGACGCCGATCTGCAGATGGGGCCGGGCCATTACCCGGGGACTCCGCTACCAGGCCAACCTGGCAACGTTGCCATCGCGGGCCACCGGACGACTTTCGGCGCGCCCTTCTTCCGCCTCAACGAAGTTGCCCACCGGGACCTGATCTACTTGACGGATACGGCCGGCACCACCTGGGTATACGGCGTCGTCCACCTGTGGGTCGTCGTCCCCACGGATACTGCGGTACTGGCTCCCACCCAACGGTCCGAATTGACGCTTACGACCTGCAACCCGCGCTTCGAGGCCACGTCGCGACTGGTAGTCAGGGCCGAGCTGCTGCGCAGTTTTCCACGCGGGGCCCGGATGCCGGGCCGGCTGGCCGTCGCCGAGACGGCCAGCGGTGGTGTCCCCGGTATTACCAGGCTTCGGCCGACGACGACATCAGCGGCGGCCAAGTATGCCACCACGCTCCCGGGACAGGCCTCAACCCGGTCCGGCGACGTTGGGCGCTCTGGCGGCCAAAACACGAGCGGACAAACGGAAGTTTCACCTGAAGCAGCAGCGACCGTGCCTTCTACTGGGACTGGGCCCTCTAGTGGGGGCGGTGTGACGTGGGCAGCCACGCTCGGGTGGGCGGCACTCGCCTTGCTCGCATGGGTCGCCACCCGGTTAGGCGCGGCTCACCTTCGTCGCTATTCGAAAATCCTTATGTTAATTGCGGGAGCTCTGGTTAGCCTCGTCCCGCTGTGGTTTGCTTTCGGCAACCTCGTTGACCTCTTGCCGGCCAGCATTTGAGATATTCGAACGAGCCAACTGGCCAGAAAAGTCATCGAGCACGACGACGTCCCGGGGGTAGGTGAGGCGTTGTCGAGCGGTCGCCAACGGCACCCAGGAGAGATCGTCGACTTCTCGGCGAGCTTTCGGCTCGGGCGCAAGCTTTGCTTCTGCTCGCCCAACCGAACCGGCGATCACGGTCATCGCCCAATAGCGAACGGTCTTCGGGCGTCCTTGGCCGTCCAGGTAAGTCGTGCTGGCCAGCTCCCGACCAAGACGGCACGGGAGGCCGGTCTCTTCCCGGACCTCACGCAGCGCGGCTTCCTCGTCGGTCTCTCCGCGCTCGACCTTTCCCTTTGGAAAAGCCCAATCGTCGTATGCGGGCCTGTGAACGAGGACGACCTCGACCCCGGAAGGGACGCGCCGCCAGACGACGCCACCGCCCGCCCTGACGACCACGGGCGGCGGGGGCCCGGCGGCTGGCGACAAAGGCGGCGTCTCGCCGGCCGCCCGCTTGGTAACCCGCTCCCCGCCGCTCACTCGATCGGAGCCAGGCTCTCGGCCTTGCCGTGACGCCGGCCGCGGGCGATGGCCAGGTCCTGAAAGTGGCGCTGGGCGTTGAAGTGCCTTTTGTCCGGCACTTTGTGCCAGGTCGCGTCTGCGGCCAGCTCCCACGCCAGCTCGTCATCAGCCAACTCGACGGCCAGGATTTCCCGCAGACGGGCCTGGGTTTCTGGCGAAGTCACGTCCAGGAGGGCCTCCACACGGCGGTCGAGGTTCCTCTCCATCATGTCAGCCGAGCCGATCAGGTAGCGGCCGCCCTCGGGCAGTCGTACCATGCTGTACGGCACTTCGGCGCCGTTGCCGCCGCCAGGTCGGAGATGGGCATCGAAGCTGTGAGGCTCAAAGCCAGGTGCCTCAAAGGTGTCCCGCCGGTCATCCGCTTCAACCGCGGTGGCGCCCGAAATCTCGTTCATAGCGCGTACCGCCGGGGCGACGTTGGCACCGCCGCTGAAGTAGTAAATCCGCGAGTGCTCGAGGTAACGGCCGACCAGAGAACGTACCCTGATGGTGTCGGAAAGGCCCGGGACTCCGGGACGGAGGCAGCACTGGGCCCTGACGATCAGGTCAACCTGAGTCCCCGCCTGCGAGGCATCGTAAAGCGCGTCGATGACCTTGCGGTCGACAAGGTTGTTCATTTTCCAAACGATGCGCCCGGCGGTGCCGTGCTGGCTTTCCTTTTCGATGAGCTCGATTATCCGGGACCTCACCGCATGAGGAGCCACGATCAATTGCCGGTAAGAGGACTGCCGGCTGTAACCGGTGAGAAAATTGAACAGGTCGGTCAGGTCCTCACCGATAGCGGGAGAAGCCGTCAGCACGCCGATGTCTTCATAGAGGCGAGCCGTGGACGAGTTGTAATTGCCAGTGCCGATATGGCAGTAGCGCCGGATGCCGTTGCCTTCCTCCCGCACCACCAGTGCGGTCTTGGCATGCGTCTTCAACCCGATCAGGCCGTAAACAACATGGACACCCGCCTGTTCCAGCGCTCTGGCCCAACCAATGTTGGCGGCCTCGTCACCGCGCGCCTTGAGCTCGACCAGTGCCGCCACCTGCTTGCCTCTCTCGTTCGCCCGTATCAACGCCTTCACCACGGGGCTGTCGCCCGACGTCCGGTAGAGGGTCTGCTTTATAGCCAGGACACGTGGGTCGCGCGCCGCTTGCTTGATAAACGCCTCTGTCGACATGGCGAAGCTCTCGTACGGGTGGTGCATGAAGATGTCTTCGCTTGCGATGGCAGCGAATATGTCGACCGGCTCGTCATCGGGGCCGGCCAGGCGCGACGGCGTGACCGGCAAGAACGGTTCGTCTTTGAGCTCGGGCCGGTCCAGGCCATGGATCGCCCACAGCCCCCCGAAATCGAGCAAACCGTCCATTTCGTAGACGTCCTCCGGGCCCAGGTCCAGCTCCCGTAAGAGCAGTTCGCGCACTTCAGAGCTGAAGCTCGAGCTGACCTGGAGGCAGACAGCGCGCCCGAACCGCCGGCGCCGCAGCTCCATTTCCACTGCCTCGAGCAAATCGTCTGCTTCTTCTTCGGCCAGGGTGAGGTCGGCATTGCGGATCACCCGGAAGGCGTGACAGCTCTCGATCTCCATGCCGGGGAAGAGCTCACCCAAAAACGCGGCTATCACTTGCTCGACGGGCACAAAACGCTCACCATCAGGCAGCGCCAGGAACCCGGGCAAAAGAGGTGGGATCTTTACGCGAGCAAAGCGACGGTCGCCCCTCTGCGGGTCGCGGACCATCACGGCCAGGTTGAGCGACAGGTTGGAAATGTAGGGGAAGGGGTGCCCCGGGTCGACGGCCAGCGGGGTCAGGACGGGGAACATTTCCGACTCGAACTGCGACTCGGCGTATGCCATGTCTGACGGCCCCAATAATGCCCAGGGGACCAAACGCGTGCCGTGGCGGGCCAATTCCGGCACCAGCACGTCGTTGTAAATCCGGGTGCGGCCGGCGACCTGGCGTTCTATCTCGGACCGGATCGCTTTCAACTGGTCGGCGACAGGTAGCCCGTCGGGCGCCGTCCCCGATATACCGGCGGCCAGCTGGTCCTTGAGGCCAGCCACCCGGACCTGAAAGAACTCGTCGAGGTTGCTCGAGAATATGGCCAGGAACTTTGCCCTTTCGAGCAGCGGCTGCTCTTCCGACTCGGCCAGCGCCAGCACCCGGCGGTTGAAGTCGAGCCAGGAAAGCTCCCTGTTTATATAACCCCGGTCGCCGCTGGCCGAGGTCCGGCCCGTCCGGTCGACCAAATTTTCCCCGGGCGCCGCGTGCCCGTCAGGAGCTTGAGCCTCCGCGCGGCGCTGGCCGGGCATGCCTGCATACGTTGCCACGCTGCCGCCGGACCTGGCGAGGCTGGTTTCGGGGCCGAGTACCACGGGTCTCACGCTAGTGCTTCGGGACTGGCGAACAAGGGGAGCCGGCGTTGTCTCTTGGGGCCCGGCTGACTGCCAGCTGGCCGCTCTGAGCCGATAGCGGCGCGCCCGGCCGCGAAGCATTAGCCGTCGGCCGTGCCCATGAAGTCGCCTTCTTCGTCTTCGGGCATGCCCAGGTCCCACTCGAGCAGCACGTTCTCTCGCTCGGCGTCGCGCACGATGCGCTCGCGGTTACGGCGGAACTGGGGGTCATGGGGAGGCAGCAACAAAAGGCGGGCCAGGATGCGCTGGCGCAGCTCTTCGATGAGGTTCCGATCGCCGAAGTCCGAGTCGACCCGCCAGTGCGGGGCCACGGGGCCGAGGTAAACGACCCTGACGTGGCCCCGGGGCGGGCCCGAAACCTCGGGTTGCTGTAAAGACATGGGCTGAGCATAGTAGCCGGCCCGAAAACCACTTGTAGTCAACACCGCGGTCGGCAAAGCGCGTCGCGACGCCGGTCAGGGCGGCTCCGGGACGAGGGCCTCGCCCGGGGGGCCGCTAACGGGCGGTTGTGCCGGGCTCCGCCGGAGCGCGGCTCACCGGCTCTCTCTATCGGCCCGTCCCGGGCTGTTCGGGCTGTTCGGGCTATTCGGGCTATTCGGGGCCTTTGCGCAGGCGATTGGCGGCACTCACCACCGCTTGCAGGGATGCGTCCAGGATGCTCGAGTCCATGCCCACCCCCCAGGCCACCTGCCCGTTGGACTCGGCCTCGACGTATGCCACCGACGAGGCCCCGCTCCCGGCGGTCATGGCGTGCTGGTTGTAGTCGAGGACAGCCAGCTCGATGTCGATACTCGCCAGCGCGTTGACGAGAGCGTCGATCGGCCCGTTACCGGTGCCGACGACGCTACGGTGCTCACCGTCCAGGAGCAGCTGTGCCGTCACCTGCGTGGTATGGGCGTCCGTGGCCCTCTCGGTCGTCACCTCGGCCCCGATGAGCCGCAAGCCGGCGTCCTCGGCCAGGTACGTCTTCTCGAATACTTCCAACATCTCCGACGGCTTGATCTCGGTGCCAGTGGCCTCGGTGACGGCCTGCACGGCACGGGAGAACTCGACCTGCATCCGACGAGGGAGGTCGAGACCGTGCTCAGTCCCCATCACATAGGCCACGCCGCCTTTTCCCGACTGGCTGTTGACCCTGATGATGGCCTCGTACGTCCGGCCGGTGTGCTTCGGGTCAATCGGCAGGTACGGCACTTCCCATCGCTCGTAAGGGTCCGGCAGGGCGGCCATACCCTTTTTGATGGCGTCCTGGTGAGACCCCGAAAAAGCGGTATAGACCAGGTCACCTACGTAGGGGTGCCGCGGGTGCACAGGCATGCGGGTGGCGTGCTCGGCCACTCGCCGAAGAGCTTCGATGTCGTGGAAGTCGAGCTCGGGGTCGATGCCCTGCGAGAACAGGTTCAAAGCCACTGTGACCAGGTCGAGGTTGCCCGTCCTTTCCCCGTTGCCGAACAGCGTCCCCTCGACGCGGTCGGCGCCCGCCAGCATGGCCAGTTCGGCCGCCGCTACGGCCGTCCCCCGGTCGTTGTGGGGGTGGACCGACAGCACGATAGCGTCCCTCTGGCGCAATTGGCGCCCGAACCACTCGATCACGTCTGCGAACACATTGGGCGTGTACATCTCAACGGTCGACGGCAGGTTGAGCACGAGCGGGGCGTCCGCGGTCGGTTCGATGACGTCTGCCACCGCTTCAGAAATCTCCAGGGCGAAATCGGGTTCGGTACCCGTGAAGCTCTCCGGCGAATATTCGTAGCGCACGTCGGTCCCTTTTAGCGTGTGCTCCAGCTTCTTACAGAGACGGGCGGCACTCGTCGCTATCTGCACTATCCCGTCGCGGTCCTGGCGGAAAACAACGCGACGCTGCAACTCGGAGGTCGAGTTGTAAAAGTGGACGATCGCTTTGCCGGCACCGGACAGAGCCTCAAAGGTCCGCTCGATCAACTCCTGGCGGCATTGCACGAGAACCTGCAACGTAACGTCCTCGGGGACCAGGTCTTCTTCGATGATGTGGCGGACAAACTCGTAGTCAGGGCCCGACGCCGACGGGAAGCCAACCTCGACCTCCTTGATGCCGATCCCAACCAGGGCGTCGAAAAGGGCCAGCTTGCGGGCGGGGTCCATCGGGTCGATCAACGCCTGGTTACCGTCGCGAAGGTCGACACTGCACCAGCGAGGAGCGCTCACAAGCTGCTTCTGGGGCCACGTGCGGTCGGGGAGCGATAGGGGCAGCACGGGAGCGTACTTCTCGAAGGGCATCCTGGGGACCGAGAGCGGCGAGCGGGTCATCTTTAGGCCTTTCTGTGGCTGGGAACTAAAAAACCTCCTGGCCCTAAGGCGCAGGAGGTCTTGGTGAGCACCGGGTTGGTGCTCACCTAGGTGAGAAGGAGGAGGCTGCTATGTGCGCTCATTGCTTATATGTTCACTGAACCCTCAGGTTATTGTCAAGTTGAAGCTCCCAGGTGGGCGGTAACCTGGGATCTTGTTACCGGGCCCGCCTTGACACTGCCTGGTGGTGTGAAGTAGAAGGAGCAGTGCTGCTTGCTTTCTCGCACGCTGACTTATACTTCAGGCCCCAGGGAACTATAGACGGGCCGGAGACGTAATAACGGTCAGCGTGTGACGCGTGAGGGCTTTGGAGGCCAATTTGGAAACTTCCTGGATGGCGCAGGGGCGATGCCGGGACTTACCCCCCGAGGTCTTTTTCCCGAGCGACGGGGTCGGGGTCGAAGTGGCGCGCCGCTATTGCGCGGAGTGCCCTGTTAAGACGCCATGCCTCGAGTATGCCCTGGAAAACCACATTGAGCACGGGGTTTGGGGAGGCGCTTCCGAGCGCGAACGACGCCGCATTGCCCGTAGCCGGCGCGGTCTACCCGCCCGCCCGAACAGCACGGTTTCTCAGCCCGCGGTTAGCAACCGGCAGGGCATTCCCGTAGACAAGTAAACCGCCGCGGCGCCCCTTGTGGTGTGCCGTGCGCGCTTGGTGGTTGACGCAAGTTCCTCGAACCGCAGCATTGTTCGAACGTCCGTTTTTCTCCAATTGAATTTGTCGCGCGCACACGCTGTGGTAACACTTACGCCCCCAGTGGCCGACGCGCCATTTCTGGACGCTTCGAGGACAATGAGCATCGGCTTCCAGATTTGGTGATTCCCGTAGGGCGTCTGATCGGTGTACGCGCACTTCTGGTGCGGCACATTGCTTTCGGCGCCGGCACCGCTGTTGCCATGACAGCGGTGCTTCCTCCGGGAACGCTTGCCCCGGTTGAGCTTCCTCCGGGAACGCTTGCCCCGGTTGCCCCCGGCCATGGTGCTGCCGCACCTCAAAGTTCGGTGCGCAACCGGGCAAACGTTGCCCGTCGTAGCGCTAGTTCCGGCGCCGGCGACCGGGTGAGCGTGACCGGTGCCGCGTGGAGGCAGCCGGCAGCAGCCTAATTGGAGGCTTCGGTGCCAGCGCTGTCCGGAGCCTTAGGGGCACTCGCCTTCTCGGCCAGCAAAGCATCAAGTTGTGCCCGGGTAAGGGTTATCCGGTCGTCAGCGGGGGCGGTGGAAGCCGCCACCTGACCAGGCGCGAGCGCTGGCGCAGGGGTGACGACGACGACCGGTGGGGGGGCGGGCGCAGCAGACGGGGGCGCTGGAGCAGGTCCGGCGGCCGCAGGGCTCTGTGGGTCGCTCGCGTCACCGTGGCCCGAGCGGAACTCCTTCAATGCCGCGCCGGCGTTGCGCGCCAGCTTGGGCAACTGGGTCCCCCCAAAAAGGACCACGACGGCCACCACGACGACGATCAGGTCGTTGGTGCCCGAAAATATCGTTGAGAACACGCCACCCTCCCGGTGCGCTGGGCGATGCCGCCTAGTCTACCGGTCGTGACGGGCACCTCGCACCGCGCCGGGCCCGCCGTGCAGGTCCTCGAGTGCGTGCCAAACCTGAGTGAAGGGTGCGCCGACGCGATAATCAGCGAGCTCGGCACGGCGGCGGGCGCCTGCCTCCTCGACGTCCACAGTGACTGCCACCACCACCGGAGCGTCCTTACCCTCGCTGGCCGCCGCGACCCCGTCCAGGTTGGCGTACGGGACCTCGCCCGCGCCGCCGTCCGGCTCCTCGACCTGCGGGAACACACGGGCGCCCACCCGCGCTTCGGCGTGCTCGACGTGGTCCCGTGGGTGGCCCTTGACGGCTGGCCCCTCCGGGACCAGGACGAAGGCGAAGGAGCGAGGAAGGCACGGGACGCGTTTGCCCAATGGGCATCGACCGAACTCGACCTGCCCGTTTTTCTCTATGGCCCCGAGCGGTCGCTGCCTGAACTGCGAAGAGGCGCCTGGCGGACCTTACGGCCCGATTTAGGGCCGGCGGCGCCCCATCCGACAGCGGGAGCGGTGGCGGTCGGTTGCCGGCCCCTCATGGTCGCCTACAACCTCTGGTTGGCACGTGCCGACCTTACGAGGGCCAAGGCAGTGGCGACCGCCGTCCGCTCAGCGGCTGTCCGGGCCCTTGCATTCTCCCTGGGGGACCGGGTACAGGTCTCCTGCAACCTGCTCCGGCCGCTCGTAGTGGGGCCGGCAACCATCTGGGACGAAGTGGCACAACTGTCGCCGATTGCCAGAGCGGAACTCGTGGGGCTGGTGCCCCAAGCGGTCCTGGAACGCACCCCCGAAGAGCGTTGGGGACAGCTCGACCTGGCCCTCGATCGGACTATCGAAGCCCGGTTAGACGAAACACGACCGGGCCGTCCTGACCGGTAACGGCGAGGCACGCCCCAGCTTGGGCGCTGAGGCGAGCCTCACCGGGGGAAGGTTTGTAGAGCTGCCGGCCTTACGACGCCTGGCTGACCCGGTAGGGCGCCCCGTTGCGGCGACGCCGCAGCCGACGTCGCTCTCTTTCGGACAGGCCGCCCCAGATGCCGAACTTCTCTCCGTTTTCGAGGGCGTACTGTAGGCATGCTTCTCGGACGACACAGCCCCGGCAGACCTCTTTGGCTTCCCGGGTCGAACCACCCCTTTCAGGAAAAAAGAGGTCGGGGTCGACTCCCAGGCAGTTGGCTGAACGTTGCCACGTCGCCACCTGGGTCTCCCGGCGAAGCCCGGTCGCATCGGTCTGTGAGCGCAAAAGTCGCACGATATCGGTCACCGGCGGCTCCCCTCGTTGGTCGTCTCGTCGGAGAGGTGGCCCCAGGCAGCCACCCAGGGTAGCACCCATGTAACTACTGCCCGCGTAACTACATTAGTGTTATCTTCGCTTATAGAGGCATTCTATGCAAGAGGAGATTCGTTTGTCCTGAGGGGACCACGGAACCGGGAGAGCAGGCCAAACGAGACGGGCTGGCCGGGAGGGGGCCCCCTGGTGACCTGGCCTCAGTCTCGCGAGAGACCAGTGCCTAGGTGTGCGTGCAGGTGAGTTCCACCGTGACCTCGGTGGAGGACGCCGAGGGGCCGCTGTAGATGCCACGCAGAGGAGCGACGTCCGAGTAGTCGCGCCCGTGTGCCACGACGACGTGGCGTTCTTCCACTGGCAGCGCGTTGGTCGGGTCGTAGCCGCGCCAGTCCCCCGTCCACACCTCGACCCAGGCGTGGCTCTCGCCGAGCACCTTGGCGCCAACCGAAGGGACTGCTTTGGGGTAGAAGTAGCCCGACACGTAGCGAGCGGGTATACCCATGGCTCGCAGGACGGCGAGGCTCAGATGAGCAAAGTCCTGGCACACGCCGCTCCCTGCCCTCCACGCCTCGACCGCCGACGTGTGCGCATGGGTTGCCCCCGGAGCGTACTCGAGCTCCCCGTGGGCCCATTCCGAGAGCCGCCTGCGCGGCATCTTCAGGTGCGGGGCACTTTGCGCGGAGCGGCTCTGCGACGGCGGCCAGCTCTTCGGGGGCTACCAGTGGAGATGGTGCCAGGAACTCGTAAAAGCGGTCCGAAACGTGTTCCGAGGCCAGCGTTTCGCCACGACGAGGGGGCCATATTTACCGCATTCGCGGCTTTGGCCTCATCTGGATCATCGGCGGTGTCAAGCCCAGCTGAGCCGGCGACGCCGGTCTCGACCACTGACTTTGCGGCTACCACTAACAATTGGTGCGGTTCGGACACGTCGAAAGCATGGACGAGGGCACCCCAGTAATCCGTATAAGAGAAGAGCTCGGCAACGGGCCTGACGGTGACCTGGGCGTCCGTCACGATTTGGCCCGGGACCGACAGCGGCGTTATGCGCGCCTCGTTGTAGGACGCGATCACCGGCTGGTCGTAGTGGTAGCGTGTCACGTGACTGATATCGAACCGCCAGCTCATGCGCTCCACTCGATGATTGCAGACGGGCGGAAATAGCGTTCAGCAATGGCGGCGCTCGCGTCCGAACAGCGCTTTTGCACATGCGACAACCGGCCGGGCAGGTCCGAAAACAGGTCGGTGGCGGACGTGAACTCGAGCTGGGCGCGAGCCTGGCCCAGGCATCGCCGGGCCGCGTCGTCGACTCCGACGCGCCCCGCGCTCGGGTCGAGCTCGGCAACGCAGATCTCCGCCGTCCGCAAAGCGAAATAGACCGAGCGAGAAAAGAGACGGTCGAGCACGAGGAACTCCGCGGCCAGGGAACCGTCTACCGCCCGCTGGTAAGTGCGAAGGTAGGCCTCGTAGGCCGAACACGATCGGAGCGTGGTAACCCAACCCACCTGGCCCCAGCTCTCGCCGTAACGAGCGGAGAGGAGCCGAGCGGTCATGTCTACGCGCTCCAGGCTGCGCCCGAGCACCAAAAAGCGCCAGCTTTCGTCTCGGCTCATTGTCGACTCCGAAAGACCGGCAAATATTGCAGCACGCTCCTTCACCCAGCCGAAGAAACCGTGCGGCATCTGTCCGGTGGCCGTTTCCACTTCTCGCGGGAGTCCCTCGTGCGTGGCGTTCAAGCACTCCCACATCTCAGAAGAGACCGCCTCTCTGGCTCCGCGGGCGTTTTCCCAGGCCGCTTCCAGGCATCTCACGATCGAGCCCGGGTACTCGTGCTCGAAGGCGAGCAGCCGGTGTGAGCAGGGCAGAATCCGGCCCGGAGCCAGGCCCAAAGCTGGCACGGTCGGCCAAGCCCATAACGTCGAGCAGGGCGCTGCACGCCGACGCCTCATCGACCAGCCGGTCCTCGAGCAAGAGGTGGTAGTGGACATCAAGGAGGCGAGCTGTATCTTCGGCCCGCTCCACATAGCGGCCGAGCCAGAAAAGCGATTCGGCTATTCGGCTCAACATGGCCGGCTCAACATGGCCGGCTCAACTTGGGTGTTGTTTTCTCGGTAGTGACTGTTGTTGTTTCTCCCTGCTGCTGTTGCTGTTGTTGCTGTTGTTGCTGGACCGGCCCTCCCGCCGGGCCGGGGTCGGGCGCCCACATCGCCTCCCGGGTGGTAAGTCGATCGAAGTCCTTCTGAGCCGAGGCCGCCAAACGCTGGCGGGCGTGGCCATTGGGGGCCAGCACCCACGTATCTTTAGACCCGCCTCCCTGACTGGAATTGACGACAAGGCTGCCACGCGGCAGCGCCACCCGGGTCAGGCCGCCCGGGACAACCCAGACCTTTTCGCCGTCGTTTACCGCGAACGGTCGCAGATTTATGTGCCTGGGCTCGAAGCCCTCACCCGTGTACGTAGGCGAAGTGGAGAGGGTGACGACGCCCTGTGCGATCCAGCCTCTCGGGTCGGTGCTCACCTGTACGGCCAGACGGGACAGCTGCTCGTCGGAAGCCTGCGGGCCGATAACGAGGCCGTAGCCCCCTGAGCCGCCCACCGGTTTGAGTACCAGCTGGTCAAGGTGGTCGAGTACGTAGTGTCGCTGGTCGTGGTCTTCGAGCAAGTAGGTGTCCACGTTGGCCAGGACCGGTTCTTCACCGAGGTAATAACGGACCAGGTCCGGGACCTTGGGGTAGATGGCCTTGTCGTCGGCCACGCCGTTGCCGATACCGTTGGCAAGCGTCACATTGCCTGCACGAGCGGCGTTGAGGACGCCGGGGCACCCGAGCAGCGATCCCGGCAGGAACTGCAACGGGTCGAGGAACTCGTCGTCTACTCTGCGGTAAATCACGTCGACCCTCTCTTCTCCAGAGGTCGTGCGCATGTAGACGACGCCGCCGCGGCACACGAGGTCGCGCCCTTCGACCAGGGCTACCCCCATCTGGCGGGCCAGGAACGAGTGCTCGAAGTAGGCCGCGTTGTGGACGCCGGGCGTGAGCACGACCACAGTCGGGCTGTGAAGGGCCCGCCTGGGCGCCGCCGCCCGTAGAGCGGCCAACAGGTAGGCCGGGTAGTCGCCCACGGCCCGGACCCTGTAACTGGCAAACAGTTCCGGGAAGACGTAGGTCATCGCCCGGCGGTTCTCGATCACGTACGAAATACCGGACGGCGTACGCAGGTTGTCTTCGAGGACGCGATAACGGCCGTCCGCATCGCGAACGAGGTCGATCCCTGCCACCTGGATGCGCACACCGTTGGGAGGCACAAGATGGGTCGCTTGGCGGTGGAACTGGTTCGATGACATGACGAGGCGGCGAGCCAGCACGCCATCGGCGAATATCTGGCCGGACCGTACACGTCGGCCAGGAACGCCTCGAGTGCCCGCACCCTTTGGGCCACGCCTGCCTCGATTACCTGCCATTCCTCCGCCGGCACGACCCGGGGGACGAGGTCTAGCGGGAAGGGCCGTTCCTCGCCGGAGTGCGAAAACGTGATGCCCTGGTCGCGGAAGCTCCGGTCGCGGGTGGCACAGCGAGCGCGGAAGTCGTCAGCCGAAAGAGTGCCCAGCACGTCATGGAGAGGGACGTAATGGCCGCGAGGAGCCAGCAAATCGGTCGCGTCACCTCCCTCGAACATCTCGTCCCAGGCCAGGCCGCTGGCGTAGGAGCGGAACAAATCTCCCATCGCCCCTTGGTTATCACGCCAGTGTTTCCGCCATGTTACTTCTCAGCCCCGCCCGCGCCCCCGACGGCGGGCGGTCCGCTTGGCCTCGAGGAAGTCGGCCAGGACGTAGTCTCCAAGGGCATCGGGAGACGTGAAGAAGGCGCGGCCGCGATTAAGGCGGGAAATTTGTTCAACAAAGCGGCGTAAATAACCGGTGGCATCGAGCGCGAACGTATTGATACGGACGCCTTCACGAGTGCAGCGGGCGACTTCGACCAACGTGGCGTCGACTGTTTCCTGGGTCGGCGGGTAGGCGAAAAATGGTTGCGGTGCGCCGGGCGGCCAATGCGCCGTCGGCTCCCCGTCGGTCACCATTATCACTTGCCGCGTCCCGCGCTGTCGGGCGAGGAGCTTGCGGGACAGCTCCAGCCCGTGCTGGATGTTGGTGCCCCAGTCGTAGTCCCACGAGACTTCCGGGAGCTCCCGGAACGGGACTTCCCGCGCGTAGCGCGAGAAACCGACTATCCCGAGGTAGTCCGAGGGGAACCTGCTCGATATCAACGCGTGCAGAGCAATGGCCATTTTTTTGGCGGGCAGGAAATTGCCTCTCATGGGCATCGACAGGGACAGGTCGAGCATTATGACGGTGGCCGAGCGCGAAAGCGATTCCGTCCGCTCGATCTCGAAGTCGACGGGCGCCAGTTGGACCGGTGTCCCGGGACCGTGCCGGGCCAGTGCGTTGCGGACCGTCCGCTCGATAGAAAGGTTGAACGCATCGCCCCACTCGTACGGCTTGGTCTCGCCGGCTCTCTCGTGGCCCGCGCCCGGGGTGCCGACCGGGTGCTGACCGGCGCGGTACTGGGCCAGCCTTGCGTAGAGGTCGGCGAGCGCCTGGTCACCTATTCGGCGCAAACCCCGGGGCGTCAATTGCAGGCGTCCGCCCTTTTGCTCGACCAGTCCCGAGTCGCGCAGTTGCCGGGCGAGGTGCCCAAGGGCTTCTAGAGAACGGGCGTCCTCTTGGCCGAGCAACTCGCGGGCCCGTTCGATATCGACCTCGGCAAGTGCCCCGGGGCTCGGCGCGCCGGCCAGCAGCTGCTCGAGCCCTCCGATGTCCGACAGCTGGCCGGCGAGCGAGCTAGCCGGGCCAGGCCAAACGGGAGCGACATCTCGTCGGTGCCCGAGGCACTGGCCAAAGCAGCCGCCAGCCGCTCGAGCTCCATACGGAGGTCGGCATCACCTTCAAGGAGCGCCTCCGACAGTTCGGAAAGCTTCGCCCTCTGCTCGGGGGTCAGCGATTCCAGGAGCTCACGAGCGGCGGCCAGCTGGCGGGCCAAGCTCTCCAGTAACTCGTCAAGATTGGCCGGGTTGCCGGGGACGAGGTCCCCGTACTGGTCCATGAACCGCTCGAAGTCGGCCTGGACATCCTCTCCCGCGTCCCGGCGCTCGACCATACGGTTAAGCTCCGAGAGCATTTCCTTCGCCCGCCGCAGCAGCTCGGGTGAAGCGTTGGATATGGCCGCCTGCAGCTCGGAGAAGGCGTCCCTGGTCAGCTGAGCCCGGCGCTGGCGCACGCGCTCGAGGAGCTCCCGCAGGCCGGATATGTCCCGGCCGGCCCCGTCGCGGTAACCCCTTTGCATGAGCCGGCGCAGCGCCTGGTCCGGGTCGCCGTGCTCCAGAAGATCGTCCATCATCCGGCGCAGCACGTCGTCGCCGGTCAGGTCGCCGACCTCCTGCGTCCCGTCCCAGCGAGAATACTTAGCCCGGGCCATGTAGCTAGTTCCGAGCCTCGGAACGGCGCGCCGTGTACGTGGCGCCCCGTGCGTTGGGGTACTTGTTGAGCCGCTTGGACAGGTGAAGCCCTTCGAGGATCAGCTCGGTCGCCGCCGCCAGCGCCTCCGGGCTCTCCGAACCGGCCAGCTTGCCCACCGGCGCCCGCAGGCCGGGACGCCGGCGCAAGGCTTCCATATAGACCGACGATGGCACGTCGTCACCGACTTCGATGGAAAATCCGTCGTTCAGTTCCGCAACGGCCTTGCCCAGCTCGGCCGGGTCAACGCTGTCCCGGAACACGCCGAGCACCGCCTGGCGGGTGAGGCGCCCGACGATGTCGTCCTCACCGTCGTCCAGGGAATCGAGCTCGACCTTGCCTGCCGTCGAGGCGACGAGGGCGACGAGGTCGCTCACCCGGGGCACGGCTTCGCCTGCGCCCAGCCGCAACCCGCGCCTGGCGGCCGCCGCGATGAGGGTCTCGTAGTTCGCCACACCGAGGCGTACCGAGACGCCTGAGCGCTGGTTTACCTGGGGGCTGCGGCGGGCCAACTGGGAAATGTTGGCCACGACCTCGGTCATGTACTGCGGGACCTCGACCTTAACGGTGTCCAGCTCGGCGGGCACGGCCTCCTGGACGATCACCTCCACCTCTGTTTCGGTATCGAGTGGGTAGTGGGTCTTGATCTGTGCCCCAAAACGGTCTTTCAGGGGTGTGATGATCCGGCCGCGGCTGGTGTAGTCCTCCGGGTTGGCCGAGGCGACGAGCATGACATCGAGAGGCAGGCGGATCTTGTAACCCCGGATCTGCACGTCGCGCTCTTCGAGGACATTGAGGAGGCCGACCTGGATCCGTTCGGCCAGGTCGGGTAGCTCGTTGATGGCGAAGATGCCACGGTTGGTGCGCGGCACCAGCCCGTAGTGAAGAGTCAGCTCGTCGGACAGGTAGCGCCCCTCCGCTACCTTCACGGGGTCGACCTCCCCGATCAGGTCCGCAATGGCCGTGTCCGGGGTGGCCAGCTTTTCGCCGAAGCGTTGGGAGCGGTCCACCCATTCGACCGGGCAGTCATCGCCTTTTGTCGCCACCAGCTCCCGCGCGTAGCGAGACACGGGGTGGTACGGGTCGTCCAGGATCTCCGACCCTGCGACGATGGGGAGCCACTCGTCGAGGAGGCCGACGAGGCTGCGCATCAGCCGCGTCTTGGCCTGGCCCCGCTCGCCCAGGAAAATGATGTCGTGACCCGCCAGGAGGGCGTTCTCCAGCGCAGGCAAGACGGTGTCGTCGTAGCCGACCAGCCCCTCGACTACGGGTCGCCCGGAGGCGATGCACCGGGCTGCGTTGGCCCGCACCTCTTCTTTGACGGGGCGCGAGTTCCAGCCCGAGGCGCGCAGCGCCGCGAGGGTTGTGGGGCGGTCGGAAAAGGGTGGTGCCATTGACAAAACGTACCTTTGCGAGCGCCGCTAGTTTGGCGGCGCTATTTTGCCGTCATGAAAAGCTGCGGCTCTGATGGAACCGGGTGCCTGATGGGACCGGGCATCTGATGGACTGGAGCACCTTGATGGACTGGGGCCTCTGATGGAGCTGGGCGGCCGGTGGCTCGCCAGCGAGGCCAGTGACGACCTCCGTCGCAGCTTCCCGCGCCCCGACCTCGACGACAGCGGTTGGCAGCCACTGACCGTCCCGGGCCACTGGCAGGGCGAGCCCGGCTTCGCGGGCTCCGACGGGCCGTTGTTCTACCGGCGCCGGTTCACGACCGAACCGCTGGCGGACCGCCAGCGCGCCTGGCTCGTCCTGGAGGGCATTTTCTACCAGTCTGACGTCTGGTTGGACGGGTTGTACCTGGGCGATACCGAGGGGTACTTCTTTCCTCATTCGTTCGACGTGACGGCGGCTCTCGAGGCTCGTCCCGACCACGTCCTGGCGCTCGAAGTCGTGTGCGAACGGCCGGCCCGGCGGGCGGCTAACCGCTCCCTTACCGGTGTGTTCGGCCGCTGGGACTGCATCGACCCGGCCTATAACCCGGGGGGTATATGGGCCCCGGTGGGGTTGACGCTGAGCGGGCCGGTCCAGATTGCGTCGCTCCGGGCTACCTGCATGGAAGCGAACGGAGATAAGGCGGTCCTCGACGTGGAGGCCACGCTGGACAGCGCCGAGGCCACAACCGTTGCGCTGCGCACCGAAGTGAGCCGTTCCGGTGCAGGCGAGACGGTGGCCACGGTCGACAAGCAGCAACCCCTGGCAGCAGGTGCCAATCGCGTCCGGTGGCAGGTGACGGTCCCTTCCCCGAACTGTGGTGGCCAGCCGGGCTCGGCGAGCAACCCCTGTACGACGTGCGCGTCGAAGCCGACGTAGACGGTTTGCCGGCGTCGTCGAGATCGTTACGAACGGGCCTACGCCAGGTCCGCGAGGACAACCTGGTCTGGTCGGTGAACGGCGAGCGGATCTTCCTGAAAGGGGCCAACCTGGCCCCGACCAGGCGCGACATCGCCTGTGCCCGCCAGGGCGAGGTGGCCGGGGACGTACGCCTGGCCCGGGAGGCGGGGCTCAACCTGCTCCGGGTCCACGCCCACGTGGGCCGGCCCGAACTCTACGAGGCGGCGGACGAGCTCGGGGTGCTGCTCTGGCAGGACATGCCGCTGCACCGGGGCTACAGCGGCGTGCGCCGCCAGGCCGCCCGTCAGGCCGCAGCCGCCGTCGACCTGCTCGGCCACCACCCCTCGATCGTGGTCTGGTGCGGCCACGACGAACCGTTCTCCCACGAGTTGAAAACCGGCCGCGCCCCCGGCCCGGCCAGGGTAATCCGATCGGCGGTCGCCCAGGTCCTCCCGAGCTGGAACAAGTCGGTGCTGGACAGCAGCGTCAGGCGGGTGCTGGAAAAGGCCGACCCTTCTCGACCCGTGCTGGCCCACTCGGGTATCCTTCCCCACCCCGTGTGGGGCACTGATAGCCACCTTTATTTCGGCTGGTACCACGGCCGCTGGGACGACCTGCCCCGGGCGGTGGCGGCCTGGCCGGCGGCGGCGCGGTTTGTGGGCGAGCTGGGCGCCCAAGCAGTGCCCTTTACGGCCGATTTCATGGAACCGGAGCGATGGCCTGACCTGGACTGGGACCGGCTGAGCGGGCACTTTTGCATGCAGAAGGAAATCTTCGACGACCTCGTGCCGCCGGCCGAGTACGCCACCTTCGAGGCCTGGCGCGACGCTACGCAGGCGTACCAGGCACGTCTTATCCGGGCGCAGGTGGAGACCCTCCGCCGCCTGCAGTTCCGGCCGACCGGAGGGTTCGCCATCTTTTGCCTGAACGACTCGCAGCCGGCCGTCAGCTGGTCGCTGCTCGACCACGAGCGAGTCCCGAAAGCGGCCTTTGCGGCGTTGCGGCAGGCGTGCGCGCCCGTCCTGGTCTGTTCGGACTGGCCCAGTGACCGCTACCGCCCGGGGAGCGAAATCTCCCTCGATGTCCACGTCGTCAACGAGCTCCGCGACGCCCTCCCGGACGCGGTGGTAGAAGCGCGGCTGGCGTGGCCAGGGGGAAGCCGGACGTGGCTGTTCGGTGGCGACGTCCCGGCTGGTTCCTGCTCGTTCGTGGGCCGGTTGGCGACGCGGTTGCCCAGCCTGGCCGCTCTCAAGGCAGACACGGGAGGCACCCCGACTCGTCATGGTTCCTGGCCCCTCGAGCTCCGGCTCGAGCTTCGATGGGGCCGCCCGCCACAATCAGCTACCAACCACTACCAGAGCCTGCTTACGACCCGTGACGAGCCGGCACACCACGACGACAGGCCAGCCACAGGCCCGGTCACTCGTCAGGAAACGCTGAAGTAGATCGCCGTTGCGGCCCCGAAGACCAGGCAATAGATGGCGAACGGGACCAGGGTGCCGGTCCGGAACCAGCGCACCAGCCAGCGGACCGAGATGAGAGCGCCCAGGGCGGCGAACAGGGCCCCGAGGAGGGCAGGCACCCTGACACCCGCACCGGTGGCACCGAGGAAGTCGGGCAGCTTGAACAGCCCGGCGGCCAGGATCACGGGCGTCGCCAGCAGGAACGCGAACCGCGCGGCTGTTTCATGCGACAGCCCCCGGGCCAGGCCGGCCGTCATGCACACGCCGTCGCGGCTTATTCCCGCGATGAGAGCGCTCGACTGGGCCAGGCCTACAACGAGTGCGTCTCTGTAGGTCAGCTCAGCCATCTTCTGCGAGTCGGTCGCACTGTCTGCGTGAGCGGGCGAGCCGGCCGGCACCTCCCCTCCGGGGACGTTGGGCCCACCCACGTTCGGGCCAGTCACGTTTGGCCCAGTCACGTTTGGCCCAGTCACGTTTGGCCCAGTCACGTTTGGCCCAGTCACGTTTGGCCCGGTCACGTTTGGCCCGGGCACGCTTGTCGGCCCGGTGACGTTTGCCCCCGGGCTGGCCGTCGCCATGAGGCCCGGGAGGACGATGGGCGCCTCGACCTTTCGGGCGCCGCGAGCGAGGACACGGCGCCTGGCCCATTCGCCACCGAACAGGATCAGGCCGTTGACCATCAGGAAGATCGACGCCAGAACGGGCTTGGCCAGGAGGACCCTGAGCTCGTGCTCGAAGAGGATCCCGACGAGCCCGGCCGGGATGGTGGAAAGGATGATTAGCCACGAGAGCTTCTCAGTAGGGGTTTCCACGCGCCGGCGGGCGATGGTCCGGAACCAGGCGCGGACGATCAATACCCAGTCGCGCCAGAAAAAGATGAGCAGGCCGAGGGCACTGCCAACGTGGAGCATCACGACGAAACCGAGCCAGCGCGACTCTGGCTGGGACTGGGAAACGACGAGGTCGTGCCACCCGAACAGCGACGGGTAGATCACGGTGTGGCCAAGGCTGGAGATCGGGAACAGCTCCGTAATGCCCTGAAGGATGCCAAGGACGATGGCTTGAAGGTTGCTGATGTGAAGCGGTGGGACCGAACTGCTGGTAGAGGCGGCCAGCAGGTGTGCAGGGAGCATCACTGCCGGGACGGTGGACATGCTGACAGCTAATCACTTAGGCCGGGCTGACCTGCCGTCTGCCCCGTGCAGCTGGTAGATCTGGTGAATGGCCCGCTTCTTGTCGAGGCAATGGTTCGACGAGCTCGCGGGGTTCGACGAGGTCGCGGGGTTCGAGGAGCCCAGGGGCCCGGGCGGAGCCAGTGGTAGCGCGGGCCCGTTGGCGGACAACGGGCACAGCCAGGCCCCGGCCGGCCGGCGCGGCCTGTCCGTGTCGCCGGACCTGTCCGGGTCGCCGGACCTGTCCCGGTCGCCGGACCTGTCCGTGTCGCCGGACCTGTCCGGGTCGCCGGACCTGTTTGGCGCCCCTGATCTGCCTGGCGCCCCTGATCTGCCTGGCGCCCCTGATCTGCCTGGCGCTCCTGATCTGGTAGTCGAAATTGTCGTTACCGGGACGCCCGAGGGGGAGGTACGTTACCAGGTAGTGGTCGCCGGGGAAGAAGCCAGGGTCCTTTCGCAAAGTGCCCGCTTTTGGCCTGCGCACCTGGAGTTGAGCAGCGATTACACCACAATGGCGGGGATTGCTTCGGGCCGGCTTTCGGCCCTTGACGTCCTCTCCGCGGGTCAAGCCCGGGTTTCCGGAGATATCGGGTCGCTGTCGTCGCAACAGCCGAGCCTGGCCAAGCTGGACCTGCTCCCCGCAGCCGTCCGGGCCAGTACGACATTCTGAGTGATGCGCGGTGGCTCGATTCTCACCCACAAGGCCCGGCTGGTACCGCAACCCGGACGACCCGAGGTCACTTCGCTATTGGGACGGTAAATCCTGGACCGGCCGGGCCAAAGCCAGGCCGGCCTGGGCCAAGGGAGCCGAGCCCTTCGCACTGAGCGACGAAGAGCTCGACCGCTCGGTCGAGGGACCGGTCCACCCCGACGAGCTTCGGGAACCGGTCACAAGTGCCGTGTGGGGACGGGAATGGTTCGTGTCCCGCCGGCCCCGCCACTCGGACCAGGGTTGGCGCCGGCCGAGCGGGCAACCGTCGCCCCCGGCGCGCCCCCACGGCGCCCAACCCGCAGTCAAGCTGGGCCCCGCACGAAGGCCACTGGTGCTGCTCGCCGCGCTTGTGATGGTCGCGGCCGCCGTCGTCGTCTCCAGCGTCGCCGTCATGTCGCCCTACGAGACCCGGGGCAGCCTCGAGTTCCTGGACCAGGCCGCTCAGGCCAGCTTCACCAAACAGGCCAACCAGGAATGTGCCGCCACGTTACCCAGGTACCGCGCGGTCCTTTCGCAAAGCTTCGATGGACCGCAGATCGTGGCCGCAGCCGCCCAGGTTGACCTGCTCCGCCAACGCCTGGCTGCCATTCCGGCGTACCGCGGGATACAGGGCCCCGTGCAGGAATGGCTCGAGGCCTGGACGACGTACACAGCGGACGAGCGGCAGTACGCAGGCATCATCGGGCCGGCCCAGCGGGTCGACGGACGGCTCGTACCCCGACGGTTAGCCCGACGGGCGCAGCTGGCCGCCAACCTCGCCCGTGGACAGGTGACCCAGCTAGCGGCCGAGGCCGACGGCGACAGCGCCAACCTGTCCGTAAACGCGTGCCGGCTCGAGCAGGCCCCCACGGCCTGAGCCGCCAGGCACTCCCCGGGCTCAAGGCACGCTCAGGGCGACCACTCCGCCTCGCACGGCACGACAAGTCGACGCAACCGGCGCGGCGGGTATGTACTTGCGAAGAAGTCCGCCCAAACAGTTGATATGCGCGGCCGGAAAGGGGACACTGGAAGTTCCAAGAAGTAACCCCCCCGGAACCTTTGCCCCTGGAGGTACAAGCGAATGCTCTGCGATGTCGTGGACGACCACTTCCTCGCCAAGTACCGTGCCCTGCTCGACGCCGAAGACGAGGCGTTCGATGAGCTGGAACATGCTTACGAGGATGGTGACAGAGCCCACTTCGACACCGACTTGACTGCGTGGCGAGCAGCCGTGGAGCGAAAGCTTTCCTATCTTCATCATCTGGGCCTGGTGAGGCCGCCCCTACTGACTCACTGATCTTTCGGTCTGCCGGCTCGGGGACTGGTGCTCAGGGACGGGGGCTCAGGGAAGCAGCCCAAGACTTTGGACGCTGTCACGTTCCTCGACGAGCTCGGCAAAGCTCCGGTCGATGTGGCCGCGCGATAGCTCATTGATGTCGAGACCTTCGACGATGGTGTACCGTCCGTCACCCGTCGTGACCGGCACGGAACAGTAAACGCCCTCAGGTGCCCCATCAGGGCCCTTCGAGAAGATCGCCATCGACGTCCAGTCACCGGGTGACGTGCCGAGGACCCAGTCCCTCACACTGTCAACCGCCGCATTCGCGGCCGACGCTGCGCTCGAGGCCCCGCGTGCTTCGATGATGGCCGCGCCTCGCTGTTGAACGGTTGGGACCAGTTCCTTTTCGACCCAATCGACATCGCCTACGAGCTCGATGGCTGGCTTTCCAGCCACCTTGGCGTGGAAAATGTCGGGGTACTGCGTGGCCGAGTGGTTGCCCCAGATGGAGACATTGGTGACCGAGGCGACTGGCGTGTTGGTGCGCTGGGCGACCTGAGCCACGGCCCGGTTGTGGTCCAGGCGTGTCATAGCGGCGAACTGTTCGGGGGGCAGGGGACGTGGCGCCCGGCCGGCGTTGTGGGCCGCGATCAAGCAGTTGGTGTTGGCCGGGTTCCCGACCACAAGCACCCGGACGTTGCGGCTGGCACTGGCGGCCAGCGCCCGTCCCTGGACGCCAAAAATGGCGCCGTTGGCCTCTAACAGGTCACGGCGTTCCATGCCCTTGCTGCGGGGCCTTGCCCCGACCAGGAGGGCGATGTCCGCTTCACCGAATGCGTCCTCAGGGTCGGAGCTCTGGGTCACGCCGGCGACGAGCGGGAATGCGCAGTCGTCCAGCTCCATTACGACGCCCTTCAAAGCGCCCATGGCTTCCGGGATTTCGAGGAGCTGCAGGACCACAGGCTGATCGGGACCGAGCATCGACCCACTGGCGACCCGGAAGAGCAGGCTGTAGCCAATTTGACCGGCGGCGCCAGTAACGGCGACGCGAACGGGTGCCTTGGCGTTGGTCCCGCCAACGCTTCGGCTATCAGGGCGGCGGCTGTCAGCAAGGTTGGGCTGGGCGGGCGTGGGACTACTGGACATACGAGTACTAGAGCCTCTCGACGATAGCGGCGGCAAACTCGGACGTCTTGACCTCTTTCGCCCCGTCCATCTGGCGGGCGAAATCGTAGGTGACTATCCGGTCGGCGATGGTGGCCTCCATGGCCTTGACAATGTCGTCGGCCGGCCCTTGCCAACCCAGGTGCTCCAGCATTAGAACGCCGGACAAGAGGACAGAACCCGGGTTTACTTTGTCCTGGCCGGCGTACTTTGGCGCCGTGCCGTGGGTCGCCTCGAAGATCCCATGGCCCGTGACGTAGTTGATGTTGGCCCCGGGAGCGATCCCTATGCCGCCGACCTGGGCCGCGATGGCGTCCGAGAGGTAATCACCGTTGAGGTTGGTCGTGGCGATGACGTCAAAATCCTCCGGACGGGTCAGGACCTGTTGCAGCGTGATGTCGGCAATGTTGTCCTTCACCAGGATTTTTTGGCCCGGCTGACCCCCGCTATCCTCCCAGCTGACGGCCACGTCGGCGAACTCCTCGGCGGCCACTTCGTAGCCCCACTTGCGAAAGGCGCCTTCGGTGAACTTCTGGATGTTGCCTTTGTGCACCAGGGTGACGGATTTACGTCCATGGGACACGGCATACCGCAAGGCGGCCCGGACCAGGCGCTTGCTACCGGTGACCGAGATGGGCTTCAACCCGATCCCGGAGTCCGGCCGGATCTTCCAGCCCAGCTCGTCGTGGAGCAGCTCGATCAGCCGCTTGGCCTCGGCCGTACCCTCTTCGACCTCGAGGCCGGCGTAGATATCCTCTGTGTTCTCCCTGAAGATGACCATGTCAACGAGTTCGGGGTGCTTGACCGGGGAGGGTACGCCCGGGAACCAGCGGACGGGGCGCAAGCATACGTAGAGGTCCAGCAGCTGCCGCAGCGCCACGTTGAGCGAACGAAAACCGCCGCCGACCGGCGTCGTCAGCGGGCCCTTGATCCCGATCAGGTACTCCCGGAAGGCGTTGAGGGTTTGTTCGGGCAGCCAGTCCCCTGTCTGCTTGTAAGCCTTTTCACCGGCGAGGACCTCGGTCCAGGCGATTTTTTTGCCGTGCTTGGCCACTGCGGCATCGAGGACGGCCTTGGCAGCCGGCCATATATCGACACCCGTGCCATCCCCCTCGATAAAGGGGATGATGGGCTCGTCAGGGACCTGGAGCTCGCCTTCAGGGCCCATTGTGATCTTGTTGGGCATGGCCCGTCAGCATAGGCCAGCCTGGCTGCTGACGAACGCCGGGGGGTCCCCCGCACGCCCGGGGGCCTGGCCTTATTGTTTGGCAATGATGGAGGGGGTCTTCCTCGCCGACAACATCGAGATCTTGCGCCGGCTCCCGGACCGGTGCATCGACCTCGTCTATATCGACCCTCCGTTCGGGACCTCCCGCGTGCGGCGGCTGGACTCCATCAAGACGGGCAGCGGTTCGAGAGCGCGCAAGGGCTTCGGGGGCAGGAACTACCCGTTCGAGGTCGTCTCGTCTCATCGGTACGACGACACGATGGCGGGCGAGGACTACCTCGGCTTCCTTTACGACCGGCTGGCCGAAGTACACCGGGTGCTGCGACCGACCGGTTCGTTGTACCTGCACCTGGACTTCCACGCCGCCCATATCGGGCGCCTGCTCCTCGACGAGCTGTTCGGGCCCGAACGGTTCTTGAACGAGGTCATCTGGGCGTACGACTACGGGGGGCGCCCGCGCGACAGGTGGCCGAAGAAGCACGACAACATCCTGTGGTACTCGAAATCCGACACCTGGACCTTCAATGTGGAGGACATCGACCGGATCCCTTACATGGCGCCCGGTCTGGTGGGACCCGAGAGGGCCGCCCGCGGGAAGCTGCCGACTGATACGTGGTGGCTGACGATCGTCCCGACCAATGGCGCCGAAAGGACCGGCTACCCGACGCAGAAACCGCTCAAACTGCTCGAAAGGATAATCCGAGCTTCGAGCAACCCCGGGGACCTGGTGGCGGACTTTTTCTGCGGGAGCGGCACGACAGGCGTGGCCGCCAAAGCGCTGGGCCGACGTTACCTGCTCGTCGACCACAACCCGGAGGCGGTGCAGATAGCCAACGAGCGCCTCCTCGGCTCAGCTTGACCTTCTGGCCCAGCCTCGATCTTCACGCCAAGCCGGGCAGCAGTGGCCGAAAAGAAAGGCTTGGCCGGGAGAACGGCAAGCGCGTTAGTGCCGCTCTTCGCTGCCGTGCGCAATTGGGGTGCTCTCCAGGCCGAGGTTGGCGTGGATCTGCCGGGTCGCCTCAGAGCGGTTGAAGGTGTAGAAGTGCAGTCCCGGTACCCCTTTGTCGAGCAGTTGAGCGCAAAGCTCGGTAGCGGCCTCTATGCCAGCCTTGGCCACGTCGGCGGGACCGCCCCGGCTCCCCGCCGCCTCGAGCCGCTCGGCCAGCCAGCCCGGTACCGCGCACCCCATCTCTGCCATCCGCGGGATTGACGACAGGCTGGTGACAGGCAATATGCCGGGGAGCACCGGTTTGTAAACGGCCCTGGCTTCGACATCATCGACCAACGAGAAATAGTCACTTGCCTCGAAAAAGAACTGTGTCACGCCAAAGTCGGCTCGCCGCAGCTTCTCGGCCAGGAAACGCCGGTCAGAATCCATGTCGGGCGAACGGGGATGGCCCGCCGGGTGGGCAGCCACGCCGATACAAAAGCCACCGATAGCCCGGGCCAGCTCGACCAGTTCCAGGGCGTAGGCCAGCTCGCCGGGCTCAACCGAAGGGTCGGCAGGAGGGTCACCGGCGAGCGCCATCAGGTTCTCGACACCGGACTTGCGGAAATTGACCAGGATGTCGGCTAACTCCAGGCGCGTGTGGCCCGTGCAAGTCAGATGGGCCATCGGGTTGAGAGTGGTCACGCGCAGCATCGACACGACGATGTCGGTCGTCCGCTGGCGCGACGAAGGGCCGCCCCGGTAGGTGACCGATACGAACGAGGGCCGCAAAGGTTGGAGCTCGAGCAGGGTCTTGACCAGGCGAGCCTGCTCGGCGTCGTTCTTCGGCGGGAAGAACTCAAAAGAGTACGTGCGGCCCGCACCGAGCAGGTCGGAAATCTTCGACATGCTCTATCAGGATAAACGCAGTGACCGGCGCTCGCCCGCGCTTTTGCCCGGCGTCGTCAGGTCCATGCCTCAGTGCCTGAACTGGCGCTCGCCGGTAAGTACCATGACGATCCCGTGCTCTTCGGCAGCCGCGATTATTTCCTTGTCACGCACCGACCCCCCCGGCTGGACCACGGCGGCGACGCCTGAAGAGGCGACCACGTCGAAGCCGTCCCGGAAGGGGAAGTAAGCGTCGCTGGCGCCGGCCCCGCCGGCGGCTCGGCCCGAAGCCCGCTCAACGGCGAGCTCTCCCGGGGAGACCCGGTTTTGCTGCCCACCTCCGATGCCGACCGCCATCCCGCCGGCAGCCAGCACTATGGCGTTGGACTTGACCGTCGCACAAACACGCCAGGACAACTGGATGTCCCTCCAGTTTTCGTCCGTCGGTTTATTGGAAGTGACGACCTCCCACTCCTCCGGCCCACGGGCCAAGCGATAGGGGCTCTGTACGAGCCAGCCGCCGGTGACCTGACGCACATGCCACCGGTCGGCTCTCGGTGCCGGGGCGGCCAGCACCCGCATGCTCTTGCGTTTGCTCGAAAACAGGGAGAGAGCTTCGTCGCTGTACCCGGGCGCAATTACCACGTCGGCCTTTGCGTTGGCCACCATCGCCACCGCCAGGTCTTCACCGACAAAGCCGGAAAGGGCGACGATACCACCGAAGGCCGACATCGGGTCCCCTTCGAACGCCTTCTCATAGGCGCCCAGCAAGTTGCTGGCGACGGCCGCTCCGCATGGGTTGGCGTGCTTGACTACGACGGCAGCGGACGAGCCAAGGTCGGAAATGTCGTGCACGAGGGACCAGGCGGCATCGGCGTCATAAAGGTTCAGGTAGGAAAGTTCCATCCCGCCGTACTGCGTTACCTGGTCCCACCAGCTCGCCTCGCCGGTGCGCCGGTAACGGGCACCGACCTGATGGGGGTTCTCGCCGTACCGGAGCGGCTGGGCCAGCTCGAGCGAGATGTGAAGCGTGGGCGGGAGGCCGTTGTTTTTAGCAGCCACGGCCTCATCAGGAGCCACGGCCTCATCAGGAGCCACGGCCTCTCTGCCGGCGTCGCTGCCAGCCTCGGCCACGGACGACGATGCCGTACTTTCGTCCGTACTCGCCGAAATTTGGTCATCCAACCAACCGACGATCATGGCATCGTAAGCCGCTGTATGAGCAAACGCTTTTCGCGCCAAACGCAACCTCAGCCCGTCGCCCAGCTGGCTGCCCCGGCTCAAGTCTGCGAGTACCGCCGGGTAGTCCTCCGGGTCCACCACGACGCCCACCCGGCCCCAGTTTTTGGCCGCCGCCCGCAGCAGAGTTACACCACCGATGTCGATCATTTCGACCGAAGGCTCAGCCGCGAACGGGTAGAGGTTGCAGACGACGAGACCGATCGGGTCGATCTCGTGCTGAACCAGGTCAGCCACGTGCGCAGGGTTGTCGAGATCGGCCAGGATGCCACCGTGCAGGCGAGGATGAAGTGTCTTTACGCGGCCCCCGAGCATTTCGGGTGAGCCCGTAACGGCTTCGACCGTCGTGTGGCCGATTCCCGACTCCCCCAGGGCGGCGGCCGTCTTGCCACTTGCTACCAGCTCGTAACCGGCATCAACCAGGCCCATGGCAAATTCCTCGAGACCGGTTTTATCGTAAACGGATAGCAGAGCCTTCACTGGGCGCCTCCTCTGGCCCGCTTGCGGGTCGGCAAGCTGGAGCATAAAACGTCTGATTGTGTCAGGGTAAAGGCGGCGCTCGACGGCTTTGATCCTTTCGTGGAGCGTTTCCTCCGTGTCGCCGGCGAGCACGGGTACGCGCTCCTGGGCCAGGACCGGGCCGTCGTCGACCGCCTCGGTAGCCAGGTGGACCGTCGTGCCCGTCACGTCTACGCGGGCGGCGATAGCGTCCCGCACGGGGTGCCATCCCCGGAATGCAGGCAGGAGGGCCGGGTGAGTGTTGAGCACCCTCCCGGGGAAGGCAGCGAACATCTCGGGGCTCATGATGGTCCCGAAGCCCGCCATGGCAATGACGTCGATGCGGTAGTCCCCGAGCACGTCCACGAGCCGCCGGGTATAACCCACGCGGTCGAAGCTGGCCAGAAAGCTCTCACGGCGGACCAGCTCCGAGGGGATACCGGCGGCCCTGGCCACCTCGAGCGCACGGCACTCCCGGTCAGCGACGACCACAGTTATTTCGAGGCCCGCTTCGACCATGGCGTCGAGCAGCGTGCCTTGGCCCGACGCCAGCACCCCGAGCCGGGGCGATCGAGCATGCCCCGAGCTACCCATGGCTAGAACTTACCCTTCACGCCACCTGAAGCGAGCCGGAGCAGTGAGGCGCCCCGGTGCACCCGGCGGGGGCCGAACGTCCGGGTCGCTCGAGCTATTGACCGCAGGCAGCCGCGGCCGCAGGAAGGTCACGGCGCTCGTTATGGGCACTTTATAAAGCGCCGGTCATAAATTTACCGGGCCATACCCGCGCCGCGCCACCCCACGCCGGGAAAAACTCTTACCAAACCTTACTGACAAATGTTATTGGTAATGGTAGGAGCAATTTCCTCTTTGCAGGAGTAACGCGTCGTCTGGTGTGCCCGCTCACCCGCCGCAGGCTGGGCCTCCGGCGGCGCCAGACCAGTTTGTCAAAGGCCCAGGCCAGGACTGAGACGGCAATGCCGGCTTGCGTCGGGGACCTCGCGGTCTTATGGTAAGCACCCAAGCTGGCAAGAGGAGTGAGCAGCCCGTGGTAAAACGGCAGGGGCCGGGGCCCATAGGCCCACGATCGCCGACATCGCAGAAAAGGCTGGCGTTTCCAAGGGCTCGGTGTCGTACGCTCTAAACGGTCGGCCCGGGGTGTCGGAACCGACGCGGCGACGCATCCTGGCCATCGCCGAAGAGTTCGGCTGGCAGCCCAACCGGGCCGCCCGGGCCCTTTCCGCGGCGCGCTCGGGCGCCTGCGGGTTGGCGTTGGCGCGGCCGGCGCGGACGCTGACTTACGAGCCGTTCTTCGCCGAGCTGATCTCGGGAATCGAAGCTGAACTCTCGAGCAGCCAGGTGGCCCTGATGCTCCAGATCGTCGAGGATGTCGAGGCGGAGACCGCAGCTTTACGGCGCTGGTGGGCCGAGCGGCGGGTGGACGGCGTGCTCCTGGTCGACCTGCGCGTGGACGACCCCAGGGTCCCGCTGGTCGAGGAGCTCGGGCTGCCGGCTGTAATCGTCGGCGGGCCTGGCCCCACAGGGTCGCTCCGTTACTTCCCCGGGGGGGACGCCAGCTGTGTCCGCCAGATCGTAGAACACCTGGTCGCGCTCGGTCATCGGCGGATCGACAGGGTGGCCGGGTCTCCCGATTTCGCCCATACCCAACTGCGCACGGCCGTGTTCGAGCAGTCCCTGGAGGTGGCGGGGGCCAGGGGGAGCGTGGTGACAACGGACTACTCGATCGCGGCCGCCGCGTCGGCGACCCGGCAGCTGCTGGCTCGCTCACCGGCCCCGACGGCGATCTTCTACGACAGCGACTTGATGGCTGTCACCGGCCTCGGGACGGCCCAGGAGCTGGGCGTCGTGGTGCCTAACGACCTTTCGATCGCCTCCTTCGACGACTCGCTCATCTGCGGCGTGGTGCGGCCCTCCCTCACCGCCTGCGCCAGAGACGTGGTGGGCTTTGGGGCGCAGGCGGCGCGAGCACTCATCTCCCTGGTCGAAGGCGAGGCCATAGCCCCGTACGTGGTTGATGCGCCCAAGCTGATGGCTCGGGCCAGCACGGCGGCACCGCCCGGCCAAGCGGCGTAGGGCGCTAAATCGGGTCGCGGGGGGCTCTCGACGAGCCTGTTCCCCTCGCCGTTGGCCGGGCCTGGCCCATAAAGGTCATTTCCGAACCGGGGGTTTCCTTAGTTCTTATTTTTTGTAGCTTGCAGGGCCGATAACTCGAGCGGGGACCGGCGGGGAACGGGTGGGTCGGCGCCAGCGCAACAATCAAGCGGCGACTACGTAGACGAGAAATTGCGCGCCCGGCATCGGTACGCCTTTCCCGGGCCGACAATTTTATCGTTTTGGGGAGCTAACAGACCTGCCCGGTCGCGAGTTTGCAATTCGAGGTTAAGCTCGGGCCAATGCGCGTCGCTGTTACCGGCTCGAGCGGCTTGATCGGGTCCGCGTTATTTGCTCGTCTCGAGGGTTCAGGCCACGAGGTGACCAGGGTCGTCCGCCGGCCCGTGCACCCCGGCGAGCGGGCGGTGCGCTGGGATCCCGCGGCGGGGACGATCGAGCGAGCAGGTCTCGAGGATATGGACGCCATCGTGCACCTGGCGGGGGCCGGAGTGGGCCAACGCCGGTGGTCAGCGGCCCGTAAGCAACTTGTCCTCGACAGCCGCACACAGAGCACCGCCCTCCTCTCTCGTCTGCTGACCGAGCTGGACAGCCCGCCGAAGGCGCTTATAAGCGCTTCAGCCATAGGTTTTTATGGCGACCGAGGTGGGGACACCGTCACCGAGCAGACCGGCCCGGGGTCGGACTTCTTGGCCACCGTGTGCCAGCTCTGGGAAGCGGCGGCCGCGCTGGCCACAATCGCAGGAGTAAGAGTGGCGTTCGCCCGCAGCGGGATGGTCTTGTCGCCCATCGGAGGCGCATTACCGAAGCTACTGCCCCTCTTCCGGCTCGGCCTTGGCGGCCGGTTCGGACCAGGGTCCCAGTGGTGGAGCTGGATCACGCTCGACGACGAGGTGGCCGCCCTCGAGTGGCTTTTGGAACACGACCAGGACGGCCCGGTAAACCTGACTGCTCCCCACCCCACGACCAACCGGGAGTTCACCGAGGCCCTGGCCAAAGTGTTGTCTCGCACCCGCCCTGCTGCCGGTGCCACGTCTGGCCGAGGCTATTACTCGGGACGGAACTGGCCGACGCGCTCCTGTTCACGAGCGCCAAAGTGGAGCCCACCGTCCTCGAGGCCGGTGGGTTCAGGTTCGGGGACGAGCACCTCGAGGGCGCGCTCCGCCGTCTTCTGGCACCGGGCTGACAGTCCGAAAAGAGCGCCGCCGCCCGTCCGGGCCAGCGCCTTCGTAACGCCGGCAACGGCCGTCACCGGCCGGGAAGATCTCGCTCGAGATAGCACAGGCGATACCCCGACTTGGCCGACGGGAGCGGGGGCTGCTCGGGTGGCTACGCCTCGACGAGCACCTGCCCCGGGGCGGCTGGCGCCCCGCTCGTCGCCAATCCTTGGCCGAAGGGAGCGGCAAGGCTATGATCCGCTCTTAATAACCCTCAATGCAACTGGTGGAAAAGGGAGCAGCCGTGAAAGCAAGAACGCTGTTTGCCGAGTTCTTCGGGACGGCACTGCTGGTGTTCTTCGGCGCAGGGACGGCAACGTTAAGCTTTGGGTTCCATATCGCCGGCGCCAGCCGGTCGGCCGGTGTTGTCGCTACCGCGCTTGCCTTTGGCCTTGTGGTCCTGGTGTTGGTCTACGCCTTAGGCCCCATCTCGGGCTGCCATATCAACCCGGCGATCACGATGGGTTTCCTGGCGGCCCGGAAGATCACCGTTATTGACGCAGTCACCTACTGGATCGCGCAGGTGCTCGGCGGCATTGCCGGTGCGGCCATCCTCTACGGGATCCTTTCGTCCTCGCCCATCTACCGGATCCATATTCAAGGCCTGGGCGCGGACGGTTACGGCAAGAACTCGATGATCTTGGCCAATGCGGCCGGTGCTTTTGGGATCGAAATACTCCTTACGTTCACATTCGTTTTCGTAATCCTGGCCGTAACAAGAAGAAGCAGCAATGCCACCGTGGCGGGCCTGGTCATCGGCCTCTGCCTGACGCTCATCCACATTATTGGCATCCCGGTCGACGGGACCTCGGTCAACCCCGCCCGCAGCATCGGACCGGCCATATTCGTCGGGGGCTCGGCGCTCAGCCAGCTCTGGGTGTTCATTATTTCGCCTCTTATTGGGGGCGCGCTGGCCGCTGTGGTGTTCCAGTTCCTCTACCCGAAGGGTGAAGAAGAGGAGTCACCGGCGCCTGCCGGCGAAGAACGAGTGGCCTGAGGAGCGAGCCGCCCCGGGCCAAGGGTCGGCCGCACAAACACCCGCCGGTCCGGTTCACGGACGAGCATGACGACGTGCCACTTCGAAACAGGCTATGGCTGCCGCCGACGCGACGTTCAGCGAGCTGAGTGGCCCGCTCTGCGGTATGCGGACGAGCAGGTCGCAGCGTTGGCGGGCCAACTGGGAAAGTCCCTTTCCCTCTGAGCCGAGCACCAGCGCCACCGGGTCGTCGAGCAGCTTGGCCTGCCAGAGCTCCTCTTTGCCGCCGGGGTCGAGGCCGACAACCCAGATGTGCGCTCGCGTGAGCTGCTGAAGAGCTGCCGGCACGCCGCCGACAGAGGCGATCGGGACATGTTCGACAGCTCCGGCCGCCGCTTTCACCGCTGCCGGCGTCAAGGGAGCCGACCGGTGGCGGGCGACAACCACGCCGGAGACACCGGCGCAGGCGGCGCTGCGCAGCAGCGAGCCGAAGTTGCCGGGATCGGTCACGCCGTCAAGCACCACGAAGAAGAAGGTCGGGCCGGCCGCCGCGGAGCCAAGCAGTTCGTCGAGGGCCACCGCGGCGACCGGGTCCGCCCAGGCGATCACCCCCTGAGGCGCTCCCGTGCGAGCGGCCGCTGATATCGCCTCGGCCGGCCGCCGCTGGACCGGTACGCCCCGCTCGCGGGCGAGCATAACTATGCCGTCTAGCTGCTCGCCCGGGCTGTCCGCTCCGGCCACCCAGATCCGCCTGGTCCGGCGCCGGCCGGCGACGAGGAGCTCATGGACGGCATGTTGACCTTCGACCTGCTCCCCGCCGAGCGAGTAGGTGCTCGCGTAGGTGCTACCGCGAGCCTTCATCGTTTTCCCAGGCCTTTTGTCGGGCGGCTTGTCCGGATGCCTTGGTTCGGCCCGCCTTTATGTCGCCGCGCGCTCTCATTGCTCTTCCCGGTAAGGCGGCGTCTCGAGGGGCGACGCATCAGGCCCCGGTGACAAGGGCGACGGCGAGACAGGCGATGCCCTCTTGTCGCCCGAGAGCCCCTAAACCTTCCCCTCTTTTCGCCTTCACCGAAACGGGGGCGCGGACCACTTCGGTCAGCCGCTTTTCCATGGCGTCCCGGTGAGCGGCCAGCTTGGGCGCTTCGGCGATCACGGTGCAGTCGACGTTGACCGCCTGCCAGCCGGTAGCCAGTTCCTCGACGACACGCGTAAGCAGCTTCACGCTGTCGGCACCCGCCAGAGAGGGGTCCGTATCGGGGAAGTGGCCCCCGATGTCCCCCAGGCCGGCGGCGCCGAGCAACGCGTCTGCGATGGCATGGCACACGACGTCCCCGTCACTGTGGCCCCGCAGGCCCCTGCCCTCGATGCGCACGCCGCCGAGGACCAGGGCCCGGTCGGGGTCGTCGCTGAAGGGATGGATGTCGAAACCCTGCCCCACCCTCAGGTTCACGGCGCGCCGCCGACCGGGACTTCTGAGGCCAGCAGGGCCTCGGCCAGCGTGAGGTCGTGCGGGCTCGTCACCTTGATATTGGAGGCCTCGCCGGCCACGCCCACGACCCGCCCGCCGATGGCTTCGACCAGGGCCGCATCGTCAGTCGCCTCTCCCCGGCCGGCGTGAGCCTCCCGGAGGGCGGCGGCCAGGAACGCCTGAGGCGTCTGTACCGCCAGCAGGCGCGCTCGCTCCAGCGTTACGAGGCCTCCGTCGTCCTGGCGCTGCTTGATCGTGTCCGAAACGGGGACGCAGGGGACGGCCGCATCAGCCCCGTCCTCGATAGCCGCGATCACGGCAGCCCAGGTGTGGCCGCTCGAAAGGGGGCGGGCGGCGTCGTGGACGATCACGACCTGAGCATCAGGCGGCACCGCCTCCAGGCCAGCACGGACCGATGACGCCCGGGTCGGCCCTCCGGCGACGACCACAGAAGCCCGGCCTCCGTACTTGTCCACCATGGCGGCCGGTACGACGAGCACAACGCCTGCACAGGCGCGGTAAGCGGCGTCGAGCGACCAGTCAACGACCTCGCGACCAGCCAGCAGCATGAACTGTTTGTAGCCGCCGAAGCGCACGCCGCTGCCCCCGGCGACGACAACCGCCCACACGAGCCGGTGAGCAGGCGGGCCGGCCTCGGCCGGGCCGGCGGGCACTAGGGGAGCGCTTCGTCGAGCTTCTGTTCGGCCTCGGCCTCGGACACCCCGATGGCGAACGTGAGCTCGGAGACGAGGATCTGGCGGGCTCGATTGAGCATCCGCTTCTCGCCTGCGGAGAGCCCTTTGTCCTTGTCCCTGTTCGAGAGGTTACGTACGACCTCCGCCACCTGATAAATGTCCCCGGACTTCAGCTTTTCAACATGGTTCTTGTAACGACGGGACCAGTTCGTCGGCATCCGGACGTCCTTTTTGCGCAGGACGGCGAAGACCTCTTCGACTTCCTCGTCGTTTATAACCTCTCTGATGCCCACATCTGCGGTCGAATCAACCGGTACCTTGAGGGTTAAATCCCCGTAGGCAAGGCGCAGCACCAGGTACTCGCGCTGCTCGCCAAAGTCGGCGCGCAGCTCCCTTCTCTCAACGACTGCGGCCCCATGGTGGGGGTAAACTACTTTGTCCCCGACGTCAAACGGCATGCGTGTCCCAAGGGTCCTTTCGCTGGCTTGCCCTTCATCCAGGGTAGGCCATTTCAGGGGCTCCAACCAACGCACCCCACTATTGACGAACCGGCTTCTACGTGCGGCGTCGTCCGACGAGGCCGGCCGGAAGAGCGAACGGCGGTAGCCGTCACGGGAAAGGGCACTGGCCGCGTAAGCGGCCACCGGCGGCCAGCCCTCGTGGTCAGTGACGGCCACCGGTGCGGTAGGGGGTTGGAGCCGTCGACGCGGCTAGCGTTTGCCATGGATGGAAGACGTGACTGCGCTCACGCGCTCGGACCTTTTGGCCTCCCTCGGGGCGGAGGCTCTCGAACGGGTCGCAACTGAAGCCGTCACAATCCGGCTGGAGCGCAATGACACCCTTTTCAGCGAGGGCGATGAGGCGCAGGACCTGTTCGTGGTGCAAAGCGGGCGCATAGCCATCGCCAAAGGGTCGCCCGACGGGCGGGAGTCACTGGTGGCGCTCATGGAACCCGGTGACATCTTTGGCGAGATGCCCCTGTTCGACGGCGAGCCGCGCTCGGCTTCGGCTCGAGCACTCGAGCGTTCGGAGCTGGTACGAGTGCCGTTTGGAGTTGTGCGGAGCGAGCTGGAAGCACGCCCGGAGTTGTTGTGGGACGTCGTTGAGCTCTTCGCCCGGCGGCTCCGATCTGCCGACGACGCCATCGCGGACGCCATGTTGCTGGACGTGACGGGCCGGACGGCAAAACGGCTGCTGGAGCTGTCCGCCGAAGCTGATGAGTTCCAGCTCCCCATTACCCAGGAGGAGCTGGCCGGCCTTGTAGGTGCGTCCAGGGAACGGGTGAACAAGTCCATTGCCGCCTTCGTCCGGCTGGGATGGATCGAGCAGTCAGACAGGCACTACCGGATCATGAACAGAGAACGGCTCACCGAGAGGGCTCGCTAGAGGACCGCGGCTGGCCACGTTTTGAGAGTCGCCCTGTCGCCCTGTCGGTCCCCGTCCGGCGACAGGGTGATTTGCCCCCTGAACAGCTCGTTCAACCCAGGCGGTCGAGGATGCTCGTTTCCGCCAGACGGGCCAGACCCTCCTTTACGAAATGAGCGCCCGCCACTTCGATGCCCTCCACCGTGTCAAGGTCCTCGACCCGCGCCCGGAGTATCTGCTGGAGACCTCCGTAGCGGTCCACGATATTGCGGACGACGTGGTCGGGGAGCCGAGGGATCTTCGACAGTAGGCGGTAACCATAAGGCCGGAGAGGGCTCTCGAGATCCGCGTGGTCCCCGATCCGCAGCACGGCGGCGACCCTGGCCAAGTCGAGTAGCCGGTCTGTCGTCAGCCGGCTGAGGGCAACCAGGGCCTCTCCCACACCCCACCCGGGGTCAGGCGGCAAATAGTCGCGGAGGATCTGACGACGCTCCTCCTCGACGCCGGCCAGCATCTCTTCCAGCTGCAAGCGCACCAGCCTGCTGTCGGTCCCAAGCTCGATGCTGTATCCGTCGACCTCTTCGGCGATGCGGCGTACCATTTCCGTGCGTTGCAGCACCGTGACCACGTCCCTCACCGTGACCATGTCCTCGACCTCGAGAGCGGAAAGGGCGTTGGTCACCACGTCAAGGCGGTCCCGATAGCCTTCAAGGGTCTCGAGCGCCTGGTTGGCCCGAGCCAGAAGGCGCTCCACAGGGACCAGTGGGCGTTGCTGCTCGCCTCGGTAGACCGAAATAACCGACCTGTCCTCCGAGACCGTGATCACCGGCACGTCGATCGAACGCGCCACCCGTTCGGCCGTGCGATGACGGGTCCCTGTCTCGGACGTAGCCACCGCCGGGTTAGGGACCAGGTGCACGTTTGCTCGCGCGATCCGGCTGGCATCCGGGGCGAGGATTATGGCGCCGTCCATCTTGGCCAGCTCGGACAGCCGTTGAGGGCTGAACTCGGCGTCCAGCAGGAAGCCGCCCGAGCATATGGAGAGCACGTCGGGACCGTCCCCGACGACGATCAAGGCGCCCATGTTGGCTTGCAGGATCCGGTCCAGACCTTCGCGCAAGGGCCGGCCCGGAGCTATCGATCCCAGCGCCTCGATCATGGCCGCGCTCAGCCGGTCCGGCACCCGCTGATGCTAACCGATGGAGGGCCGGCTGTGAATAAGAAACTCCTGTACAGCGTCCGGTTCGTCGCATCAACCGGCCTGGGGCCGCCCGGCTCCGCCCAATGCCACTTCGCTCAAGCCGCCCGGACTGCGGCACGCCCGTCGCGTCAGACCGTCGCCGAAAGCGATGGACAGGGCTTGGGCGAGCGTTGCCGCCGGCTGCTCTCGCAGCTCTGATAAGGAAGCGACGTGGGCGGGCGCTGTCCCGGGCTCCGCGGTGCCCCACGCGTCCCCCTCGTCCTGGCGAAGCGGGCACCAGAGCTTCTCGAAAACCCAGCCTCCGTGCCTCCTCCAGCCTCTTTCGCATGCCACCGGCGCGTCGGAGCTCGCCTCCGAGACCGACCTCACCGATGGCGACACAGTCCGCCCCGAGCGGCAGTCCAGAAAGGGACGAGGCAAGGGCGAGACAGACAGCGAGGTCGGCTGCCGGCTCGCAAGCACGGGCGCCGCCGGCTACGGAAACGTACACGTCGCACTCGCCCACAGGCACGCCCGCTCGCCGGTCGAGGACGGCGACGAGGAAGCCCACGCGGCCCGGGTCGAGGCCCGTGACGAAACGACGGGGCAGTGTAGACGCACGCCCCACCAGGGCCTGGACCTCGACGAGCACGGGACGATGACCCTCGATAGGCACTGTCACCGCAGACCCGGGTGCGCCCTCGAGGCGGTCGCCAAGGAACAAGCTGCTCGGGTCGGGGACACCGGTCAGGCCACTCTCGGTCATCTCGAACAGCCCGGTCTCACCAGTCGGCCCAAACCGGTGCTTTACCGCCCGTAGCGCGCGCAAAGCCAGAAAGCGGTCCCCTTCGAAGCTGAGGACGGTATCCACCAGGTGCTCCAGGGCGCGGCGCCCGGCCAACGCCCCCTCTTTGGTCACGTGACCCACGAGAATGAGCGCAGAACGGGCCGCCTTAGCCTGGGCCACGAGCTCGTGCGCGCAGGCGTTTACCTGCGCCATCGAACCTGCCGTCGACGCGGTGGCGGGATCGCTGACTGCCTGGATGGAGTCGACCACGATCACGTCCGGGGCAACGTCAGCCACCGCCTGCTCTATGGCGGTCAATTGTGTTGCCTCGACGACGAAGACCCCGTCGACGTCTGCACTGAGACGCACGGCACGGCGGCGGACCTGGGTGGCCGCCTCCTCGGCGGCGACGAGAAGGCACCTCCGGCCCAAAGTGGCCATCGAAGCGAGCGCCTGGAGCAGCAGGGTTGACTTGCCTGTGCCCGGCTCACCGCCCAGGAGCGTCGCCGAACCGGGGAGCAGGCCACCCGCCAGGACCCGGTCGAGCTCTCCAATGCCGGTGGGCATGGGCGCATGGGTGCTGAGGTCGACCTCGGCCAACGGCACGGGGACCGGAGCGGTCGGGGCACCCGGGCGTCCAGCGCTGCTAGTGGGACAGCTGGCAGCCACCTCTTCCTGAAGTGAGTTCCACTCACCGCATGTCCCGCAGCGGCCGACCCAGCGGGCGTGGGATGCACCGCACGACTGGCAACGATGGATTGTGCCGATCTTGTTCACCGCCGCGGGACGATAGCGCGGGCCAGGGACGAAAACCTGGATGGCCAGGACCCGGGGATTTGCGTCGAGGGGTCCCGGTTACGGGGCCCCATCGATCAAGGGTGGGCGGGCTCAAAGCCGGGCTTATTTTCTTCCTTGACGACGAAGGGAGGTTGAGTAGCCTGTAGGCAGCCTTCGAGATCGGGCCTCCTATCGGTCTCTCCTTCCAGGTAGACCCAAGAGGGAGACGGCCTATGGTTGAAGGCCTTTTTGAGGTGGCCCATCTGCTGCGCCAGGTCGTGCGCCGCCTCGACCCCGAGGCCATGTCGGGCCTCGAGTGCGCCCGGGTGGTAAAGACGCTGGCCCTAACCGAAAAGGCGTGCGCGGCGGCCCGGGCCGGGTGGCGGCCCGGGCGGTAGAAGAAGGCAGCTACCGGGCCGAGGGCTTTGCCACTGGGCCCGAGTGGCTGGCCCGCCACATGGGCTCTAGCACCAGCGAGGCCCGTATGGCGCTCGAGACGGCGACGGCCGTAGAGGCCTGCCCGGAGGCCAAACAGGCCCTGGTGGCGGGCGAGCTGTCGCTCGCCCAGGCGCACGAGATCGTCGTCGCCCAGGCCGAGGTGCCGGGGGCCGAGCACGACCTGGTCGACCTGGGCCGGCGCTCTGACCTAAGGGCCGTGCGCGACGCCGTGCGGGAGCGGGTGCTGGCCCGCGCCGACGCCGCCCAGCTGTACCGGCGCCAGCGGCGCCTGCGGGAGTGCCACACCTGGCGGGACCGCTACGGGCATGGTCCGGCTCTCGGTGGCCCTTAGCCCCGACGTGGGCGTGCCCATCGTCAACCGCCTGCAGGTCGGCACCGACCGGGTACGGGCGGCGGCCCGGCGGGCCGGGTCGCAGGAGCCCTACGCCGCCCACGCCGCCGACGCCCTGGCCCAGCTGGTGCTGGGTACCGGGGAGGCGCCCGCTCCGCGCCGACCTGGTGCTTATCTGCGACATCAACGCCTACCGCCGGGGCCACGCCCACCCGGGCGAGGTAAGCCACATCTTGGGCGGGGGGCCGCTACCGGTGGAGCGGGTACGGGAGCTGAGCGAGGACGCCTTCATCAAGGCCGTCCTCCACGACGGGGAGGCCATTGCCACCGTCAAGCACTTCGGCCGCCACATCAAGGCCGAACTGCGCACGGCCCTGGAGCTCGGGGCCCCGCCCGGCTTTGCGGGCACGGTGTGCGCCGAGCTCGGCTGCGGGCGCCGCTATGGCCTCGAGTGGGACCATGTCGACCCCCTGGCCAACCACGGGCCGACCTCTTATACCAACCTCCAGCCCCGATGTTGGCCCCATCACCGGGAAAAGACCGAGCGGGACCGGGAGGCGGGCCGGCTCGGCAACCGGGGCTCGCCACCGGGGTAAGGGGCGCGCCACCGGGGTAAACGAGGCGCACACCGCTGGCGACCTGGCTCGCCGGCCGAATAAACGAGGTACGGGACCGATCTGGCCCCTACGCGCCTCGGCGCCAGCCAAGCGCCAGAAACGTGGCTGCCAACACACCGAACGCGCCCCGCCGGTTACCTCCAGCTGTGCCGCGCCCGAACCGGCCGACGACGGACCTTGAGCGCAGCCAGGCCGCTCTTTGGACGGCGGCGCCGGCGCCAGAGCAGGTATGCGGCGGTGGTAAGGACGACCAGGGCGCCGGCATTGACGGCCACGAAAAGGCCCCGCAACCGCGAAACGTCCACCCTCACGCTCGAGACCGCCACCGGGGTGGCGTGGCCAAGGACCGGCACCCAGATGGCGCCGCTCTTGCCCGCCCGACCGCTGCCGTCCGTCGAAGAGAGCCGGCCGGGTAAAAGGACCTCAACCCGGAACTTCAGCTCTTTGCCCGGGTCGTTCCCGAGGAGCTGGTGCACTTCCGACGGCGCCAGGCCGAGGGCGTAACCGACGCTCTGCGCCAGGTGGGGGTCCGCAAAACAGGAAATTGAGCACTGAAGGTCGACACTCCCGGCGGCCATAAAGCGGTCCTGCAAGAAACCGGTCTGCTCGGTCACCGCCAGCCGGAACGGTCGCTTGCTCTCGGCGCCGCTCCCTGCCACGTCGGCGACAAGCGCCGGTACCTCAGACAGGTTGGAAAAGCTGTGAGTGGCGCTCACCTCGGTACTGCCGGTAGGGCCGGCCCACGGCCCGTCGACGACCCAACCGGCAGCCCGAAGATCGGCGACCGGTAGGCCGGTCTTCAGGTCTTCAATACTTGCGGCGGTCGCCTGGGGGAACGAAACAAGCAGCGTGACCGAACCCGCTCCAGAGCGGTCCACGTCGACTTTCAGGTTTACGCTTGTCCCGCACGCACTCAGCAGCACGGAGGCGAGGACGGCCGCCAACGCCAAAGCGACGAAGGCCGCCCGTGAGGGCGACCTTCGACGCAGAGGACTAGCGCTGCGACCGCTGGATAACAACTAGCGGTCTAGTCGGGGCTGCCGGCGCCGGCCAGCTCGACCGGCGGCGGCTCGAAGTGCTCCATAGCCCGGAAGACGATCTCGCCGTTTTCGGCATCCACGATGATCGTGTCGCCGGCGCGGAACTCCTTCCAGAGGATCTTCTCGGACAGGGGGTCCTCCACCATCCGCTGGAGAGCCCTGCGCAACGGCCGGGCACCCATCATGGCGTCGTAACCCTTTTCGACCACCAGGTACTTGGCCGACCGGGTGAGCTCGACGCTCAGGCCCTGCGACTCGAGCTGATCGCGCACTCGCCGCATGTAGAGGTCCACGATCTCGGTGATCTCGTCCTTGGTCAGCTCGTGGAACACGATGACGTCGTCGATCCGGTTGAGGAACTCGGGCCGGAAGTGCTGCTTCAACGCATCGTTGACCTTGGTCTTCATCTTCTCGTGGGTAACCGCTTCGTCGGTCTTCGCAAACCCCACCGACGCTTTGCGGAGGTCCGCGGTGCCCAGGTTGGACGTCATGATGATCACGGTGTTCTTGAAATCGACCGTCCGGCCCTGAGCATCTGTCAAGCGGCCGTCCTCCAGGATCTGGAGCAAGGCGTTGAAGACGTCGGGGTGCGCCTTTTCGATCTCGTCGAAGAGAACGACCGAGAAGGGCTTGCGGCGAACAGCCTCAGTCAGCTGGCCGCCTTCCTCGTAACCGACATAGCCCGGCGGGGAGCCCACAAGGCGGCTAACCGTGTGCTTCTCCATGTACTCGGACATGTCGAGCTGCACCAGAGCGCCCTCATCGCCGAACAGGAACTCGGCCAGGGCCTTCGCCGTCTCGGTCTTGCCGACACCGGAAGGGCCGAGGAAGATGAACGAACCGCTGGGCCGCTTGGGGTCCTTCAAACCGGCCCGGGTGCGCCTGATCGCCTGGGAAACGGCTTTCAACGCATCGTTTTGGCCGATGATCCTCTTGTGGAGCTCCTCCTCCATGCGCAGCAGCTTGGAGGTCTCCTCTTCGGTCAACTTGTAGACCGGGATACCGGTCCAGTTGGCCAGCACCTCGGCGATGACCTCTTCGTCAACGACGTCGAACAGGTCGACTCCCTCGGCCCGCCACTCCTGTTCCTTGGCTGCCTTGCGCTGCAGGAGCTCCTCTTCTTTCTCGCGGAGCTTCTTGGCCTGCTCGAAGTTCTGCTTCTCGATGGCCAGTTCCTTTTCCTTGCGCGCCTTGGCGATCTCCTCCTCGATCGCTTTGTAGTCGGGAGGAGTCGACATGCGCCGGATGCGCAACCGGCTACCGGCCTCGTCGATGAGGTCGATCGCCTTGTCCGGCAGGTACCGGTCCGCGATATAGCGGTCGGCCAGGTTGGCAGCGGTGACGACGGCTTGGTCCGTGATCGTGACGCCGTGGTGTGCCTCGTAGCGGTCTCGCAAACCCTTCAAAATCTCAATGGTGTGAGCAAGCGAGGGCTCCTCCACCTTGATGGGCTGGAAGCGGCGCTCGAGGGCGGCATCCTTTTCCAGGTGCTTCCGGTACTCGTCCAGGGTGGTGGCACCGATTGTCTGCAACTCCCCGCGAGCGAGCATGGGCTTCAGGATCGAAGCGGCGTCGATGGCCCCTTCGGCTGCGCCTGCGCCAACCAGCGTGTGGAGCTCGTCGATGAACAGGATGATGTCGCCGCGAGTCCGGATCTCCTTCAGTACCTTCTTCAACCGCTCTTCGAAATCGCCGCGGTAACGGGACCCGGCCACCAGGGCGCCAAGGTCGAGCGTATAGAGCTGCTTGCCCCGCAGCGTCTCAGGGACCTCGCCGGCCACAATGCGCTGAGAAAGGCCTTCGACAATGGCGGTTTTGCCCACACCCGGCTCGCCAATGAGAACGGGGTTGTTCTTGGTGCGGCGAGACAGTACCTGCATGACCCGCTCGATCTCTCGCTCCCGCCCGATGACCGGGTCGAGCTTGCGCTCCCTGGCCAGCTGGGTCAGGTTGCGGCCGAACTGGTCGAGCACGGGGCTCCCGGCGGGGACGTCCTGCGCACTGGGGGCCGCGCCCGCAGTCGCCTTCTCGGCCCCGAGGCCTGGTACCCCGAGAGCAGCTGGATGACCTGTTGGCGAACCCGCGATAGGTCCGCACCCAGGCTAACCAGGACCTGGGCGGCCACGCCCTCACCCTCGCGAACGAGGCCGAGGAGCATGTGCTCGGTGCCGATGTAGTTGTGACCTAGCTGCAGGGCTTCCCGCAGCGATAGCTCCAGCACCTTTTTGGCGCGTGGCGTAAAAGGAGGGGAACCGGTCGTCGACGTGCCCGCCGGGCCGATGGTCTCTTCTACCTTTTCGCGTACTGCCTCGAGGCTGATGCCCAACGACTCCAGCGCCTTTGCCGCGACTCCCTCGCCCTCATGAATGAGGCCGAGCAGAATGTGCTCGGTGCCGATGAAGTTGTGGTTCAATAGGCGAGCCTCTTCTTGGGCCAGCACCAGCACTCGTCGGGCTCGGTCGGTAAAGCGCTCAAACAACGCTGACATCCTCCTCAGCAGACTCGGCAAATCCGGGTGCCGGCACCTTGGGCGAGCAGGCACCAGGTTGCCCTGCTGCCACGCCGCTTACTGCGCCAGTCATCCATAGCCTTTCTTCCGGGCTCCTGCTCTTTCCAGTGTACCTATAGGTCTCGCCATCGGGGAGGGCACCCAGCCACACCCGGGGACGGTTATTTTAACTTCCAACTAAGAGGCGCCTTCCAACTGAGAGGCGCCTTCCAACTAAGAGGCGGCAGTGCCGCCGCAAATCCAGTACAGCGTCGAGCACGCCGGGGGCTTTCGGGGCCCAGTTCGTGCTTTGCCGTGATATGGCATATCGTCTGGTAATGAACGTCTGGGAGCTGCTTTACCTTCCCGGGCTCGACAACGGCCTTGGCCGCGTCGAGGCCGAGCTACGCCAGGCGGTTACTTCCCCGGAACCATTGCTGACCGAAGTGGCGGCTCACCTGGTAGAAGCGGGTGGTAAGCGTTTGCGGCCTGCGCTTCTACTGGCGGCGGCGGCGGCCACAGGATCTGAAGCGGTCGACAGTGTCGTGCAGGGTGCGGTGTCCGTCGAGCTCGTGCACATGGGCTCCCTGTACCACGACGACGTAATCGACGAATCCGGCTCTCGCCGGGGAGTGGAAAGCGCCAATGTCCGTTGGGGCAACCTGGTGGCCATCCTGGCCGGCGACTTCCTCTTGGCCCACGCCTCGGAGATAGCGGCCGGGCTCGGGACAGAGGTCGTGAGGGTCCTCGCCAACACGATCAGCCGGCTGTGCCAGGGCGAGATGACCCAGCTCCACTACGCCTTCTCCATCGCGCGGCCGGAGGAAGCCTACCTCGAGGCCATTTCGTGCAAGACCGCCTCGCTGCTGTCCGCCTCCACCCATATCGGCGGGATCGTCGCCGGTGCGTCCCGGCCGGAGATCGAGGCCCTGACACGCTTCGGGCACGGCTTTGGTATGGCGTTCCAGATCTGGGACGACGTCCGCGACCTCGTCTGCACCGAGGAAGAGCTCGGCAAGCCCGCCGGCCACGACATGCTCGAGGGTACCTACACGCTCCCGGTGATCCGTGCCCTGGCCGACCCCGACGTCAGCGCAGAGCTATCGGCTCTGTTGGGACGTCCCCTCGATGGCCCGGAACTCGAAAAGGCCAGGGACATCATCCTGTCGACGGCCGCCATCCGCGAGTCGATCGCGGAGGGCCGCCGCTGGGCCGACCTGGCCTCACAGGCGCTGCAGGAGCTGCCGCCCGCCTCGGACGCGTTGAGCAACGGCGCTCGCCAGGCTGTTGCGCCCACCCGGGAAGCGCTGGGCGGCCTGGCCAACCGGCTACTGGACGACCTGGTGGTGCGGGCCGGCTAGTCCTTCAGCCGGCTGGCCCGGTGCGCACCGAGAGGTGACAAGCGGACGCTGGCAGTCAGTCAGCCTCCCGGCGCAGCGTCGGGAAAGCAATGACATCGCGGATCGCCTCCGACCCCGTCAGGAGCATCACGAGGCGGTCGATGCCCAGCCCGAGCCCTCCGGTCGGTGGCAGGCCGTACTCGAGCGCCCTTATGTAGTCGTCATCGACAGCCATGGCCTCGTCGTCACCCGAGGCGCGCGCCCGTGCCTGCGCCTCGAAATTGGCCCGCTGCTCGCCCGGGTCGGTGAGCTCGGAAAAAGCGTTGCCCAGCTCTCGGCCGGCCACAACCGGCTCAAACCGCTCGACCAAGCCGGGGACGCTGCGATGGTCACGCGCCAGGGGCGAGACTTCTTTCGGGTAGTCCATGACGAAAACAGGGCCCCACAGGTTTGGCTCTGTTGTCTTCTCGTAAATTTCGAAAACGAGCTTGCCCGCGCCCCACGATGGCTCGACGTTCCCTCCTGCTTCCCGCGCCCGGCGCCGCAATTCCTCCAGCGGTGTCTCGAGGCTCAGCTCTTTACCCGTTTGCTCGGCAATGAGCTCGAGCATGGTCGCCCTCCTCCATGGCGGTGTGAGGTCGAGGTCCCGGCCACCGTATTGCAGCCGTGTGCTCCCGGTAACCTCGGCCGCCAGATGGGCTACGAGCCCCTCGGTCAGGTCCATCATGTTGTAATAGTCGGCGTACGCCTGGTACAGCTCGAGCATGGTGAACTCGGGGTTATGGCGGGGGGAAAGACCCTCGTTGCGGAACACCCGCCCGATCTCGAAGACCTTTACCAGCCCGCCTACGACAAGGCGTTTCAGGTGAAGCTCGAGGGCGATGCGCAGGTACAGGTCCATATCGAGCGCGTTGTGGTGAGTTATAAACGGCTTGGCGGTCGCCCCGCCCGGCACCGTATGAAAAGTCGGCGTTTCCACTTCTACAAAGCCGCGGTCCTCAAGGAAACGGCGTATAAGCGAGATCGTCCGGCTGCGCGCCAGCAAGACTTCCCGAGAGTGCTCGTTAGCCCACAGGTCGGCGTACCGCTGCCGGTAACGAGTATCTACATCGGTGATCCCCCGCCACTTGTCCCGGAAATGGCCGGCGGGCCTCAGCAAGGAGCACCCAGTCCTGGACGTGTACGGATAGCTCTGCTGTCCGGGTCCGGACTACTTCTCCTGTGGCTGCCACCCAATCTCCGAGCGAGAGCTTGTTGAGCTCACTAAAACGATGGGTCCACTGCGCCCCCGCGAACAGCTGAACCGAGCCGGTCCAGTCGGTGAGGGTCATAAAGGTGAGCTTGCCCATCTCCCGCCGGAGCATTATGCGCCCGGCAACGGTAACGGTTTCTCCGGACCCCTCGTCAGGTGGCAACGCGGCAAATCGCTGCTGGAGCTCGCCCGCCTGCGCGGTGACATCGATCTTGTAAGGGAAATCTTCAGCCATTGGCCCGGTTGCGATGGTATATGGTGCGTAAGCCGTGCAGTGTGAGCCACGGTTCGTGGTGGTCTATGACCCTTGTGGCCGGCAAGACGACCGACGCCAGGCCTCCCGTAGCCACGACCGTGGCCGGGCCGACTTCGTCCTTGAGCCTCGCGCACACCCCTTCGACGACGGCTGCAAAGCCGTAGTAGACGCCAGCTTGCAGCTGTTCCACGGTGTTCTTGCCCAGGATGCTCCGCGGGGGAGCCATGTCGACCTTCGGGAGCAGGGCCGCACTGGCAGTAAGGGCGTTCACCGAAACCTCGACACCCGGGAACAGGACCCCGCCCACATACTCGCCTTTGGCCGATACCACTTCGAAGTTAGTGGCCGTCCCGAAGTCCACCACTATGGTCGGGCCACCGTACTTTTCGAACGCCGCCACTGCGTCTGCGATCCGGTCCGCCCCCACTTCCTTCGGGTTGTCGACGAGCACCGGCATGCCCGTGCGTACGCCCGGCTCGACGAAGACCGACGGAACGGCCAGCCGTTTGCTGGCCATCTGGCGCAGGGCCACCTGGAGCGGTGGCACCACGCACGACACGACCGCCCCTGTGACAGCGGGAAAGCCGAGGCCATCGAGGGCGAGAAGTTCCGACAGCTGAAGCGCGAACTCGTCTGCGGTGTACACGGGGTGGGTGGCAACACGCCAATGATGAACGAGCCCGCCCGTGCCAACGGAACCATCATCGGCGAACAGCCCCACGACTATCTGAGTGTTCCCGACGTCAATGGCGAGCAGCACGTTCAACCCTCCGGAGCGTTGGCGCCAACGTTGTCGATCAACCGGGCCTTGCCGATCCGGCCGGCGATCAGCAGGCGGACCTCGCCCGACAAGAGATCAGGCACGGTCAGCGCCCAGGGGTCTACGACTTCGGCATATTCAAGCTGGAACAATTCTTGGCGGCCGGCCACCTCGAGCATCGCTGCCCTGACATCGGCAACGGTTGTCATGCCTTGCTCTTCCACGCCGCGTTTGCCCGCCAGCAGCGACCAATAAAGCACCGTTGCCGCCGTTCGCTCCTCAGGGGTCAAATAGTCATTGCGGCTAGAGAGGGCGAGACCATCAGGTTGACGAACGGTGGGGCACCCGACGACGACCACCGGTAGCGACAGGTCGGCGACGAGACGACGGACAATCGTCAGTTGCTGATAGTCCTTTTCCCCGAAATAGGCGTAGCAGGGGCCGGCGATGGCCAGAAGTTTGGTCACAATGGTCGCCACGCCATCGAAATGCCCGGGGCGCCTGGCGCCTTCCATGACGTCCGCCAGGCGGCTTACGCGGACAGTTACCAGCGGTTCCTCGGGGAAGACGGCCCGGGTCGGAGGGGCCAGTACGACGTCGGCCCCGGCTTCGGACGCCTGGGCGCAATCTCCCGCCAGGTCCCTCGGATATGACTGAAAATCCTCGCCGGGGCCAAATTGGAGGGGGTTCACGAAGATAGTGACAGCAACAACGTCGCACTCGGCGGCGGCGCGCCGGATGTTGGACCGGTGGCCACCGTGGAGCGCCCCCATCGTCAGGTGCAACCCAACGCGCTTGCCCTCACGGCGCTCGTGGTCCAAAAAGGCGCGCAGTTCCTCTGGTTCTTCGGTGATTATCACGATGGGCTCAGGACGGGTATGGCTCAGGTACAGGGGGCTCGGAAATCTCCATAGTACCGGCGAGCGCGATGCCCGCCCTCATCTCGTCGTCCAGGCGGTCGCCTACAAGATCGGGTGCCAGGTCGGCTAAAGGCACGAGGACAAACCCGCGCTCCCACATCCTCGGGTGGGGGACCTGGAGTTCCGCCGAGTCAACGGTGAGGTCGCCGACGATCAAGATATCGACGTCCAGGGTGCGGGCGCCCCAGGTGACGCTGCGTTGTCGGCCCGCCGCGGTTTCTGCCCGCCGGGCCGCATCGAGCAGCTGGCGTGGCGTCACAGCCGTCCACAGCTGAGCCACGGCGTTGAGGTAGCGCGCCTGGCCGGGAGGCCCACCGACCGGCTCGGTCTCGTAGACCGGCGATACCGCCACCACCTCGGGGAGGTGGGCCAAGCCCAGGCGAAGGAACGCCCACCGGTCACCCAGGTTTGAGCCAAGGCCCACGAAGGCCCGTCGGCGTTCGACATCGCCATCAGTGCCCGGCGTCCCCGCCGCACCCGCTTCCGGCACGGCATGGCCGGGGCGGCCAGGAGGTGAGGCGTGTGTGGAGGCGTCACCCGGGTTGGAACGGCGCGTCACGGCCGGCAAATCCGCACCGCCGCTGAGGCCAGTTCAACAGGCACCGGTGGCCGGAGCTTGCGCACGGTAACGACGACGCCGACGGCTCGCCGGCCGGCTATCGCCAACGCCCGAGCGGCGATCTCTTCGGCCAGGTGCTCGATCAAATTTGCATGGGCCCTTCGATAACAGCCTTCACGGCTGCGCAGATGTCGGAGTAGTCAACCGTTTCCGACAGCTCGTCGCTTCGTCCGGCCGGGCGGAGGTCTCCCAGCAGCGAAAGGTCGACTTCGAAAGGCTGTGCCCGCACCGCTTCCTCGGGAAGGGCCCCATGCGCCCCTACGAAGCGCAGGCCGCGCAGTTCAATGCTGTCCTGCCAACCGATGCTGTCTTGCCAACCAGTGCTCTCTTGCCGGTGGGGGCTGTCCGGCCAAGCGGGCGGGCGCGGCCCGGGGTCACCCAAAGGGGTCAGGCACCCGCAGTACGAGCGAACGGCGCCGGCTTTGGCAGCTCAGGCACGAGGGCCACCAGCTCCCGGCCCTCCGGGCCCATCTGGCGGCCGAACAACCGCTCGGCCACCGCCACTGCCTGCGCCCCTTCGGGGATCAAACCGCACCAAAACAGATAACCGGCCACCACGCCCAGGAGCCTGTCGTTGATCTCCTCCTGGTGCACCAAGACGCGTTCGTCTTCGCGCAGCCATGACCGCAGTTGCTCGTATAAATCGGGCAGGACCGAGGCCGGGTCGTCATTGGCGGCGAACGGTATGTGCGACCACGCCAGCTCTTCTTCGTCGTACGCGTAGAGGTTGTGCGGGGAGGCCAGGAGGGAGACCACCCGGGTAAACCCCTGGCACTTGAGCCAGAGGATCTCCTCCCGCCGCCGGACTTTCCTGTGGTTGCGGGCATAACCGCCGGGACGCTCACAAACCGCCAGTTTGTCCTTTATAACCCAGGTAAAAAACCTGGGTTTTATGCCGGCGGCCCACTTGCCCCTCATGTTGGTCGGACCGGTCATTTGACGCCGACAAGCCTTGCCGCGTCAACCGTGGCCTTTACGTCGTGCACGCGCACCATGCTGGCACCATGGACCATGGCCCAGACGGCGCCGGCGACCGAACCTTCGAGACGGTCCTCCGGTGGTGCCGGCCGGGCTTCGTCACCTGAGGCCAACGCGCCGATGAAGCGCTTGCGGGAAACGCCAACCGCCACGGGCCACCCCGTGGCCACCAGCTGGTCCAGGCGGGCGAGGAGGGACAGGTTGTGAGCGGCTGTCTTGGCGAAGCCGATGCCGGGGTCGACCCATATCTCCTGTACCCCGTGGCCGGCAGCGCGCTCGGCGCGGGCGACCAGGAAATCTCTCACTTCGGCGACCACGTCGTCATATCTGGCTAGCGACATCATGGTGGACGGCTCCCCCCGCATGTGCATAGCCACCCAGCCTGCCCGAGCTTGGGCGACCTCTGGCCAAAGTGACGCGGAAACGTCGTTGACAATGGTCGCCCCCGCCTCGAGGGCAGCCTGGGCTACGGCCCGGTTGCGAGTGTCAACCGAAATGCGGGCCCGTCCTTCCAACCGCCGCGCCAGCTCGCTCACAACCGGCACGACGCGGCGAAGCTCCTCGGTCTCGGCGACCGGAGACGCACCGGGCCGGGTGGACTCTCCGCCCACATCGACCACGTCCGCGCCCTGTCCGACCATCTCGCAGCCTCGAGCAACGGCCGCGTTTTGGTCCCCCCAGCTGCCGCCGTCAAAAAAGGAATCCGGCGTCACATTGAGTACGCCCATGACAAGCGCCATCGCAGCGTGCCAGCTTAGCGACCACGGAAAAACAATAATGCCGCGATGGCCTACTTTTCGGCGCTGCGTGCTTTTCGAGCCTGGCGTGCTTTCGGGAACGGTCCTAAAGGCCATCGCACCCACCGTCGAAACAACCCGTGTGACCGGGCGATCAGGGCCGGCTGCTATCCGGCCGGCGGCACAAGACGTAATTGCCGATGAGAGGGCACAGGTCGGCCCGGGGGTGACAAACCCGAGCGTGCCCAATCCCCGCGTGCCCAATCCCCGCGTGCCCAATCCCCGCGTGCCCAATCCCCGCGTGCCCAATCCCCGCGTGCCCAATCCCCGCGTGCCCAATCCGAGCGTGCCCAACCCGAGCGTGCCCAACCCGAGCGTGCCCAACCCGAGCGTGCCCAACCCGAGCGTGCCCAACCCGAGCGTGCCCCGCCTGAGCGTGCCCAGCCTGAGCGTGCCCAGCCTGAGCGTGCCCAGCCTGAGCGTGCCCAGCCTGAGCGTGCCCAGCCTGAGCATGACAGACTGGCTCGCCGCCGAACGGCGTAGGGCACGCGAGTCGGTCATCTCCGAGGCAATAGGGGCGTCATGGGCCGGCGGCGCCGGAACAGGCTTCGCTGGAACCGGCGGCGCCGCAACAGGCCCTTCCGGGATAGGCGACGGCAGCCTGGGGGCGGATGCGCTCGAAACAGCGGGTAGTGGCGCTGGAGCGCCAGCGGGGCCGGCGGCCCCGGTCGTAGCCCGTCCGCCGCGCCGGCGCCGGCTCTACGTCACGCGGCTCTGGGCTCTCGTGAAGGTGGGCAGCATGGCCTATACCACCGCGTGGGCGATGAGCTTCGCTCATGCCGGCGCTGGCGCAGAGATATCCGCCTACGGAGCCGTCTGCTTGTTTGCCGGTTTCGGAGCCCGTTGGCGTAAACGCTTTTTCGGCGCCGGTCAGATAATCGAGCCAGAACTGTACGAGGAGCTCGGGCGCTACCTGTACCGGGCCGGAGTCGCACTGGTGCTGGTGGGCGGGGCGGTGCTGACGGCGCAATCCTCGCTGCGCTAGCCCTTCCAGATTTGCAGCCGGCCCGCTAGGGCCTCAACCGGCCCTGCCGCTGTACGAACCCGAGGACCTCAGCCCGAGCGGCCGCACTGGTCAGGAAGTGCCCCCGAACCGCCGAGGTCACTGTAATGGCACCCGGCTTTTGAACGCCTCGCATCGACATGCATAAGTGCTCGGCTTCGACCACAACCAGCACTCCTCGTGGTGCGAGCGTCCGCACAAGAGTATCCGCGACCTGCGAGGTGAGCCTTTCCTGGACCTGAGGGCGACGGGCGTACCCTTCGACGAGGCGCGCCAGCTTGGAAAGCCCCGTTATCCGGCCGTCCTCGCCGGGCACATAGGCCACGTCCGCCTTGCCCACCCACGGGAGCAGGTGGTGCTCACACATGCTGTAAACCGGGATGTCACGCACGAGCACCAGCTCGTCGTGGTCGGCCTCGAAGGTGGACGCCAGGTGAAGGCCCGGGTCCTCGTACAACCCGGAGAAAATCTCGGCGTACATGCGGGCTACCCGGGCCGGCGTGGCTCGCAGGCCCTCCCGGTCGGGGTCCTCCCCCACGGCCAAGAGGATTTCACGTACGGCCGCGGCAATGCGTTCCTGGTCGACGCGACCTGTTTTTACGGTTTCGTCTGTGCCCCTGCCGACTGTGCCGCTGCCGACTGTGCCAGAACCGGCTGCACCGCGGTTGGCTGTGCCGCCATTGACTGGCGCCGTCTCAGCCGCCCGCCCATTGCCGTCGGCCGAATGGACCTCGACGGACTGTTCATTGCCGTCGGGTGGGCCCGTGTGGAGAGAAATATCGCGACCAGGGTTCTGCACCCGCTACACCCTAGATTATTTGCAGGTACTTACCGGAGAAGGTGGGCCGGTCAGGGCCCGGGCTCCGGGAGGCTCATGGTTGAGACACGGGGCCGTTGTACCGGCGGACGGAGCGCAGGTTGCGGTAGCGCTCGCCGATATCGAGACCGTAACCGACCACGAAGTCCCTGGGGATGCGAAAGCCCACGTAGGACAGCTGCGGGACGTCGGGTTCCACGTCCTTTACGAGCAGCGCACAGACCTCGAGGCTGGCCGGGTGACGAGCGGCGAGGTTGCGCATGAGAAATGCGAGCGTGAGGCCCGAATCGACAATGTCCTCGACCAGCAGCACGTGCCTGCCGGTGAGGTCCGTGTCCAGGTCTTTGACTATCCGCACCACACCGCTCGTACGGGTGCTGCTCCCGTACGACGCCACCGCCATGAAGTCGAACTCGACCGGCAATTCGATGGCACGGGCCAGGTCGCTCATAAAGACGAAAGCCCCCTTGAGGACTCCGACCAGCAGCGGGGGCCGGTCGGCGTAATCGGCCGTGATCTGTGCCCCGAGATCCCTTATCCGCGCCTGGATCTGCTCCTCGCCAACGACTTCCTCTCCCAGGTCTGGCACTTCTGCCAGCTCTGGCACCCGCTCGAGCCCGGGCAGTGGCGTCCGGTCGGTGCTCTGATCGGGCAGGTGCCCGGTACCTACCTGGCCGGTACCTACCTGGCCGGTACCTACCTGGCCGGTACCTACCTGGCCGGTACCTGCCTGGCCGGTACTCACTTGGCCGGTACCTAGCAGCTTGGTACCTCTTGGCACCGCTTCCCCGTCACCCGTCCCGTCACTCGCCTGCGCCGTCTGGCCTGTTCCTTGTGAGGTCATCAGACCTCGATCCTAAGGCGGCCGGCCGAACGGCTCAGGCGCCGGCCTCCGGCCAGCTCGCACGCCAGCGACTGGCCGGTTACGACCGCCCAGGCCCGGTCGAGCTCCTGCGCCGAAGGAGGATGACGTTCCGGGCCTTCTCCCTCTCGCAGCCACGCCCGCAGCGCCCTTTTGGCCAGTGGGAAGGGAGCCCTGGCCAGCTCCCGAGCGTCGGTCGGGTCGAGTTCTCGGGCCAGTTCGTCGAGGAAGCCCGCGTCCTCGCCGAGCAGGCGTGCGGTGCGAGCCAGCAAGGGGACGGGGTCACGCCCGGCGACGTCCGTCAGGAGCGGCAAGACCTCGTGACGCACCCGGTTGCGACGAAAACGCGGGTCGAAGTTGGACGGATCTTCGACGACCCGAAACCCAAGTGCCGCCACGAGCGCCCGCGTCTCCGCCCTGCGCAGTCCCAGTATGGGGCGGTTGACGCGGCGGGCGCCGGCCGCCGTGGACCGCATACCGCTCAGGCCGTCCAGGGCGGCGCCCCGCAACAGGTTGATCAGGAGCGTCTCGGCCTGATCGTCGGCCGTGTGTGCCACCATCGCGCCCTCCGGTAGCACCGAGTAGCGGGCCTGGCGAGCCCGGGCCTCCAGGTCGGGACCCTCCCCCACCTCGACACGAACGACGGCAAAGGTCGCCCCCAGCAGCTCGGAGGCCTCTTTTACGACCGCTGCCTCTTCCGCGCCCCCGGGGCGCAACCCGTGGTCGACGTGCACCACGTGCGGCCGGCAGCCGGCGGCAACGGCAAGGGCGAGCATGGCCATCGAGTCCGCTCCGCCCGAGACGGCGCAGACGACGTCTGCTCCTCGGCCGGGGAACGAAGAGCGCTGTAAAAGGTGCTCGATCCCATCGGGCCAGCGCAGAGCGTCGGGCCAGCCAGGACCGGTGGCACCGGCACTGCTACCGGCACTGCTACTGGCACCGCTATTGGCACTTGTGCTGGTGGTGCCCGCCCCCGGGGCCTGCAGCCGTCGGGTCAAAGGGGCCCGGCGCTTCGCAGCTCCCGTTCCCGGACCGCATTGGCGGCCCGCAAGGCTTGCACGAGCGCAGGCCCACTCTGAAAACCCAGCTTGACCGCCATCCGGCGCAGACGGGCGTAAAGGTAGCTCCGGCTTACCTGCAGGCGGGCGCGTGCCTCGGTAAGGCCTTCACAGGTGGTCACGGTACGCAGTATCTCCTCGTCCCGGGGAGTCAGGGCACGGGAGTTCAGCCAGCTGGGCCAGCTGGCGTAAGACGCCGGAGCTTTGGCGGCGCGGGCGCCCCGTACGGGCTCGAGGCGGCTGATCCGTGGGCGGGCTTCCGGGTTATCAGGAGCCCCGTTGCCACGCTCGAGGCGGGCCAGCCGTACGAGTGCGGCGTGCTGCGCGGCTCGCCGCTGCTCGTGCTCCGGCCCCCCGGCAACGGCGTCGGCAACCGCCTGACGCAGGTCGTTCATGGCAAACGGCTTGGTCAAATAGCACACCGCCCCCTCGATGCCCCCCCGGATCACGTCGAGGTCACCGGCGCGGGCAGTCAGGATGATCACCGGTATGCCGGCGACGGCCGGGTCGGGGTCCGATTTGAGCGCTGCCAGGACCTCCCAACCGTCCAGGCCCGGCATCATCACGTCGAGCACGACGACCTCCGGGTGCCGACGTCGGGCTGAGTCGAGGCCCTGCGGCCCGTCGCTGGCGGTGACAACTTCGTGACCGGCGAGGCTCAAGTTCATGCTGAGCACGTCGCGGAGGTTCTCTTCGTCGTCGACCACCAGCACACGGGCCACTAGCCATGAACTTTATGACTCGGAACGCCAGCGCTTATCGCGAGCCCCACCGGCTAACGTGTAACCGCCTCCAGGCCGCACTCCTTGTGTCCCCGAGGCCGCGCCAGGTGGCTCCCGCCGGTAATTCGGCCCGTTCCGCCTACTTGATCAAGCGGTCCAGCCGAGACCTTCGGCTCGTGCGATCCAGCGCTGCCGGGTCCCGGACCTCGGCCAGGCTCGGCAGCCACTCCGGCCCCTGCCAGACGCAATCGAACAGCTCGCGGCCACCGGCGTTCTCGACGGCTTCGACAAAACGTTCGCCCTGCTCGTATTGCTTGACCTTGGCGTCCAGGCCGACCAGGGAACTGACCATCTTGGCTGCACCGCTGCGCTGTCGCCGTTGCTGGAGCACACGGGCAAAACGTTGCGCCTGGGGGACCCGCCCGCGGGCGGCCCGGTTCATAACGACGTCGCCGTGGCCTTCGAGCAGGCTCATCAAACCACCGATCTGGTCCAGGGCCTGGCGCTGTTCAGGGGAGGCGAGCAGTGCGACGAGACCACCCTCGTCGAGCGGGTTTTTGCCGTCTCGCGCCTCCATCGCCGCCCGCTTCAAGGCCTCCAGCAAGCGCCTCGGGTCGGGGTCGACGCCCTCCAACAGGGATGTCACGAGGCTCAAAAAGTGGGGACGCAGCCAGGGCACGCCGGTGAACTGGGCGCGGTGGGTCACTTCGTGGAGCGCTATCCATAGGCGGAACTGACGGGGCTGGAAGCCATAGCGGTCTTCCAGTTCGATCACGTTGTGGCCCACGTAATAAACGATGTCCTGGTCTTCAGGTTTTTCGTCTTCGATGAGCAGCTGGTCGTACTGCCCGAGCACCCTGGTAGACATCCACCCCAGCAACAGGCCGAGCTGAACCCCGCTTATGTTGCGGCTCACCTGGGCCGGCACCCGCATAGCAACGGGGCCGAGCATGGGCGCGGGCTTGGCCATGACGGCCTCAAGCTTTTGCGTCAGCGGTCTCAACAGGCGTTGGAACGAAGCCACGTTGGCGCTTACCCAGCCTGGCCGGTCGGTCACACGAGCGCGCGCGTCACCCGTAAGAGACCTCAGACCGGTTTCCTCTGCTACGAGTACCTCCGCCTCAGCGGTCAGCTCCGCGAACTCCTCTTCCAGGACACTGACCCGTCCGGGGGGCAGCCAGGGTTGACGGGCGGCGATACGCGTGGCGACGCGTTCGGCCAGATCCCAGGAGATGGGTTCTTCAACAGGTTCGGTCACGCCGCCACCGGCCTGGAAGCTCTCCCGGCCCCGATCGGGACGCCGACGTGCCAGGCCCGAGGACCGAGGATATGCCTGCGCCCAGTCAGGCGATCTTCTTGCCGCGAGTACGTGGCACCGCCATCGGCTCGTGCTGGAAACAATATTTCCCGTTGTTGTACATTGACAGCTTGGTACTGCACCCCGCCTGACGGCAAACCCGGTCTCGACCAAATGCCTTGGACGGCCTCTCGCCGCCGCTCAGCATGTGCCCTCCCAATGATCGTTCGCTCATATCTCCTACTTACGTCTACTAAAGATTGTTCGTTCCCGGACCCAACCCCATATACCCGAAAGCACCGGTCGCCATTCAAGTCGCCACGTCCTCGGCTCGGAGTGCCTCTGCCACCCGGCGACGTAGTGACTCCGGCACTTCGTCCCGACATTTGCGCGCTATCAGGACCTTCAGCTCGGCTTCAAAACCGAATGCGCCAAAGCACGGAGCGCATTCGTCGAGGTGCCGCTGGATTTGTTCTCGCCGGTCCGGCGTCAGCTCGCCGTCCAAAAAGACATACAACGTCGCAATCGCCTCTTGGCAGGGCTCGTAGATAGTTCGCTCATAGCCCGCACCCCATGGCCACGACGACGGCGGTTGGTCAAGTTCCATTGTCTTCTCGCTGCTCGTGCCTATTTACACCTAGCTCGGCACATCTGCCGGGGTGGACAGGCGCCGTTCCTCGGCAAATGTATGTAACGCCTTTTGGAGCGCCCTTCTTCCCCGGTGCAACCGGCTCATTACGGTGCCGATCGGGATATCGAGGATTCTCAGCGATTTCCTTGTACGAGAAACCTTCGACGTCCGCCAGCACTACCGCCAGGCGGAACTGCTCAGGCAGTGACTCGACGGCCTCCTTGACTTCGCCCTCGGTGAAATGGTCGAGGACGAGGTCCTCCGCGCTACGGCTAGCGGCGGCAGCTTCGAGCCCACCCAGCCGATGGTAGAGGTAAAGGTCTTCTACGTCGTCTAGCTCGGTCTGAGCCGGGCGCCGGCGCTTTGACCGGTACGAGTTGATGTAGGTGTTGGTCAGGATTCTTGTAGAGCCACGACTTCAAGTTGGTGCCCTCTTGGAACGAACCAAAGGCACGATAAGCCTTGAGGTACGTCTCCTGGACCAGGTCTTCCGCGTCAGCCGGGTTACGCGTCATGCGCAGGGCCGCGCTGTACAGGGAGCTCATGTAAACCATCGCCTGCTCGGCGAAATGCTCCTTGTCAGCCATAACAGCACCCTAGAACGACGCGGGCATCGGCGCCCGACTAATTCTGCAGAGCTTCAGCTGGCCGGGTTACCGGGCGCCGGACCTCCTGGCCCTTCAGTGTACCGGCAGTTCGATCTCCGTCCCGGGGCCAGTTCAACCCGTCTCGGGGGCAGTTCAGGCTGCGACCGGCGCTCTACTGACCAGCTGTCACTGCGACGGTCTCAAATGTTGCCGTCCGTTCGCCGAACGCAAGTACTGAACCGGGCCTTACGACGTGCGGTTCGTCAGGCACAAGACGTTGCCAGGCTTTGCTGGGCTCATCCCAGATGAACGTGCCATTGGTGGAGCCCCGGTCGACGACGACAACGTCCCAGCCGCTCGGGCGCAGCTCTGCGTGCACGCGCGACATGCTGTCGTTTTGGCCCGACGGCACGAGTGGGGTCAGCTCGCCGGAAACCACAGCTCCGTCGAGGGCCACGTCGCGGCCGACCAGGGCGGCGCCGATGAGCTCGTGGACCTCGCCATTGTCCCATGTGAGCTTCCCGAGCGGAGGCCTCGGTCCCTCTGTTTCGGGGCCACCGGGGACCAGTGGCAAGCCGCACACACGGCAAAAGTCGTCACGGGGGTCATTCAGATGGTCGCGGTGGAGCAGACACCCCGAATGCTGGCGCCCTGAAAATTGGCACCCTGCGAGATAAGGCTCTCGGTTGGCAACGTCACGCGCGCACCGTGCTCCCGGCCAACAAGTCGAGGTCGGAGCTGTCTGCTCCACGACTGTGATATCGGTATCGATGGCGGGTTGCTCGGCGAATGTGGGGCTCTCGGACTCGGGCACAGGATCGTAGAAGACGGTTTCGCGAACGACAGGCTCGCGAACGACAAGCTCGCGAACGACTGCAGCCTCTTGTTTGGGCGCCTGGGCCACCCGTCCGGCCTGGCCGGCCGGGACCAGGACGAACCCGCTGGCCTTGATGACCCCCTCGCGGAGGTCGGCGAGGCCCTCGTCGTCGCCCCCATTGCCGGCTCTTAGCGCACCCGCTCCCTTCAACAGCCGGTTGAGCCACGACCCCACGTCCTCCCCGCCGTAGAGCCTCTTTTCCTCGCCCTCCTGGTCCGCCACCAATTCGACGGGACCATGGACGACAGCGACCAGCTCAGGACCGCGAGCAGCAACGATGGCGAAGGGTGGCCACGGCGCCGCCTGAGGGTCCGCCAGGCGCGACCCGACACGGCCCAGGAGGTCGGTCGGGCTCATGGCGGCCAAGCAGGCCGAGATCAGCTCTCCCGCATCGGGGCTGCTCCCTGGCACCCACACAATGGCGCCCGGCAACCGGGCCAGCCAACCATCTGTCCCGGCCCCGGGGACTAAACGGGCCTGCGAAATGTCGATGCCACTCACCGCCAAACCGTACCCCGCGGGGGCACCTACTTTCATGCCTTTCACGCTTCTCCGACCAGGGCTGCAGCAGTCCATATACCTTAGGGGTGCTATGTCCACCCGATTCGCCTTCCTGGAACACCCCGGACCGCTGGCCTTCGCCCACCGCGGCGGCGCAGCCGAAGCACCCGAAAACAGCTGGGCTGCCTTCGAGCATGCCGTTTCGCTCGGTTACCGCTACATAGAGACGGACGTAAGGACCACAGCGGACGGCGTGGCGCTGACCATCCACGACCCGACACTGGACCGGGTCGCTCAGCAGCCGGGTGTGCTGCGCAAGATGAGGTGGGCGCAGGTAAGGGCGAGCAAGCTCAGAGACGGTCGAGGGATCCCGTGCTTGGAAGAAGTGCTCAGTGCTTGGCCACACGTCAGGTGGAACATTGACGTAAAGCGGCGCGAAGCCGTAACCCCGGTGGTGGACGCCCTGAGGCGGACGGCCTCGGCCGACAGGGTGCTGGTGGCCGCGTTTGCCGACCGGCGAGCGTCGCGTGGGTCCGGGCTGCCGTCGGGCCGGAACTAGCTACGAGCGCCGGCACCTGGACCGTAGCTCGGCTCGTTGCGGCCAAGGTTTGCGTGCCCCGGTACGCTGCCAGGCGGTCGCCGCACAGGTCCCCGTGCAGAGCCGGGGCATCCCGATCGTCGACACCGCCTTTTTGAAAGTGTGCCACCGCGCCGGGGTAGCGGTACATGTATGGACAGTTGACGAGCCTCATGAGATGGAGCGGCTGCTCGACCTGGGTGTCGACGGCATAATGACGGACCGGCCGAGCAGTCTCAAGGAAGTGCTGGAGCGTAGGGGGCAGTGGTCATGAGACCTATGCCCGGCGTGTTCCCGCCCCCAGCTCTGCTGGAGCCGACCCGGTCGCCCGCCCCGATCGTTGTGATCGGGATGCCCCCATCGGCACCCTTACCTGCGGCCGACCTGTACCTGGGCGCCCCCCGGTACCTCGAAATGGTGCCACCCGGGAACGTGGTCCTGGCCCTGGGCCCGACGGGTTCGAGCCTGGCGGCGGCTCTCGACCGTACGGCCGACATGGTGGCCAACGGCCGGCGCGTCTGCGTCCTCGCCCCGGGCGACCCGGGGTTCTTCGGCATGGGCCGGGCTCTCTTCGAGCGCTTCGGGCCTGGCAGCCTGGAAGTGCGGCCCGCGCCCTCGCCGGTCAGCCTGGCCTTTGCCAGCTTCGGTCTGCCGTGGGATGACGCCATTGTGGTATCGGCACAGGGGCGCAGTAGCAACGAAGCCCTCATGGCCGCACATCGGGCCAGTTCCAGCGGCCACAAGGTCGCCGTGCTGTGCGCGGCCGATGCGCCGCCCGAAAAAGTGGGCCAGGCTCTCCTGGAGGCCAGGGCATTGAGCGCGCCCTCCAGCGCCGTGAGGGCAGGCGCAGGCCGGACCGGCCCCAGAACGACCCTCTTACGATCGCGGTATGCAGCCGGCTCGGCACAGCCCGTGAGCAAGCGACGCTGACCGACGTCAAGGGACTGGCCGCCGGGACCTGGGACCTGCACTCGATCGTCCTCCTCTTGCCCAGCGAAGCGCTCGAGAGCCACCGGTCTCCAACCGTCGTATGGAGCCCCGGGAGCCGGTCCTGGCTGAGCGGCTTCAGCTTTGGCAGGGACGCCGCCGCCTTCCAGCTCAGGGACGAGATGGCCACCAAGCCCGAGGTGAGGGCCATCGTCCTCTCGAAGCTCGACCTTCCTCTGGTGGGCGTGCTATGGGAGGTGGGGGCCGGCGGGGCCAGTGTCGCCATCGAGGCGGCGCTCCTGGCGCCCGGTCTGGACGTCCATGCCGTCGAGGAAGACCCGCGTGCCGCCACCCAGGCCCGCGCCAACGCGACCAAGCACGCCGCTCCTATCAAAGTTCACAACCTGCACGCCCCCGAGGGCCTCGCCGGGCTCCCCAAGCCGGACCGGGTCTTCTTGCGTGGAGGGCATCCCGAGGTCCTGGACGCCTGCCTCAACCACCTGGTGGTGGGAGGCCGGATCGTCACGACAGCGGCATCACTGGCGGCTGCCGTGACGGCCGCCGAGCGGCTCGGCGCCCTCGTGCAGGTCGGTGTAGCCACGGGCGAACGGGCCAGCGATGGCGATTGGAACCTCGTCGGCAGCGACCCCATCTTTGTCGCCTGGGGGCCTCAGTAACGGCGCCGCCCACCAGTGCGCGCCGCCCCCGGTTACTTCAACCTGCCAGCTATTACTTGAACCTGTAGGTGATACGGCCCCGCTTAAGGTCGTACGGGCTGATCTCTACCTGTACGCGGTCGCCGGGCAGCACGCGGATCCGGTGCATGCGCATTTTGCCGGAGTTATGTGCCAGTACTTCATGGCCGTTGTCAGTCTTCACCCTGAAAGTGGCGTTTTTGAGAGACTCGACGACGGTCCCTTCGAGCAGGATGGCCTGCTCCTTTGCGTTTGTGTTTGTGTTCGACAGTGTGCTTCACCTCCTTTGAGCACGGTCCTTGCATGGTACCAGGAGTCGGTCAGGCTGACGGACCGCCGGCGCCTGGCTTGTCCGGCTTAGAGATCGCCGCCCTTTCTGGTCGGCCGAGGGCGGCGCTCCCGTCCTGGTGATGGTTCTCGAGCTCGGCCGGGTCTACTTCCACGGCCGCCATCTGCCGGCGTCGCGAGATGGCAAGTACCTGGGCCGCCGCGGCGGCGCCGAGCGCTAGCTGAAGCACGGCCCAGGCGGGGCCTCTTCGTCTCTTGTGCCTGAGACCATCTAGCGTCAGCGCGCCCCCGCCCTCACGAGCCAGGGCGAAGGTCGCGGCCAGGATGTGCAACTGGGCCTCGTAACGCCGGTTGCTGGGCCACAGCCCGTGTTGGCGCTGGTCTCGAGCGACCTCCACGAGCATGGCCGCGCTCACCATCGAACAGGCGAACGGCATGCTCAGCCCGGCCAGGATCATGGCCCCGCCGGCGACCTCCATAACGCCGGTGACGACAGAAAATTGGCCGTCACCGACCGCGCTTACCTGTTCGGGGCCCGCGCCGCCTGCCGCGGCGCCGGGCTCAGGGGAACCGACCTCGGGGAGACCGGTCAACTTCTGAAGCCCGTGGTTGACAAGAGTCGCACCGGTCACCACACGGAGCAAAGTCGTCGCAGGTCCCATGCCTACCTCCTGATGCGCTTTTTCTCAAACGGCCCGAACCTTTTCTCAGCCGCCGGCAGCCTTTTCAGCGCCCCGTCGGCCGGGGCACGGTCTCTTCCCGGACCACTTCGTGGCTCACTTTGTCGGTGCGCAGCCCGAGGAAGCTGGGGTGCCGCAAACGGCCGTCGGGCGTCCAGTTGCTGAAAGCCACCTCGGCGACCAGATCAGGCTCCACCCAGTGCGCCCCTTTTTCGGTTACGCGGCCCGCAAAGGGGCTGGAAGGCCTTTCGATGGCGAGCAGTGCCTCGAGCAATTTCTTGATGGTGGCCTCCGTAAACCCGGTCCCCACTTTACCGGCGTACACGAGTTCATCCTGCTGCCAATAACCAAGCAAGAGAGCGCCAAAGCCTCCGCGCGCCCCGTGAGGTTCGGTGAACCCGCCAATCACCATTTCTTGGCGGCGGCCGCACTTCAATTTGCGCCAATCGGCCGACCGCCCTTCCCTGTACACCGAGCCAGCACGTTTGGCGACGAGGCCTTCCCAGCCCTGTTGGCAAGCTTGCTCGAGAAGCTGATTAGCGTCTCCTTCGAGGCTGGGGACCACCTTTATGGGCCCGCTTTCTTGCACGGTCTGAACGAGAAGGCTCTTCCTTGATTCTATCGGAAGGTGGCGCAGGTCGTGGCCGAGGAGCCAGGGCAAGTCGAAAACCCAGTATTCGATCGAAGGTGCCTGGCCGCCCTGCAGCGCCCCGAAATCAGGCCGGCGCTCGACCATCCCGACCACCTCGCCGTCGAGGACGAAATTGCCGGCGGGGAGGGCGGAAACGGCTTGCACAATTGAAGGAAAGCGCGCCGTAAAGGGAAGCCGGTTGCGAGAGAACAGCGCTATATCGCCACCATTGCGTACCGCGATGCACCGCAACCCGTCCAGTTTTGGCTCGAACAGCCACTGTCCATCAGGGCGGGCCAGTGGACCTTTTATCGTGGGCTCGCCTGAAGAGGCTGCCTCGGCCAGCATTGGCTCCTGGAATTTTGCGGGAGCCAGGCTGGCGGTACTCTCGGGCCGCTCGGTTACGGCAGGGTGGCCGCCCGGCTCGGGCCGGTTGGACTTCCATTCCTTGACGTCGGGGGACGCCCCCACTTCCTGCACGGTCAGGCCGCTCTTCACCGAGCGAGGCGCCTCTTTAGTTATATCCTTGCCGGGGTCAGCCTTGTCGTCGTTGCGTTTTACCAGAGCCCAGGATGTCGACTCCGAGCCGAAACGGGTGAGCGACCAGCCACCTACCAGTTTATGCCCATCCAGCCAGAAAGATATGTGCCCGGCCGCCACTCCCTCTTCCAGGGACACGGGCTTACCGCGCCGTTCGGTCATATTGCGGTAGGTGCCTTCGTCCCATACAATAACCGAGCCCGCTCCATAATTACCTTTCGGGATAATTCCCTCGAACTCCCTGTAGTCGAGCGGGTGGTCCTCGACTTTTACGGCCAGGCGTTTTTCGGCCGGGTTGTAGGAAGGCCCTTTGGGGACAGCCCAAGAGATCAACACCCCGCCAGCTTCAAGGCGAAAGTCATAATGCATCCGCCGTGCCGCGTGTTGCTGGACCACCCACCGGTTTCCCGCTCCCTCGGGCCGGCCCACCTCCCCGGGAGGTTCGGGCGTGGCGGAAAACTGCCTTTTGGCTTTGTAATCCTCTAACGCCGGACCGGCCACAGCGGAACCCTATCGCAGAAACCGTTACTGCTGTTGAGGCCTCCCCGGCACCATGGTGAACATGGCTATATGCGGACCGATCACTGGTTCCTCCCACTGCTCACCCCTCGTCACCAAACCGGCGCGCTCGTAGAAAGCGACGGCGCCCAGCCGGGCGTTGCACCACAACAAGCCCCCACCGGCCGCAGCCGCGTGGGCAATTACGGCCGCCAGTACGGCCGTCCCGGCCCCTTTGCCTCGCCACTCCGGTGCGGTGGCCATGCCCCGCAGGCGCCAGCTGTCGGCGTCGCCCGAGGGCCACGACGGCGCTTCCCGCCAGACTGAAGCCACGGTTATAACCTGGCCATTTGCATCCAGGGCACAAAAATGGGCGGCGTCCGGCCGGTTGTCCCCGGGCAGGCTGACCTCGTCCAGGGTCTGGTGAGGTCGTAGGACCGACTGCCGGAGGGCAATGACATCGCTCGGGCCGCACTGCCGGACGGGTGGGCTCGGCAGTGGTGCGCCAAGCTCGCTCAAGACGGCTCGCTCAAGACGGCTCGCTCAAGACGGCTCGCTCAAGACGGCCCGCCCAAGACGGCCCGCTCAACACAGGCCGATCACGACAGGCCCCCTCCAGACAGGCCCGTTCAGGCCCGGGCCCTGCCGGGCAGGAGCTTTTCGGCCTGCCAACGCACGAGTTCGGGGACCGTTGTTGCGTAACCGAGCAGGTCCGGCCCCAGGTGCTCGAGCTGGGTGCGGCAGCTGAAGCCGTCGATGACCAGGTACGTGCCGCCGGCCTCGGCCGGTGGCGGGCCGGCGCGCCCGGGGCCCGACGACACTGGTGGCCCGAGCGCTGCCCTCAGTTTCGGCAGCCACAGCTCGTCGCCGATCTTTCGCGACAGAGGCTCGTGTTCGGCGTCGAAGCCGAACGAACCGGCCAGCCCGCAGCACCCGGCGTCGAGCACCTCGACACGGAAACCGAGGGCATTGAGGACCTCCTCGTCCGCGCTCGTACCCATCACCGCACGCTGATGGCAATGGGGGTGCAGGAGCACACGACCGGCGACTCCCGCTTCCCGCTCCCGCAAGCGGTCGATAAGCCCGGAAACGACCAGGTGCTCGGCCGGGCTCCGGGCCAGCGAGGCCAACCGGGCGGCGCGGGGGTCTCCGGGCAAAAGCGCCGGCAGCTCTTCGCGGAACGCAGCCAGACAGCTCGGCTCGGGCACAATGACCGGGACATTGGCGCCGGTCCACGGCCCGAGGACGTCCAGCAGCTGGCGCAGGGCCCGTTTGGCCACGTCGAGCATCCCGGTGTCGTACAGAGTACGCCCGCAGCACGCCCAGCGGGAGGGGACGGCGACCTGTTGGCCGAGCGCGTTGAGGGCCGCAATGACGTCGCGCCCCGCCCCCGGGTTGAAAGCGTTGGTGAACGTGTCGGGCCACACCACGGCCGAACTAGCCCCCGGCGCTCTATCGTGGGCGCCGGGGAACTCGGGCACGATAGAGCTCCGCATCCCGCCTCCGATGGCAAACAACGGCGCCCGGCGGGCGGTGGTTATGCCGGCGAGACGTTTCAAGGCCGGGCCCAGGCGCGACGATCCAAGCGCCGCATTGGCCAGCCGGGCCGAGGCCGCAGACGCGGTGGCGGGGCGCGCCGCCCAGGGGAGCAAGCCCATGGCGTACATAGCAGCCGGGCGCAGCCGGCCTTTGTAGTAGTGCGAGTAGAACTCCGACTTGTACGTTGCCATATCGACGTGCGTCGGGCAGTCGGACGCGCACGCCTTGCAGGCGAGACAGAGGTCAAGGGCCTCACGCACTTCTTCGTTGCGCCAGGTTGACGGCGAGACATCTCCCTGGAACATCTCCGTGAGGACCTTGGCCCGCCCCCTCGTGGAGTGCACCTCGTCGCGGGTGGCCCGGTACGAAGGGCACATCGTGGCTGCATCGTCCCTCCGGCACCGGCCCACGCCGACGCAGCGGAAGGCGGCTCGCATCAGCGAACCCGAGTCCTTTTCGAAGGCGTAGTGCGTGGGGCGCAGCCGCACAGGTTCGGTGACGCCGAAGTAGCGGATATTGGCGTCGAGCGGGTACGGGTTTACGACCTTGCCCGGGTTCATGAGGCCCTCGGGGTCCCACAGGTCCTTGAACTCTCCGAACGCCTGCACGAGCTCCCGCCCGTACATGACCTCCAGCAGCTCACCCCGGCTTTGGCCATCGCCGTGCTCACCCGACAGCGACCCTCCGAGCGAGACGACCAGATGAGCCGCGTCGGTCACATAGGAGCGGTAGTTGCGCAGCCCGGCCGAAGTCCCGAGGTCGAAGTTATTGCGTGTGTGTACGCATCCCTGGCCGAAGTGCCCGTACCAGGCCCCGGAGTAACCGTGCTCACGCCAGAGCTGAGTAACCCCGCGAAGGTACTCGGCCAACCGGACGGGGGGGACGGCACCGTCTTCCCAGCCCTCGTAGTTGTGATGGCCGTCGAGCCGGATCGCCGTCGCTCCGAGACCCGACTCCCGCACCGCCCACAAGCGGCTTTGCACGGCGATATCCTCCGCCAACCGCCAGCTCACGCCCGATGGCAACGACGCCGTCAGCTCCCGGGCCAGGGCCGTCGCCTCGGCGAGGCTTTCCCCGCCCACCTCGGCCAGGAGCCACCCGTTCCCCTCCGGCAACAGGGCCACCCCCGCCTTGTTCAGGCCATGCGCCTTCATCTGGTCCACGAGCGTGCGGTCGAACCCCTCCAGGGCCAGCAGCCGGTGGGCCAGCAATTCCGGTACCGCCTCGGCGGCGACGAAGATGTCGGGAAACCCGATGGCGACCAGGCAACGCTCGGCCGGGCTGGTCACCAGCTTGAGCGTTGCCTCAGTGGTGAAAGCGCAAGTCGACTCGGTCCCCACCAGAGAGCGGGCAACGTGGAAACCCTTGTCGGCGGCGAGCTCGTCCAGGTTGAACCCGCTGACGCGCCGCGGGATGTCCGGGAACCGCTCCTTCACCAGCGCCCCGTAGCGTCGCTCCAGGTCTTGCAGGGCGCTCAGCAGCGGGCCGAAGGGGCCGCCACTGGCCAACGCGGCGGCAACGGCCTCGGGGCCATAAGCGCCCACATCGAGCTCTTGGCCGCCGGCCAGCACTATCCTCAGGCGTTCGACGTTGTCGACCGTTTTGCCGGCGTAGAGGCCGTGCGTGCCGCAGGAGTTGTTGCCGATCATGCCGCCCAGGGTGCACCACGCATGAGTCGCGGGGTCCGGTCCGAAGGTCAGGCCGAAACGCTCGGTGGCCCGGCGCAGGTCGTCCAGGACCACCCCGGGCTCGACCCGGGCCATTCGCCGTTCCGGGTCGATCTCCAGGATGCGCGACATGTGCCTCGACATGTCGACTACAACGGCCTCGTTGCACGCCTGCCCGGCGAGACTGGTGCCTCCGCCGCGGGCTACGAGAGCGGCTCCCGCCTCGGCGGCCAGCGTGGCCGTGGCCTGCACATCGCCGTGGTCGACCGGGAAGACCACTCCGAGCGGTACCTGACGGTAGTTGGAGGAATCGCTCGCGTAAGCAGCCCGGGCCGTGCTGTCGAAGCGGGCCTCACCTCGTAACGCTCCCGCGAGGGCCCGCCCGAGGGCCTCGCGTTGAGCCTCTCCTAACTTGGACGGCCGTTTTGACATTTGTTTTTCGGGAGGACGGGGTGCCGTTCGATTATTGGTGCCATCTGAAATTGGTCGCCGCGGAGCTTACGGTGGTGGCCCGGCCAACGGCCTACAGGGCCCGAACGACCCCGGCCATGAGCTCGCCGGCTTCAGTCGGGTTCTGGGCCACCTTGGCCCCCGCTGCTGCGAGCGCTTCCATCTTTGCCTGTGCCGTGCCCGTGGTGCCGGAGATAATTGCGCCGGCGTGGCCCATACGACGGCCGGGCGGCGCCGTCACGCCGGCAATGTACACCACGACCGGTTTGGTCATGTGCTCAGATATGTAAGACGCGGCTTTTTCCTCCTCGGTCCCGCCTATCTCGCCAATCAGCATGACGGCCCCTGTCTCGGGGTCGGCCTCGAAAGCACGCAGGCAGTCGACGAATGTCGTGCCCGGGACGGGGTCACCCCCGATGCCAACGCAGGTGGTGACGCCGATACCCATTTGCTTGAGCTCGTAGAGCGCTTGGTACGTAAGGGTGCCACTGCGGCTAACGATGCCGACCGGCCCGCCGGCCAGGGCGATCTCGCCCGCAGTAATGCCGATATTGCATTTCCCGGGGCTGATCAGCCCCGGGCAATTGGGGCCGATGAGACGGGCGGACGGGTAAAGGTGCCGGAGCTCGCTGTACACCCGCGCCTCGTCCTGGGCAGGGATCCCCTCGGTGATACAAACGACGAGCTCCATCCCGGCGGCGGCCGCCTCGAGGATGGAAGCGGGGGCTACTTTGGCCGGCACGGCTACGAAACTGGCATTAGCGCCCGTGGCCGCTCTGGCCTCGGCGGCGTTCGCAAATACGGGGATGCCTTCTACGTCCTGCCCACCCTTGGCCGGGTTGACACCGGCGACAACTTTTGTCCCGTAATCGCGGTTTCGGAGCCCGTGGAAACGGGCCTGCCCACCGGTCAGCCCGTGCACCACTACTTTGGTCGTTTCGTCGACGAATATGCTCATTTCCCGTTACCCGCAAGCTCGACGGCGAGGTGGGCCGCATCCATCATGCTCGGGGAAGTGATCACCATATCGGACTCGACGGTCCGCAATATCTCACGTCCTTGCGGAGCGTTCGTCCCGTCGAGCCGGATGACTATCGGGACTTTTATGTCGACCCGACCGAGCGCCGCTACTATCCCGTTTGCCACTTCCTCGCCCCGGGTGATGCCGCCGAAGATATTCACGAAAATGGAGCGCACGTTTTTGTCGGAGTTGATCACTTCGAGGGCGTTCGCCATGACCTCGGCGCTGGCGCCTCCTCCGATATCCAGGAAATTGGCGGGACGGCCGCCCACCTGATTGACCACGTCACACGTGCTCATGGCCAGGCCGGCGCCATTGGCGATAATCCCGACGGAGCCCTCGAGACCCACGTATTGCAGGCCCAGCTGATGGGCGTGCCGCTCGCGTTCGTCGAGGTCGGCCGTCCCGGCGAACTCCGCCCATTCCGGGTGGCGGAACGCAGCGTTGTCGTCGAGGGTCACCTTGGCATCGAGGGCGTGCACGCGCCCGTCGGTTGTCAGGATCAGCGGGTTGACCTCGACGAGGTCGGCGTCGCCATCGACGAAGCAACGGTACAGCTTTTGCAGGACTTCAACCGCCTGTCCGCTCGCCTCCTCATCGATGGCCGCTTCGTCGACGAGTTGGCGGGCCTGCTGCTCGCTAAAGCCCTCGAACGGGTCGACCTGGAGCCGGGCGATGGCGGCCGGGTCCTCGATGGCTACCTGCTCGATCTCGACGCCGCCTTTGGCGGACACCATAGCAAGGTGCGCTTTTGCGCCCCGGTCCAGGGTGAAACTGGCGTAGTACTCCCTGGCGATGTCGGAGGCGCTCTCGACCCACACCCGCCGCACGACGTGGCCCCGGATGTCCATACCGAGGATGGCCGCGGCATGGGTACGCACCTCTTCCCCGTTGTCCGCGAGCTTGATCCCGCCCGCCTTGCCCCGGCCACCTACCTGCACCTGAGCCTTTATGACGACCGGGTAACCAAGCCCTTCGGCGAGCTCGACGGCCTTGTCGGGCGTGACAGCCATACCGCCCGGCGACACGGGGATGCCGTAGCGGGCAAAGTACTGTTTGCCCTGGTACTCGAACAGGTCCACTGCTTCTCCTTGACGGGACCGCACAAGACTAGTTGGCGGGGCCTCGCACACGGAAAGCCGGCTGGCGAGCCCCGACCGGGCACATCGGGGCGGGTGCGTGCGGCGGCCACCGGCACCCGCTTTACGTGGCCCTTCTGGATGCCAACAGCGCGAAGCTGGCCTGTCGTAGCGCTAGTGTGCCCGGAATCTGGCTGCAGTGAGGCAAGGGGGACTGCCTGTGCGTAGGGCAAAGTTGCCGGTGCTCCCGACGTTGGGGGGTTACAAGCGCACCTGGCTCACCTCGGACATCGCCGCCGGCCTCACCCTGGTCGCCATCGCCATCCCCGAACAGGTGGCCACCGCGCACCTCGCCAACATGGCCCCGGTAACGGGCTTTTACGCTTTCGTGGCCGGGTCACTGCTCTTTGCGCTGTTCGGCCGGCACGCACGCATGTCGGTCGGAGCCGACTCGACGATCGCCCCCGTATTTGCGGCCGGGGTAGCCACACTGGCGGTGGCGGGCTCTCCGCAGTACGTCCATCTCGTGAGCGCCACGGCTTTGTTGGTAGGAGGATTACTGGTGCTCGCCGGGCTGCTCAGGCTCGGTTGGATCGCGGACTTTCTCCCCTTGTCCGTCGTTACGGGGTTGCTGGCGGGCATCGGGATCGAAATATTTATCAGGCAGGTGCCCACTGTCTTCGGTCTCCCGGGGGGCGGCACCACGACGATCGGAAGGGCGCGGACATTCGTTTCACAGCTGGGCGACTTCAACGCCTGGTCATTCGGGATCGCCGCCGTAGTGCTCCTCATTATCGTCGTCGCCGAAAAAGTTGACCGCCGTATCCCGGGAGCTCTGATTGGTGTCGTCGGTTCGACCGCCGTCGTGAGCTTGGCCGACCTGACCAGTCACGGCGTGCAGATCGTCGGCCCCGTGCAGGCGGCCCTGCCCCACCTCGGGCTCCCGCACGCCAGCGCACAACAGCTGGGCAAGCTCCTGCCGACCGCTCTTACCGTGGCTTTCCTCTGCATAATTCAGACTTCCGCCACCGTTCGGTCGAGCCCGGCCGACCCCGAGAACGACCCCAGAGAGCGGCCCCGCCCCGAGGATTTCAACATTGACCTCGCAGCCGTGGGGGCCGGGAGCGTGCTGGCCGGGCTGGCCGGCTCGTTCGCCGTCGATGCCAGCCCTCCCCGCACGGCAGTAGTCAGCTCGGCCGGAGGCCGGTCCCAGGTGACCAGTCTGGTGGCCGTCGGGACGATCGTACTGATCCTCGTTCTTGCCACCGGTTTGCTCAAGGACCTGCCCGAGGCGGCCCTCGGGGCGGTGTTGATGTTCGTCGCTTCGCGGCTGTTCCGTTTCCGAGAATTGCGTTCTATTTACAGGTTTGGCCTTTTTGAGTTCGCACTTGCGCTGATCACGCTTTTGATCGTGGTCTTTGTCGGGATCGAACAGGGCGCCGTGGCGGCCGCCCTGCTGGCCCTGGCCGAGCGGACACGGCTGGCGGCGCGTCCCCGTGATTCGGTCCTGGGCCGGGAGCCGGGCACCGACCACTGGATCCCGACCGACTCAGGGAGGCCTACAGAGCAGGTCCCGGGCATCCTCGTGTACCTGCTCTACGCACCACTGTGGTACGGGAACGCGACCCACGTGGTCGACCGGGTCAACGAGCTCATACAGGCGGCGCCACAGCCTGTGAGAACGCTCGTCATTGACGGCAACGGCGTCCCTGACATCGACTACACGGGGGCGAAGGCGCTCGGTGAGCTGATCACGCAACTTGATGACGAGGGCATCCGTGTCGGCATCGCCCGCGCCTCGCCGTTCCTGCACCGGGACCTGAGGCGCGCGGGCCTCCTCGACTTGATAGGTACGGGCCATCTCTTTGCGAACGTGGACGACGCAGTTCGGTCGCTCGACCAACCACCGAGCCCAGTCGAGAAGGGCCGAGTCGAGAGGGGCCGAAAGGGCCAGTCGAAAAGGGCCAGTCGAATAGGGCCCAGTCGAATAGGGCCCAGTCGAAAGGGCCCCTGACCCCGGGAAGCGCCGGGACCGTTGTGTGCCACGCGCGATCGGCCGGTCCGGGCCATAGGACGGCTCAGTCCCGGGCGCGCCGCGCCTTGGGCTTGCTCCCGGGGGCCGGGACGGTAATGCTGGATGGATGCCGACAGCCCTGATAACAGGTATCACAGGACAGGACGGCTCGTACCTCGCCGAGCTATTGCTTTCGAAGGGCTACGACGTCGTAGGCGCGCACCGGCGCAGCAGCACTGTGACGTTCGAACGCATAGCCCACATAGCAGACCAGATCACCCTGGTGTCGGCTGACTTGCTCGACGAGTCCTCGCTGATAAGAGTGCTGCGTGAGCATAAGCCGTCCGAGGTCTACAACCTGGCTGCTCAATCGTTTGTCATGACCTCTTGGGCGCAACCGGTACTTACCGGCGAAGTCACGGCGCTTGGCGTGACCCGTCTTCTGGACGCCATATTGATGCTCGACCCCTCCATCCGCTTTTACCAGGCCAGCTCGTCGGAGATGTTCGGCAAAGTGGTGGAGAGCCCCCAGAGCGAACGGACGCCGTTCTACCCGCGCAGCCCGTACGGTGTGGCTAAAGTGTACGGCCACTGGGCCACGGTCAATTACCGGGAGAGTTACCAGTTGCACGCCAGCTCGGGCATCCTCTTCAACCACGAGAGCCCGCGGCGTGGCCTCGAGTTCGTTACCCGCAAAGTAACCCACTCAGTGGCCCGGATCAAGCTTGGCCTGGCCGACCACGTGGCTCTCGGGAACCTCGAATCGCAGCGTGACTGGGGCTACGCGCCCGATTACGTACGGGCCATGTGGCTGATGTTGCAACAGCCGGTCCCGGGAGACTTCGTGATCGCGACGGGCGAGACCCATTCCGTACGGGAGTTCTGCGAGATCGCCTTCGAGCACGCCGGTCTGGACTGGGAACGGCATGTGCGAGTGGAAGACCGTTATTTTCGCCCTGCCGAAGTAGACCTGCTCATCGGTGACCCGACGCGCGCCCACGAGGTGCTCGGGTGGAAACCTGAGGTCAGTTTCGAGACCCTCGTGCGAATGATGGTCGACGCCGACATCGCCGCGCTGGAAAAACTCGCCGCCCGGTAGCGCGCGGTACCCGCCAACCAAGCGTGCAGGTACCCGCCGGCTAGCGGTAACCGACGATGGCGACGGCGGCTCCGGGCATAATCGACGCCGCCTGCTCGAGTTGCCTGGGGGCGGCGGCAGCAGCGAACGAGAAGACCCTGCCATTTCTCGTCACTTCGTAATAGCCCCGGTTACGGTAGCCAACGGTCGCGGCCGCCACTTTGGCCTCGATCCGTTGCCCGGGCAAGGACCCCGAGTACCTGGCGTCGCCGAACGCAAACACGCCGCCATCTTTGGCAACGATCAAATATCCACGCCCGTCCGGGCTCGGGACCATCCCGATTATCGGTTCGTTCAGGCGGGTGTTCCCGGTCGACCCGTAAAAGTGGGCGTCACCGAAAGCAAAAATGCCGCCATCGGCAGAGACGACCCAGTACCCGTGCCCATCGGGTGTGGTGGTAATAGCGACGATCGGCCCGGTGAGCCGGTACTTGCCTACCGAACCGTAAAAACGGGCGTCCCCGTAAGCGAAGACCCCGCCGTCACTCGCCACTAACCAGTAACCACGGCCGCCGGGCGCAACGGCCATACCAACGACCGGGCGCGCCAGTTTGAGCTTGCTCGCGGACCCGTACCAACTCGCATCGCCGAAAGCCAGTACCCCACCATTGCTGCCCGCCAGCCAATAACCACGGTCGTCGGGCGTGGCCGCCATGGCGATGACGATGCCCTGCAACGAAGTGCCGGCCGCCGTCCCGTACGACGTAGCGGCCCCCAGGGCTTGCACGTCGCCCTCCGAGTTGACGACCCAGTAGCCCTTCCCGGGCCGGGCCCGCTGCTGGCGCGGAGCAACAGTGGGCGGGCGGGCAACAGTCGTGGTCGCGGGAGCATCCAAAACCGGGTTGGCCGACGCCCCCGCACCACTGGACGGTGGGCCCCCGGTCGACACGCCGGTAGAGGTAACAGTGGACGTGCCAGTGGACGTGCCAGTGGACGTGCCGGTGGACGTGCCGGTCGTCGTGCCAATTGTTGTGCCAGTCGACGTGCCCGATGTCGTCGGCAGCGGTGCCTGTCCCGTCCCCTGCACCGCGAACCAGTCGCTGTATAGACCCACGTCCGCGGCGAACTGGTTGCCAGTCAGGTTGACCGAGCCACGGCTGCCGACAACCTCCATTTCTTCGACTCGTCCCCCCAACTGGCCGAGCCCGTTGCGCTCCGTCACGGAGACCTGCCGCACCCCACCGATCGCCGGGAAGGCCGACTCGACCCTCGTGAGCGGCACCGTCACCGTCCAGGCGTGCATCGGGTTGGACGAGACCGAGTCGCCGAGGTCCTGGACAGCGGGGAAGGCACCGCCGGCGGTATAACCGCCCGTGGAAGAGGAGTACTCGGCCACCGCTACGCTGCCGGCCGGCCCGCATGCGCTGTCAGGGTCGCAGTAGAGGACCTGCCCGGCCGTCGAGGTAACCGCCGCGTCGGCTGTGATCCCGTACTGGCCGGGCAGACCGACGTACAGCTGGCAAGTCGTGGTGTCGCAGACGGCCTCTGAGGAAGCGACGAACGACATGGCGACGCTGCGCGCCGCCACCGCCTGGGCCTGGAGGGCAGCCTCGCCACCAGTGGTAGCCCATCCCGGCGGAGACTCGGCCGGGACAACACCATCAAGGTAATCCTCCAGGGGCAAAAGGTTGTCCGTCTCGCCGCCGGGCCGGGTGACCAGCTCGCCTTGGTACGTCCGCGCCCCGATGCCTGGAAGACAAGCCTGGACCTCTGAGCTGCCGATGCTCGCCATCGTCGGGGCAGGGGCACCCGCCACCGCGCTGCCTATCGTCACGGTCGCCGGGGTACTGCTCATCTTGCGCCACGGACCGGAGCACCCGGGCGCCGAAAAGATGACATTGGTCCCGCCCGAATGCCACACTTCCAACGCCCGCGCCGCGAGCGTGCTGCCGCCAGTCCAGCTGGCGACCAGCCTGCCTCCGCCGAGAGCCGAGGCGACGGTGTTGTGCCCATCGAACTCAACAAGGTGTACGGCGATGATCGGGTTGGGGGAAGGCAACATTCCGAGCGTTGTGCCGCCGTAGTAGTGGGCGAGGATCTCCCGGTAGTCCCATCCGTACATGGATGCGTACCCGAACGCGCCCCATTGGCCCATCCCGTGCCCGTGGCCGAAGCCAAAGCCCGCGATGTTGATGGTCGACGACGGAGAGTTCTCAGCACGAACAGCTTGAGCGCTTACCGGGTTGACCGACGACAACGCGCCTGCCAACGAGCCAGCGGCCACCAACACGGTCGTAAGGAGCGCGAGAGCCACAGAGCGACTGGGGCACGGCCACTGAAGTTTGGGCGTCAATCGCTCTCCCGGCGGCATTAAGCCCCGTCTCCAGCCCAGCCCGTTCAAATCATAATCACGGCGCGTGGTCAGGGCACAAATTGAGCCAGAGCATAACTGCCGCAGCCCGCCCGTCCGGGGACCCCCGAGATCGCTTCACTGAATGTCTGAATCCAGTTAGAGACCGGGCTGCGCACGGAGCGCCAAGAGCCACGAAATGCAACCGGTCACGAGGTGCCACCTGTCACGAAATGGCCACCGGTCACGAGGTGCCACCGGTCACGAGGTGCCACCGGTCACGAGGTGCCACCGGTCACGAGGTGCCACCGGTCACGAGGTGCCACCGGTCACGAAGTGCCACCGGTCACGAGGTGCCACCGGTCACGAGGTGCCACCGGTCACGAGGTGCCACCGGTCACGAGGTGCCACCGGTCACGAGGTGCCACCGGTCACGAGGTGCCACCGGTCACGAAGTGATTGTCACAATTGGTGCGGACGGGGCCTTCGTGGTGGCGGGCACTTCATAGGGAGCCGAACCGAAGGCGAATGTTTGGCCCCCGGCCCCGGCCAGCCAGTATCCCTGACCGTACGGGCTGGTGACGATGCCGACGATGGGCCGGGAGAGGGACTTGCCGGCCTCGGACCCATAGAACGTGGCGTCTCCAAAAGCAAAGACCCCGCCGTCGTTGGCCACCAGCCAATAACCGTTGCCATCGGAGGTGGATGTCATGCCGACGATCGGGTGGGCCAGGTGCAACCTGGCCGTCGAGCCGTAAGCGTGAGCGTCCCCAAACGCATAAACGGCGCCGTCACTGGCGACGAGCCAGTACCCCTTGCCATCAGGGGTGACGGTCATTCCCACAATGGGGTCGGCGAGGCTCGTACCCGACGTCGAGCCGTAAAAGCGGGCATCGCCAAAGGCGAAAATGCCACCGTCGTTGGCCACCAGCCAGTACCCCTTGCCGTCGGAAGTCGACACCATGCCGGTTATCGGGTGGGCCAGGTGGACTTTGGCCGTGGAACCGTAATAGCGGGCGTCTCCAAAAGTAAAGACGCCGCCGTCACTGGCGACGAGCCAGTAGCCGAGCCCGTCGGATCTTTCGGCTCCGCCCACGACGGGGTGCTGAAGATGAGAGCCGACCATCGAGCCGCGTGCGGCGGCCACTCCCGAGCTGTACACGCCTCCATCGGAGCCGAGGAGCTGGTACCCGTCGAGCGTGGCCGGCAGCTGGTGTGATGCGGCGTCTTTCACCGCGGCTCCTACATTTAGTAGCCCGCCGTTGACCGGGTCCCCGCCGGGCGTCAGGGGTGTAGCCGTCTGCTGGAGCAACGTAGCCACCTGTGGCCCGGAAAGCGCGGGGTCGGCGGCCATTACCAGCGCGGCTGCGGCAGCCACGTGAGGGGCGGCCATCGAGGTCCCGCTGTCCACCGCATAGTTGCCGTCGTACCAGGTGGACAGCACATTGATCCCTGGCGCAGCGATGTTGGCGGCGTCGCCGTACTCGGAAAAGTCGAGATATGGACCGCCGTTGACCGGGTCCACCGTCCCCTGGTCCGTACTGGCGGCCACCGACAGGACCCCGGGGTACGAAGCCGGGTAAACGGGCTCGTTGGAGGGGTGCGGGCTGTCATTGCCGGCGGCCGCCACCACCACCACGCCGTGAGCGATCGCGTATTCAACGGCGTCCTCTTCGTCCTGGTTGCGCCCGCAGTCGCTCGGGTTCTCGTTGCACGGCTGGTTTTGCAAAGACAGGTTGATCACCCACGCCCGGCCGACACGGCATCGTAGATGCCGGTTGCCTCGTCCATGCTGTTGCCGCTGCCCGTGTCGTCGAGGACCTTTATATCGATGACCCTGGTGGACCACCCGAGGGCAGCAATACCGGTCCCGTCATTGGTCGCGGCGGCAATGATCCCGGTCACGAAGGTGCCGTGACCGTTTTTGTCGTACGGCGAGGAACACTCGGTGCGGTCGTCAGCGCACACGTCTGGCCCCACGATCACCTTGCCCTTGAGCTGGGGATGGTCCGGGTCGACGCCCGTATCGAGGACGGCGACGAGGTCGGCCGGGCTCCCGGTGGTGACCGCCCACGCTTGCGACGCGTTCACGGCCCAGAGATCGGACTGACCGTTCGGATGGACGATCGTGGCACCGGCGCCCGCAAAGGGGTTCTCCACTTTCACCGGCTTGGTCGGTCCGCAGGTCTGGTCGTAGCAGGGGTTGTTGGGCACGAGGCCGGCGGCCTCGACTTCTTGTACCGGCGAGACGTAGTTGACACCCGAGCGGCCCGACAGTTCGGACTCGACGTACGAGGCTTCGGCGGTTGGTAGGTCTGTCGACCACCGCGACCCGGGGAGCAGCTGCGGGACCGGCACGGGAGGTCCCCAAGGACCGAACCCGGGTCATTGTCGGCGTCCTGGCCCAGCTGCAAGACGAGCTGCTCGGTGGCAACCGTGTACGTGGTCGCCCCGGCGGGTGCCGGCGAAGCAAAAAGGGTGATACCTGCCAAGACGCTCCCCCCGGCGAGCACCCCGCGCAGCGCCCGCCAGTTCAAGACGTTCGGCAATCGACCACCTTTCCCACGATCCGGGCGAGGGGCGATAGACCGCCCGTCATGCGGAGCTTGGCTAGTCTGCCTACTTTCGCGGCCAAAGTGAAGCGCGCCCCGAGGCGGGCACGGCGCGACCTAGCGCGAAACGCCGCTCAGCGTCCCGCCAGGCGGCGGGTGAACGACGCCGTGCTCGACCGGCCAGGCCCGCACTCGGTCCGGCAGCGTCGCCGGCGGAAGAGTCACCACGGTGATGTGCTCGGCCGCCCCCGGCCGGTAAATTCCAGCTGCGCCGTCGTCGACACCGTCGGCAAAATTGGGGTACGGGTCGACCTCTTCGACGGTGACGGATCCGGGCTGGAGCCCGTACCGGTCCGCCAGCGCCTGAGCCATGGCCGGGGTCGGCACGACCACTGACCCGGCGGCGCGGGCGAGAGCCTGGAGGCACGCGGGCAGCACTTCGGGATCCTCCGCCACGATAAGTGTCGCTTGCGAGAACCGCCGGATGGCAATCGAAAGCCCAAGGGCCGTGACCATCTGTTGGAGCGGCCGGAAGTCGGTGAAGGGCACCCCTCGCTGCACTCCGAGCACGAGCTGGGCGGGCCCCTCGAAGTGGCGCCGGACCTGCTCCAGGCGCCAGCCCGCTAACGGGCCGGCCACCGGCACCGATATGGGTGCGGCCCCGGACCGGTACGACACGACCTGCACGCTCGAACCGGCGTCCCACCCCCTCCGGACAGCGCCAAGGGTGGCCGCCGTCCCTGGCCCCGGCACCGGCGGGTAGCTACCTACAACAACCAGATCGCAAACCGCCACGGCGCGAACATACCAGCTACGCGAGACCCATTGGAGAGGCTCAGCCGCCCGTCAGGGCCTATTGCGCCGGGCGCCGACGTGGCCAATCCTGGCGGATATGCTCGCACACCGTGACTGGCTCGGAGCAGTTGGTGCGGGCGACGCGACGGGCTCCATACCTGCTGTACCCTTTGGGTCCTGCCGTATTTTTGGGACCGATGACCAAGGCCGAGGACTTGCCGCCGTCGCTCGGCACGATCCCTGGTCGCTCCACGTCCGGGGGGGAAATGGCCCCAGGTGCTTTGTGCTTGGCCGGCCGCCCATCGACGGCGGGGAACGGCGAGCGGCGGCCATGACCCGCCACGGCGTCATCATCGACCTGGTTGCCGCCCAGAGCCCGAGCTACAAAGGCCGTGGGATAGCCCGCTACAGCACCGAGCTCGCCCGTTCGTTGGTGCAACGACACCCCGACATGGTCAGCTCGATAGTCGTCCACCCCGAGCTCGACCGCCCCGAAGGTACGGATGACCTGCACGACTGGTTGACTACCGCACCCGACTGGTCCGCCGCATCTGTCGTACACCTGAGCTCAGCGTTTGAACCCGAGGTCCCGGTGCGGATCTTCTGGCCCCGGGAGGCGACCTCGCACGGGTTGCTCATGTCTGTGTCGTTGTACGACCTCATCCCCGATATTTTCCCGGGTTGGTACCTGGAGGACCCCGGGCTGCGCCGGCGCTGGCGCTGCTGCCGGGAGGTCGTCCGGGCAGCCGACGCGGTACTCACCCCGTCCGAGTCGGCCAAGGCTGACACGATCGGCTTGCTGGGCGTGCCCGAACGGCGGGTTTCTGTGATCGGCAGCGGCACTGCGCCCGCTTTTCGCCGGCCGGAATCTCGTGACGACGCCTTTGCCGTGGCTCAGGAAGGCGTGGACGGGCTCGAAGAAGGTTTCATCGTCTACAACGGTGCATTCAACCCCCGTAAGAACGTCGACAACCTGATCGAAGGCTACGCCTCCCTGCCCCAGGAGCTCATCGGGCGCCACCAGCTGGTTATCGTTTGCGAGGCACCACCTCTCACGCGGAACCACTACCTCGTGATGGCGAAGCGCCTCGGCCTGGAGGAGCGCGTACTTATCCCTGGCTTCGCCTCCGAGGCCGTGCTCGTAAGCCTGTACCAGTCAGCCGACCTGGCTGTCTTCCCGTCCCTTTACGAGGGTTACGGTCTCCCGGTAGTCGAGTCGATGGCGTGCGGAGCTCCGACGATCGCCGGCGATAACTCTTCCTTGCAGGAGATCCTGCCCACGGGAGGCGCGCTTCCAGCCCTCGGACCCTGGAGCGATCGCGGAAGCCGTAACGAGGGGGCTAACCGACCAGACCTTCCGCGAACGGCTGACAAAGCTGGCCGGGCAGACACCGCCGACGTGGGCGTCAGTGGCGGACAAGGCGGCCGTTGCGTTCGAGGAGCTGTTCCGCCGGGCGGCGAAGTACCGGCCGGCCTGGCGCCGCCGGCCGTACCTCGCCCTGGTGGGGCTGCCCGATGAGCTGGCTGGCACGCGTTCGCGTCCTACGCCTCTTCAGACCGTTTCCAGTTCCCGGCCGAGGCCGACGACCCCGTAGCCGAGGGCACCGATGCCAACGGCCCCGAGCCGGCCAGTAACAGGCAAGCCGGTGACAAGCAAGCAGGTGACAAAGAGCAGAAGGCCCTTCCCTACGCCATTTTGAGCCGGCTGGACAGATGGCGTGGTGGTTACGACGCCATCGTCGCCTGGGTCCCCGGTACCCGAGCAGAAGACCTGGACGCCGTCGAAAGGCTGGCCGCCGAGTGGCGTAGCCGGGCCTTCGCCCTCCTCGACCAGGAGCGTTTCGGTGGCGAAGAGGCGGTCATGTCCGAGTTCGCCATACCGGGTGCGAAGGTCGTCGCCGCCGGGGGCAGCACCGGCTGGGAGGTGACGGCGCGACAAGTGGCAGAAGCGGCCCGGCCCCGCTGAGTGCCCACGCGGCGGCACCGCCGGCGCCCGCTCCACCACGAGCCGTTACGCTGTCTTTTCCCGGTCGGGAGTTCGGGCGCGAGGGAGATCGCAGTGAAAGCTGGGCTCAGTGAAAGCTGAACTGAACTTCAGTGTCATCGTCGTCTCGTACCGCCCGGGCGACTGGCTGGCCCCCTGCCTGGAATCCGTCGTGAGCCAGGCCGACGACGTGGTCCTCGTCGACAACGGCTCGCCGGGCGCCTCCGCTTCTCGCATCGCCCGGGCCGCCGGCGCCAGGGTGTTGCGGGTGCCCGTCAACACCGGTTTCGCCCCGGCCGTCAACCTGGGTGCCCGGGCCAGTAGGGGCGAGTTCCTGGCCCTGCTCAACGACGATGCCGTTGCCAGTCCCGGCTGGCTGCCCTCTGCGGCGCAGGTCCTGAGCGACCCGTCCGTGGCCGCCGTCGGGCCAAAGCTGGTCCTGGCCGCCCGTTACCGCGAAGATCCGTCTCCCGGACGACGACTGGTATGCCCCGGGCGACATCCGCCCGCTGGGCCGTCAGATCCGCTCCGTGCAGGTGAACGGGACAGAGTCGCTGGAACTGGCCGGCGGCCCCGGTCTCTACAGGGTCGAGCACGGCGACGCCGGCGACCAATGGCGCTGGACGGCCGGACAGCGACCCTGGTACGTGCCCCTCCCGGAGGCGACCGGCGGTGAGATCCTGGGTGCGGAGGTCGTGGGTGCCGAGATCCTCGTTGACGGCCAACCGGCGCCGCCCGGCCCGGTAGTCCGGCTCGTAAACAGTGCCGGCACGTTCCTCGACAAGCGGGGGTACGGCGGGGACATCGGCGCCAATACACCTGATGACGGCCGGTTCGACGAGACCGCTGAACGGTTTGGAGTTTCAGGCAATGGTTTCGTGACGCGCATGGAGACGTGGCGCTGGCTGGGCCCGTTCGCCGGCCGCTTCTTTGCGTATTACGAGGACATCGACTGGTGCTGGCGGGCACAGCTGGCCGGGAAAAGGATCATGTACGACCCGTCCGCCACCGTTCAGCACCTGCGTTCGGCCAGTTCGGGCGGCCCCCACCGGGCCTGGGTCCGGGTGATGGCGGAACGCAACCGGACGCTGACGACGGTGCGCAACGGCCCCCTCCCGCTCGTGGCCACGGCGGTGCGGGACCGTCTGTTCAACGGTCCCGACGGTGGCGTGCGAGCGGGCATCGCCCGCCTGTTACCGTGGGCGCTCGTGAGCCGGGCCAGGCTGGCCCGGCAGTGGGCCGCCAGTCCAGACGATGTTTGGGAGCGCTGGTCCGGGCACTTGGCCGAGGGCCAGAAGTCCCGCCCAGTGCCATGTCACCTGACGGCGGCGCGGCGCCGGGCCGCTAACCCCTGGCCAAACCGCCAGCGGGGCCCGGGCCAACAACCAAAGCAACCAAAACGGCAATGGGGCGCCCGCGGCCCAAATCCCGCCCGTTGGCCGGCGCTAGCGCCGGAAGCGGCTCAAATCTGCCTCGATCCGGTCGAGGACCTGAGGCCACTGGTAGTTGCTCATGACGTAGGCCCGGCCCCGCTCACCCATCTCGTCGGCCACCTCGGGAGCAGACAAGAACATCGCCAGGTGCTCGCCCAGCTCGTCGGAAGTAGCAAAGGCGCGTCCCCCACGAGAACGGGCGCAATGCCATTCGACCACCTCGCTCCCGGTGCGGACCAGCACGGGCCGGCCGGCCAGCCACGACTCCATCGAGGTCCGTGAATAGCTCTCCATGAGGCTCGGCTGCACGTACGCCAGCGCAGCTGCCATGGCGTTGTTGCGCTGCTCGTTGCTGAGGTAGCCGACGTCGATCACGCGTCCCCGCAAGCGAGGAGGCACGTCGGCCTGGCCGGCGCCCACGCTGACCAGTTTGACCCGGGTCTTGGTGCCGGCGAACACGTCGACCAGCCATGGCCAACCCTTGTCGTTCTCCCGCCGGCCCAGGTACAGGAGGAACGGCCCGTCTATCCCGTACTCGTCACGGAACTCGTCAGGGTTGTAGCTCTTGGGGAGGTCCATACCCGAGCCAATGAGGCTGTGGTGGGGCGTTACGGGGCCGAGGCGGTGTGCGAGGTCGTGTTCGGGGCCGGACAGGAACCACACAGAGGCCGGCACGGAAAGCACATGACGCATGACGTCGAGGTAGGCGTAAGCCTCGTCGTGCAGACAGGGCATGACAATTGCACGGTCAGCGACGATGGGCATACAGACAGTGACGTTCCAGAACAGGTAAGGCGCGAACACAATGGCGTCGAAGCTCCGCCCTTCCTTCAATAGGGCCTCGAACATCCCGGGTGTGCGAAAAAGGGCGTTTAGCCACGTGACCTGGTCATCGAGCGTGGGCTCTTGGCCCGCGTAAATCTGGCCGTGGACCCAGTGCTCCCTGCTGGCCGATGCGGCCAGCACGTTTTGAAAACGGTGCACCAGGAGCCCGCCTTCGATGCTGGCGCCCTCCGGCAGCTCGTTGGCCCAGGTGTAAGGGTTGACGGCGCACGTGGTGAACACCTCAACCTCCCAGTCGCGCTCGACGAGCCCGACCGCGATATCGCGTACCACGGCTTCGGCCCCACCGACTATGTCGGCGCCAAAACGAGGCGGAACAAAGGCAATCCGGCGTCTCATCGTGCCCCAAACCATCTCATCGTCAAGCAGTTTTCCGCGCTCCCCGAAGCTGGCCATACCGGGCGGTAGCATAGCCGGCGGTGCCAGCTAGCCACTCCCAACCGACCTCTGACAACGCGCCATCCAACTTGGCCCAATCCAACTTGGCCCAATCCAACTTGGCCCAATCCAACTTGGCCCAATCCAACTTGGCCCAATCCAACTTGGTCCAGTCCAACTCGGCCCAGTCCGACTGGGTCCACAAAACGGCCAATCAAGCGCTTGTCAGATCCTACCTGGCCGTATTCAAAGCTATGGACACGGCGGCGGCGGCGTGGGCCTCCCGACGCCCTCCCCGCGCACTAAAAGCCCGGTCCGGCGCCAAAGGGCCGCGGGCCAATGCGGGGCCGAAGGCAACAACGGCCGACGTACGAGCCTGTTACCGCTTGTTGCTGGGGCGGCCGCCCGACGCCGGCGGCCTGGCCCACTACCGGGAACGGATGAGCAAAGACCGGGTTACGGTCAACCAGCTGGTGAGCGAGTTCCTTGGAAGTGTCGAATTTGCTCATGCGCACGAGCAACCGAGGTCCGAGGTCATCGCCCGCGAAGTAGTGGGCACGGCTGAGGGCTTTCGCATCCATGTGGACCCGACCGACTACGCCGTCGGCCATACCGTGGCGCGGACAGGCGAGTACGAGCCCGATGTTTCGGCCACGGTACGAGGCATCCTGACTCGGGGCGCCACGCTGGTCGACATCGGGGCCAACATCGGCTGGTTCAGCCTCCTCGGTGCATCGGTTGTGGGCCCTTCGGCCGGGTCCTCGCCATCGAACCGAACCCGCGTAACGCCACGTTGTTGCGCGAGAGCGCCAAGGACAACGGTTTCGACAACATCGACGTGCTGGCCGTGGCGCTGGCCGAACGCGCTGGAGCGGCAGCACTGGAGACAGATGGCAGCAACGGTCGGGTCATCCCCATCGACGGCCCCCCGTCAGAGACAGTGGAGGCCAGTTTCGTCGTCGCCACCTACCCCCTCGACGCGTTGCTCGAACAGCTAGGGACGTGTCGGGTCGATGTCATGAAGATCGACGTGGAGGGAGCCGAACCCCTGGTACTGCGGGGAGCGACACGGACGATCGCCAAATGGCGTCCGTGGCTGATCACCGAGTTCTACCCGCTTGCCCTGGAGAGTCAGCCCTGGGGCGACGCTCGTGGCTACCTCGGGATGCTCCGTGACTTCGGCTACCGGTTGTCGGTCATCGGCTACACCGGCGTCCAGGACGACGAAGAGATCCTTGACCTGGCCAATCAGCCCGACAAGGGCCACGTGGACCTGCTGGCCCGCCCGGACTGACCCTCCCGGACTGGTTGGCCCGGACTGAGTTAGCGAGACTGGCGTGGCCCGCAAACCAGCGGCCGAAAACCGCATGTTCGTCTACGACCCGGTAATGGCGGAGGCCATTTTCAACTACTGCCGCCACCGGTTGTCCCTCGAGCCCGTGCCGCTCGACCACCCGGTCCCGAAGGCCGTTCTCGAGGATGCCCTGGCCGGCCTGCTCACGGTGGATGGCAAAGACCCGGTCGAAATATTGTCCATATTCGCCGACCGTCTCGTCACATCCGTTATCTCGTGTGATAGCCCCCGCTTTTTGGCTTTCGTGCCGGCCGCCCCGACAAAGGCGTCCCTCCTTTTCGATATGGTCGTCTCGGCCTCGTCGTTACAGGGCACCTCCTGGCTGGAGGCGGCCGGGGCGGTACTGGCCGAAAACCAGGCCCTCGAGTTCCTGGCGCAGCTCGCAGGTATGCCCAAAGAGGCGGGTGGTTGCTTTGTTTCCGGCGGGTCCGCCGCCAATTTGTCCGCCCTGGTGGTAGCCCGTGACGTTGGCCGCGCCCGGGTCGGTCGGGAAAAAGTGCGTGTGGCCGTTGGAGAGGACGCCCACACTTCGGTCGACAAGGCGCTCCACATCATCGGCGCAGACGAGTTGCGGGTCCCCTGCGAGGACCACCGCCTGACCGGCGCCGCCCTGAATGCGGCCCTGGAGGCCGACCCCGACCCGTCCGACGTCATTGCGGTCGTAGCCACGGCAGGGACGACCAATGCCGGGATCGTGGACGACCTGGCCGGCGTGGCCGAAGTGGCTCGCCAACGGGAGCTGTGGTTCCACGTCGACGCGGCGTACGGCGGGACCGCCCTTTTTTCCCAATCGATTCAGGTGAAGTCGCTTTTTTCTGGGTCGGAGCAGGCTGATTCGTTCGTGGTCGACCCGCACAAATGGCTCTTTGCCCCTTTTGATTGCGCCGCCTTACTGTACCGGGAGCCCGCCCTGGCCAAAGCGGTGCATTCGCAGCGAGCGGCTTATCTCGACCCGATCCACACGGGCGCAACCGATGAGTGGAACCCGAGTGACTATGCCTACCACTTGACGAGGCGCGCCCGGGGCCTGGCTCTGTGGTACTCGCTGGTGGTCAACGGGACAGGTGCGTACTCCGAAGCGGTCGACACCGCCCTTTCGACCGCCCAGCTGGCGGCCAGGCTGATAAACGAAGCACCGCAACTGGAACTGGTGCGGGAGCCCGGGCTTTCGGTCGTCCTGTTCCGTCGGCGGGATTGGCGCGAGGATGACTACACGAGATGGTCGGCCCAACTGCTCGACGACCAGATCGCCTTTGTGACCCCGACCAAATGGGAGGGCGAAACGGTGGGCCGGCTAATATTCCTCCACCCCTTGACCAGCGAGCAAATTGTACGAGAGGTGCTGGCAACCACCCGCTAAGGAGGCCCGGGCTCTTCCGCACCGACGGCACCGGCCCGCCGGGCCGGCTCGTTTGACGGGCGTCGGCGCCAGAACCCGGTGAGCTGCCCGGCAGGGCCTTGCCCTGGTCGTTGCCGGCTCGAGCGGCGGGCGGACGCGTCGACGGGTCCATCAGATTACTGCCGAATGCGTCGAGGGAGCTGCTGTCCGGCAAGATCGTTTCGACTTCGCTGCCGCCGGCGCGAAGTTCGTCGGCCTGAGCGGCGAGATGCATGCCCCACCCCACCGGTGCCCGTGACCTGCCGCCAAGTGGTGACAGCACGAGCACCCGCCCGTACCCGGCGGCCAGATCGGCATTCTCGCTGCGTCGGTAGCCGCCGTCGATGTACCGGTTGCCGCCGACAGTGTAGGGGCTGGACACCGAAGCCGTTGGCGCAGCTGGCGGCAACGGCGTCCGCCAGGCCCACTCCGCTGTGGCGGTCGAACACGACCGGTTCACCAGTACGGGCATTGACAGCCACGATCAGCACCGTTCGTTCCGGCCAGCTCTGACTGGGCAGCCGGGCGGCGACGGTAGCGCGCCACTGCGACTGCCCGGAGGCGTCCGGCGCCGCATCCATTTCGAGCGCCGCCGCACCCATTCTGCGACGCATATCGGCCGGATCCTCAGCGGCGGCGATTATCGCGGTTGTCCTCTCCATATGGTCGGGCGCCGGCCTATTCGGAACCGCGTCCACCGTTGACCCCGACCGGACGACCCCGTTGCCTGGGCGCCGCCGAAAGGATGTCGGCAAGCAGTTCGGTCGGGTTTGCGCCAGTTATCTGGGCCGCCGCCGTCGATCCGGCCGACGTCCCGATAATCAGATCGGCCTCGGTCACATCCAAGCCGGCATCAAGCAGGCCGGCGACGACGCCGATCGACCACGCATTGCCAGCCGATCCGCCACCACCGAGGACCAACGCTCGTTCGCCCGCCGCGCCTGCCTGCCCTACGTCGTCGGAGGTCGTCGTCGAGGCGTAATGCAGAGTTGAAAAAGGTGTTGTGTTCATGCGAGTCGCCTTTCGGGAATTACCTGGCTGGCCCTCGCCGTCACTCCGAGCCGAAGAACTTGGCCAACCGCGCCATTCCTTCCGCCAGGTCCTCGTCTGCCAAAGCATAAGAGAACCGGCCACAGCCCGGCGCTCCAAACGCCTCACCCGGCACGAAGGCCACCTTGACCTCTTCCAGCACCAGCTCGGCCAGGTCCAGTGTCGTCGTCGGGGTGCGGCCGAGCGACCCGACCGGCCGGCCGAGCACGCCGGCAAAACTGGGGAAAGCATAAAAGGCGCCCTCTGGTTCAGGGCACACAACGCGCGGGAGCTCCGACAGAGCGGCCACGATCGCCCGGCGGCGGCGGTCATATACGGCCCTCATTTCGGCCACGTCGACCAGAGAACCAGTTACGGCCGCGAGCGTGGCCCTCTGGGCCACGTTGCATACGTTGGAGGTGACGTGGCTCTGGAGATTGGCTGCCGCCTTGGTGACGTCGTTCGGCCCGATCAACCAGCCCACCCGCCACCCGGTCATCGCGTACGTTTTGGCCACTCCGTTGATGACCACGCAGCGGTCGGCCAGCTCCGGCACCAGCATGGGCATCGAGTACATACGGGCCGATCCGTACACCAGGTGCTCGTAGATCTCGTCCGTGACCACCCACAACTGGTTCTCCTCGGCCCACGCACCGATCGCCGCGATCTCCTCTTCGTTGTAAACCGCACCCGTCGGGTTGGAGGGCGACACGAAGAGAAGCACTTTTGTCCGGGAGCTGAGAGCGGCATCGAGCTGTTCGAGGTTTACCTTGTAGCCACTCTCGGGAGCCGTCGGCACCTCGACGGGCACCCCTCCGGCGAGCCGAACGGACTCTGGGTAAGTGGTCCAATAGGGCGCGGGCAACAGGACCTCGTCGCCGGGGTCGAGCAAGGTGGCAAAGACCTCCTCGACGGCTTGCTTGCCGCCGTTGGTGATGAGGACCTGCGATGCGTCAACCGCGAACCCGGTGTCGGTGAAGTCTTGACCGCGACGGCCTCACGCAGCTCCGGGAGACCGGCGGCCGGCGTGTACTTGTGGTTCTTCGGGTCTCGGCAGGCGGCCACGGCCGCCTCGACGATGTGAGCCGGCGTCGGGAAGTCGGGCTCACCGGCACCGAAGCCGACCACGTCCTCCCCGGCCGCCCGGAGCGATTTGGCTTTGGCGTCGATGGCGAGAGTGGCGGACTCAGCCACGGCGGCGATCCGGGCCGAAACGCGTTGTGAAGAAGGCATCGAGCCATGGTCGCGCGCGCGTCGCCCAGGCCGCACTCCATATAGGCCGCACTCCATATAGGCCCGCACGCCATATACAGAGGACGCCATATACAGAGGACGCCATATAGGGAGCACGGCTGGCCCCGGTCCCTCGGCCCGCATCTTTATGCCCCCTCTCGAGTTCCACTAACCTCGGGCGATCGGCATTGTCAGCGGCCCGGCCGCAGCAGTACACCGTTCGTCGCGTCCGCTCGGCACCCTCGCCGCACCCCACCCCTCACCCACAACCTCCGGCCCGCGGCCGTGACCGCCACTCGGCCCGATCGGCGGTCCCGGCGAGCCTGGCCATCGCCAAAAACCTGGGCAGCCCCACAAAGGGCTGTGCGCAGCAAAGGGCTCGTCGCCGTCATTGCGCTGGTAGTTTCCGTCACGGCCTGGGTCGCACCCGCAGGTGCAAGCCAGGGCGCAGCACCCGGGGACGTTGCCCGCCCCGCGCCGGCCCAGGCCGGCGCCACCTTGCTCAATGCGGCGTCGGCCACAAAGGGCCCGGACGCCACGCGTCTGAGTGTCGACGTGCCAACCGGCACGGTCCCGACATCGCCCGGCACCACCCGCCGCGCCAGCACCGCTCATCCTGCGAAGCCGGCGAAGAAAGGCCCGGCAAAAGAGGGCGCCGCCAACAATGGCGCCCCCACGGGAGAAATCCCCGTCAGCACGCTGCCGCCTATCAGAGTGCTCACCAGCAGGGTCTCCACCACCCGAACCCGCGTGACCGAGCCGAAGGCGCCGACGACCACGCTGCGGACGACCACGACGGTGCCGACAACAGCCGCACCGGCACCGGGCGACATACCGGCGGCGAGGTCGTACGTTTTGGTGGATGAAAATACCGGCAACGTGCTTGCCGGCCACAACGAGAGGCTGCGGCTCCCACCCGCCAGCCTTACCAAAGTGCTGACGGCGTTGATCGCGTATGCGTACCTCCCGGCTGATGCCGAGGTGGCCGGCACCAGCGTCTCGGAAGCGGTGTACCCCAACCGGGTCGGGATAGAAGTGGGAGTGGCCTGGCCCCTCGATGAGATACTGCAGTCTTTGTTGGTGCTTTCGGCCAACGACGCCGCCTACGCCATCGCCGACCACATAAGCGGCACGCTGCGCGCCTTTGCTCCTGTTATGGAGCGATCGGCGCAGCAAATCGGGATGTCCGACAAGCCGCAATTCCATGACCCGGCCGGCCTGGACGGTACTGAAGGCTTCGACGGGGGCAACCTGGTCAGCGCACGGGACCTGGCCATCGCGGGCCGGGACCTCTTGCACGTACCCGAGCTGGCCAAGATCGTGCGGGAGCAGAGCTACAGGTTCGTCGACCCCAAAGGCGAGGTTCATTGGCTGCCGAGCATGAACTTCGATTTCTTGGCCGACTACTCAGGAGCAATCGGGGTAAAAACGGGGTTTACCGACCGGGCCGGCGTTTGCATCATGGCCGCCGCCACGCGTGACAATCGGACCATGTTGGCCGTGGTCATGAACGGTTATAACCCCGGCCAAACAGCGATGGACCTGCTCAACCAGGGCTTCGCCACTCCCGTTAACGCGGAACCCACGACCGACCGGCTGCCTCCCGTCGCCCTGCCGAAGCCGCCGAAGGTGGCACCAAGAGTCATCGCCCCGCCCACCGAAGTCGCCAAGAGTGGCTGTAGCTCGAAAAAGGGCACGGCAGCGTGCCTGCACAAGCCGGCGCCCGCGGTGAAGCAGAAGGGAGCGTGAGACCGTGAAGGCGGTCGTTTTCTCCGGCGATGCGGTGACCTGGGCGCAACGGCCCGACCCCGTGCCCGGGTCGCGCCAGCTCCTCGTCCGCGTCGAAGCAGCCGGGCTCAACCGGGCCGACCTCCTCCAGCTGGCCGGTCACTACCCACCGCCAAGTGGGTCCCCCGGCGACCAGCCCGGCCTCGAGTGCGCCGGGACGGTCGAGGCGACGGGGCCCCAGGTGGAGAGCTTCAAGCCCGGTGACCGGGTGATGGGCCTGGTCCCCGGGGCCGGCCAGGCCGAGCTCGCTCTGCTCGAGGAACGAGTGGCCATGGCCATCCCGGGCACATGCTCGATGGTCGACGCCGGAGGTTTCACCGAAGCGTTCGCGACGGCATATGACGCCCTTTTTTCTCAGGGCGGCCTCACGATCGGCGACCGGGTGCTCGTCACCGGCGCCGCCGGAGGCGTCGGCACCGCGGCGGTCCAGCTCGCGGTTGCCACCGGTGCGCACGTCTTCGCTAGCGTTCGCGACGAACCGATCCGCAGCCGCGTTGCCCAGCTCGGGGCCGTCGGCGTGGCGCCGGAAGAAACCGCCGCGCACGGCCCTTACGACGTGGTGCTCGAACTGGTGGGAGGCCCGAACTTACCGGTCGCCCTGGCGTCGCTGGCGCCAGAAGGGCGTATCGTCGTCATCGGTATCGGGGCCGGCGGCAGTGCCACTCTGGACCTGGCCGCACTGATGGGGCGAAGGGCAACGATACGTGGCTCCACGCTGCGGGCCCGCTCGCTCGAGGAAAAGGCCGTTCTTGCCCGCCAGCTCGAGCGTCATGTCTTGCCGGTCCTCCGCCCGCAAGGTCCGAAGGTCATCATCGAGGCGACGTTCCCGTTCGAAAGAGCGAACGAGGCCTACGACCGCTTCGAAAAGGGCCACAAGTTCGGCAAGATCGTCCTGACGTCGACGTAGCCGTCAACAACTCCTGAACGTGGGGTACTAGCGCGGCGGTTCGGTCGGGTTGGATAACCCGCAGCAGTACGGCTCGACTATTACCACCTGTTGGCCAACGGCCTCGCCGAACGCCTTTACGACGCGGTCGGGAGCCGGTCCCGTCATTTCCGCCCGACCAGCCACGTAATACATTTTGAAGGGAAGGTCGTTGCGGATCGTAGCGCCCAGCACGGCGTACTTGCCCGAGTCGTAATCGGCCCTGAACCAGTTGATGATGAAGTCGCCGTAATGAGGGCCGGCGCACGTGATGCACGTGAAGTTAGCGTCGCTCTGAACGGCTATCGGTGCATTGTTGATCTCGGCCTCAGTCAGCACGAAGTTGTCGTCCGGGTCGAAATGCTCGATGCCCTGGAAAATGCGCTGTGCATCCCCGATGGGCTGCGCCTGAGCTGTGCCGGTGGCAGTAGTCAGCCCGACGGCCAGGAGGGCCAGGGCCAAGAGAGTGCGTCTCATCGCCACAGCATGGCAGACCACAGCACGACAGACAGGGCCTCATAATTGGGCGGGCCCGAACGATCCGGGGCGCACGACGGGCCGCACTTGCTGCCGGCTGTCGTCTGCCCACGAGGAGTTAGCGGGGGCGGCCATCAGCCAGCTGAAGCGCCCCGACGGCGCCGGCAGGCACAATAGGCGAACGGGCGGGCACCGTTGCTACCGCCAGCGGTGACATCGAACACCAGTCGTTATTACCGGCCTGCGCCCCGAGAGGTTCGCCGAGCACGGGCCTTGGGTCTGGCTCCCCCTTGTTAGGCCAGTAAGAAAAAGCCCGCTCCGCCATGGCAGTTATGGTCAAAGCCGGGTTGGCGCCCGGGTTCGCCGGCACCGCCGACCCGTCCACGACGTGCAGGCCGGGACAGCCGTAAACACGGTGCCACGGGTCGACGACACCCTGAGAAGGGGAAGCCCCCATCGCACAACCACCAAGGAAATGCGCCGTCATGGGCATCCCGAGCACCTCACCCCAGGTGCCGGCGGGCTGGCCCCCAATAGTCCGGGCCAACTGCCGTACGACCTCGTGGCCGATGGGCAGCCAGCTTGGATTTGGCGCCCCGTGCCCCTGGCCGCTCGTGAGCTTGGGACGTCCAAGCAGACTTCGTCGGGCAGAGAGGGTGAGCGAGTTGTCCCGTGCCTGCATTACCAGGCAAATAACGCTGCGCTCCGACCACGACCGCAAATCGAGCGTGCGCAGGAAGGCGCGAGGGTCGCCCGCAATGCCACGAAGCAGGCGGGCCCATCCGATGCCACCGGTTCCTCTGTCACCGGGCTCCCGGTCCACAAGGACGGTGCCGAGGAGCGCCATCATGTTGGACCCGTGCCCGTAACGCACCGGCTCCACGTGCGTCCCCGCCTCAGGGTAAAACGACGATGTGATGGCCACGCCCCGGCTGAAATCCGGCCCCGGCTGCCCGTAGGGGGCAACGGCTCCGAGGAGGGATTCGGAATTGGTGCGCGTCAGCTCACCGAGGCGAGGCGACAACCCGGGTAACTTGCCGTAAAAGGCCATGGTATGCAGGAGCTTTTGCGTACCGAGGGCGCCGGCGGCGAGGACGACCTGCTCGGCTGTCAAAGCCTTCCGGCGCGACACAAGCTGGCCAACCGCCGGCCCCCTTCGTCGTCCCCACCTGCCACCCCCCACCGTCGGCTGGTTCGACCGAGCACACTGATGTGAGAGGCATGACGACGGCCCCGGCTCTCTCGGCCAGGTGAAGGTAGTTGGTAAGAAGCGTGTTCTTGGCCCCGTGCCGGCAGCCTGTCATGCACTCCCCGCACTGCAGGCAGGCCCGCCGAACAGGTCCCACGCCCCCAAAGTACGGGTCGGGGGCGGACGCCCCGGGGTCACCACCGGCCGGGCCGAAGAAAACGCCGACGGGAGCGGGCCGGAACGTGGCACCCACGCCCATTTCCGCCGCCACCCGTTGCATGGCGTCGTCTGCAGGGGTGAACTCGGCGTTGTCGACCACCCCGAGCACCCGCCTGGCCTGGTCGTAGTACGGCGCCAGTTCGGAGCGCCAGTCAAACGGGCCGGGCCACTGCGGGTCATCGTAAAACGCCGGCAAGGGCTCGTAAAGGGTGTTGGCGTAGTTGAGAGAGCCACCACCGACCCCGGCCCCGGCCAGGACGACTATGTCCTTCAGGAAGTGGATCCGCTGGACCCCGAAACACCCCAGCCGGGGCGCCCACAGGAAGCGACGGACATCCCATGAGTTCCTCGGTAGGTTCATGGCGTCGAACCGCCGGCCGGCTTCGAGGACGGCCACCCGGTAGCCCTTCTCCGAGAGGCGCAAGGCGGCGACGGAACCTCCGAAACCCGACCCTACGACGATCACGTCGTAGTCGAACCGGTGCCTCCTTTTGTTCTTCGGGTCGTTGTTCTTCGGGCCGTTGCTGTTCGGGTCATCTCTCTCCCGGTCGCCATGGTCCACTGCTGAGCGCAGCTCGCCGCTGGTCCGGGTCAACCCCCTGAGACATCTTGCGGGCGCGGCCCACCCGACGACAGGAACGGCATCATTGCTCGCAGTTCAGCCCCCACCTTCTCAATAGGGTGCTCGGAGCCTTCGGTCTGGAGGCGGTGATAGTTGGGCAAGCCGTTACGGTTCTCCTGCACCCATTCGGTGGCAAAAGCGCCGGACTGGATGTCGGCCAGGATCTTCTTCATCTCGGCCCGCACCGAATCGTTTATCACCCGGGGGCCGCGCGTCATGTCACCGTACTCAGCCGTGGTCGATATCGAATAGCGCATCCCGGTTATGCCGTGCTCGTAAATCAAGTCGACGATCAGTTTGACCTCGTGCAAACACTCAAAATAGGCAGACTCGGGTTGGTACCCCGCCGCCACCAGCGTTTCAAAACCGGCTTTGATGAGAGAGGTTAACCCGCCGCACAACACGACCTGCTCGCCGAACAAATCCGTCTCTGTCTCTTCCTTGAAGGTCGTCTCGAGCACACCTGCCCTGGTCGAGCCGAGCGCCCAGGCGTACGACAGCCCGAGCGGCTTGGCCTTGCCGCTGGCGTCGCGTTCGACGGCGAGCAAGCTGGGCACGCCACCGCCGCCTTCGTACGTACGCCTCACCAGGTGGCCCGGGCCTTTGGGCGCCACCATCACGACGTCTATGCCGGCCGGAGGGTCGATGAGCCCGTAGCGGATATTGAACCCGTGTGAGAACATGAGGGCGTCACCAGGCCGCAGGTTAGGCTCGATCGACTCGGTGTAGACCGCCTGCTGGGCCGTGTCCGGCGCCAGCATCATGATTACGTCGGCCTCCGCTGCCGCCGTGGCTGAGTCGGATACCCGCAGCCCGGCCGCTTCTGCTTTACCCCATGAGGCCGACCCGGCTCGTAGCCCGACCCTGACGTCGACACCCGAGTCACGCAGGTTGAGGGCGTGGGCGTGACCCTGCGACCCGTACCCGATGATGGCGACCTTGCGTGAAGTGATAACAGACGGGTCAGCGTCGCGGTCATAGTAGATAGTGGCCATTTGTTTCGCCTTTCGGTTGCTTTCCTATTGCGGCTGAATATGCGGGCGGCCTGAATACGTGTTGACCGTGTCAGTACCGGTTGGGCGCCCGGCGCACCGGCGGCCGCTCGAGTTTTGGCAACGCTACCCTGCCCGTGCGCTGGATCTCTATGATCCCGTAAGGCTTCAACAGCTCCTCGAAATCGTCCAGGACCGAGGGCTGCGCCGCCAGCATGACCGTCAAGGCTTCTTGGCCAACGTCCACTATCGTCCCGCCGAAGATCCGCACCAGATCTCCCACCTCACCGCGCGACGGGCCGGGGCCGCCGGGCGGGGCACACCGCACCGAGAGCAGCGCCAGCTCCCGCTCGATGGCCTCCCCGGGCGTCATTTCGGTGATCTTTACCACGTTCACCAGTTTGAACAGCTGCTTGGTCAACTGCTCCACCGAGGTTTCCTCGAGGTCGACGACGATCGTCACCCGGCTGAACGCGTCGTCGTCGGTGGGGGCGACCGCTAGCGAGATTATGTTGAAGCCCCGGCGGGCAAAAAGGGCCGAAATCCGGGCCAGGACACCGGCCCGGTTCTCGACGATTATGGAAATGGTCTGATGGCGCAGCCGCCCGCTGCCGGAGGCCCAGGTCGTGCCCGTAGTCGAGATGGACATTACTGCACCACCTTTTCCCCGCCGGGGCGCAACGTCGGGTGGACGATCACGTCGCTGTTGGACTGCCCGGCGGGCACCATCGGGAAGACCTTTTCCCGCGAGTCCGTCCGGAAATCGATCACCACCGGCCGGTCGTCTATGGCGTTCGCCTTGTCCACGACGGGGCCGACATCAGCGGCGTGCTCGACCCGGAAGGCCGCACAGCCCATGGCCTCCGCCCATTTGACGTAATCTGGCAGGTCGGGCGAGAGGTAGACCTCCGAATAACGCTCTTCGTAGAACAGTTCCTGCCACTGGCGGACCATCCCGAGGTAGGCGTTGTTGAGAATGGCCACCTTTATCGGGATCCGCTCGCTCGACGCCGTCACGAGCTCCTGCGCGGTCATCTGGAAGCAACCGTCGCCGTCTATCGCCCACACGGTGCGGTCCGGGCGGCCCACCTTGGCCCCTATGGCGGCCGGCACGGCGAAGCCCATCGTGCCCAGGCCGCCCGAATTGACCCAGGTGTAGGGATGGTCGAAACGCCAGTATTGGCTCGCCCACATCTGGTGCTGGCCGACCCCGGCCACGACGGTCGTGTCCTCCGGGCTAGCGTCCCTGATCGCTTCGATCACGGCCTGTGGCTTTAGAAGTTCTCCGTCACTTTGTGGCTCGTAAAACAGCGGGAACCGCTCCTGCCAGTCCCTCAATTGCGCCCACCATTCGCCACGGTCCGGCTGCGTCTCGCCACTGGCGATCAGCACCCGCACGAGCTCTTCGGTCACCAGCCGGCAATCACCGACGATGGGCACGTCCGGTCGGCGGATTTTCCCCAGCTCGGCCGGGTCTATGTCCACATGGACGATTTTTGCATCGGCAGCGAAGGAGCTGACCCGCCCGGTAACCCGGTCGTCGAAACGCGTGCCGAGAGCGATAAGAAGATCGGCCTCCTGCATGGCCATGATCGCCGCATATTGACCGTGCATCCCGGGCATAGCGAGGCACTGGGGATGGCTATCCGGAAATACACCCCTGGCCATGAGGGTCGTCACGACCGGAGCGTTGGTCAGCTCGGCCAGCTCTCGCAATGCCTCAGCGGCCCTTGCCTTCAGGAGCCCGCCGCCGGCGTAGATAACGGGGCGCTTCGATGCCGTGATCAGCCTGACGGCCTCACGGACCATCCGGGGGTGGCCTTTGACGTTCGGCTTGTACCCGGGGAGGGAAGAGGCCACCTCCTGGTCGTCGGGCCAGTACCACTCGACCGGGGCCTGCAAGATGTCCTTCGGGACGTCCAGCAGGACGGGCCCGGGCCGCCCGCTGGTAGCCAGCAAAAAGGCCTGCCGGACGGCCAGCACGATGTCCTCGGGCTCCATGACCAGTTCGTTGTGCTTTGTGACCGAGCGGGTAATGCCGACCGTGTCGGCCTCCTGGAACGAATCAGTGCCGATAACCGATCGGCTTACCTGCCCGGTAATAGCCACCATGGGCACCGAGTCCATATAGGCATCGCAAAGAGGGGTGACGAGGTTCGTGGCGCCAGGGCCGCTAGTCACCATCACTACACCGGGGCGCCCGGCCACTTCCGCGTAGCCTTCGGCCATGTGGCCGGCACCTTGCTCGTGGCGGACGAGAATATGACGGATCGGCGAGTCGAGGAGCGGGTCATAGGCCGGCAGGATGGCGCCACCGGGAAGGCCAAAAATCACCTCGGTGTGCTCCATTTCCAGGCTCTTTATGAGGGCTTGCGCCCCGGTGATTTGCATCGGTGCCTCGCTGTCATCAGGTTGGTGCGGAAAACAAAACGACCTCCCCAGGAGGGAGGTCGTTCGACGCGCGCGTTGCTCGACGCGCGCGTCAGGTAATTACTACGAGGCCGAAAAAGGCCGCGCCGACAGCAGGACCGGGTATGGCCGTGCCCAGATGTGCCACTGTCACGATCGCAATAATGCCACATACGACTTCCTGGTGCAACCTGGTTCCGGCCTCGCGTTCCTGGGCGCGGCCGGAGGTCGCGAGCGCAGGCGACAGGTGGGCCTATACCATGCCACGGTGGCGCCATTGCCTTCGGTACGCCGATATCCCCTCCAGACCCGGTACGCCCCGTCGGCCCTATGTCCTCCGCAGGCGTGGGGGCCCCGACAGGTGCCATGAGCCCCACGGATGCCATGAGCCCCACGGATGCCATGAGCCCCACGGATGCCATGAGCCCCACGGATGCCATGAGCCCCACGGATGCCATGAGCCCCACGGATGACGGCTTCGACGAGCTGGACGAGGCCTGGCTGCGCTCGCGTCCAGGGGCGAAGTGGGCTAGAGCCGGTGACGGGGTCATCCCGAGCTGGGTAGCCGACATGGACTTCCCGGTGGCGCGCCCCGTCGGCGACGCGCTGGTCAACCTGGCCGCCGGCGCCGACCTCGGGTACCCGTCTCCGCAGGGGCCGGCGCTGGTGGAGGAAAAGTGGGCGGCGCGAATGGCCGACCGGTACAACTGGGCCCCCGAGCGAGGGAGGGTCAAACTGGTGGACGACCTGGTCCAGGCCGTCCAGGTCTTGCTCTATGTAGCCACGGTGCCCGGGGACGGGGTCCTCCTGATGACGCCCGCTTACCCCCCCTTCGTGAGCACGATAGAAGAGATGGGCCGCCGGCTCGTTCACGTACCGGCGGTGGCCACCGCCTCAGGATGGGCCTTCGATATGGACGCGGCGAGGGCAGGCGCCCGGGAGTGCCGCGCCGTCTTGCTTGTCAACCCGCACAACCCGACCGGTCGCATGCTGTCACGCCAGGAGCTGGCCGAGATGGCCGAGCTGGCGGAGTGCAATGACCTGCTGGTCATTTCGGACGAGATCCACGCCGACCTGTCGATGGTTGAGAAGACCCACATCCCCTTCGCCTCTCTTTCGAGAGAGCTCGAGCGGCGGACCGTCACCCTCTACTCCGCCAGCAAGTCTTACAACCTCGGCGGGATGGGCTGCGCCGTCGTCCACGTCGGCGCGCCAGAGGTCCGTCGCCAACTGGCCTACCTGCCGTCTCATCTCCTCGGCCGGGTGGGTATCGCCGCGGTAGCCACCACCCTCGCATCGTGGGCGCCCGAGGCTGACGCCTGGCTGGAGCGCTGCCTGGCCCGTTTGCGCGCCAACCGGGACGCGGTCGGGCAATGGCTCGACGGCGCCGGGCGGGAGGCCGGAGCGCTCGGGCCCCTCCCGAGGCGACATACCTGACCTGGATCGACTTTCGCCCGGCCGGCCTTGGCGACGACCCGGCCGAGTGGTTATTGGACAAGGCCAAGGTGATGCTGAGCGCCGGCACCGGCTTCGGGCCGGGCGCTACGGGCTTCGCCCGGCTCAATTTCGCCACCACGCCCCGGCTGCTGGACGAAATCCTGGGCCGCATAACGAGTGCTCTCGAGCAGAGACCGGCTAGCAGACTTGCTACTGTGCACCCCGCCCGCTCGGTCGGCCCGGACCGCCGCGCCCAGGCGGGCCCAACTGGTTACGTCCCCGTACCAGGCCGGTAGCGACTACCGGGCCCCGGGGGAGCACGGGCCGGCAGTCTTTCACCCGGGCCTACTAGCGTGCCCTCCAGTACGCCCCTGGCGACCAGCTCCTGGCGCAGCGACGAGGCCGAGCGAAAAACGACTGCAGGCACGCCGACCGCTCCGGCTGCCTCAACGTTTGCCTTGTTGTCATCGGTGAAGAACGTTTCTCCGGGTTCGAGCCCGAACCGCTCGAGCGCCCGTTCGAAGTAACGCCGGTCGGGTTTCATGACCCCTTCGTACGCCGATACGAAATGCCCGTCGAACCAGTGCAGGAACTGATAGCGCTCGAAGCGCCTCTCCCAGCTCTCGCGTTCCATGTTGGTAAGCGCATAGCACCTGACATTGGCCTGGACGAGCTCGGCCAGGACGGCGACGGTGCCGTCGATTACGCCGTTCACCATCTCTTCGTTGCGTTCCGCCCAGGCGTTGATCAGGGCGGCGTGCGCGGGGTCAGCGCGCCGATAGCTCCACACAGGCTTCGGCAATGTCTTTGCCCAAGTCCTGTTGGGCGTGCCAGGCGGGGGTGCAGACGTTCGTGAGAAAGTCCTCCATGGCCGCGACGTCACCACCAAAGAGCTTGCGGTAAAGGTGGCGGGGGTCCCAGTCGAGGAACACGCCACCAAGGTCGAGCAGGACGGCCTTTACCGGCCTTGCCTCGGCTGGCTGGCCCGTAGCGGCCTGAGGACCCGGTGCATGCTGCCCAGCAGTCCTATCCTGCTGAAGAGGGTCGGGCGGGTCCTCTCCGGTTGTCGGGGGCATGGCAAAGACCCTAGCGACGTGGAAAGCTGGAGGCTGATGAGTACCAGCGACCCCGGAGCCGTTCCAGCGGGGAACGTGAGCGGCGAGCAGGCCCGCCAGGTGGCAGAGGCGGCCAGGGAACAGGAATGGGCCAAGCCCAGCTTTGCGAAGGAAATGTTCCTCGGGCGCTTGCGCCTCGACCTGGTCCACCCCTACCCCCACCCGACGCCCGAGCAGGTAGCCAAAGGCGAAGACTTCCTGGCCCGGTTCGAAAGTTTCCTCCGCACCCATGTAGACCCCCTGGAGATAGAGCGCGATGCCCGCATCCCCGACCAGGTCTTGAAGGGGTTGTACGAGATGGGTGCGCTCGGGATGAAGATCGAAGAGAAGTACGGGGGCCTGGGGCTCAGCCACCTCTACTACATCCGGGCCCTGGCCCTGGCTTCGACCGTCAGCCCGGCGATCAGCACCCTCCTCTCGGCCCACCAGTCGATCGGGGCGCCGCAGCCGCTCAAATTGTTCGGCACCGAAGAACAGAAACGGCAGTTCCTCCCTCGCCTGGCCAGGGACGAGGTCAGCGCATTTCTGCTGACCGAGCCGGACGTCGGAAGCGACCCGGCCCGCATGACGACCTCGGCTACGCCGGCTGAAGACGGCGCCGCGTACCTACTGAACGGGACCAAGCTGTGGGCCACCAACGGGACGATCGCCAGCATCCTGGTCGTCATGGCGGTGGTCCCTTCGACCGCCGACCGCAAGGGCGGGATCACCGCGTTTGTTGTAGAAGCGGGCTCGCCCGGGATTGTCATCCTCAACCGCAACAGCTTTATGGGCCTGCGGGGCATCGAAAACGGCCTTATCCGTTTCGAGAACGTGCGTGTACCGGCGGAAAACGTGGTCGGCCCGCTTGGCCGCGGGTTGCGGGTGGCACTGACGACCTTGAACACGGGCCGCCTTTCCCTGCCCGCCATCTGCGCCGCCTCGGGCAAACTCTCGTTGAAGATCGCCCGTGAGTGGTCTAACGAACGGGTCCAGTGGGGAGCACCGATCGGTAAGCACGAGGCCGTCGCCCACAAACTGGCCTTCATCGCCGGCGCCACGTTCGCCATGGAATCCGTGGTCGAACTATCGAGCATGCTGGCCGACGAAGAGCGCAACGACATCCGCCTGGAGGCGGCGTTGGCCAAGCTCTTCTGCTCGGAACTGGCCTGGCTCGTCGGGGACGAAATGGTGCAGATCCGCGGTGGCCGCGGTTACGAAACAGCCGAGTCGCTGCGGGCCCGGGGTGAGCGGCCCATACCGGCGGAGCAGGTGTTGAGAGACCTGCGGATATCGCGGATATTCGAGGGCTCGACGGAGATCATGAAGCTGCTGATCGCCCGGGAGGCCGTCGACCAGCACCTGTCGGTAGCCGGAGCCCTCGTCGACCCCAAGACCACAACCGCCGAGAAGGCAAAGAGCGCCAGGTCGGCCGCCGCCTTTTACGCCAAGTGGCTCCCCCAGCTCGCTTACGGGCCCGGCCAACGGCCCGGCTCGTTCAGCGAAATAGAGCCTCTGGCGAACGAACTTCGTTTCGTGGAACGTTCGTGCCGCAAGCTGGCCCGCTCCACTTTTTACGGGATGTCCCGCTGGCAAGCGGGCCTCGAAAAGAAGCAGGGATTTCTGGGCCGCCTGGTCGACATCGGGGCCGAGCTCTACGCCATGACCGCAAGCTGTGCCCGGGCCAAAATGCTCCTGGACGCCGAAACGCTCCCGAACGCCAAAACACTCCCCAACGACAGCAGCCCCGACGGGGAGGCAGCGGTAGAACTGGCACAGTTGTTTTGTCGCGGCTCGCGCCGCCGTGTGGAGCGTCACTTCTCCGACCTGTGGGACAACGACGACGTTGCCAATTACCAGGCCGCGCAAAAAGTGCTATCGGGCGGGTACGAGTGGGCCGAAGCGGGCATCATCGACCCATCCCTGCTGGTGCCCCACGCGGCACTGGCCGCAGAGGGGCAATAACTTGTTGGGCCGGGATCAAAGATAGACCCGAAGTCAAAGATAGACCCGAAGTCAAAGATAGAAGAGCCGGATGGGGGGGCCGGAGACCTTAAGGTTCGGTGACCGCTCCCCGGTCGGCCCCGGTGACCAGGCGGGCGTACTTGGCCAGCACTCCGTGGCGATAGCGAGGCTCGGGCAGCTTCCAGTCCGCCTTACGGGCCTCGAGATTCCGACGGGCTGACCTTCAGGTCGACCGTGCGCCTGGCCACGTCCACGACGATCCGGTCCCCGTCGGCGACGAAGGCGATCGGCCCGCCGTCCACCGCCTCGGGCGTGACGTGGCCAATGCATAATCCTCGGGTGCCGCCACTAAAGCGACCATCTGTCACCAGCGCGCAGTCCGCCCCCCGGCCGGCGCCCGTCATGGCACCCGTGACGGCAAGCATCTCACGCATGCCCGGCCCCCCCTTCGGCCCCTCGTAGCGGATCACCACGACCGTTCCGGGTGGGATGGAGCCGGCCAGGATCGCCTCCAGAGCGGCCTGCTCGCCGTCAAAGACACGGGCCGTACCCTCGAAGCTGGGGAAGTCGATCCCGGCGATCTTCACGACGGCGCCCGAGGGGGCCAGCGAGCCGCTGAGGATGGCAATGCCGCCGTCTATGTGCACCGGGTTCGACAGCTCGTGCACGACCTGGCCGTCAGGTGCGAGAGGGGTAAGTAGGGCCAGGTTCTCGGCCACCGTGCGCCCGGTAACGGTCAGGCAGCCGCCGTGGAGCAAGCCCCCGTCCAGGAGCTCTTTCATGACGACGGGCAAGCCACCGATGCGGTCCAGGTCCACCATATGGAACCGCCCGTTAGGCTTCATGTCCGCCAGGTGTGGCACCTTCTTGCCGATACGGTCGAAGTCGGCGAGGGAAAGCTCGACCTGTGCCTCGTGGGCAATAGCCAGGAGGTGTAACACCGCGTTGGTGGAACCGCCCAGGGCCATGACGACGGCGATGGCATTTTCGAACGCCTCTCTCGTCATGATGTGGCGAGGACGGATGCCCTCCTCCAGCAACCTGACAACCGCCTGGCCCGACTCGAAGGCGTAGTCGTCGCGGCGGCGGTCGACGGCAGGGGCCGAAGAGCTGCCCGGCAACGCCATGCCGAGGGCCTCGGCCGCGGAAGCCATGGTGTTGGCGGTGAACATGCCGGCGCAGCTGCCCTCGGTGGGACAGGCCCGTCGCTCGATCAGCGACAGCTCCTCATCGGTAAGCTTTCCGGCCGCCCTGGCACCTACCGCTTCGAACACGCTCACTATGTCCAGCGCCTCGCCATGCGCACCTCGCCCTGGCATGATGGTCCCTCCGTAAAGAAAGACCGAGGGCAGGTTGAGACGTGCAGCAGCCATGAGCATCCCGGGCAGCGATTTATCGCACCCGGCGAAGGTGGCCAGAGCGTCAAACCGCTCGGCGTGCATCATCGCCTCGACGGAATCGGCGATGATTTCCCGGCTGACAAGAGAAGCGCGCATTCCCTCGGTGCCCATCGAAATACCGTCCGAGACGGCGATCGTCACAAACTCGATCGGGAACCCACCGGCTTCTCGCACTCCCTGCTTGGCCCGCTTGGCCAGCCGGTCAAGGGAAAGATTGCACGGCGTGACTTCGTTCCACGACGAGGCAACGCCGACTTGTGGTTTGTCCCAGTCGGCGTCGGTCATGCCGATGGCCCGCAACATGGCCCTTGCCGGCGCCCTTTCGGGGCCGTCGGTAACTTCGCGGCTGCGCGGCTTCAGGTCAATGGGCGGTTTCTGGTCACTCGGCATATGGTCACCTTAGGGCCTGTGAGCCGCTCGCTCCTGTCCCGCTCTTTCGTTGTCGTCCTGGCCGCTTTGACCGGTACCGCGGGCCTGGCCGGGTGTTCCCTCGAAGCGCACAGCACGGTGTCAGCCTCGAGCGTCGAAAGGCGGATCGCGTCGGAATTGGCCAGCAGTCTGCATATCTCCCCGCCCGCCGTGCACTGCCCTGGGCCCATCCCGGCCCGGGTGGGCACCAAGTTCACCTGTACGGCCGTTATAGATGGCCAGGTCCTCCAGGTCGTCGGGACGGTGACAGGCACTCACGGCAACGTCGAAGTGCACCCATCTGACGCCGTAATAATGGCGTCGAAAGCGGAAGCGGAAATCGCCAAGAGCCTTTCGGCCCGATTGGGGCGCCCCGTCCCTGTTTCGTGTGACGTGCCACCGGTCCTTGTGGCCCCGGTCGGCCATTCCTTTGAATGTACGGCGACTATTGCAGGGGTCCGTCGCCGGATCGTGGTCACCGTGGTCAACCTGTCCGGGGAGCTGAGCTTCCGGGTGCTGCCGTACAAAACCTCATGAGGTCTCTTCGGCGCGCCGGCGGCGGAGCAGGTCGGTCGCCGCCCGCAGGTCGGCGTTGCCGCCCGTAGCCGCCTTCACCTTGCCGATGAAAAAGCCGGTTAGTTTGTCGTCGCCGCCCGCATAACGCTGCCACTCGCGGGGGTTGTCCGCGACTACCTGGTCCACCACCTCGTTCAACGCATCTGGCGCCAGGGCCTGGAAGCCGAGCCCGGCGGCGATGGTGGCAGGGTCGCCCCCATCTGCCACGAGGACCTTGAGGACCGTGCGGGCTTGCGCCGGAGTGAGCTCGCCGTGCTCCTCCAGGGCGACCAGGCGCACGAAGGCGTCAGCGTCGATATGGCTGGCCCCGTTGTCCGCGAGCTCGCCGGCGACCTCGTTGGCCAGCCGTCGCAAGGCGAGGCCGGCGTCCACGTTGGCTGCTGTTGCCGCCGTAATGAGGCTGTCGAGCCCGAGGCGCACGACCGTAGCCACCGGCTCGGCTGTCGCGGGGACGCCGGCGGCAACGGCCACTGCCGCCCGTCGTTGGGCCGGTAGCGGCGCCATCGATGCTCGTACCTCCTCCACCCACTCGGCCCCGGGGTCGAGCGCGACCAGGTCGGGTTCGGGGAAATAGCGATAATCGAAAGCCTCTTCCTTCGAGCGCATCGAGTGCGTACGGCCGTCGGCCTCGTCCCAGTGACGCGTCTCCTGCACGACTTGACCACCTTCTGCGAGCAGCTCGACCTGTCTGGCGGCCTCATACGTTATGGCGCGGCCCAGGCTGCGGAGTGAGTTCATGTTTTTTATCTCGCAGCGGGTCCCTAAAACAGCCGAGCCGGACGGCCGCACCGAGACATTGCAGTCGACGCGAAGTGAGCCTTCCTCCATCTTCCCGTCAGAAGCGCCGGTAGCCACCAGGACCCCGCGCAACTCCTCGACATAATCGCGCGCTTCTTCGGCGCCGCGGAGGTCGGGAGCCGAGACGATCTCGACGAGCGGCACGCCGGCCCGGTTGTAATCCACCAGGGAGTGGGCGGCTTCATGGATGCGCCCGCCTCCTCCGACGTGAGTGGTCTTGCCTGTGTCCTCCTCCAGGTGAGCCCGGATGATACCTATCCTTCTGCCGTTCGGGAGCTCGAGCCAGCCGTCGACATTTATAGGGACGTCGTACTGGCTTATCTGGTAATCCTTTGGCATATCGGGATAGAAATAGTTTTTCCGGTGGAACAGCGAAGGCTGGACCCGGCAGTTGAGGGCTACACCGATGCGAATGGCGTACTCGACAGCCTGACGGTTGAGCACGGGCAATGACCCGGGCAGCCCCAGGCAGACGGGGCAAACATGCGTATTGGGCTCGTCGCCAAAGGCGTTGCGGCTGCTGCAAAACAGCTTTGTCTCGGTGCGTAGCTCGCAGTGGACCTCGAGGCCGATGACTGTCTCCCAGCCGTGCAGCGGATCGTTTGGGCTCACTTCTGCCCACCCTTATCGCCAAGAGCGGCCGTGCCCGGTGCCATCGCCTCCAGCACTTGAGCCACCTGGAACATGAGGGGCTCGCCCAGAGCGGGTGCCAACACCTGCACCCCGACCGGAAGCCCATCGTCGCCAGTGCCGAAGGGGACGCTCACGGCCGGGTGACCAGCCAGGTTTGAGGGGATGGTGCAAACGTCGCTCAAGTACATAGCCAGCGGGTCCGACGTCTTGGCCCCCAGAGCAAAGGCGGTGGTCGGCGCAGTCGGGGACAGGAGGACGTCGAACGACCGGTAAGCTTCCTCGAAATCACGGATTATCAGCGTCCGTACTTTCTGCGCCTTTCCGTAATAGGCGTCATAATAACCAGCGGACAATGCGTACGTCCCGAGCATTATGCGCCGCTTTACTTCTGGGCCAAACCCCGCCGCCCGCGTCGCCATGTACATTTCGGTTATGTCGGCACCTGGCACCCTCAGCCCGTAGCGGACACCATCGTAACGGGCCAGATTGGAAGAGGCCTCCGCCGGGGCGATCATGTAGTAGGCCGAAAGACCGTAGCGCACCGCCGGTACGCTTATTTCTTCGACTTTCGCCCCCGCGGCGGTAAGCGCCTCGGACGCTTCGCCCACCCGGGCCACCACGTCGGACGCGATCCCCTCTACGCCCGCCAGTTCGGCGATCAAGCCCACCCGTAGCCCTTCCACCCCTCGGCCGAGATGGGCCGAAACAGGTGGGTGATGGCCCGGAAGGCTCGTCGAGTCGAGCTCGTCATGACCGGAGATCACGTCCATCAAAAGGGCGGCGTCCGCCACGGTAACGGCGAACGGGCCGATCTGGTCGAGCGAACTGGCAAAAGCCACCAGCCCGTAGCGCGAAACCATCCCGTAGGTGGGCTTGGCGCCAACGACCCCGCACAGGGCGGCCGGCTGACGGATCGAACCGCCCGTGTCGCTGCCGAGAGCGAGAGGGGCAAAGCCGGCCGCTACGGCGGCGGCACTCCCCCCGGACGAGCCACCTGGCACACGGCCCAGGCAGTGGGGGTTACGCGTTGGCCCGAAGGCCGAATGCTCCGTCGACGAACCCATGGCGAACTCGTCCATGTTTGTTTTGCCTATGAAAACGGCCCCCGCATCCGAGAGCTTCCGCACCACCGTGGCGTCATACGGCGGCACCCACCCGGCCAGGATCCGTGACGAGCATGTTGTGGGCACGCCCCGGGTGCACAGGAGGTCCTTCAGGGCGACGGGTACGCCGGCCAGGCGGCCGGGGTCGTGGCCAGCCGCAACCCGGGCGTCTATTTCAGCCGCTCTGGTACGGGCCTCTTGTTCCATGACGAAGTTGAAGGCATGGACATCAGGTTCGCGTTCGGCTATGCGGGCCAGGTACCGCTCGAGCACGACGGTGGCCGAGAGGTCGCCATTGCGAACAGCAGAAGCAATCCCGATCGCTGAAGCGTCGCTCGACGGCCCTTTCGCTGTCACGGGGCCTCGCCCAAGATGCGCGGGATCCGGAAGCGGTCGGACTCTACCTCAGGGGCCTGAGCAAGGACTTCGTCTCTCGCCAGGCCCGGCTCGGCGACGTCAGCACGGAAGACGTTGGTGAGCGGAAAGGGGTGAGCTGTCGCAGGGACGCCTTCGATGTCGAGCGTAGCTATGTCTGCGGCATGCTCGAGCACGGCCGCCAGCTGCGTCGTGTAGCGCTCCAGTTCGTCCTCGGAAAGGTCGAGGCGAGCCAGACGGGCGACGTGAGCGACGTCATCTCTGGAAATGGGCTGAGCCACTCGGTCATCGTAACGATATGTGCCGGCCCGAGCAGCCGGCGCGGCGGCTGCCTAGCGCGCCGCCTCCGCCGGGCCCGGGGTGCGGGGAGACGAGCCACGCGGGCGGCGGCCCGGGCGCGCGGTGGCTCGGACCCCGCCTTCACCACGGGTGCGTAGCCACTGGCGGCGATGATGCGGCTCAACAACTCGAGCTCTTTGCCAAGCGCCTCGTTGCCGGCCGGGGTAGCCCTGGCCCACGTGCGGGGCCGCCGGCCCTCGTAACCCTTCTCCATCTCCACGTAGGCAGCTCCCTCGAGCACCCTGAGGTGCTGCGACAGGTTGCCGTCAGTGACCCCGAGCTCGTCGCGGAGGGCCGTGAAATCTACTCGGTCGGTTTCGCGGAGTATGGCCAGTACACCCAGCCTGGTGCGCTGGTGCACTACATCATCGATGCTTGCAGCTGGGTGGGTCATGGCAGGTCGATCTCCCTTTCTGGGGCCCGGTCGCCATCTATCGGGAAGAGACTGTGTCATGCCCTGATCAACCTGTCAATTGGGTCTTCCTGCCGAGACGCCCACACGGGTTCACACGACGGCTGCGGATTCGCTACCTTCAAAGAGCACATTGACTACCAGGTCGAGCTGCCGGCCCGCCACCGCGGCGGCCTACAGGCTGTGACGTACAGGGGACCAACCACCAGGATGCCGAAATACCCTTTTTTGAGCGACGGTTGGGTCGACGAGGCCCAGCGAATTTACGCCGATGCGGACATTGGCGGTGCTCTCGGCGGCGCCAGTCTGGCGCCGGTACGGGTCAACCTCATCGTGACCGAGGTCCCCTTTTCCCCCACAAGCCTTGACGCTCACGTCGACACTTCGGCAGGCCGGCTAGATATTGGCACCGGCCACCTCAAGGGCCCGGACGTAACCGTCTCGCTCGGCTACGACACCGCCCGGTCGCTGTTCGTGCAAGGAGATGTCCAGGCCGTGTTGCAGGCATTCCTGGGCGGCCGGATCAAGGTTGACGGTGACCTGAGCAAGTTGCTCGACCCTCGCAGCGGCATATTCCCGGGCGCCGCCCCGGCCCCCCCGAGCGGCAGCAGCGGCGGCACCGCAGGAGGCGCCCAGGCGGTTCCACCAGGACAGCAAGGTCTCGGGTTCGGAGGGGCCGAAGCGCTGCGAGTGGCGAGCCGCTTGCAAGAGATAACCGAGTAGCGAGGGATTAGCCGGGCAAACCAGATGCCGGGCTAACAGATGACGAGTTCACAGATGACGAGTTCATAGATGCCGAGTTCATAGATGCCGAGTTCTTAGATGCCGAGTTCTCAGATGACAGTGACCAACAACGAGGGTCAGCTGGCAACAACCCGCGTCGACAAATGGCTCTGGGCGGTACGGCTGTGCAAGACCCGCACGGCGGCGACGGATGCTTGCCGGGCCGGTCACGTAAAGATAAACCGAGCGGGCGCCAAACCGGCCACGCTGGTTAAGCCCGGCGACACGGTCGAGGCTCATTTGAACGGCCGGGAACATGTTGTTGAAGTGACATCGATCATCGAAAAACGAGTGGGCGCGGCGGTGGCAACGGCTTGTTACGTCGACCACAGCCCGCCTCCGCCACCGAGGGAGACCGAGCTAGCTGCGTTTGCCCGCGAGCGGGGCACCGGACGCCCCACCAAGAGAGACCGGCGCCAGCTCGACCGCGCCCGCCGCCAGTAAAGCTGTCCGTGCAATCGGTCTTCCCTGGTCTTCGCAGGTCCGGGTCCGCGTGAACCGCTTGCGGTCGGACCCGGTTAGCTGCCCGGTCCCCCGGCGAGCGCCTTCGGCACCGACAAGCGGCTAGCCAGGCTGGACAGGAAGGCCCGGACGGTCGCTTCCGCCAGGCGGTGGAGGAGGAACCGGTCGATACTTCGCCCAAGAGGCCCGCCCGGAGGTTCGTAACTGCCGCGCAGAGCCAGCTGGCTCCTGTCCGGGCCCAGCGGGCTCATCTCGAAGTCGCCGTCCAGACGAGGGAAGAGGCAACCCGCTCCCGTTGCCCGCCAGCCAAAAGAGAGCACGGTGACGTCAGAGTGCCGGCGTACCTGCCCGACGCGGATCTCGACGGTCTTGGCGAGCAAACTAGCCCGGGCACCCGGCCCCACTTTGACCCGTAATCCCTCGACGCTCGACTCCGCTTCACCGAGGGCGGCGCCGAGTAGCCCGCTCGTGTCGTGCAGGAGCTCGTCTACAAGCTCGCGGCAAGGCCGCTCAACGATCATGAAGTCCTGAACAAACAACTATCTCGACCTCCTGTCCCCATCGTGCTCCTGTCCCCATCGTGCTCCTGTCCCCATCGTGTCTGCCCCCGTCCCCCATCGTGGTGGAGAGCCTGGCTCGCCTGATAGGGCCAAAGGTCCCGCACGAAGAGGCTCAGGGCACGAAGGGGCTCAGGGCCGGGAAGGGGGGTCAAGGGCAGGAAGGGCTCAGGGCAGCTCGCCGGTTTCGAGCAGACCGTCGAACGCATCTTCGTCGAGGAGCGGGACCCCCAGCTCGGTGGCCCGGGAGAGCTTGGCCCCACCGGGGTCGGCGCCGACCACTACGGCGGTCGTCTTCTGCGACACGCTCCCCGGTGCCTTGCCGCCGCGTGCCTTTATAGCGGCTTCGGCGGCTTCGCGCGAACCAACGCTCCAGCGTGCCCGTCACCACCACAGATTTACCCGTCATCGTCTGGGCCAGAACGGGCGCGCTCGGGCCCTCGAAATTGAGGCCCGCCTCCCTCAGGCGGTCAACGACCTGCCGGTTGCGGGGCAGCGAAAAGAACCGCTTGATACTGGCGGCTATGACCGGGCCAATGCCTTCGATGGCGGCGATCTCCTCCTCGGGCGCAGCCATGATCCGGTCGAGGTTGCCCATGGACCGGGCCAGTAGCTGGCTGCCATTGGTACCGAGATGCCGGACCGAAAGGCCCACCAACAAGTTGGCCAGCGGCCGCGATTTCGACGCGCTGATAGCTCCAGCCAGGTTGGTAACCGAAATCGCCCCAAATCCCTCGAACGCCCGCACGCGTTCGAAATCAAGCGAGTAAATGTCGGCTACGTCGGCTAGCAAACCTTCCCGGCAAAATAGCGAGACGGTCCGCTCTCCGAGGCCTTCAATGTCCATCGCCCCACGCGAGGCGAAATGTGAAATGCGTTGCACCTGCTGGCCCGGGCACTCCACGTTTATGCAATAGGTGTCGGCTTCACCCTCCAATCGCTGGAGCGGTGAACCGCATATCGGGCATGTCGTCGGGAACTCCCAGGGCGCCAGGTCTTTTGGCCTCAGCGGCAGCACCGGGCCCCGGACCTCGGGGATCACATCGCCCGCCCGCCGCACGACGACGGTGTCGCCCGGGCGTACGTCCTTGGCCTTCACCTGGTCCTCATTGTGGAGCGTAGCCAGGCCGACCCGCGCCCCCCGACGACAACTGGTTCCAGAACGGCGAACGGCGTCGCCTTCCCGGTCCGGCCGATCGAGACCATGATGTCCCGCAAAAACGTGGTCTTCTCCTCCGGAGGGAACTTGTAGGCGATGGCCCAGCGGGGCGCGTGAGACGTCGCCCCGAGCTCGCGTCGTTGCGCCAGGTCATCTACTTTTACAACGACCCCGTCGATCTCGAAGTCGATACTGTGACGTCCCTCGAGCCACTTCTGGCAGTAGCGGTCGACTTCCTCGAGGCTGTCCAGGGTCTGCACGTACGGGCTGATCGGAAATCCGAGCCCCTTCAGCCACTCCAGCGTCTCATGGTGGTACTTGAACCGGGCTCGCCGACCACTTCGCCGAGCTGGTACGCGGTAAACGACAGCTCCCTCGTCGCCGTTACCTCCGGGTCTTTTTGGCGCAGCGAGCCAGCGGCCGAGTTGCGAGGGTTGATAAAGGTGCGACCGGCCGCTTCGGCCTGGCGACGGTTCAGCTCCTCGAACGCCCGGACGGTCATGTAGATCTCGCCCCGCACCTCGAGCACGTCAGGTGCGCCGGGGCCGAGTTGCTTTGGCACGGCGCTGATCGTCGCTACGTTGGCGGTGACGTCTTCGCCCACCTCGCCGTTGCCCCGGGTGGCGGCGGTGGTCAGTTTGCCCCCCTCGTAGAGCAACGACATGGCCAGGCCGTCGATCTTGAGCTCACAGTTGAAGGCGACCTCGCCCGATATGTAGCGCTCCATGCGCTTGCCCCATGCCAGCAGCTCTTCGTAGCTAGCCGTCTTGTCGAGCGACATCATCGGGGTCCGGTGCCGGACTTCGGTAAAGACCCCGACAGGTGCGCCGCCGACCTGCTGGGTGGGCGACTCGGCCGTTATCAGTTCAGGGTGGTCCCGCTCGATGTTCGCCAGTTCCCGGACCAGCTCGTCGAACTCCGCGTCGCTGATCTCGGGGTCGTCCAGCTCGAAATAGCGCCGGTTGTGGTGAGCGATGAGCTCTCGCAGCTCTTCCGCCCGTTTGGCGAGGTCTTCGTCGGCCATAGTCCTTTAGGCTACCGACCAGCAGTGACGCACCAACCGGCCGGGCCAGACGCCATCTCAGATAGCGGTGCCGCCGCCCAATACGGTCTCGCCGCCGCCCACAACCGGGTCGTAGAGGACCACGGCCTGCCCGGGGGCCACGCGACGAGTGAGCTCGTCCAACGCCACTACCCCTGCCTCGTCACGGCCCTCCCATCGCCCCGGAAGGGGCTGGCCGTGGGCACTCAACTGGGCCTCGATACGAGTACCGGAAGTCGGGGGCGCAGCTGTCCAGCGCATGTCCACCACCTCGATTTCCTTTACGAGCAGATCGGCGAGCGTACCGACGGTGGCGGTGCGTTCGTGGAGATCGACGTCGACGACATAGCGGCGTTCGGGACGCTGTCCGGGGTTGCAGGCCGAGCCCCCGGCGCTGGCCGATGGTCACCAGTTCGAGGGATCCAACCGGGCCGAGCACGTCTCCTTCCGGCGTGACGAGGCGGCCGGGACGAACGGGTATCCGGTCGGCGATGAACCTCTCCCGCCCACCCGTCTTTGTAATGAAGCACACGTCCTGGCTGTCCGGCTTTGCTGCCGTACGCAGGCCGAGGTCACCCGCCATGCGCCGAACTTCGTCCTTCGTCAGCTCTCCGATCGGCAGCCGGAGCCTGCTGAGCTCAGGCTGGCCCAGCATGTACAGCACATAAGACTGGTCCTTGGCCAGGTCGCGGCCCCTGCGCAGCTGCCAGGTCGCCTCCCCGGCCGTCACCCGAGCGTGGTGGCCAGTGGCGATGGCGTCGAAACCGAGCAGGTTGCCTCGATCGAGGAACCGGCCGAACTTGAGGTGCATGTTGCAGGCAATGCAGGGGTTGGGTGTCGTGGCGCGGGCGTGACCCGCAACGTACGGACCGATGACGTCCCGCTCGAAGTCCGACGTGAAGTTGAACACGTGGTGGGCGATGCCGAGTTGCTGTGCGACACGCCGGGCGTCTTCGACGTCGGCCACCGAGCAGCACCCTGAGTCGGAATGACCTCCCCAGAGCTTCATTGTGGCCCCGACCACCTCATGCCCCGCCCGCAGCATCAGGGCCGCCGCCACGGAAGAGTCCACTCCTCCCGACATGGCGACCAGGACACGCATCAGGCCAACACCGGCGCCCGGCCCTGGCCTGCACCCCGGTGGCCGCTCTCCAGCAGGCGCGCCACCGCCGCGGGGACCCCCTGGAGGGCAGCGTCCACGTCGGCCCTGGTGGAAGAGTGACCCAGGGTCAAGCGCAGCGCACCCATCGCCTCCTCGGCGGGGTAACCCATGGCCGTAAGCACGTGGCTCGGCTCCATAGCCCCGCTCGCGCAAGCAGAGCCAGCGGATGCGGCGATCCCGAGGCTGTCCAGGAGCACGAGCAAGGCTTCGCTTTCGACCCCCTCGATGACCAGGTGGCAGTGGCCCGGGACCTTCTCCTGGCCCTGGGCCGTCTCTCGCGCCGCCGGGATACGGTCCAGCAACCCGGGCACGAGCAATCGGCGCAGCCCCTGGGCACGCTCATAGCCGGCGGTGCGTTGAGCGGCCGTAGCCTCGAGGGCGGCGGCCATTCCCACGATGCCGGCAACATTGTGGGTACCTGCCCGGCGCTCCCTTTCCTGGGGGCCGCCGTACACCAGGGGCTCTAGCTGTACGGGACGACGGAAGGCCAGGGCACCTACTCCCTGAGGTCCTCCGAACTTGTGGGCGCTGATGCTGATCATATCCGCGTCGCCCGCCAACCGGGCTACGTCCAGCCAGGGAACGGCCTGGACGGCGTCGGTGTGGAGTACCGCCCGGGGGGAGCGCCGGCGCACCAGGCGGGCCACTTCCGCCAGGGGCTGTACCGTACCTACCTCGTTGTTGACGAGCTGAACAGACACGATGCTGACTTCACGGTCGAGGGATCCCGCCAGGGCCGACAGGTCTATGACCCCCTCCCTCGTGACGCCAACCTTGCGTACCGGCACGCCCAGGGAGCGACCGGCCGCGGCCGCCCCGTTTAGCACGGCGTGGTGTTCGATGGCGCTCACTACAACGGTGCCCGGGACGGCGCGGACGCGGCCGAGCAGGGCCAGGTTGGCTGCCTCGGTGCCGCTGCCGGTGAAGACGACATCACCCGCCACAGTGCCGAGGAAGGTGGAAAGCGTGTCACGCGCTTCGTCGATCGCCTGGCGGGCCGCCCGGGCCACCGAGTGTGCCCCGGACGGGTTGCCGAAGCGACCGGACAACCACGGCCACATGGCTTCGCGCGCCTCCTGGCAAAGAGGCGTAGTAGCGGCATGGTCCAGGTAGGCCGGCATCTCTCTGCAAGCTAGCGGCAAGCTCCCGCCAACGTGTGCCGGGTGGAGGAGGCCTTGTCCCCCGTTACCGTTCCCCCGTTTATCGCGTCACGGTTACGGCGTCAGCGTCACGGGGTCACCGTTGCCTGTCGTCGCTTTAGGTCGGGGCGCCGGGAGGAGGCGGCGTGGTCGTCGTCGGGATGGTGGTGACCGGTGTGGTCAGTTGCGTCACCGTCGCCGGGGTCCATATGACGTCGGCGCTGTTGAACGACCAGTCCATGACCCCGTGGTCGCCCATGAGCGGTGGTCTCGGGCCACCGACGACCTGGACGATGTCGCCCACACGGCTAAGACGGAAGAAGGTGATCGCTCGCGCCGGGCTCAGGTTGACGCAACCATGTGACACGTTGGCCAATCCCTGCTCCGAGACGCTCCACGGGGCCGCGTGGACGTACTCACCACTGTCGGAGATGTGGACGTCCCAGTAGACCTTTTCGTTATAAGCCCCGGCAGAGCCCTGCGGGATGCCCACGCTGGCCGAGTTCATGTCGACCACCGACTCCCGGTCCATCACGATGTGCGTCCCGTTCATGGTCGGCAGTTGGGCGGACCCGCCGCTTATCGGCCAGCTGTAAAGGACCTTTCCGTCCTGGCTGACCGTCATCTGGTGGGTAGCCAGGTTGACCGTCGAGATACGGGCCTCGCCGACGATGAACGTCGTCGAAAGCGTCCCCCCACCCCATGCGCCGCCTCCGGCGTCCCAGTCACTGAGGTTGGCGGTCACCTGGACCCCGTCCCCGACCGGCCAGTACGAGGTGGGCCGGAAGTGCAGCTCGACGGAGCTGAACCAGTGCCACCCGCCCGGTACCGGTTTGCTCATCGCGATATGAATGTGCGACAGCACGGCCTGCTGGGCGGCGTAGGTGTCGATGGGCTGGGAGAACATGAAAATGATCGGTTCCCCGACGCCGACGGAGATCCCGGGCGTCGGGAACAGATTGGCGGTAACCGTTTGGGGCGGCGGGGCCGTGGTGAAGGTCCTCGTCCCATGGGCCACAAGCCCGGTCGCGGTGCCTACTGTCCCGGTCACGACGAAGCGCACGGTATAAGTGGTCTTCGGGTAGATGGCGCCCGTCGAGTGCCACTGCCCGGTGGCCGCATCCAGCGATCCGGCCAGGAAGTGCCCATGCGGCCCGGGGGCTACAGGCGAGACACCGACCTGGACCGACTTGATCTGTGCACCCGGCGCTCGCACGGTCACGACGTAGTTGTGCTTCGACGCCGGGACGACCTTCACTCGCGAGACCAGTTCGGCGAGAGCGGCGGTACGGCTCGTCGTCGTGGTCACGTGCTGCGTGGTGGTCACCCGGTGCGTGACAGCGACCCCGTGCGGGGTTGCCACCCGGGATGTCGTCGTGGGCGACACCGCTGTCGTGGACGGCGGGCTCGAGCTGGCCGCGTTGCGGTTGTTCGGCGAGACGGCGGCCATAACCCCGACCGCCAGCAGAGCGCCGACAACGACACTGCCGGCCACCAGCAGCGCCGTGCCCCCGCGGCTGTAGCCACCGTTGCGCCCTGACCGCTGCCCTCCGTTGCTAGCCACGGCTAAAGGCTAGGGCGGACGGGACTGGCCCTGGCGTCACCGGCGGGATCGTCAGTGTCATGAGCTGCATTATCTCCCTGCCCTCGGCAGGGGTCGATGGGTTAGCCTTCCCGTGCGCTCCGCCATCGCACGCACCTCGCCCTCCCGTGCATTTGGGGTACGGGGCCCCGGGGTCATGGTGCCGGGACCAGCCATAGCACTGCCAAAGGGGGCAGGACGAGCTCGGCCGACCCGGGGAGGCCGTGCCATCCCACGTCGTCCGCCCAAACCTCGCCCTCGTTGCCGAGCCCGCTCCCGCCCCACTCCTTGGCGTCGCTGTTCAGCAGTTCGAGCCACCGACCGGCCCTTGGCAGCCCGATCCGGTAGCCAACCTGGGGCACGGGCGAGAAGTTGGCCACACACGCCACGAGGTCGCTGGCGGGGATGCTCGGCCAGCTCGCCTCGAGGCCCGAATAGGGGGCGACACTGTCCGGCCCGGCTCCGTGCTGAGCCTTGCGCGTGCGCCAGAACGACAGGACGTTGTGATCAGCGTCGGTGGCATCTATCCAGCGGAACCCGTCGGGCGAGAAGTCCTGTTCCCAGAGCGCAGGCTGCGCACGGTAGAGCCGGTTGATCTCGGCGACGAGGTCACGCAGCTTGGCATGCTCAGCCCAGTGCTCGAGCATCCACCAGTCAATTGGCCTTTCGTTGCTCCACTCGCCCTCCTGGCCTAGCTCGCCGCCCATAAACACAAGCTTCTTGCCGGGGTGCGCCCACATCCACGAGTACAGCGCCCGCAGGTTGGCCAGCTGCTGCCAGCGGTCGCCTGGCATTTTCGACAACATCGAACGCTTGCCATGGACCACCTCGTCATGCGAGAGGGGGAGGATAAAGTTCTCGTGCCAGGCATAAAGAAGGCCGAACGTCAGGTCGTTCTGGTGGTACCTGCGGTACAGGGGGTCCGTCTCGAAGTAGCGCAGCGTGTCGTGCATCCAGCCCATGTTCCACTTGAAGCCGAACCCGAGCCCCCCCAGGTACGTCGGGCGCGACACGGCGGGCCAGGCGGTCGACTCTTCGGCAATGGTCGTGGCCCCCGGACAGGCGGAAAAGATCGTTTCGTTGAGCTCTTTGAGGAAAGAAACGGCATCCAGGTTCTCGTTCCCGCCGAACTCGTTCGGCACCCACTCGCCCGCTTTACGGGAGTAGTCGAGGTAGAGCATCGAGGCCACCGCATCCACCCGGAGCCCGTCTACGTGGTATTGGTCGGCCCAGAAAACTGCGTTCGCCACCAGGAAATTGCGCACTTCATGCCGGCCCAGGTTGAACACGAGAGTGCCCCAGTCGGGATGGGCACCCATCGGGCCGGAGTGCTCATAGAGAGCGGTCCCATCGAAGCGGGCCAACGCGAACTCGTCGCGCGGGAAGTGAGCCGGCACCCAGTCGACAATCACGCCTATGCCCCGGTGGTGGAGGGCGTCGACCAGGGCCCTGAACTCGTCGGGCGTGCCGAAGCGGGCCGTGGGCGCGTAATACGCGCTGACCTGGTAGCCCCAGGAACCGCCGAAAGGGTGCTCGGCGACCGGCAGGAACTCGACGTGGGTGAAACCCATTTCGGCCGCGTACTTGAGGGAGCTGCTCGGCCAGCTCCAGGTAGGAAAGCGGCCTGCTGTCGCCCTGCTGGCCGTCCGTCCAGCGCCAGGAGCCGAGGTGGACCTCGTAGATGGACATCGGTTTGGCGAGCGGATCTCCCTGCGCTCGTGCCGCCATCCACGGCGCGTCGCCCCAGGAGTGGGCCGGCGGCTCGGCAATAACCGAAGCGGTGCCCGGTGGAATTTCGGTCGCGAAGGCAAACGGGTCGGCCTTCAACGTCAGGCGCTCGTTGGAGGTGACGATCTCGTACTTGTAGCGGGCACCTGGCTCTGCCCCCGGGATGAACAGCTCCCATACGCCCGAGCTGCCCAGGGCCCTCATCGGGTGCACCCGGCCGTCCCAAAAGTTCCAGTCCCCCACCACTCGCACCGCCCTGGCGTTCGGCGCCCAGACGGCGAACGCGGTCCCCTCGACACCCTGGTGGCTACGAGGGTGCGCCCCCAGCACCTCCCACAGGCGCCGGTGACGGCCCTCATTGAACAGGTGCAGGTCGAGGTCGCCAAGCGTCGGCCACAACCGGTAGGGGTCGTCGAACACAAAGCCGGGCGAACCCGGAGGACCGTATATGACTTCGAGCTTGTAGCCCGCCGCGCCCCGGGCGAGCTCTCCTTCCCAGAGCCCGCCAGGGTCGACCTCGCGCATGGCGGTCCGCTCCAACACCGGCCGCTCCGGGCCGGGCCCGGTCACCAGCAGGTACATCTCGGTAGCGGCCGGCCTAAATGCCCGCACAAGCCCGCCGTGCCGGCCGAGTACGGAGTGGGGGTCGTGGAGGCGGCCGCGGAGCAACAGCTCCACCTGGTGCTGGCCCAGGCCCGCTTCTTCCCGCTGACCTTTCTTATGGTCCCGGCCCTTGGTGTCAGCTGCCCCGGCCACCGGGCCCGTGCCTCGCACATCGGAGGTTGTCATGGGTTTGGTCATACCCTCCAGTAGGCGCCTGCGCAAACCTGGGCGCCCTCGTCGTCATTGAAAAATTGGCTCTGAACTGGTCTTTTACCTTGCAGCACGGCCACGGTGGGTACCGCCAGCTGTAAGCGGACCGCCCCCCTGGCTCTCCAGGACGTCGTCTGGGCGGCCTACTCTGCGGGCTCGTCGCCCGGGCCTTCCGGCCCCGATTGCGGCGGCGGCCCGGCCAGCAGCTCGTCGACGGGCTCTGAGAGCAAGCGCCTCAGCGCGGCGAGCGGTATCGGCACCCAGTCCGGCCGGTACGCCTCTTCGTAAGCGACCTCGTAAAGCGCCTTGTCAAGCACGAAGGCGAGACGGACCGCCTCCCGGTCCTTCTCGTCCGGCGGCAGCAGGTCCTCTATCCCCTTCGACTCGTAGTACCCGGCGAGGAACGCCGCACTGTTGCGGTGCTCCCACGCCTGTGCCATCGGCCTCAGGGCGACCGCGTCGCTCTCTTCGCGTTCACGCAGCGCAAAATGGGACGCGTACTGCAAGGAGCGCAGCATCCCGGCTACGTCCTTAAGGACCGACGTCGGGCGCTGACGTTCGTCGAGCGGACGGCCGGGCTCGCCCTCGAAGTCCAGTACGTACCAGCCGCTATCGGTCCGCATCACCTGCCCCAGGTGGTAGTCGCCATGCGCACGGACCGCCGGCCCGGGGTCGCCGACTTCGCTCAAGCGCTCCAACAATGGGCTGGCCGCCTCGGCCAGGTCCAGTCCCAGGCGCAGTACCCGGGTCTCTAGCGAGGTCATGAACTCCGCCCAGGAGCCGGTCAGGCCGCTGGCCGACGTGCCAAAAGCTTCTGCCATGGCCCGGTGCATATCGCCCGTCATCTGGCCAAGGCGGGCCGCCTCGGCGGCGAAGTCGCCACCCGACATCGCCGGGCTAGCAGAACTGGAAGACCCGATCGTGCCATAGAAGTCACGCAAGGACGTGAGCGCGAGCGCCCAGCCGTCGGTCCCCCCGGCCAGGTACTGCTGGCCGAAGGCGAGGTCGCGCCCGTTGCGCTCCCAGCGCACCAGCGGAAGAGCGATGTGGCCGAACCCCGTCCTGGCCAACGCCTCGGTTATCTCCACGTCCGGGTTGTGCCCGGTGCTCAACCGGCGGAAGAGCTTGAGGATGAGCCGGTCGTCGTAGATCAGGGACGTGTTGGACTGCTCGGCGCCGAGCGGCCGCGCCCGCTGTGCTTGCTCCAGCCCGCCGCTGGCGACATCCAGCAGCGCCAGCGCCATTTCGCTGTCCAGAGTGGCGCCGTAGTAAACGCGGTCGCCCAAATTGCCGACCAGCGCATCCTCCCGGCCCCGGAGGTGCTCGACGCCGTCGATAGCAGCTCGCTCGGCGATCACCAGCTGGTACTGAGACCCGTCGGCTTCGATGATGCACCAGAGGAGTCGCGAGCCGCCAGGCAGCGCCGCCAGGCAGCCCGACTCAACCACGGAGACCGACGCTGGCGCCCCATCGCCGGCATACCAACGGCGGTGCTCCAGGTAGGGGCCGATCTGGCCCATCAACGACGAGGGAGGCTCCCAGGGTGTCACCGGATTTGTGCTGCTCATGATCAGTCTCCGGATCTGCTGGACGACCCCGCGACCAGCCCGAACCAATAGAAGCCGTACGGCGGGAGCGTCACGAAGTACGGCAGCTCACCGATCGGTGGGAACGGCGTGCGCCCAAGCAGCTCGATCGGCGTCATACCCTCCCAGCGCTGGAGCGGGAGCTCGGCAGGCTGGGCGAAACGCGAGAGATTGCTCACACACAGCACGAGGTCGTGGGACGAGGGTGCGAACTCGTCCTCGAGGTCTTCGGCCCCCTCGACAGCTCCGCTCCCCGAGCGGACGAAGGCGAGCACTGACGGGTTGTCAGTCGAGACGACCTCGATACTGCCCGTGCCGAACAGGGGGTGCTGACGGCGCACCTCCAGCATCCGCCGCATCCAGTGCAATAACGAGCTCGGGTTACGCATCTGGGCCTCGACGTTCACCGCCTGGAAGCCGTACACCGGGTCCATGAGGGGTGGTAGGTACAGCTGGGCGAAGTCCGCTCTCGAGAACCCGGCGTTGCGGTCGGGCGCCCACTGCATGGGGGTGCGTACCCCATCGCGGTCCCCGAGGTAGATGTTGTCGCCCATCCCTATCTCATCCCCGTAATAGAGCACGGGCGAACCTGGCAGGCTGAACAGCAACGAGTGAAGAAGTTCTGCCACCCGCCGGTCGTTGTCGACCAACGTGGCCAGCCGGCGGCCGATCCCGATGTTGCGCTTCATGCGAGGGTCTTTGGCGTACTCGGACCACATATAGTCCCGTTCCTCGTCTGTCACCATTTCGAGCGTCAGCTCGTCGTGATTGCGCAGGAATATCCCCCAGCTGCAGCTCTCGGGGATGGCTGGCGTCCGGGCCAGGATCTCGGTGATGGGGTAACGCTGCTCGCGCCGGACGGCCATAAACATCCGCGGCATCAGCGGGAAATGGAAGCACATGTGGCACTCGTCGCCGTCGTCAAAGTACTGCACGACGTCCTCGGGCCACTGGTTGGCCTCCGCCAGCAACACCTTGCCGGGGTAAAGTGAGTCCACCTCCTTGCGTACGCGCATCAGGTACTCGTGCGTTTCCGGCAGGTTCTCGCAATCAGTGCCATCGCGTTCGAACAGATAGGGCACGGCATCGAGGCGGAAGCCGTCAAGGCCGACGTCGAGCCAGTAACGGACGACGTCGAGCATGGTGTCGGCGACTTCCGGGTTGTCGAAATTGAGGTCCGGTTGATGGGAGAAAAAACGGTGCCAGTAGTACTGGCCCCTTCGAGGGTCCCAGGCCCAGTTGGACTTCTCCGTGTCGACGAAGATGATACGAGCGTCCCCGTAGCGCTGGTCGTCGTCGCTCCAAACGTACCAATCAGCTTTCGGGTTGGTGCGGTCTTGCCTGGACTCGACGAACCACGGGTGCTGGTCGCTCGTATGGTTTATGACGAGGTCGGCGATCACCCGTATGCCGCGTCGGTGCGCTTCATCGACCAGCTGGGCGATATCGGCGACCTGGCCGAACTCCGGCAAAACGGTCCAATAGTCGGAGATGTCGTAACCGCCGTCTCGCAATGGCGATTGGTAAAACGGGAGCAGCCATATGCAGTCGACGCCAAGCCACTGGATGTAGTCCAGCTTTGTGACCAGCCCTGGCAGGTCACCCGTGCCGTCGTCGTTGGAGTCGAAAAAGCCTCGCACGAGGATCTCGTAAAAGACCGCTCTCTGGTACCAACGGACGTCCTGGCTGGCCGTCCCCGATACCGGCCTCACCCCGGGCAACGGGGCCGCACTATCCATGTCAGGGCGCCTTATCAGCGTGGCCGCACGGCCAGTATGTGGGCTACCCGCCGCCACGGTTCGAGCTTCACGTAAGGGTGGGGCCCCCAGGTGTAGGTCTCGTCCGAAAGCTCGTCATACACCTCGAAGGGCCCGTCAGCGGGGACACCGAGAGCGGCGACGTCGAGGTGGAGGGTCGACTCTTGCTGCGTATAAGGGTCAAGGGTAACAACTATGAGCACTACATCTGTTTCGTCCTCGGTCGCCTTCGAGTACACGATCACGTTGGGGTTATCGGAAGCGTGGAAGTGAATGTTCCGCAGGTTTTCGAAGGCCGGGTGCAAGCGCCGGAGACGGTTGATATCGGCGATAAAGGGAGCCAAAGTACCAGGACGAGAAAAGTCCCGGTGCTTTATCTCGTACTTCTCCGAGTAGAGGTACTCCTCGTTTTCGGCTGACGCGGGCACGTTCTCACAGAGCTCGTAACCGCTGTAGATCCCGTACGAGGGCGACAGGGTCGCCGCCAGGGCAAACCGCAGGGCGAAGGCAGACGGCGGCCCGCCCCTCAGCGGGCCAGACAGGATGTCCGGGGTGTTGGGCCAGAAGTTGGGCCGCATGAAGTCGGCGAGGGGGCTGTGAGCGAGCTCTTCCACATATGTGCGCAGACCTTCGGGACCATACTGGGAGAGGCGCCACGTGAAGTACGTGTAACTCTGGGAGAACCCGATCTCGGCCAGGCGGGCCATGACCTTGGGCCTGGTGAAGGCCTCAGCGAGCAGTACGATATCGGGCCGGTCGGCCCGAATGGCATTTATCAGCCATTCCCAGAAAGCAAAAGGCTTCGTGTGGGGGTTGTCGACCCTGAAAATCCTGATACCCCGTTCGGCCCAGAAATCCATTATCTCCTTGCACGCTTCCCACAACGCCACCCGGTCGGCTTCGGCGCTCGGCCAGAAATTGAGCGGGTAGATGTCCTGGTACTTTTTGGGGGGGTTTTCCGCGTAAGCAATGGAACCGTCCGGCCGGCGGTGGAACCACTCAGGATGGTCTTTGACCCAGGGGTGGTCAGGCGAGCAATTGAGAGCATAGTCGAGCGCTACCTCAAGGCCGTGGTCCCCCGCCGCCTTCACCAGGTAATCGAAGTCGTCGAGGTCGCCCAGGTCGGGATGGACGGACGTGTGCCCGCCTTCCTCCGAGCCGATCGCCCACGGGCTCCCGGGGTCGCCCTTGGTGGCAACCAGCGAATTATTTCTCCCCTTGCGAAAACTACGACCGATGGGGTGGACCGGCGGGAGGTAAAGGACATCGAAACCGAGCTCGGCTACGCGGCCCAGTTGCCCCGCCGTTTTGCGTAAGCCTCCAAAGCTACGCGGGAAAAGCTCGTACCAGGCCCCGATGGCCGCCCGCCGTCGCTCGACCCATACGGGCACCGCGGGCGCGGCGGTCAAGTCAGTGGCCGAGCGGGGGCCGGCCAGGGCGTGAGCCACGAGCGCAGACAGCGACGGGTTGACCCGTTCGGCGTCGTCGGCCTCGACGTCACGGAGCGCCTCGAGCGCCCTCGCCACCCCGTCTCCCTGGGGGGCCCCGCCATCGGGGAACGGCTCCGACAGGAGGAGGACGGCTTCGGCGATCTCGGTACCCACCTCCTGGCGGGCCGCCAATTTGACCGCGGCGCGATGAGCCCAGGTGGCATAGCGGTCGGTCCACGCCTGAACGACGATCTCATATGCTCCGGCGTCCGCCGCCGAAAGGACACCGGACCATTCGTCGTTACCCATGTGGGTCAGGGCACAGCTATCGACGACCTGCCCCTGCGCCCGCAGCAGCGCCTGCGCGCCCAGTATGTCGTGGCCATCCTTGAAAATACTTGCCGTCACCGGGATAAATTCGCCTACGACCGCCTTGGCCGGGTAACCGTGCGGGGTCGACGGGCGCACGTCCTGTACCACTATGTGGGCCAGCGCCACTTGTGGCCCATTGTCCCGGGCTTGGCCGCGTGGGCGGAGAGCCTGCCTGGCTTGCGGGCCTGACCGCCGGCTCCTCTCGGTCTGCGCCCCTTCGGTCGTCATCGTCCCCACGATATAGGGGAGCTAAACGCGCCGGTAAGCCAAAACGCGCCAGTAATACGTCTGTCGCCCGGCTACTTGCTACCTTGGCCCAAGATGAGAGCGTTCAGGAGCTTCACCGTCAGGGCCCGGCTTCCCGAACCGTTGGCCCCCCTGCAAGAACTGGCGTTCAACTTGAGATGGTCCTGGGACGAGAGGACACGCGACGTCTTTCGCTGGGTCGACCCTCATTTGTGGGAGCTCACGCAGCACGACCCGGTACAGGTGCTCTCTCTTGTCGCCAGAGAGCGTCTCGAAGCGCTCGCTAAAGACAATGCGTTCATGTCGTTCCTGGGCGAGATCCATGCGGACTTTCGCCGGTACATGAGCGTCCACCGCTGGTTTCAGAACCGTGGCCGTTCGGCTCTGGTCAAAGTGGGCTATTTTTCACCCGAGTTCGGGATCGCTGAGGCTCTGCCTCAGTATTCCGGAGGGCTCGGGATCCTGGCCGGGGACCACCTCAAAGCGGCCAGCAGCCTCGGCGTGCCGATGGTCGGCGTGGGCCTTCTCTACCGGGAAGGCTATTTCCGCCAACGGCTCAACGCCGACGGTTGGCAAGAAGAGCGCTACCCGGTGACCGACCCCCACGCCATGGCCCTTACGCCGGTCGAGGGGACCAGGGTCACGGTCGACCTGGCCGGCCAGGCGCTCATCGCCCAGATATGGGTCGCCTACGTCGGGCGGGTGAAGCTCTACCTGCTCGATGCCAACGTCGATGAGAACTCGGACGACCTCCGGGCGGTGACGGACCGCCTGTACGGGGGCGCCACCGAACACCGCCTGCGACAGGAGATCCTGCTCGGGATCGGAGGCGTGCGAGCGCTCGAAGCACTGGGCGAGCAGCCGCAGATATTCCATTCCAACGAGGGCCACGCCGGGTTCCTCGGCCTCGAGCGGGTGCGCCAGCTGGTGACCACCAGTGGGCTCCCCTTCTCCGAGGCCATAGAAGCGACCCGGGCAGGTACGCTCTTCACGACGCACACCCCGGTCCCGGCCGGTATCGACCGGTTCCCCGCCGAGCTCATGGAGAAGTACTTCTCAGGCTGGGCACACGAGTGCGGCGTGAGCATCGACGACCTCATGGCTCTGGGCCACGCACCCGGTGAGGCCGGCAACGCGCCGTTCAACATGGCCGTTATGGGCTTGCGGCTGGCCAGCATGTCCAACGGCGTGTCGAGGCTGCACGGCTTCACCAGCCGAAGCATGTTCCAGCAGCTCTACCCGGGGGTCCCGATCGAAGAGGTCCCGATCGGTTACGTGACTAACGGTGTGCACGGCCGGACGTGGGTCTCGTCGGCGATGAACGACCTGATCAGCAAGTACATAAACCCCTCGTGGGAGGACGCCGGCGCCGGCCGCTGGGCCGCATAGTCGAGGCGCGAGACGACGAGCTGTGGCGGGCCCGGGAACAAGGCAAGGAGGCGCTCGTTGGCTTTGTGCGGTCTCGCCTCAAAGCTTCCCTGCTGGAAAAGGGCGTATCCCCGGGCGACGCCGCCTGGGCCGACGAAGCACTCGACCCCACGCTGCTCATCATCGGCTTCGCCCGACGTTTTGCGTCGTACAAACGTGCCACCCTGCTCCTGTCGCAGCCCGAGCGCCTGAGGGCGCTCCTGCTGGATCCGAAGCGGCCCGCGCAGCTCGTCTTCGCGGGCAAAGCGCACCCGGCCGACGACCTGGGGAAGGAAATGATCCGGCAGATGGTGCAGTTCGCCCACGAGCCATCCGTTCGTCATCGGATCGCCTTTATCGAGGATTACGACATCGCCGTGGCCCGCACCTTGTTGCAAGGCTGCGACGTCTGGCTCAACAACCCCCGCCGCCCCATGGAGGCCAGCGGCACGAGCGGGCAGAAGGCCGCCCTCAACGGCGGCCTCAACTGTTCGGTGCTCGACGGATGGTGGGACGAGATGTTCGACGGCAAAAACGGGTGGCAGATCGCCTCCGCCGAGTCCTACGGGGACGTCCAGCGACGAGACGAGGTCGAGGCCAACAGCCTTTTCGAGATCCTCGAGCGCCAGGTCGTCCCCCTGTACTACGACCGCAGCGGGGACCGGTTCCCCCGGGCATGGGTGGCTCGCATCAAGGACTCGTTGAGCTCGCTCGGGCCGAGGGTGCAGGCCTCCAGGATGGTCAGGGACTACGTACGCCAGATGTACGAACCGATGGCCAAACAAGCCGACGCCTTGCACGCCCGTGGCTATGCAAAGGCCAAGGACCTGGCCGTCTGGAAACGTCACGTCTACGACTCCTGGGGCCAAGTGGTCGTCCAGTCCGTAGATATCGACTCGACTGCTCTCGTCACCGACCTCGGCAGCACCATTCGGGCCACGGCTGAGGTGGGCCTGGGGGAGCTGGGGCCGGCGGACGTCTCGGTGGAGCTATTGCACGGGCCCGTGACGGCCAGCGAGGACCTGGTCGATTGGCAGGTGGTGAGGATGGAACGAAAAGGGCCGAGCGCGAACCCGGACGCCACCGTCTGGGAGGGCAGCTTCGTCTGCGACGTGGCCGGGCGGCACGGCTTCATCGTCCGGGTTATGCCTTCGCACCCGGACCTTGCCGTGCCGGCCGAAATGGGGTGTGTCGCCTGGGCGAGGTCCGCATAGCGGTGCGAGAGCACGTCGACACCCAAAGATTGACCGACCTCGTCCGGGCATTGGTGGCGGTGGACACGTCGAACCCACCCGGCAACGAAGCGGCTGCCCGGGACGTACTGATGGAGGCCCTGGCCCCGTGGGGCCCCTCGTGGGAAGAAGTCGAGCCGGCCCCTGGCCGCCTCTCGCTCATCGCCAGGTTGCCCCGGGCGCCGTTGCACAATACCCAGTTGGCCAGTACCCAGTTGGCCAGTACCCAGTTGCCCAGTACCCAGTTGCCCGATGCCCCCCACCGGCCCACACTCATCATCAACGGCCACACCGACGTGGTGCCCGTTGTGGCCTCTCGCTGGGCCGCGGCCCGTTCGACCCCCAGGTCGTGGAGGGCCGGGTTTACGGTCGCGGTAGCGCTGACATGAAGGGGGGTATCGCGGCTGCGATCTGCGCCCTCGACGTCGTGGCCGCCGCCGGATCCGAACGAGGCTGCGACATCGTTTTCCAGTTCGTGGCGGACGAGGAGCGAGGTGGAGCCCTTGGCACCCGCGTGCTCATGGAATCTGGCCTCCTCCAGGGCGATGCGTGCGTGGTGCCCGAGCCCACCGCCCTCGCCGTATCGGTAGCCGAGCGGGGTCTGCTCCAGGGAGAGGTGGTCGTGAAGGGCCGTCCCGGTCACGGCAGCCGCCCAAGGGAGGGGGTCTCTGCGGTGGAGCACGGGGCGCAGGTCGTGCTGGCGCTGCACGCGGCCGACTTTGGCGACCCCGAGCACCCGCTATTGGGGGCCCCGACCGCCAACGTCGGCATGTTCCACGGGGGGACCGCGGTGAACATCGTCGCCGAGGAGGCTCGGGTTGGCTTCGACCGGCGGCTTCTGCCCGGCGTCGGGCTAGATGAAGCAGTCGCCGGGTTGAAGCAGCGCATCGAGGACGCCGGCCTCGGCGGGACCGACTACCTGATCGAAGTCGACGACTTCGGGGAGGGTAGTGAAATGAGCCCCGACGACCCGTTTGCCGCACTGGTGCGGCAATGTGTCTCCTACGCCACGGGCCGTCCACCGCCGACGATCGGGATGACGTTCACAACAGATGCGAGGTTCTTGCGTAACCAGGGCGGTATCCCAACCGTCGTGTGCGGGCCTGGCGACATCGCGCAAGCCCACGGGATCGACGAATGGGTCAGCGTCAACCAGCTCGTCGAGGCCACTGTTGCCTACGCGCAGCTCTACCGGTCCTTCGGAGCCGGGCCGACGTCCTCTTCGGCCCATGAGGCCGGCAGCGAGCAACAGCCGGCCGGCCGGTAGGGAGGCACTGCCAGCCGCTAAAACGACCGGCTGGTAATAGGACCGGCTGGTAATAGGACCGGCTGGTGACACGACGGGCCGAGGTCAGGTCGCTGCGCTCCGGGCGGGGCGAGAGCGGGATATAAAAAAGCAAGTCGGGCCTTCAGCCCACCGCAGATGATGCCGTGCGATCTTCATGTCGCCGTCAGCAACCCCGTCTTACCCTAACCAACGATGATGGTCCCCCGACCCGAGCGCGGCCGGCAGGATCGGTCACGCGAGGAACCCTCAGGCCCGTCACCAGCGCCCTTCGAGTCGGCCAGCGTCGTGCTACCCGTGATCAACGAGACGGCATCGCTATCCGCCACCGTCGACATCCTGGTCCCCGACCTCGGAAGGGCGCTGAAAGAACTCATTATCGTCTGCGCACCGCGCACCACCGCAGCGAGCCGGGAGGTCATAGAGCGCATCGCGGGTAACCCGGACGTGGCGGTCGTTGTACACGAGCAGCAGCTTCCCTTCCTCGGCGGTGCCATCCGGGAAGCATTTGCGCTCGCTCGCGGGTCGCACGTCGTAATGATGGCGAGCGACCTCGAGACCGATCCTGCGGTTGTGAAGTCGATGGTTGCCGTCAGCCGTCAGCACCCGGGTGCGATCGTCACGGCGTCGCGCTGGGTGGGCGGGGCGCACTTCGAGGACTACGGGAGGGCCCGGCTGCTCTGCAACATGCTGTTCCAGCGGGCCGCCGCCCTGCTCTACGGCCGGCACCTGAGCGACCTCACGTACGGGTTCCGGCTCTTCCCGACGGCACTCGTCCAGAGCATCGAGTGGCGGGAGCTCCGTCACCCGTTCCTGCTCGAGACGATCGTCGCGCCCCTGCGGCTAGGCGTGCCCGTTATCGAGGTACCCGCCCGTTGGCGGTCCCGTAACGAGGGGCAATCGAGCAATACCAGGTTCTCAGGCGTCTCATATGGCCGCGTGGCGATCACCACCCGGTTTGTTCCGCGAAAGAGCTTGTGCCGGAGCACCACCGGGGGCCGAAAGCCGGGCGAAGTCGTCGGAGGGGCGGAAAAGGTGGCGACCGCCTGGACGAAGCCGGGCCATCCCCCTTCGAGCGGGTACCGGCAAGCGTAGGCGCCGGCAGGCATCGGTAGCGGCAGGCTCAGGCAGCGGCAGGCATGAACCAGGTCATCGTGACGACGACGATCAATGCCCCGACAGAGGCGATCGAACGCTTTGACGCCATGACCAGCTGGACGCTGATCGTCGTAGGAGATATGAAGACACCGCCCGATTACCACCTGGCGCGAGGTCGTTACGTCCCTCCTGACGAACAGGTTCGCTACGACCCCGAGCTTTCCGAGGCGATCGGCTGGAATTGCATCCAGAGGCGCAACATCGGGATCCTCCTGGCCTACGAAGAAGGCGCCGACGTCGTCGCCCTCGTCGACGACGACAACATCCCCCTGGACGACTGGGGACAGGATCTGCTCGTCGGCCGCGACGTCCCGGTTACGATGTACGAGTCGGGCTCGGCCGCTTTCGACCCGGTTGGTGCGACGAACTACCCGCACCTGTGGCACCGGGGCTTTCCCCGGCAACTCGTGGCGCGCCGCTGTTCTTCGCGGTCCCGCTCCACCCACGTGCAGGTCGATGTGCAAGCCGACTTCTGGAACGGCGACCCCGATGTAGATGCCGCATGCCGAATTCGGTACGCGCCGGAGTGCCTCTTCGACCCAACTGTGTTCCCCATCTGCGGCGATGCGCCGGCGCCGTTCGACTCGCAGAACACCTTCCTCTCGCGAAATGTCCTGCCTTACTACTTCCTCTTCCCCGGGATCGGCCGGATGGACGACATCTGGGCGTCGTACTTCGTGCAGGCCGTCGGGTTCCGGGTGGTGTTCGCCAAACCCTCGGTGTACCAGCGGCGCAACCCGCACGACCTGGACGCCGATATGGAACTTGAGGTGCTCGGCGAACGCAACGTCGACCTCTTCCGCGACCTGGCGAAAAGCCCGCGTGCTATCCGCTCGTACCTGCCGGCCCGGGCGGTACGGGCCTGGGAGCTCTACCGCCGGCATTTCGGTGACCCGTGGCGGTTCGGCGATCAGTGGCCCTTCGGCGATGCGTAAGGTCGTGATCACCGGCGGGGCCGGGTTCGTCGGCCGGCACTTCACCCGCCACTTCCTCGAGCAGGGGGACGAGGTCCACGTCGTCGATTCGATCGAGCCGAGGACCGGCGGGATTGACCCGGCTGACGGCTGGCCGCTCTTCTCGCCTTCCGATTTCGCGGGCTTTCGCTTCCACCGGGCCGACTGCCACGACTGGTTCGAGCATTCGCACGAGGCCGGTTTCGACCTGGCCCTCCACCTGGCCGCGGTCGTCGGGGGTCGCCTGGTAATAGAAGGGGACCCCCTGGCCGTGGCCGTCGACCTTTCGATCGACGCGTCTTTCTGGCGCTGGGCCGCCCGTACCCGGCCGGCAAAGACCCTCTGCTTCAGTTCGTCGGCGGCTTACCCGGTCCGGCTACAGACCGAGGCACATCATGTCCTGCTCAGGGAGGACATGATCGACTTCACCTCAGGGCAGGACTTCGGTCTTCCCGACCTGTCCTACGGGTGGGCCAAGTTGACCTGTGAGTACCTGGCGCAACTGGCTTATGAACGGCATGGCCTCCAGTCGGTGTGCTACCGGCCGTTCTCCGGGTACGGCGAGGACCAGGACGATGCGTACCCTTTCACGAGCATCTGCCGGCGAGCGGTCGCCGGGCGGACGGACCGGCGAGTGCAGGTCTGGGGGTCGGGCCGCCAGTCTCGCGACTTCATACACATTGACGACTGCGTGCGGGGCGTCATGACCACGATGGGTGCCGTCGGTGACGGCGGGGCCGTGAACCTGTCGACAGGCGTGCTCACGAGCTTCATCGAGCTGGCGACCGTCGTTGCCGAGGTCCTCGGCTACCGTGCCGAGATCGAGCCCATGTCCCAGCAACCTGAAGGGATGTTCGCTCGCGGAGGCGATACGACCAAGCAGCACGAGCTGGGCTTCGACGCGGGGATCACCCTCCGCTCGGGCGTCGAGCGACAGATCGAGTACCTGGCCGCGAGTCGGCCGCCCTGATCGGAACGCCTGGCTTCGGCGTCACGGCAGCGGCCGTGCCGACATCGTGATGAAGTCGCGGGACCACCACGGCTCGAAATAGCGGTCCGGCGTGCTGTCCATGTCGGGCAGCAGGTCGGTACCGTTGGCTCCCGCGGCGAGCCCGTTCCAAGAGGCAGGCCGGTAGGTGGCGAAGTTGACCCAATCCGTGTTGATGTCGAGTTCCATCGCCCGCACGGCTCCGGCGCGAACGAGCAGGTCCGCCAGGGTGGTGATGTTGAGGCCGGGCCCACCGACGTACACGAGGGCTCCGTCAGCCGTGGTCCCGAGGCCTGAACGCCACACAAAGATGGCGTTCCCCAGGGTGTAACCCCACTGGGTGGTGTCGTCAGGATTGAGCCCGGGAACGGCCTTGCCGTTGTCGACCAGCAGATCGAGGTTCTGGCGCACCGAGACGACTTGAGGGGTCATTGTTGCGTCCCGCCCCCAGTCGGCCACGGTCGCGTCACCGTTGTTGTAGACGACGAACGACGCCGCCCCGTCCCGGAGGGCGTAGAATCCTCTTGCCGTCGGTGTAGTAACCGCCCTCGGCCGTCGACATCAGAAAGCCAGCGTTGAAAGCGGCGACAAGGCGGCGAGCCGCGCCCGGCAGGACCGGGGCCGTGAAGGGGTACGGCCCGCCGCCGGGGATCGTGCTCCCCGAGTAAAGGGTGGCGCTCAGGAGCCTGGTGTCCATCCATGCCACCCCGGCGACAAGGCTCGTGTGCACTGCGTCCGGGCGCAGGAAGGCCTCATATATGGCCGGCACGCCCTCGACGAGGCGCCCTGCGGGGTGCCAGGCGCCTTCACCCGGGAGCGCTGGGCTGGCCAGCGGGACAATCGGCTTCGGCGCGGGAAGTGGCACGATCGCGAGCGAAGACCGCGGTTGGGTGCGGCGCGTCCCATTCCTGACCGGGTCGGGCTTGAGGGGGCTCTTCCCCAACGGACCAGTCTTCTGAGCGCCTCCTTCGTGAGCGCCCGTTTCGATTGCGCCGGCGCCCCGCCCGGTCGTGGACGCGGCCGTCGCGACGGGGGGAATGGCATCTCGCGGGGGTGCCCCGCCGGTCGGAGGCTGGTCGTGGGAATACCAGAGGTTTTCGGCCGAGTTGACGAGACCGCCTGCCCCGTGTTGACGTCCCCACTCAGCGGCACACGAAAAAAGCGAGCTCCCGTTGCCCGGATTGGCAAGAGCCGAGCCCAGCGACACCCATACGGGCGTCAGCACCAGCACTACCAGCACGAAGGCCGAAAGCAGCCGGTGCCGTCGCAACACCGTACGCCGTTGGCGACGGCCTCGGCGGTGACGGGCGGGAGAAAGTCGGACCGGCCGCCCATCAGGGTCGCCTCCGCGGCGAGAGCTGGCGCCGCTCAAGCCGCCCTCACCCCCCGCCCCGGTATGGACGTCAAAGCCATAACGACATCACACTGCGCGCCCCGCCCTGACGAACGCATGAAGGCTTACCGCCGACGAAGCCCCTCGGCCCGGACTGGTAAACTGGCTCGGCGGTCGCCGTGACAACCCACTTGCTGAGCTCGTGCGCCAGGTCGCTGAGCTCGTGTGCCAAGTTCCGGAGCTCGTGACGGGTGCCCATCACTGTTTTCGGGCTCCCGCTGTCCCCCCGGTCCTGAGCTCCCGCCATGGCACGCAAAGTCCACCAACTTGTTGCGGGGCCCGGCACCGTCGCCGCGGTCCTTGCGCCCCGGGACGGGTTGGTGCTGGAAGCCGTCGAAGAACCGGCGTCACGAGAACCGCCATGCCGAGAACCGCCATCGCGAGAACCGCCATCCCGAGAACCGTTGTCGAAGTCCGGCGGCAACGACGTATCCCGGTCCTTCGGGCAAACCGAGGGGCCGCTCGCTTCTTACCGGCGCACGGTCGATGTCACGGCTGTAGAGGGCGACCGGTACGCCATACGCCAGGTCGTAGAGATGAGAGTCGGCCTGCCCTGGTGGTCATGGCTGCTTGCGCTACCGTTGCGCTTTTCTCTCGGCCGTGTCGAGCGTAGCCAGGCGGGCGACGGGCCGGTCAGGACAAGGTTGCCATGGTGGGCGCCGCCGCAACGTCTTGACCGGCGTCAGGCCGTTGTCCTGGCCACGCTGGCGGCGCTGGTCAGTGTCCAGGGCTACCTGGCTGCACTGCTCCCCGAGACGCTGACGTACGCCGCCAGCGAGATGCACATTGGCACTTTCGGTCAGGGTGCCGTGTTTGCGTCCGTCGAGCTTTCGGCCTTGCCCGCGCTATTGGCCCTCGTAGTGGCCGACCGGCGGGGCCGGCGCATGGTGGTGCTCTGGGCGACCGGTGGAGCCGCCGTGCTGAGTGAGCTCGGCGCCTTTGCCCCGGGGGTCGCATGGCTCACTGTGACGCAAGTAGCAGCAGGCGCCCTGGTCGCCGCCGCCGGCATCGCCGCCATCGTCGTCGCCGTCGAGGAGGTACCCAGGGGGTGCCGGGCCTGGGCGGTGGGAGTCCTGGGGATGGCGGCCGGCTTTGGAGGCGGTGGGCCACTTTTGCTGTTGCCCCTGGCCGGCACCGGGCCCGGCGGGTGGCGTTGGTTGTACTGGCTAAGCCTGTTGACGCTGCCGGTAGTCGTCGTGTGCGGGCAGCAGTTGCCTGAGAGCCGACGTTGGGCCGCAGCTGGAATCCCCGGTGCCAGCCCGGAAGGGACGAGCGCAACGGTAACCGGGGCGGTGTTCGGAGCCGCGCCCCGGCTAGGCCCGGGAGACGAGGCAGTGGCCGGGCCTACGACCGCGGGAGGGGCAGCGGTGCGAGGGGCAGCGGTGGGAGACGGTCGATTTCGCCAATCTGGCACCGCAAATGGGGTGATAAGACCACTTTTCGGTACCAGTTCCCGTTTTTTCAGATCCCGGTTGGCCAGATCCCGTTGGCCAGATCCCGGTTGGCCAGATCCCGGCTGGCCAGCTCCCGCCGGGACGGGTGGGCGACGGCTCTGGCCGCCAAGCTCAACTCACCGGGCGGCCGCCTTGCCCTCGTCTGCGCCGGTGCGCTGCTTTTTGCTCTCTTCGCCGCCCCGGCCGCGCAATTCCAGACCCAGTTCCTGCGCCAACAACGTCATTACAGCGCCCTCGGCATTTCGTTCCTGCAGCAGTTCGCCGGCTCCATCGGGGCGTTCGGCGTGCTGGTCGGTGGTCGCCTGGCCGACACCCACGGTCGCCGGCCGGTGGGTGTCGCCTGCGTTATCGGAGCCACGGTGACGGCGCTATGGTCATACCTCGCTCACGGCTGGCCGTTGTGGTGCGCAGCCACGGCGGCCCAGTTTTTCCTCTACGCCACCGCTCCAGTCCTGGGCGTCTACGGTGCGGAACTGTTTGCCACTTCGACCCGGGCACGATCGGCAGGCCTCGTCGCCGCCTCTTCATCAGTCGGCGGCGTCTCGGGGCTACTGGCGGCCGGGGCGCTCGCAACTCGTTTCGGGACTCTGGCGCCGGCACTGGGGGCCCTCGCCGTTGCGGCCCCTGCTTCTGGTGGTCCTGCTCTTGTATGGCTACCCCGAAACGGCCGGTGTGCCCCTGGAAGACCTGGCCCCGGCTACGGCGAAGGCGGCAACGCTCGGCCGGGAGAGGTCACCGGCGGCCCCGCAAATTACCTGACGCGCAAATAACCTGGCCCCAAAACAACCTTGCGCCTGGACCCTCCGGGACCTCAGCCCCTTGCCCCTAACGGCGGGCTCGTCGCGAGGAGCGTCCAGCCGCGTAGGATCAAGCCGGTGCTGCGGATCGCTCCTTCGCTCCTGTCGGCTGATTTCGGGAACCTGGCCGAGTCCATCGGTGAAGTTGCCTCCGAGGCCGATTGGTTACACATCGACATCATGGACGGCCATTTCGTGCCGAACCTCACCATCGGCCCGCCGGTGGTGGAGGCGCTGCGAAAGCGCAGCGGCCTGTTCTTCGACTGCCACCTGATGATGACCAATCCGGGCGACTTCCTGGATGACTTTCGCAAGGCCGGCGCCGACAGCTGTACGGTCCATGTGGAGGTGGGCAGGACGGGTGAGCTCCTGGCACAAGCCAGGTCGCTCGGGCTCCGGGCGGGCCTGGCCCTTAGCCCCGAGACCCCGTTCGAAGCTGTGAGCCCCTACTTGGACCAGGCCGACCTGATCCTGTGCATGACAGTTCACCCTGGCTTTGGCGGTCAGGGCTTCATCGAAGACGTCGTCGCCAAAGTGGCTCGTGTCCGCCAGGAACTCGATCGTCGCGGGCTGACGGCGGAACTGGAAGTAGATGGCGGCATCGACGAAAAAACGGCGCCGATAGTCGTCGGCGCAGGTGCCCGCGTTCTCGTCGCCGGCTCAGCCATCTTCGGTGACGAACGTCCCTGGGAAGCGGCGCGAAGGCTACGGGATGCCGGCAAGGCGGCTCTTCCGGGCGGGCAGGATTAGCCGCGGCAACCCTGCCGGCTCGGCGAGACCAAAAGTGAGGTGCAGGACCAGGGAAGTACCGGGCCAGGGAAGTGCAGGGCACTGAGGAGCTGGGCCATCGAGGCCCGGCGGTCCGGCAGCCCCCGCCCCGTTTACGACAAGGTTTTGTATCTCTATAACAACCTCTTATTCCGGCCCTTTACAACCGCTTTTCACAGCAGCCCTAGGGATACGGCGGTGGCCACCGCTTCGGCTCGAGAACCCGCACCGATCTTGCGGTAGATGGCTTTCATATGCGATTTGACCGTGTTGGGCGACACATAAATGCGGGCCACGATTTCGGGGCCGCTCAGGTGGGAGGACAGATAGCCGAGGACCTGGCGCTCGCGAGCGGTCAGCGGCTCGAGTACCGCGCTGCCCCCGGTCGAAGCGACCGCCGGCACGACACGCTCGGCATGAACGATCAGCTGAGCCAGGTAAGGGTCAGGACGGGAAGAGGCCATGACCCGGAGCAGGGGCAGCACCTGGGCGGCTTCCTCTACGAAGGGGCGGATATAACCCTCCGGACGAGCCATTTCGACCGCCCGGCAAAGGGAATCATCGGCCCGCAAGGCCCGTCCGTGCTGCACCTCGGCGCAGGCCAGCAGGACGAGCCGCCGGATCTCTTCTGCGCCCGCTGGCGAATGGCTGGCAGTTAACCGGCTCAAGGCGCGGTCGGGCCGGCCAGAAGCAATGTCGATCCTGGCTCGGGTCCCACACGATATGTCACGGTTGTCGGTTGACCGTGCGATAAGCAGTGCGCCATCCAGGTCCCCGAGCGAGAGCCGGCAACCGATCTCGACCTGGTTGAGCTTTTGCAAAAGGTGGTGTGGTGGAGGTTTTCGCAGCCCCAGCTGACGAAGCCGGCCGAGGCGGTTGAGAGCCTCGCCGGGACGCCCTTGAGCGACCATGAGCCGCACCATGTCGGCCTCCACCGCCCACACCCAGTGCGCCGCACCGTGCAAACGACAGAGCCGCAGGGCGACTTCGAGCTGCTGTTGCGCCAGGTCGAGCTCGTTGTGCTCGAAGAGGACCTCGGCCAGGGCTAACCGGGCGTCGAATGTGGCAAGGTCGCGTCCTCCACCCTGGGACTGGGCGGCGTTGCAGGGCCAGAGTCCCGAGACGGAAGGCATCCTTTAACCGGCCCCGGCGGCAGGCGATCATGGCAAACGTCCCCGGTTGGCTTTCCGCTCCGCTGTCTTCAGTCTTGAACAGACGTGCCAGTACGGTTTGTGCCTCGGTCAGCTGGCCGAGCGCCACGTGCGCCCGGGCGGCAAGGACGAGGAGGTGGGCGGCAATGGAAGCGTCGATCGTTCCCAGCGGCCCTTCTCTCCCCTCGGAGGGACCTCGATGGCCGCTCGTCCCGGGAGACCTCCCGAAAAGTTCCTCTGCTGCCCGGCAGTGGTCCAGCACGCCGGCGGCGTCACCAAGCCGTTCGGCGTGAACGGCCCAAAGGAACTCCGCTCGCCCCCGCCAACGCGGCCTGTCCTCGCGGTCCGACGTGACAGCATCCAGGTGGCGGAGCAACTGTGCCGCCTCGCCTACTCGTTGAGCGCAGATCATGGCGGCGGCGGCGACGTAGGTCTTCGCCGGGCCCTGTTCGATCTGAGCATCGGTCAGACGGGGCGGGGAAAGGGCCGGAGCGCCAGCCTGGTGGTTATCTCCCAGGCTCTGGGCCAGATCGGTGAAAACCAACGAGAACGCCCGGCCGTAGGCGCCCGCTTCGACGAAATGGCGAGCGGCAGAACGGGCATCTCCGCCACGTTCGAACCAGCTGGCGGCGGCAAAATGGGCGCCCTGGCCGAGCGAGGTGTCTTCGAGCTGGAGCCGCGACCGCAGGACGTCGGCGAACAGCCGGTGGTAACGGTACTCACGCCGCTCAGGGCCCAGCTGCACCACAAAGAGATTGCGGCGAGCCAGCGAATCGAGGAGTTCTCCCGAGTCGTCCCGACCGCTGACGGCACGACAGACATCTGCCGTCAGGTGTTCCAGGACTGACGTCTGCAAGAGGAACTTCACGATGCCCGGGGGCTGGCGGAGCAACATTTCGTGCTCGATGTACTCGGCCACGGGGCTGAAGGCGCCCGAAAACGACCGTACAAATTCTGAAGGGTCGTCGAGCTCGGCCAGGGCCTGCGCGGCCAGGTGCAAGCCGGCCGCCCAGCCTTCGCTTCGCTCTGTAAGCGCCTCGAGCTCGAACAAGGGGATGAACTTGTGCGCCGCCAGGGCGACGAGAGCGGCGCACTCGTCGACCGTGAAGCGAAGGTCGCTCTCGCTGATAGTGACCGTGTGCTGGCTCGAGATAACACGCTGCAGAGGCAGGCCGGGGGCTCCCTGTCCGACCAGCACCAACCGCAACGACGGGGGCTGTCGCCGGACGAGCCGGGCCACCGACTCGATCACCATTTTGTCGGTGACGAGGTGGAAATCGTCGACGATGAGGATCCTGGGCGAACCTTCTGCTGCCCGTTGCACGAGCCGCTCGACGAAATGGTCCGTGCCAGCTGCGTCCCAGTGGCCGATGCTCACCTCAGCCGGCTGACCACCATCAAGAGCAGCCGCTACGTTGCCCCAGAACTGCCCGAGCTCGTTGTCAGCTTCTTCGACCGAGAGCCACGCGACGACCCCTTTGGGGTACCCGTGTGCCCAATCAGCCAGCAGCACGCTCTTGCCCGCGCCGGGCGGGCCGGTCACGATGGTCAGCGGGCGCTGCACAGCAACTGACAACTGCCGGTTAAGACAGGTCTCGCCGGGCCCAGTTACAAGGCAGGTTGGGAGGGGCGAACTTGGCTGAAGTGGGGCTGTCGTAGTAGCCCCAAGCTTGAACTGCTTGTACAGCACTCATTTGGCGCCGCCAAACCGGTCCCCCGGAGTGGTGACCCGCCTCGGGCTGGACTGCCTGACGACAGCGAACTGCAATGTCCTCGGCGAGTCGAACCGCTTGCTGTTCGATCGCCCGGACCACGTCCTCCGGGAACACAAACTGATCGGGACAGCCGCAGCTAGTGCCGCCAGAAACAGGGCCGAGATCCCGTGTAACGCCATTGCCTCTCCTCATTTTCTTCACCGTCGGGCCAAACGGGCACAGCCGTTTGGTTTTGGTCGTTGAATAGGGGGTGACTGCTTACTGTTGACAGGACCGCCGCCAGGCCGAGACGCCTGACGCGGTGCGGGTTAGCGAGGTGATTGGAACGATCGGTCAATCGACCTGACTTCGAGCAGTTCGAGACCAAGAGCCCTTACGCGGTCGAGCGTGCCGTGAAGAGCGGCTTGATCGGGCAGCTCCACGCGTAACGTCGTACTACCAGCACCCACAGAGACATCGAAGTCTTCGAAGGCATCGACGATAGCGGGAACGGCCTCGCCGGCAAAGGTTATCTCATATGTCCTCGGGGTCATCTGTGTTCATCAACCCTTCTGGGCGGACGGCTCTTGTACCCCTCTAACGATGCACCTGTGCCGGCGCCGTGTCGTCACCCTTAACAGGGTGAGAAGCGCGAAAGGGTGAAAAACATGGCTGGCGCCCCTGCGGGATTCTCGTGTGCGATCCGTCACACCCTGCTACCACGCCGACGGCCAGTACCGTTCTGTGCCACCCCGCGCTAAGGCGCTCAGGCCCTCGAGGGCCCAGGTCCCGGTCCCGCGTTGATTGCGCTCAGCGACTGCCCGGTGGGCGGCCCGGACGGCTCGGCCCGGACACGAGCACGAGGTAGTGCTCAGCCCGGTAAGCCTGCAAGTGGCCGGCGCAGAGGACAAGCTGTTCGTCGGCAACAACCTCGCCGCAACCCTGCCGGCGACAAACGGCGCGACGGTCTACGCAGGCCAGGTAGGCCCGTTCAAGGGTGATGGGGCTCCTGGCGCGGTTAGAGGTGCTCCGCCTGCGGCTCGATGGGGTGGTCACAACGGCAAGCCCCCCGACTTCGTCAGCACATCGGCGATCGGCCGACTAGCGATAGGACCGTTGACGATCGGACCGTTGGCGATCGGACCGTCGGGTCGCTTGATCGTCTCGACGTACAAACCCTTTTCCTGCCACCCCGGGCCGTAAACGGGACCAAAGCCCAAAATGGTCATGGCGTCGTTTTCTGTGGATGCCTAATTGATGTAATTGAGGGCATCGCTGCTCCGCCTGGGCCAAATCAACTCGTTCTTATGGAGAACGCTAATGTCCTCGCCGTTGCACCTCCTCCCTCGGAGCGGGTGATTCACGCGGCCGCGGCCGCACTGGCCGACGGGCGCCGGCAAGAGGCGAGGTTGGGCGGGCCCGGACTGCGGTTGGGTCAGTAACCGGGTAATCCCCTCAACCGGGGGATGACCGCCGTCGGCGAAACGGGGATACTCGGTTGGCACCCGCTGTTTTGCAGCCTGCCCGTTGTTTTTACTAGCCTCGGCTTTACAAAGACAACCAGGTGTCGCCGGCGGAACCGCAGTAAGAGCCCACGCCTACCGGTGGGGAAGGGGACACAAAATGGCTACTAAACCCGCGAAAGATCAAGTCATTGGTGTCGACATCGGCGGTACCGGCATCAAGGGTGGGCTGGTCGACCTCAAGGAAGGGAAGCTGGCCGCCCCCCGGGTCCGGTTGAACACCCCGCGCCCGGCCACCCCCTCGGCCGTCGCCGCCACTGTGGGCCAGGTCCTCGACCAGATCGACGCAGACGGGCCCGTCGGCCTGACCCTCCCGGCGGTGGTCCGGGGCGGCACCGTCGAGACGGCCTCGAACATCGACCAGGCGTGGATCGGCACCGATGCCGTCGACCTCTTTTCGAGGGCCACCGGACGGCTGGCCGCGGTTGTCAACGACGCGGACGCAGCCGGTCTGGCAGAAGTCCGGTTCGGTGCCGGACGAAGCGTTCAGGGCGTTATAGCTGTCATAACGCTGGGAACGGGTATAGGGAGTGCCCTCCTGGTCGACGGCACGCTGGTGCCCAATACCGAACTCGGCCACCTCCCGCTCCATCACGGGGACGCCGAAGACTGGGCGGCCGAGTCGATCCGCGAACACGACGACCTGTCCTGGAAGGAGTACGCCACCCGGCTCCAGGCTTATCTTGAACTGGTCCAAAAAGTGATGTGGCCCCAATTGTTCATAATCGGGGGCGGTATCAGCGCGAAGGCGCAGAAGTTCCTTCCGCGGATTGAAATCCGCACGCCTGTCGTCCCTGCGCAACTTCAAAACGACGCCGGGATCGTCGGAGCGGCCATGTACGCGGCCGATGTCGAATTTGCTACAAAGACGTGAGCCCTGCAACAACCTGAGGCTCGTCCTCAGCATTGCGTTTTGATCAATAGCTAATCAGGGGTCACCTGCAGCTGGCGGGGCTCGATTTGGCAAATCCATCGGCCAAATCGCCAAAATGCCCCGATCTTCAGGTGCCCGAATCTTCAGCCGGCCAAATTTTACGTGCCAATACTACGTGGAGGTGCGGTGAGCACGACGACGCAGGACCTGGACACGCTCGGTATCAACACGATCCGCACGCTTTGCATGGACGCCGTCCAGAAGGCCAACTCCGGCCACCCCGGGACGCCCATGGGGGTGGCGCCTGTTGCCTACACACTCTGGCAGCGCTTCTTGCGCTTCGACCCGACGAGCCCCATCTGGCCCAACCGGGACCGGTTCGTCCTGTCGGAAGGCCACGCTTCGACCCTTCTGTGGTCGCTCCTCCACTTGAGCGCCACACGGGCGGTCGACCCGGACTACGAGGTGCTCGACCGCGTGGCGGTCACCCTCGACGACCTGAAGAACTTCCGCCAGCTCAGTTCCCGTTGTCCCGGGCATCCCGAGTACCGCTGGACGAGCGGGGTCGAGACGACGACCGGCCCACTCGGCCAGGGGGTGGCGACCTCGGTCGGAATGGCTATCGCCGGGTCCTGGCTGGCCCAGCGCTACAACCGTGACGATTACAGGGTCTTCGATTTCGACGTGTACGCCCTGGCGGGGGACGGCTGCATGATGGAGGGTGTCGCATCCGAGGCCGCGTCCCTGGCCGCGCACCTTGGTCTGTCGAACCTGTGCTGGATCTACGACTCCAACCGGGTCACCATCGAAGGTCACACCGACATCGCCTTCACCGAGGATGTGGCCGCCCGGTTTATTGCCTACGGCTGGAACGTCACGACCGTAGCCGATGCCAACGACATCGGCTCCGTAGCGCGCGGGTTCCACACTTTCCGGGCCGAACACCAGCGGCCAACGCTCGTCGTCGTGCACAGCCACATCGGTTTTGGCTCACCCGTCGAGGACTCGCCCAAGGCTCACGGTGAGCCTTTCGGTGTGGATGGCGTAAAGGCGACGAAGCGCTTTCTCGGCATGCCAGAAGACCTCGATTTCTTCGTGCCCGACGGTGTCTATGACTCGTTCGCGGCGGGCTTAGGTGCGCGTGGAAGGGCTGCCCGCGAGGAATGGGAAGCTATGTTCGAGCGCTACGGCAAAGAATTCCCCGAACTGGCCGACGAAATCGAGCGCATGCAGCGTCGCGACCTGCCCGATGGCTGGGAAAAAGCGCTGCCTTCGTATCCGCCCGACGCCAAGGGCGTCGCCAGCCGGGACTCCTCCGGGCAAGTGCTCAACTCGGTCGCGCGAGTGGTCCCCTGGCTCGTCGGCGGTGCAGCCGACCTGTCACCCTCGACGAAGACCCGCCTCGTTTTCGACGAGGCCGGCGACTTCCAGTCCGACCAGCGTTCCGGCCGCAACTTTCATTTCGGCATCCGGGAGCACGCCTCGGCCGCCATCGCCAACGGTATGGCGCTCACGAAACTGCGGTCGTTCTGGTCTGGGTTCTTGATCTTCTCCGACTACGCCCGCGGCGCCATCCGGCTGTCGGCCCTTATGGAGATCCCGGTACTGCACATCTTTACCCACGACTCGATCGGCGTGGGGGAGGACGGCCCCACGCACCAACCGGTTGAACAGCTCGTGTCGTTGCGGGCGGTGCCGGGCCTGCTCGTCTTCCGCCCCGCCGACGCCAACGAGGTCGTCGAGACATGGCGCATCGTGGCTGCCCTCCGTCAGGAACCGGCCGTCCTGGTGCTCTCCCGACAGGCGTTGCCGACCCTCGACCGGGAGAGGTTGGCGCCTGCATCGGGCGTGGCCAAAGGCGCCTATGTGCTGGCCGAAGCCGATGGCGGGCAACCGGACGTGGTCCTGCTGGCAACGGGCTCGGAGGTGCACCTGGCCCTGGCGGCCCGCGAGGAGCTCCAATCCAGCGGGACCAGGACGTGGTCGTGAGCATGCCCTGCTGGGAGCTCTTCGACCGCCAACCCCAGGAGTACCGCGATTCGGTGATCCCGCCCGCCGTTCGGGCGCGCGTCGCCATCGAGGAAGCGTCGACGCTGGGGTGGGACCGTTACGTGGGCGACGGAGGGGCCGTGATCGGGATGCATACCTTCGGGGCGTCGGCCCCCTTGAAGCAGTTGCTCGGGAAGTTTGGGTTCACCCCCGACCGGGTAGCCGAAACGGCGCGGGACTGCGTGGCCGCTGCTCGTCAGCGGTAGCCGGGACGTGAAACCGTCCCGCGGGCGTACCGCTACGGCACTCGCCGGGGCGAGAGTAGTACAACGAGAAAGAAGGACAGAAAGGAGCAGTAGTGAGGGCCACCGAGGTACTCCATGAACGGGGCCAGAGCCTCTGGCTCGACAACATCACCCGTTCCATCCTTGACGACGGCACGATCCAGAAGTACATCGATTCGTACTCAGTGACCGGGCTGACCTCGAACCCGTCGATCTTCGACAAGGCGATCGGGTCGGGCTATTACGACAGCGTCATACGCGAGAAGGCGGCCAGCGGCCTCTCAGACGAGGATCTCTTTTTCGAGCTGGCCATCGAAGACCTGCGGCGGGCTGCCGACCTTTTCCTGCCCATCCACGAGAGGACCGACGGCGTCGACGGATGGGTGTCGCTCGAGGTCTCGCCCACGCTGGCATACGACACCGATAAGACCGTAGAGGCAGCCAAATCTCTTCACGTGCGGGCGGGGCGGCGCAACCTGTTCATCAAGATCCCGGGGACCACGCAAGGCCTGCCAGCCATAACGGAGGCGATTGCCGCCGGGGTGCCTGTGAACGTGACCCTCCTGTTCTCCGCCAACCAGTACGTGGCCGCAGCTGAGGCGTACTTGCAAGGCGTCGAGCGCCGCATCGCCGACGGCCTCGACCCCGCGGTGGGGTCAGTTGCATCGGTCTTCATGTCGCGGTCGGATGCGGCCGTGGCCAAAAAGGTGCCCTCCGACTTGACCGACAGGCTGGCCCTGGCTGTTGGCCTGGACGTATACCGCGCCTACCGGCGGATCATGAGCTCCGACCGTTTCCAGCGCCTGGAGAACAGCGGTGCCCGGATGCAACGCCTGCTTTGGGCGAGCACCAGCACGAAGGACCCCAACGTGCCCGACACGCTTTACGTGCACGGGCTGGCCGCCCCGTTTACGGTCAATACCATGCCCAACGAGACCCTCGAAGCCTTCTACGATCACGGGGCTGTCGACGAAGCCCTACCGGCCGACGGCGGGAACGCCGACGAGCTGCTGAAGGAGTTCGCTAACGCCGGGGTCGACACGACCGCGCTGGCTGACCAGCTACAGCGAGATGGGGCGAAGTCGTTTGTCAGCGTGTGGGAAGACCTTGTGGACCGGATCAAGGCTCAGCGCGCGGTCGGTTGCTTGAGCCCAGCCCAACCCGGGCCGCGTTTTCGGCTGAGCAGGGTGGCCGGGCGTTCACAGTTACGAGAGCGGAACTAACAGCCCCGAGAGAGGAGACACGTGGCGACTTATCAGGTACCAACCACACGACTGCGGGAGCTCCCGGCGTACGAAGCGCTCGCCAAGCACTTCACACAGATAGAGGGCCGCCACCTACGGGAGTTTTTCGCCGACGACCCGACGCGCGGTGAACGGCTGTGGGTGGAGGCGGCCGGGCTCTACCTCGACTACTCGAAAAACCGCATCACAGACGAGACCCTCGGCCTCCTGGTCGAGCTGGCACAGCAATCCGGGCTGGAGCAGCACCGGGACGCCATGTTCGCGGGCGAGCGGATCAACGTGTCTGAAAACCGTTCGGTGCTGCACGTGGCGCTGCGTATGCCGAAGGGGACCTCGCTGGTCGTAGATGGGGTCGACGTGGTGGCCCAGGTGCACGAAGTGCTCGACAAGATGGCCAGCTTCGCTAACAAGATCCGCTCGGGCGAGTGGAAGGGCCACACCGGCAAGCCCATCCGCAACATCATCAATATCGGGATCGGTGGCTCCGACCTGGGGCCCGTCATGGCCTACGAGGCACTGCGCGTTACACCCGGCGGGACCTGACGTTCCGTTTTGTATCGAACGTCGACTCGACGGATTTCGTCGAAGCTACGAGGGATTTCTCGGCGGACGAGACCCTCTTCATCGTGTCGTCCAAGACGTTCGGGACACTCGAGACCTTGACGAACGCCACATCGGCGCGCGACTGGGCCTGGCCCAGCTGGGCGACCGTTCGGCGATCGCCAAGCACTTCGTCGCCGTTTCCACTAATGCCGAGCGGGTATCAGAGTTCGGGATCGACACGGCCAACATGTTCGAGTTCTGGGACTGGGTCGGTGGCCGTTACTCGATGGACTCCGCCATTGGCCTGTCGACGATGGTGGCCCTGGGACCGGAGCAGTTCTACGACATGCTGGCTGGTTTCCACGAGATGGACGAGCACTTTCGCACGGCCCCCCTGGCCACGAACCTGCCTGTGCTCATGGGCCTGCTGGCCGTCTGGTACGTCAACTTCTTCGGGTCCCAAACGATTGGCGTAATGCCTTACGAGCAGTACCTGAAGCGCTTCCCCGCCTATCTGCAGCAGCTAACCATGGAGTCCAACGGCAAGCACGTCACTCTAGACGGGAGAGTGGTGGATTACGACACCGGCCCGGTCTATTGGGGAGAACCTGGCACCAACGGTCAGCACAGCTTTTACCAGCTCATCCACCAGGGCACGAGGCTGATCCCGCTTGACCTCATCGGGTTCGCCAAGGCCATCAACCCGCTCCGCGACCATCACGACATCCTGTCCTCGAACGTCTTCGCCCAGGCTCAGGCGCTCGCCTTCGGCAAGACCGAGGACGAGGTCCGGGCCGAGGGCACCAGCGAGCCAGTGGTGCCCCACCGCGTGATGCAGGGCAACCGTCCGACCAACGTGGTCCTGGCCGAGAAGCTGACGCCTCACATCCTCGGTGTGCTGGTGGCCCTCTACGAGCACAGCGTCTTCACTCAGGGGACGATCTGGGAGATCGACTCGTTTGACCAGTGGGGGGTGGAGCTGGGCAAAGTGTTGGCCGTGGCGATCATCCCCGAGCTCGAGAGTGCAACCGAGCCCGAGCTCAAACACGATTCATCTACTAACACGCTCATCCGGCGTTACCGGTCATTGAAAAACTAGGAGGCAGGAGATGGCAACAGACAAGCCAATGCAGCTCGGCATGGTCGGGCTGGGCCGGATGGGGGCGAACCTCGTGCGCCGGCTCATGCGCGACGGGCACCATTGCGTCGTCTACGACGTCAACGCGCAGGTCGTCAACGAACTCGCTGGGGAAGGCGCGACAGGGTCTACATCCCTCGAAGACTTCGTCTCCAAGCTGCAAAAACCCCGGGCCATCTGGCTGATGTTGCCGGCCGGCATCGTCGATTCCACCCTGGACCGCGTCGTCCCCCTGCTTGACCCCGAGGACGCCGTGATCGACGGCGGCAACTCGTACTACCGAGATGACATCACGCGAGCCAAGCAACTGGCGCCTAAAGGCATCCATTACCTGGACTGCGGCACGAGCGGTGGGGTTTGGGGCCTCGAGCGCGGTTACTGCCTGATGATCGGGGGCGAGACCGATGTCGTCAACCGGCTCGACCCGATATTCAAGACGATCGCTCCCGGCAAGGGCAGCGCTGAGCCGACGCCGAGCCGGGGTGACCGCCCCGGGACGGCTCCCGACGGGTACTTGCACTGCGGCCCTAACGGCGCCGGGCACTTTGTGAAGATGGTCCACAACGGGGTCGAGTACGGGATGATGGCATCGATCGCCGAGGGCCTTTCCATCATCAAGCACGCCAACGCCGGGAAGAGCAATCAGGTCGTCGACGCCGAGACGACGCCGCTGCGCGACCCGGAGGCGTACATGTACGACATCGAACCCGGCGAGGTGGCCGAGTTGTGGCGACGGGGCTCCGTGGTCGGTTCGTGGTTGGTCGACCTTACGGCCGACGCCTTTGCCCGTTCCCCGGGCCTCGACGATTTCTCGGGCCGGGTTTCGGATTCCGGAGAAGGGCGTTGGACGGTGTTCGCCGCCATCGACGAGGGAGTCCCGGCCTCGGTCATCACAGCCGCGCTGTACGAGCGTTTCGAGTCCCGCGGCCTCGGCGAGTTCACCGACAAGATCCTTTCGGCCATGCGCAGCGAGTTCGGCGGCCATGCCGAAAAAAAGCCGTAGCTCCTATGCACCATGAACTCGAAGTCCTGGAGGGCCCCGACGGGGTGGCCAGAGCGGGAGCGACGTACGTGGCCAAACACGCCCGTGACGCCGTAGCCGCCAAGGGGAGCTTCACCTTTGCCGTTAGCGGCGGCCACACGCCATGGGAGATGTTCGGAGAACTGGCGGCTCTCACCGTGCCCTGGGAACAGGTTGTCATCTACCAGGTGGACGAGAGAGTAGCTCCGCCTGATGACCCCGACCGCAATCTCGCCCATTTGAAGAAGGCGCTCGGTTCGAGCCCGGCGCAAGTGCGGCCCATGCCGGTCAACGACAGCGACCTCGAACCGGCCGCGGCCGCCTACGGAGCCTCGCTGCCCGACCTTTTCGACCTGGTCCACCTGGGCCTCGGGCCGGACGGCCATACGGCTTCGCTGGTCCCGGGGGACCCCGTGCTGGCCATCACTGACCGCCTCGTCGGCCTGACGCAGCCTTACCAGGGACGGGTCAGGATGACGTTGACGTACCCGGCTTTGGCGCGAGCGTCTCAGCTCCTCTGGTTGATCACCGGCGAGGACAAGAAGGAGCCCCTGGCCAAGCTCCTGGCCGGTGACACCACGATCCCAGGAGGTCGTGTAGAGGCTGCCGCGTCACTGGTAATGACGGACAGGGCCGCAATTTGAAGCCCAAATGCCGGCGCCTGGACGAGGTAAACCACTAGTGGATGTCGGTGCGCTCCACCGAACGACCCCGGGCCACGAGGATGATGGACACCAGGTCCGGCGGGAACAGGCCGTGCTCCACTATGCCGGGCGTGGCCGAAAGTTGTGCCGCCAGCGTGGCGGGATCCCCTACCGGCCCCTCATAGTCGGCGATGACTCCGCCGTCTGGACTGATGGGTACGTCGCGGAGCACCACCGGGCCGGTCCGTCGTATGCGCCGCATCGTGGCGCGCAGCCCGAAGTTGAGCAGCTCGAGAGGGACCGGGCTGTGGAGGGCGTCCACCGGCTTCGACGAATCGGCGATCACGACGAAGCGGTCCGCCGCCGCGGCCACTATTTTTTCCCGGGTGTGTGCCGCCCCACCACCCTTTACCAGCCAGCCGTCCGGGGCGATCTGGTCGGCGCCGTCAATGGTCATGTCGAAGCGCTCGACATTGGCGAACGCCTCCACGTCGAGGCCGAGCTCACGGGCCGCCGTATCGGTATGAGGCGAAGTGGCCACGCAGCGAATCTCGAGCTTGCGGGCGGCCAGGGCGGGCAGCAAGAACGCCACCGTCGTGCCCGTGCCGAGCCCTACGGTCATGCCGTTTTCAACCAGTTCCGCCGCCGCTTCGGCGGCCACCTGTTTTTCGTCTTTGGTGCTCATGGCTCAGTAGCTCCAGAGAAGTCGGTTGCAATACCTGACTGTATTGAAGAGCTTGGTCCTGTTGTAGCGCCTGATCGTTTCGTAGTGCCTGAACATGCTGTAGCAACTGAAGAGGCGATAACGGCTCGTCCTCGGGCCTTGCGCCTGGATAACCAGAAGTTGACTTTAGTGCCACAACAGGGAACTTTTGCCGGGTTGCACACCCGGCCTCTGATTGAAAAATAAGCCGGGAGGAACCGTGGCAGGCAAACCGATTCGATTGCTCCTCGCCGATGTGGACGGCACCCTTGTCACCAACGACAAGCTCCTGACCGAACGGGCTATCGCCGACGTGAAGAAACTGAAAGAGGCCGGGGTACTTTTCGCTGTCACCAGTGGCCGCCCGCCTCGCGGCATGTCGATGCTGATCGCCCCTCTCGAGCTCACGACGCCTATCGCGGCGTTCAATGGCGGCGTCTTCGTCCACCCGGACATGTCGGTGATCGAGCAGCACACGATACCTGACGACGTGACCCCGGCCGTGATCGACCTCCTCGAGGACCAGGGGGTCGACGTCTGGGTGTACCGGGGCGCGGATTGGTACGTCCGCGACCCCAAAGCGCCTCACGTGGCCCGCGAGGCGTGGACGGTCAAGTTCGACCCGACCGTGGTGCCAAACTTCGCCTCCGTCTCGACCGGCGTGGCCAAGATCGTCGCCGTGAACGACGATTACGACAAGGTCCAAAAGGCGGTGGATGCTGCTCGTGCCGAGTTTGGCGACCACGTATCGGCGGCGAGATCGCAGCCATATTACGGCGACATCACGAACCCGGAGGCCAACAAAGGCGGCGTGGTGAAGTACTTGTCAAAGACCCTGGGGATCCCCTCGGACGAGATGGCGACGATCGGCGACCAGCCCAACGACGTGCTGATGTTTGCCCACTCCGGGCTCAGCATCGCCATGGGTAATGCAAGTCACGAGGTGCAGGAAGCAGCCCGTCGCGTCACAACTTCCAATGAGGACGAGGGCTTCGCCAATGCAGTGGAAAAGTTCATCCTCACCTGACACTCACGTGGGAAGGGAATAGAAATGGATAGCCCCGCCAACGCCCCTGCAGACGTCCTCGTGATCTTCGGCATAACCGGGGATCTGGCGAAAAAAATGACCTTCAGGGCTCTTTACCGCCTCGAGCGGCGCAAGCGGCTGGACTGCCCGATCATCGGGGTAGCCCGCGACGACTGGTCTGCGGCCAACTTGCGGGACCGCGCCCGGCACTCCATCGAGGACACCGGCGAGATTATCGACGAGAACGTTTTCGAGCGCCTCGCTGAGCGTCTCTCGATGGTGTCTGGCGACTACACGGACCCCAAGACATACGATCGCCTGGCCCGTGCCATCGCGGGCAAGCACGTTCCCGTCTTCTACCTCGAGATCCCGCCCTCGCTTTTCGGGCGAGTGGTCGCGGGACTGGCCGGTGCCAACCTGACTTCGAACGCCCGCGTGGTCGTGGAGAAGCCGTTCGGCCACGACCTGGCGTCCGCTCGGGCGCTCAATGCCGACCTGCGCAAAATCCTCGAAGAGTGGCAGATCCTGCGCATCGACCACTTCCTCGGCAAAGAGCCCGCCATGGACATCCTGTTCCTCCGGTTCGCCAATTCGATCTTCGAGCCGCTCTGGAACCGCGACCGCATTAACTGTGTCCAGATCACCATGGCCGAGGACTTCGGTGTCGAAGACCGCGGGAGCTTCTACGACCCGGTCGGAGCGCTCCGGGACGTCGTACAAAACCATTTGCTCCAGCTCATCGGTCTCTTCGCATCCGAACCGCCCGTTTCGGTCGACGCAGACGGCCTCCGGGACAAGCGGGTCGAGGTTTTCAAGTCCATGCCGTCAGCCGACCCCAAGCACTATGTCCGGGGCCAGTACGACGGGTACCTGTCCGTGCCCGGTGTGAGCCCCAAGTCGCAGACCGAGACCTACGCCGCCATGCGGCTAGAGATCGACAACTGGCGCTGGTCGGGTGTCCCCTTCTTCCTGCGAGCGGGTAAGTCGATGGCGGCGCGTGCGACCGAAATGCGGATCATATTCAAACCAACCCCCCGACTTGCTTTCGACCCCAGCTCCAGGCCATATCCCGATGAGCTGATCCTGCGGATCGACCCCAACCCGGGCGCCGACCTGGTCGTGCAAGCCAAGCGGCCCGGCGCCCAGACCACCCGGACCGTTGACCTCTCATTGATATTTTCGGAGGAGCTGGGTGACCTCCCGGAGCCTTACGAGCGGCTACTTGGCGATGCCCTGAAGGGCGACAGCGCCCTTTTCACCCGGGAAGACAGCGTGGAAGAGACCTGGCGGATCGTGCAACCCCTGCTCGACTCGCCACCGCCGGTACAAATCTACCCGAAGGGGTCATGGGCCCGCCGGGCGCCGACAAACTGCTCGCCGGGTACCCCCATTGGCGAGAGCCGTGGCTGCATTCCCACGCCATGCGCTGACAGGGCCTTATGGCCAAGATAGGCCCTAAGCCCGTGATGGTCGGGCGCCCGCCTCTTGCACCAGCCACTCGCCTACGACTCCCGCGACTTCGACGTCGCGCCGTCGCAACCCGTGGTCACCGCCCTCCACCCAGTGAATGGTTACTGGCCCCGGTATGAGCGCCACCGCCGCTTCCAGCTCGGGGCGGGAACCGAAGGCGTCTCGTGTACCGGAAACGAACAGGCAGGGAAGCTCCAGCGCCCCAAAGTGCTCAGTGCGAAGGCGGTCAGGCTTGCCGGGCGGGTGGAGCGGGTAGCTGACAAGCACGAGGCCGGCCGCTCCAAGCCCCTCAGCCACCGCCATGGAGCAGATGCGCCCGCCCATCGACCGGCCGCCGGCGAATAGCCGCCCCGGTGACAGGCCGATCTCCGTCGAGAACGAAGCTGCTTCTTTGACAACCGAGTCAATGAGGGCCGGAGGCTTGTCCGGGACTGACCGCCCGGCCAGCCGGTAGGGGAAGTCCATCCGTCGCACCTGCCCGCCCGCCTCGCTGGCAACGCGGTCGATGGCCACAAGAGCGCTCTGGTCCTTGCTGGCACTCGCTCCCGGCGTGAGCAGCAAACCCCAGGGGCGCAAGTTTCTCTCTAGACCATCTCGTGGAGCATCTCGGCCAGCAGCGCAGCCTCACGCGACACCTCGTCGTTACGAGAGCCGTGCTCGAGGGCGGCGACCAGGGCATGCCCCTGGCTCCGGACCCGCCACCAGTAGCCATCGTCCACCCCCACCGGCGTCGGCAGCTCCACCACACCGACGGCCTCGAGCAAGGCCCGCCGGCGCTCCTCGTCGGCCGGGTCGTTGGCCAGGCGGTCGACGGCGCCGAATAGCTCCTCGATGGAGTGATAGCGGGCTTCGTCGTCCTCGTCGACGTCGCCATGCACCTGCTCGAACAGCCCGTCTACCTCGTCTTCGTGCTCCTCGGCGACGGTGAGGTCGGTCCCGTCCCAGTTGTAGGCCACCCCGGCCGACTCGAGCAGCATCGATAACTCCACCCGCTGTTCGGGCAGCCACTCCGCCAGTTCGTAGACGAGCTCACCCGTCCCTTCGTCTTCGTCCTCCTCGTCCTCTCCAAGGTCGTCGTCGAACTGGCCCGCCGTCCCGTCGTCCGCCACCTGGCCCGAAGTGGCTTGAGGGGCTGAAGTGGCCTCGTCCGGTGCGGCGGCGGCTTTGCCTGCGCCCGCACCCGGCTCGTCTCCCGTGAGATCGTCCTGGTCGAAGGGCTTTGGGCCCGTCCGGGCGGCTGCCAGCTGGTTGGAGCCGACGGAGGCGCCGTCTGCCTCGGCCGGCGCTGTCCCGTGACCGTCTGTGAGCGCGGCCGGGCGCCCACCACCGTTGCCATCTACCGGCAATGGCTCCACGCCCATCTCACCGCCAGGAGTGACGGTTGACTGCGGCAAGGAGACGGGACGCCCCTTTTCCTTCGCCCCCACTTCCAGCCGGGCCAGCGCTCGTCTTTCCTCCGATTGGCCCTCGGTCTCGCCCGCGCTGGGAGCAACCAGACGGCAAAGGACGTCAGCCTGGTGCCTGATCTCGTCATCGAGGGCATCGTCAGAGCCGAGTGCCCCGAGCAGGCGGCGGGTGACCCGCCCGACCGCGGCCAGGTGGTCGTCATCCATGTCAGGCAGCGAGTCGACGGCAAAAACGGCTGCCGAGGCCTCGGCCAGGGCGACGTCGGCCTGCATGTCTGTCGGGTCGTCACGGAGCCTGTTGGCCGCCTCGTAGAGGAGCCTGGACGTGTCTCGGCCGTCCTCAGAAGCGTCCTCCCCCTCGTGGGCCGCTTCTTCCTCGTCCTCGTAGAAGCTGAGGGAGGACGCCGCACCCGTCACCCGGGCCACCAGCTTGTCGACCTCGGCCTCGTCGACAGCCAGGATGACCAGCTCCTCTTCTTCGAAGCGGTGCAGTATCCCGGCCGAAATGAGAGCCTGGATCAGGCGGGCCCTGGTGTCGTCGTCCCACATATCGAGCCGGTAGCCGACCTCGTCGTCGTCGGGGCCGGACTCGAGCTCGGGCAAAGGGGAGGCGAGCAGCCGCTCACCGCAACTATGGCAGCGCCCGCGGCTTGTAACCTCGTAACCGCAGTTGGTGCAGTACCAGACTCGAGTGCTCACTGGATCCCGGGCCTGGGGCGCTTCGGTAAGACAGGGGCGTCGCGTCCGGACCGGTCGCCACCGGCCCTCTCCTGACTGGCCCTCTCGAGATTGGCCCTCTCGTGATTGGCCCCGCTCTCATCTGCCGACTTCATCTGCTCGTGGTACTCCTCTTCGACGTTGACCGACCATACGTCGTGAGACGCTCCCATGATGTTCTCGACAGTCAACATAGCGGTGTACATCGAGTGGTCCTGGTTGTTGTATCGGTGCATGCCGTTACGGCCCACGGGATGGAGGTTGGGCACGTTGACCTCCAGCCACTTGCGTAGCGTCTCGACGTTACGTTTGTAATCTGCATCGTAGTAGGGGTATGCCTTCGGCATCCGTACGACATAGCCCGCCGTGACGGCGCTCGGGTCGACCAGGCCGAGCCGGCCGATCTCGCGCTTGCCCAGCTCGACGAGCTCGTCGTCGGGGGTGGTCCACATCTCGTCGCCCTCGAAGACGAAGTACTCGAGGCCGAGACAGGTCAGGCCGTCCTTGACCATGTACGGGGACCAGCGCCCGAAGTTCTGGATCCTCCCCATCTTCACCCCGGGGTCATGTACGTAGACCCAGTTGTCGGGGAAGCCCGCCGTTTCGGGGACGACCAGTGCGATCGTGATGTGGTCGCGGTAGTGGAGGCCGTCGGCGGCCGCCAGTACCTCAGGAGGCGCACCTGGCTCGACGGCCCTGACCGTCTCCGAGAGCGGCATCGAAGAGATGACGGCGCTGGCGCGGTGTTCGGTCACCGCTCCGTCCGTGAGCGATTCGACCGCGACGGCCCTGCCCCCGGCACAGCGGATACGGGTTACGGGGCCCTCAAATGCACCTTGGAACCCGCCGCTTCCACTTGTTTACAGCATCGCTCCCACATCATCCCCGGGCCGAGGCGAGGATATTCGAACTGGTCGATCAGCGTCGTGATCTTGCGCCGGCCCTTTTTGGGGAAAAGGGCGTTCGAAAGAGCATTCAGGAGGTTGAGGTTCTTTATCCTCTGAGCGGCCCAATCGGCCTGTATCTCTGATCCCGGGTAGCCCCAGACCTTCTCCGTATAGGTTTTGAAGAAATGCCTGTAAAGCCGCCAGCCAAAACGGGCGGCGACCCAGCCCTCGAAAGTGCTCTGGTCCTCGGGCGGGTGAAGACGCACCCAGGCGTACGAACCGGCACAGCGCACGGACTCGATGAGACCAAGGTTGCGCAGGGCGTTGAGCGGCTTGAGGGGGTAATCGTAATACTTGCCCTGGTAATAGATGCGGCTCATCCGCGGCCTGAGCATGAACTCGTCGCCCGGCAGGATCTCATGCCAGAAGTCTTCGACCGCTTTTACTTTCGTAAAGAAGCGGTGCCCGCCGATGTCGAAACGCCAGCCGTCACGTTCCACGGTGCGCGATATGCCGCCTACCGTGTCGTCAGCCTCCAGCACTGTGCACGTGTAGCCCTTTCGTGCCAGTTCGTACGCCGCGGTCAACCCAGCTGGCCCACCGCCGATGACTATCACGTCGAGAGAATCAGCCACGTCGAGAGAATCAGGCACGTCGAGAGAATCAGCCACGTCGAGAGAATCAGGCACGTCGAGAGGGAGAATCAGGCACGTCGAGAGAATCAGGGGCATCGACGGCGTCAGGGCTCCAGCCACTAGCCGAAGCGGCCGATGGCTGCCGCGACGCACCCGGGAGGTCGGACGGCGGGAAATTGGCTTGGGTGGCCACAGCTTTGCTCCTGCAAGTTTCGAACCAGTACCGAGACGGTAGGCGTGCCGGCCATTCATTCTGCCGCTTCGGGGACGGTGGAGCCAGACAGGCCTCCCCTCCGCCTCCTGTTACCCCTCCAGGAACGTTCGCCCGGTTGGCAACAACCAAACTATCGGTCTCCAGTACGACTGCGCTGAGCAACCAGGCAAACGTGCCCGTCGCGGTGCGACAGCTCAGCTCGGGAACTTCACCAGGTTTTCGTACTCATAGTAAGTAGGGTCCGGGCTGATAACGACCTCCCCGCCAGGCCGCAACATCTCCAGCCAGCTGGCGAGGTCGCCGCAACTGCTACCAAAGCCCTGGTAACCATTGCGCCAGACCAGCCACAGGGTGCTGCTCGGGCCGAGGCGGCCCCAGAATCTCCTGGGCGAAAGTCCCGACGTCTGTGTGCTGGATCGTCGAGAGGTAGTTGACCCAGTCCACCCGGGCAGGCCCGATCATACGAGGAAAAGTCAACTGGGTTACGTCCGGGACCTCGAGCAGCCGGTCCACTGCCGGTCCCAGCTGGTCCGGGCAATAAACCACCATGTCGCCGGGTTGTGCTTGAGCGTTGAGGACGGCGGCGACCTGGACGGCCTGGGTGCGGGGCTGGGAGTTCTGGAACCCCGCCGTGGTGAGGCCGGCGACACAGGCCACCGCCAGTATCCCCGAAGTGACACCGGGAGAACGGAAGGCACTCACGCCCAGCGCGCATAACAGGACGAACAGAGGGAAAACGACGGCTATGTAGCGATTGTCGAAGGCGGCGCCGGTCACCATGCCTGCCACCACCGCCACGACCAGTGGCCCTACCACGAGAAGGCCGACGAACTTGGCCCTCGACTGGACGTGGACATCAACTACTACGCTGGCCGCACGTGGCCCCGGTCAGCGAAGAGGCCGAGCGCCACCAGGCCGAAGAGCACGAACGCCAGAAGGTCCGAACCCCCGAAGTAGCCGAATACCGAAAGCAGGTCCTGGGCCCGGGCGGGGTGGTCCACGGGGTGCCCGTATGCAGCGCCTGAAAGACGAACACGGGGGACCACGGAAGCCACACTGCTACGCCCCCGAGCATCGCCCACAGCACCTTTTCGGCCGCGCCGGGGCGAGCATACGGTGCGTGCTTGGCGGTCCTCCGTTCGGCCCAGGACCGCCACAAAGCCCAGGCCAAACCGACACCGACCAGGTACAGATCCCAGTAATGGGTGTACATCAATGCACCCGTGACAAGACCGACGGCTAGCAGCCTTCCCCGGCTTGGCAGCTCGAGTGCTCTGCGCACGGCCAGGAACCACAGGACTGCCTCAAAAGCCATGAGGGAGTACATGCGCGTGTCCGTGGCGTAGTAGATCGCCCATGGTGAACTGGCCCCGAGCAACAATGCCGCCCACGCCGTAGGACGGCCCCCCACTCGATAACCGGCCGCCCAGAGCAAAGGCAATGTGGCCACGGAAATGATGCCCGAAAGGGCCCGGACGGCGAAATCGCCCTGGCCAAACAGGGACATCCAGTAGTGAAGGAGCAAATAGTACAACGGGGGCGACCCATCCTGGACCAGGGCTCCCGGCATTTGCTCGAGGGGCAGTTTGGCGATGTTCACCGAGAGTGCTTCGTCGAGCCAAAGCCCGCTGGGCGCCAGGAACCGGCCGGCGACGCCGGCAACGATGACAATGGAAGCCAGATAGAGGCCCCATCGGCCGACTCGCTCCGGCGGCCAGCCGCGGCCTACCTGTCGCCAAATTGGCGTGCTCTGGCCCTGGTCGAGCGAGACGGGGCGCGGCGTGACTTCAGTCGTCACGGCCACAACACTACCGGCGCTGCTCGCGCCCACCTCGAGCCCCTACCCCCCCGGGACCAGCCAAAACAGGAATTAAGGCAAATTTCATGCCGCGCCGTCCCGCGGGGCGCCCGGCGCTGGCCCGAAGTCACAAACCGGTTGGATGTCGCGGATCCAGGCGCTTGACCCCACATAGAAACCCGCCGGGCCATAGCCGCGTACGTTCTCCACCGCCCACCCATGCCTTCGTGCACTCGCCTCCATTGCGTGCAGGAGCGCCCGCCCAACGCCCTGGGACCGCGAACTCGTCCCGACGTATACCCAAACATGTGCCCCTTCCGCGGGACGCGAACCAGGCCAAGCGGCCGCCATACCCACGACGCTTCCGTCTCGACGCCCGGTCAGGACGATGCCCGCGTGCTCGGCACCGGTCCCCAGCACGCCTAGGAGCGCCGCCAGGGAGCGCAACGACACTGCCCCGGGCTGGCCCAGTTCGCTGTCTGCCCCGCCTGGCACGAGGGCTCCTCCGCCCGTGGCGCCGGCGGACGTGGCACGGGCCGCATCGTCTTCGAGCATGGCGACGGCGTCGGGACCGAGCAGCCGGCCTTCGGTAATTTCGAGCTCGAGACCGCCTCGCCCGATTACGGCCGGCGTCCCGAGAGCGGCGTCGGTCATGCCCTGCCATCGCCGGTCGCGTTCCTCCAGCACGACCACCCTGTCGAAGCTGGTCCGGGAACTGTAGTGGGCGAGCGCCGTCAGGGCCGTTTCGGCTTCGGCAGGTGAAGCCTGGTCCGCCAGCGTCACATGGGGCACAAAGGGCCAGCGGTCCGGTCGCAGGAGCGGGCCGGAAAGGACGTCCGCCCGCAAATCGAGCAGGTCGCCGAGCCCGGGCCCGCCTACCGTCAGGTAGACCACGGGGCTCACAGGCATGAACGTGGCCGGCGGTCCGAGGTCCAGCGCGAAGGGCTCGCTCCGGGCCGCCGCCTGGCGGACCACGTCGAGGGCGCGGGCCAGGTCGCCAGCGCGGATATTGATGGGTGGGACCAGGGTTATATGGGGAGCCACGGCGCCGAGGGAACTGTCCCCCAGCGCCCGTCTAAGGCCGTCGACCTCCCGGGACGCCGGAGGGTCGAGCAGCATAGCCACCCCGAGCCGGCGCCTCAAGCTCACGGGCGTGAGCGGTCTAGGGCCTCAGGAGGCAGGACGAGCTTCGTCGCAAAGAAGTATTACCCGGTTATTGCTCACTTCGACGAACCCTCCGGCGACGTCGAACCGCAGCTCGTCGGTGGCCGACGCCCCTTCGGGGTGGACGATGCGCAGGGGGTAAGCCTCGAGGGCGCCGAGATAGGGCATGTGGTTGGCGAGAAAGGCGATATCGCCGCCCTCGGTGCGGCACACGACCATCTCGGCCTGCCCCGAGTAGAGCGTGCCGTTGGGCGTCACAAGCTCCACTTGCGTAGTCGCCATAACGCTTATCAGTTGCCTTTTTCGAGGTCGCGGGCCTTGGCCATGGCGCTCTCGGCTCCGCCGACGTTCAAAAACGCCTGCTCCGGCAGCTGGTCGAGGTCGCCGTTGAGGAGTGCCTCGAACGACTCCACCGTTTCTGAGACAGGCGTATATATGCCCTTGATCCCGGTGAAGACCTCGGCCACGAACAAGGGTTGGGAGAGGAACCGCTGGATCTTCCGTGCCCGCAAAACTGTGGTGCGGTCCTCCTCGGAGAGCTCGTCCATGCCCAGGATGGCGATGATGTCTTGCAGCTCCCGGTTGCGCTGGAGCACCTGCTGGACCCTGCGGGCCACCTGGTAATGCCGGTCGCCCACGACTTCAGGGCTGAGGATGTTCGAGGTCGAAGCGAGGGGGTCGACGGCAGGATAGATGCCGATAGCGGCGATCTCACGGGCCAACTGTGTCGTGGCATCGAGGTGGGTGAACGTCGTGAAAGGGGCGGGGTCGGTGTAGTCGTCGGCCGGGACGTAGACGGCCTGTACCGAGGTGATCGAGTGGCCCCGGGTGGACGTGATCCTTTCCTGCAGCTCACCCATCTCGTCGGCCAGCGTGGGCTGGTAGCCCACAGCCGATGGCATGCGCCCGAGGAGTGTCGACACCTCCGACCCGGCCTGGACGAAACGGAAAATGTTGTCGATAAAAAGCAGGACGTCCTGGCTACGGACGTCCCGGAAGTACTCGGCCATCGTCAGGGCCGACAGCCCGACTCGCAGCCGGACGCCGGGGGGCTCGTCCATTTGGCCATACACAAGAGCGGCGCGCTTGAGAACACCCGACTCCTTCATCTCCAGCCACAGGTCGTTGCCCTCGCGGGTCCGTTCCCCCACGCCGCCGAAGATGGACACGCCACCGTGCTGTTCGGCCACGCGGTGGATCATCTCCAGGATGAGGACGGTCTTACCCACGCCGGCACCGCCGAAAAGCCCTATCTTGCCGCCCTGGACGAACGGCTCCAGCAAGTCGATGACCTTGATACCCGTCTCGAACATCTGCGACTTCGGTTCCAGGGTGTCGAAAGCCGGCGGGGGCCGGTGGATGTCCCAGCGCTCCTCAACCGGGCCTAATGGGTCCGAGTCGAGCACGTCGCCGACGACGTTGAAGACGTGCCCGAGTACCTCATCGCCCACCGGCACCGTTATGCCGTGGCCCAGGTTTTTGACCGGAGTACCGCGGCGCAGGCCGTCGGTGGCCTTCAGGCAGATACAGCGGACCCTCCCCTCGCCGATTTGAAGGGCCACCTCGGCCATTATCTTGGACCGCGTACCTTCGAGCTCGATCTCCATCTCGACGGCGTAATTGATTTCTGGCAGCGCATCGGGCGGGAACTCGACGTCGACAACTGGCCCGGTGATCGCCACCACCCGGCCGTCCCGGGTGGCGGGAGGCGGAGAAGCGCTCGCGGCCGTGCCTGTCTGTGTGGTGCCTGTCTCGGTGGTGCCTGTACTGCTCACATTCGCTCCATTCAGCTTGCCTGGGGAAAGACGTACACGTCCGGGCGTCCCATCAACTCTTCGTCCAGCCCGGTGTGGCGGAGCGCCTCGGCGCCGCCCACTATTTCCATGATCTCGGTAGTTATCGCGTCCTGGCGCGCCCGGTTCATCTGGCGCCGGAGCGTCTTGATGAGGTCGTCCGCATTATCGCTGGCCGCCTTCATTGCTCTTTGCTGGGACACATGGAAGGAAGCGGCCGACTCGAGCATGGCTAGGTAGACCTCCGCTTCGAGCCATCTCGGCAACAAGCGGTCCAATATCTGATCGGGCTCGGGTTCGAACTCGAACACGGTAGTCCCGCCCTCTCGATCGCGCTCCCGCTCTGGTAGTTCGAGGGGGACCAGCCGGCGCTTCTCGACCCGCTGAGAGCCGGCGCTTAAAAAGTGAGTGTAGACAAGATAAATCTGGCCCATGTTGCCGCTGGACAGCTCGTCCGATATGGCGGCTACGACCCGCTGCGCATCCTCGAAACGCGGGCGGTCGGTTATCCCCTCGATGCTGTCTGCCAATTGCAGCCGGCGGAAATGGAAGTAACTCCTGACCTTGCGGCCCACCGCAATGACGTCGGGCGCGGGCCCCGACCTGGACAGGTCCCGGACAAGTTCGTCGGCCGCCCGGTGCACCGACGTATTGAACGCCCCGGCGAGCCCGCGGTCGGCGCCGAGCACGACGACGAGGGCACGGTCGCCGCCTCCGGCGAAGATCCAGTGGTCTTTTGCCTCCGGGGTGTTCGCCAACTCAGCCACGACGTCTTCCATCCGCTCGGTGTAAGGCCGGGCGGCCGTGATGGCTTGTTGAGCGCGGACGATCCGGGACGCGGCGATGAGCTCCAGTGCACGCGTGATCTTCTGGGTCGACTGGACGCTGCGGATGCGTCGCCGTAGAAGACGTTCTTGGCCGGCCGGCATAGCTTCTAGCCAGCTTCCCCGGGCCAGTCCCCCCGGCCCCAGCTCCCTCAGCGGCCGACCCCTCTGTCTTGGCGTTGGCTTTTGCCTGCTGGCCACCGCCCGTCCCCGCCCCACCGGGCTTACCTTCGCCCGGGGTGGCTTCGTCTCGACTGATGGTGGCAAAGCCCTTTTTCACCTCTTTGATCGCGTCATCGAGGGCCTCGCCGGTCGGCATGTCCTTGGTCGTGCGGATTCTGCTCCAGCATCTCGGGCCGGTCGGCCCGCAGGTATTGCAAAAGGGCCGCCTCGAAGTCGCGCACGTCCTCCACCGCTAAGTCGTCGAGAAAGCCGCGCGTCCCGGCGTAAATGGAGATCACTTCCTCTTCCACCGGCATCGGCGAGTTTTGCGGTTGTTTGAGCACCTCTGTCAACCGGGCTCCCCGGTCGAGCTGGTTACGTGAAACCCGGTCCAGCTCGGAGCCAAACGTGGCGAAGGCTTGCAGCTCGCGAAACTGAGCGAGGTCGATCTTCAAGCTACCGGAGACGTTTTTCATAGCTTTTATCTGGGCTGCTCCACCCACACGGGACACCGACTGCCCGACGTTGATAGCAGGGCGGATACCTGAGTAAAACAGGTCCGTCTCGAAGAAAATCTGGCCGTCGGTGATCGAGATCACATTGGTGGGGATATAAGCCGAAATATCCCCCTCCTTTGTCTCGACGATCGGCAACGCCGTCAGCGAGCCGGCGCCGAGCTCGTCCGAGAGCTTGGCCGCCCGTTCGAGCAGGCGGCTGTGGAGGTAAAAGACGTCTCCCGGGTACGCCTCCCGGCCCGGGGGGCGCCGCAGCAATAGCGAGAGCGTCCGGTACGCCTCCGCCTGTTTGGACAGGTCGTCGTAAATGATCAGGGCATCCTCGCCGTGGTCCATCCAGTGCTGGCCCATGGCACAACCGGCGTAGGGGGCCAGGTACTTGTACGGGGCCGGGTCAGAGGCCGGGGAGTTGACCACCACCGTGTAATCCATGGCGCCAAAAGCCCGCAACGTGTCGACCGTTTGGGCCACGGTGGAACCCTTCTGGCCCACCGCTACATAAATGCACTTCACGCCCTGGCCACGCTGGTTTATGACGGTGTCGATAGCGACCGTCGTCTTGCCGGTTTTGCGGTCGCCGATGATCAGCTCACGCTGGCCACGCCCGATGGGGATCATCGAATCTACGGCCTTGATACCGGTTTGGAGAGGCTGCTTCACCGGTTGGCGGTCGACGATGCCGGGAGCCTGGATCTCCACCCGGCGCTCTTCGACCGACCCGAGGGGGCCGAGGCCGTCGAGCGGCCGGCCGAGCGGGTCGACGACGCGGCCCAACAGGCCATCGCCAACCGGGACCGACAGGATTTGGCCCGTCGACCGCACCAGTTGGCCCTCTTCGAGGCCACCGACCTCCCCCAGTATGACGGCGCCTATGGCATCCTCCTCCAGGTTGAGAGCGAGGCCATTGACCCCGCCTTCGAACTCGAGGATCTCGTTCACGGCCACGTTCGGCAGGCCCGTCACGTTGGCGATGCCGTCGCCTATATCACGGATCCGGCCTACTTCTTCACCCGCCACCCCCGGAGTGAACCCCTCCAGGTTGCGCTTCAATACGTCAGCGATGTCGGCTGCATTAATGCTCAGTTCAGCCATCTGGTTGAATCCTCTTCTTTAGGTCTTCGTGTCTGTCCCGCGTGGCCGTTTTGGCCCGGCCGGCATTTCGCTCGGGCCGTCTCAAACCCGGCCGTGGTTGCTTCATTTACCCTCTTCGCCCCTCGCCCGGTGCGTCTTCGGCTTCCCCCGAGGGGTCGACGCCCTCCGTAGGTCCACCGGGGCCCGCGCCCGGTGCATTGGCACTGGGCGGCCGCTCACCGCTGGCCGGGGCCATCGGCGCGGGTTGAAAAAGAAGCCCTCTGGCTTGCTCCAACCGCCGCCGCAGGCTCGTGTCGATCACCAGGTCGCCAACCGTCGCCACAAAGCCGCCCAGCAGCTGTGGCTCGGGCGTAACTCTCACATCGACGGCGTGGCCCGTGAACCTGGTGAGAGCGTCTACGAGGCTGGCCCGCTGGGCGGCCGTGAACTCGATGGCAGAGCGGACGTCAGCCACCCGCCGGTTGGTCTCCTTGGCCACGAGCTCGACGAGCGCGTCCAGCAGGAGAGGAAAATCACGTGGGCGCCCGTTTCGGACGGCATACGTGGCCAGCCTGACCGACTCGGGCCTGGCCTTCTTGGTCAAGAGGTCCTGCACGACCGACGCCCTGACGTCGGGGGAGAGCTCGGACGTCGTTAGCGCCACCCGCAATTCCTCGTTGCCCTCGACCACCCGCATGAAACGGAAAAGCTCGTCTTCGACATCGCCCAGCTGACGTTCGTTGCGGAGCGGCTCCAGTACGGCGCTGGCGTAGCCTTCGAGGCGCTCCGTGGCGCCCAGCCGTCCGAGTGGCCCTTCGTCCAGCAACACCATCCCGTCGCGCCTGGCGGTGGCGGCCACCGCAAGCTCCTCGGCGTCCTCACCGAAGTCGTCCTGCCCGGAATTTTCCAGCGCGAAAGCGAGGAGGTCGAGTACGGGCGCCGAAACCTTATGGGCCAGCAGCTCCTGAAGTATGGCTCGCCTGGCCGGCGCCGGGGCAGCCGGGCTCGTCAGCGCCCAGTGCAGGTCAACCGAAGCGGCCAGCAGGTCCGCGAACCCACGGAGCTCACCGGCAATTGTCGCCACGTCCTTGGCCGATGTTTCCAGCACCGCATCGGCATAACCCCTCACACGCTCACGCATGGTTCAGCCCCGGTCCCGCAGACTGGCCGGGCCCGCGACCCGCGACATCAGCTCCCCGACCTGGTGGCCACGGCAGGGCCCTCGGCGGCCGGGCTCCCGGCGCCGCCTCCGTCCGGGCTGGCCTGACGATCGATCTCGGTAATCGCCCTCTCGACCAGTTGCTCCTGGTTGTCGATGGAAATGCCGTCGCCCAGGACCTTCTCAACCACTTCCATGACCAACCCCGCCACTTCTCCCCGCAGCTGTTCGGTGGCTCGCCGCGCCGAGGCTTCGATATCCTGACTGGCCCTTTCGATAAGGCGCCGGTACTCCTCTTCACCCTGCTTGCGGAGTTCTTCCCGCACCTGCTCGCCCAGCTTGGCCGCTTCGTCCCTCAGAGCACGCGCGTCTGCCCGCCCTTGCTCGAGGGTCTTTTGGTACTGGTCCTCCAGCTCGGCCGCCTGGCGCTTGGCATCCTCAGCGTCGCTGATGTCCTTTTGGATCTTTGCCATGCGGTCGTCCAGAGCGCGGTTGATAGGCGGGACGATCCACTTGGCCAGGACACCCAGCAGGAGCAGGAAGATGACGAGCTCCACGATGAACGTGGCGTTGGGGACCAAAAAGTTGGATGAAGCGAGAAACACCGGTCCGTGACCTCGAGTTTGGGTGCTAGCCGGTAGCGAGCACGAAGACGAACAGGGCCGTAAAGGCGAGGTTGATGAAGTACATGGCCTCTACCAGGCCGACGATCAGGAACATGGTCGAATAGAGGCGTCCCTGTACCTCTGGTTGGCGGGCGATGCCGGCAATGGTCTGGCTACCGGCCAGGCCGTCACCGACTGCGGCGCCGACTGCACCGCCACCGAGCGCCAGGCCGCCGCCGATAAAGGCGCCTGCAAGCTCGACCGACTTCTCGATGGAAGCTGCCATTTGGTTCTCCTATTCCCCTTCTATGTGTTGTGACGGCTCAGTGGGCTTCTTCGGCCACTGCGAATTGGTAGTAGAGAATCGTGAGCAAGGCGAAAATGAACGCCTGGATCACGCCGATGAACATGTCGAACAGCTTCCACGCCAGGCTGAACGCAATAGTGGCCGGGAAGAAGTAGATCGGGATGGCCAGCAGAAGGGCGACCATGATGCCGCCCGAGAAAAGGTTCCCGAAGAGCCGCAGCGACAATGTCACGGGCTTCATGAGCTCTTCCAGGATCCGGATCGGGGCGAGCCACCGGGGCTTGGCCACGAGCGCCCTGGCGTAGCCGCCCCAGCCCCGGGCGCGAATGCTGGCTGCATTGGTCACGACGAAAACGGTGCCCCCCAGGGCATAGCAGAGGTTTACGTCGGCGGTCGGGGAGGGGAGCCAGTCGGTATTGCGAAAAAGGCCCGGGAACAGCTCGACCCAGTTGGCGAACAGGACCACGACGAAGATCGTCACTGCCAGCGGCACGACATGGCGATATTTAGGCCCCATGCCCCCGAGGACCTGGGCGGACACCCAGCCGACGATGACCTCCCACAACAGCTGCACCTTATTGGGTGTATCGGAGGTCACTTTGCGACGGGTGTAAAAGCCGAGCAGCAGGATGACGGCAGACGCGATCAGCGTGCCCCAGATCGTGTCGAGGTTAAAGGTGAGGCCCCCAACGGTCGTGGTTACGTGGTCCCCCACCGGGATGGGCGGGACGGCAACCAGATGCGCGCTAGACATCGACATCCCCCTCGGGCTCGGCCGGCAATGAAAGGGCGTCGCCGGGGCTAGCGGCGTCAGTTGTCTGCCCGTCTTTGGGACGGTCGGCGCTGCCCCCGGGAGCCATCCCGGCCAACTGGAGCCTTTGGTAACGCCAAAGAGCCCCCAGCGCGTTCGCCATCAGGAGCACCTGGAAGGCGACGAGGCCGCCGATCATACCGAACCCCATCGGGCGCACGAAATAGAGCAGCGCAAATGCCACCAGCGTGATAGCGCCGAGGCGGGCGGCGACACTGCCGGCATAAGGCTTGCGCTCCATATGTCCGTCGGCACCGCTGTAACGCACCGTGGAGAGCTGGAAGAGCCTGTGATTGACAGTGGCGGCCGCCAGCCCGAGCACCACGCCCGCCGCCGCCAGTAACTGGCCCAATACGACCCCGCCCAGCACCACCAGCACGGCGAGGACAATGCACGAGCCAAGTGTGCGCCGCACTATCACGTCGACGTAAAGAACAGGGAAATCCGCGAGCATCAGGTGACGGCCTTTTGTGCTGTCAACCCTGCCGGTAGCGGCGTAATTCGGCTCGCGTGGCCACCACGCCCAGGGCGGCGCCGGCCAGTAGCCCAAGGAGCAAGAACGCAGGGAGCGTCCCCAGGAAGTGGTCCACTAACCACCCGAGCGCTCCTCCGAGTACCAGGCAGATGGCGTTGAGCATCCCTATTCCGGCATACGCCATCGGCCCCGGGTAGCGCTCCGGGGCGCCGGAGGGACCATTTTTGTCCCCACCCGGGCTTTTCATTGCCCGATGGGTGCTGACGGGGCGCGCCATCCCCGCACTTCAGCAGTACCTCCGGGCCGGCGAACACGCCAACCAGGCTACGAAACACCCTTGTAACACGCAACTCCGCACATCGGGCACCATCGGTCGCCAGGGGACCACCAAAAACTACTCGCCTTTGGGTGAACGCAGAGCCGGCAGGCCTCTGGGCGGGGTGACTTGCCCTTGTGGGACCAGCACCTCCCGGCTGCTTTTGATGTCGGGTATGCCGCGGGTGATGTCGGGCATGTCGCGAGTGATGTCGGGCATGTCGCGGGGGATATCCATGTCGCGGGTGATGTCAGGCATGTCGCAGCTCGCGGCCACAAACGCGCCAGTGTCTGCCGGGAGGCTCTGCGTGCTGCCCCCATTGGAGTGGCTACTGCTGCCAACCTGGCCATTCGACGATTTCGCCGGATGAAGCGCGCCGTTTCGCCTGCCGTTCCGGGCGCCCGCGTCATGACCATTGCTGTCGGCGCCGGCCAATGCGGCCCGGCCGCGGGGTGCAAACAGCGTGTACAGCAGGATTGACAAGCCGCCGACGGCGATCGGAGGTATCTCGTTGTGCGAGTTGGTCAACCCGGGCCAGAGCACAATTCCAGAGAGCAAGGCCGTCCATAGCCACAATATGACGACGGCCGGTCGGTGACCGTGCCCCAACCTCATGAGCCTGTGGTGGAGGTGGTTTAGGTCAGCCACCGCCGGGCTGGTCCTTTGCCCTGCCCTCCTCACGATGGCGAAGGCCGTGTCCAGCAGAGGGATGCCGAGGATGAAGAACGGGATCAGGATCGGAGCGAAGAAAAAGTACGTCCGCCCACTGAACTCGTAGGGATCCTGACCGACGACCGCCAGGGTTGAAGCAGCGATGAGAAGGCCGAGCAACATCGAACCCGCATCGCCCATGAATATCTTGGCGGGGTAAAAATTGTGAGGCAAAAACCCGATGCACACGCCCGCCGCCACGACCGCAATAAGAGCGCCTGCGCCGGCGCTGCTCGGGCTCACGTTGCCGACCACACCCAGCTGGTGGGAGTACACGAAAAAGGCGGCCGCGCCAATGGCGACGATGCCCGCCGCCAGCCCGTCGAGGCCGTCGATGAAATTGAGGGCGTTCGCCATGATGACCACCCACAGGACGGTGGCCAGCACCTCGAGGTCTGGGCTCAATACGAGCGTCGTTTGCGCCAGAGGGACGTGGAAGTACAGCAGCTCCACGCCGAAGAAATACAGGACGGTCCCGGCCAGTACTTGACCGGCCATTTTTGCCGGCGGCGACATTTCGCGCACGTCGTCTACCAGGCCGACAGCGAAAATAACCGTGGCCGCCAGGACGACGCCGAGAGGAGCCGAGCTGCCCTGGAAAACGGGCCCGAATGCGTGCAGCTGGGAGGCAGTGGCCACCGCTACGAGCATCCCGAAGTACATCCCTGCGCCACCTGCTGTCGGCGTCGGCCGCTCGTGGACGCGACGGTCGTCCGGCATCACCAGCAGAGAACGCCGCTTGGCGACGGAGCGGACCGCAAAAGTGGCCAGCCAGGTGGCAATGGCGGCCACGGCAAAGACAATGATGTACTCCCGGAAGCGGATCAAGAGCTATCTCACCCTCAGAGTGGAGATGCCCCCTGCTTTCAATGCTTTGCGCACAGGTTGACGGGGTTCCCGCAGCGGGTCATGGGTAGGGCACAAACTTCGAACAAAGGGTCGCCACGTCATCACGCACGGCGTTGCGCTCGCTGGTGTCGTCCGGAGCCGCGAGCACTCGGCGTATGAGCTGCGCTATTTCGGCCATCTCGGGCTCGCGCATGCCGGCAGTCGTCACCGCCGGGGTCCCGATGCGCAGGCCGGAGGTGATAAACGGTGATCTCGGGTCCCCGGGGATCTGGTTCCGGTTGAGCGTTATCCCCGCCAGGTCGAGGGCATCCTGGGCCACCCTGCCCGTAAGCCCGGGGTCGAAGGTGCGCAGGTCCACCAGCATCAGATGGTTGTCGGTACCGCCCGACACGATCCGGAACCCCTCCTGAGACAGCGCTTCGGCCAGCGCCCGGGCATTTCGCACCACCTGGGCTGCGTACTCAGCGAACTCGGGCTGCGAAGCCTCGTAGAAAGCGACGGCCTTTGCCGCTATAACATGCTCGAGCGGCCCGCCTTGCAGGCCGGGGAAGACCGACTTGTCGATCGCCTGAGCCAGCCCTTCGCTCGAGATTATGCAACCTCCCCGCGGCCCGCGAAGAGTCTTGTGCGTGGTGAACGTGACAATGTCCGAGAAGGGCACCGGGTTGGGGTGCGCGCCGCCGGCTATGAGGCCGGCTATATGAGCGGCATCGAACACGAACAGCGCGCCAACCTGGTCGGCGATACGCCGGAAGGGCTCGGGCTCGATCACCCGCGAATAGGCAGTGGCGCCAGCCACGATGAGCTTGGGGCGGTGCTGTTCCGCCAGGTCGGAAATGGCGTCGAAGTCGATGCGCTCGTCGCTCTCACTGACCCCGTAACTGACGAAGTGGTACCAGCGGCCGCTCACGTTCACCGGCGAGCCATGGGTGAGGTGACCACCCTGGTCAAGGCGCATGCCGAGCACCGTGTCCCCGGGTTGCAGGACAGCCAGGTAGGCAGCGAGATTGGCATTTGCGCCTGAATGCGGCTGCACGTTGGCGTGGTCGGCCCCGAACAATTGACAGGCACGGCGCCGGGCCAGGTCCTCGGCACGGTCGACTATCGCATTGCCACCGTAATAGCGCTTACCGGGATAACCCTCTGCGTACTTATTGGTGAGGACCGAGCCGGTCGCCGCCAGTACGGCACGGGAAGCGAAGTTTTCGGAGGCGATGAGCTGCAGCGTTGTATTCTGCCGCTCCTGCTCAGCCTCGATGATGGCAAAGAGCTCTCGATCGGGCAGCACTACCCCGAGCATACTTGCCCTGGGCACGCTGATTGTCGGGCCTAGTACCACGACAGGCAACGTTTTGCCTGGTTGCACCCCGGAGCCTTGAAGCGCCGACGGCGGTTTGTGCCACCGGCAAACGGCCAAAGGTTCCTGGAGGCAGCACTAGCTGGGCCGGAGGCCATGGCGAGCGGCCCGGGGCACCCCCGTTCCGGCACAAAGCAGCCCCGCCCGGCTATCAGGTGACGGCTGCGGCGATCTCGGCGGACGAGAGACGGCCTTCGCGAAGTACCTTCGGCTCCTCTCCTGTGCAGTCGACGACGGTGGAGGGCAAACCGTCGCAGGTGCCGGCGTCGAGCACCAGGACGAGCTCGGCGCCCAGGACCTCGGCTACCTGTTGAGCGGTGGTCAGCGCCGGTTCCTGATGGCGGTTGGCACTGGTAGTAGCGATCGGCCCGATCTGCTCACATACAGCCAGGGGCACGGGGTGTGCGGGGCAGCGAATGCCGATCGTCGTGTCGTCTTCGCCGAGGTCGGCCGCCAGGTCCGGCCGGCGGGGGAGCACAAGGGTTATCGGCCCCGGCCAGTACCGCTGCATGAGCAGCCTGGCGGCTGCGGGAACGGCCGTGCAGAGAGCCATCGCCTGGGCCTCACTGCTGACAAGAACGGGTAGCTCAACGCTCCTTGGGCGGCCCTTCAGCCGGAACAGCCGATCGGACGCACCTGTATGAAAAGGGTCGGCCGCCAGGCCATAGACCGTGTCGGTCGGCAAACCGACTATGTCACCGCCCGAGAGAGCCTTTACGGCCAGCTCGATCGCGTCAGCGGGAGGCGTACCGCCATGGGCTGAGATGACCGTTGTCGCCATCAGCGTCGCAGCCTAGTGCTGCCTCCAGGAACATTTGCCAGGTTGCTTGGCGGCAAACACCCCTGTCGGCGATTCCAAGGAAGGGTGCGCAACCAGGCAAACGTTTGCCTGTCGTTGCACTAGTGCTGCCGCTTGTTTGCGCTCTGCCTGTTTGAGCTTTGGGCGCCGGTCTGAACATTGGCCTCCCGGGCCACCAGGGCCCGCTCACGGCCTGTAAGGTCCCGCCGGACCAGCACTTCCCCGAAGCCGGCGCCCAACGCAAGGGCCTGGCCGCCTCCGCCTGATGGGGAGCTATCTCGACGACGAGTGCGGCCCTCGGGGCCAGCCACGGCGGCGCTTGCGACACAATCTCTTCGATCGCCTCCAGGCCGCTCGGACCGGAGATGAGCGCCTGCTGCGGCTCCCAGGCGGAGACCTCCAGAGGTAACTCCCCGAGCTCGCTCTCAGCGACGTAGGGGGGATTGGCGACGGCCAGGCTGACCTGGCCCTGCAACCTCGAGGGGAGAGCCCCCCACCAACTGCCCTGCGCGAGCCTGACCCGGCCCACAGCCTGTACGCCGAGGCCGGCGAGGTTGGCCGAAGCAACGGCAAGCGCTTCGGCCGACACATCGGTCGCCCACGCCTCGACCTCGCTGTGCTCAGTGGCTATGGCGAGGGCGATAGCGCCGGAACCGGTCCCGAGGTCGACCACCACAGGGGACACCGCCTCCAGCCTGGCCAGCTCCGACAGGGCCACGTCGACAACCACCTCGGTCTCGGGCCGGGGGATAAGGACGTTACGGTTGACCATGAGGTCGAGCTTTCGGAAGGCCCAGTGACCCAGCACGTACTGGACGGGCTCGCCCGCTTCGCGACGGTCCAACATGCTCAGGAAAGCTTTGCCCGGTCGAGCGCCGACGTTTTCGTCCAGGACGGCCGGCCAGCTGCCTCCGGATGCATCCTCGACAAACCATCGCGCCGTACTGCGGTCGCCAAGCCGCTCCACGGCCTCCCGGTACAGATTGGTCCACTTCAAGGGCCGACGTTCGCCGACGTCCGGCTCGGCGGGCGGTTCAACGCCGGGCAGGGTGGGCTCGCTCGGCACCCCATCGCCAACCGGCGGCGCGGGAGCGCCGTCTGGTTGCGCCGGGCCTTCAGACAGCACCTGCTCCCGCCAGCTGACGGGCGTGTTCGTCGGCCAGGAGGGCGTCTACGATCTCGTCGAGCTCGCCCATCAAGACTTTGTCGAGCTTGTAAAGGGTGAGCCCGATGCGGTGGTCGGTAACCCGATTTTCCTTGTAGTTGTAAGTCCGGATCTTCTCCGAGCGCCCACCGCCGCCAACCTGGCTGCGCCGGGCCTTCGATAGCTCGGCGGACTGACGGTCCTGCTCGGCTTGCAATAGCCGGGCCCGGAGCACCTGCATGGCTTTGGCCCGGTTTTGGATCTGGCTTTTTTCGTCCTGCATCGCCACGACAATCCCCGTCGGCAGGTGCGTTATGCGCACGGCGGAGTCGGTCGTATTTACGGACTGACCGCCCGGGCCGGTCGAACGGTACACGTCGATGCGAAGGTCCTTTTCTTCAACCTGTACTTCGAGCTCTTCGGCCTCAGGCAGAACGGTCACCGTGGCGGAAGAGGTGTGGACGCGTCCCTGGGACTCGGTTACCGGGACCCTTTGCACGCGGTGGGGGCCGCCCTCATGTTTGAGGCGAGCCCAGGCATCAGCGCCTTTCACCGACAGCATGACTTCGTTGAAGCCGCCCATCGGCGAGGGGTCGCTCGAAAGGACTTCGGCCTTCAGGCCCGTCCGTTCGGCGTAGCGCAGGTACATATCGTAAAGGTCGCGAGCAAACAGGTTCGCTTCCTCGCCCCCCTCCGCACCCCGGATCTCGACTATTACATTGCGGCCATCATTGGGGTCCGTGGGGAGAAGGAGGACTTTGAGCTCCTCCTCGAGGGCCGCTAAACGTTGCTCGGCCGTGACGATCTCCTCAGTGAGGAGCTCACGGTCTTCGCCCTCCGCGTCCGAGATCATCTCGCGGGCTACTTCCAGGTCGGCATTGGTGGCGGCATAGGAACGATATGCCGCCACGATCGGCTCCAGCGCATGATGGCGGCGCGATACTTCGCGCAACCTGCGCTGGTCCGCTATTACTGCCGGGTCGGAAAGTTGTTCGAGCACATTTTCGTACTCGGCAACAAGCTCAGTCAGGTTCTCGAACACTTAGAAGCTCAGGCAGTCGTCACTCCGGCCCTTATGGCCAGGCCTACGGCCACTTACTGGCTGGCGCCGGACTTGGCCGCCCGCCGGCCGTACCGGCGTTCGAAACGCTCTACGCGGCCACCGGTGTCGACAAGCTTCTGCTTGCCCGTGAAGAACGGGTGGCACTCATTGCACAGCTCGGTGTGCAACTCGGCCTTGGTCGAACGGGTCGTAAAGGTGTTGCCGCAGGAACAGGTGACCTTGGCGTCGATGTACTCGGGATGGGTGTCTGCTTTCATCGTCTTTCTCCAGGTTAGATGGCAGGAGCGGGTGTCTTCGCTATCTCCGCCAGGAACTGGTCGTTACTCCGAGTAGAACGGATCTTGTCCACCAGTAATTCCAGGCCGGCGGCCGCATTGCCATCAGTGGCCAGAGCGTTTAGCACCCGGCGCAACTTCCAGACCTGCTGGAGCTGTTGGCGGTCGAACAGGAGCTCTTCGTGGCGGGTAGACGAGGCATTGACGTCGAGCGCAGGGTAGATGCGCCGCTCGGCGAGCTTGCGGTCGAGGCGCAGCTCCATATTGCCGGTGCCTTTGAACTCCTCGAAGATTACTTCGTCCATGCGGCTCCCCGTCTCGACGAGGGCGGTGGCCAGGATGGTGAGAGACCCGCCTTCCTCGATATTTCGGGCACTGCCGAAAAACTTCTTCGGCGGGTAAAGAGCACCGGTGTCAATACCGCCGGACATGATGCGGCCGGTCGCCGGTTGGGCGAGGTTGTAGGCCCGGGCCAGGCGGGTGATGCCGTCCAGCACTATCACCACGTCACGACCGGCCTCGAGGAGCCGTTTGGCCCGCTCGATGGCCAGCTCGGCCACCTGGGTGTGCTCGTCGGAAGGCCGGTCGAAGGTCGAAGCGATGACCTCGCCCTTTACCGAGCGCCGCCAGTCCGTGACTTCTTCAGGGCGCTCGTCGACGAGCAGGATCATCAAGTGCACTTCAGGGTTGTTGGCCTCGATCGAATGGGCGATCTGCTTCAGGATGGTCGTCTTGCCCGCCTTCGGCGGCGACACGATGAGCCCACGCTGCCCTTTACCGATCGGTGACACCAGGTCCACGATGCGGGCCGTCACGTTGGCAGGGTCGCCCGGGACCTCGAGGCTCAATTTTTCGTCCGGGAAAAGCGGAGTCAGGTTCTCGAACTTCGGCCTGCTGCGGGCGTCTTCGGGGGGCATCCCGGCCACGGAATCGGCCCGTACGAGCGCCGGGTACTTTTCGTTGTTTGCAGCTGGCCGGAACGCTCCCTCTACGAGGTCACCCTTGCGCAGCCCGTAACGGCGAACCTGGGTGATCGACACGTACACGTCCGACGAACTGGCAAGGTAACCGTTGGCCCGCAGGAACCCGTAACCCTCCTCCCTCAGGTCGAGGAGGCCTGGAACAAGCCACGAGCTCGCCCGTGTACGGGACTTCGGGGGCCTGCGCGGTGAAGTCACGCTCATTACTGCGCGGCGTTTTCTCACGGCTCCGCCGCCGGCGGCGCCGGCTGTTGCCGAGATTGGGATCTGCTGGCGTCGTGGCGTTGGCGGCCGGAGTCCGTCCTCTGAAGGGCCTGGCCGTCGCCGGACTGGCTTTCAGCCGTGCCGACCAGCCCGCCGTTAACCTCCGCCACGGGGCTGCCGGCCTCATTGGCGCTGTCTGGCGCGCCATCATCGGAAGGACCGTCGTCCGGGGTTCCTCGCTCGGGAGCGCGGCCCTTCGGGGCAGCGCCGGCGTGAGTTCCACCATTGAGAGCACTCTTGGTGGTGGCGGGGGCGCCATTGCTCACTTCGTTGGACTGCTCGGTCGTCGCCGCTTGGGCACCATTGCCGTTGGTCGTAGCCAGCTCCAGCTGCTGGTTGTCGTCCGCAGGGGCGGCAACCTCCGAGCTGGTCGTGCCAGACCGCGCCGCACGGGACCGGCGAGGCTTTTCGGGTATGGGTGCGGTTTCTCCGTCTACGCCGGTGACCTGGAGTATGTGCGAGACCAGGTCCGCCTTCTTGGTGCGGGCCGGGGGCGAACTGCCCAGGGCCAAGGCGATTGCGAAGAGCTCGTCCCGTTCTTTTGCTTCCAGCACGGAGCGCTCAAGCTGCAGGTCGCTCATTGACTACCTCTGTCGTGGTGTGAGTGTGAAAATAAAGGGCATCACGGCCGGAGCACCCAGGTGGCATCCTGGAAGATGCCTCCCGTGAGCCTGGTCGGTGGCCGTCTAGGTTTGCGGCCTTTGGACCACTAGTACGCCCGGGAGGTCCCCGCTCCGGATGAAGGTCCCTGCTCGTGGCTATCCACCGAGCGGGGCTGTAACCATATTACCGCCTGTGCGAGCCTTACGCCAGGAACCCTTACAGGCCCAGCTCCTCCCGGACCGCCACCAGGTCGGCGTCCACTGCCCTGGGCACCGCTATCTGGCCGATGGCAACATCCGGGTCCTTCAAACCATGGCCGGTGAGGACGCATACCACTTACCCCTGCGGGCACTCCAACCTTCAGCAGCCCGGCCACGGATGCCGCCGACGCAGGCTCGCAGAAAACTGACTCCTCCCGGGCCAAGAACCGGTAGGCCCCCAGGATGTCGTCGTCGTCGACGGCTTCTATCAGGCCGCCGGACTCGGAGGCGGCGGCGCTGGCCCCGTACCAGGATGCGGGCTTGCCGATCCGGATAGCCGTTGCGATCGTCTCGGGCCTTTCTACGGGGTGGCCGAGCACGATCGGCGCGGCGCCGGCGGCCTGAAAACCGAACATCCGGGGCAAGCTCCTCACCCTGCCGGCATCCTGGTACTCTCGGTACCCCTTCCAATACGCAGTGATGTTCCCGGCATTCCCGACGGGCATGCAATGGACATCGGGCGCGTCGCCCAGGACGTCAACTACTTCGAACGCACCGGTCTTCTGCCCTTCTATCCGGTGGGGTTTATGGAGTTTACGACCGTGACTGGCTCGGTCTCCGCCAGCTCGCCGGACCAGGTCGCAGGGCGCGCGTCGAAATTCCCCCGTACCTGGACGACTTTTGCGCCATGTACCAGCGCCTGAGCCAGTTTGCCCGAGCGCGATGTAACCGTCCGGGATAAGCACGACGCACGTGAGCCCGGCCCGTGCCGCGTACGCCGCGGCCGACGCCGACGTATTTCCCGTGGAGCCGCACACGACCGCCTTTGCGCCCTCCTCCATCGCCTTGGAGATAGCAACGGTCATGCCGCGGTCCTTGAACGAACCGGTCGGGTTGGCGCCCTCCAGCTTGAGCCACACCTTGCGCCCCGGCCCGTTCAGAGAGCCGTGGCGCCGAAAGCAGTGGAGTGCTGCCTTCGAGAAGGGTGACCACGGGTGTGGCCGCGTTACCGGGAGGTGCTCCCGGTACTCCTCGATCACGCCGCGCCAGCGCAGCGGCAGCGGCTCAAGAGCCGACCACCCGTACCAACCCGCCGATCCGGCGCACCACATCCAGCATGGCGCAGCTCGTGCAGGCAGGCTTGCATGTCCCGCTCATAGGCAGGATGGGTGACGAAGACAAGGTGCGCCTCGCCCGCTGTCCTGCCCGTCTCCTGGACCGGACCGGGATGCCGGCCTCTGGCTCGGGGGCGTCCTGTTCCATGGAGCGGACCGAGACGCTGTGGCGCCCGAGTACGCCCGAGATGGCGGCAATACGCCCGGGCGGTCCACCACGTACAGGCTGCAAGTAGTAGGCGCAGCGGAGGTCGTCTATCGGGCTGTATCGGCACGGGCGGAGCTCCATCTTGCGCGCCAGCCCCCTTTACGGTGAGGTTATGGGCCGCGTCGACAAGGTCACCCAGCACGGCACTGGCAGTCGGAGGCCCGCCCGCACCCCGCCCGAGCAGCATCAACTGGCCGACCGCGTGCCCTCGACAAACACCGCGTTGAACGAGTCCCGCACGGCGCCAGAGGGTGGTCCGGGGGACCATGGCGGGGTGGACCCGGACACCCAGCATGCCGTCCGGCCCCGCCTCCACGACGGCGAGCAGCTTGATGGCAAAGCCAAGGCGCTTGGCCGCCTCGATGTCCCCGATGTTGAGCCCCGAGATACCCTCCCGGTACACGTCGCCCGCTACGACCTTGGCCCCGAACGCCACGTTGGCCAGGATGGCGGCCTTGGCCGCGGCGTCGAAGCCCTCGACATCGGCGGTGGGGTCCCGCTCGGCGTAGCCCAGGCTCTGGGCCTCGGCCAGGGCGTCGTGGTAGCTGGCGCCCGAGGCGGACATACGCGTAAGGATGTAGTTGGTGGTGCCGTTGACGATGCCCATCACCCGGTGGATCCGTTCGCCGGCCAGCGACTCTCCGAAGTGCCCGTATGAGAGGTATGCCGCCGGCCACGGCGGCCTCGAACAGCAGGTCCACGCCCGCCGCACTGGCTGTGTCCCATAGCTCGCCTCCATGGTTGGCGAGCAGCTCCTTGTTGGCGCTGACGACGGGTTTGCCGCTCCGCAAGGCCTGTAGCAGGAGGTCGCGGGCCGGTGAGATACCGCCCATGACCTCAACCACCACGTCAATCGAAGGGTCAGTCACGATGCTGACAGGGTCGGTCGTGATAAGCGGTTCGACGCCGGGGACGTCTCGTTCTTTGGTGGCCGAGCGGACCGCCACCTTGGCCAGCTCGAGCTGTACGCCCGTCCGGTCTGCTATCCGCTTGGAGTCCGTGAGCAAGAACCGCGCCACGGAGGCGCCGACGTTGCCGCAGCCGAGCAGGCCGACGCGGACGGTGGGACGGCCTAGCGTCCCGGCTCCGCCGGCCGTCCCGCCGATCGTCTCTTCGTTGTCGGCCTCTTCAGGGGGAACGGGGCCCTTAGTTGCACCCATGACTGCGCAGGATAGCGGCGGGCCGCCACTGCTTGCTTACAGTGGTGGCTGACAGTGGTGGCTGCCAGTGGAGGCTTGACAGCAGTGGGCGGCGCGACTGGCCGGCGCCCAAGGTGGCCGCGCCTGGCTGACCCGAGCGACGCCCGGCCTGGAGGTGCCCCCGGTCCCCCGCTTCCTCAGGCGTCGAGGGCCATCAAGTCGGCATAGGTCTCCCGGCGGACAACCACCCGCCAGCTCCCGTCGCGCACGAACACCACGGGTGGGCGCGGGACCTTGTTGTAATTGGACGCCATTGAGTGCCCGTAAGCGCCGGTCACTGGAGTGGCCAGGATGTCCCCGACGGCGAGGTCCCGGGGGACGTTGGCGTGGCTGACGAGGACGTCGCCCGACTCACAGTGTTTGCCCACGATCCTCACGACGCGAGGCCGAAGCGGCGGCGACCTCTCTGGGCAGGAACGCTTCGTAGCCCGAACCGTAGAGGACCGGCCTCGGGTTGTCGCTCATGCCTCCGTCCACGCTCACGTATGTGCGCAGGCCCGGCAGCTCCTTCACCGTCCCAACCGTGTAACAGGTGAACGCCGCCGTCGCCACTATGGCACGGCCCGGTTCGGCCGAAAGGACCACGGGGCCGGAGATGCCGGCGGCCCGGGCCGCTCTCTGCAGAGAAGCCGCCCACTCATCCATGCGAGGTGCGACCTCCCCGGTGACGTACGGGACACCGAGACCGCCCCCGATGCAGAGCTCATCCAGGCCGAGGTCGGTGATGAACGGCCCGAGGGCGGCCAGTGCCAGCTCGAAACTCTCGAGAGCAAATATCTGTGACCCGATGTGGGCGTGGATGCCGACCAGGTCAGCCCCGCAGGTCGGGTGCCTGAGGCGTCTGACCGCCTCTGCGGCCGCGCCCGAAGAGAGGCCGAAGCCGAACTTGGAGTCGTCCTGGCCTGTCATGACGTACTCGTGTGTATGGGCCTCGATGCCAGGGGTAACACGGACAAGGACTTTCGGCGGTGGCTGGCCGGCGCCCCGCCGCGCCAGGAGCCGGCCCAAACGGTCGATCTCGTCGAACGAGTCGACCACAATCCTCCCGGTACCTGCGTCCAGCCCTGCGTCCAGCTCGGCTTCGGACTTGTTGTTCCCGTGCAGGACTAGCCGCTCCCCCGGTACGCCGGCGGCCAGGGCGACAGCCAGCTCACCACCGGTCGAGACGTCTATGCACAGTCCCTCTTCAAACGCAAGCGTAGCCATCGCTTTGCACAGGAACGCCTTGGAAGCGTACGCCGCCCTTGGGCCGAACGCCTCTCGGGCCTGGCGGCAACGGCGGCGCAAGTGCTCCTCGTCATAAATGAACGCGGGCGTCCCCACCTCACCGACCAGGTCGAGCACGTCCAGGCCCCCGACGCGGAGACGCCCGCCCGGCTCAACCTCAGCGGTCTCGGGCAGCAGGTGCAGCGGGAGGGCAGATGCAGGATCGTCCTGCCCGGGGCCAAAGGGCCAGTCCGGTGGGCCCGGTTCTGCGAGCGCGCCGGAGGCCGGGTCGGGGATCATCTCGACCATGGTGGCAGGCGGGAGGAGACAACGTGGCGGGAAAGAGCCATTCACGGGCTCAGCTTCCCCCGGGCCACTCGTCCTCAACGACCCGACGAGAACAGGGCCCGGACGAGCTCGAGCAGGCCACCGCGCCCTTGACACTATGCTGTGAGCGGGCCGCCTTGACTGGGCCGCCATGACTGGGCCCCGTAGCTCAGGGGATAGAGCACCGGCCTCCGGAGCCGGGTGCGTGAGTTCGAATCTCGCCGGGGGCACTCAGCAATTAGACCCTCTACCAGCAGGAACTTTGTAAGACCCTTGTTGCTGGGAGGAGCCTGGGGGAAGGTTCTTGGGCACCTGGAGCCACTGGGACGGTTGAACGGGTCACGGCGGGCCTGGCCACCACCGAGTTGGGTCTCCGTCCACAGCACGGGCCCTGGTCGTGACAGAGCTATCCCCGGCGGGTGGTCTCGTTGGTGCCTGATCCTTTATCCGGGAGGTCGCCCCGCAATTGATTGGCCGTCGTGGGTGGCAGTCCGAGCTTTCCTTGCCGTCTGCTCATGAGCCAATTCGGGATCACGGAAATGAAACGAGATCAGCCCAATAGTACGAAGCGGAGCACAGAACGCGGGCTCGCGGAGGAATAATGCGGATCTGCGGTGTACCAAGGGGCCGATCGGTGCGCGCCTAGTGCTGCCTCCAGGAACGCTTGCCAGGTCGCTTTCGACAACACCCGAGTTGGCACTTCCGAGTTTGGACGTGCAACCAGGCAAACGTTTCCTGTCGTGGCACTAGGTCACAATATCCGTCCATATGGATGGGTTCTCGTTGTAAGCGGGGCACTTTCCAGTTGTACGTATCGGGCCATTATGAAGCGCCCGGGGTCGCGTGCGCTCTCAACGTGCGCCGCCGGCCCCCTGAAAACAGCGAGCGGTCGTTGCTGCAAAAATTTGCATCATTCACGCCCGTCCTCATGCGCCGAGCTAGCAAATGACGCTGACGACAGTGCCGGTGCCCGTGTGGCCCGGGTCATTGGAATATCCGGGGTTTGTCTCGACGACGACGATGTGCACGATGTTCCCCGAAATGTTTGCCCCTGACTTCGTGACTGAACTGGACACAAGAACGGCCAGGTACTGGGGTAATGGCCCGGGAGGCGGACCGGAACTGTTCCCCGGGTCGCTCGTCCAGGAGCCTCCGCAAGCAGGCTGGCTCGAGCTCGTCTCGTTGGCGAACCCCTTGAACGAACTCGGGGCCGGTCCCTTGCTAGGGACGTTGGCCTTGGCCCATTGGGCGCCCCAAAAGGTTACGTTGGTGCCCACGGCGTCCTCGGTGTCAGCGATGACGAAAGCGGCAATGGATGTGCAGGCGCTAGCGCCCGCTGGGCTTGTAGTGCCGGACGGGCAGGTGGTGCACGAAGACGCTCCTCCAGTGCTGTAGGTGCCCATAGCGCACTCGGTTTGGGACGTGCTGCCCGGGTTGGCGACGAAATTGCCGGGGGAAGCAAGCGTGCACGAGACGGCGCCCGCGACCGAGCTGTAGGAGCCGGCGGGGCAGGCGGTCTGGGAACTGCTGCCCGTGGTGCCGACGAAATGGCCGGGGCTGGCTTGCGTGCAGGCGACGGCGCCAGAGGTCGAGCTGTAGTAGCCGAGGGGGCAAGCGGTCTGGGAACTGCTGCCCGTGGTGGCGACGAAACTGCCCGGCGAAGCTTCGGTGCAGGAGACAGCGCCAGAGGTCGAGCTGTAGGAGCCGGCGGGGCAAGCGGTCTGGGTACTGCTGCCCGTGGTGGCGACGAAACTGCCCGGCGAAGCTTCGGTGCACGAGACGGCGCCAGAGGTCGAGCTGTAGGAGCCGGCGAAGCAGGCGGTCTGGGAGCTGCTGCCCGTGTTGGCGACGAAACTGCCCGGCGAAGCTTCGGTGCACGAGACGGCGCCAGAGGTCGAGCTGTAGGAGCCGGCGAGGCAGGCGGTCTGGGAACTGCTGCCCGAGGTGCCGACGTAGTAGCCGGGGGAAGCAAGCGTGCACGAGACGGCGCCCGCGACCGAGCTGTAGGAGCCGGCGAGGCAGGCGGTCTGGGAACTGCTGCCCGAGTTGGCGACGTAGTAGCCAGGGGAAGCTTCGGTGCACGAGACGGCGCCAGAGGTCGAGCTGTAGGAGCCGGCGAAGCAGGCGGTCTGGGAGCTGCTGCCCGTGGTGCCGACGTAGTAGCCGGGCGAAGCTTCGGTGCACGAGACAGCGCCAGAGGTCGAGCTGTAGTAGCCGAGGGGACAAGCGGTCTGGGTACTGCTGCCCGGGTTGGCGACGTAGTAGCCGGGGGAAGCTGGTGTGCATGGTGCTTCCCCGTGATCGCCATAGAAACCAGCAGAGCACTCCACTGCCCCGTTCCCTGCGACGACGCGTACGCGGTTGTTGTCGGTGTCGGCGATCACCAGGTTGCCCGAACCGTCCAGGGCCACACCGGCGGGGCCGGCGAGCTCGGCCGAGGTGGCAAGACCGCCGTCACCTGAATAGCCACCAGTGCCGTTGCCGGCCACCGTGTAGATGTCGCCCTCGGTCATGGCGACCCCGTAAAACGTGCCAGTGCTGTCGGCCACGACGCGTACGCGGTTGTTGTCGGTGTCGGCGATCACGATGTTGCCCGAACCGTCCACGGCCACGCGGTGAGGGGTAATTGAGCTCGGCCGACGTGGCGGGGCCGCCGTCACCGGAGGAGCCACCGGTGCCGATGCCAGCCACCGTGTAGATGTCGCCCGCGGTCATGGCGACCCCGTAAAACATGGCGGTGCTCTCGGCCACGACGCGTACGCGGTTGTTGTCGGCGTCGGCGATCACGATGTTGCCTGAACCGTCAACGGCCACGCCCTGGGGGTAATTGAGCCCGGCCGAGGTGGCAGGGCCGCCGTCACCCAAAGAGCCAGGGGTGCCTGTGCCAGCCACCGTGTAGATGTCGCCCTCGGTCATGGCGATCCCGTAAGACGTGCCGGTGCTGCCGGCCACGACGCGTACGCTCCAGTTCAGGGCGTCGGCGATCAGCAGGTTGCCCGAACCGTCCACGGCCACGCCGGCAGGGTCAAAGAGCTGGGCCGACGTGGCAGGGCCGCCGTCACCTGAGTAGCCAGCAGTGCCATTGCCAGCCACCGTGTAGATGTCGCCCGCGGTCATGGCGACCCCGTAAAACGTGCCGGTGCTCTCGGCCACGACGCGTACGCGGTTATTCGCGGCGTCGGCGATCACCAGGTTGCCCGAACCGTCCACGGCCACATCGGAGGGGAAATTGAGATCGGCCGAGGTGGCGAGGCTGCCGTCACCCGAGTACCCGCCAGTGCAGACGGCGGCCTGGCCGGCCACCGTGTACATATCGCCTCCGGTCATGGCGACCCCGTAAAAGGTGCCGCTGTTCTCGGCGACGACGCCTACGCGGTTGTTCGCGGTGTCGGCGATGACCAGGTTGCCGCCGCCGTCCACGGCTACGCCGGAGGGGAAATCGAGATCGGCCGAGGTGGCGAGGCTGCCGTTACCCGAGCACGCGGCGATGCCGTTGCCGGCCACGGTGGAGATGTCGCCTGGCGTCGCCGCACCCGCCGGCAGGACATTTGCCGCGATGGCTCCACCCGCAGCAACGAAGACGAGCGCAGCGCCAACGACGGCCCTCAGGCACAACAAGACCGGGAGCCGATGGCCGGCGACGGGTCGGCGGCGGCGCCCTTTGATACGTGGCTCTCGTGCGCCAGGCGCGAAATGGTGCGACAGATGAGAGCGTCCCGTCATTGATGCCTCCCGATTTCTAGAGGGGTTAACCGAACCGGCACATGGGCCAGGCTCGTGCCGGTTGCCCTAGGGCCAGAGCGTCTCCCTGCCCCGGAAGGCCCACAGACCGCATCGGTATACCCGCGGAGGCGCCAGCCGGGGCAGTCCCATGAGCTGTAGTGAAACCGCCATCGTCCATCGACGCCCCTCTGGTCAAACTGCCCGGTGGTCTCGCCCTGCGATATACGCCTCACCGGTTGTTTGAGCGGACGACTCGAGAACCGGATGGACCGTGCGTTCCTACCTTCCGTTTGAGCGGACTGTCAAGGGTCGCCGACCAAACCCGTTCACGAATGCGCAATACGTGGCGCTCCGAACGCGCTTCGTGGTGGTACGGGCACTGAAGCGGGCGAATACCTTTCATGCGGCACCTCGACGGGATCGAAGCAACCAGCGCGCCGCCGCCCGCGGTTAGCAGGCGCCCGTGGGCCATGGCGACGACTTGGCGGTTCAGCTGGCACGCAGCAGCGCTCGGCTTCGAGAGCTGAACGTGGTGCTGGCCGAGGCGCTGTCACTGCCCGAACGCATCCCGCCGGCCTTGCGGGATGCCTGCGATGCCGGGCGCGGCGCACAGCAGAAGTTTCCTCAACCATGGCGCCGACCGCGACCGGGCGCCTGAGTACAGCCCGGGCCCCGGATGCAGCCAGGCACGAAGGAGGCAGAGCAATAACGTCATCGAGTAGCCAGACCGTGGGGCTAAACCCCGCAACCGGGGGCGCTCAGCCGGGGGACGCAGGGCTCCGCACCCGGCCCAGTTTGGCTCTCCGGTGGCTACCAGGCCAAACTGGTGGACATAAACGGCGCGGTTACTTAAAAAAGGCTTAGAAAAGGCTCAGAGAAAACTGAACCGTCCCGGCCTAGACCGGTGCACTTGCACTTCAATGACAGCGCGTACTATATCTGCATCTCGTACAGCGACAAAGGCGTGCGGGACAATGTGGGGGTACGGTGGGCCATGAACGGGCAAGAGATCGGATCGCCTTATTCGGGGTGGTCATGAGCCACACATGAGCGACCGCCCTGGAACCTGTTTCCTTGCCTTGGCGCATAAGGCCCCGGCGCAGGTTACTCGGCTAGTCGAGGCCGTCTCGCCTTGTCCGGTCCTGGTGCATGTGGACGCGCGCGCCAGCCAAAGCGTGTGGAGGGCGTTCGAGGAATTAGGGGAAAAGTACGACCAGGTCGCCCTGGTCGAGCGCGAGCGGACACCCTGGGGGTCCTGGGGCCTCGTCCAGGCCACCATAAACGCGATGGAGCAGGCGTCGGCACTCGACTGCACGCATATGGTCAAGATGACCGGCCAGGATTACCCACTGCGACCAATCAGAGATATCAATGCCTTTTTTGCCCGGGCGCCCGGCACTTCGTGGGTCCCGCACGACGAGATCCCGGTCGATTTCATTTCCGACAAAGATGGCGGAGTCTCGCGGCTCTCTCACTGGAACATACCGGTTAAGGGACGCCGCATCAATATCCCCATGAACCGGCGACCCCCGGACGGAGTAATTCCCTTTTATGGCCAAGCTCAATTGGTTATGGCGATGCCTTTGGTCCGATGGTTGCTCGAGGAAGTCAAGCGACGGCCTGAGCTCATCAGGTTCTTTCGCCGGACGTGGATGCCGAACGAGTTGTTTCTCCCCACCCTGGCCATGATTTCCCCGATGGCCGATGACATTTCGCCCTTAAACCTTTGGTTTACAGATTGGACTGCAGGAGGTTCTCATCCCAAGGTGTTCCGTACCCAGGACATCGATGAGCTGACCGCGGTAGCACTCGGGCAGGAAAGCAACTTATTGGGTGGGCCGGTCAAGCTCTTCGCTCGCAAATTCGAGATCGCCGTCGACGAAGTCATCCTCGACCTGGTGGACGAGCGCCTCCTCGGCACCTCCAGCGGTCCGGCGGCCGGGTCACGGGGCTCGGCGCCATCATCGTCAGAGGACGACGGGGACATCCGCTACCGCCAAAACGCGGCCCGCGTCGCTGCCAACCTCTCCCTCCCGTCCGCACCAGCCTTAACCCGCCAAAGGCAGCCTCGAAGGTGACTTGAGCAGGCAACGGCCGACAAGCGCGTTCCAATTGTGCCGAGCCAGGCGTCCGCGGCCGGGCGGTGATGCTGCTATTTGTAGGGGACAGCTTTCTCCAGGGAGGTGCGCCCGGTTGCAGCGCGGCTACCGTCCCCTCGATCGGCTTCTGCTGTGCCGCGCCACCGGCCAAACGTCGCTTGTCGTCACCGTCACGGCCGGTAACCTACTGCCAGCCATGGTCATGACGAACCGGTCGGAGCAGCGTAAGAGGCTCGAAGAGGCCCTGGTCGCCGCCGTGCGCTCGGGCCGAGGCGCACCCCTGTGCCCCGCCGACCTCAACGGTCTCGTCGGCGGCGGTGGTCACGACGAACTCGTTGAGCTGGCCATCGCCCAGCGCATAACGGGGCCGGCCAGCGAGGCCCTGGGAGACCTGCTCGCCGAGAGCGCCCGCGCCAGGCTGCTTTCAGAGGCCAAGGGCGACGTCTTCTCGCACCTGTCCCATCTCGGCCTACTGCTCAAAGTGGGAAAGGCGCTGGACAGTGCCGGCGTGCCATGGGTGGTCGTCAAGGGCCCGATGCTGGTCGAGCTCGCCTACGGAGGGACGCCTCGTTACTATTCCGACCTCGACATCGTTGTCCCGGCGCAGCATTTCGGCCATGCCCTCGACACGCTGGTCGCCGCGGGCGGCTTTACTATCGACCGTAACTGGGATCTCGTTACCAGCGACCTGAGGGGCGAGCTCCACCTGGCCTTCGGGTCGCTGCTCGTGGACCTTCATTGGCACCTCGTCAACTTGCTCAACCAGCGTCGTCGCTTTGATATCCCGATGGGTGCCCTTTTTGCCCGGCGCCGGCGGGCCCGCCTCGGGACCGTCGAGGCCTGGGCACTCGACCCGACCGACGCGGTGCTCCATGTCGCCCTTCATGCCGCCCTGGCCGGAGGGCACCAGCTCGGTTGGTTGGTCGACGTCGAGCGCTCCGTGGCCGACCTCAACCCCGACTGGGACGAACTCGTCGAACGCAGTCATTCATGGCGGACGGACCTTCCCGTCGCCGCCACCCTCAACCGGGCCAAGGAAGTACTCGGGGCCTCGGTGCCGGAGGACGTCATCCGGGAGCTGAGCGGTGGGCCGGCCGGGCGCCTTCTCGTCCGCAGCCTGCGGGCGTGGACTCCCAGCGGCAGCCTCCCGGGCGGCGGCTCGGTCGGGCGAGCCCTGACCCGTTCACTTCGTGACGGGTACCCTGCCACCGCCGTCGAGGTCAGCCGGTCGGCGTACGAGATGCTGCAGCGCCACTTCGACCCCCGAGAGTTCTGGTTGGATCCCGACGACCCACGCAACGTACTGCATAGTTCGGGCGAAGCGGGGGGTAACGGCCTCGAGAGGTACCTGGAACGCGTGGCCGCCACCGACCGGTACGGGCACAGCCCCCGGTCGGGCCGCTGGCGTCCCGGCCTCCGGGCGCGGCACTGACATTCGAAATATCTGCGGACAGGACGCCCAGCGAGCGGGGCCGATGCCGGCGGGATCGGCAAGTCAGCTGGCCTCGTAGAGCCCGAACGCCGAAGCCTGCATGGTGAACAGCTCGGCGTACAGGCCGTTACGGGCCATCAGCTCCTCGTGGTCGCCCTCTTCGATCATCCGTCCGGCTTCGAGCACATAAATACGGTCGGCCAGGCGGACCGTCGCGAACCGGTGCGAGATGAGTACGACGGAACGCCCGGCGAAAAGCTCTCGCACCGCCGCGAACAAGGCCGCCTCGGCGCGGGGATCGAGCGAGGCGGTGGGCTCATCGAGGACGATCAGCTCAGCGTCCCGGAAAAAAGCCCGGGCCAGGGCGACCCTCTGCCACTGGCCCATGGAGAGGTCGCTGCCGCCAAAGAACTGGGGGCCGAGGTACGTGTCGTAGCCCTGGGGAAGAGACGTCAGGAACTTGTCCGCACCTGACCTGGTGGCCGCCTGCCTGACGCCGGCCTCGTCGTCGGCTCGCTCCCATCGGCCCATGGAAATGTTTTCGCGGGCGGATAGAAAGTAACGCACAAAGTCCTGGAACAGCACCGCCACCCGCTTACGCACCTGCGCTATGTCCATGTCGGCCAGGTCCTGGCCGTCCCACGTGATGCTCCCTTCTTGCGGGACGTACAGACCAGCCAGGAGCTTGGCCAGGGTTGTCTTGCCCGAGCCGTTCTCCCCCACCAGCGCTACGACCTGCCCGGGCCCGATGTCGACGTTGACACTCTGGAGGCTCGGTTCCGAGCGGCTCGGGTAAGTAAAAGTCAGGTCATTGACACGCAAGTGCCCGATATGAGCAGGGAGGGGCGCCGTGCCCGCGAAACCGCTGGTCCCGGGGGCCAGTTCGACCTGGACGAAGTCGTTGAAGTCCTGGATAAATAGTGCGCTCTCATAAAGCTGACCGACTCCGCTCGCCAGGCCCTGCAGCTGCGTCCCGAGCAGGATGAGTGCGGCGGCCGCTGCTCCAGCACCTGCAAGCGACACCCGCCCTTCAGAGACGAAGAAGATGAGCAAGCCAAGGACACCGCCCGTAATAACCGCGGTAAGCGCTCCGCCGACAACGCCCTGGGCGGCGCGGCGCCGGACCAGACGACGAAGGGCCTGGATCCGGCGCTCGTAAAGTGCGGCGAAACGGGCCTGCAGGAAGGGACCGAGCTCATAAGCGCGGATTTCCTTAGCTGGGTCCTTCTCCACAAGCAGTCCCTGGATGTAGGTCCGTTCCCGATCGGTTGGGGTTTGCTCGACGGCAAAACGGTACAAAGCGCGCCCAACGCGCATGCTGGCGATCATGAGCGGGACGCCCCCCACCAGCGCGAGCACGAAAAAGAGCGGCTCTATCAATAACAAGACGGCCCCGACAGCGACAACGCCAAACACCGCGGTCCCGAGCGACAGCAGCCCTATCGTCATCTGCAACGGCCGGATGGAGGCATTGACGATGGCCCGCTGGAGCCGGTCGTGGAAAGTCGGGTCCTCAAAGCGGGTCAGGTCGGCGTGGCAGGCGACGTCGACCACCTCTTGCATGGCCGAGCGGGCTACCAGCTCTGCGAGCAGGCGCTGCACCTCGACCCGGGCGATGCTGGCGATGGAAGCCACGCCCAGGGCGGCGGCGAGCAGCACGATCGACGGGACAGCAGAAGAGAAGTCCTTCGTCGTGTTGTCGGCCAGCAGCTTCGTGAGGAGCTGCTTGCTGATCAGCACCTGCAGCGCGAGGGCGCCGCTGACGACAAGCACGAGGAACGTGTTGAGGACCAGCTGGCCGGGGGCAGCCTGCCACACCAGACGCAGAGCGCCCAGGAGCAGCCGGGGAAGGTGCCGCAGGCTTCTTTCCACGTTGGGCTGGTACAGGGCGCGCACATCGAATCCCGGCCCGGCGTCGTTTTGGTCACCCGCCGGCCCGGACGGCTCGGTCCCGGCGGCGGGGTCGGCTCGGCCATCGGGGCGAGCCCCAGCTTCGCGGCTAGCCCCGAGCTCCTCGTTGGCCATGGCCCGAGGCTACCCAGCTGCAATGCCCGGGCCGTCGTGACTGAAGTGACGAAGGCGGGGACGCCGCAGTGGCCAGGCTGGCGGGCCGGCGCATGGCAAGGCGGGCCGGACTGGCCCGAAGGCGTTCTGGCCCTGGTCGTAGACTCGGGCCGTGCTGGTCGTCCAGGAGCGGCGCCGTTTCTACCGGGAGTCAATGACGGCGTACCTGCGACGTCAGCTCACCACTGAAGTGGCAGAAGGAGTGGTTGACCGCGTGTCCCTCCTGGACGCGGCGGCGCGAGGCCCGCTCACCTACGCCGTCATCGAAGCAGACAACGTCCCGTGGGAGGTCGGCGAACTGGTTCAGTCCATGCAGCGCCAGCGCCCCGGCATACAACTGATCGGGCTCACGACGTCGGCTCGCGCCGGCCTGATGGACGGTGTGGTCCTGGTCCCGCGTAGCGCCAGTCCCGAACAGGTCGTCGAGCTTGTCGAACCAAGCCGGGCCCCCTCACGCCCTTTGTCCTCAGTGTCGCCGGAGGCGATGGCAATGGCGCCTGACCGGTCAGCAGCTGCGGGTCCTGGCCCTGCTCAGCCTCGGCCTGACCGCGGCCGGGGTAGGGGCGCGCCTCGGCCTTTCAGAACGTGCCGTGGCCAGGTCGAAGACGGCTATATTCACCAAGCTCGGCGCCCAGAGCCAGGCCCAGGCGGTCGCCACCGCTCTCGCCACCGGGGCTACTCGGCCCAGCCGGCGTCATGGGAGGGGCCGCCACCGGGATGAGCCGCGCCCCTTACCGCAGCCCCGCCCTCCGGGCCCACAGGTACCGGAGTGACCTGCCCAAAGTGGTCACCGTCCACGACAACCGTTTCGTCGCTCCAGGACTGGTAGAGGCGCTTGCCGGCCGCGCCGAGGTCGTGGCAGACAGCGCCTACGGCGCGGCGGCGTTGCGCCTGGCCGACCTGATCAGCCCGAACGTGGTGGTCTCCGGCGAGCTGCTTGGCGACGGACTTATAGACCACTTCCTGGCCGGCCTCGTGCGGGCCGGCGCCCACGTGCTGCTCCTGGCGGACGAGTTGCACGCCGACCGCGTGCTCGACCTCATTGGCCGGGGACTTTCGGGCGTGTGCACAACGGACTCCGGGCTGACTGCTGTGGCCGACGCCGTCCTCGACGTCGCGGGCGGCGGCGTTGCCCTACCTCCGCTGCTGACCGCAGCCATTGTCACGCAGTGGCGCTCGGGACGGCGCCGGGGTCGCGCCGACCCCGACGAGCAGCTCACGCTGCGGGAGCTGGAAGTGCTCAACGCCATGGTGGACGGGCTGTCCACCAAGGCCACCGCCCGCTTGCTGGGAGTGGCTCTCAAAACAGTCGAGAACCACAAGACCAGGATTTTTACCAAGCTGGGCGTGCGCAGCCAGGCTCAACTGATCGCGGCTCGATCTGTTGACCGCAAGTGCTCGCCTACCATTGGGCCATAATGTCCCCCGAGCCCGATGACCCCCCGCAGGGTCAGCCCAAGTTCCCACTACACCAACGGCTGAGGCTCGACAATGAGCGCGCCGTGTGGCAACACGTGGGCGACGAAGTCGTCATCCTCGTCGTGGCGACGGCGACCGTCTTGAGCCTCAACGCCTCGGCTCGGGCACTTTGGCTGCGCCTCGAACAAGGTGCCAGCCCCGCCGAGCTGGCGGCCGAGCTCACGGCCAACTACGCCGTAGCGGAGGAACAGGCGGCCAATGATGTCCAGAAGTTCCTCCAGGCGCTCCAGGAGCGTTCGCTTCTTTTGCCTGACGAATGAGCCTGGCGTCAGCAGCCACCCGCACGTGGGCGGGGGCGGCGAACCCGCTGGGCCTCACCGAGCTCGACGTAGCGACCGGTCTGGTCCTCGGTTCGGTAGCCGTCCCGCCGTTGCCAGATGTGGCGCGCGACCCGCTTGACGTGCTTTGCGACGAGGCCAGGGACCTCCTCCAGCGGGGCCGGTGCGTCGTGGCCTTCTCAGGAGGCCGGGACTCCTCGGCTGTTCTGGCGACGCTGCTACATGTCGCTCGTCGAGATGGGTTCGAGGACCCCGTGGCGCTTACTGCTCGTTGGCCGGGGAACGCGGCAGCCGACGAAACGGCGTGGCAGGAGCACGTGGCGCAGGAGCTCGGCGTCCGGCACTGGGAGATAATCACGCCCGGGTTGGACTTCGACCTGCTCGGCCCGCTCACGACCGCGCTCCTTCGCATCCACGGCCTGTTGTGGCCGGCGCCCACGGCTGCCATGCTGCCCATGGTCGATGCCGCGGGTGACGGCGTCCTGGTCACCGGCCAGGGTGGTGACGAGGTCTTCGGGGTTTGGAAGATCGCAGGAGCCTGGGACGGGCTGCGCAGGGCCCGTCGCTTGCGGTCGTCCTCCCGCCAGCTTCTGGGTGCCGGCCTGCCACTGGCCGTCCGCCGGCGCAGGGCTGCAGCGCAAGCGCGGCCCTACCAGACCTGGCTCACGGCCGAGGCCAATGCCGCCCAGAGGGAGGTCCTCGCCTCCGAAGCACTGGCCGTAGCGCCCCTCTGGTGGCCCAGCTACTTGTACGAGGTGAGCTCGGAGCGCGGCTTGAACCTCGGGACGAGGACTCAGGCCGCGCTGTGTGCTTCAAGGGGAGGTTCGTTCGCCACGCCACTGTTAACACCAGCCTTCCTGGCCGCCCTGGCGCACCGCGGGGGGCGGCTCGGCCTGGGCGACCGCACCGAGGTGATGCGAGCGGTGTTCTCCCCGCTGCTGAGCGACAGTATCCTCAGCCGTCATTCGAAAGCGACCTTCGGCGACGTCTTCTGGGGGCCTGAAAGCCGGCGGTTCGCACAGGACTGGGACGGTTCGGGCCTCGACGGGCGGTGGGTGGACTCCGAAGCCCTGCGGGCCGCGTGGTCCGAGCCAAGACCGGCTTACGGCGCCGCCCTCCCCTTGCACGCGGCCTGGCTGGCCACGAGAGTGCACAGCGAGGGTGCACGGCGAGGGTAGGGCGCAGTGCGCAACGGCCCACCCCTAGGGGAGTCGTCCCCCTATGAAGGTTGCGAAAGGTTCTTTAGGATGACGTCAGGGTCCCAGAGTGGGGCCAGGAGAGGAGATGCAACATGGACGACAAGGCCTACGAGGCACCCGAGAATCCGTGTGCTTGGCGAAGTCACCGACCTAACGGAGATGGCCAAGCCGGGCCAATTTTTCGACTTCCCCTTCTCTACCGAGGGCAACACCACCCGGTTCCCGCACACGAGCTGACAAGCGCTCGCGGGTCACGCCCGCGCCGGTCGAGCCTTTACTGGCACGGGGAGGCGCACCTGCTCGACGACGTTGTCATCGCCGACAAGCCGTCGGGCAGTGTCGCGCTGTGTTTACGCAGCGGGGTCTATTTCGAGTTGGACGCCATGGCGACCGAGGTCGTCAGGTTGGTGCAGGACAAGGGCGCAGCAGGGACAGTCGCCACATTGGCGGCCCGGCACGGTCAGCCCATTGAAGCGGTCGAGGCGGACGTAGAGCGGGTCATAAGTACCATCCGGCAGTCGTCGGTGGCGCCCACGGCGCGGGGCCGGCACCCGAGTTTGAAGGGCTCTGCCGGCGTCGCCCGTGCGTGGCTGCGCCTCCCGCTTTCCCGCAAGGTGGCCGCCGCCTACGCCACCGTCCTGGTCGTGGCGGTTGAAGTCTTGATCCACATGAGTTCTGTGGACCAGGCCAGCCAATGGCTGCGGGTGCCCCTGGCCGGCTCCGCGGATGTCGATGACCCGCCCGCGCTGGATGCCTCTTCTTTGAGCGCCCGCGAACGCGAGTTGCTGGGCGCACTGGCCTCGGTGCAGCGCCGCTGGCTCTTTGACGCGACGTGCCTGCGCCGGGCGCTGGCCAGCGGCTGGGTCCTGCGCCGCCACCACCCTCGCCTATGCCTGGGCCTGGCTGGCAGCGACGAAGCTCTCGCCCACGCCTGGCTGATCGTCGACGGGCATGCACTCGACGGTTTGCCGGGCGCAACTCTGTTCCGCCCGCTGGCGCTAACAGAGCCGCACGGCGCAGGGTGACCATTTACCGTTTCGCCAACTTACTCGTCAGCTCGCCGCTGGAACTCACGGCGCCGGTAGCCGATGGGGTCCCTGACATCGAGGTCGTCGAGGGCGAGGCTCGCCAAGTACCCTACGAACGCCCTTCGGTCGAAGTCATAGCGGAGCGAACCGAGCAGAAGGCCGCCTGGTACACGTTTGCCCGTGGCCAGGACCGGGTGGTGGGCCGGTTTTACGGTTCGGCCGACTTCGAAATCAGTGCCGGAGCTGACGGCGACCGCCGACGTGTCACTTTTTACCCGGATCCTGGTAAGCCGCCCGAGCTGGTCGCCATCCTCATGGCCGGGACAGTGGTGGCTTACCTGCTTTCCGATGAAGGGCAGCTGGTCCTCCACGCCAGCGCAGTCGATGTGGACGGGACCGCTTTGGCGTTCGTCGGCCAGAGCGGGCAGGGCAAGACGACGATGGCGACGTTGATGTGTGCCGAAGGCTACCCGCTGGTCGCCGACGACCTGCTACCCGTGGAGGTGACGGGCAACGAGGTCACGTGCCTGCCGGTCGGCAGCGAGCTACGCGTCCGGGAGAAAGTGGAGGCGCTGCTTGACCGCTTCGACACTCGGGTCAAACGCCGCCGCACCGTCGATGAACGTCATGCCCTCGCCGCCCCGCCGACCAGCGCCGGACGCTTACCGCTCGGGGCCATCGTGCTCCCATGGCCCGACCGGGAGACAGGCGAGGTCAGTAGTCGCCGGCTGCCGGCCGGAGAGGCGGTAATGACCCTGGCGCGGTGCCAGCGGGTAGAAGGCTGGAGATCACCGCGCGATACTGAAGGCACAATTCGCCGTCATAAGCGCGGTAGTGGGTTCAGTGCCGGTCTTCGAAGTGCGCGTCCCCTGGGGACCTCCCTTCCGTGAGGTCCTGGCCAAAGAGGTCCTATCGGCGGTTGGGTGGCCGTTGAAGTAGCCACCCACTAACCCGGGCGGGCGGCCGAACCTGGTCGCCTCTGGGACCGAGATAGCCGTCGGCAGGAAAGCCCTTCTGCACTCTTCGCGTCAGAGCAAGCGCGCTAGGTGCAATATTAAGGAAAGGTTCCGGGCAATACTTCACATTTCGGATGAACCGGGTCGCGATCCCGTCAACCTGGGTCGTGGCTGGGTGATCAAACAACTCGAAATCGCGACCAATTCATCAAAGCGCGACCGGATGTCAGCAATTGCTATCTAATTTGCTGCATTTTTTCGTTGGGCGCACTGCTCGAGCTCGAGCTGCGTTAGCTGATGGAGGAGCTGATCTCTACTGGTCAATGCTAGGGGGAAAAAGTGCCAGCTCCACGAGAGCAAAGATGATGTGACCCGCAACGAGTTGAAGCTCCTGCACCTTCGCTGTCTCCGTGGCGGGCATCGCAAGTACGTAGTCCGCACCACCCATGTCCCGCGGCTCGCTACCAGTGAGCGCCACGGTTTGGATGTTGCTGGTAGCAGCGGCGGAAAGGGCCTGGACAACGTTCTTGGAGCGGCCCGACGTCGAGATGCCCACGAGGACGTCCCCCGGCTTACCGAGGGCGAGGACCTGACGAGCGAAGACACCGTCGTAGCCGTAGTCGTTGCTAATGGCCGTCAAGACCGAAGTGTCCACACTGAGGGCTATACCGGCCGCCGGAGCGCGATCGTAATTCTGGCGCCCGACCAACTCAGCGGCGAGGTGCTGCGCGTCGGCGGCGGAACCCCCGTTGCCGCAAAACAGAACTTTGCCACCGTCGCGCAAGCAGCCGGCTACCGCAGCCGCCACCTGTGCCATGGCAAACAGGTGGTCATCGGTAGCGAGCTCGGAGAGGCTCTCCTGCAGCTTCGCCACCTCCCCCGAGCCAAATTTCATGGCCGCCTCTATGGCTGCGTCGGCGGGAGCAGTGCCGTCAACGGAGGAAAGGCCGCTAACGGGGGAAAGGCCGCTAACGAAGGAAAGAGCACCGCGCCCACCTGGCCCTTTGTCGACACTGTCCATCATGCGTACGCCGTCGTAAATCCCTCTGTCCATTGCCCCTGTATAGCCGTCGGACCGGCCCGGCAAACTTCCGGTTCCCGCCCGCACCAACCGTTGACCGCGTTTGGTCCAGGGCCACGAAGGGTATACCCATTGCCGGTCGGAGTCCCACAAGGCGAGGAGGTTCTCCCTGACCCCCTACCCTGATTCGTCCAGCCACCCTGACATCTCCACCCGCACGGCACGGAACGACCGGCCCTCTGGCGGTGGTCGCCCCCCTTCCAGGACCAGCGCATGGCGCCTGCCCATCGATAGTGGCCCGGCGCACGTCACCCTGATGTCGGTCCGGCTCGACAACCTGACCGAAGAACAGGCCGCCGAGCACGTGGTTTCGGCGGCTCAGCGCGGCGAGGGCGGGCGTTTGGTCAACCCCAACGTCGACGTTATGCGTCAGCTTGTGACCGACCAGAGCCTGCGTCCTCTCGTGGACAACGCCGACCTCGTCCTGCCCGACGGCATGCCCCTCTTGTGGGCGGCCCGCCTCAAGGGGAGCCCGCTGAAGGAACGAGTGCCCGTGTCGGAAGCGATCTCGACGCTCTGTTCGAAGGCACGACAACGGGACGTGGGCATCTTCCTCCTCGGCGGGTCGCCCGGGACGGCCGAGCGCGGCTGCAGATGTGCTCCTCGACCAGTACCCCGACCTGACGGTTGGGCATCTCTGCCCGCCATTCGGCTTCGAGCACGACGAGCAAGCCATGGCCGAGATTTCCGGGCCCTTGACGAGGCCGGGCCAGGGATCGTTTTCTGCGCCTTCGGCTTCCCGAAGCAGGAACGCCTGATGGAGGTGCTGAGCGACCGGTTCCCCGGTATGTGGTTCGTCGGGTCGGGCGGCACCTTCAGCATGATCGCCGGTGACACCCCGAAGGCCCCGGACTGGATGCGCCGGAACGGCCTCGAATGGCTGCACAGGCTGCGGCTCGAGCCGCGGAGGCTGTTCGAGAGATATATCGTTCACGACTTGCCCTTTGCCGTCAGGATGCTGGCCTCCAGCGCGGCGGCGAGGGTGAGCCATGAGGGCAGCACCGCTCCGGTCATCGCAGGCGAGGACGCCGGTCGATGAGATCCGCCGCTGACCTGCGACTGGGTGACAGCCTCGTCCGGGACCAGCCGACCAGGGGCATTGTCCGGGCCAGGACGCCGCTACGGATCAGTTTCGCCGGCGGCGGGACAGACGTCTCGCCGTTCCCCGAGACCGAGGGTGGCGCCGTTCTCAGCACCACGATCGACCGCTATGTGCTCGGGTCCCTGGCTGTGCACACCGACAGGCACCTGCGGATCGAGTCACGCGACTATGGCGTCAGCCTTCAACTGGCCCCGAACGAAGGCTTCGAATTAGACGGCAACCTGGACCTCGTAAAAGCCGTGCTGCGCCGTTCATGGCGCGAAGGCCCGGGCGGCTACGGGATTATCCTTTCGACATCCGCTCCGCCGGGCTCCGGCCTTGGCGCTTCGTCCGCGATGGTCGTCACGGTGGTGGCCTTGCTCAACGAGTACTACGGGGAGCCGATGGGCGATTACGAGGTTGCCCACCTGGCCTCCGTGATCGAACGCGAGGACCTTCACATCGCGGGTGGTTTGCAGGACTACTACGCCGCCGCTTTCGGTGGCTTCAACTACATCGAGTTCGGCAAGCAGGTAGTCGTCAACCCCTTGCGGGTGCGCGATTACATCATCGGCGAGCTCGAGATGAACCTGCTCCTGTGCTTCACCGGCGCCACCCGTCGTTCCGACCACATCATCTCCGACCAGACGGCGAGGTACACACGCTCAGAAGTGGGCGCTCTCGAAGGCTTGCGGGAACAAAAGCAGCTTGCGCTGGCCATGAAGACAGCTCTGCTCAAAGGCCGGCTCGACGACTTCGGCTGGCTGCTGGGCGAGGCGTGGCAGGCCAAAAAGAAAATGTCGCCAAGGATCACGACACCTGTAATCGACGAGATGTACGAGGTGGCGCTGCGCAACGGCGCCACGGGTGGCAAAGTCACGGGCGCCGGCGGCGGGGGCTTTGTGCTGCTCTACGTGGATTTCGAACGTCGACCTCAAGTCGTCGAGGCTCTCGAGCGCCTTGGTGTGAGCGCGACCGGCGTGTCCTTTTCGCCTCTCGGCGTGCGAGCCTGGAAGCGCTAGCGCGTCGGTCCCGGCCGATACCCATGGACGGTCTCGACGCCGTCTTCCTCGACAGGGACGGGACCATAAACAAAAAGCCACGCGAGGGTTATTACGTCACCTCGCCATCTCAGCTGCGGCTTCTCCCCGGCGCCGGCCACGCCGTGCGGGCCTTGAACGAAACGGGGCCCTGGTGCTCGTGGTAACCAACCAACGCGGGGTCGCCCTGGGCCAGATGAGCCTGGACGACGTTCACGAGGTAAACGGCGAAATGGCGAGGCGGCTCAGACGCTTTGGCGCCCAGGTCGACGGGTGGTATATCTGCCCCCATGCTGCTGGCACCTGCGAATGCCGCAAGCCGGGACCGGGGTTGCTCTTCCAGGCGGCCCGTGACCATCCCTGTCTCCGGCTATCACACTCCGTGATGATCGGCGACAGCGAAACCGACGTCGAAGCGGCCATGGCCGGCGGAGCTCGTCCCATAAGGCTCGGGCCGGCGGGCACGCACTCATCGGCTTCCTCCGTGTACCCGGACCTCGCCGCTGCGGTCGCGGAGGTTACCCGGTCCAGCCCCGGGACTGAACGCGCTCTGTGACCAAAAACACCAGGCCTGCACCGTCGGCTCGAATGTTTAACTTTATGTGTCCCTGATAATTCTCAGTGGTTAGCGGGTACAGTCAATCCAGCAGGAAACACACCCCTGAACAGCGCCAAGTAGCAATCTCGCAGAATGTGCGCAGATTGTGAAGAGTTTGTGATGCTGTTGTGAAGTGCGAACCAGTGAAGACCCCTTGAAACGTTATTCCGCGATCCCGGTTATGACTTATTCCTTCTTCCGTCTTGCAATTTCGGTGCTCCTTTCGGTTGGCGGCCGCAGGACGACGGCCCACTGATGACGCCTACCCCACCGCGGAAGACATGTCATCGGTCGCGCCTCGACCTCGACGGGCCAGGAGCGACAGACCTTCGCAGCGTAGACCTGTCCCTTTCTCCGCCCGACGTGCCGGCTGTTACCGCGGTCTCCCCGTACGGCGAGGGCGGTCGTTCGTGGTCATGACCGACGCGGTGAGCCTGGTGGCCGCCTTCGCCGTCGGTGCGTTGGCACGGCAACCGTTCGGCCGCCGAGAAGGCCCCACCTTCAGCGTGAGCCTGGCCCATGAGGTGCCTTACGTCGTCCTGTACATCCTGGCCCTGGCTGCGTACGGCCTCTACCGCCGCGACGGCCGGCGCCTGCGGCCAAGCTTGTTCCTGGACATCGGGCCCCGAGGCCACGCGCTTGCTCTTGGTGCGATACTGACATTGGCAGTTTCGGCCATCGTCCACCGCGTCGCCGGCCTGCCAAAGATCGGTTGGGCGGAAGTCCTTTTCATGACCGCCCCGGCCGTGGTCCTCGTCCCGCTCGGACGCGGCCTGGTCTCAGCTCTCTTGAGGGGGCACGAGGGACAGGCGTCCCGCGTCGTGATTGTCGGTTCGGGGACGGTGGCCGCGTCTCTGGCCCGGCGCATGGGCCGGTTCGCCGACATCAAGCTCGTCGGCTTCGTCGACGACGACCCGCTCGTGCCGCCCACGGCGCAACTGAACATGCACCTCGGGCCTATCGCCAGCCTTCCCTACCAGTGCGAGCGGCTGCAGGTCGACCGGGTGTTGGTGGCTTTTTCCCGCAGCTCGCCGATATTGGTAACAGAGGTACTGCGCAAGCTCAACCCCCGTGTCAGGATCAGCGTCGTCCCTCGCCTGTTCGAGCTTGTGACCTGGCAATCTCAGATGGAGGAACTCCACGGCCTTACCGTCATGGATGTTGCCCCGCCGCATCTCGGGCTCCTGAACCGCACCGCCAAGCGCACCCTGGACATCCTCGGCAGTTCGCTTTTGCTTTTCATGTTCATGCCGGCGATGGTCGCCAGCGCCATCGCCATAAAGTTGACTTCGCCTGGTCCGGTGTTCTTTTTCCAGGACCGGGTCGGCTACAAAGGCACCACCTTCAGGATGATCAAGTTCCGGACCATGGAGGTTGGATCCGACGGAGCGAAAATCGATCTGCGCGAGCGCAACGACGTCGACGGCCCGCTGTTCAAGATGCGCAACGACCGCCGGGTCACCGGGGTCGGTCGCTTCCTGCGCCGGACCAGCATCGACGAGCTGCCGCAGCTGGTAAACGTGCTCATCGGCAAGATGTCACTTGTCGGCCCGCGGCCGTTCGTGCCCGACGAGTCGGCCGGCATCGAAGGATGGGCATCGCGACGGTTCGAGGTAAGGCCGGGCATGACCGGGCTGTGGCAGACCTCAGGCCGCAGCGACCTGCCCTTCGAGGAGCTTCGTCAGCTCGACTATGCCTACGTGGCCTCCTGGTCGCTCTGGTGGGACCTCAAAATCCTCTGGCACACCCCGGCGAGCGTGCTGCACGGCCACGGTGCCTATTGAACCTGGGCCCTCAACGGGCGCCGAACACCTCGGTGAAGGCGTCCAGCCGGGCCCTCGCCGCGGCCTGCGGTGAATGGTGCTGCTCCACCGCCGCCCTACCTGATGCGCCGAGGGCGGCCCTGCGCTCGGCCGAACCAAGCAGAGCCGCGAGTGCCGGGCCGAACCCCTCCAGATCGGCCACGACCGCACCGTCGCCGGCACACAAGCCTTCGACACCCGCCGGCGTCGTCACCACGGGCAGACCGTAGGACAGCGCTTCGAGCACCTTGATTTTCGGCCCGCTCGACTTGGGGCACGGGAAGGCCACGACCGCCGCCTGTGAAAGCACTTCCGCGCTGGACCCAACCTCTCCGAGCAGACGTACGCCCGGGACCGAGCCAACGCGGGCGGCGTCCAGGCTCCTTCCTGCCAGCAAAAGCTCGGCCGCGGGGACCGCTTCTCTGACTGACGGCCAGGCGGCCAGTAGCCATGACAGAGCCAGCTGGTTGGGAGGCCACAGCCAGTCTGCCATGAGGGCGGCGACCGGCCCGTCCACGGGTACCAGCGAGCGAGAGGGCACGGGGTAGCCCACCGGCACGACGCGCTTTTCCCGCCACAGATACCGAGCTACACGCGGCGAGTAGGCAAGGGTAAGCGCTGCCCCCCGGCTGGCCCTTCGCTCAGACCGGGCGTCCTGAATGCTCGACAGACGGAGGTCCCGGACCGCATGCGCGTCCGCCGCCGAACGGTACGGAAGTGTCACGACGGAGCGCTCGGCCTGGGCCACGGCCGGGTACGAGACGGCATGGTCCGCGACCGCCACCGACCCCTCAGGCGGTGCCCAACCCGCCCCGCCGAGACCCCACCGCGGTCTGACCAACGAGCTCAAGTGCTCGCGCCACATCGGCCCGGTTACGGTGTCGTAGGGATCGTACCGGCACCATGATGGGGCCTCGTTTTTTGGCGGGTACACAGGCCGGTTCCACACCCATGCTTCCAGCTCGTGGCCGAGGGCCAGAGCGCCTTCGCACCACGCCCAGAGGTCCCTACCCGAGGCAGTGCCGTTCGGGTCCGGGAAATGAGGCGTGACAACAGAAATCCTCAACGCGCCGTCACAGGTCCTGCGGCAGCCGGCGGTTGCGGAATACCGAAATGGCAAAGCTCATGGCGCGGTTTGGGCCTACGACGAGAAGGCCGTAAACGACGAGCCCGGCCAGTGCAGGTGGGATGCACTCGAGGAGCCCGACGGCGCCGGTATGGATATATGGCCGTACCAGGAACTCGAACGCCGCCGTAACCACACCCGCCACGGCGGCCCGCAACAAAGGCATCTGCCGGAAGAAGTTCGGAAGGTCGGGTCTAATTTGGCGTCGCGCCGTGCGCAATAAATAGACCGCGCCCGCCAGTTGCGCGAGGCCCGAGGCGGCGGCCACGGCGACGGCGCCCACCAGGACCAGAGGGACCATGACGATTATGTTGACGACCATCATCACCAGCCCGTAGCGCATTTCCAAGCCGGCCCGCCGCATAACGGTCACGTAGATGTTCGTTATTCCTCCGCACAAAGCGGGCGCCACAGATGCGACGGCCACGATCGCCACCCATCCACCCAAACGGAACTCCGGCCCGAGCCAGGCGGTGACACCGAAGTAGGCCGCCCCCATGCCAACGGCAACCCAACCGGTCATGGCCATGACCCAGCTGCGCTGCATCCGTGTGAATTGCTCGAAGGTGCGTTCCTCGCCGTATTTGCCGAAGGTATTGCCCAGTTGGACGGCGGCTGGGCTGAAAGCGTTGGAGGCGACCGTCGCCAACTGGGTGGCCAGGTTTGTGCCGACGTTGTAGATACCGACGGTCCTCACGGAGAGCGCGCCGCCGACCACCAATGTGTCGAGTTCCCCGTTCATCAGGCTGGCCATACCATTGACTTGCAGCTTGACCGAAAACGACAGCAGCTCCCGCACCTGCTTCAGCGGCAACAACGACAACCCTTTGCGGGTCAGGTAGCGCATCGCGCTTGGTGCTATCACAGCCACCGTGGCCGCCTGTTGCAGCACGAAGACAATGGCGACGCCCCGCAGGCCTTCGTGGTGATTGACCACCCACACGAGGCCGCCGACCCAGAGCAGGTAACAAAGGAACCCGGCCTGGACGACCCGGTCGAAGCGCTGCCGGGCAACTATCACGGCCTGCACAAGCTGGTGCGCCAGCCCGAAGGTCACCAGGATCCCGAGCGTCCGGAACAGGAACACGGACTCCGGCCTGAGAGCGGGGCTCATCGAAAGGGCGTTGACGATGACAGGTGCCACAAACCAGTCCACAACGGTGAGAATTGTGCCGCCGATGAGCACGAACAGCAGGAATGTCACGAGCAACCTGGTCGTTCCCACCTTGTCGTCGGTGCCCGCATAGATAGGGAAGTAACGGTAGGCGGTTGCCCCGAGGCCACCGTTTAAAGTGCTCAAGAACGCAGTGATCGTGCCGGCCAGTGCGAACAATCCGTAACGCTCGATACCCAGGCCGTGTATGACGAATGGCGTCAGGACGAGGTTGCCACCAGCGGTCACCACCTGACTGGCCGTGACCCAGCTGAAGCCGCGGACTATGACCTTGAAGCCCGAGGGCCCGTTTTCGGGCGGCTGACTGTCGGTCGCCGGTGGGACCGGGCCATTGGGGACCGGCCCGTTGGGGATCGGCACGGTGGGGATCGGCCCGGATGGCGTCAGAACAGTCTCGCCGCGTTGTGGGAACGACCCCTCAGCAGGACTGAACGGCGCCGGCAAAGGCACAGCTCGAGGTGGTGTCAGGTCTTCTGGCGTGGACGTCGGCTGGTCCTTCACGCAACGTTTATTTTTACGGTTTGTTCAGCTGGGCCTCTGTCCGGGGCGGCGGGCATCATCAGCGTATACCCCCACAAGCCGGGCGCTATCGTGCCGGCCGAATCCTTAAGATTCGATTAAGCGCCTTTTGGCCAAACCCGCCCCGAACGTGAAATGAACGAATATACATCCTGACACCTATTTCATTGCCAGGGCTCTACAACGCCAGGGCCCCATGGTGACGGTCAGTGGTGAGGCGGGTGTGCGATTTGGGTTTGAGTGTGGCCGGGTACCCCATGGTCGTCCCCGGTGCGACCACATTTGCCGAGGCGCCCATCCCCGGGCTGAGCAGGTCAGTCACCCCTGACGCCGACAGGGCCGTCTGCGGCTCGCGGACGGGACATGAACGCTGCCAGCGCGGCAACGAAGCTGGTCACAGTCCACGGCGGGGCGACCTGGCGCGTCGAGCACGGGGCCGCGGTTTGGCCTTCGCGCCCACCGGGTACACTAATTTCGCTTGTCGGTTTCGAAGCTTCGCCGCGCCGGTGCCCGGCCAGGGCCCGAGCTAGAGTGGTGTTCGCGGCCTCGATCCCCCCGTCTCGTAGATAGGAGGCCAGTTGAGTTCAACGATCCATTTCCCACCCGGGGATGCCCCGGGGACCGCTCCAGGGCCGTACAGCGGCTCGGAGCGTGGGGACGGGTTCGTGGGGACGAACGGTGGCGGAGGTAATGGGGTTTCCGGTGGAAGCGGGGGTGAGGGCTTTCAGTCGATCGGGCGCTCGACCTTACGGCACCCGGTCATTATTGCGGTTGTAACTTTGCTGGGCCTTCTGGCCGGTGCCCTAGTCGGCTACAAGCACCCGGTGACCTACACCGCAGATGCTCGCTTGATCGTCGGACGGACGTCAGGTCTGGCCGAAAACGAGGTGCCGGGACTGGCGCAGGCGGTCCAGGGACTGGCCAGTGACTACGCCCGCCTGATGACGACGAGCAACGTGACTACAACCGTCCTCACCGATCTGCACGCCACTTCGCTACCCGGGACGTTGTCCGCCTCGCCCATCGCAGAGTCATCCATCATCGACGTGCAGGCCAGCTCCCCAACGGTCAACCAAGCGTTGCAACTGGCAAACGTGGGAGCGGCTGCGTTGACAACAGTTGTCCTGCAAAGCACCAACGACGACAAGGCGCAGTTGAACTCCCTCCTTGCGCAGTACAGAAACGCCGACAGCGTCTTCGAGGCGGCCCAGGCAAGAGCCAGTTTTCTGAACAGCGAGCTAGGGGTCGTGGTAGGGCATTTGGGCGGTGCCCCTCCTTCTCCCCCGGTTCGGGTTGAGGAAAACACCCTCAACCACCAGATCGCACAAGCAGACACCCAGGCAGACATCGCGCGGATGCAAGCGGCCGCTTATATGAACCAGTACGATGCGGCCGTACCGCCCCTGCAGGCGCAAGAAGAGATGATCCAGCAGGTGGGACAGGCCGTTTATAGCGGCGACAACCGAAAGTCGTATACCGAGGCGGGAGCCCTGGCCGGTGCGGTCGGAGGCTTTGTCATCGCTCTGGCGTTGGTCGCCCTCCTCGACAACCGTAGAAGCCGGCACGAAATCGCCGGTGCGGAGACCTAGGTCCCTCCAGGCGTCGCGCCCGTGCACCGGTTACAGTTCGTCACCCAGCTACTAGACCATCCTGACGCGGTCAATATCCTCACCTTGGTGGGGCTCGGCCTTGTCGGTCTGGCTGCTTGTTACCTTCTAAGTCGCGTCGACCTGACGGTACTCGCGGTCACGGCGCTGGTCTTGCAGGTTTTTTCCGGCAATTGGTCCCTCATGGGGATACCCATCCCCCTTGACCGCGTCGTCCTCGTCATCGCCCTCGGTGCCCTGGTGTTGAAAGGCCCTCGCTACGTCGGGGAGAGAAAACTTGTACCACGGCCGTTGCACCTGGCCCTTCTCTCCGCCGCCGCCTGGGCGTTCGTTTCCGGGCTGATAGCGGGGACTATCACCGGGCACCTCGGCTTTTATGCCTGGCTCGACCGTTTTGGCATCGTGCCGTTCACTTTTTTCACCCTGGCGCCGATCTTCTTCGGTACCCCCAAACAGCGCCGTACGCTCCTTGCTGCCCTCGTTGGTCTGGGGCTCTACCTGGGGTTTATAGGCGTATTGGAGGGCCTTCACGCCTACCGGTTCATCCTCCCCCGGTATATCGCCAACCCGAACGCCGGGATCCAGTTCGGGCGGGCCAGAGGGCCGTTCGTGGAGAGCACAGCCGACGGCTTCTGCACCTTCGTTTGTGCGGTAGCGGCCGCTATGGGCTTGTACTACTGGAGGTCCCGCCGAGCGCGGTTCGTCTGTTACCTCACGATCGTGCTTTCCGGGGCGACGCTGTTCTTCACCCTTACCCGGGGGGTGTGGATAGCCGGTTTTGTCGGTGCCGTCGCCGCGCTCCTCTTAAACAAGCCAACCCGGCGAGTGGTCGTGCCGCTTTTGCTGGTCGGAGCGGTGGCCGTCTCCGCGGCACTTCGCGCTTTCGCCCACTTTGCGGTCTGAAGCGACCGGGCGCACCGAGAGCCAGTCGCCGGTCTGGGACAGGCAAAACACCGACCTGGCCGCCATTCGCATCATCGAGGAGAAGCCGCTTACCGGCGTCGGCTGGGAGAACTTCATCAACGTCTCGGGCAACTACATGCGCCAGCAGGAGACTTATCCCATTACCGGCATCGGGATCGAGGTGCACAACGTTTTCCTGTCGCATGCCGCCGAGCTCGGAATTCCGGGTCTACTGCTCTGGCTTCTAGCTCTCGGGGGCGCACTGTACCGGGGCTTTTTCCCACGCGGTTTGTCCGGGAAGCGGGGCCCACCCGGAGACCCGCGCGATACCGAACTGACCCTGTGGCGAACGGGCGGAGTAGCAATATTTCTTTGTTTTCTGGTTATAGCTGACTTAGCGCCGTTTAGCGCCGCACTTCCGAATACGCTGATATGGCTGTGGTTGGGAGTACTGGCGGCCCCATACACGAGCCGCTTCCGGGTTCCAGTGCAGGTGCGGGCGAGTTTCCCAGCGCCGTCACCCGTTCGCGTAGACGAGACGCCCGCGCTGGGCGTCCCGGCTCTGCGTCCCGCCGAGGTGTAAACGCATCTCGCATCTCTCGACGAGGGCACCTGGTGGCGACCGGGACCGTCCTTGCCACCGGGATATCCCTCACAAGCGTTCTGACTGTGACAACTCCGGTCAGCGCGTACTCTTCGTCGACTTCGCTTACGGGCTCTTCCGGCGTGGCGGTTGGGTTCGCCGCCCGTCCGGGTTTCACGAGCGGCTGGGCCGCATACCGCTCGGGCAGAGTTGTCGCCTACGGAGGCGCCCCCGAGCTCGGCTCAGCACCGGCGGGCGTGGGCACGATCGTGGCCATTGCCGCCACTCCCGGGGGGACCGGCTTCTGGCTGCTTTCGAGCACCGGTAAAGTAACTGCTTTCGGCAGTACACGCGCCTACCCGGGCCCGAAGGTTAGTTCCCCGGTGACCAGCATCGCATCGAGCGCAGACGGGAGCGGTTACCTTTTGTTGAGTGCGGCTGGCCGCGTCTTTCAATACGGTGATGCCAGGGTTTTCGGCCAAGCGTCTCGCGTCCCGGGCCCTTCACACAGATCGTGACGACACCGGGCGAGAAGGGCTACTGGCTGCTCAGCGCCACCGGCAAGGTGTACAGCTTTGGCAACGCGCATAAATTTCCGGCCGCTGCGGGCGCCAGTGCTCACGGGCCGTTTGTAGCCCTGGCGTCGACGGCGGACGGCAAAGGCTACTGGGAGACGAACGCCGCAGGCCAGATCTTCAGCTTTGGAGACGCAGCCAAGTTGGTCTCCACGGGAGCCCCGGACGCGGTGACGATTGTCCCCTCCGCAAACGACCGCGGGTACTTCGAGCTCGACTCACACGGGCTTCTCCGCGCATTCGGCAACGCAGAGGTCCTGTCGCTCACGGTAGCCAGTAACGACCGCGTCGCCACGACGCGTACGGTTGCGGATCCACCAGATCGCCGCGTCCACCGCCGCCGCACAACTACGACAACTACGGGCGCAACGAGTACGACCATCGGCGCCCCGACCACGGCCGCCCCGACAACAGCCGTAGGCCCGCCTGGGGGCGCCCCTGGCGGCGTTCCCACTACGGCGGCCCCCACCACGGCGGCGCCCACGACCACGACCGTTGCCCCGACGACCACGGCTGCGCCCACCACCACGGCGGCGCCGACGACGGTTGCACCCACCACTACCGTTGCCCCGACGACGACGGTTGCGCCCACCACTACGGCGGCCCCCACGACCACGGCTGCGCCGACGACGACGGCGGCGCCGCCGACGACGGTTGCTCCCACCACTACGGCGGCCCTCACAACCACGACCGTTGCCCCGACGACCACGGCTGCGCCCACCACTACGGCAGCGCCGACGACGGTTGCCTCGACCACTACTACGACCGCGGGCGACGCCACGCCGTCTTCCCTTTTCCCGGCCAGCCTTTTCAATGGCGACGTCGACAATTGGTCTGCCGACCCAAGTTCGAGCACGATGGTGAGCGACTTCGTGTACGACTACGAGGCGGGTTACGGCTCTGTCGGTGTCGACAGCATGCCCATCTATGATGTGCCCGCCGGTCAACCTGATGTTCTTATATCGCCGGCATCCGGGTGCCAGGACTTCACCGGTGACACAGGCGACGAGGTCCCTATCCCTCCGTACGTTTCCCTGACCGGGACAGCAGACAGTCCCCTCGTCGTCTACCAGCCCTCGACCAGCACGGAGTGGGAGTTCTGGGAGGTCTCTCGAACTTCTGCCACCAGCTACTCTGCCTGTTGGGGCGGCGAGCTCGATATGGCCAGCTCAGATGGGGTCTTTCCGGCCCCCTATGGTTTATCTGGCAGCGGCATCAGTTACCTGGCCACAACGATCACGGAATCAGACGTGGAATCCGGCTCGATCGACCACGCCATCGCGGTGACCATCCCGTATTGCAACTGGGGCGTGTACCCGGCCGACCGCACAGATTGCGGGAGCGAACCCGGCAACCCGGGAGAAGGCCAGTGGTTCCGCTTCCCCGCTGACATGGCTATGCCATCGGGTCTCGACCCCTTCGCCCAGATGGTCTTCAAGGCCATTCAGACCTACGGCATGGTTGTCATCGACCAGAGCAGTGCGGTTGATATCGAAGCCGAACAGCCGAGCGATTGGTCGGCCGAGGGCCACAGCGGCACCGACCCGATCACAGCCAGTTGGGATGGCCAAGAGGAGTACCAGGTGTTGGCTGGCGTACCATGGGCAGATCTTCAGGTCGTCGACCCGCCGCAGTGACCGCCCGCAAGGCGTGACCGATCCGGCCACAACATAACGGGCCAGCAACATGAACAGTTCAAGTTGGCCGTCGGCCCTTGTCGTACAGATAGCTTCCGCTCTGGCCGCTCTTGCCCTCGCGCTGACCACCGGGAGGGCCGAACACAGTGCCCCCCGCTTCGCTGTTCCCCTCGAGCCTCTTTAACAGCGACGTTCAGCACTGGCCATTGGCCCCGGAGTCCGCCGAGTTTGCACGCGACATAGTGGCTGACTACAAGGCCGATTACGGCGCCGTGGGTATCGGTCAAGTCCCGATCTACGGCGTGCCCGCGGACCAGCCGGAGGTTAGCGTTCTCAGGTCGTCGGGCTGCAAGGACTTCACCACCGACACGGGTGAAAAAGTGCCGATCCCCTCTTACGTTTCGCTGAGCGGTTCCTCCGACAGTCCTCTGATCATCTACCAGCTGTCTACCGAGTCCGACTGGGAACTGTGGCAGGTCTCTCGGGGCCACACCAACAGCTATTCCGCCTGCTGGGGCGGCGAGCTCAATATGGCCGGCTCCGACGGGATTTTTCCCTGGCCTTACGGCCTCTCCGGCACCGGGATCAGCTACCTGGCGACGACGATCACTGAGGCCGACATAGATGCCGGTTCGATCGACCACGCCATCGCCCTCAGCATCCCCGCCTGTAATTGGTGGGTCTACCCGGCAGACAGAGGCGACTGCGGGAGCGACCCGGGCCAGCCTTCAGAAGGCCAGTGGTTCCGTTTCCCCTCCAGCCTGGCCATGCCAACGGGGTTGAGCCCTTTTGCGAAGATGGTTTTCCGGGCCATCCAGACCTACGGTTTGGTGGTGGTCGACCAGGGTGGGGCCGTCATTATCGCGGCTGAACAGCGAAGCGACTGGTCCGCCGAGGGCCACCATGGCACCGACCCGATCACCGCCAGCTGGGACGGCCTCCAGGAGTACCAGGTCGTAGCTAACCTTCCGTGGCCCGACCTGCAAGCCGTCAACCCGCCCAAGGCGCCGATGGCCTCCTGAGGTGAAGATGGGGCAAACACCGGCGAGCGCGGTCGAGCAGGCCAGATCCTGGTGGAGCAATTGGTCCTCGTCGAGCAATTCAGACGGTGCCGTTCTGCTTCGACATCACGGCCACGGGGCCTTCAGGGGCTGGCGCGGCATCCTGAGCGGCGCCCCTTTGGCCCTGGCGATGAGCGCTTCGACGAACGGCAGCGCAAACGTCACGAAGGTTTGTGAGCATCTCGGCTCCGGCGCGCCCGGCCACGCGGTAGGCCAGCAGTCGCGCTCCTGACGGTTGCAGTCGTCCGCGCGGTGCTGGGCACGTAGTTGGCGGACGTTTCGGGCGTACGACATGGCGCCCCAGTGACGTACGGCGGGCAGCCAGCTTTGAGGCATAACCGCATAAGACATCCCGGCGTCGACTATCCCGGCAAAGACCCAGGCGCCGACGTCATAACCGACGGACCCGTCGTACCACTCCTCGAAGGAGCGCCCGAGGGCCCGCACCTTAGCCACGTCCAGGAGCATGCAATAGGCGGCCGGGCGCGCTTCGATCTGGACCCCGGGCTTGGTCCACTCCGGCCGCGGCGGCTCGAGCTCCGCGGTCACCAGGACAGCCTCGTGCTCAGCCCGCTCGCGGTGCATGTCGGCCAACCATCCGTCCTGGCGGATCTCGACGTCCGAATCCAGCAGCACAAGGTACTCAGTCGGGCAAGTGGCCACCCAGTGGTCGATCCAGGCGGCGTGGCGCCGGCCTCCAGCGGCCAGCTCGATGTCGTCTACCACACCGCGCTGCAGCATCCGCACGAGCATGGGCAAGGTCCCGTCAGTCGACCCGCTGTCACCAATAATTACCCGGTAAGGACGGCCGGCATCGCGGACCTCTAACGAGCGAAGGCATAGCTCGGTAGCCCAGGCGGTGTTGATACTGGCAATACAAATAGTCGAAGCTGGTCTCGCGGCCACAAGATCAGCCTTGCACATGTGTGTTGATAACGGGTACTCGCAGAACTAAATCGTCCAGGCCTAAACGAGCCAGGACTAAATTGCCCGGCCGGGGTTCGCTGCTCTAGCCGTCGTTGTAGCTCGGTCGAGCTCGTGTTCCAACCTGGCCGTGGCCGCTTCAAGTGACCATCGCTCCTGTACCACGGCGCGGCCGCTTTCGCCGAGACGGTGACGCAATTCGGGGTCTTTGAGCAGGGCGCTTATTGCTTCGGCCACGGGCTCTGGAGCAGGGCCGAGAAGCCCGTTCACATTGTCTATCACTGTTTCCCGCAACCCGCCTTCGGCCACGGCCACCACCGGGAGCCGCGCCGCCCCGGCCTCGAGCGGCCCATACCCGAAGGGTTCCAACCGGGGAGTACAGCAAAATATCGAAGCGTTCCGTAGAGATGTCACCAATTCGTCATGGGGTACGGCAATACGGGGCGTAAATGTGACGTTCTTATCGGCGGCCCGTCTGCGCAACTCGCTCAGGTACTTGTCGTCAGCTTTGTTCCCGAGCCAGGTCAACGAAGGGCGCTGTTCTCCGAGCAGCCCCAGGGCGTCGATAACCAGCTCGATCCGTTTGTGGCGCTCGAAGGCGCCTATCCCGATAACCCCTTCTCGCCGGCCCGGTCCTGAGCCTTCCCAGTCCGATGGGTCGATGCCCAAATAGCAAACCTGAGCCTGCAAACCATAGGCTCGAGCAACCGACTCAGCCGAGAAATATGAGTTTACCAATATCGCGGAGAAGGCTCGTGCACTGATAATTTCCTCCCGGACCTGGAGCCGTCGCGCCTGGCAAGCGGCGAAGCCATCGAGGCGGCGGGGGAAAGAGGCCCTTTCGCCGCGGCCCCCTTCCAATTGCCAGGGATTGTCCGGGAGTGCCTCGTAGAGAGGCCGGTAAGGTTCCTGAAGATAAAGGACGGACGGCAGGGAAAGGTACCTTGCCACGGGCGGGACGGCGAAATCCTGACAACTGGCGCTCAACAAAACGTCTGTGCCGGCCTCCGTTACCTCTTCGCAGACCGTGCGGCAATGCTGTTTCATCGCCGCTATGCGCAACGGGAACCGGAAGTGCGACGGTACTCGATTAGCAAAACGCCGTGTCCACTTTGGGTATGGCACTACGTTGTACGGGGCAAGTGCGCCAAGGTCCAACATGGAACGGTCGGCGCTCGGAGGTGCCCATACCGTGACCTCGTGGCCGTTTGCCTGCAGACCGCGCACATGCTCGTAAAGCGCTCGCTGGCCTCCGCCTGAGGGTAGGTTTGTCCAAACTGCGACCCGCATCTTGTCGGCTACCATCGGGTCATCCGGGAGTGGCAGAGCACGATTTGGCCTGCCCTAGCCGTCCGGTTCATTCCCGGCGTCAGTCAAACAAAGCCCGGGCGTGGCTCTGAGCTGTTCGGAGCGGCGCCGCACCCGCCAGCGATAATGCAGGAGCCTGGCCAGAGCCGACAACCGTGCCGGCTGCAAGAAGGCTGTTGCTTCCTCCCATATTTCTCCCCGCGAGGGCTTGGTACGCGCCGCCTGGAGGTCGTCCCACGCGCTGATAGTGGCCGCTCCCTCGAGAACGCTGGCGGTAAGCCAGGGCCGGTCCCGGTACTTCTCGATGACACGGTCGTTATTCGCCTTCATCGCTTCCCGCTCGTGGCTGACCTGGCTGCTGTGCACGGTGTACAGGCAAGTCACATCCGGCAATAACAGCCCTGTGCCCAGCTCCAGTACCCTCAGCCAGGCGTCGAGGTCCTCGAGGAGCGGGACGCCCGGGTCGAAAACCCCCGGCCGCCAGCAATATGTCCCTCCGCACCATGACTGCGCTCGTTGTAAAAGAGTTCTCCGGGAACATGAGCCGCGCCGGCGAACGTACGACCTCCCCCGCAGCACTGGTCGCCCCGTGGGACCTTGGCCGGCCACCTCCCTGGCTGAGCGATGTCCCGGCCACGATGACGTGACCTCCACGCTTCGACCAAAGTGTGAGCAGGTGGTCAGGGAGCCACTCGTCGTCGTCATCGAGCATCGCCACCCACTCCGCCCCTTCGGCCCCCATAAGGCCGTCCTGACGCGCCAGCGGCCGGCCCTGGTTGTCCGGCTTCTCAATAACCCGCGCCCCGAAAGACCGCGCCACATCGGCGGTACCGTCACGCGAGCCGTCGTCAACGACAATGACCTCGACAGGCCGGGCACCGCGCTGCGCCACGACGGACCGTAAAGCCCGGGCCAGGAACTGCTTGCGCCGAAAAGAAGGGATTACCACTGCCACCGGCAGCACGGGGCACACTCTCTTAAGGCCCCACCTTGGCGGAGACCGCCATATCCTCGAACACCTTGGCTAGTCGCGCCGCGCAGCGCTCGGCATCGAAGTTCTCCACCACCTTGCGACGCCCAGCCACGCCCATGCTCTCGCGCTCCTCTGGAGAGGATGCCAGACGCTCGAGAGCAGAGGCAAGCTCGGTCACGTTACCTGGTGCTACGAGCAGGCCGGACACACCCTCTTCCACCAGTTCGGGGATACCGGCTATCCGGGTGGCCACGACCGGCCGGCCGGTCGCCATGGCCTCCATGAGGACGACCGGGACTCCTTCGGCAAAGCTGGGCAAACAGAAGACGTCAGCGTCTACGTAATAACGAGCCATGTCATCCTGGCCAACTGCTCCGGCCAGCTCGACCCGGCTGTCTATGCCGAGCCGGTTCGAGTGACGGCGCAACCTCGGGCCGAGTTCGCCGTCTCCGACCAGGACGAGGCGAACGTCGACGCCCCGATCAGCCAGGATCCCGACGGCGCGGAGCAAAAGCTCGAGGCCCTTTCCGGGGGCCAGCCGGGCGACGCACAACACCACGAAGCCGGTGCCCTGCCTCGGCGGCGCCCATTGGTACCGGGTGAGGTCCGCGCCCGAGTGCACCACGACCAGTTTTACCCAGTCCTCGGGCGGGCTCAGGTACATGAGCTGCGACCTGGTGAAATCACTTATGCAAACAATGAGGTCGGCATTGGCGACCTTTCGCGCCAGGTTGAACCGCTCGATGGCATAGAACTCGGTGGAACCGTGCATGGTGAAGCTCCACCTCCACCCTGCCCGCGGCTCTGCTTTCCGGCCGAAGGTCGATGCCCACCAGCAGACATCAGCAGCCACGTTGGCAAGATGGGCATGAAAGTGACGGGCCTGCAACCGCCGGGCGTGGTCCCAGAGAGCGATCGCTTCGGCAAAGTAGAACGCCTGCCACAAACGACCCCTGAGCCCGCCCGGTGAGGCGGCCAGCGCCTCGCCCAGCGTGCGGAAGTAGGCGACGGGGTGGACCAGGCCGGCGCGTGCGTGGGCGGCGGCGAACGGGCCGACCTGGAGGGGCAGTATGTTCCAGGTCCGTTCGGCCTCGAGCTTGTCCACTCCGGCGAGCAAGTGCGCCTCGGCCGCCCGGTGCACAGAAACCGTATCGACCCGCAGGCCGGCAGCGCGTACACCCATGACTTCACGCATCACAAACGTGTGAGAAAGAGCCGGGTAGTGGCTTGTCACATAGCAAACGCGGGCGTCTGTGGCACCCGCCGGGAGGCCGGCGCCGGAGCCGTGACGAGCGGCAAGGAGCCTCGCGCTCTCGTCCCGCTCCCAGCGCCGACGCGGGCCGGCCGGCGGGCCAGGACCTTGGCTACGACGTTGACGCCGGCATAAACGGCGACCGCCGGTGCCTGAGCCGGCACCAAAGCCCGCCTGAGCGTGCTCTTCACCCCCGACGGTGGAGCGGCCACTCGGGCCAGCCCCGAACCGGCCAGTTCGCGGTTGCCACGGTAGGCGCGTGCCCTCATGGCCAGGACGCCGCGCAGGTTGGCCGGCGGGTGCACGACAAAGTACGCACCGGCCACCGACCTGCGTTCTGAGCGCTCGAAGAGTTGCTGGACGAACTGGTCATCGGCCGTGACCTCCGGGAAAGCCGAAAAGCGGCGGCGGCCCTCCTCGGACAGGGCATAGACGCCGGTACCGACCATGTCTTGGGACAGGTAAGGGGTGCCCGTGAACACGCTATAGAAGGCGCGAATAGACCATGGCCTCTGGGCCAGGTCGAAAAAAGGTCTCGGCGCGGCGCACAGGGCTCCCCCTTCGGTGAGTGCCTTGGCCACAGACAGTAGGGCGGGGTAGGGAAGTTCGACGTCGGCATCAACGTAAAAACGCGGGAAAATGGGCGGCTTCCTCGTCCCCCGCATTGAGGGCCGCCACCTTGGACGCGACTGGTATCTCGAGGACGGTGGCCCGAGGCGCGATTTCCCTGGCCACCTGAGCGGTATGGTCATCGCACCCGTTGCAGACGACAATCACCTCAACCTCCTCCGCCGTCCCGGAGGGAGCTCCCTCCAGGAGGCTGGAGAGGCACCGAGCTATGACGGCCTCTTCGTTGTGCGCTGGAATAATTACTGAAAACGGCATGTCATGTTCTGCAGGGCGACGTTCCTTGGGGTAGTGCTGCCTCCATGAACGTTTGCCCCGTTGCCGGCGGCAAAGGCCCTGTCGGCGATTTAGAGTTCGCTGTGCAACCAGGCAAACGTTGCCTGTCGCGGCACTAGTTGTTGTACCAGTCAGTTACCCCGATTCGGTGGAGGCCTGACGTTTTCACTTTGGGTGATGGGAAGACCACGTACAGCCCTCAAATAGTGCCTGGCACGGGATAGGTTCCTTTTGGTGGGCCAGTACGGCGCGGTCGCGGCCGCAAACCCGGGGCCGAGCCGGGTCGTCCGCCCGCCGGGCGGCGCGAACACCTCTATCCACAAGGCCCTACGTTCCGGTGCTGTGGCGATCTTGCTGGTCCTCCTGAGCCTGGCGTCAGCCTGCGGGAGCGCAAAGACTACATTTACCGGGCAAACGCCGGACTGGGACAACACGCCGTTTACCGAGGGCGGTGTGGCCAGCTGGTCCTCGAGCCCTCAATCGGCTGCATACGCCTCAGATTTGGTGGCCGACTACCAGCACGACTACGGCTCCGTGGGCGTAAACACGATCCCGATCTACACGGCGCCGGCAAAGACGGCGCCGCTTGCTGTTGCGGTGGATTCCGGCTGTAGCAACTTCCTCGTCAATACGGGCGGGCACATCCCTATCCCGGCCTTCACGGCCCTCAACGGCTCGAGCGACGACCCCCTCGTCGTCTACCAGCCTTCGAGCGGGGACGACTGGGAGCTATGGCGCACCGCCAAGCAAACGAGCGCAAGCTACTCCGCCTGTTGGGGCGGCGAGTTGAACGTAAAGAACTCAACCGGGGTTTTCCCGCCTCCCTATGGCCTTTCGGCCACGGGTATCAGCTACCTGGCGACGGCGATCACTGAAGCGGACGTACAGTCGGGAGCAATCGACCACGCTTTGGCGCTACAAATACCGAGTTGTAACGGGTATGTATATCCTGCGGACCGTGGCGACTGCGGCACGAACGGCGGCCAGCCACCTGAAGGCCAATGGTTCCGCCTGCCGTCAGACCTCCCTATGCCATCAGGGTTGCCCCGCTTTGCGCAATTAGTCTTCCACGCCCTTCAGAACTTTGGGGCGGTCGTGACCGACCAGGCGGGCGGCGTCATGATCGTGGCGGAACAACCGAGCGACTGGACAGCTGAAGCAGGCACCGGGACCGACCCGATAACAAAGAGCTGGGACCACCTTCCGGAGTACAAGGTGGTGGCCGGTTTGCCGTGGGCCGATCTTCAAGCTGTAGTGCCGCCACAAGCTCGCTCGGCTCAGGGGCGCTCGGCACAAGGGCGCTCGGTAAGCGGGTGAGGTCGGCCCGAGGCCTCGACGTCAACGCCAATAGCGCCTGGCCGGGTACACACCGGTCCCGGTCCACCGAGATTTAGCCGCGGCTGGCACGGAGGCCCGGGTGCATATCGGAGTATGGACGAACCTCGGCTCTGGGGGCGGTCAAAGGGCGCTGTACGACCACGTACACGGGTTGGTCGCCCGGGGCCACGCGGTGGAAGTCTGGGCGCCTCCTACCGTGGACCGGGAGATGCTGGACGTTGGCGCGCTCGCTCCCTATCACGTCGTCCCGTTCTCGAAGTGGCCCCGCAGGCTCGCCGACCGCCTCGCTCCGCCGTTCGACCTGCCGGCCAGGCTCGAAGCCATGAAAGGGCACTGCCAGCAGGTGGCCCAGGAAATGGCCGACGCCGGTTGCGAGATCGTGTTCAGCGCCACCTGCCAGTACTTCGCCGCCCCTCCGATCGCCCGGTACGCTTCCGTCCCGACCGTCCTGTACCTGCAGGAACCCCGCCGGGCCCTTTACGAAGCTCTGCCTGATAACCCCTGGCAACTCGAGGGTGGCACAGGGGCCCGCCCCACGACCCGCCAGAGGTTCAGTGGCGTGGTCGACACCGAGCTGCGCCGCCTCCAGGTCAGGGAGGAGGTCATAAATGCAAGCTCGTTTGGCGCGATCCTCGTCAATTCTTATTTCTCGATGGAATCCGTAAGCCGTGCTTACGGTTTGGCCTCCAGCGTCTGTTATCTGGGCGTGAACATCGACGAGTGGACCCCAACCGAGCTGGCTGGACGTCGACATGGCGTCATCGGGATAGGTACGTTCCAGTTCCCGAAACGGATCGAGCTGGTCATCGATGCCGTGGCTTTACTTCCTGAACCCGCGCCGCCGCTCCATTGGGTCGGCAACGGGGCCGACCCTCGCTACCTCAGCGAGCTGGAACAACGAGCTCGTGCGAAGAGGGTGGATTTCAGGCCGCACGTCAACGTGACCCACGGCCAACTGCTCGGGCTCCTGGCCCAGGCCTCGGTGTACTGCAATGCGGCCCGGCTCGAGCCGTTTGGCTATGGCCCGCTCGAGGCCGGGACCGCCCGCCTCCCCGTTGTCGCCGTCGCTGAAGGCGGACTTCGCGAGACCGTCGTCCACGACGTCAACGGTCTGCTGGCGGCGAGCAACGCCGAACCGTTCGCCGCTGCCTTGCAGTCCCTGCTGGAGGACCCGGCACGCCGGCAACGCCTCGGCGACGGAGGCCGCAAATTGGTTGAGGAGCGGTGGTCGCTCACCGCCGCCACAAGCAGGCTCGAGTCCGCTCTAGAGCGTGCCCTGCACGTACAGGGGCCCACGGACAGGCGGCGCTAACTGTTGCCTGACCACCGGGTAGCGTCGAAATTGCCCTTTGTTCGCCCCATCTTTTTGACCGGGTTTCTTCAGCTCTTTCGAGGTCAGGTGGGCGCAAACCACAGGCGGCCCGGACCAGGCGGCCGGAGAGCCCCGCCCGGTTGGGCTAAGCTGGCGGAGGGCCCAGCACCTTAGTGGGCGGGGCCGGCCCGGCCAGACGCTGTGCATGCGGCCGTCGCCGACCGCCCTGCAGCGGACAAGAGCTTCTCGGCTGTCCCCGGAGCCCGGGCTCTCGATGCCAGCACCGCCGCCGCCAGCTGCACACGACCAGTCGACGTCAGGTCCACCCCGAGCCCGAACCGGGGTGAGCCCCGGTACATCTGCAGAAGGTGACGGCTAAAAGGCAAAGCGGGGTCTAGTTGCGACATAACGCGCAGCTGCCGCCAGGGTACGAGGGCTGTCCCATTTTCGAACAGCCTGGCGGTAAGTAGCCACTCGTTCAGGACGGCCATAGCCTTCAGCCGCAGCCTCGGCCACGACTGCCCGTCCAGCGGTTCCGCCTTGGACCAACCTCCGGGCATTGTCAGCCACACACGCAATAATTCACCTGCGTCGCCGCCGGGCCAAGTAGACAGTGGCCACGACGACCCCGGGAAGGCGCTGGGTACGTGCACCTCGTACTCTGCGAGACCAAGCGATCGCGGCGAACCGATGCGCTTCATCACTTCGGATGATGCGAGCACAAAGTTTGACCGGATCCAGCAGAAAAGCTCGTGCCCCAAAAACCGGATCGGGCGCGGCCTGGAATCAAAACGACCACTGGCGACCGCGCTGGAGCCAACAAACCGGAGAAGGTCGGGGGTCAACGCCGAAAGGTAGCCCGTATCGTAGGCCGGAAGCCGGTCGTTGACCAGGGCCACGCATCCGGGCCCGGGCCGCCCGGACCGGCACCGTACCGGTCCACAATGTGGGCGCGCCCCTCTTCATAGGCTGAGAACTCGGCCTCCACGTTGGAACCGGCGATGACATCGAATAAGCCTCTCGGGCCGCTCCGCAGGTCCGACAGCACTTCACCGTTGTTGGCGACAGCGACCATCGCGAGGTCCACCCCCGGCAAGCGAGCCAGATGTTCCTCGAGCAGCTTGACCGAGGCGGCCGTGCCGGCCCTGTCCCAGGCGGCCAGGACTACGCCCAGCGTCAAAGGCGATTTTGTCTTACGGTTGAAGGAAAAACTGCAAGCGCGCTCCGCCAGGCCGGCCACCTTCCACGCCACCGATGTCGTCAACCGGGGTCGTGGGCCCGTAACCTCGGGGTGAGCATTTGCCTCGGGCGGCCCGGGCAGCTCCTGGTCACGCATTCAGGCCGCTCGCGCGCTGAACGTGCTCGAAAAAACACGCCCGCAGACTGCCGGTGCAGTGGGGCGCCGGTTGCCCGGGTAGACGGGTCGAGGCGGCAAAATCACTGTGACCAGGGTCGCGGCAATCCCCACTGCCTGGATTATCGCCGTTCACAGGTGTGCACCTTCCAAACGCGGCCAACCATGATGACTGGCCCATTTATCCCGCTTTAGCTCCGGTCGAGGAGCCTATCAAGTTAGCAATCGACCACGTCGCACCAGGCGAGCCCCCACTCCGAAGAGCTCCGAGATGTCCCATGTTTGCGGACAATAAGGCGAAGCATTTTGTGCGCAACCGGGTATACAGAAGTGCATCACCTTTCAGCAAACGTCGCACACGCAATTTGCGGTCATGCACGCGCTCTCTGCGCGTCAAGGCTAGAAGGACACCGGATGAACAGCCGCACTGACGGGCCCGAGCGGATTATCCTCTTTTTCGTCGCGGCGGTAGCGGTCGTCGGATTTATTATCTTTGGTTTCTACGACTTGCTCGGAGGCTCCAGCCCTGCTCCGAAGGACACGTCGTCCACGCTCTCAGCAGGCACTCTCGCACCTGGCAGCGTCGCAGCTGGCACCGTCGCAGTTGGCTCCTCGCCGCCCTCCACGGGAGGCCAAGCCAGTCCGGGTCGCGCCAGTGCGGTCACGCAGGTGGTAACGACGAAACGGACGCAAACTGCCACGCCGCCTACCCATCTTCATCACGCGGGCTCACCTCGGGGCACGGGCCGGTCAACCGTCCCAGCTTCGCCCAGCACAGGGACGCCTGTAACAAAGAGCCCTGGCACTTCGAGACGCGCTCCACGTACCCGGGCCGGATCTGGCCGGCCGGCCCCGACCGTGCTCGGACCAAAGATAAGCACCACGGTCGCCCCGACGACAGTGGCGAGCCCACAGACGACCGGGCGGGGAGCTCGTCGCTTGACCAGGGCGAGCCGATCGACGACCACATCCGCAATACCACCTACGACGGGGCCATCGACGACGGGGCCATCGACGACGGGGCCATCGACGGCGGGGCCATCGACGACGGGGAATAGGCGTGAGGTCACGACTACAAGCCGTCCGACCACAAGCCACCGCCCGACGGAGCGAGGAGGTTCTAGCCATCGTCGGTTGCCACACTCGACGGTCCCCAGAACCCGTGGGCACGGATCCGGCAGAAGCACTACTTCAACCAGCCGTTCGCGTTCGCTTACGACAACCACACGCTCGGTACGGTCAGCTACGACGACAGCCGCTCGGGGCCGGCGCACGATGACAAGCACGACGCGCCAGGTCAAAAGAAGGGGCGTCAGCCGCACCTCGACGACCACGGGCGTGAGCCGGCCAGCGACCACAACGTCACCAACAACGGGCGTAACACGGGGCACCCGGCCTCGGTTCCCTGTCACTACGACGGCCGGAGGTACTGGCACGAGACATCGGGCCACACCAACTACGACCCGGCCGTCAGCTACTGCCACAACCGGGGCGCGACCCCGGACTACAACAACCGTCAAGGCGCGGGTGACTACGACTGCGACAAGGCCGGTCACGACCACGACCCGGCCGCACACGAGCACGACAACAGCGCGAGTTGCGACCACCAGGCCCAGCCATACGACAACGACGCGTGCCGTTACGACGACGAGCCCGCACGGCACCACGAGCACCACCGGGCTGAGCACACCCACGGGACCAGGCACAACTGGCGGCACTCAGGCGCCCCCGACCACAGGGCCGGCCACGGAGCCGGGAACGACGACTTCCGGGGTTTCGACCACCACGGGTCGTATGACGACGACGACGCGAGCGACGACGACAACGCGGCCCGATGCGACCACTACGCGGCCGACCACGACGACGCAGGCGACGACGACCACGACACTCGGAACGATCACGACACTCGGAACGATCACGACACTCGGAACGACCACGACCACGGGGCCCACGACTACAACCCGTGCGACAAGCACGACGACGCAGCCCACCACGACCACCACCCGGTCAACAACGACGACCACGCGGCCCACCACGACCACCACCCGGTCAGCGACGACGACCACGCGGCCCACCACGACCACCGGGGCAACTACGACCACCCGGCCGACCACCACGACGACGCATGAAACGACGACTACGACACCGGCAACGTCCACGACAACAGGGCTTGACACGACGACGACGGGGTCAACCGCAACTACTACGACGAGGGCGCGGACAACGACATCCACGGGCTGATGCCGGGACCTGCGGCACGCCGTCTGGCACCGGGGTCTGACAGCGGGGGAAATGTCCGGCGCCGCTGCACGGAGGATCTTACTGCGCCCTTGACGGCCCGGGCGAACCTCCCGATGAGCTGCTCCTGTGCCGGGGTCTCAACGGCCGAGGGATGATAGTGCCGACGCACCCAGGCCACCGCCTCCGGAGCGGGGATGCCACCGAGGACGGTCAGGCACCCAAGGACCGTCCCTGTCCGCCCGACTCCGCCGTAGCAGGCGATCTCAATAAGCTCGCCGTCTCGGGCGCGTCGGTGGAGGCTAGCCACGGCATCGAAGACATCCGCCTCATCAGCGGGGAGACCGAAGTCCGGCCAGTCGATCATCCGAAAGGGCCACGAGACTTCGGGGTCGTCACGCCATCGCTCATCGAGGTAGAGGCCGAAGTCGGGGTCCCGCGGCCGGTCCGGCGGGACGATCCCAAGACGGCCTCGGGCCAGGACCGTTGTGCCATCCGGAAGGGTCACCTCTATATCTCCATTCTTCCCGCAGAACGGGCGAGCCGGCACCAGTAACCTCACTCTCGTGGGGGCCGTCGCCGGCAGGGCTGTACCTTCGGGACGATCAACGCCGTCCTGGCAATACCGGGCGTCCCATTGACCGGCCTCAGCGCGGCGATCAGGAGGGTTCGGCTCTATTTGGTAACGCCAAATGGGGCTTACAGCCCCATTTGGCGTTACCAAATCGCGAGCCCCAAAGCGGGCGAACGCTAACCGAGACAAATTAGCTACCGGGCATTATGCGGTCGGCCCTCACAAAAACGGCGCACCGCTTGTCCGCCGTCATCACGCGGTCGAACTCGTCCCAATCGCCGTGTGTGCCGCCGGCGGCCTTGAAGACTTCCCTTACCACTGACAGGACGGGGCGGTCCGAGCCGGCCGGGGCGGGGTCATCAGGACCTTCCAGACGAACTCGGCCCTCGACAGCCGCCCAGCTCCCACCGACCTTGAACACAGCTGTGGCCCGTCCGCTTCGCCGCATATAGCCTAACTTCCGGGCATTGCCAGCCACGACGATGCCAACACTCGGCGCGCCGTCCTGAGGGTCGTCAAGCACCCCGGCTTTGACGACCGAAGCGTGGACGCTGCCGTCCGGACGGGCGACCGCGAAGTACGGCAAAGAAGTTGTCTGCCTCCGCAAGTCCCTTGACAAACGCTATATCGGCCACCCGCTGGCTCCCTTCAGTGGTTGTCGTGAAGTTAGGCTCGGTTCACAGGTTAAGGGTGCCACCGCGGTTCCCAACGTTCGAAGCCGTCCGCCTTGACATAAGCTCCACACACCCGGACAGGAGCTGGCGATGGCGTCTTCTGCAGCGATAGTTGAACCTTCGGGGCACACGCCCGATGGTGGGGTGCTGGTGGGTAGCGAGGGAGCGCGGCGCCGCCTCGTGCTATTCGAGGATCTCAGTGCCCCTATTGCCGGCGGTTCGAGGAGGTATCGGGCGACCTCCTGCTTCGCGTAGATAGCCGCTGGGGCGGTTGCCGTCGAGTACCGGATGCGGTGTTTCCTCGGGGTCGAGTCGGTGCGCGCCTGATATGCCTTGGCCCTGGCCGCGGAGGCCGGGCGGTTTGACCAGCTGCGGCGCGAGCTGTTCGCCAATCAACCCGCCGAGAGCACGGGTGGCTTCACGGCCAGCGACTTGATCGACCTGGGGGCACGGGCTGGTCTGGTCAGCCCCGAGTTCGAGCAGGGAGTTCATGACCTCCGCTACAAGCGATGGGTGCTGGCAGCGGAGAGCCAGTTCCAGCAGGAAGACCCCCAGGGGACCCCCGCCGGGATCCTTGACGGGCGCCCGGTCGACCAGCGCGTCCTCTACGACCCCGAAAGGCTAGGGGCGCTGGTACGCCGATAGACGAACCAGCCCACGCTGGGAGCGGACCTCGTCCCCACCAGGCTCGAGCAAGGTCCCGAGAACCCGGTCAGGAGAACCTGCCAGGAGCCGGGAACAGGGTACCTCGAATGGTTGTTCCCTTAATGTCGAGTTGATCTGGAGTGTGCCACAGGAGGGGCTGCTGCCTGCGGCGCCACTGGCAGGTCGATTGGCGACACCTTGGCGGGGAACAATTAGGACATCCAGATGAAGCAGCAACTTGGAAGGAGCGTCCCATGTCGGACCGCTACCAGAAAGATGCAGAAAAGGTCTCTCAGCTGACGCCCGAGCAATACCGCGTGACCCAGGGACGGCACCGAGCGTCCCTTTGACAACGAATATTGGGACAACAAAGAGCCCGGGCTCTATGTCGACGTCGTTTCTGGCGAGCCGCTGTTTGCCTCGGCCAACAAATACGACAGCCAGTCGGCTGGCCCAGCTTCACCAAGCCCATCGAGCCGGAGCACGTGGTGGAGAACACCGACGTTTCGCATGGCACGGTCCGCACCGAGTGCGGTCGAGCATGGGCGACAGCCATCTCGGCCATGTTTTCCCCGATGGCCCGACGAAGAAGGCGGGATGCGCTATTGCATCAACTCCGCATCGCTGCGCTTTGTACCGCTGGAAGAAATGGAAGCCGAAGGCTACGGAGCATATCGCAAGCTGTTCGAATCGAATGCTAAGGGAGCGAAAGCATGAGCACTCAAACGGAGAAGGCGCATTTTGGCCGGAGGTTGTTTTTGGGGCATGCAGGATCTGCTGCGCAAACAGCCCGGCATGATTTCCACCCGCGTGGGCTACTCCGGCGGTGACGTGCCCAACGCCACCTACCGCAATCACGGAACCACGCCGAGGCGGTCGAGATTATTTTCGATCCGGCGACAATCAGCTATCGCAAAATTCTGGAATTTTTCTTCCAGATCCACGACCCGACCACGAGGAATCGCCAAGGCAACGACCTCGGCTCCAGCTACCGTTCCGCGATCTACTACACCAGCGAAGAGCAAAAGCGCGTGGCCCTGGAAACGATCGCTGACGTGGAGGCGTCGGGGCTCTGGCCCGGGAAGGTGGTCACGGAAGTCGCACCGGCGGGTGCTTTCTGGGAGGCCGAGCCCGAGCATCAGGACTATCTGGAGCATTATCCCAATGGCTATACCTGCCATTTCGTCCGGCCCAGCCTGGAAGCTCCCGCACCGTGCCAGCACTGCGGCTCAGTAAAGCCTTCTGAGGGTGCTCGCCTGTCCGGCCGTCCGGCTGGACAGGCGCTCTCATTTATACCGGCCGCCCTAGGGCCAACGCCGATCTAAAGGCGGTTACAGGCGGCGCATGCGGCGGCGGGGGTCGCGCCTTTCCATACCGGCGACCGACACCGGTGATAGCGGGCGGCCAATGGGGTCGATGAACAAGCACGCACGGCCCCGTCGAGGCCGGGAGAGCGCCGTCGAGCACGTCCACCTCATAAGTGAGGGAGTCGCCGTCGAGGTTAGGCTTCCGAATAGTAAGCACGACTTCTTCCGGCGTACGGTCTTCGAGCTCTGCGAATGACAACACAGCGTTCGGCGGGTCTATAGCGAAACTGTTGTCGCCTTCGCCCCACAGGTCGACGAAGCTCCTCGTGGACATGTGGCCGACCTCACGCGCTTGGGCCGATCGGCGAAGTAAATCGTCGATGGTGACAACCCCTGCAAAATGATCTTGCTGGCTTTGCTGGTCAAACTGGCAGCCGTTTGTACGAACAATGCCTCGATGT
>CAVWFC010000009.1:0-33542 GCA_963754115.1 uncultured Acidimicrobiaceae bacterium | reverse complement strand
TAGAAGTGAAGGAAAATATCGCCCACGAACTACCGCCGTTCCATAGTCTTACCGACGACACACTCGCCCGAGCCGCCGCCACGCTGGGGGACGACACGACTGCCTTCGCGCGTAGAGGGTCGGCGGTGGGCGCCTGCACTAGGCTCGGCGCGTCGTGGTGGGGGACCACCTACACCGCACCGTCCCGACAGGCTCGTTGTGCATCTACCAGCCCGACGTCGATCGCCCGATCGACTGGATCCTCGACTGACCGCCATTGCGGAGTACCGCAGTTCTCGGAGGCTGAGATCGACCTGGTGGCTGTGGCAAGCGGGTTACGCCGTCATCTGCCGCTTGCCCCTACCGAAACCCTATCTCGACCCGTGGATGCGCCGTTGATCCCGGTCCAGGGGTTTTGAGCCCCGCTCACCACGACCCACGCGGGAAGTTGTAAGCGCAAGGATGGCGACTCATAACCCGCCCCCTTTTGAGTTAGAAGGGCGGCCCGGTAGCGCTTGGGCGTCGCCTCGACAAGGTCAGTGACTTCAGCGATGGAAGCTACCGGTCGCTCGGGGGACCGGACTGTGCCGGCTCCTTTCACAGTGCACGGGCTCTTCACTGCGGTCCCGCCAAATCACCACGAAGAACGGACCAGCGCCGTGAAACCCGCGGACCTTTGCTGGCCGCGGGTCTCGTTTGGCTCTCTCGTAACCACTTGAGCGGGGGGCTTTGTCTGGTTGGGGGGCCCGTCCCAGCGCCGTCTTATTACCTCGGGGGGAACTGCGACCCCGGAGCGTTCGGCTGGAGCGCCGTGCGTGGAGCTATTGCCGTGTAACCGAGAACGGCACAGTTGATGTCGACGCCGACCGAGCCGTAAGGTGAGGGCGCCCCTGTTGCCGGGTTCACGCCCGTCAGCAAGTCTGGCCGGTCGGCAGCCAGATTGAGCACAGTGTTCTCGTCGATCTGCCGTTTGTCCAGCCCGAGCTTGATGGCCTTGGGCGTCCACAGACCGAGTTGAGCGTCCCATAAGGGGCTGTAAGCGTCCGCATGGCGAGGCGAGCTGAGGGTGGGGAAGTCTCCGAACACGTTGAGCAGGTCCCCGCCGTAGCGGAGCGCATTGATAAAGCTGGTGTTGCTGGCGGACGCGTTGTCGGCCACCCCGCCATCAAGAGCAAGGTGCTGGAAGCCCTGGGCCTGCGGGTTATTGACCCCCGTCTGGCCGTTGATGAAGCCGAACAGGCGCTCACGGGCCGACCCCAAGAAGTCATCGCCACCGTTGAAGGAGGCGTCGTTGAGCGCTGGCACGTACGTCGAACGCTCCAGCACCGCCGTGAGCGGCTGGCCAGCGTCGGTGCTCAAATAGACGATCGGTTCACCGCTGTCGAACCCTTTGACGAATAGCATGTCCACCCAAGACTCACTGAACCGGCCAGGTTGCGACGGCCCTCCGATGTGGATGCCGAGCACCCGGTCTTCAGTATTGGTGTGAGTCGTCACGTCGTACGGGCCGTTGCCGGCCGCGATGATCGGGGCGTTGTAGATCACGTCAGAGCCCGCGATACGGATGAACGGGCTGTACTTGTCCCCAGGGGGCACGTCGGAACCGGGCTGGAAGTTCTTGAGCGGGAAGCCGGTCGGCCCGGGGACGGCGATACGCGTCGGGCTGAAGTCCGGTGCACCAGCGAAGTGGATGACCGCAGGGCCGAAGGGGTTGGCGGTCGGGGTCGGGTTCGCTTCCGTAACGGTTTGTACGCAGGCGGGGCAGCCGATACCGATATTGGCCAGTTTGGGCGCAAAGTTGACGCCCAAGTCGGCCGCCAGGCCGCTATCGGAAGCGTCGAGCAAGATGTACCAAACCGTCTCTTGCTTGCCTGTCGAGGGGTTTGGCGCCGTCCCTGGGTAGATCGGGAGACGCGCCGACTCATTACTGAGATTGATGTCGATCAGGCTGCCCTCGGTAAACTTGGACGGGGACAGGAAGCCGCTTAGCTGTCCGAGCCCGTCCGCGGCGGCATGCCCCGCTAGGGCATCGACGGCTGCCCCTGCCGCGGCGGCGGTTGTCGTCGTCCCCGTAACGGCGAGGGCGCTGACTGCTGCACCCAGCACTAAGGGCTTGACCCGTTTAGTGACGATATTACTGAACATTTTCATACCTCCATTTGGAATTCACAGGTAGCACCACATATTGCTCAAAGCAAACACGTAAAGATGGCGCACGTTTTCGAACTTACTGATTATGTCCTTCCGCACCAACCCGTTGATCGATGACCGCGGGTTGGTGATAATGTCCCTTGTTGCTGGTGCCCGAGCGGATCTGCGCCTGAGAGGGTTTACATCCTAAAAACTGACGTATCTGTCTTTGGGGTCTCAGTTCCGACAGGCACGCTGCGTGAGCATCCCGGAGCCGGGGGATCTTACTTATTGTCTTCTGTTGTAAATGCCGTGAGGAAGTCTCGGCCCTGGAGCCCGGCCGGCGCGGGCTGGCTCAATTGCTCAAGCGCGTGCCGGGCGGCTTGGTCGGCCTGGACCGCTCGCCAGCACCGCTCACAGCCGAGGAGGTGCTCGTGGAAGCGCCGCTCCTCTTCAGAGGAGAGCTCGCCGGCGAGGAAGGCGACCAGGCGCTCTTCAGGACACGTCACGGTTTATGTCCTCCTCGACCAAGGCCGCTATGCGCTGGCGACCGCGGAACACCGTCGATAGAGCCGTGTTGCTGAGTCAGCCGAGCATCTACTGTCTATCCTTCTTCCGGCGAAGCCGGCGCTAGTTTGCGGCAGACGCCGCTTTGCTGTTTCCCCTGTTCGCGAATACGCGTCGGCGGCGATTGGGTTCTTACGTCCTTCGAGCAGTAATAACTGGGGCGGGCGATTTACCCAACGTGTTGCCCGCGCGCACCTTGTAGGCCGAGCAAAGCCGCAGGCGCCGAGCTATTTATGAAACCGTCCTTGGTGGGCTGGGGCAGGAGGTAAAAGTCGTGAGCTCTGAGGGGGCAGGGGATTGTCAGGCCGTTCCTGACGTCCTGTGGCTCGCTCGTCTTTCAGCGGCTTGAGAAGGTGAAAAGGGCGGCCGGGACAAATGCGGACCGGCTTTACCGTGGCCTCAAACTTTCATTGCCGAGATACAGTTCGTGACGACTTCGGGACGAAACCTACGTCGGGGCTCGAACAACGATCGCTAACTTCTTCGCCCACATGGTGGAGCGCCTTTCACAACGATGACACGGCGACGTTACGCGGCGCCAGCAAGGACGGCGTAAGGAGCCGGTCGACCCCCGACGAGCCTGAAGAGCGCCTGCACTCGTGGCTGGGTGTTGCAGATCCGTGCTCTCCCACCAACCGCCCGCACCCGGCGAACCGAGCCGACCAGAGCGCTTAGACCCACGGCATCGATAAGACTGACGTCTTGAAGATCGATGACAACTTCGAGCCCGGGACGGAGAACCTCGCCGATGAGATGGCGCAGTGATACAGCACTGACGAGGTCGAGGTCGCCCAAAGGTCGACAAGTGACGCTCGAGCCCGTACCGATCTGGAGTTCAGTCATGGACGTCCCCTTTCACGAGGTGCGCGACCAGGCGCAGCCGACTGCCAGGCGGGTCACCCTTGGTGAGTGTCAGGCCGGGTGCTGCTCTTACCGACCGGTCTCTTGCTCACCCACGCACTGGCCAACCGGGTGGGCAAATCGATCGTCACAGGACAGGTAAGCGCCACTTACCTGTCCTGGGCGAGGACGCCGTCGGCCACAAGCGCAGCGCGCAACTTGGGGCGAGCGTCTTACGTTACTCTGTAGACGGTGTGACCGCTTGTACCAATCGCTCCCGGTCATCGACCGCGACCAGTCGCCCCTGGGGTAAAGCCGGTAATGGCGCCCTGTCGAGCTCAGGGGGCTCCCGGTCGGTGATAAAAGTCGTATTCGTCGATAGCGAACAGGGCGAGCTGGCTGCCGACGGCGGGCTTTACCCGGCGCACCATGACGCGCTGTTCCTCAGTCCCGTCGAAAGGCTCCTTGGCGGAGGGTTTCTGGGGTAAGCCAAGGAAGCTGGCACGGTCATCGAGTAGCCCCCGGTTTCCGTCGTGTCCGTCGTGGCTGGTGGGCCTAGCGACACGTGGGGGACGGGCTATTTGACCGCGATGACGTCAACAGTGCGGATGTCGGGCTCTCGGGCCAGCAAGTCCGCACCAACCTGCGCGAGTGCACGCGGGATCTCGCCGTTGAGGTGGGCGTGACGGGCATCCTCGGATTCAAAGGTGTCGAAAATGCCGTAGCTCGTATCGCTGATCTTGAAGGCGTACCAGGTCACGGTACCTTCCTCGGCGGCCGCGATCGAAAGGCCGGCCTCAAGGAACGCCGCCAGTTCTCTTCCCTTTTCTGGTTTGGCTTCGAGCAAAGCGAGTAGTGCGAGTTTCACAGTCATCAGATGCTCCTCCTTGTCGGTCTATAGAGCCGCAGCGTCGAGCGCGGCCACGATATCTTCGGCTTCGGAACGGGTCGTGTAGTCGGGGTGAACGTCAATCCACTGGAGGACGTGGCCGCCGTCGAGGATGATCGTGGTCGGCATCGGCAGAGCGGTGCTGCTGTCGGCGTTGACGGAAACGAGGTCCAGGCCGAGCTGGAGCTGTGCCGCCCTGACCTCAGGTGACGGCGCGGTCAGGATGCCCAGGCGACGGGCCAGCATATTCCCAGGGTCGGAGAGCACGGTGAATGCCAGTTCGTTTTTCTCCTGCATGCTCAACGACCCATCGGGCGTTTGGGGGCTGATCGCAATGAGCTCGATCCCTCGCTCGACCAGCGTCGTGTGCAGCCGGGCCTGGTAATGGCTCAGCGTGATGTTGCAGTAGGGGCACCAGGCGCCCCGGTAGAACACCACAACCGCCGGCCGGGCACGGGTAGCCGCGTACAGAGTCGTCGTGGCTCCGTGTGCATCGACCAAGTCAACGTCTGGCAGCACAGACCCGACCGGGACGTTAGCGTCGGGAACGCTTCGTGCCGCCAGCTCGGACTGCTCGCGGACAAAAATGTCCATGAGTTCGTTCGGCGGTTGATCGCGCCTGGCGGCGCTCATGGCGGCGACCCGCTCGGCGATCGTAGTCATGGTCATAGTTGGGCTCCTTGCGGATGTTCTCGTGAGAGGCCTCGAGGCCGTCTCAGAGGTAAGCGTCAGCGCTGGCCCCCTCTCTTACCCATTCGAATTAGGCGTCTATTGCGTCCCAGTCGAAGCGGACGGTGCCCGCGGCTCGCAGTCTCGGTACGGCTGCAGTCGTCAGTGCCGCTCCAATGCCGTTATTTTGTTGGCGCCACCACCAAAGCGCCGTGGCTCGTCAGAGTGCCTACTCGAAGAGCTGGCGGGGGTTACGGACCGCTTACGTCGCCGGGCCCGTAAGATCGCTTTTGTGGCCATAGCGGACGCGACAGTAGGTGGGGGGTTCCCTGCCCTCCCCGGTCGCGCGTTGGACCCTGAGTCTGCCGAGTGGGTGCGTTCGCTGACGGGCACCCCGGCCGAGCGTGAAGCGGCGGCCGCTCGGCTCCACGAGGTGCTGCTGCGGATCGCACGCAGCGAAGGCCGGCGCCGCGGCGACCTGCGGGTGACCGGAGCAGAGCTCGATGACCTGGCCCACCAGGCCGCGGCCGACGCCCTGATGGCCATAACTAACAAAGTCGGCCAGTTCCGGGGCGAGAGCAGGTTCACGACCTGGGCCTACAAGTTCGTGATCTTCGAGGTGTCGACCAAGATCGGGCGCCACTTCTGGCGCCATGCCACGGTGGCCCTGGGCACCGAGGACTGGGATCGGCTGGCAGACCGCTTCGGGCTGGACCCCGCCCGGGAGCCCGAGTGGCGGGAGCTGCTCGACGCCCTGCACCGGGCTGTGGACGAGGATCTGACGGACCATCGAGCGCGAGGTGTTCGTCGCTATTTTCGTCCATGGGGTCCCTCTCGACGCCCTGGTGGCCAAGCTGGGCTCCAACCGCAACGCCCTCTACAAGACCGTCTTCGACGCCCGACGTAAGTTGCGCTCTGCGCTCGTGGCTAACGGCCATCTAGGCACCGGAAGTTCGAGGTAAAAGTGAACGGTCCCGAAAAGCTCGACCGGTTCCTGCTCACTGACCCTCAGGACGTGGGCTGTGAGCAGGCTATGGACCTGCTCCACGTATACGTCGAGCTAGTGGCGGCCGACCCTGCGGCTGCGGCCGAACGGTACCCGGGGATCGCGGTCCACCTGGCCGCATGCGGGCCCTGCGCAGAGGACTTCGCCGGGTTGCTGGCCGCCGTCATCGCCGAGACCAGCTAGAGCTCCGGCTAAGCCCGAGATGGTCAGTCGGGAGGTGCACAAAGCCGAGCTTCCGCTGAGCGGCTTTCTCGACCGATATCACGAAGCACACGCGACGAGACGAATGTGCGGCATCCCGTGTTGGTGACGGTCACAAGCTGGCAGCAACTGTCTGTAGACGCCACGATTCGCTAAACAAACCGGCAGGCGACAACGCCATATCTACGTTCGCTTCGTACCGCTCGGTGGCGCGCCAAGCGGGCCTTACGTGTCGTGGTTGGCCTCGTGGCTCCCGTTCGCCAAGGCCGAGAGAGCGTGAGCGAGCGCCTTGTCCCGATCCTCGGTGGCGTGCTGGTAACGCAAGGCGGCGCGGGGACTGGCATGCCCGCCGCGTCGCATCAGTTCAGCCACGCTAGCGCCCGTCGCGGCAGACCAGGTGAGGCCAGAATGCCGGAGGTCGTGAAGGTGGAGATCGGGGCGGCCGATCGCGTCCCTGGCGTCGTTCCAGACGCGCTGGAAATTTCGGGGCGAGACAGCGGTACCAGTGGACGTCCCAAACAACCAGCACTCGGGAGCAGGCCCGACGAAATGCTGCAGATGGTGGTCAAGCGCGGGGACGATGTGCTCGGGTACGGTGAGGCTCCGACGACCGGATTCGCTCTTCGGCGCTCCCACAACTGGTCGTCCCCCGGGGGGACGACCCAGGCCTGTTCAACCCTGACGGTGCCGTGGACAAGGTCGACGTGCCGACGCTGGAGGGCCAGGACTTCGCCCCGGCGGAGCTGGCACCAAGCTGCAAGTAGAAGCGCGGCCCGGTAGCGCTCGGGCGTCGCCTCGACAAGGCCAGTGACTTCAGCGATGGAAGCCACTGGTCGCTCGGGGGATCGGACTGTGCCGGCTCCTTTCACAGTGCACGGGCTCTTCACGAGCTGACCGTCAGTGACGGCAGTGTTGACGACCCCTCGCAGAACCCGGTAGGCATCGTCAGCGGTGGACTGGTGCTCCTTAGCGAGAGCGTGATACCAGGCCCGCACGTCGGCCGCCGTCACCCGGGCCAGTTCGCGCCGGCCGAGCTTTGGGAACACGTGCTTGTTCAGTAGATACTCGTACTTGGCCCGCGTCGTCGGGCGGAGGTCGCTCCGAGCTTTGAGCCAGCCTTCGGCATAGGACTGCAGGCTTTCCTTGCCCGGTTGCGGGTCGACCCAGGTGCCCCGCCCGAGGTCAGTCTCGGCCCCTGCAAGCCAGGCGTTGGCATCAGCTTTAGTGGTGAACGTTCTGGCCGCACTGAGCCAGTCACCGTCGTACCGGTAGCGAGCTCGGTACCGACCAGAGGGGAGTTTCTCGACGCTACCGAACTGCCTCCTACTGCGGTTCGCCATGGAGTTGAGGGTAGCTGACCCATGGAACAACGTGGAACAAGGAACCGGCAAGCGGTGGCACCAGATGGCAGTAACTGGCCAGAACTGTCCTGCTCGGAGTGGTACGAACTCGATACGCAGCATCAGGTTTTACCTTGCCAAGGTGAGGGTCGCGGGTTCGAATCCCGTCGTCCGCTCAAGTAAAAGGGCATGTCAGGCGGGCTTTTCCAAGTAGAGGTTCTATCCTCGAAGTCGGCCCGTGCCATATACGTGCCATAGGAAAGCTCCAGCTGATGTGAGCTCCAGCTGATGGCACGAGCCCGAGCTGCTGAAGGTCCGACCAGACAAGCCAGCCCTCGACGGCGGAGCCTGGCTCCGGGCCAAAGCGCAAGAGCTTCCTCCCGACGTAGGCAAGACCTGAGTCTCCGAGGTGACGAGCAATCGTCTTTCATACGCCCTCTTTCGTTAGCTGTCCCTACCGGCCGAGACTGTCTCCGACGAGTCAATAAGCTGTGTACCGGATCGGTCGGGAGGGGAGGTGAGGTCGTGAGTCCTTTTATTGCGGCGGTTGTTGTGCCTCATCTCGAGTACGGCTCGTCTCCATGTGGACGCAACCGGCTGCGCGGCGGACCGGGATCGGCCGGACTGGAGTGCTGAGCAGTCGATGGAGTGGCATCGGGACCATGGCCTTCGACGCCCAAAGGGGTTACCGGCGACGAGGGTGGGCCATGATCGGGGCGTTGGCGCACGGTGACCGCGCGGAACTACACAAACTCGCAGGCGCCGGGTTCTCCAGCCACCCGCCTTGCGCGACCTGGGATGCCGTACTTGCCTACCTGGCGGGCGAGGTCCTCGACGCAGCGCCTAGTGACCCCGCACTGGTGCACGTTCAGCGCCAGGTCCTCATACCCCTCGAGCTCAAACTCCTCGGCGTCACGGGGCCGTCGAACCCCCGAGAGCTCGTTACCCTTGTCCTGGCGACTCTGGACGCCCATCTATCCATCCTGACCGGTGATCGTCCTCGGCGAGGCACGCGGGCCTTGCTCTTCCGCATACAGTTGACGGCCCAACACGAAGGTCCTCAAGGAAATGACCGCGTCCGGGCGTGAGCCCGGATCACCGCCTAAACAAAGCCAAGTCTTCGGACGGCCGGCTGGCAGGACCGCGCTGGGTCTAATTGCTTCGCCATGGGGACGCGGGCCTTCGCTCGGCCTGGGACCGGCGGCTCTCGGGGAACAACGGAACGAAGAGTCAGGCCAAGTCCTGGGTCGTCTCCGCTCCGACGGTGGTGCTGGCTGGTCGCCCGACGGCGAGTACTCCGCACCTGCCGTTGAGCTGCCAGTTCACGGTCACGTCAGCGTTGAAGCCGAGGCGACCGTCACCACGCGGTACGAACCTCTTCAGGTTGTAGCCAGAACTGGCGGTGTCTTTGAGAGACCCCCAAGGTCCCCGCTCGCAGTACCTGAGCAGCGCCTCCGCACAAGTGCCGCAGCCCTCTGAGCGCTTCGTTCTCGAAACGTGATTTTCGGTTCAATGTCTTACGGGCCGTATCTCACAGGCACGGGAAGGTGCACGCGCCGAGCTCGCGGCGGACGTCCAGGCCTGACCCTTTCCAACACAAGCGATCAGGCGGCCCCGAGTCATCATCAGGAAAGGGCCTTAGCGACAAATCGGCTCGTCCTGGGCTGGCGCCGCTGGACCGGGATCGCGGAAAAGGCGCCCCACAGATGCAGCCCAATACAGAACAGCCCCGTTCTGGCTCGGTAGTCGGGCCGTGTGCTATGTCGTGCTCTTGGGCAAGACAGCTGCTCCGCGCACTCCCACCCGACCGTATCCGAAGCCCGGTCATTGGTTTCGCAACTCCTGATCAGGACGGCAGACCCGAGGCCGACGTTCGCCAGGCAGAGGGAACGTTCGGCTCGGGAGGTGTTGGCCACCGACTAGAGAGCCAGGTCCCCGCCCCACGACCCCGAAAGGGGCCATTTGGCCCTGGCGGTTTGCCAGCGCCACCGATGACTGTAAGTACCTATAGCCGAGTGGCACGTACCAATAGCGTGGCTCGTAGCGGGATGTAGGTTCGGTAAGTCGTCCGGCGAACTTGAGGCTGCGAAAGAGGAGGTCCACATGACCGACGATTCGGCTCAGGCCAAATGGAGTGTCGCCGAGTGGCACGGCAAGATGATTCTCGACCGCAACGGCGACAAGATCGGGAAGTTGGAAGGCGTCTATGTCGACGTGGAGACCGACGAGCCCCAGTTTGGCACCGTCAAGGAAGGGTTCATCGGCCGTCACTTGACCTTCGTGCCGCTGGCCGGGCTCCAGATCGGTCCCGATGACCTGCAGGTGACCGTGACCAAAGATCAGGTGAGGTCCGCGCCGGAGATCGAAATGCACGGCGAGGAACTGTCCCAGGCCGACGAGTCCGCCCTCTATCATCACTTCGGGATGAACTACACCCCAATAGACACCGAAAGCGGACGCCGCCTCGCCCGCCGATGAGGACGAACTGGCCACCGGTAGAGAACGATGGATGTCACGGTGCAAATCGTGCTGGGCGCCACGCGACGACCCACCGATGTCACGGCGATCTCTCTGGGCACCGCCTCTGCGGCGTTATGACTCACCAGTTCGATTGCTAGTTTTGCCCTGAGCACGCTCGTCGGCCTCGGACCGCGCCTCGGCGCGTTGATTGACGACGTCAATGCGGTCTCGTCGGCTGTTGGCGACGGTGAAACCAAGCCCGAGGGCCATCACGATAATCGCGACGACCCAGAGGAAGTGGAGAGCGAACCCAACCAGGCCACAGAGCAAGGCGACGGCCAGCACCGCCGTCATCACGGCGTCCGGGCCCTTCTTCTGGCTAAGTAATCGCGCCAACCGGTCGTTCAACCGAGGTTCCGAGCGAGGGCCCCGTGACCTAATTGCTACTGGGGGAAAAGTCCGGTCTGCCTTCGTACCGCCGACGGCAGTGGTCTGATCGTCCTCTGTAGGTCGCGCCCTGACGCCGTTTTCGGAGCCTTGCAGTGTGGCCCCCATCTGGGGCCCCCGATCTCCCTCCGAGAGCGAAGGGTCATTAGCCCGACTTGAGCTAACTAGATCATACACCAATACTGGAAGTTTATTACTAGAATCTAAAAACTAGAGTATGGTGTGTTGTAGACGTTTGAGGCACGGCCCTCGTGACCCCTAACCGGCTCGGGCGTAACGAAAGGAGCCAACCATGTCGGTGCGGCTCGAGCGGTCCCGCGCCAACGGGATCACGGAGCACTGATGCAGCGACCGCTGCGTACGCCACGTCCCAGGGGATGCCTGCCGGCGGGGCAACCAGTACAAGTAACCGGTGAGCGGTCGCCAGCACCCATCCCCGGTTGCCGATCGGCCTAAACCAACACCGCTCCGCCCTGGACGACGCTAGGGCCGCTTGTGACCTCCTCACCCCCAGCTCCTCAACTGGTGCCGTAAAACGGACCGCCCCTGAGCCGGGACACCTGAGCCCACGGCACCGGCCGGCCGCGGTCATGCCTCAACAACAGCTTTCTCCACGAACAACGCCGAGATATGGCGCAAAAAAAGGACAACCAATGAACAACCCCATTGCACTACTCGACGACCCATCGAAGCTCACTACCCCACGCCCGCTGAAATGGCTGGCGCGCTCAAAGGTCATGGCGGTCATTTGGACGACCATGCGGGTCTGGCTCGGGGCCGTGTGGATCCAAGCCGGAGCGGCCAAGCTCTGGGGGGCCGAGAACCCTGCCTTCCTGCACCACAACGGCGCCGGGGTAGCTGGCTTCGCCACCCATGGTGTGGCTGCCTATACCTGGTGGGGGAGCTTCCTGCACAGCTTTGTCGTCCCCAACGCCGCCCCTATCGGCGTGTTCATCGCCGTGGCCGAGTTTGCCATCGGCATCGCTTTGGTGCTCGGCTTGCTCACCCCCCTGGCCTCGCTGGGCAGCCTGGCCCTTCTCTTCACCTACGTCATGTCGGGGACGGCCAGCGTGTGTGCGTTCTATGCCCTGTTCGCCATCGTCATCCTGGCCACCTGGAGGACCTCGAGCTGGCTCGGCGTCGACGGGTTCATCGGGGGCTACGTCCAGCGCCGACGCGCCCGGCGGCTATTGGTCTCTACGGCACCGGTCCTAAGCGCAGTCACAGCCCCCGCTCGGGCGGCGTAGCGACGTGCGGCCGGCGGTCCTGTCTTGGCCCGAGCAACAGCCTCGACGGGACCTGCAAATTTGGCCTCCAAGAAAGTGAAAGGTAGTCAATATGAGCGGCCCGGCAGAGTTCACGACCGGGAGCGAAGTCTGCTCTAGCGACGGCCCCTGCGGGGAGCTGAGGCGGGTGGTCATCGACCCCGTCGCTGGCGCCCTGACCCATCTGGTGGTCGGGCCAAAGCGTGGTCGCGTTGGACATTGGGATAAGTCCGTTATAGACAAGAAAGAAGTACGAAGATGATCCTCCTACTGCCACTGTTGATAGTCCTGCTCTTCGTAGCCGTGGGGTTCGCCTGGCATTTCCTATGGATCTGCGCCGCCATTTTCCTAATCATCTGGCTCGTCGGGCTTGGGCGGGGACGCGGGCGGAGCGCGGGCAGGCACGGGTTCTACTGGTTCTGAGCTGTTGACGAGGCTCGTGGGCGTCTTCGACAGGTGTGATTGACGCCTGCCACGAGCAGACGGCCGGGCCGCCTGCGTTGCCGTTGCCCTGGCGTAATCCGCTTGTGACGGCTGCTTTCCCCGACCCTCCCGACGCCACCGGCTCCACTCACCATCCCGAGAGGGGACCAGAGTGGCAACAACCACCAAAGCAACGAACATCACCCAAAAGCGAAGGAACGCTAACGGGCCGGCCCGTGCAGGTCTTAACGTCCTTGCCTCGCTCGACCGAGGAGTTACCATGCCGCACTTCCCAGAAAACATCACGAGCGAAGGGCCCGACGGCCGCCAAGACGTACACAACAGGCGCGTCGACACGCAGCTGGCGGACGCCCACCTGTGCGGCCAGACTGACCTGCGGACCGGGCGGATGTGCACCAAGCCGGCCCGTCACGACGGGACGTGCGAGTTCCTCCCGAAAGACGCCGCCCGGGCCGTCGCCGACGGCCTCTAGTCGGGCGCTACCGACAAGGCCCGTGACGGCAGTACCTGAGTTCTTCGCCATGCCGTCCGCCATCAGCCCGGCCGCGCCGGCGGAGTAGCTCCGCCTTTCGGCTTCCACCCATGCGCTCTTCATGCCGGACCTCCTACCGGGGCACAGTGGTCGGAGCGTCGTCCCGGGCCGAAGGTGCCCGTAATCAAGCCCCCACCCGGTGACAATTTCAGGCGTTCTGAGGGCGCTCCTGCTGTCCCGGCAAATGGCCCTTATTGGCCCAGGTGACTTGGGGCAACTTCGGCTCCGGGGCATCGTACGTCCCTGGGGGCCCGACAGAAACTTGACGGATGGGACACTGACGCGCCTTTTGCTGTTTGCCTGGTTGGGTCGTCTACTACGCTCCTGGTCGAGGCTGGGGTTCCGAGTCGAGCTGGTGCTTTTAGTCGGGGTGCTGAGCCCCTGTGGCGCCCTCGCCGCCGAGCTGGTCCCACGGTAAGTGGCGTCTCCGTGTCCAGACCGTGACAACGCGTTGTCACAGCCGGTTGGCCAGCAGGTGCCGCTCCAAAACGTGTAGGGTCCTTGATGGCACGACAAAGTCCCCCACGTGTTGGGCCGGCGCATGCTGGCTGGGGCGGTACTCCAGACATTTCCTGGGAACGTGGCTCCCGTTCGCAGAGGTGAAAATGCGAGATGCCACTGAGAGTCATCTCAAAATTGAGGAGATGGCTAGGGCCGGCTCGATTGAGCTAGCGGCAGTTGCTCACCTATTGCTTGTCCAGGAGGTGAGAACAGTAGGAGAGTTGTCGATAGGCGCCTACGACAGCGAGGTCGACCGCATGAGAGCCTTGGCCACACGCTGCACGGCGGAGGACCATGGGGCCCAGATGGCCGGGCATTCCGAATTGGCCAGAGACAGCAATTCGTTCCTGGAGGAGACCCTTTCAGCAACAAGCATCGGCCGAAAAGATAAAAGAACTGGACTCCCTTAGCTCTGGGGTTGCCCGGGACCGTGAACGCTTTGATTTAGCTACCTGAGCTTGTCACGACGGGGTACTGAGTACCAGCGGCGCCTGTTGCGAGCCGTACAAGGTGTTGTAGGGGCTGGTTTCGCGCCGCGTCCGCCTTTTCGATTGTCCTGGCCGCTATTTCCGGCGAAAGACCAGAAGCGGCCAGACACGTCCACCCCTGGACGCGTGCACGGCACTCGCAGTTCCTCCGGTTCCGCGTCCGACCCGTGCCGCGATGGGCGCCTTACCCGTCGACCCGAGCACGGTTAGCAACGCGAGCTAGAGCTCTCAGCCACCACAAGCGCCGGCCTCCTAGCGTCATTTTTGGCCAAAACCACCGGTGCCCTCTAGAGGCGAGCCTTCACAATAGGCATCATGGGTTTGCTCCGGCCAGCGATGGGCGGCGTCCGACGGGCCGGGGCGTGAAAATATCGCGTTATGACTGCTTCTTCGGTGCCCGAGGACAAACAGGCACATCAAGGGCCCACGTCCCGGTTCACAAAACACGGCCACGCCATTTACCCCAAGACCTTCGACCGCCTACCGAGCCACACGCCCTACGCCCGTTTCAACAAGCGCCTGGCGGTGCTGATCACCAGCAACGTTGGCACCATGACGTGTTTTTGGCTCTTTTGCGTCATATCCCCTGCTGGGGCTGCCCGCGGCGTTGGTGGAGGCGCACGTCATCTCCCCGACCATCGGCCTGATCGGTGAAGCGGGGTTCGTGATCATGGTGCAGTGGGTGGCCCAGAGCTTCCTCCAGTTGGTCCTCCTGCCCTCGCTCATGGTGGGCCAGAACCTGCAAAACGTCGCTGCGGACGCCCGGTCGGCCAAGACGGTCGAGGACGTAGAACGGATCCTCGACCTGCTCGATTGCCGTACTCAGGGCGGGCTCCAGCTCATCCTGGAGGCCATCGACGAACTGAGGGCCAAGCCCATCGGGGCCGGTGAGGCGGGCTAGCAGAAGCGGTCAGATGCTCGAGCACAGTGACAGACCGACGCGCCCAAAACCCAAAGGAGGGACCTTTGCAGCTTCCCCAGTTCCCGACCCGACGGGATCTGTGTGGCCACGGGCGCTGCTCAGCCCGACGCGCTCCTCTCGCTCCTTGACTGGGCCGGAGACCTTTCGCGCTGGATGCCCCCGCCCGCCAGAAGACCCGCTGCAGCAAGGGCTTGCTGGGGTGCGGGTAGCGGCGTTAGCGGGAAAAAAACCAACGAGCCCGGCAGGGCTCTTAGGTTAGGGTAAGCCCTATACCCCGAACGGCTACGACAAACACCTAAAAAGGATGACCGCTTGAACGGCCAGCCTTGAGACCAGAAGGGTGCCGTCAACGCTGTGGGACTTCGATGACCCTGGAGGCCGTGGCAGCCATCGACCTCAACGGTCCCGGCCGCTACCTGCACTGGTCGGTCTTCACCGTCTCGCTGGCCAACCTGGTCCTGATCGCCGTGATGGTGCTGATCTTCGCCGCCGCTCTGCTCCTGCCCTTCCCGGGCCATTCCCGGTCCGATGAGACATCTCGAGACCCGCTAGCAGAAGACCCGGTGACCGGCGGCGCCGAGGCCGACGGCGCCGCGGTCAGCTCGGAGGTGGCTACCGGCGCTGATGAGGTGGACCACACCTGGACGGGCGCGGTGCGCCGCGCCGGCCTGCGCACTTTGCCGCCGGGCAAGCTCCTGCCCGGTCGTCAGCCTGCCTACGTGGCGTCGTGGATCTACGTCTTCGGCGTGGCCAGCCTGGCCGCCCTGGTCCTCGCCATTGCGTCCGGTTTCGCCATCGCCCTCGGCGGCCCGGACTGGTGGCACACCAACCCTGTCGGCCACTTCTTCAACAGCCTGCACCTGTGGTCGGTAGAGATGTTCATGGCGTTCATCGTCATCCACTTATGGGGCAAGTTCTGGATGGCGGCGTGGCGGGGACGTCGGCCCTTACCTGGATGACCGGCGTGATCGCTTTCGTGGCCTCGGTCGTAGAGTGCTTCACCGGCTACGTGTCCCAGCAGAACTTCGACTCCCAATGGATATCGACGAGTGGGAAGGACGCCATAAACGCCACCGGGCTGGGCGGCTTCTTCAACCTGTTGAACTTCGGCCAGATGCTGCTCTGGCATGTCGTCCTCCTCCCCGTCGTGCTGGTCGCCCTGGTCGGTGCGCACGTGTTGCTCGTGAGGGTACGGGGGGTATCGCACCCGCTACCGGTCCCCCGGCCCGCGGACGGGCCGCCCGCAGTAGGGCGGCGGCGGCCGACGGCGCCGATTGGTCCGGCCCCACCCGCGTCTACGACATAGTGAAGGAAGCGGTCATAGCCACCGGCATCGTCACCGTCCTCGTCTTTATCTTGGCCGCCGTCTTGTCTTCTCCGGACGTGCCGGCGGTGAGCCTGTCCACGTGGGGGAGGTTGGCCCCGGCGGACTTCATGGGCACCACGGTCAGCGAGCTGAACGGGACGAGCGAGACGGCCATGTACGGCCCGCCTTACAACAACGGCACGGCCAGCGTCCAGCGCATCGGGGTCTCCTGGCAGCAACTGGCCGGGGTCAGGATACCGATCGACACAGCCACTGACTTCGTCCTCGACCCCTTGTCCCGTGAAGCGCCGACAGACCCGACCCTGGCCCGTGCGCTTGCGACTTACCTGGCGGCCCCCGCCCACACCCGCTCGGCATGGGAGGACGCTTACCTGAAGGCCCTTAACCACGTAACGTTCCACGATGGCACGCCGGTCCTCCCGGCGGCCGATGACGGGCCGGTCCCGGTGATGATCGCCACCGAGCTGTCCCTGGCCCGCAGCGGGGCGCTAGACGCCAACCTGATCGCCAACCAGGCCTTCTACGGCACCAACTTCACCAAACCTCTGCTGTTCCTGGAAGATGGCGAGTACTTCGCCCAACAGGCCACCGCCCAACACCTCACCGGGACCCAGTGGGGCGTCATGAACGAGACCGGCAGCTACCCGGGCCAGCCGTGGCTGTGGCTTTATACCCTTTGGTACCAGGTACCCGGCTTCGACAATTCCGCCAATGTCGACCTGATCGCCATTTACTTGACCGGCTTGGCCACCGTCCTGCTCTTGGCCCTGCCGTTTGTGCCCGGCTTGCGGGATATCCCCGAGGTTGTGCCTCTCCACCGTGTGGTTTGGCGCAACTGGAACAGCCGGAAGGACTTCCAGTAGGGTGGACAACTTCAATAGGCCCTGGTCGGTCCCACGCATAAACTCCCTGTGCTTGTTGGTGGCCCGCCTAGCTCCCCAAAAGATCGATGCAAACCAGACAAAGATCAACCCAAATCTCAGGAGTTGGGCCGGAGCGGTGCTTTGGTGTCAGCGACCAGGCCCGAGGCGTGAGACGAGCGCATTTCGAAATCCGCGGCCAACGGTCAAGGTCCGAGGTCGTAGCATGACCCCACGGGCACCTCTCTTCGAACCGGCAGGGGCCGACGCAGCCGGTGCCGATGAGGTTGAGCCTCGCTGTCTTTCACCTCACCTATCGGGATAGAAGCTTGTTTTTGCCCCCGCAAATGGCCCAACGGCTTACGGCCCATGTCCGGGTTGCGCTATTGGTGGACTAAACGAGCCGTGGATATCATGTTTTGTCATGCCTGGACGCGGTTGACTGCGTTACCGGTACGTCAGAGGGAAAGTGCTGTTGCGGGTCCTTGTACTTGGCGCCGGCGTTATAGGCAGCGTGTACGCCGGCAAACTGCTGGAAGCGGGGCACGAGGTGGTCGTGCTAGCTCGCGGTCACCGGCTCTCAGACCTGCAGGCTCATGGCCTGGTCTTGCAGGACGCAGAGTCGGGGGACCGCACCGTGCTGGCGGTGCCCGTGGTGAACGAGGTGGCGGTGGGCGACCGGTATGACCTGGTCCTGGTAGCCGTCCGCTCTGAGCAGGTTGCCAGCACGCTGCCCACTCTGGTCGCCATGACCGACGGCTCAGACGTATTGTTCTTCGGCAACACGACCGGCCGGCAGCCCGAGCTCACGGCGGCTCTCGGCCATCGTGCCTTGTTCGGCTTTCCTGCCGCCGGCGGCGTTCTGGAGGGGCCCGTCGTCAGGCACGTGCTTATCAGCCAGCAGAAGACCATGGTTGGTGAGCCGAACGGCACGACAACGTCGCGCGTCCGACAATTTCGTGACGTGCTCAGCGAAGCCGGCTTCTCCACCAGGATCAGCGCCAACATAGGCAACTGGCAGCTAGCCCATAGCGCCTTCATCGTGCCCCTGGCGTTCGCTCTGTACCGGGTTGGCGTCGACGCGGCAAGATTGGCGGCCGACCCTGTCACGATGCGGCTGATGGTGCTGGCGACCCGCCAGGCGTTCGCGACGCTGCGCGCAGCGGGGAACACCGAAATCCCCACCAACCTACGGTCCCTCTACCGCCTGCCCAACGTGTTCGTCGTCGCCTACTGGCGGCGGGTCCTCGCCAGTCCTCGAGGAGAGCTGTGGTTCGCCGCGCACACCCGCGCCGCCCCCGAGGAAATGCGCTCTCTCGCCGAGCAACTAAAGGCTGCGCTGCGCCGCAGCGGACGTCCCACGCCCGACGTCGACCGGTTGCTGGCCGCCGCAGTCTGAGACGCCGGAGAGGATAAATGAGGTGACGAATAATGCGGCTTAGACGCCAGCGGTACCCCGTGGGCCCGATGAGAGCTCGTTCGTGGCCTCGACGAAGTTCGTACGTCCCGGGAAGGCCCGTCTTGTAACTCTTGGCCCGGGTCGAAAGCGGTCGATTGGGGTCTGGAATTGGGCGCGAGGGGGTCGTACCTCCGTCAACGGGACCTGGAGGTGATGTCAAAAGCTCCGTACTTACACTGAACTTCCAACTAAAAGCCTTAGCGACGGACTTTCCGCAGTGGCCGAAACCCGGGGCTAGCGGCACACTTGTAGAAGCAAACAACGCTAGTGCTGGTCAGGAACGCGAACCTGCAATTGTTCTAGATCATACGGCACTAAACCACGACGACCGCCGGTCTATCGTCACTCGGGAGCCCGGCGATGCCAACCACGCGCTGGGCCAAACAGTGGATAGGACTGTGCTCAGAATTCGCTGGCACGGAACGCTGTATTTCTATGAAGAGGCTGCGCACAAAACGTTGACAGGCGTCGATTGCCCGGTGTATGGTTCGGCTTGATACGGACAGCGAGCCCGCACCGTATTGGACTCTGCCAGTAGGTTTGGCACCCTCCCGGGAGCGTTGCTCCGGACCCAGGTAGCGCAGTAGGCGAATGCGTTTACCGACAGGAGAGCCGGCCAAATGGCCATTACCGTACCGTCGCCCTCAGAGATCTCTCTCGTACCGTCCCCTGCTGCTCGCCCCGACGGGGCAGTACCGGCAGCCACCGCCGTCGGACTAACTAAGACGTACGGGAAGGGGGACGCCATCGTCCGTGCCCTGGACAACGTCAACGTCGCTTTCGAACGCGGCCGGTTTAGTGCCGTTATGGGCCCCTCAGGGTCTGGGAAGTCCACGCTCATGCACTGCATGGCAGGCCTTGATGTGCCGACTTCGGGCCGCACTTTTGTGGGGGACCTCGAGATCGGCCGGCTGGACGACGCCGGCCTGACTCAGATGCGCCGGGACCGGGTGGGCTTCGTGTTCCAGTCGTACAACCTCATCCCAACCCTTACGGCGGAGGAGAACATCACCCTTCCCGTCGACTTGGCCGGGGCCAAGTTGGACCGGGGTTGGTTCAATTTCCTAGTAGGCCAGCTCGGCCTGGGGGACCGGCTCTCTCACCGGCCAAGCGAGATGTCAGGTGGCCAGCAGCAACGCACAGCCTGTGCCCGGGCCCTCATCCGCCGGCCCGAGCTTGTGTTCGCCGATGAACCAACCGGCAACCTTGATTCGAGCGCCTCCGCCGAGCTCCTCCAGTTCCTGCGCCGGGCGGTAGACGACAACGGCCAGTCGATCGTCATGGTGACCCACGACGCCCAGGCCGCCACTTATGCCGACCGGGTCGTGTTCCTGGCCGACGGCCGGGTAGTGGGGGAGCTCTTATCGCCCACCGTTGACACGGTGCTCGACCAGATGATGAAACTGCGCAATTGATATGAGAAAGGTCACCCTCAAGGGCCTGCTCGCCCGCAAATTGCGTCTGGCGCTCACCGCCGTGGCCATAGTGCTCGGAGTGACGTTCGTTTCGGGGACACTGGTCCTGGGCGACACGCTCAACCGCACCTTCGACACGCTGATCGGCAACGCCTACCAGCACATCAACTTCCAAATCCGCGGCAAGGCTGCCTTCGGCGATAAAGCGGCAGCGCTCAGTGGCACGGCTGACCGCAAGCCCGTACCGGAGTCTCTCGCCGGCGTGGTCGGGCACCTGCCCGGGGTTGCGGACGCGGGCGGGTCGGTCCAGGGCTATGCCCAGTTCGTGGCCCGGGACGGCAACGCCATCGGTAATGCGGCCTCGTCATTGGGGTTTTCGTTCGACGCTAACCCGCAGCTGTCGGCGGTGCGCCTGGTCGAAGGTGGCGCCCCCACAACGGCCAATGAGGTGGTCATGGACAAGGCGACGGCGGACAAGTACCACTTCGCCGTGGGTAACCGGGTCGAGGTGCTCACGGGCAAAGCGCCGCGCACCTACAAGATCTCCGGCATCGTGACGTTCGGTACCGCTGACAACCTGGCGGGCGAGACGTTGGCCGGTTTCTACCTGCCCGCAGCGCAGGCCCTGTTCGGCACGCCCGGGTATTACGACACCATCGACGTCTTGGCCAAGCCGGGCGCCGACAACGTCACCCTGCAGCGCGAGATCGCCAAGGTGCTGCCGCCCGGGGTCGAAGTTGTCAGTGGCCAGACCGTCGTCAACGAGCTCTCCAGCGCGGTCAGCAACGCCCTCTCGATCCTTTCAACGGTGCTCCTGGTGTTCGCCCTTATCTCGCTGTTCGTCGGTGCCTTCACCATTTTCAACACGTTCTCGATCACGGTTGGCCAGCGGGTGCGGGAGCTGGCTTTGTTGCGGGTAGTGGGCGCCAGCCGACGCCAGCTGTTCCGCTCCGTGGTGGGCGAGGCGGCAGTGGTGGGACTGGTCGCCTCACTCGTCGGCCTGGGGCTGGGCGTGCTGGCCGCCCTCGGCCTGAAGGCGTTACTGGGGGCCTTTGGGGTCACCCTGCCGCCCGCCCCGTTGGTGTTCGAGCCCCGTACCGCCGTGGTCGCCCTCGTCGTCGGGGTGGGGGTGACCGTCCTGTCGGCGCTCGGCCCCGCTCGGCGCGCCGTCCGGGTCTCTCCGGTGGCGGCGCTGGCGGCAGGCCACGTAGAAGAGGTCGAGTCCTTCGGCCACCGGGTGGTGTTAGGCAGCCTGGCCGCCACTGCCGGTGTGGCCGTCCTAGTGGCGGGGCTGGCCTTGCCCGCTATCGCGCTCGTCGGTTTGGGGGCGCTGGCCATGTTCGTCGGGACCGCCATGCTGGCACCGATCGTGGCCCGCCCCCTGTCGAGCGCCCTAGGCCGGCCTTTGGCCGCCATCCTCGGGACGCCCGGAAGGTTGGGGCGGGAGAACGCCACCCGCAACCCTCGGCGGACGGCTCAGACGGCGGCCGCCCTGATGGTCGGCCTGGCGCTGGTGTCGGCCATCGCCGTACTGGGGGCCTCGCTGTCGGGGTCGGCCACCGCAAGTGTCGACAACGCTATTACCGCCGGCTACATCATCACGGGCCCCAGTTCGGGGTTCAGCACATCGGTGGCCCCCGCCGTTTCGCGCCTACCGGGCGTGGCTACGGTTACGACTGTCTACCAGGGACAGTTCGAGCTCGGGAGCTCGCTGTCGAGCCTCATAGGGGTAACCCCGACCGAGCTGTCACAAACGGTCCATTTGGCCATCACGACCGGGAGGGGCTCGCCGGCCTTGGCTGCGGGCGAGTTGCTGACCGATACCACCACGGCCAGCGCCAAGCACCTGTCAGTCGGCTCGCTGGCGCGGGTCACCTTCGCCCAGACGGGGCCAACGACGATGAGGGTCGGCGGCGTCTTTAGAGCCAACCCTTTGCTCGGTAGCTACCTGGTCGGGGCAAGCTTCTTCCTATCTCATTTCCACAACCCATTGCCGGTTGCCGTCTTGGTCAGCGCCCGTCCCGGCGCCAGCCATGTGGAAGCCGCGCTGAACGGTTACCTCAACGCCTACCCCAACGTCGGCGTCCAGACCCGGGCGCAGTACGAACATTCTCAGGCGGCCTCTATCAACGCGCTCCTGGGGTTCGTTTACGTCCTGCTGGCCCTGGCCGTCCTCATCGCCTTGATCGGGATCGTCAACACTCTGATGTTGTCGGTGTTCGAGCGCACCCACGAGCTCGGCCTCCTGCGGGCGGTAGGCATGAAGCGCCGGCAGGTGCGGGCCATGGTCCGGTCCGAGGCGGTGATCATTTCTCTGTTCGGCGCTGTCACAGGCGTCGTTATCGGGACGGCCCTGGGCGCTGCCTTTGCCGCCGCCCTCAAAAACAGTGGCATTACTGAGATCGTCGTCCCCTTCGCCAGCCTTGTTGGCCTCCTCGTCCTGGCTGCCGTGCTCGGCCTGGGCGCGGCCAGCTGGCCCGCTCGCCGAGCAGCCAATCTTGACGTGCTCGCCGCCATCGGGGCCGAGTGAGGGCACGAGTGACGATCGACGGCGCCGCCGTTGCTGGCGTGAAATGTTGCCACGATCTGGGCCGCATGAGTGGATGTTGCGATATTGCGAGCATGGCTTTGGAGCAGGCCCCCCGGTGCGGGGACCGCCTCCAGTCGCTCCACGTGCAGCCTGCTGCGTTCGCCGATGTGACCGAACCGGTCGGACTGGTCGCCTTCCTCACGGGCGACGCGCGATAGAAGCGGCGGCCAGACCACGGGGATCCTCCTTGTCCGAGCTCCGCCCGGAAAGATGTTCCCCGAGCGGTCAACCGAACTGGTGGGATCACCCGCATAAGTCGGAAGTGATAGAGGTACATCTTCACCGGAAGGTTCAACGGGCGAGGGAGAGTTCAGCGATGGAGGAGCGGGGTGCTGGTCGGGTCCTGTTTGCGGGGATCGTGTTGATCTGGGGCGGGATCATGAAAATCTTCGACGCCAATTGGGCGTTCAGGTACCACGGCGTACTGCCCTCCAACCTTGAAGCAGGGATCTTCGGTCACAGCCTGAAGACCTACGCCTGGGTTGATCTCGGAGTAGCGGCCATCCTCCTCATCTGTGGAGTCCTGGTAATCAAAGGTTCGCGTTTCGCCCGATGGGTCGGCATCATCGCTGCCGTCAGCGCCATCTGGTGGATGCCGTTCTACCCGGTCTGGGCGTTCGTCTACATCGTCATCGCCGCTTTGGTGGTCTATGCCTTGGCCGTCTATGGCGGTGACAGGCAAACGGTGTCTTGAGCCCTGCCCGCATGTGCCGGTCCGGGCGCAGCAACTTTGGCGAGCACCTTCACCCTGGTCGACGTCTCCCGACCGCAGATCGTTGGCCCTACTCGAGGTGAACCGGGAGCCGCAGCGACAGAGCGTCCACCTAGTCCGCACTTCTAGTCCTGGATCTCCGCCGCCCACAGCCGGTCTTCGTTTCCCCGGTTCAACACCCCGTCCCTGCTCGTGTCAATGTTGGGGCGACAGGCATGCGGATCGGTGCTCGGAAAGCGACCAGCCGCAAAAGTCTGCGGTGTCCGCTGGAAGGAACACGGAACGACCGATGACTCGGCGTTCACGGATTCCTGACCTAAACAAACGCGTTTTCGGCCGGTATCTACGTGGCCCTCTCGAGCCTCAGCTACGATCTGTCGCACATTCTGTAATCAGTACCATGTGAAATCGGCTGAGCCGAGCATGCCAGAGCCGTCGTACCAGGCGGCATCGGGCGGCCGAGCCAAGGCGATTCGACTGCACTCAGATGCGATATTCGGGCGCGCTCGCGGCCCTGAGCGGTTCCGGCTCCTAGGCCCGGTTGTTGCGGGTCCGGTGCATCCCACCGACCGGGCGATATGAGGTACCCCGCTTGGATTCTCTGGCTGTTCGTTAGGGGATAGTTGGTGCACCGTCGGGCTGCGAGCGTCGGACCTTCATGGGTGGGTGCCGATAAGATTCCACGCTGGACCGGAGCGGGGTGTACGCTTGCTTCTGACACGACGGCTAGTCCCGAAGCCGTGTTGGACGCTGCTTCGACCATTGGCGGCCTCCAGGGAGTGTTGCTCCGGACCTTGGTGACGCTGGCTTGCCAGATTGACCAACGAGACGCCTGGTCCGGTAGGACGATCGCTTCCAGTTTTGTCGCCCCGGACTGGACCGGCGCCTCCTCAGCTATCGGAGCGCTATGACACGACCGAGCACGTTTACCGCTGGAACGTCATGAGCAAGACCGCTATCGAACTCGGCTTGGGGCGTTTGGCCCCCGAGCATCAGGGTCGTCTCGTGAGCGCACCAGAGCGGGGTGGATTGGGGATCGAGTTGTCGAAGGTGGCCAAGTCCTACGGCTCGGTCCAGGCGGTCCGCGGTATCGACTTGGCAGTCGCGCCGGGCGAGACGGTGGCCCTTCTTGGTCCGAACGGCGCCGGCAAGACGACGACCATCGACATGATTTTTGGGCTGGCCCGACCGGACAGCGGAACGGTCTCGGTCTTCGGTGCATCACCGACCGAAGCTGTCAAGTCCGGCCGGGTCGGCGGCACGCTCCAGGACGGGTCGCCACCCGATCAGCTCCGGGTGCGCGAGCTGGTCACGCTGGTGGCGTCGTACTACCCACACCCGCTTGGTGTCGACGATGTGCTGCGTCAGACGGGGATCGCAGACCTCGCCGGGCGCTGGGCCAGCAAGCTCTCCGGTGGTCAGGCCCAGCGAGTACGTTTTGCCGCCGCGCTTGTCGGCGACCCCGACCTGCTGGTCCTCGACGAGCCGACCTCGGGGATCGACGTGGAGGGCCGCCTTGAGTTCTGGCAGGCCATGCGGGCGGTCGCTGAGCGGGGCAAGACGATCCTGTTCTCCACCCACTACCTCGAGGAGGCCGACGCCAACGCCGACCGGATCGTGCTCCTGGCCCGAGGCCGCATCGTTGCCGATGGTCCCGCCACCGAGATCAAGGCCAAGGTCGGCTCGCGCACGATCCGCGCCACGCTGCCGGGCGTCGGCGTCGCCGAGCTGCGGGCGCTGCCAGGGGTGCTGAGCGCGCAGCGCCACGGGGACGCGATCACCCTGTCGTGCTCGGACACCGATGCCGCTCTCAGCGCCCTGCTCAGCTCGTTCCCGGGCACCCGGGACACCGAGGTGAGCGGGGCGAGCCTCGAAGAGGCGTTCTTGGAGCTCACCGTGGACGAGGACGATCACGACGATCGAGACGCCATCGGCCAACCGCCAAGTCCCAGCAAAGAGGAGCCCAGGTGAACACCACCCACGTGCGCTACGAGCTCCTTCGGGCGCTGCGCAGCTGGCGGACCCTCTTCCTCTCGTTCGCGTTGCCGCTCGTGATCTACTGCCTGATCGTCCCGGAGAACCGCCATACGATGCCCGACGGTATCCCGTTCCCGCTGTACTTCATGACGGGGATGGCGGCCTACGGCGCCATGTGGGGCTCGATCAATCCGGGCGCCCGCATCGCCCGCGACCGGTCCAAGGGCTGGGTCCGTGCGCTGCGCATCACGCCATTACGGGTCCGGACCGAAGTCGTGGCCAAGGTCCTCACGGCCTACCTGATCGCGTTGCTCACTTTGGCCTTGTTGTTCCTGGCGGGTGCCTTGTTCGGGGTGCGCCTCGACGCGGCCCAGTGGCTCGAGATGACCGGCCTGCTCCTCGTCGGTCTGGCTCCTTTTGTCGCCTTGGGCATCGCCCTCGGCCATGTTGTTAGCGTCGACGCCCTCCCCGCGGCGATGGGCGGGTTCGTCGTCCTCCTCGCCCTCCTTGGCGGCGCCTTCGGCCAGCTCTTCCCCTCGGGCGTCATGCTCACGATCGTGAAGCTGCTTCCGTCCTACTGGCTCGTCCACGCAGGCAGGGCAGTCGTCGGAAGCGGGAGCTGGCCGGCCGAGGGCTGGATCGTCGTCGCCGTCTGGGCCCTGTGCTTGACCCCTCTAGCCGCCATCGCCTATAGGCATGACACCGCCATCGTCTGATCTTGTCCGTCGTCGATCCTGAACCAGACCGGTGGGCGAGGCCGCGGATTCCGATGATGCAAAGAGTGGACTGTCGCTTCGTAGGTGGTGGCCTTCTGGGAGTGGGCGCCCACCGCGACACCCCCCTGTCACCCACCACGCGACTTCGGCGTCCCACAACCGCACCTAGATACTGACCGCCAAGTGCCGTACCGGGCGAGGGCAACTCCAGCTAGCACCGAGGTCCTCCGGCGGTCGTACGGCGCTCATAATCACCCAGCGAGCTGCCACAGACCCACTGGACACCGTGCACAACACCCGCCCGGTAATCGGCATTCGGTGCAGGTTCAGAGTTACCGGGGATCAGCAACGGGAAGCTACATAATGTTCGCCGCTCGCCAGGTCGCCCGGACCCGAACCGCCGCTTTCTCTCGCACGATATGAGTGGCCCTCGACAGGACCACGTCTTCTGGTAGCGCCTACGCGATAACGCCCATTACGCGCTCTCCCTCCATCTGGAGTTTTCCGATTTTGGAACCTATATAATTCCCAATTATGGCGTTAGAGATATCCCCGGTTGTTCGCGCGAACAAAGCTTACGAGCGGTCCTCGAGATTCCTGGGCCGCTTCTTACTCCAATTCAAGTGTCAACAGGCGTGGAGGCCCAAAATCTGCGCTGATCGTTTCGAGGACGGCGCGCCCGGACGATGCTTTCACCAGCGTCAAAGAGAAACGGCCACCCACGACGGCGAGGCCCGTCCCCAAATGTCTACGACCCACCGAAGCGGCAAGGTGGCGCTCAGCGAGCCGTCACCGGCTTGTCCAACGACCGGTCTGCCCCTCGGCGACGTCCACCTGAAGGTCGGGTAGAGCTCGGTCCAACCAGTCAGATAGGGAGTTCTTAACTCTTGTGATAAGTGAGATCTGCAGTGGTGCCGGGACATTGGCGAAACTTATAAGCACCACACGCGAGACCATGGGCCGACGGCTCGCATCGAAGAGACAGTCATTTCGCCCACTGGCTGCCGGGTGAGCGTAAGGGTCGACGTTGCGAACTCGTCCGTCAGCCCCGTGGACGCGTTGGCGTTGGCGGAGACGTGCGTGAACAGTTGGCGCGCCTTCTTCAAGACTTTCGGCATCACACCGCAGCCTGACTTCGGCCAGCGGATCGGGCTTTTACGAGTACCGCAGTTCTGGCGCAAAAAAACAACGCTTAAGCGGGTAGGAGTATTACCGGACTAAGAAACGACGGTATGGCGCGTTTCCCGTGCTCACGTGGTTCTCGCGGTCGCGTCCTCCCGCTCTCTGATCCCTTCTGGCTGCGTGACAGTGCAGGATGTGAAGATCGCTGGTCTGACGATCGTCACTCGCGATAGCCCACCTGAGCAGCGTATTCATGTCCAACCCGCAGTGCCGACTGCCACCCAACGGGCAAGTTCCTCCGACCGGAGGGCGATCGCGTCGGTTTTAGTCCGTTAATACGGCTACCCGTCGGTGTCTTTGTCCTTGACCACGTAGCCGGCCGCAGCCAGGTCGGTGACGATGGCGTAGGCGCTGCGCTCAGTGATCCCCACCGTCGTGGCGATGTCGCGCAGGCGGGACCCGGGTCGTGCGCAATGCAGACCAGAGCCCGGGCATGGTTGGTGAGGAAGCTCCACTCTTTCATCGCCTGTCATCTTAGCAGGAGAATTCCAGAAATAAATTGCTAGTAACCGGGGACTAGAGAGTATGGTGATGCTTAGACGTCCGAGGTAAAGACGGTCACAGACCGCCAGCTGTTCGAGCGCCGACCAAAGGACCCACCCATGTTGATGCCATTCCAACCGTACCGTGACCTCGGCCCCGCCGAGGAGATGGTCAGCCAACGCCGGCCCCGCCCGGTCCCCGTCGATGCCTACCGTCGAGGCGACGAGCTGAAGGTCGAGCTCGACCTGCCCGGCGCCGACCCGGGCTCGATCGACCTGACCGTCGAGAACGGGCTCCTATACGTCAAAGCGACGCGCACGGCGTTCTGGGCCAAGACCGATGAAGTACAAGTGGAGGAGCGTGCCTACGGCCAGTTCGGCCGGCAACTGTTCCTCGGCAAGAGCCTGGACCTCGACCACATCACCGCCGTCTACCACGACGGCGTGCTCACCGTCACTATCCCCGTGGCCCAGCAGGCCAAAGCGCACAAGGTCGAGGTCACCCACGTGGGCAGCGTGGCGGAGGCCGTCGAGGCCGCGTCCAGCGCCATCAGGGCGGAGGGCGAAGTGCCCAACGGCTCGTCCGCATTGGTGGGCCCGCCGGCCTGAGCCGGGCCCGGCAAGGGCCACCATAGTGGTCACCGTCCGGGCCCAGCCCGACCGTCATCGGTACCAGTCCCTCGACTAGACCGGCCCAATGCCCAGGCTGCGCCAAAGCGCACGCCTGAGACGAGGCGGTCCCCCCATGAGAGCGGGACGGGGACGATGACGGGCCACACCGGAGCGCTAACGGCCAAAAGGGCGGCCTTCCCGGGCCGCCCTTTGGTCTAGGCGAGCCTCCGACGCCGGAGCGCCAAAGGTGTCCACAGCGGCCACGCCCAAGGCCAGGCCCGGGCAACAGTTCTACCCGCCAACAGCGCCGAGATATGGCGCAAACAAAGGACCCAATGAACAATCCCATGGCCCTGCTCGACGGCCATCGCAGCTCGCCACCCCACGCCCGCTGCAGTGGCTGGCGCGCTCAAAGATCATGGCCGTCATTTGGACGACCATGCGGGTCTGGTTCGGGGCCGTGTGGATCCAAGCCGGGGCGACCAAGCTCTGGGGGGCCGAGAACCCGGCCTTCCTGCACCACAACGGCGCCGGGGTAGCCGGCTTCGCCACCCATGGTGTGGCGGCCTATACCTGGGGGAGCTTCCTGCATAGCTTTGTGGTCCTCAACGCCGCCCCTATGGGCGTGTTCATCGCCGTCGCCGAGTTTGCCATTGGCATCGCTTTGGTGCTCGGCTTGCTCACCCCCTGGGCTCGCTGGGCAGCCTGGCCCTGCTCTTCACCTACGTCATGTCGGGCACGGCCAGCGTGTGTGCGTTCTATGCCCTGTTCGCCATCATCATCCTGGCCACCTGGAGGACCTAGAGCTGGCTCGGCGTCGACGGGTTCATCGGGGGCTACGTCCAGCGCCGCCGCGCCCGCCGGCTACGGGCCGCGACGGCACCGGTCATAAGCGTGGTCACGGCTCCCGCCGTGGCGGCGTAGCGACGTGCTGCCGGCGGTCCTGTCTTAGCCCGACCGACGGCCTCGACGGGACCTGCAAATTTGGCCCTCCGAGAAAGTGGAAGGTAGTCCAACATGAGCGCTCCGACAGAATTTACGATCGGGAGCGAAGTCTGCTCTAGCGACGGCCCCTGCGGGGAGCTGAGGCGGGTGGTCACCCACCCCGTCGCTGGCGCCCCGACCCATCTGGTGGTCGAACCAAAGCATGGCAGGAAAAAGGGCCGTCTAGCATTTCTGAGGCGCGACGCCTACTCAGTGGCAGGACCTTCTACGCCCAAAGGGGTTGCCGGCGACGAGGATGGGCGCTGATCGGGGCGTTGGCGCACGGCGACCACGCGCAGCCAAAAGAGCTCGCGGGCACCTAGACCTTCAGCCAGCGCCAGGTCCTCATACTTCTCGAGCTGAACTCCTCGGAGCCGATGTTTCGGGGGCCGTCGAACCCTCGAGAGCTCGCCACCGTTGTCCTGGCATCTCTCGACGCCCATCCAATCCACCCTGACCGCTGATCATCGTCGGCGAGGCACGCGGGCCGAGGTCTTCCCAAGTCAGTCGACGGCCCGACAGGAATGTCGTGACGGAAATGACCGCGCCCGGGCGAAGCCGGATGTCTCACAAAGCCAAGTCTTCGTGCGGCGGCTTCGCAGGACCGCTTGGGGTCTTCTGGCTTCGCACGGCCACGGCGGGGCTGCCGGCGGCAGCCTTCGGGCTCAGTTACGGTGGACTGCTCTAATAGAACATCGGTGCTGGTGCCGGCATATAGAGCCTCCGGCCATGGAAGCGCGGGTTGACGATCGTTATCCAATGGTCCTTGATCCCGGGAGCCCATTGCTCGACCCGCTCAGAACGGGCCACCAGTGAGACGTCGTCCACTGCACCGGTGATCTCGGCGCCCTCGCCGCTAACGACCACGTCCCAGCCCTCGTGGCTCGAGGCGTCGATGACGTCGACTTCGAATGCGACATGGCCAAGGGGCGCCCAAGCTTGCAGGACTTTCGAGGCGGTAACAAAAACGACGGTCCGGTCGTGCACCCGGTAGTTGACAGGGAAAATCTCAGGCCGCCCCTCGTTGGTGACAACTGCGACGCGCCCGTAGCTGACGCCCTTCAGCAGGGCCAAGCACTCCTCTTCGCTCAGGCTCTCCAACGCAGCGTCTGACATAGCGGCCTCCTATTGGAGAACACCCTAGGCACAACGCAGATGACATCGGGGCACTCGCGCCCGCAGTTGCATCTGCTTGAGGCCGGCTGCACTGCGCATCAGTATGGGACTACTTACCGGGTCGCAGTACGGCGCTGCCACCAAAGCCACCACTGGGACGACAAAGGAGACTGCGCATGCCCGTTGAGGGACCAACAACTGTACGGGGTGGGCGCGACATCGTGTTGGCTGACGGCTCGACGGCATGCGTACGCGCCGTCACGCCCCAAGATGGGCCGCAATTGGCCGCCCTGCACGAGCGCCTGTCGAGCGAGACGGTGCGGTTGCGCTACTTCGGCGCCCATCCCCGCTTGTCAGACCGGGAAGTGGGGCTCCTTTTGAGCGAGGGTGGGCCGGACCACCTCGTGCTCGTGGTCGAAAGGTGCGGCCAGCTCATCGGGGTCGCCCAGTACGACCGCATACCTGACAGCGACGTGGCTGAGGTTGCATTCGTGGTCGATGACCCCTACCAGGGCCTCGGCGTCGGGACCCTGATGCTCGAGTACCTGGCCAGCGAGGGGCGCCGGTACGGGATCAAGCGCTTTGCGGCCGACACGCTCCTGGAGAACAACCCGATGGTGCAGGTCTTCCGGGATGCCGGCTACACGCAGCGTTCCACCTTGGAGTCCGGGGTCATCCGGGTGGTGATGGACATCGCCCCTACCCAGGAGGCGTTGGGCGCACTGCACGAGCGGGACCGCAAGGCGGCGGCCCGTTCCATGCAAAGGTTGCTGCGGCCGCGCTCCGTTGCGGTGATCGGCGCTTCCCGCTCGCCGGGGACGGTGGGCCACGAGCTCGTCCGCAACCTGGTGTTCGGTGGGTTCCAGGGCCCGGTGTACCCCGTCAACCCCACTGCTACCCACATAGCCAGCGTGCCCAGTTTCGCGAGCATCAAGGACATCCCGGGCGACGTCGACTTGGCCGTGGTGGCCGTCCCGGCCAAGGCCGTGCCCGAAGTGGTCGAGGCGTGTGGGCGCAAAGGTGTCGGCGGCCTGGTCATCGTGTCGTCGCACTTCGCCGAGGATGGCGCCGCCGGTGCCGCGCTGGAACACGAAGCGGTGCGCCTGGCTCACTCCTACGGGATGCGCATCGTCGGCCCAAACTGCTTCGGGGTGCTCAACACGGACCCGGCAGTCTCGATGAACGCCACTTTCGCCAAGGACACCCCTACGTCGGGGCGCCTGGGCTTTGCCTCGCAGTCGGGCGGTCTCGGCATCGCCATCCTGGCCGAGGCTAAAAAGCGCGGCATCGGGCTATCGAGCTTCGTCTCGATGGGCAACAAGGCCGACGTAAGTGGCAACGACCTGCTGTCGTGGTGGGGCGAGGATGAAGCGACGGGAGTTGCCCTGTTGTACCTGGAGTCGTTCGGCGACCCCCGCAAGTTCGCCCGTTTGGCCCGCCAGTTCGGCCGTTCGAAGCCCGTGGTAGCAATGAAGGCTGGGCGCACCGCCGTCGGCCGGCGGGCCGCGTCCTCGCACACGGCGGCGCTAGCGAGCTCGGACGAGGCTGTGGCCGCACTGTTCCAGCGGACCGGGGTGATACGAGTGGACACCATCGAGGAGCTCTTCGACGTCGCCCAAGTAGTCGGGTCCCAGCCACTGGGCAAAGGCCTGCGGGTAGCAGTGCTCAGTAATGCGGGCGGGCCGGCGGTCCTCGCTGTCGACGCTTGCGAGAGCAACGGCCTGCAGGTGCCCGAGTTCTCGGCCGAGCTCAAATCCCGCATCGCGGCTCTCTGTCCCCGAAACGGCGGGGCCAGCAACCCGGTCGACCTCGGCGCAGAGGCGAGCGCTCACATGTACGAACAAGTCCTAGACCTCCTGCTCGCCTCTGGCGAGGTCGATGCCGTGGCGGTCAATTTCACCCCGCCGCTGGTGTCCCGCAAGACCGACGACGTGGCGGCCGCCATTGCCGCCGCCGTAGACCGGGCCGGGGCAAGTGCAGGTGAGGTCGGTGGTTGTGGGGCCAGGCCGGTCGTGGCCAGCCTCCTGGGTGCCGACGAGAGCGGCCAGGCCGTCCTACGCTCCGCTCGCTATCCCGTGCCCAGTTTCACCTATCCCGAGACAGCTGTGCGGGCGCTGGCTCATGCGTTGCGCTATGGCGAATGGCGCGCCCGGGCGGCCGGGACCGTGCCCGTCCTAGAGAACGTCGATGCCAACAAAGCGCGCCGACGCCTGCCGCGCGAGCAAAAGGTCAACCTCGGCGGGGCCGAAGGAGCAATTGCGTCGGGCTGGGTCACCGGTGCTGGAGCCATGGGCGTCCTCGCTTCCTTTGGCATACCTGTAGCACGTACGTTCGAGGCCTACAGCGCCGATGAGGCAGGTAAATGGGCAGACGAGATCGGCGCCCCCGTAGCCCTAAAGGTCCTCGGCCCGGTGCACAAGAGCGAAGGTGGGGGGGTCCAGCTCGGCCTCCAGGGCTACGGGTCGGTGGCTTTGGCTTACGAGGCCATGCGCCAGGGCTTCGGCCAGGCAATGACGGGTGCGCTGCTCCAGCCCATGGTGCCGCCAGGCGGTGTCGAGACAATCGTTGGTGCTGTCCAGGACCCGGCGTTCGGCCCGCTTATCGTTTTCGGCCTAGGTGGTGTGGCCGTCGAAGTCCTGGGCGACCACGTGAGCCGACTGGCCCCCCTTACTGACCTCGACGCCAGGGAGATGGTCGCCGGGCTCCGGGGCTCGGCGCTGCTGAAAGACTACCGAGGTAGGCGTGGTGTGGATATCGAAGCGTTGGTGGACGTTTTGCACCGAGTGAGCCGGCTGGTCGAGGACGTCCCCGAAATAGCCGAGCTCGACTGCAACCCTGTCATTGCCACCCCAGACGGCGTTGTGGTCTCGACGCCCGCATCCGGGTCGACCCCGAGGCAGCTCGGCCACTGGTGGAAGACACCCGTCACCTGCGTTAGACCATAGATGGAGTAGACGTCCTTACTTCGGCGACGTGGGCCGCACGAACCCGAAGGGTTTGTGCGGTTGTGCCGGTCCCGTGCGATCTCGTAATTGACGCCTCGGACCATGGTTGATGGGCGCAGGTGCCGGCGCCCGACGACGTTCCAGGCGGGTGCTCGGCCAAATTTTTAGAAGGTTTGCCACGGCTCCGAACGGAGTCCCTGCGTATCTCCCGAGGCGGGAGTTCCGGCGCCTGCGCGCCCATAGGCGCCGCAGTTGGCGGCAACCCCGTGGTTGGTGTCAATGCATGAGCGTCTTTGGTTCTTGTCCCCAACGAGACGTGCCCGAGCCGGCCGGAGCTGCTGGGCTGCTGGCTCCAACGATGAAGCCGTCGAGCCAATATCCCGCTGTTGAAGGGGACTTGGGAATGCTCATTAGCGCGGTTGCACTGCGGCATAGCTGAGTTAGTGTGCCTCTGGGAACGATCGGGCTCATCGGGGCGAGCGGGC
>CAVWFC010000008.1:0-922113 GCA_963754115.1 uncultured Acidimicrobiaceae bacterium | reverse complement strand
CCCCGATTGCAGCTCCACGTAACGCGCAACGGCAGAAGAAGCAGAAGTACCGGCACTCGCTTCTGGCGGCCGCCGCCCGGCCCCCGAGCGTCTGGCGTGGACACGTCGCCTTCCCGAGGGCAAGCGAGCACCATCTCTGTGCCATGGGGACTACCGTCCGCCCTCTCGGGCCACGGCAATATGGTCCGTCGTGGCCCGGCCGCTCCTGGATTGGCGCCCCGGCACCGACCGGACTAACTGCGGCGTTGACCAAGGCCGGAAGTGCGCCGGCCGGCCTGAATATGACTACGAACAGTGGTCGCACAGGCGCCCTACAACCCGCTCAGACTGGCATCTACGATGCCAATGTCCTGCCCCTGCTTGCAAATGCAGCTGTGCGGGTCGATACCGCAACGGGGACGGTTTGATTTCTTGTTCGCTAAACGAACACCCGCCTGTTTGTAAATGACCCGGGTCACTGCCTCGATTACAAGCGCGTTCTTTGTCGGGCAGAGTTATTGGCCGGATGGGAGCTGGTTGAGCCCCGGGGTCGAGTTGAGTGGAAAGCGCAAAACTCCGACGTGAGCGTGGCCTCAGATTAGCGGCGGGTAAACGAGGGTGCCCATGAGGGTCTTCACACCTTCCAAGACACCCGGTCGCGCCACGAAGAAGCCGGGCTCGCAGCGGTCGCCAGGACGCGCACGCCGATGGGACCGGCACAACTCGCTCTCCCTTTTTTGCGCTGTTTGCCGCGCGAGGTGCCACAAACCGTGAATACTGGCAAAGACACCAATGGCGCCCCGAGGGGGCGCCATTGGCGGAGCAGATCGAGCGGCGGATCTCGGATCCGCTCTTCGGAGCAGGCGGCGGGTTCCCGCTCCGGAAATGAGAGTACACGTTTACCCGACGTTTGCCAAGTGGCCCCACTCGTTTTACGTAAGGTGCACGCTTAGGGGCAGCCCGGCGTGTCGCGATCAGTTCATACCCGCATTTGAAGACGGGAGATAGCCACTCTATGTGGTCGCTCAAATTTTATGCGTGCGGGTGAGTCCTTCTGACAACCCTGCCGCCGGGGGCTAGCATTGGTCTCTGCTGGAGGGTCCTGATCTAGCGAGCGTCGTACAGAGGCAGTACATCAGCTTCCCAAGCTGAGAACGCGGGTTCGATTCCCGTCGCTCGCTCTCGTCGTTTTTGCACGTGAGCGGATGCTTCAGCGCGCTCAATGGACGGGCTCACCTGTGCAGCATGGCAGCCACTGCGAAAACTGTCGTCGGTGCCGCCAGGGCGCGCGATGGCCTGGACGGGTTAGGCGTCGCGTCCTCGCAACAGGAACGCCGGGCCGAGTGCGTGGCCCATGCGAGCCGTCAGCCTGTGGAGCCGCCTCGGAAGCGGGCCGACGTGTCGACGGTATGGCCGGGTCGTCCACATGGACGCCCTCCAGTGTCAGGGACGGCCTCCAACTATGGCACCCCCGGCATTAGCGGCCTCGACGACCTTGCCCACTCCGGCTGGCCAAAGAATCTCGAGCACCGTTGGCATCTCAACAGCCACGTAAACTTTGAGGGCATAAGATAGTGAGCAGCGGGATTTGGTCGACGGTCGAGTATTGCCCTTAGAGGAGGTCCTTTGAGGACGGCCAAGGACAATACGCTTGCCAGTTCGAGCGCAATCCCGTGCCCAAACAACCACGACCTCGATGCGATATTGACCCGCCGGGCTAACAGCCTGCCCTGTTCGAGCCGATAAGCCATCGCGACGGACCTCTTTGTTCGCGAACGACGCGGCTTCGGTTATAGACGAAATAGCCCGAGGCCGGGCGCATTTCACTGTCCGGCGCGACCCGCCGGCAAAACAGCAAGGACCATGGGGCCGTCAAGAAGAAACCGCGCCCGCCGGCGCGGACTTATGCTGCGGCGCAAGAGAGACCACAAATGGTGCGAACAGTTGCAACACCCTACAAATGGTGCGAACAGGTTGGACCGCCTCGACTCCAGGTGGTCATCGTGCCGAACGTCGGCCGGCACGTCACCCGGGAGCGGCGAAATACGCGCCCGCCGCCGCTCGTTGCCACCGGTAAACTGTGAAATTGACCGATCGAAAAGTAGCGCCGACCAGCCCCAAAGTTGTCACTCGATGACCCCGGTGGTCGGCTGGCACCGTCATAGTCGCTGAAATCCAAACGGGACGCTGAGTAGCGACCATCGTTCCCACCGGCGCTGCGGCTGATGGCGAGACCGGGGCGGAGTAGCGTCTTTTGCCGGCCGGAGATCAAGGTGTCCAAAACAGTCGGGGAGGAGTGCTCAGATGGCCGAGAGTGATGTGAGCTCTGGTCTCTGCGCTCGTAGCCAGCGCTTTTCGGCCTCGAAATTCAGCCCGCCGACGGTGTCGCGGACCTTCGTCCACCGGCCCCGGTTGCTCGAGGAGCTAGACAAAGGCCAACTCCGTCGCCTGAGCCTCGTCATCGGTTCTCCCGGCGCCGGTAAGACGGCTCTGCTGGCCGACTGGGCCTTGCCGCGTCCCGAACGCCCGTGTGCCTGGCTCAACTGCGATGTGGCTGACGCTGACCCGGTCCGGTTCTTCGCCGGCATCATCGAGGCCCTGCGGCGAGCTTCTCGCCGGCGCGGAGTGGGCGAGGATGCCCTTCAATTGCTCAGCCTCGACGGCGAGGTCTCGGGCGACGTCGTCTCTGCCCTGGCCGACGACCTGGAGGAGCTCGGCGAGGTCACGGTGCTGGTTGTCGATGACTTCCATCTCACGGGCGACAGAGGGGCCGATGCGCTCGAGCTATTGCTCGCATATAGGCCTCTATCTTTCCAGGTGGTTGTGGCGACCCCGTTGACCCGCGCCTTCGGCTTAGCAGGATGCGAGCTAACGAGGAGCTGCTGGAGCTTCGAGACCGCGACCTGTCGTTTTCGGCTGACGAGACCAGGCAGTTGCTGGCCCAGTTCGATGTCCAGCTGGACGATCAAGCTCTTTCCCTTGTCCAGCGACGGAGCGAGGGCTGGGCCGCAGGGTTGCAGATGGCGGCCATCTCTATCCATCAATCCGACGAGCCGACCAACGCTGCTCAGCGAGTAGACCTCAACCGCGCTCGGTCGCCGGGTACTTCCTGGAGGAAGTACTCAACCGGCAGCCACCTGAGCTGGCCGACTTCATGCTCGTCACGTCGGTCCTTGACGAACTGTCCGTGCCGATGTGCACCGCGGTCTGGGGGGAGCCAGCGGGCGGCATGCTCGAGCATCTGTACCAGGCCCACATGTTCGTGTCGGTGGTAGACCAGGAGGAGCGCACGTACCGGTACCACCAGTTGATCGCGGAAGTGCTACAAGCCGAGCAGCACGCCCGTTACCCGGGGCGTGACAAGTTGCTGCACGCGATGGCGGCCCGGTACCTGGCCGAGTCGGGTGAACTTGGCACCGCCGCGCGCCACCTTTTGGCGGCCGGTGACCCGGCCGGAGCATTTCACCTGTTCTGCTCTATCACAGGAGAGCTGGACGAGGCGCTGGATTTGAGGGACCGGGCACGGGAAATAGGGGCCACCGGTATTGACGACTGGATCGCCGGCACCGACGTCCTGGCCATGTCCTGCTACGCGTTTATGGGCGAGCTCACGAAGGCTCGCCATTTTGCCGAACTGGTCTCCGCCGCCGGCCTGGGCGCTCCGACGACAGACGTGCTGTGCCCCGCCCTCTTGAGCCAGGTGGCCCTGATCGAAGGGGGGCTAACCGAAGCAGACGACCTGGCCGCTCGGGCGCTGTCCTCGGCCCGACGCCTGCGCCTGGACCGTCACTAATTTGCCTTTAGCGCACTGCGTACGACAGCGCTCCTCGCATTGGAGCGGCGGGACCTGGCGGCGGCCGGCAATGTGACGGAGCAAGTACTGGGGATGGTAGCCGGTGGCCGACCGACCTTTGAGTTCCTCGCTCAACTGGACCGGGCCAGCATCTGGGCCTTGTCGTATCTGCGGTCATCGCTCTCGCCTCGGACGCTCCGGGCGGAGCGGCAACCATCCTCGCCGAAGCTCCCGGCGAGGGAACGTCCGTCCGCCACGCCCTGGAACTGGGCTTGCTGCGCGCCAGCGTCGCCATCGCTCAGAACTCACCGCACATGCGCACGCTGGTGAGGGAGGTGCTATTGCTTGTGGACCGCTACGGCTACGTTCAAACTGTGCTCGACACCGCGCCACTATTGCTCGGCCACTTGATCACGGACGGAGGTAATTACCCCGGGAGTGGCTCACTGCAGTCGTTGGTGGCGGCCGCGCTAAAGCACCGCAAGCTCAGCGCGCCGGCAGCCAGAATGAGCGGCCTGCCAGACGAGCTTACGGGGGCAGAAGTACGGGTGCTCGAAAAGCTTCCTGCGCATTTGACTTATGCCGACATGGCCTCCGAGTTGCACCTGTCACTCAATACGATAAAAACCCACCTGCGCCACACCTACATGAAGCTTGGGGTCACGTCGCGGTTCTCGGCCATCAAGCGGGCCGCCTCGCTCGGGCTCATCTAGGCCTCAAAGGGACGAGCGTGCCCGCCCGGTACGCGAGATGCTGTCCAGGTGAGCTTCCCGCCCCGTCAGGTGACGTACACTGCCCACGTGGGCGAGGAGCCCAATGAGACTGTGAGCGACGAAAGGGCACCCGCCGGCACGGCCGATTGGCAGGGCCGCCACGACAGGTTGGAGGGCTTCCTTGCCCTGACCGCGACCAGTTTGGCGAGGCTCCAGTTCCGGGAATTGCTCATCGAGCTCCTGCACCGGATCCGCGAGGTGCTCGAAGTCGACACGGCCGCCGTTTTCGTCCTCGACGAACGGCCCGGAGAGCTCGAAGCCTGGGCGGCTGCAGGTATCGAGGAGGAGGCGCTGCGCAGCGTCCGGGTCCCGGTCGGTACGGGTTTCACCGGGAGGATTGCCCTCCTTAAACAGACCCTGGTCCTGGACAAAGTAGACCCCAGCACCGTCGTCAGCCCGGCGTTGTTGGCCCTGGGGTTACGCGCCATGCTCGGGACACCCCTCCTTCACGAAGGCAAGCTGGTTGGCGTCCTCCACGTTGGTTCGCTCACTGATCGCAACTTCGGCCAGGAGGAGGCTGAGCTGCTCGAGCTGGCCGCCGGGCGGTTGGCCGGCGCAGTGCGGGCGCGGACGTTGGCAGGAGATCAGGAAGCCGCCGAACTACTCGAGCGAAGCTTGCGGCCGAGCGCCCTTCCCCATGTCCCGGGCCTGAGCCTGGCCGCTCGCTACATCCCGGCCGAACGGGCCGTGGGCGGCGACTGGTACGACCTGTTTGTACTTCCCTCGGGTGAAGTCTGGCTGGTGACGGGTGACGTCGCCGGGCATGGCTTGAAGGGGGCCATCATAATGGGCCGCACTCGCAGCGCCATGCGAGCATACGCATTGCTAGGCGCGCCGCCCGACGAGGTTCTCGAGTTGACCAGCCGCAAACTTTTCCACTTCGAGCCCGGCGCAATGGTGACCGCGGTCTGCGCCACGTCCTCTTCCCCGTACGACGAGTTCCTGGTCTGTTCTGCCGGTCACCTTCCGCCCGTCCTCGCCGTGCCGGGCGAAGATCCGTACTTTGTCACGGTCCCGAGCGGTCCTCCGCTCGGAGTACTGCCGACGACAGCGCGGTCTTCAACCGCCGTTCCCGTACCGATGGGCGCAGTCATGGTCCTTTATACGGACGGTTTGGTCGAGCGGCGCGGCGAGATCCTCGATACTGGCCTCGAGCTGCTTCGCTCGAGCGTGACGACCGGACATCCTCAAACCGTCTGCAACGCAGTAGCGGAGCGGCTGATCGGGACCAAGCCCCCTAAGGACGATGTTGCTCTGGTAGCCGTACGCAGGGACGAAGGCTGAAATCCCTCGTTTGCAACCGACCAAATCAGTACCACCGGTCGGATCATGCGCCACGAGGTCGTTGCCAACAATCGGGGTGCAGCGCAAGGCCGGGCAGTCGTAGCGGCTGATGTCGCGTCGGCCACGACCCCGATTACCCGGGTTAGGCAGAAGTCCGTCCTGGCGAGTTCGCCGGTCCTTTCAGGACCATCCTCATAAATGTCCGGGCGGAGCCATCATGGCCATGGGCGAACTCGACGGCAACTTGCCGCACGGGCCTAAAAATCTGGCCGATTTCCGCGATGCAGAAGGTTTCTCGTGACGTGGGCCTGGGTAGTAAAAATCGGGCAGCTCTCACCTGGAAAATTGAGCAAATGCCCCTTCGGCCGTTGGTCCGGGCCTGATCCCCCGCACCCCGGGCCAACGGCTTACAACAGTGCCAGGGCGCGTTCGGGTGCGAGGACGCACGCAAGTCCACTAAGGGCCTCGTTGGCCTGCCTTATGGGGCCCTTGGCATAAAGGCCGAAGGAGGCAGCCTGGGGTTAGTCGCTCTCACGCCAGGCGACGCTCCCGGCCGGGTTGGGGGGCGGAGCTCAGGCCCTCGCCACGGTCCCCCGCAGTAAGGACGGCTCGCAGCCCGGGTTGTGGCGTACGCCGTCGTCCGCCAGATCGTCCGCCGGCTCCGTGACCCCGGCCTATGCCGTTATTTTTCGGTTGCATATGTCGCCCAAAGTCACCTCTTCGGGCGACTGCCGCTGGGCCACTACGCGGACGACGATGTCCCGGTCGGTAACGAGGCCACAGACGCGGCCATCCTCCTGGACCAGAACGTAGCCAACGTTGGCGTTGCGCATCGTCATGGCTGCGGCTGACACCGTCGTACTGGCGGGCAACAGCACAGGTTCGGGCGCCATCAATTCACGGATCCCTTGGTCCATCGGACAGCTGTCCTTTCCCTTGCTTAGTGGCCCGGCATGGAGGAACAAAGGTCCGATTTAGGGCCCGCTCGCCACTTTTCGCCCGAAAAAGCTTGGGTTGCGGGCGGTTATACCCGCGGCCAAAGACGAGTAACCACAAGATGACGTCGGCGCAACATTTATTGGCGCTCTCCGCGAGCCTTCGCCGTCGCTGGTGCACCCGTCTCGCAACTCCTACGGGCTTACCGCCATAGGGTCGGGCGGACGGGCCCGTTAGCGGCGGTTAGCGGCGTGGCTTGCCGGCGCGGCTGGCGGCAGCGCTAGCTTAGGGGCCAGAAGCTCGTCAGTGGTCCGTTGCAATCGGGTATCTCGTACCGGGAGAAGGAGACGAAGGTGGCCAAACGACGCTTTAGTCCTGAGGACTCCTACAGGCTGAGGGCGGCCATCGACCCGCAGCTATCCCCCGACGGGCGACGTGTGGCCTTCGTTGTCGGCGAGGTCGACCAGGAGGCTGACCGTATGGCCCTGTCGATCTGGGTGGCGCCCACCGATGGCTCGAGCCCACCAAGGCCGTTCTCGGAAGGGCCTTCGGACACCAGCCCTCGTTGGTCACCGGATGGGCGTTGGCTCGCCTTTATCTCCGTGGCCGACGATAAGCCGCTACATGCTCATGTCCGGCTGGCACCACTCGACGGTGGCTCGCCACGGCCGCTCGGCGGGCTGCCCGGACCGGTGAGCCAGTTGGCGTGGTCGCCAGGTTCTTCGAAGCTGGTGGTGGTCTGCCTGACCGGTGGGCGTGACCCCGACAAAGAGAGCCCGGCGGAGCGCAACGAGCCGCGGACAGTCAGCGGGCTGGCGCAGCGGCTGGACGGGACCGGTTGGCGCGACGGCCGGCGCCACTTGTTCGTTGTCGACGTTGACGGCGGCCGGGCGACGCAGATAACCCGCGGCGACTACGACCATGCAGATCCGTCCTTTTCCCCCGACGGCATGTCGATTACGTTTGTGTCGGACCGCCACGCCCGCCGAGACGACCGCCAATTCCGGTCAGACGCCTGGGTGGTCCCTGCGGCCGGGGGGCGGCTGCTGCGGCTTACCAACACGGAGGGCCGGGTCGGCTTCCCGCTCTTTTCCCCTGACGGCAGCATGGTCGCTTTCGCGGGCCAAGAAGGTGAGGAGGTGGAAGCGTGGGACTCGGATTGCCACGTGTACGTGGTGCCGGCCGATGGCAGCGGCCAGCCCGAAAGGGTGGCGCCCGAAACGGACCGGGGCGTACCGCTGGCCCCGCAACTGCCTAACCCCTTTGCGTGGACGGGGAAGCGAGACATCGCCATGCTCGTGATGGATGCCGGCAATATTGCCTTGCACCAGGCTCGCCTGAACGACCGGAGCAGCCGGGAGATCCTCGGCGGCGACACCCAGATCGACGGCTTCTCCACGGTCGTCGGGCAGCGGGCCGTTGTCTTTACCGCCTCGTGGGTCGACCGGCCAACGGAGGTCTATGCCAGCACCGTTGCCGGCGGGGCCCCCTGCAATTGAGCCACCTCAACGATGACCTTCTCGATGAAGTCGAGCTCGCCCCTCTGAGCCGCTCGGTCATAACCCGGCCGGACGGTACCGAGGTCGAGTACTTCACCTTGCTCCCGCCGGGCCGTGCCCGCCGGCGGCTACCTCTGCACCTAGACATCCATGGGGGCCCCACGGCTGGTGGCCCGTGGGCAGGTACCTGGCCATGCACCAGTTGATCGCCTCTGCCGGCTATGTGCTTTTGTTGCCGAACCCGCGGGGCAGCACCGGCTACGGCCAGAAATTCACCTCCGCCTGTACCGGCGACTGGGGTGGAGGGGACTGTGAGGACATCCTGGCCTGCTGCGACGACCTGGTTGAGCAGGGCGTCGTCGACGCCGACAGGATGTTCGTCAGCGGCGGTTCTTACGGCGGCTTCATGACAAGCTGGATCGTCGGGCACACGCGTCGGTTCCGGGCGGCCAGCGCGGTGGCCGCTGTCATCGACCAGACGAGCATGGCCCTTACGTCGGATATCCCCTATTTTTCTCTGTACAACATGGGGGGCACCCCGTGGGAGCGGGCCGACGAGTACGCGAAGCGATCGCCTCTTTCCTACCTTCCCGAAGTGACGACACCCGTACTGGTGGTCCACTGGGAAGGGGACATCCGCGTGCCTGTCAGCCAGGGTGAAGAGCTCTTCAACGGCTTGAGGCTGCTCAGTAAGGAGGCCGAGTTCATCCGGTACCCGGGCGGCTTTCACGGCGTGCGGTCTCCCTCCCAGGCGGTTGACTGGGCCAAGCGCATGCTGGACTGGAACGAGCAGCACGACCTCCGGAGGCCGAAACAGGCCGCTCCTCGTGCGGCCAGGCGGGCGCGAGCGGCTGCGACACCGGAGACCTGAACACCAGAGACCTGGACACCGGAGACCTGCACACCGGAGACCTGAAGATCGGAGCGCTGAACGCCGTAGAGCTGAAGAAAGGCCGTCGTTGCTAGCATCACGCCGGTGAAGCGCGCGCGTAGTGCTCGGTGGTGGTGGACCGGTGGGCATCGGTTGGGAGTCAGGCCTGCTGGTGGGGCTGGCGGCCGGCGGAGTGGACATAAGCGGGGCCGACGGCATATTTGGCACCTCGGCGGGGGCGTTTGTCGGCGCATTGCTTGCGCTCGGAGCCGACCTCCCGAGGACCGTGGCCGACCTAACGGCTGAGGATGCGCTGGAGGTCGGCGCCTCGTGGTCCGCACTGGCGGCCGAGCGGCTGCCCGTGCTCGTGAACACGGTGACCACGTCGATCCTGTCCGGGGCATCTCCGGAGGATACGAGGCGCGCCCTGGGCCGGCTGTCGGTTGAGTCGGAGGTGCCAACCGAAGAGGAATTCCTGAGGTTGTTCGCCGTCTTTGAGCAATTCGAATGGCCGCCGCGTTTCTCCTGCACGGCCGTCGAGACGGCCAGCGGCGATTTCGTCGTCTGGGAGGCGGGATCGGGTACCGACCTGCTCCATGCGGTGGCGTCCAGTTGCGCCGTGCCTTCCATCTTCCCCCTCGTGACGGTCGAAGGGCAGCGCTACATGGACGGCGGCGTGCGCACGACCCTGAATGCTGACCTCGCCGTCGGCTATGAACGCGTCCTCGTCATCTCGGCCACGACGCTCTCCCCGCCCGCCGACGCCACCGATCCTGTAACGGCGGCACTTTTTGGCGCCGTCGCAGCTCAGCTGGCCGAACTGCGGTCGTCGGGCGCCGAGGTGGCGGTCATCGAACCGGACCAGGAGTTCCTGGAGATCAGTGGGTTTGGTTTGAACCTGATGGACGTCCGCACGGCGACGCCGGCCCATGAGGCCGGGATCCGGCTTGGGGCTCAGGAGGCCGGCCGTATCGGCGAGCTCTGGGACCGCTAGCCAAAAGCTCTCACTCGGCAAAGGAGAAATTACGTTGGCGCAAATCGACGGTTTGACCATCGGCTGGATAGGCACGGGTGTGATGGGCTCGCCGATGTGCGGGCACTTGCTGGATGCCGGCTACCCGGTCAAGGTGTTCAGCCGCACCAAAGAACGAGCGTCCTCACTGATCGACAAAGGGGCCGAATGGTCGGCCTCGCCGGCCGAGACGGCAGCCGGGGCGTCCGTGGTCCTGACTATGGTCGGCTACCCCTCCGATGTCCGCCAGGTGGTCCTCGGAGACGATGGGGCCCTGAGCGCGGCGCCGAAGGGCACCACGCTTGTGGATATGACGACCAGCGAACCCTCACTCGCACGGGAAATTTTCGATGCTGCAGCAGAAAAAGGAGTCGCTTCGCTCGATGCGCCCGTTTCCGGCGGCGACGTCGGTGCCCGGAACGCCACGCTCGTGGTCATGGTTGGGGGGCTACAAAAGGACTTTGATCGCGTGCTGCCCGTGTTGCAGGCGCTGGGCAAAGTAGTGACACTTCAGGGAGGGCCAGGGGCCGGCCAGCACACGAAGATGGTCAACCAGATAGCCATCGCCTCGGGCATGGTCGGTGTGTGCGAAGCGTTGCTGTACGGCTACCGTGCCGGCCTGGACGTGGCCAAGGTTATTGAGACCATCAGCACCGGAGCGGCGGGATCGTGGTCCCTGTCCAACTACGGCCCGCGTGCGCTGCGAGGGGATTTCGAGCCGGGGTTCAAGATCGACCACTTCATCAAAAATCTCGGCATCGCGCTCGACGAGGCTCGCCGGATGAAGCTCGCTCTCCCCGGCCTGGCGCTGGCCGAACAGCTCTATATCGCGGCCAGCGCGCAGGGGTGGGGCCAAAAAGGCACGCACGCCCTCGTCCACGCCCTGGCCAAGTTGTCAGGAACGAGCTGGGATTTCGGGGCGGCCTGAGTAGGGATTACTGCGTACCCGGTACTCAGTGACCGATCACGGGCTCCGCCATGGCGGCGTTGGCCGGTACCAGTTCGTCTTCGTTCGCCGGCGCATCGGCCCGGGCGGTGGATTTTTGCGTCTCGTAGATATATTGCTTGCCGAGCATGGCCGACGCTATTGCCGCGATCACGCACGCAGTCAGGGCGAAATCGAGCGCCTCGTGTAGCCCACGACCAAACGGCCCCGCAATGAGGCTGGGGAAGAAGGACCGGCCCGTTAGATAGGCGGCCTCGGCCGGTTTCAGATGGGCCAGGACCCCCGTCGGGGCCAACATGCTCTGCACGGGGTTATACCCCAGGAAGGCACTGAAAACCGAGGACGTGGGCGGGAGATCGGCAATTTTGCGGGCCTCGGCTACGGGCACGCCGTGGGCGGTGAGGCCGTGGAAGAGCGTCGTCGGGAGGCTGGCGGAGAGACCGACGATGATCAAGGTGAAGAAGATGCCGATCGATAGGACCATGGCTGAGTTCATGATGGTGGCGCCCATGCCCGAGCTCTGGCCGCGGTACTGCGGGGGGACGGCGTTCATTATGGCGGCCCGGTTGGGCGAGGCGAACAAGCCCATCGAAAGCCCGTTGATGAAGATCAGCAAAGCGAACCAGGCGTAAGAGAAATCGATCGGCAGGAACTCCAGCATGGCGAAGCTGAACGCGGCCGCGACCATGCCCACGGTGGCGAACGGCCGGGCCCCGTAACGGTCTGACAGGTAACCGGACGCCGGGCCGGCCAGGAGGAAGCCCGCGGTCAGGGGGAGCATGAAAATCCCGGCCCACAAGGGCGTCTCGGAGAAGCTGTAGCCATGAGCAGGCAGCCAAATCCCCTGTAGCCAGATGATGAGGATGAACATGAGACCGCCACGACCGAGGGCGGCCATGAGACTGGCCACACTGCCGGCGGCAACGGCGCGGATGCGGAACAGCGAGATCCTGAACATCGGGGCGGAGACCCTCGTCTCGACCCACGCGAAGAGGGCCAGGAGGACCGCCCCGCCGATGAGCGCCGCCAGTACCAACGGGTTGGTCCACCCCATCGTGCTCCCGTCGTAAGGCTCGATGCCGTAGACGATCCCGACAAGAAGAGCGATCAAGCCGACCGCGAACAGGGCGTTGCCTAGCCAGTCGATCTTGGCCGGGGTGCGGACGCCCTTCTCCTTCAGGTTGATCATGCCCCAAATGGTCCCGAGGATCCCGACCGGGACTGAGACCCAGAACACCAGACGCCAGTTGATGGGCGCCAGGATGCCACCGAGTACGAGGCCTATGAAAGAACCGGCGATAGCCGCCACCATGTTTGTCCCCAGAGCCAGCCCCCGCTGGCCGGGAGGAAAGGCATCGGTCAGGATGGCCGCTGTGTTGGCCATCAGGAAGGCACCGCCGACCCCCTGGCATACCCGCATGACGATCATGAACATGGCGGCATCGCGGCCTTGCATCCACGTAACCGATAACAGGATCGAGAAGACGGTGAAAATTGCGAACCCCATGTTGTACATCCGGACGCGGCCCACGATGTCACCCAGGCGGCCGAAGCTGACCACCAGTACCGCCGTCACCAACATGTAGCCCATCATCATCCACAGGAAATAGCTCGTATTGCCCGGTGTCAGGGGGTCCAGGTGGATGCCCCTGAAGATGTCGGGCAGCGAGATGAGCACGATCGAACCGTCGATCGTGGCCATGAGCATCCCGAGGGTGGTATTCGATAGCGTCGACCACTTGCCCTTATAGGGGTCGACGACGTCCTCCCAATGCCCCTCTCGTCCTGTTGTCATCACCGCGGAGGCACTTGCCAAAAGCCTGCTCCTCTCGGGCTCGCTCCAGCGGGCTCCCGGGCGGTCGAGACGGAGATGCCATCCGATCGCTCAATGGCACCTGCGGCGCCGCTTCGCCAGCCGAGGATCCTGTAACGACCCTACTCTACTTGGACCGCAGTCCGGCCGGCAGGTGGATAAACGTTTTTCTAACGGTCAGTCGCGTGGTCATCACCCCGCCGTGAACAGGTCCAACTGACCGGCGTCCTGCGAGCCCGGCCCCTTCCTGGAAGAAGGCCCGAGACGGCCGTCGGCGCTCCCGGGAGAGGGCGCCGTCTTCGAGGGCCTGCTGGCCACGGGCGCGGCCCCTGCGGCCGCCGGTCGGTACTCCCGGGCCGCCCCGTTGTCGGGCGCCATCCGGTCCCCCAGCACACTCGAGACCAGCGACGACAGCCTCTCCTGCTCTCGCCGGGGCTGGTACGAACCACGTTGGAAACGCTGCGCGTACAGGTCGACCAGGTCGGGCCGGGCCGTGGCGAGCCACGACAGGTAGTGCTCCCGGACCCCGGGGCGCAGATGGAGCCCGACGGTGTGCACCGATACTGCACCGGCGGCGACACAGGCCTCGACGACGTCCTTGACCTGTTGCTCTCCGTCAGAGAGGCCAGGCAGCACCGGTGCGACGAGGACCCCGCACGGCACGCCGGCGTCGTTGAGGCGCCGGACCACCTCCAGGCGCTTGTCGGGAGGGGGAGTGCCCGGCTCCGTGAGCTTCCACACGTCCCGGTCGAGCGTGCCGATCGAAACGTTGGCCCGGACGGAGGTGCGGCGGGAGGCTTCCTCCAGCAGGCCAAGGTCGCGAAGTATGAGCGTGGACTTCGTGAGGATGCTGAACGGGTTCCCCCGCTCGCTGAGTACGCCGATGATCCCGCGCGTGAGGTGGTATTTGCCCTCGGCGTGCTGGTAAGGGTCCGTATTGGTCCCCATGGCAATAAGGTCGCCGTGCCAACGCGGGGAGAACACCTCGGCGCGGGTGCGCTCGACGGCGTTTATCTTCACCACGATGCGCCGCTCGAAGTCTGCTCCGGTCCCGAGTCCGAGGAACTCGTGGGTCGGGCGGGCAAAGCAGTAGGTGCACGCGTGCGAGCAGCCCCGGTAGGCGTTGATCGTGTAACGAAAGGCCATGCGGGACGATGGGGGCACTTCGTTGACGATGGTGCGGGCGTTGACGTGGAGGAACTCGAGCCCACGGTACTCACCTCGCCCAATGTGGCGCTCCGGCCACCACCCGTTGAAGAGTGTGCTCGAGCCGTCGCCATCGTCGATCGGCCACCTGAAGCCTTCCCTGGCACTGGACGCCACGATCCGGATACTATCGTACGTATGTTCGTAGAGGACAAAGAGCCCGTTGACGTGCTTCGGCCCGGCGCGGCCAGGGGGGCTCAGACCGATAGAGCTCCCGAAACCAGCACCGGCGTCGTCGGCGCGGGCACGCCTCCGACCGGTTCGGCCGTCACCATGAGCTCGGTCATCGGGACCTCGACCAGGAAGGCGACGTTGCGCGGCTCAGGGCCCATCACCCCGAGGGAGATGACCTTGCCTGATGAAAGAGCCCAGAGCTGGTACGTGGAACTGGTAGGCAGGGCGGACAGGTCGTCTTCGACCCAGTAGGCGCGGCCGTCCGGCAGTACCACCACCAGCGCATGCAACGAGGAGCTTTTAGTGGTGAGGAGCACGGACTTGTGGTCAGGGTTGGCAAGGGCGAGGGCGACGAGTTGTCCCGTCCCCTCGCTGCGCAGCGCGGACTGTAGCTGGTCAACCCGGTTATTGAGGTCGACGACCCGGTAGCTCAGGACACCGACCACGACCGCCAGCGCCGCCGCCAGGCCGAAGGCGGCGGCACGCCATGCCGACGGCCTTCGCCACCGATGGGGCCCCTTCTGTGGGGCTTGCTCTGGAGCGCCCTGCCCTGGGCTCCCCTGCGATGGGGCTCCCTGCAATGGGGCTCCCTGCAATGGGACAGGCGCGACGGCTTCGCTGACCGGCAGCGATTGCCGGGTGCTTGTGGGGGGCACGCTCAGCTCCCTGGCGATACGGTCCCATGCCCCTTCCGGTGCGCTGGCCCCGGAACTCCCGAGCAGGCCGGCCACCTCTCGCAGCGCCTGCAGCTCGGCCTGGCAACTGGGACAACCGGCCAGGTGGTCCTCCAGGACGGCGGCCTCGTCCGCCGGGAGGGCGTCCAGGCTGTACACCGCCAGCAGGCGGGACAGCTCGTCGTGCTCGACGGGGGCCATCTACGGCGCCTCCCCGGCCGTGTCAAGGTCCCCGACCATCAACCCTTTGCCCGCCAGCGACGACTGCATTCGCCGCATCCCGGAGCGAATGCGGCTCTTCACCGTGCCCTCGGGCTCACCGAGGATCGTGGCCACCTCTTTATAAGTGTGGCCCCCGAAATACGCCAGCTCGATGGCGCTTCGTTCCCCGGGCTGCAACGAGCCCAGGGCTTCGTGCACGACGTCCGCCACCGCCATGTCCCAGAACTCGTGCTCGATGTCATAGTGCAAGGAGGTGTCACGAGCCTCCCGTTCCTCTCGTCGGCGGCGAGCGATTTCCGAGCGCAACATGTCGACGGCCCGGGAATGGACCTGCGCCAGCAGGAACGCGCGCAGCGTCCCTCTTCCAGGGTCGAAGCGAGCTGGTGCGTTCCAGAACCGGAGGAACACCTCTTGCACGACCTCCTCGGCGCGGGCGTCATCCCCCAGGACCCGCCGAGCCAGACCGTACGCGGCCCCCGCGTTCCTCCGGTAGACCTCGGCCAGCGCCTCCTGGTCCCAGCGGGCGACGGCCATGGCCAGGACCACATCGCTGGCGTCAGGAAGGTCTGTTCTCACCGCACCGGGTTGCGGCGGGCTTCGCTCACCCCCACCAGCTCTTTTGGGGCGCAGACGGCGAGGGCACGGGGCCATCCTCCCACGTCTACAAGTGCGCTGCCAGCCCCGGGCCGGCCAGATCCGAATGTGCCTGATCCGAATGTGCCAGTTTCGAATGCGCCAGATCCGAATGTGCCAGCCAGGGTGTTCCCCGCTGTCCGGTTCTTCCCTCCATTCCCCAGCTGGTTCATCGAGCGCTCATGGAGATGTCCGTCGCCGGCCGCACCCCTGGATGATGCCGACGAAAGGAACGCGTTCAAGCCGGTGCAAGCTCTGGTTGCCCTGGCTTGACGCTCCTCTACGATGGTGGCGCCCGCCGGGTGGTGGAGGTCCCGGCGTGCGGTACCATAAGCACCTCCGCTGTCGTGGCACGTTCCATCCAATTGCGGCTCGAAAGTTTCGCTGGCTGTTACTTGGAGATAAAAATATAAATGCTACGGAACTATCCAGGAACTGTTTTCGCCGCCGGGCCGGCTAAACGGCGGCACAGGCCACTGGTGGCGGCGGCGCAATTGCTCCTTGCCGCTGGGACCGTCGCTGCTGGGGCCGGCTTCGTGGCACCTGCCACCGCCAGCGCGGCGATCAAACCCGCCGTTATCGTGCCCCGGGGTCAACTGCCCTACAACGCTGAGGGCCTGCCCCATGGGAGCCGGGTCATGCACCACGTCACCGAGGTCGAGAGCCCTCCCACGCCGGCCAGCCCGTCTAAAGCCAGTCCCACTGGAGCAGGCCGGACGCAGGTAGGTCCCACGCAGACGGTTCACACGGGGGCGGGTCACGGAGCCCGCACAGCCTCCGCGCCGACCAGCCAGCCTAAAAGGGCCCCCGGAGCACCGGCCATGAGGGTGATTGCGATCGACCCTCCGTCGGACAGCACCAACGTTGCCGTGGGCGAACCGATCACCATCATTTTCTCGGCTGTCCCGTCCGCCAAGGCGCCAATGCCCACGCTGGTACCGCCGGTGGCCGGCCACTGGGCATTGCGCGGCCGGCGTCTCACGTTTAGCCCGTCCTACGGGTACCACCCATGGGGGACGGAGAAGGTGATCGTGACCCCTCGTCTCGCCGCTTCGAAAAAGTGGAGCTTCAGCATCGGTGCGGTCTCGCTCTTGCGTGCCCAGGAGCTGCTGGCGGAGCTCGGGTACCTCCCGCTCAACGTGGACGTGGCCAAACGCCAGCCGCTGTTGGCGTCTGAGCCCACCAAAGCGGCGTTGGTCCCGGGTGCCGCCAGCCCGGCCAATTTCACGTGGCGGTTCGCAGAGCCGTTGTCCCTGACCTCCCTGTGGTCTCCCGGGACGGACAACGTAGTGTCCGAAGGCGCCGTGATGAACTTTGAGCTGACACACAACCTGCCCACAGACGGCGTGGTAGGTCCCGCGGTGTGGGATGCCCTTACCTCCGCCGTGGCCGCCCGCCAGGTTGACCGGGCGCCGTACGACTACCTGGTCGTGAGCGAGTCGCTGCCCGAAGGCCTGCAGGTCTGGCAGGACGGCAGGGAGGTTTATGAGACTCCTGTCAACACCGGTGTCTGGGGGGCAGAGACGCAAATTGGCACCTGGCCCGTGTACGAGAGGTTCGCCACTACGACCATGTCGGGCACCGATCCCGACGGTTACCAGTACAACGTGAGCGGTGTCCCGTGGGTCGCCTACTTCAACGGCGGCGATGCCGTGCACGGCTACTGGCGGGCGAGCTTTGGTTACCCCCAGAGCAATGGGTGTGTCGAGCTCCCCATACCCAACGCACAGGTGGTTTGGAACATGGACCCCATAGGGACGCTCGTCTCCGTCGTTTAGCTGAGCGGGTCGGGAACCCGAAAACCGGGCACAGGGGGCCCAGCTACCAATGGCCACATTGACCGAAATCGCAAGGCGCGCGGGCGTGTCTGTTTCAGTGGTTTCTCGCGTGCTCAACGGGGACCCCACCGTCCGGGCGCGGGAGGAGACGCGACAACGGGTCCTCCAGGTGGCCAAAGAGCTCAATTACACCGCCAACTACGCCGGCCGGGCGCTCCGGCTCGCTCGCTCCAAGACACTCGCCCTGATCACGCCCGCCGTCAGCAGCCCGCTCTTCTCGGATCTCCTGGCCGGGGCGACGGACGCGGCGGAGGCCGAGGACTACACCCTCCTGATCGGGTGGTCGGACCGCATCACATCGGGTAGCGACACCCTGCGGCGCCTGGTCGGTGAGGGACGCGTCGACGGCTTCGTGTTGCAGCGCTCCGATGACCTGAGCGACCAGGCGTTGGAAAACCTGGTCGCCAACGACGCCCGCATCGTCCTGATCACATCGCGCACGCCACGCCGGCATGGCTCCGTGATACTCGACGACGTGGCCGGGGCGAAGCTGGCGACAGAGCACCTCATCTCGCTCGGGCACACCCGCATCGGCCTGGTCGGAGGAGTACCCTCCAGCGACATCGCCCGCCGAAGAGAGCAGGGTTACGCTCTGGCTCTGCACGAAGCCGGGCTGCGCCGACGCGAGAGCCTGGTACGGCGCACCGGATGGAGCGCGGACCTGGCTGCCGAGGCCATAACCAGCCTCGCCGGTGCCGACCCCAGGCCAACGGGTGTGGTCGTGGGGAACGTAAACGGAGGTATCGGCGCCCTGACCGCCCTGCGCGGGCTCGGCATCGACGTGCCGGGCGAGATGTCCGTCGTGGCATACCACGACGTGTGGCTGGCCGAGCACACGTGGCCTCCGCTCACTACGGTGAAAATGCCCTACTACGAGGTCGGTGTACAGGCCGTCCGCTCCCTCATCGCGCAGTTGGCCGGGAGCCCTGGCCAGGACATTGTTATCGAGGATCCGCCCCCTCGCCTCGTCCTGCGCTCCTCCACGGCGCCGCCCGGCGCCGCCTCGAGTGCTGAAAAAACGATTTCCCAAAGGTCATCGCGCGCGCTACGCTGAAAACAGCGACGTAGTCGTGCCGATGCGGGCCACCCGTTCCTGGCCGGCGAGCCGTCGCGCCCGTGGGTTGCCGTCAGAGGAGTGGGTCACTGCTAACGCTGAGCAGGGTGCAAAGGACCCTGGCCAGACCCAACGCGGACGCAGACGAGCCGGCCACCCGGGCGCCGGCGCTGATCTTCGCCATCGTCTCGATTGCCCTGTTCATGTCGTCGCTCGACGGCACGATCGTGGCTACGGGTTTGCCCACTTTGCACCGGGACCTCCATGCCGGGCTCAACTGGACGAGCTGGACCATGACCGGCTACCAGCTCGGGTTGGTCGTAGCCATGCCCATAGCCGGTCGTGTCGCTGACAGCTTGGGCCGCAAGCGCGTCTTCGTATGGGCGGCCGTCCTATTCACCACGAGCTCATTGCTGTGCGGCCTGGCCACCGGCGTGGGGATGCTTATCGCCCTCCGCGTCCTGCAGGCCGCCGGCGGGGCGGCGTTCATGCCGTCAGCCAGCGGCATTGTCATGGAATCGTTCGGCAAGAACCGCCGCCGCGCCCTCGGTATGTTCTCGAGCATTTTCCCGCTGGGTGCGTTGGTCGGCCCGATCGTAGGCGGCATCATCCTGGCCACCTGGTCCTGGCGGGGCCTGTTCCTCGTCAACGTCCCCATCGGCCTGACCTTCACCCTGTTGGCCTGGCGCTTCCTGCCTTCTTCGGCCGGGCGGGGCGGGCGCCCCGACCTGGTGGGTGCCCTTCTCCTGGGGGGCGGGGTACTCGGGCTGATGCTGGCCATCACCAACGCGGGCAACAAGTCCGTAAACCTGACGTCACCCGCCTGCGTCCTGCCCTTCCTGTTCTCGGTCGTGTCGTTCTGGGTCTTCCTGCGCCACTGCACCAGGGTGGACAAGCCCCTGATCCCGGTCCATCTGCTCAGAGGCCGTGTCTTCCCGGCCACCAACGCCATTAATTTCGTATGGGGAGCCTGTGCCATCGGTTTCGGCTCGCTCGTACCTTTGTTTGCCGAGGACCGCTATGGCCTCACCCCGCTGGCGTCGGGTACCCTGCTGACGACCAGGGCGGTTGGCGAGGTGGTCCTTGCCGTCCTGGCCGCCGTGCTTATCCACCACACGGGCTACCGGGTGCCCATCATCGTGGGCATCGGGCTCATCGCCGGTGGGCTGGCCATGATAGCCACACCGCCAGTGCTCGTCTCGCCGTACGTCTGGCTGGCCATCGGGGCGGCAGCCACCGGTCTCGGTACGGGGATGTCGGCGCCGGCGGCCAACAACGCCTCTATTGAGTTGGCGCCAAACGACGTCGGCTCCATCACCGGTTTACGAGGCGCGACTCGTCAAGCCGGCGCCATCGTGGGCATTGCCATTGCTACCTCTGTCGCGGCCCACACGGGCAACGAGGCGGAAAGCCTGACCAAAGCTTTCTTCGTGTTGGCGGCCCTGCTGGTGTGCATGGTGCCACTTGTCTTCCTGGTGCCCGATGGACGGCGACAGGCTCATGAAGCGGCTGTGCTGACGCCGCAACCCGCCTGAGGGACGCGACCTGACTCGCGCTGCCATTACGCGGTCGAAACCCCGAGCGAGCTCTGACAGGCCGGGTACGTGGAGCGTTAGGGCCCGTTAGCACCAAAAAATCCCCCAAGTTGAACGGGCTTTGCCCTCTCGCCGGCCGTTGGGACCAGTTATGTACCGGAAAGTGGTCAGAATGTGTACCCAACGCCCATCCCCGGAGCAAAGAGCGGGCCCGACGGGCCAGGAAACCGGGGCGTTGGGACCAGTTGGTACCCAAAACGCCGAAGGCGGACCGGCTTTGCCGTTCCCGGCGCCCGTTGGGCCGAGTTATATAGCGGAAAGGGGTGAAAATTCGACCCAAGCCAGCCCTCCCCGTATTTGTCAGATCTCCTCATATAGCGCTTCGCCGCGGCGCAACCTGGCCGCAATGCGCACCACCTGGGCCAGTTCTCGGCGGGTCGGGGTGTGGGCGGCCAGGAACCGGGCCGCTCCCGCCAGGATGAGCGCGCCTTGTTCAGAACCGGCAGGCCAGGCGTCCACCTGCCGTACGGCGGCCTCGTAGGTCTGGAACCAGTGGAACTCGGCGTCCTCGGCCAGCAAGGCCGTGCCGAGCACCCGGATGACCGATGCCGCGTCCCCGCCCGAGCGAAGCCAGCCATAGACAATGGCGCCGGCCTCGTCGACCATGCCCTCGCGGTCGAAACAGGCCTGCAACTCCGACAGTTCGGGCTTCTGGCCGGCCCGGGCGTGGGCGCCGGGCAGGCGGGCCGCCGGAACGTTCAGGAACCGGTCGAGGAAGACCTTCATCGCCCCCTGGTAAATGCCTCGCCCGATCTCGGGCGTGGGGTTGCGGCGGACCATCTGGTGGACGGCGTTGGCTGTCGTGAACCCATGGTGGACGACGTCCCAATCCCCGTGGTCGTTCTGAATGTGGAAACGGGTCAGGCGCAGGGCGGCGGCGTAGGCGACAGCGCGGGCCAACTCCTCGCCGCTGGCGCCACCTTCCACACTGCGGTCCAGGGACGCGACGATGTCGGCGGGGTCCTCTCCGAGCACCGTCCACGCCAGGCCATCGACGGCTTCGTTGCTCCCGTTGCTACCGGACTTGCCGTTCCGGGCGATGCCGTCCCCGGCCGGGAGCCAATAGTCACCTGGCTGCTGCTGGCGCGTTCTCAGCAGCGCCGGGATGTCATTGGGGTGGCACCACTCGCCGGTCTCTTCGGCCCGTCCCGCGCCGGCCGTCTCGTGGGCCAGAGTGGCCAGCACCTCGCCCGCCTCGCCCCAACCGAGGTGGGACAGGACCTCGAAGGCCTTGTTGGTGAAGTCGATCGTGTGCCCCCCGCCGAGGAAGAGGTGATCGGTGGCGGCTGCTCCCATAAGGGCCGCCATGTCGGCTTCCTTGATGCCCTGGGCCGCGGCCGTGGCGAGCACGCGTTCCGCCGCGTCCCCATTGCGGGTCTCGACAAAGCGCCGGTACCACGACGTGAGGCGCTCGACGGGCACGGTCGCCTCGAGAGGTGGGAGGGCAAAGCGCGGGGGCCGCCCGCGAGTGTCCCGGGAGACGAACGCCAGCCCGTGCACCAGAGCCAACGTCCGGTCGGCGGGGGCCAGGCGGGGCAGGACGTTAGCCATGGCAGTCAGCACCGTCAGACCGCTACCCCAACCGGCCTCGCGGTTGCGCACTCCGAAGGACACGCCGGCCCGGGTCGCTGCGATGGCGGCTGGCTCCGGCCCGAGGACGTCGGACAACCCCAGCACGGCCTTGGCGATTACCAGCGTCAAACCCTGTTCGAGCCCTTCTTCGAGCCGCCGCAGGTGGCGGCTCGAGGGGTCTCGTTCGGGCCGCAGTACGACAAAGACATCGCCACCCGCCACCTCGACGTCGTGGGCACGGACGTCGTCTGCAAACGGGTCCAGGGTGCCACCCGAGACGAGGTCGAAACGGGCGTGGTGCCAGTGACAGGTCAGGAGGCCGTTCTCCACGCTGCCCCTATGGAGGGGGAACCCCATATGGGGGCAGCGGTCGTCGACCGCGAACGCTTCGTTTTCGGACAGGAAGACGCAGACCGGGGTGGGGCCAACCTTGCCGGCCAGGTACCCGTTGGCCTTCAGTTCGTCGAACGTGCCCATGCGGCTGCGCGGCCCGGCGACGGACTGTTCTGAGGTGCCAACTGCTTGCTGGCTCTCCTGTTCCACGGCCAACCCCTCTCTCTTCTATGGGCCCTGGTACGTCACCCGGCGGGTGTGCCAGTAGCTCCAAAGCGGCTGCTTCACCGGCCAACGTTAAAACATCAAGTCTGGTTGAGGTCAAGGGGCGCTTCCGGGGGGAATCTATTAGACATGAAGGCCGTGGCTCCTCATGGACAGAATGAACGAGAAGAGGTCCCCCTGATCGGAGCGTCATGCTCTCGGTAACGGCGGTGATTTCCACTTACTGTTTCGTCGAATCCCCCAATGGCCTGGCCCAGGTGGTATGGCTCGATCTGGAGAGCTCCGACGACGACGAGGTGGAAGCATGGGTCGAAGGCGCGGAATATCTCGTGCCCGGTCCATTGGAACGGCCCGCTCAGCGCCGGCGTACCGCAGCGGGCGGAAGTTGCGGTGCTCGCCCCAGCGGGGGCTGAAAGCCGCAGCAGCCTGCCCGTTGACGCGGTGGTGCGGTCCCGCCAAGGCGAGGCCCGTCAGGCGGGCGAGCTACAAGTAAGAGAGCCGGGCTGGACCATGTACATGGTCTCGCATTTCCACTACGACCCCGTTTGGTGGAACACCCAGGCCGCCTACACCTCGGGTTGGGACGACCTGGCGTGGGCACAGGACTACAGGGAGACGTTCCAGCACACCGGTCTCGTCCTCGTCGAGGCCCACCTCGAGCGGGCGCGCCTCGACCCCGATTACAAGTTCGTACTGGCCGAGGTCGACTACCTGAAGCCGTTCTGGGACCTGTACCCCGACCGCCGGGCCGAGCTGCGCCGGCTCCTCGCCGAGGACCGGCTCGAGCTCGTCGGGGGCACCTACAACGAGCCCAACACCAACCTCACTGCGTTCGAGACTGCCCTGCGCTGCGCCGTGTACGGGATGGGCTTCCAGCAAGACGTCTTTGGGGCCACGCCCGAAAGCGCATGGCAGCTCGATGTGTTCGCCCACGATCCGTCGTTCCCGAGCGTTATGGCCAGTTGCGGCGTCACGTGCAGCTCGTGGGCGCGCGGCCCGTTCCACCAATGGGGGCCCAAACACCACACCGGCTCCACTAGCTGGATGCAGTTCCCGAGCGAGTTCGAGTGGCTGAGCCCCGACGGCAAGAGCCTGCTGACGAGCTACATGCCCGACCATTATTCTGCCGGATGGCAACTCGACCTGGCCACGACCCTGGAAGAGGCGATAGAGCGTGCCTATGGGCTCTTTTCCGATCTGGCTGCCGTATCGGCCACCAAAGCCACGTTGCTCCCGGTGGGCACGGACTACACGCCGCCCAATAAATGGGTGACAGAATTAGCCCGGGTATGGTCGAGCCGTTATGTTTGGCCGCGCTTCATCCCCGCTTTGGCCAAGGAGTTTTTTGCCGCCGTGCGGGAAGAAATGGCCGAGCAGGGCCGGGCGCCCTCGCCCCAGACCCGGGAAATGGGCCCAATTTATACGGGCAAAGACGTATCGTTTATCGATACTAAGCAGGCTAACCGGATAGCGGAGTCCGCCCTTCTGGAAGGCGAAAAACTGGCCTCTTTGGCTCTGGCCCTGGGGCAGCCATACGCCGAGCGGGCGGCCGACAAAGCGTGGCGCCAGCTTATTTTCAATGCTCACCACGACGGCATCACGGGCTCTGAGTCCGACCAGGTCTACCTCGACTTGCTGGGAGGCTGGCGCGAGGCGTTTGAGCTCGCCGACGATATTCGCGCCTCCGCCATAAGCGCCGTTGTCCCCCACATCGGCACTGACGGCAACGGGCTACACAAGATAATCGTGTTCAACTCGCTCACCTACAGCCGCACCGGGACGGCCGAAGCCACCGTCGCCATAGCCGAGCGGGGGCGCGCAGCGTCGTTGTGCGTGACGGCAGCGGCCATGAGGTCCCTTCGCTCATAACCCCGACGGCCTACCACCCGGATGGCACGATGGCCCAACTAAGAGCGCAGTTCCGGGCGAGCGACGTGCCCGGGCTCGGATACAGCTGTTACAGCGTCGAGCGCAGCGGCCAGGCGCCCGCCACCTGGGTAGCAATAGAGGGCCTGTCAATTTCCAATGAGCGGTTCCTCGTCGAAGCTGACCCGCAGCGGGGGGGCTGCCTGAGCCGTGTGCTCGACCGCCGGACCGATCGCGACGCTCTCTCCAGCGGCCAGGTGGGCAACGAACTGCTCGTTTACCCCGAGTACCCCTTGCACCCGAAAATGTCGGAAGGGCCCTGGCACTTGTTGCCCTCGGGACCGCCGGTCGGTAGTAGTTCGGGGAGGGCCACGGTACAGGCGGAGCGGTCGGTCCTCGGTGAGCGCCTCATCATAGAAGGACAGGTGGACGGCACGTCCTACACCCAGGTCGTCACTCTCCTGACCGGCTCCGCCCAGGTACGCTTGCGGGCTTACCTGCACGGTTTCAAGGGTGCGGACCGTCTGGTACGCCTGCGCTTCCCGGTGGCGGCGAAGGGGGCAACCCCGCTGGCCGAAGTGGGCAACGCCGTCGTCGCCCGCGGCGTTGGCTTCATCGACGTCGACTCGGCCGAAGCGCCCTGGACCCTCGATACCCCGGTGCAGAACTGGGCCGGGGTAGGCAGCACACTGTCAGTCGGGTTAGCCGAAAACGAAAGCCCCTTCGGATCGCGGGCCCTCGGGATAGCCGAAGTGGTGGTACCTGCCGGCGCCGGCACCGCGCTCCACGATTTGGTCCGTGCCCTGCTTATTGCCCTGGCCAGCAAAGGGGTAACCGCGTCGTGCACAGAGGCGGCCGCCAACCGCTACGGCGGCCTCGTCGGCGACTCCAATTTGCCCGATTTTCGCATCAGCATCGGCGGACCAGAAGACAACGGGTTGACAGCCGCCGCGCTCGAAATGGCGGGCTCATCGTTCCGCTCGGAGCTGGACCGCCAGCTGGGGCGCTCCGGCCAGGCCCGGCTCTGGGTACCTGCCACCCGGCCTTCCGGCGAGGTCTGGGTCCCGAACGCCGACGTGCGAGGTGCGGGCGACCTGCCCGTCCTGGTCCTGGTCGGCTCGGACGGCTCCGCCCTGGAAAAGGCGCTGGCTGGCCTGGTCGAGGACGTCCGGAGCGAAAGGTTGGTGATAGACCAACCGGCGGCGCTTTCGTCGGCTGCGGGCGCCAACGGCTCGGAGTGGGCCACCGATTGGACCTTCGCTCTACTCAACCGCGGTACCCCGGGCTTTGCTGTCGACACCGGCGGGGCCATCTACTCCTCCCTCCTGCGTTCATGTACCGGATGGCCGTCGGGTGTTTGGATCGACCCGCCCCGGCGGACCGCTCCTGACGGCTCCAACTTTGAGCTCGAACATTGGGACCACGTCTTCGACCACGCGCTTGTGACAGGGGAGGGAGACTGGAGGGCCACCGGGTGTGTCATCGAGGCGCAGGAGTTCAACACGCCGCTGGTGGCGGTGGCCGAGGCGCCTCACAACGGTTCGCTCCCACCATCCGGTTCCTTCCTCGAGGTCGAGGACCAGACGCGACAGGTTGTGCTGGCCGTCCTGAAGCCGGCCGGCAACCCCCTGGCGGCGGGGCTCCTACCGGTAGTTCCAGGCACCCCGGCCGGCGGCTCCGGCGCCGTCGTGCTCACCGCCCGGCTCTACGAGAGCGCGGGCCGCGAGGCGACCGCCACCCTCTCGGCCGGGCTGTCGTGGTCGATACGGCGCGCCTGGGCGTCGGGCTCGCTGGAGGAGGAGGGCGAACCGCTCGACTGCCGCGACGGCAAGCTGACTGTCCAGTTCGGGCCGGCCGAGACACGCACGGTGCGGCTCGAGCTGCGCCGGACGGGTACCGCAGGAGCGACGGCGCCGGGCGCGGGTACCTCGGTCCCTGTTGAGGCACCAGCCGCCGGGGCACCAGCCGTCAGGGCCGCGGCGGTCGAGGCGGCGCAGCCGACCTTCAGCCGGTACTGGCTCCACAACAAGGGCCCTGCCCCCATGGGCAACCAGCTTTTGGCTGTGCACATAGGCCCGACGTCGCTCCGGCTGCGCACCGGGGAGACCGCCTCGCTGGTGGCCACGGTGGCCTCGGGCGCGGTCGACGACGAGCTGGCGGGCAACCTCGAGATCGTGGTCCCGCCCGGGTGGACGGCCGAGCCACCCTCCCGGCTCTTCAACCTGTCGCCCGGAGCGCATGCGTCCGTACCCTTCAAGCTGGTCCCGCCGCCGAGGACAAGACCGAGCCGGTTCTTTGTTGCCGCTCGTGCCCTGGACGGTGACGGCCAGGCGCAAGAGGACGTCGCCACCATAGACGTCCTGCCCGTCGACCCCCTCGGCCCGTACCGTGCCGGCACCGGGGGCTCGGGTACGGAGGGCTCTGTCCCGGAGCGCAGCTTCGACCACCCGTCGGCTCAGGTCGGCGTCGAGCTCGACGCCAGCCTGTCGAAGGACAGCCTTACCGTGGCCCCGGGGAGTTCGCAGCAGCTCGCCCTGGTGCTACGCAACCGGACGTCTTCGGAGCTCCGCGGCGAGGCGCAATTGATATCGCCCCTCGAAACGTGGTCCTTTGCCGGGCCATGGACGCAAGGCTTCACGCTGGCCCCTCACGGCCAGACCGAAGTGCCGTTCGTGGTTACGGTCCCCGCCAACTCCGGGTCTCTGAGCTCGTGGGTTCTTGTGAAGGTGATGTACTTCGGCCGTCTCTGGTACTCCCCTGCCGTCCCGCTCGAGATCGCTCCTGGCGCCCGCAGCTTCGACGGCCAGTGAGCGTGCCCACAGGGACAACGACGCCGGCGGGCACCCAGGGAGGCACCCGTACAAGCGCCCACGCGGTCGATCGTCCGCCGGTGGGTTGGGTGCTAGGGCAACCGGTTACTTACGAAATGCTGGCTGCCTACCTCGAGAGGTGCCCGCCCCCGCCGGCTCTGGCCTCTTCGGCCCGTGACGACCAGGCGGCAGGGCAGTGGCCTGGAGCAGCAAAGGGGCCTGGAACAGCAAAGGGGCCTGGAACAGCGAATTGGCCTCGAACTAATCGATGGTCGCCCACCGCGCAGTGGGCAGCTCGGTCGGTCATGATCGAGCTGCTGGTGGCGGGCGAAGCCGGTCGCCGGGGTTTGGCCCGCCCCACCGATCTGCCGGGTGTAGTCGCGACCGAGCTGGTCGGTGACGGGCAGCCAACACCCGACCAGGTCATTGAATACTTCGAACGCAACCGTGACCGGTACAGTCGGCCGGAACGCCGGGCAGCCCGCCACGTGCTGTGCTCGACCCAAGAGCAAGCATCGGTCGTAGCCGAGCTGGCCCGGTCCGGTGAGCCTTTCGGCGACCTGGCCCGCCGGTTCTCGGACGACCCCGGCTCGAAGGAAGCGGGCGGGGCGCTGGGGCTCCTTCGTCGGGGAGAGCTGGCCGGCAGGATCGAGGAGGTCGTCTTCTCCGCCCGAGTCGGGGAGGTCCTCGGCCCCGTGCTCAGCCCCTTCGGCTGGCATGCGCTCGTGGTCGATGCGATAGAAGAGGGAAGGGCGCCCGATGTTGCATCGTTTTACGACGAAATCGCGGCCGAGCTGGCCGCACGCCGCCGCCACACTGCTTATTCGGGCTGGCTCGAGCAACGGATGCTGGAGGCCATAACCGTCGCACCCGGCTTCGACCATCCGTCCCGGCCCGGGTTGCTGGACCGCTGGCACCGGCATTAGTGCAACCGGCTTCAGCGCAACCGGCCTCGGCGCCACCGGTCCCAGCTTGGTAGCGTGACAGCCCCTCTGCCGAGGCAGCTCCTCTCCGGGGCAGCCCAGACCACGACAGTCTGTGGGTACATAGGTACATAACAGTCTCGACGTCATGGCAAAGGAGACCGCGTGCCTGCGTGGACTTGTCCCAAATGCGAGCGGCAGTTCCGCCGAAGCGGGCAATCGCACGAATGCGCGCCGGCGATGACCCTGGAGGAATACTTCTCCACCGGGCCGGAGCGCGAGCGGCCGATTTTTGAAGGTGTTATGGCGCATCTTCGTCACGTCGGCCCCGTCCACGTCGAACCGGTGTCGGTCGGCATCTTCTTGAAGCGTTCCGGTACGTTCGCCGAGCTGCGGCCGATGAAAAACTGGGAAGCTCTGTCGTTTTCCTTGCCTCGACCAGCCAGGCACAAACTGATAAAGCGCAAATTAGTCCAGTACCATGGCCGTTATTTCCACGTCGCCAACGTCCCGGGGCCAGACGATCTCGACGAAGTCCTCCTCGCTCTGCTTACAGAGGCGTACCTGAGCTCCCCGGAGTGATGGGCCGCCCTGGATAGTGCTGTGCACGGCGGCGGCTGAAGTGCTGGCGGTTGGCACGTCATACGCGCTGGTTGCCCAAAGGCGGCCCAGTCGTCACCCCGGGCTTCTAGCCTGAACGAAGTGCTTTATCTCCACCGGTCGTCGCGAGCGGACTACCTCGTGGAGGCCCTGGGAGATGTGCTGCTCCAACCGCTGGCCGACCCCATGGCCCGGGAGGTAGTGGCCGTGCCCACCCGAGGGGTCGAACGTTGGATAACCCAGCGCCTCTCGCACCGTTTAGGGGCGCGAGTGGGCGCCGGTGACGGCGTGGCCGCCAATATCGACTTCCCGTTCCCGGGGGTTTTGATCGCGGCGGTAATGGCGGCCGCAGGTGGCGACGACGTTCACGGGCGGGACGCCGACCCGTGGTCACCCGAGCGTGTCGTTTGGCCCCTGCTGTCGCTCGTCGACCGCCACCTCGACGACGACTGGTTACGGCCGCTTTCGGCTCACCTGCGCGCCTCGGCGCCGGCCGGCCCAGACGACACCCCGCGCCGCTTTACGGCCGTCCGGCACCTGGCCGATCTCTTCGACCGCTACTCAGTCGAACGCCCGGCCCTGCTCCTGGAGTGGAAAGCAGGCGCCGAGCAGGAGACCGGCCCATCACTGTTCGATGGGCCATCCCGTACCGAAGGCCCATCGCGCCTCGAGGGCCCATCACGCCTCAAGGATGCAGTGTGGCAATCCGAGCTCTGGCGGCGGCTGCGCCAAGACCTTGCCGTGCCCAGTCGGGCGGAACGGTTCGAGACGGCGCCCGCCCGGATCGAAGCGGCCCCCCATCTCCTTGACTTGCCCGACCGAATATCCGTTTTCGGCTTGACCCGTTTGCCAGTAACCCACCTCCGTGTCCTGAAGGCAATATCGGCTCACCGGGACGTGCACCTGTACCTGTTGCACCCCTCGGAGGCGTTGTGGGACAAGGTGGCTGCGGCAGTGCCTCACCCTGCGGTCGGCCTCCTGCGCCGGGCCGACACGACGGAGCCGCCGGCCAACCCCTTGTTGAGTTCCTGGGGGCGAGACGCACGCGAGATGCAGCTTGTCCTCGCCTCCGAGGATGTCTCCGGCGGTGAGCACCGCCCCGTACTCGAAGAAGAACCACCACTCACGCTGTTTTCCCTTCTGCAGGCCGATGTCCGGGCCGACCGGGCGCCCCCCGGCCCACCGGCACCAGGCGCCGTAGACCTCCGGCCGGTACTGGCGCCAGCGGACGACAGCCTGCGCGTCCACTCCTGCCACGGCCGAGCGCGACAGGTAGAGGTGCTGCGGGAAGCGGTGCTCCATCTGCTGGCCGCCGACCCGACGCTCGAGCCTCGCGACATCGTCGTCATGTGCCCGGATATCGAACTGTTCGCCCCCCTGATATCGGCTACGTTCGGGGCCGCCGGCCTCTCTGGCGCGCCAGAGCTGCGGGCCCGGTTGGCGGACCGGTCGTTGCGCCAGACCAACCCGATGCTGGCCGTAGCCGCGCACCTGATGGACCTGGCCGGGAGCCGGGTGACGGCGTCTCAAGTCCTCGACTTTGCGTCCCGTGAGCCCGTGAGCCGCCGGTTTGGCCTGGACCAGGATGACGAGGCTCTTTCCCGTATCGAGGGGTGGCTGGCCGGCACCGGGGTCCGTTGGGGACTGGACGCGCCGCACCGAAAGCCCTGGAAGCTCGACCGCCTGAAGACGGGGACGTGGAGGGCCGGCACCGACCGCCTGTTGCTCGGAGTGGCCATGGCAGAGGACGAGCGGCTGTTCGGGGGAATCCTGCCTTTCGGCGACCTCTCCGCCGACGAGATCGACCTCGCCGGTCGCCTGGCCGAACTGCTCGAGCGCCTGAACTTGACGCTCGACGAGCTGGCCGGGCCGCACACGCCTGGTTGTTGGGCCAGAGCCCTGGCGAGGGGTACGGCCAGGCTGGCGTGTGCGGCACCGGGCGAACCGTGGCAGGACGAGCAGCTTTACCGGGCCCTTGATGAAGTAGCGGGTGAGCAGGCCCGGGAGTGGGCGCCACCGGCTGACGGCGTACCGCCTCTCGACATGGGCCCAGCTCTCGACGGGCCAGATCTCGACGGGCCAATCTCGACGGGCCGGCTCTTCACGAGCCGGCCGCAGGGGGAGCGACGCCCGCCGCCGTTGTGAAGCTCGACCTACCGGAGGCCCGGGCGCTGTTTGCCGACCGTCTTCGCGGCCGGCCTACGAGGGCGAACTTCCGGACCGGCGACATGACCATCTGCACGCTGGTACCCATGCGGTCGGTCCCTCATCGGGTGGTCTGCCTGCTGGGACTGGACGACGGCCTGTTCCCGCGGCCGGCTGACCAGGACGGCGACGACCTGTTGCTGGCGGCCCCGCAGGTCGGCGACCGGGACATACCAAGTGAGGACCGTCAGCTCTTGCTCGATGCCCTTTTGGCGGCGACGGAGCACCTTGTCATCACCTTCGAGGGCCGCGACCAGCGTCTAAACCAACGCCGCCCACCCGCCGTACCCGTGGCCGAGCTTCTCGATGTGATCGACAAGACCGTGCGGCCGGCTGACCCGGCCCGCGTCGCCCGCGAGGTCGTCGTCGTCCAGCACCCTCTCCAGGCCTTCGACCCGATTAATTACACGCCGCAAAAGCTGGGCATAGACCAGGCGTGGCGTTTTGACGAGGCTCATCTCAACGGCGCCACCGCCCTGTTAGGGCCGAGGCAGGCGTCTCAAGGCTTTCTTTCCGGCCGGCTCCCACCCCGGCCACGAGCTCCCATCCAGTTGAGCTCCCTCGTCCGTTTCCTCGAACACCCGGTCAAGGCTTTCCTTCGGGAGCGGCTGGGTTACTTCGTGGGAGATATCCCCGGGCCTCCCTGCGACGCCATACCGGTCGAGATCAACGCCCTGGAACGGTGGGTACTTGGCGACCGCCTCCTCGAGGCCTGCCTGGCCGGGGCCGACGTGGAAAGAGCGGTCCTGGCCGAGCAGGGGAGAGGCCTCCTGCCCCCGGGCCAGCTTGGAGACGCTGCGTTGTCAGAGGTCAGGTCGGTCGTCGAGGCACTGGTGGCCGAGGTGGCGGCGTTGCCATGCGCCACCGCCGCCGCTGCTTCGGTTGAGGTAGATATCGCGCTGCCAGGCGGCCGGTCGGTCGTCGGCACTGTGCCGGGTGTGCGCGATGAAACGGTCGTTCGGTGTACCTACTCGAAGCTCGGTCCCAAGCACCGGCTCAGGGCCTGGGCCCACTTCCTTGCCCTCAGCGCTGCTCATCCCGAGCGGTCGCCATCGGCCGTGACGATCGGGCAGGCCGAAGGCAGCACACCCTCTAAACCCCGCCTCAGCACGTCCACCTTCGGCCCTCTGGCTGCCGACATCGTGGCCGTGCGCTCGGCTGCCCTCGAGGCTCTAGGAGTCCTGGTCGATCTTTATGAGCGCGGGATGCAGGAGCCCCTGGCCATCTACTGCGCCACGTCGGCGGCGTGGGCGTCGGCCAGCTGGCACGACGACAGCCCGTTTGACCAGGCGCGGGACGCGGTGGGGCTCGAGGTCTGACGATTTCCCCGGTGAGAGCGCTGAGCCCGAGCACGTCGCCGTCCTGGGCGTGGCCGTTCCTTTCGAGCGTTTGTTGGAGACCCCGCCCGAAGCGGACGAAACGGGACCGGGTTGGTTTTCCAGGGAGCCGAGCCGATTTGCCCGGCTGGCCATGCGGCTCTGGAGCCCGGTGCTCCATCACGAGCGGCTCAAGGAGCGTTGACAGTGGAGCCCGGCCCGCAGCATTTCGACGTGCTCGGCCCTCTCCCGGAGCCGGGTGTAACGGTCCTCGAAGCCAGCGCCGGCACCGGCAAGACGTACACCATCGCGGCCCTGGTGGCCCGTCTGGTGGCAGACGGCGTGGCATCGTTGTCCGAGATCCTGGTTGTCACCTTCACCCGCATGGCGACTGGCGAGCTTCGCGACCGCGTCCGCGAGCGCCTGGTATCGGCCGAACGAGGGCTCAGCCGGGCACTCGGTCCCGGTGAGAACCTGTCATGTGAGGACCCCGTGCTGGGGTTGCTCGCCGAGGGGGGCATAGTGGCAACTTCCATGCGCCGCCAGCGGCTGAAGGATGCGCTGGCGAACTTCGACAGCGCCACCATCACGACGACGCACGGCTTTTGTCATATGGTGCTGGCTGCTCTCGCTGTGTGGGGCGACGTAGCAGACGGCGCCGACTTGCTGGAGGACCCGACGGACCTGGTCGAGGAGGTGGTCGACGACCTGTTCACCAGGCATGTCCTGATCTCTGGCGCGCTGCCATTCAAGCGAAAGCTCGCCCTCTCGGCGGGTCTGGCCGCCGTCAGTACACCGGACGCCGGCCTCGACCCGGCCGCCGACCGGGCCGACGGGACGTCTTTCGGTCTGCTCCGGCGGCTCGGAGAGGGCGTTCGGCACGAGGTCCAGCACCGCCTGCTGGATGCCAACCTCCTCACATACGACGACCTCCTCGTACGTTTGGCCCGCGCCCTGGGTGACCCCGTACGTGGGCCGACCGCGTGCTTGCGCCTCCGCGAGCGCTACCGGGTGGTGCTCGTAGACGAGTTCCAGGACACCGACCCGGTGCAGTGGGAGATCGTCCGGCGCGCCTTTGGCGACGGGCTCACCACGCTCGTGCTCATAGGCGACCCCAAACAGGCCGTGTACTCGTTCCGCGGTGCTGACGTATATGCCTATCTCGAAGCGGCCAGGGCCACTGACGCGAAGCGCCGCTTCACCCTCGAGCAAAACTGGCGCTCCGATGCCGGCCTCCTGGAGTCCTACGACGCCCTCTTGAGCCCGCTGCACCTGGGGCACCCCGAGATCATCTACCGCAAGGCGCACTCGAGCCCGGCGCACCGCCGTTCGGGCCTCGAGGACGCTCCGGTGCCCCAGGCCCTCCGGGCAAGACTGGTCCAAAGGGGGGACCGAAGAGTCGTGAGGACCCGGTCGGGGCACGTCCAGAAGGACTCGGCCGTCAAGTTCGTGGCCGAGGACCTCGCCATCGACGTGGTCGACCTGCTTGCCTCGGAGGCAAGTTTGGTGGCGTGGGACGAGGGTGGGTCAGTTGTAACCAGCTCGAGACGTGTCGGCCCTGGTGACATCGGGGTCCTTGTGCGCACCAACCGCCAGGCCGCGATCGTCCAGGCCGCTCTCCGTTCGCTTGGCGTGCCGGTGGTGGTGGCCGGGGCAATGAGCGTGTTCTCCACTCCTGCCGCCCGCGACTGGCTGCGATTGCTCGAGGCCTTCGAGCAACCAGCCTCGCGGTCATTGGCCGTGGCGGCTGCGCTCACGCCCTTCTTCCGGATGACCTCGCAACACCTGGCGGGCGCCGACGAAAGAACATGGGAGTCGCTGCACGCCCGCCTCCATCAATGGGCCGCACTTATGCGGCGCAGCGGCGTCGCCACCCTCTTCGGGCATGTCAATGCCTCCGAAGGCCTGCCTGCTCGCCTGCTTGGAGAGGTGGAAGGAGAGCGCTTGCTGACTGACCTCGGCCACGTGGGCGAGCTCCTGCATGCCGAAGCAAGCCAGTCACAGCTCGGCCTCGCCGCTCTGCGGGCGTGGTTGGCGCGGCGGATCAACGAGGCGAGCCCAGAAGGGACCGAGGCCGACCAGCGCAGCCGGCGGCTCGACTCCGACTCGGACGCCGTGCAAATCCTGACCGTCCACCGGGCCAAGGGGCTCGAGTTCCCCATCGTTTACTGCCCTTACTTGTGGGACCCGGCTCTCCCGGACCGTTTCGGCGGCCCAGTCGTCTTTCATGACCCCGCCGAGGGCGAACGCCGCAAGCTGGACGTCGGGGGGGAGCGCGGGGACCGAGTTTACGAGGCCCACTTCCAGGCCAGCCGGGCGGATAAGCGGGGCGAGGACCTGCGCCACCTGTACGTGGCGCTGACGAGGGCCAAGCACCAGACCGTGATCTGGTGGGCCGGAGCCCGCGATAGTGAGCACTCCGCTCTCGGGCGCCTGCTGATTGCCCGCGATGCTGCAGGGGATGTGGAGGCGGAGGGACGGGCGAGCGAGGCCAAGGATCCCAAGATCGAGGCCGAGCTGCGCAGGCGAGCACAGCTGGCCCCGGGCCTGATGAGCGTCGAGCGCTGTTCCGACCGCCCGTCTCGACCTCTTCCTCCTCGAGGCGAGCAGCAGGTCGCAGCCGGTTTGGGCATTGCCTCGTTCCGCCGCCAGCTGGACCTCAACTGGCGGCGTAGCTCATATACGAGCATCGCCTCGGGCGCCCATGGCTACGGCCCGTTCCCCGGCGGCCCGTTCCCCGGCGGCCCGTTCCCCGGCGGCTCGTACGCCAGCGGCTTGTACGGCACCGGCGCCTATGGCAGTGGGCCGGCCGATGAACTTGTAGGGAGCGAGCCGGAGGAGCCAGGCACCGACGACGAGCCGGGCAGCGCGCCCGACGCCGCCGCCATGACCGGCCAGGGCGTTGGTAGCTCCGGTCTGATGACCGACCGAGGGGCGGGGGAGGAAGCAACGTTGCGAGCCGCGCCTTCTTTGCTTTCTGGCATGGCTGCGGGTACCGATGTCGGCACATTTGTTCACAAGGTGCTCGAACGGGTCGATTTCTCGGCCCCGGACCTCACCTCCGCCCTGTCCGTCGTTATCGAAGACGAGCGAGCGCGCTACCCCGGCGGTGAGACGGTGGGCGACACCGCTGTGCTGGTCAGCGGGCTGGACGCGGCCATCTCGGCCTCGCTTGGCGGTTTGGCCGACGGGGCCCGGCTGCGCGACCTCCGCCGCCGCGACCGCCTCGATGAGCTGGCTTTCGAGCTGCCGTTGGTTGGTGGCGACAACCCGGCCGGAAAGGTGCTCGTGGCCGACATGGCCAGTCTGTTCGCCCGGCACATCGCTACAGATAGCCCTCTCGCCGGTTACGCCGTCAGACTTTCTGCACCTCACCTGGCGGCGGACCTGCGCGGTTACCTGACCGGCAGCCTTGACCTCGTCTTCCGGCTGGAGGCCCCGAGCGCGGCCCGACAGACGGTGGCGCGCTACTTTGTCGCCGACTACAAGACAAACAGGCTGGCGGGTGAGGACGAAGAACTGAGCGCCTGGCACTACCGGCCCGCCGCCCTGGCGGCAGAAATGCGCCGCGCCCACTATCCCCTCCAGGCCCTTCTCTACCTGGTCGCTCTGCACCGTTATCTCCGGTGGCGCCTCCCTGGTTATGACCCTTCCCTCAACCTCGGTGGTGCCCTTTACCTCTTTCTTAGAGGGATGGCGTGCCCCGGGGCACCAGCCGTCGACGGGCAACCCTGTGGCGTTTTCGCCTGGTGCCCGCCGCCGGCGCTGGTGACGGACCTCTCGGACCTCCTCGCCGGGGGCCGTGTCTTTTGACCCGCCTGGGGCCCCAACCCCAGGCTCCACTTTTGCTCTTTCCTCGCCCTCCCCCTTGCGGGGACCCCAACCCCGCCGGGGGCCGTCCTTAACGGGCCTTCGTGCGGTCGCGGGTGGGGGCCTCGACGCCGAGATCGTGCTCAGTGTCGATCCTGACGGGCTGCTGGGGAAGTTCAACCGGGCCGGTGTCCTGGTCGCCGCCGACATCCACGTCGCCCGCACTCTTGGGCGCCTGGGCGGCGACAGCGACGAGCTCGTTGCCCTGGCCGCCGCTTTGGCCGTGCGTGCTCCCCGGGTCGGGCACGTGCTGGCCGATCTCGCCATGGTGCGCGAAACCGTTGTCGCAGCCAAAGAGGAGGATGAGGCTGACCTCTCCGACCTGCCCTGGCCTTCGATCGAGCCATGGCTACAGCGGCTGGCCGGCAGCCCCCTGGTAGCCGCGGGGGACGCCTGTCCCGACGACCGTCCCCTCCGGCTCGTGGGTAGCGCTCTCTACCTCGACCGGTACTGGCAGGACGAGGTCGATGTGGCTCGTGACCTCCTGGCTCGTTCCGGCGTCCCGCCGCTGGTCCTCGACGAGGACTGGCTGGCACAAGGAATGGCCCGCCTGTACGGCGGGGACGCGTCGGGGCTGCAGCGGCAGGCCACCCTGACCGCTCTTCGCCGGCGGCTCAGCGTGATCGCGGGTGGCCCCGGGACGGGCAAGACGACAACCGTTGCCAGGTTGCTGGCACTGGTCTTTCAGCAGGCGGCCGAAGCTGGTGCGCAGTACCCGCTGGTGGCCCTGGCCGCGCCCACGGGCAAGGCGGCCGCCCGGATGGCCGAGGCCGTTCACGACGAAGCGCGAAAACTGGACATCGACGAGACGGCGCGGGGCCGGTTGCTCGCCCTGGACGCCTTTACTGTTCACCGGCTCCTCGGCCGCCGGCCTGGCAGCTGGGCGCGGTTCCGCCACGACCACGGCAACCAGCTGCCCCATGACATGGTCGTCGTCGACGAGACATCGATGATGTCGCTACCCCTGATGGCCAGTCTGGTCGAAGCGGTCCGCCCGGAGGCCCGGCTCGTGCTCGTTGGCGACCACGAGCAGCTGGCGTCCGTTGAGGCCGGCGCCGTGCTGGGCGACATTGTCGGGCCGGCGGCGACAGCTAACGAGGCGGGGAGCGCAGCTGGGGCCTGGCCGGCCCCGTCGTCCCCCACGGCCGGATCGCCCGGTGCATAACCGTCTTACGCGCCAACTATCGGTTCGGCGGCCCCCTGGCCGAGCTGGCCGGGGCGGTCCGCACCGGGGACGAAGAAGCCGCCCTGGCGGTACTTTCTTCGACGCCGGCGAGCGGTGGCGGCACGGGTCACGTCCGTTGGTTGCCGGTTGACGTGACGGTAGCTGACCCGGCCAGTCTCGAGCCCGTGCGGGCTTCTGTGTCCTCGGCCGGCCAGGCCCTGGCGGAGGCGGCCGCGTCCGGTGATGGGCAGGGCGCGCTTCGCGCCTTCAGCCGATCGCGCCTGTTGTGCGCTCACCGGTCCGGTGCAGCCGGCGCCAGCACGTGGAACTCCCGTGCCGAGCAATGGCTATCGACGGGGGCCGCCGACCCTCTTCCCGAGGGGGGCTGGTACGTCGGCCGACCGGTCATCGTGACCGAGAACGACTATTCCCTGGGGCTCTTCAATGGTGACACCGGCGTGGTGACGGCGCGCGACGACGGCGGCCTGGCCGTTACGTTCAGCCGGGGCCGCGGCGTCACTACCGTAAGCCCGTCGAGGCTGGGAGCAGTGGAGACGGCCTTTGCGATGACAGTGCACAGGGCGCAGGGATCCGAGTTCGACGAGGTCGTAGTGCTGCTCCCGGGGCCTCCTCCCGGGTGCTGACGAGGGAGCTTCTCTACACGGCCGTGACCCGGGCGCGCCACGGTGTCGTCCTGGTCGGGACGGAGGAATCGGTCCGTTCGGCCGTCCGCCGCCAGATCGCGCGCGCCTCCGGCCTCACCGCCCGCCTGTGGGGCACGACGGACCGTCCATTTCCTGGTGGCATTTAGCACTAATCTAGCTATCTAGTTAATTAGCTCTTTAGCGCGATCCTGTGTCCGAACGCCAGTTCGATAGCGGCGGCCATTTCAGCCGCCATCACCAAGGTTGGCCCCAAAGCTCCGCCGCAACCGGTCCTCCCGCCGGGACAATTGAGCCGTGACCGTAACTCTGGCGCACCGGGGCGACCCTGTCGGCCACCGGGAGAACACTCTGGAGGCGTTCGAGAGCGCACGCGCGCTCGGCGCCGACATGATCGAGCTTGATTGCAAGCTGACCCGCGACGGGCACGTGGTCGTCCTCCACGACAACACGTTGACGAGGCTCTGGGGGGTTCCGAAGCCAGTGCGCCAGCTGGACTGGGACCAGGTGCGAACCGTCAGGGCCGGCGGCTACCGGATCCCCGATCTCGCAGAGGTGTTGGCCACGGTGCCGCTCCCGGTGATGGTCGACGTGAGCGGCGTCGAAGTGCTCGAGGGCGCGCTGGCCGTAGCCCGGGCAGCCAACGCCACCGATCGTTGCATCTTTGCCGGGGCGACCACCGCGCTGGTGCGCCTGCGCCAGCTCTTCCCGGCCGCTCGCATCGCACTGACGTGGGACAACCGGCGCATGCCCGGGCCAGAGCTTCTGGAGGCCACCAGGCCCGAGTGGTTCAACCCGTTCCACGGCCTGGTGACCCCCCGCGTCGTCGAACGGATGCACGCTGCCCGGCTGGCGGTCTCGGTGTGGACCGTCGACCACCTCTCGGACATGAGGCGTGTCCTGAACGCCGGCGTCGACGCCGTCATCTCCAACCAGATCGCCCGACTGGTGGCCGCGGTTGACCAGGCCGCCGCCGGGCCCACGGCCCTGCCGCAAGGGTGAGCGGCACTCGGGGTCACCGGCGCATCCCGCAACTCGCGCACATCTCGTAACCGGCGTCCGGTGACCACGAGGGCCATCGAGCGCGTGATTGCCCAGTCGCGGTCATCGTTGCCATTGCCGGTCGGCATTGCCATTCCCGGCCGGCCGGGCCCGAGTTTTGGAAGGCAGCCGGCCGGACTACGGTGCCTGCTGTGGTGACGCGCGGCGCAATAGCCCGACCCGCTGACCTGCCCCGTCTGAACGCCGCCTGGGCGCAGCTGTGCGAGGACCACTCTCTTCGCGGCCTCGAATGGAGTGCTGCCGCGCAAGAACTGGTTGATGCATGGCTTCGTCAGGCCTTCGATTGGGCCGTGGCCGGGCGCGATGCCAACAACTCACGATCTACCGGAGGGGACCGGTCAAAGGCCACGGGTGCGCTGCGGGCCTTAAGGTCACGACGGGAACGCACCACGCTCGACACCCCGGCCCAAGGCCTGGCGCTCCTCGCCGTCGGCAGCCTCGGGCGCGGGGACCTGGCGCCCGGCAGTGACCTCGACCTTCTCCTTGTGCACGACAACCGCCCTGACGTGGGTGACGTGGCTGACCGGCTGTGGTACCCGATCTGGGACGACCCGATGCCTCTTGACCACAGTGTGCGCACTATTTCTCAGATGGGCCAGGCCGCGGAGTCCGACCTGCGGGTGGCCCAGGGCCTGCTGGACGCGCGCCCGGTGGCAGGGGACGAAGAGCTGGCGGAGAGGGCGGTCGAGCTCGGTAAGCGCCTCTGGCAAAAGCGTGTCGGCAACTGGTTGCCGGCCGTGCTAGAGGCCAGGGCTCGTTCGTACGACGCCCACGGGGACGTGGCCTTCCTCCTGGAGCCGGACCTGAAGGAGTCCCGCGGCGGGTTACGTGACCTGCAGGTGCTGGCCCTGATGGCGGCGGTTACCCCCGTCGTCGGCGCTGTCGTGGCCGACGAGCGACTGGGGCCGGCCGGCGATTTCCTCCACTCGGTCAGAGTTGAGCTGCAACGGCCCGACGGGCGCCGGGGGGAGCGCCTGATGCTCGAGGACCTGGAACGCGTGGCCAGGTCCCTCGGCATCGAGAGCAGGGAGGGGCTGGCCCACGATGTGGCGGAGGCCGGGCGGACCATCGCCTGGCTCACCAACGACGCCTGGCACCGGGTGGGCTCGTGGTTGGCCGGGCCTCGAGGCCGGGCGGGCTCGGCGGACAGGGCGCTGGGCCACGGTCTTGTCTTGCGGGACAACGAAGTGGTCGTCCCGCTGACGACGACGATCGCGGACGACCCGACGCTCGCGCTGCGGGCCGCGGCCGCATCCGCCGAACACGATGTGCCTCTGTCGAGAGCGACGATGGCGAGGCTGGCCGCGGAGGCCCCCAAACCGGCGGAGCCCTGGCCGCAGGACGAAACCCGGGCCCTCCTCGCTCTGTTGTCCCTTGGCCCGTCGGCGATCCACGCCATCGAGACGCTCGACCAGCTCGGGATCTGGGAACGCTACATGCCCGAGTGGCCACACGTTCGCAACCTCCCGCAGTTCAACCCGTACCACCGCTGGAGCGTCGACCGCCACCTCCTCGAGACCGTCGCCAATGCGGCCGCCCACCGGCGGGAGGTGCACCGTCCGGACCTGCTGCTCCTCGGTGCGCTGCTGCACGACATCGGGAAAGGGTCGGGCGTCGACCACTCGGAGGCGGGAGAGATCACCGCGGCGGCAGTGGCGCGCCGGCTGGGCCTGACCGCCGAGGACGCAAAGACCCTCCAGAAACTTGTGCGCTACCACCTGTTGCTCCCCGAGGTAGCCACCCGGCGGGACCTGGAGGACCCCGTCACGGTCGAGGGCGTCGCCGAGGCCGTTGGTGACGAGACGACGCTGGAGCTCCTGGTCGCCCTGGCCGCCGCGGACGGGTCGGCCACCGGGCCGGCCGCGTGGACGTCCTGGAAGGAACGCCTGGTCGACGACCTGGCCCAGCGGACCAGTGCGGTCCTGGCCGGCCGGCCGATGCCGCCCGGGCCGTCGTTTCCTTCGGAACATCAGCGCCGGCTGATGGCCACGGGCGACCTGCAGGTCCTCCCCGACGGACAGGAGCTGGTCGTCGTGGCCCCTGACCGGGCCGGGCTGTTCAGCGATGTGGCCGGCGCCCTCGCCCTTCACGGGATCGGAGTGCTCGGGGCGCGGGCCCACAGTGAAGGCGGGACGGCCCTGGAGGTGCTTACCCTGGACCTCTCCGAGGAAGCCGACCCCAGGTGGGAACGTGTGACGGCCGACATAAAGGGCGCCCTTGAGGGACGGGTCAACGTCGGAGAGCGTTTAGCCCGGCGGCCACCTGCTCGCCTCACGCGCACGAAGGCGCCGATCGCTCCTCACGATGTGGTCGTTATCGTGGACAACGAGGCGGCGACCAGCGCTACGGTCGTCGAAGTCCGTGCGCCCGACGGCCCCGGGGTCCTCTACAAGATAACGGCGGCCATTGCCGCTCAGGGCCTCGACGTCGTCTCGGCGAGAGTTGCGACCCTGGCCGGCGGGGTCGTTGACACGTTTTATCTGCAAGATGGTGGGGCCAAGCTGGCGGCCGGTGGAACGGTCGCTGCACTGGCGGGGGTAATAGAGGGCGCGCTGGAGGGGGAGGCCCCTCCGCGCACTCGTAACAAAGCCGAAACGTAACAGTCGCGACTTTGAAACAGTTGGGCTCTACGTTCTTTGGGGAGCCTCCCGCCGGCCGAGCCGGCGAGGTGGGGCTTTCTACCAAGGAGGGCTTTTGCATCTACTTGCAATGAACTTGCAGGCCGCCGCGGCTGTGCCGATCAGCTCGTCGGACCAAGCTTGGCTGAACACAGGCGACAACGCCTGGCAGATGACGGCCGCCACGTTCGTCGCGCTCATGAGCGTGCCGGGCCTGGCTGTCCTGTTCGGCGGCCTGGTCCAGAAGAAGTGGGTCGTCAACACCATGCTTATGACGTTCGCCGGGTTCGCCTCGGTCCTCATCGTCTGGGTGTTGTGGGCCTACCAGATGGGTTTCGGCACCCCGGCGTTCCACTCGTCGAACTGGACGGCGACCAGCTGCGGCATATGCAACTTCTTCCATAACTTTGTCGGCAAACCTGGCACATCTCTGAGCAGCGCCGGTTTGGAGAGCCAGGCCAGCATCCCCCTGGTCGACGCCGGCATGCCCCCGTTCGCGTTGCCGCAGGCGAGCGTGGTCTATTTCCAGTTCGTGTTCGCCGCCATCACGCCGCTTCTGTTCCTGGGCAGCGTCCTCTCCCGCATCAAGTTCAAGGTGTGGATCATCTTCGTGCCCTTGTGGACGTCGCTGGCGTACAGCGTCAACGCTTTCCTGCTCTGGGGCGGTGGTTACTGGGCCAGCAGGGCGCGGGTGACTTCTCGGGCGGTTATGTGATCCACCTGGCCGCCGGCGTAAGCGGTTTTGTGGCCGCCGCCATGGTCGGGCCCCGCCTGAAGCGGGACCGCGAAAAGTCCCTGCCGCACAGCCTTCCCCTGGTCGCCATCGGGGCCGGCATCGTCTGGCTGGGCTGGAACGGGTTCAACGGGGGCGACCCTTATTTCGCCAGCGCCGACGCCGCCGCCGCGGTGATCAACACCAACATGGCGACGGCCGCCGCTCTGCTCACCTGGGTCCTCTGGGACATGTACTTAGGCCCGGCCAAGAAGCCGACGTTCCTTGGCGCCGTGAACGGGATGGTCGTCGGCTTGGTGGCCATTACGCCGTGCGCCGGTTACGTCAATGGAGCAGGCGCTCTGCTTATAGGTGCCATCGACTCCACCATCGTGTGGATGGCCTGGACCTATTTATCCAGAGTCAATTTCATGAAGAAGGTCGACGACGCCATGGGCATTATCTATACCCACGGGATTGCCGGCTTCTTCGGTGGCATTCTGCTCGGCGTTTTCGCTGACCCGTCAGTGGTGGAGTACCGCTATGTGAGAGGCGTGAAAGCGCCCGTGGCCATCACGGGGGCGCTGTACGGGCACCCCAAGCAGGTGCTCATCCAGTTCCTGGCCGCCGTTACGGTCATCTTGTGGGACGCGACCGTAACGTTCCTGATATTGAAGGTGATCAGCTTGTTCACGCCGCTGCGAATGCCTGACGATGTGCTGGAGATCGGGGATTTCGCCGTCCACGACGAGGAGGGCTACCCCGAACCCGAAGGAGCGTCACGGGTCTTATCCGGCTACTCGGAGGCGCCGCCCGTGCCTACCGGCACCAGAGCCGTCGCCGGGGCTGGAGGTACCGGCTGATGATCCTGGTTACTGCGGTGATAAAGCCGTTCGCCCTCGATGCCGTCCGTGAGGCGCTGTCCTACGTGGGCGTGGCGGGCATGACGGTCTCCGAAGTCAAGGGCTTCGGCCGCCAGCGTGGTCATACCGAGGTCTACCGTGGGGCCGAGTACAGGGTCGAGTACGTCCCCAAGGTCAAGATCGAAGTTCTCACCGCCGCGGAGATGGCCGACGACGTCGTCGAGGCCATCGCCAAGGCGGCCCGCACGGGGAAGATCGGTGACGGGAAAATCTGGGTTACGGCTGTCGACAGCGTCACCCGGATCCGCACCGGTGAGACCGGGCCCGGGGCGATCTAGGATCCGTCCTGATGGCACGAGGCAAGTACGTAGCAAAAAGAGCTGGGACCATGTCCCCCTCCGCCGGCGGTGGCGGAGGGTTGGGCCCTCCACTGCAGTGAGCAGCGGCACCACGCCGCTCGCTGCGTCTTCGTCCAGGAGTGCCGGCAGCAAGGCGGAGCTGCCGGCACTCGGCATCGCAGTCATGTCGCCGTGGGGCTGGCGGATCCTAGCCGTGTTCACGATGGTGGCCCTCGGGCTCTGCGTGACCTTCTTTTTGGACGGGCACACCGTTTTTGGCGCTCTCTGGATCGCCATCGCAGCCGCGTGGGGGTTCTTCTCCTACCGGTTGTGGAGGCTCCACCTGGCGTGGGACGCGGCTTAGCTACTATCCCGGGCTTTTGGCGGCACCAGCGCGACCATTGGGAGAAATCGCAACCGGAATTCGCAATTTGTGATGAGCTTTCCGTGCGACCGGTCAGGGGCCGGCGGGCCGGGTTGCCTCTGCGCTCCTCCACGGGCTCCCGGGCCCTGCCTATTTAGCCTGAGACCGACACGGGCGACACGGTAGGGACCAGTTCCTCCCAGGTATTGCCGGGCGTGAGCGTGATCTTTGTGCCGTTTGCCTCCACAAATGTGGCCGGCTGCGTGAGCGACGGGCGCTGCCAGGTCCCTTTTAGTTCCATCCCGTCCCGGAAGACCCAGGCCGGACCGGTCCCCGTGAGCGTCAGCTGGTTTTCGTGGGCGCCCGTACTATCTTCAACGTAAGGGGTCTTGTACTCGACCACGTGGAGCACTACCACGTTGGCCGCCGAGACCTGCACGTTGTCGCCCTGGATGGCCGGCCCGGTGTCCGAATACGAGCGTAGCCAGCGCTGAGCCTGGCTATCCCATGTCCAGCTGGTGACGTCAAGGGGGAAATCTATGTGCACGGCGCTGACTGGTCGGCCGCCCGCCGGGAGGCTGCCGTACTTGAAGTACGGCGACGGGACGTTATTGACGGGGAAGTGGAGGGTCTTGGCCGCGGAGTAGAGAGCCGACGTTGAGGTCATTAGGTCGTGCGGCGCCACTCGAGTCAGATCAGTCGAGTAGGCCTTGGCGGCATTTTCGACGCCGACGTCTTCCAGCAGCGAGCCGGGCGCGTCTATCTCGTCGAGCACCGGCTGAATAGCTCCGGACGATGCGAACAATATCTTCCCGAGGGGCTCCAGGATGTCGGCGTCCACAAAGCGCGCCGAACGAACAGGCTCGATACGCGGCGAAGTATGGCACTGGTAAATGGCGATAAACCTGGTAATGCCCTCTTCGACCGGTTCTTCAAAGACGATATCGGCCTGGTCCAGGCCCCACTGAGGACGAGCGGCAGCCAGATTTTCCACCTTGACGGCGACAGCCGCCCGCCGGGGATCTTGCCGTCTGGTGGACGGGTGCCGGTGAGTGGGCACACCGGCGGAGGGACGGCTGCCACCGCACGTGCCGTCGTGGTAGTCGACAACGGGACACTGGGGAGAGAAATATCGGCCGGCTTTTCGGGGCCGCACCCGCTAACCAACGCCAGCGCGGCAGAGGCAGCACAGACTGCGGCCACCCGGCGGCCACCCGGCGGCGCTCTCATCTTCGGGCAACGATACCTGTCGCGCCCGCCCGGCTGGGGGACTCCTGACAGCAATCCGGCCGCCGTCGTCAGCTCAAAACATGGCCGGCGCGGGCTCAGGCCGGGCTAGATCAAGCCCGCGCTGGTTCAGGCCCGCTGGCCCTGGCGGCGCACCGCCTCGGTGGCGGCCGCGATCGCGTCCGGGTCGCCCAGCCAACGGCCTCCGGGCTGGAGCGGCTGAAGGCCTTCGTCGAGCTCGTAGACGATCGGGACGCCCGTGGGGATTTCGAGCTGGGCCACGTCTTGTCCGCTCATCTGGTCCAGGTGCTTGATCAGCGCCCGCAGGCTGTTGCCGTGCGCGGCCACGAGGACGACCTTGCCGGCCAGCAGCTGGGGGGCGATGGCGTCGAACCAGTACGGGACCATCCGCACGACCACGTCGGCCAGGCACTCCGTGCGCGGCACGACGCCCGGCACGTAGCGAGGGTCGGCGGAGACATCGAACGGTTGGCCCACCTCCATCGGTGGGGGCGGCACGTCATAGCTGCGCCGCCACAGCCGGAACTGCTCGTCGCCGTACCGCTCGCGGGTCTCGGCCTTGTCCAGGCCGGTCAGGCCTCCGTAGTGGCGTTCGTTCAGCCGCCAGTGGCGGTGGACGGGGATCCAGAGCCGCTCGGTCACTTCCTGGAGGATGTTGAGCGTCCTGATCGCCCGGGTCAGCAGGGAGGTATGTGCCACGTCCGCCAGTAACCCCTCCTCGGCGAGGAGGCGCCCCGCCTGGCGGGCCTCCTCTTCACCTTCGGCTGACAGGTCGACGTCCCACCACCCCGTGAACCGGTTCTCGAGGTTCCAGGCACTCTGCCCGTGACGGACGAGTAAAAGCGTTGACATGGTTCGAGCGTACCGTCCCCGCCTGTAAGCTGGGGATTGCCACCTTGTGAATCCAACTTTCTTGACACAAGGACACTCAAGTTTGGTACAATTGGGTGAAGGAGCGCTAGAACGGCTCCATAGACCTATCCACAAACCTAGGGCTGGGCACCGGTGGCCTGGCCTGCCCCAAGGAGGCTTTTCATGGCAAAGGCTGTCGGTATCGACCTCGGCACGACCAACTCCGTCGTCGCCGTCCTGGAAGGCGGTGAGCCTACCGTCATCGCCAACGCTGAGGGGTCTCGTACGACACCTTCGGTCGTCGGTTTTTCCAAGTCTGGCGAGGTGCTGGTCGGCGAGGTGGCCAAGAGGCAGGCCATTACCAACCCCGAGCGCACTGTCCGCTCCGTAAAGCGCCACATGGGCGACAACTCATGGCACATCAACATTGACGGCAAGAATTACTCTCCCCAAGAGATCTCTGCCCGGATCCTTCAGAAGCTGAAGCGGGACGCAGAGAGCTATCTGGGCACAACCATCACCCAGGCCGTGATCACCGTGCCGGCGTACTTCGACGACGCCCAGCGCACCGCGACCAAGGAAGCCGGCCAGATCGCCGGCCTCGAGGTGCTCCGCATCATCAACGAGCCCACTGCGGCCGCTCTGGCGTATGGCCTCGACAAGGAAGAGGAGCAGACGATCCTCGTCTTCGACCTTGGTGGCGGCACCTTCGACGTTTCGGTCCTCGAGATCAGCGAGGGCATTTTCCAGGTCAAGGCCACGAGCGGCAACACGCACCTCGGCGGCGACGACTGGGACCAGCGTGTGATCGACTGGTTGGTGAAGACGTTCAAGGACACCGAGGGCGTGGACCTCTCGAACGACAAGATGGCTTTGCAGAGGCTGAAGGAGGCCGCTGAGAAGGCCAAGATCGAGCTTTCTGCGGTGCAGGAGACGACCATCAACCTGCCGTTCATCACCGCTACGAGCGAGGGCCCCAAGCACCTTGACGTCAAACTGACGCGCTCGAAGTTCCAGGAGCTCACGGCCGACCTGACCGAAGCCTGCCGAGGCCCGTTCGAGCAGGCGATCAAAGACGCCGGGCTCAGCAAGGACAAGCTCGACCACGTCGTGCTGGTCGGCGGGGCGACCCGTATGCCGGCGATCCAGGACCTCGTCCGCAGCCTTACCGGCAAGGACCCTCACAAGGGCGTCAACCCCGACGAGGTAGTTGCCGTCGGCGCTGCGATCCAGGCCGGCGTCCTGAAGGGCGAGGTCAAGGACATCTTGTTGCTCGACGTCACTCCTCTGTCCCTTGGCATCGAGACCAAGGGCGGCGTGATGACGAAATTGATCGAGCGCAACACGACCATACCCACCAAGAAGAGCGAGGTCTTTACGACGGCCGAAGACATGCAGCCGTCGGTGCAGGTCCACGTGCTCCAGGGCGAGCGCGAGATGGCCATGTACAACAAGACCCTTGGCAAGTTCGAGCTCGTTGACCTGCCGCCCGCGCCGCGAGGCGTCCCCCAGATCGAGGTCACTTTCGACATCGACGCCAACGGGATCGTCCACGTATCGGCAAAGGACCGGGCCACGGGCAAAGAGCAATCGATGACCATCACCGGCCAGTCCGCTCTGTCCAAGGACGAGATCGACAAGATGGTCCGCGACGCCGAGTCGCACGCCGAGGACGACCGGCGCCGCCGGGAGGAAGCGGAGATCCGCAACAACGGCGATTCGCTCGTCTACCAGACCGAAAAGATGTTGCGGGACCAGGCCAGCGAGGTCAGCGGCCCCGAAAAGGAGCGCGTTGAGTCTGACCTCAAGGCGCTCAAGGACGCCATAACCGGGAGCGATCTCGAAGCGATAAAGGGCGCCACCGAGCGTCTCGCCGCTGGCGTCCAGGAGCTGGGCCGCCGCTTGTACGAGACGGCCAGTGCCTCGGCCAATGCCGGTGCGGGCACCGGGGACGGTTCTTACACCAGCGCGGCCTCGGGCAACGGGGCCAACGACGACGAGGTCGTGGACGCGGAGATCGTCGACGAGGGCGGTCAGGCTTAACGAGCTACGACCGCGATGAGGCACGGGGAGCCCCGGGCAACGGGCCAGAGCCCAAGCAGGCAACCTGGCCCGGCCGGCCGGGGCGTCCCGGCGCCGAGGGTACTGTCGGGTCGGCCGGGGAGGGCGAGGAGCCCTTCCCCGGCACCGAGCCGAGGGAAGGCCAAGTCGGCCCGGTCGCCGAGGCTGGCGCTGGTAGCGAAGACACCGAGCGGCAACTGGCCAACGAGCGGGACCAGTACCTTGATTCTTTGTTGCGCCTCCAGGCTGAGTTCGACAATTACCGCAAGCGCGTCCAGCGCCAGCAGCACGAGATTTTCGAGAATGCCGCTTCTTCGCTGGTTAAAAAATTGCTCCCCGTCCTCGACACTGCCGACCTCGCACTCGCTCACGGGGGTGGCGAGGACGTAAAGCAAGTTGCGGGTGCTCTTTTTGAGATCCTTTCAAAGGAAGGCCTCGAGCGGATCGACCCGGAGGGCCAACCGTTCGACCCCGAGCAGCAGGATGCCGTGGCGCATGAGCCCGCGGAGCAGGACGGGGCGGGAGTACCGGAAGTCAGTGAAGTGTTGAGAGCAGGATATCGTTGGAAAGGGCAGGTAATACGCCCTGCGATGGTAAAGGTGAGAGGCTGAACCCAGTGGCGGTGCAGCGCGAATGGCTCGAAAAGGATTATTACAAGGTCCTGGGCGTGGCCAAAACGGCTACGGACAAGGAAATCGCGCGTGCCTATAGGAAGCTGGCCAAGCAATACCACCCGGATGCCCATCCTGGCTCGGACGAGCGGTTCAAGGAAATCTCGGCGGCTTACGAGGTTCTTGGCGACGCGGCCAAACGTAAGGAGTACGACGAGGTCCGGACGCTGTCCGAGAACGGTTTCGCCGGCAACCCGTTTGCCGGAGCGGGGGCCGGCGCGGGCGGCGCGCCGGGCGGCGGCTTTTCGAATTTCCATGTCGATGACCTCGGCGACTTGCTGGGCAATATTTTTGGGCGCGGCAACCGCAGGGGCCGGCAGACCCCGGGCGGTGCCACCCCCCAGCGTGGGCAGGACGCAGAAGCCGAGCTCCACCTTTCATTTGCAGAGGCGGTCAAGGGTGTCACCACCACCGTCAACGTAATAACAGAGGTGCCGTGCTCGACGTGCGGCGGCAGCGGTTCTGCCCCCGGGACGACGGCGACGGTCTGTTCCGTCTGTGGGGGCCGGGGAGTCATCAACGAAAACCAGGGGATGTTCTCTTTCAGTCACCCCTGTGTCGCGTGTAGCGGTACGGGTATGCAAATAGAGGTGCCGTGCCCCACTTGTGCGGGCCGGGGCACCGAGCGTCGCGCCCGGCAGGTAAAGGTGCGCATACCACCGGGGGTCGTGGACGGTCAGCGGATAAGGGTCCCCGGTAAAGGGGACGTGGGACGGTTTGGCGGCCCCGCCGGCGAGCTGTACGTGGTCGTCCACATTGCCCCGCACTCGGTATTCGGGCAGAAGGGCAAGGACTTGACCGTGAGAGTCCCCGTCACGTTCGCCGAGGCGACGCTTGGCACCACGGTCAGCGTCCCGACGCTCAACGGTAAGCCGGTCAGCGTGAAGGTGCCTGCCGGCACCCGCTCGGGCCGGGTCTTCAGGGTGGCGGGCCAGGGCGTGCCGTCGCAGGGCAAGAAAGGCGATCTCCTCGTAACTTTTGAGGTGGATGTGCCGGCCAAGCTCTCAGGTGACGAGAGAAAGGCAGTCGAGGCGCTGGCTAAGGCGTCGGAAGAGGCAGGGCAAAAGCTGCGCGAGAAATTGGGAGCTGATACCGAATGAGGCCCGAAGAGGACTTCACCCACATACCGGCTTCGCCGCGGCGGCCCCGCCGAGCCTCCGAAAAGAACCAGTCGATGGCCGTTTACGTTATTTCTGTGGCGGCCGAGCTGGCGGGCGTGCACCCGCAGACCCTGCGGATTGATGAGCGCAAGGGCCTGCTCGGGCCGGCCCGGACCCTGGGCGGGAGCAGGCGCTACAGCGACAAAGACATCGAGCTCTTGCGCCGTATCCAGGACCTGACCTCGGTGGGCCTCAACCTCGAAGGAGTAAAGCGGGTAATCGAGCTAGAGACGGAGATCGACCGCCTGCACCAAGAGGTCGCCCGGGCCAGGGCGGAGGCCCGCGAGGCGGTCGAAAAGGTGCACCGTCACTACAGGCGTGACCTGGTACCCATCGACACGAACCCCGTGCGGTGGCTACCCAATCGTTAGACGGTCAAATACCGCCCGTCCGCCGATATCGGGCCGGGCTCCGGCAGCCAAGACGTGCGCGCTTATCAGGGCCACGTCCGGGCGCCGGCCACCCGGTCGGGTTGCCGGGGACCAAGGTGAGCGGGACCAAGATGAGCGGGACCAGATGAGCGGGACCAGAGTGAGCGGGAATTGTAGAAATTCAGGAGGCAACTAGATGGCGATCGATGCGAATCGCTGGACACAGAAAACCCAGGAAGCTTTTAGCGCTGCCGTAGCGGACGCCCGGAGGCGCAACAACCCCGAGGTGACGCCGGACCACATCATGCTGGCGTTGCTCGGCCAGGAGGGTACGGCCGTCCTGCCCGTGCTGGCCCGCGTAGGGGAGGCGGTCCTGCCGTTGCGTAACCGAATTGAGGACGCACTGGGCAAGCTGCCGCACAGCTACGGCGGCGATGGGCCCGTCGTTGTCGTGCGAGTCGCAGGCCGTGCTCGAAGAGGCGGGGCGTGAGCGCGATTCTCTGGGTGACGAGTACCTCTCGGTAGAACACATACTGTTGGCGCTGGCCCCGCGTGCCGGCCTGGCCCACGACGACCTGCTCAACGCCTTGCGCGAGGTGCGGGGCAGCCATCGCGTCACGAGCCAAAACCCTGAAGAGACTTATCAGGCGCTGGAAAAGTACGGCCGTGACCTGACCGAGGAAGCCCGTAAAGGCAAGCTCGACCCGGTGATCGGTCGCGACGAAGAGATCCGCCGGGTCGTCCAGGTCCTCTCCCGCCGCACCAAAAACAACCCGGTCCTCATCGGCGACCCGGGCGTGGGTAAGACGGCCATCGTCGAAGGCCTGGCCCGGCGCATCGTTGAGGGTGACGTGCCCGAAAGCTTGCGCGGGAAGCGCCTGCTGGCGCTCGACCTCGGCTCTATGGTGGCTGGTGCCAAGTACAGGGGCGAGTTCGAAGAGCGGCTGAAGGCGGTGCTCAAGGAGATAACCGACTCCGGCGGCGAAGTCATAACCTTTATCGACGAATTGCACACGATCGTCGGCGCCGGTGCGGCTGAGGGCGCTATGGACGCGGGCAACATGATCAAGCCCATGCTGGCGCGCGGCGAACTGCGGATGATCGGCGCCACCACCCTGGACGAGTACCGCAAGCACATTGAAAAAGATGCCGCCCTCGAGCGCCGCTTCCAGCCGGTATACGTCGGCCAGCCATCGGTCGAGGACACCATTGCGATATTGCGCGGCTTGAAGGAACGTTACGAGGTCCATCACGGCGTGCGGATAATGGACTCGGCCCTGGTGGCGGCGGCGGTGCTTTCCGACCGTTACATAACCGCGCGCTTCCTGCCCGATAAAGCGATCGATCTCGTTGACGAGGCCGCCAGCCGGTTGCGCATCGAGATCGACTCGATGCCGACGGAGATCGACGTGGTCGAGCGACGGATTCCGCCAGCTCGAAATAGAGCGCGTAGCCCTGGCCAAGGAGACCGACGAAGCTTCAAAGGAGCGGCTGGCCAAGCTGGACGAAGAACTGGCCAACCTGCGCGAGACGAGCGACGGCATGAAGGCTCACTGGCAGGGCGAGAAGGACGCCATCGCCTCCATCACGGTCCTGAAAGAGGAGCTTGAAACCTTGCGCGGCGAAGCCGAGCGCTACGAGCGCAGCGGCGAGCTGGCCAAGGCCTCGGAGATCCGTTACGGGACGATCCCGGACCTCTCGCGTCAGGCCGACGACGCCACCAAGCACCTCGAGGAACTGCAGGCCGGCAACAAAATGCTGAAGCAGGAGGTCGACGAGGAAGACGTCGCCGAAGTGGTGGCCAAGTGGACCGGCGTACCGGTGAGCCGCCTGCTCGAAGGCGAGGTGGCCAAGCTCATCAGGATGGAGGACGTCCTTCATCAGCGGGTCGTCGGCCAGGACGAAGCCGTCAGTGCGGTGGCAAATGCGATCCGTCGCTCCCGAAGCGGCCTTTCGGACCCGAACCGGCCCATCGGAAGTTTCTTGTTCCTGGGGCCAACCGGTGTGGGTAAGACCGAACTGGCGAGGGCAGTGGCGGACTTCCTGTTCGACGACGAGCGGGCCATGGTGCGCATCGACATGTCCGAGTACATGGAAAAGCACTCCGTTTCTCGCCTCGTTGGTGCTCCTCCCGGCTACGTGGGCTACGAGGAGGGCGGCCAGTTGACGGAGGCCGTTCGGCGTCGTCCCTACTCTGTAGTGCTGCTCGACGAGATCGAAAAGGCCCATCCGGACGTGTTCAATATCCTGTTGCAAGTCCTCGATGACGGGCGCTTGACCGACGGGCAGGGCCGGACGGTCAATTTCACCAACACCGTCCTGATAATGACGTCCAATTACCGGGGTGACATCCGTGAGGCGTTCAAGCCCGAGTTCTTGAACCGGATCGACGAGATCGTCCACTTCAGGGAGCTAACTCAGGACGACATTGCCAAAATTGTCGACATCCAGCTCCGTGACCTCGACAAGCGGCTGGCGTCCCGTCGGCTCAACCTTGTCGTTACGGACGCTGCCGAGGGCTGGTTGGCACGACGCGGCTACGACTCCGTTTATGGCGCCCGCCCGCTGAAGCGCCTTATACAGCGCGCCATCGCCGATCACCTGGCCCTCGCCCTCCTGGAAGGCAAGTACAGCGAAGGCGACACGGTCACTGTCGACGTAGCCAGCGGCGACGGCGGCGCCGAAAAAGAGGGAGCCGGAGAGCTCGTGCTGCGCTGAGCGGGCTCATAGTACGGTGAGCCCGGTCGCCCGCCCGGTAACGACCGGAACAACCTCGAAAAGGGGCGAGCTCCGGCTCGTCCCTTTTCTTTAAGGGCGGGACCTGTCCGCGCAGCTGGCGCAACGGCCGAGGATGGCGAAATGGTGGGGGTCGATGGAAAAGCCCAGCTTGCTCTTTACCGTCCGGGCCAGGCCCGCGAACAACTCGTCGGGTGCTTCGATCGTCGTCCCGCACACCTCGCAGATGAAGTGGCCATGGGCCAGAGAGGCCAGCTGGTAAGTAGCCGGCCCATGGCCCAGGTGTGAGTGCACGACGACGCCCAGGCGCTGCAGGTCTTCCAGGTTGCGGTAAATGGTCGACATATGGACGTCCGGCGCCCGGGACTGCACGGCGGCGGCCAGCTCCTCGGCGCTCAAGTGCTCTTCCGCCTCGAAGAGCACTTCGAGCAGAGTTCGACGCGGCGGTGTGGCCCGCCCTCCTCTTGCCCGTACGAGGTCGAGCACTTCCTCCACCGAGGACAACGTCCTGCCTGCGCCGGGCCCGCTCGGCGCGAGCGGCTTGCTCACGGGACCAGGATAGAGCCCATGAGCGCCCTGCCTCGGGCTATGCTCAACCTGCCGCCACTTCTTTACAAGGAGCGCCCGTGTGCCAGTAACTGTCCTGGTAGGTACCCAGTGGGGTGACGAGGGTAAGGGAAAGCTGACCGACCTGCTGGCCAAGGAGATGCAGGTGGTCGTGCGCTATCAGGGTGGCCACAACGCCGGCCACACCGTCGTGGTGGATGGTGAGACGTTTGCCCTCCAATTGCTCCCGAGCGGCGTCCTGTACCCCTACACGACACCTGTGATCGGTAACGGCGTGGTCGTCGAGCCCCGGTTCCTCATCGAGGAAATGGACTCCCTCGAACGGCGCGGTATCGACTGTTCCCGCCTCGTGATATCAGGGAGCGCTCATCTGGTAATGCCCTACCACGAGGAGATGGACGCACTGATCGAGCGCTACCTTGGCAAGAACAGGTTGGGTACCACCAAGCGAGGCATTGGGCCCGCCTACGCCGATAAGGCGGCCCGTATTGGGCTCCGGCGCAGGACCTGCTCGATGCCAAGATATTCCGCCAGAAGCTCGACGTGGTCCTGAAAGAAAAAAACCTCATCCTGGCGAAGGTCTATAACCGCCTGGCCCTGTCCGCCGACGAGATTGCCCGGAGCTACCTCGAAGAGTACGCCCCTCGCCTGGCCCCCCATATTGGCGACGCCGTCGGGCTCGTGCACGACACCCTGGCGGCCGGCGGCGGCGTGTTGCTGGAGGGGCCCAGGCCACGTTCCTCGACCTGGACCACGGCACATACCCGTTTGTCACCTCCTCTAACCCGGTGGCCGGCGGCGCCTGTACCGGTGCGGGCATCGGTCCCCGTTACATCGACCGCGTCCTGGGCGTGGCCAAGGCGTACGTGACCCGCGTCGGTGCCGGCCCGTTCCCTACCGAGGTTTTCGGCGACCTGGGCGACACGCTGGTCGAACGGGGCCATGAGTACGGCACCAACACCGGGCGGCGCCGTCGGCCGGGCTGGTTTGACGCCGTCATGATGCGCCACGCCGTGCGCCTGAACTCGATCGACGAACTGGCTATTACCAAACTCGACGTCCTCGATTCTTTTGACACGGTCAAGGTTTGCGTGGCCTACGAGGCCGATGGAAAGCGTTACGAAAAACTGCCGTGGCACCAGTCCGTCCTTTACGACGTGCGACCCGTATATGTGGAAATGCCCGGCTGGCAGAGCGACACGTCGGGCGTCGACCGGACCGACGGCCTGCCGAGGGCCGCTCGCAATTATGTCGATTTCCTGGCCGAGCAGGCGGGTGTGCCCGTCAGCTTCGTAGGCGTTGGCCCCGGCCGCGAACAGATCGTGAGGCTGGGCGAACATTGAGGTTGGGCGAACATTGAGGTTGGGCGAACATTGAGGTTGGGCGAACATTGAGGTTGGGCGAACATTGAGGTTGGGCGAACATTGAGGGTTTGCGTAGTTGGCAACGGCGGTCGCGAGCACGCCCTCGCGCTGGCCATCTCGGAGACGGCCGAGGTGGTAGTGGCGCGCCGGTAACCCGGGGATGGACGGCTTCGAGCGCACGCCCGGCCCGCCCGAGCGCGTCGAGGCGGACCTGTGGGTAATAGGCCCCGAGGCTCCTCTGGTGGACGGGTTGGCCGACCGGGTACGTGCGCGTGGCGGGTTGGTGTTCGGGCCTGGCGCCGATGGGCGCGTCTCGAGGGTTCGAAAATCTGGATGAAAGAAGTGCTCGCCGCCGCCCGCGTCCCGACCGCCAGTTCCCGGGTGTTCGACGAGATCGGGCCGCGCTCGCCTACGTACGGGGGGCGCCCGGGCCCTGGGCTATAAAGACCGACGGCCTGGCCGGCGGAAAGGGCGTCCTTGTCACCAGCTCACTCGAGGAGGCCGAAAAGGACCTCCGGTCCAAGCTTTCCGGCCGAGCTTTCGGCGACGCCGGCCGGCGGGTACTGGTCGAAGAGGCATTGTCGGGCCAGGAAATCTCGGTCATGGCCGTATGCGACGGGCGCCGGGCGTACCCGCTGGCCGCGGCCCAGGACTTCAAAAGGTTGGGTGACGGCGGGACCGGCCCCAATACCGGCGGCATGGGAGCGTACTCTCCTGTCCCGTTTGCCGGCGACCACGTTGTGGGCGAAGCGATGGAACGGGCTGTCCTGCCGACATTGCACGCTCTCTACCGCCGTGGTATCAACTACCGGGGTGCCTTGTATGCCGGGATCATGCTTACCGAAGAAGGGTTGAAAGTGCTCGAGTTCAACGTGCGTTTCGGCGACCCGGAGCTGCAAGTCCTGCTCCCCCGCTGGAACGGCGACGTCACGGCCACCCTTTCCGCTGCGGCCCTGGGCGCGCTGTCGGACCACAACGCCCCGAACTTTTCCAACCCGCCCAGTTCCTCCAGTCGGCCCGGCTCTTCCCCCCAAGCAGCCGTTTGCGTGGTGCTTGCATCCCCTGGTTACCCCGAACAACCGGAGACAGGTGCGCCCATCGCAGGCCTCGAAGACGCCAAAGCGCTCCCCGGGGTGATGGTTTACGCGGCCGGGGTGGGTGAGGACGCCGACGGCGAGCTCGTCACCGCCGGTGGCCGGGTGCTCGACGTGGTTGGCTTCGGCAACGACCTGGCCGAGGCACGCCGCGCCAGTTACCGAGCCGCCGGTACGGTTTCCTGGCCCGGGGTTTTGATGCGCACCGATATCGCCGAGCTGGCCGGGAGCACGCCATGAAAGTTGCCGTCCTCATGGGTTCGTCAAGCGACAAAGCCAAAATGGCGCCGGCGCTCGAGATGCTCGAACAATTCGGGGTCGAGGCGGTCGAGGAGGTCATGTCTGCTCACCGCACGCCCGAGGTAGTGGCGGGGTTCGCGGCGGCAGCCAGAGAAATGGGCTATGGGGCCATAATTTGCGGGGCCGGGATGGCGGCTCACCTGGCCGGTGCCGTGGCCGCCCGCACGACCCTGCCCGTGATCGGCGTGCCCCTGTCGGGGAGCGCATTGTCGGGCGTGGACGCCCTCTACGCCACCGTTCAGATGCCCAGGGGCTTCCCCGTAGCTACCGTCGCGATCGACGGCGCTGCCAATGCGGCCCTTCTGGCCGTCGAGATCCTGGCCGTAGGGGACCCCGGGCTGGCGGAACGCCTCAGCGCTTACCGGGCGAACTTCGCCAAGCGTCAATAGCCCCGGGCGAGCACCTAGTAGCTACTGCCCTGGCGGCTGGGCCAGCAGGCCGGCGCGGCGGCACTGCACCACCACTTCGTGGGCCTCGGGGCCGGTCCCGGTGGCTTCGGTGGCGCACCAGCTGTGGGCATCGGTCCCGCACTGGCGGACCATACCGCCCCCTGTCGAGCTGGCTATCACCACGCTCACGCAAGGCCTTCGGGCTCTTGGCGCCACCCCCGCTGGCGAGTGCCCATACGCCGATCGCCAGTCCCGCTACCAGCACCGTGGCCCCCAGTACGACCGTACCCCGCCGTTCGTTGCTGGTCAGCGCCTTGCCCTGTTGTTGGCGATAGTTGGGCGGCATTGACCCCGCGAGCTTAGGGGCGAGCCGGTCATCGCGGAGGTAGCCCGGACGGACTACGGTTGACGTGGAGGAGGTAGCCGATGAAGCACGTATATTCCGGGAAAGTCCGCTGACATCTACGAGGTCGATGAGGAGCGATTGCTGTTCATAACCTCGGACCGGATATCAGCCTTTGACGTAGTGATGGCCGAGCCCATCCCTGACAAGGGCAGGGTGCTAACGGCGTTGACGGCGTTCTGGACGGGTCAACTGGAAGAGGTGGCGCTAACCCACCTGCTAAGCGTGGGTGTGCCCGCTGACCTCGACGTGGCCTCGTGCGGTATCAGCCCCGTCTATGCCAAAGGCCGTTCGATGCTGGTGCGCAAGGCGGAAATGTTGCCTATCGAGTGCATAGTGCGCGGGTACCTGTCGGGCTCGGCCTGGGCCGAGTACCGGCGTTCGGGCACGATGCACGGCCAGCCTTTGCCCGCCGGGATGGCGCAGTCTCAGCAGTTGCCGCAACCGGTATTTACCCCATCGACCAAGGCCACAGTCGGTCACGACGAGAATATTTCTTTTGACCAGGCGGCCAACCTGGTCGGTGACAAACTGGCGTCGGCGGCGCGCGAGATTTGCCTGGAGGCCTACCGGGTGGGGGCGGAGCGGGCCGCCCAAAGGGGCATCATTATCGCTGACACAAAGTTCGAACTTGGCGTAATCGACGGAGAACTGGCGATATGCGACGAAATATTGACGCCTGACTCGTCGCGCTTTTGGCCCGCCGACCAGTGGCAACCTGGTAGTTCGCCGCCTTCGTTTGACAAGCAGCCCCTACGTGACTGGCTCGAAGCGACTGGCTGGAGCAAGTCGCCCCCCCGCCGCCGTTACCGGCCGACGTGGTCGACGCTACCCGGGGGCGCTACATAGAGGCGTACGAGCGGCTCAGCGGGCTCAACTTCGCCGACTGGCCGGGCGCGGGCGAATAGCGCGGTCATAAGCGGTAAAAAGGGCCGAGCTCGTGGGCAGTTTCGAAGCCATGGTAGAAGTCCAGCTGCGCCCCGGCATCGCGGACCCGCAAGGGGCCACCATAGAGCGTGCTCTGCCCGCACTCGGCTTTACCGGAGTGAGCGGGGTGCGGGCAGGCAAGGCGTTCCGTCTCAAACTGGAGGCCCCAGACGACGAGGAGGCCCGCCGCGTGGTTGAAGAGCTGTGCGCACGTCTGTTGGCCAACCCCGTCATCGAGGACGCCTCGGTCACTATTTTTCGGGCTCAACCGGCTTAGCCGGGCTACCCACGCTGGCCCGGTCCCCGGGCCCGGACGCCGCAACAGGTTGTTTTGGCGCCCGAGACCGGGCCAACCGGGCCAACGACCCGAAGCCAGTATTGATTAGTTGTTGTCGCCGTTACCGGGTGAGCCGGAGGACCACCCGTTCGGCTGCGTCCCCGGAGTGAACGAAACACCCCGGACCACTTCGCCCGACCTCGCCGGCCGGACCGTGCGGAACCCTTCCCACGACGGCAAGCCGGTGGCCTTGAGCGAATCGGTGATCTCGACCAGCTTGTTCGGGTCTGCCCCCTGGTCGCCGCCGCCACTCACGGTAGAAGTCACAGCCCAGATCGTCACCGTGCCATTGGGGTTGACCCGGCCGACGATGTTGCGCAACCCATCGGTGGCCGGCGCCCACGGCAGGCCCGTGGCCGAGTTGTTGCCCGTGGGGTAGCCGGGGACGGTATAAGGCTGGCCCAGGTCGAGGCCGTTTTGCAACGTGTAGGCCAACTGCCAGCTATCGGTGGTCTGGTTGAAAGTCCATTTCTGGAGGCCGGCGGTCGTTTGGGCCGCGGCGTCGGTGTACGTGCCGCTACTGGTCGAGTACGTGTTGGTCCCGTCCCCCTCGTCGGCCACGTACAACGTGTCAGCATTGGCGAACCAGAGACCGAACGGGAAGGATGTCGTCGACTTGAGCGCCGTCGGGAACCCCTTGAGGATGCACATGTTGCTGGGCAACCCGTCTGTTTGGAGGTCGGTGGCGTTGTACGTCAGGGACGTGGTGGGAAGGGCGGCGACTGCTTGGGGCAAGCCGATACCGTTAGGGCAGGCATTTCCCGTCGTGTCAATGAAATAAACGGTGTTCACGCCGTTGCCACCACTTCCCTTTGTGTAGTACGCAACGTTGTTGTAAATGGTCAGGCCGCGGAAATTGTCGTCTTTGCCGATCTTGTCGGGTTTGTCGCCCAGCTGGGTGACGTTGAAGCTGCCCACGGGTGTCGGAGTCCCGGGGGACTGAGCCGATTCCGGCCGATTGGCAGGCTGGACCAGTTGCGCGCCGGCGCCGAGGATGACGCCCACTGGCTGCGGGGTGTTGCCGTTCCCGGCATTGCCGGCCGTGTAGTACAGGCCACCGGGCGGCGTGCCGGGGCCATCGTTCAAAATGGCGGCTCGCCCATTGTCCCCGCTGTACGCGTTGGTCTCTGTGAAGCTGAACCTTCCCTGGCGGTCGAGCTGAGCCACGACCCTGTAGTACGCCCCGGGTACCGGGTTGGTCGGGTCAATTACGCCCGGTGTGTTGGCGTTCGAGACGTCTATGGCACCGACAGGTGCCACGTACCCCATGAACGTGACGTAGCGGCCGTCGGTCGACAGGTTGAGGGCCAGCTCCGACTTGGAGGAGAAACTGGTCACCATCTGGTCTCCTCTGGCCGCTCGCCGCTCCGAACTGTTGGGCACCTCGAGGGAACTGACCAGTGAACCCCGCGGCGTGAGCTGATCGAGGACTATCTCAGACGTCACGCCGAAGCTGCCATCAGCGGAATCGTTGTTGAACACGTACGGGTACTCGCCGTTGGCGACGGCGAGGCCACAGTTCGAACCCGTGCAGTTGGGCGGCAGTTCAGTCACGCCTGGCGTGATGATGTCCGGGTTGGCGTCATAGTAGCTGGTGCTGACCAGCAGGTTGCCGGGCTGGAACAACGCCGGGCCCTGGAAGGGTGGACCGGGGTCGGCCTGAGCGGGCACGGCCATGGCTGAGCCGATCAGGGCCGCAAGTGCGGGTACCAGGACCAGCCGGCGGACGCGCGGATAGGTGCGAGCAGATGGCATCGGCATCTCCTTTGCAGACGTGCAGGTTCCGCCGCGAACCTAGCCTGGCCAAGTTGAACTCCCGGTGGCCGGCAGGTATCCGCAATGCAAAACCTTTGGGCACGCTGCCGCCCGGCGAACGTAGCGGAGCGAGCCGCCCATCGTGGGAGGCCCGTCAAGAGGCCCGTCACGACAGGTGTGGGGCCGACGGGTACGTTCCTAACGGGTGCGCCGGCCGCTTGGTAGGGTGAGCCCGTGACGCAGCGGGTCGGTGTTGTGGTCTTTCCCGGCACCAATTGTGAGCACGACGTCGTCGAGGCGTTCGAGTCGCTTGGCGTCATTGCCGAGCTCGTCTGGCACGGCTCGACATCGTTGGGAGCCTTCGATGCCCTGGTGCTGCCCGGCGGTTTTGCCCACGGTGATTACCTGCGGCCCGGCGCATTAGCGCGGTTCTCGCCCGTGATGGACGCGGTGACGCAGTTCGCAGCCGGCGGCGGGCCCGTAGTCGGGATATGCAACGGCTTCCAGGTACTGACGGAGGCGCACCTGCTCCCGGGGGCACTGCAGAAAAACCGTGGCCTTACCTTCCTTTGCCAGATGACCGACCTCGAGGTGGCGAGCGACCGGTCGGCGCTCACGGCCGGCGTCGAGGTGGGGCGCCGGCTCCGGGTACCCATCAATCATTTCGAAGGCAATTACACCGCGGGACCGGACACGTTGCTCTCGCTCGAGGCGGAAGGGCGCGTGGTGCTGCGCTACGTCACCAACCCCAATGGATCGGCCCACGACATTGCCGCGATATGCAACGAAGCTGGCAATGTGGTCGGCCTCATGCCTCATCCCGAGCGGGCCACGAGCTTGCTCCTCGGCTCGACAGACGGCCTGGTCCTGCTGCGTTCGTTGCTGGCGTGGGCGGGCGGTGCGGTGCCGGGCGGTGCGGTAACGGCCTCACGGGCGGGGTAGCCAGCGGTCTCGTGAGGGTACCTTTGCACCGCGAGCTGGGACTGACCGACGACGAGGCCTCGTCTATCGTACGCATCCTGGGCCGGGAGCCAAACCACCTGGAACTGGCCATGTACGCCGTGATGTGGAGCGAACACTGTTCTTATAAGTCGTCGCGTGTGCACCTGCGCCGCCTCCCCACCGATGGCCCAGAGGTGCTCGTTGGCCCAGGAGAGAACGCCGGGGTGATCGATGCCGGCGACGGCATCGCGGTGGCCATCCGTATAGAGAGCCACAACCACCCTTCTGCCATCGAGCCCTACCAGGGGGCGGCGACCGGTGTAGGCGGCATTATTCGCGACATATTCACCATGGGGGCGAGGCCGATTGCCTTGATGGACCCGCTCCGTTTCGGCCCGCCCAGCGACGCCCGCAACCGTTGGGTGGCCAGCGGCGTGGTGAGCGGCATCTCCGGCTACGGAAATGCCGTAGGGGTGCCGACGGTCGGAGGCGAGCTCGAGTTCGCCAATTGTTACGGCGGCAACCCGCTCGTCAACGTCTTATGTTGCGGTCTGTTGCCAAAGGACCGCCTTGTTTTTGGCCGCGCTTGTGGCGAGGGCAACCTGGCCGTACTGCTCGGTTCGACTACCGGACGCGACGGCATCGGCGGGGTCAGCGTGCTTGCGTCGGCCGCCTTTACCGACGACGCCGAAATTGAGGCGGCCAAGCGCCCCAACGTCCAGGTTGGCGACCCCTTCGAAGAAAAACGGCTCATCGAGGCCACCCTCGAGCTGCTGGACAAACACCTGGTCCTCGGGATCCAGGATCTCGGTGGCGCCGGCATTACGTGTGCCACCAGCGAGACGGCCTCCCGGGGGGGCGTCGGTATGGACGTCAACGTCGACGCCGTCCCGCTTCGCGAACCAGGGCTGGCGGCGTACGAAGTAATGACGAGCGAGAGCCAGGAGCGGATGCTCGCCATCGTGACGCCAGAATCTTTAAGCGCGCTTTTCGACGTCTGCCGGCGATGGGAAGTCCTGGCCAGCGTGATCGGTAAAGTCACGGGGACAGGTCGCTTGCGGGTGCTGCAGGGCTGGGACGGCAAGGTCCTGGCCGACGTTCCCGCGGCCAGCCTCCATGACGATGCCCCCGTTTACCATCGCCCCATGCGGCCTCCGGCGGGGCCGGGCAAGAAAATGCCCACCGAGGAAGCCGCCCCCGCACCTGCTCGTACCTCGTCGGGCGAAGTCGCGCACGACCTGTTATCGCTCCTGGCCGACCCCTCGTGGGCCTACCGCCAGTACGACCACCAGTTGTTCCGCAACACGGTGGTGGCGCCCGGGGCGGATGCGGCCGTACTCCGGCTTTCTGCTCCCGGGGCGCGGCCTTCAGCCGGCTCTACCCAGCGCGGGATAGCCCTGTCGACGGACGGGAACCAACGCTGGTGCGCCTTGGATCCCCGCGCCGGGACCCGTCTGGTGGTGGCGGAATCTGCTGCTTAATGTTGCGTGCAGCGGTGCCAGGCCCGTCGCCCTCGTCAACTGCTTGAATTTCGGGAACCCGGAACACCCCGAAGTTATGTGGCAGTTCTCGGAGGCGATCGACGGGATGGCCGAGGCGTGTTCTGCTCTCGGGATCCCGGTCGTGGGTGGGAACGTCAGCTTTTACAACGAAAGCCGGGGGTCCGACATCGACCCGACCCCGGTCGTCGGCACCCTTGGCCTGATCGACGAATTGAGGCCTGGTACACCAACGCCGGCCCTCGTGGACGGGAGCCACATATTGCTTATCGGGCCGTCGGGCGCGGGAACCATTTCTCTCGGTGGTTCCCGCTGGGCGGCGGAATGCGGGGGCTATACCGGCGGGAAATTGCCGCAGCTCGACTTCGACCTCCACGCCCGCTTGTTGCGACTGGTCGCCACGCTCGTAAACGAGCGCCTCGTGGACGGTATCCACGACGTCTCGGATGGCGGGCTCGGGGTGGCGTTGGCCGAAATGGCGGTGAAAAGCTCGACCGGGTGCCACATCAACGGGATGGTTGATCACGAAGAGATGTTTGGCGAGGGCCCGTCCCGGGTGGTCGTCAGCGTGCCGCCGGCAGACGTTACCGCAGTGACGGAAAAAGCACGCGCATCCGGCATACCACTCCGTCATATCGGTACTGCGGAAGGTGACAGGTTTTTAATTGAGGGCCTCGTAGACATGAGCATCGCCGAGTGCGAAGCCGCCTGGAAAGGCGCCCTCCCGGCCGCGTTTAGCGTGCTATAGCCGTTTGGCGCAGTAATCGCCGAGGGCGCCGCTTGGGACCTCTGTGCCACAAGCATGTAGGCTCGACTGGTCCGGGGCACAACCCTGTTGGTGTGGGCCGATTGGCGCGGGCCCACTGGCGCTGGCCACAAGGCAAGGAGACAAGTCATGACCGCCGATCTGTTCGCGAAGAGCACCCCTGCAGCTGAGGGTGTAGCCGCTGATGCTGTAGACGCCTTGCTTGATGCACTGGAGGGCGCTCCGGCGATAGATCCGCACAGTTTGATGCTCCTGCGCCATGGCAAGCTCATTGCGGCGGGCTGGTGGGCACCCTACACCGCCGACCGTCGACACCTGCTCTACTCGCTGAGCAAGAGCTTTACTTCGACCGCAGCCGGCCTGGCCGTGGCCGACGGCGTTTTGCGCCTCGACGACCCGGTTATCTCTTACTTTCCCGAGTTCGACGCCGACATCAAAGATCCCGGGGACCGTTCCATCCTGGTGCGCCACGTGGCGGCCATGGCCAGCGGCCATGTCGAAGAAACCTGGCCGCGAGCGGTGGCCAATGACCCCGACCATCCGGTCCGTGGGTTCTTGCTTCTACCACCGGACCGAGATCCGGGTTCGGTGTTCGCTTACAACCAATCAGCGACCTATTCGCTGGCGGCCATAGTGCAGCGTCAGGTCGGACAGACCGTGACCAGCTACCTCAATAGGCGCCTTCTGGCTCCCCTCGGAGCCGATCGGCTGGCGTCGGACCAGTTCCCGGTAGGGCAGGATAGGGGCTACTCCGGCATGTACGCGACCACCGGCACCATCGCCGCACTTGGCCAGCTTTACCTTCAACTGGGAGCCTGGAAGGGCACGCAGTTACTGGCGCCGGAGTGGGTGCGGGAGGCGACTCGTTCCCACGTCTCCACCAGGCCTGAGCCCGGTCTTCCCCGCCAGGTCGTGGGCCAGGATTGGGTACAGGGCTATGGCTTCCAGTTCTGGATGTCGCGCCACGGCTACCGTGGCGACGGCGCTTACGGGCAGTACTGCCTGGTGCTCCCTCAATACGACGCGGTGCTCGCAATGACCGGCGCCACCGTCGAGATGCAGGGCGTGCTCAGCGCCGTCTGGCAACTACTGTTGCCCGGTTTTGGCGACTCGCCTCTGCCCGTAACGGCGGCCGATGCGAGGCTGGAGGCCAGGCTCGGGAGCCTCTCCGTCCCGGCCTTCGCCTCCCAAAGTGCGCCTGCCGACCAGAGCCTGTGGGCTGACACCACCTTTGTCCCGCCTCCGGGCCGCCCCGAGGGACAAGAGACGCTGTTGGCCGTGAGGGTAAACGCTGACCACGGCGGGTGGCGTGTCACCCTGAGCGAGGACGGCTACAACCTGAGCACCACGTTGCGCAGTGGCGCCTGGGTCGTAAACGCGCCCGAGCAGGCGGGCGACGACATTGTCGGTGTTGTCCCTGTCGCTTGCACCGGTGGGTGGACGGACCGGGGCACCCTGCGGTTCGAGGTGATTTTCCTGGAAACGCCGCACCGGCTCGTCGTCACCTGCAAACTGCCGGAAGGCACCTTTGATGCGCAATGGGTGACGACGCCTCTCGGCCTACCCTCCGAGCCGCCTTACCTGAAGGGGTTGCGTTCGCCCGGCCTACAGCCCGATCTGGACGGGGAGGCCACCACCCGGGGCGCAGCGATAGGACAGGGCAGCTCGCGCTCATAGCGCCGCGCTGAGAACTGTCCGATGCCAGGCTCAGCTTGCCTCGGTGGGCTGTGTGCCGGCGACAGCAACTAGCTGGCCCCGGTGGGCCACCCCGAGCTTGTCGAAGATGTGGGTCAGGTGGCTCTTCACCGTGCTGGTCGAAACGAACAGCTTGTCGGCGATCTCAGCGTTCGTCAGATGTTGGGCGACCAGGCCGGCCACTCTGCGCTCCGCCGGGGTGAGGCTCTCCCAGCCCGATGTGGCGCGGCTGTGGCGGCCTCGTCCCCGGTTTGCGTAGGCGACAGCTTCTTCAAGGGTCAGCGCTCGCCCTTCGGTGAACGCCTGGCCGAAGACCTCTTGCCCTAGGCCAGCCTCGAGCCATGCGACGACGGGGCCGAGCTCTTCGCGGGCCGGGACAAAGCGGGCGTACCCCATGAGCTCCCGCTGGGCCTCGGCGGCCCCGAGGATCCGGGTAGCCTCGAGGCCGCCTCCGAGCTCGGCGTCAGTTATGGCCACCAGCTCCAGAAGGTCGATCGCGAACAGCCCCTGGCCTGAGGATACGGCCACGTCCAGCCCGTCGCACGCCAAACCGTGAGCGTCACGCAAGCGGCCTTGCGCCCGGGCCAGGCGGGATTCGGCTCGCAGGATGGGCACCCCTTCAGGGTCGGCCTTCCCGGTCAGCCTCCAGCAGGAAGCTTCGAGGTGCCTGCGGGCGCCGTACAAGTCACCAGCGCGCAGGGCTGCCTCGGCCAGGACCGCTCTGTCCCTCGTGCACACGCGCGCAAAGCCGAGCGCCTCCAGCTTCGAAATGCCTGCCTCCAGCAGCTGGCAACCCCGGTCATCGTGGCCGAGCGAGACTTTGAGCTGCCCCTGGCAGGTTTCGGTGGAGGCCAGGTTGAAGGGGTCGTCGATGGACTCCGCCAGGGCCCGCGCGCTTGCGAAGGCGGCCTCGGCGCGAGCGTCGCTCAAGTACATGAAAGCCTCGCCGCGATGGCGCTCAGCGAAACAGAGATGTGTCGGCGACGACAGCTGGGCACTCAATTGGGCCAAGGCCTCCGCCTCCTGTAGTGCCGTGGCCAGGCGGCCGGAGTACGTCGCCGAGATGGAGCTAATAGTCCTGTTATCGACCAGGCCCCAAAGGTAATCGAGCTCCGACGCGATACTCAGCCCCTCTTCGGCCAGGGAGAAAGCCTCCTCCGGCCGGCCAAGCCAAAAGTAGGCCCAGGCCTTGTTCTGCAGGTCATGGGCAACCAGGTGGTGCAGCCCTGCCTTCTTGGCGATGTCTATGGCCTGGTCAGCCGTGCTTACCGACGCGTCCGGGTGGGCCCAGGCCTGCACGTTGGCGGTCAGATGCAAGCCCCGGCCCACGGCGAGGTCATCGCCGAGCGTCCGCCCCAGCGCAGTCAGCTCCGCGGCCAGGCGGAGCGAGGCCGCCGGGTCCGAGTTGCGAACAAAAAGAGACGACTTGAACAAAAGCAGGGCGCGGCTCGCTGGCGCCGGGTCGGTCGCCAGCAGCCGCTCGCAGCTGGCCCTGCCCTCCGGCAACAGCCCCCGCCACCAGAAGAAGGAACCAAACGACTCGATGAGGGCCAGGCCCGCCTCGCACTGTTTGGACTCGATAGCCCAGTCGAGGGCGAGGCGTATGTTGTCCAGCTCGGGTTCCACGGCCGCCAGCGAAGCGGGGAGCTCGCTCGTGAAGGACTTCGGGTACATTCCCTCGGTCAGGTCGGTGAAGTACCGGAGGTGGCGGTCCTTGACCCACGAGGTGCCGCCCTCAGCCTCCAGGGCGGTACTGGCATAGGCCCGCATCGTCTCGTGGAGCCGCAACCGGTCCGCTCCTGCGTTTGTCTCGACAAGGCACTTGTCGACCAGCGACGTCAATAGCGCGAGGACGTTGTGGGGCTGGATTCCGCCTCCCGAACAGACCGCCCCGGCGGCGCCAAGAGTAAAACCTGATGCGAACACAGAGAGCCGTCGAAGGAGAGCGCGCTCTTCGTCGTTGAGCAAGGCGCAGCTCCATTCGATCGAGGCCAGGAGCGTTTTGTGGCGCTCGGGGCCACGTGCCGCGTGTCCGCCAGGAGGTTGAACCGGGCCGAAAGGCCCTCCAAAATGGCATGGGCGCTCATCAGCCGAGCTCGGGCGGCGGCCATCTCGATGGCCAGGGGGATGCCGTCCAGGCGCTGACATATCCGTGCTACCGAGGTTGCCCCAGCGTCGTCGACCGAAAACCCGGGACGCACCCTTCGTGCCCTGTCCAGGAACAGCCTCCCCGCCTCTGAGCCTTGGAGCCACTCCTCACCGCCTTGGCTGGCGCGCTCGGGCAGCTGAAGGCCTTCGACGGGCACGATGACCTCGCCGGTCACGCCGAGCCGCTCGCGCGAAGTCGCCAGCAACCACAATCTCGGGCAGTCCCGGACGAGAAAGTCAGCCAGGCGGGCGCAGCTTTCGAGCACGTGCTCGCAGTTGTCCAGGATGACGAGCAATTCCCCGTCCGATACCTGCGCCACGAGGGCTTCGGTCGGGTCATGGCCAGTTGCGGCCCGCCGCCCCAATGCGTGAAGAACAGCGCTCGGCACGAGCTCGGGGCCGAGAGGCCCGACAGGTCCACGAAGAACACTTCCTGACGGCGGTCCGACGCGCTGCGCCCGACCTCAATGGCGAGACGCGTCTTACCAGACCCGCCGGGGCCGACCAGCGTGACGAGTCGTTCCTCTTGGAGCCGGCCGGCTACCAGGGCGATTGTCGCCTCGCGCCCAATGAAGCTCGTGACCTGGCCCGGCAACCCACCGCGAACGGTCACAAAGGGCTCACGAGGCACAAGGGACGCACAAGGTGCGAAGTCTCACGAAGGAAGTGTCGCTCTGCAGGTGACCGAGCGCAAGGAGCGCAGCGCTAGGGCCCCGTCCGCCCGGGTGCCTCCGTTCCAACCGGTCAGGTGCCTATGGACATTCAGAAGAGGGCTCACCGAAACTCAAAGAGCGAGACTTGACATCTCACGTTGGAGAAGGGTAGGCAGGTGGCCACACGGGAGCCCGGTGTGACCGGACTGAGAGGGAGGCTGAGAGCCTCCGACCGTCGGACCTGATCCGGGTCATGCCGGCGAAGGGAGGACCACATGCTGGGTCGGCTTCACTACATCGCAAGCTACAGAGGCCAAGACGACCCGGTCCGTGTGCTCGAGCTTGTTTCCATCGCGCTCCAGGCGGGTGTGCCGTGCGTGCAGCTACGGGCCAACGAATGTCCCGATCGCCAGCGGTGCCGCTCCGGCGACATCGTCTGGCTGGCGCCCGGCGATGTGCCCCCGGTGCGCCCGGTGCACCGGGGCCCCGTGGCCCGATTGGGGGCCAGGCTCCCAAGAACAGTAAAACGAGACGAGCAGGTCCAGGGGAAGGTAAGGCCACAAGTGCAGCGGGAAGCAGTTCAAGCGGCCGAGTGGGGGAAGCGGCAGGTGCGGCGAGACGTCGCCCACCGGGCAGAGCGCAGCGGTGGGCGATGACGGTCAACCAGATGGCGGCCGACGAGGAGCTCCCGAGCGAAGCGCTCGACAGTGGCACGGTCCCTATCGCCGGAGGCTCTTTGGTTATAGCGGTTGAGGTTGTGGCGTCGCCCCTCATCCTCGGTACGGGCGGCGTGGCGACCATCACCGAGCTGGAGGCGATTGCCATGGAGCTCGGTTGCGATGCCGTCCTCGTTGCCTCTGAGGTCACCCGGGCTCGTGAGCTGGCCATGATGGTTGGACGCTCCTGCCACAGCTTCTCCGAGCTGGAAAAGGCCGCCGCAGAAGGGTGCCGGTGGGCCACCCCCTCGCCACATCTTTGCCACCGGCTCCAAACCGGGTTACGGCCCCGCCGTCGGGCCGGGGGCGCTGGCCGCCCGCCGCTGCCCACGTGGGCGCCCGGGGGGGTCAACGAGGCCAATGCGGCCGAGTGCATGCGCGCGCGGCGCTGCCGGGGTGGCGGTGATGGGGGCGACAGACCCGGCGGCTACCGTGGCCGCCCTCCTGGCCTGCCTCCCCGAGGTGGGGCGGTGACCCCCCTGGTGGCGCTCACCATCGCCGGCTCCGATTCGGGTGGCGGCGCCGGCGTCCAGGCCGACCTGCGTACGTTCGCCGCTTTGGGCGTGCTGGGGACGACGGCAATTACCTGCGTCACCGCGCAAAACACGACGGGGGTAAAGGCGGTCCACGTCCTGTCGGCCCGCTTTGTGCGCGAGCAGATTGACGCCGTAATAGCTGACATGCCGGTCGCCGGCGTGAAGACCGGCGTCCTCGCCACCGAAGCGATAATCAAAGAAGTCGCGGCCGTCGCCGGCCGGCTGCCGCCGTTGGTAGTGGACCCTGTCCTTGTCACCTCCACCGGGATGCCGCTGACCGACGAAGCGGCGGTTTTGGCCTACCGGGAGCACCTGCTGCCGGTATCGGCCGTCGCCACGCCGAACCTCTTCGAGGCGGGCGTACTGCTGGGTGAGGAGTTGAGCACCTTGCCGGAGGCACGGGAGGCCGCTCGCCGGCTGGGCCGGATGGCCCCCGTTGTAGTGGTCAAAGGCGGCCACCTATCAGATCCGGCCGTTTCGGTAGACGTAGTCTGGGACGGCCAGAAATGTTGGGAAATAACCCGACCGAGGGTGATAACGAGAAATACCCACGGGTCGGGTTGCACGTTTTCGGCTGCGATTGCCGTCGGTCTGGCCGAAGGCCTGCCGATGGATGCGGCGATAACCCGGGCAAACGCATTTGTCCACCGGGCGATCCAGGGTAGCGTCGGCTGGCGCCTGGGCGCCGGAGCGGGGCCGCTCGACCAATTCGGATGGGAGAAAAAAGGGACATGACGACAATTTCGATTGGCTCGGCGCGCCACAAGGGGGCCGACGCCGTCATGGATTTTTCGACCGGTGCCGACATCCATACGACACGTGAGTTGATAGTCCGCAATTAACCGCTGCCGATATGGACCGCACCCATCTACCAGGCTTTGGAAAATGTCGACGGCCGAGCCGAGGAGCTCACGTGGGAGGTCTATCGGGACACGATTATCGAGCAGTGCCGCCAGGGCGTCCCGCTCGGCCACCGGGGCAGCGTTGCCGCTTGGCGCAGGCAGCAATGGGGACCGGACATTGCCGCCGCGCCGGGCGCGACTCCCGGGGCACGCGGCCTCAGCCGACGGGCAACCTGTCCCGGAGCTCTTTCAGGGCCCCGTCAGGCACGTGCAGATCCCCCCGGCCCGTACCCACTGAAAGATCCGGCTTGTAGGTGCCGTGGTAATCGGAGCCGCCGGTAATGGCCAGCCCGGCCCGGGCCGCTATTACGGCCAATGATGCGCGCTCGTCGGTGGTATAGCGACCGTAGATGGCTTCCAGGCCGACCAGGCCAGCTTCGGCCAGTTCGCCCACGGTGGACTCGAGCTGGTGAGGTGAAAGGGCCATGGACAGCGGGTGCGCCAGCACCGGGAGGGCGCCCGACTGGAGGGCCAGGTCAATGGCGGGTAAGGGATCGAGCCGTTCTTTTTCGACATATGCCGGGCGACCCTTGGCCAGCCAGCGGTCGAACGCATCCTGGATAGAGGTCGCCACACCCTTGCGGACCAGGATGGCGGCAACATGGGGCCGCCCGGCGCCGCTCCCTCCCGCTTCGTCTTCCAGTTCCTGGCGGCTCACCGGGCAGGCCAAGCTCGGCCAAACGATCGACGAGGATGTCGTTGCGGTTGTCCCGGGCGACCTGGAGACGAAGCAGTTCATCCTGCAGCGGCCCCTCACCCGGTTCCAGGAAATAGACCAGCATGTGCATCGTGCCCTGGTGCTGGCATGAGATCTCGGTGCCCGCAACCAGCTCGATACCGGCCTCGGCGGCCTTCGCCCGGGCGATGGCAACGCCGTCCTGGCGGTCGTGGTCGGTCAGGGCGACGGCGGACAGGCCGGCTTTGGCGGCCAGGTCCACCAGTTCTTCAGGCGTGTCACTACCGTCAGAGACGTTCGAGTGCGTGTGCAAGTCAATCACAGCGCCCACGGTAATGCCCTTTGCGCCAATGGCATCCCACCGTGCTATCTCGTGTGACATCCCGTCGGTGCCATCCCGCCGCTGACAGCCCAGAGCGTGGGAGAATGTTCGCGTGACAGGCGCCGTCGAGCACACCGGCCCGAGGGAAGCCTGCGGCATCTTCGGGATCTACGCTCCGGGCCGGAGTGTGGCGCCGATCGTCTTCGACGGGCTCTTTGCTCTCCAGCACCGGGGCCAGGAATCAGCGGGGATGGCGGTCAGCGACGGGACCACGATGATGGTGGTCAAGGACATGGGGCTGGTCACACAGGTCTTCAACGACTACAAGATCGCCAGTCTGGTCGGGCACCTCGCTATCGGCCATACCCGCTATTCGACTACGGGGGCGTCGTCGTGGCACAACGCGCAGCCCATGTACCGCCAGGCGGGTGGGAGCGAGTTTGCGGTCGGACATAACGGCAACCTCACGAACACCGAGGAGCTGGCGGCGTCGATGGACATGCTCCCGGGCCTGGTCACCAGCGACTCCGACCTGATAGCCGAACTGGTATCCCGTGAACTGGACCGGGTGACCGCTTCACGACCCGGCGAGGGGGCTCCCCTGTCGGGCGCTCTCGTCTCCGTGTTGCCACGGTTGGAGGGCGCCTTCTCGCTGGTGCTGGCGGACCGGGCCAACCTGGTGGGCGTGCGCGACCCGCACGGCTTTCGTCCCCTCTGCCTTGGAAAACTGGACGACGGCTGGGTACTTGCTTCGGAGACGCCGGCGCTCGACATCGCCGGCGCCCACTTCGTGCGCGAGGTCGAACCAGGCGAGGTGCTCGTTATCAGTGACGACGGCTGCCGGAGCTTTCGTCCTTGGCCTCCCGAGCGCGTCCAACCCAAACTGTGCCTGTTCGAGTTTGTATACCTGGCTCGTCCGGACAGCCGTCTTTACGGCCAGGAAGTGCACGCCGCCCGGGTGCGAATGGGTGAGCTGCTCGCCGAGCAGGCCCCGGTCACGGCCGACATGGTCATCGGAGTGCCTGATGGCGGCATGCCCGCGGCCGAGGGCTATAGCAGGCGCAGCGGCGTGCCCTTCGGGCATGGCCTGGTGAAAAACCGTTATATCGGGCGGACATTTATCAACCCCGACCCCAGGCAGAGGGCCCTAGGGGTACGGCGCAAGCTCAACCCGCTGCGGGAAGCGATCGCCAGCAAGCGCCTCGTCGTCGTCGACGATTCGATCGTCCGGGGGACAACGCAACGAGCGCTGGTGGCCATGCTGAGAGAGGCAGGGGCCAGGGAAGTGCACCTGCGCATCTCCTCACCCCCTTACCGCTGGCCCTGTTTCTACGGCCTGGACACCGGGGCCCGGGCCGAGCTCCTTGCCGCTGACCTCGAGGTGGGCGAGATTTGCGACTATTTGGGGGCGGACAGCCTGGCCTACCTGTCCCTCGAAGCGCTCAAAAGCGCGACCGGCGTCCCCGTTGCGGGATTCTGCGATGCCTGCCTCACCGGCAACTACCCGGTGGCTGTGCCGGCAAGCGTGGCTATACCGGCGTTCGAGCGCAAGATAGGTGGGGAGCTGAGGAGCGAAAGCGGCGTCCTGCTGGCGTTCGACGGCCAGACCCCAATTGTTCCTGCGCCCGTAGTCGCCAGACATCCTGCCCCGCCCGGTATCCCCGCCGTGGGCAGGCGCTCGCCCAGCTCCGGCGGTTCGGCCGACCCACCCCCCGGTTACGTGAGGTGACGAGCGACCCACCGCTGACCTATGCCGCCTCGGGTGTTGACATCGGCGCCGGCGAGGAGGCAGTGGCGCAAATGGCCCCCCTCGTCGCCAGCACAGCGCGACCCGGGGTCATCGGAGGGTTAGGCGGTTTCGGCGGGTTGTTCGCCATGCCGGCCGGGTACAGCCAGCCCGTCCTGGTCGCCTCGACCGACGGGGTCGGGACGAAGCTCCTGGTAGCCGTGGAAGCCGGCCGCCTCGGCACGATCGGCATCGACCTGGTCGCCATGTGCGCCGACGATGTTGTGTGCCAGGGCGCAGAACCCCTCTTCTTCCTCGATTACCAGGTGTGGGGGCAGCTCGACCCGACGGCGGTCACCGAGGTGATGGGCGGTATAGCCGATGGTTGCCGCCAGGCCGGGTGCGCCATCCTCGGTGGGGAACTGGCGGAACACCCCGGTCAGCTCCCGGTGGGCGAGTTCGACCTGTCGGGCTTCGTCGTCGGTGTGGTCGAAAGGCAGCGCATCCTCGGGCCCGGTGGCCCCAATCCGCCCCGGGAGGGCGACGCCCTCGTGGGACTGCACTCGGGGGGCCTCCGTTCCAACGGCTACTCATTGGTGCGCCGCGCCCTGCTTGTCGAGGCGAGCCGAAGGCTGGGCGAGGAAGCCTGGCCAGGCGCCGGTCAGTCGCTCGCAGACGAGTTGTTGCAGCCGTCGCTCATCTATACACAGGCCGTGCTCGCACTGGTCCGCCGCTTCGACGTCCATGCGGTGGCTCACATCACCGGCGGTGGCTTGACCGGCAACGTACCCCGGGCGCTCACCGCTGATCTCAATGCGGTGCTCGATCGCGGTACCTGGCCGGTGCCCAGGATCTTTGCCGAGGTCCAGAAGGCGGCACGGATCGACGACAGGGAGATGGCGCGCACATTCAACATGGGCCTCGGCATGGTGGTGGCATTGCCGGCGAGCGAAGCTTTCGAGGCGGTGGCTTTCCTGGCGGGCTCGGGTTTTGCCGCCAGCGTTGTCGGCCGGCTGGTACGGGGAGAGGGGCGTTGCCTCCTGCGAACGGCCTGAGGCCTGTCGCTGGATATTCAACGGTTCGTCAGCGGGTGTTCACGTAGTCCCCAACCCTGTCCCCTCGTTTTCCACAGTTCATCCACAGTGGGGGAAAAGTCCACCCGGGCGGTGCGCAACCCGGTGCCGAGGAAAACTGTGCCGTCGATTACAGGGCCGTCGCCGCCCAACGTCGGCCCGGGTCGCCGGCCGCGGGGCGCCACCAGCGCCCGGAAAAGCGCCAGTCGCTCTGAGCCGGTTCGGCCGCCGGAGGCGGGGGGGCGGCCAGCACCTGCTCGAGGGCGATCGCAATGGCCTGGAGCTCGACCGGCGTCGGGGGGCGGGCCAGGTCCGTCAACTTCACCCGGAACTCCAGCGGCCGGGCCGGCGCGCGCTCTGCGCTGCTTTGGCGGGGCTCGAGGGTCACCCGAAGCTCACAGGGGCACGTTGCCATGTTTGCGAGCCGGCGCCTCCTGGCGCTTGGTCGCCAACATGTCGAGGCCCTGGCCCAGGGCCCGCCGTGTCGCCGAGGGGTCTATCACGTCGTCGATGTAGCCGCGTTCGGCGGCCAGGTAAGGGTTGGCGTGGTCGCGGCGGTAAACCTCGACGAGCTCCGCCCGTCGTTCGGGCGTAGCGCCCGCAAGTTCCCGCCGGTAGAGGAGGTCGACCGCGCTGTTGGGGCCCATGACGGCCAGCTCGGCCCCGGGCCAGGCGTAGGCCAGGTCGGTGCCGATCGATTTCGAGCTCATGACCACGTAAGCGGCTCCGTATGCCTTTCGCACGATGACCTGTATTTTCGGGACACTTGCTTCGCAATAGGCATAAAGCAATTTGGCGGCGCGCCGGGCCAGGCCACCGTGCTCCTGGTCGGTCCCGGGCATGAAGCCGGGGACGTCGACGAAAGTGACGAGGGGGATATTGAAGCAGTCGCACGTCCTGACAAAACGAGCTCCTTTTTCCGACGCATCAATATCGAGGACGCCCGCCAGTACCTGCGGCTGGTTGGCGACCAACCCCACCACCCGGCCGCCGATGCGCCCGAATCCGCATACGAGGTTGCGGGCCCACAGCTGGTGGTACTCGAGGAACTCCCCACCGTCCAGGACCGCCCGGAGCAGGTCTTTGACATCATAAGGTTGCTGGGCGGACACCGGCACGAGCTCGGCCAGCCCCTCCAGGTCGTCCTCCTGGTCGGCGCCGGGTGCCGCCACGGGGGGTTGTTCCAGGTTGTTGGAGGGTAAATAGCCGAGGAGGTCGCGCACCTGGTCGAGGCAGGATTTTTCGTCGGCGGCGACGAATGACGCCACGCCGGACTTGGTGGCATGGGTGAGCGCCCCGCCCAGGTCTTCAAGCGTCACGTCTTCGCCTGTCACCGTTTTCACCAGGTCCGGGCCCGTGATGAACATTTGCGAGGTGCCTTGCACCATGAACACAAAGTCGGTTATGGCCGGGCTATAAACGGCGCCCCCTGCACAGCTGCCCATGATCACGCTGATCTGGGGGACCACGCCGGACGCGACGACATTGCGTTTGAATATCCCGCCGTAATAATGCAGCGCGACGACGCCTTCCTGGATCCGGGCACCGCCCCCGTCGTTGATGCCGATGAGCGGTACGCCGAGCGATGTGGCGAGGTCCATGACTTTGTGGATTTTCTCTCCCGACACCTCGCCGAGAGTGCCGCCGTTCACGGTGAAGTCCTGCGAGAACACACACACTTTTTTGCCGTCCACCGTCCCGAAGCCGGTGACCACCCCGTCCGTGTAGGCCCGCCGGTCGTCGGCCTCCCCGCCGGCGCGGCTGCGAGCCAGCATGTCGAGCTCCTGGAAGGATCCGGCGTCGAGGAGGTAGTCGAGGCGTTCCCGGGCCGTCATCTTGCCTCGTGAACGCTGACGCTCGACCGCCGTTTCACTGCCGGCATGCAGCGCCGCTTGCCGGCGTCGCTCGAGCTCGTTCAGTTGTTCTTGCATCGGCTGTTCAGCCACGTTCAACAAACCTAGTCCCTAGCCTCCGCCCGTCCTGCGGCGGCCAGGGCGCGGCCGGGCGCCAGGGCCGGCCCGAAAAGAGGTCCCTGTCTCGGCACCTTTTTGTCGCTGTCGAGGCAAACGCCGCCCACGCCGGTGGCGGTACCACCGGCGCCCTGCTGGTCTATACCATTAAGAAGTAGGCCCGCGGGCTAGAGCGGCAGACCGCTGGTTACGCCGACGAAATAACCAGTTACGCCCTCAACCCGGTTGAAACCGGGCCAAGTCGGGCACTAACAGAACAGGTCCAACCGTTAGGGGCGGCTGCAGTGGCAAGCCCTCCCCATGGAACCTGCAGCGTGAGTGAACCAGGGTCGTGATAGGCCTGAGGTTGGGAGATTTGAGGTTAGGAGACGAGGTGACAACAACCGGTTCCGGAGAGGCTGAAATAAGTGAGCCCGTAGCAAATACTGAGGCAGCCGCCTTGCAAGGGGCCAACGGGTTTGAGGAACTGGCTCAGTCGGCGCGGCCGGCTCTGATGCGGGTCGCCCAGGGCGTGACCGGGCAACGGGAAGACGCCGAGGACGCCGTGCAAACGTCGTTGTTGAAGGCGATGCGGGCGTGGCAACGGGTGGCGGGGCAGGAACGCTGGCGGCAACAGGCGTACGTCCGCCAGATCGTGGTCAACACCTGCCGGTCGGGTTGGCGCAAGTGGGGTTCGAGAGTGGCCGTCGGGGATATGCCCGAGCTGTGCCAGGCGGCCGAATCGGACTCGGTTGACGACCGCGAGTTGGTGCGCCAGGCGCTGGCGCGACTTCCGGTGCGCCAGCGCGAGGTCCTGATGCTGCGCTACTACGAGGACCTGAGCGAGGCCGAGATCGCCCGCCGGCTCGGTTGCGTGCCCGGCACGGTCAAGAGCTCGGCGGCCCGTGCGCTGCGGAGCCTCCGGGACATGCTGCCCGAGTACGCCGCCATGCGGCCGGCCGACGCCGGCACTGACGGGACGGACCTCGAGGTAGTCATCGAGCCCGAGACCGGGCTGGCCGAACCCGTGAGCGTCGGCGACGCGTTGAAGTCGGCATAGGCAAGAGGCACTAAAACAAGGGCTCAGTGGGTACGGCCGGGCCGAAACAGGCCCGTGCCGGAGGTAAAAGGGGCGTCGCCTCCCCGGTTTTCCGGTTCGCGTCCAGCTTTCATCACACTCTCATCATAATTGATTGAATCTGGTCGTGTTTCCGCGACCTCGTTGCGATTTCGGGGCTTTTTGATGCGCCAGCGCGACGAGATGGTCAAATCGCCACCGGTACGAGCTAATTGTGATCAAACTGTGATGACGGGGACCGCCGTGCGTACCCACGAGCCCGCGGAGAGTAAGGCATTAGCGGTCTGCGCGGTCCACTTGCGCCGTGCGGCAGGATGAAGCTGTGGCGACCAAACTGCGAGCTGTCGGTTGAAGGCCTACCTGGTGGACGGCACCTACGAGCTCTTCCGCCACTACCACGGTGCACCGCCCCACCAGACTGCTGGCGGCGAAGAAGTCGGTGCCACCCGGGGGGTGCTCGGCTCCTTGCTCGGCATGCTCGAAGGCGGGGCCGCTTACATGGGCGTCGCCACGGACCACGTAATCGAGTCGTGGCGGAACGATGCCTGGCCCACTTACAAGAGCTCAGCCGGCGTCCCGGCGGACTTGCTCAGTCAGTTCCCCCTGCTGGAGGAGGCCCTCGAGCTCATGGGCCTCGTCGTGTGGCCGATGGTGGAGCTGGAAGCCGACGACGCCCTGGCGTCCGCGGCGGACGTCCTTTCCACCGAGGCACGCCTCGCGGAGGTCCTCATCTGCACTCCCGACAAGGACCTCGGCCAGTGTGTCCGGGGTGAACGGGTCGTCTGTCTGGACCGGCGGAAGAACGCCATCGTCGACGAAGCCGCGGTCAAGGCACGCTTCGGAGTGGGGCCCTCGTCGGTGCCGGACTGGCTCGCTCTTGTGGGGGATAGCGCGGACGGCTATCCCGGGTTGACGGGATGGGGGGCAAAGGCGGCCACTACGGTACTGGGCCAGTACGGCACGATCGAAGCCATCCCGTCACAGGTGTCGGCCTGGAAGGTCGACCTTTCGAAGGCCCGGGCCGCCACCCTGGCCGAGACCCTCGAGGCGAACCGCGACCTGGCCATGCTCTTCAAGAAGTTGGCTACCTGCGTGGTCCATGCTGATCTTTTGCCCGCCGGGCCGGCCGCCCTCGACAGTCTCCAGTGGACAGGGCCTGAAGACGCCTTCGCGGCGATGTGCGACCGCCTGGAAGCGCCAAACCTGCTGGAGCGGGCCACGGCCCTGGCGTCGCGGCGGGCACTTACAAAGAACTAGGCGGCCACGCCCAAACGGCGCTTATGAGAACCCGGCGGCTGCGCCGGCGAGGTCGAGCTGAGGCTCTTCCACCGCCTTTTCCAGGAGCTCGTGGTAGCGGCCCCGGCTCAGCGCAATGGCCCCGAGGCTGGCCAGGTGGGGAGTCACCCACTGGATGTCGAGCAGCCGGCCCCCGCCCGCCCGGAGCGCCTCGACCAGGGCGACGACGGCCACTTTGGAGGCGTCCCGCTGACGGAAGAACATCGATTCGCCGGCAAAAAGGCCTCCGATGGCCAGACCGTACAAGCCCCCGGCCAGTTCGCCCTCCGGTGACCACGCCTCGACGCTATTTGCCCAGCCCAGTTCGTGGAGGCGCATGTACGCGCTCTTCATACGCTTGTTTATCCACGCCCCCTTGCGAGAAGGGTGCGCACAGGCGGTAATGACGTCCTCGAACGCGGTCCCGACCCGGATTCTCGAAGCGCCGGCACGACCTCCGCAAAGAGCGGCTGACCACGAGGCCGTCGAGGGGGACGACACCCCTCGGGTCGGGCGACCACCAGGCCAGTTTCCGGCCGACCGGCATGGGGAAGAGCCCGCAACGATAGGCGGCCAGAACGGTACCCGGCTCGAGGTCGGCGCCAATGCCCACCACCTCACCGGCCCCCGCGGCCAACGCTTGGGCTGGCGCGCTACACGGGAAGGCCCACTGCGATGGCGGCGGCGCCACTGGGCGTTGCACCACAGCAGTCTGCCGCACCGCCGCCGACCTACCGCCGGGCGGCCTGGCGCCGAGCGACCTACCGCCGTGTGACCTGGCCTCGAGCAAGCCAAGCTCTGCTCGGCCGGGCCCAGCCACTCAAAGAAACCGGTTGTGGCCAGGACGAGAGCGGTGCCAGCATGAGCCGTGCCAGTAAAGCCCAGTAAAGAAGAGCGCGCCGGTGGCGAGTGACGCCAGGACGGGCTCGTTCTGGCCGTTTTTCGGGCTCTACGTACGGACCCCTCGGCTCGAGCTTCGTTACGCCAATGACTCGTTGCTCGAAGAGCTTGCGGTCCTGCATGCTGCGGGTGTCGTCGAGCCCGGCACCGAGCCATTCGACGGCGACGCCTCCTTTTACGAGCCGGGCCCCGGCACCGTTCGCTGGCTAAAAGGCCAGTGGTCAGCCCGCTCGCGGACGTCACCGGAGTGGTGGGTCCTGGTCTTTGCCGTCGTCGTCGACGGGCGGGCGCTGGGAGGTCAGGAAATCACGGGGATCGAGTTCCCCAAGGTGAGGACGGTGGACTCCTTCTCCTGGCTGACCCCCGGCCAACGAGGTAAGGGCCTGGGCAAAGAGATGCGGGCGGCGGTCCTCCACCTGGCCTTCGCCGGGCTCGGTGCTCTCCGGGCGCAGAGCGAAGCCTTCGACGACAACCCGTCCTCACAGGGCGTCTCCCGTGCCCTCGGGTACGAACCGGACGGGTTCCACTACGCTCCGCGCCCCGGCGGGGCGGCCCAGATGTCGCGCTTCGCCTTGAGCCGCGATAAGTGGGAGCCGGCCGAGAGACGCAACGACATTGTCATCGAGGGCCTGGCGCCGTGCCTCCCGTTGCTCGGTCTCGGCGACGCAGGCTGACACGCACACACCGACCCTCTTGGCCGCGGATCTCCCGACGCCGTCAGCGGAAGGGGCCGATACGCGTCCCCAGCACCTCGTCGGCGATCTCGAAGGCAGCCCGACCGAGCGAGCGAAGGGACTGGCCCAGTAGCGATGGGCCAACAGGCCGGGCCGTGACGTTGGCGCCGTCCTGCGGCCCCGAAACGGTCAGCCGGGCCGCCGCAGTGCCGGCGCTCGCTGTCAAGGCGAAGCCCGATCCCTGTCTGGCCAGGAAGAGCGTGGATTCTTCAGCCGCCACCTGGCCACGCAACGTCGGGCCGCCGAAACGGGCGGTGTCGGCCGAGTTCACGACCACGTGCTCGAGGCTCTCCATCGGGCCGTCCAGGCCGGAGGTGATCAGGGCCTCGATCAGCCTGAGGGGGACAGGGCTGACCATGGCTTGGGGCCAAAGCCCGGCCCCCCAACGAGGGTTGAGCTCGGTGGGGGAGGAAGCCGTCCCGGCCGAGGACGCCGTCGACGGCAAAGGCACCGCGGTACCCGAGCTTTCTCTGCAGGTACGCCGCCACCGACCGTGCCAACGCCCTCATCTCCTCCCGCTGAACAAGGGGAGGGTCCCACCACGTGTCGGTGCCCGCATAAATGAACCCGCCGGTGGCGCCGGGCAACGAAACGATCTCGACCGGACGGAAAATGGCGGCGCCGCTCGTCCCGACGATGCCGTGGATGCTGCAGGGGACCCCTTCGAGGAAAGGCATCACCCGTACTCCCCTGTCAGCTGACAAAAGAGCGGCGGCGGCGTGACGAGCCTGCGTAGGTCCCTTCACCCAGAAGACCAGCTCGCAACCGTCGGCCGGGCGCCGGCCGCGGCGCTCGCCCGACCAGACCGTCCCTGCACCGGAGTCGAGGTCGTTGGCGGCGGCGACCAGCCCGTCAATTTCTGGGGCCACGGTGGCCGAAGGGGCGCGGCGAGCACCCATGTCGTCCCACAACCGGTCGACGGCCGTCTTGTCCTCCAGGGCTTGCCATTCGGCCCGGCGCCCGCCGATGTAGGTTCGGCCCCACAGGGTGGGATGGGTGTAAAAACCTCCCCCCAGGACCAGGGCTTGCCTGTCGGGGTCGAAGCGAATGAGCACCTCGTCGTGTTGCACCGGCGAGCTCGCCATGACGTAGTCGAGCTCCCGGGCGCCACCGTCGGGCCGGCTGACCTCGATGACCGGCCCCGAAAAGCCACTTGGCCGGGCGCCGTAGCCGACCAGGAGCACCGCGGCCGCTCCGAGGCGCGTTAGTTCATCGGCTCTAGGGCCCAGGTCACCCAGGTGCCCGGTAAGGATCCACCGGCGCCCGGTCACGGCCGACCGAAGGACGTTAACCCATGCTTCGACCGCCTCGATGCTCACCAGCTGAGGATATGGGGCGCGCCGACCGCGGGGTCATCGGAGCGGCGGTTGAGTACCCTGAGCCTGTGCGGGATCGCGCGATTGCCGAGGTAGAGGTGCCATGAGCGCCACCCACGGGCCGGTAGCCGTACTCGAAGTAGACGGTCTTCAGACGGACTTTCATCTGCGCAAGGCCAACGTGCGGGCCGTTGACGGCGTGTCCTTCTCGGTCGGCACGGCCGAATGTGTGGGCCTCGTCGGCGAGTCCGGCTGCGGCAAAACGACGATCGGCCTTTCGGTCATGAAACTGCTGCCCAATGTCGGCCATATAACGGGTGGCGCCGTCCGGTTGAACGGCCGCGACCTCGTCGGCCTGACCGAAGGCGATATGCGCCACGTCCGCGGCAATGAGATCGGGATGATCTTCCAGGACCCGATGACTTCGCTGAACCCGACCTGGACCATCGGCAGGCAGATCGCCGAGCCGGTGAGGCTCCACAAGGGAGCGAGCAAAAAGGAGGCCCTCGAGCGAGCCGTCGACGTCCTCCGGCTCGTCGGGATGCCGCGGCCCGAGGAACGCCTGCACCAGTACCCTCACCAGTTGTCCGGCGGCCTGCGACAGCGGGTCATGATCGCCATGGCTCTTTCCTGTGAGCCGAAGCTGCTGATCGCCGACGAGCCGACGACGGCGCTGGACGTCACCATCCAGGCCCAGATACTCGACCTGATCGACGAGCTCCGGGAACGGCTGTCCATGGCTGTGCTGCTCATCACCCACGACATGGGTGTGATCGCCACCCGCACCGACCGCGTGATGGTCATGTACGCCGGCCGGATCGTGGAGGGCGCCAGGACGGTCGAGCTGTTCGACAGGATGCGGCACCCCTATTCGGAGGCGTTGTTCGAATCGATCCCCCGCCTCAACCAGGACCGTAGCCAGCGCCTCTACTCGATCTCGGGCTTACCGCCCGACCTGTCCAGGCACTTTGTCGGCTGCCGGTTTGCTCCCCGCTGCCGGTACGTCACGCAGGAGTGCACAGAGGTGGACCCGCCGCTGGGACCGCCGGAAGGTGCCTCGGGGCCCGCCGCCCAGCACGTCTTTGCCTGCTTCCACCCGGTCACAGCCAGCCGGGCCGAACGCCTCCTGCTACAAAGTGGAGGAGTGAGCGAGAGCGCCGATAGGCGCCCTGCCTCCTTCGCCCCGGCGTCGCCGTCCGCCGCGGCCGGTCCGAACGAAGCTCTCGCCGTAGCCGCCCCAACAACTGCCGTGCCCTCGACCGGTCCCGCCAGGGGCGAGGTCGTCTTACGGCTGGACCACATCGAGAAACAGTTCGTCGTGACCAAGGGCGCCGTCCTCCAGCACAACGTGGGCACGGTCAAGGCTGTCTCAGATGTATCTTTTTCCGTTGGCCGGGGCGAGACCTTCGGTCTGGTGGGGGAGTCGGGGTGCGGCAAGACCACCATCGGCCGGCTCGTCGTCGCCCTCGAGCGCCCGACGCGAGGGTCGGTCAATTTCGAGGGCGAGGAGGTATCGGCCCTCCGCGGGTCCCGCTTGCGACATCGCCGACGCGAGCTCCAGCTCATGTTCCAGGACCCGTACGCCTCGCTCGACCCGCGCATGCGGGTGCGGTCGATCCTCCGCGAGCCTCTCCGGATCCAGGACATCGGCACGAGCCGGGAACAGGACAAGCGAGTCTCCGAGGTGCTCGAGGAGGTCGGGTTACCGCCAAGGGCGGCCGACCTCTACCCGCACGAGTTTTCCGGCGGCCAGCGCCAGCGGATCGGCCTGGCCCGTGCCCTCGTGCTGCACCCGAAGCTCATCGTGGCCGACGAGCCCGTCTCTGCTCTCGACGTGTCGATCCGGGCACAGATCCTCAACTTGATGCGCTCGTTGCAGGAGAACCACGACCTCACCTACATCGTCATCTCGCACGACCTGGCCGTGGTGAAGTACCTGGCCGAGACCATCGGCGTCATGTACCTCGGCAAGCTGGTCGAGATCGGGCCGGCCGAAGAGCTCTACGCCCACGCCGCCCACCCCTACACCCAGGGCCTGATCGACACGATCCCGGTCCCGGACCCGGCCATCGCCCGTGGTCAGCGGTCGGCCGTCGTCAGGGGAGAGTTGCCGTCGGCTATTTCGCCACCGAGCGGTTGCCGCTTCCGCACTCGTTGCCCGTTCGCCCAGGACCGCTGCGCCGAGGAGGAGCCGCCGCTACGGCTGTTCGGCTCGGGCCACCGCGCCGCGTGCCATTTCCCGCTGCAGGCACCGGTCGACGACGAGCTGGCCACCGCCACGGCAAGCTCTGCCTGAAAGACTGCGGCCCGGTGGCCAAACCCGTGACGCCAAATAAGGCGCCGTGGTCGTGGCGGGGCTCGTGCCTCCGCTGCCGTTCCACTTTCTCCAGAATTTGTCGGCCCGCCCTGGTCCGACCGGAACGTGGACTAAAGGACTTGATGTTTTCCGGGCCTTTAGCGGCGTTGAAGCCTGACGTCCAGGCTGTCCCGGAGGGCGTCTCCGATGAAATTGAAAGCCACCACCGTGAGCACGATGGCGATACCGGCTGGGTAGAGCTGCCACCAGTACCCGTCGTAAATGACGTTTGTGCCGTTGGAAAGCATGCCGCCCCACGTCGGCGTCGTGTCCGGCAGCCCGAGGCCGAGGTAACTGAGGGCGGCCAGGGCCAGGATGGCGTCGGCAATAAGGAACGAAGTATTCACCACGATGGTGCCGATCGCGTTCGGCACGATATGCCGCACCACGATCCGGCCCTGGGTGCCACCGGCCACTTTTACGGCCTGGACGTACTCGCGTGTGCGCAGGCTGAGGGCTTCACCGCGCACCAAGCGGGCCGGCCCCAACCAGGCGATAAAGCTCAGGACCAGGATCATGAGCGGGAGGTTGGGGCTGAAGATGGCCGAGAGAAGGATCAGCAGGAACAGCCCCGGCAGCGCGTAGAGGGCGTCGACGATGCGCATCATCACGCTGTCGGCAACCCCGCCGGAAACGGCCGATGCGGCGCCGTACAGCGTGCCGAAAATGGCCGCCACCAACCCGGCGGCCAGCCCAATCTCTATCGAGCTCTGCCCGGCGACCATGAGCCGGCCGAGCACGTCGAAGCCTTCGCCGTCGGTCCCCAGGGGATGGGCGCGGCTGGGAGGGTAATTGGAGAAGGCCGGGTTTACCGTCTTCTGGTTGGTGACGTAAATGTGGGGGCCGACGAAACAAAACAGCACGAGCAGTATGAGGATGGCCATGCCCGCGATGGCAACCTTGCTTTCGAAGAACGTCACCAGCGTGAGCCGCAGCGGGCTGCCCGCCCCGCCACCGTCTGCCGCGTCTAAACGGTCCTGGGTCTCGTGCTGGGCGCCCACCGCGAGCGGCCCCAGTGCGGCAGCGGGGGCGCCTGCCGGGAAGAACTCCTGCCCTTCCAGGGCATCGACCCCCTCCTCAGGGGGACGGACTACGTCAGCCACGTCGTCTCGCTCGTGCCTGTCGTGGCACTAGTACCGGATCCTCGGGTCGAGGACGGCGTAGCCGATATCGGCCACCAGGTTGCCGATGATCACGCCGATGGCGGCCACCAGCGTCAGGCCAAGAAGTACCGAAAAGTCCTCGCTGTCGGCAGATTGCACGAATAGTAGCCCAACGCCCGGGTAATTGAACACAGACTCCGTGATGACGGCGCCGCTCAAAACGGCCGGAATGGATAACCCGATCAAGGTCGCCATCGGTATCAGCGAGTTCCGGAGGGCGTGGCGGAACAGGATGGCCCGCTGGCTCAGGCCTTTGGCTTTTGCTGTCCGGATGTAGTCCTGGGCCAGGCTGTCGATCATGGCCGAACGCATATAGCGGCTGTACGCCGCAATGCTGACGAGAGCCAAGGTCATTACCGGCAATATCAAGCCCTGCCAATCGGAAAGGATCTGACCGACTGTCGTACCCTCGGGCGCCGTGGGCGGCAGGACGTGCAGTGAGATCGAGAATATCTCGATGAGCAGGATGCCCAACCAAAAAGTGGGGAAGGAATAAAGGACAAAAGACCCGCCGGTCAATATGTAATCGTCGACTTTGTTGCGCCGCACGGCCTGCAGGATCCCGAGGGGGATGGCCACGACGACGGCGACGATGGTGGCAAGGCCCAATAGCAGGATGGTCTTCGGGAACCGTTGTTCAAACAACAGCGCCACGGACGCGTTCTGGACATATGAAAAACCGAGGTTCCCGTGGACCAAGTGGTCCAGGTAAATCCAGAACTGGTACCAGATGGGCCGGTTCAGCCCCTGCAACTTGTCGAAGGCGGCCACCGCGGCCGGCTGTGCCTTTACCCCTAGCTCGGCTCGAGCGGGGTTCCCGGGCAGCAGGTGGAACAACAAGAACATGATCAACGTGACTAGGAGCAGCACGACGAGGGACTGCAAAAAACGGCGGAAGATATAGCCCGTCAACTAGAGGCCTCCGGCTCGAGGCCCAAGCGCGCCCGTGGCCGGGCCCCGGCAGAGGTTCCCTGCGAGGCCTAGCCACGGGTGAGCGCTTTACCTTATTGAACTTCTACTTGGTGAAAGCCCAGAAGTTAGGTTCGATATAGCCGCGGTAGCCGTTGAACTCGCTCGTCAGGCCGTAACCCGTGAGGTTTTTGACGGTAGCGGCCAGGTGGTCCTGCAGCGGCTGCCAGATCCACGGCTCCTGCTGGACCACGAGGTTCTCGTACTGGTGGTAAGCCGTCAGCCCGGGGGCATAGGTGCTCTGGTTGATCAGCTTGTCCATGGTCGGGTTCGAGTACTGGCCGGCGTTGAACGCTCCGCCGGTATTGAACACGCCCTCACCACTCGGGTAGGTCGACAAACCGAGGACCCCGTACTCCCCGAGCTGCCAGTTGCACGTGGGGGTGCCCTTGTCCTTCGGCAGGATGCACGGCTGCACCTGGGACACGACGGTGTCGAAAGCGGCCGCCCGGGTGCTTATTTGCACCCCGGCCTGGGCGCCGTCGGACTGGAACAGGTCAGCATCCTCCGACTCCACAACTGAACCGCTGGCGTAGAGCAGGTTGAGCGAGAGCTTCTCGCCCTTGGCCACCCCTGCACCGCAACCGGCTGGACCGGCTACCAGGCAGACGTCGACCTTGCCCGGGTTCACCTGCCACCCGTGCTTCTTCAGGATGGACTCGGCTCTGGAGACGGAGTAGGGGTACGGGTTGCTCAGCTCGGCAGGGCTTATGAAAGAGTTCCCCTTAGGAGCGACGGGTGTGGGCCCGTAGGTCGGGATGCCATAGCCGCCCATGAAGTGGTCGATCATGGTGGTCTGATCGGTCAGGTGAGCGAGGACCTGACGCATATAGGTCTGGCTCAGGATGGCGCCCACCTGTGGGTTCTTGGTGTTCGGGATGATCTGGCCGAAGCCCCACTCCGGCACCTTCGAGATGTTGTAGCCCTCGGACTTCACTGACGGCAGGGCGGGGATGTCGTCAGTGGGCACGTACCCGTAGTCGAGGGAAGACGCCCCGGACTTGAGCGACGTGAACTCGGCCGAATCGGTCGTAAAGGGGATTTCCTCGAACTCCGACGCCGCTGGTTTCGTGCCCGAGAACTTCGGGTTGGGCACGAAGACGTCGGGCGAGCTCGCCCCGCCGAAGGCCTGCAGCTCCCACGGTCCGTCGATAACTTTCCAGAGCGGGTCCGTGGTGTAGGTCGTGGTGTTGGCCGCTTGATTCTGCAGGAACGTCACCACCTGATCGGCTCCACCCGGGGTCATGTCGTAATTACCGATCGGGCCGTCGAGCGACTTCCTGTCCCAGTCATGCTGGGGGATCGGGTAGATGTAGTCGAGGGCGTTGTCGTTGAAGAACGTCGGGTTGATCGGGCCATCGAGGACGAACTTGATGGTCGTGGGGCTCGTCGCCGTGTAGCTCTTCAGGTTGTACGGGAACTGCGTCGGACCGCTGTAACCAGCCCAGTTGACGCTCTCGGCCTTGGCCAGATTGATGAAGAAGATGATGTCACGGGCACTTACAGGCACTCCGTCAGACCACATGTAGTGCTTCAGGGTGACCGTCACCTCGGTGTTGTTGTCCGACCAGACTGGCGGGTAGGCCATCGAGTGGGCGTAGTCGAGCGTGGGTTGGTAAGGCGAGGGCAGATAAAGGAGCGGCCACATCAGGTTGTAGAACTGGTCGATGTTGTAGGAAGTGTTGTACGCCGCCGGCGTCACCGGGAAGATGTAGTTGGGAGAGCCGCTGGACGCTTCGGCGTACTTGATGACCCCCCCGCTCGCCACCTGCGGTGCGCGGGACGCGCTGGCTACGCCGGCGACGCTGACCGTCGTGACGCCCGCAAGCGCAGCGCTCGCAGCAGCGACGGCGAGTGGTTTTCGCCAGTGACCGGATCGAAACATACGATGCTCCTCACTCTTTTGGCCGGCACGCCGGCTTATTGTTCGGCCGGTACGCCCGGCCCACTGTCTTAGCCGGCAAGCCGGCCGCCCCTTTGAGGGCGAACGGCGTTAAGTTAGCGCGACCACGCTCCGCGATATGACGCGCCCCTGCTCGACTGGCCACCACGGTGTTCTCCGGGACATACCCGTTCAGCACGTCGTATACCGGTTCAGCCGACTTCCCGCCTCCCCTCGAGGGCTCGGCTCAGGGTCAGTTCGTCTGCGTACTCGAGATCGCCCCCAACCGGGAGCCCGCTCGCTATGCGGGTGACCTTCAGCGGGAAGTGCTTGAAGAGGTTCGCCAGGTACATCGCGGTGGCATCACCTTCGATGTTGGGGTTCGTGCAAAGGATGACCTCGTTCACCCCTTCGGCCTCGATCCGTGCCATCAGTTCTCGTACGCGCAGCTGTTCCGGGCCAACGCCGTCGATCGGGCTAATGGCACCCTGGAGCACGTGGTAGCGACCGCGGAACTCGCCGGTTTTTTCCACCGCCACCAGGTCACGGGGTTCCTCAACGACACAAAGGACCGAGGCGTCCCGGCGTGGGTCGGAGCAGATATCGCATTCGGAGCTGCCATCTCCCTCGGCGACGTTGAAACAGGTCCGGCACCACGTGACCCTGGTCTTGGCCGCATTTATCGAGGCGGCCAAGCGGGCTGCGTCCTCCGCCGGGGACTTCAATATGTAAAAAGCGATCCGTTGGGCGGATTTCGGCCCGATACCCGGAAGGCGGCCGAGCTCGTCTATCAGGTCCTGCACCGGGGCGGCGTACATTGCTCAGCCGTCTACAACTGAGCCGGGGAAAGCTTGCAGAATGCGTTCCTCGACGGGGACATCGGGGAGCGGAGCGGTGTCGGCCACGTCCGCTACGTCGTCGAGATCGTACGCGTCGTCGTCCCCGGGGCGAGGGCCCGATGGTTCAGCCACTGAAGTTGGCCCTTCGTCCAGGACGAGCCGCAACGGGACACGCAGGCCGAACTGGGCGCTGAGAGCGTTCTCAGCTTCGCCCAAATAAGCGCGAGCCCGGGAAAGCAGCCCGGGATCTGGCAGAGCAAAGACTGCCGCGCCATCGCTCACCTCGACGAAGCGACCGTTGGCCATGTACACCTTGGCGGGGCGCGAGAGCTTGTCGAGGACGGTGTCGCCCCATGCCTTTGTGAGCTCATCCCTGCTCGGCAGCGACGGGCCTGCGTCCTTTGGCGCGGCACTGCTGGGGGGCGTGGCGGGGGTCGGCGACGCTGTCCCGGGGTCGGCGGCGGTCCCTCCACCCCGGAGGATGGCGCCAAGCGCGATCATCGGCTGGCCGCTGGCCGGCCCTGGTGACGTCGGTTGAGGCTCTCCCTGCCCTGGCTGGGCCCGCACCGGCTGGGCCTGCACCGGCGGGGTGGGAAGAGACGGGGCTCTCGGAGGTGGGGCCGGAGGGGCCGAGCCTTCAGGACGCCGGCCCTGAGGCACTGGGGCTTCACGTGGCGGGCGTCCGCTTGACTGCACTCCCTGCGATTGCAGTCCCTGCGATTGAGCTGCCTGCGATTGGGCTTCCCGTGCCTGGGCTACCCGCGCCTGGGCTTCCCGGGCCCGCTGGTCACCTGGAGGGCCGTCAGTTGACCGGCCTTCAAGAGGGGGTGCCAATGGCTCTTCCGACGCAGCTCCCGGAGCAACTGTTTGGCTCTCCGGCGAGAGGGGGCCTGGTTCCCGTGGAGCAGCCCGGGTGGCAGCAGGCCTTGTTGGGCCGCCGTCGGGTGGGGCGGCAGAAGCCGCCGCTTCTTTTTCCCCTACCGCTCGCTCCAGACGTTCGATGCGCTCCAGCAGCGCCGCCGGGCTCACGTCTGCAGATGGGGACGCCAGCCGGATGAGAACCACTTCGAGCGTCACCCTCGGGTCAACCGAGTCCCTCATATCGATCAGGGCCTCGCCCACCGTCTCCATGGCCCGCACCATGAAGGCGAGCGTCAGCCGGCTTGCGCTCTCGGCCAGCTTGGCCGTGGTGGTGCCGGGCAGCAGGACGAGCGACGGAGCCTGGTCGGCCAGGAAGGCATTGCGCAGGTACTCCACCAGTTCGCTGCCCAGGCGGCGGGGGTCCTTGCCAGCCGAGATACCTCCCGCTACGGCCTGCAGGGTGGCCGCCGTGTCCCGTTGGGCGAGGGCGTCCACCAGGTCAGCCAGGTGGCTGCTGTCGTCCTCGCTGCCGCCGACGGCGGCCAACTGCTCGAGGGCCGATTCGGCGTCGCGGGCAGAACCGCGGCCCCGTTGCACGGCAACGCGGACCGCCTCAGGCGGGAGGCCCAGGTCGGCGTCCTGGTTTATGTCGGTGAGGAGGCCCGTGAGCAGGTCGCCGTCCAGCAGGTGGAACTCGAAATGCTGTGCCCTCGAAAGGATCGTAGGTAGTACTTTCTGCGGGTCGGTCGTTGCCAGCACGAAGACCACGTGGCTCGGTGGTTCTTCAAGGGTCTTGAGGAGGGCGCTGGCTGCGTCGGAGGTGAGCTGGTGGACTTCGTCGACTATGTACACCTTCCAGCGGCCGGGAGTGCCGAGCGCGACGCGAGACAGCAGGTCGCGGATCTCTTCCAGCCTCCGGTTGGAGGCGGCGTCCAGCTCGAAGACGTCCATCGAGGAGCCCGTCCGGATGGAAACACACGAAGTACAGGTGCCGTCCGGCTCGCCGCCCTCGGGCGCCTCACAGTTGAGCGCCATGGCCAATATGCGGGCCGTCGACGTCTTGCCCGTGCCGCGGGGGCCGCTGAAAAGGTAAGCGTGTGCCACCCGCCCGTCACGCACGGCGTTACGCAAGGCCCGGGTGACGTGTTCCTGGCCGCGGACGTCGGCGAACCGTTGCGGCCGGTAGCGCCTGTAGAGAGCCTGATAAGGCTGGTCGTCAGCTAAAGCGATGTCTTGCTCGGCCACATTCACAGCCTAGGGGGTGGTACCGGCCACCAGCCCGATTGCCGTTACGGGCGTCGGCCAGGGTCGTTGGGGGGTAACTGAGCGCTGACCGGGACCGGTGACGCGAGTACCGGATGACTTATCCGGTCGACCGCCCCTCAGCCGGCCTGGTGCCCGGCGCGACGGTCAGGTTTCCTGCGGCACACGGCGCTGTCCGCTGAGGGCTGCTGCCGTCAGGCCCTGACCCGGTTTGCGGCGCCCCGTTGCGCAGGGCCCGACCGCCGCGCCCGGCACCAGGCTGCTTCTTAGGGCTGCCTCTTGGTGCTTCAGCGTAGCGGGCAAGCTCAGGCTAGCCTGTCAAGACGCTGGAGGGGTGCGAGAGCGGCCGAATCGGCACGATTGGAAATCGTGTGTGGGGAAACTCACCGTGGGTTCAAATCCCACCCTCTCCGCCAGAAAAGAGCAGGTCAGAGGTAGTGCCCTGACGGGTGCCCACAAAGGGTGGTCGCCAACCACAAGCGTTTTGACCACCAATCTGACCACCATTTGACAACCAAAGTTCTGCAAGCCAGTTCCACTCACCCCTGCGCGCATGACCACTGTGAGTACCGATGGCGCAGTTCTTGGCCGTCCCACTCAATGACCACGGATCAGCCCCGCCTCAACTCGGCGGCAACCCGCCTTCGTTAGATGCGGGTCGGCTGTGCCTCAGCCCAAGAGCTGGTTGGGTACGACGCTGACGGTGAACGGGTCATCGGTCGTGTAGCGAGAGTCACCGACGACTCGCGCTCGCCTCCTCGTAGCGTCCCTCAACCAGACGCAGGATGGTCAGGCTGGGTCCCGCCGGGTCGACGAGCCAATACCACAGGGCGCCCGCCTGTCCGTATATCCGCCGCTTGTCGAAGAGGTCGCGGTCCTTCCCTGACGGAGACAGCACCTCTACCACGATCACGGGTGGCTTTTCGATGGCCCGGCCGCCGACCGACTCGGGTGTCACGACCATGAGATCCGGCTCAGGTACCTGGCCGGGGCCGATGCGCCAGGCGAGGGGGGCCATGAAGACCCGTAACCCACGTGGCCGCGCCGCCTCCCGCAGGACCACGAACAGCTCGCCGACTACCGTTTGATGGGCAGGGCCTGGTGGTGGGGTCACGACCAAGGCCCCGTCAAGGACTTCGTAGCGATTCCCATCATCGGGAGCCGCAAACAGGTCCTCCAAGTCGAAGGGTCTGTCAACGAGTGCGGCCATCTCTCCAGCATGCCATGACGTTCCGGGACAGTCGTCCTCAGTGCCCCTGGAGGGCCCTGTCCATAGCCTCCTCGGCGTCGCGCATGAGAGGCTCCATCACGTGTGTGTAGGTGTCCATGGTAAGTGCCCCCAGCTGCAGGATCGCTCACCGGCCCGGTTGCTTCGGGAAGGGGACCTCGACGAGGTCGGCCCGGCGCGACTAACGGCCGCCTGTGCCTTCGCGGCCCGCGGTTGACCACTGGCGGCGAGGCCCACAGAGTTCCCGGGACTCACTCGTTCTCCCCAGGCAGGGGCTCGAGGCGTGGGGCGGCTCGTGCCATCAGGGCCGCCGCGACGTCCAGGGGCAACGGCACGTTCGAGCCCTGGAAGCCGTGGAAAGGACGGAACGATCCGAGCTTTGCGTCCGCCAGCAGTTCTGACCTGAGCAGTGGGGGGTCGACGCGGAAGTCGAACCGAATGTCGGTCCGCCATCGAAAGTGGTCGGGGCCCGATGGCTGAACCGGGTGCTCATACGTCCTGGACATGACCGTCGCGACGTAGTAGATGCCAGGGTCCTTCGGCCCCGTGACCTGAAGCCACACCCGGTCGCCGACTGCTATCTGGTCCCGGTAACGGGGCGTGCCCCACCAGTGCAACCGGGTGGCCACCGTGGCGTCGAGGTCGTGGTCCTTGGGGCTGTCCTCAAAGATCCAGTCGCCCATCGGCTCCCATGGTAGAGGCTTCGGCGCGTGGCTCGGCCCCACAGCTGCGTGCTGCCTTGAGGTCAGCCAAGGCGCGTCGCGGCGAATGCCAATTGGTGGTCGACATCCGCAGGAGTGCAGGCGCGTATCGTCCAGTCCACCATTCTCAGGCTCATGCTCGCCCAGTAACGCCGTAAGGAGCTAACGGGTAGCGAGCCCAGGACTTCGTCGAGGCGGGCTAACCCGGCTGCGCTGACCCCTGGGTAATTGGGGTCGAGCGAGGAACCCCACGCAAGGTCAAATCTCAGTACGACCAGCCCAAAATATCGGTCGCCTCGAGCGAGCCCGTTTAAACCATGCCAGTCGACAACGCCGCTGACCTGTCCGGAAGCGCCGAAAAGAATGTTCCCGGGAGTGAAGTCCATGTGGACAAGATCGTCACCCGGCACCACTTCGGAGCCACCGGCAATTTCTCGTACCTGGTCTAGCAGTTTACGCGTGCGCCGGTCGTAGCTCGCAAGGGTCTCATGCCAATAAAGCTCACGACCGCTCTGGAGCAAATGCAAGTTTAGTTGGGTTGCGTCAGATCGATCGGGAAGAAGGTGAGCGAATGACTCCGTAACCTCGATCATCTTATCGATGTGGGCACGATCGATATACCCTGCTGGCGTTCCCGGCAGGCGTTCTTGTACAAGCGCGGTGCCCGCGTCGACCGGCACGACAAGCTCATATTGCGGCACCGGTGCCCCGCGTCGCGAACTGAGGACAGGACCGAGCCGTCTCGTTCCAAACAGCCGGGTTCCCTTGAAACAAGGCTAATAACGGATTGGCGCTCGGCGGGCCACCGGACATACGCGGCGCCGCCCGAGCTGCCTTCCGTCGCATAACCGGCCAGGACGAGACCGGCTCCGGTTAGAGCGTTTACCTGCTGCACCGTGCGCGGCGCGTCGAACCTCGGTGGGACCATTATCTGCCGGGCCTGGGCATGCTCAAATGTCACCTCGATCAGTCGTTCTCAGCACGGACCCGTGTTGTGCTTCCTGGGGCCCAGCTGTTGGTCCCTCGGAATTGGGCTGAAGCACCACGCTCTTCGTAGACGCGACCTCAGGCACTTGAAGGGTTTCTCCCCGCAGTGGCAATAGCAGCCTACGCTCAAATAAAAGGGCGACGTCAGGCTGAGGCATTCAATAACATCTTCAGTCGATGAGCGCGGGCGCCCGTACGCCATCGGCTGTACTGGCTCGAAAGCTTCACGCCAACTCGCTCTGGGTGATGACCCGGGAGCTTCTGCGTCTCGCTGTCGCCCGGGGGACGGGGTTCCTGCTGGCGACAGTGGTCGCCGCCATATCGCCGCTCGGGCTTGCCATCGCTGCTCAGCGGGTTGGTGGCGAGGCTCCCGGCGGCGTTGAAGGGCGGGGAGCACTCGGGCGCGGCCCGGTCGGTCGAAGAGGCGCTTGCCGTCGCCGCCGGGTTCCTGTTGCTGCAATTGCTGGTCGGCTCCGTTCAACGGCTGCTCACCACCAGGCTGGCAGGTGAGTTGGCGCGGGTGTTGCGCCACCGGGTCATGGCTGCGGTCCTGGCGCCGACCGGCATCGGTCACCTCGAGGACCCGGAGACGCTGGACCGGGTCAACGAGGCTGCCGCAGCGGCGACGGCCGGTATCGGACCGGAGACGGCGGTGTTCACGATGTCCGGCGTGCTCGGGAGCTACCTCACAGGCACTGCGATGCTCATCGGTGTGGCCAGCTTTACCTGGCTCGGTGCCCTGGCCTTGTTTGTCGCATGGGTGCTCTACCGTTCGCGCCGCCGGCGAGAAAACCTCGAGCTGTACGCGGTAATGCTCGGCCAGACGTCTGAAAACCGCCGCGGCGAGTACTTCCGCCGGCTGGCGTTGACCAGTGCCGCGGCCAAGGAGATCCAGGTCTTCGGGCTGGGAAGCTGGCTAACCGGGCAGTTCCAGCAGCACTGGTTAAACGCGATGGGACCGCTGTGGCGAGCCCGCCGTGACCGACGCGCTCCTCTGGCTCTGCTGCTCGGTCTCATCGTCGTGCTCCATGTCCTGATCTTTGTGGCCCTCGTCCGCTCGGCGCAGTCCGGCCACATCGGTATCGCCACCGTTGCCCTGGTCGTGCAAGGCATGTTCGGGGCGGCCGTCCTCGGCAGCGGTGACGGGATAGAGGACGTGTTGTTCTACCTTGCTGCGGCCACGATCCCGGCCTCGAGCAAGCTCGAGTCGTGGCTTGACGTGCAACCCCACGGCGCCACGCTTGCCGTTGAGCATGATGAGGGGCTCCAGACCGGTACCTCGACATGGCACGGTCTCTGTCTAGAGGGGATCAGGTTCCGCTATCCCGGCCAGGACCTTGACACGCTCCGAGGCGTCGACCTCGTCCTCCCGGCGGGCCGGTCCGTGGCCGTAGTTGGTCACAACGGAGCAGGCAAGACAACGCTCATCAAGCTCATCTGTCGTCTAACCGAGCCGGACGAAGGCCGATTGCTCTTTGGGGACCTCGATGCCGGCCGTGTCGACGCCCGCCTTTGGCGTCGTCATCTTGCCGTCGTGTTCCAGGATTTTGTTCACTATCCAGCCAGCGCGGGGACAACGTCCGCTTCGGAGCGCTCCGAGCTGGCCTTACCGAGGAGACACTGCGCGAGGTGGCCGAGGTGGCCGGGATGAGCCGGTTCGTAGGCGATCTCGCCGACGGCTGGGATACCGAGCTAACGAGAGAGGTGAGCGGCGGCACCACGCTCTCCGGCGGCCAGTGGCAGTCGGTCGCCCTGGCCCGGCCCTGTACGCCGTTCGTGCCGGAGCGTCGCTGCTTATCCTCGATGAACCAACCGCCAACCTCGACATCCGGGCGGAAGCGGCCTTTTTTGACCGCTTTCTCGACATCACCCGCGGGATTTCCACCCTTATCGTCTCCCATCGTTTCTCGACCGTACGTCGAGCGGACGAAATCTGTGTGCTGGACGGCGGCCGGATCACGGAACGAGGCAGCCACGACGAGCTCGTGACAGCAGGCGGGTTGTACGCCGAGATGTTCGCGCTCCAGGCGTTTGCATTTGGCGACGTGACCGATGCGTAAACCGGCACCACGCCTGCACATCGCCGTCGGCGTGGCGCTGCAAGTCGCCCGCCGGGAGACGCTGCTCATGTTCGCCATGAACCTGATCACCAACCTTTCCTTTGTGTTTTCTGCGTTTGCGTTGAAGGTGATCGTCGACGCCGTGACGGATAGTCACTGGAACGGGGTGGCGCTGGGGTGCGCGCTGACTCGTCGTCGTGGTCGTGGGCGGTGTCGCCGCGGCCCAGGTCGACACGCGTGCCTCTGTCGTCGTGCGCGAAAAGGTGCGCCAGGAGTTTGATCGGCGCACCGTCGAGCTAACAACGGGCATCTCGAGGATCGATCATCTGGAAACGCCGGAGTACCTCAACAACCTCGACACCCTCCGCGCTGATGCGATGGGCTTTACGCATGCGATCGGCGTGTTGCCGCCCGCGTTGGCGTACACGACGCGTGCTTTGTGATCACTCTCATTGTGCTTGGGAACCTCGACCCATGGCTGTTGTTGCTCCCGTTATTCGCTCTCCCTGCTTTCGCCGCCACCAAGCTCGCATCTAAACAACGCGGTAAGGCGTGGCAACGGCTCGCGGAACCTCGCCGCAGGGCGACGATGTGGTTCGAGCTGGCCACCGCGGCCGGACCGGGAAAAGAAGTCCGGGTCTACGGGGTCGAGGACGAGGTACTGGCGAGAGAGGACCTCGCGCTGCGGGCCAGCTGGGACCTCGAAAACTCCCTGCAGCGACGCGCCACTTTGCTCAGCACGGCGGGTGGGCTCGTGTTCGTCATCGCATACATCGGCGCCCTCTGGTTGGTCGTCCACCAGGCGATCATCGGCCGGGCCAGCGCCGGCGACATCGTGCTCGCCGTAGCGCTGTGTGGTCAGCTCAACGCCCTTGTCTCGTCCACGCTAAGCCTCCTGTACTACCACGGGCGGGCTGTCCAGCTCCTCGATAGCTACAGCCGTATCGTGAGCCACGCTCACTCCGACAAGGCGACTGGACAGGGCGATCTCATTGCGCCCAACCGGATAGTCGCCGGCATTGCCCTAAATCAGGTGTCTTTCACCTACCCGGGGACAGCCGAGCCTGCACTAGAGGACGTCACAACGATGTTGCCGGCCGGGTCGGTGGTGGCCCTGGTCGGCGAGAACGGTGCAGGGAAAAGCACGCTCGTAAAGCTGATCACCGGGCTGTACCAACCGACAGCCGGGTCCATTGAAATCGATGGGCAGCCGCTAGCGGGTCTTGACCCTGCCTCCTGGCGCGAACGCTGCTCGGCTGCGTTCCAGGACTATGCCCGCCTGGAGCTGGTCGCCCGTCACAGCGTCGGAGTAGGGGACTTGCCTCGCCTCGAGGACGAGAGCGCGATTGTGGTGGCGGCGGAACGCGCCGGTGCCGGCACCCTGTTGTCAGGTCTGCCGGCCGGGCTTGACACTCAGCTCGGGCGGAGCTTCCCGAACGGGGTCGACTTATCGGGCGGCGAGTGGCAGAAGGTCGCCATCGCCCGGGCGATGATGCGTCCACAGCCGTTGTTGCTGATATTCGACGAGCCGACGGCGAGCCTGGATACGACGAGTGAGTTCACGCTGTTCCAGAGCTATGCGGCCGCGGCACGATTGGCGCGGGGAACTGGCGCGATCACCGTGCTCGTATCCCACCGGTTCTCAACTGTGCGTTTGGCCGACCTGATCCTCGTTTTTCAACAGGGCCGTCTTATTGAAGCCGGCAGCCACGCCAGCCTTATCGGTCGCGGCGGGCTGTACGCCGAGCTGTACGAGCTGCAATCGGCCGGTTACCGGTGACAAGCAGGCGGAGCGGAGAGCGCCCGGTCTGGGCACAAAATCAGGCGGCTCTAACCCCGTATTTGTGACCCATAACCGCTCGTCACCCTCTGGGGAGCGCTCCCTAACTTGACGCCCGAACCGATAATGGAGCTCTTCTTCGGTGGGGCGGGGAGCCGCCCGTGTACTTGTACAACGCCGGGTCGCTCAAGGCCCGTACCATGACCCCGGCGTGAGCGACGCGGAGAGGCTCGAGGATGAGGTGGCCGTCTTCGAGTAAAGGGGCCAGGGGCAGTTCAGGCACGTCGCCGGTCCTGTGGAGGGGGACCGGGCTGCTCCCCGGACCGGCCCCTACCGAGCCGTCTCATGAGAGAACGACCGCCGGGTCTGTCATGGGTCAAATGATGTCGCTGGCGCCGCGCCGCTGTTAGCGAACGGTTGTCCGGACCCGGGTTGGAGCGTGCAGAAGCGGAAAACGATCCTCGCCGTGTACTAACCGGGGGGGTCGGTCCCTCATTGCTATCGAGACGGTTGCCTCAGAGACGTTCTTACCGCGGGAGCACCACCTGAACGTCTTGCGTGGCGAGCTGCTCGCGGCAGAAAGAGACCAGTGAAAAAGGCGGGAACAAGATCAGTAAAAGAAGTCGTCAGCTCCAATGCGACAGCCACCGTTTGGGTTGTGGGCAAAGAGAGACCAGCGCTGGCCAGTGAGGCGGTTCGCGGCCACCGGCCGGCGCCGCTTGCCGACCCGCCGCGCAGAGTGCAGTGGTGCCACTACACCACGGAGCGCGTTGACGGAAATAAGAGCCACCTGAAGCCGAGCCGCACCGGGACGTTGTTACCGTTGCCCACCCAGATCCTCATAAAAAAGCTGGACATTTTTGTAACAGATTTTGTAACAGAAAAACCTTCCCAATACCTGTTGTCAGAACGCGGCACTAGCGACCGAGGGGGGCAGGCCGCCAATATGCCGGCGTGGGGTGACAGAGCATCCTGCCGTAACGAGGGCAACCCGTGACATGGATATAACCCTTATAACTGAAGGCACCTATCCGCACCACCCGGGGGGCGTGAGCGTGTGGTGCGACCAGCTGGTGCGCGAGTTCCCCGAGCACCGGTACCACGTCTTTGCCCTCGGCGCGACCGGCGCCGAAAAATGTACCTGGGAGCTGCCAGGCAACGTCGCCAGCCTGGACGTCGTCCCTCTGTGGGGCGGAGCACCCGCCCACCGGGCCGGCCGTACGCTGCGGGCGCAGTTCCGCCCCGTGCTCGGGCGGTTCTTCCGCAGTCTGGCCATCGAGAACGACGGGGCCGGTTTTGTCCCCTCACTGCAAGAACTGGGCGAGCTGGCCCAGGCCGGCCAGCTGAGCGCCGCAATGTCGTCCCAGGACGCCGTGGGCCAATTGCTGGGCGAGGGCCCGATTTGCAGCGATCGCCCGAGCGGCGGGGACCAGGGTCTGCTCAGCGTGGCCGACGCCGTCGACGTCATGATGCAGTTGGAGCACTTCCTCCGTCCGCTGGCGGCCCGGCCCCGGAAGACTGACCTGTGCCACTCGGTGGCCAACGGGCTGGGGGCGCTCCCCGCCCTGGCCGCCAAATGGTCCCGGGGCACGCCGTTCGTGCTCACCGAGCACGGTCTTTACCTCCGGGAGCGGTACTTGTCCTACCATCCCGGGACGCTCAGCCAGCCGGCCCGGGCCATCGTGCTGCGGTTCTTCAGGCTCCTTGTCGAAGCGGCCTACGACTGCGCTGACGTCGTGTCGCCCGGCAGTAGCTACAACAGCCTGTGGGAGCTGGCCCACGGGACACCGCCGGGCCGTATTCGCCCGGCCTGCAATGGCGTAGACCCCGATTCCTTTCCTGTTGCTACCGCCGAGCCCGAGGTCCCCACGCTGGCGTGGATCGGACGGGTCGACCCGCTAAAGGACGTGGAAACGCTGTTGCGCGCCTTTGCCGAAGTGCGCGTCTGCGGTACCTGCTTGCCGGCTGCGCCTGTTCGGGCCGACCCCAAAGGGCCGTGAGGATTACAAGCGCAGCTGCGTCGAGCTCATTCAGGAGCTGGGCCTCGAGGGCGCTGCCACCTTTGAAGGGCGCGTGGGCTCGGTCGTCGAGGCCTACCACGCCGGGCACGTGATCGTGCTGACCAGCATCTCCGAGGGCCTGCCGTACACCGTGCTCGAGGGCATGGCGTGCGGGCGCCCGGTCATAGCCACCGACGTCGGCGGGGTCGGGGAGGCAGTTGGCGACGCCGGGCTCCTGGTACCGCCCCGGAACCCCTCGGCGGTGGCGGCGGCCTGCGTGCGCCTGCTCACCGACGCGGACGAAAGGCGGACGCTCGGTCAGGCGGCCAGAGAACGGGTGGAGCGGCTCTTCACGGCCAAGCAATCCTTCCAGACCTACCGCAGCGCTTACCAGGAGCTGGGCCTACGCGAACAACCAAGGCACGCCACGATTTCCCGGTTCCCGGCGCCCGGCCCGGAAGAGCCTCCTTCAGCCGACGACGTCTACGAGCCGTGTCACCTGCGGCCGGGAGTCCCGGCATGAGTGCTGTGGGGCCGGCCGAGACAGCCCTTGCCACGATGGCCGAGGAACTGCCGACCTCGTTGTTCCGCGTAGTCGAGTCGGCCGTCGACCCGCTCGAGATCGCCGCCTCGCTCGAGACGTGCGGCCTGAGCAACGCGGTCGTCCGGGACCGGCTCGGGTGGAAAGACGTGTTCAGCCTGGCTGAGCAGCTTTACACGGAAGTCCAGCTCCGGGCGGCTCCCGCGGCGGACCTGCGGCCCACGCGTACCGGCAACCTCTCAGACCTCGGGCGCGGGCTCGTCTTCGCTGCTCCAACGCTCATGTTCGCGGGCGCAGACGTTGCCCTACGTTCCTGGATTTCCTGGTGGATGCTGCCGCTGTCGCTCGCCTGCGGATGGGCCTTCAGTCAAGTCGTCGCCTACATGGGCTTTGCTCGGAAAGACCGGCCGGAGCCAACCGGGTCCCCCCTCCTGTGGGCCGTGCTGGCGGCACTGGCCGTTTGTGTGACCCTGGGGCTCGCCGGCGACGCGGTCTTCGGAGGGAAGATTCTACGGCGTCCTATTTGCCGCCGCCGGGTGCGCCTTCATGGCGGCCTCAGCCGAGCTGGTCGTGCACCACGAGGAACTCCTGATCGTGTTCACGTTGCTCCCGGGGGCCATCGGGTCCGTGTTATTCATCACCCGGGTACCGCTCGCCTTACCGACCACCGTGGCCCTGGCCCTGGTCGGCGCCAGCGTCGTGGCGACCGTAGCCGTGGCCCTGCGCCACCTTCCCGCCCGGTGGTGGGCCCCTCCTCACCTGGGCAGGGGGGACGGGCGGACCATTGGCCGATATTTCGGTCTCGGTATTTTCTCGGGACTGCTGGTCTCAATCTTTATCGTGCTCGAACCGGTGCAAGGCGGGGCACGTGGTTGGCCGGGTGTTTCGGCTTACCCATTAGTCCTCTCGCTCGGAGCTATGGAATGGCAATTGCACTCAGCAAGGGCAGGTGCCCGCAAAGCGCTGGTTACTTCTCGCACGCTCGACGATTTCGCCAGGGCGTCGCGGGCAAAGCTGGCGCGCGCGCGACCGTTTCCTATTTTGCGGTTCTTGCGGCCCTGACCGCTTTGGCCCAGGGCCTGGCTTACACCCACGGCATCAATACAGATTGGGCCCTGTTGGTGGCCGGCACTGCCTTGGCAGTGGCATTTTTCCTCGCCCTTGTGATTGGCGCTTGCGGCCGAATAGATGTGGTGCTGCGAGCCTGGTTGCCCGCCCTGCTCATCTACGGGGCCTGGGGGGCGGCCGAGAGGATTGCCCAGCCAAGGTGGCCCTTATACGACGCGTGGCTCGCGTTTTGCGTAGCCGCTGTTATCTCGCTGGTCGCCATGGCAGGCGCGGCCGTGCGGGTTGTCGCAAACCCGGTCTGCCATGGATAACCCCATGCCTAGGAGGAAGTTAATGCCTGATCTCGTGGCCGTCACCGGTGCTGACGGTTTTATCGGCTCCCATCTTGTCGAGGCCCTGGTACGGGCCGGCCACCGGGTACGGGCCATGGCCGTCTACAACTCCATGGGGAGCTGGGGCTGGCTCGACACCTTCGGCCCCGACGTGATGGGCTCGGTCGACGTACAGCTGGGCGACGTCCGTGACCGGGACTCGGTGCTGACCTTGATGCGCGACGCTTCCGTCGTTTACCACCTGGCCGCACTCATCGCCATCCCTTATTCCTACCGGGCGCCCGGTTCCTACGTCGACACCAACGTCGTCGGCACCTTGAACGTGCTCGAGTCGGCCCGGGCCCTGGGGACCCCCCGGGTGGTGCACACTTCGACCAGCGAGGTCTACGGCACCGCCCTGACCGTGCCCATCGACGAGTGCCACCCGCTCCAGGCGCAATCGCCCTATGCGGCATCGAAGGTGGGGGCGGACAAGCTGGCCGAGAGCTACCACCTGAGCTTCGAGCTGCCCGTCGTGACCCTGCGCCCTTTCAACACCTACGGGCCGCGCCAGTCCTGCCGGGCCGTGATCCCAACGGTGGTGGCCCAGGCGGCGGCCGGGTCGAGGACCATCGAGGTCGGGGCGCTGGCGCCCATAAGGGACTTCAACTTCGTTACCGACACGGCCAGCGCCTTCCTGGCGGCGGGGACGGCCCCCGCCGAAGACGTGGTGGGCGAGGTGCTCAATGCGGGCTCGGGCCGCGGCATCTCCGTGGCCGAGCTCGTCTCGCTGGTGGGCCAGGTCATGGGCGTCGAGCTGGAAGCGGTGCTCGACCCCCAGCGCCTCCGGCCCTCCCGTTCGGAGGTCATGGAGCTGCTCTGTGACAGCACCAAGCTCGAAAAACTAACCGGTTGGCGGCCCGCTTACACCCTCGAGGAAGGCCTCACCGCCACCGCCGCCTGGTTCAGCGATCTCGAAAACCTCCGGAGGTACAAGACAAATGTTTACAGCATCTGAACTGACATGCGGGCTGATCGACGTGGCCCGTGGCCAGCCCACGGCAAGGGCTTCAGGTATGGAGGCCGTGATCCTGGCCGGAGGAAAGGGGCTGCGGTTGCGGCCTTACACCACCCTCATCCCCAAGCCGCTCGTCCCCCTGGGCGACGAACGCTCGGTCCTCGAGATCGTGATGCGGCAACTGGCCGCCCAGGGCTTCGTGCGAGCGACCCTCACGGTCGGCTACCTGGGCCAGCTGGTCCAGGCGTACGCGGGCGACGGTTCGCAGTGGGGCATCGAGATCAACTACCTGAGCGAGGACTCGCCGCTCGGCACCATGGGGCCCGTCCTCAGGGCTATGGATACGCTCCCCGAGCACTTCGTGGTCGTGAACGCAGACGTGCTGACCAGCCTCGACTTTGCCGACATGCTCGATAACCACGTCCGCAGTGGCGCCGCCCTCACCGTGGCCACCCAGAGGCGCGAGCACCGGGTGGAGTTCGGTGTCCTCGACACCCGGGACAACCGTATACGGGGGTTCCGGGAAAAGCCGACGATGACCTACCTGGTCAACATGGGCATTTACGCCGTGTCGCGCCGTGCTCTCGAGAACTATTCCCCCGGCCTTCCTTACGGCTTCGACGAGCTGATCTCCGACCTCATCGAAGCGGGAGAGTACCCCGCCATGTACGAGTTCGACGGTTGCTGGGTGGATATCGGGCGCCCGGACGACTACGACAAGGCCAACCGCGATTTCGACGTCCTTATCAAGGAACTCCTCCCGCGTGGCTGATGGTCGCAATGGACGGCCCCGCATCCTGGTCCTCGGGGCCGCCGGCTGGATAGGCAACCATGTCGCCCGCTTGATGGCGAGCGAGCGCGAAATGGGTGACGGGATTTTCCTCGATCGCGTAAGCCCATCCCAGGGTGGGCCCGAGGTGGCGGGCCAGTGGGCCTCGTTCGACCTTGTCGAGGAGCCAGAGCGGTCGCTCGGCCGCTTCCTCGAGGACCTCGGCCCGGTGGCCGTGGTCAACTGCGTCGGCGCCATTCAGGGCACGCGGGAAGACATGCAGCGCCTCAACGTGGATTTGGTCCGAAAGCTGCTTTCGGCCCTGGCGTCTTGCTCGTCGGCGCGCCTGGTCCACCTCGGGTCGGCGGCCGAGTACGGCCCGTCGCAATCCTGGGCCCGGCGCGAGAAACAGACGAGCCGCACCCGGTGGGCGACTACGCCGCCACCAAACTGGCGGGCACGGAGCTGGTGCGCGAGGCGGCTGAGAGCGGCCGGGTCAGCGCCACGGTGCTCCGTGTGTTCAACCCCCTCGGTGCGGGGGCTCCTCCCGGGAGCCTCGTAGGCCGAGCCGTGGGTTCATTGCAGGAGGCGTTAGCTACAGGTTCTCAGCAGATAAAGCTGGGCGCCCTCGATAGCGCTCGCGATTACATCGACGTCCGCGACGTGGCCAGGGCCGCGCTCCTGGCGTCACGCCGGCCGTACCGGCCCGGGCAACCGATGGTCCTCAACGTTGGCCGCGGCATCCCGGTCTCCAGCCGTTGGCTCGTCCACCGTTTGGCCGCCATCGCCCACTTCGACGGTGAGATCGTCGAAGAAAGCCAGGCCTCTTCAACGCGTTCGGCCACGGTGCCGTGGCAGTGGGCGGATACGGCTGCCGTCCGCAGAGAACTGCGCTGGACGCCTCGCCACCTTTTGGCCGACTCCCTCTCCCAGGCGTGGTCGGCCGCGACCGGCACCGGGCCGGCCCATCCGCCCGTCGCTCATCACCAATCCGCCCCTCCCGTCTCCGCCTCCCCTGGTCATCAGGCATCGTCGGACGCGGCCCCATTTGCAGTTCCCCCCACCGATCTTCAATCCCACTCTGAACGGAGCCCCCAATGAAGGTGCCGAGCTTGTCACGTCGGCCTGCCCCCGCCATGCCCCACAAAGCCGCCCATACCCCGGCCGGCCGGTCCGCTTTGGCGCGCCCGTCCAGGCCTGGTCTTGGGACTGCTCTGTCTGTAGCCATGGTCGTCGGGATAGTGGCCGGGTCCACGGCCGGCATAGCCGCTGCCGCGACCCCCGCGAACACGCTCAACCTCAAGGTCCTCCTTATTGGGGGCGTCGGCGGTGCGGCGGCAGATTCGACCACAGCCGCGTGGGGCTCGGCTCTGACGCAAGAGGGTGTGCCTTACACAGAGGTGGACGCCACCGGCGTCCTGGGCTCTGAAACCGTGGCCCTGCCGACGCTGTCCAGCGGGACGACCGGGAATTACAACGGTGTTGTCATTGCCGATTCTCCGGCCAACTTTGGTGCTGGTGCCCTCAGCCCCCTTTTCTCGTACGAGGCCCAGTTCGGCGTCAACCAGATCGATGGCTACATGTTCCCGAGCCCGGCGCTGGGTGTGACGGAGGCCACAGGAGGAGCGCTGGACGGGACTACGGGCGCATTGACGCCGGCGGGGCTCACGGCCATGCCCGCGCTGAAGGGCCCGGTCCCTATGGACACCGGGACGTACGGCTATTCGGCCACGGTGAACGCGGGCGCCCCCTTCACGTCGTACCTCAACGCGGCCTCCGGGGACACCATGGGCGGCGTCTACCAGCACCCCGGCACCGGCGACCCCCAGGCGGGAGTGTCCGAGCTGTCGCTGTTCTTCGACTACAACGAGAACTCGCTCCAGTGGCTCCTCCTGGCCCCCGGGCTCATCAACTGGGTCACCCAGGGCACTCACCTCGGCCTCTACCGCAACTACTTCGGCCAGGACATCGACGACAACTTCATCAACGACAACGAGTGGAGCTCCGCGCTCCAGTGCACCCCGGCCGCCACTGACCCGCCCGACTACACCTGCCCGGTAGCTGACCAGGGGGTGGCGGCGGGGTCGGGGCCGGGTATCCCGGCCGACGTCCAGATGTCGGCGGCCGACGTGGCCTACGTCGTCAACTGGGAGCAGCAAACAGGGATCAGGCTGAACCTTGCCTTCAACGCCATCGGCGCCTGCACCGCCGATACCGCGGCCGATGAGTCCACTGCGGTCTGCAACGGCAGCTATGCCGACCCCAACGGGACCACCTACACCGACCCCGGCCAAGCCGTCGACCCCAGCTACCCCAACGACGCCGGCCTGGTGAACGCCCTGCTGGCCGACAAGGCGGACTTCAACTGGATCATCCATACCTGGTCGCACCTGTTCCTCGGGTGCCAGGTGTGGGAGGCCCAGCCCCTCACCTCGGTCACCGCCACCGCCTCGGGCGGCACCTTTACTGCCGGTAGCTACAGCTACGAGGTCACCGCCGCCACGGCCTACGGCGAGTCAGAGCCCTCCATCCCCCAGACCGTGACCGTAGGGGCCGACGGCTCGGTCACCCTCACGTGGCCCGAGGCCGTCAACGGCACCGGCACCAGCGGGAACCCGGCGCCGACGCTGGCGCAGGAGGAGGCGGACCACACCGGGGGTACCGGTTTCTGGGGCTACAACGTCTACCGGGAAGGCCCTGGTTCTTCCACCTACGGCCTGGTCGGCCAGGTGGCCGAGAACACGGCCGCTACGTCAGCGACGACCTATAGCTTCACCGATACCGGCACGGCCGCCGGTGCGGCCCCGGACTCGGGCCCGACTTCCCGACGGCCACGAACCCGGGCATCGACTGCTCGACTGCGGCGGGAAGCTGGTTGCCGGCCTCGTCCAGCGCGGCGGACGATTCCATCGACGCCGAGATCGGCCTCGACCAGGCCTTCGCAAAAGCCAACAACTTGCCGAACTACACCCCCAGCGCCGTCATCACCGGCGAGCACTCGGGGATCGAGAACCCGGACATGCCCCAGGCCCTGAGCGACACGGGCGTCACCACCGTGGCGGCCGACGCTTCCCGCCAGCCTCAGCAGTACACCATCGGGGCGGCGCTCACGGCTCCTCGCTACCCGAGCAACATCTACTACAACGCCTCCAACTGGCCCGACCAGCTCAACGAGTACAACACGCTGTACGTATCGCAGGGGGACTCGATAGGTAACGGGGAGACGGGGCACTGCGCCGACACCAGTGCGACGACCTGCCGGCCCACGCCGGCAACCGAGGCCGACTTCCTCGCCTCCGAGTCGCACATCATGTTGACCCACGTCCTGGCCAACAACCCCCGGGTCGGCTACGCCCACCAGACCGACCTGATCGGCCCGGCCACTGAGAACGGCCAGGACTACGGCTACACCATCCTCGACCTGATCAGCAACATGCTGAGCCAGTACAACAGCTGGTTCAACAGCTCCACCCCCCTCGACCAGATGACCGATGTCTCCGAGGCCCAGGTCCTGGCCGAACAGGGGGCGTGGGCGACGGCCCTTGGCGGGTCGTCCATCTCCGCCACCGAGACCAACGGTGTGGTCACCGTCACCAACGCCGGCCCCTCCGTCGAGGTCCCCATCACCGTCCCGCCCGGGACCACGGCCAATGGTGCGGCGTTCGGTACCGCCTACGGTGGCGAGCTCTCCGATTGGGTCAACCTCGCCACCGGCGCCACCGAGACGCTTGACGAAAACGTGGCTCCCACCATCATCAGCGGCACTTCGGCCACTTCGATCGTGGGCATCCCCTTCAGCTTCACGGTTTCGACCACAGGGGAACCCCATCCGGCCCTTACCGAGTCGGGCGCCCTGCCCACCGGCCTCTCGTTCACCGACAACGGCAACGGGATGGCCACTATCGTCGGCACGGCGGCCTCGGGGACGGGAGGCAGCTACCCGATCGCCATCACGGCTACCAACGCCAGCGGCACCACGACCCAGAGCTTCACGCTCACCAACGCCGAGGCGCCGACGATCACCAGTGCGTCGGCGGCGAGCTTCAGCGTTGGCGTGGCCGGCACATATACGGTGACCACCACCGGTTACCCGGCACCGACGGTCACCGAATCAGGCGCCCTCCCGACGGGGCTTAGCTTCAGTGCCGGGACCCCCGGCACCACGGGGGCCACCATCTCGGGCACGCCCGCCGCCGGGACGGCCGGGACGTACCCGGTCACCATCGCCGCTACCAATATTTCCGGGAGCACGTCCACTCTGGCCCTGACGATCACGGTCGGTTCGGCCGCGGCCCCGACCCTCGTTCTGCCCACGGCCGATTTCACCCTCAATAGCTCCGGCGCAGTGGCCATCACGGCTACAGGCGCACCGACCCCGGCCATTACCGAAACCGGGGCCATGCCGGCAGGCCTCACCTTTACAGACGAAGGCAGTGGGACGGCCCTTATTTCGGGTACGCCCACTACTCCCGGGACGACCAACATCACCGTTACGGCCGCCAACGGGGTCAACCCGGCGGCCAGCCAAACCCTGACCATCGTGGTCGGTGAGGCTCCCACGTTCACCAGCGCCAGCACCGCGACAGCACCGGTCGGGGCGACGTTCTCTTTCACCGTCACCACGAACGGTTACCCGGGCCCGAGCTTCGGCTGGGACGACGTCCCCCCCGGGCTCACGTTCACGGACAATGGGAACGGTACGGCGACCCTGGCCGGGACGCCGACAACCCCCGGGACCTACGCCATGGCCCTGTCGGCGGTGAACAGCTACGGCACCGCCCAACAGACCCTCACTGTCACCGTCACGCAGGCTCCCGCCATCACAAGCGTCGGTTCCGCCACGTTCACGGCCGGCGCGGGTGAGACGTTCATGGTCACCACCGCCGGCAGCCCCACGCCGGCGATCACCGAAAGCGGTGCGCTGCCCTCCGGGGTCACGTTCACTGACAACGGCAACGGGACGGCCACCTTGACCGGGACCGCGACTACGGGGAGCGAGGGAAGCTACCCGTTGACCATCAACGCGGCGAACGGGGTAGCTCCTGATGCCACTCAGAGCTTCACTCTGACCGTCGATGCGGCACCGACGGCACCGGCTATAACGAGTGGCGACAGCACCACGTTCACGGTGGGTGCGGCCGGGGACTTCTCGGTCCTGACCACAGGCAACCCGGCGGCCACGATCTCCGAGTCGGGGGTACTTCCGGACGGGGTGACCTTCACGGACCCGCCGGGCGGTATGGCCACCTTGGCCGGCACGCCCGCATCGGGCAGCCAGGGTAGCTACCCGATAACGATCAGCGCCTCGAACGGGGTCAGTCCCGACGCCAGCCAGAGCTTTACTTTGACGGTCAACCCGGCCACCGAAGCGCCGGTGATCACCAGCGCAGGGTCGACCGCTTTCCAGGCGAAATCCCCGGGGACCTTCACGGTGACGACCACCGGCCTGCCAGCGGCGACGATATCGGCCACCTCGAGCCCTGCCCTCCCGTCCGGCGTCAGCTTCAAGGACAACGGTGACGGCACCGCGACCCTCTCCGGCACCCCGCCGGAGGGGAGCCAGGGCACGTACACGTTGACCATCGAGGCAGCCAACACGGCCGGGACCGCCACGCAAAGCTTCGCCCTGACCGTGAACGCCGCCCCTGTGGCCCCGGCCATAACCAGCGCCAGCACGGCGACGTTCACTGTGGGCGCGGCGGGGTCGTTCGGGGTCATGACGACGGGCAGCCCGACCGCGGCCGTCACCGAGGCGGGGACGCTGCCGCCGGGGCTGAGCTTCGTCGACAACGGCGACGGCACAGCCGTCCTGTCCGGTACCCCCACTAGCGCCGGGACAACGACGTTGACGGTAAAGGCCAGCAACGGGAACAGCCCGGATGCTTCGCAGGTCTTGACAGTTACCATCGAGGCGGCGTCGTCACCGTCGACGACCAGCTCCACCCCGCCGGTAGCCCCGCCTGCTTTCGCTCCCGTCACGGGCCCATCCAGCACCGGCCCAAGCAGCACCGGCCCAACCAGCACCGGGCCAGCCAGCACGGCTCCCTTCGCTGCCAACGCGCCCGCCTTCACAAGCGCCTCGTCGGTAGCCACCACAGTGGGCCACAAGCTCACGTTCCGGGTGAGCGCGTCGGGTTACCCCGTGCCTACCCTGAAGGACCCGACCCTCCCGAACGGCCTCAAATGGACGGACAACGGCAACGGGACGGCGACCATCTGGGGTATCCCGATGGCGTCGGCGGCGGGGAGGACGCGAATTTCCCTGAGCGCCGTGAACAGCGCGGGCCACGCCCAGCAGTTCCTCACGATCACGGTGGGCCGCCCGGCCGGGATCAGCAGCAGCAACCCTCCGGCGGCGACCGCCGGGCGTCACTACGCCTTCACCGTGACCGCCTTCGGGTACCCGGCCCCAACGATCACCGAGTCGGGAAAGCTACCCGCCGGCCTCACCTTCATCCGTAAGGCCAACGGGTACGCAACGCTACAAGGCGTACCTTTGGCGGGTTCGGGAGGCGTCCACGGCATCAACCTGACCGTGTCCAATTCTCTCGGGAAGGCGGTCGTGCACTACTCCCTCACCGTGCGGGAGGCACCCAGGATCGTAAGCCCGGTCGTAGCCCACGCGGTCCATAACCATGCGTTCGTCTTCACGGTGAGGACGGCCGGCTACCCCCGTCCGAGCTTGACCCACACCGTCCTGCCGGCCGGGCTGAAATGGGCAAACAACGGCAACGGGACAGCAACGATCTCGGGCCGCCCGACGCCTGGCGCGGTTGGCCTACATCGCGTCACGGTAAGCGCCAAAAACCCTTACGCCACGACGAGTGTCGTCCTCATGATCAACGTCTCATGAGGAACCCGGGAGCCTTGCGCTCCACGGATTGATTTCCCGCCGACGAGCTCTTTGTACACGCGCTCGGGTCGCGGCGCACTCGGGGACACGTCCCGTACCACCGACCGTTTCGGTCCCAAAGGTACGGTCCCCGGTGTGCCTCACGACCCGAGCGCGGTCTATTTTGCCAGTGGCGCCACCGGGACTTCCGGCCCGGCTTTGGTGGGCCGGTCTTGGGGGCCGGTCCTGGAGGCTGGCTCAGGGGTCGCTACACCCGCCTGAGCTCGAGTACAGGAATGGTGCGGACTCCGGCAGTTTGGCGTTCGTACTCGGCAAAGCCGGGGTAGCGCCGGGCTTGCTCGGCGTAGATGCGGTCGCGTTGAGCACCGGTCACTTCGTGGACGGTCACCCCGTACGTCTCGGTCCCGCGCTCGACACTGGCCTCACCCGCGCTGGTCAGGTTGTAGTACCAGTCAGGGTTGGTAGGTGCTCCACCCCTGCTTGCGAAGACGTAGATGTTGTCCGGTTCGGTGTCGTCCGGGAGGTACATCACCGGGTTGACGTACTCCTGCCCGCTTTTGCGGCCGCGGTGATGCACCAGGACCAGTGGAGCACCCTCGAAGTTCCCGCCGACCCTGCCCTCGTTTGCTCGGAACTCAGTGACGATCTTCGCGTTCCAGTCGAGCGTGTCGCTCATGTCCAACTCCTGTCGTTTTACGATCCCGGCTCGCTTCGCCGATCTGGTGACTGAAAAGTGGCCTTACACCCCCAATATCGCGTACAGAACGAACTGGGCCGTGCAGTCGAGCCCGAACGCGGCACACGTCCCTAGAGTCGGCGCTTAGTGCCACTGTGGGTTTCGGGAGAAGCGGGCTGAGAGGCCGTCCCATCCCGACAACGTGCGCAAAGGAGCCAGAAGATGACGCTGTACTTGATTTCGTTTGATGACAAGGCGATGACCTTCCCTGAAGAGGACCTGCCCGCCGTGGCCGAGGCCGCGCATGCAGTCGTCCACGAGGCCGAGAGCGCTGGCGTGTGGGTCTTCGGCGGGGGGCTCACGGACATCCAGGAGGCGAGCGTGGTGGCGACGGACGGGACGGTTACCGACGGCCCTTACCGGGAGAGCAAGGAGCACCTGGGTGGGTTCGCCATTGTCGACGTGCCCTCACGCGACGAGGCGCTGGAGTGGGCGGCAAGGTTCGCCGTTGCTTGTCGCTGCGCTCAGGAGGTCCGCCAGTTCGTGCCTGAACCGGCCCTTTGACCGAACGCCCACCCACTGGCGAGCCGCGGGCCTTTGGGTGCTCCACGGCAGAGGTGGGCGATTGAAGGAGGAACTGGTGCCGAGGGAGGCCCTGCTGCGAGCGCTCCGCCGGGTCATGCCACGGTGCGTAGTCGAGCGACTGGCCCCGGCTTCGCCGGGCCGGCGAGCAGTGGTCTACCGAATGGATACAGCGGGACCGACGTATTACGTCCGCGTGGCTGAGAACATCGGGGACGACCTGGCCACAGACGCCGTGGTGCTCGACAGGGCGAGGCGGAGCTCGGCTACGGCGGCCAGAAATCGTGCCTGGTCCACGGGGACCTGGACGTTACGCACATCTTCACGGTGGCAGGTAGGTACTCCGGCATCATCGACTTCGGAGAGCTCCGGGGCGCCGATGCCTACTTCGACCTGGGCCACTTCCTGCTCCATGACCAGGACATACGCAGCGGCTCGCTCTTCGAGCCGTTCTTGTCGGGGTACCTCGAGGTGCGCGGCCTCGCAGACGAGTACCGGGACCGTATCCGGGGTTCCGCCATCCTGTCCGGCTTGCGTCAGCTCTCGCTGTGGCTAGGCCCGCTCCGTGGGGGCAAGGCGACCGACCCTCTCGTTCGCTTCCGCAGAGCGCAGCTTCTCAATCTGCTCGAGCACAAGCCGCCGGCGAGCCCGAGACAAGACAGCTAAGCGACCTTTAGCCCAACGTGCGGCCCCGCCCTCCTTCAAAGGCGACGTTTTCGACGGCTTCTTCTCAGTGCTGGTGGTCCCCGGACGACGAGTTACCTCGTTGCCGCCGCAGAAAAGCACGGACTAGCCGGGTGAACTCCTGTGGCCGCTCGACCCATGGCTGGTGGCCAGCGCCGGCGATGACCTCGAACTGCGCGTCCGGCAGCGCTTCGACCAACGCCTTGACGCCTTCGAGAGGGCGAGGATCCTCATCGCCGTGGATGACCAGTACCGGCAGGGTGACCTGGCCGCAAACGGCTCGTTCCTGTTGGCCAACCCGCTTCAGCTCCTCGCCGAGAGCCCGGTTGCAGGCGAAATTGATCTCCAATGGACGCTCCGCATCCCGGCGGGCCAGGATCTCGGCCTGTTCCGGGTCGGCGAAGTCCGGCATCCAGCACAAGGCCCGCCACTCGACCTCCTCGTCCCGGGACCGCTCGCGGGCCTCGAGCTGCGTCGGCGTCGGGCCCGTTGCGCCTCGCTCAGCCGGGCATCCGCCCGAGCGTGAGCGGCGACCCGGTGTTGGGGCCAGTCCAACCCCACGCCGGCGCAGTACACCAGCGCCGTCACCCGGCCCGGTCGGGCGCTGGCGTAGGCCAGCCCCAGCGTGGCGCCGAAAGAGTGCCCGACAACGGTCCACGTCTCGTGACCGAAATGCTCTCGGAGCTCCTCGAGGTCCACGACGAAACGGTCCATCCGGTAGTCGTCGTTTGGTGAGGACCGGCCACAACCTCTTTGGTCGTAGCGGTAGGTACTGACCAGGTCAGCCAACGGTCGCGCCACCGGTTCCAGGTAATCCCAGGTCCCCGGTCCCCCGTGCACGAACACGGCTCCCGGCAGCCCCGCCGTTACCTGCGATTCCGTCCACAAGAGGGCCCCGTCAGTCAGCTTCACCATTTCCGTTCTGACAACAGGCACACGGCGGAGGCTACAGGGGCGACGGTCAGCAGGGCCCCGTCGTACCGCCGCTAGCTGTCGCGGTCACCACGTTGGCGGTCCAGAACCTCCTCACCCCATTTCAAGCGACGCTCGGAGAGCTCATCACACGCCGGATCGACGGTTACTGCATCCGTGGCCTCGTCCACGCATCGCTCGTAGATGCGCCGATCGCCGTGCTCGAGGACGGCGACATGGTGGCTGCGCTCAACGATGCTTGCACCGGCCTCACGCAGAGTTGGCTCACGCCGGGCGCCGCAGCCGTGGGCCTGCTGGCGCTGGTGGCGCGATACGCACAAATGCTCGGAGCCGTAGTCATCATCGGCATTGTGCTCGGGCCTGCTGCTGCGGTCGTTATGGGAGCAGCCGTCTATATCGCCCGCGTCGGGTGGCGAGATTCGGTTACGAGGTACTCGATGTTCCTGGAGACGCAGGCCGGCGCTCGGCTCAGCGTCAACTATGTCCTGCAGACGGGGGTCAAGCCTGAACTCGCGAAGGAAGTGCGGGTCCCCGGGATCCTCGACTGGTACCGCGCTCGGGCGCAAACGGAGTGCAATTTGTACTGGGCGCCGATTTGGCGCCAGCAGGCCGGACGGGGTCGCTCCGTTCGCGGTCTACACGGCCGTCCTTATCGCCGGGATCTCGACTGTACTGGTTATGCTGCGTGACGCGTCGCTGCGGAATTCAGTGTCAGTTTTAGGCCTGTCGCTGGTGGCGCAGTCGACCTTGGTAGCGGTCAGTTTTGCCGGGTTCTTTGCCGAGGCCGACGTCCCCACTCAATTCGGGACGGCGACGAACGAGGCGATGAGAAAAGCTCAACGTCGGTTTGCCGAGAGCAGCCGACGGTCGAGCGGCGGCCAGCTCGACACGCGTACGGTGCCGGTTTCTTCGATCCGCTTCGAGGGCGTCACCTTTGCGTACCCGGGGAGCGAGAAAAACGTGCTCGACCAGCTTGACCTCGAGTTGAAGGTCGGGGAGTCGACGGCGATCGTAGGGCTAAACGGGGCGGGTAAGACGACGCTGGTCAAGCTGCTCGGACGCCTGTACGAGCCAGACTCGGGACGGATCGTCGTCGACGATGTCGACCTTGCCATGTACGACACGGCAAGCTGGCAGCGGCGCTTGGCCGTGATTTTCCAGGACTTTGCTCATTACGAGGTGGACGCAAGGACGAACGTCGTCCTCGCTGGGCTGACCGAGGCCGGGGTCGAGCCGGCGTACCAGCGAGCGGTCCAGCGGGCAGGTGCGGCCAACCTCATCGAAGCGCTGCCCCACCAGGATGCAACTGTCCTGTCGAGCCGCTACGCCGGCGGCGTCGACCTTTCAGGCGGCCAGTGGCAACGCGTCGCGTTCACGCGGGCGCTGTTTGCCGTGGAAGCAGGAGCCTCGGTCCTTGTCCTCGACGAGCCGACCGCACAACTCGATGTCCGGGCCGAGGTTGCCTTTTTCGACAACTTTCTCGGCCTCACCCGGGGCCTGACAACGATCGTCGTCTCTCACCGCTTCTCGACGGTCCGTCGCGCCGACCGCATCGTCGTGCTCGAAGGCGGGCGGGTTGTCGAGTCGGGCTCCCATGACGAGCTCATTGCTGCGGGAGGAAAGTACGCCGACCTCTTCGCACTGCAAGCTCGTCGGTTCGCCGAAGGCCTTTCGGCCGAGCCAGATGACCAACTCGATCGGTCCGGGCCGTCGTGAACGTGCTCAAGAGCGCCCGCTTCCTGTTGGCCCTGGGGGCCAGGCTGGACGCGAGGCGCCTTGTTGTGGCCATCGTGCTGATGGTCATCAGCTACGTGTCCGCCCCGTTGTCCGCCTTGGTCCTCGCTCGCTTCGTAGACGACGTGATCGCTCGTCAGGCTCATAACGCGCTGGTCCTCGCCCTGGTGCTCGCCGTCCTGCTCGTTGCTCAGGCGATGGGGCATCACTTCTCACACCTCTGCTACGCCCACGTTGCCGAAGAACAGTTTTCGCACCTGAGCATGGAACTGATGGACACGATGAGCGCTCCTCCCCGGATCGATCACCTCGACGACCCCGCGCTTCGCCGACGACATGGAGATTTCCGCGCGGCCAGCTATTCGTGGTGACGCGCACGCTCGAATCGCTTCTCGAGCTGGCGGCATTGGTCCTGCAGCTGGCTATCAGCGTTGGCATCCTCATAAGCCTCGACCCCTGGTTGGCATTTCTGCCCTTGTTCGCCATCCCGCCGCTGTTCCTCGGTGAACGCGCGCCAGACTCTGCTCGAGGCGGCACGAGAGCGATGTGCCCAAAGTGCCCGTCTCAACCGCCATCTTCTCGAGTTGGCGACCACACCTTCCACCGCGTCGGAGCTGAGGTTGTTCGGGGCCGAAGCGGAGATCCTGCGGCGCCAGGCACACGTGTGGAGCGATATCACCCACACGATGGTCCTCGGTCAGGCTCGCAGTGCCACGTACCGGGCGCTCGGTCAGCTTGTTTTCACGATCGGGTACGCAGGGGCAGTGCTGGTCGTCGTCTCCGAGGCTCTGCGAGGGCACGCGTCGACCGGCGATCTGATCCTGGTGATCACCCTGGCGGTACAGGTCAACGTGCAGCTGGCCGGTGCGGTCAGTCAGCTCACAGGTCTACAGAGCGCGGGGCGCACGGTCGATCGTCTCGAACGCGTACGGCGGAACTCCGCGGAGCGGAGCGCTCCAGTTGCTGTTTCGCCTCTTCAACGTCGTCAGGTACCTGAGCGGCTCCAGAACGGGATCGTTCTCGACGACGTCAGCTTTTCTTATCCCGGCCGGTCCGAACTCGTCCTAGACCATCTTTCGCTTGAGATGCCGGCGGGTTCCACGGTCGCCCTTGTGGGTGAGAACGGCGCCGGGAAGTCCACTTTGGTCAAGCTCCTTTGCGGTCTCTACGTGCCGAGTAGCGGGCGCGTCCTCGTAGATGCCGTCGATCTGGCCGAGTTCGACCCCCCACAGTGGCGCTCACGTATCGCGACGCTGTTCCAAGACTACGTACGGTTCGAGTTTGTGATGGGCGAGGCCATTGGCCTGGGAGAGGTTGCGCTCATAAACGATGTAGCCGCCATAAGGCGGGCGGTAACCGACGCTCGGGCCGAGCGAGTCGTCACGGCGGTGCCGGGGGGACTAGATGGCGTCGTCGGCCGGAACTACAAGCCGGGTGCAGAGCTCTCCGGTGGCCAATGGCAGATCCTTGGCCTTGCTCGCTGCCTGATGCGCGAGTCGCCCTTGATGCTCGTCCTGGACGAGCCGGCGTCGGGCCTCGACGCCAACGCCGAGCATTTGCTGTTCGAGCGCTACGCATCTTCAGCCAAAGTTGTGGCCAGGGAGCTTGGCGGCGTGACGGTCCTTGTTTCGCACCGCTTCTCGACCGTGCTTATGGCCGACACGATCGCCGATCTCGACGGTGGGTCACTCGTCGAATGTGGACCTCATGGCCAGCTCATGGCCAACAACGGCCTTTATGCCGAGCTTTTCCGGCTCCAGGCGCGGGCTTACGGGTGAGCCAGAACCACGCTGTCTGCGAGAAAAACGCCGATAAGAAGACGCAAGTGGCCGCCTGGGCGTACTGCTCTCCAGGCTGGCCTCCGCGCTAATTTCACTCCATGAGGGTGTTACCGACCGTCTTGCTAACCGGCGCTCCGGGCGTTGGCAAGACCGCGGTGGCCCGGGAGATAGGCGAACTGCTCCTTCGCGCCGGCGTCCCGCACGCGGTGATCGACCTCGACGCGCTCGGCGAAGTCAGCCCGCCTTGTCCAGATGGGACGTTCAATTCCTCGCTGGTGGCCCGCAACCTGGCGGCGATTTGGCCCAACTACCGGGGCCGTGGCGTGGACCGGCTCGTACTCGCCCGTATTATCGGGGCCGAAACTGAGGTTGAGGCGTACCGAAGCGCCATCCCTGAAGCGGACATGAAAATCTGTCGTATTGTCGCCCCCGCCGCGACGGTAGCTGACAGGCTCGTGGCCAGAGAAGCCGGTGTTAACGGGATTTCCTTTTGCGAGTAACGTCTGACCTGGGGGAGCAGCTCAGCCGCCTGGGAGTGGAAGACTTTACAGTCGAAAACGGTGAAGCCAGTTCGTTGACCAATGTGGCTCTGGAAGTGCTCCGGCTCCTCGGGTGGCCGGCTTCAATCACATGGCGAAGTTGAAGTGGAGAAATTTCGCGGGCGGTTATGTTGCCCAGCTGCGCGAGCGCCAGGCACGTCTGGCCAGGCGGACGCAGGCGGCCTGGCGAGTCGTTTGCGGAGACGGCGGCTCGCGAAGTCGAAGAAGAGACAGGCTGGCTCCTCCGACCGGGATCGTTCCACCTTCTGGGCTGGCTGCACATCGAGCATCTGGGACCTGTGGCAGATGACCACCCGTACCCACACCCGGGCTATTGCCAGGTGGTCGGAGCCGCCGAAGCGGTAGAGCGCCGAGGTGGGGTGGACGGGGACTGGACCGACACCGAAGGGCAGGAGGTCAGCTCAGAGCTCATGACAATTGCTGATGGCGCGCAAGCCGTTGAAAAAGAGCCACTGGGCCGAGTGTTCTTCGATCTGTCTCTCGACTAGGTCGCCGGTACCGGTCGATTTGTGGGGGCCGTTCCCCAAGAGAGCGTACGGTCCGAAATCATCGGTGCCGACCTACTAAGCAGGGGCCCCAGGACTGTGGTACTCAGCCGCAACGAGCTCCAGGAGTACCTAGAACACCACTTTGAGTCATGGGTACTTCGCGCTGGAGGCACCCTGAGCTAAAGGTTCCCAGCGTCGAGCGACAGGTATGTCCCTTTTGTAGCTCCCTCTGTCGCCGACGCGAAAATAAGACGCTCAGTCTGAACGAATGTCATCCCATAGTGGTTAAATCACACGCACACGGTGATTTAGAGCCACCCGCACTCCGTGACGGTACGCCATTGACCGAGTTGACCCTCCCCCCTGGAACCGACCGGGTTCCGGCCGCCGCCCCCGCGTTGGCCGAAATCGACCTTCCTGTGGGCGGACACGTCTTGGTGTTGCCGGATCTGCGCCTCGGTGCCGGGGCGCAGACGTCCCGTCAAGCCGCGCTGGTCCGAGCCGTCGAGTCGTGGACGGGACCGGGCGCGCTGGTCTTCAACGGCAACACCTTCGACGTCGGATGTCCGCCGGGCGCTGGCATGGTGGCCGGTGCTCAGCCGGCCGCCAGCATGATCGCCGCAGCGCTGAAAGCTCACAGCCAGCTGGTCCGGACCGTGAAGGAGTTTGCTGCGGGCCCAGCACGCCAGGTCGTCATCCTCCCCGGCGAGCGCGACGTCCGCCTTGCGTGGTCGGCCCCGGAACAAGAAGCCGTGCAAATGCGGCTGGGCGCCCAGGTCGCTCTCTCCGTCGACCTGAACATCGACACCGGGGCGGGTGTCCGTCGCGTGCGTGTCGAGGTCGGCCGTTACCAGGATCGGCTCGTGCGTCGACATGGTCCCTATCCCGGGGACGGCACGGCTGCCGCTGATGTCCAAGCCGATATGAGCCCGCCCGCCGACCCCCTGGGTCACACGGGCCAGTTGTCTGGTCCGCCCGCGGGCCAAGCCGAGCGCAAACACCTCCGCGATGCCCGGGACCGGGGGCGAGTACTGATCGCCTCGGGGTATGCCGGTCTGATCACCGGCCATCCCAGTCGGCCCGAGCTGGTCGACCTGGGTAACGGGTTCGTCGCCAGCGCGGGCAGCGGCGAGGGCATCGTCAGTGACATCGCGGCTCGCTTCCCCGGGCGCTGGCTCCCGACGATGCTCGTCGTCCGCCGGCAGGTCTCATGGGTCGAGGTCGAGGCAGGCAACGAGCTGTGCGTACGACTTCTCTACGCCCGCCGGGCGGGACCGGGGGCCACGGTCATCGAGCAGCTGGTAGCCCGGCGCGGCCGTGAGCCCGGCTCGCGCCCGGACCTTCGCCCCGCGGTGGTGGCTAGCTGCCCACGAGGCGGGTCGTGGCCGGAGCAACCGAGTTGCCGGCTGCGCCGCCGCCGCACACGGCGCCTGGCAGCCCTCTTCGTCGGGGTCGCTGGGCTCATCTCTTTGGTCTCGGCTCTGTCGGAGCCTCTGCGGGACCGCCTTCACCTGTTCCGCGAGGTAGTCCCTATCGCCGTCCCCGAGGCGGCGACGGCACTCACCGCATTAGCTGCGGTAGGCCTGCTCGTGCTCGCCCGCGGGGTGCGGCGCGGCCAGCGCAGGGCATGGGCGGTCACTTTGACCCTCCTGGGGACAGTGGTCGTCGGCAACTTGGTGAAAGGGGTGGACTTCGAAGAAGCCGCCGTGGCCGCGGCCGCGGCACTCTACTTGTGGGCCAATCGAGCCGAGTTCCAAGCGCCGAGCGAAGCGCCAAGGCTTCGCAGAGACCTTGCATTGTGGGGTACCGCCACCGGCGTCACGATTGTCGCCGGTACCGTCGCCCTGGAAGCGGGTGCTCTGATCCGCGACCTCGCCAGGCCCAGCCACCACTACCGCTATCACGACGATCGGCACTATGAGCGGTTCTCGATCGGCTGGGTGCGTGCGCTGCAAGCGAGCAGCGAACGAATGATCGGCGTTTACCATGTGCAGCTGCCGCTGGTGATGGACAGGTTCTTTAACCCGGCGATGGGGGCGGTCAGCGTGGGCCTTGGAGTGACGCTGGCCGTGATGGTCTTTCGCCCGGTAGTCGCCCACGGCCGTCATGGTGAGCGGCCCAATCAATCCGACCTGGCCCGGGCCAGAGATATCGTCGCTCGCCACGGCTCCGGGACGCTCGACTACTTCGCTCTGCGTTCCGACAAGCAGTTCTTCTTCTGGGGCGACACCGTCATCGCCTACGCCGTTTACGGCGGCGTGTGCTTGGTGTCGCCGGACCCGGTCGGCCCACGGCGGGAGCGGGAGCCGGCGTGGCGGGCCTTTTGTCGCTTTGTGGACGAGCGCGGCTGGGTGCTCGGCGGGTTGGGAGCGGGCAAGGAATGGCTGCCCATCTACCGCGCCTCAGGTATGCACGACCTTTATGCCGGTGACGAGGGCGTAGTGCGCACCGGTCGGTTCACCCTGGAAGGTGGCCGGTTCAAAGGCCTGCGCCAAGCCGTCAACCGAGTCGCCAAGCACGGTTACCGGATCAGCTTCCACGACCCGGCTGGCCTCGACCCAGCCCTGCGTGCGTCACTGGAGGCGGTTATGGCCAAGAGCCGCAGGGGCGGCGTAGAGCGGGGCTTCTCGATGACCCTCGGACGGGCTTTTGACCCTGAAGACGAGGGGCTGCTGCTCGCTGTGGTCCATGCGCCGACGGTGACCCCGGCGGAAGCGGGACCTGGCAACGAAGCTGCACTGGGCACCGACGATGGATTGGGCGAGGCGGTCGCCTTTTGCCAGTTCGTCCCGGCTCCGGGCATCGGAGGGTACTCACTCGATCTGATGCGCCACGACAACGGTAAGCATCCCAACGGCGTGATCGATTTCGCCGTCGTCGAGACAGTCCGCTATCTGCGCCAGCGAGGAGGGCAAGCGCTCAGCCTCAACTTCGCCACCATGCGAGCCGTTTTGGCTGGGGAGGCGGGAAAGGGGCCGTCTAAACGGATCCAGGCCTGGTTCCTCCGCCGAATGGGCGACTCGATGCAGATCGAGTCACTCTGGAAGTTCAACGCCAAGTTCGACCCTGATTGGCAGCCCCGTTACGTCCTCTACGACGCGCCTGAGAACGCCCTATCAGTGGCCGTGGCTATTGCCAGGGCCGAGTCATGGTGGGAGCTGCCCATCATCGGCCGCTTCCTGGTTCCTTCCTCGGTGCGCCGCGGGAGCAACGGCTTTAGCATCGCAGGTCGGGACCCGTGCCCGTTGGGCTCGGCGGACCGCGAGGGCCAGGATCACGCTCTCTCCATGGTCGGCGGGTCAACGATGGACCAGTGAGGCGGCCTTGACCTCGCTGCGGTCCCCAGTCGACCACCCCCGTGACGGTGCGCCGGCTGAAGGCCAGCCGACGTGGGGGCAGTGGGCCGCAGACCGGGCCCTGGGAGCACCGGGCGCCATCGTTGTTGTTGTCGTCGCGGCCGCCGTGGTCTTCGTCGTGGTCAACGTCCTCGACACCACGCCGATCGATCACGGGTGGTTCCTGATCGCGGCGGTGACTGCCTCGGTCGTGGGGATGGTGGTCGGCGTTGCCGGCCGTGGGGGGCGGTGGTGGGCTACCTGGGGCCTGGGCATCGTGCTGGCGTCGGCGGCGGTGACGTTTCTGGCCGCCTGGTGGAATCTTCCACGCAGGGATCGTCACCGAGCCATACCCGGCGAGCTTCAAGGTCTGGGTAGGAGCGGCACTGTGGGTGATCGGCGTGGCCGCCACTGGTTGGTGGTCCGGTCGCGCCGCCGTACGAACCGTCCGTCTGGTAACCGCTCCTCTTGCCGTCCTAGCCGCCTTCTGCCTGATCAACGCCCACTACGGGTACTGGCCCACGGTGGGTGCCCTGCTCGACAGGCCGCAGGCGGGGCAGATCTCCGCTGACACCATGCGCCGGGAGGTCACCCACCGCATCGCCGTGCTGCCGATCCACGCTGCGGTAGGCCAGTTCGGCCCCGTTGTCATACCAGGCAGGTCAGTCGGCTTCCACGCCGCCACCGCTTATGTGTGGCTCCCGCCTGACTACTTCGCCGTGGACCACGCTCACCTGCCGGTGTTGTTGATGCTGTCGGGGTGGCCGGGCGACGTCAAGGACTGGGTCCGGGCGGGCGAGGTGATCAAGGTTGCTAATCACTGGGCCGCCACGCACGGAGGCGCCGCTCCGGTCATGGTCTTCGTCGACGAGAACGGGGCGAGAGGCTTCGACACCGAGTGCGTAACGGGCCGCAGGGCAATTCCGAGACGTACCTCGCCCGGGCAGTCCCTAGCTACATCACCGTTGCTCTGGGTATCGAAGACGATCCGGCCCGATGGGCGGTCGTCGGCTTCTCCGAGGGTGGCACCTGCGCCGTCGAGCTGGGCCTCCGGCACCCCGACATCTATGGCCGGTTCGTGGACGTCGCTGGTGACGCGGCACCCAATTACGGCTTCCGTCAGACCTGGCATACCACCGTGATAGAGCTTTATGGCGGCAACCTGGCCGCCTACCGGTCCCACAACCCGCTCGAGGTGATGGCCACGCACCGATACCGCCATGTGGTGGCCTGGTTCGCTGACGGGACCGGCGACAAGGGGCACCTGAAGGTGGCGGCCAGGTTGGCGGCGGCGGCCCGAGCCGCTGGCATCGAGACCCACGTGCTCTTCGGCCCGGGTGGCCACAGCTGGATCTTTGCCGGGCATGCCTTCGCCATGATCTACCCGGCCCTTGTCCGTGACGTTTACGGGCGAGCCGGCCTCCCTCGTCCGACCTTCGTCTCCGTGGGGCCGACGTGCGCCCGACGTTGCCCCTTGCCCGCCGGGGCGCTGGCCGATCGTGCGTGGCCCGACCTCTCCACCAGGCCCGTCAAATGATGCGCCCTTACGGCCCTTGCACCGTGTAGGTCACGCTGACCGCCACGGGCTGCGTCCCGACAACACCGCGGACGGTGAAGACGTGTTTGCCGGGCGTCGTGGCGATGGGGCTGCCAACGGCGGCGCCGGCGGTGCAGTTCTGTAGCCCGAAGCCCCAGCCCGGCGGGAGCGAGCACAACCAGCTGGCGCGGACGACCCGACCGGAGGGGTAGACGGCGCCGTTTGCCGGGCTGGCGATTTCGACCACGGGGGCGAGCTCGATGTAGGGGACGCCCGTGCCGAGCGCACCGAAGCTGGACTGGGCGCGAGGACGCTCTTTGCGATGAAGCTCGAGCCGCCGCCGCCGCCCATGCTCCCCGTGACCGCGTTGCAAGGCCCCGGGCCGGCGCTCGTGCAGTTGCCGTAGCCGCTCACGCCGCCACCGCCGCCGAAGTACCCACCACCACCGCCACCTCCCGGGCCGGCATCGTTGCACTCGTTGCGGGTGTTGCAGGGCAGAGGCTTCAGCCCGGCGGCGTCGCCGCCGGTGCCTCCGTTGGGGCCGTTCCCCGGGCTGCCGGGGACGCTGTCGATGAACGTCACGGCCTGGTAGGCGCCGCCGCCTCGACACTTCGTGCCTGAGCCGCCGAGGCCAGCGACGGTGCTGCCCCCTGCGGCGTCCGTGTCACCGCCAACCGTCTTCACGGTGGCGTCGCTATTGCTCCCGAAACCGGGGATCACGTACCCGGTTGCCGTCTTGATCGGGAGCGGGCCGAGCGTCGCGTTGCCGTTCGGGAACCGCTGGGCGTTGGACGCCGCTCCGCCGCCGGTGCCGGTGCCGCAGAAGAGCCCTGCCCGCGTCGGTGATGGCGGAGCCGCCGTTGCCGCCTGAGCCGCCGGCCACGATGAGACGCGACTGAAGCGACGTGTCGCCGCCCGGGCACCTCGACGCGTGCTCCGAGCACGTGCGGATGTCGCTCGCGCCGCCGCCCGAGCCGGCCGGCGCCCCTTCCGGGTCCGGCGAGCCGGGGGCGCCGCCGCCGCCAAACGTCGGGCCTCGCTCAGCTCACGGACGTCCGCGTCCGGCGCGGAACGCGCCTACCGACGACCTGATGTCCGCGACGAAACGGCTACCGCCGCCGGCTCGCGCTCTCATGCGTGGCGGGCTTCGGCGTCGAACGCATAGTTGAGGAAGCGACTTACCACCGGGTTGGCCCAGAACGGCAGGCCCCTGGCCTCCTCAGGCTTAAGCAGACGCCGTTTGGTTGTCTCGTACCGGGGTTCGAAGGCGAGGACCCGGCCCTGGCCCAGTAGATGGCATCCAGCCTCCCTTCGCTTTGACCGTCCTCGTCGAGCGAGACGAAGTGCTGGTACCCGAGCAGCTCGTGGTCGACGACCTCGGCGCAGGCCTCCTCCATTACCTCGCGCTGGAGGGTCTGCTCGATTGCCTCACCCGGCTCCCGCCGGCCACCGGGAAAGGTCCACGCACCCTCGGCCGCGTCCGCCTCCTGTACGGCGACCAGGCTTCCGTGGTCGTTGAAGGCGGCCGCTTCAGCCCGGGCGGCCGCGGCTTTGGGGCCAGCCTCGCTTACCGTCTTCCACGAGACGGCGACGTGGTCACCGCTCCACGGTGGGGCGAAGAACAACTCGTAGGCTCCGGCAACCTGCGCCCGACGAGCCGCCGCCGGGTGGTCGGCCTCCTCGAGGTCGCCCCGCACCGCCGCGACCCACTGCTGCTGGGCCTCGTCGACCGCGCCCAACTGCGAGATCGGGAGCCAACGACAGCGCCAGCTCAGGCCGCCTCCGTCAAGGGTGACGACCCACCACTCATCTGGGGCCGGGCGTAACGCCACGAAATGGACCAGGTGGCGCACGGCGTCGAGCGAGAGACAGTCGGTGGGGACCTCAAAACGGCGGCCTTCGGAGACGACCGTGGCCCGCCGGGAGCCGCGCTCTATGACACGGACGCCGATACCCCGGGAAAGCGGGCCGTCATCGGTCGTGGTGGCCTGGCGTACGACGGCAAAGCCCGGTCCTACCGCCGGGACCGAAGCAAGGACTCCGCGGAGGGCGGCCCCGTCGAGGCCGGTCTCTTCGAACAGTTCTCGGGCGGCACCCACCGTCGCCTCCTCGCCCTCTTCCAAGGAGCCGTCCGGGAGCTGCGTACCGGCCAGCGGGTGGTCAAAGACACAGAGCTCCGGCCCGTGGTCACCGAGCCTTGTCACGATGGCGGTTACCTTGGCTATCTCGGTCATCCGGCAAGTTTGTCAGTCGACCGCGCCGGCACCCGCTCTTCCAGCTCACGCGGCGCCCCCCGGGGGTCGTCGCATAGGGTGCCGTTCGTGGACCTGACAGGAGCAGCGGCGTTTCGCGTCTTGGCTCTGAACCACTAGGCGTGGTCGTGGAGATTGCTGGCCCGACCGGCCCACATGTTGAGGACTGTGCCACCTGCGCTTCCGCTGGTGTGTTTCGACCTGGACAACACGCTCGCGGACCGGGAAGCGGCCTTTTCCTGCTGGGCGAAGGCGTTCGCCGAACAGCACGGGATTGACACATCAGGCGTCCGATGGCTGGTTGCCCACGACGAGGACGGGTCCCGTCCCCGCGAGGAGTTCTTCGTTGCGGTCAAGGGCCACTTCTCGCTCGCCACGTCCGTAGAAGATCTGGTGGGCAGTTACCGCGCCGACTACCCACGGTGTTACCGGCGTGACCACCAAAGCGTTGCCGCCATCACCCGTCTTCGGCGGCTCGGTTTCAAGGTCGCCGTCGTAACGAACGGAGAACCCAGCCAGGCCGACAAGATCAGAGCGAATAGGTATCGCAGAGATCGTTGACGCCATCTGCGTGTCGTCGGTGGTGGGAGCGCGCAAGCCCGAGACGGCTATTTTCGCCGACGCGGCCCGGAGGTGCGAGGTGCCACTGTCGGGTTGGATGATCGGTGACAGTCCTGACGCTGACATCCGGGGTGGCAGGGCCTCCGGGCTCTCGACCATTTGGCTACATCGCGGTCGTCAGTGGCCATTGAGTGACCTGCGCCCGGACTTCACGGTTTCGAACGTCTCTGAGGCTTCCGACATTGTCGCCCGGTCGCTGATCGTCTGAACCGTGCTTCGTCGGATGGTTCAGGGATCCCCTGGTCCGTCCTGGTCCGGGAGTGCTTCGATGCGCTTGGCCAGGTTCACGGCGTGGTCTCCCAGGCGCTCATAGAACCGGCCGATCAGCGTGACCTGCGCAGCCACCGAAGATGGCATCGCTGCACTTGCCACCTCCTTGGTGAGCCGGTCCCGCAAGATGTCGAGTTCTTCGTCGGCTTCGTCTAAAAGGACCGCGGCGGCCCTGTGGCAAATGTAACTTTCTGCCGCCTCATGCCACATCTCCAGCGCGACGTCGGACATCCGCTGCACGATCCCCCGGCTGACGGCCGACATGTCCGGGCCAAGCCCGGTGACGGCTCGTTGCGCGATGTGCTCGGCCAGGTCTGCGCTGCGTTCGAGCTCTGGCACTATGAGCAGGAGGCCCATAAGGCGGCGCAGCTCGTTGCTGGCCGGCAGGAGGCGGTCAAAGTCCTCCCAGATCCGCTCGCTCAGGCCCCCGGACAGCTCGTCGATGGCCTCGTCGGCGGCGACCACCCTGCTCCCCTCCTCTGGCTCCCCGCCCAGGAGGGAACCGGTGGCCGCTGCCAACGCCTCGCTGACCATTGCGAAGAGGCGGCTGACGTCTGCCTCGAGCGGGCCGCGCCCTTCCTCGACAGGGATGCTCACGCGCCTGGCCGGCGCCTTGTACCGGGCCGTGGATCTCGGTCAGCAGAGGTACGTTCCTCGTTCACCTATCGCTCGTCTCTTGTCCACTACTACGTCAGCATTCGTTTCCCAGAGCCTGTCACGGTGAAAGGAGCCCGGCACGGTGCAGGGTGTTGTCAGATCGGTTCCCTGCCACGCTGCACCCCAAACTCCAGAAAGACGGCATCAGGCACAAGGGCAGCGAGAAGATGAACGGAAGGTGAACTGAAGGTGACGAAGGGGTGCTTGGGCTACTATGCTACGGTCCATTGGAACAGGCTCAAGGAGCTCTAGACGCGATCGCCAACACCCTGCGTCGTCTCGATCACGAGGCTCAGACGGTGACGCCCCGGGCCGGACCGTAGCGGAGGTTTGTACGGCGTCCTGGGGTATCGGCATGGGCACGCGTGTCCGGGGTGAGCGTCCCAGCCGGGCAATCCTCCTCGCCGGTTCTGTACAACCCCCACAGAAGCCAGGGCCGGAAAGGTTCGTCATTTATGGGCGCTTTTCAAAGCCGCCGTTATTTGCACTCTTTCCGCATCGAAAACCCGTGATATTGCAACGGGATAACGAGACGTCACTTAGCTCTCGGCAGGGGCTGGGTGCCCGCTCGTCCTGTGAAAGACTTCAGTACGCCCCAATTTCCCGGTCCTATTGGCTCGCCCGTCCCCGTCTGGACGGAAGAGCACCGGCGCGCCATGCGGGGGGACGAAAGTTTCACCCCGTCGGGGTGATTGGCTCTCAGGTAGCCAGTCGTAATGTGGGCGTGTGCATTCGCGTTGGACCAGGTGACTCCTCGTCTTGAGGAACGATCATTCTGTTGACCTTGCCGGCCGTCTCGGGGTGATGAGCTGGACGGCAGCGCGGCTATCATCGTTTTGGTGAACCCGGCCGCACCTGGGACCATATATTGTCAGGGTAACTCCCTGGCCCCGTGGGTCTGTCTCCTCGGCTTTCTGCGGGGGTTGCCAGTCAAGATTACGGTTATCGGGCTGTGTCGCAGAGCTACCGAAATAGAGCAACACGGTAGGCGAGAGCAGCGGCTTGTTGATCAAAGGCTGATTACGGGTGCTCGCTTGGGCAATTTCACAGAAGGAGAATACAGTGGCCACTGCAGCGACAAAGAGCCAAAGACGAAGCCCCCGTGCTGGGGACGGCAGAGCCGCCGACGCCAAAGACATCGCCAATAAGGCGCTTACGGAATCGGTGAGCGAGGTCGGTGGCATGAAGGTCGACCGCGCCCTGGAAAAGCGGGTCGATCACATCAGCGCCGACGAAGCGGTACGCCAGGGAAAGACCGCTCGCGTGGCCGTTCCGCGCACGCTTCACGCCGCGTGGACGGCACCGGCAGGGCGGAGGAACCCGGTCGACATCATCGCGGAGCAGGCGACGACTAGGGAGCCCGACCTGGTACCGATCCGCCACGGGCGGATGATGGTCTCGCCGTTCACCTTCTACAGGGGCGCCGCCGCGGTCATGGCTGCCGACCTGGCCCACACGCCAAATTCGGGGTTGAAGGTGCAGGCCTGCGGGGACGCGCACCTGCTCAACTTTGGCGGCTTCACCTCGCCCGAACGTTCCCTGGTGTTCGACGTGAACGACTTCGACGAGACCCTGCCGGGGTGGTGGGAGTGGGACGTGAAACGCCTTGCCGCCAGCATCGAGGTGGCGGGACGGGACGGCAAACTGAACCCGGTCGACCGCCGGAACGCCGTTGAGGCCACGGCCCGCCAGTACCGCGAAGCGATGCGGGAGTTCGCCACGCTTACCGAGATCGGAGTGTGGTACGCCCGCCTCGACGGTGACGCCATCGTGGCCCTGGTTCGCTCCCAGGTCGGCACGAAGGAAGCACCCAACCTGGAGGCGACGCTGGCCAAGGCCCGTTCAAAGGACAGCATGAAGGCTTTCACCAAGCTGACACAGCTCCTGGACGGCGAACCGATCATTACCCCCGACCCGCCCCTCATTGTCCCGCTCCGGGATCTCATCGAGCCCGAGGAGCTGCCCAGGTTCCAGGACGAGCTGCACAAGTTGTTCCGTGCCTACCGGGCCACTCTGCAGCCCGACCGTCGCCACCTGCTCGAGCAGTACCGGATCGTGGATATGGCCAGGAAGGTGGTCGGGGTGGGCAGCGTCGGCACGCGCTGTTGGGTCCTGCTGCTCATGGGCCGGCGCGACGCCGACCCGATATTTCTCCAGGTTAAGGAGGCCCAGGATTCGGTGCTGGCGCCTTTCTGCGGCAAGAGCAAGATGTCTAACCAGGGCCAAAGGGTCGTGGAGGGCCAGCGCCTCATGCAGGCCTCCAGTGACATTACGCTGGGCTGGCTGCGCACCGTAGGTCTCGACGGCAAGCAACGCGATTTCTATGTTCGCCAGCTCTGGGACGGCAAGGTTGGGGTCGAGCCTGCCAACCTGACCCCGGCGACCCTGGCCGTCTATGGCCGAATCTGTGGCTGGACGCTGGCCCGAGCGCACGCGCGCTCTGGTGACCGGATCGCTATTTCTTCCTACCTCGGGACCGCGACCGCCTTCGACACGGCCATGGGCAACTTCGCCGTCGCTTACGCCGACCAGAACGAGCGTGATTATGACGCGTTCCTGAAGGCAGTAAAAAACGGCGTCCTGCCCGCCGAAGCGGGGGTTTGAGGAGACGAAACCATGTCCCGGTCAACGGGACGATATTTCTGAAGTCGGGCTCTCAGGGGTGTGGCAGGAAAATCCCGAGCGGCTGGACAATGAGGCGGACAACTGCGCCGGACGCGTCACGCTCAAATTCAGCCGTCAGACCAGGCTGACCTTTCACTCTAAATCGGAAGCCGCGCTCGGCCTGAAGTTCCAGGGGCCGGGCGCTCCCTGGTGTGGTGGCCGTCAGCGATTTGTCATCGCTCAGGGCGACGATTATCTCGACCGGGCCCATGGCGTAGGTACCGCAAAGGCGGCGGAGGACCTCGGGATCCTGCGTCTCGGGCCCGGTAACCGGTCGAACTGCAGCGGCGCGACCGCCGGCTCCAATCGGACCGTGAGGGCGGTGACGTCGCCGTCCGGGCCGGAAAGGAACATCAACGGGAAAATATGGGACTGGTTGCCCAGTTCGTGCCATTCCAGGTCGAATGTCTCGTAGTGCCGGTGGCCGAGACTGAGCTCCAGGGTGCCGAAGCTCGGCCGAAGGACATCTCCATCGAGGGTCAGGGCCAATCTGCCGTAACCGGGGTTCTCGTACTCGCCCTCGTAGGCACTTAGAGGCCGGGGTAAGGGGGCATCGGCGACAACCCGGCGCACGCCCCGGGCCTCCCGGAGCCCCCCGGCGGCGGCGTCAAACCGAGCTTTGATGGGCGAGAACCAGTCCATCGGCTCAAGGCCGAGCAGGTCATCGAGCACCCGGTAGGCAACGATGGGGGCCATTGCACTGGAAGATGTGTTGGTCATCACGGCAACACCGATGCCGTCGTCTGGCAGCACTATGCACTCTGTCTGAAAACCGTCTATGCCACCGCCGTGCTCGACGAGCCGGTGCTCCCGGTACCGGCCGATCGTCCAGCCGAGCCCGTAGGCGTGCCGGGTTGACGCCGGGAACGTCCGGTCCTCGGCCACCACGACCTGGGCCGCTTGCTGGCGCGCCAGCGTGCCGGCAGAAATGACCGCCTTCCCATCAACGCGTCCCCCGTTCAGTTGTAACAACAACCATTGCGCCATATCGGACGCGCACGAGTTGATGGCGCCTGCCGGAGCCAGCGCGGTGACCGGTCGCCACGGCACGGGGACGACTACACCCTGGCGGCGCTCGTAGGGGGTCGCGTGGTCCGGGTCGGCGAGGGCGTCGTCGACGGACAGTTCCGAGCGGGTCATGCCCACCGGGCCCAGCAGCCGGGACCGGACAAAGTCCTCCCAGGGCATGCCGGAGAGGAGGTCGACCACGTACCCGGCCACCATGTACCCGAGGTTGCAGTACTGAAATTCCTGGCGCAGGTCCCTGCTGAGAGGCAGCGAACGCAACCGCCGCATCAAGTCGGCCCGGGACAGGTCGGGGTCGCCGAGCCAGACCAGGTCATGGCGGGGAAGACCAGAGCGGTGCGACAGCAAGTCAACGATGCTCACACGGTCCGTGGCGAACGGGTCCTGTAACCGAAAGTCCGCCATGTAGTCCCTGAGCGGGCGCTCCCAGTCGAGGAGGCTGTCGTCCACGAGCGCCCCTATGGTGGCCGCGGTGAAGGCTTTGGTGGTGGACCCTATGGCGAACAGGGTGCCCGAAGTAACGGGCTCTTCCTCCGCCACATCGCGCCACCCCCATCCTGTCTCTAGCACCACATCCCGCTCCCGGACGGCGGCGATCGCGCAGCCCGGGACCTCCCAGGCGCCCAACTGCTCGGGTACGAATTGCTGGAGCTGGTCGCTCGGGTAGTCCACGTCAAACCTCCACCGAATTCCTGGAGACGGCCGTGACCGACGTTACGTCGTCGCCATCATGTTATGGGCCGACCTCCGGCACACGATGGGCCTCCTGGCCGGCAGGCCATTCCATGAGCCAGTACGGCTTACGCCCACCGTCGCCCTCGACCACACGCACCGGTTTGAAACCGACCTTCGGCCAGAACCTCGACATCGCGGACGTTGTCAGTGTCGGGGTCAACAGTGAAACGCCGTCGGCGAAGAACGTGCGCAGAAAAGCGAGATCGTCCGCTGTTGTCGGTCGGAGGACGACACGGTCGCCCCTGATCATTTCACCAGGCACTCACTCACGATGCCCGGTCGCCTATGTCCCGTGCCACGAAAACCACCCGGAGAGCTTGAGATTTCCGCTCACGGATGAGGTGACCCAAACGACCTGGTCGGGCAACGGCCACCCCGATTTGTCGCGGTCAGTGAACCCGGGCGAGCACGAAGTCTACGAGGTCGGCCCGCGGCACCGACCTCGCCTCCTCGACGGAGAACCACGCCGCCGCGTCTGTGGTCCCCGGGTCGAAAGAGGTCCTGAGCTTGCCGGTCACGTTGGTGGCCTCGTAGACGATGCCGATTGTGTGGCCTGCCTCCCCACGCCATGACTCCTGCGCGGTGTACCAGCGCGAGAAGACGCCGACAACGGCTCCCAGACGAGCCCATAGCCCCGTCTCTTCCTCCAGCTCTCGCAGCGCCGTCTCCTCAGGCGTTTCGCCCCATTCCATCGCCCCTCCCGGCATTGTCCAGTGCCCGCTGCCGGGATTGTCCTCTGCATAGAAACGCGTGAGCAAGATGCGTCCCTGGTCGTCGCGGCATACGACGTAGGCCGCGGCGCGCCGCCACTTGACCTGGTAGTCAACAACTTCTTCCATAGGTCACATCTTGGTGGCATACAGGTTGGCCCCTGGCTGGTTTCTTAGGCATAAGTGCCAGATCTTCAGGAGATCTCTGCCGGCTCACCCCGGCTATTCAGCGGGCCAGCCGCGGCTCGGCGCCATAATCGGTGCGTGCCGTTCACATGTGAGGCCTGCGGCGGTTGGAGCGACTTGATCCCTGCGGTCGGCCTCGTGCTGAGGTGCCCGCATTGCCGCCACGAGCGCCCCTTCGTCCGCCCGCCGCTGCTGGTCGTTACGGGCACTTCCGGCATCGGCAAGTCCACACTGTGCGCCCGGCTGGCGGGGACAATACCCGGTGCGGTCCTTCTCGACGCCGATGTCCACGCAGAGGATCTCATCAGCGTCGTCCCGCCGAACCAGGACTACCCTGCCTTCTGGCGGTCGATGATGCGGCTCGCTCACGAGATCGCCCAGAACAATGTCGTCGTCGTCTACTTCTCGGTTATGCTGCCCGAACAAATCCTCGGGAACACGGATGTGCTCGACTATTTCGACTCTGCGCACTTCTTGTGCTTGACCTGCCCGCCCGACGTCCTGCGGGCCCGCCATGCCGGTCGCGTCGAGAGCGGCCCGCTCACACCAAGTACCGAAAGGTGGGTCGATTTCAACGCCGCCCTGATGGTGGCCTCCAGCGAGGTACCGACGGCCACGGTCGTAGATGCCAGCCGGACGGTAGACCAGGTCGAACAAGACGTCCGTAATTGGGTAAATACCCATGTGCGGGGCGGGCTCAATTAGTCAATTATGATTGCTTTTAGCCGATACCTGAGCGTTCAAAACGGCGCCCAGAAGGACGACGTACACAGCCAGGTATGTGCCGAGCATCCCAATTACCGCTCCAGCGAATACGCCGTAAACGGCTGTGTAATGCTTCGACCAAGCCACGTAGGCACCAAAGCCGGCCAGGGCTGCCACCACACCCACCGATGACGCAACGGCCCCCGGGGCCAACGCCCGGATCCCCACCCTGGTGCCCACCGAGAACCGGTACAGCGTCCCTACGCCGGCAGCGACCGCGACCATCAACGCCAGCACGGCAACCACGACAACCACTGGAGCGCGGGACCGCCCGATGGCGGCGGAGATCGCCAGGGCGCCCACACCAAGGAAAAGCACTACGGCAACCGCACCCAACAGGGCGCGCCCCCGCGCTTCCGCGTAGCGCTGAGGTGTCAACCCGTAGGCAACGCGAAATAGCGCGGTCAAGGTTGTAGACCCCTGCCGAGGCACTCCATAAGGCGAACACCAACGACGCCACCAATCCGAGGGACAAGCTGTCATGATGGGTGGCCGCCACCCGTCGCAACTGGCTCGAAATGAGCGAGCCCAGCGACGCCGGCGCCCCGCTGGCCAGGCTGGCAAGGTCAGTCGCTACTTTCTCCGGGCTGACTACGAGCCCGAAAAGGCTTACCGCTGCGATCGCCGTCGGGAACGCCGAGATGACCAACCAAAAGGTGGCCCCCGCTGCTGCTAGACCGACCGCCTCCGCCGACTGCTCGCGCACCACCCCGCCAACAACGCGCAGCACCCGGGACAAAAGCGTGTGACGCCGGAGCGTATGGTCAGCGGTGGCCTCCGCACTTTGTTCGGCGCTCTCGACCTTCTTGAGGCCTTCGGATTCCAACCGTTCCCGCTCCACCATGCGTCACGCCGGAGGGCCAATTCCTAGGGCGTCACGGGGATAGTTGGCGCCCGCAGCCTGGACGTTGTCGAGGCACGCAAACAGGGTGCGGTCTCGGCCGTCCAGTTCTCCCGCCAAGGCGACCCTCATTTGGCCAGGCTAGTGCCACGACAGGCAACGTTTGCCCGGTTGCGCACGCCAACTTGCAAGCGCCAACAGGGGTGCTTGCGGCAGGCAACCTGGCAAACGTTCCCCGAGGCAGCACTAGACAAAAGGCTGGCCGCCCGGGTATAGGTTTCGGTCACCCGTCAAGCTGGGCCGGGTGCTGGGGGGGACCTCAGCGGAGCGAAGGAGGACATCAATGGCCAGCATCGGTGTGGACATCACGAACCCTCTGCCGGCAGGCATGGCGCTCCCTGACATAGCCCGCCTGGCCCGGGGAGCCGAGACGGCCGGCCTGGACGGGATATGGGCGGAAGACGGCTTCGTCCACGGCGACGCCGCGGTACTCGACCTCACCTGTGTGCTGGCCGCCTGTGCCGCCGCGACGGAGAAGATCGAGATTGGCTCGGCCATTTTTGCGCCCTCCATGCGCAACCTCTCCTGGGCGCTGAAGCAGGTCGCCACCTTGCAACTTCTCGCCGGGGGCCGCCTCCAGCTCGGAGTAGCGCTGGGGGCGGCCGGTGAAGAGGAGTACCGCCTTGCCGGCCTCACTCGCTCCGGTCAGCGAGAACGCACAGACCAGTTCCTCAGGATCCTGGTGGCGGCGCGCCGAGGTGAAGTTGGGAACGTCGCTTCGCCGTTGAGCCCACAGGCCTTACTACTGGGCACATCGCTGCCGGTCCCGCCGTTGTGGGTCGGCGGGACCTCTGCGGGCGCCGTTCGCCGCGCCGCCCGTTTCGGGGATGGCTGGCTGTCGGGTTTCAGACACCGGCCGAGTTCGGGGCTTCCTCGAGCCTTTTGCGCCACCTGGCTGAGGAGGAAAGCCGTCCATGCCCACTGACCGGCATAGTGCTCCATGTTGCGGTCGGCGCCGTCGCTTCCGGCGACCTTGCTGCTCAGAGTGCCGCCGCTATGCAGTCGTTGTACGGCGTCGCCGCCCCCAGGGCCGAAGAACTCGCCATCGGTGGCACGCCCGAACAAGTGGCGGACCAGCTGGCACACTATCTCGATGCCGGCGCGGAAAGGTTGTGCCTTGTGAGCAATGTGCTGCCGTGGTCCGAGTCCTGGCCATTGCTCGGAGAGGTACGCCGCGTCCTCCTTCGGGAGTGAGACCTCGACGACGCCCAAGCCCCGATCGCTGTCACCAGGCCCTTCGCCAGGGATAATCCTGCTGCCCGGGTTGCCCGTCTTCGAACGGAGGTCCCGGGCCTCCAACCTTGACTGACCACGGGCTTGACGTTGCTCCGCTTCACTGGTACATTAGTCAAGTAATGAACCAGCGAACAGTAGCCAAGGTTGCCGGGGCCTGTGACGGCATCAGTTGGGGACCGGTCCGTGCTCGATGACGGAGCGCCGCTCTTCTCCCAGATCGCGGAGCTGCTCGCCGCGGAGATCGCCGACGGCGCCCTCAACGAGGGCGACCGGGTCCCGTCCACGAACGAGCTGGCCGCCTTCCACCGGATCAACCCGGCGACCGCCGCGAAGGGCATCAACATGCTGATCGAGCAGGGCCTTCTCGAGAAGCACCGGGGCATCGGCATGTTCGTGGCCACCGGCGCCCGAGCGAAGCTGCTCGAGGAGCGCCGCCAACAGTTCGCGGCTCGTTTCGTCGAACCCATGGTCGCCGAGGCCAACCGGCTCGGTCTCGGCACCGAGGCGCTGATCGACCTGATCCACGCCTCCAGGAGCAACACCAGCAACATCAACGGTAAAGGAGCCACGCAGCCATGACACCGGCCATCTCTGTGACCGGCCTGACCCGCCGCTACCGCGACCAGGTGGCGCTCGAAGACGTGACCGTCGAGATCGAAGGCCCGACCATCACGGGCTTGCTAGGTCGTAACGGAGCCGGCAAGACCACCCTGCTCCGCATCCTCGACGCGCAGGAGTTGCCATCGTCGGGCGTGGTGCGGGTCCTCGGGGCCAACCCGATCGAGAACGACGCCATCCTGCGCCGAACGGTGCTCGTCCGTGAGGACCAGCAGTTCCCGGACTTCAAGGTCTTCCACGCCCTGAGGGCGGCGTCGTGGTTCTATCCCAACTGGAGCCAAGAGCTGGCCGAGGCCCTGCTCCGCGATTTCGAGCTGCCGACCAACCGGCGCATCAGGCGGCTCTCCCGGGGCATGCGCACAGCGCTCGGGATCGTGATCGGGCTGGCCGCCCGGGCGGAGGTAACGCTTTTCGACGAGCCTTATGCAGGTTTGGACGCCGTCGCTCGCCAGCTGTTTTACGACCGGCTGCTGGCCGAGTACTCCGAGAACCCCAGGACGTTCCTGCTATCGACCCACCTGATCGACGAGGCGGCAGACCTGCTTGAACGGGTGGTAATGATCGACCACGGACGGGTCGTCCTGGACGCGCTGGCTGACGATGTGCGCGGCGCGGCCACGACGGTAAGCGGCCCGACGGCGGCCGTCGAGGCGTTCGTCGCCGGTCGCACGACCTGGGACAGACGCCGGATCGCGGCGCAGGAGTCGGTCGTGCTCGGGGGAACGCTGGACGCCAGCGACCGCGCCCGCGCCCGCGAACTGCACCTCGACCTGGAGCCCCTGTCACTGCAACAGGTGATCGTCCACGCAGCGGCGCGGGCCACCGAAGACCTCAAGGAAAGGACGTACGCATGAGAACACTGGTCAACGTGGCCCGGTACCACCTGGTCGACCGCCTGGCCTACATCGTCATGCCCTGGGCCCTGCTGGCATTCGTGTTCGCCATCAACGTGGTCATCGTCAGCATGATCCAGACCGGCCCCCACCAGAGCGTGCCCGTCGGTGGCCTGGCCAGCTTCTACATAATGGTCCTCGTCCTGGGCGTGCAAAGCACCACCCGGTCCCTCGCCTTCGGGCTCAGCCTCGGGGTGAGCCGCCGGACCTACTTCTTAGGGACCGCCGGTCTCGCCGTCGCCATGGCGGCCGTGTACGGGCTGGCCCTCACCATCTTCCAGGAGATCGAACGGGCCACAGACGGGTGGGGCGTGCGCCTGCACTTTTTCCGGGTGGGCTACCTCTTTGCCGGGCCCTGGTACGTCACCTGGTTGACGTCGTTCGTGGGGCTGACTCTGGTATACGTCTACGGAAGCTGGTTCGGGCTCGCTTACAGACGGTGGAACCTCGCCGGGCTGCTGGTGTTCATCGCCGCTCAGGTCACCGTACTGGTCGCGGGGCCCTGGTCGCTACGTGGGCCGGCGCCTGGGCCAATGTTGGCAACTTCTTCACCACCCTCAGTGCCACCGGGTTGACCGGCGTACTGGCGGCAGTTACCGCGGTCTTGCTGGCCGGGGAGTTCGCCACGATGCGACGGGTGGCGGTCTGAGCGAGCTTGCGCCAATGGCCCGGTCGACGTGGGTGGTTACCGCCGCCTCCATTTCACCCGGCCAGCTGGTCCCGAGGATCTCCCGTCCCCGTCGAGCAAATATCTCCCGCCCGGCGAGGTGGGCGGCCAGGGCGCTCTGCCGGTCAGCGGCACCGGACGGTATGGCGAGGAGGTCCCGTAGTTGTTCGGTTGTGAGGCGCCCACTCCAGTCCGCTGGTGAGGTTGCCGGCCGGCGCCCGTTCGCTTCGAGGGCCAGTTCGTACAGCAGCTTTCGGGCGTCGTTGGCGCCGACGACGCCAAGGAGCCCGTCGCCACGGTGGAGCACCCCTGCCAGGTAAATGTGGAGCGCAAAATACTCCTCCGCCACGTGCCGTGCCCACGTCCCGGCCGGAACGCTGCCGATGTCGAGACCACGGATGAACCCTTCAGGGGGCACCACGACGGCGTGAAGAGCAGGCTCAGGCAGCTCTGCCGGCAGCCGGCCCAGGACGTCCTCCAGGGCGGCGACGACCGGCGCCGGGTCCCCGGACGTAGGCAGCGCCACGAACGTCGCCAGCTGGGCGCCAGTGAGCTTGGCGCTCCACTGTTTGAGGCCGGTCCGCGGCAGCGGGCGGTTGGTCTCGACGTAGGCGTTGTAGAGGATCCAGCGCAGCGCCCAGATCACCTGGAGCATGAGCAGTTCGTCTGCCCCTTGGGCTACGGAGGCGGCCGAGCTGAACCGTTGGGCCAGGTCCTTCAGCTTCGCAGGCGACGGCGGGGCCGGCGCCGGTGGTGCCGGCACGAGGCCGCCCAGGTTGTCGTGGTCGAAGAGGACCAGCCGGTCGTGGGCCGGTGAGGAAGCGACACCTGAGGCCGCTTCGACCCACAAGTCGAAGCGCTGGCACGCCGGCGTGATGGCCAGCCAACTCCCGGTAGCGCCGAACGACGGCCGAGCCATCACGGTCGGGGTGATCTTGTCGAGGCGGTCCCGCCAACCCGCAGCGAAGGCCGGCATGTCGTCGTCGGCGACGGCGATGATGACGTCGAGGTCTGACACCTCGTCAGCGTCGCCACGGGCGATGGACCCGTGCACCCATGCGGCGCGAATTCGCGGGTCTCGTCCGAGGACTTCGGTACAGCGGTCCAGAAGGCTGCCATAGCCGGGCGGCAGCTTGCAGCCTGAAGGGTGCTCCTCCATGGCCTTTTCTGAAGCCACGAACCACTGTGCCGCCCTGGATCTACGAGCAGCAAGCTGCGGCCCTGCGGCCCAACGACCAGGCCCTGGTATGGCGACCCGGAAAACCTCCTTTGCACCGCCGTGTCCACCATCAAGCTGGCCGGGCCAATCCCTTCACATCTTCGGCCAACTCGTTGCGATCGCGCCATCTCGTTGCGCTACTGCAGCAAAAAGTCACCAAATCGCAACGAGTTTGTCGAATCACAACCAGATTGTGCTAAATATGATGAAAGTGTGATACAACCCGTAGGTGCCGGGTCAGGCTGGCTCGAGCCGGACGGCGAGGTTTTCGCCCCGGCCGATAAACCCGAGCGAACTGGCGACCGCCAACGACGGCAGGTTCGTCTGCAGTGCCCGGTGGCGCACCACTCCGACGGCAGCTAAGTGTTCTGCCGTCATATGCGAGACCAGCTGTCGGGCCAGGCCTCTGCCCCGGAAGGCGGGGAGCGTGATCACCCCGACGTCGGCGGGCATCCCCCGGTACCCGGTCATATTGCCGGCCGCCACCATCAGGCCGTTCAGCCGAAGCCCGTACACCGGGCCGTCGACGTGAGCAAAACCCGCTTCGGCCCACTCTTGTTCGCTACAGGCCCGGCGTAGCCGTCCCAGTTCGGGGTCGTCGTGTCTCACGGGCTCGCCATCGGCGCCTTCCGCGGGCCGGAAATGAGCAGCGTCTACGAACCCGTGCCACGAAGGGCCAGTACGGAGCCGCCCTGAGTGCCGGCGACCTTGCGACAGAACTCGGCGCTGAACACGTCTTTTGGCCCCAGCCCCGCGTCGGACAAGGCCCGGCGGGCGGCCGCCGCGTGCGTGGATGGGGCATAGACCAGCACCGAGCCCCGAGCCGAGCGACATACACGCCCCGGTAGCTGGCTAAATCACGTCCTCCCCTGACCAGGTGGGCCCCGGGGGTGCGGATCAGGCCGACCGAGCACCCCAGAGCGTCGGCCCAGCCGGCGTCCACGAGGTCGAGCAGCAGCGCGCCCATGCCGCCTACGGGTGCGGGTCGGAGCGGAGCCGGGCGTAGGTCAGCCCGTCGACCATTCGGCCGTCGCGATAACCACGGCATTGATGGAGGCCCTCCCTCTGGAACCCGGCCTTTTCGAGTGCCCGTTGCTCGGCGATGTAGCCGGCTTCGGTCCCTGCCTCGACGCGGTTGGCCAGGGTTGTCGAGAAGAGGTAGTCGGCGAGGAGGCACTGCGCGGCCGAGCCGAGGCCCTTGCCCCGGTGCCCGGGCAGGAGCAGGATGCCGATGTTGTAGCAGACCACTGGGCCCGGGACTGCGATGGGCCGCCACACCACAAACCCGCTGAAAGTTTGGTCCTCGTCGGGGAGCCCGACGGCGAGCATCGAGTCGTGCTGGCCGAGGTAACGGTCCTGCTCCCATCGGCGCCGGTGGACGGTCGGGTCGCGGTAGCCATGCCACTCGAAGGGTTCACCGAGGGCCGGGTCGGTCAACACTCGTTCCAGGTCCTCGAGGTCTCGCTCTTCGACCGGACGGAGGCGTACGTTTTGATGTCGCGCCATCGAGCCAGCCGGGCCGTAACCCATCGGACCATCTTGCCGATGGGCTCCGCCCGGGGTGCGACTTTGTCCGAGCTAGCGACCCAACCTCTGCGCATGTAGTACGCATGTCCCGTGGACGCTGCCCGACTGCTGAGGGTCGAAATTGGTGCGCTCTTCGAGGCCTCGTTGGCGGCTGGGGAGCGGCGCCAGGTCGTCGTTGCCGCCATGTCTGGTAGCTGCGCCGTCGTTGGGAACCCTGACCAGCCCGTCGACCTCATGGAGGAGATCAGCCTCCGGGTATCGGCTGCGCTGCCGTCAAGAGACCCGCTTGTTCCTCCGGCGGTGCTGGAGCCCTGTCGGGAGATTATGGCGGAAGCCCGGGGGGGCTCAACGGTGCTAGCCAGTTCCGGGCCCAGCTACCTGGCAACTGACTGCACGGAGCTCATGGCCGACATATCGATCGTGCGCTCTGACAACCGCGAAAAGGTCTCTCTGTGGCGTGCCAACCCGGGCAATTGGCAGCCCGAGGAGTGGACATCTCTGGTGGAAGGAAGTCTCGGCCCATGGGCGATGGCGGTCGAGGGCGGCGTCGTCGTATCGATCTGCCACACTCCGGTCCTGACCGCAGACGTGGCCGAGGCCGGCACCTGGACGCGGCCAACCCATCGGGGACGAGGGCTCGCCGCGGCGACTACGGCTGTATGGGCCTCCCTGCTAAGGCCCTCCCGCCGGGAATGCTTCTACAGTACGTCCACTGCGAACCGATCTTCGCAAGCGGTGACGCGGCGGCTTGGTTTGCCGTACCTGGGCACCCTCTGGTGGCTGGGGCCACCAGTGTAAATGTGGCTCCCGCTCCTTATTTTCGATGGAAAAGGCTGGAGTTATGGCAGAGGCTTGCGAAGGTCAAACTGAAGTTCGCTTTGGAATGGCGGCTCGGAACGAACCGGAACTCCGGCCAACCGCCGCGGCGGCTCTGCTAGAGTTGTCTCGCCGTTCCTGTTCTTGTGCGAAGCGCCGTGAACAAAACTGTGAGCAAGCGGGGGACAACCCTTCGAGTGGCCGAGCGGGTGGGCGTCTCGCTGGTCACGGCTTCATATGCGCTCGGGTCGGGGCCACGATCGGTAAGTGAGCCCCCGTGATGACGCGTGACCGGGGCGTCAAGGACGGTCGGCGACAAGCTCCGGGCGGACGGCGGCGTGGCTATAACTCGCAAAGCATTGGCGTCCTGGCACTGCTCAGTACATCGTGTCGGGCTACCGCCTCGTGCCAGGCGATTCGTATTCGGGTACGGCAGAGCGACGCGGCACGTACGAAGTGGACTTTCCCGTTATCGGATAACGAAGAAGGAGGGACAAATTTAACCTATGAGCAAAAGGCACCTCTCGACATCGCGATATTCCGCCAAGTAGCCAATCGACCAAAGGTGTGTGAACCATGACGGACAGCAAAAGCAGCAACACAGAGAACGGGACAGCGGGGCGTGCAAGCGTGGCGCTCAACCCACTGAGCTGGTACCACACCGCCGATGGCTATCGACCAGAGGAAGCGCCGCCATTACCCGAGATATATCGGCGTGTGCGGGAAGCGGGTTTCACGGCCGTGCCCGTGGCCCCCCAGGCACCGTTGGACCTGGAGGAGCTCAAGAAGTACAGCAAAATGCTACGGACGACGGGCCTGGCGCCGGCTCCTGGCTATTTCTCGGCCGCCTTCTCAGACCCGTCGGCGCTGGCCGACGCCGTCGAACGTGCACGTCTCGTGGCCGCCCAACACTCCGCGCTCGGGCTTGACCGTATCTTTATCGCCGGCCAGTTCCCCGACCCGCCCAGGGTGGCGTCGCCCGCCCACGGGGTGGGGTACGACAGTCAGCGCCTTGACGTCATGATCGATAACCTCCGCGTCGTGGCTAAGGCGATGGTTGACGAGGGCGTAACTCCATGTCTCCACCAGCACGTGGGTACGCTCATTGAGACGCAAGAGGAGGTCGACCGGGTACTTTCCTCGATCGAGCCCAGCCTGCTCTTCTTCGGTCCCGACACAGGTCATCTTGCGTGGGCCGGGGCCGACCCCGCCGACCTGATCGGACGCTACCCGGGCCGCGTCGGTGCGGTGCACATAAAAGACGTCCATTTCGACGTGGTCAAGGCGGCCAGAGCAGCGGGCGACGATTATTGGGCCGCCACGGGGCGCCACCTCTGGACCGAGCCCGGCCGCGGGGACATCAAGTTCGACACCATCTTGCAAGCGCTAAACGGTTTCGCGGGCTGGTTCGTGATCGAGGTCGATGTGCCTGATCGGGTGACACCTGAGGAAAGCGCCGCGCTCGGCTGGCGGTGGTCTCAAGATCATTTGTTGTGATGCCGCGCGCCTTCGAACAGTGAGCTACGCTAAGGGAACGGTGAACGCGGACTAGCCGACAAGGGAGGCCATAACCAACAGCGCATTCCCTCCATTGAAATATTACATCAGCTGTCTGACCGCACACGTTCGTAATTTGTGGTGGCGCGCCCGGTTATCTCCCAAAAGTGAAACACTTTACATTTTGGCACGGTGCAAAAAGGGAAAGGACCCAGAAGCGAATAGTTGGTACCGGCAAGACAAAACATAAAAAGAGGGAGGATAAATGGAAACGAACTCTGAGGCTCCTGGCAGTGGTGGGCAGCCACTGTCTCGGCGCCAGTTCTTGGGGGTAGGGGGTGCAGCTGTAGCCGCGGGGGCGGCCGCCCTGCATGGTGGCAGCCTGGTCAGGACGTTCAACGGTCCGCTGCGGAGGGCCGACGCGTCCAAGTCCGGCACGATCACGTTCTGGGACATGGAATGGGGGTCAGCCGCCTACAACACCGAAGGGGCCGCGCTGGCGAAACAGTACAACGCGGCCAACCCCAACAACCCGGCGGTGAACTATCAGGCGGTCACATGGGCCGATGTCTATGAGAAGTTCGCCTCGGCGATCGCATCGAAGACGAACCCCGCCTGCAGCTCGGGATCTGGCTACCAGGCCTTCCAGTTCAGCCAAGAAGGGGCGATACAGCCACTCGATGAACTGGTGGCGATGTTCCAAAAGGACGGGATTGCGGCTGATTTCTACCCCGGGGTTCAAGAAGTGCTTCGCTACAAGGGCCACTACGTCGCTATCCCGTGGGAGATCGACATACGTACCCTGTACTACCGGAAGAGCGTGCTGGCCCAGGCGGGTGGAGACGTCCCGACGACCTGGGACGAGCTGCTAACTGTTGGTAAGGCACTGAAGAAAAAGGGCATATACCTGCTGAACACGACGGGGAACCCTTCGATATCAGGGTGGCAGAACTTCATGCCGTTCTTGCTGGGCAACGGCGGCGGCTTCTTCAATGCCAAAGGCGAGCCCGATGCGCTTCAGGACGCCAACCTGGAGACGGTCGAGTTCCTCCTTCAGTTGTCGAAAGATGGGTACTTCGACCCTGAATCGATCGACTTCACGCAGGCCGAGTTCCTGGCCGCCTTCGGTTCCGGCAAGGTTGCTTTCGCGGTCGGGCAACCGAAGTACGGCACTAACTTCTCGCCCAGCGTGGCCGCGGACCTGGTGTGTATGGCTCCCCTCAAGTCGCCCACCGGCAAGACGGGCACCATCTACTGGGTCAACAACCTTATGGCGTACAAGGGCTCGTACGACCTCCAGGGAATGTACGACTGGTACGTCGCTTACGAGTCACTGATGAAGGCCTATTGGGAAAAAGGCCTTGTCGGGGGGCTTCCAGTGCGCAAGTCGTTCGGCAGCATACCGTCGGTGGCTAGCGACCCGGAGATGTCCATACCCCTGAAGGACTGGTTGCCGGTAGCCAAGACGACAGCGGCCCAGGGGAACTCCCTCAGCCCGGGCCTCAACGCCCTCGAAAGCAGTAATGCTCTCGAGTTATGGACGCAGCAAATAATTCGAGGGAGCGAGTCGGCGAAAACGATCCTCTCCACTCTCCAGCCGGGCATCGAACAGGCGATGTCGACATAGCGGCGTTGATGTCAGTACGGCCTTGACTTCTGCCACCACCAACCGGGGCGCCCGCCGCCCCGGCTGGTGGTGGTGTTGCAGAGGGCCGGTAGACAGCGGCTCTAGAGCAGTTGGGCCGAGGGGCAGGGGAGGAGAGAGAGATGCAGACCGCGACAATTAAGACCGACGTCCCGTCGCCGGGTGGTGCCAGCCCGCCCGTCGCCCTGGCCCGGTCGCGAAGGTTGCACCGTGACGCCATACCGATCCGGGCGCTGGCCACTCCTTCGGTGATCGTGCTCTGCCTCATTGGCGCCTATCCCCTCATTTACGCCATTTGGCAGAGCTTGCACAACTCCACGCTGATCTCTTCGGGCCGTACGTCGGGCTGGCGAATTACCGTACCGTGCTGTCGAGCGGGACGTTCTGGAGCTCGTTCCGGTTCACTTTGATCTTTACCGTGGCCGCTGTGGTCGGTAGTTACCTGGTGGGCCTGGCGCTGGCACTCGTGTTCCAGGCGGGCTTTCCTGGTGCCGGGATCGTAAAGCCCTTCCTGCTATTGCCGTGGGTCGTGCCCGTTGTCGTCTCCATGACCAGTTGGGGCTGGTTGATAGGGACACCCCAGGGCCTCGGCGACCAGCTGACCCACGCTCTAGGCCTGGGTGATGTAGGTTTTCTGGCCACTCCGACGACCGCGGTTGTATCGGTCTGCCTCGTGAAGATCTGGGAGAGCTTCCCATTTATGTTCCTGGTGCTCAGCGCCGGGCTCGCCACCATCGACCCCGCGCTCTACGAAGCGGCTCGAGTTGACGGGGCCAGCTGGTGGTCCTCCGTCCGGCATATAAGCCTCCCGATGTTGCGTACGGTCAGCTTCATGACGTGGATATTGATGGCCATCTTTTCGGTCAACGACTTCCCCACCATCTGGCTGCTGACGGGCGGAGGCCCCATCGGGGCCACTCAGAGCCTGATCGTGTACGCCTACGAGCTCGTCTTCCAGGAGTTCGAGACGGGGCAAGGAATCGCCGTCTCGGTCTTTGCCACCTTTATCACTGCGATCATGGCGATAGTCCTGTTCCGCTTTATCATTCCGAGCAACTCGAGGCGCAGGAGGATGGCTGTCCAATGACTACGGCTACGTCCACTGTGGCGGCGCAGAAGCCCGTCCGCGCCGTACTGGTAACGCCGCGCCGGCGAAAGCAGCGTCGGGCTGGATGGCTCCGGCTGGTCGTGGTCACCCTGTTCACCCTTGTCGCCCTCGTCCCCATCATGGTCATCGTGCTCAACTCGTTCCTGCCCCCCGCTGCTCTCACTAGCGGTGGCGTGACCCTCTTGCACGGGTTTACCGATGTCAATTACCGCTACATCCTGGACCAAACAACGGCTCTGCTGTACCTGAGGAACAGTCTGATCGTGTCGATCGCGACCGCCGCCCTCACCATCGTTATAGGCGCTCCCGCCGCGTACGCGCTGGCCCGTGGCGTTGGCCGGGATCTGTCGGCCTACTCATTGGGGCTGTTCCTGTACCAGGCGCTCCCGGTAATTGTGTTCGTTGTCCCTCTTTTTCTGCTGTTCGTCCCGCTCCACCTGGACAACACGCTGCAGGGGCTCGTAATTGTATATGCGGCCGGGAGCCTGCCCTTCGGCATCTGGATGTTGAAGGCCAATTTCGAGGCCCTCCCGTTCGTCATTGAAGAAGCGGCGCGGATCGACGGCTGCTCCCTGGTGGGCGCCTTTCGCCGAGTAGTGCTGCCCAACTCTGGCCCGGGCCTGTTGTCCGTGGCCATCTTCAGCTTCTTGCTGGCCTGGAACGACTACCTGGTGGCAGATGTCTTGCTGCGTTCTAACTCAGTGCTCACGCTGCCTATCGGTCTGGAGACATTCTTCCAGGAGTACTCAACCGAATGGGGGGCCGTGATGGCGATGGCCGTCTTCATGCTCGTGCCTCCCGTACTCCTGTTCGTGGCGGCGTCCAAGTACTTCCGGGTTGGCAGTATCGCAGGGGCCACGGTCGGGTAGCCCATTCGCGTTCTCGTAAAGCGACGGCACCACCCGTAGGCAGCCACAATAAGCCTGGCCCGGTGACGGCACCGGCATCGAAGCACCTAGTCGATGCCGAAGCTGTTGACCTTCTCGGGGAAAATGCGAATGAAAGCCTCGCCAAAGCCCGGGCCGAGGTGGGCGCCACCACTGGAGAGGGCCTCGGCACGCCCGCGGATCTCGAGAAAGCGCGGGCTCCACGGGTCAGTGGACAGAAGGTCGTCAACGACTATGGCCGCCCATGGGTTGGCCTGGACGTCCCTGTACTTCTTCGTCGTCGCCACACGGAAGCCGCCCACGTCCACGGCGCCAAGCTCGTCGTTGTAACGGAACGAGGTCGGCACGACGTGGGGCTTGCTGTCCGCACCGGTGGTAGCTATCCGGCCCAATCGCTGGCCGGCAAGGTAATTGATCTGTGCCGCGGTCAACCTGGTCATGCTGATTATGAACGCCCTGAAGGGATGTTTTACTCCGTCAGCGTCCACGGCGACCTTCAGCCAGCCGGGGCATTCAACCCTCGGCTGGCGGCGACCAAACGCGGTTCGTCCGCCTCGCCTGCGGAGGAGGACCCTTGTCTCGGCAGACCGGCCTGGTCGGGGGGTAGCCGCTCGACGCCAGCGAGGAGCCGGTCGAGGTCGGGCCACCACTGCCCCGCGGGCATGATAGGCAGTTTGGACGAAAGGTCGGGTTCGCCGCCGGCGGTCACGACGCGGAACGCGCAGGCGCCGGCCAGTACCCCGAGGTACCAATGCCGGCGGTCGTCAGGCCACTCCTCGGGAGAGCACAACAAGTAGTAATCGGGGAGCTCGAGCGAACGGGCTCGCCAGCGGGCCAGGGTCTCGCCGATGATCACCTCCAGCTCCCCCACCGGACCAGAGCCCTGAAAGAAGCGAGCCCAGGCATCGGCCACCGAGGCAAGCGGGTCAGCATCGTGCAGAAAATAGGCCGTATGCGTGTGCCGGGCCGTCCCCACGCCGCCACTGCGCGTTCCAGCGCTGGAGCCGAGGCATCGGGCTGGTACACGGCGAGGTTGGCTTTGTGGCGTAGAGGCTCGATTAACCGGTCGTCGGCGCCGACGACGCACACGACCGTTGTAGAACGCGCTGCACCCTCTCATCATTGCCTCCGGCGCCACCCAACCGCCCGACGGCCGCCAACTACGAGGCCAGCAGGGGCGGACGGGCCGGGCGGGCCTCCGCCCACCACGTCGACCGCACTCGCGGCAGGTGCTCGGCCGTCCGGCCACCGGGCCTAAGGAGGCCGGGCCAGCCACGGGCGAGGCAGCTGCGCCGGGCCGATCGCTCAAGCTGACCACCCTCGTCCGACAACCTCGGCACTTTTTGGTCCGCGGCTGTCCACCGCCCGCGTCTCGTTCGTCGTAGTGGGTGAGGGGGGCTAAGAGACTCCCTCAGAGAGATGCCGCCAAGACGAGGAGCACAGATGAAGGGATTACGCGCCGGTCACCGCTGTGACGCGCGCACCAGGATTATCGAGCTGGCCGGACCTTCCGGCTTGACACGCCTATCTGTCAAACTGAGTGCTTTGAAGGAGGGCAGAAATGGCTGAGTTCGCCATCTTCCTCTACGGCCCCGCCGACGAGACGGTTGCCGAACGGGCAGCTGGACGCCCACCGGCGCAAGACGCCAATGGCGCCAAGCACCAGCGCCACTCTGACGACCTGGCCCACTCAGGCGCCATGGTCCTTGCCTACGAGCTGGAGCCGGCATCGACCGCCAGGTCGCTCCGCGCCGACTACGTAGCGACCGACGGACCGTTTATCGAGACCAAGGAAGTCGTTGTGGGCTTCTACGTGATCGAGGCCGCCGACCTCGAGGCCGCCGTGGAGATCGCCCGGCAGAACCCCATCCTCAGCGACGGCGGTGGCCTCGAGGTCCGCCGCGTTGTCCGCGGGCGTGCGCCCAACCGCCCAAACAACCCCTGAGCCAAAGACAGGGCGCGGCGGTCGACCGCTGGCGTCCAGGGGGAGAAGAGGTCTTCCCGCCGAGTGCGGTTGCGGGTGGCGGTGAGTGGGAAATGAACGGGGTACTGTTGGTTTATCCTGCCTGAACCGTCAAAACGGCACCTCATCCTCTGGCCGGGGAGAGCGTGACCGTTTGTACCCAGGTATAAAAGTCGCGGGCCGCCTTCCCTTGTTCGCGGGGGCCGTAGCTCGATCCCTTGATACCCCCGAAGGGAGCATAGAAATCGACTCCCGAAGTGGCGGCGTTCACCCTGACCATGCCCGCGTCGAGACGCCCGGAGACCGCGAGAGCACGGTCGAGGTCGGTGGTGAACACGGCGGCCGACAGGCCGAAAGCGACGTCGTTGGCAATCGCGACCGCCTCGTCTACGTCAGCCGCAGGCAGCAGGACGGCGATCGGGCCGAACACCTCGTTTTGAGCCAGCTCCGCTTGCGGGGAGATCCCCTCGACCAATGTGGGCTCGACGAACCAACCCTTTCGGCCGGCCGCGCTTCCTCCCGTCACCACCCGGCCGCCGGCGCTACGGGCTCCGTTGGCCGCATCGATAACCGCCTGGCGGGACCTGTCGTCAATGACGGGGCCCACGACGGTCGAGGTGTCGGCGGGGTCACCGAACGGAAGCTTCTCGACGGACGCGACCAGCGCGTCGGTGAAGTTGGACGGGTCACCGACCACAATTACCCGTGATGTGGCCGTGCATTTCTGTCCGGCATAACTCATAGCGGCACCGGCGACGATGTCGGCGGCGCGGCCAACGTCTGCGTCGGCCAGGATTATCGACGGGTTCTGGCCGCCCATTTCGGCCTGAACGGGTATGCCGTGGGCCGTCGCATTAGCGACGACTCCTCGCCCCACTTCGACCGACCCCGTAAACGAGACGGCGTCAACTGAGCCGATCATCACCTCGGCCGCAGCCGAGTCGGCCGCGAGGACGTTGAAGAGCCCGTCCGGGAGCGCTTCGGAGACCAGTTCACCGACACGGAGCGCGGTGGCGAGCGCCTGTCGGGCTGGCTTGAGGACGACGGCGTTCCCGTACGCCAGCGCCGGCGCCACCTTCCACAACGGGATGGCTACGGGGAAGTTCCAGGGAGTGATGAGCCCGACGACGCCGTGGGGCTTCCGTCTGGCCATGAGCAAGGAGCGGCCATCCGAAGGGGGGAACGTCGACCCGTCGGGGTCCAGGGTCTGTTGCGCGTAGTAGCGCAGGATGGCGACGCCGCGGGCAACCTCGGCGACCATCTCTGTCCTCGGTTTGCCGACCTCACGGATCCCGAGCTCGACCAGGTCAGACGCCCCCTGGTCAAGGCGGTCCGCGGCCCGGTTGAGCGCGTTGGCCCGAGCCGGGGCGGAAAGAGCGGACCAGCCCGCTTGTGCCTGCCGGGCCCGCTTCACCGTTGCGCTTATGGCTGCCCCGTCGACCAGTTGGGTTTCGGCCAGGACGTCGTCAGGATCCTGGGGCGAACGGCTGAGGAACTCCTTTGTCTGCACGGCCACTCCTTAGAACAGTTTCGTTGAGCTCGACGTCCGGCCCAGCCTAAGGAGGTCGTGCGCCTTTGGCCAGAAGGACGCTAGCTGATCGTAAGCGTCGTCCCGGCCGGGTACTGTTGATGCCCTTCCGGGGTAATCCGCCATGCCGACTGCCGGCCCTGTACCGTCCAGTTGTCGGGGCCGCCCACCAGTGCGGTCTCCTCGTCCACCCCGATCACCGTGACGGCCTGTTCACCTGGTCGCATGAACCGCTCGAACAAGTCCGGGATCCTGGCGGCGAAACGATCAAAGTGCGGGATGACCCGCAACTGAGGCAGCAGGTCAAGTCCGGCAGATGCCCCCATGTCGGGGTTGCGGAGCGATGGCACCCACGATGCCATGGCCATCGCGCCGGCGCTGCAGCCGGCCAGTGCGGCCCCGCCTTTCCATTCGGCCACGATGGCCTCCCACACGAGGGTGCCGCGCAGCGTGTCGGCCAGGTAGGCCGGGTGGCCACCAGACAGGTAGACCAGACCGGCTCCTTCAATCTGAGCCGAGAGCGCCGGGTCGTCGGCGTCGGCTCGTTTGGCTACCCCTACGATGACGGCTTCTACACCGAGCCGGTCGGCTTGCGCCCTTCCCAGCCGGTGCCAATGTTCGACTACGGAAGGGCCGTCGGGAACGGCTGCAGTTGCGAGCTGTACATAACGCGGCGGGCGTCCGGCCAGCAATCCCGCCTCGACGTCGGCCATTTGGGGCAGGTACTCACCGGAGCCTACCAGGGCCAGAGGGCCAGGCCCGGAGGTGGAGGTCATCGGGTTGTCGTCGGCCACGCGTCTCGGGAGGCATGGGCGGTGGGAGTGCCGGCGCGGCTGCGAAGAGGGACGTCCAGGGGAGCTAGGGCCGTTCGTCGGCCTCTGTCACGTACTCCCAGTCGACATGGTTGTGGCGTTCGATGACGACGGGGACCTCCTGCGACTTGGACAGCTCGCGGGCGATTTCTTCCGCGGTCTCGTCCCCGTCCAGTTGGCGGGTCTCGATCTCGATACCGCCGGGCTGGGAAAAACGGTACAGCCAGGTGTTGCCCCCGGAGGGCCCGTGTTGCTCATGTCGCGATGATAGTGGGCCTTTGTGGACTTGCCTTCCGGCCCGTTCGCCTGTAGCGCGAAGCACAGATAGCGGGTCAGTCAGAGACGGCCGCAATTTCTCAAGACCTGAGGCTGGCCGGATTGGTACGGCAGAGCGGCGCGCTACGGGCGACCCTCTGCCAGGTAGACCGGAGTCCCCGGTTATTACCGTTTTGCTACGCGAACGTAACCGGAACGCCGGAACTGTTACGAAGAGCTGTGACATTTCGGATATCGCGGCGGCATCCGTCGCGGCCCGGCTGAATCTGGAGAAAAGGCGGGCGAGGACGCCGGTCCCGGTACCCGTCGCCGAGGCGGCCGGGACCGGAACGGTTGATCGCCGCCTCATGTGGGCACTTACTTTCAGAAAAGGAGGTGGGCTCGTGCCGACCCGTATGTTGTCGTGCTTGGTAATGGGCGTCACGCTGGTGGCTGGCCCCGGTGCGGCGTCCCCGGCGCCATCGGCCCCCCCGACCGTGGTCGCACAATGGTCTTCGCCGGCTACCGGCAAGCAGCCCGTCATCGAGGTCCTGTCCGGCAATAACGGGGAGCTGCTGCACGAGCTGGTCAAGTTGCCGGGGCCTCCTTCCAGCGCAACTGGCCCGTTCCCGGGCCGAACGGGAGCCTCTGGTACTCGGTGAGCGACGGCCCGAAGTACCGCTGCCCAAAGGTATGCATTGAAGCTCCGGTCGTCCCCGGCACTTGCAACTCGCGCGTAGTCCGGTTCGACCCCGCCACCGGCACGACCCGGACGGTCCTGGAACTGCCCCCGTCGGAGGCCATCCAGGGAGCCGTCCCGAGCCCCAACGGTTCCGAGGTGGCCTATCTCGCCGAGAGCTGCACAGGGTACGCGGACTGGCACTACGTGGTTACCGACCTGGCGACCGGCCGGTCGTTCCAGATCGGCCTCGGCAGCACCCCTTGCCACTCCGCCTACCTGCCCACCTGGAGCGCCGACGGTACCGAGTTGGCCTTTGCCTGGGGCCCGTCTGCGCTCCGCAGCGGCGCTACCGACCCCGACGGCCTGGCGGGCAACGCCTGCCCGCAATGGCACAACGCCGAGCTGGCCGTCGTGCCTGCCGACCACAACAGCCCCGTGACGGCGACAGAGCTGCACTCCGCCGGCGCCGGCTGCAGCTACGTGGCAGCTGCCTTTGATGCTTGGGGCATCCTGGCGGTGAAGGATTGCGGCGACCTCGGGGACTGGCTCGGCCGAGCCAGCCTGGTCCAGCTCAGTAGCTCGTTCGTCCCCGGCCTACGCCTCAACTTGCCGGCGCGGCCGGACGGGCTAACCATTAGCGTCGACGCCGCCGGTCGTAACGCGCTTGTTGACGAGTACCAGGCACCTCTGCCTGGATCGGCGGCAGACATCCCGACGGAGTGGCTAATTGCCTTCGATGGTCATGCTTTGCGCACAATCGTCCGTGACGGGACCGGCGTCGACTCGGTCGATTTTGCGATTTGGGGCCAGGGGAGCTCCTAGTTGAAAACCATCGCCGCGTGCATGGCAATGCCCACCGCCATGGCCGGCTCGTCGAGTTGCATCCGGTTGGAGTGGAGAGGGGCCGGTTTTTCGATGCCCGGGGGGCCAACACCGAGGAAGGCCATTGAGCCGGGCACTTGCTGCAATACGTACGACCAGTCTTCAGCGCCCATGTCGGGGCTGGCCAGGTCGACAACCTGCTCATCGCCCAGAAGGGCACGGGCCACTTCGAGGGTGCGCCGCGCCGCGCCGCTGTCGTTGACGGTAACGGGGTAACAGCCACGAAGGTCGTTGTCTTTTGTGCCGTGCCATGTCGTTAGCAATTGGGCCTGGCACTGGTGAGCTTTCGCGATGTTCTCCGCTACCCGGTAAAGGTTCTCGAACACCAGGTCGCGGGTCGTCTCCGAAAGTGCCCGTATTGTTCCTTCGATTACGGCGGACTCAGGGGTTACATTGAAATTGGAACCGGCCGAAATCCTGGCCACCGTTACCACCGCCGGGTCGGATACCGGGATCCGTCGCGTGACCATGGTCTGGAGGCCGGTGACGATCTCGCACGCAACCGGCACGGGGTCGACCGTCTTGTGAGGCGCCGATGCATGACCGCCCCGGCCCGTCACCGTCACCTGGAACATGTCCGACGACGCGTAGAAAGGGCCGCTCCGGGTGGCGATCTGGCCTGAGGTCAGGAGCGGTGTAACGTGCATGGCGAAGGCCCGGTCCACCGGTCCATGGCGCTCGAGCAGCCCCTCCTCCAGCATAATTTTCGCCCCTCCGTAGCCCTCTTCGCCCGGCTGGAACATGAACACGACCCGTCCCGGCACCTCGTCTCTCCGGGTGGCCAGCAGGCGGGCGGCGCCGACCAGCATCGCCACGTGAGCATCGTGGCCGCAGGCGTGCATGGCGCCGTCGACGGTCGAGGCGAAGGGCAAGCCCGTGTCTTCGGGCATGGGCAACGCGTCCATGTCCCCTCGCAGCAACGTCGTGGGCCCGGGCCGGCCCCCCTCGAGCACACCGATGACCGATGTCGTGGCCTCCCCGGTCGATACGTCGAGGTCCAGCCCTGACAGGGCCTCGACGATGGCGTGCTGAGTAGCGGGTAGGTGGAGCCCGAGCTCGGGCCGGGAATGAAGTTGCCGCCGCAGTTCGATGGCCGGCCCCAAAAGCTGCTGCCCTGATTGCAAAAGTTCGCCCGGCTGCAGAAGTTCGCTCGTCAAGTGCCGTCCTCCACTAGCTCACGTCGCTCGTGCCTGCGACGATAGCGGGCTGCGGAGGCCCCCTCACATTGCCTGGCCCACCGGCGGGCCGGGGTGCCGGCCCGGCAACGGGCGGCGGTTGGAGCGACGCGGTCAGCTGGGGACCGAGAGGTCTTTCAGGTTAGCGAGCAGGACGCAGAGGTGACTGGGGCTACCCGAACTGCTAAGAACGCCGTGATGACGGAAGAAAATCCAGCCACGGGCCATGCCGGGACGGTGACTTCGAACAGCCTCCTGCAACTCGGGAAAACGATCACTGGTTGTGCCGCCGCGCACCGGCGCCTCGAAGGTACGCTGTCGGGGCTGGACGGGGGTACGGGGCGCCAGGCAAGCCTTTTGCCAGGCTGGACCGTCGGTCACGTCCTCACTCACATCGCCCGAAACGCGCAGTCTCACATAAGGATGCTCGAGGCATCACTCGAAGGCCGCTCGGTCGAGCAGTACGCGGGCGGTTATGAGCAGCGCAGTGGTGACATCGAGGCCGGTAGCGGACGGCCCATGGCCGCCCTTCGAGAAGACGTGATCGTTACGGCGGCGGCACTGGAAGCGGCCTGGAGCGCTATGACGCCCGAAGCGTGGGCCGGGTACGGCCTGGCCCGTGGTGAGATCTGGCCGTGCGCCGTGCTCCCGTTCCACCGTTGGCGCGAAGTCGAGCTGCACCACGTCGACCTTGGCCTTGGCTACGACCCCCTCGAATGGCCCGATGAGTACGTCGCCATCGAGCTGCCCCTCGCCCTCCAGACACTTCCGGAGCGGCTTGGTGGTCCTGGGCAACGTCAGCTGCTGGCCTGGTTGGTCGGGCGCGCCGAGCAGCCGTCGCCGCTCGAACTCGATGCTTGGCAGGCCCGGCGAGAGCACTACATGGTTTGGCCCGGCTCTCTCGCCGATCGGGCTGCCCCTTCGAGCCCAAGCTAACGCAGTCGCCCGGAGAACGCGGTGCCCCGAGAAATTCGGACGACGAAGCCGCTGGAGCAGTGTTAGATACCTGGGGAGATGACCCTGATCAACTACCGAGCGGCTAGCCCTTCGGATGCCGAGGCGATCGCTTGCCTTCACGCCGAGAGCTGGCGTCGTCATTACCGTGGGGCGTACCCGGACCACTACCTTGACGGAGACCTGGAGTCTCAACGCAAAGCCGTATGGACCGAAAGGCTGAGCGAAAACGGCGACAACAATTACACAATCGTGGCCGAGCGCGACGGTTCGGTGGTGGGCTTCGCCCATACCCGTCTTGACTCCGACCCGGAGTGGGGTGCGCTCCTGGACAACCTTCATGTCCGGTATGACTTGAAACGCCAGGGCGTGGGTAGTGCTCTTATGGCCCGGACGGCCCTTATCCTGAGGCAGCGCCGGCCTGAGAGCGGGCTTTACCTCTGGGTATTGAAACAGAACGCCGCAGCCCAGGCTTTTTACCAGTCAAGAGGCGGGGCCCCGGTAGGAGAAAGGCTGGCCGGCCCTTTCCGGGCGGTGGGCGAGCGCTGGTGTTGCGCTACGCGTGGCCCGATCCTTCCCTGCTCCTGGGCTCCAGCCCGGCCTGAGGTCGTTTGCTCAATACGGAGCTCATTTTCAGAGGTCGCGCAGGTAGTTGGCGACCCAGGCCGCCACCGCCTGCGCCGAGTCCTCAGGCGATCCCAGGGTGGTGTCAACAGAGTCGGCGATCGTTTCGCGAAGCCAGCGCCCGAACTTGGTTTGCTCGTCGATGTCGTGGCGCCGCCAGGGCGGCCGCGCCTCGAGCCGTTCCAGGCGTACTTCGTCCGAGCAGTCGAGGAGCAGGAACCTGATCTCGCCTACCCACCGGCGAGCCGGCAGCGGCTCGAGCTGCCCCGGCGTGAACGGGCCAGGAGCACCGTCGGTAGCCCGCATTGGGCGACACCGTGGGCAACGGCGAGCCAGGCATTGCGGAACGCGTCCCACTCGATCGGCCGGCCGTCCGAAAGCATGCCGGCCGAGTCCAGCAACAGGTCGACGTCGAACGTCACGGCCGTGCCAGCCAAAATGCGGGCCAAGGGGGCGAGAAGCGCCGTCTTGCCGGACCCCGAAGAGCCGGTTACCACGAACAGCGGTTGGAGAAGACCGGCCTGGTCGACCCGCCCGCAGCGAGGGCACCGAACGGAGCCATCGACTGGTTCCATTATGACAGCGTCCGTGCAGGACTGACAGTAATGCACTAACCCAGCATGGCCGCTTTATGGTTTGCGCCCGGCGGGACGGTCGCAGCGGTCCAGCGGGTGGCCCGGCTCACCCTAGCAACCGCTCGGCGCCGAGCCCGCTTATGACGAGGCGTTCCTTGGCGTCGCTGAGCAACTGCCGGGTCCACGTTGTGCAGCCCCCGTCGCCCACCTCTATTTCCTTACCCTGGTCTGCGGTGAAAAAAAGCTTGTAGCAGGCGTCGACGTAATAGCCGCGACCGGACGCCCGGGACGAGTCCATTTCTACGACCAGGTCGGGAAAACGGTCTGCGAGCGTTGTCAGCACCTCCGTCTCCCACACCGGCGACCGGCCGCAGAGGTCAGTGACAGCTACGCGGGCGCGCCAGCCCGGCTTGGCCCGGCCGACGACGTCGACGAAGAAGCCAATTTGCTCGCACAGGGAACGGGTTTCGAACGCGAACGAGCCCTCGTCCCTCCCGGCGGACGCCAGCCCGATGAGCCGGAAGTGGGCCGCGCCACGGGGCTGTCGAACGCCTGAGCCCGAACCTGACGCTGGGAGCTGGCCAGGCTGACCGGCGTGAACCGGGTGCTCTTGCCCGCCAGGTGGCGCCGGCGCCTCAGTGCGCAGACCAGGGCAAGGACGTTGGTCGAATCGGCCACAACCTCGGTGTTGCGCGTCTGTCGTGACGACCTTGCGCTGGTCGACGGTGGCGACGACCGAGTTGGTACCCATGGGGCACAGAGGGGATAGTTCGATGCCCTCGTAACCCTCGGGCAGGGCCGCCCAGACGAGGTGCTCAAGGTCCGACGTTGCTCTCGGGCTTACGGCGGCCGGTTGACTGAAGCGGTCCTGTTCGAACCGGCTGAGGAGGCCACCCGGCAAGATCTGGCCCGCACGGCGACGATAGACCTCCATCATCAGGGATTGGAGGTCCGTGGGGCTCAGCCGCGTGGAGAGGATGTCGACCAGGTCGTGCACGCCGCTTTCCCGCACGATGCGGTCAACGTGGCCCTCAGGCACCGGCCCGGCCGAGAGCTCTCAGCGCCATCGACTTTCATCTGGTCGTATGGTCATCCCGGTCATTATGGCCGCTGCGGTATGGTGCCGGGCGTGGCGAGTATCGACGACGTAGCCCGCTTGGCCAAGGCACTCCCGGAGGTCACTGAAGGCGAGCGTCATGGCCGCCTCACGTGGTCAGTCGGAAATAAGACGTTCGCGTGGGAGCGGCCCTTCTCCAAGGCAGACATAAAGCGCTTCGGCGAGGAGACGCCTCCAGAGGGACCGATCGTCGCCGTCCGCGTTTTGGATCTGGGCGAGAAGGAGGCGGTCCTTGCCACGGGTTCGCTAGCGTTCTTTACGATCCCGCATTTCGATGGCCACGCCGCCGTCCTGATCCAGCTCAAAACGGTGACCAAAAAGGCACTGAAGGAAGCCATCGTCGATGCCTGGCTGGCGTGCGCGCCTCCTCAGCTGGCTGACGCCCACCTGCAGGCCACCCGCCCGAGGCACTGACGGCTCGCACCGGCCCTGAGTGAGGAGAAGCCGTTCTACCGCTTTGCAAAACGGTTGAGCGAGTCGACCATACGCTCAGACATTTCGTCCCCGCCCGTGTGGCCCGTGCCCACGAGATGAAGCTCGGCATCGGCCCAGGCCTGAGCTAAAAGCCAGGGCACGTCGGCGGGGCTGCCCAGGTCCAATCGGCCGTGGATCATTACGCCGGGAGTCCCCTCCAGGTGCCGGGCGTCGCGCAAGAGCTGGCCCTCTTCCAGCCACGCCCCGTGGGAGAAATAGTGCGCGCATAGACGAGCAAAAGCCATCCGGAAGGAGGGGCTGTCGTAGCGCGGATTGGGTACCCAGCCTGGCTCCAGGGACACGACGGTGTCCTCCCAGTCGCACCAGTCTTTCGCCGCCTGTGCCCGTACCGCCGCGTCCGGGTGGGCATTCAGAAGCCGGTTGTAAGCCGCTACCAGATCATCCGCGCCACCCGCACCCTGGCGAAAGTGCGCCCACTGCTCGGGGAAGAACCGGCCCGTTTCGTGGTAAAGCCAATGAACATCCGACCTCCGGGTCATGGTGACGGAAACCAGGACCAGTTCGCTTACGCGGTCGGCGTGCTTTTCGGCGTAGGCCAGGCCGAGGGTCACGCCCCATGAAGCTCCCCAAACGAGCCAGCTTTCGATGCCGAGGTGGCGCCGGAGCAGTTCGATGTCGTCCAGCAAGTGGCTGGTGGTATTTGTGGACAGGTCTGTCGAGGGATCGGCGGCAGAAGGCGTGCTGCGCCCGCAGCCGCGCTGGTCGAACTGCACCAGGCGGTAAACCTCAGGATCGAACCAGCGGCGCCGCCCGGGCGTGCTACCGCTACCCGGGCCACCGTGGAGGGCCACAGCGGGCTTGCCCGAAGGGTTGCCGCTGACTTCCCAATGGATGTGGTTACCGTCACTGACCTCGAGAAGGCCCTGTTCGTATGGATCGGTCTCCGGGAACGGTGCTTCCATGCCGAAGAGCGTAGGCCGGTCACCAGCCGCAGCCCACCAACGTGCGCACTGACGAGGTAGTCGCTAATTGTTCAGCGGGGTCGTCCTGCAGGGCACCCAGGACGCCCGTCCGAAGAGCTCATCGGTCAGTCGGCTACCGGCCAAGTGACGCGAGTTGCGCCGGAAAACGTCTTCCTGTTAGCCCTGGTCCGTGCGCATTCTAGTGACCGGACATCGTGGCAAGGTCGGCGTTCACGTCGCCGAGCACCTGAAGCTCTCAGGCGACGATGTCGTCGGCTTCGACATCGCTACGGGTGAAGACCTGCTCGACCTGGCCGCCGTCAAGCGGGCCGCCATTGGCTGCGATGCCGTGGTGCACATGGCCGCCATCCCGCACGACAGTGCCGGCCGACCCGAGGACATAATGGCTGTCAACGTCCAGGGCACGTGGCACGTGTTGCTGGCGGCCGAGGCGGCCGGCATCAACCGGGTGGTCTACTTCTCGAGTGCGCAGGTCTTCGGGATAGCAGACGGCGAGCGGGCGCCGGACTACTTTCCCCTCGACGACGTGCACCCCCGGCGGGCCATGAGGGCCTACGGCCTTTCCAAGTGCCTGGCCGAGGACCTGTGCGCCGGTTTTACGGCCAGGACGGGGACGACGACGATCGCTGCTGCGGCCGGTTGGCGTGTGGCCCCCCGACCAGTATGCGCGGGTGGAAGAGCAATGGAAGGCCTCGCCCACCTCTGAGTGGGAGCCCTATTGGGAGTACGGGAATTTTGTCGACGTGCGTGACGTGGCGACGGCCGTCGGGGCGGCCCTCAACCTGGCGCTCGAAGGCCACCACCGCGCCCTGCTGTGCGCTGACGATATCGCAGCGAGCGCGCCGAGCCTCGAACTGGCCCAGCGTGTGCTGCCGTCCGTGCCCATCCGGGACAGGGCTCGCTACGAGGCCGATCCATGGCGTGCCCTCATTGACAATTCTGTGGCAGCCAGGCTGCTGTCCTGGCAGCCCAGATATCGTTGGTCCGACCGGGGAGAGCCCCGGTAAGTGGAGACGACCCTCGGCGGCCGGCTTTTACGCTTGTACGCCTCAGATTTGAAAACCGTGGACGGCGCACCCGGCTCCGCTCTGCCGTTTTGCCACTAAATGTGGGGTCGCTGTCTCGCCTCGCACTTTTTCTGCTGCTCGTCGCGCACAAATCGCGGACAACTCGCGCATTCTCGTTGCGATCGCGCTATCCCGTCGTGTTTATGGGCCTTTTCGCGGCTCCAGCGCAACGAGTTGGCGAAAACGCAACGAGAACACTGAAATTGTGAAGGGGTCGAGCAGCGGATTTCTCCGGAAGCAAACAATTCGATCACTGCGATAGCTCGAGCATGTGCAAGTCGTCGATCACGAGGGTGGGCTCGCCGGCGGGACCGGCCTCCGGCGCTGGTGCTGCCCGGGCGGCGTCGGCCCAGCCCCCGACAGGGGCCGGCGTGATCTCCGGTGTTGACCGTTCAGAAGGTGGCCGTAAGGTCAGGAAGGGGAACTGAGCGACCTGAGGACGTGTCCATCCCGGGGGTCACGGTTCGTCGTATTGATGACCGGCCCTCGGGTGCGAGTGTCGCAACAGGGCCAAAGAAGGAGGGCAAGGTGAAGTACTTGCTGATTATCTATGTGGCCGAGTCCGACCAGCCGAGCCCCGAGGAGGCAGAGCGGCGCAATGTGGCCACCGACGAATGGGTGAAGGAGATGGATGGCCGAGGGGTCAGGCTCGAAGGTAACGCTTTGCGGCCTGCCCGGGAGGGCAGGTCCGTCAGGGTCAGCCACGGTGAGCTGCTGGTCGCCGACGGCCCCTTTGCCGAGACAAAGGAACAAGTTGCCGGCTTCGACGTCCTCGAGTGCAGGGACCTCGACGAGGCGATCGAGGTGGCATCGAAGCACCCGGTGGCCGGTTTTGGGGCTCTTGAGGTCCGGCCCTTCTGGGAGCCGTGACGTAGCTGTGTCAGCGGTCGGGCGCAGCCAGGAGTAACGGCTGGCTCCGGTCCCGGAGCCAGCCCGCATGAAACGGGCGAGAGCTCAGCCGTGTTTACCCCGTAGCTGCGGCACACTGTGGCTGTGGTCAACACGGTTTGGCACCTGCCGCGGTACCGATGATCGACGAGGGCACCCTGGAAGGCCCGTCCGTCGAGCTTTGGCCCGCTCAGTCCCCAGCGCAGCCTGTGGTCGCGTCGTTACCGCATGGAGGGACGCATTTTCCCGGGGCGGAGGCGGCGGGCCTCATCGTCGCTCGTCAAAGGCTCTGGACGGACTGGGACACACCTCGGCTTTACCAGTTCCTGCCGGGCATCGGTATAGCAGCGCTGGTCAACCGGCTCAGCCGATTTGTGGCGGATCCCAACCGCGAATTGCGAGCGCCGTTGCACGGGAACTTCTGGCAGACGGCTGTACCGGCCACCACTACCCGTGGCGTACCCATTTACCTCCAGGCGCTCAACGAAGAAGAGGTAGCGCGGCGCATCGAGCTTGCTCACCGGCCGTACCACGTCGCGCTGGACGAACTCCTGGGCCAATGTTCCCGTATATTTCCACGGGTAATGCTCCTCGACCTGCATAGTTTCGGCGTCGACCTGCCGGCCGACGTAATAATTGGTGACGTAAAGGGTCGGTCCGCCGACGCGCGTGCCGTGGCTCTGCTGGACGATGCTTTGAGAAGGCAAGGTTTTCATGTCGAACGTAACCTGCGCTTCACAGGAGGCTGGATAACCCGGCGCTTTATCGGTCGCGTCGAGGTCGATGCCATCCAGGTCGAGTTCAATCACAGGACTTATGTGGGAAGTCGCGCTCACGGCCAGCCTGCCTGGCCGCCCCCGGCGGACGACACCAAATTCAACGCCACGCAGCAGCGGTTGATGGCGGCGATAACCGAGGTTGCCAAGGGCTACCGGTCCGCCGCCTTTTAGCGTCCTCGGCGCCTCGAGCCCCGAGTTCCTGACGGCGCCCGGTGCTTCAACTGGAACCCGCCGCCGTCCTGGACCAGGTCAAGGTGTGGAAGCAGGGTTGGGGACTTGCTCGAGCGCACTGGCGAACGAGTAGCTGGCCTGGCTAGCTACCTCGCTCGGACCTGGGGCGGCTGACCAGGAGAACAGTGCCGACCAGTCAAATTCGCCGTAATAGCCACTGGGGGCCGGCGAAGTCAGCAGCGGGCCAGCCACTCGCAAGGCTGCCGCCCCCGGCGCCGTTAGCAGCCACAGGGCGTCGTCACGCACGAGAAGGGTGGGCCCGCCTGCCGCGGGGGCGTCGAAGGCAAGGACGGGGCCCGCTTCTCCGAGTCGCCGCGGCCTCGCTGCGCCGGGGGACAATTCCCACCCCGCGTGGGTCTGGTCCCACAGGTAGATTCCAGCCGGGTGACCAGTACGCTCCACCGGTCCCGCCGAAAGGACCGCTCCCCGAGGCGGTGACGAAGTACAGGGTGCCATCGCCCGACCAGGCGGGTTGGAGGCCGACGTCCCCGGCCGGGATGGCCACGTTACGGCACGTCACTGTGGGTAGGCGGCACACTTCCACGTCTTTGTGCCCTCCCCAGATCGACCGGTCTCCCGGTGCCACCACGGCTAGCTGATGGCCGTCCGGTGACCAGCTGACGCTGAACATGTCGACCAGGGTCGTAGCGACTTGCTCCAGCCGGTTCCCCGGTGCCACGAGGTCGAGTGGCGCCCCATCGGCATCGTCGTCACAACCCTGGTCGAACCACGCAGCGATCTCTTCGGTAGCCGGGGACCACGCACCCAGGGTCACGCATTGGGGCGCGGCGGAGTGCCACCAGGTCGCCGTGACGCCTCCTGAGGCTGGCATGACCTCGATGGCGGCATCACGCGTCGACGTTTCCGACACTACGGCGATGGACCGGCCTGAAGGGGACCAGAGGAACGAACCCACGCCTGTCAGCAGCGCCGTCGGTGTGCCGCCGGAGGTGAACGGTTCGCGCCACAGTTCGCCTCCGGTGGCGTTATCGCTGGCGGTGACATAGGCGAGCACGTCCTGCGTTGGGGACCAGTGAAAGCTGCTGACGGGCGTGCTTGTGGCGGGGCGGGCTACCGACGAGCCGGGCGGGACGACCCACAACGTAGGCGAAGGGACGTCCCAGCCACTCGCCGGGCCGGTATGAAGGAAAGCCAACCATTTGCCGTCGGGTGACCACGCTGGGTTGGCGTCGAACCCGGTGGCGGGGAGCCCGGTCACTTTTGACAGCTGCCCGCTCGGCCCCATGACATATAGGTCGCTCCGCGATACGAAGGCGAGCAGGCCGTGGCCGCTCCAGGCTCCGGGGTCGACGCTCAGAGGTCCCGGCGCTGGAGGGGGCGGCGGTGAGTACGGTACATCGTCCGCCTTCGCCCCCGGCGCGAACGCCGTGCTGATCATAAACGCGGTCGCCGACGACAGACTCGCCTTGCGCAGGAAATGCCGGGCCACTGCGTCGATGTGCGGCCCACGCCGATGCCAAGGCGGTCGCCGGCCGCCCGGCGTATGAGATTCTCGCCGGTGCACGACTTGATAACCCTCCGGGGAGCCGCCACGGTTGCGGGAGGCACGAACGCCTCTTTGGGCCTGCCCTGGGCCCGGCCGTGCGAGTAACAGCTACCCGGTTGTCGTGCGCCAGCTCAAAGGCCTGGCGCGGCTATGCCGTCGTCAGGGCCGGGGTCGATGGGGCCGGCCTCAGTGGTGCTGGCGTCAGTGGTGCCAGCCTCAGTGGTGCCGGCGTTCTCGCTGTGGGCACTCGCGGCCAACCGGAGCCGCCAAAACGTGGGCATGGCGATGGTCATGATGGCGGCCACCGCAATAGAAGCCAACCCGCCCGACACGACCGAGAGCCTGGGCGTTACCAGTGTGGCGACGGCACCGGACTCGAAGTCGCCCAGCCGGGGGCCTCCCGCCACGACCGCCGTCTGTATGGCGTTCATCCGTCCACGCAGCTTGTCCGGTACCCGGAGCTGAAGAATGGAATTGCGGAAGATGGCGGATACCACGTCGGCCCAGCCGGCCAGGGCCAGGCACACCAGGGCGACCGGCAGGGAGCGGGCCAGGCCAAAGGCGGTGATCGATGCGCCCCAAACAAGCACCGCGATCACGACGGCGCGCCCCTGTCGCCTGACGTGCGCCACCCATCCCGTGGTCAGGGCACCTATAAGGGCACCCACGCCGACAGCCGTGTAGAAGTAGCTAACCGTTCGGGCGCCACCATGGAAGATTTCGGTCCCGAAGGCGGGGAACAGGGCCCGGGGCATGCCGAGCACCATGGCGGCGAGGTCTATCAAGTAGACGCTCTGCAAGGTCCGGTCGGCGCGCGCAAAAAGCGGAGGCCTTCTTTGACCGACTTCAAGCCGAGGGCGGTGACCTGGTGAGCAGGTGGGAGCGGCCGCAGCAGCCAGGCCCCCGCAAAAGCGGCCCCAAAGCTCGCCACGTCGGCCCAATAGGCCGCGCCCAGGCCGGCCGTGGCGATGACGATCCCGGCCAGGAAGGGGCCCACCACAGTGCTCGTTTGGAACAGGGCCTGGAACAACGCGCTCATCCGGGTCATATCGGAACGGTCCAGGACCGACGCGGCGGCGGCAACGCGAGTCGGTGATTCGACGCCGGACAGTCCGGCCGAGGCGGCCGAGAAAACGTAAAGGGGCCACACCTGCGGCTTGCTCCCCAGAGTCGAGTTCAAGGCCAGGGCGGCGCTGCAGCCTGCCATCGCCAGCTCGGCTACTAGCAGCACGCGGCGGCGGTCGTACGTGTCGGCCACCGCTCCCCCTATAAAGGAGCAGGCAATCAGCGGGACCAGCTGGGCCAGGCTGGCCAGGCCAACCTGCAGTGACGAGCCAGTCAGGCTGTACAGCTGAAATGGCACCGCCACTGTCGTGAGAGCGGAGCCGACAAGGGACACCATCTCCCCGAAGTACAGGTAACGAAAGTCCTTCGACCGGCGCAGCGGCCCGATGTCTATGAAAACCCTTCGGCGCACCATCGGTCGTAAATACGACGGTGCTCACTGGCCCGAGCCCGCCGGTCAACCTCCTCTCAAGCGGGCGCCGTGGCCCGGACCTGCGCGTTGAACAAGCTAGTGAAATGCTGAACGGGACGCACAGTGCTTGTTCGCACCGGCCCTGTACATCAGCAGGCGGTACATTGACATAAGGTTGCGGTTGACATATAGTTGCGACCCCGAACACGGGGACGAGCCCGAATAGGAGTGCGAGGAGGTAGGCGGTGTCCGTTACATGGGTGCTCGAGGAGGACCCGAAGACGTTGGCCACCCGGCTGGTCGAGGCCAGTCGAGACCATCCCGGGTGGCTGGAGGCGTTTGCCGGGGAGCTCGAGTCGCAGGCGTTGGCCGGTCAGCTGCGTCGCATCCTGGACGTATGGGGCTTGTCGGCCTCCGAGGCGTCGCGCTTGTTCGGCGTGTCGCGCCAGGCCGTGTCCAAGTGGATCACGCAGGGCCTGCCGGCCGAACGGGTCGAGGTTGTGGCCAACCTCGCCGCCGCTACCGACCTGCTGGTGCGCCATCTCAAGATCGATCGCGTACCGGCCGCGGTGCGCCGCAAGGCGGAAAAGCTTGGCGGTTCCTCGCTCGTCGACCTCGTGGCCGAGGGCGACAGCTACCGGGCCCTGGAGGCGTGCCGGGCGATGTTCGAGTTCGGCTTGGCCCAGGCCTGAAACACGGGCTCAACCTGAGGACAGGCACGCTTGATGACCGGCGAACTCGATGACCGGCGAACTCGATGACCGGCGAACTTGATAACAGGCGAACTTGAGGACGGAGGCCCTTCCTGACGGGCACGCCTGGTTGCGCGTCGCCAACCCGGCCTGGGCCGACCCGCTCGACCCCGGTTTTGCCCGGGCGCGGGGGCAACGTTGGAACCCGCCTGGCAGCTTCCCGGCGCTCTATCTCAACGAGGACGTGGTCACGGCCAGGTTGAACCTCCGGACGTTCATCGCCGGGTGGCCTTACGAGCCCGAGGACCTGCGTGATGACACCGGCCCGGTCCTTGTTTCTGCCCTGCTCCCCCGGTCTCAACGGGTCGCCGACGTCCACACACGCGCTGGTGTGATGGCCGTCGGGTTACCGGCCAGCTACCCTCTTGACGGCCAGGGACGCCTGGTCGGCCACGAAGTTTGCCAGCGCATTGGGGCCGACGTCCACGGGCGCGGTTTGCGGGGCGTCCGTTGCCGCTCGGCGCGAGCCCCGGACGGTGCGGGGCGGGAGCTGGCGTGGTTCCCGGCGTCGCGGAGCCGCGCGCAACCGACGGCAGTCGTGCGCTTCGAGGCGTGGTACTACGCCTAGTGCCACGACAGGCAACGTTTGCCTGGTTGCGCACCCTAACTTTGGAAGCGCCGACAGCGGTGTTTGCCGCAAGCAACCTGGCAAACGTTCCTGGAGGCAGCACTAATTGGTGAACAGTTTGGCCCGGGAGCGCCGCGGCAGTCCGCGTGCTGCGCAGCACTGGTGAGGTAGGCCCCCGGTGAGAAGGGACCACCGGGGGCTTTCTCCTCACGCTTTACGTCAAAGTTGCGCGCAGACGGCCTTTACTTCGGTGTACGCCTCGAGGACCTCGTGCCCCATCTCGCGTCCCCAACCCGACTGCTTGTAGCCGCCGAAAGGCAGCGCGGCGTCATAAACGTTGTAGCAGTTGACCCATACCGTCCCTGCTCGCAGGCGTTTGGCCATGGCGTGAGCTTTGGAAAGGTCGCGGGTCCAAATCCCGGCGCCCAGACCGTATTCGGAGTCGTTGGCGATGGCCGCGATCTCGTCGAGGTTTTGGAACGGCTCGGCCACAACGACGGGCCCGAAGATTTCTTCCCGCACGATTCTCATATCCGGCTTGGTCTTTGTGATCACCGTCGGCTCGAAAAAGTAACCCCGCTCGCCGAGCCGGCCGCCGCCCGTTACGATTTCGGCGCCGTCGGCGCGGCCGGAATCCAGGTAACCCGCGACCTTGTCGAGTTGCTCGTCGGAGATGAGCGAGCCGATTTGCGTGTCGGAGGAAAACGCGTCACCGACCTTGATCGATTTGGCAATTTCGGCCACGCCATCGACGACGGCGTCGAAGCGGTCCTGCTCGACGTACAGCCTCGACCCGGCGATACAACATTGGCCGTGATTGAAGAAAATGGCGTGGGCGGCGCCGGCGATGGCAGCCTCGGGATCGGCGTCGGCGAAAACAACGTTGGGGCTCTTGCCGCCGAGCTCGAGGGTGACCTTTTTCAGGTTCCCCGCCGCTGCTTGCAGTATCAGCTTGCCGACCTCGGTCGAACCGGTGAAGGCGACTTTGTCCACGTCGTGGTGCGCCGCCAGGGGCGCGCCAGCCGTTTCGCCGAAACCGGTGACGACGTTGACGACCCCGTCGGGCACTCCCGCCTCCGCCATCAGCGTAGCGAGCAGCAGCGCTGACAACGGGGTCTGCTCGGCTGGCTTCAGTACCACGCAATTGCCTGTCGCCAGGGCCGGCCCGAGCTTCCAGGCCGCCATCAACAGGGGGAAGTTCCAGGGGATGATCTGGCCAACGACCCCTATCGGCTCGCGCAACGTATAAGCGTGGAACTGTGCGCCGGGCATGTAGGGCACCGAGATGCTGATCGAGTTGCCCTCGATCTTGGTAGCCCATCCGGCCATGTAGTGGAACAGGTCGGCCGCGAGGGGTACGTCGGCCGCCCGCGCAACGGCGAGCGTTTTGCCGTTGTCCAGCGCCTCGAGCTGAGCGAACTCCTCGAGGTGATCGAGGATCAGGTCACCGATCTTCCAGACGACGCGCCCTCTTTCGGAAGGCGTCATCCGGCTCCACGGGCCGTCCTCAAATGCCGCGCGCGCGGCACGTACGGCGCGGTCGATATCCTCGGCCCCACCCGACGCCACCGTCGCCAGCGGCTCGCCGGTGGCCGGGTTTGGCGTTTCGAACGTCTCCCCTGTTGCAGAATCGACCCACTGCCCTCCGATAAAAAGCTGGTGGGTGGCTTCAGTGAACTCTTTCACCTGACGGTCAATCGTCGCAGTGCTCAAGGGTGGACCTCCCTGGGAGAACCGACCAGAATGTCGGTTGTTCATCAACCTATGCTGGTAGGTCGAATTGTCAAGGGCTCCAGGACTTAGTGAGCCGACGGGTTCGCTTCCCCTCCGGGCTGCCACTGCCCCGACGGAGACCTGGCCGGTGCGTTTAGGCTGGCGAGGTCCTTTGTTGCTTCCGCACTGTCTGCGAAGGCCTGTCTGCGGAGGGCCGTTTGTGAAGGATTGGGTGAGTGGGACCGAGTAACAGTTACCTGGATTATTCAGGCCGCGACGACGCCCTTAGCGGGGGTGCCCGCAGAATCTGGGTGGGCACGGCGGCCGGACGGTACAGGGTATGGACCAAGCGCGTAGGCAACAACCCGGACCTCAAAGTCCTCTTGCTCCACGGCGGCCCGGGCGCCACTCACGAGTACCTCGAGGCGTGTGATAGCTACCTGCCGGCCGCTGGGATCGAGTACTACTACTACGATCAGCTCGGTTCGGGGTTCAGCGACCGGCCGGAGGACCCGTCGTTGTGGGAGCTCGACCGTTTTGTGGACGAGGTCGAGCAAGTCCGTTCGGCGCTCGGGCTGGGTCGCCGCAACTTTGTCCTGTACGGCCAGTCCTGGGGCGGGCTGCTCGCTATCGAGTACGCCCTGCACCACCAGCAACACCTGCGAGGCCTCGTCATCTCCAACATGATGTCCAGCGCCCCCGCGTACAACGCGTACGCCCAGCGCGTGCTAATGCCGGGGATGGACCAGGCGGCCCTCGCCGAGATCATGAGGCTCGAGGCCGCGGGCGAGACCGACGATCCTCGCTACATGGAGCTGCTCAACAAACACCACTACTTACGGCACGTCCTGCGCATGCCTATCGACGACTGGCCCGACCCGGTGCAGAGAGCTTTCGCCAATATCAACCCCGCCATCTACGTCCCCATGCAGGGGCCGAGCGAGCTCGGCATGAGCGGGACGCGAAGCTGGCCCACTGGGACCGCAGCGGCGACCTCCACAGGATCGAGGTGCCGGCCCTGGTCATTGGCGCCCGCTACGACACGATGGACCCGGACCACATGGAGATGATGGCTCGGCGTTTGCCGGCCGGCCGTTACCTTTACTGCCCCAACGGCAGCCATCTGGCCATGTACGACGACCAGGTCACGTACTTCAGGGGATTGGTCGAGTTCCTGAGGGACCTCGGGGCGGCCGATTAGCGCGGCCGGTCGCCGGCGGGGAGAGCCCGGCCGTTGTGGCGACCGGTATAGGCGGCCTCCTGCGAAGGACCACCGTTAGCCTCGGGGAAATGAGGGGTACGAGCTCGAGACGGGCGGCGCTTGCTGCCCGTCTCGAAGAGGCCGGTTGCGTTGCCCCCTGCGAGGAGGCCGACGAGCTGCTGGAGGCGGCCGGGGCGAACGAGTCGCTCCTGGAAGAGCTGGTCAGTCGGCGCACCGAGGGAGAACCGTTGGCCTGGGTGACGGGTTCCACCACCTTCGCCGGTCATCACGTGCGCGTCCGCCCGGGCGTGTACGTACCCCGCTGGCAAACCGAGGCGCTGGCCCGCCGGGCCATCGAACTGCTCCCCGCTCGCGGCCTGGCCGCTGACCTCTGCACGGGCGCGGGGGCAATTGCGGTGGCGCTGGCAAAGGCGAGGCCCGAAGCGCGCGTCGTAGCCAGCGACATCGACCCCGCCGCCGTAGCGTGCGCAACTGAAAATGGTGTCGACGTTTTCCTCGGTCACCTGGGCGACCCGCTACCGGGAGAGCTCCGCGGGCATTTCGACGTCGTCATTGCAGTGGTCCCGTACGTGCCCAGTACCGAGCTCGAATACCTGCCTCGCGACGTCCGCGAGTACGAGCCTCTTCTCGCCCTCGATGGTGGTCCCGGTGGCACCCGTGTGCTCGAGGGAGCGGTTCGGGCGGCCGCCGGGCTATTGCGGCCCGGCGGGGCGCTGCTCCTCGAGCTCGGCGGCGACCAGGCCGACGCCCTCAGGGGGCCCTGAAGGCGGCCGGCTTCGACGGGCTGCGGCAGTATCGGGACGAGGACGGGGACCTCCGTGGTGTAGAAGCGGTCCTCGTCTGATCCTCTCCTACGCGCCCTCAGGTCGCCCAGCGGCCTGACGACGTTGCCATATCGGCCCCGGCTCCTATTGGCCCTGCTCCCTCGCTCGCTTAAAGGCGGTGAACTTTTCGCCGAGCCGGTCGAGCACGTCCTCGTAGTCGCCGCCCAGGGAACTGAGCAGGCGTGCAGCAACCGTGTCGGGGTCGTCGAAGAGCCCGAGGAGCAAATGCTCCGTGCCTACGTAGTTGTGCCCGAGTTTCAGGGCTTCTTCCACTGCGTACCGGAGCGCCTGGACGGCGCGGGGCGAGTACCCTACATCGCCCCCGGCCGGCTTGTCGCGCTGGCCTGGTTGAGGCTCCGGGTCAGGGGTGGCCCGCAACCGGTCCTCGACCACATCACGGGTGAGGCCAATGTCTCTGAGCACCTGGGCCGCCAACGCTTCGGCCGGTTCGAACAGGGCAAGCAGCAGGTGCTCGGTCCCGACCCACCCTTGCCCGAGATATCTCGAGCCTGCAGCGTGGCGTCGCGCAAGGCGGCGCGGGCGCGCTCGGTGAAGCGCTCGAGCGTGGCCGTGCCCGGGAACCGCGGCGACGACGGCACCGTCCCGGAGAACCGCTTGTGGGCAGCCTGCCTGCTCACACCCAGGGCCGAGCTGATCTCCGACCACGTGCGGCCGTCGGCTCGGCACGACTCGACGAAATGGTCGAGCAAGCTGTCGCTCAGTTGTTCCATCTCGCTCACGCTGCGCGCCGCTTGAGCGAGCTGCTCGAGCGGGTCATCGCTCGAAGCGTCGGCGCGTACGATCTTTACGAGGGAGTCGAGGTCTGGCAGTGGTGTCATGTGTCAATCTTAGGTTGACAGCCAGGCTTAGTCAACGCGAGATTGACAAAGAAAGTTTGGGCCAAACGCCATGACCCGGGAGGTCAGCCGCCCCGGAGGCGGCCAGCCCCGGGGCTGGCCGGGAAAGCCCCTTGCGCGGGACCGTTCTGCCCGCTCCCTCTCAGCTCGGGGCGCGGCACTCGGCGCTCGGTACCGGGGAGGGCCCGGTCTGGCTGTCTTCTGGTGGTACACCTCATATTTTTGAGGGCCGTGGACGGCGCACCTTGCTCCGCCCTCTCGTATTGCCACTAAATGTGGGACCTCCCTCTCATCTTGTATTTTTTCCGCTTGTCGTCGCGCACAAATCGCGCACAACTTGCGCATTCTCGTTGCGATTCGCGTCATCTCGTTGCGTTTATGGCGCTTTTCGCGGCACCAGCGCAACGAGTTTCCAGGATCGCAACGAGAATGCCGAAATTGTGAAGAGATCGAGCTCCAGGTTCACCCGCAATAAGCAGTTCCATCGCATTGACAGCCAACTGGTCGCGCCGGTAGTTCGATTTTGACTAACAGCGACAAAAAAGGCGCATTATCGCACCAGGGCCCAGGAGCCGGCCCGGATATGGGTGCCACAGTGGGCCCGCAGCACCATCTCGGGCCGAGCGCGCCTGCCTGACAATCTGGCTCCCTCAACCGTCGTGGGCGACCGCCACCCCGCCACGCCGATAGGGTTCGCTCATGAACACGTACATAGCGCCAGGCGTGCTGGAGATCGATACTCTGCTCGCGGGATGGAGAAGGTCACGGCGGGCTATCTCATCGAAGGCCCTGCGCCGGTGCTGGTCGAAACGGGCAGCCAGAGCTCCGTACCGGTACTTATTCGTGCTCTCGAAGAGCATGGCGTCAGCCCGGAGGACCTCGCCGGCGTCGCCGTGACGCATATCCACCTGGACCATGCCGGTGGAGTGGGCGATGTCGTCAAGTTCTTCCCCAAAGCGACGGTCTACGTACACCCCCGGGGCGCTCGGCACCTGGCCGACCCGAGCCGGCTCATTGCGTCGGCCGCCACCGTGTACGGTGAGGCGCTCGATTCGATCTATGGCCGCCTGGAGGCAACGCCGGCCGACCGCGTGAAAGCCCTGGAACACGGTGAAGAAATAAACGTCGGCGGTGGTCGTGTGCTGACGACGGTGCATTCGCCCGGGCACGCCAAGCACCACCTGGCCCTCCACGACAGCAATAGCGGGTTGCTGTTTGTCGGCGACGCCGTCGGCGTGCGTTTGCCGGACGCCGGCGACCTGCGGCCGGCCACTCCACCCGCCGACTTCGACCTCGACCAGGCCCTCAACAGCCTCAGGCTCTTCGGCGAACGACGCCCGAGCGTGTTGGCTCTGGCCCACTACGGGGTGGTGCCGGGCACACCGGACGAGATCCTGGAGCAAAGCGTGTGACGTCTTGCAGGATTGGGCCAGTGTGGCCGAGCTGGCGTGGAAGTCGGGGCGCGACGTCGAAGACGCACTTCGGGAGCGTTTTAGCAAGGAGGTAGAAGCGCTGACCCCCGAGCAACGCCGCCGCGTCGAGACATTGAACGGCTTGCACAGCAACGCGGAAGGGCTAAAAATCTGGTTGGCCAATACCGGCGGTACGGGGCGGGCGGCCGAGGAGCCAACCCAGACCAGTCAGCGGAAAGGCAAGCGAGTAACGCCGGCCTAGCCGAGGCGGGCGCTCGTGGAATAGCCAAACCTGGCCGCGACCAGGCTCTTGATCCCGGCCGGGAAGCTCGCCTCACAGGTGCGTATCGCCTTTATCATCTTGACCTGCGTCGCCCCGTCACCGGCGTAAGCGGCCGTGCACATCTCCGGCTCGGCGTTGGCCAGGGCCAGGATGCCCCCGGCACCCCCGGCGGCGCCGGCAAGGGTTATAAGAGAAGCCGAGCCACAATAGACGGCCCGGTCCCACGTGTTGAGGGTTTCCAGCAGCCTCCCGGCGTCTCCACTCGAGTCCTTCAAACCGGAAATCGGGAGGTCCGCCAACGCGGCAACGGGGATACCGGGGGCCGAGTTCTTCGGGAAATGGTACGCCAGCACAGGGATGTCGCCGGCCGCGGCAGAGACAGTTTCGTAGTACCGCCGCGGATTTGCCGACCCGGGCGGCGACAGTGCCAGCACGGCGTCAGCGCCCGAGTCCCGGGCGGCGGCCGTGTAGCGAGCGGCCTGACGTGCCGACGGTGCACCGGTTCCGGCGATCAGCGGCGTCCCACTTCCTTCGGGCACTGCCTTGCGCACGGCCAGCAAAAGCTCGGTACGTTCGTCGGGGTCGAGGGCGGCGGCCTCGCCTGTGCTGCCCGCCACCACCACGGCTTTCGCTCCCAGGTCGACCAGCCGGGCGGCCAGGTCAGCCGTTGCCGCCGCGTCGAGTTCCAGGTCTTCGGTGAAGAGCGTGATCAATGCCACACCCACACCCTTGAATAAAGGCGTCTGTCCCACGTGGCCAACTCTAGGCCGGCCGGCTTTGCCGTCTCTACTCCGACTGGCACGACCACTAGCACGACGACTGGCACGACCCAGAAGAGCCTCCACGAGAGGAACTCCGGCCGGGTGACCCGGGTTGGCCGGGATAATCGGCCGCCACCCTCTTTGGTACTACCATGCGCCAGGCGTCGACGACCAGCTCTTCCATTTCCTCCCGGTCTATGGTGCTGAGCCGGACCTCCACCCAGTTGTAACGCAGATCCGATTTGCCTGGCATCCGGAACTTGTCGGGTGCCGAACTGACCAGCATTTCACGCTCTTCTTTAGGAAAACCAAACCCCATTATCGTTTCATCGTGTGAAAAGGCCAGGTAAACGATCCGGCCGACGCGGAACTTCACCCGGTCGCGCACCAGTGCCTCGTACGAACGGGGCAGCCGAGAAGCCGCGGCCCGGACGTCATCGATGGTTACCACTCCTCGAGCTTGCCTCACGACGCCGCCCGGTGCCGGGGAGAGCGGGGAGGGCGCCGCCGGCCCGATGCCGGTGGGCGCTCCGACCCGACCAGGCGCTCGCCACCTCGGCTTGTGCTCAAACACGGGAACCTGGGCTTCTCGCCGTCAACCGTCTCCTGTGAAAGGATGCGGCGATGGAAGATTACCGGTCCTTGAACCGGGCGCACTGGGATGAGCGCGCCCCGGCTCATGCCGCCTCGCCCGGGTACGCCGTCGCCCGTTTCGCCGAGGATCCCGGGTACATCAGCCATGTCGTTGCCTTCGACGTCCCTCGGCTGGGAGACGTCAACGGCGTACGGGGAGCCCACCTGCAGTGCCACATTGGGACCGACACGGTGTCCCTGGCTCGCCTCGGGGCGCGGATGACGGGCCTCGACTTCTCGCCACCGGCACTGGAACAGGCGCGCCGGCTGGCCGAGAGCGCCGGAGTGGAGGTCGACTTTGTGGAAGGCAACCTCTACGACGCGGTGGAGGTCCTGGGGGCGAGTTCTTTTGACCTGATCTTCACCGGGATCGGCGCCCTGTGCTGGTTACCCGACATCAACGCTTGGGGCGGCGTGGTCGCCGGTTTGTTGCGCCCCGGGGGGCGGTTGTTCCTGCGAGAAACCCACCCCGTGCTGTGGGCACTCGGCGAACGCGACGACGGGCTTCTCGTCCTCGAGTACCCGTACTTCGAGATCGACGAACCGAATGTCTTCGATTCTCCCTTTAGCTACGTCGAGACAACCGCGCCGTTTACGCAAAATGTGACCAACGAATGGAACCACGGCCTGGCGGAAATAATAACTTCGCTACTGGAAAAAGGAATGCACTTGACCAGCCTCGTCGAACACGACAGCGTGCCCTATGAAGCGTTCCCGGGGCAGATGGAACATCTCGACAACGGAGAATGGCGTCTGCGTGATCGGCCCTGGCGCCTCCCGCACACTTACACGCTCCAGGCGGTCAAGGGCCAGTGACCGGCAACGACCTGACCCTGATGGCCGTCCACGCTCACCCCGATGACGAGGTCATGGCGACCGGCGGTGTCCTGGCTCGCTATTCCACCGAGGGCGCCCGCACGGTGGTGGTCACGTGCACCAATGGCGAGCAGGGAGACGCTCCCGGCGGGATAAAACCAGGGGAACCTGGCCACGATGCCACCGTGGTCGCCGCGCTTCGATTGGCCGAACTCCGCTCGTCGGTGGCGAGCCTCGGTGTGAGCCATCTCGAGCTATTGGGCTACCGTGACTCCGGCATGGTGGGCTGGGCGACAAACAACGACCCGGGCGCCTTTTGCAATGTCCCCCTCGACGAGGTAGCCGGCCGGCTGGCTGACCTGTTCCGCCACTACCGGCCCCAAGTCGTTGTGAGTTATGACGAGAACGGCGGGTACGGCCACCCTGACCACATCCAGGTCCACCGCGCCGCGGTGGCGGCCACCGGCATGACCGGGATCCCGGCCAAATTTTATTACACGGCGGTTTCCAGGTCGGCCTTCGCACAGGTTCGCCAACTCTTGCAGGCTTCCGGGGCTAACGTCGACGAGCTCGGCATTACCGACGATTTCGGGTTGCCAGACGACCTGATAACTACGGTGGTAGACGTCTCCGGGTACCGCGACCTTATGTTAGAGGCCCTGGAAGCCCACGCCAGCCAGATCGATAACCTGTTTTTCCCGCAATTGCCTGAGGAAATTCAAAGGGTGGCGCTTGCCAACGAGTACTTCAGGCTGCGCGACGCCCCGCCCGGGCTCAGCGGGGAGGACGATCTCTTTGCCGGCTTGCGCTAGTGCGGGCCGATATAAACGAACTCGTCGAGGATGCGACCGTCGCGAAGGTGCAACGCTACCGCGCCGGCGTGCCCATCCCAGGGCTTCGTAAAGGGCAATGGCGGCGTGATAGTTGGTGGAGACGTCCAGAACGGGGACCAGCCCTCGTCCCGCTGCCTCCGTCGTGGCCACGCTGAGAAGGGCGCGCCCAACGCCAAGGCGTCGTGCCGCGGGCGAGACAAAGAAACGGCTTACCACGGCCAGTTGCGCGTCCGGTAGGCCCGTGGTGGTGCGGGCCAGTTCCATAACCGCGTCAGAAGCGTGGGGTTTCAGGGTTACCTGCCCGACCACTTCGCCCGCAATTTCGGCCACCCACGCCCCGTAAGCGTCGGGCACTTCTACGAACCTTCGCATATCGTCCATCAGGTACAACGGGTAACCGTCGGATTCATGGACATCACGAGCGATTCGTTCGCAGCTCTCGAGGTCCTCATCGGCCCGGTCACGAACTATCACCGGTTGGCCATCGTATAGTGCGGTTGGTAACCGTACCGCGACCGACGCCAGGACATGATCCCGGTCCCGGCGCCGCCGCCCGTGCGCTCGCCGCAAGGACGCAACACCGTCTCCCGGCGCGGCGCCACGAGCTACCTCGGCCTCGGCCGCGCTAACATCCGCCAACGTGGCCCAAGTTGATACGGCGGACAACCTGGACGGACCGATCGCCGATCCGACGCATCACGCAGTGCTGTTCGAAAACGAACATGTGCGCGTGCTCGAAACCGTCATCGAGGCAGGTGACATCACGCCACTGCATACTCACCTGGCCAAACACCTGATGATCGCCAGCAGCGGCACCCACTTCATCCGCCGGGACGCCACCGGGGCCGTCGTCTTCGACACCAGGGCGACCGATCCTCCCTCGGTGATCCCGCCGATCGAGTGGAGCGACGGCACCCCGGCCCACACGCTGGAGAACACGGGCGACGACGCCATCAGGGTCACCGTCATCGAGGTAAAGCCACCGAAGTAAAGCCATCGCGGTAAAGCCATCGCGGTGACGCCGCGGTGACGCCACCGGGGGGAGGCAGCTACTCGCGGGCGTGCCATAATGAGGGCATGCAACCGGTTGGGGTCCACCACGTGTCGATAAACGTAGACGACGTCGAAGTGTCGTTGAAGTTCTATGTAGGCGTGCTCGGTCTCAAGGTCCGCCCGGACAGGCCCAACTTCAGCTTCGGCGGCGCCTGGCTCGACGCCGGCAACCAGCAGGTCCACCTGATCGAGGGCACACCTCCGGAGAACCTCGGCCAGCATTTTGCCCTCGCTTTCGCTGACCTCCCCGACGTCGTGTCGACGCTCCGTCAGCAGGGCCTCGAGGTGACCGACCCCGTGGTCTCCGGCACGAGCCTCCAGTCCTTTATCTCCGACCCGTCAGGCAACCGTGTGGAGCTCCACCAGCCGGGCGCTGTCCCCGCCGCCTGACGGACGCGTCTTGTCGTCCTGACCGCCGACCAACACCACGGGGCCCAGGGGCGTGGGCGGGACGTCCGGGAACTGGCGAATGGCCTGGCGGGATGACGTTATATCGTTTGCCGAAATCCAGCCCCGGCTGCCCTTCCGGCGGTCCCCGTGGCCAGTTGGCGCTGGTCAGGATGCCCGGTTTCACAAAACCGGCCCGACCGTACAAGACTGTGGGATGGCCGGAGCACATTGTCTATGGCTATGAGCACATGGCCGGAGGCTGTGAGTTGAGGAGCGGATTGCGTGATCGTTCTCATCATCATCATCGCCGTGTTCCTGGTGGCAGCCGCTATTGCCGGGCTTTTGGAGCTCAGGCACCGGGCACGGCCGGACGAGCGAGCCAAAGCCCTCGATGCGCTAGGGCGAATGAGCTACCAGGCCCCGGGGGCCGTCAACGGTGCTATGGCCCCCTCGCCTAGCACAGGAGGGGAGCGGCCGGCGGGCGAGACCTCAGCGCCCGAGCCGGAGCTGCGACTGGCCGTCCCGGCCGGTTACCTGGCCCAGGCCGCTCTGCTGGCTGCATCTCTCCCACGCGCCGCGTGGAGCGCATCTCGAGACCACGGACAATTCCGGCCCTGGTCACGGGCGGGGCCTATCTCCGGCTGAAGCCCCTCCCGCTCTGCCGCAAGGGCGGGCGTCGGCCGTGTCGGCCCCAGGGGCCGCGGCACGTGTCCTTCTGCTCCCGGCCCGGTGGGTACGCCTTCGGTTGCCCGGGACCGGCAGTCAGCAAGGCCGGGCCGCCGCCGTTCGCGTTCCGTGGCCAGAGCCGTGCAGCTGCTCGTTGTCGTCGACCTCCTGGCGGCTGTCTTGCTGGGCCTCTCACTGGCCCATATCGGCGGCAACATCCTTCCTGAGAGAGCGGCCCAGTCGAGCGGGCCTTCGTCGGAGACCCCATCGGCGCACACGAAGCTGTCGGGTGCCGCCACGTCACCACGCTTGGGCGCCGGCCGGGGCACAAGGCACGCGCCCGGGCGGCAACATGGGACCTTGAGCCCCCCGACCACCGGGGTAACCTCGCAATCGCTCCCGCAGTTCCAGGCCGGAGCGGGAGTGACGGCGTCGGCCGTACTGGCTGGCGGCGCGCCTTCGGGCCCGGCGCCGGTACTCGCTGCTATTTCTCCCGGGACCGGCATCGGTGGCCAGGTGGTCACCCTCACCGGGACGGGTCTGTTTAGTGCAAACGGCGTGATCTCCGTTACCTTCGGTTCCACCCTGGCCCCGGTCCGGTGCCCTACCGAAACCACCTGCCGGGTAACCGTGCCCCCCCGCAAACCCTCATCCGGTACCGTCGCCGTCCGGGTCACGACGCAGTCCGGCACTTCAAACCAGCTCGCCTTTAGCTACGGCTGAGCCGCCAGGCCGGGCTTGGCAGGCCGAGTTTGTGACCACTCCTGTTGGCCTAGTCGTGCCGGCGATGGGAGCGGGGGCTCTCACCGCCGGCACCGGCTGGGCCGCCTACTGCGTCACTACCAGGGGTTAGGCCGTCGAAGCTAACGAGCTTGGCGGCGGGGATATTTTGCCCGTGTAAGTGGTGACCGGCCCGGCCCCACATTGGTCACTTCGACCGGGGTGAGCGCCTCCGCGCCGAGCCAGGTACCCGTTGGGGTCACCGCTGGCGGTGCCGTGGTGCTGAGCTTTACCACCTCTGCGCCCTGGAACCCGTCGTGGTCGCTGGGTGAGTACGAGAGCGGCACCCACCCGGGGGTGACGAAGGTTTTACCGGATTGCTCAAGTGCGGAGATCAGACCTGCTCGAGTCAGGTCTTTCCCCGCCGCCTGCAGCGCCTGGACGACGGTCAGTGCAAGGTCCACCCCGTACCCGGTGTTGCCGTCGAGCCCAGATTTTTTGTACAGCGCAGGCGCATATTGCTTGAGCAGTTTGACCTCGATCTTGACCCAGGGGTTGGACACCAGTGATTCCGTCGGGAAATAGGAATCCGTGATGACCCCGTTCAAGAGCCCGGCGGCCGCCTTGACCTCGGCGGCCGTGCCATGGCCGGCCTTTGCGTACGCCTCCAGCAAAGGCCCGACCGTGGGCGAGTCAGAGCCCACGTTGGAAATTACGTACTGAGGGAAATAACCAACCGACGTGGCCGGGAGCATCGTCAGCGCCGTTGCCGCGGGGATCGTCGCCATGGCGACGACCTCGGCGCCGGCCGCCTTCAGGGCTGCAACCTGGTTGGACAGGGGCCCCGACAATGTGGCGGCGTCATAGCTTTGCTGCGACACGACCGAGGACTTCGGGAGCTCCATGCTCAATCCCTTGATGAAGTCCTGGCCGAACTCGTCGTCCTGGTACAGGTAGCCGACCTTTTTGCCGGCGAAGTGCGCCGCAATATAGGCGCCAAGGATCTTCCCCTCGATGGTATAAGGCGGTTGCCAGCCAAAGCTGTCGGGGTACTTGGGATTGCTCCAGCAGTTGCAGCCTGACTCAATAAAAACCTGGGGCACCTTCTCGGAATTGAGGAACCCTTGAACTGCCGCCTGGGTCGGCGTCCCGAGCGATCCAACGTCGGCAAAGATGTTGTCCTGCAGCACCAATTTGCGTGTCAAGGTGGCCGTTTGGGACGGGTTGTACTGGTCGTCGAGATAGATGTAATTGATCTTGCGACCGTACACACCACCGTGGGCGTTGACCCATGCGAACACAGCGTCCATGGCCGGGGCGATCTCGTCGTACCCCGGGGCGGCCGGGCCTGTGAGCGGGACAGTGGCCCCGATGGTGATGCTGGCCGAAGTAACGCCCGGGGTCGACTGAGCCGAAGCGGACGGGGCGATGGCACCGATGGCCACGGCTGCCGCCATCGAACTGGCCGCTACAACTGCAACCCCCCGGCGAGAAACCTTCTCGAGTTCTTGTTTCACTGTTGCTCCCTTCATTTCTTCAACGCGATGTCGTGATCAAGGTTCGTGTGCGGGCAAGGCGGATTGGGCCTGGTACTTTGGGCCTGGCAGTTTGGGCCTGCTATTGGTTACCCGGCGTCCCGGGAACGGGCGCGTGAGACGCAGAGGGACGGCCCGGGCCGGCAACGCCGGTAGCCCGGAGACGTTTGCTTACTTGCCCCCATAGCCAATTGAGACCTCCCTGGATGCCGCTCGGGGCGACAATCATCACGACTATCAAAACAACCCCAAAAATGATAGTGGCGAGGTAGGCGCTGGTCCCGGCACCGAGGCTGAAGTCGCCCGAAAGCGACGTAGACCACTGGGGGACGTAAACGAGCAGGATGGCGCCCCACCACATGCCGAGGAGGCTCCCTGCCCCCGCCAGTACCATCGCGGCCAGCAGCTCGATGGAAAGAGTGAGCGGGAACTCTCCGGTGCTCACAACTCCTGTAGAGAGGCCCAGAAAAGCGCCGGCGAGGCCGGCGCAGCCGGCGCTGATGACAAAGGCCGTAACTTTGGTACGGGCGACGTGTACCCCCGATAGTGAGGCGGCTACCTCGTCGTCGCGCACGGCCCGGAACGACCTTCCAAATCGGCTGGCCAACAAGTTCGCCAGTAACACAAGAGTTATCAGTGCGCCGGCCAGCTCTATCCAGGCGAGCCACTCTTCGGGATTGATGTTCCCCGGAGCGGTCGGCACGGTGGTGGTTTAGCCCTGGTCACCTCCGAAGAAGCTGCTCCACTTATCCGCGATCGGAGGCAGGGCAAGGGCGAGTAACAGGGTTACGCCGGCGAGATAGGGACCTTTCAAGCGGGTAGCGGAGATCCCGATCACCAGGCCGAGGACGGCAGCCGCACCGACGGAGAGGGCAAGTTCGAGCACAAGGTTCAGCTGAGTGTGGGTCATGAGCAAGGCCACTGTGTACGCCCCGACGGCCATGAAGGCGCCCTGCCCGAGCGATATCTGCCCGCTGGTGCCCGTCAGCAAGCTCAACCCTGCGAGCGCGATCACGTAAAGCGCGATCTGGCCCACGAGATCGTCGTTGTACGGGCTCAAAGCTGAAGTCACGAAGTAGAGGACTACGGCCCCGACTAAGGCGACCGCTAGATGACGGGCCAATGGCTGGCCGGGGAGACGAGCCCAACGAGGACCGGGCTTGCCCGCGCCGCCGGCAGGGCCAGGCCTGACGTTGCCGGTGGCAGGACTGACCTGGTGCCCCAGGACTTTGGGGGGCAGCATCCCTGTCATATCAGACAGGCCGCCATATCAGACAGGCCGCCATATCAGACAGGCCGCCATATCAGACAGGCCGTCATATCAGACAACCCGGGCCGCCGGCCGCGAGAGATCCCCCGCGGCCGGACCATGAGAGTGACCATCAACAGCACCAGTGCACCGAGCGGCTCGAGGCCTGACCCCAGGTAGCCTCCCACGTAGGAGAGGCACAGCCCCGTTACCAGGCCACCTACCAGGGCGCCGATCGGGCTTTCGAGGCCACCGATCACGGCCGCAGTAAATGCATAGATCAGGTCGAGGTCCATGAAGTAAGGCCCGAACGAGCTTGTTGGCGCGATCAGCAAGCCGGCCAATGCCCCCGCCAAGCCGGCGAGCGCCCAACCCAGGGTGAGCAACCTCCCGACGCGGACACCGAGCAACCTGGAAACTTCACGGGCAAAAGCCGAAGCCCTCATCCGCAGCCCGAGGGTCGTGGCCCTGAACAGCACCAGGTTGGCGCCCATCATGGCGAGGACGGCAATCAGGATAAAGAGATCGAAGTGGGAAAAGGCGACCCGGGTGCGGCCGACGACGAGGCCGCTCTGGGAAAAAGCAGCCGGGAAGCCACGGCTCGAGTTCCCGTAGACCGCGCCGGCTGTGCCCTCGAGGACGATCACCAGGCCGATGGTGACGATAACCGGGTTGAGATCGGGCTTACCCTCGAGCGGCCTGATAAGGACGCGCTCCACAAGTGCGCCCAGCACGAACCCGATCCCGAGTGCGATGACAAATACCAACCAGTAGTTCAAGCCGCGGTTGAGGAGGCTTGATGCGACGAAAGTGCTCAACATCGCCATGGCGCCCTGGGCGAAGTTGATCACCCTGGTGGCCCGGAAAATAAGCACAAGCGCCAAAGCCAGAAGACCGAAGACCATGCCCTGGGTGACCCCGTCGAGCGTGATGTTGACGAAGAGGCTCATCCTTTCACCTCAAAACCCCAAATAGTGGCGGCGGAGGTTGGCGTCGCGGGCGAGCGCCGTGGCGCTGCCGTCGGCCACCACCTCGCCGAGGTTTAGCACCACCGCTTGACGCGCCACCGAAAGTGCGCTGCGGGCGTTTTGCTCGACGAGCACGACGGTCATGTCCGACCCCGTGGTCTGTCGGGCCAGCAACTCCATGAGTTGCGCGGTCACGAGAGGCGCAAGCCCGAGCGAAGGCTCGTCGAGCAACAAGAGCCGGGGGTGCGTGATCAGAGCGCGGCCGAGCACGAGCATCTGGCGTTCGCCGCCAGAGAGCGTCGAGGCGTGGCGGTTACCGAACTGGGCCAGCCCCGGAAAAAGCTCCAGCGTCGCATCGATGGCGGCCTGTCTACGCCGGCGCGGGAGGCACCAGAGCGTCGCCACCCGAAGGTTTTCCTCGACGGTGAACTCCTCGATGATGCCTCGCCCCTCGGGGACATGGGCGACACCGCGCCTGGCAATGTCCTCGACGGCGCACCCCAACAATTCCTGTCCGGCGAAGAGCACCGAGCCGCTCCTTGGCTTCGCCAACCCGGTGATCGTGCGCAGTAGCGTCGTCTTGCCCGCGCCATTGGCGCCGAGGACGGCGGTGATATTTCCCTTTTCGGCGCGGAACGATACGGACCGCAGTGCACTGACGGCGCCATAAGTGACACTGAGGTCCCGGACTTCAAGCATCGCCAGGTCCGGGCACAGCCAAACCACGGATCTCGACATCGCGGCCCAGGTAGGCCGTGGCCACCTCTTCGTTGGCCCTGATCTCGGCAGGAGCGCCGTCTGCGATCACGTGCCCAAAGTTGAGCACGACGATCCGGTCGCAGACCGAAGTGACCAGGTCTATGCGATGTTCAACCAGCACCACACTCATGGCGTGGCTGAGGTCCCTGATCAACGCGGCCAGGTCGTCGATCTCCTGGTCTGAAAGCCCGCTGGCCGGTTCGTCGAGGAGCAGCAAGCTGGGCTCAGCCATGAGGGCACGGGCCAGGCCTACACGTTTTTGGATCCCGTACGGCAGGGAAGCAGGGAAACGGGCCGCGTACATACCAATTTCGAGCCGGTCCAGCAGCTCCCGGGCAATAACAGACAGGCGGCGCTCCTCGCGGCTGGAGCGCCATATGCCGAGAAAGGCCGAGCCGATGTCGCAGCGCAAGCGGGCCTGCGCTCCCAGCATGACATTTTCCAGGACCGTCATCCCCTTACAGAGCCCAATTCCCTGGAGGCTCCTGGCGATACCGAGCCGGTTGAGGTCATGAGGCCGGCTATTTCGCAGCGGCACGCCACCGTAGGAAACGACTCCCGAACGCGCCCGGATGAACCCGCAGATCACGTTGAAAAGCGTCGTTTTCCCGGCCCCGTTCGGTCCGATGACCCCAACCGTCTCGCCATAATCGGCCGACATGGACACCCCGTCCAGCGCCATGAGACCGCCGAACTCGACCGTGAGATCCCGGACAACAAGGCGCTTCGCCGCCCCGTCGATGGTCCCTGCTGGCCGTGGCCCGGGTGAGCTCATCGGAGTGCTCCCGGCCGCGGCCTGTTCCCCCTTTTCCTGTCGTCCTTTTTTCTGTCACCCGCCGGGGCGCAAAAGAGCCGGGCCATTTACGTCGGCATAGAGAGGGGCGACGTAGCGAACCGTTCACGTAAGGCGGTTTTACGGAACTTACCGACGGCGGTCTTCGGGATTTCGTTGACGAACTCGAACCGGTCCGGCAGCCACCACCTGGCGAACTGCGGCGCCAGGAAGGCCGTGAGTTCGTCGGCCGTGGCCGCCGCACCCGGCTTGAGCACCACCGCAGCCAGGGGACGCTCCTGCCATTTCTCATCGGGGATGGCGATCACGGCGGCCTCGGCGACCGCAGGGTGGCCCATAAGTGCGTTTTCGAGCGCGACCGACGATATCCACTCCCCGCCGGACTTGATGACGTCCTTGGCGCGGTCTTTGACCTGGATGAACCCGCGCGGGTGCATCGTCGCTATGTCGCCCGTCCGGAACCACCCATCGTCGGTCCAGCGCTCGGCCTGTTCCGGGTCGTCGTAGTAGGCCGACGCCACCCAGGGCCCACGGACTTCGAGCTCGCCCATCGCTTCGCCGTCCCAGGGCAGCTCACTGTCGCCCACACGGACCCGGACCTCGACGAATGGGAGGGGCACGCCGGCCATGGCGGTGAAGTCGTACTGCGTCTCCTGGTCGGCCTGCCGGAGATCGCCGACGAAGTCGGTCACCGAGCCTCCAGGGGACGTCTCGGTCATGCCCCAGCCCTGCACAACCGACAGCCCGTGGCGGTCCTTGTAGGCCTTGATCAAGGAACGGGGCACGGCCGACCCCCCGACCGTCATCCCCCGCAAGCTCGATAGATCCCAGCGACCGGGGTTCTCGTCGAGCAGTCGCAGCAAACCGAGCCAGATCGTGGGGACGCCTGCGCTCCAGGTGACACGCTCGGCGGCCAGGTCGTCCAGCACGCTCTCGGCGTCGAGGTGCGGGCCCGGGAGCACGAGCTTCGCCCCGATCATGGGGGCCAGGAACGGGAAACCCCAGGCGTTGACGTGGAACATGGGCACGACAGGCAGCAAGGTGTCCCCCTCGCCGAGGGACATCCCGAGGGGGGACTGCGCCGCCATACCGAGCGTGTGCAGGACCGTCGAGCGGTGCGAGTACAGGACACCTTTGGGGCGGCCGGTAGTCCCGCTCGTGTAACACATGGCCGCCGCTTCGTGCTCGTCGAGGCCGGGATCTTCCCAGTCATTCGGGCTCGCCGTCGACAACAGCTCTTCATACGAGTCCTCGACCACGAAAACGTGCTCGAAAGCGGTCTCACGTCTGATGGCTTCGTAGAGGGAGAGCTGGCTGCGATCGAGGATGAGAACGCGGTCACCGCCATGATTGGCGATGTAGGACACATCGCCCGGGTGGAGGCGGACGTTGATCGTGTGCAGGACGAAGCCGCCACACGGGACGCCGAAGTACGCCTCGAGGTGCTGGTAATGGTTCCAGCACAGCGTGGCCACGCGGTCGCCCCGTTCGAGGCCGAGGCGCTGGAGCGCAACGGCAAGCTGCTTGGCTCGCCGGGCCATGTCCCGGTAGTTGTAGCGATGGAAGGACTTGTCCGGGAGACGGGTGACAACGACCTGGTCCCCGAAGAAGGTCTCGCCTCGCAGCAGCAGGGGAGGGACGGTCAACTGGAAATCCATCATCAAGCCGTTCAAAACTCGACCCCTCTCACACGGGAACCCTTTACGAGGCGCTAGCCGAGCAACGACTCGGCCACCCGGGCCCGGTGGACGCGCCCGTACCCCCAAAAGGCCTGGATCCATAGTGCCCGCTTGTAATAGCGGTGCAGGACGTGCTCCCACGTGAACCCGAGACCCCCGAGCACCTGTACCGACCGCTCACAGGCCGCCACCGCAGCATCGCCGGCATAGCTCTTGGCTGCGGCCACGGCTACGGGGGCCTGCTCGTCCCCTTCGGCAACGCACCACGCCGCCCAATAGGCGAGCGAGCGGGCCAGCTCCGTTTCCACGTAAGTGTCGGCCAGCCGGTGGGAAACAGCCTGGAAAGCGCCAATGGGCTTGCCGAACTGCTCACGCGTTTTCGCGTGCTCGACCCCCAGCTCCAGGGCGCGTTGACCGATCCCCGCCGCTTCCAGGGCCAGGGCGGCCAAGCCACGCTGACGGATGGTTTCGGCGAGGGCGGGGTCATCGACGAAGACGACCTCGTCGACGCGCTCGTGGTCGGGCGCCGGTTGACCGTTCAACGCCACTGTGAACGTCCGTTCCCCGGCTACTACCTGGGCCTGGGCCTGTGGGGTCAACGCCGGCAGGGCGAGGCCCACCGTGGCGAAATAGGGGCCCGGGTACAGCGCCCGTCCGAGCTCCTCGAATAGCACCGCCTCGTCCAGGAAGCCCAGCCCGGCACCACCCTGTTCCTCGGGCACCGAGATCCCGGTCCAGCCGAGCCTGGCGATCTCCTGCCAGGGCCCTTCAGAGGATGCCCGGTCCCACTCCCCGTTCACCGAGCTGTGCTCGCGCAGGTAACGACGCGCTTCCCGGCGCAGCATCTCCTGTTCTTCCGAGAAGGCGAAGTCCATCAGCGGAATCCAATCAGCGCGAATCTGGCCCATCAGCGTGACCTGGCCCATCAGCGTGACCTGGGGAGGCCGAGCACTCGCTCGGCCACGATGCTCCGCAAGATCTCGCTGGTCCCTGCTTCGATCGTGTTGCCGCGGCTGCGCAACTGGTGGTAGCCCCAATAGCCGTCGTCTTCGCCGCCGAGGATTTCCATTGCCAGCTTGGTCAAACGCTGGTTCTGTTCGGACCAGTGCAGCTTGGCGATCGAACCTTCCGGGCCGGGTACGCCGGTCTTCATGAGCGCGGTCAACGACCGGTAGTTGGTGAACTTGAGCGCCTGTAGCTCGATCCACTCCTGCGCGACACGGTCCCGGATCAACGGGTCGTCCCCGGACCGTTGCTTGGCCAGGGCCACCAGTTTGTGTACCTGGGCGTCGAGCACGCCTGTGAGGGAAATGCCGAACGTCCCGCGCTCGTGCAACAGGGTGGTCATCGCTACTTGCCAGCCCCCGCCCACCTCGCCGAGCAGGTTCTCGCGCGGGACCGAGACGTCAGTAAAGAAGATCTCGTTGAACTCGGCTTCGCCCGTGATCTGGCGCAGTGGCCGTACTTCGACGCCGGGTGCGTGCATGTCGGCTATGACGTAAGTGAGGCCCGCCTGGCGCCTGGAGCCCGGGTCGCTCCGCCCAAGCAAGATACAGAAGTCGGCCAGGTGGGCGTACGAGGACCACACCTTTTGGCCGTTGACCAGAAAATCACCCGTCCGCGGTTCGATGCGCGTGCGCACCGAGGCAAGATCGGAACCCGAGCCGGGCTCGGAAAACCCCTGGCACCAGATTTCCTCAGCCGAAAGAATCCTCGGCAGGTAGCGCTGTTTCTGCTCTTCGGTGCCGTGCGTCATGATCGTGGGCCCCGCCATGCCGATGCCGATCGGGTTGGAGTGCTGCGGCGCCCCGCTCGATGCGAACTCCTCCAGGATTATGGCCTGGAGGCTGTAGGGCGCACCCCGGCCCCCGTATTGCGCCGGCCAGGTAACGCCGGCGAACCCGGCGTCGCCGAGCTTGCGGCTCCACCCGGCGCCCGGCTCCGCCGGGAGGTTTGCCTCCAGCCACTGGCGGACCTCGCCGCGGAATGCCGCTTCGGCCGGAGTATCGCGCAGGTCCACGTCGCGACTGTACGTGATCAGGCCCGGACAGGATTCTCTGCCGGGCGCGCCGGGAGTACGTGCGCCGGGACATCAGGTAACCTGCGCGGTCATCACCCTAGGAAGGGACCAGAGATGTCATCACTCGACGGCAAGGTGGCGATCGTCACGGGCGCCGGCCGCGGTATTGGCCGGGCACACGCGCTGGCGTTGGCGAAGGCCGGTGCTCGCGTGCTCGTCAATGACCTCGGTGCCAGCCTGGCCGGCCAGGGCGCCGATACGGCGCCAGCCCAGCAGGTGGTCAACGAGATCGCAGCAGCCGGCGGTGAGGCGGCCGCCAACTCCGACGACGTCGCCGACTTCGAGGCGGCGAAGCGGCTCGTTGATGACGCCCTCGGGCGGTTCGGGCACCTCGACATCCTCGTCAACAACGCCGGCATCCTGCGGGACCGCATGCTCGTCAACATGGACGAGGGGGAGTGGGACGCGGTAATTGCCGTCCACCTGAAAGGCCATTTCGGGCCGACCCACCATGCGGCTGCCTATTGGCGGGAACGTTCGAAGGCAGGCGACGCGGTACGCGCCCGGGTGATCAATACCTCCAGCCCGTCAGGCGTTTTCGGCAACGTGGGCCAGGCCAACTACGGAGCGGCCAAGGCTGGCATCGCCGGCTTCACCCTTATTGCTGCTCAGGAACTGGCCCGCTACGGGGTGACCGTGAATTGCCTGGCGCCGAACGCCCGGACACGGATGACCGAATCGGCTTACGGCGAGCTGCCGGTCCCGGAGGGCTTCGACCCCCTGGACCCGGCCCACAATTCACCCATCGTTGTGGCTCTTTGTACAGACGAGGCTCAGCACATAACCGGGCAGGTTTTCCTCGTCCAGGGAGGAGCGGTTAATGCGCTTCGTGGCTGGCAGGCGGGCGAGCTCTTCTTCTCTGAAACGGGCTGGGAGCCGGAGGCGCTGCTCGACCAGCTTCTCCAGCGTTTTCCCCACGGGGTTGCCCCGGCCGGGATGCTCGAAAGCATGGAGCGGGCCGGCGGCCAATCGATGCGGACCATGGCCTCCGGTCGCTGACCACCATTGCCATTTGCTAATTCGCGCGGTGCGCGAAATTATGGTGACAGCGGCACACCTTTTCGGGGCGCCAGCGCGACCGCTTGAAAGAACCGCAACCGGAATGGCCGAATTGTGAAGTCGCGCCGCCGGCAGGGCAAATGCGGACCGGCAGTTCCATTGCATTCGGGCCAACAGGCAACCAGCCCTTTCGATTACGCCGATTGCCCCCCGTCGACCACCAGGGTGTGGCCGGTGACGTACGCCGAGGCTGGCGAAGCAAGGAAAGCCACGGCGCCTTTCAGGTCGTCCGGGCCACCGAAGCGGCCCAGGGGAACTTCAGTCACGATGGTGTCGCCGGAGCGCTCGAGGACGAGCTTCGACATGTCCGAAGGGAACCATCCGGGGGCGATGGCGTTCACCCGTATGCCGTGGGGCGCCCACTTCCAGGCCAGGTCTCGGGTAAGGGATATGACACCGCCTTTGCTGGCGGAGTAGGCGACGGCGTCCATCACGCCGGCCCGCGACCCCCGGAGGCCAGCCACGGAAGCGATGTTGACGATGGCCCCGCCTTCGCCCTGCGCGATCATCCGGCGGCCCGCCGCCTGGGTCACGAGGAACAACCCTGTGAGGTTGACGTCGATCACTTTTTGCCAGCCGGCGAGCGGCGTATCTTCGGCAGGAGCACCCCAGGCCGTCCCGGCGTCGTTGACGAGCACGTCCACCCGGCCCAGCTCCTCAACGGTCTGGTCCACGACCGCCTGCGCATCGGCAGGCTGGCGCAGGTCGCAGCGCAGCGCCAGCGTACGCACCCCCAGAACCGCCAGCTCGGCGGCGGCCTGTTGGCAGCGCTCGAGGTTGCGGGCGCAGATCACCACATTGGCCCCGAGCTCGGCGAGCGCCTCCGCCATCTGGCGGCCAATGCCTTTCCCACCACCGGTAATGATGGCGGTCTTGCCCGATAAGTCGAACAGCTGGGTGACGTTCATGTCTCTGCCCTATCTGACCAGGTAGCCAGTACCGTCTCGCTAGCGCGATGGTAGTGGGCATGACCACGGCAACCTCGAGTGACGTGACCGCCACGACGGGCACGACGGGCACGACGGGCACGACGGGCACGACGGGCACGACGGGCCTGAGCGGTCTCGGCGAGCACGCCGCCCTGCGGGCGCGGTACCGGTCGTTCATGGAGGAGCACGTCTACCCCAACGAGGAGGCGCTCCTGAAGGAGGACGACGCAGCGGATGAGCTGCTGGCGGGCCTGCGGGCGAAGGCCAGACAAACCGGGCTGTGGGCCCCTCACCTGCCGCCTGAAGCGGGGGGGACAGGCCAGGGTTTCCTGGCCTACGCCACTCTGAACGAGGAGATCGGACGGGTGCTGTGGGCCAGGTCGTGTTCAACTGCCAGGCTCCCGACGCCGGCAATGGCGAGATCCTGTCCCTGCTTGGCAGCGACGAACAAAAACGACGCTGGCTGGCCCCCCTTGTCGACGGATCGGCCCGCTCCTTCTTCTCGATGACGGAGCCGGAGGTGTCCGGGGCGGACCCGACCGGGCTCCGCACCGCCGCCGTGCTGGACGGCGACGAGTGGGTGATCAACGGGCACAAGTGGTTCTCCTCCGGCGCCGAGGGGGCGGCTTTCGGGATCGTCATGGCGGTGACCGAACCGGACGCCGCTCCCCACGGGCGGATGAGCCAGATCATCGTGCCGGCCAGGGCGCCCGGCGTGGAGATCGAGCCGGTCCCCGTCCTTGGCCACCGCGGGCGGGGCTGGTCTACCCACTGTGAGGTCCGCTACCGCGACGTTCGTGTCCCCCGGGAGAACCTGCTGGGCGAACGAGGGGACGGCTTCCGGATCGCGCAGATGAGGCTTGGGCCAGGTCGCATCCACCACGTAATGAGATGGCTCGGCCAGATGCAGCGGGCTTTCGACCTCATGTGCGCCCGTGCGCTGCAGCGGGAAGCTTTCGGAGGACCGCTGGCGGACAAACAGACGGTGCAGAACTGGATCGCCGACTCTGCTGCCGATATCGACGCCTGCCGCCTGATGACCTACGACGGCGCCCGCAAGATCGACCAGGGAGCGGACGCCCGGGTGGAGATATCGCTGCTCAAGTTTTACGCGGCAGCCGCCCTTTCAAATGTGATCGACCGCGCCGTGCAGGTACACGGCGGCCTCGGCCTCTCCGACCGGTCCCCGTTATCGACCATGTACACACAGGCACGAGCCGCCCACATTTATGACGGCCCGGACGAGGTGCACCGCATGGTCGTCAGCCGTCGCATCCTGAGGACCTATGCCGACGGCGACCGGTGGGCCTTCGGGTAAACCCTTTGCTCTAGATCGAGGGCGGGGGGGCGGCGCTGGCGCCACTGGCGTCACGGGCGCCCGGGACGTTAGGGAACCGGAAAGGCTCCGACGCCCGCCCCGGCTGCACGACCCACACTTCGCCCGCTCGGCCCGTGCGGGCCGCTCGCACCACGGTGCGGGCAACATCGTCGGGGGTCAGGAGGGGGAAGCCGGCGTCCGTGAACAGGTGCCTCGAACTGGCGATCAACGGCGTGTCGGCGAACCCCGGGGCGACGGCACAGAGACGGATGCCTCGTTGCTCCAGCTGCGGCGCCACGCTGCGGACGAAGCCGACTACCGCGTGCTTTGTCAGCGTATAGATCGGGTCGTCCGGCAGAGGCACCAAACCCGCCAGCGACGCGGTGGCGACGATGGCGCTCCCTGGCTTCATCACCCGTGCCAGCCGGCGGGCGCCGAAGACCACACCGTCGACGTTGGCGCCGAGGATGCGGCGGTAGGCGGCGTCGGGGAGGTCCACCAGCACGCCCTCACCCGTCGTGACCCCGGCGTTCAGGCAAGCGAGCTCGACCGCCCCTACGTCGTCCCAGGCCCGCGGGTCGGCGACGTCGAAACCGTCCCGCAGGTCGAGCACGCGGACCTCGGCTCCGTCCTGTTCCAGGAGGGCGGCAACGGCGGCGCCGATCCCGGAGGCGCCGCCCGTGACGAGTGCAGTGCTCGGGAACACACGGCCTACAGTACTAAGGGACAAAAAGACCTGACAGGAGAGAAATGCGCGTCGGCCTGACCATCCCGTTCCAGGACGTCGCGCTCGGTGACCTGCCGGCGCTGGCGGGCCGGGCCGAGGCGGCCGGGTACGACTCCCTGTGGTCCGAGGAGTCCGTCAACTTCGACGGCATCACGCCGTTGGCGGCGGTGGCGGCCCAGACTCAGCGATTGAGGCTCGTGAGCGGTATCGTCAACGTCTTCACGCGGGGCCCGACGGTGCTTGCACAGACCGCGGCGGCGCTGTCCGAGCTCAGCGAGGGCCGGTTCGTGCTCGGCCTCGGTACGTCGTCCGACGTCATTGTCCAGAAGTGGAACGGCATACCGTTCCAGGAGCCGTTGACCAGGATGAGGTCGACAGTTGAGTACCTCCAGGTGGTCTTGGCGGGCGAGCGCGGCCCCGGGGGCTTCCGCCTCCCGCGGCCGCCCGCACACCCCATCCCCATCATGCTGGCCGCCCTGCGCTCTTCGATGCTGCGGCTGGCGGCCGAGGTCGCCGCCGGCGCCTTCACCAACTTCTTGCCCTTGAGCGGCGTCAACCAGGTCGTCAGGGCGTTCGGTGCTCCCGGTAAGGAGCTCGTCTGTCGGCTCTTCGTCATCCGCGGCCCCGAAGAAGAGGCGCTGATGGCCGCCCGTCGGTTCTTCGTCGCCTACGCGACGGTGCCCGTTTACACCGAGTTCTACCGCTGGCTCGGCTGGGGAGAGGCGGTGGGCCGCGTTGTAGAGGCGTGGGACCGCGGGGACCGCCGGCGGGCGCTCGAGCTCGTGCCCGAGCCCCTGCTGCGCGAGACGTTCCTGCTCGGGCCCATCGAGGCCCAGCGCGAGCAACTATCGGCGTTTGCCGAGGCGGGGATCAATACGGCCGTCCTCGTGCTCGCCGTGCCGCCGTCGGAGCTCGTCGCAACCATCGACGCCTTCGCTCCCGGTTAGGCGGGGCGTCGGTCTGTGCGCACGGGCCAGATCCCGACATGCCAGATCCCGATATGGTCGAGCACGACATTGTCCAAACAGGGAGCGAGGCGGTCGGGTTGTCTCGTCCGCCTTTGCTCATCGTCGAGCGAGTGCAAGAGTTCCTCGACGAAAATGGCATTGGTTGGGGGCCGCTAACCGCCTCCCGCATCGGGGAAGGAGGAGGCTCGAACTTCTCCTTCCTGCTCCAGCGCGGTGGGGAGCGCCTCGTCCTGCGCCGCCCGCCCCGGCCGCCCTTGCCGCCGTCCGCCCACGATGTGGTACGCGAGGCACGGCTCCAGCTCGCCCTGGCGCCGCTCGGCATACGGGTGCCCCGCATCCGCGCCGTCTGTCCGGACGAGAGCCTGCTCGGGGTGCCCTTCTACGTCATGGACTTCATCGACGGTTTTGTCGTGACCAGCCAGCTGCCTCCGGGCCTCGACACCGACGTCCTCGCCCGCCGGCGTCTGGCCGAGGACCTGGTCGACGCTCTGGTCGAGATCCACGGGGCCGACGTGTCCACGCCGGCCCTGGCGGCGTTCGTGCGTCCCGGCAGCTACCTCGAACGACAGGTGCGCCGCTTCTCCCAGCTCTGGGGCGTCAACGCCACGCGACCGCTCCCGCTCGTGGACGAGGTCGGTGCCCGCCTGGCTGCATCGGTCCCGGAGCCGTTGGCGCCGTCGGTCGTGCACGGTGACTACCGGCTCGGGAACATGATCGTCCAGCCCGGCCGTCAGGCTCCGATCGTCTCCGTGCTCGACTGGGAGATGGGAGCTGTAGGCGACCCCCGGGCGGACGTCGGCTACCTTCTCGCCACCTACTCGGCGCCCGGGGGCGAGCCAAGCCCCCTGGGCACGTCCCCCGTGACCGGGACCACAGGCTTCCTCACGGGCGAGGAACTCACGGCCCGCTACAAGGAGCGCAGCGGGCGCGACGTCGAGCCGCTGGGGTGGTTCGAGGCGCTTGCGCTCTGGAAGGCGGCGGTCTTCTGCGAGGCCATTTACGGCCGCTTCATCAGGGGCGAGCTCACCGCGGAGGACGACCGCGCCGTGGCCTACGAACATATAGTCCCGGCTCTGGCGGAGGCAGCCTGGCGACGGGCGGGCGCCATTTCTCCGGGCAGCGGCTCGAACATGCCTTGACGCCTGGCTCTAACACGGGTACTCTATTCAGAGTAATAAGACAAGTACTCGATCCAAAGTAGCTGAAGCGCTCGCCAGGCTCGGGCCAGCGTCGGGGCAAGGAGGAAAGATGGTTGCCCGCAATCGCAGCAACCCGCTCGCTTTAGCGGTGCTCATCTGCCTGGCCGAGCGCCCCATGCACCCCTACGAGGTGGCGACCACCCTGCGCCAGCGCCAGAAGCACCAGAGCGTCCGCCTCAACTACGGGTCGCTCTATGCGGTGGTTGCCTCTTTGGAACACCGGGGCCTTATCACTCCACAAGAGACGAAAAGGGCGGGCCGCCTGCCCGAGCGCACGGTCTACCGCCTCACCGACGCTGGCCTCGTCGAGCTCCACGACTGGCTGACGGACCTGATCTCGACCCCGGTGAAGGATTACACCAGCTTCGAAGCGGCCCTGTCGTTCTTGCCCGCCCTGCCGCCGGACGTGACCGTAAACCTCTTACGCGAGCGAGCGGCTCGCCTCGAGTTCGACATCGCTCAGGCGCATGGTTCGCGCGAGCTCATCGAGAAGAGACGGTTCCCCCGGCTGTTCTGGGTGGAAGAGGAGTACCGCATCGTCTTGCGAGAAGCCGAGCTCGGCTATATCCGGCGGTTGATCCGGGAGATCAGTAGTGGGGCCCTCGAAGGGATCGACTGGTGGAAATCGGTCCACGAGTCTTCCGATGGGCCAGTCCCTCTGCCCCTTGCGGACGACATCGGGGGCTTGACGGAAATGGGAATAGACAACGACGCGGGCGCCGGGGACATCGACGCCCCGGCCACGACACCGGAGGAAAAGTGAATATGGACAACGTCATTTCGACCAGTGGTTTACGAAAAAGCTTCCGGTCTGCGCGCCGCGAGGTCGGAGCGGTCAAGGGTGTTTCCTTTGACGTTGGCCGGGGTGAGATCTTCGGGTTCCTCGGCCCCAACGGGGCGGGCAAGACGACGACGCTGCGGATGTTGACGACGCTCCTGCCGATCGACGCCGGCCGCGCCCTGGTGGCGGGTTTCGACGTCGCCCGGCAGCCGGACCGTGTCCGCGAGCACATCGGGTACGTCAGCCAGCTCGGTGGCACCGACCCACTGGCCACGGGCAGGGAAAACCTCGTGCTCCAGGGGCGGCTGTACGGCGGGGACCGTCAGACGGTGACAAGGCGAGCGGAGGAACTGATGAAGCTCCTCGACCTCTCGGAGTTCGCCGATCGCCGGGTGAAGACGTACTCCGGAGGCCAGCGCCGCCGGCTCGACATCGCTTTGGGCATGGTCCATCAACCGGAGGTGCTGTTCCTCGACGAGCCCAGCACCGGCCTTGACCCCCAGAACCGGGCCTATCTCTGGGACCACGTCCGCGCCCTCAGAGAAGGGGGTGCCACCATTTTTGTGACCACCCACTATCTCGAAGAGGCTGACGCTCTGTGCGACCGCCTGGTGATCATGGACCACGGCGAGGTCGTGATAGGCGGGACGCCGCGTGAACTGAAGCGTCAGGTGGCAGGTGAGTCCGTGGTGCTCACCTTGCGTGGAGAGGAGGCCCGCGTGCGCGCCTCTGCCATTCTGAACGCCCAACCGTTCGTCCGGGAGCTGACCGACGAGGGTGACGGGGTCCGTCTTTATGTGGACGATGGGAGCGCCATGCTGCCCCAGATCCTGCGGCTACTCGATACGGAGCATGTCGGGGTCCGTTCGGTGAACCTTTCCGAACCCACCCTCGATGACGTTTTCCTGCGCCAGACCGGCCGCTCGCTCCGTGATGCCGGGACCACCACCGATCAAACGAGCACGGGCCAAAGGACCGCAGCATGAAAACAGCACGAGATACCGGGCTCCTGTTCCACCGTTACACGGTGCAGCTCCTTCGAAACCCCATCTGGTTGTTCGTGGGACTGTCAACGCCCGTCCTTTATCTGCTGCTCTTCACCCCACTGCTAAAAGGGCTGGTGGGAGCGAAGGATTTTTCCACGGACGGTGTTCTGGAACTGTTCTTGCCGGGCATATTGTCGTTGCTCGCCTTTACGACAGGCAATAGTGCAGGGTTCAACACTCTTTTCGAATTGCAGTCCGGCCTTATCGAGCGCCTCCGGGTCACGCCGGCCAGCCGCCTGGCTATTTTGATCGGACCAATACTTTCGTCTCTTTTGATGATGACGGTCTTCGACGCGGTTGTGGTGGGCGTGGCGGTGCTGTTCGGGTTCACAATTCACTGGGCCGGCTTATTGGTCCTCACGGTCCTGTTGTGGGCCCTCTCTACGCTGATGGCCGCGTTCTCCACGGCCACTGCGTTAGTAACCAAAGACATCAGTAGTTTCGCCGCCATTATCAACGGCATGAACCTTCCCCTGCTGCTGCTATCGGGTGTACTGCTCCCGATAGCGCTCGGCCCCCTGTGGCTGCGTGTCCTGGCCCACTTCAACCCGCTCTACTACCTGGTCGTCGCTTCACGGTCACTGGCCGTCGGCCAGTTGTCCAGTCCGGCGGTATGGCAGGCTTTCGCCGTACTGATGCCGCTGTGCGTGCTCGTCCTGGCCTGGGCGACGAGGGTGTTCCGCCGCGCCGTATCGTGACCGAGGGGACCGGCAGGACAGGGCTCTCGACCCGGCCGTAGCTCCTCGGCGGCCGGCTCACCCCGCAGCGAGCGAAAAGGCGCCCTCTATGGCGCTGATAAGCGTCAGCTCGGCCGAAGTCTCCGAGATTGCTGCGGAGGTGTTTTCGGCCATCACGCTCACGACGTAGGTTTTGCCGGTGGTCGTGGAGGCCAGGTAGTTGAGCGTCAGCACGCCCGGCTCGGAGCCGCCCTTGAACCAGACCGACCGCCACTGACCGGGGGCCAGGTCAAGGTCACCAGAGTTCAGCGCCAGGACCGTGGAGACCGGGCCCAGCTTCGGTTCCTTGGCCAGCGCCGACAGGGATGCATAGACGTGGCAGATGTCGAGGGGTGACGCGAACCACTCGAGGGTCCCGATGTCGCGTGGCGTGGTCCACGCCGCCGCCGAGCTGCTCAAGGGGAGCTGGTCGACGGTGTTCGTGAGGTAGGCCTCTCGGGCGGCGGGTGCCAGGGACAGGTAGTGCTGGGCCAGCTTTGGCCAGTAATCGAGCTTCAATACGAACAGTTCCCGGGTGTTGAGGAAGGGGACGTCAAGGGCCGGGTCCGCCATGCCTGAGCTCACGGTGGCGGCTTCTACCGCCGCCCGGCCGACCAGTCCCATGAGCAGGTTGGCCGCCGTGTTGTCGCTTATCGAGATCATGTCCTCCGCCGCCTGTTGCACGCTCACCTGTGTGCCGGCCGGGTCGTCCTGAAGGACCCCGGACGGCAAGCTCTTCAACTGGCTGGTTACGGTGAGTTTCTGGGCCCAGCTGGCCTTGCCGGCCGCTATGGCCTGCGCCAGAGCGTCCAGGACGTAGAGCTTGAAGGCGGAGCCGAGGGGGGCGGGCGTGGTGGCGCTGATCTCGTTGACCGGCTGGCAGCTATTGCCGCTCAAGGACGCCACCAGCATATGGACCTGCGGTGCCACGGAGCGCACCATGCTGTCGACTTCTGCCCAGGTCGAGGGGACCGACGGCGACGACGCCGGCTGCAAGCGCAGACCGTTGATCAACCCGTGGGCATCTACCGAGAGGCTCACCGTCAACCGGGTCGTCCCGTTGACGGTGACGATGAAAGCGATGGCGGTGGGGGTGCTGGTGGAAATCGAGTCCAGCTGAACACCGGCGACCCCGGTCAGGTCGCCGTTCAGCGTCGCCGGCGAAATCGCTGAAAGGAAGGTGCTGTCGAAATGGGCGTCGATCTCGGTCATGGGGATCGGGTGGTGGGCCACGGCACCGGCGAACCATTCGGCCTGGCGCCCGGCGGGAGTGGCGGGGAAGCTCACCGAAGCCGCTTGCGGCGCCGGCCGGACGGTTGCCGGGCGCGGGCCTGATTGGGCGGCGGCAGGGATGACCGTACTCCCGATGACCAGTGAAGCCAGCACCGGGGCAAACGCCAGCCGTCGGCGGACGCTCCGGCAACCCCACTCTCCCTTCGCTGACCGACGGCCCGACCGGCCGGCAGCCCAGCGTCCCCCAAGTACACGGCGACCAACCGACATTGTCCGTCCTCCTCGCGCCTGGCCAAATGCGCAGCCGCCCAGCCTAGGGCGCTCGCCCCCCGGCCCGTTTGCAGACCGACCTGCCTCGGCCACCGTACCCGGGAAGCTCGCAAGAGGCGGGAGCCTGGCCCTGCTGGCGCGACCATGTCACAGGCTGGGGTTGTCACAGGCTTGGCGTGTGCCCCGTCTTATCTGGTGAAGCCTTATCTGGTGAAGGAGCCCTGGTTGAGCAATCCGTCCCGCCCGCTGACTGACGACGACGAGTTCCAGCGGCTTCGCCCGGAGCTTTTCGGTCTGGCGTACCGGATGCTCGGGACAGTTACAGACGCCGAAGATGTGCTGCACGAGGCGTATTTGCGTTGGCGCGCCCAACCCCGCGACGACGTGTACTCCGCCCGGGCGTTCCTCGCCACCGTAGTGGCCAGGCTCTGCATCGACACGCTGACCAGCGCGCGTGCCCGCCGAGAAAGCTATGTGGGGCCTTGGCTCCCCGAACCGCTCCTCATAGAAGAGAGCGGCCCGGCCGAACTGACCGAACTTGCCGGTTCGCTCTCGTTTGCGTTCCTTGTCCTGTTGGAAGAGCTCACACCGGCGGAGCGGGCTGCGTTCCTGCTACACGACGTCTTCGGGTACGGGTATGGCGAACTGACTACGGCTTTGAGCCGCGACCAGGCCGCTTGCCGGCAACTCGTATCCCGTGCCCGCAAGCACCTCGCCGGCCGGCAACAGCGTTTTGATGCCGATCGGGACCTGGCCCATCAGCTCAGCGAGCGGTTCCTGGCCGCCTGCGCGGGTGGCGACCTCGGCGGGCTGTTGGCATTGTTGGCCGACGACGTCGTCGTATGGACCGATGGTGGCGGCAAGGCCAAAGCGGCTCCACGGCCGGTGGTGGGAGCAGCAAAGGCAGCCCGTTTTCTGATCGCCATCGCCCGGGACACGCCCAGCGGCAGCGATGTCCAGCACGTCAATCTGAACGGCCAGCCCGGCCTACTGGCCGTTTCCGGCGGTCACGTCATCTCGGCGGCCGTGCTCGACGTCATCGACGGCCGGGTTACCGGCGTCCGCGTGATCGCCAACCCGGAGAAGCTCGGGGCGGTCAACGAGGTGGTCAGCCGGCGCCGGGACCTGCGCACGTCAAGCCGAAAAGAGGAGGAACCTGATTGACGAAACCCAGTTCAATGACGACAACCGGTCCGACGCAGTCGACCCGGTATTTTGCCGCCCTTTCGGCCGCGCCGTACATGCTCTTGACGACGTACCGACGAGACGGGAGGCCAGTGGCCACAACGGTTTACGTCGTTGTCGAGTCCGATCATGCCTTCTTCCGGACGTGGGACGTGTCTGGAAAAGCGAAGCGTCTCAAGCACACACTGTCCGTCTCCGTGGTGGCCTCCAACGCCCGCGGGCGGCCTCTAGGCCCGTCGATCAGCGCCAAGGCGGTCCTGCTGGAGGGGGAGGCGTCCGAACGGGCGGCGCGTCTGCTCGCACGAGAGCACCCGTTCCTGCACGGCCACTTGATCCCCTGGTACCACCGTCGCCGCCGTTGGACCACTCAGCAGTACCGGCTCGAGGCGCCCTGACCTCGCCCTTAACTCAGGTGCCAAGCTCAGGTGCCGCCCAAGCTCATATGCCTGAAGGTCGCCCCCGCCGGCGCATTTCGCCCGCGTGGGAAGGCAAACGACCGGCAGATTGCAGCGCCCGGCGTAGCAGGAGCTCGATTTGAGCCGTAGTGCTCCGGAGCTCGTCCGCCGCCCAATGGGACAAAGCGTCATAGACGGCCGGGTCCATCCGGATAAGGACGCTCTTGCGCTCGCGAGAAGCCGAGCCCTCCGTCGTGTCGTCGCTTGTAGAAAGGGCCGGCATTGATGGTCCGTTCGCTTGAGCCTTCGTGGGGAGGGCGCGTCGAGCCCTGTTAATAGTGATATCACTTTTCCGCGCCTCGTCGTGTGTTACCCCGCTGGCGCCGGCTGGTCACGACCAAATGCAAAAGGGGTGGCCGGCGGGATCGAGCAGGATGCGCAGCCGCGCAGGGTCTCGATTTGCCGGCTGGTACGGCGCTTCCGTCGCACCGCATTCTTCGGCCCAGGCCACCCCTGCCGCCACGTCTTCGACCTCGATGTCGAGGTGCATCTGCATGCCCGGGGCTCCCCTAGCTCCGGGCCAGACCGGAGGCATGTAGTTCGCTTCGTACTGGATCTCGATCTTGGTGCTCTGGTCTGCCGGGCGAAGTACCGACCAGCCCTCCCCGGGTGGGCCGCCGGGGCGAGGCCCTTCGAACCCCTCCACTTCCCAGCCGAGGAACTGCTGGTAAAAGCGCGTGAGCACGCCGACGTCGGGTGAGTCCAGCACGGGGCCTGATACCCGCAACCGGGGCCGGTCCATATGACCCAAACGTACTCGCCGAAGGACCCAAAGGTACCGGTGGCCTCACGGCCGACGTCGTGGCCGAACTCCTCAGGCGCCCACACCGCCGAGCCTCCTTGGGCCGCCCGCACACCTCGAGACCTCGTCACGCCTAAGCTACGGGCCCGATGCCACGGTTGACCTACATGGCGATCGCTTCTCTTGACGGGTACGTCGAGGACTCCCAGGGGCGCTTCGACTGGGGCGCGCCCGACGAGGAAGTCCACAGCTTCGTCAATGATCTGGAGCGCCCGGTCGGTACATACCTCTACGGGCGGCGTATGTACGAGACGATGCTCTACTGGGAGGCGTTCCCTCTCGATGAGAGCGCCCCGGCCGTCGCCCGGGACTTCACCCGGAATCTGGCGGGCGGCGGAGAAGGTGGTCTACTCACGAACCCTGGAGTCAACTTCGAGTGCCAGGACCAGGATAGAACGAGACTTCGTCCCGGAAACGGTACGTCACATGAAGCTGGCGGCGAGCCAAGACCTGACGGTGGGGGGCGCGGACTTGGCTGGGCAAGCTATCTCGGCCGGGCTTGTCGACGAGCTCCAGCTGCTCGTTGTCCCGATCGTGGTCGGTGGTGGTAAGCCGTGGCTACCAAGGGGCCAGCGCATTGACCTCCAGCTGCTCAGTTCGCGTCGCTTTACGAGCGGTGTTGCCTTCCTCAGGTACCGCCTCAGGTACCACGCCGGAAATGGCTAGGCGGTAGGGGAGGGCTAAGAGCCTCGGCGTCTCTCTGGTCAGTGCCTGGTGGTAACTGATCTTGGTTAGGGATCCTGGCCGGATGGGTATCAGCACGCTGGGAACTGTCCACGAGTGCCGCAACGGTTTCTGGCTGACTGTTGGCAAGACACCTGCCCACCCCGGGCCGAGGGGAGGCGGAGGCTCAACTCCAAGTGCCGCCGTCCTGCCAGGGCAACGGACAGCTCTCGCCCGGGCTCATGACAGCCAACAAGGGTGGCTCGGCCCTTCCCCGAAGGCGTGAAGCCTGCCGGGGCCCAGCGGAGAAAGAGACGCCAGGCCACTGCGCTCATCCGGTGTGGTTATCCGGGACCGGCCAGCGGCAGATCGACAGAGGTGACAACGTGAAAATGCGAAATAAGGCCAAGAAGCAACCGTCATTGAGGTGGTTCGCTGTCGCGATCGTTGCGTCGGTGACGGCGCTTGTTGGGCTGGCCGGCTCCCTGACAGTGGCGACCTCGTTCGCCCAGTCGGGGACGACGACCACGACCACCACAACGACCACGACCGTCAGGCCCACCACCACAACGACCGCGGGCACGACAACGACAACTACCGCGACGGGCGCCACGGCCACGACGACATCGTTGTCATCGTCGCCAAACCCGTCGGTTGTCGGCGAGGCGGTCACCTACACGGCCAAGGTGGCCCCCGTGCCTGATGGGGGGACGGTGACCATTTTTGCGGCCCTGACTACCACGGCGACCACCATTCCCGGTTGCAACAACCTGGCCGTCAACACGACGAGCGGCAAGGCGACCTGCTCGAGCTCCTCTCTGGTGGTCGGGTCGCACACGCTCACGGCCAAGTTCTCGGGTAACCGGACCTTCGCGGCGTCGTCCTCGAGCGCCTACACGCAGGTCGTCAACGCCGTCCCGGCGGCGGGGTACTGGCTGGCCACGAGCAACGGCCACGTATTCGGCCTGGGCGCAGCATCCTCCCTCGGGAACGCGACCACCTCGGCCACCACGGGACCGGTCGTCGGCATAGCTGGCACTCCTGATGGGAAGGGCTACTGGGTGGTAACGAGAAACGGCTCCGTGTCGGAGTTTGGTGACGCCAAGTTTTACGGGGACCTGCCCGCCTTGGGCATAAAAGTCACGAACATCATGGGCATCGCCGCCACGTTCAACGGCATGGGCTACTACCTGGTGGGTTCCGACGGTGGCTTCTTTGCTTTCGGCAACGCCAAGTTCCACGGTTCGCTCCCGGGCCTTGGGATCCACGTCAACAATGTCGTGGGGATGGTGGCATCGGTGACCGGAGGAGGGTACTTACTCGTGGGCTCTGATGGCGGCGTGTTCAGCTTCGGCGACACCAGGTTCTACGGCTCGTTGCCGGCCTTGCACATCAAGGTCACCAACATCAGGGGCATCCTGGGGACCTCGGCGGGAACGGGTTACGTACTGGTCGGCTCGGACGGAGGGGCTTTCATTTTCGGCACCGGCGTCAAGTTCTACGGCTCGCTGCCGGGAGAGAACATCAGAGTGAACAACATTGTCGGGATCGCTCTTACGCCCGACGACAGTGGCTACTGGATGGCTGGCTCGGACGGCCGCGTGTACGGCTTCGGGAGCGCCAAGGTGCAGCCGACACCGAGCGGCCTCGCAGCCAACCTGCCGGTGGCCGCCATCGCCGGGACGTGAACGCAGGTATGTACTGAGCCTGTCACAGGCCGGCACCGACCAGGTATCCCCGTCGGTGCCGGCCTGGCCGGGCCTTGGTCCTCCCGGGACGTTCGGCAAAGTGGGCCACGACGGTGCGATCATGGGCCGTGTGACCTCATGGCAGGATTTCGAGCAGGCGGAACCGGAGTTCGCCGGCCGCGTGCGAACGCTCTTTGACGCTCACAGGCACAAGACGATCGCCACCGTGCGAGCCGACGGGTCACCGCGGATCTCCGGGATCGAGGCCGTCTTCGAGGATGGAGAACTGGTGTTTGGTTCGATGCCACACGCCCGCAAGGGCGCTGACCTCGGTCGGGACCCCCGGTTCGCTCTGCACAGCGCCACGGTCGACCCTGTCGAGGGCTCCGAAGCCCAGTGGCCCGGCGAGGCCAAGATCTCGGGCCGGGCGGTCTCAGACGGTCTGATCATCGATGGGCCCGACGGCGACCGCTTCCATGCCGACATCATCGAGGTAGTCCACACTCACCTCAATCCGGAGGCGACCATGCTCGTCATCGACTGGTGGGCGCCCACGCAAGGGCTTCGAAGGACCGAGCGAGAGTGAGGTCACAGCCCAATTTCGAGCGGCCCTCCGGCACTTTTTTCGTCCAGGTAGTCAGGTTGGGTCAGGCCCAGCCGGCGCATGGCGGTACCCGTGAGCGCTTCGAGCACACAGCGGTGGGCAAAAAGAGCTGTAATGCTGTTGCCCGAGTCGTACGGGGGGCTTACCTCGACCACGTCCATCGCTACCATGCCGACCTCGGCGCACAGACGGCGGACGGCGCGTAACACCTGGGCGCTGGTCAAGCCACCTGGTTCGGGCGAGCCGGTGCCCGGGGCATGGGCAGGGTCGACAGCATCGACGTCCACCGAAATGTAAAGCTGGTCGGCCCCGCCCGAAAGTGCCTCGTTGATGGCCCGCTCGAGCACGACGTCGAAGCCATGCCGCTGCACTTCGGCCATGAAATGGGAGTGCATCTGCTGCTCCTCCATCCAGGCTACGACCTCGGGGCCAGGCCAGTAACCGCGCAGCCCGACCTGGACGAAATTGCGGCCGAGCACCGCCCCGCTCTCGATGAGCCGTCGCATCGGGGTCCCGTGCCCGGCCAGCACCCCCTGCATATCAGGCGCCGTGTCGGCGTGGGCGTCGAAATGGACGACGCCTATCTTGCCGTAGCCGTACCGGTCGGCCAGGGCGGTGGCCGCGGGCCAGGTGATCCCGTGGTCGCCGCCAAGTATGATGGGCATAGCGCCCCCTTCAAGGATCTCAGTCACGAAGGTCCGTATGTTTTGGTACGTGCGGTCCGTGCTGCCGATGACAACTTCGGCGTCCCCGTAGTCGCATACTTTCAGGTGCGCGAACGGGTCCACCCGCACGTGAAGGTGGGGCCGGACGTACGGCGGGCTGGTGAGGTGGTCGCACGTGCGGATGGCCTGCGGCCCGAGGTGCGTGCCCGAACGGGTGGTGGCGGTGCCGTCCCACGGTGCACCACCCACGGCCACGTCGATCTGACCTGCTCTGAGGTCGGCCGGTGTGAGGCAGACCGGCAGCTTCATAAACGTCGGGATGCCTTGCCAGGCGAACTCCAGAGCGTAGCGATTGAGGTTTATGGGGCCTGGCTGGCGCGAAGTAGGTCCGTCGGTCGTCATGCGGGGTAGAGGCCGGCCAGTTCCAGCATCTCGGGCTCAGCCACGTTATGAGCCTGTGGAATGCCCTTCAGCCAGGGCTGCGCCAGCATGGTGTCGTCCTTGTCGGCGAGGTTCAACCAGCAGCCACTGGCTACGGCTTTTTCCACGACCTCGTTATAGAGGACGTCTGACCCGGTGGCGACGGCCTGGCTGTCGAGAGAGCCCTCTCCCGGCACGTTGCAACTGAGGTACTGGAGGCCGCCCGAAGGGTCGAAGCTGATGTGTGTCCAGGTGTACACGTTGTACGTGTCCGGCCAGAAGTAGTCGACCAGGATATTGGGCTGAGACGAAGAACGAGCGGTAGCGACCGAACCGACGTCTGCGAAAATCTGCGAAGTCTCGTACCCGACGACCTTGGTGTTGAGCCCGAGCGCGTCCAGCTCTATGCCGATGTCCTCGGCCAGCAACTGGTCATCCGGGGCGCCGGTGTCGTAACCGACGATAAACGACCTCTCGGTCACCGGCAGGGTCTTCACTAATTCCTTCAATTTCTCCGGGTTGTAGGGGATGTCCTGGCGGCCATATTGCGGAGGGAGCAGGCCATTTGGGCCGGCCTGCCCGGGAACTGTGGCCCGGCCCGGGAACACGCCGGCCACCAGCGCCTTGACGTCGATCGCTTCGAGAAGGTCGATACGCGCCTTTTGCGTAGTGAGGAAGCCCTTGTTCTCGTTGACGTAGGCGGTTTCGGACTCCAACGTGGGCAGGTTGTAGATCTTCGCCTTCGGAGCTTTGGTGTACCCGGCGATCACGGACGTCGTCATGTCGTGGAGGATGGCGTCCAATTGCCCATCGTTAAATTCGATCTCCTCAGTCGAGAGGTTGTCGATTACAGGCATGTTTATCGTCGTGTAGTAAGGCTTGGGCCCCCAGTACTCGGGGAATGCTTTCATCTGGTAGAAGACGCCCACCTTGGCCTCCGTGAGCTCGTAAGGCCCGGTGCCGATATCGTGTGTCTCGAGATAGCTCTGGTCGTGGTTGCCCCCCTTGTGGGCGGCGGCCAGCGCGCTCGGGCTCTCCATCACCGGGCCGTAGGGGGACGCCAGGTAGTCGAGGAACGCGGTGTTCGGGGTTTTCAATGTGACCACAGCCTGGTACGGGTTCGGAGTTTCCACCGATGCCACGTCAGCCACCTGGTACGCAGGGCCGCCGTCGACGGCCGCCCGGCGGGCAAAGTCGGGTGCAATGGCGGCCGAGGTAAACGGTGTACCGTCGTGGAAAAGCACGCCATGTCGCAACTGGAAGGTGTAGACCAACCCGTTCTTGGAGACCGTCCAGCTCGTGGCCAGCTCAGGTTCAAGGACGCGCTGGGCGGTGCCGCTCTTGTACTGGAGCAGGCCCTGGTAAATGTTCCGCGTCAGGAGGAGCCCCTCGCCCGCGTAGTACACGTCGGGATCGGGCGGTTGACCGGGGTCCTGGAGAAAACTCAGGTCCAACGTGTGGGTCGTTGGGTACGAGGAGGCGGCCGCAGCTAGCGCGCCGATGGAGCCGAGGGCGGTCACAGCCGCCACGGCAGCAGGAACCCCCGCGACCAGCCTTCGCCGCGTCGCCCTCCGCGGCGCCCGGTCCAGGGGACGCCCGCAATCAGCGTGGCAAAAGGTCATGGTGCCCCCTTGGCGGCGATGGTTGAGGGAGATTGGCCAGGTCGCCGGCTGGAGCGGTCCCCGCACCGAGGTGCGCGACCAGGTCCGAAGTCGTACGGCAGGCTCCATGCTGCAGGTACTCCATGGCGCTGAGCGCGGCGTGGTGGCGCTCCACACTCGACCCGATCACGCAATCGGACACGACCCTCATGTGGTAGTCGTGTTGATGCCCGTCGACGAAGGTGTAATGCACGCAGACGTCAGTCAGGCCGCCGATAAGGACCAGGGTCGAAGCCTTCAGCCCGTTCAACAGGATCTCCAGATCGGTACCGAAAAAACAGGAGTACCGCCGCTTGGCAATGTGGTACTCCTCCTCCCTTGGAGTGAGCGTCGGCCATAGCCCCGTGGCCGGGCTGCCCTCCAGGCAGTGGGCCTTTTCGTCGCCGTCTAGCTCCCGACCGAAGTCGACACCATTGCGGCGGTGTTGTTCGGAAAAGAACACAATGGGGACGGACAATACGCGGGCAGCAGCGACGATGCGCTCGGCGTTGGCCACCACGTCGATGACCCCGTCCATTATCTCGATGCCGGTGTCTCCGGGCGGCAGCCCGAAACCGCGCTGGATGTCAACCACTATCAGGACGGGCCGGCCAATGATTACCGGGGCATTGGTTACCGGCGCATTGGTTACCGGGGCCTTGGTTACCGGGCCATTGCTTATCGGGGTTTTACCTTCCACGTCAACCCTCCTGCTTCGTCCGTGGCCCCGTCGCTTTCAGCGGCTGCGTACAAGTAACTGCCAGCATCGATTCAAGACCACGTCTGTTTCATCTCAAGATCGAGAAGGTTTCCGCACGATGAACCGCGAGCCAAAGTTAATCGCCGGCCCCGGGGAAGTCTCAGGACGCGAGCCTCAAATGGGGTGAGGCCCTACGCCTCAGCCGGCCAGGCCCCTTGACATAATGGTGACCAGGTCGTAGAAAACGTGGGCGGCGGCAATGGCCGTAATTTCGGCGTGGTCGTAGGCCGGTGCGACCTCGACTACGTCGCCCCCGACGACCATTACCGCATCGAGCCCGCGCAACATCGCCAGGAGCTCGCGGCTTGTGATCCCACCGGCCTCCGGGGTCCCGGTGCCGGGCGCGTGAGCGGGGTCGAGCACGTCGATGTCGACCGACACGTACACGGGGGCGTCGGCGACCCGCGCCACCAGCCTTGCGGCTACGGCGGCCGCCCCTTGATCGGCGACATCTGTAGCACTTATCTGCAAGAACCCCATAGCCGCGTCGTCGGTCAGGTCCCGGTCTCCGTAGAGGGAGCCACGCAAACCCACGTGGGCGCTGCGGTCTGGCAGGAGGATACCTTCCTCCCACGCCCTGCGGAACGGTGTGCCGTGGGTAAAACGCTGACCGAAGTACGTGCCCCAGGTATCCAGGTGGGCGTCAAAATGCACCAGGGCCAGGGCCCGTGCTGTCGCGCCGTGGACCTGAGCAACGGCAACGCGATGGTGTGGTCGCCTCCCACCGCGATCAGCCGGCCGCCAGTGGCAAGCAACGCCTCCGAACCTGCTTCGATCTGGGAGATGGCGCACTCGATATCGAACGGGGTACATGCGATGTCCCCGGCGTCGACGACCTGCGCGCCGGCAAAGGGGAACGCTTCGAGTTCGGGGTGGTACGGGCGCAGTAGCCGTGATCCCTGGCGAACGGCACTGGGCCCGAACCGGGCTCCCGGGCGGTAGGTGGTACCGCTGTCGAAGGGGACACCGACCACGGCAATGTCCCAGCTTGGGACCTGGTCGATGGTAGGCAACCGGGCAAAAGTGGGAGATCCCGGCGAAGCGAGGCACCACGGTGGCATCGGTGGGCCCGACTGGAGGGCCCGGCCGAACGGGACGCGTCATGCGGAAGCCGTTGCGGGCACACCAAAGCTTTGCACAACGGGATGACGGGACCTGACCTGCAGTTGATATTGGGGGCGCGAAGTACTCACCTGGTCCACGGCGGGAAGAGCATCGTTCATGGCCCCTTGCCGGGCTCAGTCGACGCCAGGACGCTGTATTTTTCGCGTCCGGGGCGCGCCAGAAAGCGGTCAGACCGCGCAGATAACGCGCCGTTCACAATCACGACATCGAGCCGCAACAGGTCCTTTATACGGTCGGCTCAATCATGGGGGTAGTCACGGGCCGGGGCCAGCCGGCATGGGTGCGCTGAACATGCGGGTCGCCTCACCTGACCCGGAGCCCGTCGAGCGTCGCCGTTACCTTGACGTCATCGAGGAAATTCTGCGCATGGTGGCCCTCACCGCACTAAAGCCGGGCGACCGCCTGCCAAACGAACGCCAGTTGACTGACCGTTGCGCCGTCAGCCGTTCGACCGTGCGGGAAGCATTGCTGGCTCTGGAACTCTGCGGCGTGATCGAGGTCCTGCCGGGCTCGGGCTGTTACCTCGTCGGGACAGGCATGACACCCCGCTTCCTGCTGGGGCTGGTAGGCGACTCGTCGCCTCGCGAGCTGCTCGACGTGCGCCAGATGATCGAGCCGACCATGGCCAGGCTGTGCGCCCGTAATGCGGGCGCCAGAGATGTCCGCCGGATCGGTCAGCTGATCGAAGACGCCAACAACGAGAACGAGTCTCCCACCGCGGGCAAGTTCCAGCGTTTTGCCTCTCTCAACCTGGGCTTTCACCGTGAGCTCGGAGTAGTGTGCGGCAACGCCATCCTCACCGGCATCATGGGCTACCTGGCCGACCCCAACGCTCATCCACTGTGGTACCTGGTCGACGAGATCATGGCGCGCGACGGTGAAGTCCGGGCCAAGCAGGTCGAGGAGCATCGTGCCATACTGCGGGCGATTGCCGAGCGCGACGGCGATGCCGCCGCGGACGCGATGACGGCTCACCTCGGGGCGATATCGACGCGCGTTTTTGGCCCGGACGTGCCTCCGGGCAAAGCGGCCCGGACGTTGCGGCGGCGGTGAGTACCGCCAAGAAACGGGCGGGCTGAGAAGTCCAAATAAGGACGTGTTCCCGGGAGAGCACTAAGCAAACAGACCCCGCGGTACCATGCAACCGACCACCCAGTTGGGGCGGTCGACGACTTCGTGTATACGCAGCTCGGCGATAGTCCCCAGCAACGCGTATGCCTCGGGCGGGCCCAACCCGAGGGCGGACGCCACCGCATCGACGGCCCGCAGACTGGCCTCCTGGGCAGCAGCATAAAGATCAGGGCCGACGCCCAGGAAAATGCGGAACGAGCCGGTCGCCTCGTGGTCGGCGACGGTGTCAAGCAACGGCGCCTCTAACCTCATATCCGCCATAACGTCGACGCGGACTACCGCGGTGGCCTCGCACTCGATGGCGGTCCCGCTCAGTTCTCCATCTCCTTGCAGACGCGTGGGCGTCGCCCAGAGAGAGCAGGGCCCCTTCGGCGAAAACGGGGAACACGAGCCGGCTACCGGGCCGCACGTACTTTATGTCCATGTTGCCGCCGGCCGGCGTGGGCACGGTAGAGGGGTAACGCCCCGGGGCAGACGGCGCCACCCCCACCACGCCCAGCATCGGGGCCAATTTGAAGAAGTGCCCGCCGCCGATGTCAACTTCGCCCGCCGTGAGGTCCCACGTCCGGACGAAGGGCCCCGGGAACCTGTCCGCCAGCAGGCCGAGCCCGGGGATTATGGCCGACCAGCCCGCCGTCGCCAGGGAGATCTCGAGCACTTCGACCAAAAGGCCGTCGCCAGGCCGCGCCCCTTCGACCCAGACCGGGCCAGTTAGCGGGTCCATCCTGGACAGGTCGAGGGAGAGCAGATCAGTCCCCAGGGGGCGGGGACCGATCTGGCCATCGGAACCGTCACGCAGGGCCAGCTCCAATACCGTCCCCGGGGGGACGGTCAAAGCCGGCGGCTGAGACCGGTCCCAAACGTGGTGGGCCACGTCGCGGCCGAGGTGAGCCGAGACTGCGATATTCACATAGCTGATGCTACAGCTCCCTTGTCTTACCTTTCTCAGTATTGCTCTCGGTATTGCACTGACCGGTCCGACCAATTTGCCGGGTCTGCCGGAGGAAATCGCATGAGCCGTGCACGGCTGCAGTTTCTCCCTATTCGTTCACATTGTGGCAACGTTGACGACTCGCGGCGGCTACATGGCGTGCCCAGATTAACCGGGCCCCGCGGGCCAGCCAGTTTTTCCCGCCCGCGAAATAGAGGGCCAGCGTCGAGACCGTGGAGGTTGCTTGATGTACCAACGAAACCCCAAGCCAAAACGCCGAGCCGCTGCAGCCATCCTCATATCTGCAGCCACCGGGGTGGCCGTGGCACCTGCGGCCAGTTCCGCTGCGCCCGTACCTGCGAGCCACACCCTCAACCTTTCGTTCCTCCAGGACCCGGGTCAGCCGCCCGACCCCGCGGTTTACTATGCGGGCCAGGGACTGCTGTTGCAGGACAACATTTACCAGGGCCTCGTGCAGTACGAAGCGGGGACCCCCGATCGCGTCATCGTCCCGGACCTGGCCACCAGCTGGACGGTTTCGAGCGATGCCCGCACGTACACGTTCCAATTGCGAAAGGGCGTACTGTTCCACGACGCCACACCATTTAATTCGTCTGCAGTGGGACCGTCGCTAAAGCGAGATGCGGCGGTTGGCGGCGGCCCGGCTTATATGGCCGACGCCGTCGAGTCGGTGCAAACCAAAGGCCCCTACACGGCCGTCATTGAGTTGAAGCAGCCGAACACGGCTTTCCTCGACTACCTGGCTTCCGCCTACGGCCCACGCATGTACAGCCCGACAGGCCTGGCTAAATACGCGGGTAACAACAATGACCAAACCTACCTGGCTACTCACGACCTCGGCACCGGGCCCTACTACCTCACCGAGGCAAAGGTCGGCATCGCCTACCAGATGAAGGCGTTCTCTCAGTATTGGGGCAAAAAGCCCTACTACACCACGGTGAACATGCCGGTCATCGACAACCTCGACACCGAGGAAGTGGAGTTCCAGAGCGGCAAGATCGACGCCATCCTGCACGACCTGACGGCTCAAGCCGTCAAGGGTTACCTGAAGAACCCCTCGTACAACGTATATTCTTTACCGACCCTCGAGTCTCAGTACGCTTACATCAACCCGGCCGATACGTTCCTCACTACGTCCGCCAACCGCCGCGCCCTGCTCGAAGCCATCGACCAACGCCAGCTCTACGACGTCGCTTACCGGGGCCGGGGCAGCATCGGGGAACAGGTTTACCCGAGGAACCTGGTGCCATCTTCCATGTCAGACCAGGACATTACCTACAACCCGGCTCCCTTGAAAAAGATCGTGGCCTCACTGCCCACACCGGAAAAGAAGTTCACTATCGGTTACGACAGCGGGTCTTCGGACGGTCAGCTCCTGGCTTCGCTGATTACGATCCAGCTTGACGAGGACGGGCTGTCTGCGCAGTCGATCGGTTACCCGACCGGGACGCTGTACAGTTGGCCGCCGCCGGGCAGCGACAAGGGTGCTCCTGAGATGGTCATCGAGTACGTATGGCCTGATGCTTATGACCCGTACCAGTGGGCCGACATCGCCTTCACACCGACCGGTGGGATCAACTGGCTTCATTGCACCGTGCCGGGCTCGCAGGACCAGTTGGACCAAGCCGTGAGCAATAACGCCACGGCCCTGTTCGGCAAGGTTGGCGACGAGGCCTCCCAGACCGGGTGCTACATGAACTTGATGGACCAAAACGACGTGGTGGTGGCGCAAAAGTGGTTGCAGGGCGTCCCGCAGAGCCACGTCGTGGCCGCTCCCTACGCCCTGCAGCTGGAGGGCTTGTACCCGGGTAAATGACCCCTGGGCTCGTGTTCGGCCCGCCCGTTGCCCCCGGGCCCGGGTGGGCCGGTGAGACCACCTACGGGGAGCGTTACCGCCGACGGGGGAGGTGGCCCTCGTTGACCAGAGTGGCGAGGACGTCGCATATGACGCGCACGCCCAGCAACGCCGTGATCTCGGCGGAATCATAAGGCGGAGAACACTCCACCACCTCGATACCGGCCAACCCTCGCCTGGCCACCCCGCGCACCAGCTTTAGCACTTCACGAGGCAGGAACCCGCCGGGTTCGGGCCAACCCGTCCCGGGCACGAAGGCGGCGTCGACGCAGTCCACGTCGAACGAGAGCCAGACCGCCCGGGCCCCTTCCCAGGCCACGTCCAGGGCGCGCTCGATGGCCTCGGGTAGGCCCATGTCCACGCAGTCATTGACCGTCATGATGGTCGTCTCGCGCTCTCTCGCCACCTTCACGCCTGGCCGAGGGGCTTGCCAGCCACCGATGCCGAGCTGGACGAGGTTGCGGGGCGGCACATTCGGGATGTCGGTGGCGTGGAACCACGGCGTCGTGTGCATCCGCTCGTCGAGGTCGGTCTCCTGGGTGTCGACGTGCCGGTCGAAGTGGATTATCCCGAGGTTGCCGTCGAGGTGCTCGGCCACGCCCCGGACGGTGGGATAGCCGATCGAGTGGTCCCCGCCCAGGACGACCGGCAGGGCACCGGACGCGTACACGTGAGAAACGCCTTTAGAGATCTGGTCAAATGTCTTTTCGATGTTGCCGGGAATAGTGAAGACGTCACCCACGTCACAAATGGTGATGGACTCCCTGAGGTCGACGCCGAGCTCGAAGCAATAAGGGCCATAAAGGCCAGATATCTTTCGCATGCCCTGGGGCCCAAAACGGGTCCCGGGCCGGTACGTCGTGCCGGAATCGTGCGGCGCCCCCAGCACGGCCACGTCAAAATCTCCGCAACGACGGACGTCTTCGCAGTACGGGGCCTTCAAAAACGTATTAATACCGGCGTAGTGAGGGAGCTCACCGCGGCTGAAGGTCGGTATGCGCTTGTCGACGATAGAGCTGGCCCCCGGCAGCCCCAGCTCGAGGCCCCGGGCCACCTCAGCCTCCCACTGTGTCGTCGGGATACGGGCCTCGGCCTCGAGAGCGCGCCGCGCTTCGGGGCCGTGGCGGTCATGCAGGTGATCAGCCGTCACTTGAGCTCTATCCGCGGGTCGGCGACCGCCTGCGCGATGTCGACGAGCGTGTTAATGACCACATAACCGATACCCAGGACCAGGGTGACGCCGGCAATAGCGGGAAAGTCGCCGGCCGGGATGCTCTCGTCGGTGTACAAACCTATGCCGGGCCAGGCAAATACGGTCTCGATGACGACCACGCCGGCGAACATCAGGCCGGCCTGCAGCCCGGTCATGGCCAGGGGGGCGGTAAGGGCGTTGCGGAAGGCGTGCCGGAAAAGGACCCTCTTTTCGGTCAGGCCCTTGGCCCGGGCGGTGCGGACAAAATCCGAGCGCATCGCATTTACGAGCGAACCCCGCAGTACGCGGCCAATGGACACGGCCGGGCCGATGGCGATGCAAAAAGCCGGCAGCAGGAGGTGGACGAAACCGTCCCAGGCCACAGAAGGCTCGCCGTGGAGCAGCCCGTCGACGACGATCATGCCCGTCGGGCCCGTTGGCGGGTTGGTGTAGCCGGTGTCGCCGGTGGCCGGGAGCCAGTGGAGGCCGCCGCTGAGCCACAGGATCCCGAGCAGGGCCAGCAGAAAGGCGGGGGCCGAAGCGCCTGCGATCATCAATATCCTGAACGAGCCGGACCCCAGCCACCGGCCCGCGGACGCCAGCCCGAGCAGGGTACCGAGGACGATGGCGATGAAGAGGGCGAAGACGGTGAGCTCGATGGTGGCCGGGAGGAAGTCAGCCAGGTCCGTCGACACCGGCCTACGGGTCCGCAGGGACACTTCCAGGTTGCCGTGCACGAGACCGCCGACGTAGTGGAAGTACTGGTCGATAATGGGCCGGTCGTACCCGAGAATACGCGACTCGCGAGCGATGGCGGCTTGTGAGGCATTTGCCCCCAGGTAGGCATGCACCGGGTCGACGTTGCTGAGCTTTTGCAGCAGGAAGACGACGGCGGTGAGCGCGAGCAAGATGAAGACCATCGAGACGAGCCGCTTGGCCACGATGGCGCCGATGCGGGTCACCGGTCACCCATCAGGTCGCGGAGCCCGTCCCCGGCCAGATTGGCGGTGAGGGCCAGGAGGAACACCATGAAGGCGGGCATTACCGGCACCCACCACTCCTGGAGCAGGTACTGCAGGCCACGGGCCGCCATAGCCCCGAGCTCGGGGGCGGGCTGAGGCGCCCCGAGGCCCAGGAACGAAAGAAGGGCCAGGGTTATGACAAGGTTGCTGACGTCCAGGCTGGCCGTCACGAGCACGGCGGGTACGGCCCCCGGGAACAAGTGACGGGACGCCCTTCGCCACGCGCTGGCGCCAGCCAGCCGGGCCGCCTCCAGGTGGGGACGGGAAGCCAGGGCCCGCACCTCACCTCTTACGATGCGGGCGTAAAAGGGCCACCAGACCAGGGCTATGGCGAGGAGCGTGTGCCAGTACCCGGGGCCAAGGGCCGCCACTACGGCGATAGCCAGGACCGGTCCCGGCAGAGCCAGGAACAAATCTGTCGTGCGCATGAGAAAGTCGTCCACCCATCCGCCCATCGCGCCGGCGGCCAGGCCGATGGCGCCGCCGACTATCACGCCTGAGGCGATGACCACCAGAGCGGCCAACAAACTGGCCCGCAAGCCGTACAGCACCCGGCTGAAGATGTCGAACCCGACTTCATCGGTCCCGAGGAGGGCTCCGGCGTGGAACGGGGGGGTAAAGGGCATTTGCGCACCGGGGACAATGGGGTTGTTCGTGGCCAGTACCGGCGCCAGGACGCCGATGAGGATGATCGCCGCGAAGGCGCCCATCCCGGCCCGGTTCGACCACGAGGTGCGATGGGCCCTTGCTCGAACGGCCCGGCGGGCGACGCCCCGGACCGGGAGCTGGGGCACGTACGGTTCGGCCACCGCCATTAGCGGTCATCCTCCGGCGAGACCGGCGCCGGCGCCGAAACGGGCTCCTCGAGGGAAACGGCGATCCCCGGCCGCACCGGGCTCTCGGGGGCCACGACGGGGCAAGCCACCTCATGAGACCACGGGGCGTGCCCGCCAAACGTGAGCAATACCGGCGGAATCCGTAGCGCAGGTGGCTACGGCCAGGGGGCAGCGGGGGTGGAACGAGCAACCGGCAGGCGGCCGAAGAGGGTTGGCTGGCTCCCCCTGGAGGCGGGACTTGTCGTGGTCGAGGTCGGGCACAGCCGACAGCAAAGCTTTGGTGTACGGGTGGAGTGGCGCTTCGGTCAGCTGGCCGGCCGGCCCCAGTTCGACCACGCGGCCCAGGTACATGACGGCGATCCGGTCAGCTACCAACCGGGCGGCGGCCAGGTCGTGGGTGACGAACAGGACAGCCATGCCGAGCTCCCGCCGTAGCCGCCCGATCAGGTTGAGCACGGTGGCCGCCAGGGAGACGTCGAGGGCACTCGTGGGTTCGTCGCACAGCAGCACCTCGGGCGCCACCACGGTGGCCCGGGCCAAGGCCACCCGTTGGCGTTGGCCTCCCGACAGCTGGGCTGGCTTTACTTTCCCCACCTCGGGGGGAAGCCCGACCAAACGCAGGGCTTCGTCGACCCGCCGGGAACGGTCGGCCCGGCTCAGGTGCTCCTCCCGGAGCCGCTCGCCGACCAGCTCGCCCACTGTCAACCACGGGGTGAGCGAGGCGCCGGCGTCCTGGAACACCATCTGCGGGCGCGCTCCCCGGCCCAGTTCGATGGTCCCGGAGTCATGGCCCTGGAGGCCGGCGATGGCTCGTAGAAGCGTGGACTTCCCACAGCCGCTCTCGCCGACCAACGCCACCGCCTCACCCTCGCGGACCTCGAGATCGACTCCGCGCAGGGCCTGCAACCGGGCGCGGCGGAACCCCGAACGCACCGGGAAGGACTTGTAGAGCCCGCTAACAACTACCGCTGGCGCTCGCTGGGCCCAACCGGCCGGAGCGGGGTTCGCCCACAGTTCCCCGGTGTGCTGACGGTCGCTCAGTACCCCGGTGTCGCTCAGCCGGTAGCACGCCGCCAACGTGGTGCCGGCCCGCGGTCCGGGGCCGGGTAAGCCCAGCTCGACAACCGACCCGGGCGAGACCGGCAAGAGCGGGGGCGCCTCACTGGCACAGTCCTCCGTGGCCAGGTCGCAGCGGGGGCGGAAGGCGCACCCAGAGGGGTGGTCCCGGGGGTCTGGTGGCTCGCCGGGCAATGTACGCAGTTGCCGTTCCCGGTCGGTCCCGAGGACGAGCCGCGAGTGCAACAGGCCGATGGTGTAGGGGTGGGATGGGCGGAGGAACACATCGCGGGCGGGACCGACCTCCACTATGCGCCCTGCGTACATGACGGCAATGCGGTCCGCGATTTCTGCCGCCACCCCGAGGTCGTGGGTGACGAGCAAGAAGCTCGTCCCGTACTCGTCCCGTAGCCGGGCTATTAGCTCGAGGATTCTGCGCTTGGACCGTCACATCGAGCGCCGTGGTCGGCTCGTCTGCCATCACGAACGAGGGCTGGCCGGCGACGGCCATTGCGATCATCGCCCTTTGCCGAAGGCCGCCTGAAAGCTCGTGCGGGAACGCTCCCGCCCGTCGTACCGGGTCGGGGACCCCAACGGCCTCCAGGAGCCTTACGGCCTCCTCTCCTGAGCCGGCCGCCTCAGCCACCTGACGGCCGACTGGCATCGTCGGGTTGAGGGATGTCATCGGGTCCTGGAACACCGCCCCGAGGTGGTCCCGCCGGACGATCCGCCTTTGCTCGGGGTCGGCGGTGACCATGTCCAGACCGCAGACCACCGTTGACCCGGTGACGGCGGGAGGCGGTTGGGAGGGCAACAAGCCGAGCAACGAGAGCCCGAGCACGCTCTTGCCCGAGCCCGACTCACCGACGAGGCCCACGATCTCGGCCCGCCCGATGGACATCGACACACCCCTGACGGCCGAGACCGTGCGCCCGTTGCGTGCGAACGACACTCGAAGGTCGTCGACGACAACGACGGGGCCCTCCCGCCCCGCACCGTCCCCGGTCAGCTCCAGCACGGCCCCGGGCGCCCTCCCGCCATCGTCGGTGGAGGTAGCGTGGGACGCCCCGAACTGAATAGACATGGCCGACTGAAAAGACATGGCGGGCGCCGGCATCACTTGGCCGAGTAGTAAAGATCGCCCAGCACGACCGTATCGGCGGTCGGCGGCTGGTGGTACCAGCCGGTAATGTCCTTGGCCGCTATAACGGTGTCCTTGGTGTCGGCAATGCTGATCCATTCCCCAGAGGCCGCCGCCAGTTCACCGGCCTTCGAATAATCGTCCATGATGATTTTCGGGTTGGTGGAGTGCAGGCCCTCGTTCATGAGGGCATCAGCCTCGGGGACGGACCCGTGCAGCTCGTTCAGCGACCCGTTTGTGCTGGCATAAATACGGATCCAGCTGTCAGGGGCGGCGTCGTCGGGGTTCATGTTCCAGACCAGGAGATCGGGTAATTGCTTGGGCGGCGTGCTGGCGTAATCGAATATCTGGCCGATGGGGACGCCCCGAACCGACACGTCGAGGCCGAGGGCGTCCAGCTCGACCTGTATATACTCCGCCACCCGTTGGTTCGTCGGGTTGTCGGTCGAGTACACCATGTCGACGTCCCGGGAGCCCTTTACCTTGCTGAGCGCTTTGACGAACAACGACGGGTCGTACCTGGGGTCGTCCAGGGCCATGCCCGAAGGGAACTCGCCTACCGGGTAGAACTGGGTCGAGACCGTGGCCATTTCACCGTAAACGCTGGCGACTATGGCCTTCTTGTCTATTGCACTGCGCAGCCCCTGGCGTACGGCCAGGCTCTGGAATATGCCCACGTAGGGGTTGACATCGAGCATCGTTTTCAGCTGCGTGGGGAAGGTGTGGACGGTGAAATTGGGGTTGCGTTGAAAGCTTTCGACCGCGTTGACCGGCAAGCCGTGAAGGACCATGGACAATTGGCCGTTCTGGAGCTCGATTTGTTGAGTTGAAATGTCCGGCACGATGTTGATCTGCACCGTCGTGTAGTACGGCTTGGTACCCCAGTAGCCCGGGTAGGCGCTGAGGATGTAGTGGCTGCCGGGTACGAAGGTTGCTATCTGGTAAGGCCCCGTCCCGGCGTCGTGAGTCTTGAGCCACCCCTGGGCCCAGTCGCCGGGGTGGCCATTGGCCTCGTGCGCGACCACAGTCTTTTCGCTCACCATCTTCGGCCCATAGGGTGAAGCCATGTAGTCGAGAAAAGCGGCCACCGGCTGGCTCAGGTGGACGATGAACGTGTAAGGGGTGGGGGTGGCCATCGAGGTCACGTCGGCCACCATGTACTCGGGGGCGGAGTCAACCCCTTTACGCCGGTCGAAGCTAAACACGGCGTCGGCGGAGGTGAAGAGGCTGCCATCGTGAAAATGCACGTTGTGCCGGAGGTAAAAGGTGTAGGTCTTGCCTCCGTCGGTCGCGGTCCAGCTGGTGGCCAGGGAGGGGACGATCTTCGTGGAGTTGTCGGCGTACTTGACCAGGCCCTCGTAAACCGAGGTGACAACGGCGTTGCCTTCCACCTCGTAAAAAATGTCAGGGTCCGGCACCTGCATATCGGCCCCAAAGGCCAGGTAAAGGGTGTGTGAGGCGGCGATGGGCTTGGCGGCGAATGCGGTCGCAGGGGAAAGGCCGATAGACGCGGTCACGACCGCAGCCAAAGCCGCGGTGCGGCGCCGGCATTTCTTGGCTGGTGGGGCTTGGTTCATGCCTGTTCTCCTCGTGTGACGTTCAGTGGCGCTCGTCGTTTCTTGGATTAATGCAGGACCGAACCCCCGTTCACGCATATGGCCTGCCCGGTGATAAACGACGCGCCGGGCCCGGCGAGGAAAGTAACGACGTCGGCAACGTCCTCAGGCCGGCACAGACGGCCCGCGGGGACATCTGCCAGCAGACGCTGGCGCACCCGTTCCACAGTGGTGGAAAGAGCGACCGCTTCGGCCTGCTTTTCCGCCCGCACCATGTCGGTCTCGACGGTCCCCGGGCACACCGAGTTGACCAGGATCCCCATAGGAGCAAGCTCGACGGCAGCGGCCTGGCTCAGGCCGACGACGGCAAACTTGGTGGCAGAGTAGCCAGCCAGCAGGGGAGCGGCCTCCACCCCGAGGTCCGAGGCCATGTTTATGACCCGGCCGCCCCTGTGCGCGGCCATTACCCGGGCAGCGACGGTCAACCCGTTGAAAACGCCCAGAAAATTGACCTCGCACATCCGGCGCACCTGGGCGAAAGTGGTGGACAGCAACGGCGCCAGGTAAGAAATTCCGGCGTTGTTGACCCAAACATCAATGCTGCCGAGCTCGGCGAGGGCGGCGTCAGCCATGCGCTCGGCCGTCTTTGGCTCGGCCACATCGCCGTTCACGAGCACGCACCTTCCGCCCAGAAAATCGGCCTGTGCCGCCGTTTCTTTCGCGGCGTGCTCGTCGCTCGACCACCCGGCGACGAGGTCGAACCCGGCTCGCACAAGCCCGAGGGCGATGGCTTGGCCGAGGCCCCGCCCGGCACCGGTCACGACGGCCACGGGACGCGTTCGCGCCGGTGCTCCCGGTCGCAGCCGGGCCGGTTGCCACACCTGGACCGCTCGTTGCGGCCCGGTCATTCGTCACCGGGGACCTCTCGTACCCGCCAGCAAGAGGCGTCTCGCTGCCGCCACCCGGTCCGAGGTCGGTTCAGCCGCTCCCACTAAGGGTGGCAGTTCGGCCCGCCCTTTCCTCACCAGGTCGACCACCGCCTCTACTGCCACCGCGAACAGGCGGCGACCGAGCTCGGCGTCTGCCTCGGACGGGCGGCCGGTAACGCCGTTGGTCGAAAGTTCTCGAGCGGTGTAGCGGAACACCAGGTTGCCGGTGCGGTCGGGGTCGTCCGCGTCAGCCAGCATGCGGAGGTTGACCAGGTGCGGGGCCACCGCCAGCATTAACGACGTTTCGGCCCGGTTGGCGTGGACGTCCTCCCCGTCATTGAAGACCTCGGCCGCCAGTGCCTCGGCCGCCGACCACCAGCTGGTTACCCCCACCTGCAAGTCGGTCCGGCACAGGCGCAGGTGGTCCGTGCCCACACCTAAAGCGGCCTGGTTACCGAAGTGGCCGTTCACCAGCAGCACCTTCCGGAGGCCCGAGACGGCGGCCCACTCCACCACCTGACGGACCGCGTCGGCGAGCTGTTCGGGGGCCAGCGACAGCGTCCCGGCCAGCACGGTGCCGTGGCCGTAGCTGCAGCCCACGGCCAGGGCCGGGAGCACAGGAGCACCCGTGCGCTCGGAGGCGGCGTCGCAGATGGCGCTGGCCAGGATGGTGTCTGTACCGGTGGGCAGGTGGGGGCCGTGCTGCTCGGTCGCCCCTACAGGGAGCAGCCCGACCTCGTCGGGCTCGGCGGCCACAAGCGCCTCGATCTGCGGCCAGCTGAGCTCCGACCAACGAACGGGTGGTGACATCAGAACATCGCCAGGTATGTCGCTCGCTCCCACTCGGAGACCCGCCCGTGGTAGTCGTCCCACTCGGCAAGCTTCATTTCGACGTAGTTGTCGATGAAGTGGCCGCTGAAGACTTTCTGCGTCAGGGGGTCCGCCTGGAACGCATCCACGGCCTCGAGCAACGTGCGGGGCAGTCGAGCCGCGCTCAGGTCACCGCCCTTCGGGCCGGTTTCAGCCCAGTCGTAGGTCAAGTCTTCGATCGGCTCGCCCGGGTCCAGCTCTTCCGTCACTCCTTCCAAACCCGCCGCCAGTAAGAAGGCCGCCGCCAGGTAGGGGTTGGCGGCCGAGTCGACGCCCCGGTTCTCGACGCACGGCCGGTTCCGGGGCAAGCGCAACATGCAGGACCGGTTGTTGTCGCCATATGCCGCCCAGACGGGCGCCCACGACACGGTGCCGTCGGACAACCGCGGCCGCAGCCGCTTGAACGAGTTCACCGTAGGAGTGCAGATCGCGGCCAGGGCGGGCGCGTGGCGAAGGATCCCGGCCACAAAGCCGTAAGCCACTTTGCTCCACCCGCGCGAACGCGGGTCGGAGGCGTCGCGGAACAGGTTGCGGCCCGTGGCCGGGTCAGTGAGGCTCATATTGAAATGCGCCCCTGAACCCCACGCCTCGGTGTAGGGCTTGGGCATGAAAGTGGCCTCTAGGCCCACCTTTTTCGCTATCTGCTTGGCCATCAGGCGGAAAAGGACGAGGCGGTCCGCCATCTTCAGGGCCGGTGCGTACTCGAAGTCGAACTCGGCCTGGCCATCGCCACCCTCGGCGTCGAAGCTGAAAACCCCGAAACCACACTCGTTCATGGCCTTGACCATCGGGTCGAGCAAGTCGACCATGTCCAGGGTGGCCTCGACGTCATATGCGGGAGTGGGCCGCAACTGGCCCGTCGGCGAGTAGGGCTGCAGGTAGCCCTCGGGGGGATGGGGCCCGGAGGCGGGGCGGTGGCGGTGGCGCCCGGCCGGTAGAAGTAAAGCTCGGTCTCGATGCCGAGCTGCATGGCGAAGCCGCCGGCCTCGGCCAGCTCCACCTGGCGTTTCAGCACCGACCGGGGGCACAGAGCGAAAGGCTCCGTACCCCCGAAGTACAGGTCGGACGCCATAAAGGCGAACCGGCGGTCCCACGGCAGGACGCACAGAGTGGACGGGTCGGGCAGTGCTACGCACTCGTCTTCGTCGGGCGTCATCTGCCCGAGCCCGCCGAGCCCGCGTGGCGTGTACCGTTCATGGCCGGCCAGGAGCTCGGGCAGGTGGGTCACGGGCACACATTTGGACTTGGCCCGGCCGCAAACGTCGATAAAGGCGCCGAAAACGTACTCGACTCCCTGCGAGGCCAGGTTTGCTGCCAGTTCCTCGTGCGAATGCTGGACCTTCAGGACTGTGTCCATCACACCTCCAAAAATCGAAAAGCCCGACAGGTCGACGCGGACCTCCCGGGCTTTTCTCCCTCCGTGCGTGCATTTAGCACGTGCACCTCTCGGACCAGACCAGCCGGTTACGACAGCTGCGGAACCCTAGGTGCCCTCTTCAGTTGTTATGAGCTGCTAAACCCCTGTGGCTTGGAATGTGCACCGGTCGTAAAACCGTTTTGTGGACAGTGCATTACCGCCACGCCGACCGGGCACGAGCCGAGAATGCAAAAACCACTTGGAACTCTACGTACGCGGGGTTACCCGGCAATTGCCGAGCCGTTACGGCGCTGTGAACACAATGGTCTGACCGGTCCGCCAGCCGGCGTCTCCGTCGCGAGGGCCACTTCAGGGCCCGAGGTTACGAAGAAGCAAGGGCTTTTGCTGCTGCCGTGGGAAGCATCCCATGCTGGCCGCGCCGGCAAGTCGGCGTTTTCGGCCCTGAAGCGGTACGACCAAACGGTTACCTCTCCCGATCTGTTCACCCAGCCGAAACTTTGCCGGCCCGCGGATCGTTTACGCTGCCTGCCAAGAATGGCCAACAGTCGTGCCGGTCCCCGGGTGGATGAAAGGTGGTCATGGCCCACGTCGGCGAGGGCCATGTGGCCGTGAGGGCACCATGAGCGCGGCTCAGCCGGGGATCAGGCGGGTAATTTTGCTTACCCTGGGCTGGGAAGAACTACCCAGGTCGGTCTCCGTCTACGGGGACACTTCGGCTACCCGGCTCCGTGAGCCCGTGCCGGGCATCCTGTTGCAGGCCGATGGGGGCTGGGTCTTGCTCGACACGGGCTTCAACCCGGCCTTGGTCCGCGACGGGCCCCTGCACCGCCGGTTCCACTCGCGCAACCACGCCATCGAGGCCTTCCTGCCGTCGGGGGCTGGCGACCCGCTCGAGGAGGCGCTCGAAAATGCAGGGCTAGGGCTCGAAGACATAAAAGTGGTGGCCGTGTCGCACCTGCACAACGACCACGCCGGCGGCATTCGTCATTTCACCGACCTCGGTGTCCCTGTCCATCTTCAGCGCGCCGAACTGAGCTATGGCCTGTCTGCTCACCCGGGCCCTGAACAGCACGGCATGTTCCGCGTGGACTACGACGACGTAGCCATCAATTGGCGCCTGGCCGAGGGCGAGGCTGAAATAGCACCAGGTGTCCTGGCTGTTCCCTCGCCAGGCCACACGCCCGGCCATCAGAGCTTCGTCGTCGACCTCGACAGCTCGGTGGGTGGGGGCGGCTTCGTCTTTGCGTTCGATGCCGCCGACCTGGCCGAGAACATCGAGCGCGAGGTGTCAGTGGGCGGCTTCATCAACTGCGGCCCGGAGGACACGGTCGCCTCGATCCGCCGCCTGAAGGCCATCGCCGCCGAGCGAGGCTACCGCCTCGTGCCCGGCCACGACCCGGTCGTGTGGCCGGCTCTCACGGAGGAGCTCGATGTCCGGTGGCCGGGGGGACCGCCACCCGGTGCTCGCCGCCAATGAGCCGTAACGCTCTCGTGCGACCTGGCCCCCACTGAGGGCCTGTCAACAACGGCTCCACAACCTAGGACACTCCTGGAGCCAAGACCCCCTTTCGGAGCTTGACCTCGCATGGCTGAATGTGATATCACTTTGATATAGAAGAGCTAGCCGCAGAGAGAGACAGGCTTACGGGGGTTCCAATGTTCAACGAACGTCAAGTAATAGCCGGGCCGGCCCGGCTGGACCGTGCCGCCGAAAATGGGCTTGGACGAGCACCCCGTCCACGACCGGCCGGCGTCATGGCTCGGGCCGCGCTCGTTGTCGCCGCCGTGCTGGCTGCGGGATGGCCGAGCACCAGCCAGGCCGGCACCCCTCAGACGGGCACAAGTCAGACGGGCACAAGTCAGACGGGCACAAGTCAGACGGGCACAAGTCAGACGGGCGCAAGTCAGACGGGCACAAGCGAAGCGTCGCTGCGGAGCCGCCTCCTGTCGGTTGCCGACCTCCCGTCCGGGTGGTCGGTGGCACCGGCGACAAGCGCAAAGGGCCAGGTGACGACCTCACCATGCGGTGCTGCCCTTGTGGCCGTGCTGAGCCCGCCGGGTGCATTGAGCGCACCGGGGCTGGGGACGAGCCCGCTGGGACCGACCAACGCCAGCGCGGGCTTCGTCGAGGGTGTCGGGCTCCCGAGCCTGCGCGAGGTGCTGGCGAGTGGCCCCCAAGCCGAGGAAGCGTGGCAGGGTTTCGACACTGCCATGACCGCCTGCCGGTCGACGACGTTCGTCTACAAAAGCACAAAGGTCCTGGCGACCGGCAAACCGTTGGCGTTCGCTCCGCTGGGCCGGAAATCGTCCGCCTATGCATGGACTTTCAGGGTGGCTGGCGCCCAAACCGGGCTCGAGGCCGACCTCCTACTGTTCCAGACCGCTGACTATTACGGGTACCTCTTTTACTCGGGCGTGGCGCCCCTGCAAGTCGCAACCGTGACAGCTTTCGCACGGGTGGCGGTGGCAAAGGCAACGAACGGTTCGACCGCCCCGGTCCCGGACTCCGTCTCGATCGCCTCCGTCCCGGTACAAACGCTGCACACCGCGCTCGGTACCGTCGCCTACCGGGCTATCGGTAACGGGCCGCCGCTGGTGATGATCAATGGCTGGAGCGCCACGATGGAGGATTGGGACCCTGCCCTGGTCGACGCCTTGGCGCAGGACCACCATGTTGTCATCTTCGACAGCGCCGGTGTAGGGCGCACGCAGAGCCTGCCGGCACCCCTGACCATCGACGCCATGGCCAACCAGACTGGCGCCCTCATCGACGCTTTGCACATGGGCCGCCCAGATGTCCTCGGCTGGTCGATGGGCACCACGATTGCTCAGGCTCTGGCCGTCCTCCACCGTGGCGAGGTACGACGCCCTGGTCCTCTGTGCCCCCTACCCGGGCAACGGCGCCGTCGTGCTACCCGCCCGCAGCATCCTCTACGCACAGAACGACCCGACCGCCCTGTTTCCCGCCAACCAGAGCGCCGCACAAGACACCTACGACTCGGAGCTGTTGAGCTACCCCAGCGCGCCACCGGCCCCCCAGGCCATAGACAACGCCCAGTTGAAAGCGCTCAACCAGTGGTGGGCGGGGGGCGACCCGGCCGGCCACCTGGTGGCCAAGATCGCCGTCCCCACCCTCCTCGCCGACGGCAGTGCCGACCGCCTCGACCCGCTCGCCAACACTCACCTGCTCGCCCGGTTGATCCCCGGGGCGACGCTAAAGCTCTACCCCGACGCCGGTCACGCCTTCCTGTTCCAGGATTACTCGGCCTTCGCCGCGCTGGTCACGTCGTGGCTCAAGCGGGTCAAGTCGAGCTAAATGGAGGAGGGGCACGCATGAGCAGCGCACTTACGGGTGATAACGGAGATGGTGCGTCGACGCCTCGTCCCTCGGCAGGGCCACCGTCCCTGCTGGTGCCGACGACGTCGTCATTGACGTTGTCGTTGGCTTCGGCTGGCGAGCCGTGGCGACGACGTTCGACCGGGCCTCGTCGCGCATCTTCGAGCCAATCGCACAGACCCGGGAAACGACCCGGGAGAAAGGAGAGAGCCGGTGGCGGCCACCCTGCAACTGGTCAGAAAAGGAATCATTATGGAGCTTCGACGTGGCACGTTCCAGGTCATGCTCGACGGGGACGACGTCGGTTCGATCGACTCGGACCAGACGATCGAGGTGCTGGTCCAGCCCGGGCACCACGAACTGCAGGTCAAGTCAGGTCGGTACACGAGCCGAAAAGACCCCTTCGACACGGCGGATGGAGATGTCGTCGCCTTCCGGTGCTACGGCGGCCGGACGTGGCCCTTCTACCTCGCGTCGCTCGTCAAGCCCGACATGGCGCTCACGCTCAAGCGCGAGTGAGAGCGCCAGCGCGTGGCGCCTCGGCTCTCTCGAGAAACGTCACGCGACCTGAAAGGTGCCCGCCCGAGACCTTCCGCTGCCGCCTAGGCCCAGTTAGTCCGTGCAGCGCTTCTTGAAGAAGTACGACGCCAGCGGCCCGGTGACGGCGATGATGAGCACCGACCAGATCAACGACGCCTGCACCGGGTGCTGCATCGGCCAGGCATTTATGACGTGCGACGGGTTCGGGTTGTCCCACAGGTCCCGCACGCCGGCGCATACGGCCGAGACGGGGTTCCAGTCGGCGATGGCCTGCATCCACCCCGGCATATGCGCCGTCGGCACCATGGCGTTGGAGACGAAGGCCAAGGGGAACAGGACGATAAAACCGAACGAGGCCGCCGACTCCGGGCTTTTGGCGTTCAACCCCACGCACTGGGCGACCCACGTCAGGGAGTAAGCGAAGAACAGCACCAGCAGGAACCCGGCCAGGATGGCCACGATGCCGGCGTCCGACCGCCACCCGACCACCAGGCCGGTCAGCCCCACGATCAGCGCGCACAGGCACGACGTCATGAAGTCGGCTGCCGACCGGCCCATCAACACGGCTGGCCGCCAGATGGGCAGGGTCCGGAAGCGGTCGATCATCCCTTCGTGCAAGTCGGTCGACAACCCGACCGCCGTCCCCATCACCGACGTGACGAGGTTGAGCGCCAGAATGCCGGCCAGCAGGTAATCCTTGTAAGAGCCACCACCGGGGATCGGGATGGCCCCACCGAAGACGTACACGAACAGGAACGTGAACAACACGGGCTGGATGGTCACGTCGGAGAGCTGCATCGGCTCCCGTGAGATGTGTACGAGGTTCCGCCGGGTCATCGCCCACACGTCGGCGAGAGGGCCGAACAGGCCGCCCGACTTGGGGCGGTCTACCCGCACGACCGGAGGTGTCAAGGTCGTCGTCGTCATCAGGCGTTCGCTCCTTCCAGCTCAGCGCGCCGGCCACTGCCACCCGGCGACGCGGCATCGCCGGAGGGCCCACGGCCACCACCGCCTCCGCCGTCCTCATCATCTACGCCGTCGTCACCCGCTACGTCCTCTTCGATGTGGTCACCCGTCAACGTAAAGAACACGTCGTCCAAGGACGGCTGCCGCACCTCGATGTTGTCCACCAGCACTCCCGCGGCATCCAGCGCCCGCACCAGGGTGGTCGCCAAACCGGGCGACGAGTCGACGCCGGCCGAGAGTTGACGGCCGTCCTCGCTCACGAGCACCTGGCCGGCCACCAACCCTGCGATGGCCGGCACGGCCGCCGCCGAAGGCGCCGCCAGAGTCACCTCAACCCGGGCGTTCCGGGAGGCTTCCTTGAGCTCCTGGGGCGTCCCGTCGGCGATGACGAGCCCGTGGTTCACCACCACGATGCGATTGGCCAGCTCGTCCGCCTCCTCCAGGTACTGGGTCGTGAGCAGGACGGTCACGCCCTCCTCCAGCAGCTCGCGGATGGCGTCCCACACCCGCTGACGTGACGTTGGGTCGAGCCCCGTCGTCGGCTCGTCGAGGAACAGCACCGGCGGCCGCGTCATCAACGACGCCGCCAGGTCCAGCCGGCGTCGCATGCCGCCCGAGTAGCCCTTGAGTACGCGGTCGGCCGCATAGGTCAGCTCGAAGCGCTCCAGCAGCTCGGCGGCGCGGGCCTTGGCCGCCCCCCGCCCCATATCGCAGAGCTCTCCGACCAGGGTCAGGTTCTGGCGGCCCGTCAGCAGCCCGTCCAACGTGGCGTCCTGGGCGGCCACACCGATGTGGTGGCGCACGTCGTTCGGGTGCTTCACCACGTCGATCCCCGCCACCGTGGCCGTGCCCGAGTCTGGTACGGCCAGCGTGGTCAGGACCCGGACGGCCGTCGTCTTGCCGGCGCCGTTGGGCCCGAGCAGGCCGAGGATGGTCCCCGCAGGTACGTCGAAGGACACGCCGGCCAGGGCATGGGTGTCGCCGTAGCGCTTATGCAATCCTTCGGCCTGGATCATCAGATCAGTAGTCATCGGCATCCTTACCGGTCGTTAGGTAAACTACTTACCAACCGTATGGTAAGGGACGAACTTACCTGTCGTCAAGTAGGCTGACCGAGGAAATATGACTCAGACCACACAACCAGGCATCAAGGACCAGCAGGGCCAGGGCCCATCATGCCGACAGCCCACACCGCTGGTCCCGCCCTGACCGAAGCAGACGACGACGCCCTTCCCCCCAAGTTCGCCCAGGCCATCAAGGCCAAGCGCCGGGCCCAGGCCCACGACGCCAGCTCTACCCGCGAGCGCATCCTCGATGTAGCGCTCGACCTCTTCCTGGCCCAGGGCTACGACGGCACCAGCCTGCGCGAGATCGCCGAACAGCTCGGCGTCACCAAGGCGGCCCTCTACTACCACTTTCAGAGCAAGGAGGACATCCTCCTGGCCCTCCACATGCGTATCCACGACTTCGGGAAGGAAGCCCTGGACAGCCTTGGCGACGAGCCCATGACCCTCGAGCGCTGGGGCCAGTTGCTCGACCAGGTGGTCGACCAGATGCTGGCCCAGCGCAAGCTCTTCCTCATGCACCAGCGCAACCAGGCGGCTATGGAGAAGTTGCACAGCGAGGCGCACGAGGCCGCGAACGACGACATTCAGAACCGGTTCCGCAAGATCCTCCTCGACAACCGGGTGCCAGAGCGGGACCGCGTCCGGATGGCGGCCGCGTTCGGCGCCGCCTTCGCTGGGCTCTTCCTCGCCGGCGACAGCTTCCCTGACTCCGACAGCTCCAAATTAGGGGACATGCTCCGCGACTGCATCCGGGACGTCGTCTTCGGGTGATGGGCCGGGTGCTCCCCACGACTTGGTTCCCCGGGCGCCTATCGAGCCCGGGCTAATCGAGGGCGCACTCAGCTCCGGGCGTGGAGCAAGTAGCGGGAACCGACGACGCTCGGTGCGTACCGCCCAGGAGCGAACGCCGCGGCAAGCGCAGCTTTAGCACGCCAGCCTGTGCAGTGACCGGGAGCAACGAGACGCGGGGAGACAGTATCGACGAGGTCGCGGACGGTGTCATCGATCCGTTGCTCCATCGCTAAGCCGGCGAGGTGATAGCCCCCAAGCAATACATCGACCGGCAACCCGGAGGACAACTTTCTCGCCATAAGGGACGCGTTCACGACACCCGCATGCGAACATGCCGAGAGCAGCGACACCCCGCGCCCCCGCACGTGGGCGGCGAGCAATCGCTCGTCGAGGATCAAAGGGTCCGGTTCGCATCGGTCCCCGCGGAACGTATGGTGCCCGGGCAGACCTGCCTCGTACGGGGTAACCCGCTCGATCTCGCCGCTGCCGACGAAGAGCTCTGCCACTCGGTGGGGCTCGCGGCTAAGGACGATCGTTCCGCCCGCCGCCGTGACCTGGTCGAACGTAGGCTCGGGAGGCAAGAGGGCAATCGTCCCGGACGGCAACTGGATGCCCCGCTGATCCGGTCGATCCGGATGAAGGTCAACAAGGGGCGGCTCCGCTCCACGTCCACGCGGGCAGCGGCGATGGCTTCGACAACGACGGGGAGGCCGCCGGAGTGGTCGCTATGCCAATGCGACAAGAAGATGCAGTCGATCGAAGCCAACTCGATCCCGAGCCGTGCTGCGTTGTCAAGCCACGTACCGCCGTGCGGGCCGACGTCGAACAAGACGCTGCGCACTTCGTGCCCGTGTCGTCCTCGCAGGAGCACAGAGAGCCCGTGGCAGGCAACGCACAGGTGCTCAAACGCACTCACGCCGGGGTGCCCGTCGTGGTGGCGAGTTGGTGGCACCCGCTGCAGGAGCGATGCCATTTCGGGGACCTGGTCGACGCCCGGGTCGATACTCGACAGGGTGTCGGTCTCGTTGTCGACCACGACGATCATCTCGAGGTCGTCCAGCACGGCGAAGTCATCGATGCTCATCGCACCATGCTGGCGCCGGCAGGCCTCGACAGTCAGGCCGGTGAGGGGGCTTCTGCGCTCGGGGGCTCGTGACCGCGCACGAGCTCGATCGCACGTGGGACCGTGGCAGCGAGGATGACGGCCCATGACGCGAACCCGATCCATACCCACACGCGCGCGAAGGTCGTGATCGGGCTCACGTGAGCCAGCGTCCCGACAGCGAAGCTACAGACGGAGTACATCCCGAGCGGGAACGCAGTCGACCACCGGCGAGCGTCGTACCGAAACCGGCGCCACCGTGCTTCGGCGAACAAAAGGACCACGAGCCACAGCATCGTCAAGACCCAGAGCCCAATGGCGATGTCTTCGAGCGCGGGACCACGACCTACGGCACTGCCGAGCACTCTCGCGCTGTCGGCGATCTTTGCGGCGGCAAGCGTCGAAATCCCTAGCGCCCCACCGGTAAACCAGTGGTCGCCATGGCCAACGGCGAGCTGACGAAGGTCGAAGCGGGATATGACGAAGGCATAGAACCCGAGCCCGAGCCCGAACAGAACAAGCGCCGCGATCAGCAGCCAGCGCGCCCGCTCGGGCTGTGCCAGGGTGGCGACAAGCACGGCAAGCGACTCGGCGGATACGGAGAGTAGCAGCGAGGTGCCTACGGTCGGGGACCGCCAGCTGGCGAGCACCGGGCCGAGCAGTACTGCCCACGCCACAAGGGCAATTAGCAGCGCCACAATCCCTGCCCACGCCCACCCCAGCAGCACCAGCCGGGTGCCGAGGACAGCAGTGGCCACGCTGCCCGTCAGGGCCGCCGGACCGCGCGCATCGGCCCGGAAGCGCGCGGGGTCTCGCACGGCACGCAGGGGGAGTAGGACCGCAAGCGCGACCCAGATGACTGCTGCGATCACGAGCGTGATTTTCGAGAGCGTTTCCTGCCCGTCGAGCAACAGACCTGTCGAAACTATCCCCGTGGCCATAACGTCGGCCCCAGCGGCCGGTCGGACCTGGTCGAGGGTACGCCCTAGCGCACCAGTCCGCAGGCGCGGGTTGGCCCCTAACTTGCGGGCGAGCACGTCGGGCGCCACAGGACGGTTGTCGGTGCGTTCCCTGCCCGCCTGCTGCGTTTGGACCCGAAGGTGGTACCCATCGTCCCTGTCTTCCTGGATAGCCCGTTGTTGACCGCTTAGGAACCCAAGTCGCTATCTTCGCGTGCCTCTGCGCTCCCTGAACCCGACCGCCTGAGTGCGGCCCCAGACAGGTTGATGACCGCCTTGGGGACAATTTGGAGAAATGGCTCCTACAACATCTCTGGCACACCAACTGTGCAGTCCCAACCAAGGAGCCGGCATGAACGCGAACAAACTCGCCCTCGAGATTGCCAGCACGGGCCCGGTCGTGGTTATGTCAACAGCCACGCTCAGCCCGGGTGCCTCAGCGTCGCAGCAGCACAGAGCACTCGCTGAAGTCAAGCGGTGCCGGCATCAACTTGTGAGGCGGCCGTGACTCCCCGAACAGGGCACCTCGCGGTACTGGTGCCTGAGAGAATGGCGAGCGTGGTGGTTGAGCCAGCCGCCCCTAGTGGCAGTTATCCAGTCATCAGTGTTCGTCTTCTCGGGCGGTTCGCCGTGACTGCCAGCGGGCGGACCATTAGCTCGTGGCCGCGCCCGACTGCCAGGCGGCTATGCCAGCTCGTGCTGGTCAGCCCCAGGCGCCGGATCAGCCGGGAGTCGGCTTGCGAGGCGCTGTTCCCGTCGCTTTCGCAGGAGGCTGCCGCCCGCTCCCTCTACAGGGTCCTCTCTATGGCACGGACGGCGCTAAAAGAGCTCGGGCCTCAGGCCGCCGGCCTGCTTTGTGCCGACCCGAGCGAGAATCTGGGCCGATCGTGCCCTCACGCTGGCGGTAGACCTCGAAGCCCACGAAAAGGCTCTCCATACCGCTCTTCAAGCCTCCCCAGGACCTGGGCGAGACGCCGCTCTGGTTGAGGTCCTCTCGACAGGTGGGACCCCCCTCGGAGATGAACCTGAGGCAGAGTGGGCGGCGCCTGTTCGCGAACGGGTCATGTACCTTCGCCAAGAGGCTCGTTTGGAACTGGCCCGCGACCGCTCGCGCTTCGGCGGTCTCGCCCGTCCGGAACAGGTACTCCAGGCCTGGCAGGACTGCCTGGAGGCAGACCCCACCGACGAGGAGGCGGCGGCAGCGCTCATCCAGTTGTACGTTGCCCATGGGCGTCGCCCACTCGCCGTAGCCGTTTATGAACGCTGCTCCGCTGCGCTCGCTGACCTCGGGATCAAGACCTCGCCCGCTCTCGAGGAAGTACGGGCCAATGCAGCGGGCCGGTTGCCCTGTCCCGGCAAGCCGAGCTTGCGGGCGGGGTCAGGCGTCGGTTCTGTTCGGCAGTGGGAGGAACGCCGCCTTGTCAGCGTCGTTTTTGTCGAGCTCAACCCGGCCGGGCTCGGCGGACAGGTCGACCCCGAGGACCTGCGGGAGCTGATCAGTGTCGGCCTGGCTCAAACGATGAGCGAGGTGGAGGCGTTCGGGGGGACGGTGGCCTCGATCTCAGGGTTCGGCATGTCCGTGCTCTTTGGCGCGCCGCAGTCGCATGAAGACGACCCTGAGCGAGCCTTACGTGCCGCGTTGCGCATCGCCGCCGGCGTGGGTCACCGGGGGGCTGAGGACGATGCCCTACTTGGCCACCGGGCGGGCCGGACGGTCGCACCACAGGCGGCGCTTTCCGTACGGATTGGCGTCGAGTCCGGGACGGCGGTAGTGGGGCCGATCGGCGACGGTGACCAGATGCGGTACGGCGCCGTCGGCGAGGTAGTGGGCCTTGCTGCTGCGCTGCAATCGACCGCCAAACCGGGCACCGTGCTCGTGGGACCGGCCACCCGCGCCGCGGCCGAAGAGATCTTCGAGTGGGGGCCGAGCCAGGACATACCCGTGTCTACGGGCGCGAGCCCGCTTACCGGGACCTATCTCGTCGGGGCGCGGCCAAGGCCGGTGGCGGAGGCAGGCCGCCGTCGCCTGGCGGCGCGGGCCAGGCTCGTCGGACGCGGTGCCGAACTGGCAGTTCTGACCGATGCCGTACGCGCTGCGGTGGCGGGTCGAGGTGGTGCTGTGGTCGTGGTGGGTGAGCCCGGGCTCGGCAAGACCCGCCTGGTCAGTGAGTGCCGAGAGTACTTTATGGGCTGGGTCGGGGCAGCCTCGGGCCGGCTGCCGCTGTGGCTGGAGGGCCGCTGTGCCTCCTACGCCTCGTCCACTCCCTACGGGACCTACCAGCAGCTCCTGTGCCGCTTTATCGGGTCACCCCTCGAGGGCGGGGAGGCGGCGCTGCGCCGAGCCCTCGAGTCGGCGGTGCGCGCCGTCTTGGGCAAGGACAGCGACGTCCTGCCGGTGTTGGCGCACATGATGGGAATGGCACCGGGGCCGGATGGAGCGCACCTGGGGCGGATGGCGCCCGCGGAGCTTCAGCACGTGACGTTCGCGGCAATGCGTTCACTGCTGGCGAAGCTTGTATCGCGAGGTCCAACGGTGCTCGCGCTGGAGGACTTGCACTGGTCCGACCCGACTTCGCTCCGGTTGACTGCAGAGCTCGTATCGTTGGCCTCGACTGGGCCTCTACTGGTGTTGGCGACGCGGCGGCCGGAGCCCGACCCGGGCGTCGAGGAACTGGAAGTCGTGCTCGGCAAGGGCCTCGGGCGCCCCGTGCGTGTCCTCGACCTCGTTCCCCTTCAGAGGCCTGATGAACGAGCCCTCGGACGTTCGCTCGTGCCCGGTGATATTGGCGACGAAGTACTCGATTCCATCTGCGAAGGGGTGGACGGAAACCCCTTCTTCCTGGAGGAGAGGGTCGCGTCACTACTCGACACCGGCGCCCTGCGCCGAGACGCCGACGGCTGGCGCTTAGGCCGGGACGGCACCGCGCCTTTGCCTGAGGCGCTCGAACGGCTGATCCGCTCTCGGGCGGACCGCCTGAGCCTGGCTGCCCGGGAGGTCATCGTCGCAGCCTCGGTGCTTGGTCAGGAGATCGAGCAGTCAGGGCTCGGTGTCGTGAGCGAACTAGACACTGAACTGGACGACGCTGTCGCCGAGGTCGTGTCCGCTGGCCTCCTGGTAGAAGTAGGTGGGTCGACCGTGCACGTTTACCGTTTCCGTCACGCCCTGATCCGTGAGGCAACGTACAGCGGCCTGCTGCGCTCGCAACGCCGCCAACTCCATACGCGGGCCGCCTGGGAACTGGAAGCGCGTTCCGAGGGCCGCTTAGAGGAGGTGGCGGCAGTGCTGGGGGGCCACTTCGCCGCCGCCGGCCAGGCCGACCGCGCTGCGCATTATCTGGAGCTGGCGGGTGACCGTGCCGCCCGGATCCTGGCCAACGATGAAGCCATCGACCTGTACCACCAGGCGCTGGCTGCGATCGAAACGGGCGGAAAGGCGCTCGCTGCGGGAAGAGGCGATCTCGGGCAGGCTCAAATCACATCGGGCGCGGCGGTGTCCGGGAAGCTCGCCGCCGTGTTGATGTTGATCGACCGCTTCGACGAAGCACGGGCCGCGGTCCTCGACGGGTTGGCCAGCACGCCGGCCGAAGACACGCTACGGGCGGCAAAGTTGCATCACCTTCTGGCCCGGATCGAGATGCAGGACAACCGCCCTGGCGCGGAGGCGGAGGCTCTTGAAGCGGCCGAGAAATTGGTCGGGTCGTGTGGGCTGGACGACGACCAGGCGCGGGTGGATGTCTGGCTGGCAGTACAAATTGACAGGGCTCGTTTCGCCGGCCGCCGCAACGAGCTCGAGCGCGCCGCCTCGATACAGGCAAGCGTGCGAACGCTCGTGGACGCGAGGGGCAACCCTATGGCGGTGGCGGGCTTCGATCGAGCCCGTTCAATGCACCACAAGCAGGAGGCGCGTTACTGGATCGACGCCGACATCATCGAAGAACACCGTCGCGTGGCAGACGAATATCAGGCCGTCGACGGGACGAGGTGGGATCTGGGTAATCCTGAGACCCAACGGTTCTCGTCGATGCTCGAGCTCGGGATCTCGCTGACCTGGTACGGGGATCTCGCCGAGGCCCGCCGGACGCTCAACCAAGTCCTCGCCGCCGTAGAAAAGGTAGGGACCCCGAACGGGCGGGGCATGGCCCTCGTCGAGCTCGCCATTACGGCGTGGCGCAGAGGCGATGTCGAGGTCGTACGCGAGCTTGCGGCGCAGGCACGGGCGGCTGCGGTAGCGGGGCACAACTTGTACTACGTGACCGCCGCCGCAGCGGCGCTGGACGCGTGGGCGGCCTGGCGCGACCGGCGTCCAGAGCGGGTGATCGCACTTGCAACTGAGGCGCTTTCAGTTTGGATGTCGCAGCTGAAAACTTACCCATTTCGCTGCGTTGGCCTTTTCCCGCTGGCCTCTGCCTACGTCGACCTCGGGCAAACAGAAAAGGCCGTTGACGCGGCACGGCAGACTCTCGACTCAACGCAGGTTCGGCTGCCGGACGAGCTCGAGGCTGCCGTGCAGGCGGCGTGTGATGCCTGGGACAAGGACGACCCGGACAAAGCGGGCCGGCTGGTCGACGAAGCGGTGGCGTTGGCGCAGAGGCTTCGCTACGCCTGAGCACGTGCTCTGGCGACTGGCGCCAACATCGAGATTACCGAGGGTCAATAAGGATATTCAGCGATCCGTTGGGCGGACCGACGAGGTCCCGACCTCCACCGTTAGGTGCGGCATGAGGCGATCGTCCTCGTTTATGAGCGGCCCAACTTCCGCCACCGCAGGACCTCTCTTAGCCGTAGCCAGTCCCGAGGATCGAGAAGAGCGTCGCGTTCTGGGAGATGAGCATGAGCCGGCGGGAGCCGCCGCTTAGCGCTGTTCGAGGTCCCACAGCATGGCTAGGGTAAAGGTCAACGGTTTGTCCGTCTCGTAGCGTTCTCGGAGTACCCGGTTGATATAGATCGCCGGCTGGACTGCCCGGGTGTGCTTTGGATCGGCTCATGCCGTCTCGAACTCGCCCACAACGTCGGGCTCGTTCAGTTGGGTGGCCATCACGTTCTCCTTCCAGTAATGATCCGGGGCCCGTCACCTAGTTCCTGTCATCGCGAACGATGTGACCAGGAGGCGACCAGTGTTCTCGACCGCCGCAGGGCGGCCGTTACTCCTTCGCTGCTGGCGAAGAGCCTGGCGTGCCCGGGAGGGGTGGTGACCCGGGGGCCCCGGCGATAAAGCTCATGTGGAGACTGGCGAGGCGCCAGCGATCTCCCTCGCGGACAAGAACGTGAGTGGTCCGCAAGGCTTCTGGGACGGGGTGACCAAAGGCCGTGCCGCGCTGAGAATCCCGCGCCGTGGCGACGGCGACGTCGCCGTAGGTACGCACCTCGGTCTCGTCAATGGCGAAGGCCTCATAGGACAGGTCCTGGCGGTGCCGCCCGACCCACTCGCGTTTGGACAGGGTGAAGCCCAACGGCCCGATGCCGACGAAGTCGTCGGTGAGCAGCGAGCTGAGCTTTTCAGTGTCCCCGGAGCGCTCAGCGGCGCTCCATTCGACGAGGAACGAACCGATGCTGTCAGTCATTGGAGTTCTCCTTGGCTATTTGTGGCTGTTGTAGCGCCTCAGGCGGGGACGTAGAGGCCGGTGCGAGCACGCTCATGGCGGTCCTCCTTCACATGGCTGTGGATGGTCGGCGAGCCGGCTTGTCGGGCGAGCCGTCCCGTGCGCCTGCGGACAGCCTGCTCCTGGAGCTCCTGGCCCCGGGCAGCTGCCAGGCGTTGGGCGATGTACAGCTGGTGGTTCATCTCTCGTCTCCGTGGTCCGTACCTTTACCCAATAATTACTGTCACTCTAATATTCAAGTTACATAAAGTCAAGGCCACCCTAAGTTCATAGTGTCAAGAGATTTATGGTAGGCTGAGGTTCATGGAGGAACAGCTCGGGCTGAGGGAGCGCAAGAAGCAGAAGACCCGGCTGCTTATCGCAGAGACGGCGACGAGGCTCTTCGCCGAGCGAGGCTTCGATGCCGTGAGCGTCGCCGAGGTGGCCCGGGATGCCGAAGTGTCCGAGGCGACAGTGTTCAACTACTTCCCGGCCAAAGAGGACCTGGTCTACCAGGGCATGGAGACCTTCGAGGGGGAGTTGCTGGCGGCGGTGCGTGACCGCCCGGCAGGGGTCTCGGTGCTCGAGGCCTTCGGCCGGTTCGTCCTTGAACCGCGCGGCCTGCTCGCCGCCGGTGACCCCGCCGGCACCGCTGCCCTCCTCGCTGTCTCGCGGATGATTGGCTCCAGCGCGTCCCTGGCCGCCCGCGAGCGGCAAATCTTCGCCCGGTATGCCGAGGCCCTGGCGGCCCTGCTCGCCGAGGAGACGGGGGCCGGCCCTGACGATGTCGTGCCGAAGGTGGTGGCCACCACCCTGATCGGCCTTCACCGCGGCCTGATAGAGCTTGTCCGCAGCCGGATCGCCAAGGGCCCCGTCGACCCGAAGCGCCTCGCTCGCGAGGTCAGGGCACAGGGCCAGAAGGCGCTCGAACTGCTCCGCTACGGCTTGGGCGACTACGGCACCTCGCGCCAGGCTTAGCCCGGCGCGTTCCTAGCGGGGCCTTGACCGACTTTGTCATGCATGCAGGCGGCGAGCGATTGGGCTTTCGCTCGACCCCGAGCTGGCAAGGGTCACGGGCTACCTTCTTGGTCGCTCGCACGGGCGGATTCCCACACGAGGCTGGCGAGGAACCAGGTTCGCGGCTCGCAATATGAGAATCGCGGCCAGCGTTGCCGTTGCAGGTGGGTCAGTGGAAGTGTGGCGTGGCCTGGAAAACGGACCTGCGGCACTGTCAAAGGATCAATCCGGCCAGTCGGGGTAATCGGCGGATTTGTTGGGGAAGTGCGTACGCGGCTCAGCCGGCCGTGACCCTCGTCGCCCTCTGCCTTACGCTCGGACGTGCCCGACGCAACGGGAAAGGACACCGCTCAGTACACCCAGACGGCGGTCCCGACAGGAGCAAGGTTGTTGGCCCAGATCCAGTTGATGGCCTCATTGCTCACCCGCACACAACCGTGTGAAACTGGGAACGGTGGTACATAGGAATCCCCGTGAAGTGCGAACCCGGCATCGAAGTACTTCGGCCGCCAAAGTTCTCCTAACGAATCCACGACCGTCCCATCAACTTCCGAATAGATACTGAACTGACCGACAGGGGTGACGGCCACAGCACAAGAGCCCGATACGCAGTAGGTGTAACCGCCGCCGGTCGAGGTGTTCAGAGCCCACACCAGTTTGGAGTTTCTGACGAACATCACGAGGTCGTGCTCGAGATCGACCTCGATCACGTACCCCGACGCCGGTCGAGGCTTCAGGACCACGCCTCGGTTGAGGGCGGCCTCGGTCCGAGGGCCAACGACCCCATCACGCTGGATGCCCGCCGCCTTTTGGAGGGCGTAAACCGCCTGCTGCGTGCTGTCGTCGAAAGTGCCATCCGCCGCTTGGAGCCAAAAACCGAGCGAGAGTAGTCGCCGCTGAAGCGCCGTCACGGCCGGGCCCGTCGAGCCAAGCTGAAGCAGCGGCACGACAGGTTTCACCTGTTTCGGGACGGTCAAGCTGAAGGTCGGCTGGACGAACCTCGTCGGTACCGATCTCCTCGTTATCCCTCTCGGTATCACCGGGGGCGCGACGACTTTCGGCGCCCATCGGTTGGAGATGAGGCCGTCATTTACACGGCTCACTGTGGCGAGCACCGCGCTCCGGACCGTCTCACAACCTGTGTATGTCTGCTCATTCTCGATGCCGGACCGGAGTGCCAAGCCAGAAGGGACGAGGGACGTCGCGACAATCGCAACCAGGGCGCCCACCGTCCTTAACAATTGAAGGCCACCGACGCCTGTTGCACCTTCCCCACGCCCCTCATAGTGCCGCAGCTGGCGGCACAGGGCCAGCTTCTTCGCGACCCAACGGCCAGTGTCAATTGAGCCAAGCGCGGGCCTGAAGTCCTTTTCCTTCGAGCCAACTTCGGTCAGTTTGAGGCGACGAATGGCGCCTACGCGCCCAAAGTGGGTATATAGTTACGATTAGTGAGAAAAGTGCACCACCAGGGTTAGGCCCCGGCGCCGCGAACCCACGCCATCTATGCTTCGCCAACGGAGGTTCATTCATTGACAAAGCGATTCGGTTCCCTCGCCGCCGTCGCCGGCATCCTGGCCACTGCGAGCGTGTTCGCTCTCCCGGGTGCCGCCTACGCTGACGGCTCGCTACCCACACTCACAGTGGCACTGAACGGCATCACCGGCGTCTCGGTGTCAGGCAGCATGGTCTCGGGAGCGGTGTCCATCAACGCAACCTTCACAGGCAAGGCGCCCCCGGGCGGGCCCAACAGCAACGGGCCGTCCTTCGGGATCGTCCGCCTCAAACCGGGTGTAACCATCCAGCAAGCCGCCGGCGCCGTCAATGCCGCCGGAGGGGACCTCAACGCGCTGACCGCGTACGCCAGCCTTTTCGTTTCCGCGTCCGCCCCTGCGACCGTCCAGACCGTCTTGACACCCGGCAGTTATGTAGCCCTCAACGACACCGGGAACGGCCAACCAGGGTTCGCGCCGTTCACTGTGGCCCAGTCCAGCGCGCCCGCGGTCCTCCCGGCGGCGGCGTCGTCGCAAACGGCCATCGAGTTCGCCTTCCGGGGCCCACCGTGTTGCACGACGGGACGATGGTGCGGGCGCAGAACCACGGGTACCTCGTGCACATGATCGACCTGCTCCGGGCTCCTCATGAATCGACCGCACTGCAGCTGATGGCTCTGCTCAGGGCGGGCGACGACAACGAAGCGATGCAGTTGCTGGCACCAACCCGGTGTTCATCGGGCTGCTCGGCCCGGCCTCTCCGGGAGCGATGCAACAGCAGGTGCTGAACGCTCCACCCGGCTACTACGTCGAGGCCTGCTTTATGGATACCCAGGACGGTCGGGAGCACACCCAACTCGGGATGGTGCGCCTCGTACAGATCGTGGTGCCGGGGAGCTAGAGCGGCACGTAGCAGAGTAGTAACTGTTCGACCCGATTCTGGTCCTGCGGCCTGGAGGTGCGGTGAAGGGCCGTGCCGGCCGGACGACGCGCTGTCACGTCTTTGGCCCGGGCAGCGCTGCTCGACGCCACCTGGCTCCGGGGGCGGATGACAAAATTGTCCTGTGACTGGCGCGTGCCAAGAGCCGCTGACGTCGTCGGTCAGGGCGCAGCTACTTGGCCGTTTCGCGATCTCCGCGGACGGGCGGTTGGCCGGGCCCTGGGAGAGGCCCCCTGCTAAGCGCCTCTGCGAACTGGTCCTGGTGAGCCCCGGCAGGAGGGTAAGCCGCGACCTCGCTTGCGAAGTGCTCTTCGCCGGCCGTACCACGGCCGACGTCGGCAGAGCGCTCATCAAAGCCCTGTCCTTGGCGAGGAGCGTCCTCGCCAACCTGGGCGGCGCATCCGCGGGGTTGCTCTGTGCGGACCGAGCGAGCATCTGGGTGCCGCCTGATGTCGCGCTCGAAGTGGACTCGGAGATCCACGCGCAGCGCCTACGGGCGGCGTTGGTGTTGGCGCCCGGGTTGAGGCGTGACGACTATTTGGTCGCAGCCCTGGCCGACGACGGCACCCTTCTGGCCGACGAGCCTTACGCCGACTGGGCTATCGCGCCAAGAGAGCGCCTCGAAGGCCTCCGCCAGCAAGCCCGGATGGCCCTCGCTCGCGACCGGGCCAAGGGCGCGGGCCGCTGCGGGCCCGAGGCAGTAGCAGAGGCTTGGGAGGCGTGCCTCGCTTACGACCCGGCGTGCGAGGAGGCGGCTGCCGCTTTGGTCCGGGCCTACGAATCACGGGGCCTGCGTCAACTGGCGGCGCGGGCTTACGAACGCTGCCGCGATGGCCTCGACGAACTTGGCCTAGGGCTGTCCCCCTCACTGGAGCAAGTGCGTGCAGCCGCCCGCTCCGCGCCCGCCGAAACGAGCGTTGCTTCGAGCGGCCCGAGGGAAGAACGGCGGGTCGTAAGCGTGATGTTCGCCGAGGTGGTGGCCGTCCCCGGTACCCCCGGGGACGACCCGGAGGACCTGCGGGAGCTGGTGGGCGATGCTCTGGCCAACGTGATAACGGCAGTAGAGGGCCTGGGAGGGACTGTTACCTCCCTGTCAGGCGCTGGCCTGCAGGCGTTGTTCGGTGCCCCCGAGGCGCACGAGGACGACCCCGAACGCGCCGTGCGAGCCGCTTTCCGCGCCCTTTCGAAGGGCTCCACGCCGGGGACCGGGGGCCTGCTGGCCGGGGTGGAGACAGGTCCTGCCGTTGTCGGCCTGGTCCAGTCCGGGCCCAGCTCGTACTTCCGGGCGGTGGGCACGGTCGTGGGGGCGGCGGCCGCGCTTCAGTCGGTGGCACGCCCGGCTTCGGTGCTCGTTGGCCCGGCGACGCGGGCGGCGACGGAGGGGATCCTTCGAATGGGGGGCGACGGAGGAGGTGCTGGTCGGCGAGGGCACAAAGCCGTTGGTCGGTGCCTACCTGGAGAAGCCCAGGCCGGGAGCACCCGCGCGTCGGCCGCGCTTGGCAGGCAGGGGGCCGCTCATCGGGCGGGCGAGCGAGGTTTCCTCGCTCGCAGGCGCGTTGCGGGCTACAGAGCAGGGGACGGGCTCGGTCGTCGTCATAGAAGGTGAGCCGGGCCTCGGGAAGACCCGGCTGGTGCAGGAGTGCCGCAAACGCTTTCTGGCCTGGGTCGGGGCCAGGAGCGGCAGGCTGCCCATTTGGGCCGAGGGCCGCTGTGCCTCCTATGCGTCGACGACGCCGTACGGCCTTTACCGCCATCTGTTGGCGAGCTGGGCTGGTGTTGCTCCCGACCAGCCAGAGTCGGTGGTGGCCCCGGCCATCGAAAGGGCGCTGGTGGCGGTTATGGGCGACAAGGAGCTGTGGCCGGTGCTCGCCCGCATGATGGGCTTGCCGGCCGGGGCCGCCGTGGGGAGCATGACGCCGCGGACCTCCGAGCGCGAGACCTTCGCCGCGGTGCGCAAACTCGTCGGCCGCCTGGCCCGAGCGGGGCCCACCGTGTTGTCCCTCGAGGACCTGCATTGGGCCGATGCCACCTCGCTGGGGCTCACAGAGGAGCTCGCCGGGCTGGTGGACGGGGCCCGCTGCTCGTCCTGGTCACGCGCCGGCCTCATCCCAACCCGGGTGTTTCCGCCCTGGAGGAGTCGCTTGGCAGAGAGCTCGGCGCCAAGTTGCGCCACATCGAGCTTGCTCCACTCTCACCGGAGGCCGAGGCGGAGCTCGCCACGATCTTGGTGGGCGAGGGTGCCGGCCCCGGTGTCGTCAACGCTGTCCGGGCGGGCGCGGAGGGCAACCCGCTGTTCCTGGAGGAGCGGCTGTTTTCCATGGTCGAGACGGGGGCGCTCATGGGCGGTCCCGGCCGTTGGCGGCTGTCCGAGGGCACCACCGCGGACGTACCCCACGTGTTGGAGCGCATGGTTCGCTCGCGGGTAGACAATCTGAGCGTTGGCGCCCAGGACCTCGTGCGAGCTGCTTCGGTCATCGGCACCGAACCCGGCCTCGCCCTTTTGGCGGCGGCCTGTGACACCGGGGACCAGTTGGAGACGCACTTGGCCGAGGTTGCCGGCGCTGGCTTGCTCGGCGCGCTGGCTTGCTCGGCGCGCTGGCCACGGCCCCTGAGCCGACGTACCGCTTCCGCCATGCCCTCGTACAAGAAGCCGTCTACAGGGGGATGCTGCGTCCAGAGCGCCGGCGGCTGCACGGACGCGTCGCTTGGGCCCTCGAGTCGCTTTCAGAGGGCCGGCTCCCAGAGGTCGCCGGCGTGCTCGGCCAGCATTTTGCCGCCGCCGCCGAGCACGAACGCGCACGCCACTACTTCGAGGTGGCGGGGGACTACGCGGCAGCCGCCTATGCCAACGAAGAAGCGATGGCGTCGTTCCGGTCGGCGGCCGAGCTATGTGAGCCGCTGGCGTCTGGCTGCCCAAACGCGGACGCACGCCGGCTTTGGGCGAAGCTGGCCGACGTATATTCCGTTACGGGCCGCCGAAACGAGGCCAAGCCCGCATTTCACCGAGCGCTGTCGCTGGCCGAACCGTCGGACGTGCTCGGCCGCGCCCGTCTGCACACGGAGCTCGCCAGCCTGGAAAGCTCTGATGCCCGTTTCGAGGACGCCCTGGCCCATCTTGTTGAAGCCAAGAAACTGTTCCCGGCCGATCTGGTCGACGCGGACCAGGCGACCTTCGACCAGTGGTTCCACACGATGGAGAGATGGTCGGAGTACCACCGCTGGCGGAGCGAGCCCGACGGGGTGCTGGCGGTCTTAGACGAGATGAGGCCGGCGGTCGAATTACGCGGCACCGTCCACCAAAGGGCAGTCTTGCTGCGCGAGACGGCGCAGGCGCGCGCCGCCCTGGCCGGGTACCGCGTCAGCCACCAGCACATCGCCGACCTGGTCAGAGCAGTGGAGATGGTCAGCGAAACCGAGCTTGACCCCATCCAACTTGCTAAGCACCACCTGTACGTTGCTTACTTCGCCTTCATTCGCGGTGACATCGAGTTGTCCAAAAAACACGGGGAGATCTCGCTTGCCGTGGCCGAGCGCCGCGGTCTTGCGCAGGTGCGCGCCGCCAACATGGTGATAAGGCCGATGACGGCCCTCCGCGCCCACGACACCGGTGCCGTTCGCCGAGCTCGGCCCGGCGGCGGTGGCAGCGTGCGAGGGGATCGGCTACCCGGAGTGGGTGGCGATGGCCAAGGGCACCCTGGCTTGGCTGGCGTTCCAGGAGGGCCGCTTTGATGATGTCCTGGTCGTGGCGGCCGAGTGCGACGAGCTGAACAAAAGGGCGCACGGGGTCGAGAGGTTCGTCAACTGGGTGCGCCTCTGGCCAGTTGTGGCCGTCCACCTGGCGGCCGGGCGGGTCGAGCCAGCGGTAGACGCCGCCCGCCAGATGCTTGACCCTTCCCAGCAGCGCTTCGAGGACGAACTTGAGTCCTTGGTCACCTCGGCCTGCCGGGCCTGGGACGACGGAAAGGCCGCAGAGGCAGAAACGGCCCTCAACGACGCCCTGGTCATGGCCCGGGACTTGCGTTACGTCTAACGGGCGGGCTGGCGAAGAGCAGCTCTGACCGGCGGGAGTGTCAGAGGTGTTTACCCCGGCCGCCCCCGTCGGGATCGGTGTGCTCTTGACCAGCAGTCGCCTTCGTGTCGTTGGCATCAGTCCTATTTACGCGAGGCTGACTTCGAGTTCGGCCATCCTTTTGCAAAAGCTCAATTAGCAGTCCATCTGGCCACTTCCACGTCCCGAGCTCCCTCCTGATGCGAACGATGCCCCAAATACCCAGACTTGCCGAGATAAGACAGACCACCAGCACGACAACGAGCAAAACGATGATAAGCGCAGTCACGTGTTGCCCAGTAGCTTAAACACCAAGACTAAACTCAGCCCCACGAGGACGACCGTGCTATTTCCGATAATACCACCTAGACTTATAGCCATTACCGACAATAAGTGCTCTAATTGCTAGCTAGGCTAGTGCCACGACAGGCGACGTTTGCCTGGTTGCATACCCCAACTCTAAAGCGCCGACGGCGGTGTTTGCCGCTGGCAACCGGGCAAACGTTCCTGGGGGCAGCACTAGACGGACTCCGTGACCGCGATGCCCAGCTTGGTCAAGAAGCTGCGGTAGTCGGTCTGCACCCACTCCTCGGCCAGTCGGCCGTCGCCGTGGTACCTGAACGTACCGATCAATTCCCACTCGACGTGTAGCCCGGTGGGATCGACGGGACCGACCGGCGAGTGCGTGAAGATATTGGTGAAGTCACCGGAGAACGTGGTGCGCGCCGCCAGAAAGTTGCCGTCCACGATGATCTGCTCACGGACGATCCGTAAATCACTGAAAGCGGTGCGCAAGGAGGCGAAGTACGTACGCAGCTCTTCGTAGCTCAGGTCGCCGCCGGGCCCGTGGAAGACGTAGTCGTCCGCAAAGTACCTACGGAGCTTGGCGTCGTCCTCCCTGGCGATCGCTTCGTCGCCGATGCGGGTCAACTCGCGGGCCAGGGGACTGTCAGAGATGAAGCCTGGCATCCGTCCTCCTCGCTGCTCAGGAATGGATGGTAACGGCGTACCCATCGGGGTCAGCAAATACGAACGTCCGGCCAAATGGGCCGTCGAAGGGCTCGGTGACGACCCGGGCCCCGGCATGGACGAGCCGATCGTGCAGGGCTTGGGGGTCATCGGCCTTAAGCCACAGGGCGACACCCCAGCCGGGGCGCTCGAGCGCCTTCAAGTCAACGGCGGCCTCACGAAGGGCAAAGGGCACGGGAGTGGTGGCAAACACGACCGCTCCTGGTGGGCTCTGGGCGGCCCGCTCCAGGCCAAGCTGCTCCGAATAGAACGCGGCCGACACCTCCAGGTCGCTGACCTGTAGTGCGATGAAATCAGGTCCGATGGCTCTCACTGGCGCTCCTCTATAGTTATCAGGGTGACCTGACAACTATATCAGGTAGCCTGATAACTGCAAGAGTGCCGACGGGGAAGGCAGGGAAGCGAGTGCCACGAGCCGAGGAGATGTCGGGCTACCTGGTCAAGCGCGCTCAATCGGTCATCCATCTCTCCTTAGAGGAGATCGTCTCCAAACATGGGCTCGGGATCCCCCACTACGTCGTGCTCACGTTGTTGGCCGAGTCGCCGGGCCTGCCGAACGCCGAGCTTGCCCGCAAGGCGTTCGTGACGCCTCAGTCAATGAACGAGGTCCTCAAGCAGCTCGAAGCCTCCGGGTTGGTGGAGCGTCAGCCGAGCCAGTCAAATGCGAGGATCCTCAAAGCGCACCTGACCCGCGTGGGCGAGAAGAAGTGGCGATCGGTCGACGACGGCGTTCAGGAACTGGAAAAGCGTCTGCTCCGGGGACTCACCCAGGACGAAGTTCGTACCCTGAACCGATCGCTTGAGACGATCATCCGGAACATGACCCAGACGGCGTGAGGTTCACGTCTGCCCCTGCCCACGCTGCTGATAAACCATCGTCTCGAACGGCCGGGGGCTCAGGCTGTTGCTGCAGCACCCTCGTGGGTGCCGGTCCGACGGTACCCCTTCCAGTTTTCCACTCCGAGACGGGATCGAAGTCGCCGACCGCCAGGTCGACCTGCAGGCCCAGGTCGGCCGCGAGCTTGAGATCGCCATCGTCAGCAATCAGCGTCGCACCTACGGAGATCCGAGTGCCCAAGCACCACTAGGATCTCCCGCGTGATCTTCGAGACCGACTACGTCGAGGTGTCTGTAGACGGGTTGCAGATGCGCTCCCCTTGACGGAGATGGAAGGACTCCGCCGCTCTTCTGTCGCAGCAGGTCGGGACCCTCGATCATGAGACAGGGCGGAGTCTTCGTAGTAGTCCGATCGCGGGAAAGCCGTGCGCATATCGAAGGAAGGCAGGGAGCTTGCGGCCAAAATGCTGAGATGCCCGGAGGCCGCCGGTGAATCTCGGCGCGTCGTGGCCCGACCTCGATGAGGCCGAGTCAGAGTCAGGGAGATCCAGCTCAAGGTTTATCAGTGGGCTGTCGGAGGTTCTGGCCGTCACAGGTTGAACGCCGAGGCCTCGCACAACCGTCGGGCCTCAGGAATGCACACCCACGAGCCCAGCGGCGAGCATACTTACGTCTGGCCACCACAGTCGCGAGACATGGAGGACTACCTTGACTGATAAGGCAAACTCGGCCAGTCAACAATTGGGCTCGTCGACCGAGAGCTCCGCCTCTCGCGAAGCACAAGCCCTGTTTTACTGGTATGTCGACAATGCGAGAAGTAGCAGGTTCAGGTACCAGGTGTCCGAAGTAATACTTCTCGTGGTGGCGGCGTCTGTCCCCATTGCGGGAATTCTTACGCCTGGCGACGCGCGCCTACCAGCTGCCCTAGGAGCCGTGGTTGTTATGCTCACCGGTCTTCGGTCTGTTTTTCACTGGCACGATAACTGGACGCGGTTCAGTATGGCCTGCGCGTCCCTGAAAGCGGAGCTCAGGTTGTACGACCAACGGGTACCTCCGTACGATGACCCAACCCGAGACGACGTACTGGTCAAGAATGTCAACAATGTCGAGCTCACTGAGACCACTCAGTGGATGAGGTTGGCGTCGCCCAGTTCGTCACCCAAGCCCCAGTGACATCGATCCGGAACAAGTTGCAGTTTATCCAGTGGCCTGCCTGACAGCCGGCGGCCGGATCCTGGAGGCCTCATGCTGAAAGATCAAACGGCACGTTTGACCGCCGGTACCCGCTTCCAGACGCCGACGGTTCGGTAGAAGGAACGTCTTTGCACCGCTTTTAATGACCAGCCCCTAAAGCTCGCCGCGTTCTCTACTGTGGTATTGCGGACAGGCTTGCCGTCCCTTCCAGCTGCTCTACCTTGTAAGTCTGGAGTGCCGGGTATACCGTCCGTTGTACCAACGTGGCTCCTTGGAGCGTGGTGATGCCCTTAGTCTTGAAGCTCTGTGGAGAACCACTCGCCACTCCGACCGATGGGATCAACACTGTAAAGCTCGTCTGAGCATGGCTGATGTCATTTCTGTTCAGCACCACTGTCACAAGAGTTGCGACACCATCGAGTTCGGTGACCACGGTTTCTGCCTTGTTGAATGTCTTGGACAGATGGCTGTCCTGATAGGAAAACACCACGGCACCCTGCGGAGTTATCGGCCCCGCTCCTCCCGGGACATAACTAGCACGAATCCCGTCTCCTTGAAACGTATATTCATCAGGTTCTGCCACTTCAGACCTCCTTAGGGAATTGTTCAACTCGGGTCAACCGTTCTTCCGCTTCTCAGCCTATTGTGCATAGTCATACCGATCAAGGGGGGTGGACGAGCGCAGTGCTCGCGGGGTGGGCGTTGGCTCGACGACGGCTGTGCAGGCGAGGGCTCCATAGTACCGGTAAAAACCCAGGGCCATACGTATGGTTTGGCGGTGTCATTCCCGCAGATAATCTGGCTACAGTTCGATGAGTTGGTCGAATTGACGGGCGCAAAGCTTAGCGTTCCCACGACCCTCCTACAAACGGGGCCTTGTGACCTATTTACATCTCCGCTGTTAGAGACGGCGCAGGTGGCTTCCTCTTACCGCATGATCTATTGCGGAGCTACACCCGCCCGGCTTGGCGACGGATGGGAGCTGGAACAAGATCGGGCTTCTGTCGACTGGCCAGATTGGCCAGTCGAACAGGGGTCGCCTCTGACGTGCCGCTGATCCCTGAACCGCAGAGATCCCGGATCAGTAGTCGCGTGGCGATATAGCGGCGATGCCAGGCAGTCGTTGGAACTGGTCGAAGCGTGATTTCTAACGAAGCGACCTGGACGGGCCACCACTCCAACACGCCCAGGATCGTAAAAGCATCGCTCGTTCAATTAGGAGACCGGGGACGCTCCGACAAGCGCCGCGACGGCGAACCCGATCGAAATAACTAAAAGCCAGCGTCCTTGTGCGTCCGTAGCATGCCATCGCGAGTGACGCACGACCCAGCCACGGCGCACGGTAAACTTGGTGCCCTAGCGACTGAGGCACGGCGTTGGAGTAGTACCTTCAGTGGATCGCGTGACAAGCCTTCGGGAAATCGGACTGGCCATAATCCGCCACCACCAGCCTATAGCATCGGTCAGGCTGCCGCGATGTGAAGCTTCCCCCTATCACGAGCAATGCGGCACTGGGAGGGCCGATTGTCAGTTGACCAGAGCACAACGTCCGAGCGAGTAGTGGCAACCGAACGTTCCCACACGGTGACCGAGTTGCGCATCCATGGAGTGGGGGGGACGAGTGCGTCTACGGTGTTGAGCGATCCTCTTCCGGTACAGGTCGCCGGGGATGGCGTCACCGGTTTTTATCGCACCGCGGACCATGATGGTCGTCACATCGAGGCGTACTCGTGGGGTGGTCTCACCTCTGGGAACCGGGTGCAGGCCTTCTGGTTGCTCTTGCTGCCCTTCAGTCTCATCAACCTTGCGGGCTGGACTCAACCGGCGGTGCTCGGATTCCCACGAACGGCGCCGTGGCGTCAATCCCATTGTTCTTGTGCTAGGGCTTTCTTTGACCGTTATGGTTGCGGTTGGTGCATCGTTCATCTCGATGGACGAGATCGGTTACCAGTGCGGTGGGAGCACTGTGTGCGCAAAGCAGTACTTCTGGCTGTCGCCATTGACGCATCTGTCTCGATATCCGGCGCAGAGGATGGCGGTGGCCACCGTGGTGCCGCTCTTGGTGCTCGGTGGGTTGGCTCTTCTGGGTTGGTTCACGAGACGGCGATATGAAGCCGTGGAGGCACCCAGGCACCTGGTCAAGGATTGTCCCCAGCTGCCTCTGTTGGCGCGGCGGTCGACATGGGCACGCGCGTCCGCCGTCGGGTCGTCTGCCTACTTGCACGCCGCTGCGGGGATTGCCGCCCTGAGCGCCATGCTCGCGTGGGGGACGCGAGATGTGGGGATGCTGGGACGGCACGGCACTCGGCTGGCCACTGCAGTGGCACTAATTTGCATCGGTCTCGTGATTATTACCGCGCTCGTGTGTGTCATTCATCAGGAGGTTCTGGAGCGCTCGATCACCAGCTCCCACACGCCTGAGCGCTGTAGCAAGGACCGCACGACCACCGAGGCTTCGAATGGCCTCCGTATTCTGCCCATGGCTCTGCTAGCTTCGGCCTTTGCTGTTCTTGGGACTGCGCTAGGCCTGGCAGCTACCGCCTCGCCCGTCAACGAGGCCCAGCCTGCCACTCCCGGCCACCTGCTGCCCGGTCTGGGCCGAGCGAATGAGCTGGTTTTTGTTGTCCAACTTGCCCTCTTGATCATCCTTGCCCTCCCGGCATCATGGGGGACGTTAAAACGCGTACGGCGCAATGCCGGGAGACAGAAGACTCCTCTCAGATGGCACGCTCCACTGGTGCTCTCCGTGTTCGCGGTGGGTACCGCAGGCTCGGCTCTCGCCGGGGCCGCTATCCGGGTACCTGACCTGTTGGGCCGGGCCGTCCCCGGCACCTCGTCGACGGCCCCAGGGTCCCCGATGAACGCCATTGTCTACCCGGCGTCGTTCGACCGAATTGCCGTTGGGTTCGCAGTCGCCGTGGCCGCTCTTGGTGCCTGGACCGGTCTGGCTCTTCTCCTTGCCAGGTTCCAGACGGGCGCCAGTTCCTCGGTGGCCGGCACTGTCTTCAAGCAGTACCAAGACGAGACCGACTCCCTGTGGTCAGAGGCTCAGCTACGAGACGGCGCGTCGAAGGTCGCATTCGAGGAGGCCGTCGCCAACAGGGTCCAGCGAGCGCTCTGGCTGGCTTTTTCGTTGCTGGCCGACGGTCTCTTGTTGGCCGCAATTGTTGTTTACTGCCTGCATGTTGTTGATGCGGGAGCCGGAGCCTTCGGGCCCCTGCGTAGCTGGGGGGCGCTAACTACCGCGGCGGCGTGGCTGGTCCTGGCACTCCCTCTCGCCGGGGTGGCCCTGATGATGTCGGCCTGGAACAGTGCCAGTCAGCTCCGAGCTATCGGCAATATCTGGGACGTCGCCGGGCTATGGCCTCGTTGGTACCACCCCCTGGCCCCTCCCTGCTACGGGGAAAGAGCCATCCCCGAGCTCCAGGTCCGCATCGATTATCTCGTCCAACAGGGTGGGGTAGTGGTCTCCGCCCATAGCCAAGGTACCGCGCTGGCGCTGGTGGCTCTCCAGGGCCTAGTCCGAACTCCGGAGCCTGTTCGCGCCAAGCGGGCACAAGGTTACGTCACCAAACCCGCCCAAACGAGCACTTGCGAGAGCGAAAGGCAACTTCCGGGCGCCGCCCTGATCACTTATGGCTGTCCTTTAGCTAACCTCTTCCGGGTCGGCTTTCCTCGCTATCTATCGTTATCCTCTTACAGCAAATTATCCGACGAACTGTTCCAACCCCCGCCGCCCACCGCCGTCGTTACGGAGGAAGACGTTCGAAAGGACAGCCCCGTTGCGCTGCGGCTTGAGCCAAAGGGCTGGATGAACTTCTGGCGCGCCACCGACCCCATCGGAGGCGGCCCGACCTTCCCGGGTCTCGCGCCAAGGAACTCGGGGGATTGGAAGCTTCGTGACCCGGAGCATCTCTACATAAAAGGGAACACCGTTCTGTCCTCTCCCCTCGGGCACTCAAATTACTTGATCGATAGCAATCTTATGGACTACACGACGTCAGTGGCCGATTTGATCCGGTGGTCCAACCGTCGAGGCCAGAGCACACTCGCCGCACATGCAAATGCAGGCCAACAACGCGGCAGCCGCCCCACCGTCCCGCCCGGGACGCCACGAGACGTCTGCATCACGAATGAAGCCCCGAAACCGGAACTGGACCCGACTCTCGGGATAAGACTGGGCTCGTCCCCGACTGCCACCGCGGGAAGACACCGCCTCGTTGCGTTGGGTGATTCGCTCACCCACGGCTTCCAGAGCCTTGCGATCCACAAAACCAGTCTCTCGTACCCCGCGCTGATCGCCCGGCAACTTAACTGGCTGAAGGAGCCCGGACGCCCTACGGCCGATGGCTATTTTCGCTTCCCCACCTATGACGAAGCAGGTGGTTTGCCCCTGAACCTGGAGGAATGCCTTCGCTCACTCCGTGGTCGTCTGGGCGGTATCCTCTCGTTCTTCCGGGTATTGCGCTTTGCCCACGGAGTTGCTCGGTACTGGAACAGTAAGAAATCGCTCGAATGGCAAAGCGACGGGCGAATGCATAACCTTGCCGTTTACAGCTATCGCGTCTCCGATGCAACCACGCGAAAGAAGGAGAACGTTCAGCGCCAGACGGGCTCAGTGCGCCCAGCGCGTAACTCATTTTCTCTGTTGTCGGCAATTCGAAATTACGCCACTGTGTCAGATGACGTGGACCGTGCCGCGCTGAGAGTATTTTATGACGCTGACAAGTGGATGACCTTAACTGATATCGTAAAGGCGCACGGTGAGGACGGCGGAATTGAGACTCTCGTCGTGATGCTCGGTGCGAACAACGTACTGAGCTCGGTGATCCACCTCTCGTACGACTCATGGGCCACGACGCAGACCCCTGACGAGGACCTAGCCGCGGCGCGCATTTGGTCTCCCACCCTGTTCCGACAAGACTGGCACGGCCTGATCAAGAAACTTGAAGGCGTAAATGCTGATCACGTTATCGTTTCCTCCGTCCCGCACGTCACGATAATTCCGCTCTGCGCTGGTATCGGTGGTCGCCTTCATCCCACGTCACGCTACTACCGGTACTATACCCATGTATGGCTCAAAGAACAGTTTGATGTGGAGTTTCCGGACACATTTCCTTACTTCACAGGTGATCAAGCTCGGGCTATCGACAGCGCTATCGACCAATACAATCTTGCCATTAAGGAGTCCGTGATAGCACAAAGAGAGCGAGGACGTGATTGGTACTTCTTTGATCTCTGTGGGCTTTTTGATCGCCTCGCGTATCGTCGTTATCCTCACTCAGGCTCCGACGACGAGTGCGTTGCGACTCCAAGCTGGTGGGACGAGGTGGGCCCGTTTCAGATGCCACCTGGCCTCACCATTGAAGGACCTCGAGGAAGTCATGTTCCGGACACGAGGTTCTTGCGAACGGACGGTTACGATATCGTGCAAGGTGGCCTTATCGCACTCGATGGTGTCCACCCTACTACTATTGGATATGGAATTGTAGCCGACGAAATCCTGAGAATTATGCGAGACAGTGCAAGGATCGAAGACGCTAACGCGATTGACTTTGAGAGACTGAAGAAGGAGGATACTCTCATTGCGCGCCCCTTGAAGGATCTGGGCGCGGACCTGACCGCTATTGCGAGGATCAATTCGCTTATCGACATTGCATCTGAGCTCGATGGAGATCGTCCGCTCTAAATACACAAATAGCTGTCCCGAGTAACGGCCGACCTCGAGCCTGATCAGTGCCGTCGAAGCACAGAGCTGAGTCGTACCAGTGCGCTCATATGAGGCCGCGGGTGCTCGCTCGTTTGACGGCCGACGCCCGCGACGTTACGCCGAGCTTCATATAGCTGTGGCGGAGGTGGGTCTTGACTGTGTTCAGCGACAGGTGAAGCTCAGACGCCATCTCGACATGGGTCAGGCGACTGGAAAGCTTTTCGAGGACCCGGACCTCGGCCTCGGTGAGCGGCTCGGGCAAGTCGTTGCCCGAGTTAGAGCGCACCGAGAGTTTGCGGTCGTCCACGCGGGCGGCGATAAGCCCCGGAAGGGCCTTGTAGCGGGGATAGGAGCTCCCGCTCTCCACCAGGTGGTCGACAAACTGCGGGGCCGTATCAAGCACGGTTTGCATAAAGCCAGAACGCTCGATAAGAGCCAGTGTTTCATTGACCATCTCGTGCGCCCTCGGTGACGTCAGCATTACTGCAGTACTTGTCCGCAGCAAACGAAGCTCCAGGTCGTAACGAGTTGTGACCGCGCCCTCCGGAGCGCCTCCCAAGCAGCCTTGGGCTCCTCCCAGGTCGCCGGCGGCGAGAGCGACTATTGCGGACATGACGCGCCGCGCTTATCGGGTAGGCGCGCGGCGGCCGCCCCAGCGCCTTTTAGGTCGCCGAGGCGCAACCGGCAGTGGGCTTCGAGCTCGTCGGCTTGCGATAGAAGTGGGGACCGGTCGCTCCTCAGCGTGTTCCGGGCTTGTGGCAACGAGGCCAGGGCCTCGTCAAGTTCGCCTTTCGTCGCCCAAAGGCGCGCCCGGTCCAGCTGGGCGAGGTAATCGAAGATAGGGCGGCGGCCGGTGCCGACGAGGCCCAGCGCCCGCTCCGTCACGCTGGCGGCGGTCGCCAGGTCGCGTCTTTCGAGCGCCAGTAGGCCGGTCGTCCGGAGAGCGCAGAAGGCGTAGTAATGGCCGTCGAAACCGAGCGCGCGCCCGCTGCTTCCAGCGCGCCCGCGGCCAGCGCTGCTGCTTCAGCGAGGGCGCCCGCGGCCAAAGCAGCTTCACTGAGGACCGCCGGGCAAAGCACCTCCCTCTCCGATCTGCTGGCTCTCTCGTAGGTACTGATGGCATTGGCAAACTCCTGCGCACCAGCGAAGTCGCCCGAGAACGACCTGGAGCACATCGCCACGCCGTTGAGGCCGGTGGTCAGCCAGCTGTCGTCCAAGCCGTTATCGCCGGCCGCGGTTCGTCCTGCGTCTATATAGGCCCACGACTCCTCGAGTTCACCTATGAAGAACGAGTGGATGCCTCCGACAACGGCAAGTTCAATAGCGAGCTCTGGTTGTCGCTCCGGCTCGGTCATGGCAGAACGACGTTCGGGCCAAGCACATAGACCAAGCCGCCTTATACGGCGCCATTGCCAGGTTGTGATCGCTGGCCTCGAGCTTGTCCGACAAGGGGTGCCACGAGGACCCGCCGCAGCTGTTCAGGTAGGCCGGCCGATGGGGCCAAACCAGCAGCATCGCGCGCGCCTCGCTGACGACTCGTCCTCCGTCCCAGGTTGGCTCCGACCTGCACCTCCACCGCATCAGCTCGCCACCACCAATAGGTTCCCCTGGCGCCAGAGCAATGAAGCCAACCTTTGAGTGAGGGCCGACATTGTGTCTCTGCCGTCTGGTCCACAACTTGGGCGCCAACTGTTGAAGGCACCTCCGTTGTGCCTCGCCGCTCGCAGTTCGTCGCGGGCTCCGCACCAGGACCAAAACGCTCACCACGAAGGTCCAGGCCGGGAACAATAGCACCAGCCACAAACTGAGGCTGATGACAACCGTCAGTTTTCGTAAGTTCGCCGCTGGCCAGGGGTGGCTGCCGCGACTCCCGCAGAGACGAACACCATCGCCAGGAACAATAGGGCAGTGCCGAAAAAGACAGTCGAAAAGAAACAGTCCTCGTAGTCTCCCAAGCGGTCTCTAATAACTCCGATCAACCACAGAAAGGCGATACCGGCAAAAGGTATCAACCGGAGAGCGAGGTTGATCCTGCCCCTGCCCTCGTGGGCTCAGGCGCTGCCCGCCACGGCCCCGTGGGGCAAGGCGGTCCCGTTGCCCGCGAGGCATGGGATAGTGGAGAAGAGTTTCCGCCCGATGAGCCTCTGGGCGTCGGCGTAGCTACAGCGCAGGCTCAGCGGGCAGGACACCGGATTTCACCGCCGCTACGAACTCCTTGTAGTCCCGTTCGTTCTGGTCCGCGTAAGCGGCAGCAAAGTCAGTGATAGCCCGGTCAAAGGTGGCACCACTGCCGAGATAGGCGGCGATGGCAATCCTGTCGCCAGAGCGGCCGTGCGCTCGCGCAAGCGTCCCGCCGCAGATTCGGCCGTAGACGGCGAGGGTGGCCGGCGTGAGGTTGGCCGGGTCTACCCCCACCTTGCCATCCCAAAGCTGGCGGACGTAGAAATCGCGTTGGCGATTGTCCAGTCCCAACACCCGCAACCACCCCAAGAAGATGTCGCTGGACGCCTGCATGAGCCGCTGGCCTTCGACAACCCGCTGGCCCTGGTTTGACACTTTTGATTTGCCCGCATAGGGCGCCACCACAGAGTCCTGAGCTTCTTTTATCTGGAGCATGACAGGGTCATTGTCCCGAGGGCCCATCAGGAGCAGGACCCAGCACCTGGTCCCGACGCTGCCCACACCTACCACCTTCCTGGCCATATCGACGATCCGGTAGTGCTCCACCAGGTACCGCCGGTCTGACTGCAGGGTGCGGCGGTAGGCCCGGAAAAGCTGGTGGAGTTCCTCGTCGATGCGAACGTAACGCGGGTCAGCCTCGCTCACCAGGTCGCGGAGCGGGACGATCAACGGGGGGTCAGCAACGAAGCGCGGCTTACCGTCGACGATCTTTGTCAGCTTGGAAAAGGCCTTCATGCTGTCCTTAGAGCGGGCCTTCGCCAGGGTGGCCTCCATGTTGGGCAGCTCCTTGGCTCCCACCTGGGAACGCACGAGTTGTACCAGGGATGGGCCGTCCACTCGCGAGTACCAGACTTCTAGCCCGGTCATCTCGGCGAACTCGCGCATGGCCTCTCGGTACTGTCGCGCTGTGGCTTCTACTGCCGCTTGTCGGTCAGCCAACTTCATGCCCGCGTCGCGACCAGCCACCTCGATGCTGGCGACCAGACGTTTTACGTCCCACTCCCACGGCCCTGGCAACGTCTCATCGAAGTCATTGACGTCGAAAAGCAGCGACCGCTCGGGCGAGGTGAAGCCACCGAAATTGAGCAGGTGGGCGTCCCCACAAAGCTGGACACGGAGACCGGAAACCGGTGTAACGGCGAGATCGGCAGCCATAATGGCGGCTGCCCCTCGGTAGAAGGTAAAGGGCGACACCATCATGCGCCCATGGCGAATAGGGACGAGGTCAGCTTCTCGGCTCGTGGCCTGCTCGGCGATTATCTCGACGGGGCTGCGGCGTCCCGCCAGTGGGCCCCACACAGCGTGGACCGAACGGGGGAGAGTCACCCGGGCGGTCCTGCCCCTCGCCGCCGACTCCTCGGCGTTGACGTGGGTCACTGCCTTTTCGCTCAGCCGGTCGATCCTTTGGACTGGTGCCCCTTCGTCAGGCTCTTCCGAAGGCTTGTCAGTGGTTGCCCTCGAGATTGCTGTCTGCTTGGCCGTGACTTCAGTTGTCGTCATTCGCTTGCTCCCTTTTCGTACCTAACTAATCGTGTGCGAGTGCAACTATGGCTCGCACCATTTCGGATGACCGGCCAGCAACTTGTCCGCGCCGCCCGGCCCGGATGACTACCGTCCAGGGAGTCCGCCTCGGGCTCGTGCCACAGCGACATCCTTGATTACTCGCTGGGGCCTACGATAAACAGCCCCTAACGGGTTGTCGTCACCCATTGTCGGGTGATCGTGGCATTGAGTTACGAGCGTCTGGACCGCTTGGGCCGTCCGCCACCCGCGATCCCTCATCCGATTACGGGCCGCGGATCAATAGAGTGCCGGCGGCTCTCCCAAAGCCGCTTCAAACCCGCTTCAAGTTGGTCGCCGCCGGGAAGTAGTGCTCGGCACCCACGGTCGGCGAAACCCGAGGACGACCTGCGGTACCTCTTCATCGGCGCCTGGCCCCAGCAGACAGCGAACAGACCTAGCGGTTCACCCGAGCTGTGTGAGGACGGTCGAGCCGCCAGGAACCAAAGCTGTCCCGGAGTGGCCGGCGCAGGCATTACGACGCGAGGAGGAGCAGTGGCGAAGCAATTCATGGGGAAGGTCGAGACCGACATCCGGGACTCAACTCCCGACTGGGCCCGTTCCTGCAGCCACAGGCCCCCGAGGGAGCGCCCAATGTCTTGTGGATCATCTGGGACGATGTCGGCTACGGCGCCATGGACGTGTTCGGGGCCCATCGAGACCCCGACCATGCGACGTATCGCGGACATGGGCCTGCGGTACTCGAACTTCCATACGACGGCGTTGTGCTCTCCGACCCGGTCGTGCTTCCTCACGGGCCGCAACGCAACGTCCAACAACATGGCCTGTATTACGGAAGCGACCAGCGGTTTCCCGGGTTACAGCGGGCGGGTCCCGTTCGAGAACGGCATGATCTCCGAGGTCCTGAACGAGTTGGGTTGGAACACCTACCTGGTCGGTAAATGGCACCTGACGCCGGCCGAAGAGTGCGACATGTCGGCCTGGAAGGGGCGTTGGCCACTGGGCCGTGGCTTCGAACGCTTCTACGGGTTCCTCGGGGCTGAGACGCACCAGTGGTACCCCGAGATAACACACGACAACCACCCGGAGGAACCCCCCGCCACCCCGGAAGAGGGCTACCACTTCTCCAAGGACATCACGGACAAAGCGATCCGCTTCGTCCGGGACGCCAAGGCCGTCGCACCGCAAAAGCCGTTCTTCCTGTACTAATCGCCCGGCTGCGCCCACGCCCCCCATCACGTGTTCAAGGAGTGGGCGGACAAGTACCGAGGCCGCTTCGACCAAGGGTACGAAGCCATCCGCCCCGCCATCCTGCCCCGCCAGAAGGAGCTCGGCCTACTGCCCGCCAGTACCCAGCTGTTCGAGATCAACCCACACGGAGAGCCGAACATCTCCGGGCCCGAGGGCCAGCCGTGGCCCCAGCTGGACTGGGTCCGCCCGTGGGACGGGCTATCCGCCGACGAGAAACGTCTCTTCGCCCGTATGGCCGAGGTCTATGCCGGCTTTGTCTCCTACACCGACGACCAGATCGGGCGGCTGATCGACTTCCTGGAGGAGTCGGGGCAGCTGGAGAACACCACCATTATGGTCACCTCGGACAATGGCGCCAGTGGCGAGGGTGGCCCGAACGGGTCGTTCAACGAGAACAAGATCTTCAACGGGCAGCCTGACACCGTCGAGGCCAACCTGGCCCACATCGACGAGCTCGGGGCCCGACCACGTCTAACCATTACAACACCGGTTGGGCGTGGGCGTTCGACACGCCGTTCCCGTACTGGAAGCGCTTCGCCGGGTACGAAGGAGGACTGTCCGACCCGCTGATCGTGGCATGGGCCCGGCGGTATAGCGGGGCGTGGCGAGGTCCGTCACCAGTACACCCACGCTGTGGACCTTTTACTGACGGTGTACGAGATGCTCGGCGTCACACCGCCGGAGGTTCTGAAGGGCTACACCCAGAGCGAGATCGAGGGGCGCAGTTTCGCCGACTCCTTCAGCGACCCTGGCGCAGCCGGACGCCAGAGCCAGTTCTACGGGATGCTGGGCATGCGGGCCATCTACCGGGACGGGTGGCTGGCCAACACGCTCCACCCGCCGATCAGCGGGTGGTCGCACTACGAAAAAGACGAATGGGAGCTCTACAACCTCGCCGATGACCGTTTAAGAGTCGACCGCTCGTCACCGCGCTGGCTCCCTCTGACCATGAGCGGCCAGTCCGTAGATCACCAATATGCCCATGAAGATGTAGGTGAGCGACCAGACAGGGTAATAGGGCATCCACCATATCGCACTAATGGACCCGATCGCCGCGGCAAAAATGCCGATCCAGCGGGCAAATTGCGATCGCATCATGACCGCAAGGCCCGAACCAAACAAGATGATGGCGATGAACAGCCACACCCAACCATAGGTGGTAAGGCTGTGCCCGAGTAGCGCGCTCTGCAGGTTACTGGGCACTGCGCCGGCGTAGGTCCATGCCCAGATGGCGTCGAAGAAGCGCATTACGCCGGCCAGCATCAGCAAGATGCCTGCGAAGATCAGCCAACCGTTGCCATCGCTTTGCTTGTCCATTTTTTATTCCTCCCCTTTCAAGGAAATTACCCACTTCGTACGTCTCATTACCAAAACGTACGACTAACAATTCTGTTGTGGCCGAGCCCGAACAGCATCACCCGTTCGGGGGCAGTTTCGAGAAAAAAGGGGCCAGTGGGGTCGCCTCACCACGACGGGGGGTGTCTGGGAGAGGGTCACGTAACTCGCTTTTAGAGGTACGGCGCGCGTACAGCTGCCCGCGTGCTTATCGGATTTCACACCATATGGGTGAAGCCAGCGGACAGGCACGGCTTTATTGTCTGTGTGAGGTCCCGACGTAAATGGACCTACCTCTGCGATGACCAGAGGTATTAGGACGGTACGTGTACTTACTCAGACGTAGGGACAAGGGAAAGTCTCGGTCTCTTCGATAACGAAAGGAAGGACAATGAAGAAAGCGGTCTCAAATCGGTGGGCTCCAGCCATCTTGGCACTTGGAATCGCAAGCGGCAGCATCTGCTTGACTGCCGGGACTGCGTTCGCATCGAGTTCTAACCACAAGGTGGGAAGCACCTGCACGAAGTCGGAAGTAAACGAGACGGTAAAGGTAGGCAAGACGACGTTAACCTGCAAAGAGATCACTCTGTACGAGTGGCAGAAGTAGGGCCTTCAACTGGAACCGCCTGGCCGGGGTGACGCGCCCGGCTGGCGCATTGGACTATAAGGCGACATCGAGCAGCCCCTCGTCCTCCGCGATGCCGACGGCCACCGAAGTGAAAGTCTTCGACGCTGAGACGATGTCGCGGGCCGTGTGAACGTAGCGACCTACGGAAGGCGGCGGACTTCGACCAGTTCGAGGCCGAGCCCTTCGATCTCTGCGAGCACGCCCGTAGAGCGCGGCCTGGTCGGCCAATTCACCCGTCAGCACGGTGTCGGCACCGCGTGGGTGGGCGTCGAGGGCAGGGAACGCGGAACGCATCGTGTCACCCAAGCGGCCCCGGACACGGATCTCGTACCGCTCTGGCGGAGGCTCGCGGCGTGGGCCGGTCACGTCGCTACCGCCCGTAAACCTTGGTGTGCCCAGTGATTGCCATGGGAAACGACGAGCTTGATGATGACTCCTTCGTTGGGCCGTCCTGGATGCGAGCTTGGCCGGTCGCGGGGTGAGCGGCCATCGGCCAAACAGGGTGATCGTGCCGACGGTTCGTCCAGATGGCCGCCTGGCGGCAGTTCACCCGTCCCCTTCACCCGGGAGGGAGGGTGCCGCGGTTTACCCGGCTGTTGTCACCGTCGTCGGCTGGTGTTCAAGACGCTGCGGGTTTGGGTGGGTTCGTACGGGCCGCACCAGAGGGTGCGAGTAGGCCGAGGTCGCGGGCTCGGCTGACGGCCTCCGCCCGGCGGTTCGTGCCGAGCTTCATGTACAGGTTGCGGACGTGGGTCTTGACTGTGTTATGCGAGACGTAGAGGTCGCGGGCGATCTCGGGGGCCGTGAGGCTTGTTGGCAGGTAGCGCAGCACGCGAACCTCGGAGTCGCTCAGTGGCTCCAGCAGCGGTCCCGGCCCGGTGCCAGCCGGGGGCCGGGTGCCCGACAACAGGCTCCGGATTTCGGCGATCAGGGCACCGTGAGCGGTGCGGTGCCCGGCGAGCTGCTCGAGCAGGACCGGCGTGGGGTAGAGCAAGAAAGGCACCATCACACCGAACGGCTCGGCCATATCCAGCGCGCGCTCGAGGGCATTTCCAGCGGCGGCCTGATCTCCGAGTGCGTCCTGGGCCTTCGCCGCCAGTACGAACGCGTGAGCCAACCAGACTTGCCAGTAGAAAGGGGTCGGGCGGTCGATGACGGGAGCGAGCGCGCCAAGCGCGGCACGCGGGTCATCCTGGGCGAGCAGTAGTTCGGCCGCGGCGATCCGGATCTTCCCGTGATCGCTGTCCTGTTGGCTGAGGCTGGCCAGCATCCTCCCGGCGCGCTCGGTCTCGCCGAGGCGCACCAGGGCGTGCACCAGCAGTGCCCGTGTCCGGGGGAGAGAGTAATGCGTGGTGCTGACTCGAAGGGCCAGTAGTTCGGCGGCCTCGAAGGCGGCCAACGCTTCAACGTCACGGTTACGCTCCAGCTCGAGCACACCCCGGACGTAGCGGACAATCGCTCCGGGCACGGGCTGGGTCTCGGCCTGGACTACGCGTTCGGTCTGCTGGACCCACGGCTCGGCCTCGTCCGGCCTACCCTGGCGCACCAGCGTGCGCCCCATGGTGAGACAGGCGACGCCGAAGGCGGGGTCGTCAGTCCAGCCGTGCTGCTCGGCCAGCGTGACCGCCTGCCTGGCGCGGTCGGCGCCTCTGCTGGACCGGTAGGTCTCGGCCATGGAATGGTAGGCCAGGGCGGTGAACTCCAGATAGGGCCGACCGATCCGACGGCCAGGGCTACACCCTGTGCCAGGTGGCGGCTCGCCTCCTCGTAGGTCGGCGCCCAGAACTCGGTGGCGGCGAGGCTGATCAAGGCCAGAGCACGCAGGTCCTCGCCCAAAGTTGGGTCTGCTACTTCCGGGTCCTCGGCCATGGCCTGCAGGCTCTGTGCCTCCTCAGCCGCGGCCCGGGGGTCACCCCGCTGGCCTGCCAACAGCAGACTTACGACCCCCCGCAGGAGCCGTAGCTGGCCGCGTCGGCCCAGCGGCTCTGACGCCGAGCCTTGATCTGCCAGGCCCAGGTACCGCTCGGCCTTCTCGAGCGACCCCTGCACCAGCTCATCGCCCGCCGCCAGTACAGCGAGCTCGGCATCTGTCGACAGCAGGGCGGTGGGGAACCCGGCTAGCAGCTCGTGGACGGTGCCAGCCTGACCGTCGAGACGAAGGCTGGGCCAGTGGCCGGCGAGGAGACGGGTGGCCAGGTCGAAGTCCTGCGCGGCCTGGGCCTGGCGGATCGCTTCCACCGGGTAGCCGTGCTCGTCGAGCCACCCTGCAGCGGCCCGGTGCAGCCCGGTGACCTCGCCCGGCTCGGCGCGGCGCAGCTCTGCTGCCAGCAGGTCGGCGAAGAGCTGGTGGTAACGGAACCATGAGCGCGCCGCGTCGAGCGAGACGACGAACGCGTTGGCCCGCTCGAGGTCCTGGAGCACCCGCTCGCCACCCTCGTCCCCTGTAAGGAGGTCGGCAAGGCCCCCGTTGACCCGCTCCAGCACGCTGGTCCGCAACAGCAGTCGACGCACCTTCTGGCTCTGGCTCTCTAGCACCTCGGCCAAGAGGTACTGGGCCACTGTCCGCTCGCTGCCGGAGAACTCCTTGGCAAAGCGCTCCGGGTCGGGGTGCCCTGAAAGCGACAGCGCGGCAAGGCGCAGCCCCGCGGCCCAGCCCTCGGTCCGCCCGTACAGAGCTGTGAGCGCCGGCCCGGGTAGGTCCACCCCCGCCCCGTGCAGCAACTCGGCTGCTTCGGCGATGCTGAAGCGCAGGTCAGCGGCACGGATCTCGGCCAGCTCGCCTTCGAGGCGCAGGCGGTGCAATCCCCCGAGGCGCACGTCGTGGCGCGCCGCCAGCACGAAGCGCAGCGAGGGCGGGGCGCGCATCACCAGCAGCCCAAACTGGCGCAGCACCTCGGTCGACCCGAGCTCATGCACATCGTCGACCACCAGCCACAGACGCTCATCGAGCGGCGTTAGATCCTCCAAGAGCCGCTCGACCAGCGCCCAGCCGTCGAGGTCCGGCGCTGCCGTGACCGCCCGCACGAGCTGCGCGCCCGGGCCAGTCCGGCCGAGCGCCTGGAGCACCGACAGCCAGAAACGCTGCGGGTCGCGCTCGTCGCGCCCTGGCAAGACCCAGGCGGCATGGCTGGCCAGGCCAGCCTCGTCGACCCAGGAGCGCAAGAGCACGGTCTTGCCGCTGCCTGGTGGCGACGAGACCACTGTCACCCGGGCCGAGGACCCGAGCCGGTCGAAGAGCGCCGGGCGGAGGACCACGTGAGCCGCGGCGCGGGACGAGCTAGATACTCCGAATGGGCCTGGCCCGTCCACGGGTCCCACGACGACCATCATCTCTCAACCGGGCGCCGGACACCCAGTTCCGAGGCCGGTGCGCGCGACGAGGAGTCTCGTTGGACGTCCGGAGAAGGTTCGCATTGTGCGAGACCAAGACTGCTTCCTCGACGAGGCCGAGCCTTCCGCCCCAAGGAGCCGCCTTGGTTGCTGGGAAGGCTGTTCTCGACCAATTGTGCGGCGCAGGAATCCCATAAACCAGGTGATTGACCGCTCACCCTGCCCGCACCGACGCTGGGCCCAGTCAAGTCAACAGCTACGGACAAGCTGCGAAGCCAGGCAGTGGAGGTGGTGGACATGCAAGCCGCGTACTACGACACGTTCGGTGCGCCAAACATTCAGGTCGGCGAGCGCCCGGACCCAGCGCCTGATGCCGAGCATTTGCTTGTGCGGACTGAGTCCGCCGGGGTGGGTATCTGGGACCTGGGGATCATGGCAGGGCTTTTCGGTCAGGTTTCACTCCCGCGCATCCCTGGCGCCGAGGTCGCGGGGACCGTCGAAGTGGCAGCCGGCGGGTTCAGCGCTGGCGATCGCGTCTTCTGCTCTCTGTGGGAGTCAGGGGATGCCGGCGCGCCGGATCCGCGCGGGGGTTTCGCCGAGCCTGCCGCAGCCAGAGTCGACAGCGCCGCCACAATTCCCGACGGAATCGACTTTCCCGAGGCCGCCGGCCTCGTGATCAGCGCCAGTACCGCATACGAGGGCCTCGTGGACCGGGCCAAGCTGAAGTCCGGTGAGACAGTGCTGGTCACCGCGGCGTCTGGCGGTGTCGGGAGCGCCGCGGTCCAGATTGCGAGGAGCGCAGGGGCGCGGGTAATTGCCGTCGCCAGCGCGCGCAACAACGACTATGTCCGCGACCTCGGCGCTGAAACAGTCGTTGATCACAACCTCCCCGACTTCATCGAACAGCTGCGCGGCGCGGCCCCGGCGGGGTTCGATGTGCTCTTCGACGGCACCGGGAACGAAGTGCGCGACCCGGGCGCTGAGTCTGGTCCGCAAAGGCAGCCGCGCCATTTTCATCGCCATCGGGGCGCCGCCCCCTCCGGCCGCCGACGGGGTCGAGATCCAGTCCTTTGGCGCCACGGTCAACTCCAGCCGCCTCCGGGCTGTCGCCGAGCTCGTCTCGGCCGGGAAGCTGCGGATGCCGATCGAGGCCGAGTTCCCCCTCGAGCGAGCGCGGGAGGCGCTCGAACATGTCGGGGGGCGGCACGGCCAAGGCCGGGTGGTCCTGCAGATCGGTGACTGACCGACGAGGACGAAGACGAAGCCCGCCGCGTGGTCCCGGAAAGGGCCAGCAGCCGGCGTCCCCGCCGGCTGTGGCGCAGTGCCGAACCACTGACGACCGGATCCGGGTTCATACCAATGAGGCGATCGCTCGCTCACCCTGTCCGGTCGGACGATGAAGGCCGGTCGGAACCGCCTTTCAGGCAAGAGTCACTTGCCTTCCGGCCCACCCAGCTCATCAGGTCATCTCAGCAGGAAAGGTCAGACAATGTCGAACATAGCCCCGCTTCTGGACCGCAACCGAGCCTTCGTCGCCGATCTCAGCGCCCGTCAGGGCATGCCCCGGCTCCCATTCATCCCGAACCAGAACCTGTACCTCGTCACCTGCATCGACCCCCGGGTAGACCCGGCGCAGATCCTTGGTGTCAGGCTCGTCGAGGCTATCGTGCAACGCAACATTGGCGGGCGTATTACGCCGGCCATTATCCGCGACATCGCCTACATCGGCTACCTGGTCGACACCAAAGCTCCGGAAGGGCCGTACTTCGAGGTCGCGATCATCCACCACACCGACTGCGGCTCGACCTTGCTCGCCGACGACGAACTGCGCCACGGGTTCGCCCAACGCATCGGCGTGGACGAGCGGGCCCTGGCGGACACGCCCGTCCTGGACCCCGCCCGTACCGAGCAGACCGACGTCAACAGGGTGCTATGGGCGCAGGACATCCCGCAGAATGTCCGCGTCTCCGGGCACGTGTACAACGTCGACACCGGCCTGGTGACCACCGTCCTCGACGCGAGAGGGCGGGAGCGCGAAAAGCAGGGTGTAACAAGCCGGATTGCGGCAGCGTGAGAGCGAGGCGGCGTGACCGTTGATCAGGTGCAGGTGGCCGTCGATAGAAGCGGGACGGCTCACGTCGAGGAGTTGATCGCGGCCTGCTCGCGGCAGGCACATCGCTGACGGGGTGCGCCGCGACCCTACCCGCCGGCTCCGGCCACCCACCGGTTCTCATCGTCGTACTCACCATTGCCGGTACCTTCGCATTCGGGCTGAGCGGTGGGTTGGCGGGGGCTCGACGGGGTCTGGACCTTTTCGGAGTCCCCGTTGTCGGTGTCGTAGCGTCGATGTCCGGCGGGATAATCCGTGATCTACTGATAGGAGTTCCACCGCAGGGCTTTCGCGATTGGCGTTACGTGGTCGCGGCCGTGGCCGCCGGACTTGTCTGCTTTGTCTTCTACCCGCTTGTCGATCGTCTGGATCGCCCTATAGAGGTGTTCAACGCCGTGGGCCTTTCCTGCTCTGCGTCACGGGAACTGCCGCCGCCCTGGCCGACGGCGTGGCCCCTTTCCAGGCCGCCATTCTCGGTGCGGTCACCGGGATCGGGGGCGGCGTGGTGCGCGATATTCTCTTGGGCGAGACCCCGGTGGTGTTGCGTCGAAATCTCTACGCCGTCCCGGCCCTGCTGGGCGGAGCTATTGTCGCCATCGCTCACGCGGCGGGCTCGGACAGCGGGATCTTCGCCGTCGTCGGCGGGACGGCCTGCTTGGCTTTGTGGATATTGGGATCACGGTTTGATCTCCAACTTCCGACCGTCGGGGCTAATCACCATCGACAAGCCCCCACTGGCGAGCAGCGCCCCGAGGACGGCCACGATGGCCTCGGGCCAGCGAACCATTACAGGCGAGGCAGGGACAGGACCGCGGTTAGGCCCCAGGTCAACACGGGGACGAACACGAGCGAGGACCGGTGATCCCGGCGCTCGCCAGGGCACGCCCGGGGCTCTCGTTGATCCCGATCCAGAACCCGTACCTAATTACCTGTATCGACCCCCGGGTCGACCCGGCCCAGATCCTGGCGCCAAGCTCGGCGAGGCCGTTGTGCCATAAAGATGGGTGAACTTCCACTTAGGTACTGAGCCAGCGATTGGCTGACGTGGGGGATAGACGGCCTCCCTCACCCTCGCGGTCGCGGAGTCGGTGCGACAGAATTGACTGTTGTGACCTCGACACTGCGGTACCGTTGGCGACGGACTGGTCGCTGAGTGGGCTTCCTCGTTCGATCGGCGCCAAGGAGCTGGCAGGTTTGCTGCGCAGCTGCAACCGACGACGACGAGAGCGCCCGCTCGGCTGGGCTCAAGGCGCCCCACCGTCCGCCAAGTGCGTGATCCAACTTTCCGTTGGGAAGGGTATAGACGTGGGAAAAAGGTGTTGATGTCCGGTACGAACGACAGGTCCACCCGCGGCCCTAAGGTACCACCACGACCAGGCAAGGCGGCGCCGCGGCAGGTCAACTGGCCTCCTGGCTCAGGCGTACTCGGCCCCCGTGTTGCGGGGCAGGCGGAGCGGGCTTTGTCCCGCCGGGTGGTGCTCCGGCACCGACGTCGCAACATCTACATGGCGAGCGTCGGCGGCGTCCTTGTGGTGATCGTCGCCTTTGTCCTGGTGAGTGTCCTGGGTACCAACGGCAGCGGCACCAACGGTGGGAAGACTGCGACGGACGCCTATCCGATACCGGCCGACCTCCTCGCCCGAGTCGAAAGAGTACCGGTGTTCGACCTCGTCCGAAATGCCGAGGAAGCGACCGCCGGCGGTGCAAGGCCCCCAGAGAAGCTGCCCTCGAGCGCTCCCCGCCTGAGCTCGGGCGGCCACCCTGAGATAATCTTCGTCTGCGCCGAGTACTGGCGACTGTGCGCTGGCGAGCGCTGGGCAATGGTCATGGCGCTGTCCAAGTTCGGGACGTTCAGCAAACTGAGCCGCACGACGTCGTCCAGCGTCGATAAGGACCCCAACACGCCGACGTTCTCCTTCTACGGGGTTAAGTACACGAGCAAGTACCTGGCGATCGTCACCGACGAAGAGGAGACGAGCGCCTACAACTCCGCCGCAGGCGAGTACCCTCTTTTGCAAGCGCCTACGCTGCAGGAGCTGAGGTTGATCAACACCTGGGATGTCGCCCCGTACAGTACTGAGGACGGCCTCTTACCCTTCGCCTATATCGGCGGCAGGTTCCTGCAAGTTGGCGCCCAGTATGACGCCAGCGCCATTTCCAACCGGAAGTTCAAAAATGCCGTGGCTATCATGACATCGGGAAAGAGCAGCGTCTCAAAGGACGCGGAGGCGGCCGCCGGTTACCTGATCGGGGACCTCTGCGCCTTGACCCACCGCCAGTCCGTTCCGGTCTGCTCGCATGTGCCGTCCAAACTCGTAGGTACAGGCACTTCCCCGGCGCCGCACGCCCAGGTCCGCGGCCACGGGAGTCGGCTTCCACCGCTGGGCACAGCCGAGGTCGGCGCCAACTTCGGGCAATGATCGAGCGCTCAACTCGTGCCGATCGGGTCCCCGGCCTTACCCGAGACGAGCATGTTCCGAGCCCATGCAGAGCTGTGCAATGCGCCAGCCATTGCGAACCTCGCAAAGCTGCCACGCTCGGGGCCGCCCTGGGCATCGGCGCACCAGGGTGGTCTGCGGTGCTCCTGGGTTGCGAGAGCTCAGGGCCTGCTGAGGCCCCACCCGCGGTAATCGACGCCACCTCCCCAATGTGCTGGGAAACCGAGACGGCGGCTGTTTTGATCCTTGAGGGGGCGGTTGGCTTGAGATAACGACTCCCGTGGCAACGCGTCAATCCGTCGCTTGGCCCTCCGAGTTGTAAGATTGCAGCAACTCCCGTTGGGCCCGCTGACGAGAACGCATGTTAGGCACATCCGTGCACCACATCACCACACCAATTACTGCGCCCTGACGGCGTTATGCGCACATTGTAGAAATAATCTCTATGTATGCGAGTAATACGTTCACAATGACTGATCACCATTTCAGCAGAGCCCAGCCCTCCGACCCCGCAAGTGTGCGATGTGACGACGAAGATGGTGGTCTGTTGTCCGTTGTCATGGCCTTAAGGCGCGGCCGCCCGGGTAAATTCTCGTCGACAGAAGAGCCAGCGTTACACAAATGGAGGTTGCGAGGATGAGGAAGCTCAAAACGGCCGGCACGGCATTGGCAGTGACGGCAGCAATGCTCGGAGCACCCGAGACAGCAGGCACCGCATTCGCCAACAGCTACACCTTTAGTGCCATAGAACGCTGCATAAATTACTTAAATTATTGCGTGTATATGTCGGCTCACTCTACGTATAGCAATAGCCAGGCCTGGATAAACGGTAAGGTCTACTGCCACGGAACCCATACCACAGGCATTACATGGTGCGGGGTTGGCGGAGGCAATGGCACGGTTGACCTTAACATAGGAGTGTACTGGTATTGGACAAACCTGGTAGGAACAACATTGCTTTGGGAGCGCATGGACCTCATTCCAAACCGCGTTTGCACCTCGAGTGGCTACAATTCTGATATATATGTCGGGATTGGTCATCTGTGGGCCTCTTGGTACAATGCGGTTTATACCTGCGAGCACTTCTTACACCACGATTGAGCATTAGCCTCGATTGAGATGCCGTCAGGTCACAACTGTCCGTTTGTGGCTTACCAGGCTCCCGGGCAGGCACGGCCCGGCCAGATCTCGGACAGCTCGGCCAGGATCCCCCGGCGCCGCCGGGCTTCGTCGCTGATCTACGCCTCTGCTCGAGCATCCACCATCCTATTGCTGACGAGTAGGCATACTTGGAGCTGGTGCCCGGAGGCAGTGCGAACCGCCCTGGCTGCGGGCAGGCGAGCTGTCTTCCGCCACCGGTGACGACGTGACCGTCAGACGGGGCGCCGTGGTCGTGCGCGTAGGCTCCGAGGCCGGGCGCGTCGTCACCGTCCGCAGCCCATATGCCCCGGTCCTGGCGCGTCTGGCCACAGACGCCGGGCCGGCCTACCTTTTCTGTCCCGGCGGGGCCGACCGGGCCTACAAGAACTTCGTCAACGACTTCTGTTACACGATGGAAGCTGACCCCCGCCGCCCCCGGCTGTCCTCGGGCCGGGCCCCGGTCATCTTTTATCTGTGACCACCTAGCCGCCGGGACACCTCTTTTCCTTGTCCACTTGCTGTGCCGCCGACATGGCGCTACGGGCCCTGTCGGTGAAGTGCCGAACCAGGCATCCCCTCGCTTTCCCGAGCGCGCGGGCCATGAAGGCGCATCCCACGCCAGTCGCGTGGAAGGCGATGCTACTCTGATGTTCTGAAGAGTGTCCACAGGTTGATGCTCCATGCGGAAGGCCACGGGTTTGTGAAAGACTTGTGGAGCGGTCGAGTTCTCGGGGTGGTGGGGAGGAAGGACGTTTGCCTTCCTTCCGACTCGGACGTCAACCGTGACTTTCGGCCGTCATTCCGTTTCTGTGCCGCTCGTCTCGCTCTCGACATTGGCGGTCATCACCTTGATCGGGATAAGACGGAACGCGGCATCTCGGGAAAAGGGAGGATAGAGATGGAGGACCGTCCAAAGCGCTGTTCGGTGAAGCGGAACGCGTCCGTGAATCCGCTGGATTCAGTCGCACCGAACCTGGAGACCGAGCATGGGCACTGCTGAGCGTCGACAACGGTCAGGCCGGCGACGGATTATCCGATTTCCGCCATTGGTGGCACTCGTAGCTGTTGTCGCGGCTGTCATCGCTATTCCGCTACCCACATCGTCGAATTCAGTCAGTGCGAGCCAAACTGAACCGGCCGGTCGCCCGTTACCGGCCGACGTTGCTCCCGGTCGACTCGTAACCGAGGCGCTAGTCACCGGCGTGGTGAGCAAGATAGGGAATACTGGCTTCGGAAGGGTGCTGCAAACCGTTGGGCTCGGCGACCCAGTTCAGACTGAGGTGCTGAACACGTTAAGGCAGATCCAGACCCAGCTCACACAGCTGCAGACCTCAGTAAATGAGATTGCTCAGGCCCTCACCCAGGCAAGCTACGACAAGTGGGCTTCGGACGTGATCAAAATAAAGGACGCCGTCACGGACACCTTCTCGAAGCTGCAATACATCGCGACCACCGGCGACCAGTCCGGGCTCCCTCAGGTTCTGGAACTGATCAAGGGACTCGTCAACGACCACGCGCTCGTCAGCCTCAACTCCGATCTGATGGGTGAGGCGGCGACGACGGGCGCCTATCGGGCCTGGAGCAACCTGATCAAGAGCAAGTCGACGTTCTGGGGCCGGACCAGTCGAACGCGCTGTTCGACTATTTCGGCTACTACGACATGGTCCAAGCCCAGCTCATCTATTTGATTCGGGAATACGACCTAGATACCGGGGTTAGCCAGAATTTCTTCGATAATAACGATTTGGCTACATACAAGACGCAACGCACGGCGCAATTGGCGCTCAGCGATTCTTTGAGGGAAGCCCCCACCCCCATTGATCTTAAAACAAACCTTATGTGGCCGACACAGATTGCGAATCTCGTGCGGGTCCCCTACTGCGCGGAGACATTGGCCACCCTGAAGGCACCCGTCCAAGTCAAATGCACGGGGAGGTCGCCGCAAACTCTGCCCAACGCGTCAACGTTCTTGAAGGCCCTGAACAGCCAGTCCTTGTACGGATTCAGCGATTGGCGGCTTCCGTCGGTCGGAGAACTCCGGACACTGACAGCCGGGCAGTCTAATCCCAGGGCGTACCTGGTGAGCCAGTTCAACACGGATGCCGTCTTTGCCATTTGCGCACCGACCTGTAACAACGTTCCCGTTTGGACATCCGATGCGGGCACGCTGCCACCATATGGCTCCATTCCGGCCCATCAGGTGTTCGACGTAGCCACCAACGGGACGAAGCTGACCGAGGACTACTCCGCCGCCGCCGCCGTTTGGCCCGTGAGGTCGGTGAGCGCCAGCGAAAGGTACTGGCTCTAGTGTCCCGGGGGGAGCGCCCACCTGAGTCCTGCCGCTGGCTGGGGATCTCGCGCCCGCCGGGTGTGCGGAAACCCCAGGCCACGTTGTCACAAGAACTGGTCCACTAAACGGGGTCAAGCCCAACCAGCGGAGGGAGTGGGATTTGAACCCACGGGGAGCTTGCACTCCCAAGGCTTTTCAAGAGCCTCGCATTCGGCCGCTCTGCCATCCCTCCAGTAAGACGATCTTACCTTGTCCCCAAAAGTGGCTTATCTGGACCGGGGTCGCAGAGCCACTCGAAGATGGAGCTGAGGGCTTTCTATCCTATTTGGTCCGTTAGCTATCTAGCTACTTAGCCCCTTAGCGTTCCAGGTGCCCCCGGAGCCCGCGGAGCCAGTTGTCCGCCGCCAGCCACGCATCACTGGCTGCCTGACGGCGCTGCTCGCCTTCCTCCCCGCTGGCCGGGTACGAACCAAGGAACTTCACCGCCGGCAGCGTGGCGTGCAGGTCCCGAAGGCAGTCGGCCACGACTTCGTCGGCGAGATGGCCGTCGATGTCGATCACAAAGCAGTACTGGCCCAGCGCCTTCTTGGTCGGTCGCGACTCGAGCTTGGTGAGGTTGAGGTTGCGCGCTGCGAACTGGCCGAGGATCGTGTGCAGGCTGCCCGGGTGGTCCGAGGACTGAAAGCAAACGATGCTCGTCCTGTCGTGGCCAGTGGGCGGTGGGATACCCCACTCGGGGCGGGCGACGACGACGAAACGGGTGGTGTTGCTGTCGTGGTCCTCGATCCCCGAAGCGAGCACCTCGAGGCCGTACAGGTTGGCGGCATGTCGGGTCCCAATTGCGGCCACGCCGGGGTCCTGCACTTCCGCCACGCGGCGGACCGCTTCGGCAGTTGAAGAACTCGCCTCTTCTTCGACGCCGGGCAGGTGCTGCGATAACCAGACCCGGCACTGGGCGGTGGCCACGGGGATCGAGAGCACTTTTTTGACGCGTTCGAGGGGGGCTCCCGCCAGGCCGACGAGGCATTGCGCCACTGGCAGCTGCAGCTCCCTGATGATCCATAGTTCGTGAGAGAAGATGAGCTGGTCCAGGGCCACGTTGACCGTGCCCTCTATGGAGTTCTCAAGGGCGACGAGGCCAACATCGGCGCGTCCTTTATCGACCGCGTCGAGGACGTCCCAAAAGCTCGCCAGGGGAAGCCGCCCGGCTCTGGCCAGGTCGGGTTGGCTCAGCAAGGCTTCCTCGGTAAAGGTGCCCTCCGGGCCCAGGTAGGCCACTGTCGTCGGTGGCGTGACCAGCATCCTGCAAGCATAGGGTGGGGGATTTACCGCCAGCCGGCGCAAAACCGTCAGCATGCCAACGCCGCAGCCCGACCGAAAGGCTGCTCAGACTGCGTGGTTGTGGCGGTGGCGCGGATTGCGGGGTTGCCGGCACGGGCAATCCCTTCACAATTTCGGACAACCCGTCGCGATCGCGCCAATCCGTCGCGCTCGGCGCGCTGCCAAACCGGTTCAATCGCAACGAGTTGGCGAAATCGCAACGAGATTACACTGAATATGATGAAAGTGTGATCAAAGCCGCACGTTTGACCTCTATCGTACTGGACCGACTGCCACAAGTGCTAACCTGGCCGGATCCATCCTCCACCACGACGAAGGGTGCCGGACATTAGCCCTCTGTCCGTGCTGGACCGACTGTCACAAGTGCCAACCGGTCGGATCCATCACCCATCGCCCATTAACGGCGAAGGGCGCCGGGCACAGAGCCCGGCACCCTCCAAAGAAAGCTCCCACCAGCGGCGCTATGAAGTCACAGCCAGGACCGGTTCCTCCACCACCACGTCGCTCCGACCGGCCCGGACGAGCGCTCCGGCGACGACCACGGCGACCAACAAGATGATGGCGCTGACGGTGAACCCGACCGAATAGCCATGGACAAGAGCGTGATCGGCGTAGGCCGGGTTGCCGTTGTGAGCCAACAGGTAGCTGGCGGTGGCCGAGGCCGCCACCGTGTTGAGGAGGGCCGTACCGAGGGAGCCACCCACCTGCTGGGTGGCATTTACCAGGGCACTGGCGACCCCAGCGTCCTGGGGTGCGACACCGATAAGGGCGGTGCTGCTGAAGGGCACGAAGGCAAACCCGAGCCCGATGCTGACTATCAGCTCGGCGGGCAGTACGTGGGTCACGTAGCTCGTGTCCACGCCGATCTGGGTGAACCAGGCCAGGCCAATGGCACCGAGCAGGAGGCCGAAGCACATGAGCACCCTGGGGCCAAGCCGGGGCAGCAAGGTGCTGGCCAGCGTGGCGGAGAAGATAATGCCTCCCGAGAAGGGCAGGAAGGCGAAGCCGGTCTTCAGCGCCGAGTAACCCAGCACAGCCTGCATGTAATAGGTGAGGAACAAGAACGTCCCGAACAATGCGATACCGACGAGCAGCGAGGCAAGGAACGAACCACCCCGGTTGCGATCGAGGACTACCCGAAGAGGCAGTAGCGGTGTGGCCGCTTGCCGCTCTACCAGGACGAAGGCCACCAGCAGCACCACGCCGACGCTGAGGAGCGAGAGCGTTATCGGTGAAGCCCAGCCATCCGTCTCGGCCCGGGTAAACCCGTAAACCAGGGAAAGCAGGCCCAGAGTGACCGTGAGAGCACCGGGTATGTCGTAGCCGGGCTTGCCTTCGGCACGGCTTTCACGCACCGGCCGTGGCGGCGATCGCCGCAATTATGGCGATCGGCACGTTGATGAGCAGGGTCCAGCGCCAGGAGGCGTACTCGGTCAGGAGTCCGCCCAGCACCAACCCGATGGCGGCGCCGCCTCCTGCGATAGCGCCGTAGACGCCGAAGGCCCTCGCTCGTTCCCGCGGTTCGGTGAAGGTCACGGTGAGCAGGGACAGAGACGCCGGGGCCATGACGGCGGCGAATGCGCCCTGGAGCGCACGGGCGCCGAACAGCATGGCTGCGTTTTGCGCCAGGCCGCCGAGCGCAGAAGCAGCGGCAAAGCCGAGCAGGCTTATGATGAACATTCGTTTGCGGCCGAGGAAGTCCGAGATGCGGCCCCCGATCAGCAGCAGGCCGCCGAACGCAAGCGTGTAGGCCGTATCAGCCCACTGGCGGTTGGCAACGGATATGTGCAGCGCCCGTTGGGCCGACGGGAGGGCTATCGTCACGACTGAAGCGTCGAGGACGATCATGAGCTGGGCTATCGCGATCACCGCGAGGGCACGGAAGCGCTTCGGGTCGGGTTCGTCAGCCCCCGCGTGAAGTATTTGTGTCGTGGTCTCGATGGAAGAGGTTGCCATAGGACTGTCCTCCGGGGTCTGGCTGGGCGTTACCTCGAGAGGCACATCGTGACGCTGAAAACCGGTCATCCCGTGGCCTCATTCTTTGATCAGCTTCGTTCGGGTACTATGTGGAACGCAGCTTCCGTTTGATAGTATACGGAACGATGGTTCCGTTTGTCAACGCAATTTATACTTTGTCAATGGGGTTGGAGAGATGCGCAGCGAGGTGAAAACCCCCAAGGGGCCCCGGGTGCTTCTGACGCCTCTGGCCGCGCCGACGCCCCTGACACTTCCTCCAGCATTGAACGGCCGGCCGACCTCTGCCCCATCCAGCGCATCCTGCGGCCGCGGCACGCTGACGCCCAGCGCAACCGGGCCAAGGTCCTCGAGGCGGCCGAGCAGGTCTTCGCAGAGGAGGGCCTGGCCGTGCCGATCGACGTAATAGCTCGCCGGGCGGGTGTCGGCGTCGGTACCGTCTACCGGCACTTCCCCACGAAAGAGGCCCTCTTCGAGGCCATCGTGCTGGCGCATTTCGAGGCTCTCTCCGAGCGGGCGGAGGAGCTCAGCACCGCCACGGATCCCGGCCAGGCCCTGTTCACGTTTGTCTCGGAACTGGTTGAGACGGCCGTTAAAGAGAAGGACCTCACCGATGAGCTCGGACACGCCGGGGTCATCAGCGAAGCGCTACTGGCCGGGAGCAAAGACAGGCTGACCTACTTTTTGGACGTGTTGTTACAGCGAGCGCAGGAGGCCGGCGCCGTCCGTACAGACATCAGCCGGACCGAAGTTTCGGCGCTCGTCATGGGCACGATCATGGCCTGTAACCAGCAAGGTTGCCAGGACGCCACGCCGCGTCTGGTCAGGATCCTCTGTGACGGGTTCCGTGCTCACGGGGAGGAAGCGGCGAGAGCCAGCGGCCGCTCCGAGGCCGGCGCCAGCCGGTCAGAGCCCCGGGCCAAGACCTGAAACGAGGCGGCAACCAAGGCCGCCTGACCCTGCCAGTCTCACCGCCGCCGCAAACAGACGGAGCCGGTGCCGGCCGGCGGGGCCACCCTGCCCCCGTCCTGAGCAGCAACGCGTGTAAACGACGGCCGCCCGCCAGCGCCCCGACCGCACATCGCACCTCGGCCGGTCCGGGGAGCGAGGGGCCAAAAGCGTGGCAGCATGGGGATACCATGGACGAAGCCTCTCTTTACCGTTTGCTCGGCGACCTTCAGGCCGGTCTGGTCAGCCCGGACGAGGTCGTGCGCCGGGTGCGGCGCCTGCCTTACGCCGACCTCGGGTTCGCCCGGGTCGACCATCACCGGACGCTGCGCCAGGGCCTCCCCGAAGCGGTCTACGGGCCAGGCAAGTCCGTTGACCATTGCATCGCCATCGTGGGAGAACTGCTGGCCGAGCCCGACGGAGGGCCCGTGCTGCTCTCACGCGCCAGTTCCGAGCAAGCCAAGGCTGTCCTGGCCGCACACCCGGGTGGGCGGCACGACGGTTCCACGCTCGTCTGGCGCCCGGCCGCGCCCAGACCGGAGCGGGTCGCCGTATTTGCCGCGGGCACGGCCGACCTGCGAGTGGCCGGGGAGTGCATGGTCACCCTGGAGGCGCTCGGCTTTACGCCAACGCTGATCTCCGATTGCGGCGTAGCGGGCGTTCATCGGCTGCTCGAGCACACTGACCTGCTCGAATCGGCCGATGCGGTGGTGGTCGTGGCCGGCATGGAAGGCGCCCTGGCCAGCCTTGTTGGCGGTATCACGCCGGCCCCGGTTGTGGCTGTCCCGACCAGTGTCGGCTACGGTGCCTCGCTCGAAGGCGTCACGGCCTTGTTAGCCATGCTGGCCAGCTGCGCACCGGGGCTCTGCGTGGTAGGCATCGACAACGGCTTCGGCGCCGCCTGGGCCGTTGCCCGCATCCTCCCGGCGAAGCCGCGCCACAAAGGGACGGACGCCGATGTACCGGACGCCGATGTACCGGACGCCGATGTGCCGGACGCCGATGTGCCGGACGCCGATGTGCCGGACGCCGATGTGGTGGCCCGGCCGGCGAGCACCATGGTGAGCAGTTGACGACCGTTGCCTGGTGGCATTGCTTCAACGGCATCGCCGGCGACATGGCCCTGGCCAGCCTGCTCGACGCCGGGGCCGACCTGGGAGAAGTGGTCGCCGGGCTGGAGAAGCTCCCGGTCCACGGCTGGCACGTCGATGCGGTCAAGACGACCCGGGCGGGACTTGCCGCCACGCAGCTCCTCGTCGAGCTCGACGCCGCCGAGGACCACCATGAGCGCAACTGGGCGACCATTCGTGGCCTGCTCGACGAGGCCGACGGTTTGCCCGAGCGCGCCCGCCAGCGTGCGCACCGGGTCTTTAGCCGGCTGGCCGCCGCCGAGGGCCACGTTCACGGGTTGGCGCCCGACGAGGTTCACTTCCACGAAGTCGGCAGCCTGGACGCACTGGTCGACGTCGTCGGCACTTGCCTGGCCCTCGAGTCCCTGGATGTCGCCTCGGTGCGCTCGAGTGCGGTGACCGTGGGCACCGGCACCGTGAAGGGCGCCCATGGGTTGCTGCCGAACCCCGCCCCGGCCGTCGTCGAGCTGCTGCGCGGCGCCGGTGCCCCGGTCCGCGGGAGCTCGCTGACCGTGGAGCTCACAACCCCCACCGGTGCGGCCCTCCTCGCCGGGGTCTCCGAGTCGTTTGGCCCCCTGCCGGCCATGACGATCACGTCGAGCGGGTTCGGGGCGGGCACCCGTGACCTGGAGGGCGTGCCCAACGTCGTTCAAGTGGTGGTCGGGGAAGTGGGCCCGGGGGCTTCGGTCGGCTCGCCGCTTACGGAGGACCTCGTGGTCCTGGAGGCCAACGTCGATGACGTCACCGGCGAGGTCCTCGCTCACACGGTGGAAACCCTGATGGGAGCGGGCGCCCTCGATGCGTGGCTCGTCCCCGTTGTGGCCAAGAAGGGGCGGCCCGCCCATGTTGTGTCTGTGCTGGCCTCGCCCGACGCAGCCGGCGGTCTGGCGAAGCTGCTCTCGCAAGAGACGGGCACGCTTGGCTACCGCGAGTACCGGGTTAGCCGTTCGGCCATGGCCAGAGAGGTAGTCGAGGTGGAGGTGAGCGGCGAGGCCATCCGGGTCAAAGTCGGCCCGTACCGGCGCAAGGCCGAGTACGACGACTGTGCCCGTGCCGCCCGCCGTCTCGGCCTCCCTTTGACCGAGGTGGCCCGCCGGGCCGAGCAGGCGGCCGCTCGTTCGTGAACTCGATCGCGCCCTGAACCTGGCGCATAAGGTGGCCGAACATGGGCACCGACCTCGAGCTGGCCCTGGGGGCGGCTGACCTGGCTGACGGCATCACCTTCTCGGCTTTCCGCCGCCCCTCGCTCACCGTCGAGACCAAACCCGACCAGACGCCCGTGAGCGAAGCCGACCGGGCCGCCGAAATCGCCATCCGCCAGTTGCTCGAGAGCGAGCGCCCGGCTGACGCCGTACTCGGCGAGGAGACGGGGAGCAGCGGCAGCGGGGCCCGGCGCTGGGTGATCGACCCGATCGACGGCACCGTGAACTTTGTCCGCGGGATCCCCGTGTGGGCGACTCTCATCGGCCTGGAAGTCAGTTCTGTGATGCAGGTCGGCGTGGTTTCGGCACCCGCGCTCGGGCGCCGCTGGTGGGCCCGTCGGGGTGAGGGAGCCTATGCGGGACAACCTGGCCAAGCAGGGGAGCAAATAAGAGTTTCCGATGTGCGCACGCTGGCCGAGGCCGCCATTTCCTCAGGGAGTATGGGCGATTTCCCCGTACCGAAAGCGCTCCTGGAATTGACGGCCAGGGTGGCACACGACCGCGGTTTTGGGGATTTCTGGTCCCATATGCTCGTGGCTGAAGGAGCCTGCGAAGTCGGCCTCGACCCCGTTGTGTCTCTCTGGGACATTGCCGCCCTCCAGGTGATCGTGGAGGAAGCGGGAGGAAAGTTCACGGATTTCTCCGGGCCATGCCCGTCTCGACGGGGGCAGCGCCGTCTCGAGCAATGGGCTGGTCCACGACGACGTCATCTCCCTGCTCTCTGGTAGCCCGGGCCCGAGCGGCCCTCCCCGAAGCTCGTGACCGGCTCGGCTTTCGAGATGGACGAGCGGTTTATGCGGTTGGCTCTCCAGCTCGCGTCGGCCGCGGGCGGCGCCGGTGAAGTGCCTGTGGGGGCGGTTGTCGTAAAGGAAGGCCGGGCGGTCGGTACCGGGGCCAACGCCCGTGAAGCGACTGGCGACCCGACGGCGCACGCCGAGTTGATAGCGCTGCGGGAGGCGGCCAAGGCTCTCGGTAGCTGGCGGCTTACGGGGACGACGCTGTACGTCACCCTCGAGCCCTGCTCAATGTGTGCCGGCGGACTGGTCGCAGCCCGGGTGAGCCGGCTTGTTTTCGGGGCTCCTGATCCCAAAGCGGGGGCTTGCGGGTCCCTTTACAACCTCTGCGCCGACCCCCGGCTCAACCACGAGATCACGGTCGAGCGCGGGTTCCTCGGCCAAGAGGCGGGCAGCCTCCTGGCCGATTGGTTTTCCGCCCGGCGTATTTAGCGGTGCCGGTGCCGCGAGAAGAGGTCGTGACTGGGAGTGGTGTGGCGGCGGTAGCTGAGGCCGTCTTCAAATGGATGGCGTCCACGTGGCCCCACCGTTGTGGGTCAGGAGCAGGCCGGTCCGAGGAGCGCCCGTCTTGAGGCTGGCCCTCGATGGCGGCCCCAAAAGATGGCGTCGTAAAACGAAAATCGTACAGCCCAGCACCGCCATCGTCGAATGTGCGAGTGGCCCAGGTCCTGCCGGTGTTGCTCGAGCTGTAGACGTCGCTGGCGCCCGAAACGGCGGTCACGAAGACCTTGTTGCTGCTTGCCGTCGCGATCCCCGAGGCCAGGCCGCCCAGGGGTAGCTCGCTCACGACGTGTGAGGTGACGCCACCGTCACTGGAAAGCCGGACCGACTTGCCCTCCTGGCCGGCGCCAGGGTTGCCGGCACACAGTTCGTAGACCACATTGCCGCCGGGTGAGGCCAGGCCGGCTATGTCGGTGCCCTGGGCAGGTTGGAAACACGGGTCCGGCGAAGTATGCCACCTGCCCCCACCGTCGGACGACGTCCAGATCGACGCCGCAGCGAAGTGCCGTGGCGCCAGCGACACCCACACGTTGTCACCGTTCACGGTGAGGAGGCCGGAGGAACCGTAACCAGATATCCCGGTACGGCTTCCCAGCTTCCCGAGCCGACGGCGGCTTGCTCCAATCTCAGAGACGGTGTCTGGCAACCGTTGGTCCCGGGGAAGCAGCTCCCCACGATGGCGTACACGGTTTCCCCCGAGGCGGCCAGCGAGAACACGGGTCCACCAAGGTTTACCTGTTGCCAGGTGGTGGCCCCGTCCGTAGTGGCCCACAGCGCTGGGCCGTAAAGCCAGCCGTCGGTGGCATTAGTGAAGAGCACCTGGCTAACCGCTTGGGCAGACGGTGACGCCGTCGAGACGAGCGAAACATCCGGCGCAGCCACTTTCGACCACGTTCTCCCCCCATTGGTCGAGGTCAATAGAGCCGTGCAGGGTGAGTGGCCGCACGGCGAAGTTCCCGCAAGAAACCCTGCGAAACCGACGTAAAGCTGACTGAGCCAGGCTCGAAGTTCGCGGGACGGGGGCAGCCCAAGCACCCGGCGCCACGCCGAAAGCTATCGTCCCCCGCTACTAACAGCGCCGCCAGGGCGGCCCTTATAATCATCATGCCGATATAACCACGACGCTGAGCAACCCGTTCCGCGGTAACGACGGGGTGCTCTCCCCGCGCCCTTCGGGGATGAAAAAAGGCTGAGAAGACTGGCGCCGCTCAGCCCTTGGTGGCGCCGGCCAGGAGGCCTCTCACGAGGTAGCGCTGAGCGAACAGGAACACGATCATGACGGGCGCGATCGTCAACAAAACGGCGAGGGCGACCTCTGGTCGCAGCACGGTCAGGTCCTGGCCGCCGGCTGAGGGGTTGAAAGCGGGGGAGTTGGCCAGCAAGCTCTCGAGGCCCACCGGCGTAGTGAACTGGTTTTGCTGAGGCAACATTACGAACGGCAGGAAGAAATTGTTCCAGTTGCCGACGAAATTGAAGAAGGCGATCAGCGCGATTACCGGCGTCGCCAGGGGCGCAGCCACGTGGCGGAACGTCTTCCACTCCGAACAGCCGTCCACTCGCGCCGCCGCCAGGAGGTCGTTGGGGATCGTCGTACTGAAGTAGATGTACGCCAGGTACACGCCAAAGGGAAAGAAGGCAAAGGGCAGGATCACGGAGAAGGCGTTCCCGATCAAGTGGACGTCACTCATGCCGAGGAACAGGGGGAGCACGACGGCGTTGGACGGGACCAGCATCACCACGAGCGTGATAGCCAGCAGAGCCTTTCGCCCGATGAACTGGGTGACGGCCAGGCCGTAGCCGGCCGGGATCGAAATAACGACAGCCAGGACCATGCCGGACACCGAGTAAACAGCGGAGTTCCGCATCCAGGTCAATATGGCGCCGTTCTCGAACTGGTAGAGGTCGTGCCACGTTTTCGTGATCTGGGTGATCGACCCGAACGCGAACGGCGAAGCTGACACGAGCTGCGAGTCGGTCTTGGTCGGGGCGAGCAGCAACCAGACCACGGGGATAATGAAAAAGAGCGCCGCCGTTAGAAGGACCAGGAAAAGAAGGCCCCGGAAGATAGCCCGACGGGGGTCCCGGCGCCGCTCCTCGCGTGAAGAGGGGCGGGTGTGGTTGCCGGTCGATGACCTTCCGTGGTGGTGGCGGTGCCCGCAGGAGCAATTCTGACTTGACTGGCCATTTCACTCCCTCTGGAACAAGCCGGACCTGGTCACTATCAAGGCCGCGCAGGCCAGTGCCAGGACCAGCAGGTCGATGGAGATAGCCGCCGCCCCGTTGAAATTGGCCTGTTGGAAGGCGTAGTTATAGGCCAGTTGTTGCGGCGACCAGCTGGGGTTGATGATCCCCATGCTTGCGGCCCCAACGAGAGTGGGCTCCACGAAGAGCTGGATGCCGGCCGTGATCGAGAGGATCACCATATAGGCGATCCACTTCTTGATCAGCGGCAGTTTCACCCGGATAGCCAGCTGCCACGCATTGGCCCCGTCGAGGCGGGCCGATTCCACCAGCTCGTTGGGGATGTTGTTGAGCGCCCCGTACATGACGAGTATCCAACCGCCCGCTCCGACCCAGAACGCCATGATGGCGAAGATAACGGGGAGGTGGCCCGGCGCAACGACCTGGTCGAAGCTCGAGTAACCGAGCGCTTTCAAGATCACGGCGATGGGGCTGACGACGGGGTCGAGCACGAAGAGCCATAGGACCACGCTGGCGGCGCCGACGAGCGCCCCCGGCAGGTAGTAAATAAAGCGCAGGGACGTCGAGAAACGTCGGCTGGCGCTGTGCACGAGCATCGCTAGCCCGAGCACCAGCACGATCGTCATGACCAACCACACGGCCAGGTACTCGCCGATGTTCTCGAAGGCAGGTATAAAGCGGTAGTCCTTGGCTGTACTGATGAAGTTGCTGAACCCGGCGAAACCACCCGAAGGTGAGTTCTTCTGGAAGGCCAGCGAAAGCCCGTAAATAGTCGGCAGCACACCCAGGGCCAACAGGAGCAGGAGGTACCCAGATATAAAGGCGTAGCCCCCCAACGACCGACGTACGCGGGGGGCTACCCTGGGGCGTGCACCGGGACCGTGAGCGCCATCTAGACCTCCTTAGCTGTTGACCACGTTGTAACCGAAGGTCCTGGCCTGGTCACTGAGAGCCGTCTGCCAGGGCTTCATCTCGGAGGCTAACGACTTCCCGCCCACCAGGCCCGGTACCACTGTGGAACCCCAGACGCTTTCCGGATCGAACAGAAGGAAGCTGAACCCGGGCCAGATCTCATTGGAAGCGGTCTCGAACACGCTCCCAATGGTGCTGGTGTTGGCGAAAACCCCACTCGTAGCAAGGGTCTTGAGCCAGAGCGCAGCGGCGTTCTTGTTGGCGGGGTACGTCGGCGCCGTCGCCTGGTACGCCGGTGCCGTGCACAACCAGTACGCGGCGGCCGCCGCCACCTTTTGTGTCGCGGCCGAGGCGTGGGAAGACACTTCCCAGATGCCGCCGCCGATGTCGCCGGTGTCGTGGAAGCTCCCGAAGCTCAGCGGGTCAGCGGCACCCCACGTACCTTTGGCCGGGTGGAAGTTGGCCTCGAAGACGTACTGGCCGTACCAGGTGGCCCCGACCTCCATGAGGGTGTGGTTGTTGTCCCCGTACTTCTTGGCGTAGTCAGGGCTGAGGACTGCCAGCGTAGACAGGGACCCGTCCTTGATCAGGGGGTCGATCAGCTTGACCATTGAATTGCAAGGCGGCGCCGTCATGTTGACCTCGACCTTCATGTTGCCCTGGAGGTCATTTGTCGGGCACCCGCTGCCCCAGAAATAAACCGAGTCAGCGTAACCGTCGCCGATTGTGCCGATTACGTAGCCGGGGTGCTGTTTGGCCACCTCCTGGCCGATCGCCGCGTACTGCTGCCAGGTCTTTGGCACGGTATAGCCGAACTTCTTCATCAGCGGTGCGTTGTACCACAGCACGTTGGCTGCGATGTCGTTGCGCAGGCAGTAAACGTTGCCGTTGGCGCTGCAGACGTCGAGCGAGTTGAACGCCCACTGGTTGATCTCTGACTGCGGGACGAGGCCGTGGTTGAGAATGGCGGCGTAGTGGTACTGCGACGAGTCCAGCCAGCCGGCGTCAGGAGTGCCGGGATCCCAGAGCAGGTCCGGCCAGCCGCTTCCCTCTTTATTGAACAGCCCGATCTTGGTCTGAAGGTCACTGGCCTCGATCGTCGTGGTGACTTTGACGCACGGGTTGGCCTTTTCAAAGTCCTTGACGGCGGGCAGGCGGGTGGCGTCGGTCCAGATGGTTAACGGCCCGCAAGCGGCGTTGGACGAGCGCACTCCGGCGACAGCCTTGGCCTGGGGAGCCGGGCTAGCCGAGGCGTTTGATGCGCCAGCGTCGACCAACAGCAGGCCCATTGTCAGGACCGCTACGCCGCTAATGGCGTACCGGTGCAGGCCGCGGAAGTACCGCAGCGGCCTGTACGCGGATCCCCGGGAATTGGAAATCACGTTTCCCCCTTCTGTTTTGATGGTGCGCCGAGCGTAGCACGGCGCACCATCGGATTTAATGTCGGTTTATGAAGAAGGTGAGGAACCCAGACCCGGCTCTGTAGGCGCATGCACGAGACCAGCCGAGTCAACGATGGGGTCTTTCTTGACCGGGTTCTCCATTACGAGCGACTCATAGTAAGTGGTGTTCGGGATCACCATGCAGAGATGGATGTTTGCCATGCCACCGCCGTGCACCTCGGCGCGCAAGCGGTACGAGTCCGCCGTGTGGGCGATCCGGAGCGCTCCGGTAATGCCGCCTTTCAGGCCGGCACTCGTACGGACGTAGGTGGCGCAACCGGAGGCGATGAAGTCAGCCGTGTTCATGTGGGCACCGTCAGCGGTCTCGGCGACCATGAGCGGTATGTCAACCCGCTCGGCCAACCACTTATAAGAGGTAATGCTGAACTCACGGATCGGTTCCTCGTACCAGCGGTAGCCGGCCTCACCCAGTGCCCGGCCCAGGTACACGGCGTCGGCCAGGTCGAAACCGGCCGAGCCGTCGTACATGAGGTCAATGCCGTCACCTACGTGCGCCCGGAGCGCCTGGCCCAGCTCAGCGTCCCGCCGGGCGTCCCCCCAGGCGTGCAGTTTGATCGCCCGGTACCCCAGCTCGAGGCACTGGTCGGCGACGTCCAGGTACTCCTCGATGGTCGAGAAGGTCACGGTCGACGCGTATGCGGGGATCTCGGTCCGGAACCAGCCGAGCAGCTCGTACACCGGCACTCCGAGGGCTTTGCCGGCCAGGTCGTGAAGGGCGATGTCGACCAGGCCGAGGATGTAGATCGGGAACTCCTCGATGCGGTCGAGCTCCCACACCCGGTGCCACAGCCACTCTCGGCGCATGGGGTCTTCGCCGATGAGCTCCTCGCGGCAGGCGTCGGTTTACGAGGTCTTCGAGGATGACCCCACGGCGCGATTGCGCCACTCCCTCGATGCCCTCGTCAGTGACGATGCGTAGTAGCCCTCCCTCGATGTCTGGTTCGGATCCCGGCAGCCCGGCGCGCCATACAAATGGCGGCTTGCGACCGGGGATTCTGGAACCGTTCAACTTCTACCCGCGTAATCTTCACGGTCGATCGCTCCCGAATTCTCTTTGCGATTGTCCCGGGCGGGACCATCGCGCGCGATCCTATGCCGCGCCGACGCCACCAGGGCCAAGAGGTAAACGACGAGGGACTTTATTGGGGGTGGCGAGCCGACGGACGCAGGCCTTCGTGCCAATAGTCTTGGAAGGCGATGCCCCGCATAACCGCTTTCGAGACATACGACGTACGGTTCCCGACGTCGCGGGCCCTGGACGGCTCCGACGCCATGAACCCGAGCCCCGATTACGCGGCCGCGTACGTCGTCCTGCGCACTGACGAGGACCTGGCCGGGCACGGTTTCGCATTTACGATCGGCCGGGGCAACGACGTGCAGCTTTCGGCTATCCGCGCCCTGGAACCGTTCCTGCTCGGGCTGGACGTAGACGCCGTCACCGGTGACCTCGGCGGGCTGTGGCGCCGCCTCCTGATGGACAGCCCCATGCGCTGGCTGGGGCCCGAGAAGGGCGTAATCAACATGGCGATCGGGGCGGTCGTCAACGCGTGCTGGGACCTGGCGGCCAAAAAGGCCGGGCTCCCGCTCTGGAAGCTGCTGGCCGGCCTCCCACCCGAGCAGATCCTCGAGTTGCTGGACTTTCGCTACCTGACCGACGCGCTCACCCGTGCAGAAGCGCTCGAAATCCTCGAAGCGGGGGCCGAGGGCAAAGCCGTCCGCATTGCCGAGCTCGAGGCCAATGGCTACCGCGCCTACACCACCTCGCCCGGGTGGCTGGGCTACAGCGATGACCGCCTCGTCTTCTTGCTGGAAGAGGCCGTGCGCGATGGTTTCACACAGGTCAAGCTCAAGGTGGGTGGCAACCTCGACGACGACCTGCGGCGCTGCGGCCTCGCCCGGGAGGTTGTAGGCCCAGGTACCCGCATTGCCGTCGACGCCAACCAGGTCTGGGACGTCGAGCCCGCCATCGCGTGGGTGCGGGAACTTGACCGGTTCGGGATCACATGGATCGAAGAGCCCACCAGTCCTGACGACATACTGGCCACGGCGGCGATCCGGCGGGGGGTGGCGCCTGTGGCGGTTGCAGTGGGCGAGCACGTGGCCAACCGCGTCATTTTCAAACAGCTGCTCCAGGCGGAGGCGCTCGACGTAATGCAGATCGACGCGTGCCGTGTGTCGGGGGTCAACGAGAACATCCTGAACCTGCTGTTGGCGGCGAAATTTGGTACCCCTGTCTGCCCCCACGCAGGAGGGGTCGGCCTCTGCGAAGCCGTCCAGCACTTCTCCTTCTTCGACTACGCTGCGGTTTCGGGCCAGGCCACGGACCGCAGCATCGAGTGGGTTGACCACCTTCACGAGCACTTCGTTGCCCCCGCAAAAGTCGTCGACGGTCGCTATGTGGCGCCTACTGCACCCGGGATGTCTACCGAGATGAGGGCATCTTCGCTGGCCGAGTTCGCCTACCCCGACGGCCCGGCGTGGGCGTCCGCCGGTACGGTCACCGGGCAGGGACCAGGACGGGCCCGGTCCGCCACCTGACTGACTAAGGGACGCCGACAGGGCTTGTCGCAACTGCAGGCCCCGGTGCGCGCGACATAACCTGAAGCGTGACTGGTACAGACCTTGGCCGGTTTGGGCTGGCGGGGCTTGAATTCAATCGTCTTGTTCTTGGCTGCGCGCCCTTAGCCGGGTTGTTTGCCCCGGTGAGCCCCGACACCGCCGCAGGAGCGCTGGAAGCCGCCTGGGACGAGGGGATAAGGGCATTCGATACGGCTCCGCACTATGGCGCGGGGCTGTCAGAGGAGCGATTGGGCGCCTTTTTCGCCGGGAAGCCGCGGGAGGAGTTCGTGGTTTCGACAAAGGTCGGGCGGCTTTTGGTCCCGACCAATGACGACGTCGAGGGGGCTGAGGACTTTTTCGGTGCCAGCCAGAGGGCGCGGGTGCGGGATTACAGCCGGAGCGGGGTGCAGCGCTCCATCGAGGAGAGCTGTGAACGAATGGGCCTCGACCGTGTCGACCTGGCGCTCATTCACGACCCGGACGACTTTGGCGATGCCGCCTTTGCCGAGGCCTACCCGGCCCTCCGCGAGCTCCGGGAAGCGGGCGCTGTTTCCGCCATCGGTGCCGGGATGAACCAGGTCGAAATGCTCGAGCGCTTCGTGCTCGAGACCGACGTCGACTGTGTGCTGAGCGCCGGGCGCTACTCGTTGCTCGAGCCGACCGCAGCGGAGCGGTTACTCCCGGCGTGTGAAAAGCGAGGGGTGGCGGCGCTGGTCGCCGGTGTCCTCGGGACCGGGATCCTGGTAGACCCGCGGCCCGGGGTCACTCACGAGTACCGCCCGGCCCGGCCCGAAACGCTGGCGCGCGCACAGCGCATCCACGCTGTCTGCGACAGTTACGGCGCGGCGCTGCCGTCGGTGGCGATGCACTACGTGCTGGCACACCCCGCCGTCACCGCCATCGTCGTGGGGGCGCGATCAGAACGAGAGGTCCGGGACAACGCCGCTCACTACCGGTCACCCGTGCCGGCCGGGCTGTTGGAGGAACTGGTGGCCGACGAGCTGGTGGCACCACCAGGAAGTGTGGAGCCAGCAAATGACCTGGCCGGGAATGGGACGACCGAGCCATGATCGACGCCCACTTTCATCTCTGGGACCCGCAACAGCGGGAGCACGCCTGGCTCAAGGAGTACCCCTCCATCGAACGTCCGTTCCAAATCAGCGATTACCTTTACGTGGCTACGCCCGAGGGTATGACTGGCAGCGTCCTGGTCCAGGTGCTGAATACCAGCGAAGACACGCTCGACTTCCTGGAAGTCGCCGGCTCTCAGCCTGCTGTCACGGGCGTAGTCGGGTGGGTCGACTTGACGAGTGACGACGTCGCTGGCGCCATCGACGAACTTCGTTGCTCACCGGGAGGCGACAAGCTGGTCGGTATCCGGCACCTCGTCCAGGACGAGCCCGACCCTTGTTTTATAGAGCGGCCCGACGTACTGTGCGGCCTTCGTGCGGTGGCCCGGGCCGGGCTTACCTACGACGTCCTCGTGCGCCCCCCGCAACTTCCCGCCGCCGTGCGGGCGGTGCGGGCCCTGGACGACCTCACCGTTGTTTTGGACCATGGCGGTAAACCGCCGATCGCGTCGGGGGCTTTGGAGCCGTGGGCGACACTTACGGGCGAGCTGGCTGCATTAGATAATTGTTTTTGCAAATTCTCCGGTCTCGTAACCGAAGCAGCGACGAATTGGGACGCCCAGCAGATATCGCCGTATGCCCGGTCGTTGATGGAGGCGTTCGGGCCGGGTCGCTTGATATTCGGCAGCGACTGGCCGGTTTGCACACTGGCCGCTTCATATCACGATGTCGTCGCCTTGGCCCAGTCCTTTGCCTCGTCGCTCAGCCCGGCCGAGCAGGCCGAGGTATTCGGCCTGACCGCGCGGCGCGCCTACAAACTCCCCGCCGACTGAGAACCCAGCCGGCTCAGGCTTTTGGTTCAAGGTAAACGGGCCGCCGCCACTCATCGCCCTGACGGGCTCGGCCCCGGTGCCGCAAGGTCGTCGTGTGAGGTGCGGAGTGCCGTCCAGCCACATTGCTGTCGTTCCCACTACCCCTTCCTGGCCAACCGTGAAAGGATGTGAAGAGGGGCAGGTAAGGCAATGAAAGGAGAGCTCTCGTGACTACGAGCATCGTCCAGACGGAAATTGAGAAGTTCCTCGGTGGGGGCCCCGTACCTCTTTACATCGGTGGGACCTGGCGAGGCGCCCAGGCGGGAGGTGTCGTCGAGGTCCTGCAACCGGCCGATGGTTCCCGGCTGGCGGAGGTGGCGGCGGGCGAGAGCGCGGACATCGACGACGCGGTAGCTGCAGCCAACCGGGCCTTCCCGGCCTGGTCGCAGCTGTCTGCGGCCGACCGGGCCACTTTGCTGCACCGTTACGCCGACGCCATCGAGGACAACGCCGAACTGCTCGGCAGCCTGGAGTCCATGGATGTCGGCAAGCCACTAAAGGACGCGGTCGGCTTCGACGTCCCCTTCGCGGCGGAGGCATTCCGCTACTTCGCCGACCTTTCGGTGCACATGCGCCGGTCCGAGCCCCTCCCTATTGCCCACATGGAGGCCCAGCAAATCCAGGTGCCCTACGGCGCCTGCGGGTTCATTTACCCCTGGAACTTCCCGTTCCTGCTTTACGTGTGGGGCGCCGCCCCGGCACTGGCCGCTGGCAACACGATCGTCGTGAAGCCCGCCGAACTGACCCCTCTGAGCACTCTCTACGCCTGCCACCTGGCCGAGCAAGTAGGGATCCCCGCCGGGGTCATCAACGTCGTCCCCGGGCTGGGCGAAACGGCGGGGAACGCGCTCAGCCACCACACGGGTATCGGCCGTATGTCCTTCACCGGCTCCCCCGAGGTCGGCCGAGAGGTGGCCGCGGCGACAGGCTTCAACCTCATACCCTGCAAGCTCGAGCTGGGCGGCAAAGGGGCGGCTGTGATCTTCGACGACGTCGATGTGGCGGACACGGCTCGCAAGCTGGCCACGGCGATAACCATGAACACCGGGCAGGTCTGCTGCACGGCGACGCGCTGGATGGTCCACGAGAGCGTGGTCGACGAGCTCGTGTCCGAGGCCAAGCAGGCTCTCCAAGAGGTGACGATCGGCGCCGGAAGCGACCCCGCCACGACCATGGGGCCGCTGGTTAGCGAGACGCAGCGTCGTCGCGTGCTTGGTTACCTCGACAAGGGGCTGGCTACTGGGGCCACCGCTCTGCTCGAAGGCGGGGCGTACAAACCGGCCGGTCACGAGGGCGGTTACTACGTGAGCCCGGCGCTCCTCACCGGCGACCCGGAGAACGTATGCGCGCGCGAAGAGATCTTCGGCCCCGTCGCTTACGTAATCCCCTTCAGGGACGAAGAGGCCGTTATAAGCACGGTAAACCGCTCGCGCTACGGCCTGGCCAACAGCGTATGGAGCGCCGACCTCAACCGCGCCAACCGGGTGGCCGAGCGGATGGTTGCCGGGAACAGCTGGATCAACGCCCATAACGTTTTTGCGTACGGCCTGCCTTACGGGGGCGTCAACCTGAGCGGCTACGGCGGCGGGGTAAACAGCCCGGAAACGTTCCTGGACTATTTGCGCCACCAGACCATCGCGCGTCCGCTCGCCTGAGCTGGCGGGGGCGGCGCCAGACCGGCGTCGCCCCCACCTCTCATGGGCTCTCTCGTGCTCGGCCTGTTCGCCGGCGGCGTGCGGGCAGTCGTTGCGACGCCCCGCCTGAGGCCAAACAGCGAGAAAAGTGCTGTGTTCTGGTTGATGGGCAATAGTTGCCCTTGACAGAGAGCCCAGCCCACGGGTGCAAAACCGAACCCGAAAAGCCTGATCTCGCCTAAAAATGGATCCACTGCTCGTTCCCTTGTCCTGCACGTCGGTTACGTGGCAACGCTCTAGCAGAGGGCCGTCGGCAGGCGTGGCGGCTCGCGTCTGAAACTCTCACGCCTGGTGCGGGCACCGGCACCCAGCGCCACTTTACGATGGTGTCCCGGCGCGCGACAGATCGATTCGCGAAACCCCCGCCCCGGACCAGAAGGGAGAAGGCAGCGCTGTGGCTGGCCTGAGAGAAGTGGATGTGGAACGCATGCGGGCCGAGTTGTTCTTCGACGGCCCGGAACGCACGAAGCGTCTCAGCCGGTACTGGCTACTCCTGGTCTTGGCCGCCATCATCGCCGCGGCGGGGGTCGTAAGCGACTCGACGGCAACTGTCATCGGGGCCATGATCGTCGCCCCCCTGATGACCCCGATACTCGGGATCGTGGTGGCCGTGGTGCTAGCGGACCTGGCCAACCTTCGCCGCTGTCTCGTCTTGTTGGTCCTCGGGGCAGCCGCGGTGGTGGGGATCGGCGTGCTCGTGGGGCTCTTTGTCCCCTACCCGGTCGTTGCCGCTACGAGCAGTCAGGTAGCGGCTCGAGTTACGCCGCGATTGGTCGACCTCGTTGCTGCCTTGGCCACCGGGGCGGTCGGCTCCGTTGCCCTGGCCCGGTCGGACATTTCGGACACGCTCCCGGGAGTCGCCATCGCAATATCTTTGGTCCCGCCTCTGGCGGTAGTGGGCTTGACCCTCCAGTCGGGCAATGGAGGGGAGGCTCTTGGTGCCTTTCTTCTTTTTGCCACAAACGTCGCCGCCATATTGGCGAGCGGGATCACGGTTATGGCCTTTTATCACGCGAACCGTGCCTCCGCCAACGCGTTCTCGCCCGCCGCCGGGCGCCGGGGAGCCATTGCCGTAATAATCCTGTTTTTGGCCGTGGTGATAATCCCGTTGTGGACGAACTCGGACCAGGTCGACCGCACCACCTCTCGAGAAGCGGCCGTCGGGGCGGTAGCCGAACGCTGGACCAGCGCCGCGGGCTGGACCGTAGTTGGAGTAGTAGCGAAAAATGACAAAGTCTTTGTGGACGCAACAGGGCCCAGGCCCGAGCCCAATTTGGTGGCCTTCAGGGAATACCTCAATGCGGCAGGACTGAGCGCGCTGGACGTCCAGGTCAGCCGGGTCCTGACCCATTACACGCCGGTCCCGGGTTAAGAGGTTTATCGTCCCGGACCGAGCGACAGAGGGCCGCAGCGGCTACGGTCCAACAGGTGAAGGCGGACGTCCCCGCACAGATGAACTTGAAGCAAGCGGCGGCCGTGCTCGGGGTCCACTACATGACCGCCTACCGGTACGTCCGGACCGGCCGGCTCAAGGCGAGGCGTACCGGTACGGCATGGGTGGTTAGCGGCGACGACCTGGCCAGTTTCGCTCAGGTGCCCGACGAGGGGCCGAGGCGCGAGCGCCAGGAGCCTCTGCCCAGCGTGGACTGGCGAGCGCGCTTGCGCCCGGCTTTGGCGCGTGGTGACGAGCCAGCGGCGTGGCGGGTGCTCGAGCAGGCACTGGTCGCCGGCCAGAGCCCTGTCGAGTGCTACCTGGACGTGTTGGTGGGGGCCATCGACGACATAAGCGGGCGCTCTGACCCACCGAGCCGGCCGGTCGCTCAGGAGTACCTGGCCACCGCTACCGCCAGCCGACTGGTTGCCCGGTTGGGCGCCCGTTTCCGCCGGCCCGGCCGCAGCCGGGGGACCGTCGTGTTTGGTGCCCCGCTCGGCGAGCACCACACGTTGGCTATTGCCGTCGTCGCCGACCTGGTGCGGCTGGAGGGCTACACATGCCTGGAACTGGGCGCCGATGTCCCCCCGGGAGCCTTCGCTGGTGCCGCCGCCGACGCCACCCGCCTGGTCGCGGTCGGTATCGGCGTAAGCCGGGCCACCAATTTTGACGCCGTCCGCCGGACGGTCGATGCCGTGCATGCCCTTGACGCCAGTGTCCCGGTGATCATCGGAGGCCAGGCGGCAGCCGACCCGGCTGCCGCCGGCATAACCCGGGCCGACGCCTGGGCGCCGGATGGCAGGCGGGCGGCGGAGCTCGTCAACGAGCTCGCTCGGTCCCGTCGAAAGCTCTGGCGGTTGGATGACGAGGCTGCCGGGACGGTGCGCCCGCCTCGGGCCGGGTGACCAGCCTTCACCCCCTCGGTGTGCGGTGCCAGGCCTCTTTAGCACCCAATGAGGAGGGTTGCACTTTTGTGATTTCAGTGATGTAGTTCGCTATATGTTGTGTTCACTTAGATCTCAAGCCCTACATTTGGTGGTCCGCCCGGGGATCCGTGGCTGGCAGCGCTCTCCGGTCGAGCTCAGGGGAGCACAGTGAGCACCGCCCTGCGCCAGCAGCCGGCCGCTCCCTTGGTTTCGCCAATGAGGGTCCGAAAGCGCGACGGTACGCTCGAACCGGTCGATGTCAACCGGATCGTGCAAGCGGTCGAGCGTTGCGCCCTGGGCCTGGAAGGCGTCGACCCCCTGCGGGTGGCCACCCGGACCATAAGCGGGTTGTGCGATGGGGCGACTACGGCCGAGTTGGACGACCTGTCCATCCGTACGGCGGCGGCGCTGATCGGGGAGGAGCCGTCTTACGCCCAGCTGGCGGCCCGGTTGCTAGGCGTCGTCATCGACAAAGAGGTCCGTAACCAGGCGGTTGCCTCATTTTCGGACGCAGTGAGGAGGGGCTACGAGCTGGGCCTGGTGGCCGACGGCACCGCCAGGTTCGTGGTCCGCCACGGCGGCCCCTCGACGGTGCCATCGAGGCCGACGGGTACGGCCGCTTCGAGTTCTTCGGCTTGCGAACGCTGTACGACAGGTACCTGTTGCGCCACCCTGAGACGCGTCAGGTGATCGAGACACCGCAGTACGCGTTTTTGCGGGTGGCCTGCGGTCTAGCTACTTCGCCCGATGAAGCAGTCGAGCTGTACGGCCTGATGTCCAGGCTGGAGTACTTGCCGTCGAGCCCGACCCTGTTCAACTCCGGCACCGCCCACGCCCAGATGTCCTCGTGCTACCTGCTGGACTCCCCCGCCGACGAGCTCGACGCCATCTACCACCGCTATCACGACGTCGCCCGCCTGTCGAAGCACGCCGGTGGGATCGGCGTGGCGTTCCACCGGGTGCGGTCGCGTGGTTCGCTCATCCGGGGTACCAACGGGCTGTCCAACGGCATCGTCCCGTGGCTGAAGACGCTCGACGCCTCGGTGGCAGCCGTAAACCAGGGCGGCCGGCGAAAAGGGCGCCGCCTGCGTGTACCTGGAGACATGGCACGCAGACATCGAGGAGTTCCTGGAGCTGCGGGACAACACGGGCGACGAGGCGCGCCGTGCCCGCCACATCAACCTGGCCAACTGGGTACCCGATCTTTTCATGCGCGGGTCGAGAAGGACTGGGTGTGGTCGCTGTTCGACCCCAAGAAGGTGCCCCACTTCTGCGACCTTTATGGTCAGGCGTTCGAGCAGGCGTACGTCGCGGCCGAGCAGCTTGGCCTTTACGAGCGCCAGGTCCCGGCCCGCCAGCTGTACGCCCGGATGATGCGCACCCTGGCCCAGACCGGCAACGGGTGGATGACGTTCAAGGACCCCTCCAACGAGCGCTGCAACCAGACGGCCGAGGCAGGCCGCGTCGTGCACCTGTCCAACCTCTGCACCGAGATCCTCGAGGTCACGGACCAGGACGACACCGCCGTCTGCAACCTGGGTTCGATCAACCTGGGCGCCCTGGTGACCGACGGCGGGTCGACTACGAGCGGCTGGCCCAGGTGGTGCGCACCGCGGTGCGCTTCCTCGACCGGGTGATCGACATCAACTTCTACCCGACCGAGGCGGCGGCCGCTCCAACGCCTTCTGGCGGCCGGTGGGGCTCGGGGTTATGGGCCTGCAGGACGTGTTCTTCCAGCTGGGCCTGCCGTTCGACTCCGACGAGGCCAGGGCCGAGTCTCGGCCGCATCGCCGAGGAGATCTACTTCCACGCCCTGTGGGCGTCGACCGAGCTGGCCGAGGTCGCACGGGCCGCACCCGGCTTTCGGCCGAGACCCGCACGGCCGCCGGGCATCTGCAGTTCGACCTGTGGGGGGTCGACGCCGACGCGACCCGAGCGCTGGCACGCCGCTTGCGGGAACGGATCGCCCGGTTCGGGCTGCGCAATTCCCTGCTGATCGCCATCGCGCCCACGGCCACGATCGCGTCGATCGCCGGCTGCTACGAGTGCATCGAGCCCCAGGTGTCCAACCTGTTCAAACGGGAGACCCTGTCGGGCGAGTTCCTCCAGGTCAACACCTACCTGGTCCGCGACCTGCAAGGCTCGGGACTGTGGACCGAGGAGATGGCGGCGCCAGGTCAAGCGCGCCGAGGGCTCGATCCAGGGCATCGTCGAGATCCCCGCCGGCTAAGGAGATCTACCGCACGGCGTGGGAGCTGCCCATGCGGTCGCTCATCGATATGGCCGCGGCACGGGGCCCGTTCATCGACCAGAGCCAGTCGCTCAACCTCTTCGTCGAGTCGCCCGACCATCGGCAAGCTCTCGTCGATGTACCTGTACGCCTGGAAGCAGGGGCTGAAGACCACCTACTACCTGCGCTCCCGGCCGGCCACCCGGATCACCCAGACCACCGGCTCCGCGGACGGCGCCGGCGACGACGACCGCTGGCGTCCCGGATCGGCGCGCTCCGACGTCGAAGCCGTCGCCTGCTCGCTCGAAAACCCCGAGCACTGCGAGGCCTGTCGAATGACGGCACTGCCCGAGCCGAGCCGTCGTACCGCCTGACGGTCGACGCGGCGGTCGCCCCGTCCGACCGCCGCCCGGCGATCGGCCGCCATCCTCGACCCGGGCCTCGACCTGACGCTGCGCCCGATGCGCTACCCCGAGTTCTACGAGCGCTACCGGGACGCCATCCGCAACACCTGGACCGTCGAGGAGGTCGACTTCTCCGACGACCTCGTCGACCTGCGCCGGCGGCTCCTGCCCGCCGAGCGCCACCTGGTCAGCCGCCTGGTCGCCTTCTTCGCCACCGGCGACTCGATCGTGGCCAACAACCTGGTGCTCAACCTCTACAAGCACATCAACGCGCCCGAGGCCCGGCTGTACCTGTCCCGCCAGCTGTTCGAGGAGGCCCAGCACGTCCAGTTCTATCTGACCCTGCTCGACACCTACGTGCCCGACCCGACGAGCGGGCGCGAGGCGTTCGCCGCCATCGAGCACATCCCGTCGATCCGGGCCAAGGCCGAGTTCTGCTTCAAGTGGATGGACAGCATCGACCACCTGGACGACCTGAGCACGGCGGACGACCGGCGCCGTTCCTGCTCAACCTCATCTGCTTCGCCGCTTGCATCGAGGGCCTGTTCTTCTTCGCGGCCTTTGCCTACGTGTACTTCCTGCGCTCCAAGGGCCTGCTCAACGGGCTGGCGGCCGGGACCAACTGGGTGTTCCGCGACGAGAGCGGGCACATGGACTTCGCCTTCGCCGTAGTCGACACGGTGCGGCGGGAAGAGCCCGAGCTGTTCGACGACGACCTGGCCGCAGCGGTCACGGACATGATGGTGGAGGCGGTCGAGGCAGAGGCCGACTTTCGCCGCCGATCTGCTGGCCGACGGCGTGCCCGGCCTCTCACTGGCCGATACCCGGGCATACCTCGAGTACGTGGCCGACCAGCGTCTCGTGCGCCTCGGCCTGCCCAAGCGCTTCGGGTCCCGCAACCCGTTCCCCTTCATGCAGCTGCAGGACGTCCAGGAACTGGCCAACTTCTTCGAGCGGACCGTGTCCGCTTACCAGGTCGGTGTCGACGGCGGGGTGCGTTTCGACGAGGACTTCTAGCTCTTGTCCGGGACAAACGGCGTCGACGGCCGTACGGCGTGACCTCTATCGCAGTGACCTCCATAGTGGTGACCTCTATTGCGGCCAGCTCGCAGTAATGTTATTGCGGCCAGCTCGCAGTAAGGCTAGATTTCGTGACCGGTCCGCCCGCACGAACGATGCCCCCCTAACGGAGGTCCCAGATGCCAGTTCAGGCTCCTCGCGCCAGCGTGCCTGCGCAGCCAGGTGGTGCAGGACGCGTTAGCCGGTGGGAGCGGGCTCGCCGGGCGCTGAGCCCGTCTGAGTGGTCGCGGGTGGCCGGCATGGTCCTCACTGTCGTGGGCCTCAATGTGGTCGGCTGGGGCATGTTGGCGGCGGCGGCCGGCGGCGATTACCACATCAACCGGACCGAAGTCTTCGGTTTCGGCACCGGCCTCCTGGCTTACACCCTCGGGATGCGCCACGCCTTTGACGCCGACCACATATCGGCCATCGACAACACGACCCGCAAGCTCTTGAACGACGGCAAACGTCCCCTCAGTGTCGGCTTTTTCTTCTCGCTCGGCCACTCGTCGGTGGTGTTCCTGCTTGCCATCCTGCTCAATTTCGGCATCCGCGGCCTCGACGAGCAGGTGAAAAACGGCAGTTCCACGCTGCAGCACACCACCAACATCGTTGGCACCCTCGTATCTGCCTTCTTCCTGTTCGTCATTGCTGGCATCAACATCGTGATCTTGCTGGGGATCGTCAAGATCTTCCGGAACATGCGCACCGGCGTCTACGACGAAGCCGAGCTCGAGCGTCAGCTCAACTCCCGCGGCCTCCTGATGCGCATCCTCGGCCCGTTGTCGCGCCGGGTGGACACGCCCTGGAAGATGTACCCGATCGGGTTCCTGTTCGGGCTCGGGTTCGACACCGCCACCGAAGTAGCGCTCCTGGTGCTGGCCGGTACGGCCGTCGTGGGGGGGCTGCCGTTCTACGCCATCTTGTCGCTGCCGATACTTTTCGCCGCCGGTATGAGCCTGTTCGACACTATGGACGGCTGCTTTATGAACTTCGCCTACGACTGGTCGTTCTCCAAACCCGTCCGCAAGGTGTACTACAACCTGACGATTACCGGGCTTTCGGTGTTCGTGGCCCTGTTCATCGGCGGGGTCGAAGCCTTTGGCCTGCTCGCACAGGACGGCCACCTCAGCGGCGGCTTCTGGTCGTTCATGGAGAACTTCGACATAAATAAAGCCGGTTTCGTCATCGTCGGCGTCTTCGTCCTTACCTGGGCCATCGCCCTGGCCGTCTGGCATTTCGGTGGCATCGAGGAGAAATGGGACAAGGGCCTGCGAACGTCTACACCGGACTGACGCCGTCTACTCGCCCACAGCGCCGTCGATCCGCTCTCGAATGATGTCGGCGTGACCGGCGTGGCGGGCACACTCGCCTAGAACAGCGCCAGCGCTCTGGCCGCCGCAGCATGCGTTCTCGCCCCGAAGACGTTGACGGGGTGAAGTCGTCCGCCTAGAACCTGTGCAGTGGAGCCCCGGGGAACAAGCATCCAGGGTGAATGTCATGCCCACGAAGCAGCGACCATTACCGGTGCTGCTGGCGCACGTGTTGCTTGACATTAACCGCGATTTTGAGCGCGGTAGCGCGTCACCTGGCGAGCAGCCGTCGCTCGTGATGTGGGCGAACCTCCTTCGGGCGATACCGGACGAAGGGATCCCCGTTACCGAGCTGTCGGCCGCGGCACGGATCTCGCGCCGTGCCGTGAGGGCATGGCTCCTGCTCGAGAACGAGGGTTTGCTCGAGACGGAAGCGGCCGCACCGCGGGCCAAAGTAGGAAAGCTGACCGAGAAAGGTCTCGAAAAACGGGACAATTGGGGCGAGCTTGTCGTCGCCACCGAGGAGAGGTGGACGGCGAAAGTGAGCGGCACCCTGGCATTGCGCACTGCTCTCGAAGCGATTGTGGGGCAGCTCGACCTCGAGCTTCCGCACTACCCGATGGTCTATGGCGCTTCTGATACAAGGGCGCTTGGTGGAGCGGCCGTCCCGGCCAAGTTGGGGCCGCCGCGCATCCCGGCTCATGGGGCCGACTGGGCACCCGTGGTCCGTGCCGCGCCGAAAGCGTCGAGCACCTGTCGCTGCCTGCTCTCGTCTCGCAAGCCCTCATGGGCTTCACGATCGACTACGAAGAGGAAGCACGGTTTTCGATGGCAGTTGCGGCAATGCTCGGTCGTTCGATGCCCGAGCGTGCCATGCCTTTCGAGTCCCTGCCCCGGCTGCTCGCCGTCAACGGATCCGGCAAGTCCGGGCTCGAGCGCCATGGTTATGTGCGAGTCGCAGGCAACCGCGACGAACGCCAAGCCACCCTCACTGACATCGGTGTGCGCGTGCGTGACGCCTATCGACCGGTAGTCGCGAGTGTCACTTTGAGTTGGCGCCAGCGATTTGGCCACGAGCTTGTCGACGGTCTAACCAGGTCCCTGGCGGAGGTCGACGCTCAGTTGAGTGGAGATATTCCTGACGACGTCGTTGTCCGCTACAGATCCGGAGGCGCTTTTCGGGATGTCTCGTGTGCGATCAATGAGAAACCGGGCCAGGGGGGCGAGGTGCAAACATAGCGCAATTCGGTCTGTAGCTATACGGCTTTTACTCTGTGCCGAGAGCTCGGATCGCTTGGAGGGCCAAAAGCCCGCGTCTTGCAGGAAGGGCCAGCGACGGCCCCACTGCCCCGAGAGGGCCCGAGGTCGCTGCCCCACAAGTGCTCGAGGAGCGGGAAATCTGAGGCGGACTCAGTCGGCACTGACGGGCGGGTCGTAGAGGCCATCCCTGCCCCCTTCAGTTCACCGCTCTCCTAACGAGATCGCCGATCCGCTCCTCCTCCGCCGCGGTCAACTCCTTCAACGCATAGTAAGTCGGCCACATGTTGCCGTCGTCGAGCTTCGCCTCGTCGCTGAAGCCGAGGGTCGCGTACCTCGTCTTGAACTTCTGGGCGCTTTGAAAGAAGCAGACGACGTGCCCGTCCTTAGCGTAAGCCGGCATGCCGTACCAGGTCCTCGGCGAAAGGGCTGGCGCGCTGGCCAAAATCAGGTCGTGGAGGCGTGTGGCCATGGTGCGGTCGGGTCCCGCCATCTGAGCGATCTTGTCCAGCACGTCGCTTTCACCATCCGCGTGCACCGAGCCAGGGCCACGGCGCCCAGCCGCTTTCACCTCTCGAGAGCGCTCTTTGATAGCGGCTCGTTCCTCACTGGTAAACGTCGCCGACGCCTGCCCGGTCCTGCTCGTACCGGATTTACGCGTGCGACTGGTTGCGGGGCCCCGCTCAGCCATCCTGTTTTCTCCCCGGCAATGGGTTCTGACCACACTGATACTAGCCAGTAATTGCAATGAGCACCGCGCCGCCCTGATTTGCGACGCCGACCACGCGCCAAAATATCCCTGTGGATGTTGTCACTCTGAGTGCATGCGTCGGCACTGATTGAGGTGGGTGTCTCCTGCCAAGCGGGAATGGCGCCCCCAAGTTGTTCGCAAGGACGGAGTATCTGCCGCGGGCAACCCGGCAAACGTTCCTGGAGGCAGCACCACTTCACCGAAACATCACACTCTCTTCAAGGAATCTTCGAGCCTTTCATGGTTAGCCGCCTCGAGCCTCTGGGTATGGTGAGTACAACCCGTTACGTGGTGCAACGATCAGGTCCTTCGATGAAGTGCCCAGCCCGGTGATAAAGGGGCTGACCTTCGACTAATGGCACGTTCGCCGCAAAATACGTCGCGGGGCGATTGTCAATATTAGCGTTGACAATTGGATATGCGGGCAGGTGCGGCTCTATGGTGGATGTGGATGCGTCAGACGTGGCCCAAATGGTTTAGTAGCCGCGTCTGAATGGGTACATCGCCACTACTGGTGGGATATGGTGAGCGGTCGCTCAATATAATGTTAGCTGGTGTTAGGGGTGGCAAATGTCACCGTTGGCGTGGAACTAGAAAGTGATAAGTCAACGTTCGTCGCGCGGTTTCGGCCCGCTTGTAGCACTCAGGTAGCGGGGTCGTTAGCCGCAATGGGCCGTGCGCTCGGTCGGGGGCCACTGCCACGACCTTGAACGCTGAGAGCTTCTCTGCTCGCCGGATGGTGCTCAAGAACCTGCACCGCGGTGCTGCATCGGTGCCTGCGGCACACGAGGAGGGTCGTATGGCGCCTTATCAAGCCGGTGGACGTCTTGTCGAAAGGTTGACGGTAGTGCTCAAGATCTCGTTGAGCATTGCAGCCAGCAATTCGGCTGGGCAAATAGCCAAATAAACAGGAGAGGAGTAGCTATGTCTGCTCGTAAAAATCTGCTTGGGGCGGCTGCCGCATTAACCTTCATACCCGCCCTCGCGCTCCCGGCGAGCGCTTCAAACCTGCCCGCCGGCCACGTTACGAGGTACGGCGCCTGCAGGCACACGGGCACCACCAGCGGTTGGAAGAAGTGCCAGGGTACCGGAGGGTTGGAGCTCTATATCTCTGCGCCCTATCAGGACAATGGAGTTACCGTTGTCAGCCTGTGGTGGACCGCACCGGCCGGGGCAACAACCTTCAGCCTTACTGCAGACGAGAACACCGCTGATGGCACGTTTGACTTTACGGAGCCGGGATTGTCGCAATATACTCAGAGCTCGCCCTTCATCGTCCAGGTCGAGGGGGACACGACCTTAAACAGTGCCACTTTTCAGGTGACCGACAACCTGGGCGATTCGTCCAATGTAGTTACCTATTCGTGAGCGATTGACCCTCGGGCGGCGTCCCGGCTTGGCGCAGTACGGTCGGGACGCAGGCTCGCTCCGGAGGGCTCTTCACGGTCGTAACCGGAGCAAGACGGGTCGACTTCAGACTGTGCTTCTTTGCCTCGTGGCTCAGCCGAACGTGAACACGTAGGCCTCGACGCCCGCCTCCGCGAACTCGATCTCGAACAGGCGGTCCGCGATCGGTCCCGGTTGGCGGACCAGCTGGTAGAGGCGTTGGCCGGTCACGGCACCGTTACCCTGGCTGTCGACGTCGAGACCATGAGCGGGTCCCGGCGGCGTCCCGTCGAGGCGCACCTTGAAGGGCACGGACGACGCCGGCCATGGCGGGCCTCAGTACGAGGTGTAGGTCACGAGCGTGGAACCGGTACGAGATGGTGCCTCCCGGCGACTCCAGGACGGTGGCGGTCTGGCCCATTCGCCAGTCGCCTGAGAGTGCCCACTGGTTGCGTCGTAACGACGGCGGAGCAGTGTAGAGGTGGCGGTCGCCCGGTACCGGGCCGCCCGGCGAGGCGAACCCTTCGGTGCGGGCAAAACCGACGTAGTTCTCCGGCGAGCCCAGGTGGTCCCAGTCGGCGCCTAATTCAACGCCCTGCGGCCCGAGCCGCACCAGACCCGGCCCGGCGTTCCCGGCCCCCGCCTGGGCCAAAAGCATCTGGAGCACTCGCTCGGACTCCTCGTACTCGCCCTCACCGAAGCGATGGTGCCGGATATGGCCGTCAGCGTCGGCAAAGTACTGCGCGGGCCAGTAGTGGTTGTCGAACGCCTGCCAAACGCCGTAGTCGTTGTCAACGGCGACTGGGTACCGGACGTCCATGGCTTTGATGGCGGCACGAACCCCTTCGAGCTCTTTCTCGAACTCGAACTCCGGCGTCTGCACGCCGATGACCACCAACCCCTGGCCCGCGTATTTGTCAGCCCACGCCCGCACGTAGGGGAGCGAACGAAGCCAGTTGATGCAGGTATACGTGCCGAAACTTACCAGTACAACGTGGCCCTGTAGCGCCTCGGCCGTGGGCGGCTCAGAATTCAACCAGGCGGTGGCCCCCGAGAAAGAAGGCAGTTCGCCCTCCACGGGGAACTCGTTGCGATGTCGGGACATGAGGTTCCCCGGTCAGTGCGGCGCTACGAGTGCCGGTCGGTGCTCCTGCCCAGCCAAGAGGGAGCGGTATTGGCGGGGCGTTGTCCCGGTCGCGGTCCCGGTGCCGGGCCTTCGCTTGATGTTTTCGGTGTGGGGCACTGTCACTCCTTCTTATTTTCCATGTCTCACCGTGCGCCAGCGTGGGTACCTTCGGTGCCGCCGGGTGTGCCAGCGCGCCTGGCCACCGCAAGGTAAACGTGGTTGGCTAGCTCGACCTCGCTCTCACCGACAAGTACGTCCCGGACGCGTGCGCTGATCAGATCGGCCAGGGTCGTCCCATTTGCCAGGCTGCACAGGAATGCGACATAGGTATCGACCGTACACATCTGGAGGTCGGTCCGGAGCTCCCAGCGAGGCTGGCAAAATGCCCCCGACTCAGCCAGTTCAGCTCTCCCGGCAGCAAGGAGCGGTCGCAGGGCCTCGTCATAGCCGTCGGGGTCTTGGCGAAGGTCCGCCAGGTCGCCGGCGAAAGCTTCAGAATTTAGCTGGCACTGGAGCTCGGCCCGGGCGAGGATGGGAAAGGTCCAGATCAGGCCGAGGCAGCCGCCGGGGCAGAGCTGCTGCGCCGCCTTGATGTAACTCACGGCGGGGTCGACCCAGTGGAAGGCGTTTGCCGATACGACGGCATCGAACGTCCCCTCAGGGCCGTCGAAGTCCTCGAAAAACCCCTGTTTGACGGAGAAGCCAGGCCGTCCACCCAGATGTGCGCGCAGGTAGCCGGCCATGTTTGGCCCGGGCTCCAGGGCGACTACCCGGAGACCCACGTCCAGGAGGCCGGTAGTGAGCTGACCGGTGCCAGCCCCGACCTCCAGTACGAGGTCGTCGGGGTGAAGGTCCGCCCAGGTCGCCAGCTGCTTGACCAGTCCCGGCCCGCACGGGCGCCGGCCGGCGACGTACTGCGCGACGGAACCGTCGAAGGCCAGCCGAAGCTCCCGGGACGTGTTGCCTCGCACGGAAAAAGTCTCGTCGATCGACTTGCCGCGGCGCTAGTGCCGATGTGCTGGCCAGTCCCGGCCCGCACGGGCGCCGGCGACCGGGTGCTGGCCACCAGGCACCTGTCGGCCCGGCCGGGACCCGCGTGGCCAGGCTCCACGTGTTCCGCCTCGCGGTCGCGATTAGGCCGTCTGGTTGCCGCGGTCGCCGTCTCTGGCCCGTGAATGCGAAACCGGAAGCGCAAAACGCAACCGGGTCGGATTAAATATGATCTGAGTGTGCGGAATTCGGAACGATTTAGGCTCTGTTTTTTGGCGGACGACAGGGGAATTTGCGCCAATCCGGCGTTTATTGGCCCACCGCTCTACTCTGCTACCCTAAGCGGGTGCACCCATCTCATGAGCGGGCCCTCGAGGCATTTGTCACCCAGGTCAAAGAGGAAGGCATATTCGACGCAGTTATCGTCAGCGGGTCTATCGCCAAAGGGACGGCCAGGGAGGACTCCGACCTGGACCTGTACATCGTGGTGGCCGGCGATGTTTACGACCAGCGTAAGGCCGTTGGCGACCTGGCCTTCATTTCTCCTTGTGATTACCCGGGTGGGTATGTCGATGCCAAACTTATTAGCCTCCAGGTGCTACGCGAGACGGCGGCACGAGGACCGGAGCCCATGCGTGCTTCCTTCATCGGTTCGACGGTTGCCCACTCTCGCATCGGAGAGTTGCAGTCCCTTGTCAGTTCTATTCCTGTCTACCCCGAGCAAAACCGCGCCGTGAACATGCGGGATTTTTTCTCCTATATGGCGCTCCACGCCCGTTATTTCGGCCCGCAGGCAATCGCCAAGCAGGACCCTTTCCTCCTGCACCATTCACTCTCACAGACGGTCCTCTTCGCCGGGCGGGCCTTGTTGGCTTACAACCGCGTTTTGTTCCCGTGCCCCAAGCAACTCTTGAGCGCTCTCGAGCGGGCGCCAGACAAGCCCGAAGGTTACATGGAGAGCACGCGTCAATTGCTTGCCGCGCCAACGGCGGAACATTTCGGCGGCTACTTCGACATGTTGAGCGGGTTCACCGACTGGGGGATCCCCGGATCAGCGGTACTGACACGCTTCCTGGAGCTAGACGAGTGGCTCTGGCTCAGCTCCGAGCCCGAGCTGAGCCAGAGGTAGGTTGGGGCCCCACCGTCCCGCCGCTATGGCCGGTTGCTGCTAACGATCAGCGGCGGGCTTGCTGGGTTTGACCACGTAAAAGCAGGCGTCGTCGGTCGTCTCCTGGTGTTATCCTTGCGCCAGTGCCGCCCGAGCTCGAGGCGGTCGTACCCGTGAGAGGGGGACAGGATGCACGTGGTAATCCGACGCTATTCCGGCCCGGGAGTAACGGAGCTGCTCGGTCTTCTCGGGCGAAGTGAGGATGAGGTCAAAAACATTATCCGGGGTGTACCCGGCTTCGTAAGTTACGAGCTGTTCGGGAGCGGCGATAGCGGTGGCTCGGTCACAATCTGCCAGGACAAGTCGGGGACCGACGAGTCTTCGCGCCGGGCCGCCGAATGGGTCAAGGCCAATGTCCCGGTGCCCGTCAACCCGCCTGAAATTATTGAGGGTGACACGGTCCTTCACTTCGGCCCGTAACGGGTTGGGGGTTATTGGGTCCCCCTTTCCGCCAACCCGGCAGCGCACGGCCAAGGCAAGGGCACCGGCGATGCACGCCAGGCCGCCCGAGATGATCGAAAATTCCGCGGAGCTCAACGTGGCCACCGCGCCCGACTCCAGGGCACCCAGCCGCGGCCCGCCTCGAACCACAGCCATTTGCACCGACGTGGCGCGGCTCCGGAACCGCTCGTGCACGGAAAGCTGCAAGACGGTGTCCCGGAGCACGGCAGATATCACGGCAGCCCAGCCGGTCAGGGCCAGCAATACGAGAGCGGCCCACAGGGCACGTACAAACCCAAACGCGACGATGACCCCTCCCCAAGCACAGACCGCGATCGTGACCGCCCAGGTTCGGCGGCGGATGTTGCTGAGCCACCCGGTGGCCAACGCTCCCACCAGCGCCGCCGGCGGCGGGTGCGGCATAGAGGTAGCCAAGCACGCTCGGGCCGCGGTGGAGGACCGAACTGGTCAGCTCAGGGAACAGAGCAGTTGGCAGACCGAACACGGTGGCGCTGAGGTCGACCAGGAACACACCTTGCAGGACCTGGCTGGCTCGAATGTACCTGAGGCGGTCGGCCGTGGAACGAAGGCTAGGTCGCTCGCCCGGCGCGCCGGGGGAAGCCCCGACATGGCCAGCACCGTGGCGGTGCTGATCGAAAAGATGGAGGAGGCCAGGTCGTTTTGGAGCACGTCATCGCCCACCATCACTACGCCCCTGATCGGCTGCCCGTACTACGAAGCGCTGCTCTGGGGAACAAATCCGGGCCACGACCACGGGCCGGCGTCCCATCACAGTGGAGGCGCTCACATGCCTACGCACGGGCCCGGCCATGCAACTCGGAACGCGCGTGCTCATCCGGGTACCGAATGAGGGCTGGGGAGTAACAACAATCCCCTGAATTTCGAGGCCCACTCACGGACTATCGACGGTTGTCCTCCCTCGTCCTTCTCCCCGGTCCGGCGCCGAAGGAAGTGAGGGCCGGCGACGGCAGGACGGGAGCCGCGCTCGAGCGTTCATCAAACAAGCGCGGATTTCACCCTTTAGCGATTGCCGGTGGTATGGTCTGAGATCGGAGGTCCAACCGGTACGGCGACCGTGTCTCCATATGGTTCGTCCACTCGCGCGGGTCCCCGTTCAGTGCCAACAATTAAAAGTTCCGTGGAAGGGGGAACTCTTGTACGCTCCCAAACGTCCATCCGGGCGCCGCTTAAGTACAGGTGCGGCTTTGGCGACGATCGCGTTCCTGCTCAGCAGTGGGACCGCTTTTGCCCAGCCCACCGGTCCTCGCACCCCGGCGTCACTAGCTGGTACGACGATTAGCGAGTGGGCGACACCCGAAGGCCCAAACGCAGCGGCGACCTCGGCGGCCACCTACGCCACTCTCACGAAAGAGTTCAAACAGCAAACCGGTATCAGTGTCAACGTAACCGTTGTCCCCTGGGGCAATCTTCTGACCAAATTAACGGCAGCCTTTGCCAGCGGGTCAGGGCCGACATAAGTGAAGTGGGCGACACCTGGACGGGACAGCTCACGGCCTCGGGTTCCTTTGTACCCTGGACGCCGTCAGCCTTCGCGAAGATCGGCGGCGAAAGCAAATTCATTCCTGGCGTCCTCCCGGCCACGTACGACCCTGGTAAAGCTCCCGTCGACCTCATGCTGTTCGCCGAGTCGTACGCCATGTTCTACAACAAGGCACTTTTCCAAAAAGCGGGTATTGCTTCCCCGCCCGCCACGTGGTCACAGTTCGTTGCTGACGCTAAGAAGTTGACCGACCCCAGGGCCGGCGTCTGGGGAGTTGCGTCCGATATGGCCAACGTCCCCGGTATGAACACGTTCGAATGGATCCTCACGACGCAGTACGGGGGCTCGTTCTACGCCACCCCCACCGAAGACAAAGCCACCGTGAACACCGCCCCCGACGTCAAGGCGATGACGTTCCTGCTGAACTGGATCGGCCCTGACCACATTATGGACCCCGATAACGCCGAATATAACAACAACCAGGCTGAAGAGCAGTTCGGTCACGGCAAGGCGGCCATGATCTTCACACAGGGCTCGAGCTTCAGCGCTTATGGGATGCCAAACTCGGCCTGGGGGGTGGCCCTCCTTCCTATGCCGACCTCGCACATGGCCGCGTCGCAGGCGGTCATGTCTCACCTCGACGGCGTGAACATCGGGATCCTGAAGTCAAGCACCCATCTTGCGGCGGACTACGCGTGGCTCAAGTTCCTTACGGGCTCGACGGCACAGACCTTGATCGGCAAGTCTTACGGCGTAATACCGTCCACACTGGCAGCGTCCAAGGACGCCATCTTTACGTCCAGCCCGGTCGATAAGGTGTGGCTCGACATTCAGTCCCACTACGCCAAACCGATGCCCACCCAAGCGGATACGGGCACCGTCGCCAACGCCTACGCGGCAGCCGTCGGGCAGTTGGCGTACAGTGCCGCCAGCTCGGGCAAGGTCAGTGGCTCTCAAGTGCAGTCCGCCCTGGACAGCGTGGAATCGGCCTCTCTGGCGGACGAGGGATAGGTACCGTTGTTTCCGGCGTAGCTCCTGCCGGGTACCGTAAGGGCCATAAGACCCGTAAGAAAAGATAAGAGTTCGCGGCGCCCCAGCGAGGAGCGAGCAGCCGGCAGGTTGCTCGTCCTCGCTGGTCTCCACCAGCCCAGGTCCCTCTCCTTACCTTCGACACGAGACCACAACCGACCCATAAAGGCAAGCGCCGTTAGATGGACACCCACGAAAAGGCGGCCACTTCCAGGACGGCACCGGTTTTCGACGACGCCCCGCCCGACGTCTCGGCCCAAGCGCCTCCCCGCAAACCAGGTTTTCGTCCGATCAGCCGCCTGTCACCTCCGCACAGGGCCGGCCGACCGGGGTACCGGCGAAGGATCCTCCTGTGGACCGTCGGGCCGGCGGTCGTCTGCGAACTTATCGTCTACGCGTTGCCGATAGCAGCCGGTATATACACGAGCTTCCTCCTGGTCAACTTCACGACGCTCCGTCGCTGGCTGCACGCACCCTGGGAGGGCATCGCAAACTACCGGCTGATCCTGACGGTTTCGGCCATAGCCGACCCCCTTTTACGTTCGTTCATCCTCAGTCTCATTTATGTGGCGACTGTCGTCGGCGTCTCGCTTATCCTCGCCATCTCGGCCGTCGTGTTCGTCCGTACCCTCAGTCGCACCGCCAGGCTCCTGCAGGTCATATACCTGGTGCCGTTCGTGATACCGGCCTATGCGGGGGTACTCACGTGGGACTTCGTTTTTCAAGGGAACGGGGCGGCCACCCAGCTTCTCTCCAACGACCTGCACATGCTGGCCCGCAGCACGCTGTGGCTCGACGGCACCAATGCCTTCGCCAGCATGGTGATCGCGTCGATCTGGCGCACCTGGCCGTTCGCATTTCTCATGTTGCTGGCGGCCAGCCAGCAAATCCCCGGTGAACTGTACGAGGCCCTCCGTATCGACGGGGGTGGCCGAGTACAGGAGGTGCGCTTTGTGATCGTGCCCTATCTCAAGAGCACGGTCGTGATCCTCTCGTTGATACTGTTCCTGTGGTTGTTCAATGACTTCACCACGCCCTATGTGTTCTTCGGCCAGATCCCACCCGCCGACGCCGACCTGTTCCCGCTACACGTATATACCAGTACCTTCGTAAATGCCGACTATAGCCTTGGTAGTGCGATGACTCTCGTGGCGGTGATCGTCCTGCTGGCTGTGGCTGTCCCGTACAGCAAATTGTCGGGAGTCCTCGGACGTGGGCAACATGCGTGACACGCCTCTGTTCCGGCTGACCCGTCTTCTTGTGCTGGGGTTCCTTCTGGCGTTCGTGCTGTTCCCGTTGTTCGTCGCCGTAACGTCTGCTCTGAAGCCGCTCTCCGAAGTAACCAATGTATCCAGCTTCCAGTGGATCCCGGGCCGGCCTACGTTCGGAGCGTTTGTGAGCGTCTGGCACGATATGTCACTGGGCCTGGGGTTCAAGAACAGTGCGATTGTCATGGTGGCGACCACTGCCATAGCAACCCCGGTAGCGATTGCCGCCGCCTTCGGCATTAGCCGCTATACCTTCGTGGGACGACGGCTCTTCCTTGTGGTCATGATGTCCACCCAGGTGTTCCCCGGGCTGTTGTTCCTGATCCCGCTCTACTTACTGTTCCTCAACTTTCAAACACTAACCGGTATCAGGTTGGTGGGTTCCTATGCGGGGTTGATTATAACCTACATGTCCTTTGCCCTTCCGCTTTCGATCTGGATCTTGACCGGGATCATCACGGCATTCCCTCGGGACCTGGAAGAGGCGGGCATGGTTGACGGCCTCACGGAGATCAGGTCTTTCGTCAGGATCGTCCTCCCCAACATGACCGGGGCCATCGCCGCCGTCGCCATGTTTGCCGCCATCACGGCCTGGAGCGAGTTGCTATTTGCTTCTGTCTTGACGGACGGCTCGACTCAGACACTTCCTATTATTCTTTCGGATATTGTGTCCGCACCTGGCCAGGCGATTAAGTGGAACGAGCTTCTGGCCGCTGCCATTTATGCATCCGTGCCCATTATTGTGGCCTTTTACCTTGTACAGAAACAGTTCGTGGCCGGGCTGACGGCCGGCGCACTCAAGGGTTAACAGGCTGCGGATGTGAGCGTGGGTCCGCCGGAATATAACGTGGTGCCGATTGACCGCAGGTCAACTGCACGAGCCGTGGTACGAGCCTTGGAGGGCCCATGTATCTATCGTTGAACAGGACGCTGACGGCCGGAGAGCCGCTCGACTGGGACGCATTCGTCGAGCTCGCCTCGGAGGCGGGCTACGGCGGGGCCGACCTCGACCTGGCGGCTGCCATGCTCGAGGGGGTTGACGCCACACGCAGCCGGATGGCGGCGGCGGGACTGGCGGTCGGCGGGGTCAACCTCCCGGTCGAGTTCCGCCTCGACGAGGCCACTTTCGAAAAGGACCTCGCCGGGCTCGACGAGGCGGCGAGCTTTGCGTCGGCGGTCGGTGCCACCGCCATGTGCCGCTGGCTCCCAGCGTCGAGCAGCTCGCCGAAACAGGAGTTATTGAAGCGCTACGGCGAGCGCCTGGCCCGGTGCAACGAGGTCCTGGTTAAGCACGGGCTTCGGCTCGGGCTGGAGTTTTTAGGCCCGCTCCACATTCGCCGGGCAGAGCCGTACGAGTTCATCTGGCGGTTCGACGACGCGCTCGAGTTCGCCCGGTCCTGCGGGGAGACAGCCGGAGTTCTGCTCGATTCGTGGCACTGGCAGCTTGCCGGCGGGACGTTGCAGGAGATCCGCGACGCCGGCCCGGCGATCGTGCACGTCCAGATAGCCGACGTCCCCGATATCCCCGAGGACCAGGTCCGGGACAACGAGCGCCTCCTCCCGGGGGAGGGGATCATTGATTTCAGGGGCTTCTTCGCCAGCCTCGAGGCGGCGGGCTACGTTGACGCCGTCAGCCCCGAGATTTTCGGTCGTGGGATGAACAAGTTGCCCGCGGCCGAGGGAGCAAAGCTCGGGCTTGAGGCTACGGTGCCGCTGGCGGCCTTCGAACGGCCGGCGCGAACCTGAAGGTGTCGTCGGGGTCCCAGATCGTCTTGAGCCTCGCCAGTTCCGTCGCGACCGCTGGTTCGTAGCAGGCGGTGGCATCGGGGTACCGGGTGGGCAGGAAGTTGCGTAACGGGCCACCAACGCTGGCGGCCGCGACTGCTTTGCAGGCGCGTTGCTGGCCGCTGGCGGCGACGTCGGGGACGGTGCCAGGGTAGGCGGAGGTGAACAGGTTCAGCATCGCGGGCCGGTGACCGACGGCCGAGGGCGCGCCCCGTGGTCGGGTGAGGGCGCCACCAAGGTGGCGCAACTCCAGCATAAACGGGGCATCCGGCTGGATAAGGGGCAGCAAGTCGCTGAGCGTGTCGTCCCCAATGAGGGCGAGGCTGTCGCTGCTGACCGGCATGGGGCCCACGGGGTCGGCATGGATGGTCCCGATCTTGGTCAGCGGCAGTACGCCGATGGTGTCCAGGAACGGTGCTGCGGCTCGCAAGGGGGCGATAAGGGGTTCGCCCGCCCCCCTCTCTCCGAGGTAGGCGACCCGGAGATGGCCGCAGAACTTGCCTTGCAGCGGTGGCGGGACGACGGGAAGGTCGGGGAAGGCGACGAACGCCAACGAGAGGGTTAGCTCTGGTGGGGCGGTCGCCATTGCCCGACGGAAGGCCTCGAGGACATCGGGCGCCCGGTCACCGCTGAAGAACAGGCCACCGCCATAGAGCACGGGGACGGGTATCAAGTCGACTTCGATCGCTGTCACGGCGGCCAGGTTCCCCCCGCCCCCGCGCAGTGCCCAGAACAATTCGGGATGCTGCTCTTGCGTGACCGCGAGTTCTCGGCCGTCTGCCGTTACTATTTCGAGCCGACGAGCGCAGTCAGCGGCGTAGCCGTGGGCGCGCCCCAGCAGGCCCACGCCTCCTCCGATCGTGTACGACACGAAGCCGACCCCAGGGGCGGCGCCAACCGCCGCCGCCAGCCCATGAGGAGCCGTAGCGGCGATGACATCGGTGGCCGTCGCCCCGGCCGAAATGCGCGCTACTCGACGCCCCGGGTCGACGTCGACTCCGGTGAGGCGCCGCGTCGTGACCAGCAGGCCACCATCCATAGCCCGATGGGCCCCATGCCCGGTCGCCTGCACGTCGACGGGCAGGCCGTTGCCGGCGGCAAAGCGGATCCCCTCGACCACGTCGGCAGGGGTGGCGGCGGCCAATACCAGAGCCGGTTGGTGGTCGAGGGCCAGGTTGAACCCGCTGCGTCCCTCGTCGTAGCTGGCGCGGTCTGCCTCGGCGCGAGACCAGACGGGGCCGGATGTGCGAGCGGCCAGCTGGGCCGCCGTCGCTTCGTTGCTCACTCCACTCACCTCGCTTTCAGTTATTGAACCGCGGGCCGGGTGGTCCCCGCATGCTCTCGGCGCCCGTGGCACTGGGCATAAACGATGGCCATGGCGTCGGGCCCCGCTCCGGCCCCCGCCATGGCCTGGCGCTAGCCTAGCGGGCAGCCGTAGCCGCGGTTTTCGCCGCCGCAATGCCGAACCCGGCCGGCAAAACAGCAGGCGGTAATCCAGGACATCCAGAGTGGACCGGCCTGCGGCACCGTTCGCGTTTATCTTTGTACCGAGGGTGCTATTGTCCCCTCGATCCATCACATTTACGTCATACTTTCTACAATCTCGTTGCGATCTCGCGGACTCGTCGCGATCCTGGGCCTTTTCGCGGCAACAGCGCAACGAGTTCGCCGAAGCGCAACGAGAATCTCGAAATTGTGAAGAGAACGGGAATTGTCGGTACCGGCGGCCAAGAGGACGAGTACGTTTCACGGTTTCGAAGAGGTCGCGCCGCCAGGCAAATCCACTGGCTTCCGATTCGTCGTGTAAAAGAGCAGGACAAAAGCCCCCGCAGTTATGACCCCGAGTAGGTAGACACGACGCCAAGACCGCCCGTGCCCGGGACCTCCACGACAGTCGTACCGCCGTAGCCGTCCCGATCGAGCTGTGCCGTCGTCTTGAACGGGTAAAGCTCTCCCGCATAGCTGACGTATACTCCGCCCGGGGCGCTCAACAGCACGCCACTGGCGATTACGGCACCTCTCTCTGCCTTCCCCACCGAGCCTGGAAGTACCTTGGCTTTGTCGGCCTTTTGTACATTCAGGAGGCCGACAGGCGACGATAGGCCAAGAGCCCGTCCGCCGGCGAAAATGTAGTAAGTACCTGAAGAATTAACGATCGAGCCGTCGGCGACGGTGGCAAGAGCGCCGGCGGCCGAGCCCTCTGCGCCAACTGCGAGGCCGACCTTGAGGCCGCCCAAACTTGGCACTGTCAAGACCAGGGCGGCGTCATAACCGTAGGAATAGAGCTGGTGCGCGGTCGAAAAACCGTGCAGCTCGCCATCAGTGCCAGCCAGGTAGATGGTGGCATTGCCGTTTACGGCCCTCGTGCTGAGCAACGTGCCCGAGCGCGGCGGCTTCGATGTCGGGGCGCTCGTGCCGGTGGGGGCCGAGGTTACCCGGGCGTGGTCGACCTTCTCGAGGGCAGCCAGGTCGGGGGCCGACGACAAGAATGCCCGTCCGCCGGCGAAGACGTAGTCATGGCCGCCAAAGCTAACGATGGCGCCGTTGGGGTAGCTCTGGCCGGAGTGCGGGAACGGTGGTGGCGGCGACGAAGCGGTCGTAGTCGACGAGGTCGTGGTCGTCGGGGCGGCCACGCCGGGCGGGGCCGCCGTGCTGGTCAAGGTGGTGGTGGTCGCCGTAAGGGTCGTGGTCGTAGTCGGGAGGGTGGTGGTGGTCGGCGCAGGTGGGACGCTCACCGTGAGGCTGACAGTGGCCGGGGCCGAGACGTAGCCGAGGTTGTCCGTGAGCACATAGCTGAAACTGTCCGAGCCCACGAAGCCAGCCCCGGGGGTATAGGTGAACAAGCCGTCGGGCTCGACAACGACCGTCCCATCTGTTGCGGTGCCCGTCAGCATGCCCGTCCAGGAACTAACCCCGGGGTTGTAGTCGACCACCCCCGACGAGAGCGTCCCGGCCGGCTCCGTGAGCTCGGTCCCCTCCAGCGTAGAAAATGACTGGGAGAGCGCTACGGGCGGGCTCTCCTGGACCGAGCCGGCAGCACACGCCTGGCCGGGTCCGCTCGCCACCCCCCGCTGGTCGGTCGTCGGGCACAACGTGGTCGTAGTGCCTCCCAGGTCGACAGATGTACCGCTCGGGACGATGGACAAAGCCGGGATTCCCGGCAGCGGCAGGACTGTCTCGGTCGAGCCGCCGTTGTTGGCCAGAGGCCCGAGCAGGCTGGCCAAACCCGCCCCGGCGCTGTCGTTGTCCGTGCTGGCAGGGGTGGCAGCAAAGCAACTGGCGTCGGAACCCACGTTGTAGCCCTCGTCGTCCCAGGCGCCTCCCCCCTCGGCGCAACTGCCGCCGAAGATGTCGGCCGCCGCCCATACGGTGCCAGTGCCGCCGTTGTCGACCGTGCCGCCGGTCACCGCATTGTTGCCCAAAAAGGTGCTGGAGCTCACGATGAGGGTGCCCGAGCCGCCGTCGTCCCCGTTGTCTATGGCTCCGCCGTCGAAGTTGATGGCCGAGTTCCCCGAGAACGTCGAAGCGCTGACCGTGGCCACATCGTTACCCCCGTAATCGCCGGCGTCGATGGCCCCGCCACTGCCGCTGGCGCTGTTGGAGGAGAAGGTCGACGCCGCGACAGTCAGGGTGCCCGTGCCCGAAGCGTCCCCCGTGTTGATCGCCCCGCCCGTACCAGCACTCGCTGTGTTGCTGGAGAACGTCGAGCCGTCCACGGTCAGGGCCCGAGTGCCACCGTTGTCGCCTGTGTCGATGGCCCCCCCGTTGTGGGCGCCGGTGCTGTCGCCCGAAAGGGTCGAGTTGGCCAGCGTGACCGTGCCCGTGCCGCCATTGTCGCCGCTGTCTATGGCCCCGCCGTCGCCGCCGGCGGAGTCCCCGAAAAAGACGAGCCACTCACGTCCAGCGTGCCGGTCCCGCCGCCGTCGCCGTTGTCGATGGCGCCGCCGTCGATGCTGACGCCATTATCAGTGAAGGCGGAATCCGGCGATGCTAAGGGTGCCGGCGCCGGCCGTGTCCCCGTTGTCGATGGCACCACCCCATTCAGCTGAATTGGAAGAAAAGGTGTCGCTGCTTACGCTAAGCGTCCCGTTCCCGGAGTCGTCGCCGTTGTCGATGGCGCCACCGTCGTACTGCGCCGAGTTGCCCGAAAAGGTAGAGCTCGCGATGGTCAGGTTTCCGGTGGCCTGGTAGTCGCCGCTGTCGATAGCGCCGCCGTCGTCAGTGGATGCCTTGTTACCCGAGAAGGTAGAGCCGGTCACCACCAGGGTGGCGGTGCTGCCGGCTAGCTCCCCGTTGACGATCGCCCCTCCGTCGGCCGTGGCGGAATCGCTCGCGAAAGTGGAGGCACTCACGGTGACTGTGCCAGTGCCGGAGTAAGCGTTGGCGATGGCACCCCCGTCACTCGCCGTGTCGTCGCTGAAGGTGCAGTTGTCCACCGCCAGGGTGCCGCCGGCGTCGTTCTGGATGGCGCCGCCATACGGGGCAGCCGAGGTGTTGTCCGCATTTTGGAACGTCACCCCGACGAAGTCGACGAAGGTGGAGTTGCTGACCATGAGAAGCGGCCCGTTACAAGCCGAGGTGGAGCACGGGCTCGAGTTGCTGCCGCCGTCGCCATCGAGCGTGGGGTCGGCGACCCCGCTCGCTGCTTCGATGGTGAGCGGCGTCGAGGCGGAGGTCCCTGCGGTGGCCACAGTCCAGTTACCGACGTAGTCAGCGTCTCCCGTCCCGGTCCCGCCAGGGGAGGCCAGGTAGACGGTGTCGCCGGCGACAGCCGCGGCCAACGCTTCGGCCAGGGTGCACTGCAGCGAGGTGGTAGCTGTCTGCGGGCAGGACGACGGCGTACCCGTCGCACTTCCGTTGGCGTAGGCGTACCATGCCGTGCCAGACGCCGGGGCCGTGCCAGACGCCGAGGCGGGGCTGGCGACCAGCGGGGTGAGCGTCATCATCGATAGGAGCGCCAGCCCTGAGCCGGCGGCCGCTGCTCGCCTGAGGCACCTGGAAAAATGGAGGGCAACAAAGTAATTGCCCCTGCCGCGCCCGGCCGCTCCACTGTTGGCCCTCGCAGACTGACCTTTACCGTTCACAGTTGTTCCTTTCCGTGGCCACGTCTCTTCGTGACGTGCCCGACATGAAGAGGGGCACCGGTTGAGAGGGGGTGGGCCGGCAAGCGCTGCTCGCCGGCCCTGTCCCTGTTGTGAGGCGTCGCCGCCGTTGTAGCTGCGCCGCCTAGCTGCCGCAGAGCGTGGCGACCACGGTCCCGGTACCCGGGTCGGCGGGATTGGGCTGGTAGCCGGAATTGGTCTTGACGATCACGATCTCGGCGACGTTGCCCGATATGGCGCTGCCCGATTGCGTGACCTTGCTGGGCACTACCACGGCCATGTAGGCCGGCACGCTGTTCGGCAGGTTGGCACTGCCGCCGGTGCTGCCCGTCCAGGTACCGCCGCAGGCTGGGTCGGTGACGGTGGTGCGCCCGTTGAGGAACGTCTGCGCAAAGCCTTTGAAGCTGGCCGGTGCCGTCCCGCCCGAAAGCGGGTTCAACTTGGCCCACTTGCTGCCCCACCAGGTGACCGTCGTGGCGGCCGTGGCGTTGCCCACGGTCTGGTCTCCGAGAGCGAAGCCGCCGCCGGCCGGCAGGTAGCTGAAGACCAGGGCCTCCTGGCTGTTGTCAGATGAGGCGGCGTAGTAGCTGTCCCCGCCAAAGGTGGCCGACACGGGCTGGTTACCGAGGGCTTGGCTGACGGTGGCTATCTGGCAGCTCACCCACCCGTCGGCCGTGACCTGGCCCTGGCAGCTCTGCGCGCTGCTGCCGCTGCCCAGTGTCAGGGTGACCGTCTGGCCGTCGGGCACCGGCGGGTTCCCCCCGTCCTCCTCGAGGACGGCGCTGAGGGTCGCCGGGCGGTTGTTAGCGATGAGGGACGAGCCGCTGTAGGTGAGCGTCGTGCCCGCCCTGGTCACCGTGATGGTCATCGGAGACGAGGTGGTGCTGGCCGTGCCGTCGGTGGCAGTGAAGCTAACCGGGTAAGCGCCCGGAGCGGCCGTCACCGTGCCCGTCACCGTGCCTGTGCCGTTGCCGTTGTCCGTGAAGCTGAGGCCGGTGGGCAGTCCGCTGGCCGAGAGCGTGAGCGGGTTCGGCTGGGCGTCGCTGGCCGAGACCGACAGGCTGAGCGCCCCATGGTAAGCCACGCTCTGGTTGGCGGGCACCATGAGGCTGGGCGGCACGTCCTGGACGCCGAAGACGGTCCCGTTGAGCTGGAACAGGCTGGGCGTGGTGCTCGTACCCATCGTGAAGGTGTCGCAGCCGGTGCTGGCGTTGTAGCTCTGGCCCGATATCGCGGCCCACTGGCTGGTCGCTTCGTCGTAGTAGTAGACGACGCTGCCGCCGGCCAGGTTGCAGTCCGTCACCTGCATGCTGGTGAAGCTGCTGGAGGCGGGGACGAACACGTCAAAGTAGGCGTTGGTGGCCGTCGGCGGGGTGGTCGTTTCGGGGTCGGCGGTGTACTGGGCCAGGGCGATCGTGCCCGCTCCACTGGCGGTGGCGGAGAGGTTGCCCGCCGTGCCGGCCCCGTTCCCGCCGACCGAGGCGTTGGCGGTGCCACCGGCACTGGTGCTGGCGGCGACCGTGCTGGCGGCGACGGAGCTCTGGGGCGGGACAACGTAGAAGGCCCGCGGGCTCGACGTCCCACCGCCGGGCGCGGCGTTGACGACGGTGATGATGGCCGTCGTGGCGCCGGCCGTGTCGGTAGCCGGCACCTGGGCCGTCAACTGGGCGGGAGGGATGTTCAAGGGACCGGCCGGGACGTAAGTCGTGCTCAGGGGGGTGCCGTTCCACTCGACGGTCGAAGCGGGGACGAAGCCGGTCCCGGTGATCGTCAGAGTGGGACTGTTACCGATCAGCGCGGACGTCGGCGTGAGGCCGTTCCCCAGGAGTTGGCCCGGCGTCAGCGCAATTGCGGGCGCCGGGTTGGTGACCGCTTCCGCCACCGTGCGGCTGGCTGTCGCCCCGGCCTGGTCCGAGACCGTGACGGTGGCGTAGTACGTCCCGCCGCTGGCGTAGGTGTGGGTGTCGGAGAGGGCGATCTGGGTGTTGGTGGCATCCGGGACCAGCGTGAGCGAAGGGCTGCTGAACAGGCCGTCGATCTGGCCCGGTACGGCCGTGCCGGAGCTGCAGGGCCCAAAGGTGGTGCCGACCCAACTGCAGTACCACCTGTCCACGGTGCCGTCGCCCCAGTCCACGAACACGTTCTCGATGTCGTCGGTCCCGGCGTGGGTTACTGTGCCGGCAAGGCTCATGGCCGACCCGAACGGGACCGTGCGTGCCTCGCACTGGGTGGCCGGGCAGTCCGGCTGGAGCGCCAGCGTGGGTGGCACGTCTTCGACCTGGACGGCGAAGGTGTCGGAGGCTTGCTCCCCTGTACTTTCATCGGTAGCCGTCAGTTGGACCAGGAAACTGCCGCTGGTCGGGAACTTGTAGGTATAGGCGCCGGTGCTCGTAACGGGGCTCGTGAACTGGGGCTCGGCCCCGATTACCTGTAGGCATCCTAGGGCGCACGTGGGCACCTGGAACTGCCACGTGTAGCTCATGGGGTCGACGAGCTGGCCGGCGGAATTGAAGGCGTCGGCGGGCCCGAAGGTGGTGGGGTCGAACTCGACCGGGCCCCCTCGACGGCGGTCCCGACCCCCACGGAGCCTGTGGGGTCGTCGCCCGTCATCGTACCGGCGGCGGTTATAGGCGACTGCACAGAGGCGGAGTAGTCATTGCCGTCGCTCACGTAGTCGATGGTCGGACTGGTCCAGCAGGCACCGTCGGCAAGGCAGGTCGAGGGGTCGAGCTGGGTGCCCGCGGCGAGCGCGGTGGTGGCGTTGAAGCCAACGAACCCATAGCCAGTGCTCGGGCTGCCCACCAGCCAGGCGACCTGCTCGTCGCCGGCCCAGTCCGTATAAGTGATGCTCAAGTCCTGTGTCGAGCCATTCAGGACAAACCAGTTCCCGCTCAGCCGGGCCGTGGTCGTGGTCCCGGTGACAGCATCGTCCCACGTGATCGAAGATGCGGTGCTGCCGGTCGTGCTGCCCTGTTCTTCCACCACGAACTGGGGATCGGTGGGGGAAGCGGGCGGGATCGGCGTGGGGTTCAGGCAGGACGGGGTCGACCCTTCTGAAGTAATGCTCCCGGCGGTAACCGTTACGCCCGGCGGGATGGGGGACGAATTATCACACGTCTGGTTAGCCGGCACCGGCAGGCTGGCGCCGACGAACAATGTGTAGAGCGCGGCTTGGCCGCTCGACGTCGTCACGTCCGGCGCTGGTGGGCTTGTTGTCTCGGCGTTCGAGATAAGGCTCGCGAGGTGACCCGGCAGGGCATCGGCATTGGCAACCGAGATACCCTCTTCGATCGCCAGTGTGAGGGCAGTGATCACAACCGTGATGATGGTGAGCGCGTCGGCTGCGCCTACTGTGCTTAGGGCGTCGAAGGCGTCGGAGACGGCGTCGACGGCGTCGGAGAGGGACTGGGTGATGGGGTCGAGGAAGGAGTCAGATTCGTCGGCTGCCTCAGCGGTATTAGCCAGGTCTGCTGTCTCGGTGGCCGGGCTGAGGTTCGAGACGGTGCTGGATGGCGATGACGACGTGGGCACAGCCGCTCGGTTCTCCACCGCCTGCAGGTTTTCCTCGTAAGTCATGATTTTGGCCACGATGGTCCCGATCGCACTACCGGCGACCAACCCTCCCACCACAAAACCGAAAGCGGCCCCGGTGGCGTAGGCCCCGGCGGTCGAGAGGTAGCCCGTGGTGTCCAGCAGGGCGTAGTTCTCGTCTGTCTCACCAAACTCAGCAAACTGGTCGTACGTGGGGCTGGGCGGGAGATAGCCGAGGGGGGGTGGCTGGCCGTTGCAGGTCGCGGCGCTTGTCGGGTCCGTATAGTCGGAGGTGTACGGCGCGGGCGGCTGGTACTGACAGTACCCGCTCCCGGCCTGGTTAGTCGGGCTGTACGGGTCCGGATAGCCAGGCGTGGCGAAGAACGTCTGCAGAGTGCTCTCGAGCTGGCTGGCTTGGGCCGTTGACAGTCCGGTGGCGCCGGCGGGCAGCAGAGATTTGTACGTGGCCTCGTTCAGGCCCGCCCACTTGACGTACTCGAGCCCGGCGTCCTCGGCCGCAGCGACTGCCTCGCGTTGCTCGACCGACTGGACCCAGTCGACCACGTTCTGCTCGTCCGTGGTGCAGGTCGCGGTGCAGTCGGTGATGGACTGCTCGATCATGGAAAACAGCTCCGCCTCGTCCTCAGAGCGCCCCCAGGTGAGCACCGCGTTTCCGTCGGTGCTGGCGAGGCCGTGGTCGGCGATGGTGTTGGCAGTGGCCGTGAGCTCGAAGTCCTGCAGCGAGTCGGCCTCGGCCGGCGTAGCGGCGTAGAGGCCCGACAATGTGAGCAGGTCAGGAGGCAAGCAGCCCGCGCTGAAAGAGGCTCCGATCACGTCCTCACAGCCGGGATTGGTGGCACCAGGAGTACCCGCCTGAGCCGGCGGGCGCCCGACGATGAGCGTCGTCAGCATCGCGCTCACGACGACAAGGGGTAACAAGACACGCGAGCGTGCCTTACATGCACGAATTACGCGGCGTTTTACGGGCCAGTTGATCACCAGTTCCTCCTTTTTCTCCTCGCGGCCGCGGCCCGAGGAAGCACTCGTTCCGAGAGGTGGCTAGGCCCGGGCCCGGGACCGGGGACCTCCCTGCCACGTAGTGTGAGCCGAGGCTCCGGTCGTGACCAGGAAAAACGGAGCTATTTACGGTAAATGTCCGGTCAATGCCCTGCGCGGTGCCTGTGGTTTACCGGTCGCCGTCCGGTGCGCCCCGGCGGCGCTAGAATGTCGGGTAGCCACGACGGTTTACCCCATGGGCTGGTGAGCGTTGGCGATGCCGGAGGAGAGCCAGCCCACGCTGGGCAAGTTGCTGCGGGCATCCCGCGAGCGTCGCGGGTTCACTCAGGAGGAGCTCGCCGCCAAGGTCGCGACCGGCCTGAGGGTCGAGACTGTAAGGAGGATTGAGCACGGGCGCACCTGGCCCCGGCGGCGCACGCTCGACCAATTGGTCATGGCCCTGCAACTCGACGCGGGAGAGCGCGACGTCGTGGTCTCCGCCTGGCTCAACCCGGCCATACCCTTAGCCGAAGCGGGCTTCGAACACGGGGTGCCCGGGAAGAGCTTTGCTGGTTTCGCCCTGCCTGTGCCCCCGTTGGTCGGCAGGGAACAAGCCACTGCGGACCTGGTCAAACTGCTTCAGGGCGATGCCGTACGGCTCGTAACATTGACCGGCCCTGGCGGGGTCGGCAAGACCAGCCTGGGGCTCACGCTGACGGCAAGAGTTGGCCAGCGCTACCCCGGCGGAGTGACCTTCGTCGACCTGTCGCCCCTGTCCGAGCCGGAACTGGTGGCTGCGGCCGTAGCCGCCGGCCTGGGGCTCGTCGAGGAGGCTACCCGGCCCCTGCTCGCTACCCTTGTGGACCACCTCGCCAACCGTCGGTGCTTGCTGTTCCTCGACAACTTCGAGCAAGTGCTACCTGCGGCGGAGCTTGTGGCCCAGCTCTGCGCCGGCTGTCCTCAACTACGGGTCATTGTCACGAGCCGCATGGCGCTGCGCCTGCGGGGCGAGCGGGTTTACCCGGTGTTGCCTTTGCCGACCCCGACGGCTTTTGAGGTGGCCCGGCTCGAGCGCTTGGCAAAGGTCCCCTCGGTCTCGTTGTTCCTTGAGCGGGCACGGGAGCGCCGGCCTGAATTTGTCCTCACGGAAGCAAATGCTCCGGCGGTGGCGGGGCTGTGCGAGCGGCTGGACGGCCTGCCTCTAGCTATCGAACTGGCGGCGGCCCGGTTGCCGACGTTGCCTCCGGCGGCACTGCTGGCCCGCCTGGGTCTATCGCTCGGTGCGCTCGGACAAGGCCCTCAGGACCTGCCCGCCCGGCAGCGGACAATGCGCGACGTCATCGCCTGGAGCTACGGGCTCCTGACCGAGCAAAACAAGCTCCTGTTCCGTCGCCTGGCCGTGTTTGCCGGCCGGTTCACGCTCGCCGCGGCCAGTGCGGTGTGCGGTCCCGGCGCCGGCGGCGAAGATGCCACCGCGACCGCCACGCCTACCGGCGCCTCGCCGGTATCCTTTCCGGACTTGCTTGACGGGCTCAGCGGACTCGTCGAGTCACAGTTGCTCGAGGTGGCGGAAATGCCTGGCCTTGCCGACCCCCCGCCGCCGGGCGACGAGACCTCGGCGTCCAGGACAGACAGTTTCATCGTCTCCACTCTCCGGGCTGAGGCAGATGTCTGCTACCGCCAGCTAGAGACGGTCCGTGCCTACGGCCTGGAGCAGCTGGAAGAGAGTGAAGAGGCGCCTGAGGTCCGGCAGCGTCACGCCCTTTACTATTTTTCCCAGGCCCGTGAAGCCCATAGGGCGTTGAGAGGGCCAAACGAACAAGCCTGGCTGGCCACCCTGGAAGCGGAACACGCGAACGTTCGGGCCGCGCTGGGCTGGGCACGCGACAGCGGCCAGACCGTCCTGGGGCTCGAGATCTCGGGGGCCCTGCTGGTGTTCTGGCAACGCCGCGGCCACCTGACCGAAGGCCGGCATTGGCTCGGGTTGTTCCTGGGCGCCGCAGGCGCGGAGCAGGCACCGGCTGAAGTGCGAGCCGCGGCGCTGACGGGCGCAGCCTGGCTAGCCGAGTACCAGGAGGACTTTGGCGCCGCCGACTCGTTGTCGGAGCAGGCGTTACCGCTCTACGAGGCCCTGGGCCAGACCGGCCGGGTGGCCGCGATGATGTCGCACCGAGCCATGATGGCTCGCGACCGGGGCCGTTACGACGAGGCGCTCCGGCTGGCCGAAGAGGGCATGGAACTAGCTCGCGGCTCACAGGATTCCGCCGTTATTGCGTCCGCCAGCTTCCATCTCGGGGTGGTGATGCAGGAACGCTGCGAGTTCGATAAGGCTCAGACCGCCTACGAGGAAGCACTGGAGCGTCGGCGCGCCCTGCGGGACCGGGGCGGAGCCGCCTACGCCTTGCTCGGGTTGGGCGCTGTCTCCCGGGAAAGGGGCGAGGTCCCCATGCTCGAGGCTTACTGCTCTGAGAGCCTGGCCATGAGCCGGGAGGCCGGGGACCCCTGGCCGACCGCTTACTCGCTCAACAGCCTCGGCCTGGCCGCCGCTATGCGGGGTGACTTCGACCAGGCGCAAAAGTTCTTGGCCGAGGCATTGGGGATGTTCAGGACGCACCGGGCACGCGTCGGGATCTTCGAGGCGCTGGTGTTCTCGGGGCAGGTAGAGGGCTACCGGGGACGCCTTGCCGCCGCCCTGCCCTTGCTGCAGGACGCTTTGCGACAGCGTTGGCCCGGCGGCCCGTACTACCTGGTGGTCACGGCTCTCGAAGAGGTAGCCAGAGTGATGGTGGCCGAGGGGGACGCCCGGAAGTCCGCTCTCTTGTCCGCCGCGGCAATGGCTTGGCGGGGACGGATGGGTGCGCCGGTGCCTCCTTACCGTTGGGCCGATGTCGACTCCACCGTGGCCTCGGCGCAACAAGCGCTGGGCCAGGAGGCGTTCGCCACCGCCTGGAAAGAGGGCCAGGAGCTGTCCCCGGACCACGCCGTCCGCCTCGCTCTCGGGCCCATGGCTGGCTGATCGCCGCCCGGTTGGCAAGGCAAAGGCGGCCCCGCCCTGACCGTGTGAGCGGCCCATTAGGATGCGTGCTTCGGACGGGTCCTCGACGTTATTGACGAGAGGTGGGTCCAATGCTGCACACCGACATTCCCGACGGGGCTCAAGTGGGAAAGCTGCTTGCCCACCGCGGCGCCGGCAGCGTCTCCATCTACGTCCCTACGGATCCGGCGTCGACCGGTGAAGCGGAGCGGATCGAGTTCAAAAATCTGGCCGCGAGCGCCCTGGACCAGCTTCGCAACGGGGGTACCCGAGCGAGCGATGTGGCAGACCTGCAAGAAGAAATGGCGACTCGTCGACGAGACACGTTTTGGCGTACCAGGCGCGCAGCTGGCCACTTTCGCCACACCTGTGTCCCTGTGACGTTCCGGTGCCCAACGTCTGATCTCCAACGTCGAGTTTCCGACCGGTTCTTCGTCAACCGTTGCTACGTTCCGTGACCTTCCCGCAAGGGCGCTGGTGTGGCCCTGGCGTGGGTCGGTACGCCTCGTCGAGGTCACCGCCGAGCCGGGCCGTGGGAGGTGCGCATCGCGACTTCCTCCGACGTGGCGAGCCGGCCGGCAAGCGTCGATCCCGACCGCCCGCTCCGGACGTCAGGGTTCGGAAGGCGAAGGTGCGCATGCGCCAGTACGCCGGCTATCGAGCAGGCGCTGCGGCCGGTCCTGGCCGGAGCAACGTGCCCTTGACCTGGCGCCACCGAGCCGATGGACAGCATCTATCGGTCGGTCGCGGCTCTCCCTGGCTGGCCGCGACCAGCATCCAGGGCAACCCCGAAGCCATCACCGAGCCGATCTGGCCGCTAGGCTCGAACCGTGCTCGACGACGTGTACACGTCCGAGCTCGCGGGCTTCGCAAGCTCTCGGATCTGCGCACCGGCCAAGGCCGCACGCTCACCGACGTGGCAGACATCGCCCGGCCGCCACGTTCGGGGCGGTCGACACGGTGCTGGTCGACATCGGCACTGTCGTGCCTGGCGCGGTTGACGAGGCCACCGGTGCGGTGACGTTCGCCCCTGACACTGCGGCGAGCTACGGCGTGGTGACGAGATAGCTCGCCGGGTGTGCCTCAACAGCGGGTACTGGCCGTCCGACAGGACGACGTCCCTGGCGACCAGGGCGTCGCAGCCATCCTCCGCTACGCGCCCTGACTTCGGTCGCCTCGCGCCAGCACCCCGCCGGGTTGAGGCTAAGACTGGACATTAAGATCCAGGACTTGGCGGCGGGCCTGGACTTACCGGGCGCGTCCTCTCAGCTAATGGTTGCGACCCACAGGGTCGAGGCGGGAAATGGTATTGCACCCAAGTCTGCACGGGAGCGGCAGCGATTTACCGACTATTCGTGCCCGCGCTTTGACGGACAGGCGCTAAAGGATACCAAAAGTGCGGCTAAAATTCACTCCCAGTTCATTCCCTCGCCACCTCCGCGTCAGTTCCGCACACGTAGGATCCTGGATGTGAGTTCCCTCCCCGGTCCGGCGAGCCGGTGGCCCGGGACTGCCTCGAGCGCGGCGACAAAGGACCCGCGTGTTCGAAGACAATGAACGGGCATCGGGCGGGCCGGTGACTATTCATTTCACGTGGTGAACAGAGCGAAATTGGCCTTCGTTCGAACTTAGTACATCCCTACATAAATACGCACACCTAACTACAGTGGTGTGACTAAGGGCTAGATGTAACGTATGAGTGGTCCCCGAAAGGGGTACCCATGCCGAGGAAGAGCCCGTTCGTACTGAGCTTGAGCGCTCAGCAGCGTAGTGAGCTAGAGTCGCGCGCCCGCAGATATACGTTACCGTATAGGGAAGTTCTGCGAGCCAAGATAGTGCTTATGGCGGCCGCCGGGATGGACAACGACGAGATCGCAGCCCGCCTCGGCACACGCCGGGAGATCGTATCCAAGTGGCGGAAACGCTTCTTCGAGCAAGGCCTGCCCGGCCTGGAGGAGCGCCCGAGAGGCGGCCGCCCGCCGTCTTTTCCCCCCTGAGGTAGCCGTCGCCGTCAAAGCGCTCGCCTGCGAGCTGCCCAGCCGCCTGGGCGTGCCGCTTTCGCGCCTGCACGTCCCCGATATCAGGAGCGAAGTCGTCAGCCGGGGGATAGTGGCCGAGATCTCGGGGACGACGGTGTGGCGCTGGCTCTCCGAGGACGCGATAAAGCCTTGGAGGCACCGCTCCTGGATATTCCCCCGGGACCCCGCCTTTGAGGCAAAAGCCGCCCGCGTGCTCGACCTTTACGGCCGGGAATGGCAAGGCGAGCCACTGCACGACGACGACTACGTCATCTCTGCCGACGAGAAGACCTCCCTCCAAGCACGGCTCCGCTGCCACCGCACGCTCGGGCCTGGTGCCGGCAGGGACATGCGCGTCGAGCACGAGTACGACCGGGGCGGGGCCTCCAGTACCTCGCTGCTTGGGACGTGCACCAAGCCAAGGTCTTTGGCCGCTGCGAGCCGAAAACAGGCATCAAGCCTTTCGGCCGGCTCGTCGACCAGGTGATGACCACTGAGCCGTACGCTTCGGCCCGGCGGGTGTTCTGGGTGGTCGACAACGGCAGCAGCCACCGCGGCCAAGCGGCCTGCGAGCGCCTCTCGGAGCGCTGGCACAACGCCACGCTCGTCCAACTGCCAATTCATGCGTCGTGGCTAAACCAGGTGGAGATCTACTTCTCCGTTGTACAACGAAAGGTGCTTACACCCAACGACTTTTCCGACCTCGCCGAGATCGAAGCACGCCTCGCTGCATTTGAGCGCCGCTACGAGAAGTCTGCCAAGCCGTTCGAGTGGAAGTTCACACGCCACGACCTCGCGTTGCTCATGAAGAAGCTCGCCGACAAGCCCGACTACCGGGCCGCAGCCTGAGCCATACGGAATACGTGATCGAAATTACGGTCCAGAGCACTTAGTTGCTGTTGTAACCGCTGCTGTTCTTGGCCCGGTAGTCCGGTGCCTCGCGAGATCGTGAAGCAACGTGGGGGCGCCGAAAAGCCGTCGTACTTTGGGCCCACTGCAGGAGGAAGACCAGAATGAAGCGTCGTTTTCTCGCCGGCCAAGTCATGGCCGCAGCCGTCCTCGCCGCCGGGCTCAGCCCCGCAATTGCATCAGCTCAAGGGACGGGCGGTGCGCCGTCGATCCCGTTGCTCGTGACGGGCGACACCGGTTCCTTCTTCACCCTCGACGCCTCTAAGGACACCGAGGTCGGCAATATTTACGGGGCAATGGAGTCACTGGTCACACTCAGCCCCACCGGCCGGGTCGAACCCTCTTTCAGCCGCGTCGGTGACGACGCCGAACTTGACCACATACGTCTTCCACCTGCGACAGGGAGTCAGGTTCTGGGACGGGGACCAGATGACCTCGGCGGATGTCCTCAACGCCCTTGACTATTACCGGCGGCCCGGTTCGGAGTTCTCTGCGGACTATTTAAACGTGAAGAGCGTCGCGGCGACCGGGCCGTATTCCATCGTCATCACGTTGACCCGTCCCAACGCTGCATTTTTGGCCGGCCTCGCCGAGGCAACCCCGATCTTCGACAAGAAGTTCCAACAGGAGCACGGGGCGAAGATGGGCCAGCCCGGGGTGCTCACCATGGGGACCGGCCCCTTCGAAATCGACAGCTGGGACCCGACCAAAGGGATGGAACTATCTGCCAACCCCTACTGGTGGGGCGGGAAGGTCTCCGTCGAGCACGTCACGGTTGACTTCTTCACCACCGAAACCCAACTGGCGCTCGCAATGCGGGCAGGCGAGATCAACGTGGCCTTCCCAACATCGGCCGCCTCGTTCGCGTCTACGGCAGGAGTGAGGGTCGAGAGCGTGCCGTCGCTGGACGCCGTTTCGTACTTCGTCATGAACCCTGACGTGGCGCCCTGGAAGAACATCTACGTCAGGCGCGCCGTTGCCTACGCGTTGGACAGGCAGGACATCATCAATTCGATCGGCAACCCCGCCGCCCCGACCTCGACCTTGATCCCGGTCAACCAGTTCGAGACGATCGCGTCGACCGAGCAGGCTGACAAATTGCTCGGCTCCGTCCCGGCCTACCAGTACAACCTAGCCAAAGCGAAGTCGCTGATGGCCCAGTCGCCGTACCCCCATGGCTTCAGCGCTACGACCGACACCCTCGAGTACGGCTATTACACCCCCGTTTGCGAAGCCATCGCGGGCGAGCTGGCCAAGATCGGGATCAAGCTATCCATCAAGGAGCTCACCTTCAACCAATGGATCGCCTATGCCATTGGCCCGAAGACGTACGGGAACCTCTACGTCGATTTCAACCCGGCGACCTCGGACCCAAGCGGGATGCCGGACTGGATCTCGGGAGCAAGAACATTGCCAACGGGGAATGGAACATGGCTGCTTACAACCCTGCCGGGATGGACGACTTGATCACGGCCGGCATCTCCACCAACGACGTCGCCAAGCGGCTGTCCATATACGGGGAGATTATGCGGATGGTCGCGACAGACGTGCCCTACGTACCCCTCTTCGTGCCCGATGAGAACGTCGCCGTATCCACTAATTTCACTATCGCAAAAGGGCTGAACATCGCCTTTCCCTATTACCAGGCCTGGGAGCTCTACATCAGGCCGAGATGACCGGCGCCGTAGCCACCGGCGGTGGCAATGGTGCCCTGGCCGCCCCATTTTGGCCTACCCATTTACGAGGGGTTTCATTGTCGGTGTCTCGAATGGTTGGCCGGTACAAGGAGGAAAGATGAAGTTACGGGCCGTAGCTGCCGCAGGAATTGCGGCTGTCTTCTGGCTGTCCTGTATGGGCTTTGTGCCTTCCTCTGGTGCACAATTGCTTCCGGACGTCGCTGCCGCCGCCCCTCTCCCGCTCCTCACCGTAGGGACGCTAAGCGGGATCTCGACGCTGAACCCGAACACCACCCAGGGGTGCGCTACGGACTTTTGTGGGTTGTTCATGGAGCGCCTGCTCAAGTTCGGACCAGACCAGCACCTCGAGCCAGAGCTAGCCACCTCGGTATCCCAACCGGGCCCCTCACCTATGTGTACCACCTGCGCCAAGGCGTGAAGTTCTGGGATGGCCACGAGATGACGTCGGCCGACGTGGTCTACTCGCTGGATTACCAGGAAAGCGGGCCCCAGACCTCTACGTACTACACCAACGTAAAGAGCATCACAGCCGACGGTCCCTTCGCTGTTGTGGTCACATTGAAGACTGCAAATGCCGGGTGGCCGTATACGGTGGCTTATGAAGGCGTAATTTTTTGAGAAGAGCTATGCCGAGGCGCACAAGGCTAACCTGGGCGAACCCGGGGTGTTGATCCAGGCGACGGGGCCCTGGGAAGTCGACAGCTTCGACCCGACGAGCGGTCTGGAACTGTCTGCCAACCCCAGCTGGTGGGGCGGAAACGTGCCCGTGCAGCATATTTCCTTCAAGTTCTTTTCCAGCGAGACGAGCGAGGCCCTCGCGATGCGGGCCGGGGAGATCGATGTCGCCTTCCCATCGGACGGGCAGACTTTCCAAACAACGTCGGGGGCCGAGATCATAAAGTGGCAGCAAAATCAATTGGGCTACTTCGGGATGAACACAAAACTGGCCCCCTGGAGCGATCTGCATGTCCGCTTGGCGGTCGCCTACGCCCTAAACCGAGCCAACATCATCGTGGCTAACGGGGGTGCTGGCTCCGCCATCCCGGACTACACGTTCATTCCTCCATCCGAGATGCGAACGATCGGGACTGACGCCCAGGTCAACGCCCTGTTGTCATCGATCCCCGAGCACTCCTACAACCTGGCTACAGCCAAACAACAAATGGCGGAGTCGGCCTACCCCCACGGGTTCACGGCCACGCTCGACGTGACCGACTACGGGAGCTTCATAAATATCTGTCAGGTAATTGCGGCGGAGCTCCGACCGATCGGCATCACTCTTAAGCTTGATGTCGACCCATTGGCCAAATGGGTGGCTATCACCTACGGCCCCAAGACCTACGGGGCATTGTTCACCACCATTCACGAATCGAGCCCGGACCCTAGCGGCTTCCCCGCCTATCTCCTGGGGAGTGAGAACATCCCGTCCGGTGGCCTGAACTGGGCCGACTACGACCCGGCCTCGGTGGACAACCTGCTTTCGGCGGGCGTAGCCACCATCAACCCGGGAAAACGGTTCGATATCTATACGCAGGTCTTGGCTGCGGTCGCTCGTGACGTGCCTTATGTGCCGCTCTATCAGACTGACTATTACGTAGCGCTGGCCAGCGGCAGCAAGTTCACGATCACGCCGTTCAACGTGGATACCTTTGAAGTGGCCTGGGCGCTCAACATACGTCCAACGGCGTAGCGGGCGCCGCTCCAAGTACCCGTTTTCGCGGGACTCGTAAGACTGCGGTCTTGCGCGCGACCTGGGCCGACGGGTCACTCAAGCTCCTGGTGGACTGTCCACTCGAAGGCTAGGTCGCCAGGGCTGCGGCGCCCCCCTGGAGTCTTCTCCTCTTGACAGATTGAACAGACCGGTCTACCTTTAGCAAGCATAGACAGAACGGTCTACTCAGAGGAGGCACAGAGGCTATGACCGCAGCAATCCCCCCTCGAGAACCCGGATTGGGCGCGGCGATATGAGCCAGGTGCTCGCTCCGTCTGCATGCCAACTCGATTTGGCTGTCCCCGTCGCAGGACCGAAGACGGACAGATCGTCCCTTCGGCTGGTCGGCGTGGCGTCGATGACCGTGACGTTCCTTGCCGCGTCGGCCGCACCAACGCCGCTGTATGCCACCTACCAGAAAGAATGGGGCTTCTCGGCGCTGACCACCACTGTGGTCTTCGGCGTGTACGCCATCGCCTTCCTTTCGGCACTACTCACGCTCGGACGGCTCTCGGACCACGTCGGGCGGCGCCCCGTTTGTTGGCCGGCATCGTTGGTCAGGTTGCCGCCCTGGCGATCTTCGTCGACGCCCACAACGTCACCGCCCTGCTTGAGGGCCGCGTCGTCCAGGGTCTGGCGGCCGGTACGGCTATCGGGGCAGTCGGAGCCGCCTTGCTTGACATAGACCGTGAACGCGGTGCGGTGGCCAATGCCACGGCACCCGGCCTTGGGACCGCAAGTGGAGTGCTTTTGTCCTCCTTTGCAGTGCAGTGGCTGCCGGCGCCGACGCCGCCTGGTCTACCTGGTCCTGATCGCGGTCCTGGTGGTGCAGGCTTTCGGGATCGCCTTGCTGCCCGAGACAAGCCCGAAGGTGCCAGGAGGGCGCGGTCACTGGTCCCGCGGAGTCGCGCTCCCCCCGCAAACCCGCGCCCGGTGCTCGCCGCCGCCCCCGTGCTGTTCGCCGTTTGGGGCCTCGCCGGGTTTTATGGGTCGCTTGGACCGAGCCTCATCGACCACCTCGCCGGCACCGGCTCAGTCGTTGATGGCGGCCTGGGCCTCGGCATCCTGGCGGGCGTGGCCGCATTGACCACGTACCTGCTCCGGGCGACGCCGGCCTGGCGAGTCATGCTGATCGGCACCAGCGCCCTTATTGTGGGCGTGGTCGTGGTGCTGCTTTCTCTCTGGGTGGATGCTGCTCCGGGGTTCTTTGTCGGGACTGCAGTCGCGGGAGTAGGTTTCGGCGCCGGCTTCCAGGGCGGCATACGCCTCGTGGCTCCCCTCGCTCACCCCCACGAGCGAGCCGGTGTGCTCTCTGTGCTCTTCACGGTCTCGTACCTGGGCTTGGGGATCCCCGCCGTCATCGCCGGCGTGGCCGTCGTGCGTGGAGGCGGTCTTGTGACGACGAGCTACGAGTACGGCCTCGCGCTGGTCGTCGTCGCCATGTTTGCCACTGTCATCTTGCTCCGCCTTCGTCCCGCCAGCACATCCCGCTCCACAGAGGAGGTCTCCCGATGAACGCACTCCGCACCTACAAGACGCCCGGACCGGACCACCCGATCACCGTCGTAGCGTCATCCGCCCACGTCGTCGTGCGCCGTGGCCCGGTCGTGATCGCCGAAACCGACCGGGCGCTCGAGTTGCGAGAGGCGTCCTATCCCGTCGTCTACTACGTCCCGATCGATGACGTCGACCAGCGCTCGCTTCGACCAAGCAAGCTCCATACGTGGTGCCCCTACAAAGGCGAAGCGTCGTACTTCGACGTCGTCGATGGCGACGAAGCCACACTGCCCGATGCGATCTGGTATTACGACGACCCGTTCCCAGCCGTGGCGGAAATCAAGGGCCGCGTGGCCTTCTACCAGGACAAAGTGACCGTCGCCGTCAGTGCGGACGGGCCCCCCATAGAATAGACAGAGCTGTCTGGAAGGAACCCCATGCCCAGCACGACTGCATTCAGACAAACCGAGCTGCAGGCCTCTGCCCGGGAACGGCTCCTGGCGGCGGCCAACGAGCTCTTCTACGCCGAAGGTATCCAGACAGTTGGCATCGACCGCATCATCGAGCGGGCCGGGGTCGCCAAGGCGTCGCTGTATAACCTCTTCGGCAGCAAAGAAGAGCTAGTAGCCGCGTATCTCGCCTCTCGCCACAACCAGACGGCGACGAGGCTCACCCAGGCCATCGCGAGGGTCGACGGTCCCCGGCAGAAGATCCTGGCTGTCTTCAACGCTCAAGCACAGCAGTACGAGCAGCCCGACTTCAACGGTTGCGCATTCATAGCGGCCTCCACCGAGGCACCTACCGGCGGTCTTGTCGAGCAGGCGGCGGACCAGTTCCGGGCATGGCTCCGGGCCGTGTTGACCGATCTGGCGGAGCAAGCCGGTGCCCCCGATCCCGCCCGCCTGGGGCGCCAGCTCCACCTCATCTACGACGGCGCCGGGCTGGCGGGCCGCATGGACCACCACGACCCGGGGATCGCCCCCTGTGCCCGGGACGCCGTTGAGGCCCTGCTGAATGCTGCGCTGACCGGAGGACGCCGCGCTTATAAACGCAGCTGACCGCCGGACGGCGCCATCGCTTTTGGTGACGCGAAAGTGGGTTGTAAGCCCCATTTGCAGTCACCGGGCGGTCTGCCGTCAAAGGGCCGGCAATCAAGGGGCCACAGGAGCCGCTTTGCTCCCCCGGGGACGGCAGCGGTCGACCGGGAAAGACGTGCTGATAAGTCCGTTTGAGGGGGCCTGGGTTAGGCGGCCCCGACGATCGGCTTGACCAGTTGCTGCGTACCAACGGAACCAACGGCCTTCGCGTCACCGAAGGCGAACACGGCGCCGTTGGACGCTACCAGCCAGTAGCCCTTCCCGTCCGGTGTGGCCGCCATCGCCACGATGGGCTTTACCAGCTTCCCGTTGACCGAACCGAGGGCCTTGGCGTCACCGAAGGCGAACACAGCCCCGTTGGACGCCACCAGCCAGTAGCCCTTCCCGTCCGGTGTGGCCGCCATGGAGACGATCGGCTTGACGGTTCCTGGCCGACTGGCTGGCGATCGCCTTGGCGTCACCGAAGGCGAATACGGCCCCGTTCGACGCCACCAGCCAGTAGCCCTTCCCGTCCGGCGTGGCCGCCATGGAGACGATCGGCTTGGTGGGATCCTGGGCCGATTGGCCGGTGACGGCCTTGGCGTCACCGAAGGCGAACACAGCCCCGTTGGACGCCACCAGCCAGTAGCCCTTCCCGTCCGGTGTGGCCGCCATCGCCACGATCGGCTTGACGAGGTCCTTGGCGGGTAGGGAACCGATGGCCTTGGCGTCACCGAAGGCAAACACAGCCCCGTTGGACGCCACCAGCCAGTAGCCCTTCCCGTCCGGTGTGGCCGCCATGGAGACGATCGGCTTGACGAGGTCCCTGGCGGGTAGGGAACCGATCGCCTTGGCGTCACCGAAGGCAAACACAGCCCCGTTGGACGCCACCAGCCAGTAGCCCTGGGCCAGAGTCCCTTTCACGGTCAATGTGAAGCGCTGCGTGGCATCAGGTGCGACGCCGTTCGATGCCCTGACGATCAGCGTGTAGACGCCCGATACCCCGGGGGCGGGAACCCCCGAGATGGTGGCCGTACCGTCGTGGTTGTCCTTGAAGGTGACCCCCGAGGGAAGGGCCCCGCTAACGGTCAGGCCGGGGTCGGCCGGGTGTTCGGTCCGCGACGTCGTAACGCTAAAAGCGCCCGCCGATCCGATCGTAAAGGTCGTCCTCGGTGTACTTGTGATCGACGGGGCTTCGTCAACCGTGAGCGTGAAGGGCTGGACCGCAGGAACGTCGCCGCCAGCCGAAGCCGTGATCGAGAGGTCGTACACCCCGCCCGTCCCCGCCGCCGGGGCCCGGAAAGGGTGGCCGTACCGTCCCCGTTATCGGTGAAGTCGACGCCGGGGGGAAGCGTTCCCGTCTCGGCAAATGCAACGCCGAGGCCGCCATTGGTCGTGACCGAGAACGACCCGGCTGAGCCAACCGTAAAGGTCGTCCCGGCGCCGGATGTAATGGAGAGAACAGTTTGGGCCGAATGCGAAGCCCCCGTAGCGACGGTGAGCTCGAAGGACTGGACGGCGGGAGTGCCGGTCCCGTTGGACGCCGTGATCGTGAGCTTCTCAACGCCTCCGGTTCCGGAGGGAGCCCCTGAGAGCGTCCCCGTACCGTCCCCGTTGTCCGCGAAAGTGACGCCCGCAGGGAGAGTCCCCGCGGTCAGGGTCAGGACCGGGGTCGGGTAACCCGTTGTCGTGACCGAGAACGAGCCCGCAGTGCCGAAGGAGAAGGTGGTAGCCGAGGCGCTGGTGATGGCGGGCGCCTGATCGACGGTGAGCGTAAAAGCCTGCAGGGACGCAGGGTCCGTGCCGTTCGAGGCCGTGAACTCCAGGTCGTACACGCCGCCCGTCCCGGCCGCCGGGGCCCCTGAGAGCGTCGCCGTACCGTCCCCGTTATCGGTGAAACCCACCCCCTTGGGCAGGGTGCCGCTCTTTAGCGAGATCGTGGGCGGGGGGTACTCGTGGGCCGTCGCCACCGAGAAAGTCCCTGCCGTGCCAACGGTAAATACTGCCGACGGGCTTGACACTATGCCGCCGGCTTCGTTAACGGTCAGGGTGAACTGTTGCGAGGCCCCCAGTCCCACGCCGTTGCCCGCCGCGATCGATAATTCGTACGCACCCCCCGTCCCCACCGTGGGAGTGCCGAAGAGCGATGCCGAGCCGTCCCCGTTGTCCACGAAGGTGACCCCCGAGGGCAGGGCCCCGGCGGTCAGGGTCAGGACCGGGGTCGGGTAACCGATGGTCGTAACCGAAAAAGAACCCGCCGCGCCAACGGTGAAGGTCGTAGCGGCTGCACTTGTGACGTCGGGGGCTTCGTCGACGGTGAGCGTAAACGGCTCGACGATATGGGCGCCAGCGCCGTCTGATCCGGTGATCGAAAGGTCATAGACACCGCCGCTGCCTCTCGCCGGCGTGCCGGAGAGCGTCGCCGTACCGTTCCCGTTGTCGGTAAAGGTAATGCCGGTGGGGAGGGCACCGTTTTCCGTCAGGCCCAACGTGGGGTAGCCGATGGTCGTAACGATGAAGCTTCCGAGGGTGTTCGCGGTGAAGGTAGCCTCGCCCGCTGAGCTGAACGATGGCGCCTCGTCGACGGTGAGCGTAAACGCCTGGACGGAAGGAGAGCCCACTCCGTTCCCCGCCGTGATGGACAAGGCGTACACGCCGCCGGTCGTGACCGCCGGGGCCCCGGAGAGCGTGGCCGTACCGTCCCCGTTGTCCACGAAAGTGACGCCCGAGGGCAGGGCCCTCGCCGTCATGGTCAGTACCGGGGTCGGGTAACCCGTCGTCGTAACCGAGAAAGACCCGGCCGATCCGACCGACAAACTCGCACCGGTGGCACTGGTTATGGCCGGGGCCTCGTCGACCGTGAGCGTAAAAGCCTGAACCGAGGGAACGCCTGCCCCGTTGGCCGCCGTGATGGACAGGTCATAGACGCCGCCCGTCCCTGCCGCCGGCGTCCCCGACAGCGTGGCCGTACCGTCGCGGTTGTCGACGAACGTGACGCCGGCCGGGAGGGTACCGCCGGTGAGGGAAATGGTGGGCGGCGAGGGGTACTCATGAGCGGTGCTCACGGTAAAGGTGCCCGCCGTGCCCACCGAAAATATTGTCGAGGCGGCTGAGGTTATTACGCTCGATTCGTCGACAGTCAAGGTGAACGGTTGCGACGCCGTTTGGCCGACGCCGTTCGCCGCGCTGACTGTGAACGGGTAGGTCCCGCCCGTCCCTGCCGCCGGCGTCCCGGCCAGCGTCGCGGCTCCGTCCCCGTTGTCAACGAAAGTGACGCCCGTGGGGAGGGCCCCGCCGCCATGGTCAGCACCGGGGTCGGGTAACCGGTCGTCGCAACCGAGAAGGACCCGGCCGATCCGACCGAAAATGTAGTGCTGGGCGCACTTGTTATGGATGGCGCCTCGTCCACGGTAAGTGTGAAGGCCTGGACAGCTGACGTGCCGACACCGTTTGCAGCCGTGATCGTGAGCGGGTAGGCCCCGCCCGTCCCTGCCGCCGGCGTCCCGGCCAGCGTCGCGGTACCGTTGCCGTTGTTTGTGAAAGTGACCCCGGAGGGGAGCGCTCCGCTTTCGGCTACGGTCGGGGTGGGAAAGCCAGTAGCTGTAACCGAGAACGTGCCGGCCGAGCCGACCGTGAACGTGGTGGTGGGGCCACTGCCGATGGCAGGGGCCTGGTCGACGGTCAGGGTGAACGACTGGGTGTCCGGTGGGCTGATGCCATTGGTCGCAGTGATGAAGAGGTTATAGACGGCGCCTGTCCCCAGCCCCGGTGTGCCCGACAGCGTGGCGGTACCGTTCCCGTTGTCTGTGAAGGTGACGCCCGCCGGCAGCGTGCCCCCGGTGAGGGAGATCGCTGAAGACGATGGGAAGGCGTGGGCCGTTGTCACGCTAAAAGTACCGTCTGAACCGACAGTGAACGTGGTCGAAGAGGCAGACGTGATCGAGCTCGCTTCGTGCACCGTGAGGGTGAACGCTTGCGACGCGGCCGGCGTCACGCCGTTCGACGCGGCGACGGAGATGTCATATACCCCGCCTGTCCCGGGCGCCGGTGTGCCCGACAGAGTGGCCCCACCGTTGCCGTTGTCGACAAAGGTCACCCCCGACGGGAGCGCCCCGGTCTCGGTTATTGACGGGGTAGGGTAACCCGTCGTCGTCACCGAGAATGTACCTGCGGAGCCAACCGTAAATGTCGCGTTGGAACCACTCGTAATAGACGGGGGTTCGTCGACGGTCAGGGTAAATGACTGGACGGCGTTGGTGCCGATCCCGTTGGATGCGTGAAAGCCGGCGTTATAGCTACCCGTCGCCGCTGGCGTCCCGGAGACCGTGGCCGTGCCGTTACTATTATCGACGAACGTGATCCCTGGGGGCAGGCTGCCGGTTTGGCTCAGCGCCGGGGTGGGGTAGCCGTAGGTGGTAACGGTAAAGGTGCCGGCGGCACCTAATGTAAAGCTGGTCTCGTCAGCGGACGTGAACGACGGTGCTTCGTCGACAGTAAGCGTGAAGTCCTGTGTGACGGCGGCGGCGATGTTCGTAGCCACCAGTGTGAGGTGGTAAATCCCGCCCGACCCTGGAGCAGGCGTCCCGGATATGGTCGCCGTTCCGTTCCTATTATCGATAAACCTCAGGCCGCCGGGGAGGCGCCCGACTGGACCGTCATCACCGGTATGGGCGTGGGCGTGGGTGTCCCGCCCATGGCGTTTACTGTGAACGAACCCGGCGAGCCGGCGGTAAACGTCGCCTGCGCGGCGCTCTGGAAGTCGGGAGCGATGGCATACGTCCACGCGACGCTCGGGTCGTCCAGACTGGCCGAGTTGTACTGGAGGAAAGCGTCCTGCACGACGCTGGCCGGCACGTGGAGGGTAACGGTACCGTCCTGGACCATGCCGGTCACCACCGCCGTGTACGTGGACGGCCCCCCGGTGACGCTCACGTTCGGCGTGCCCGCGCCGAACGTGCTCCCGGATACCTGGAGGTCTTGAGCCCGCAACCCGATATCAGAGGGAGGGTCATAAGTGACCGGAGCGGCCCCTTCATCGGAGGTGAAGGCAATGGTGAAATCGAGCGGCGTCGTGCTACTACCGGCGGCGGTAGGCGGCGCTCTCACCGACGGCGAGGGGTTGGACGGTGGGGAGGCGGTCTCCGGTGTGGCCCAGATCCGGTTGACCTGGACCGTCGCGGTGCCCGGGCTATAGGTCTGGGGAAATGAAAAGGTAATCGAAAAAGAAGTGACCGCCGTCCAGGCGAATGTGCAGGGGTCGCCGGCAATGTTGCTGGAACTGCTGTAGTAACTAAAAGGAAAGGCAGCGTTGAAAGCGAAGTAGTTCCCGATGCCGTCGGCGGGCAGGTATGTGGTGCAGCCGTTGGCATCGGTCGCCTGCGAGTAGACGATGGCGCCGTTTTGGCCGGGCTGCGCTTGCGGCCAGTCGATTTCGGAGAAGTCGACCAGGACCTGGTTGTTGTTGCCGCTGCTCGTCATGTCCACGGAGCCGCCTGCGGTGGGCGTGTACGTGAGGGTCGTCCCTCCGGCGGCGTTCCCGGACCCCTGCGCCGTCATGGTGGCAATATCGTTGGAGACCGAGAACGTCCCCGGAGGCGTGGTCGCCGTGTCCGGAGGGGGTAGCTCAGAGACCGACCGGGTGAACGGTCCCGCCGACACCGTAGGATTGCCGAAGGAGTCGATGACGACGGCGGTCCCCTGCGCGGAGGCTGGCGGCCCGATCTGCGCCAGAGCACCTACGAGGACGGCCAGAATGGCGAGGCAACGGGCAACGGGCCAAGCGTTGTGAGGTGAGAACGCCGGCGGCTCGGTCGAGTCGTGTACACGGACCAAAAACTTACCCTCCAGCACGGGGCCAGTCCTAACGGCCACCTTGCGTGGTCGCCAGAGAGGTGCTACCACCTGAGGTCGAGGAGGCCATCGCCATGAGTGCTCAGCGCTTCGAGCGGAAAGCCTTTACGAGCAGATGCGCCCGTGGGCAGGAGGCTGACCTCGCAGCGCGCGTTGTACGCCAAGACCCACGTGATGGCTGCCGCCACCGTTCTTTGCTGAGGCCCACTGAAAGGGCGGGGCCGCAGGTCCTCGTAGTCGCAAAGGAAAGCCGTCATCTCGGCTGAGGTCGGTGTATCGGCACCGGCCGTGCCCCCGGAGGTGAAGCTGCCCGCGCACAGGCCCACGAGCGCCGCCTCGGGAGCGGCGGCGAGACTGTCCCAGTCGTAAGACGCGCTGCACCCTCTCGTGGCCAAAGCGGACGTTGCCGCAGCTCCAGTCGGCGTGGGCTATCACCTCGTGCGGGCCGGCGTCGTCGAGCACGGCTGCGGCCCGACGGGCAAGGTCGTCAAGCCAGCCGAACGCCTCGGGCGTAGTCGTGAAGTCGAAGATGGGGTCGTGAGGTTCGGGCCATGGGCCGTGCTCGTAGTGGCTCCAGGCCGGGGCCCATCCGAGCAGACCTTCGACTGGATGTCCCCGGAGCAGCTGGACCTGCTCGGACAGGGAACGGGCCAGGGCACGCCGTACGGCCGGGTCATGCCCGTCGCCCGGTTCGCCATCTAGCCGGAGCGTCTCGATCAGCGCGGTCAGGCCGTCGGTGGTCGCCGGCCCATCGAGCGGCTGAGGGCAGGGGAACCCGGCCGCGGCGAGCACTCGCTGGCAGGCGACAGCGGCGCCGAGATAGGCCACGTCTGCGGGCCGCCGGTGCACCTTGACGGCGACGTGGCGACCATCTTGCAAGACGGCACCGTAGACGCCGGCCAGCCGTCCAGACCGAAGGACGACGCCAGACACGTGCACCCCGAGCCGAGCGCGCACGTGCTTGTCAACCCAGGCGTCGATGCCGGCCCGGCCAAGTGGGCCAAATATGGCCCGCTCGACACCGCTCACAAGTTCGTCACCCACACTCAGCCCTCTTTTGCCAGGGCGAGCAGCACGGCACGCTCAGGCGTCAGCTCCCGACCCTCTTTCCACACCGTGGCAAAGGCCTCCTCGCCCAACACTTCCAGCGCCGCGGCCACGGTGGTGTCGACGCCTGGCCAACGGTACGGGGGCACCGGCGCGCCCATATGCCCCCGCCAAGCGAGCGCCGCGGCCGACAAGAGAGCGGACTCCCGGGCCTGCCCCGCGGCTACCAGCACCCTGGCCACCTCTTCAAGGACCGTCGCCACCAGGTAGTGAGGACCGTCCGGCCAAGCCTGGCGCAATGCCTTGTGCAACAGGGGGAGGGCGGAGCTGGGGTGGCCCTGGTCGACCTCCACCTGCCCCGAGAACACGAGGGCTTCGACAACACCGGCCCGTACCCCATGTTTGCCGAACAGGTCGAGCGCCTCGGCAAAAAGCTCATGAGCCCTGTGGAAGTCACCCCGGGCGGCCACGGCCAGGCCGAGGCTGTTGAGCGAGTAACCGATCCCCCAGGTGTGCCCGACCTCCCGGCTCATCTGCAGGCTTTGCGAGCAGTAGGCCTCGACCATGGAAAAGTCTCCAATGTCCCGAGAGACGGCCCCGAGGCCGAGCAACGCGTAGGCGGCCATCCGCCGGTCGCCGACGGCGCGGAAGCGTTCCAGGGATTCCGCGTAGGCTGTCTGCGCCTTGTCGAACTCCCCGTGCTCCTGCATCACCAACGCGAAACGAAAAGTGGCGGAGCCAATCACGGCTAGATCCCCTGAGTCTCGGGCTACGGTCAAGCCCTCTTCGGCCAGGCGGAGCGCCTCGTCGTAACGACCCCGGTCCCGGGGCGTCAGGGCCCGGTGCGTCATGACATCGGCCACGCTGTCCGCTTTGGCCCAGCGCCCGCTGAAGAGGTAGGGCCTGTTCGAAAAGCGCTTCGGCGGCGCCGAAATCGTCCTGGCCGGAGGCCAGCCAGGCTGCGCCCGTGAGCGCCTCGGCCCGGACGCGGTCGGGTGCCCTGTCGGCACCCGGGGCGCCCAGGAAAAGCTCCAGCCAACGCCGGCCTTCGCTCAGGTGGCCGCGGCGATGCCAGAACACCCACAGCGCCCCCGAGATCTCGAGCCCCAATGCCGTCTGCCCGCTGTCGCGCGCCCAGCTCAGCGCGGCCCGCAAGTTGGGGTGGTCCGTCTCCAGCCTGGCCAGCCAGGCTTGCTCGTCCGGCCCTCCCATCGCCCCCTGCGCCTCACGGGCCAGAGAAAGGAAGTGGGAGGCGTGGCGCCGGCGGACCCCGGGTGCCTCGTCGCCCGCCTCTAGCTGCTCGAGCGCATAAGCACGGACCGTCTCGAGCTGGCGGAAACAGATGTCAGGCTCGGCCGTCTCCACACCACTTCGAGCAACTGGGCCTCGATCAGGGCACTTAGTTCGTCGAACAAGTCGGGGAAGGCCGAGCTAACGGGGCCCTCGGCGCGGCCGTCTTCGCCGTCGTCGAGCGAGCACACCGCGCCGGCGGCGGCGAGGGTGCACCGGCCGGCGAACACGGAAAGGCGCCGGAACAGGGCCTGGCGTTCCCCGGTCAGGAGGCCGTAGCTCCAGGCGATGACGTCGCGCAGCGTCCTTTGCCGAGCCGGTAGGTCCCGTGGGCCTTCCCCCAGGGCGCCGAGCGATCGCTGCAGACGCCCCAGCAGGGCCGCCGGGGGCAACGCCGGCATGCGGGCGGCCGCCAGTTCGATAGCGAGGGGCAGGCCGTCGAGCTGCTCGCACAGCTCCGAGACAGTCCGGGCGTTCGCATCCTGTCAGGGCAAATCCCGGACTGCGCGCCCGTGCCCGCTCGAGGAACAACGCCACCGAAGGGACATCCGCCAGGCGCTCGAGTTGAAGCATTTCGAGGGCCGTCGGCGTGGGCAAAGGCGCCACCGGGTAGATCCGCTCATCGCGCAGCCTTAGGGCCATGCGGCTCGTCACCAGCACCTGTAGCCGAGGACAACTGGTATAGAGCTTGGCTACCTGCTCCGCCGCTGGCAGCACTTGCTCGAAGTTGTCGAGGAACAGCAAGCAGCGACGGTCATAGAGGTGGTCCGCGAGAGCAGCCAGCAGCGGCCGGGTACCCTCCTCGGCTAGCCCCAGCGTGGCCGCTATCGCCGCCGGCACCAGTTCTGGCTCTGTCAGGGGCGACAGGTCGACGAAAACCACCCCCGCTGGGTAGCGCGAACCCACCTTCTCTGCCACCTTGACGGCGAGGCTGGTCTTGCCCACCCCGCCAGGCCCGGTCAGCGTCACCAGTTTTGCCCCTTCCTCGCTGAGCATGGCCTCCAGCGCGTCCTCGGCTCCTCTCTTCCCGATAAGAGGGCGGACCGGAGGGCCGGTCGCGAGTTGGGCTTCCCTCCCGGCCGGTGCCGTAGGTCGCATTGGCAAAACCGACGGCACCGACGGTCCCTCCTTCGGCGTGGGGGACGCCAGAAGTGGCACCGTGCCGCGGTTGGAGGCCGGTGTCGCGTCAGACCGCCCACCCTCTTGCCCGGCGTCGACGGAGCCGACCTCTGATGAGATGTCCTCCGGGAGAAGGGCCAACGGTTTTGAGGCCCAGGATTGGGCGGGGATGGCTTCGGGGGCCAGGCCCATCAGCGCGAGCAATGCTGCGGCATCAGCTTTGGAGCCGATCCCTCCCCAGCCCGCCATGGTTACGACGATCGAAACGACTTCGGGCGTAGTCAATACCGCCCCGTCCGTTTCGTGAAGTTTGTGGCTCAGCACATGCGGGTGCAATCCGATAGCCCTTGCCAACTGTTGCTGGGTGCGCCCAACTGCCAGCCGTCGTTCCCGCAGTGACCCCCGGAACGCAGCCAGGTCTCGCAATTGTCGAATTCCTCCCGCCTCGGGCTGCCCGTCCGGCAAAACGCGGTGGGTAGCGGCAATTTTGCCGCAACAACGCCGCAACTTCGCCCGGCGAATTACCGGCCAATTACCTGGTCACCGGAAGCTCAAAATCTTACCCTGCTCGCGTGGCCATTGCTGTACCGGGCCTCGACGGGGCGGTGCACCCGCCCAGGAGAGGCCATTGACCACGACGCCACCCTCGCCAACCGGGCTCCGCAGGTGGTCTTCAAAGGAGGAATATGAGAATGAATTGGCGCATAGCGCACTGGGCAGATCGGGCAGGGAGACCTCGGTGCCGCCTCTTGGTGTCCCTGGTCGTGATCGTCAGCGTGGTGCTGTCGTCGCTCACCACTGCGGCGCAGGCGGCCAGCCCGGACACTACTGGCACCGCTGGTACTGGCGTTACCAATCCCGGCTGTGACCTCGTCCTCGGAGCATCTTTCAGCCCCGGCTGCCTGCCTCCCGACCTCCTGACGCTGTCGGGTATTTACGCCGCCACCCCGGCTCAGGCCGACTCGCTGCAGGTGTTCGAAAACCAAGCTGTGAGCAACATTATCGCCGCTCACAGTCTCTCCCCTGACGATGGCAACGCGGTGTTGAGCTGGGGGCGCTCTGACGCCGAGGCCGATCTGTTCAGTCTGATCGAAGAGGCCATCACCGACTGCACCACGACGTGTACGCCGGACGAGCAGAACGTGGTCAACTGGGTGCAGGCCGTAGAGGGACGCCAGGCGTTGGCCGCAGCCGGGGACGCCGGGTTCGAGTACGTCAAGTCGGCGGGCCTGGACGAGGGCATGTACCAGGCGCTGCTGAACAGCAACCCGAGCGAGAGCGCCCTGGAGGCGTTCTTCTCCACGCCCGGCTATCCGGTGCCGTACAGCCCGTTTACCGTCCAGAAGGACAGCGGGTACTGCGTGTACCAGTCGCCGGCGCCGGATGGCACGGACTACACGGAGCCCACCACCGACGCGACCTGCAACGGCCAGCCACCCCCGATCGGCTACGTCCCTTCCACGCCCACCTTCGAACAGTTCACCAAATGGGGGGAGGACGACGCCAACTACTCCTTGCTGGACACCGGGGCGTACTTTTCGGCTGCCGCAACGTACGGCACCGGGGCAACCTTCGGTCTTATCGTGGCATCGCTGGTCTCGGCGCAGGCGCTCGGCCTCCAGGCGGCTAAAGTGGCGGCCCGATCAGCGGGCCTGGACAACCTGGAGAACATGACAAAACCCGCACCGTCATCTTCATCTCCATCGAGCACTGTCCAAAAGCTCACCGACACCGAGGAAGAAGAGGACCTTTCCGATGTAGCCGACGCAGCTGATGCGGCAGACGCCTTCGACCTGGTCGGCGCAGCCACGGACGTCCTCGTTGTCACGATTGTGCTGGCGGCCATTGAAGCCGCCGTCATGGAGGGCATCAACGTGTTCACGGCCGCCGCCCTGCCGGGCAAGCTCGCCACGCTCATAACGAACGCCGAGACTCCGCCCGACGCGGCCACGCTCGAGAGCGAGTCGGACGGCCAAGCCACGCTCTACGAGCTCTTCGTCGGCGCCACCTTGCCCACGCCGACGGACCAGACGTGTGACAATTCGGCGGGCATCCCGCCGGGGGTCACCGTCGTTGGCGGGGGGGTCTTTAGCGCAGGGTCGTTCCCGGCCTGCCTGAACCCCACTTCGATCCCTCCGGCCTCCGCCACCGACCCCCAGTTTGTCGTACAGGAGAAGGGCGGCACGCTCACCAGCACGGCATCTTCGATCACCTGGCAGGACGCCGCAGCGGGGACCACCAGCACGGCGCGACTGAGCGGGAACTGGTTTATCACGAACGAGTCCACGCAAAGCCTGAGCATCACTTATACCGACTGGGACGGCAACGAGCAGGTCGCCTGGCTGGTGGGGAGCCCGAGCGCCGGATATCAGTTCCTCGGCTACAACCTCACGGCCGGCAGTGGCCAGACGATCGACAGCTCGACCTGCTACACCGATGGTTTGTGCTCGGTGAGCCCCTCCATCGACTACGTGGGCAGCGACGGTAACGACTATTCGGCCAGTGTGCAGGCCCCCGGGACCGGGACCTCCGTTGGGACGGTATCGGGCGATAACCCCACGGGCTTCCCGGTGTGGGGGGCTGCCGTCGAAGGTAGCGCGGTGGAGTTTTCCCCCAACACGTTCGGGCCCCTGGATGCTTTCGGTTCGCAGGGCGAAGTCACGTCGCCCATCACGTACACATGGCAGTTCCAGCAGAACGTGTGCAACGTGGGCTGCCTTCAGGTAAACGTGGGGGAGCCCGACTACACGGGGCCCATCACCAGCACCGGCGCTACGGACTACACCTTCCCGACGAGCGGCACCTATGCGGTGCTCCTGACGGCGACCGACGCAAACGGGGAGCAGGCGGTGGACTCCTTCAACGTCTCGGTGGGCGACGTGCCGCCCAGCCTGACGCTGAACCCGGACTGCCCGGGCGCCCAGTGCGATGCCAGAACGGTGCCGGTCGGTACCGGCACTGACATTGCGGGCACGATCACCCACACCGGCACCCAAGATGTGGAAAACGTGTACGTGGACTGGGGTGATGGCAGCAGCACGGATACCGCGTTCTGCGGCCTCGTCGTCCTACCTGGAGGCGGGGAGTGCAACCCGGGCTCGGCCGTCCCCGGCACGGTCAAGGGCCTGTTCAACAACCAGACGTCTCTCACGGTGGCCGCCGACCCCACTAACACGGAAGTCGCCCTATCCGACTCGCACACCTACGCCAGCGCCGGGACCTATTACGCCACGGTCACGGCCAGCGACCAGAGCGGAGCGACAGTCAGCCGCACCATCGTCGAGACGGTCACCAACCCGTCGCCCATCGTGGGCAACCTCACCCCGATGTCAGCGCTCGTCGGCAGCAGCCCCACGATAACGGTCACCGGTACCGGCTTCGGCCCCTTCTCGAGCCTGGAGTGGGACGGGGTTCCCCTGGCCACTTCGTACGCCGCGCCCTCGGTATTGACGGCCGAGCTCCCGGCCACTGACACCGCTAGCGCCACAGTAGGTGTGGTCACTGTCGTCAACCCGGCGCCCGGCGGCGGGACGACCAGCCCGCAGTTGGTGTACGTTGTCTCGGCTCAGAGCGGCGTCGCCGCTACCAACCTGGCCACCAGCCCGAGCGACGGTGGCAGCGCCACGGCTTCGGTCGGGGGGAGCGGCGCCGGCACGGCGGGCAGCCTCAGTGCCACCGCCAGCGGGGGCGGAACGGTGGCCGTGGCCGAGTACGGCGCCGACCCGGAAACGAGCAGCCCGTCGACGCCCACCAACGCTTACTTCAACGTGTCCGTGCCCGGCTCCAGCGTCTTCAGCAGCATGCAGGTGACGGACTGCAACCTGGCCGGCGGCAGCGTCGTGTACTACTACGACGGCACGACCAGTCAATGGGCCGACGTCTCGGGCCAGACCTACAACGCCGGCACCGGCTGCGTGACCTTCACTCTGAGTGACACCACGACGCCCAGCCTGGCCCAGCTCAGCAGCACCGTCTTCGGCGTCCAGGACGTCCCGCCCAGGCTCTCGGTGCCCGCCAACCAGACCGTGGCTTACCATGGGGCGCTCAGCTTGTCGGTCTCGGCCAGCGATACCCAGCCGAACCCCCTCACGCTGTCGGCCACCGGCTTCCCCGCGGGGCTGAGCTTCACGGACAACGGTAATGGCACAGGCACGGTGACGGGCACGGTCGCGGCCGCGCCCGGTGCTTACCCGGTCACCTTCACCGCCGGCGACGGCACGGTGAGCACCACGTCGTCACCGGTGACCATCACGGTGACCAAAGCGGGTACGACGCTTAGCTACAGCGGCTCGTCCCTCATCGCTAACAACCGCCCGGCGACCCTGAGCGCCGTCCTCGAGGAGGACGGGGGCAGCCCGACGGTGCCCGACGGCCAGACGGTCACCCTGACACTGGGTAGCGGCAGCAGTGCCCAGAGCTGCCAGGGCGAGGTCACGGCCGACGGCTGGGTGAGCTGCCAGGTCGCCACCGTCAACCAGACGCTCGGTAACCAGCCCGTCTCGGCCACCTTTGGTGGGGACAGCTACTACTCGGCCTCCTCTACTAGCGGGCAGGCCCTCGTGTTCAGCTACCTGCCCGCCGGGGGCGGCTTCACCCTGGGCGACCAGGCCGTGAAAAACGCCAAGCCCGGCACGACGCTCACGTGGTGGGGCGGCAACTGGGCCAGCTCGAACCCGCTGTCGGGCGGTCCGGCGCCGGCGAGCTTCAAGGGCTACGCCCAGACGTTCCACAACGGGGCCGCTACCGTGACGGACCCGGCCTGCGCCGGGAGCTGGACGGGCAGCCCCGGCGGCAGCGCCAACGTGCCGAGCACCGTGCCCGCCTATATGGCCGTGGTGGTGCCAAGCAAGGTCACCCAATCGGGCGGCACGGTCTCGGGCAACATCGCCGAGATCGTGATCGTGAAGACCAACTCCGGCTACCAGCCCAATACCGCTGACCCGGGTACCGGGACCGTGGTCGCCACGCTCTGCGGCAGCTAGAAACGCCCGGGATAGTTGGCCCGTCGCGGGGGGTAGTGCCTGCCCCGCGCGGCGGCAGTCTGAGCCAAGGGTAGGGCCGGCCAGTGGCCTGGCCGGCCCTACCAAATCCGGTGCCCTAAACGGCAGGCCTAACCGCTCCACTGCAACCTCCCGGTCCTCGTGCAGGTACCCCGGCCGAGACCGAATTGTCAGCTGAAGCAGGACCTCTTCACAGGCCTGATGGGCTCGATCCCGAGGCCGCAAGTGCGTCCAACGCCAACGTGAGCAATGTTGCGGCGGTAGTGCCGGCCGGGTACGCCTCGCCCAGGAGGTCGAGCTCGAGGGGCACCAGCGAGCGCTGGACGTCGGAAAGCGAACTCTCCCCACTTGCTCTGAGGAGAATTTTGGCGGCGAGGAAAGCGCTCGCATGTTCAAAAGTAGCGGGGTGTAGTTGCCCTCTCCTTTGGGCCAGTCGTGCCAAAGTCGCCACGTCGGCGTGGGCGAGTTCGTTGACGTACACCCAGGCCGGAAGCCGTCGCCATTGAGCGTACCTTTGTGCCCGAACCGTACCTTCAAGCACCGCGCGCGCCTCGCCGACGACTGGTCCTTCGTCCGGCGTTGGCTGCGACCGTCGCCACCGCATCAGCTTGCCACCTCGGCTAGAGCGCCGCCCGTCGAGAGCACGTCGGTCATCCTGCGGGGGTGGCAGCACGTCGCGGGTTCCGTACCAGGACCAGAACACTCACGACGAACGTCCAGGCCGGGAACAACAGCACCAACCACAAACTGAGGCTGATTACCACCAGGAGGGTCAAGGCGACAAGGAACGAAACCACTGCCAGCCAACGCGGCATCAACCCTGTGCGCCACCATATAGTGCCCAAAGAGATCATAAAGACGCCGGCCATCCTTATGGCGTAGACATTGCTCACCTGCAGCATGACGACACGGCCGAAATATATGACCTGGGATGCGTCAGTTTTCGCAAGTTCGCCGCTGGCGAGGGTGGCCGCCGCCACTCCCGAAGAGACGAACACCATCGCCAGGAACAAAAGGCCACTGCCGAAAAAGACAGTCGAAAAGAAACGGTCCTCGTAGTCGCCCAGGCGGTCTCTAATGACCCCGATGAACCATAGAAAGGCGATACCGGCGAAAGGTATCAGCCGCAGCGCGAGGCTGATCCTGCCGCTGCCCTTGTGGGCCCAGGCGGTCCCCGCCACGGCTCCGTGAGGCAAGGCGGAACGTAGCAGTATCACGCTCACCGAGAACAGGAGGGTGAAGAGGATCCCGGCAACCGCTGCCGCCCGTGGCGTAGTCAGCCGCTGGAACTGCGTCTGCACCCCGATTTCCTTGACCTTCGGCTCTTCTGTCTCGTCTTGACCGGCTCGGCGGGGCACACTGGTAGTCACCGGGCCTGAGCCCCCTCGGTTGTCAATGCAGGGTCAGTTGTCAATGCAGGGTCAGTCCTTGACAGCGTCACAGCCACCTCCTGATTACTCCCTCGGGCTACGATAAACAGCGCCCAACCGGGTTGTCGTCACCCGCAATCGGGTGATCGTGCAATGAGTTACGAGGTGGCCAACGGCAGAACGAGCGATGTCGAAAAAATCTCGTGGACGGCCTCGTGGCCAGGTCCCGCTGCGGCCGTGTCGTCGCCATCGCGTAATTGGCTAAAGCAGCTCGACCGGGCAGTTGAGGGCCACTGGCGCGTCCCGGATGCGAGCATCGGCAGTTAGCAACGGGACGTTGCCCAACATCTCGGCGAGGGCTATGTAGGTGGCATCTTGACCGGTGAAGTTGCCCCGCAAGGCCCACATCCGCCCCCGTAACCAATCGGCTGGGTACCTCGCTATTTCCAAAGCGCCAAAGAGTTCCAACGCCGCTGCGCCTTCATCGTCTGTCAGCTGCCTTCGAAACACCAGCCGCCGAAGGGCGTTGACAACCTCCGAATCGATCAGGTGGGGGGCAGCCAGCTCTTCGTTATCGAGTTCGATGGCCTCACTGTCACCGACCAATAGCTTGACGGCGGCGCTGCTATCGAGGACCTTCACTCGCGGCCATCGTGGACCGCGGCCACGATTTCCTCGGTGGAGACCCGAGAGCGGATCTTCTTTCGAGCGGCTCTCACGAGCTCGGTGTTGCGGTGGGCGGCCTCTGGCCGAAGGGCAATGTGCTCCATCTCGCGGCGCATGAAGGCGCTAAGCGACAGGCCTTGGCCCGCGGCCAGGTCGCTGAGCTTGTCATGGACTTCGTCGGGCACGTCGCGGACATGGACCACCTTTCCCATCAGTTCATCGTACCTAAGGTGGGTACACCTTGCACCCAATTCCGGCGGCTCGGCGACGGTGCCGACCCGAGCCGGACGCGGCGAAAAGTCGAGCCTATTTACAGGCATATAGGCCGCATCGCCCCAGCGAGTGACACCGCCCGACCGCACAGTTGGCGCCGGCACGAGCGTGTGATCTGCGGCGCGGCCGGTGGACCGCCCTATCGGCTGCCGGCGGTGGCTCCGTCCCTGTTTGAGCTCGGCCGTACTAGACAGGTCCGGTGAGATCCGGCCGACCACGCAGGGGCGCAACCGAGCCTGGCCCACAGTCGGAGCCGTCGACCGGGGGTGGGCTACCGGGCGGCACGACCGGAAAGGAGGAGGCGCCCGACGAGGTGGCGAGCCCGTCGGGTGAGGAGAAGGAGCCGGGGGTCTCCGAAAACGGGCACAACGAAGACGGGCCCTCGGGAGGTGAGGGGCGTCGAGGCCGGAACGGCCGCTCGCCTGCAGCCACTGCGGGGATCGCCGCACTCGTGCTGGGGGCCTTGGGCGTTGTGTACGGCGACATCGGCACCAGCCCTCTCTACGCGGTCCAGACCGTCTTTTCCATCGACGACGGCCGGATCGGCCCGACTACGGTCGACGTGCTCGGGATCATCTCGATGGTCGTCTGGTCGCTCATCATCATCGTGTCGGTCAAGTACGTCACCGTCGTCCTGCGCGCCGATAACAACGGTGAGGGTGGCGTGCTGGCCCTCTCCGCACTGGTACGCCGCGCTCTCGGGCCGGGCCGGGCGGCAGGAGCCATCGCCGTGGTCGGCTTGGTCGGGGCCAGCCTGTTCTACGGCGATTCGGTTATTACGCCCGCCATATCCGTGCTCTCCTCCGTCGAAGGCCTCGAGCTTCCCGACCCGGGCCTCGCGAGTCTCGTCGTGCCGCTGTCGGCCGTCATCCTCGCCGCCCTGTTCGTGGTCCAGGCCCGGGGCACCCAGCGCATCGGGTCCTTGTTCGGTCCCGTGATGGTGTTGTGGTTCGTGGTCATTGGGGTGGCGGGTGCGCGCGGCATCTCGCTTCACCCCGGGGTGTTGGTTGCGCTGTCTCCCACCTACGCCTTCGCCTTCGTCGGTGGTCATCCCGACCTGGCGTTCGTCGCTTTGGGCGCCGTCGTGCTCGCCGTCACCGGCGCCGAGGCCCTCTACGCCGACGTTGGGCACTTCGGCAAGGCCCCGATCCGTCTCGCCTGGTTCGTGCTGGTGTTCCCTGCCCTCACGCTCAACTACCTGGGCCAAGCCGCCCTGTTGCTGCGTGACCAGGCCGACAAGTCCAACCCGTTTTTCTTGTTGATGCCGCCGTGGGCACGCCTGCCTTCGGTGGTCCTCGCCACGGCCGCCACGATTATCGCCTCGCAGGCGGTGATATCGGGCACCTACTCGATGACCAAGCAGGCCGTGCAGCTGGGGTTCCTGCCACCGATGGAGGTGCGGCACACGTCGCGCCGCCAGGCCGGGCAAATCTATATGCCGGCCGTCAATTGGGCACTTTTCGCGGGCGTCCTGGTCCTCGTATTGACCTTCAGAAGCTCTTCTCGGCTGGCCGGCGCCTACGGGATCGCCGTCACCGGCACCTTTCTCACCACGACCTGCATGCTGGTCGTGCTAGCCCGGGTGAAATGGCACTGGCCGACCTGGCAGCTCATCTTGATGACAGCCGTCTTCGACGGGCTCGAAGTCGCGTTCTTTGCCGGCAACGTAGTGAAGGTCCTCGACGGCGGGTGGGTGCCCCTCGGAGTCGCCGCCGCTGTGTTCACCGTCATGACCACCTGGCGCCACGGGCGCCAGCGTGTCGTTACCCGGCTAGTCGACGCCGAAGGCTCCCTGGAGGACTTGTTCACCGACCTCGCGAGGCGGGACGTGCTCCGGGTTCCGGGCACGGCCATCTTCCCCCACCCCTCGGATGAAACCGTCCCTCTGGCGCTGCGGGCCAATGTCGAGCGGAACAACATCCTGCACGAACACGTCATCATCGTCTCTGCCGGGGCCAGCCGGCTGGCCCACGTGGCGCCCGAAGACCAGCTTCAAGCCACGGACGTCGGTCCCCTCAGCGAGGGCGTCGTGCACCTGGGCCTACGATACGGGTTCTTCGACCGGCCCGACATCCCCACCGCCCTGGCCCACGCGGCCAGCAGAGAGCCGGCACTCGCCGACGCAGATCTCGACAACGCCACCTACTTCCTCTCCCGCGCCACTTTGGCCGCAGGGCGCAGCCACGGGATGGCAAGGTGGCGCAAGCACCTCTTCCTGTTCCTCGCCCACAATGCCGCCAACCCCGGCCATACTTTCGCCCTCCCTCCCAAACGTACTGTGGTCATGGGGACCGAGATCGAGATCTGAGCGACCGGGTCGGAGGGCGAGCAAGTGCGTTAGGGCATTACGTCGTGACGCTCGACTACACGCTCGCTACCACCGGGTGTGTTCTGCACGCTTTCCCGGGTCGTTGTCCGCCGGTTGGCACCCACAGCGAACAGCGCCACTCCGATAACTACGGAACAAATGCCGACTATCAACAAGATAACCCCAACGGTATTTATGTTGAAGCCTGTGGTGGTCACCGTAACGGCAAACTTGAGGATGGCACCGATAACGACCAGCACGATGCCGAGGCCAATCAAACCTGTCCCTGTTTCCCTAGACATTTCTCCTCGTTTCACTTTGGTAGGCAGTCCTGCCCAAGTTCGACCTGCTGTGCAGGCCGAACTTGAGGAAGCGTTGTTTACCCATTCCGCCGAATTTGTAAACCTCCGGCGATGCGAGCATTGGACGATGAATATTGAGTACAAACCCGAGGGAAAAGCTGAACCCCAGGTTTACCATTTATAAAAGCGATGACTTCCGGCGCTCTCGCCTCGGCCCAAAGCAACGCCAGCGACCCAAAAGATGAGGAAGATGGCGGCCAGGATCCAAAGTAAGTGCACAGCGAAGCCAAGCCCAAAAAACAGCAGCACTAGTAACAACACAAGGAAGATAATCACAAATTAGCTATACCAGGATCGGCCTAATTTCAAACCTGGACAGCGGAAATCCGAAATGTCCGGCCGCCGGCCCGAGCGCCCGGCGGGGACTGGTTTGCCTGACGGGAAAGCCGGGGAAAACGTGAGAACGGCTAGCGATCCTGGAGACGGAAGGGGTTGGGCTAACGGTGGCGTCTTCCGAGGTGCACCAATCTCCCACCGTAGAGGCGGTTGAGGTCCGGGAGTACGAGGTACCGACCGATCAGCCAGAGGCCGACGGCACCCTCGAGTGGTCCTCGACGACTGTCGTAGTGGTGGAGGTTCGAGCCGGGGGCCTTTCCGGGCTCGGCTGGACATACGCCGGGCCGGGCAGCGCCACAGTCGTCGAGCACGAACTGGCGAAGATCTGCCTCGGCTCCCTGGCTCTAGACGTACCCGGGTTGAACGAGCGGATGGCTCGAGCGTGCCGCAAGGCCGCCGGGGAGTACGGCTACAGCCTTGATTACTTCGCCAAGATGGTGGACGCCGAAGCGGTTGACTGTTTGCAGGTCGACGTCACACGCTGCGGAGGCTACACCGTCTGGTTGCGGGCAGCGGCGGTGGCCGAGGCTCATAACCTTCAGGTTTCCGGGCACTGCGCACCCCAACCTGCACGCCCACGTGGCCACGGCGTGCCCAACCTGCGCCACCTGGAGTACTTCCACGACCACCACCGCATCGAGACGACGCTCTTCGATGGGGCGCTGAGCCCTCAAGGCGGCCAGCTATGCCCCGCCGCAGGCTCCCATGGGCACGGCTTGTCCCACCGCCAGGCCGATGCAGAGCAGTTCCGGGCCCGTTGAAGGCCGGCACATTCGGTCCTCACCAGGAAACTTCGAGACGAACCAGGAGCAAATCAATGGCTAAGGCAACTACAGCTGAGCAGCCCATGCCCCCCCACGTCACCTTTGAACAGGCCAAGGCGTTCACAGCCTCGGTGGCCGCCGCTCCCCGGGCGGGGATCGCCGGCGCCGCTGAAGGTGTTCACGAAATGGTCCACGAACTTATGCACGGAGAGAGGCGCTGACGATGGCCGCGGGGCCCCAGACACACGCTGAGAGCATCGGCGAACTGACTCACCTCATCGACCGTGCTTTCTCCGATGTGGCCCACGGCCGCTTCGAGCGCTCCCTCGCCGGTCTGACCGCAGTGGCCGCAGCGGTGACCACGGCTGAGATTTTCCTGGAGCACTACAAAGCCAGTTTCGGCAACAAGTGGATGTGGAGCCCGATCATCCTCACCCCTCCGGTGATGGTGGCCGGGGTAGCGGGGGTTTTCTCCAAAAGATGGGCCAAAACCGTGCTCCCGGCCACCGCCATGATCTACACCGCAAACGGCCTAATGGGGGAGTACTTTCACGCCCGGGGAGTGGCCCGCAAACCCGGTGGGTGGCGGCTCGCCGCCTATAACGTCCCGATGGGCAAGTCCCATCTTCGCCCCCGGTTTGATGACGCTCGTCGGCGGCATGGGCGTCCTGGCGGCCCTGCTGCGGCGGGAGGACTAGTGGGCCGCGACCTGTCGAGGCCCGACCACCTCCCGAACCTGCGCCCTGGCAAGCAACCGCCGCACCCGTCCTGGTTGCCGCGGCAGCGGCGGGGGACAACCCCGCAGATGATCGGCCGGTACCCGGACTACGACGTGTTCGACGCCGCTGGCACGTGGGATGCCGCCACCGCCAGGGTGGTCGACGCGCGGCTGCACATGGCGCGTGAGCTCCGGTTCTTCTCCCCGGCGGAGGCGCCGACGGTGCGGGCGTTCTGTGACGTGTGCATGGCCCAGGACGGCGAGCCGAGGGTCCCGGTGGTGGAGCTGGTCGACGAGAAACTGGCTACCGGGCTACTCGACGGCTTCCAGTACGCCGACATGCCCGATGACCGGGACACGTGGCGGCTCGTACTGGCCGGCCTGGACGAGGTGGCTCGAAGCGGTTATGGGCAGCCGACCTTCGCGGCAGCCGAGGTGGCTACCCAGGAGGCCATCGTGGGCCTGCTGGCTCAGGGCCAGTTGTCAGGCGGGCCCTGGGACACGCTCAACTGTAAAAAGGCATGGTCGGTGTGTATGCGGGCGGTCCTGACCGCCTTTTACTCCCATCCCTGGGCGTGGAACGAGATCGGGTTCGGCGGCCCCGCCTACCCCCGCGGTTTTATGGGCTGGGGCCCACCAGCACCAGGGAACCGTTCGAGCGGCCCGGGGCCACTGGCGAGGATCCCGTCCGTACTGCTCCGAAGCTGGCCCGGTGAGGGCCACGCAGCGCGCCCACTCGGCGCCGCACCTTGTCCGTTGGCCCTACCGATGGGAGGTAGCGCCATGACCTGGCGCTGGTTAAAGGGTTCGGTCGGGCCGGCCGACAATGATTCCCGGTTCTTACTCGACGTGCACCGCCGAGACCTGCCCGGCGAGGGCACAATGGCCCACTACGACGACACCGACGAGGTCGACATCTGCATCGTCGGCGCCGGAGCGGGCGGGTCGGTGCTCGCCCAGCGCCTGGCCCGGGCCGGGTGGAGTGTCGTAGTCATCGAGGCCGGGCCGTTCTGGCACCCCGACGAGGACTGGGTATCTGACGAGGCCGGGTCCCATCACCTGTACTGGGCTCAGAAGCGCATTATCGGCGGCGCCGACCCCATCGAGATGGGCAAGAACAACTCGGGCCGAGGGGTGGGGGGGTCAATGGTCCACTACGCCGGGTACTGCCCTCGCTTCCACCCCTCTGACATGCGGACCCAAACCCTGGACGGGGTCGGGGCAGACTGGCCGATCAGCTATGAGGACATCCGGGCGCACTACGAGGCGGTGGAACGCGAGCTCCCGGTGGCAGGTCAAGACTGGCCCTGGGGGTACCCGCACTGTTACCCGTTCTCGCCGCACCCGGTGTCCGAGTCCGCCTCGGTGCTGTGGCGGGGTGCCCATCGCATGCGGATCAAGATGCGGGTGGGCACCGGTCGGCATCGTCAATGGCACGTTCGGCAACCGCCCGCACTGCATCTACCGTGGGTACTGCCTGCAGGGCTGCAAGGTCAACGCCAAGGCCAGCCCCTACGTGACCCACTTGCCCGACGCCCTCGCCCACGGCGTCGAGATCCGGGCCAACTGCATGGCGGCCCAGGTAGACATCGACCAGGCCAGCGGGCGGGCCACGGGGGTGACATACGTCAAGGAAGGCGAGACCCTCGAGCGTCGGCAGCGGGCCAAGGTGGTGGCAGTGGCGGGGTACTCCATCGAAACCCCCCGGCTGCTGCTCAACTCGACCTCCGGGCGGTTCCCCCGGGGGATCGGCAACGACGAGGACCAGGTCGGCCGCTACGTCATGGTCCAGGGCGCGTCCCAGAGCGCGGGGCGCTTCCCTGACGAGCTGCGCATGTACAAAGCACCACCACCGGAGGTGTCCTCGGAAGACTTCTACGAGACCGATCCGGGGCGGGGCTTCGCCCGGGGCTTTTCCATCCAGACCGTGTCACCCCTGCCCATCGGCTGGGCCGAGCACGTCCTGGCCGGCGGGCACTGGGGGCGGGCGCTGCGCGAGTACATGCGCGATTACAACCACTGGTCATGTATCGGGGTGCTCAATGAGCTACTTCCTCAACCGGGCAACCGGGTCACGTTGGCCGAAGAGAAGGACCCTTACGGCCTGCCGGTGGCGCGTTTCGATTACAGCCTGGCTGACAACGACAAGGCCAACATCAGCTACTCGACCAAGGTCATCACCGACATCCTGAACGCCGCGGGGCCCAGGACGTGCTCACCATCAACCGCTACGCCCACCTGGTGGGCGGCGCCCGGATGGGCACCTCCCCCGACAACAGCGTTATCGATGCCAACCAACGGGTTTGGGGCATCCCCAACCTGTTCATCAGTGACGGCAGTGTCTGCCCTACCCAGGGGGCGGCCAACCCGGCCTTGACGATCATGGCCCTCGCCTCGCGCCTGGCGGAACGAATGACCTCAGGCGCAGCCATGATGCCGGCCGAAAAGTAGCAAGACGCAAAGCGAAATGGGGCCACCGCCATCGGGAGAACAGTTCGAGATCCGGCACGGCCAACAACGGCTCACCGTCGTCGAGGTCGGCGGCGGGATCCGGGAGTACGTGGTCGGCGATAGGTCCGTTCTCGACCCCTATCCCATCGACGCCGTGTGCGACGGTGAACACGGTACGCCGCTCATTCCGTGGCCCAACCGGCTCGCCGATGGCGCCTACCGTTTCGACGGCACCGACTACTCGGTGCCGCTGAACGAACCGGAAAGGCACAACGCCATCCACGGTTTTCTCAGCTGGCGGTCCTGGCACGCGGTCGAACACGACGCCAGTCGAGTGGTCATGGGCAACCGGCTCCGGCCTCTGGACGGCTACCCATTCACTCTGGACGTCCGGTTGACCTACGAACTCAGTGGCGATGGTCTGGTGGTCTCTACGACCGCTGTCAACATCGGCGACCAGGCCTGCCCGTACGGGACGGGCCAGCACCCCTATCTGTCACCGGGGGCCGGGCTGATCGACGACTGCATCCTCCAGCTCGGTGCCTCCACCCGTATCCTCACGGTCAACGAGCGTCAACTCCCGACCGGGACGGCGACTGTCGAAGGGACGGAGTTCGACTTCCGGGCCGGGCGCCTCATCGGCGACCAGAAACTCGACACACCCTTCACCGATCTGGACCGTGACCAAAACGGACGAGCGTGGGTGCGCCTCACCGCCCGCGATGGCACCCGCACCGAGGTGTGGGTCGACCAGCACTACCCGATCATCGAGATCTACACCGGCGACACCCTCAGTCCCTCACGCCGGCGGGTGGGCCTCGGGACCGAGCCGATGACGTGCCCACCGAACGCCTTCCAAACGGGTAATGGCCTGGTCCGCCTCGAGGCCGGACAGTCGCTGACCACCACTTGGGGAGCCCGGCTAAAGGTTGAGCCGTAAATAAACAAAAGCGACGCAGGCCGGCCGGATTAAAAAAGCGGCCGGGAATTTTTCGGCCTACGGTTGCCCGACTGGTTGACCATACACTCCTTTTGGCGAACAACAACGCTTGCCGACATGGTGCTGGCAAAAGGCTCAGAGGCTGGAGCCGGGTTCGCCGTTCGCTAACCGTGAAAAGGTTTGAGGGTTTGTCAACTTCATCCAGGCGCACCGCAAAATCCCGCCCGAGAGGTTTTCGTTTGCCCGATTGTTTACGGGGTATCAGTTTTGACGCAGGCCAGGGCGGGTCTGCCGTACAGGCCAAGGAGGCCGCCATGGTTACGGGTGATGGGCCCGCGCAGGGGACGGCAAGGCGACCCTGGACGAGTTGCAGTACGGCGATCAAGCCGTCCTCCGGGGCCGAGGGGGCGAGACACACCAGCAGGCAGACGACGGGCACCCTCCGCTTACTACGCAACAGGGCACCGTCGTTGCCGACGACCAGAACACCCTGCGGGCCGGAGAAAAGGGCCCCGCACTGCTGGAGGACTTCCATTTCCGTGAGAAGATTTTCCACTTCGACCACGAGCGCATACCCGAACGGGTGGTACACGCCCGGGGGTTTGGTGCTCACGGGTATTTCGAGAACTATGGAGCTCTGACGGACCTGACGATGGCTGAGCCCTTCCAGGAAGCCGGGCGACGGACACCAACCTTCGTGCGCTTCTCGACCGTTGCCGGCAACAAGGGGTCCTCTGACTTGGCCCGTGACGTGCGTGGCTTCGCTGTCAAGCTGTATACGCAAGCCGGGAACTGGGACCTGGTCGGCAACAATATCCCGGTCTTCTTCATACAGGACGCCATAAAGTTCCCGGACTTGATCCACGCGGCCAAGGAGGAGCCGGACAGAGGGTTCCCGCAGGCGCAGACGGCGCACGACAACTTCTGGGACTTCGTGTCGCTCACGCCCGAATCCACGCACATGCTGATGTGGATCATGTCGGACCGGGCCATCCCCCGCTCCTTCCGCTTCATGGAAGGCTTCGGTGTGCATACCTTCCGGCTCGTCAATGCCCGTGGTGGCTCGACCTTTGTCAAGTTCCACTGGAAACCAAAGCAAGGCTTGCAGTCGGTCGTCTGGAACGAGGCGCTCAAGATCAGCGGCTTCGACCCCGACTTCCATCGCCGTGACCTCTGGGACGCCATCACCTCCGGCAGTTTCCCCGAGTGGGAGCTGGGCTTTCAACTGTTCGACGAGGACTTCGCCGAGCACTTCGACTTCGATGTCCTTGACCCAACCAAACTCATCCCGGAAGAAGATGTCCCGGTCCGGCGAGTGGGGCGGCTGGTGCTCGACCGGACGGTGAGCAATTTCTTTGCCGAAACCGAGCAGGTGGCGTTCTGTACTCAGAACATCATCCCCGGCATCGATTTTACCGATGACCCGCTGCTCCAGGGACGCAACTTCTCCTACCTCGACACTCAGCTGAAGCGCCTCGGGAGCCCCAACTTCACCTTCCTGCCCGTCAACGCGCCTCGTTGCCCTGTAGCGCACTTCCAGCAAGATGGTCAGATGGCCATGGTCAACCCGACGACAAGGGCGAATTACGAGCCCAACTCCTGGGGAACTGACGTCGGTGGGCCACGGGAGGACCCGTCCGTTGGCTTCAGGACAGAGCCATCTGCTTCACCAGGTCCAAAGCGGCGCCTGCGGCCGGAGAGCTTCAGTGACCACTACAGCCAGGCTCGCCAGTTCTTCCGTAGCCAGACCCCGGTCGAACAGGACCACATTGTTGACGCCTTCGTCTTCGAACTCAGTAAATGCGAACAGCCTCAGGTACGGGCTCGCATAGTGGCCGGTCTTCGGAACGTAGACGAAGATCTGGCGACGGCGGTATCCGAGGGTCTGGGCCAGCCTGAAATGCCTCAGCGCTTGAGCCCGGCCCGCGAGCCAATAGACAGCCTGCGGCCTTCACCATCCCTCAGCATCATTTTGAATGGCCCTGGCAGCCTTTCGGGGCGCAAGCTCGGCATATTGGTTGACGGAGCCGAGCCCGGCCTCCTCGGAGCGCTCCGGGAAGAGGCGGCGCTTCGAGACGTCGCCGTGGAGTTAGTGGCGCAGGCCGTAGGTGGGGCAAGGCTGGCGGACGGGAAGCGGGTTCCCGTCGACCAAATGGTTGAGGGCGGGCCATCCGTCCTGTATGACGCGGTGGCGGTACTCGCATCCACGGTCGGAGCGGCCCATCTGGCGCGGCAGGCGGCCGCCAGGGACTTCGTCACTGATGCCTACGATCACTGCAAGTTTATTGGCTACTCCCCGGACGCCATAGGCCTTTTCGAGGCCTGCGGTCTGGCCGGCAGCCTAGACAATGGTTTTCTCCAGTTGGTAGACGCCGCCACGAGCAGGTACTTCTTTGAACAGTGCGCCCCCCTACGCTTTTGGGACCGCCACCTCGCCGGTGGCATGAGCGCGTGAACGCGCGGAATATCCGGACTGCCGGCGCACGAAGAGGTTTGGCACGTAAATGAGCCGTCCCGTCCCCCGGTCCGGCCGGGCTTGGGGGCAATGTGGCGTCCTGGATAATTCGCCTGCCGAGCCTGGCCCGTGGCCTCGCACAGCCGAAATGGTGTGCAGGGAACTGCGCGAGATGCAGGGCCGGGGCGAGCTGGACCTGCCTTTGCCCGGCCGCGGGGACACTCTTGCCCGCTGGCGCTCCTTGGCGGGTTATGGCCGGCGCGACCTCTGTCTGGCCCGGCTGGCCGAAGGCCACGCGGACGCCACAGCTATCCTGGCCGAAGCGGGGCGCCGTCCGGTTGCGGGCGCCCTGTACGGCGTTTGGGCGTCCCGGTCCGGGGGGACGGGCGCAACCGTCCACCTCGAGGACGGCAAATGGCGCCTGTGCGGTACGGTCCGTTTCTGCTCGGGGGCCGGGTACATCGACCGAGCGCTGGTGGCCGCCCGCGTCCCGGATAGCGACCAGTCGTCGTTGATCGACGTCGACCTTGTCCGTCCGGAGGTTGAACCCAGGGCCGGTAGCTGGCCCGCTTTGGGCATGGACGCTTCTGCCAGCCTGGACGTGGCCTTCCATGACGTCAGCGTCTCAGAAGGATCGGTTGTCGGTCCGCCTGGTTTCTACACGAACCGTTGCGGTTTCGCGCTCGGTGGAGCGGGCGTGGCGGCGGTATGGCTGGGCGGCGCCGCTGGCGCTCTCGACGCCGCTCTGGCCGCGTGGGCAGATGGCGACTGCGCCGACCCTCATCGACTGGCCCTGCTCGGCGCCCTGCACACTCAACTGGCTAGTACCGAAGCTCTGTTGACCTTGGCGGCACAGAGGATCGATGCGGCACCCGGCGCCAACCACGAGCTCCTGGTCGCCACCTGTCGCTCGGCGGCCGAAAAGACGGCTCGAGAGGTTATTGACATCGTCCCTCGAATGGTCGGCCCTGGCCCGCTTTGCTGGGCCCCCCTTCGGCCCAAAACCTGGCCGACTTACAGGTCTACGTGCGCCAGCACCACGGCGAGGCTGATCTGGCTTTCCTGGGGTCGGAACTTCTTGCCCAACGCGGCGGGTCATCATGACGACGGACGCCGAGTTCGTCAGCACTATCACGGTGAGCCTCGGCGCCGCCGAGCCAAGCCGAACGTCCGAGCACCCGCCGGCCAGTGACGTGGCGTCATCTTCTGGCTTCGCAGTAACGACCCCCAAAGAATGGGGCCTTACAAGGCGAGATATGGCGACTTTTCCGCTCGTGAAAGGCCGGGTCGTTGTCGTCTCAGCTCACCCCGATGACGAGACGCTCGCTATTGGAGGGCTGCTCCAGTCTCTCCACCGGGCCGGTGCCCGCCTCGAATTGGTTATCGCGACCGATGGCGAGGCGGCTTTCCCCTTGCTTGACCGGGAGGCCCGGATGGAGCTGGGCCGGTTACGACGGGCCGAAATGACAGAGGCGCTGGTTCGTCTGGGACTTGCCAGTACGACGGTCACCTGGCTCGGCTTGCCTGACTCGGGGCTCTCCAGCGCGGAGCTGGCGAAGGCGCTTACGCCGATTGTGAGTGGAGCGGACATGTGCCTGGCGCCATGGCCCGATGACCCGCACCCGGACCACCAGGCCGCTGGCACGGCCGCCAGAGTGGCGGCCGGGGCCGGGACCGAGGTCTGGGGTTACCCGATCTGGACATGGCCCTGGAAGGACCCGCGCACGACGGCGATGCCATGGACATTGGCGGCGCGGCACTGGCTCGACGCCGAGGAACGACGCCAAAAGCATACGGCCATCACCGCTTTCGTTTCACAGCTCACCCCCGGACCGCGGGGTGAAGCACCAATCCTGGTGCCCGAGACGTGCGCTCACTTCGAAACACCCGTCGAAGTACTTTTTCGGGTACCACCCACGGCGAGTACGCCCCTGGCCCGGTTCGCCAACCTCTACGAAGCAAACAACGACCCCTGGGGCACGGCCACCCGCGAGTACGAGCGTCGCAAACGCGAGGTCACTATGGCATGTCTACCTCGCTCGAGGTACGGGCGGGCGCTCGACGTGGCTTGCGGTACCGGCTTTCTGACGGCGCAGTTAGCGCTTCGCTGCGACGAGGTAATGGCGGTCGACGCCGTGGCCGCGGCCGTACGCTCAGCCCGAAGCGTCACATCCCAGCACCGAAATGTGCGCGTCGAAATCGCCCGCATTCCCGAAGAAGTCCCGCCCGGGCCCTTCGACCTGGTCGTCTTTAGCGAAGTCCTTTACTATCTCGATGAACCTGACCTGGCCGCCACCCTTACCAAGGTTGAAAGACGAGTTCACCCTGGTGCGGATATTTTGGCAGTTGACTGGCGGCCGCAAACTCATGACGCCCCCCGTGACGCGGAAAGCGCCCACGCGCAATTACTGGGCCGTGCTGGTTGGAAAGTGCTTGTCTGGCACGCGGAGGCAGAGTTCCTCCTGCACGCGCTGCGGCGGACATGATCGACGCAGTCGGTGTAGTCGTCCCGGCTCGCAACGAGGCCGGCCACATTGAAGCGTGTATCGAGAGCATCAAGGCCGCTCTTGATGCTCTCCCACCGCGACTGGACAGCGCGATCTGGGTTGTGGTCGACCGCAGTACCGACGACACGGCGCGAATCGTGGAAACAGCGCTTGCCGGGCGACCCCGCTGCGGGTGGGAACTCTCTCGTGCTGCTCATCCGGTAGGGAGGCTCCGCCACCAGGGGGCCCTTGCGGTGCTGCGCCTGCTTCGCCCGCATCCGCCGGCGCGTACCTGGCTCCTCAATACCGATGCAGATAGCGAGGTGCCGGCTGAGTGGGCCACACGGCACCTTCGTTGCGCGAGCCAAGGTACCCATGCCGTGGCAGGCGTAGTCCGGCTCGGCGACCTTAGTCATCTGCACCCGAGAACACTGCGGCGCTATCAGGGTTTGCTGGCATCGGAGCGAGCAATGGACCATGCTCAGGTCTACGGCGCCAACCTCGGGGTGCGAGGCGACGCCTACCTGACTGTGGGCGGGTTCGCGGCGCGCGCGCGACCGGCGAGGACGCGGATTTGGTCGACCGGCTCGTAAACGGCGGCTTCCAGGTAGCTCACCCTTCCGACTTATACGTGTCCACATCGGCTCGACTGGACGGCCGAGCGTCTGGTGGCCTGGCCGATTTGTTGGGCCAAATGCAGACGGAGGCCCTAAAAAGCCACTAATTTTCCTGCTGTCCCTCGTCAGAGGCCGTACTTGGCCTGACGGCCCGGCGCCGCTGACGTGCCTTCAGGACGGCGCGGGCCGAGGGCCGGGTGAGGAAGCTCTCGTCGGTCAGTGCTCGAGCGGAGGCCTGGCCCCGGCTTGTGACACCGAGCTTACGGAACACGGCTTTGAGATGGGTGCGGACCGTGTTTTCGCTCACGAACAGGGCTTCGGCGGTGGCGCGGTTTGAGAGCCCGGACGCCACCAGCGCCAAAACCTCGCTCTCACGGGCACTTAGGCCCCAGCTCGACCCGGGCCACCGTGCCTTGACCCCACCTCGAAAACCTCCAGTTTCGACCATCTGGCCCTGGGCGACAGCCTCGAGAGAGCCGACCGGGCCCTCGGCAGAAAGGGTCTTGGCAATTAGGCCCCGGGCGCCCGCGTTGTACGCTGCGACCCGACTGGTCTCGGTGAGGTTCCAGGTATAGACGGCCACCGCTCCCACTCGTTCGTTCTCGGCCAAAGAGCGGAGGCGACGGAGGCCCAGACCTGGTTGCCCGTAGGTATCGAACAACGCCACGTCCACGGCGTGCTCCGGGTCCTGGTCTACGTCCATCTCGACGACTACAACGCGGGACCGGTGGGGGGCCAGCATTGCGCTAACACCCGCCACGATCACCTCGTAGTCGTTGACGATCGCAACCTGGATAGGTGAGAGGTCGGGTTTTCCGCCAACTTTGCTGCCTTTGCCGCTGGCCTGGCCCACCTCTTGTCCCATACCCACGTCGTTGGGTTCCATATCGACCAGGAGAGGAGGGAAATCACTCAAATGGGTGAGGCCTCACCACCGCTGGTGCTCTAACCTGTCTCGCCGTGAGCAGTAGCGTCCGCGCCGCCCACTGCTTTTGACGCGCCACCAGCCGGGCGTGGCTCGCGCAACGGACTGTGAGAGCGGCCTGGCATGGGTGCTGGCGGCGCACTTAAAATATCATGGCACTCCTGATGGCGACGACCACGGATCCTTTGGAGCACCGGCTGGAGGGCCTGCTGGCCGTGACCGACTCGGCCCTCACGAGCTTGAAGATCGAGGAATTCCTCACCCAGTTGTTGAGCCGGGTGCGCGAGGTGGCGGGGGCCGACACGGCCGCGGTGCTGTTACTCGACGAGGGGGCGGGCGAGCTGGTGGCCACCGCAGCGTGCGGGATCGAAGAGGAGGTGCACCTCGGAGTCCGGGTGCCCGTCGGGCGTGGTTTCGCCGGCCGCATAGCTGAGGAGAAGCGCCCAGTCGCGCTGACCAGGGTGGACTCGACGACGGTGACGAACCCTATCCTCTGGGAGAAGGGTATACGGGTCATGCTGGGCGTACCTATGCTGGCCGACGACCGGGTGATCGGCGTGCTGCACGTGGGCCGTCTCGAGCATCGCCCATTTACGGATGAGGATGCCGAGCTCCTTGCTGTGGTGGCCGAACGGGTGGCCGGGGCTACGCAGACCCGGCTCCTGGCCACGGAGCGTGCCGCCGCGACACTGCTGGAACGTAGCCTGCTACCCACCCGGTTGCCCAAATGCCCGGGATTGGAGTTCGCGGCCCGGTACTTGACGCCAGAAGACCGCACTGTCGGCGGTGACTGGTACGACCTGTTTACATTGCCTTCTGGCGAGCTCTGTGTTGTAACAGGTGACGTCGCCGGTCACGGGCTTGCTGCAGCGGTGGTTATGGGGCGGGTCCGCAGTGCGCTGCGGTCTTACGCCCTTATAAGTGACTCTCCCGAAAGGGTCCTCGAGTTGACGGACCGTAAGGTGCTGCACTTCGAGATAGGCACCATGGTCACCGTCGTGTGTGCTATCAGTGCCCCTCCGTTCAGAGAATTCCGCGTCGCTTCTGCCGGCCACGTGCCGCCAGTACTGGCCCGGCCGGGTTCTCCAGCACAAATAGTCGAACTGCCCGTCGGGGTGCCGCTCGGGGTCGTGCCCGGGACCAAACGCGCCTCGACCTCCGTCCAACTCGATGATGGCGCGGTCATGTTGTTGTACACCGACGGTCTCATCGAGCGGCGGGGCGAGTCCCTGGACGAAGGTTTCGAGCGCCTGCGAAGCCACTTGCGGCCCGAGGCGCCGCACCTGCTTTGCAACCAGCTACTACGGACCTTCTTTGGCACTCAACCGCCGTCCGACGACGTGGCGATGGTTGTTGTCCGGCGAGCGCCCGAGCCGTCGGGTGCTCCTGAGGTGCTTCCCGAGCCGGGGCGGCTAGCCCCCTCGGGGGACCGATAGCGGGATAGGCGGATTCATTGGCTACCCCGGCACCCGTCGGTCATCAGTCATCTGATATCGTGCGGCACCGGCTCGTGAGACGTTTTTCGAGCAGCATCTTCGTCGGCCTCCTCAAGGACCTTTTGTAGGCCTTCCACGAGGTAGTGAAGAGCAGCTCGCTGCTCGTCGCTCATAGTCAATTCACCGTTCATGTCGAAAGCGGCGAGGTCGGACTCGCGCAGCATGTCATCGATGACTTGGCGTTGCTCTTGCTCCGGGTTGGTCTGCATTCTGGCGGCGCGACTGAGCCGGTCCATTAAAGTCATTTTTTTCTCTTCTCCTCCAGGTACGAAATCGGGTTGGCTCGGCCACGCCATCCTTAGGCAGGCTCACAAGCCTCGGCACGCCAGCGGGACGACCTGCGCGCGCCGGCCAGCCCCCGAGAAACCCATAGTCGTGCCGAATGGTCCCAAAGCAGCGTCGTTATTGCTGCGCGCGCTTGCGGCGGAAGCGACGGGCCAGTGCCATCGTGGCCACGGCCACTAACCCGAGACACAAGGCAAGCCTCCAACGATGTCCAGATTGAGTGGAGGGGTGAGCGGCTGACTTGGCCCACTCAGTGGCCGACGAAACGGCGGGCCCAGTCGCATTAGACAAGCTATCGCCCACTCCTTGCGCGACGTCGCCTAGTTTGGCCCTAGCATCGGCCGCCGAGCCTTTGAGAGCGTCCCGGCTCTCGGCCAACTTCTCGCCAGCACGTCCTTTTACATCGGCCTTTTCACCGATTGCCTGGATAGTTTCGCCGATCTCGACTCTCGTCTGATCTATAGCTTCGCGAATTTCACTTGCGTCTTCAGCCATGCCACATCCTCCTTACTGCTTTCCACGGCTTCTTCAGGGATTGGCGGCGAAGCGCGTTGCACGACTGCTTTGCCTCTCACGCCAAGCACGACTGCGACCGCCAGCAGCATGACCGCTACCACCAGGGCCGCCATCCAAAGTGGGACCGCCGACGACAGCGCCGCGATGACGCAGGCGGCTAGAGAGCCCAACGCGAGGATTGCTCATCTCCTGCGGCAACTCCTTCAGCAGCTCCGCCAGCGATTTGTCATTGATGTCCGCCCTAACAGTGTGGCTTACGCCACGGCCCTCCGGTTCCTCACCTGGGGGCCCACTGTCGGCCAATACGGCGCCGTCGATGATTGCGCCGCTCATCTTGGCTGCCAGCGATCTGATGGTGCCATTTCCGTCCTCAGCGCGATTCCCTAATTGCGTTCGGTACCGAAAATGGCATGGGCGCTTTATACCCCGATATAGCGTGACTGAACCATGGTCCCGCTGCTAGAGCCCCGGCTCATCACTCCGGTTCACAGAATGGGCGCCAAGGCCCATCCCTACCGCTGGTTCTGACGCGGGACAGCGACCTCTTCGATCAGCAGGTGGATGGTGGCGGCAATTGGTATGGCGACGAGGGCACCGACGAGGCCCAGCAGGCTGCCACCGATCAGGGTGGCGATAATGGTCAGGCCCGGGCTGACCTTGACCGTGTGCCTCATAACCCTCGGGTTCAACAAGTAGTCCTCGACAAAGCGGTACACGATATAAAAGATGCCGGTCGCAATGGCGATGGGGAGCCCTTTGGTGAGAGCCACGAGCGTGACCACGACACCGGCGATTGTGGAGCCGACCATAGGGATAAGGTCCAAGAGCGCCACCAATAAGGAAAGCAACAGCGCATAGGGGACCCCGAAGGCGGTCAACCAAACATAGGTACCGACCCCAGATACGACCGACGTTATGAGGTTGCCCAGCATGAACCCGCCCACCCGGTCGAAGACCTCGTTCGTCAACAGCCCGACCCGTTCGCGCCGGCTAAGAGGAAGGATCGAGAGCCAGAGCCGTTTCACGCCTGGCAACGCGATGAGGAAATAAATGGTCAGGACGACCACGCTTATGGTCGCCACCCCCAGCGACAGGATCACCTTGCCGGCGCCTAACGCTCCACCCTCGACCGCTGATAGGTCCAGCTTGGACTTTCCCGTGAGGTAGCCCTTCAAGTGGAGCTTAGTCACCACGCTTCCGGCCCAGCCCTTCCCGGCCACGAGGTCCGCCTTGTAACGGGAGTAGTTGTTGACGAGGCTCTCGACCTCGTGCGAGATGGGCGGTACCGCTATGAGGATGAAGCCGGCGATGGCCAATACGAAGCCGACAGTCACTGTTAGCACGGCCAGACCCCGCGACAGGCCGCGATGTACCAAGAAGGCGACTATCGGGTTCAAGCCGATGGCAATGAACAGGGCCAACCCGATGACGATCAGGACGCTGGTGATGTCCCCTATACCGTGGGCGATCACATAGGCGACGGCCAGCCCGAGCCCGCCGGTCAGGCCGATGAAAAAGGGCGTGCGGCGGTCGAAAGGCCGGCCCATCACCCCGAGGGTCTCGTCGCTCTTTGTGGCGGCAACCACCGGCAGTACCAGGGTGTCCGCGGCTGCCTCCTCGACGATCAAGGCCGGGCCGCGCACTTCCCCATTTTCGGTACTCATCTCGCGTCCCCGGTTCCCCAAGTGAAGGCTCCAATAAAGGATGTCATCGATAATTCACTCCTCATCCAAATTGACGCCCATTGATGGCTTTCGGCAACCGGCGAAGTGTGCCTTCGCTGATTAGAGTTGTCAGGCTGATGCCACTAATGGTCTGTTGCTTACCACTACCCACCGTCGGATCTCCGATTCAGCGCAAAGCCAACGAGGGTCAATACGACACTTAGTATCCAGTAAAGCCGCGCTCGGCGCCAGCCCAATAAGGGCTATCGCTACGAACTGCCTGCCGGCGGAAGCGTAACTTATTTCAGCCGAGGCCGATTTTGGCCGCAGATAGGTTTGCTGGGCCGGATCTTCCTGATTAGCCGCTGCCGGGCCGAGTGAGCAGCGTGCTCACTATGCCCACATCTACGTCAGGGCTTGGCAGCGTCCTTTGGTTTTTCGCCCGCCTGCTTCGGGCTGCCGCTGGCCCGGTCAGCCTTGCCTTTGGTATCGAGGCTTCTGTCCCCGCCGCCGCGTGCTGCCGACTTCACTTTGCCCTTGGGCACCTGGGCCTTGACCTTCGCCTTGTCCACGCGCGCATAGCGCTACATCCTCTCGCCAGCCTGGAGGCTGGTTCCCCTCACATACCCGGAAGTGCTAATTGTCAACCCCACGTGAGCCCTCTGGTCGTGGCAACCCCGGACCGGGCCGGCCGTGGGCTCGCCAATTCGCGACCCGCCCGGGCGGAATTCGAGCGAACCTTCGCACTGGGTCGTGGTTACCACCCGCAGCGGGCGGTGGCCCCGCTACCGCGGAGCCACAGCCGCCTCTCGAAGCTCCGAAGTTCGTCCCGTCGACTCATCGACGCTTCCGTACCTCGGAAAAACGGGACTATTTCACGGGAAACGGGCGGGCTAGGTTCCTCTGTGGCTGAGCTCAGTACCGATTTTCTCCGCGAGTAACGCAACCCTATTACTAAACCCCGGGCCATTAGCTCCTCATCGAAGCCAGGGCCGGCCGGGAGCTGAACATCACCCTGCTCTTCCTTGAGGCCAATCGCCCTTCGACGACAGCACGATCGTCTGACGACGGAGCACCAGGCCTCACGCACGGCGCGACACGCTAAACGCGGACAACGGCGTTGATCTCGTGGCAGGCTGGCGCCATGCAAATCGGTGCCGTCTACCCCCAGATCGAGCTTCGAGGAGACCCGACCGCTGTTGGGCGGATAGGGAGAGCGGTCGAGGACCTGGGGTTTGACCACCTGCTCGTCTATGACCACGTGCTCGGAGCCGTTCACACCGGTCGGTCACCTCAGCTGACGGGCCCGTACACCGAGCGCGACCCGTTCCACGACCCGTTGGTGATGTTCGCCTATCTTGCCGGCATCACCGAGCGGATACGTTTTGCCACCGGGATCCTGGTCCTCCCCCAGCGCCAGACCGCGCTCGTGGCGCGGCAGGCGGCCGACGTTGACCTACTGTCTGGCGGCCGGCTCCGCCTCGGCGTCGGGGTTGGCTGGAACTACGTCGAGTACGAGGCCCTGGGGCAGGACTTCCGCTCCCGCGGGGCGAGGCAGGAGGAGCAGATCGAGCTGCTCCGCCTGTTGTTCAAGGAGCCTGTGGTCGACTTCTCGGGCCGCTTCGACCGGGTTGACCGGGCCTCCCTTGTGCCGAAGCCGGCTCAGCCAATCCCGATCTGGCTTGGAGGATCGAGCGAAGTGGCCTTCGCCCGGGCCGCCCGGCTGGCCGACGGCTTTATCTTCTCCGGCGGCGGCGCCGACCACGTCGCCGACGCCTGGGACCGCCTCCGCGACCGGGTGGCCGGCCTCAACCGATCGGTCGACGACTTCGGCGGAGAGTATGTGGTGCGTCCCCAGGGCAGCATTAGCAACCTAACCGCCGAGGTCGAGGCCTGGCGCGGGCAGGTGGTACCCATGTCTCGGTCGTCACGATGGGCCTGGGCCTGGGTTCGGTCGACGGCCACATCGACTACCTCGCCTCGGTCGCAGACGCGCTCGATTTGTCGTGAGGTCGCCGGGCCGAGCCGTGAAGGGGACTGGATGAGCCTGCGGGGCGCCTGGACCGCCTGGCCATGTCCGGGCAAGGGATGGAGTTTGGGATGAAGTAGGCTCCTGCCTCGTAGTGGCTGCTGGAGGGATGCGAGAGTGGCCGAATCGGACGGTCTCGAAAACCGTTGTGGGTGTATGCCCACCGTGGGTTCAAATCCCACTCCCTCCGCGTTTTTGTATGTCGCGGCACCTCGCGGACAGTTGCGTCGCGGCACGCCGGGCGTTGCAGGCTTTTTCATTGGGGCGGGGAGGCCGTAACGTAGCGCTGCCCGGGCCTCATACGCCAAGCTGGGCCGCGACGCGTCCAGCGGCGACGGCGTCGGCCAGGGCGGCGTGGTCTCGTTCGGTCTGGTCGGCATATGTCTCGCTGAAGTCGGCCACGGCCTGGTCGAAGACGTCGGACTCCCCGAGATAAGCGGCTATGGCGACGCGGTCTCCGGTGCGAGCATGAGCGCGGGCCAGGGTCCACCCGCACATGCGGCCGTAGACGGTCATGGTGGAGGTATCCATGCCGTCGATCTCGGCGGAGTACTTCCAGTCCCGCAGTTGACGGAGGTAGTAGTCAGTGTGGTCCCGGCCGGGAGCCACGACTCGTTGCCAGCCGAGGAATATGTCACTGGCGGCTTGCATCAAACGCTGACCGGCGACGACGCGCTCGCCCTGGTTGTCATATTCGCTGTCACCCGCGTAGTCGGCCAGTACGGAGCGCTGCGCTTGCTTGGCCTGAAGGAGGAGCGGGTCACCGCCGTCGTCGGGTTCGGCCAGGAGCACCCACGCCTCCGTCCCGACGCTCCCCACGCCGACGACCTTGCGCGCTACGCCAGTTAGGGTGAACCGTCCCACCAGGTGGCGCCTGTCATCGGGGAGGGATTGCACATACTCTGCCACGAGATCGCGCAGGAAGTCCCAGACGGCCTTGACGTCGAGGTCGCCGGCCAGTTCTTCGATGGGGACGATCAGCGGCGGGTCGCTGATGATGTGGCGCCGGCCGTCGACCACAGTCGTCAGTTTTGCCACCGCCTGAGTGCTGTCCCTGGTCCGGGCCTTGGCCACCTCGATCTTGGTCCGGCGCACCACCTTCCTGGGCATTTGCGACTTGAGCTGGGCGAGGGCGTCTTCGACGTCAAGGCGGGCATACCAAACGTCCAGGATCGACTTACCGGCAAACTGAGCCATCGCCCTTCGGTAGGCGTCAGCCGTAGCGAGGGCAACCCTGCGCCGCTGCCCGGCCGTAAGCAGGTTGCCGCGGCCGGCGACCGTCATGCTGGCGACGAGCCGCTTGACGTCCCACTCGAAGGGACCGGGCAGCGTCTCATCGAAATCGTTGATGTCGAAGACCAGCCGTCGCTCCGGTGAGGCAAACGCACCGAAGTTTGAGAGGTGGGCGTCGCCGCACAGCTGCACGCGCAGGCCCGAAGATGGCGGCGACGGCGAGGTCAGCGGCCATGGGGAGTGCGGCGCCCCTGTAGTAAGTGAACGGCGACACGAGCATCCGGCCATGGCGCACCGGCACTAACTCCGGTACGCGTGACTCGCCCTGGAGGACCAACAACTCAATCGGGTCCCTGGACGGAAAAACAGAGAACTCTCGCTGGGCCTCCAGGGGAGCGTCCTCGCGCGCCGTTAGGCCTATTGCGACGCTCTGTGTGCGGCCCGGGTGCGGGCCAAAACCGGGTTCCTTGGCCGGGAGCGTCTTGCCATGGGCTGTCTTGTCCCGGCCAGATTTGTCCCGGCCAGATTTGTCCCGGCCAGATTTGTCCCGTGCCGTCTTGGTTTCGACGCCAGCGGCGGTTGACTTCTTACCCCCGTCCGCCTTACGTCGGTGTGCCTTGCGATCGGCGGTCTTCGTGCTTGAGGCCACGTTTCGTGACCATATCCGCGTACTGTCACGTGCGGTAGTGGCTGGTCGCCGGGAACACCGCAATTAATCGCTTGACCGGTCCTGGTGAGGGGTGTCTAATGCAAGCGCCGCTACGGGGCGGTGGAGCTGACTGACGAGAGGTGGTGACGGATGACCGAATTGGAGATCGTCCGTCTGTTCGCGTCTCGCTTCCCGCTAAACAAGCTCCAGGCGAGACGCGGCCACTGACCGGGCTAAACGGGCCCGGGTAACGGTCCTGTCTTTTCGTCCCTGGAGGTCCCCCTTGTCCAACCGACGCTCGCGTCAGCGCGCCCACCCCCTCGATGGCGGGTGCTTCCGCTGTCGCCATTGCCGATTAGAGGTGCCACTCGAAGCACCTGGCACGGCCCACCGTAACCACTGCCCCGGCTGCCTCTGGAGCCGTCACTTAGACGACGACGTCCCGGGGGACCGAGCGGCGAGCTGCGGCTCGTCTATGGAGCCGATCGCCATCACGGTGCGCGGCGACGGCGAATGGGTCCTGGTCCACCGGTGCCTTGCCTGCGCCGAAGTTCATCTCAACCGGACGGCGGCCGACGACAACCCGCTCCTGCTCCTGCGGTTGGCGGTCAGGCCCTTGGCTCAGCCGCCTTTCCCTCTGGAGCACCTCAGCCAGCTATGAACCACCGGCTGTGAACACTGACCATCCAACTCGCCTCACGACCAGGTCATTGGGCATCGACAGCGTGGTCGAGCACGAGCACCATCCGCTCTTCGTCCCGGCAAGGGCCGACGGGACCGGCTGGTGCTCGTGGGTGAGGGAGAACCCCGCGCCCCGGTAGAGGGCGGCGGCGGCGTCGTTGCCGCAGGTAACCCACAGCCCGACACATGGCGCGCCAACTTGCGCGCGCCCAGGCGACTACCTGGTCGACCAGCATTCGACCGACCCCCAGCCGTCGGCCCCGGGCGCCACCCACATGGATACGAGTTCGACATCGGGACCGGCGCCGGCACGGTAGCCGCCGGCGAGACCGACCCAGCTGCCGTCGACCTCCGCTACGAAAGTAGCCGCGCTGTCCCCCTCGGACCGTGTGGCAGCGGCCTCGTCCCACACGGCTTGCGGCCGGCTCGACTCGTCTGCCAGACGGGACGAGAAAGCCGTCGGCGCGTCAGCCAGCGCCCGCAGGCGGAATCTCACGAAGCCGGTCCCCCTCGCCGCGACGGATGCGCCGTATTTCATACGTCATGGAGGCATGATCCCGGAAGCCGCCGATGCTCGCAATCGATATCTCCCGACGCCTGTGGGCTCCGGATTGTGAACGTCACCAAAGAATTTGCGTTCAGTGCATCCTTTCTCAGTATAAAACGATACATTGACTGCAACATGTTGGACACACAGGACCTGAACACACCGGGTCTGCACCCACAGGGTCTGAGCACACAGGGAGCAGACTCCCTGGACGGCCCCCGGCCCTCCTTGCGGGAACGGAAAAAGCTGGCCACTCGCCGCGCCCTTCAGAAGGTCGCCCTCGACCTGGTCGCCCAACGTGGTTACGCCCACGTCACGGTGGAGGATATCGCCGAGGCGGCCGAGGTGTCCCCCCGGACCTTTTTCAACTACTTCCCGTCCAAAGAAGCGGCCTTCCTGGGCACGGACCCCGAACGGACCGAAGCTCTGCGCCAGCGTCTCGTCAACGAAGCACCGGAGAAAAGCGCCATCGAGGCGCTCCGGGCCGTCCTCGTCGCGGAAGTACGGGGGCTCTCAGAGGAGCTGGCAGAGGTGGGGGGGACCGGTTCCGACTGGATTTGCCGCATGAAAGCGGCCCAGGTGGACCCGCACTTGAGGGCCGCACAAGCATCACATATGACGATGGTCGAGCACGCCATCACGTCCGGGTTGGCCGAGCGGCTGGGGACGGACCCGAGGTACGACCCGTACCCGGCCGTTCTGGCCAGCGCCGCACTAGGGGCGATCCGGGCGGTAGTTTCATTTTGGGCTCGCTCGGGGGAGACGGTGGCGCTTGACATCCTCACTGACGCCGCTCTTGACGCGCTCACCAAAGGGCTGCCGGAGGACTCCGAGCTTCGACGCATTGTCAGCGGCAAAGAACACGATAGAGAAAAGGGATTTTCCAAGTGAGCTCGAGCAGCAACTCCCCTGATAACGGTGCTGTCGCCGCGGCAGCCGGCGGCTCCGCGGCGCTGACGCCCCAGCCCGGCCAGCCGATGCTGGGCCTCAGCCACCGCCGCGTCCTGATCATCATCGGCGCCCTCATGCTCGGCATGCTCCTCGCCGCGCTCGACCAGACCATCGTGTCGACCGCGCTGCCGACCATCGTCGGGGACCTGGGCGGGGGCGCCCACATCGCCTGGGTGGTCACGGCCTACCTGCTGGCGGCGACAGTGTCGACGCCCCTGTGGGGCAAGCTCGGCGACCAGTACGGAAGAAAGTTCTTCTTCCAGGCCTCCATCGTGATCTTCCTGGTCGGCTCGGCCTTCTCGGGCCTGAGCCATTCCCTGGTCGAGCTGATCGTGTTCCGGGCCCTGCAGGGCCTTGGCGGTGGCGGGTTGTTCGTCGGGGCTCAGGCCATTGTCGGTGACATCGTTTCTCCCCGGGAACGGGGCCGCTACGTAGGCCTGTTCGGTGCCGTTTTCGGTGTGGCCAGCATCGTCGGGCCCTTGATCGGAGGCGTGTTCGTCGACGACCTTTCGTGGCGCTGGATCTTCTACATCAACATCCCGATCGGTGCCATCGCGCCTCTCGTCATAGCCAGCCAGGTACCCGGCCACCTGGGCACGGTCCACCACGTGATCGACTACCTGGGCGCCGTAACGCTCACGCTGGCCGCCAGCGCCCTCGTCCTTTTCACCAGCCTGGGCGGCACCACGTACCGCTGGAACTCGGCGCCGATAATCATGCTCGGCGTGGCCGGCGCCCTCCTCGTTGGCGTGTTTGCCATCGTCGAGCACTACGCGACGGAGCCGGTGCTGCCGCTGCACCTGTTCAAGAACCAGACCTTCGCCGTTACGAGCATCGTCGGGTTCGTCATCGGTTTTGCCATGTTCGGCGCCATCACGTACCTGCCGGCCTTCTTCCAGGTGGTCAGGGGGCTCTCGCCGACGGCTTCGGGTGTCGAGCTGCTGCCCCTCATGGCCGGCCTCCTGGTCGTGTCGATCAGCTCGGGCCAGATCATTTCCAGGACTGGTAAGTACCGCTTCTTCCCGATCGCGGGCACGGCGGTGACGACTCTTGGCCTTTACCTGTTCTCCACCATGGGCCCTGGCACCTCGGCGGCCGTGGAGGCGCTCTACATGGTCATCCTCGGGGCCGGTCTCGGCGGGGTGATGCAGGTGCTCGTCATCATCGTGCAAAACGCCCTGCCGCAGAGCGAGCTCGGTGTGGCTACCTCCGGGGCGACCTTCTTCCGTTCGATTGGTGGGTCGTTCGGGACGGCCATATTTGGAGCCATTTTCGCCAACGTGCTGGTCGGGAACCTGATTGCTCACTTGCACGGCTTGAGCCTCCCACCCGGTTTCCACACCGCCGACATAACGCCAGGGTTGCTCGATCGCTTGCCCGAGGCGGTCCACCACGGCCTCGTGCTCGGCTACGCCGAGACCATTCAGACCGTGTTCGAAGTCTCCGTACCCATCTGTGCGCTGGCCTTTTTGGCCTCCTGGTTCATCCCGCACGTCGAGCTGAGGCGCTGGCCCGAAGCTGCCGCTGCTGGTTCGGCGGGTGCCGCGTCCGCAGCCACCGAAGCTCCGGTCACGGACGCTCCGGTCACGGGCGATGTGCCGGTCGCCAGTGACGTGACTGTAGCGAGCAGCCAAATACCGGCGCCTGTTACCCGCGCCACGACCAGCTCTGCCAGCGTTGCCATCCCCCCGCTCCCGGCTCAGCAGTCCCGTTTCGACGGGGCCACGGTTGATGGCGCGGCAGGGTCGTGGCCGTCGTCTCCAGGCTCGGCGTAATCCAACCGGCGCCGGGCGCTCAAGGGTCGGGTGGCTCGCTCGGTCAGATGGGCGGGTGATGCTCGGCTGCCCTTGCCCGAGCAGCGCCCGCGCGAACGCGATTGCGCTTGAGGTGATGGCGCTAAAGGTTGTCGTCTAACTCAGGCCCAGGCTCCGACCACGTCTGGAGGCTCTGAAAGGCCGGGCGTGGGCTGCCGGGGTGCTCGGCCGTCCAGGCGGCGGCGACCGCCGACGCCACCTGTTCGTGCACACGAGCCTGGAACATCGACGGGACGATGACCCCAAGGCCGAGCTCGTCGTCGCTGACTGAGCTCGCTATCGCCCGCGTCGCCGCCTCTTTCATGGCCGGTGTCACATAGGCCGCCCTGGCGGCGAGGGCACCCTTGAAGAAGCCCGGAAAACAGAGCGAATTGTTGATCTGGTTGGGGAAGTCGCTGCGCCCGGTGGCCACGACCGCATTCGGGCCGAGCTCTTCGGCGAAAACCTCGGGCTCCGGGTTGGCCAGGGCGAACACCAGCGGTCTCGGCGCCATAGCGCTCAGCAGGCCAGGGTCGACTGCACCCCCGCCGCGCCGTCCCGATGAATAGGTCGGCCCCCACCAGGGCCGAGCGGAGCGTCTCCAGCCCGCGAGGGTTGGACCGGGATGCGAGCCGGGCATGGTGTGGGGCGGCTCCCGGGCAGTCCGAGAGGACACCGTCGCGGTCGAAGGCGACGAGGTCGGTGACACCGGCGTTGAGGAGAGCCTCAGCCACGGCAGTGCCCGCGGCGCCACACCCCACGAGTACGACGTGCAGGTCTCGCATGTCTCGGTCCGTCAAGCGGCAGGCGTTCATGACCGCCGCCATGACGACGATGGCCGTACCGTGCTGGTCGTCGTGGAAGACAGGGATATCGAGGCGCCGTTGCAGCTCGCTCTCGACCCAGAAGCAGGCCGGGGCGGCAATGTCTTCGAGGTTGATCCCACCAAACCCGGGGGCTACGGCCACCACGGCTTCGACCAGCGCCTCTGGAGTAGCCGTGTCGAGGCAAATGGGATAGGCGTTCACACCTCCGAAGTTCTTGAAGATGAGCGCCTTGCCCTCCATGACGGGCAGGGCGGCCAAGGGCCCCAAACGTCCGAGGCCGAGCACCGCGCTGCCGTCCGTGGCGATCGCCACCGAGGAGCCTTTAGCGGTGAGAGCCCAGGCATCGGCTGGCCGGCGGGCAATGGCGCTGGCCACTCTTCCCACGCCCGGGGTGTAGGCCAGGGCCAGGTCCTGGCGGGTACGGACGGCGACCCGGGGCGTTACTTCGATCTTGCCGCCCAGGTGGTAGAGGAACGTGCGGTCCGAGACGTGCCGCACGTGGCAATCGCTTTGCTCCAGCGCGGCGGTGACGGCAACCACGTGTTCCTCGCTGGCGGCCTGGAGCGTGAGGTCGACCGTGGTGCCGGTCGCAGCCACCTCGACCAGGTCCATACCGACGACGACGGCACCGGCCGAACTGACGGCCTGGCCGAGACGCGGCAACAACGCTGGGTGTGGAGGGGCCGAGACCCGTACCGTGACCGTGTAGCTGGCGCCCGGCGGGCCCGGGCGAACTCCTGGTTCGTCCATACTCAATCGATTCTTACCGCAAGCCGCACACTGATGCTCCGGCCCGGCCACAGCAATACGGTGCCGAACAGGCAGGCGCCTAGCGCCGAAGGAATGAAAGCGGCGGCCGGTTGCCCGCTCACCTGCCAGGCGACACCACCCAACAACGGGAACACGAAGGCCAAGAAGTAAGCGATAGAGGTCATGCCGGCCGCCAGCCTGTGCACCTCGTCCCGGCCGGCCAGCAACGCCGGCAGGGCCAGGGCCACGATGAAACTGACGGCAGAACAAATCCCGACCACAGCGGAACCGACGATGGCGAGCGGCCCTGGAGCCAGGACGATGCCGGCCAGCCCCACGATGGCGCCCGCCCCGCAAATGGCCAGGAGGTAATGGGGACGGGCACTGCGCCGGGCGACGGCAGCCACAATGAAAGAGGCCGCCAGTTGCGATGTGTTGAGGGCGGCCAGGCAGGGCCCGACGAGGCCGGGGTGGCCAACCGTGTGCAGTTGGGTGGGCAAAAAGGCGTTCGTGCCGAAGTACAGTACCGAACCTCCCCCTTGCAACAGGCCAGTGCGCCACAAGACGGGGTCGGCCCAATGTGGCCACCATCGCACCCTTTCGGTCGATATCCGGGCCGGGACGCGGGCGAACGGCATCGCCAGCAAGGCCGCGGCCAGGAACGCTGGTAGTCCCCAGGCGGCCAGCGCCCTCTCCCACGACCCCGTCAACGGGACCACCAGGGCCAGGGTCAGTGACGCCGCCACCGCTTCCCCGACGACGATGCCATTGCTGTAGACGCTGGTGGCAAACGACACGCGGGTGGCGAACCACGCCTTGGCGATGCTCGGCATGGTGGGCTGGAGGATGGCGATGCCGATGCCAAGGACGATGCTGGCGACGAACAGGCCCGCCACCCCGCCCAGCCCGCGGGCGCCCGAAGCGAAGCCCACGATGAGGAGCCCGAGCGCCAGGGCCATACGGGGGCCAAGACGAGCTACCGCTACGGATCCCACCACTGCGGCCAGCGCCAGCACCAGGACCGGGAGGCTCGTGAGGGCGCCGGTCGCCGTCTCGCTAAGGCCGAACTGTTTCTGGATCTCCGGCAGGACCGGCGGGAGGGCCAGCACCGCCATGCGCAGGTCAGCCCCGATCAGCCAGAGGAGGGCGAGGCGGTAAATGCCGGCGGGACCTCGCTCTTCGATTTGGCTCTGCTCGGTCTGGCCCGGTTCGGTTGGCCCTCGTGCGGATGAGCCTTGTGGGGATGAGCGTTCCTCTCCCGCTCCCGCCGGGTCACCGCCGGTGCCAAGGCCCGCGGGAGAGCCATGGGCCACTTATACTTCGTGGCGCCGACGTAGTTCTCGGCCAGGCTCGTGGCAGCGGCATGCGAGCTGACCGTGTAGCGGAGCTGGGCCACCTGGAGCTTTTGCTCGTACTCATCCCCGTCCCGGGCGCGATGGAGCATAGACGTCATCCACCACGAGAAGTGCTCGGACCGCCAGACACGCCTGAGACAGTTCTTCGAGTAACCGTCGAGCAGAGCGGTCGAACCGGTGTCGTAGAACTCGACGATGGCCTCCGCCAGCAGGCCCACGTCGTGGAGGGCCAGGTTCAAGCCCTTGGCCCCCGTAGGCGGGACGATATGGGCGGCGTCGCCGGCCAGGTAGAGACGCCCGTGCTGCATAGGTTCGACCACGAAGCTACGCATGGGGGTGACCCCTTTTTCGAGCACTGGGCCTTCCGACAGCGCCCAGCCCGGGAGGCCGAGGCGGTGCTGCAGTTCCTCCCAGATCCGGTCGTCCGACCAGCACGCGAGGTCCTCGTCCGGACGGCACTGGAGGTAGAGCCGGCTGAGCAGTGGCGAACGCATGCTCAACAGCGCGAAGCCGTCGGGGCTGTGGGCGTAGATCAGCTCGTCGTTGGCCGGGCGGGCGGCGGCCAGGATGCCGAGCCAGGCAAAGGGGTACTCGCGTGAATAGGTGGTCAGGGTGCCCTCAGGTATGGACTTGCGACAGGCTCCGTGAAAGCCGTCGCAGCCGGCGACAACGTCGCACTCCAGTTCCTCGGCGTGGCCCTTGTGGCGGAACGCCACTCGAGGCGAGCGCGAACCGGTACCCGACAGCGCCACTTCCTCGACCTCGAACAATAAGGGAGCGCCGGCCGCTAAACGGGCCGCCACCAGGTCCTTTACCACTTCGGTCTGGCCATAAATGACGATGGACGCCCCTCCCGTGAGGTCGCTCAGGGGCACGCGGTGCCGTTCCCCGTCGAACTGGAGCTCGATCCCATGATGGACCAGGCCCTCGCGCTCGAGCCGGGCGGCCACTCCGGCCTGGCGCAGGAGCTCGACGCTTCCCTGCTCGAGCACACCTGCCCGGATGCGGTGCTCGATATGGTCACGGCTCCGGTTCTCTAGGACAACCGAATCGACACCGTGCCGTTGGAGCAAGCATGACAGGGTGAGGCCGGCCGGACCGGCGCCGACGATGGCGACCTGGGTCCTCATCGTTCGACGCGGGCCCTCATCGCTCGAACAGGGCGGCCTGCCCCTGGCCGACGCCGACACAAAGGGCGGCGAGCCCGTAGCGCCCCTGCCGCCGGCGCAGTTCGTGCAGGAGCGTGACCACGAGGCGGGCCCCGCTCATGCCCAGGGGATGGCCGACGGCGATGGCGCCGCCGTTTACGTTGACCCGGTCGGTCGCCAGCCCGAGCTCACGGATGACGGCGACGCTCTGGGAGGCGAAGGCCTCGTTTAGCTCTACGAGGTCAAGGTCGGCTATTTCGACTCCCGTCCGCTTCATGAGCTTGCGAATGGCCGGGACGGGCCTATGCCCATAACCCGGGGGTCGACGCCGGCGACCGCGCTGCCGACGAAGCGCCCGAGAGGGTGGGCGCCGAGCTGGGCCGCCCGCGCCTCCGACGCGATCACGACGGCCGCGGCGCCGTCGTTTATGCCCGAGGAGTTGCCTGCGGTGACGGTCCCGTTGTCCCTGAAGGCAGGCTTGAGCGCGGCCAGCTTCTCGAGGGTGGTGTCAGACCGAGGGTGCTCATCGGTCGCCGTACCATCTACGGCGACGATCTCGTCGGCGAAGAGCCCGGTCGTCGCCGCTTGCGCCCAGCGCCGGTGAGACTCGAGAGCGAAGGCGTCCTGGTCCTGGCGCGATACGCCATATTCGTCGGCCACGTTTTCACCTGTCTCGCCCATCGACTCGAGCGGGAACAGCTCGGCCAACCGGGGGTTGGGGAAGCGCCAGCCGAGGGTGGTGTCGTAAAGTTCGCGGTTGCCACGCGGGAAGCCGCTGCTGGGCTTGCCCATGGTGAACGGGGCCCGCGACATCGACTCCACGCCGCCGGCCACAAACAGGTCTCCCTCTCCTGACATCACCGCATGACAGGCGCTGACGATGGCGGAAAGGCCTGACGCGCAGAGCCTGTTCACCGTGACCCCCGCTACGGCTTCGGGTAACCCGGCCAACAGTGCCGCCATGCGGGCGACGTTGCGGTTGTCTTCGCCGGCCTGGTTGGCAGCGCCGAAATAGACGTCCTCGATCTCGTCCGCCGGGGCACCGCAACGGGCGACCGCTTCGCGTATGACGAGCGCCGCCAGGTCGTCCGGCCGGACGCCGGCCAGTGCCCCCCCATAGCGCCCGACCGGGGTCCGTACCCCCGAAAGGACCACAGGACGGGTAACTGCCCGCGACGGCGCGGTCATCGCACCCGCCTACGGCTTCCTTCGTACCTGGCGGGCGCCCAGGTCGGCCTCGATCAGGCCCGCCGTCTCGATCAGGAGCGGCAGGAGGTTGCGCCGCAGCTCTTCCATGCTCACCCGCGAGGCGTGAGTCGACACGTTCATGGCTGCCACCACTGTCCCGCTGGCGTCGCGGATGGGGACCGCAGCCGAACGGAGGCCCTCTTCGAGTTCCTGGTCGGTCATGGCGTACCCCTGGGTGCGAACGGCCACCAGGATCTCCCTGAGCCGCTCGGAAGAGGTCACCGTCCTGTTGGTCAGCGGTTCCAGGTGGACGTTCTTCAGGTACTCCTCGAGCTGGTCCTCGGACAGGTGGGCGAGGAGAGCCCGGCCCATCGACGTGGCATAGGCCGGGAAGCGTGTCCCCACCGAGATGGCGGCCGCCATGATCCTTTTGGTCGGTACGCGGACCACGTAAACGATCTCGTCACCGTCCAGCACGGCCACCGAGGACGACTCGCGGGTGCGCGCTACGAGGTCCTCGAGGTGAGGTGCGGCTACCTCGTTGAGGCTGAGACCGGCCAGGTAGGCATAACCAAGCTCCAGCACCTTGGCCCGCAGCGAGAAGTCCCGTCCGTCGTTACGCACGTAACCGAGGGCGGTAAGGGTGAGCAAGAACCGGCGGGCGGCCGCTCGTGTCAGGCCAGTCGCCCGTGCCACTTCGCTGAGGGTCATGTGGGCCCGCTCGGGGCCGAACGCCTTTATAACGTCGAGCCCCCGGGCCAGGGACCGTACGAAGTCGGGGCTAGACCCGCCGTCGACGCTCAGGCCGTCGTCCCGGTCAGCAAGGCGGCCAGCCCGGGCAGGACGGCCAGCCTGAGCGGGACGGGCATCGGGGGTGGAACGGGCGATAGTCATGGGTCGATCGCTCCGGGCCAGGTAGAAGGCGACCCCGGCCCCAGCACGTGCTCTCGCATCCACATAAGGAACGTCTCGCGATCGCGACTTATGGCGTCCCACGCCACGTAGAAATCGTCGTCGCGCTCGGTGTAGCCAAGGCAGTACGAAGGGTGAGCGCCGCCGGGAACATGTGCTACTGCGGTCACCACCCAACTGGGCAGGAGGACGGCGCCCGGTCTAGGCACGAGGTCCTCCACGATCTCCTCGACCGTAACCAGGGACCGGCTGGCGGCCAGAACGGCTTCTTTCTGTACGCCGGTGACCCCCCATAACTGGACGTTGCCCCGGGGGTCGGCCTGCTGGGCGTGAACTACGGCCACATCGGGGCGCAAGGCCTCGACGGCGGCCAGTTTTTCGCCCGTGAAGGGGCAGGCAACGGTGGCCACGGTGGGCGAGTGCTGGAGCAGATCCGTGCCCAAATACCCGCGCATCACGGCGAAAGGTAACCCCGATGCGCCGGCTACATAACGGTTCGTAAGCCCGGCATGGCTGTGCTCGTCGATGCTGAGCGGCTCGGGCCAGCCGTGCTCGATGGCGTCGCGCAACCGGTGCAGTGAACCCACCCCGGGGTTACCACCCCACGAAAACACAAGGGCGCGCGCACAGCCCATACCGATCATCTGGTCGAACACGACGTCGGGGGTCAGGCGCACCAGGGTCAGGTCGTGACGGCCTTGCCTGATGATCTCGTGCGCGGCGGCGAAGGGGATCAGATGGGTAAAGCCCTCTAGGGCGACACAGTCTCCATCGTTGACCAGACGCTGCACCGCCGACTTGAGATCGAGGACCTCGGCCACACTTCCCTCCCGCTATTGAAGGTTATATTATGTGCGTAACACGGATCAATGTTCGATATACGAACAATGCTGAGCGAGGGGACAGTGCCCAAAGCCGAGTTGCGATGGGTGACGCTCCAGCAGGGCCATCACCCGTTCCCGTTCTGAGCCGCTCTAAACGACGGAGGCGCTTATGGCATTGGCCGGTCCCTCATCAGCGACAAGAGACGGGGAAAGGGTGGGTACGCCCACCTCTGACGAGATGATGACGGTGGCGGCTTCGCGGGCGTTGCGCGACGGCGCCGTTTGTTTCGTCGGGATCGGTTTGCCGAGTACGGCGGCCAACCTCGCCCGCGCTACGCACGCCCCCAACCTCGTGCTGGTGTACGAGTCCGGCACGATCGGTGCAAAGCCCTACCGCTTACCCCTTTCCGTCGGGGACTCCGTGCTGGCGGAAACGGCGGACACGATCGTGCCCATGGCCGAGATTTCAATTACTGGCTACAGGCGGGCCGGGTCGACGTCGGGTTCCTCTCGGCCGCCCAGGTGGACCGCTTCGCCAACCTGAACAGCACGGTGATCGGGCCGTACGACAAGCCGACCGTCCGTCTGCCGGGAGCGGGCGGGGCGCCTGAGATCGCCGCGTCGTGCCGCGAGGTGATCATCGTCATTCGCCAGTCTCGGCGCACGTTTGTCGAGAAACTCGATTTCGTCAGCTCGGTGGGGTACCTCGGAGGCCGGGGCGACCGGGAGCGGCTGGGCTTGAAAGGCAGGGGCCCAACGCTTGTCATAACGGACCTCGGGCTGCTCAGGCCCCGGCCGAGCGACCTCGAGCTGGAGCTCACGCACATCCATCCCGGCGTCACTCTCGACCAGGTCCGGGAGGCGACGGGCTGGCAGCTCGCCGTGTCACCAGACCTGGAGCACACCCGGCCTCCGGAGGCCGAAGAGCTGGCCGCGCTCAGACGGTTGACGGCGACCCTTGCGTCCAGCCCTGCGCGGGAGACGCGGCCGTGAAGACGCCGGTCGACCCGGCGCGCGCCGGTGCGGTGGACCCTCCGTACGCCTACCCCGACTACCACTCGACCGAGTGGCGGGCACCGAAGCGGCCTTTGCTGCCGATGCCCGCCGGGCTCACTGAGCGCCGGGCGCCTCTTCGGCCACGACCGCGTCGGCGCCGACGACAGCGACCTCACCCGAGGCCGTGGCGGGGAGCCTCTGGGGGAGCGGATCATCGTAAGCGGAAGGGTGACCGGCCCAGAGGGCAAGCCGGTCCGCCACCAGCTCGTCGAGATTCTGGCAGGCCAATGCGGCGGGCCGGTACGACCATGCGGCCGACCGGCATGCGGCCCCTCTCGACTCCAACTTCAGTGGGGCCGGGAGGTGCTTGACGGACAACGACGGGCGGTACCGGTTCGTCAGCATCAAGCCGGGCGCCTATCCGTGGGCCAACCACACCAACGTGTGGCGGCCGGCCCACATCCACTTTTCGGTTTTCGGGGATTGCTTCGCCGAACGCCTGGTGACCCAGATGTACTTCCCCGGCGACCCCCTCCTGGCGATGGATCCCGTGTACCAGTCCGTGCGTTACCAGCGGGCGGCCGAGCTGCTGGTGGCCCGGTTCGACCTGGGGACGACCGTGGAGCAATGGGCGCTAGGTTATGTCTTCGACATCGTCGTCGGCGGCGCTTGCCCGACTCCGCTCGAGGCATGAGGGTGGCACCGTTCCTACCAACTCCGTCGCAGACGGCCGGTCCCTTCGTGAGCATCGGGACGGAATGGGATGCCACCGGCCGCATGGTCGAAGAGGGGAGCCCGGCTGTCATCACGGTCATGGGGACAGTTTTCGACGGACGGGGCGAGCCGGTGACGGATGCCATGCTGGAGTTTTGGCAGGCCGACCCCGAGGGCCACTTCCCGCCTGAGACGGCCTCGACGTGGACGGGATTCACCCGTTGCCTCACCTACAAAGGGGGACGCTTCCGCCTTGTAACGGTCAAGCCCGGCTCTGTCCCCGGTCCCGATGGCGAGGCGCAGGCGCCGCACATCGACGTTTCGCTGTTCGCCCGGGGCCTGCTGCAGCGCCTGGTGACCCGCATCTACTTCTCGGACGAGGGCGCCCGTAACGCCGCTGACCCCCTGCTCGCCGGCCTGGCCGACGAGTCCCTGACCCGCCGGCTGGTCGCCAGCCGGGCGGCCGCCGGCGCCGTCTACGAGCTGGATATCCGTCTGCAGGGGGACGAGGAGACGATTTTCTTCATCCCTTAGTTTCCTACCGCCTGGCCTTCCTCCCCCTCAGTAAGCTCCATCGCCGCCCCGTTGAAGGCCTTGTCGTTCTTCGCTCCTTCGCCGGGTCTTGGCTCCATCGCAGGTCTTGTCGTCTTCGCGCGTCTTGTCGTCTCCAGGGGGCCTTCGTCGGGCTTCTGCTGGCTTCGTAGAGTATCTTTGGCCCTGCCTGCCGTGAGCCTTGTTGGCCCTCGGTAAGCCTCTTTTTGTTCTTTTGTGAGGCTTTTTCGGCAGAAGAGGACGGGGATGGCTGAAGAGCAGCTCGGAGAGCGGGTTGTCACGTTCGACTTATCGGGACCGGAGGACGCCCCCCTCCTCGTGCTGGTCGGGAGCCTCGGCACGACCAGGGCGGTTTGGGAGGCCCAGATGGGTGTGTTCACCAACTGGTTCCGGGTACTGAGAGTTGAGCACCCCGGGCACGGTGGGGCCAGTGTCCCCGAGGGCCCTTGCTCGATCGAGGCCCTCGGTACTTCGCTCGTCGACCTCCTGGACCACCTGGGCGCTGGCCGAGTGCTCTTCGCCGGCCTTTCCCTCGGAGGCATGGTGGGCCTGTGGCTGGCGGCCGAACAACCCGAAAGAGTCGAGCGCCTGGCGGTGTGCTGTGGCGCGCCCTACTTCGGTCCGCCCGAGCCGTGGCTCGAACGCGCCCGCAACGTTCGCGCAGACGGGACGGGCTGGCTCGCCGACCCGGCAATGTCGAGGTGGTTCACCTCGACGTACCTCGATGATCACCCCGATGTGGCTGTGAGGTACTCGGCCATGCTGTCGGGCACCGATGCCGAGGGCTACGCCTGCTGCTGCGATGCGATAGCGGCGGCGGATCTCCCGTCCCCGGCTGGACCGTATCCAGGCCGCCACCCTTGTCCTGGGCGCTGCTCACGACCCCGTTGTCCCGCCGGAGAGTGCGGCGGCGACTATGGCATCGGTCCCGGGTGCGGCTCTTGTCGTGCTCGCGGGCGCCGCCCACCTGGCCAATGTGGAGCAACCCGGCGCGTTCAACAGCGCCGTCCTTGAGCACTTGCTGGGCCGGCCGGAGGAGCGAGGCCTGAAACAGAGACGGGCCGTGCTCAGCGACCTCCACGTTGACCGTGCATTAGCGAGCGCGACCGAGTTCACTGCCCCTTTCCAGGACATGCTGGCCAAGTGGCCCTGGGGCGAAGTGTGGGCCCGGCCAGGGCTCGACAAACAAAGCCGGCGGATCATCACTATCTCGATGCTCGTGGCCCTCGGGCGCCGTGAAGAGCTCGAGATGCACGTGCGTGAAGCGCTCCGCCACGGCCTCAGCCCTGTGGTGCTGCGCGAGGTCTTGATCCAAACCGCGGTCTACGCGGGAGTCCCGGCGGCCAACTCCGCTTTTGCTATTGCCAGCCGGGTGCTGGCCGAAGTGCAGAGCGACATGGGCACTGCCTTCGAGGGCTTCGGCACCGGTGACGCCAGCAGCCCTTAGGGCCGATTTCGCCTGAACAGCCGGAACTGGCACCGAAAAGTGGGCTTATCACCCCGTTTGCGGTGCCAGTTCGCGTTAGTACCGGTGCCTCAGTCCGTAACCGGTTGCCTGACGGTGGAATGATGGGCGCCAATGGTCGCTTCCCGGAGCCGGCCCGAGGACATCGCCCTCTCCAAGCGCCAGGACGGCGCTTTGGGCGAGGTTTCACGGAACTGGTAACTCCAAAGTGGGCTTACGACCCCATTTGGCGTCCCCAGTTTGCGTGAGCCGGCGGCAAAAGGGCGAAAACGGACGCACGCAACCAACCCCGCCCCTCCCGGTACTGCTCGTGACTGGCTAGCTGGTGACAGTAACGAGCGTGCCGATCGGGTCCATCGACCAAACGACCTCCGCATTGGAGATGGGCAGCTCCACGCAGCCGTTGCTCTGCGGCCAACCGTAACTGGCTCGCTGGTAACCGTGGACGGCATCGCCACCGTTGAAGTACGCCACCCAGGGGACAGCGGCCACCGTGTAGTGGTAGCCGTCGGGGTCGGTGCCGGTCATGGTCGTCGATTGGAAACGCGAGTACACCGGGTAGGTGCCGAGCGCAGTCACCGCACCGGCGACCCCGGTGTTGGCGGGAGTGCTGTAGATGTAGTCGCCGTCGCGCCATACAGCCAGCTGCTCGGGGATCGACTCGCTCACAAGCAGGTAGTCGTAGGGGGACAGGTCGATCTGACGGGATGCGACCGCCTGGGTCAGTAGGTTCCATACCGCCGGCCCGGCAACGCCGTCATCGGTTATACCGTGGTCCGACTCGAACTGCATCACGGCACCCTGGGTCAGGACGTTGTCTTCTCCCGGCGCCCACTGCGACGACAGCGAGCCCGGGACGTTGGAGTAACGCCAGGCGAAATTGCCGGCTTCGGGTGCCGGGCTGACCAGGTCGGCGGTCGTGGGCTCGCCGCCGAGGGCGGATGTCCCACCGGAGGGGTTGAAGTCGAACGGAAGGTACTCCAGCTCGGCCAGCAGCTGCTGGACCCGCAGGGTCGAGACACCCTCGACCCCAAAGCTGGAGTGATCGGGCGAGGCCAATCCGGAGGGGATGGTCACCTGCTCCGTGGACCAGGGTGCGAACATGCCGGTCGGGACGAAGGTAAGGGTGGCCCCGTTGATCATCCATTGGCCCGCTACAGGCGGGTCGAGGACCGGAAGGGGGGCGCCGGGGACGGGCGGATGTGAGAGCACGACGGTGATCCGGGCGTCCCAGGACACGTCACTTGCGTTGGCCGCGGGCGTTATGGATACGACGGTCGGTGGGGGGGCAGTAGTGGTCGTTACCGCGGGCGCCGCAGGAGTATCGACGTCGACGCCACGGCCAGGGGAGCCGATGGCGAACAGGTGACGGCCGGTAGCACTGGTGGCGAAGACCAGCCCACCACCGGCGATCAGGACCACGAGCCCTGTCCCGAGAAGGGAGCCGTAGAGGAGGCGCCGCCTGGCCGGTGCCGTCGCGCTCTTTGGCCCAGCCGCGCTCTTTGGCCCAGCCGCGCCCTTTGGACGCGCCGTTACCTTCGGCCTAGCCGGGCCCTTCGGGTCAGCCCCTCCTTTCGGATCCGGAGCTCTCTTGGAGAGCTGCTGTCCCTTGTCCGTCCGCCGCATAACTCTCCTTCTCCTCTTATGTGCATTAAAAGTCGGTGCGGCCCCCATATATCCAGCGGGTTTGTATGGGCAGGCTTTGCCAATCCTGCGGTGCGTAGAGCGGCGTTACATAACGCTGGGTAGGCATCGGCGGGCGACTGGTCCAGTGGCACGCCACTAAGACTGGAGGGCTCATCGGGGAGCAGGTGTTCAGACAGCACCTGGCCGCCAATGAACGCCCTGAACCCGTCGGTGCAGCTGACGCGACCGTCGCATGTAACGGCCAGGCCTTCGGCTCCAGAGCCGGCGAGGACGTCGAGAGGGTTGCCGCCCGGGTTCAAGATTACTGCCTTGACCAGGACTTCTGCTTCCCAAGCGTCATGCGCCACCACGGTCGCCAGCCTCACCCTCGTCTCCGCCGGCCGGCCCGTAGCCGGGTCGATGATGTGGTGGCGCTGTTCGCCGGCGGCCCGCCAGCGGCGCAAGAGTGTCGTCGACGTCGCCATCGAGCCTTCGAGCAAGCCGACCAGCACCAGAGGTTCGGGCCGCTGGGGGTGGTCCACGCTGATGGTCCAACCCTGGCCTTGTGGGCTCGAGCCGCGGGCGCAAAGGTCGCCCCCGATGTTGACGCACACCCCGTCGGCCCCCGCTTCGATGGCTTCCTGACAGGCGATGTCGGCGGCCAGGCCCTTGCCGATGCCGCCTGAGTCGAACCCCGTCCCCACCGGGAGCCGTACCGAACCACCGAAGATCAGCACGTCCTGACAGCCGGTGACAAGGTTGCTGTCGCCGTCACGGGCGCCGTTCCCGGACGAGAGGAGCCCGAAGTCGCGGTCATAACCGGCTCTGATGAGCGCGCCCAGGACGGTCGGGTCGAAAAGGCCGTTCGTTTGTCTCCAACCCTCCAGGCCTCGTTGGACGAGCAGCACCGTCTCGCGTGAGACGGCCAGGAACCGCCCAGCCGCTGCGTTTAGCTGCATCAGCTCACTGGAGGGGTCGAAGCGCGTCCAGCGCTGCTCCAGGTCGTGCAGTCGCGCCCGGGTTGCTTCGCCGAGGCCCGTTGGGCCACCGACGACTAGTACCTGCGGCCCAGGTCCCCATCGACATGAAGCGGAGGTCAACTACCACTGGAGGAGGTCTGAGCTGTCGTTGCCGGCGTCGAGGCTTTGGCCGGCACCGTCGTCGTCGTCGTCGTTGTCGTTGTGGAGGTGGATGTAGCCGTCGACCCGGTGGCGATGCTCGAAGCCGTGGTGCCAGTCGAGCGGGAAGTGCCAGACGACCGGGAAGTGCCAGACGACCGGGAAGTGCCAGACGACCGGGAAGTGCCAGACGACCGGGAAGTACCAGACGACCCCGAGGTACCAGTTGACCCCGACGTGCCGCTAGAGCCCGTAGCCGCGATGGTGGTCGTCTTTGGCGTGGCCGTCGTTGATGCGGTCGTTGTCGCGGCACCGGCGGCACTCGTCGTAGCCGTGCTGAAGCCGGCCAGAGCACCCGTGATGACGAGGATGGCGCTGGCACTCAAGGCGCCGGCCAGCACCCGGGCGCGCCGGGCCGGGTGGCGCTTGGCCCGCTTGGGCAAGTTGGGCGAGTTGGCCAAGTTGGCCGGCTCCTTCTCATTTTGGGCCGGCCGCTTTTCACCTTGAAGCTGAACTCGGGACTTCATTCTCAACTCCTTTCGGGTCTGTCGCAGCAGGTTGCAGCCGAAGCGCTAAGGATGGGCAGTTGGTGACGGCCCAGCGGGCATCGGCCAGCAACTGCGGTGGAACTCTTTCGGAATGGACGACCGGGAAGCCCCAGTCGTCCAGGCGGAATCCACTCGGGCAGTAGCTCAGCGCAAATCCCGTGCCCGTCGCAGGAGATCGGGTCGACGCGCAGGATTTTGGGTTTCATTTTCCTCTCCTTGTCCGTATGTCACCTCCATGTCCGGGGCGGGACGGGCACCGGCAGGACAGTCCGCTGGCTCCCCGGGCACGGGTCCCCCACCGCGTGTCGCGCCGCGTCATCGCCGAAGGCTGCAAGCGCGCTGCGGAGCAGACGGACGGCCCCGTCCGGGTGCCGGCACCCGCCCCGGCCCTCGATCAACCCCGCCCAGCGCACCACGTTGGCGAGGTCGTGCTGACTGCCTCTGCCCGCCACCACGGTGGCGAAGTGGTTGGCCACATGTGCCAGCCCGAATACGCAAGGCCCACACTGCCCGGTGCTTTCCGAGGCAAACCACGAAAGCACCCGTGACGTTTCGGCCAGCCCGCACGCGCCAGCCGGGAGGGCCACCAGGACCCCGCTGCCCGGGCTCGCACCCCGCGGGGCCAGGCCGACGTGGCTGAACGGGACGCCGAAATCCGCGCACGACAGCCAGGTCCCGTAGAACCCGCCCACCAGCGCGGCAGAAAGCTCCTCGGTCGGCCCTCCGGCGGCCTCCAGCCAGGCCGATATAGGCGCCCCGACCGGCAGCTCGACCACGCCCGGCCTGGCGACCGCGCCGGTCACCGTCGCCAGGCGTGTCCCGGGTTCATCGCCCGTGCCGAGCGCCCGGAACCACCCGGCCCCGAACACGGCGATCTGCGCCATGTGGGCCAGCGTTTCGACGTTCTGGACCAAAGTCGGACGACCGGAGACGCCCTTTTCGAATGGTCGCGACGGGGACGGCTTCGGCACACCGGGCCCACCGTTCATCCAGTGGACGAGAGCACGTTCTTCGCCGGTCACAAAGCGCGAAGGGGTCCCGAACAGCTGCACCGGTACAGACGACGGCTCTCGAGCGGTCCGCTCCGCAATGGCCGAGCGCATGGCGTTGAAAGCACCGCTGTCGCCCCGGTCCACGCCCACGCGGACTTCGGAGGCGCCCACCGCCGCCGCTGCCCATACTGCGCCGTCGAGAACGAGGTGAGGCTGGCGCCACATCAAAAGCCGGTCCTTGTGGCTCGCCGGTTCGCCCTCGCTGCCGTTAGCCAGCACGATTCGGGGCCCACGCCGGTCGGCCACCGCCCGCTGCTTCTTCCCGGTGGGGAAACCGGCGCCTCCCCGGCCCCGCAAACCGGCCTTCTCGACCGTGCCAATAAGGGCGGGCAACGGGGAACCCGTTAGGGGAGCAGGGGCTGGATAGACGCTCCTGTGCTCCGCGAGACTGGTGGGCTCGCCGTCGCCAGAGAGCCGAGCCAGTAGCCGCAATGTCATGACAATGCTCCTTGGCGTTCGGGTAGGGCTCCTTGGCGTTCGGGTAGGGCCTCTTGGCGCTGACGCGCAGGTCGAGGCGAGCCCGTCAAGAGGTCACAGTCAGGCGCGAGGCGGCGGTCAGGCGCGAGGTGCCGGTCAGCCCCGAGGTGCCGGTCACCCCTGAGGTGCCGGTCAGCTTTGGCTGCCCGCAGTCCTGCCAGCAGCACGACCAGCGCGGTGACCGAGACGATGCCCCAGCGGAACAGGAGATCGTGACGGTCCGTACCGGCCGTGAGCGCATGCACGGTGGCGAAACCGAACAGCGGGAAGCTGGCATAGTGCGTAGCGCGCCACCAGCGCCGGGGTATCCGGGCCCTGAGCAAGCTCGTGACCTCCAGGGCCACGAGCACGTACATGGCCACGATCCCCCAGGCGACGGCGACCGGGTGCCACCGTCCTGTGAGGGGCACGAGAACGTTCACCGGGCCGAAATGGACGTACGTGTCGGCCAAGATCGAGCCCACGTGCACAGCCAGGAAAATCACGGCCGCGCCGGCCAGGAAACGATGAAGGTCCAGTAACCACGCCGCCCGGGGGCGGCCACCGAAGGGACGGGCAGTGAGCGTGAGGCCCCAGGCGACACTGGCGGCCAGGAGGGCCCATGTCACGATCCCGCTCGCCCGGGCGATGTACCACACCATTTCGCTTTTCATTTCAAGCCGCCTCCTCTGCCTTGTCCGGCAAGCCGCCGACGGTGGCCACGCTCACGACCGGGTTGGGCGGCTGGGCCGGGCACCGGCCGAAAAGGACCCTGTCCAGCAGGAAGTACTGAACTACCCAGAGAGCGCCGAAAGTCGCCAGGTTGGCGACCTGCGACACGAGCGCCACCGTTCCCCCGCTGAAACCGGCCGAACGTGACCAGCCGGCCGCCAGGCTCACTGCGAGCGTGGAGAGCCCGAGACCGGTGAACGAAAGGGCGCAAAACGGCGCCATCTCCTTGAGAAACGACCGCCGGGCGTGCTTGGCCCAGACCCAACGACGGTTGAGCTCGAAGGAAGGGACGGTGCCGACAGCGGTCGCCATCACGTTGGCCCAGCCCGGCGTTAAAGCCCCCGTATAAACGGTGGCCCCGAGCAAGCACAGGGTGACGCTGGTCGAGATGGCCGAAACTTCCGCATAGCGGGAAAGCTTGCGTAATAGCGCTTTCATCGTGCGGTCTCCCGGGACTGACCGAGGAAATATTGGAAATAAGCACGCGTCAGTGCAGACGACAGGTACGCGGCCGTCACGACAACTATCAGGACGGGGAGGCTGGTCACCCCGGCGGCCGAAGTCGCGGCCAGGGCCAACAGGGTCAGGGCCAGTGGCAGGAAGGCCCACAACAGGCGGGTGGCGTAATAACGCGCACCCGGGCCGGCCTCTGCGCTCCCGGGGCAGCCTCACGATTGACGGCGAAATTACCCAGTACACAAAGGAGGAAGGCCACTATGTCGGCCCCGACCGCGCCAATCGCCCCGTAAAGAAGAGCGAACAACAAGGCAAAGCTCACCGTGGTGACCGTCGCAGCACCCGCGAAATGTACGAGCCCGCCGGCCGGGCTTGCTTGCGGGCGCCTCGAGGACGCCGGGACCGGGGTTGACGGTTCAATCGCCAGCTGGCCGGGAGCGGGCCCGAACATGATACGGGCGATCCCCTTCAAGTCGTCCCGGGCGGTCCGGACCAGGTCGACGGTGGAGCCGGGGTCGTCGACCCAATCGACCGCTACCTCGTGGATGCGCAGGCCGTTCCGCTCCGCCAGTACCAGGAGCTCCGTGTCGAAAAACCAGGCGTTGTCCTCGACAAGGGGGACCAACTGGCGGGCGGCTTCTGTGCGCATGGCCTTGAAGCCGCACTGAGCGTCCGAAAATGAATTGCGCAATGTAGTGCGGAGCAGCAGGTTGTACATGCGAGAGATCAGTTCCCGTTTTGGGCCCCGCACCACGCGTGCCCCTCGCGCCAGCCTCGACCCAATGGCAATGTCGCTGTGACCGGACAAAAGCGGTGCCACCAGTGGTAAAAGGGCGTCGAGGTCGGTCGAAAGATCGACATCCATGTACGCCACGACGGTGGCGCTGCTTTGCAGCCACGCCGCCCGCAGGGCCCGGCCTCGCCCCTTTTGCCCGAGGTGCAGGGCGCGTACACCATCGAGCTCCTGGGCCAGACCACAGGCTATAGCCCAGGTGTAATCGGTGCTGGCGTTGTCGGCCACGGTTATGAGCCAGGAAAGGGGGAAATTTTGAGTGAGATAGTCGTGCAGCCGACGGACCGATAAAGCCAGCTCCTGTTCTTCGTTATGAACAGGGATAACAATTTCGACGTCCGCCGTCAGCCTTCGCAGGGTCGGCTCGACGTTTAGAGCCCCGGTGAGTGCCATATTTCCAGCGTCGGGATCGTATATCAGTTTTGGCTTGGCCGTAGCTGGGAACCTGCTCTGGAAGACGGCCACTTTAGTTGCTCCCCCCGCTCAGGTCGTACACAGTGACGCCGCCGACGGTCTTGGCCGTGAAATGGCTTTCGACCCAGGACGTAATGAGCGAGGCATCATCGCTCGAGCCGCCGCTCGGGCCAAACCCGCCCCCTCCGGCGCCCGATGCGATGAAATAGTGGATTCTTTTTTTCCGCCACATAATGCTCGAACTCGGCCAAGGTGGGGGCCGGGTCGGTCCCGTTGAAACCGCCTATGGCCATTACGGGTTCCCTTGATGCCAACTGGTACCCGGACGCCTCGTTGGACCCGACCACGGCCGCCACCCAGGTGTATTGGTCCGCTCCGGACTTTAGAGCAGCAGTGATGGCGGCGCTCGGCGTACTCCCGTTGAGCAGGCCTCCCACCCCGCCGCCGAAGCCACCCTGGCGGTTGCCGCCCGCAGAGGTAGACCCGCTCCTTGAGCCGAAGGGGAACGTGCCGGGGGTGAAGGTCCTTGCCCCGGTCCCGCTCCCGGATGTCCGGCCGGGGAATGCGGGAACACCTGATCTTCCTGCGGTACCAGTGCCGGTGCCGGTGCCGGCGCCTCCCGGCCCGAAGCCAGCCCCACCCGGGAACGTCCCGGTCCCGGCCGCTCCGCCTCGCCGTGCCCCGCCCGGGAACCCTCCGCCCGGTAACCCCCCGCCGCCGAACGCCCCGGTTTGCGCCGACGTAGGCCCGGCCGTCGGGATCGCCCCTGAGTGGGGGGTGGCGACAGTCGACAGCGTGTAGGCGGTGGGCCCGGCCAGGACCGAAAATCCAGCCAGCGCCAGCACCGACGACCGTGAGATCCGTGCGATTAGCTGCTTCCCGCCGTAGGAAGAAAAAACCAGCAGGGCGCCGGCGGCAAAACCCACGGCCAGGACGGCCAGGCGGAGCCAGGGGTGCCAGGACGGGTCCCTGTCGAGCAGCACGGCGGCCCACACCGAGCTAATTGCTACGGTCGCCCCCATTATCAGCCGAGCCCACAGCTGGGAACGGTGGGCCCACAGAAGCCAGCCTCCAATGCCGACGATGGCTCCCGCGGCGGGGGCCAGGGCCACCGTGTAATACGGGTGGATTATGCCCTGTGCCAGGCTGAACACCAGCCCGGTAACGACGAGCCAGCCACCGAATAACAGCATGGCGGCCCGCGTACGGTCGGTCCGCGGTCGCCTGAAGGTGATAACCAGCGCGGCAACGAGGAGTACCAGAGCAGCGGGCAGGAGCCAGGAGATCTCGGGTACCCATTTCAGATCCGAACAGACGCGTCAGACCTGTCGGGCCCCACTGGCCACTCCTGCCCTGCGCCCCGCCCCCGACCACACTGCCGGCTTCATTGCCGGTCAGCCGCCCGAAACCGTTGTAACCAAAGATGAGGTTGAGCAGGTTGTTGTCTTGCGAGCCGCCTATATAGGGCCGGTCCGCCGCCGGCGTGAGCACGACCGCCGCGACCCACCATCCGGCCGAGACCACCATTGCCACGCCGCCCAGTGCCAGTTGGCGCACCCGGCGCCAGAACGGTGCCGGCGCGGCCAAAACGTAGGCTGCCGCCATGGCGGGCACGACGAGGAACGCTTGCATCATCTTGGTTATGAAGCCCAGGCCCACCAGTGAGAAGGCGAGGACGAGCCAGCGGGCAGACGAGTTTTCCATGGCCCGCGTGATCGCGTAGGCGGCGCCACAAAGCAGGAGGACCAACAACGCGTCCGGGTTGTTGAACCGGAACATCAACGCCGCCACCGGCGTAAGCGCAAATATGGCCGCCGCCACTAGGCCAGCGCCGGCAGACGCCCAGCGGCGTACCGTGGCGTACAGGACAGCGACGGCGGCTACGCCCTCCAGGGCCTGGGGGACGAGGATGCTCCAGGAGGAGAGCCCGAAAATGCGGGCTGATATTTCCATCACCCATAGCGCGGCAGGGGGCTTGTCAACGGTTATGAAGTTGGACGAGTCGGACGAACCGAAGAAGAATGCTTTCCAGCTTTTGGTACCGGCCTGGACCGCCGCGGAATAAAAGCTGTTGGCCCAACCCGACGCGCCGAGGTCCCAGAGGTACAGGCCCGCAGTTACGGCCAGGAGCACGAGCAGCGCCGGCCTGGCCCAGGCCGGGCCCGTCGCCGGGCCGCGAGCGAAATCGCGCACTGTGCCCCACAAGCGCGAATGACCGTCGTTTTGCCGGCGTGAAGCCGAGAATTCTTCGTTTTGCTCAACCGGGGCCACGGTGGGGGGCGCGGCTGGCCCGCTCTCTCTGGGCAGCGTCGTAATAGCCATGAAGTGATACTGCTGGCGGTTCCTTGGTTTTGGCTCCGCGTAGCAGCAGCGAGTGCTGAGACTTGGCCCTGGGCCGGCGGTCTCCGGGGCGAGCTGACCTGAACGCTGAGACGTCTAGCTTTCAGCGGTCCCCTGGCGCCTCTGTGGGACTACTGGCCTCTATAGGATCAACAGGAGGCACAGATGGCAGAGCGCGTCCCTCGAGTACTGGTCGTCGACGACGAGGAGCATATAACCGAGCTCCTTTATATGGGCCTGTCCATGAACGGGTTCGAGGTCGAACGGGCGTCGACTGGCCGCGGGGCGTTGCAGGCAATCGAAGAAAAGCGTCCTGACCTGGTCGTCCTGGACGTAATGCTGCCCGACCTGGACGGCTTCGACGTCACCAAGCGACTGCGCCAAGGCGAAGGTGCGGGGACGAAAATCCCGGTGATTTTCCTCACGGCGCGCGACGCAACGGCAGACAAGGTCGAAGGCCTGCGTCTGGGCAGCGACGACTACATGACGAAGCCCTTCAGCGTGGAGGAGCTCGTCGAGCGGGTGAAGGCGGTCCTCCGACGGTCTTCTGGCCTTGGGCCTGGTTCTAACCGCTTGAGCTTCGCAGACCTCGAAATGGACCTGGAGACGCGTGACGTCTGGCGTGCCGGGCGGCTTATAGAACTGACCCCGACCGAGTACAAGTTGCTCGAGTACTTGCTGGCAAACGCCCGGAAAGTCCTGACCCGGGACCAGATCCTGGAACACGTATGGGAGTACACCTTTTCCGGCAACGCCAGTGTCCTCGAGACCTACATCAGCTACCTCCGCCAGAAGGTCGATTCGGACGGGCCATCGCTCATCCACACCGTCCGGGGGGTGGGCTACACGCTCAGGCTGCCCCGCGGGCGCTGACCGCCGCTCTGGGTTCGCGGGGCGTACCGACCTCGGCTGAAGACGACGGCAACAAGGGCAAGCAAAGGGTAAAGACGGCGCCCCCGCCGGGCGCGTTGGCGGCCATCACCGTGCCATCGTGCTCGGCGGCTACACCGGCCACGATGGCCAAACCCAGCCCCGCCCCTTTGCCGGCGCGAGCCGGGTCCTGCTGCCAAAAACGGTCGAACACATGCGCCAGTGCTTCTGCGTCGAGGCCCCGGCCGTGGTCGCGCACGGCCACCACTGCCTTGCCCCCCTCCAGTTGAGCTGACACCTCGATGGCGCCGCCCGGGGGCGTGTGTTTCAGAGCGTTCGTTACCAAATTGGCCAGGGCCTGGCGGATGTGGGCCTCGTCGCCGAGCACGACAACGGGTTGCGGAGCGCTCAAAGTGACGGGGCGGTCCGGTTCGGCCGCGATGGCATCGCTGCAGGCATCAGCGGCCAGCACGGATAGCTCCACCGGCGAGCGCTCGGCCGGGCGCACCTCGTCCAGACGGGCCAGCAGCAAAAGGTCTTCCACGAGCCCTTTCATGCGGGAAGACTCCTCCTCGATCCTCCTCATGATGGTGCCGGTATCGACGCGGGCGTTCCTGGCCCTGAGGCGGAAGAGCTCGGCAAAACCCTGGATCGAAGTCAACGGGGTGCGCAGCTCGTGAGAAGCGTCGGCCAGGAACTGACGGAGCCGTTCCTCGGTCGCGTCCCGTTCGGAGAACGCTTCCTGGATCTCGTCGAGCATCGTATTGAAGGCCACGGCAAGCCCGCCGACTTCAGTTGACTGGGCCCCGACCTGGACACGCTGGTCGAGGTCTCCGGCCGCGATCCCCTTGGCGGTGTCGGCCATCTTCTCCAGTGGCGACAAGCCGCGGCGCAACACGAGCCCGGCGCCCACCGAAAGGATGGCGAGGAGGACGGCGCCTCCGAGCACCTCGATGAGCACGAGGCGGTTAAGCGAGCTGGTTACCTCATTGGTTGGCAGGGCAACCACCACCCGGTCGCCGTTGGACAGCCTGGGGCCTATGTAGGCCAGCCAGCCGGCACTGCCCTTGACGGACCCCACATTGACGCGTTGTCTTCCCGTGCTGGCAGCCAACAGCGCCGGTGAGATGCGCGGCTCCGATGTGGAGGTGACCTGGTACAGGTGATAAAGGACCTTCCCCGACCCGTTGAGCAACTCGCCGTAGGTGCCGGGCGCAACCAGTACGCCACCCGGGCCACCCCCATTACCAGGGTTGGGCCCTCCCTCTACGGCGCTCCCCGGCGTGGGCTGCGACCTCGTCACCACGGGCGAATAGCCGGGGCTGCCATGGTCGTAGGGACGCCCGAAGGCGTTCGGCCCTCCCGAGGGCCAGAGCTGGACGTGCGCCTGTTGCGCCAGCTCCTGGGCCACCAGAGGCACGGTGTTCTGGAGGTCGCTGTCGAGCTGACGGTACTGGGAGCTCGAGTAGAGCTCGTACATGGTGACGCCGAATATCGTCAGCCCGACCGTCATCAAGACGAAGAGGGCGGCTACCAACCTTGCCCTCAGAGTCATCGGGCTATCTCCACGGGCACGCCCAGGAGAGAAGCCGGCATCGTGGCCAGGCTAGGCCTCGATGCTGGGTTTTCCCTGGGAAGTGCCTGAGACGATGGTTTAACTGGTCCGCTTGGACCAGGTCCGGGCCTGGCCGGGCGTCGGGCCTTCCAGAGGCCGGTAGTTGACACCAAGAGCGTCCAGCCGCGCCACGTGGGCGGCCAGGCGCACCTCGAACTCTTCCCACTGCCGTTCTCCTGTAGACCAGACCACCTCGGCTAAAGCGCATGCGCGGGGAAGTACATGTACTCGGCATGCTCCGGGGTGGGCACGTACTCCGTCCACAGCTGGCATTGAGCTCCGATGATGCGGTTCTCGAGATCCGGTGGCATCCCTTGAGGTACGGGCTCGAAGCAGTAGACGTCCGCCACACTGGTCGCGGGCCGGATCGCCAGCGGCTCGCGGGGGTCGTCGGCGTACGAGAGGTCGAAGTAGGTCCTGTTCTCGGGCGCCATGACGACGTCGTGCCCTGTTTTCGCCGCCTCGACAGCCGAGCGGCGCGCCTCGGCACCTCGCCACACCGTGACGACCGCGCCCGGGGGGGCGCCTCCTTCGAGGATCTCGTCCCACCCGACCATCACCTTGCCCTGGCCGGCCAGCACATCTGCCATCCTCTGGCTGAACCAGCTCTGGAGCTGGCCCGCCCCGGCCAACCCGAGGGACTCCCAGAGCTGACGGGCGCGCGGGCTCTCTTCCCACTCGGTGGTGGGGCACTCGTCGCCGCCAATGTGGACAAATTGGCCGGGGAAAATGTCGCTGACCTCCTCCAGCACGCCGGCGCAAAAACGGATCGTCGTTTCGTCAAGGTTCAAGACGTGGTCGCTGATGCCCCAGTTCGTATACACCTCGAAGCGCCGGCCTGTGTTACCGAGCTCGGGGTAGGCGGCGATGGCGGCCAACATGTGGCCGGGCATGTCGATCTCAGGCAGCACCCTGACAAAGCGACGGGCGGCGTAGGCGACGATCTCGGAAAGGTCGGCCTTCGTATAAAAGCCGCCGTGGGGAACGCCGTCCCCGCGACCGGCGCGGGCGTGGCCGGCCGGCGACTCCCGCCGCCACGCCCCCACTTCGGTGAGCAGGGGGTAGCGGTCGAGCTGTACGCGCCAGCCCTGGTCGTCGGTCAGGTGGAGGTGGAGCACGTTGAACTTGTGGAGGCTGGCCAGGTCGACAAGCTTCAGCACGAAGTTCTTGGGAAAGAAATGGCGGGCCACGTCGAGGTGCACCCCTCGCCACGCGAAACGAGGGCGGTCTTCGATCTCGACCCCTTCCAGGGTTACCGGCCCGCTGGGCGACATCGGCTGAGACAACGGCCGACGCCCAGCCGGGGCGGCGCGCAACAGCTCGGCCGGGAGAAGTTGCCTCAGCGTGCGGGTGCCGTAGAAAACCCCCGCCGCGGAAGGGGCGGAGATATCGATGCCGTTCTCCCTCACGTGCAGCTGGTAGCTCTCGGCCGCTTCGGAGCTGCCGGCGCCGGCCCTGGGATTGACTTCCAGCCGCACGACGCCGTTCGGGCTCCGGGCACCGTTCGCGCCCCGTTCGACCTGCCAGCCGGTCGCCGCCTCGATCTCGGAGGCCAAAAGGGAGGCGACGCCAGTAGAGGCGTTGTCGGTGGCGATGACCATCCCGTCGGAAAGGACGGTCCCGGGCCCCGCCGGCGGACGGACACCGGCCGCGGTATCAACGGACGCCTGCCGGAGCAGGTACGTGGTGGGATATGCGCAACGTCGGCAACGCCACCCGGGGGAGTCTAGGCCAGCGGTGCTTGCGAAGCCGCCATCTCGAGGGGTTTGAGCAGGCCCTTCGGGTCGTACGCGACCTGGCCCCTGACGATGGTGGCTACGAGCGACAAGTCGGCGTCAAGTACGACCATGTCGGCGTCTGACCCGGCCGCCAACCGACCCTTGCGGTCTTCGCCCAGGACCTGGGCCGGGTGGAGCGAGGCTGCTTGCAGCGCCGTCAGGAGCGGTACGCCGGCTGCTTGAACGGCCAGCGCCACAGCCCTGTCCATGGTGAGGACGCTGCCGGCCGTCGTTTCCTCCTGGTCTGCAAGCACGGCCCGACCGTCCGAGACCAGTACTTCGAGCGGCCCGAGCCGGTGGCGGCCCGGGGCCTTGCCGGTAGCTCCGATGGCGTCCGTGACGAGCACGAGGCGCTCGGGGGCGATGCTGGCCACCAGAGCGATCAGGGAGGGGTGGATGTGGACGCCGTCGGCGATGATCTCGAGCGACACCCTTTCGTCGGCTAAGGCGGCCGTTACCGGGCCTGGCCGGCGATGGTGGATGGGGGCCATGGCGTTGAACAGGTGGGTAGCGTGGCGGGCGCCGGCGTCGAAGGCTTGCCGGGCCGTGGCGTGGTCGCTATCGGTGTGCCCGATCGAGGCAACCACCCCGGCGTTGCGAACGGCGGCTATAAGCTCCAGCGCCCCATCCAGCTCGGGGGCCATGGTGATGATCCGTACCGTCCCGCCGCCCCGACGGACAAGGTCGTCGAGCTCAGGCAGTGAGGGCGAGCGCAAGGCGCCCGGGAACTGGGCTCCCGCCCGGGACCTGGCGATCCATGGCCCTTCGAGATTGGAGCCGAGGACCTCTGCTCCCGGTTCGAGCGCCGCGCTCGAGGAACCCGTTACGGCGGCCACCCCGTCAACGGCCACCCGCAGCGCTTCGGGGCTGTCCGATACCGTCGTCGCCACCAGCGCGGTGGTCCCGTGGGTGGCGTGGAACCGCGCCATTTGCAGGACCGACGCTTCCACCTCATCGCGCGTGGCGCAGTTGACCTGAGCGCCGCCGCCACCATGGACGTGCAGGTCCACGAACCCCGGAGCGATCAGGACGTCGCCGAGGTCGAGCACGGTGGCGCCCGCGGGAACGGCCGCGGCCGACCGCCCGTACCGAACCTCCCTCGACGTAGACGAAGCCGTCGGCCAGCACCTCCGTCGGGGTGGCGACGCGGGCGGACGTGAGCACGAAGCCCGGCGCCGGTTCGACCGGCGAGATCACGGCCGTCCCCCTATGTAACCGGTACTGGCCGAGTAACGGGTACTGGCGGTGTAACCGGGGCGGGCCGAAAGTAACTTGGCCCGTCTCATGTTGGTGTGACCTTCATGAGCCCGGGTGGCGCGTCAGGGTCGCGCCCGAGCAGCCTGGCCAGCGAGAGCGCCAGTTGCTGGCCTCTCACAACCGCAAGCACCGGTGCGGCAATTTCCGGGGCGGAAGCCGGCCAGCTGATGTCACTGCCCGCCACCGGTCCCGCCAGGCGGGTGCTGGCGCCGCGCTCCCTCAGCTCGGCGACGACCTCGACCACGTCCTCACTGGCCGGGCCGGGATGGGCAAAGGCAAGCACGGGCGGGCCGCCGGACGCGATGGCGATCGGCCCGTGCCTGAGGTCGGCAGCAGAAAACGCGACAGTAAGGAACGACGTCGTCTCGGCTACCTTGAGCGCGACCTCCTGGGCGGCCCCGTAAAGGAGCCCCCGCGCCACCGATACCAGGCGGTCACGGTGGCGGAGCCACTGAGCCAGTTCCTCTGCCGGTCCGGGGTCGGCGAGGACCTCGGCGACCTGGACCGGCAGCTCGGCAATGACCGTCTCGTCCAGCCCCACGTCCCCAACCGCTTGGGCGATGATCATAAAGGCAACGAGTTGTGCCGTTACCGTTTTGGTGGCAGGCACGGCCAGCTCGGGGCCGGCTTCGAGGGCGATGACAAGGTCGGCGGCATGCGCCAACGGGCTCGTTGCGTCATTGGTGATGGCGATAGCGCGGGCGCCACTGGCGCGGGCGCGCTCGACGACATCGACGATCTCGGGAGTCTGGCCCGACTGGCTCACGGCGACCAGCAGGTAGCCGGAATAGTTTGTTTCGCCTCCATAGAGCGTGAGCACGCTCGGCGAGGCGAGGGCGACCGGCCGCCCGGTGGCCATTTCGAGCAAGTAGGCGCCGGTCGTGGCGGCGTGGTCGGAGGAACCTCTAGCCACCAGCACGGTGCCCACCAGAGGTGCGGGGACCGCCCCCCGCACTTGTTTGGCTATATCGGCGCTGCGGGACAGCAAGTCGGCCAACCGGCGGGGCTGTTCGGCCATCTCCGCCGCCATTTTTTGGCCCAACTTGTCAGCAGTGCCGCCAGGCGGCCCAGTCCGGGGCGTCACGCGGTTTAGCCCTTTACTGCGCCGGCCGTGAGGCCCGAGACCATGCGCCGCTGCACGATCATGAAGAAAATGACGACCGGGAGGGCGAAGAGCGTGCAGGACGCCATCAGGCCCCCATAGTTGATCCCGGTGTTGGTCACGAACCCGAAAAGCCAGACGGCCAATGTCTGGCGGTTTTGTTGCTGCATAATCACGTTGGCGAACAGGAAGTCGTTCCATGCCGTGATAAAAGCAAAGACACCGGTTGAGATCAGGCCCGGGAGCACGAGCGGCAAAAGGATACGCCGGAAGGCCCCCAGCCGGTTGCAGCCGTCCACCATCGCAGCCTCTTCCAGGTCGATGGGGACGCCCCTCACGAACCCACGCAACATCCAGATCGTGAACGGCAGCGTCAGGGCCACGTAGGTGAAAATCAGCCCCGGGAAACTGTTGAGCAACTTTGCCTTGTCGAGGATCAAGAACATCGGGATGATAAGCGCGGTAGTCGGCACCATCTGCACGACCAGGATGAGCACCAGGAAGGCCTTGCCTCCTCGCAAGCGGAACCGGGTCACTGCGATTGCAGCCAGGAAGGCCACCACCAGCACGAGGGCGACCGTAGCGACGACCACGATGAGGCTATTGCGGGCGTCGGTCCAGAAATACGGCCTGTCCACGGCCGAGACGAAGTTGTGGACCGTAAAGTGCACCGGGAAAAAGCTGGGCGTCAAGGACGTGATCTCGCCGTTCGGCTCGAAGGACGAATTGACCATCCAGTACACGGGGAAGACCGTTAGCGCTATGAACACCACCGCTACCGCCCGCCACAACCACGTCATCCGGCGGTGGCGGGCGGAACGTGTCCCGGCCATGGTGGCAGTCATGCCTCAGCCTCCCCTGTGCGCACCATGGTGCGGATGTAGTACCCGGTTGCTACGAGAAGCAGCAGGATCGTGATAATGGCAACGGCGGCGCCGAGGCCGTACTGCTGGGAGCTGAAGGCTTCGATGTACTGCCAGACCCCGAGCGGTTGGACGTTGAGCACCTGGGCTCGTCCTCCGGTGAGGACCCAGACCTGGCTGAACACGTTCGAGTCCCAGATGATCGAAAGGACCATCAGCAGCACGAAGATGGGGCGCACGATGGGGAACGTGACCTGACGGAAAATAGTCGACGGGCTGGCCCCGTCGACGGCCGCTGCTTCGTGCAGGTCGCGAGGTACAAGGGTGAAAGCCGCGAACATGCTGAGGGCGATAAACGGGATGGCTTGCCACACGATCATGGCCGTGATCACGCCGTAGGCCGAAATCGAGCTGGCGAACCAATCGTGGCTATTGAAGCTCGATAGGCCCACGCCGGCGAGTATGTAATTGACAACTCCCCATTGGGTCTCGAACAACCACTGCCATACGGTGGAAGCGGCTACCGGTGGCATCGCCCACGCGAACAACATCGCCACTGTCATCGCCACCCGCATAACGCCGCCGACGCGCCCCATGAGCAGGGCGACGCCTGTACCTAGCGCCATCGTGAGCCCGACACAAGCGAGTACGAACAAGATTGTTTGCTCGAGCGAGTTGAAGAACTGCGCACTCGAAAACAGCGACTTGTAATTGCCGAGGCCGTTCCAAATAACGTGGTGGCTCAACAGCTGGAAGACGCCGAGCTCCTGGAAAGAGGTGGCTACCAGCTGGCCAATGGGGTAGCCGAGGACGACCCCGACCAGTACCAGCGCCGGTAGCAGGAGAACGAGCGGCAGTAATTGGCGCCGAAAGGCCCGGCGCAGTGAACGAGGGTGCCGGGGGTAGGACGGGGCCGAGGCATTCAGCCCCGTCCTACCATTGGACAAGCCGGGAGCTTCGACCGTCACGGGTCTCGCCTTTGCTCGGCCAAGCGTCGGCACGTGCGACATTTTATTGCTGGGCGTTCAACAGGTTGTTGAGCTGCTTGTCGGTGGCTGCCGCGATCTGGGCGATGCTCTGCTTGCCCGCGGCGACCGACGAGAACAGCGTCTCCATGACGTTGTCGGCCTCGACCGTGGCCCAACCCGGCGTGGCCGGGGTGAAGTCACTGTGCTGGGCCGCCTTGTAGAAGTCGGCGGCGCCGGGCAGGGTGGCGCCCACCTTGAGCAACGACGTTGCATTAGGCATGAGACCGTCGACCTTGGCCATCGTCAGCTGGTTGGTGGCGCCCGTCATGAGCTGGACCCACTGAAGAGCCTGGGCCTGGTTGGGGCTATTGGCGGCGATACCGATGTCCGAACCACCGATGAAGACGGGCGAAGGCGTGCTTGCTGTCGGCCCGGGGAACACGAACGTCCCGAGCTCATTGGTAAGGGCCTTGTTGTCACTGGTGACGACGCCCGGCTCCCAGCTGCCGCCCACGATCATCGCCGCCTTGCCCGAGGCGAGGACGGAGTCCTGGTCGGGGGCGTTGGTGTTGACGTCACGTGAGGCGGATGTCGAGAGCGTGTTCTGGACTTTCTGCCACTGGGCGAGACCGGCGAGGGAGCCCTTCGACGTGAGGTCACCGACCCACTTGCCGTTTGTATGAACGGCGATCTGGCCGCCGTAGGCCCACAGCAGGGGGATGCCGGCGTACCAGTACTCTCCGGGCAAGTAGAGCGGGGAGAAGTTCTTTACGCTGCCGAACGTGGCCTTCAGCTTGGCCCCGTCGGTCATGAGCTGGGCCAGGGAGTTCGGCGCCTGGGCGATGCCGGCCTGGGCGAACATCTTCTTGTTGTAGACAACGACCCGGTCGCCCGCGAGCAGCGGGACGGCGTAGAGGCCGCCGTTGTACTCGGCCGGCCCTTCCAGGCCGCCCAGCCAATTGCTGCTGTTCTCGAGCTGGGACTTGTACTGGGCCAGGTTTTCGAGGCCACCCGAGGCGGCGAACTCAGCCACGTCGGTGTTGCCGATCTCCATGGCGTCCGGCGGGTTGCTGCTGGCCAAGGAGGTGATCAGCTTGGCAGAGATGCCGTTCCACTGCTGGATCTGGACGTTCACGGTCCAGCCCGGGTTTTCCTCCTCGAAGGCGGTGCTGACCAGGTTGGACACCTGCGAGCTGATCTCACCGGTCATCAGCCACACCGTGAGGGTGTGGGTAGGGGTGGCCGCAGAGGCCAGGCTACCGCCGCCACCCACCCCAGCCGCGACGGCGAGGGCGATAGCAGCGGGAGCAACGAATCGTTTTTTCACTATGGGCTCCTTGTGCTTTCCAGGAGGTCCTGGGCCCCTGGTGACTTTCTTCGGCGTTTGGTCTAGACCAATATGGTCTAGACCATTATGCTCGCGCGTTCTTGCCGCCGTGTCAACGCGGTGCCCGATCCAGGAAAGGAAACAGTCTCGAGAAAGACGGAGATCCCGGGAGAGACGAAGCGACGGTTCCTGCGCTCGCTGAGCAAGGGTACCGGCGACCAGCCAGGACGTGTTCGTGGGCCTGCGCCTCGGCCCTCCCGGGTACTCGCTTCGCTCTTCTCGATGCCTGCTCCCCTTCTTGATCACCGGCCCCGCTTCCTGGATGGCCTGCCCCCGTTCCCGGGTGCTCGGCCCGGCGTTTGGGTGCACGCACCCCTAACATCGGTGAGAGCGCACCGAGCCAACCCACGAGACCTTGGTGAGGAGTGACAATGAACATGGCCGAGCCCGCTCCTGAGCCCTTCGGGGCCGGGGCCGACAACGACCAGGTGAACAGGCAGTTCCCGAAGTACTACGTGGTAAAGGGCCACGTCTGTGAAATGCTCGACCAGCTTGCCCCGGGCGAGCCACTGCTGCCTGAGCGGACTCTTGCGGCCAGGTTCTCGACGAGCAGGACGACGATCCGCCAGGCGCTCCGGGAGCTCACCATCGAGGGCCGCCTCATGCGCATGCAGGGACGGGGGACCTTCGCCGCCGTCCCCAAAATGGCACAGCCTCTCCAGCTCACGAGCTACACAGAAGACATGCGCCGGCGGGGCCTGGCGTCACGCTCCCAATTGCTCTCTGTCGGCCACGTCGCGGCGGACGACGAACTGGCGTGGCGCCTGGACGCCAAACCGCGCGCCCGCATCCTGCGTATCGAGCGGCTCCGGATCGCCAGCGAGGAGCCTATGGCCATAGAAACGACGCATCTGGTTGCGTCCAGGTTCCCCGGCTTGACGCGGCGGTTGGGCGACTCCGTGTCGCTCTACGAGCTACTGGCTACCGTTTACGACATCCATCTGGCTGAGGCCGAAGAGACGATCGAGACGGTGCCGGCCCCGCCGAAAGAGGCGGAGCTGCTGAACACCACCGTTGGTTACCCGATGCTGCTGCTTTCCCGCCACAGCCGCGACAGTGCCGGCCGGCCGGTGGAGTACGCGCGCTCGTTTTACCGTGGCGACCGGTACAAGTTCGTTGCTCACCTCCAACGCCCCGGGAGCCCCGCCACGGGTCTCGCCACTGGCAACCCCGTCCCTCAGGCTGCCCCGGCGCGCAAGCGCAAGCAGGCGGCGACAGCCGGCAGGGCGCCGTAACCGGCGCGTCGCCCAACCAGCCCGCTCGCTGACGAAGATCGCGCCGCTTACGACCGTAAGCGGCGCGGACCAGTGCTTGTTGCTGATTTGCGAGCGGCAGTTGCCCGTCAGCTCCAGATCGCCGCCCCGGTGTCGGGGTCGAAGAAGTGGATCTGGTCGACGGCCACGCCAAAGGTCACCCGCTGGCCGGCTTTGAAGTCGGAGTGGGGCGAGATGCGGGCCACGCCCTCGGCCTTGGCCTCGCCCATGTGCAGGCTCGCCAGGTCGCCCAGGTCCTCGGTCTCGGTGGCCGCCGCCGTGCTCTCCGAGCGGGCCTTGGTGGCGTCGATCAGGAAGTGCACCTGCAGCTCGTTGCCGAGCGCCTCCACCAGCTCGATGTCACCGACCAGGGTGGTGCCGGGCGGGGGGGTGGACCCGAGGGCGGGGTCGTCCAGGTCCTCGGGGCGGATGCCCACGATGATCTTGCGGTCCCGGTAGCCCCGCAGCGCCGGGCGGGCGTTGACGAAGGGCTCCGACAGCGACAGCGCCTGGGAGCCCACCTTTATCCCGTCGGCCTCGGGGGACACGACGGCCTCGTACAGGTTCATGGCCGGGCTGCCGATGAAGGCGGCCACGAAGATGTTGTTGGGGTGCTCGTAGAGGTACTGGGGGGTGTCGCACTGCTGCAGCTCGCCCAGGTGCAAAACGGCCACCCGGTCGCCCATGGTCATGGCCTCGGTCTGGTCGTGGGTCACATAGAAGGTGGCCACCCCGACCCGGCGCTGGATGCGGGAGATCTCGGCCCGCATCTGGACCCTCATCTTGGCGTCCAGGTTGGACAGGGGCTCGTCCATCAAGAACACCGACGGCTCGCGCACGATGGCCCGGCCCATGGCCACCCTCTGGCGCTGGCCACCCGACAGCTGGGAGGGCTTGCGCTCCAGGTAGTCGGTAAGCCCGAGCAGGGCGGCGGCGTCTTTGACCTTGGACTTGATCTCGGACTTGGGCACCTTGCGCAGGCGGAGGGAAAAGCCGATGTTCTCGGCCACCGTCATGTGGGGGTACAGGGCGTAGCTCTGGAAGACCATGGCCACGTTGCGGTCCTTGGGGGCCAGGTCGTTGACCACCCGGCCGTCCATGCGCAGGGTCCCCGAGCTGATGTCCTCCAGGCCGGCCACCATGCGCAACGCCGTCGTCTTGCCCGACCCCGACGGCCCCACGAGCACCATCAGCTCGCCCTCGGCTACGTCCAGGTCCAAGTCGAGGACCGCCGGCTTGCCGTTGGGGTAGACCTTGGTCACCTTTTCCAGGCTCACTGTTGCCATTCGTGCCTCCTGGGCGTACGCCCCTCTCCTAAGCGGCCACGGTTTGCCGTGTTGACCGTCAACAACAGCCTACTTCGCGGTGGCCATCGGGTCTTACCATCATGGAAAAGATAACCACCAAAGGGCCCGAAATAACCTGAGCGCACACGCGGGCCGGCCGCAAAGGGCGGCTACTATTCTCGCCGTGAAATCCCGCGGGTGCGCTGGGGCTCTGGCGCACCCGACTTTCGTGGCGGTCTATGGCTGAGCCACCCATCATCGAGGTCAGGGAGCCTGGCCAAGCCGTGCGGCGGGTGGTCCTGGACCGCGCCATAGAGGTGGGACGAGAGTGTGATGGCGAGGTCGTGGCTGACACGGGCGTCTCTCGCCGTCACTTGAAGTTGGTACCCAGCCCGACCTCGCTCTCCGTTGTTGACCTGGGGAGCCGCAATGGCACGTTTGTAAACGGCAACCCCCTGTCGGGGCGGGCCTCGCTCCAGCCGGGCGACATCGTCCGCCTCGGCCGCACGGAGATCGTCGTCATCAGCCGAACCGAGTCGCGCGCCCCTGTGGTCCGGGCCCGGGCTACGGTCAAGGCTCCGCCACCCGATGAGGCAACCGTGCCGCGGCCACCTCGGCCCGTACCAGTGGTGCGGGGCCCGACGAAGGCTCGCCTGCTCGCCGACCGCGTTCTTGGCGTTACGACGAAACCGGGCCAGCCAGTGTTCCCTAACTACATGGAACTCCGCCGGCGTGTCCCGGTGCCGGTCTGGCATGCCGTCCGGGTGGTGAGCGTGTGCGCCTACATCGCGCTCTGCGTCGCCCTGTTCGTCCGCCCGGCGGGAGGCTTGTTCTGGTTTTTCAAGGTAGTGGTGCCGCTGCTCCCGATCACGTTCTTCGTGGCCCCGGGCCTTTGGCGCAACATTTGCCCGCTGGCGGCTTCCAACCAGGCGCCCAGGGTGCTCGGGTTTACGCGTGGCCTCACCGCGCCGGAATGGCTGCGCAATTACGGGTACATAATCGCAATTGTTTTGTTCTTCGGCATTACAAGTGCTCGGTTGGCCGTGTTTAATGCCGGTGCGCGTGCCACCGGTATCCTCCTCTCGCTGACAATACTTAATGCATTTGCTGCCGGGTTGTACTTCAAGGGTAAAAGCGGCTGGTGCAGCAGCATTTGCCCGCTGCTCCCGTTACAACGAGTTTACGGGCAGACCCCTTTCGTGACCGTACCCAACAGCCACTGCCAACCATGTGTGGCGTGCACGAAAAACTGCTACGACTTCAGCCCTCGAATAGCCTACCAGGCCGACCTCCACGACCCCGAACCTCGCTGGAGCGCCCCCCGCAAATTGTTTGCGGCCGCCCTCCCCGGGTTTGTACTGGGGTTTTTCACCCTGGTTGCGACCACCGACCTCTCGAGGCTGCAGATTTATGAGCGGCTCGCTCTTTATTTCATAGGGAGCATAGGGTCGTTTTTTGCCCTCGACGCCGTACTGCCTCTCAGCGTGGGCATGTTGACGGCGTTGTACGCATCGGTAGCGATCAGCATTTTCTATTGGTACGCCAGCGTCACGCTGGCCAGTTCGTGGAATACCATCACCGGTGTCGCTATCCCGTGGGTGCGCTGGCCGGTACGCCTGGTGGTCATGGGCCTGGCCCTGGTCTGGCTGGCCCGTACCAGGGTCGTCGAAGGCCAGTTCGAGGCCGAGAACGCGCCCGTTGATCAACCCGTCCAGCTGACCGTCAAGGGCGGCAAGGCGGCGCCCGCCGGCAAGGACGCGGCCGCCATGGGCACGGACGGGGGGACGGCCGCGGACGTCGAGGTCAAGTTCGAGCCCGAAGGCAGGGTCGTGGGCGCTGAGGCCGGGCTTTCGTTGCTCGAGGTGGCAGAACGCAACGGCCAGCCCATCGAGGCCGGGTGCCGAATGGGCGTCTGCGGGGCCGACCCGGTAGCCGTCCTTGACGGTGCGGGTTGCCTATCGCCTCCCGAAGAAGAAGAAGTGAACACGTTGCGCCGCCTGGGTTTCGCCAACAACACCCGTATGGCCTGTTGCGCACGCCTCCAGTCCGGTCCTGTCCAGGTATCCCTCCAGCCGCAACCGGGGGAGGCAGGCGGGGAGGAGCCACGGGACTACGACCACTCGATCGTGTGCGTCGTGGTCATCGGGAACGGTATCGCGGGTGTCACCGCCGCCGATTTCGTACGTCGGAGCCACCCGGATTGCGAAATCCACCTCGTGGGTGCCGAGTCCCACGTCCTCTACAACCGCATGGGGATTTCGCGCCTTGTCTACGGGCGGTCAGCGATGCAGGGGCTTTTCCTGCTGGCCGAGCAGTGGTATGACGAGCATGGGATCACCGCCTGGTTGAACACCGTGGCCACTCGGGTCGACCTCTCGACCAGGCGGGTCAGCCTCGGCACGGGCGATGTGCTCTGCTACGACCGCCTCGTCCTGGCCATGGGGAGCAGCAGCTCGGAGCCCCCGGTTGACGGCTTCGGGCTGCCTGGCAGCTTCGTCATGCGAGAAGCGGGCGATGCCATGGCCATAAGGTCTTACGTGCAGCAGAAGGGCTGCCGGCAAGCTGTGGTCGCGGGTGGCGGGCTGCTCGGCCTCGAGGCGGCCCACTCGCTGGACGAGCTCGGTCTCGATGTCACGGTCCTCGAGCGGGGCAAGCGATTGTTGTCTCGCCAGATCGACGAGCGCTGCAGCGAGCTGGTCCACAATTACCTTGAGGGGATCGGCATGAAAGTGCTGTACGGAGCCGAAACGGCTGCTCTTGGCGGCACCGCGGCGGTGGACCGGGCCGTATTGAAGGATGGGACCGAGCTACCGTGCCAGGTGTTCATGGGGGCCATCGGGATCCGGCCCAACGTCCAGTTGGCCAGGGAAGCGGGGGTCTCGGTAAACCGCGGCGTCCTGGTTGACGACCGTATGGCCACGTCGGCGCCGGGGGTCTTCGCCGCCGGCGACGTGGCCGAGCACAACGGCATGGTGCTCGGGCTTTGGCCCATTGCCGCCAAACAAGGAGAAGTGGCGGCCGCCAACGCCCTCGGCGGCGACGAACGTCTGCTGGCGGAGGTCCCCGCCTGCATACTCAAAGGGGCCGGCATCGAACTGTCCTCGATCGGACGGACCGAACCGGGACCAGGTGACGAAGTCATTGTGATCGACAACCCCGCCCGTCAGTCCTACCGCCGCCTGGTCATCTCGGACGGCCGGCTGGTCGGAGGCCTGGTACTCGGCCATCATCCCGAGGACTTCTCGGCGATCCTGGCGGCCGTCAAAAAAGAGACCTACATAGGAGAAGGGTCATTGGCCGCCCTCCGCGGCGGGGACCTGACGGTGCTCAAACCCGCCGGGGGGGCACAGTCACCCGCCATGGCATAGGTTCTCGGAGCTCAGACCGGGGCGGGTGCCACGACATAGGTAAAGACGCGGTTGCCAACCCGCAGGCTCCACTCCGGCGGTAGCACCACCGCATCGCCGCCCACGCGCGACCACGCCTCGTCGCCGGGAGCGGCCACGAAGGTCCCGTTGGCTGACGCGGCGTCCCGGAGCGAGACCTGCCCGGCAGCGACGTCTATGTAACTCTGGATCCGCGAGATCAGGCTGTCATCGTCCGTAAGTCGCACCGGCGTCGCTTCTCCGCTGGTGACGGCGGGATCGTCGTCCGGTTCCCGACCGAGCACGTACGCCCGGTCGAGCGGGATCCGCATCCCGTCGGTAGCGACGAGGTGCCCGATCGGAGCGGTGAGAGCCTCGGTCGACCGGACCGGCTCTTGCGGGCGAGGGCCTCTACCACCTCGGTAGTCGGCGCGACGTCGACCTGGGTGGGCGCGGGGCTCGCGGTTGCCTGCGTTTCGTTGGCCACCCCGTTACTGGTCTGGTTGGCTACTTCGTGGGGCGTCATGACGAACCCGCTGCCGGGGACCAGCCCGGCGCGCAGGTCGGACATCGGGTCAACGCGAACGGGGTGGTTCCCCGAAGTGACGCTCAGGCGGTCTACGGGTACTTCGAGCTTGTAGTCCACCCAGGTGACCGCTTGCTGACCGGACAGGAGCACAACACCGTGCGGGCCCGTTAACCTCTGCCGATACGGGGCCGTGGAGCAGTACCACGTAGCCAGTTCCCAGGGGGGCGACCGCTCCGAAAGGAGGGACCGCGCCCGGGTCACCGGCCGCGTCTGCGCTGCTGGCCGCCACGATGCCCGCCAACCGGGCGGCGATCAGCGCTCCGGGAGTCGCAGCATCGGCAGCGGCGGACTCGACCGCGTCCAGCAGTGCCTTGGCCTGGGCCCGGTGTTCAGCCGGGTCAAGGACCAGTACTAGAGCTTCGTTAAAGCGGGCCACGAGGCCGTGGCCCACCTCAACACCAACGTGAGCCTTTGTGTCACTCAAGAAAATGCCCCTTTCCACTGCCACGACAGCAACGCTGGCCCGGTTGCCACACAAGGTCCTTCTTCGACCAGACGAGCCCTTGGCCAGGGAAACCGGGCGGAAGGTTCCTGGAGTCGCTACAGGCCTGTCCCATCATGTCAGGCCAGCCGGGCAGGATGAGTGATGCCTGGGCAAGGTTGACGCTGGTGCCGAGGGCCGCGCCAAGGTCAAGAGCGGGCCCAAGGTCGAGGGCGGCCGGGCTTCTATTCTGGGATCTATGCCCTGCCCTCAGGCACTGTGGCGACCTGGGCCGCCGGCAACGCTAACCAGGCGAAGCCGTTGCTGGTGCCAATGACGTGACGGCGCACAGCGGGACCGGTGCCAGCGCCGCTGGCGCCTCTCAAGCCGCCAGCACGGGCACAGAGATCGGTGCCAACCCCTGGTACACGCGCAGGGCATGGCTCGTATCGGCGGCATTGGTCGCCGTGGTGGCCATCACGGTGTTCACGGCTGTCCCGCACCACAGCACCCGTTCGGGCCAGATCACCGACGACACCACCTTGATCTCGCAGGTCAACTCGGACGTAGGCCCGTGCAGTAGCGCTCTCGCCGGATTCTTGACCATCTACCACGACCTGAGTGCCCATGATCTGACTCCCTCGCAGATAAACGAGGTCCCCGGGCTGCTGCGAAGGGACCAGTCCGCCTGTTCGTTTACCGATAACGACATCTACCAGCTCTCCACGATCGCGGCCCCGGCGTCGGCATCGGGCAAGTACATGGGCCAGGTGGTAAGCACCGTCACGTTGTGGGCTACGTCGGATGCCCTCGCGGCCATCGAGGAGATCCAGGCGTTCGACTCCGGCTCGGCCAATACCCAGGCCACGCAGCGGCTGCAGCACTTCGAGGGCCTTCTCTCGAGCGAACGCGCCCGGGCCGAGTCGGAGCTGGGGGCCGCCGACTCGCTGCTACAGGCACGTCTTCCAGCGCTCCGGCTGGCGCAGGTGCCGTCGTTTGCCGCCCCCGCCGTCGCTGGCGACGGCTAAAAGGGATTGAGGCCGAGGGCGCCGCCCGCTCGGCCGCCGGCGAAGCCAAGCACTGTCGGGGCCATTTTCAACGACATAGGGTTTCGTGACATGAAACTGCGCATCTTCACCGAACCTCAACAGGGCGCCTCATACGACCAGCTGCTCGCCGTGGCGCGTACGGCCGAGGAGTGCGGCTTCGACGCCTTCTTCCGTTCCGACCACTATCTCAGGATCGGCGGTGCGTCAGGATTGCCGGCCTACACCGATGCGTGGACGACGCTGGCCGGCTTGGCCCGAGACACAAGCTCGCTGCGGCTCGGCACGATGGTGACCCCGGCGACGTTCCGGCCCGTTGGCAGCTTCTCGGTCGTCGTCACGGAGATCGACCATATGAGCCATGGACGCGTCGAGGTGGGGCTCGGAGCGGGCTGGTTCAAGGACGAGCACGAGGCCTACGGACTCCCCTTCCCACCCACCCGTGGCCGGTTCGACCTGCTCGAGGACCAGCTCGCCATTCTCCACGGAGTGTGGTCTACAGAACCCGGCCAGACGTTCGAGCACACGGGCCTGACCTGCACGGTGCGCATCGAGGCCGCCCCCCTCCAGCCCGTGCAGAGCCCGCACCCGCCGATCATCGTAGGCGGGCGAGGCGGGCCCCGGGGCGCCCGTTTGGTGGCCACTTATGCCGATGAGTTCAACGTTTCCTTCGCCCCGTTGGACCGGGTTGAAGAGGCACAGGCCGCTGTCAGGCAAGCCTGCGAACAACAGGGCCGGGACCCGGCCAGCATTATTTTGTCGGTGGGGCAGGTGCTTTGTTGTGGCCGGTCGGAGGCGGAACTGGCGCGAAGGGCCGAGGCACTCGGGAAGACAGTGGCCGAACTTCCTGAATTTGCCTTCGTCGGTTCACCGGCTGAGGTTGTCGACAGGCTCGGCAAGTTCGCCGAAGTCGGCGCTCAGCATTTCTACCTCCAGGTACTCGATCTGGCCGATCTCGACCATCTACGGCTCGTGGCCGAGGAGGTCCTTCCCCAGGTCACTGGCTGAAGGAACGTCATGGACGGGCTGTCCCAAATCGACCAAAGACGGGGGCACCGGTGACGGGCACGAAGTTGTCGCGGCTGCTTACCGTGCTCGCTGCCGCTGTCCCCTTGAGCACCGTCATGGTTGCCAGTACCCCGGTGGCCCCTGCGGCCGCTTCAGACGGTAGTGGTCCCAATACGGTCAACATTGCCGACGAGTACGGGCAACCCTGGAACTGCCAGTTCAGCCCCTACAACGCCTCCGTAGAATTTGACTCGTTCGGCCCGGTTTACGAGGAGCTCGTCTACCAGGACTCCCTGAAGAACGGGGCCACAACGCCGTGGTTGGCGACGTCCTGGTCGTGGTCGAATAGCGGCACAACGCTCACTTTTACCGTTCGCAAGGGTGTGAAATGGAGCGATGGCCAGCCTTTTAGCGCGAAGGACGTGCTCTTTACGTTCGATCTGCTAAAAAAGGACCCCGGGCTGGACTTAAACTCGGACTGGTCGGTCCTGAGCAGCGTTTCGCTAAGTGGCACCGATGAGGTTGTGTTCGACTTCAAGACCGCCGCCGTCCCCTTTTTCTTCGACATTGCCGACCAGACGCCCATCGTCCCGGCTCACATCTGGTCGAAAGTCAAGGACCCCCTCACCTACCTCGACGCCCACCCCGTTGGGACCGGGCCCTACGTCGTGTCCAGTTGCACGGGGGCCAACATCCAGTACACGAAGAACCACCATTATTGGCAACGAGGGCTGCCAAGGATCCAGACGGTCAACTTTCCTTCGTACCTGTCGAGCACTTCGGCGAACGAGGACCTGCGCAGCGGGGTGGACCAGTGGGGTTCTCAGTTCATCCCGAATATCCAGAAGTACTACATCTCCGGTGACCCCGGCTACTACCACTACTGGTTCGAGCCCGTCTACAACATACTGATGTGGATAAACCTGAAGGACCCCCTCCTGTCCAACGTGGCGGTCCGACAGGCGATGGCGTACGCCATTAATCGTCCGCAGGTCTCAAAGATCGGCGAGTACGGCTACGAGCCTCCGTCCAACCAAACCGGTATCGTACAGCCCACCTTTTCCAGCTGGTACGACGCCGGGTTAGCGGCCAAGTACGGCCATGCTTATGCCTACGACCCGGCCAAGGCCATCTCCATCCTCGAGGCGGCAGGCTTCAAGAGAGGGAGCGGAGGAACCTTCGAAAAGGACGGTAAGCCCCTCTCGTTCACCATCGACAACAATGCGGGCTTTTCGGACTGGGTGGCTTCGGTCAATGTCATAGCAGGAGAGCTCAGAGCGGTCGGGATCCAGGTAACGCCGGACAATCTGTCGAACGCGAACTTCGACACCGAAGTCTCCGAGGGACGTTTCCAGCTTGCCTACGATTGGGACTCGAGTGGCCCCGGCCCGTACTACGAGCTGCGCCAGCTGCTGTACTCGGCCAACACGGCCCCTGTCGGTACGGCCGCACCCAGCAACTACGAGCGTTATTCAAACCCGTCAACCGATGCCCTGATCGACGAGTACGCGGCGACAACGAACGCAGTGGTCCAGCACCAGGTCGTTGACCAGCTCGAGCAGGTGATGCTTTCCGACGTCCCGGTCATCCCCGTCACGGAGCAAGTCGACTGGTACCAGTACGACACCCAGTACATCGGCGGGTGGGTCACGCCGAGCGACCCGTACGCTCAGCCCTCGCAGTACGTATGGCCCGACTGGGGCGTGGTGCTCTTGCACCTGTATTACAAGTAGCCGGTGCCTTCACCGGGTTGCCCGGCGGCGTCGGTCGTGTGCAGGCCCTATTTCCCCTTTCGCTCCGGTGGGCAGCCGTGAGCTTCAACTTCCCGGGCCCCGCAGGCCTGCTGGACGGCCTCAGCCATGCGGGCGTCAGTCGAGCGACGTCGCCTCGAACGTACGCACCCTGTCGTCGACGGGCACGACCAGGGAGAGACGCGGGTGTGTGTGCTCCTGGGCCAACATTTTTATGGCCGTGCCGTAGCTAAGGAACTCAATGACGTGATGGGCGAAACTCACCGGCCGGTCGACGACTTTCGCATCCACCAACCCTGTGCCTCCGGCCTGGATGATCTGGCTTTGCAGCTCTTCCATGGCTGCTTCCCGGGCGGCATAAAGCGTGTCCGTGTAGTTGGTGAGCTCGACGTTCTGGCCCGTCTGGCCGAGCGTTGCCCCGAGCGTGCGCCGCGGCACGTGAACGTACGAGACCCCGGCGATGAGGTCCAACGGGTACCAACCGGACGTACTGAGGACGACGAAGTCCCGGGCCGAGAGGTCGCACAAGAACGGGTTCCGGTACTGCACTTCGAAGTGTTTCCGCCCCGTTTCGTCAGTGTAGGGGCGCACGGCCGTGCCCGTCGAGCGCGATGGTGTAGCGATGGTAGGAGAGCTGGAGCTCGACCTCGACGCCCAGCACCCCGGTCGCGCCGGCGGCGTGAGCTTGCTGGCGCATCGTTTCTTTGGCCTGGTCCAGAGCACGGTGAAAAGCGTCGTGCGCGTCCCGCACCGGCCCGGTCGACCAGCTCCATACCCCGCTCAGGATCGAAATACAGCCGACGCCGAACACGACCTGGGCGGGCTCCAGCCCGACCGAGTGGAGCAGCAGTATTTCGTCGAGCGAGAGGTCAGAGGTCACGCCGCCAGGGCCGCCGGCAGGCGCGCTCTGCGATGCGCCCAGCGCCTGGCCCAGCTGGCCCAGGTCGGCCTCTTTGTTTTCTGCTCCGCCGAGCGGAGGAGTGTCGACGGTCATGAGCCGAGGTTGACTGTCGGGACGGGCGGAGAAACGGGAGGGCTGGAGCGGGCGCGGCGCACCAAAGACCCGAGCAACGAGCACGTAATAAAGGTGCTGTGGTAGCGCTCGGTCTCGTGGACCTCCATACGGACGTCGTAAAGGGACACGTTGGCCGATACCTTTTTGGCCGCGTCGATGGCTCCGGAACGAGCCAGGTCGTGGGCGTCCTGGAGCGGCGCGATCACGTACCCCGTGCCGCAGCGGCCTGAGCCGTAGTACTCCATATAGCAACCCTCGACCATCATGGCGGTGCACCGGCTGTAAGCGACCGAGCCGGGCACAAAGCCGATCTCTACCAATTTGGCCAGCTTGTGGCCGGCCACCTGGGTGGACCAGGGTTGTTGAGGAGCAGGCGCCCCTCTAACGGTAACGGCCGTCCCGTACAGGTGGACTTCGGAGCTGTTCTCGTTCGTCGGATGGCTCATGTTGGTGGTAACGCCCACCACCCCGTGGGCGCCGATGTCCGACGCCTCCTGCAGCATCCGGCTGAGAGCGGCGCCGTGGGCAGTCATCCACGCTCTGTCGAGGTCGCTCACCTCGCCGAGCCATCCAGGGTTGTGGGGGCCCGTCTCATAGCATGCGCAGGGGTAATTACGGACCGGGTACGCCGAATAGCTGGACCAGTTGGAAACCTGACCGAAGTAGTACCCCTGGACCAGGGCAAGGGGCTGCACGCCCATTGACAGGCAAGCAGCGAAGTCAGGCACGGTCAGGCCGGAGTCGAAGGCGGGCGGCGAGCTCGCCGGGCTTGCGCTCAATTGTCGAAGCTGATAATCGTGGTCGGCCGGGGCGGAGCCACCCCGTCAGCGCCGGCCCGGCGGGCGACTGCGGTCCCGAGCGACAGGAACTCGATCGTGTGATCGCCCCACTGGTGGCTTTTTTCTTCCAGCCGCATGCCGACCACACCTGTAGCGCTCAGGTTGTTGGCTTCGTCCTGCATGCGCTTCATCGCCAGCTCGCGAGCGTCGTACATGGCCTGGGTGAAGTTTGGCAGCTCGGCGTTCTGCCCGATCTGGCCCAACGCTTGACCGAGCCCCCGGTGAGCGATGTGGTACACGCACGTCCCCATTACCAGTGCCTGGGGCATATACCCGGTCTGCGCCAGGGTCCAAAAATCCTGCCCGCTCAGGTCGCTGGTGAACGGTTTGCCCAGCTTGTTCCGGTAGGAATTACCGTCCTCGGCCTTTACGGCCGTGCCGACGGCAATGAACTCAGCTGAGTCGTGGCCCCATTCGTAAAAATTGACGTCCAGGCGAACACCGACAACTCCGTCGGCACCCAGCTGGTCTGCTTCTTCTTCCATGCGGTTCATCGCCAGCTCGCGAGCGTTGTACATCGCGGCCGTGAGCTTCGTCAGCTCCTGGGAGGATCCCCAGTTGCCTTTCTGCAGCCCAATATGATAAATCGAGCTACCCATAACCAGTCCCAGCGGGTGAAAGCCGACTTGCTTCACGAGCAGGAACTCGTTTACCGAGAGGTCGCTCGTAAAGAGACCGTGCTCGAGTTCCTGGAGGCGGGCCCGGCATCCTTTGGCAGATCTGAAGGCATGTTGCTCATACGTTCCCTCCGATTATTACGTTTTGCAGAGCGGCCTGGGCGCTCTGGTTGTTGACCGCTTCTTCTTGCAAGGCGGACAAAAGCCGGCTCAACCATTGCTCGACAGGCAATTGCTCGTTGCGGATCCGGATGCCCCCGGAACTGCGCCCGACGGTGCAACGCACTGTTGGCCCATCGAGTGTCGCCTGGTAGTCATCCTGGTCCAGATGGACGGTGATGTTCTTCACGTCATCAGAGGCGTGGCGAAAAAGTCCCCCCGAGGGGTGGGTGACCTCAACCCTGTCACCCAGGGCGTCCTGCAAGTTCTTGCCGAGTAAGCGGAGCATCATTTTGACGTCTTTGTTGTTTGCCAACAGGGCGGCGACGGCCATTTGCATGTCCATCTGGTCGTCGGGGCCTGCCGGTCCTACGCCGCTCACTGCGTAGGCTCGCTGGTGGCCGGCTCTTCGCTGGCGGGCGCCGAAGTGCCTGTGCCCAGGGCCGCGGGAGGTGGTACAGCAGCGAGCGCCGCCTTGGCCTTGAGGGCAGCCAGCTCGTTCTCCACCTGGCTCGAGGAGCCCAGTGCGTTCAGCTGCTTGGCGATATCATCGCCGTGGTCAGCTCCAACATCTTCGAGGACGCCCGATTGGAGCAACTCGTCCAGGGCGCCGGCGTGAGCCTGGGCGTTGGCGATCTTGTCCTGGCCCGTTGGAGAGCCGCACCGGAGTCGTGGAAGGTCCCGGAGATCCCGGCGATCTGGTCGTTCACAGCCGACGAGGCCTGAGCCGCGCTGTACTGCGCCTTCAGGCTTTCCTTTTGAGTCCTGAACTCGTTGACCCGGGATTGGAGTGCCTGCAACGTCTGGGTCATTTTCTGTTGCTGGTCGACTAACTGCTGGTGCTGCGGTTCCAGCTTCTCGATTTCCAGCTGCGCTGTCGCCTTACGGCTCAGGGCCTCACGCGCGAGGTCGTCCCGGTCCAATTGCACCGCTTGAGCGGCCTGTTGGTCGAGGTGGTCCACGGTGTGACTGAACTGATCTTCCTGCAGCTCCAGCTGCTTGCGAGCTGCGGCGATCTGCACCAGCGCCGCCCGGACCTTCGTGATCTGCTCGAGCATCTGCTCGTAGCTGAGGTCGAGCATCTCACTCGGGTTTTCGGCTTTGTCCAGCGCTCGGTTCGCTTTGGCTTCGACAATGTCGTGAGCACGTTTGAAAAAACTCATTATGTCTCCAGTGACGAAGTGGGCACCTTCATCGTACGTCTCTTGCCTCTCGCAGCTATCGTTCCCAACGATGAGAGCATTCCTGGCCGGTGGAGCCCGGTGGCCGAGCTGAAGCGGGAGGGCGACGGCCTGGTCGTGGTCCTGAGCACGGCGGAGAAGCTCGAGGCGGCTCACGGCGACGTGAGAGTGCCTGTCTCCTCCGTCACTGGAGTCGAAGTCGTTGAGGACGTCGTGCATGCCGTACCGGGCCTGAAGGTAATCGGTGCCGGTTGGCCCGGGAGGTTTGCCATCGGCACGTATTCGAGCGGCCCCGGTGGCGAGAAGACCTTCGCGGTCGTCCACCACGACAACAGCAGGGGCGTAAAGGTCCGGCTCGATGGGGAACGGTTCGACCAGCTAGTCATCAGCTGCGCCGACCCGGAATACGTAGCCAGCAATCTGAGAATCTCCTGAAGAAACGGTGGCCCGCAGCAGTTGACGGGTCTGAGAACTTCAGAAACCAACCACTCGGACGGTGTTCGTGGTCCCAGCCGTGGCTTAGCCTCATGGGTGTGCCTGCGCCGTAGTGCCGGCCCACTTCGCCAGGAGAGAGACACATGATCGTGACCGAGATATCACCCGGCTCCTCAACCGTGATCTGCAGCCCCGTCGGCACCCTCGACCTGCGTGCCGCGGTTAGCCTCCGCCTCCTCATCGCCAAGCTCGTACAACCCGACCTGGACCTGGTCGTTGACCTCAGGCGAGTGACGTTCGTCGACGCAGTCGGCATCAGCGCCCTCCTCGCCGCCGTCCGCCGTGTCCGGACCGCAGGGGGCACCGCCCTGGCCGTCGGCGCACGGCCCCGGGTGCAGCGATGGCTCGACTTGACACGGGTCAGCCAGTTCCTGCTCGGGTCATCGCTTGAGCCGGGGCCGGGCGCCGCCTGACCCGTCCGTACGCGGCTGTACGCAATCAGGTCACCCACAGGAACCGGCTGGCCAGGACCCGCCGGTTCACTCGCCAGTTCAGGCGTGCCAGCGCAGGGGTGCCAGTGCACAGTGCCAATTCAATGGGGGATGCAGTAACCGACCATCGGGACGGTCTCTATTACCGGAGGGTGGCCAAGCTTTCGGCGCAGGCGGCCGACCGTCACTGTCACGGTCTTGGTAAACGGGTCAGCATTTTCGTCCCAGACCTTCTCCAGGAGTTGCTCGGCGCTCAGGTAGCCGGGCGAGGCACACACAAGTGCCTCGAGCACGGCGAACTCCTTGGGGGAGAGCTTGAGCGCATGCCCGTCCCGACGGGCACTGAGGCGCGAACAATCGAGCTCGACCCCCCCGGCCCGGAGCACGGGCGGACGTGCCACAGCTCGGCGCCGGGCGAGGGCCCGAACCCTCAACGCTAGTTCTGGCAGGTGAAAGGGTTTCACCAGGTAGTCGTCAGCACCGATCCGGAGCCCTTCGGCGCGCTCGCACGGCGACTCGGCGCCGCTCAGCATCAGCACCATCGAACGGCTTTCGGCCCCGGCGATCATCTGACAGCCAGTGATCATCTGACAGAGGGTGTCGCCCGGGATGCCGGGGAGCGTTCGGTCCAGGACCACCACGTCGAATGCGTTGACCTCCAGCTTTGCGGCGGCCTCGTTCCCGTCGTAAGCGACGTCCGTAGCTATGCCCTGATCAGACAGGCCTTCGGCGATGAGGTCGGCGAGCCGTCGGCAATCGTCTACGACGAGCACCCTCATGTTGTCCGTGATCCCCCCCCCGACCTGCTTGAAAGCCACAACCGCTTAACGCACGTGGCCGCGCTTGCGCTTACCGCCAAGACGGGGAGGCCAGAAACGGGGAGGCCAAAAAGGGAGAGGCCAGAAACGGGGAGGGCCTCCACTACCGGTGGAGGCCTCCATCGTCGGGACACCCCATCTCGGTGAAGGATCAGCCGCCGGACGGCCGGCTCATGCGGTGGGCTCTGGCCTTGCGGTCGGCATTCACCACCGAATCGAGCCACTGGTCTCCAAAGTCGTCCGTACTTACTGAACAGAGGGCATCCACGAGCTTGCCCGAGGCTGCCTCCTGGAAGCGGAGGATGCCAGCTTCCGTTTCCGGTAGCAGCTGTGTGGTCCTGGATTTGACGCTTTCCCAGCCCAGTGCGACCGCGCAGGCGGCCGCGTCGTACTGAAAATTGAGCAGGTCGTCCGGGAGGCCGGGGTACTGCTTGGCCAGTTCAGTGACCCCGTACTCATCGCGGTGCGAGAGAGCCTGCCGGGCCAACAATTGGCCCAGCGGGCCAGAGCCTTCTAGCCGGGACAGGTGCACGCCCCTAAGTTGGGCCGCCAGCGTTTCGGGGACGGTCACGAGCGACAGCCGCTCGGATGACGCGAACACACTCAGAGCCGCGGTCGTATCGCACTGGATGTTCCAGTCCAGCTCCGGGCCCGACGGAGGCATCTCGTCAGCCGGCGGCCGGGCCCATCCGCCCATCAATACCACTGGCGCCCGGGAGAGAGCCCCGGGTGACCTCTGTTCGAGCAAAGCCAGGTTGGTACAGGGCCCGATGGCGACGAGCACCGCGCCTGCCTGGACGCTCTGGTCAAGCAGGTCGGTGGCAGTCCCGTCAGGAGCAGGCCGGGAGGTCACGACGGCACTCCCCCAATAGGGTTCGTGGTAAGGCAGGGCGCCCATTTCGAGCCCGGTTGTCAGTGAACGTGGGGCACCGGCGGCGACCGGGATATCTGACCGACCCGCCATCCGGAGTACATATTCGACGTAGCCCGCCCTTCGGCCATCCGGGTCGGCCGTCGTGGTGATCCCCACTATCTCCGCCTCAGGCCGGCCGAGGAGCATTACCAGGGCGGCGGCGTCGTCAGTATCGCCGGCGAAATCCGTGTCGAGGTGAACGCGCATCGTCCCACATCATCGCGGCAGTTCGCGACCGTCGAAACTGAATTGTCGCGAAGAATACCGCCGCTGAAGCTCTGTTTATGCGCAAGCTGGCCTCCCAAGTATGCGCAGGCGAGCCCTTTATGCATTGCGCAGGCTGGCCCTTCATGTACCTGCAAGGCTGGACGGGGCAAAATCGCAGTATGGCCCGGTCGAACCAGTCCCATATCGGGCCGGCGCTTCGTTGTCATGACCTTTGCGGTTGAGATATCCCCGCCGGTAAGGCGACAGAGCCCTATTCGGCCCTGCTAGAGCTGCCTGGTGAGTAAACACCCCGTTATCCCGCCTCCACTGCTAGTTGCTCTGGGCGTGGCTTTCGCGGTGGCTGTGGTGTTAGCCGTTCTCCTGCCTCCTTTGGCCGAGGGCCACGTCCTGAACGCGAGGCTTGGAAATCAGGGGCTCAACGACACTTCGAGCACCTCCATCGGGACCGTTGGTTCCGGCGAGACGCTCGATAAGGGCGCTCTTACCCCCACGACCACGAGTCCAAGGGCGACTATTTACGGCGTAGCGGTGGACCCCACAATCTTCCAGGCCGGATCCTGCATCTTGTTCCCTCCCACCGTGGGCGACCGGCATCAAATCGTCTTCCTCGATGCGGGCCACGGCGGCATAGACCCGGGAGCGACGGGGCAAACCGAGTCGGGCCATACCGTATACGAAGCCGACCTGACCCTGCCGGTGGAGCTCGAGGCGGCGGCCCGGCTACGCGCTCGACGGCTTTACGGTGGTCGTTTCACGCACCAGGTCGTCCCTCGTCGCCCGCCTCGGGCCCCAGGACTTCTCCGGCCAGCTGCTCACGCCGCAGGGTGTCCACGACGACGTCGCGGCCCGGGATGAGTGTGCCAATGCGGCTAGAGCCTCGGTGCTGGTCGGGATATATTTCGACGCTGGTGGCAGCACGCTCGACGCAGGCAGCCTCACGGCTTATGACCGGTCTCGCCCCTTCTGGCCTGACAATCTGCGCCTTGCTCAGCTCGTTCAGGACGACGTCCTTGACGCCCTCAACGCTCACGGATGGGGTGTGCCCGACGACGGCGTGCTCGAAGATGTGACCCTCGGTGGGCCGCCGCTCGACGAGGCGTCGGCGAACTACGGGCATCTCTTGCTCCTAGGGCCGGGCCAGCCGGGCTACTTCACCACGCCGAGCACTATGCCCGGCGCCCTTATCGAGCCGTTGTTCATCACTGACCCGTTCGAGGCTTCCATCGCGGCCAGCGCCGCCGGCCAGGAGGCCATCGCCACCGGGATCGCGCTCGCCGTCGAACAGTACTTCGCCGCGGGCGGTGGCGCTGCCTCGGCGACTGCTCAGCCGGCACCCACGTCGACCGGCACCGCTCAGCCGGCTGACTGAGCCCGGGGCCCCTGGGAGCGAGCACGGTAGGTGCGTCACTTTCGGGCCGGCTGGCCTGAAGCAGAGGGACTTCCTCGGCACTGGCCCGCTGGGGTTCGGCTCGCTGGGGTTCGGCCCGCTGGGGTTCGGCCCGTGGCCGCGGCTCGCGGTCCGGCTGGACCTCTCGGGGGTAGACCCGGCGCCACACCACCTCCATGTGAGCCCCGCCGCCCGGGGCATCGGTCACTCGCCACCTTCCTCCGGTTGACCGGACGACGGCGTCGGCGATCGCCAGACCGAGCCCGGCGCCGTCGTTTTCCTCGGTGCCCCGGTGGAACCGGTCGAAAAGGAACGGCCGCTGCTCAGGCGGGATGCCCGGTCCGCTGTCTTCGACGGCGATGCTGACAGAGTTGCCACGCGCGCTGCACGACTACGCGCACCCACCCCCCGTTCCCCGCGTAGCGGCAGGCGTTGTCGACCAGCACGCCGCACAGGCGGTCGATCCACCCGGGCGGGGCCTCTACCAAAATGGCGTCAGCTCCCTCACTGGCCACTGAGAGGTCGATGTCCCTCGCCTCGGCTACGGCCGAGAACCGCAGCACGCAGCTTTCGGCCAGGCTGCGGAGGTCGAGCGGCTCATCGCTCGGTGCCGGGGGGTGGGCGTCAAAACGAGCCAGGAAGAGGAGGTCCTCGACGATGCGGCGAAGACGTTTCCCCTCTGTCCCGATGCGCCGGAGAGTGCCACGGTAGCTAGCCCCATCCCGGGGCGAGCCCAGAGCCAGGCTGACCTCGGCCTCTATCACGGTTAGAGGGGTACGGAGCTCATGGGAGGCGTCGGCGGTGAACTCCAGCTGGCGCCGGCGTGCCTGCTCCACGGGTTGCGAGGCCATCAGGCCGATGGCGAGGGCGCCAAGGAAGATGGCCAGGATGATCACCGGGCCAGCGATCACCTCGGCGCCGTCGACCACCTTTTCGACATGCTGCGTAGTGGAGAGGCTCTCACCTGCCACTAGCCAGCCTGTTCCCGCTCGGGCCGCCAGTAGCCGGAAAGTCCCCCTCCCGATCCCTGCCGACGTGGGCCGCCCCGACGGTGACCAGGCGGTACCGGCCAACGCGGGGGCGCCGGCGGTGATGGCTACAGCCTTCCCGTCAGCGCCAACGCGCCACAGGACGACCGGCACGTCGTCCACGTCCCTGTCAGCCGGGAGATTGGCATCAGGCCCGAGCCGAAGGGGCCCGCCTGCCCTGAGGTCCCATCACGTCGCTCAGGCGGTCTGCCATCCGGGCGTCTACCTGGGCCACAAGGTGTCTGGCGTCCACCAGGTCGAAGGGGACGACGACACCGACGTACAGCACCGCGATGACCGAAGCAACAACGGCGGCGATTCGGGCCGCATGCGCCAGCTGCGGGCCTGAATGCGTGCGCAGAGCCTTCACGCGGGCAGGATCGCGGTAGCCGACGCCGCGCACGGTTTCTATGCGGACGTGCGCAGTGGCCAGCTTGGCCCGCAACCGGGCGAGGTGGACGTCGATGGTGTTAGAACCCACGGCATCAGCCTCCTCCTCCCACACATTCAGGACGATTGACCGGCGGTGGACGACAGCAGGGGACCGGCGCATCAGCAGCTCGAGGATCGCCAGTTCTGTCACGGTGAGCACGGGCTCGTGGAGCCCGGCACGGACGGCACGGGTGGCCGGGTCGTATTCGATGTCACCCACTACCAGCCGGGTCGGTTGAAGGGCGGGGACCGGCGCTGGAGGGCGCGCAACCGGGCCAGGAGCTCCCCGAAATCGAAGGGCTTCACCAAATAGTCGTCGGCGCCCTCGTCGAGGCCCATAATGCGGTCTGACGCGGTGTCCCGGGCCGTGAGCATCAGGACCGGTAAAGCCGAACGCCTCGCTCTCAGCGATCTCACCACGTCGAGCCCGGAAACCTTGGGCATTCGCCAGTCCACAATGGCCACTTCGTACTCATAGGTACGCAGGAACCCGAGGGCCGCTTCGCCGTCGCCCACGGCGTCCACCACGTAGCCGTGCTCCTTCAGGCCGCGTTCGAGCACCGCCCGCAACGCGTTGTCGTCCTCGGCCACCAAGGCCCTCATGACTCATCTCTACACCCGTAACCATGAAGAGCAGATGACGGTAACCACCGAGAGCAGATGACGCCGGGTCGCGCACGGAGCGAACGCCCGTGTCGTCGCACGGTGCTCCGGCGGCATGGTGTTGCCGCGGTCGTTCGCCGGTGGTTCATGTTGCCGTAAGGCCGTTTCCGTACGTTGAAACCGTGGCCCACCTGTGCACCGAGCCTCAGGTGGCCTCCTTTCGACTTATAGTCTGCTGGGCCGGCGCCGGGCCGGTTGGCGACCCTCTTCACGGCTCGGCCGGGCTGGCGCGTGACGTCGGGGGGCGGAGGGCGCGGTGGCCATGGTGCACCGGTCCCAGGCTCGCCGAGTGGACCGTCGCCACCCCATCGGGCGCCACCCCATCGGGCGCCACCCCATCGGGCGCCAGCCCATCGGGCCGCCTCCGATAGAAGTCGAGGCGGGCCCCGAAGAGGGCCTGGCGACAGCGGCAGGTCTTCGGCCCGGCGCGTCATGCCCGGCTGGTCCACGGCTGTAGTCGGTCTTGCGGTCCTCGCCAGCACCGTGGCCGTTCTCGCCTTCACCACAGGGCCACGGGCCGAAGCCGGCCACGGTCGCCTCCCGCCTCCTTCGGCCCGGTCACGCCACGCCCTGGCTGCTGCTCGTGTGCCGGCGGTGGAAGCCGGGTTGCTCCCGTGGCACCTCCGGGCCCCCATCAGTCGTGAGGTCCTGTTGCCCGGGCCTGCCCGGGTTCGCTTCTAATCGCCGGAGGTACCGGTAGCAGTGGCTCGTCGGCGGCGGGCACCTTTGTTCTCGACACGGGCAGCGGCGCCCTTTCCGCCATCGGGAACCTGGCCACGGCGACGCACGACGCAGCGGGGGCCTGCTCGACGGGAAGGGTTTGGTCTTCGGGGGAGGCACGTCATCGCCCTCGGCTGTGGCGCAGGACTTCACGGCGGGCGGGACCTCCGGCGTCCTCGGGTCCCTTCCGCGGCCCCGGGCTGACGGGGCGGCGGCGACCATCGGCCAGACCGCCTATGTACTCGGCGGTTACGACGGTCCTTCGCTCGACCCCGAGGTGCTGGCGACGAGGAACGGCGCCAACTTCCGCAATGTTGCCGTCCTCCCTGTCCCGGTGCGTTACCCGGCCGTGGCGGCACTGGCCGGCCGGATTTATCTTTTCGGGGGCGAGGATGGCGACGGCCGGCCGGTTGACACCGTCCAGGTCGTCAACCCCCACCTGGGCACGGCGAAGGTCGTCGGGCACCTGCCGCTGGCCTTGACCGGCTCCGCCGCCGGGGTGCTAAATGGGGTCATATACGTGGCCGGTGGGGTGATGGGTTCGGCCAACCCTCACCCGGTCGTCGAAGTCTTCGCCTTTGATGCCGGCCGTCGTACGTTCCTCCGGGCCGGGACGTTGCCCGTGGCGGTGGCCAATGCCGGGGCAGCGGTCAGCGGCGGTCACCTCTTCCTCGTGGGTGGCGAAGTGGCTGGTGCTGTGCCCACGGCGGATGTCCAGGCGCTAAAGGCGGACCCTGGCTTTGGCGTGGCCGGTACGCCAGGTGCAGGTTCGCCTTTCTACGGGGAAAAGCTGCTCATAGCCGACCGCGGTAATGACCGCCTGCTATTGCTGGACGACACCGGCAGGGTGTTGTGGACGTACCCGTCGAGCCACGCTGCTCCGCCTCCCGGAGGCTTCTATTTCCCCGATGACGCGTTCTTCATTCGCCACGGGACAGCGATCATTTCGAACCAGGAGGAAAACGACACCATCGTCGAAATATCGTTCCCTTCGGGCCGGCTGCTCTTCTCCTACGGCCACCCGCGCGTGCCAGGGTCGGCCCCCGGGTACCTCGACAACCCCGACGACGCCTATCTGCTACGCAATGGCGATATCACTGCGGCCGACCCGATGAACTGCCGTGTCATCGTGCTCGACCCAACGACCAGTACCGTAGTCGACCAGATCGGGACGCCCGGCTACTGCGTCCACAACCCACCTGATGGGGTCGGTTCACCCAACGGTGACACCCCCTTGGCAGACGGCGACCTGCTCGTCTCCGAGATCAACGGCACCTGGGTGGATGAGTACAGCATGGGGGGCCGGCTCGTCTGGAGCACTCAGCTCCCGATCGGCTATCCATCCGACCCGCAGCAGGTTGGCCCGGACCGCTACCTCGTAGCTGACTACGAGCAGCCGGGTGCCATCATCGAGTTCAACCGGGCCGGGCAGGTCCTGCTCCGGTACCAACCGCCGTCAGGAGGGGCGAGCTGGACCGTCCTTCCCTGGTGGAGCTCTTGCCGTCGGGCGCTTTCATGTTGAACGACGACTACAACGACCGGATGGTCGCCATCGACCCCGGGACCGGTGCGCTCGTGTGGCAGTACGGTGAAACGGGTGTGCCCGGGACAGGCCCCGGCCTTCTGAACACTCCGGACGGCTTCGACATCCTCGGGCCAGGGGGTTCGACGCCGACCCACCCCGCCACCGGATGAAGCGATCGCGCGCGGTGCCCTGACGACCTTCGCTCCAGCCGTACTGGTCTGCGTGGTCGGGGCCGAGCTTTCGCTCTATCCTGTTCCCGGGAGTCGCCGGGTTGTCCAGACAAAAACTCAGTGGGGCAGCCTTGCCGGCCCTGGTCGCGGCCATGCCGTTGGTCGTGGAAGCGCTGGTCACATTGTCGACGCGTGCCGGCATCTGGTTTTCGGGCGACCAGGCTCTCATCGACATCGAAGCCCGTAACAGCCTGCTCGGCCGCAACCTCCTCGGCGTTTACGACCGGTACGGCTGGCACCATCTCGGGCCTATCTGGTTGCTGCTGCTGGGCCTGTTCCGGTGGCTGGGGGGAGGGTCACCGGTCGCTGTCGTGGTGGGGTCGTACACGCTGCAAGCCATAGCGGCGGCGTCGATCGTCGTTGTCGCTTGCCGGCTCCGCCCGGGCCTCACGGGCTGGTGGGCGGCGCTAGTGGTCCTGGGTTATGAGTGGGCTCTGGGGCCTGACCGGCTGGGAATCTGATGGGCCCCTGATGCAGTAGCGCTCCCGGCTGCGCTTTTGGTGCTGCTCGTTGCGGATGTGGCGGTGAGCCGCCGCCCGCTTGCCCCGACAATCGCCATGGCCGTCTGCGCCTCGTTCCTTTGCCAGACCGACATCAGCACGATCGTGCTGGTCGTAGGCCTGGTGGCGGCCGCTCCGCTGCTTCGCCTGGCGGTCCGGGCCTTGCTGGCGAGCCGTTCGAACGGTCTCCAGTGGCCCGCTCGCGCCGACGCCGCCGATACGACGTCGCCAGTGGTCTCTCGAAAGGGCCGAGGTCTCGCTGTCCTGGCCGGAGTGCTAGGGGTGCTCTGGTTGCCGCCGATAATCCAGCAGCTCACAAACAACCCGGGCAACTTCTCACAGGTCTTTCGGTTCCTATCGACACATACCAGCCATCACTCGTGGGCGACGGCGTTTAAGGCGGCCGACACGCTGATGGGCTCGTTCCCGTTCCGGGTCGACGAGGCGCCTGAAGGGGCGGACGCCTTGCCCAGGTGGCTCGTATCTCACGCCGTCTGGGAGCACCCCTGGTACCTGGTTTATCTCGTGAGCGTCGCCACTGTGGGCGCGTTCGCCTTTCGCTATGCCAATCGGGCCGCGCTCGGGACTGGCCGCCAGCACTTTTGTAGCCATGTTGGGGGCCCTCGTATCCATCTTTCTTGTGCACGGGCCGTTGTTCCCTTACCTGGTGGTATGGGCCGGCGCTCTGGCCGTCCCGGCGTGGGTCGCCGTATGGCTGGTGCTGGAACCGTGGGCGACCAGGCAGGTGGGTCATTTCGTCCGCCGGCATTGGGCTCGCTTCGCGCCGGCGGCCTCGACGTACGGGACCCGGCTGGTGGTGCCGCTGGCGTCGGTGGCAACAGCCGCCGCCGTCACCTGGGCTTTAGCCTCGAGCCCGGTACCCATGGCGGAGAATTCGACAGTGGCCCACGAGGTCTGGGACACGGTAGCACCGGTGGTGCTGGCTCCCGGGGTGAGGACGGTGTACTTGAAGGTTTACCCCGATGACATGCCGGATACGGCGGCCATAGCCGATCAGGTTGTCCGCCACGGCCGCCAGGTCGAGCTGGACCGAGCCGCCCTGTACTACCTCGACCCGAGCTTCGCCCCCAGGTCTGCATCGCAACTGACGATTATCGTGTGCTGCGGCCGGGGGGACCCTGGCGACCCGCCGGCGGGCATGACCCTGCGTGGAATTGTAAAGGGGCAGGAGATTTATACCTCCAGGCGGTTGTGACTGTCTTGCTCGAGCGGTGACCCGCCCGGAAATCAGTGCAGCCCGCGGTTATCAAACGGGCAAGCCAACGTCAAACGCGGCACTATTGTCGAGTGCCTGATGCCAGGGAGGGCCCGGACCAGGGCCTGCGGCTCCCGTAGGTCCTGACGTGCCCGCGCTGGACGTCCCCGGGGTTCCCGGCCCCGACGGCTCTACGGTGACTGACCCCGGTGGTCCCACCGCAACTGACGCCGCCGGCCCGGGTGTAGCTGGCCCTGCCGGTCCGGTCGAGCAAGTTTCGCCGGCCTCAGCGGTAGCGGATGGGGGTGCGCAGGTTGCCGGCTCGCTGCCGGCCGTGGCGAAAAAGAAGCCAGTTTGGCGTCGCGTTCTCGGTGCAGGCATCAGCGTTGGGCTGATCCTGGTGATCTTCCTCGGCGTCATCCCTCAGTTCGCCAACTACTCCGAAGCGTGGACTGCCATCCAGAACATGAGCGCCGGGTGGTTGGTGGCCCTCATTATCGCCACCATCGTCAACCAGGCCTCCTACGTGTGGCCGTACCAGGCCGTCCTGCCCCGCTTACGTTATCGGCACGGTTTCCAGGAAACCCAGACGGCATCGGCCATCTCGAACACGGTGCCTGCCGGCGGAGCGGTGGCGGTGGGAATGACGTTCAAGATGTTCGGGAGCTTCGGGTTTTCGAACGTTGCCATCACCACCGCAGTGGCTACGACCGGCGTCTGGAGCATCGCCTTCAAGCTCGGCCTGCCCATCGTGGCCGTCGTGCTCGTCGGGGTGACCGGGCAAAACGCCGCCGGGGCGGCGGGCGCCGCAGTAGCCGGCGTTATCGCCATTGTTGTCGTCGGGTTGGTGTTATGGCTGGTGTTCCGGAGCCCGGACAGCGCCCGCTGGCTCGGTCGCCAGGGTGACCGGCTTGCCAACTGGGTGCTGCACTTTGCCCACAAGCCCAAATCGGACCGGGTTGAACGCGAGGTCCTGCACTTCCGCGACCAGACGAACGAGATCGTGCATTCCCGTGGGCGGCTCCTTACGGGCACGACGCTGCTGAGCCAGATGAGCGTCGTAGTACTCGTTTATTTCTGCATCCGGTCCGTGGGGATCCCCTCTAGCCAGGTCAGTGCCCTCGAAGCGCTCCTCGCCATCGCGGTGGCTCGCCTGGTCGGTGTGATCCCCCTCACCCCGGGAGGCCTCGGGACGATTGACGCCGCGTTCATCGGCATGTTGACCGCTCTGGGGGCCAACTCGAGCGTGGCGTTGGCGGCGGACTTGATATGGCGGGTCACTACCTACTTCCCGCCCATCTTCATCGGCGTCGTGACGTACGTCTCATGGAAGCGGGGCCTGGACAGAGGGGTGTACAAAAAGAACCCCGACCCCAACCCTCCTCAGGTGCTCGCCGGGTGAACCAGGGCGGGCATCGTCGGGTGTCATGCGTCGCCGTTTCATCACATTTTCTGCGCTCGCGTTGCCATTTGCCCTACTGGGGCGCCCCGGCGCATAGGGCCGTTAATCATGGCAAAGAACATCCTCGACAACGCTGAGGCCGACCTGTTCGCGTGGGCGTCAGACTTTCGTGAGGGGAAGGTCCGCCGCCCGCTGCTCGCCCCGCACCCGGAGGCCGACGAGCGCTGGGGGACGAAGATAAGCCGGGCCGGCCTGGTCCCCCTGGCGGCCTACGAGCTGGAGGACCCGGGCCTGATCATTGGTGCCGGTGACGAGCACGGCCAAGCGGTGGTGACCAGCAAGCGCGCGATTTCTTGCAGCGGTTCGCGGGTCCACCAGACGTGGGAATTCTCGGACCTTTACGATGCGCGGGCTCTCGATGATCTGACCGGTGTCGTCCTCCTCCCGTACGAACCGAACCCCGACTACGACGACCGCTTTGACACGCTGCTGGCCGCCCACGAACCATCGAGCGGGTACGAAGCGTTCATGCACCGGGAGCATCCCCGTGAGAAGAGCATCGACTGGCTCAAGTTCGAGGCTGCCTTTGCGGACGCCGGAGGGCGCCTCGATGGCTGGCTGGCTGAACTCGGCCCGAGGCTGGCCAGGACCGCTACGTTCCTTTAGAACTTAGCGTTGCGCCACGGCCGCCAGTTCCTCATCGAAGAACTCGATCGTGGACCGAACCGCGACACCGGGGTCCCCACCCATGAAGCCGTGGTCACCGGACGGCACCGGCAGGAGGGTAACGGTTGCCCCGACGGCTTGCAGACGTTCTGCCAGGGCAACGCTCTGGGCGTACGGCACGATCCGGTCCTCTGTGCCGTGGGCGAGGAAGATCGGTGGCGCCGAGGCAGTGACATAAGAGACAGGGCTGGCGGCCGCCGCCAGGTCGGGTGCAGAACGAAGCGGGGCGCCGATCAAGCGCGATTCGGGCGAGCCCGGCGCGTCATGCCCGGGAGCGCCGGGAGGTGCCTGTTGGGTCATAGTGAGGAACTCCGTCGGTCCGAACCAGGAGGCGCACGCCGCTACTTCACTGCTTTCATCCGTCACCCCGACGTGGCCTTCCAGGTCGGCGCGGCCGCCCGTTAGCGCTGCCATCAGGGCCAGGTGGCCGCCGGCCGAGGCGCCCCAAACCCCGTTCCTGGCTGGATCGGTACCAAGGTCGGCCCCGAAGCGGCGTAGCCAGCGCAGCGCCGCCTTGACATCGTGCAGCTGCGCCGGGAAACGGGCCTCACCACTGAGCCGGTACTGGATACGGGCCAGTGCGAACCCGTGCTCGAGGGCTAACCCGAACGGGTCTGCCCCGAGCATTGGAGCCGGGTCGTCAAAGGGCGAGCCACCGAGCCAGGCGCCGCCGTGGGCCCACACCAGCACCGGGCGTCCGCCGCCGTCCCCCTCTGGCACCGTGAGGTCCAGCAGGAGCGGCCGAAAGCCCTCTTCGCTGGCGAAGCATACGTCCCGGTACAGCGCCCGGCCCTCCCGGCGCTCGGGCCGGGGCGGGAACGAGAAGGCCGGAGGGCGCCCCGGTGGCCTTCGGTCGGCTGCTTCGTCGATCCGCCTACCTGAGCTCATGCGAAGCCCCTTTCTCCTCTTTTGTGATGTCAACCGTGCCGCCGGTGGCTTGAACTGCCGGAGGTGGAGACATCTCGCACAGGCTAGCCGCGATATATCGTGATCGGGTCTGTGGTCCCACGGACGCCGCTGGCGTCACCCCAGCCCGCCACGGCCCCCTGGTGTCGCATCCGGCTAGTCAGCTCTCGGGGTGGCCGCTTCCGCTGGCCTTTCGGCCCGCCGGCCCGCCCGGTTGCCCTTGCGCTTACGAGCGATACGGCGCCGTGCGCGCTCCGAGGCCCCGCCCCACACTCCATGCTGAATATGGTTCTCCAGCGCGTACTCGAGGCACTGCACCCTGACAAGGCACTCGGCGCAGAAGCGTCGGGCCACTTCCACCCCGGCACCGTCGTTCGGGAAGAAGATCTGGGGCGCGACATCCCGGCACCGGGCCAGGTCCATCCACGACGTTGGCGACGCGCCAGTTGTCGTATCTCGGGTTGCAAGCTGATCTGTCATCGCCTCGCCTCCTTCAGCGAGTAGCCGTGCCCTTGGCGGGCGGGCGTGGTCGGCCGAGACAGACAGGACAGCAGAGTGCTGGTGTGGCCCATCTTTTACCACTGGATCTTTTACCACTGTGTTCCCGGTCTCCAAACATGCCGGTCCTGGCGACCACGCCGCTGGTAGGTCATCCCTCCTCATGGGGAGTGACCAGCGCTGGGTTCATACTTTCCCGGCCGTTGTGACCACGGCATGATCATTTTGTGGTCGTGGTGTGATGGGCCGTTGTACGCCGGTCGAGGGCTCCCGCCGACTTGAAATACGCAGAGGCTCATCAACGCACTTTCGGCGGTGCCAGTACCCGCAGGGTCGTCGCTTACGCGCTCAATCGTCCCGCGATCATTACGGCCAACGGCCCGTTTGGTCAGCCTCTTTAGACCGTCTGGCCACTGAACGCCCAGACGGGGTCGAGGAAAGTGGCTTGCGGGATCCCTTCGTCATCGATCCCGATCAGAGGCTCCATGAGCTCCGACCAGCGTTGGTGGACCTCGGTGGCCCATAGCCGTTGCATCGCCTGGTCATCGTCTGCCTCCACGCACAGGAAAAGCGTGTTGCCTTTGGCGAAGATGCGCAAGGCTTTTACTCCTGAGTCCCTGAGGGCCTTGGCCAGGTCCGGGTGGTCGGTCGGGATCGAATCATGGTGAGCCTTGTAAGCGTCGAACGCCCCGGGCTTCAAGTTCAAGGTGAACGCTTGGTGCATGGCAGACCTCCAGGTGGTCAAGGAGCGGCCGAGCACAGGTGGTGTGACGGCTCGCTAATGGTCGGGCTTGTCGGTACGGCAGGTTGGGGTTAGCACCTCTGGTGGCCGGGGAGCCTCCAGTGAGATCGCCCTCTGCTTGCTACAGCCGGTCAACTCCAATTTTCACCACCTGCCGTGACCTCCCACTCATCGAGCCCCAGCAAGTGGCGGCCCAAGTCTGTCAGCCGGGCAGGGGCGGTGCGCTGCTGTTCGGTGTGCCTTGGATCCCCGAGGAACGACTTGCCCGGAGCGGGCTCGTTCCCTGACCACGAGGCGACCCGCTCGGCGCGACGTTCCTCTTTTACGGTCTTGTCTGCGGGGACCGGGTTCATCGAAACGTACTGCGCCAGTCGAGGTCTGTCGGAACTGTTGCGCCCGTTGCCGTGCAACATCGTCGATCTCCAGATGACGATCTCTCCGGCTCGAAGCGGGACCCTGACGATCTCATGACCGGCGAAGTCGGGGCTGCGGGGGACCGGGCGCTCACCCGCATAGTCGTGAACGAACGCCGATAGTCCTTTGTACACCGAGGGGACACACTGGAACCCGCCCATGTCCGCGTCAGTGTCAGCCAGGGCCAGCACACCCTGGACGGAGAGCCGGATATCGGGGTAGAGGTTTATGTCCGTGTCCCAATGTATAAAGCCGTCCACGCAAAACTCAGGGTGTTCGACGCGTGCCGGCGGCTTCATGGCCACGCGGTCGAGGGACACCCACAACTGCGGTGAGCGGTGGACGGCCCGGAAGATCTCGTAGAGGCCCGGGTGTTGGCGGACGTCCCACATGGACTGATAGTGGTACATCTCCACCATGCCGGCGTGGGCCCGGATGGTGTCCGTCCGGTACCAGCTTCCCGGGTCATCGGGTTCTGTCCCGGTGTGCTCGAATATGTCGGCGACAACGTCGTCGAGGGTACTTTTCTCGATCCCGGTCTGGACTACGACGTAACCCTCTTCTTCGAGGACGTCGGGCAAGCGACCCAAGTCCTCCACCACGGGCCTGGCCATGAGTTCGTCGTTGCTCGACTTCATAAAGCTCCCTGCGTTTACGTGACGTCCCCGCTACGGCGAGACCTGTCCGGACGTCGCCGAAGGCCTATCGCACACAATGGTGGCGTCTGCCTCACCGGCAAGATGCTACGCAGACGGCCCGTGGGAAGGCAATCCCTGTGCTGGGCACCCTCTGCTGGGCTCCCTGTGCTGAGCCCCTGCACTGGGCTCGCTCTACTGCGCCCCCGGGCTGCGCTGCCTTTAGGTAGGCCCTGGTCGAAATGACTAACCTTTGGCGGGTGAGCGAAATAGCCAAACAACCGGGCGTCACGATCAAGGATGTGCGAGCGATTTGCACCGCCCCCGCCGGTATCCGGCTCGTGATAGTGCGCGTCGAGACAAGCGAGCACGGGCTGTACGGCCTGGGTTGCGCAACATTTACCCAGCGGCCCCTCGCAGTTGTCACGGCGGTGGACGAGTACCTGAAGCCGTTCCTGGTGGGCCGCGACGTCGACCAGATCGAGGATATCTGGCAGGCGGCGACGCTCAGCTCGTACTGGCGGTCAGGCCCTGTGCTAAACAACGCCCTGTCGGGGGTGGACCAAGCGCTTTGGGACATCAAAGCTAAACGTCTGGGTGTCCCGCTTTACCAATTGTTCGGGGGCAAGTGCCGCCGTGCCGCAGATCTTTATGTCCATGCCACGGGCTGGGACATGAAGAGCCTCGAAGACAGCGTGCGCAAGTACATGGAGGCCGGTTTTCGTTACGTCCGGTGCCAGATGGATGTTGCCGGTTACGCGACGTACGGGGTGCCCAAAAAACCAGGGTCCAGTGGTGGTAGTACGGCGTCCACGACCAGCTATCGTCTCGCAATGCAACAGGACCCCTGGGAGCCCCGTCCTTACGCCTTGATGGTCCCCCGGATGTTCGAGCACATCCGCAACAGCGTGGGAGACGACGTCGAGTTGCTCCACGATGTGCACGAGCGGGTCCCACCCATCATGGCGGTCCAGCTGGCCAAGGACCTCGAGCCGTACCATCTGTTCTTCCTCGAAGACGCGTTCGCTCCCGAAGACCAGGACTACCTCCGGCTGCTCAGGAGCCAGACGTCAGTCCCCATCGCGCTGGGTGAGTTGTACGTGAACCCACATGAATATGTCCCGGTCGTCCGTGATCGGCTGATCGACTTTATGCGGGTGCACATCTCGGACATCGGCGGCCTGACACCGGCCCGGAAACTTGCCGCCCTCTGCGAGTTTTTCGGTGTGAGGACGGCCTGGCACGGCCCGGGGACGTATCGCCAGTCGGCCACTCGGCCAACCTTCAGCTGGACCTGGCCTGCCCGAACTTCGGGATCCAGGAAGCTCACCTGTTCGACGACGCCACTCGCGAAGTGTTCCCTGGCTGCCCCGAGGTACGAGATGGTGCGCTCTGGTCCAACGAGCAACCGGGCCTCGGCATCGACATCGATGAACGGGCGGCGGCGCGTTACCCCTTCCCTGAGCACCCTCTCAACGGCGCATGGCTGGAAATCCGTCGCTCCGACGGGACGGTAGTGCGCCCTTAGAGCGTGACAACCATCTCCAGCAAACGAGAACTCAGGGTCTTGCCGTGCCCGTCTCTGTGCAACGACGTGGTCACGCTGTCGCCCGGCTGCCGGTTGCAGACAAAGATGAGGGTGTGGGCGTTGGGCATCTCGAAACGGCGGACCGGGCCGGCTATACGGGGGGCCAGTTGGTCGGCGACGCGCTCTGCCGTCACGACAGCTCTGAGAGGTTCGTAGAGAGCTGCTTCCCGGGCAATAACAGCCAGGGCTACCAGCATCCCTTTGTCGCCGCTGCGACAACGGGCCAGTGCCCTTAGCATTACCGGTGCTCTGTGCCCTGGACCTTGGTCGGCGCTCGAGGGTGCCGTCTCCCCGCTCACTTCGGCGGCTTCAACACGGCGCCATTCATGACGATGGGAGGGGGATAACGGGTCACAGAGGTATAACGGTCACAGAAGGCTCGACCTGGCCTCGGTCCAGTGACGTCGAAATCACGCCGATCACTTCAGAAGTTGCCACCCGCACCCCGCCCCCGCCGGCCGGGCCATTGGTGTAGAGAGCCGTTACCTCTTCGCCCAGGCGGGTGACGGTGGACCGGTCGTCGGCTATGGCGGCCAGACGCAGGCGGCATTCCCCGCTGCCCGCCACGACAGTGCCATCAGGGCCGACGAGTGGGTCGACACCCAGGATGTCGACCGCCACAGACGGCAGGCAAGGAGCCAGGCGGGAAGTGACAATGTCCGCCGCCAGCTGGGCAGGCTGGCCCCGTGACCGGCATAACTTATCCCGGCCTCGCACCGGTACCCGCCCCAGTACCCGACGGTGACTTTCAGCGCCGCGGGCCGAACCGTACCCTTTGCGCCACTCACGCGCACCCGGTCCGGGCCTGCTGTCTCTACCCGGACCCCGCTGAAGTCGGCCGTCACGTCGGGGGTCAGGTAGCGAGCGGGGTCCATAACCTCGTAGCTCAGTTGGGCCAGCACGGTATCAGTGTCGACGCGTCCGCCGGTGCCATCCAGCTTGGTGATTATGGCGTGGTCATCGCTCACATCCGCTAGAGGAAAGCCCAGATCGGCCAGACCGTCGACAATATCCAAGGGAGGGTCGGCGAAATAACCGCCTGTCACCTGACCGGCGCACTCGAGGAGATGGCCCACGAGGGTGCCGTGCGCAACCCTGGTGGGGTCGTCCAGGTCCCACCCTCGCGCATAGGCCAGAGGCGCAACGAACAGCGACGGATCTGCCACCCGTCCCGTGATAACAACATCGGCCCCCAAACCGAGCGCGTCCACGATTGGTCCGGCGCCGAGGTACGCATTGGCGGAGACCACGCGCCCGTGGTCCTCCAGGGCGCCGCCGTCCTCCCAGCAAGGTCCCCGGGGTCGATCCTGTCGACGACGTCATCACCGAGGACAACGGCGACGCGGAGATCGAGGCCCAAACTGGTGGCGAGTTCCTCTACTCGTTTGCCGGCTGCCATGGGGTGAGCGGCGCCGATGTTGCTGATCAGCCTCGTGCTATAACGCCGGAGGAGCGGCAACAGCGGTAAAAGACGGCGTTCGAGCATTGGGTCGTAGCCCGTCCCGGGGTCTTGCAGGCGGCGCAGCGTACCGGCGGCGATCGTCCGTTCGGCCAGGCACTCGAGGACGAGGAAGTCGAGGGAGCCCCGCTGCAAGAGGTCGACGGCCGGTTCGAAGCGGTCACCGGCGAAACCGGCACCGCACCCGATCCTGGTAGTCGAGCCCATCTCCTCAGTCTGTACCTGTGCAGCCGGACCCGTTGCCACGAATTAGGGCTCACCCTTCGAACGCCGCCGGTCGGCTTTAGTGCCGGACATCGACGGCATATCGTTCGGTGTGGAGCCCGGGCCACCCCAGGTCGCGCCAGTGCTCGGCGGGTGCGTCGTCCCGGTCCTGCACGGTGAGCTTCCCGTCACGGCTCAAGCCAAAGCGCTGCGCATTTGTGCTCGATAAAGCGGCGGAGCGGAGCTCGCCCAAAATGGCCTGACAGTCCGGGGCGGTGGCGCGATTGGCCAGCTCCTGTGGATCCAGATCGAGGTTGAAGAGCTGTTCCACCCCACCCTCGGGGTACCACAGGTACTTCCATTTGTCCTGGACAAACCCGTAATACATCGGGACACCGTCGTGGCAGACACTGCTATCGTAAGCGGTCCCCTCCAGGCGCGTCCTCGGCGTGAGACGTCCGCCGCGCCAAGCCAACCAGGCTCTGGCTCTCAGCCGGTTTGAGGTCGGGGGGTGCCGCAGCGCCTGCGATGTCCAGCAAAGTGGCCATTATGTCGGAATGAGTGACTAAAGCCGGGCACGTGCTGCCGGCGCGCCGGTCGGGAAATGACCTCGGGAGCCGAAGGACCATAGGGATGTGTGCTGAGGGCTCGTAGAAGAAACTCTTGGCGCCAGCCAGATGATCGCCGAGGAACTCGCCGTGGTCCGAGGTGTACAAAATGCACGTGTCGTCGAGTAGTGACAGGTCCTGTAGCGCGGACAATACCCGCCCCATGTTGTAATCGACCTGTGTGACCAACCCGTAATAGGCGGCTCGCGCCAGGCGGGTTACAGCTGGGGGCAAAAGGTCATAAGCCTGTTTCTCTTGAAATTTTCGGAAGGCAGGGGGACAGTGTTCTGGCGATCTCCAGGCACCCAAAACGGGGGCCGGGATGGCTGCATCCCGGTACATCGACGCGTAGGGCTCGGGAGGGTCGAGTGGCGGATGGGGTTTACTGAAGGAGACCCATAAAAAGAACGGCATTGTCGGGTCACGGCGGTCGAGTACGAACCTGGCCGCTTGATCCACGATCCAGGCCGTCAAGGTCAGTGGTTCCGGGACGGTCGCCAGCCCGGGATATAGCTCGTTTTGCCCCAGGCCGTGACGCATTGGCTGTACCGGGTTGCCTGACCTTTGCATCTCGAAGTAGTAGTCGTCCGGGATGATCATCTCGTCGAAGCCGTGCCGCGCCCGCTGCGGCCCGAAGTGCATTTTGCCAATCGCCACCGTCTGATATCCGACCGCGGCCAGTCGAGCCGGCAACGACGATTGCCGCTCTATCACCTCGGAAGTGATGCCGTTGGTGAGCATCCCGTGGGAGAAGACGCTCCTTCCCGTCATGATGCTCACTCTGGACGGCACGCAGAGTGGCGATTCGGCGTAAGCGCGTGAGAAGCGCACGCCCTCTCGGGTTAGGAGATCCGCGTGCGGGGTCATGAGGAACGGCGGCGCCTGCGGCCCAACGGTGTCCGATCGCTGCTGGTCTGCCGTAATGAGCAGGATGTTCGGCTGCGGCCGGCTGGTCGCCATGGTAGCTCCCATCCTTTCGTGAGTGAGAGGAAGACCGGCACGCCCTTTTTGTTGGTGCAGGGGCCGGTTATTCGGACCTTGCTTGACTTCGAAAGATTATCCTGTTGTGGGGACTTCGTAACGAGCCTCAACTCTAGACGCCTTCCTGGCACCCTTCGGAGGGGTGGTACCATAACGGGCGAGATGAGCCAGGACGGGCTGCGGAGCGAGCGGTGGTGGGCGCCCGACGACCTGAGGAGCTTTGGGCACCGTTCGCGTCTGCGCCAGCTCGGCTTCACACCGTCGGACTACCGCGGGAAACCGGTCATCGCCATAATTGAGACAGGATCTGATATTAATCCCTGCCATCAGCATTTCTCCCAGCGAGTAGAAGACGTAAAACGGGGGGTATGGCAGGCGGGTGGATTTCCTTTACATATGCCGGCCATTTCGCTGGCCGAACCCTTTCAGAAACCGTCGACCATGCTGTACCGCAACCTGCTGTCGATGGAAGTGGAAGAGCTGATCCGCTCGTACCCCATCGATGGGGCGGTGCTCATGGGCGGTTGCGACAAGACCACACCAGGTCTGGTCATGGGTGCGACAAGCGCCGGGGTGCCCTCGATCTTTTGCCCGGCCGGCCCCATGCTCAGGGGCAACGCGGCCGGTCAGGTCCTCGCCAGCGGCACGTCCGTGTGGCAGATATGGGCGGACCGGCGGGCCGGCCTGATCGGCCAGGACGAGCTCGACGCCGTCGAGCAGGGCGTCGCCCGTTCGCCCGGGCATTGCATGACCATGGGGACAGCATCAACGATGACTGCGGCCACCGAGGCTTTGGGGTTAGCCTTGCCCGGCTCTTCGTCGATCCCGGCCGCCGATTCACGGCACGCTCAAATGGCATCTCTCGTCGGGAGACGAGCGGTCGAGATGGTCCGGGAAGGCCTGACGCCGGGCCGTATCTTGTCACCTGACGCCTTCGACAACGCCGTTTCGGTGGTGGCCGCGCTCGGGGGGTCCACAAACGCGGTGATCCACCTTTTGGCTATGGCTCGCCGTGCCGGGGTCGGTTTGAGCCTCGACCGGTTCGATGAGCTCTCACGCCGGGTCCCGACGCTGGCCAACATCGCCCCCTCGGGGGAGTTCCTGATGGAGGACTTCTTCTATGCCGGGGGCCTGCGAGCGCTGATGGCTCGTATTGCCGACTGGCTCCATACCGACGCCCTTACCGCAACCGGACGGACCATGGGCGAGGAGCTAGAAGGTGCTCGTGTTTATAACGACGATGTGATCCGGTCGCTCGAAGGGCCTTTGAGCCCCGAAGGGGGGCTGGCCGTCCTGCGTGGCAGCCTTGCGCCCGATGGTGCCGTCATCAAGCACACCGCCGCGTCGCCCGAGCTTCTCGCCCACACGGGGCCGGCCGTTGTTTTCGAAGACTACGACGACCTTTCCGCCCGTATCGACGACACCGCCCTGGCCGTTACGCCCGGCTCGGTACTCGTGCTGCGCCAGGCCGGACCGGTCGGCGGGCCGGGGATGCCCGAGTGGGGCCAATTACCGATCCCGGCCAAGCTGTTGAGAGCCGGGGTACGCGACATGGTCCGGGTGTCCGATGCCCGTATGAGCGGTACCAGTTATGGCGCCTGTGTATTGCACGTGGCTCCGGAGTCCGCCATTGGCGGGCCGCTCGCCCTGGTGCAAGACGGCGACTTGATCGCTCTGGACGTGCCCCGGCGACGGCTGGATCTCGAGGTGGCGCCGGAGGTCTTGGCCCGGCGCCGAGCCGCCTGGCAGCCACGGCCAGCTCACTACCAGCGCGGGTGGGGCCAGCTGTACTCAAGGTCAGTCGGCCAGGCCAACGAGGGCTGCGACCTCGACTTTCTCCAGGCGGGCGCGGCGACGCCCGAGCCGTCGATCCATTAAGCCCCTCGACGCTGGTAGAGCTCGAAAGTGTGGTTATCCGGTGGTACTCGTAGATATAGCGCCCATGCGCCCTCGTTGGGCCCTTCCGTCTATACGAACGGGACTGCCGCTGACCGAACGGGCACCGGCTCTGATGGCGTCCTCGTAGGCGGCGCGAATGTCCGTTACGGCCAGGCACAAATGCATGTGGCCGGGGTTAGCCGACGCCTCGGGGTTGAGGTCCCAGTCAATGTCCTGGTACTGCAGGATTTCGAGCTCCGTGTCCGGCGCGATGGCAAAGAACGCAGCCTCGATCGCCACCTCTTTGTAGCCGACGATCGTCGACAGATAAGGACGGTCGAGCCGCGCCCGAGCCCGGGGCGGGCGGCCCAGGAAGGCAGTCCAGAACCTTACTGCGGCGTCGATGTCGGATACCGAAATCCCGACGTGCTGGAGCGTCACGCTCCTCCAACCGTTCCGCTCAACCATCTAACGCTCCCATCTCGAGGTCCTTTAGGGCCACCGGCGGTGGCATGGCCATATTCTTCGGGCTCATCACGCCTGCGGCTGCTCACCTCCGGTTGGCCGGCCCTGTAACCAGGACGGAGCACTGCTGATACCCTGCACCGACCAGCCACCATCTACAACCAGTGATTGCCCGGTTATAAATGAAGCGGCCTCGCTGGCCAGGAAACGGACGGCCTGGACGATCTCGTCGACTTCGGCCAGGCGCCCGAACGGTACTCGCTCGAGCATCCAGTCCGTGCTCAGCGACCCGTCGTCAAGGCCCTGTTGGATCAAGGCTGTTCGTGTAAAGCCGGGGCAGACAGCATTGGCCCGGATCCCTCGCTCCGCCAGCTCAACTGCCATCACTCTCGTCAGGCTCAGCAGAGCGGCCTTGGCCGCGCAATAGGCGCCCCGGCCCGGCAAAGCCAAGAGGGCGGCGACAGATGCGATCGACACGATGGCGGACCCCCGGCTCATTCGAGGTAGCGCGGAAGAACAGCAGTAGTAAGTGCCATTGAGATTGGTGCCGATGACGCTCTCCCACTCGGCGAAGGGCTGGGCCCCCACCAGCCCAACACGCTGGATGGCTGCGCAGTTGACGAGGACGTCGATGCGGTCGAGCCGGCCAAAAGCCGCCTCGACGTCGCCGGCCCGGGATATGTCGGCAACCACCTGCTCGACGCCGGGGGAAGAAGGGCCGGGAAGGCGCGGTCCAGACCCATGACAACGTCCCCGTCCTCGCCGAACGATTTGGCGATAGCTTCGCCGATGCCGCGCCCGGCGCCGGTCACGACCACGACGCGAGAGGTCATCGGCCGGTCGTCCTGTATACGGTCACGAAGTGCCTTTGCAGCGAGAGGAAACCAATGACCACCGGGAGGGTCACGTAGATGGCACCGGCCATCCACAAACCGAGGTTGACATTGTTGCCGAACTGCCCGATGAAGAGTTGCAAGCCGACGGGGGCGGTGTACTTGGACTGGTCGTTCAACAATACGCTAGCCCAGATATATTCGTTCCAGGCCAGCAGCATGGTAAAGGTACCCGCCGCGATTATGCCAGGCCGGCTCAGGGGCAGCGTTACCTTGCGGATCACGGACAGGCGGTTACACCCGTCCAGGAGAGCCGCCTCTTCGACCTCCAGCGACAACGATGCCTGGAGATAGCCGCGAAGTAACAACGTATCGAAGGGGAGTGCCCAGACGGCGTAGCTCAGGGCCAAGCCCAGCGCGTGTTCGCACGCGTCTATCCGGGTCAACAAATCGTAGTACGGCACCAAGGCACTGACACCGGGGATTGTCAAGGTGAAAAGCACAAAGGCGGTGATGATCCCCGCCCCTTTCGGCCGGTAGCGGACCAAAGCGTACGCGCCAAGAAATGCTATGGACACTGAGACCAACGTCGTCGAGCGCGCCGACCAGCAAGGAATTGCCCAAGTACCGAAGCAGCGGCACCGCGCTCCAGACGTCTGCAAAGGCATTTAGTGAGAACCCCCCCGGCCACCAACTGACCTTCTCACCGGTCAGGTTGGACGACGGGCCTACGGCGCCGATGACCATCCAGTAGAAGGGCAACAAGCACAGGCAGGCGAGGACCGCGAGGTAGGCGAGCCGTGCAAAGCGCCAGGTCCTCACGCTCGTGACACCTCTCCCGTCACTGACCTCAGCGACCGCCTGACGTACAGCAAGGACAGTGGCAAGGCGATCAGGAAGACGATGACGCCCATAGCGGCGGCCAGACCCGATTGAAGGCTGGAGAAAGCCGTGTTGTAAATCCAGACGCCGAAAATGTTCGACTCGTTGTTGGGCCCACCCCCTGTGAGAAGGAAGGGCAAGTCGAGGCCGCCAAACCGGACGAGCGCCAGCAGTACTGCCGTCGTCTCCACGACGGGCTTCATCAACGGCCATGTGACCCAGCGAAAAGACTGGATCGCGGTGGCTCCGTCAAGCCTGCTCGCCTCCTGTACCTCCGGAGGGATCGCGGACAAAGCGGCGACGGCAAAGATGAACACGAACGGTATCCCGGACCAGACACCGAGAGCGATCACCGCCAGCAAAGGAGGTGACAAGCCATGGAAGGTCGAAAGAGAGCTCAGCATGTCCGGAGGTTCCTTGGCCAGTCCCAGGGTGACCAGATAGGGGCTCAGCGGGCCGGTCGGGCTAAGCAGGAACCTCCACATGTAGGCGATCACGACCGGCGGGGCGGCCCAGGGGAGGAGCAACACGGCCCTCATAACTCCCGCCCGTTTCTTGATCCCGCGCAATGAGAGCCCGGCGGCCACGCCGAAAACCAATGCCAACCCGACCGAAGCGACCGTCCAGACAACGGTCTGGAAGAACGTTTGCCAGAACAGCGGTTCTTTGAGCAACGTCGTGAAATTCGATAACCCGATGTACTTGGACGAGTTGGCCCCGAGCGTGGCGTCGGTGAGGCTCAACCTCAATCCTTCGAGGATCGGTATGTAGGTGAGAAAGATCAGCCCGCCGATGAGAGGGGCGATCAGCAAGTAGGGGAAAACCGAGCGACGCTCGAACGCTCGCGCCATGCGAGTATGTACCCGAGCGTCGCCTCCGGCATTCTCCGGGCGAACTGCCGCGGGAAGCGGCCGCGTCCCGTTTTCGACAGCCAAATTACGCCTGACCGTTCACCCGTTCAGGATCGCCTGAGTAGCTTCGAAGGCGGTATTGAGCGAGCTGGTCACGTTCTGACCCGAAAAGATGGCTGCCGCCAGGGTCGTATACGGGCCGGTAGCGGCCGTCATCTGTGCCCAGTGCGGGCTGGGCATATCTATTCCCAGCGCTGTCCGGCTCGTCTGATAGAAAGGTTTGTGAAGCGGGTTCGGGTCCTTGTCCTGCACGGTAATGTCGGCCGATTGAGTTACCGATGCCGTGCTGATGGCCGCCGCCACGTCTGCTGACGCCAGGAACTTCACATAATCCAGGGCCGTCCCCTTGTCGGCCGTGTTGTTGAAAATAGAGTACTGCGCCGTGCTGGCAATACCTATGGGCTTCCCCACTCCCGGCACTACAGGCATCAAAGATGCCTTTATGAGCTTGCCTTGGCTGGCAGAGGTCGTCGTGACACTCTCGGCGATGGAGATGTTGCCACCGAACGTCATAGCGACCTCCCGGGAATCAAGAGAGGCACCTGCCACACTTTCCTTGTTCAACACATCGGAAGTCAGGAAGACCCCCTGTTTGATCATCTTCTGTGCCCAATTACACGCCTCGGCCCATCTCGGGTCCTTGAGCGCAGACTTGGTCAGGTCCGGCGTCAGCCACTGCACGTCCCACATTGCCGCCACGGAGCAGAGGGCCTGGTAGGAAGTGGCCCCGCCGACGAGGCCGGCCACGGCGCGGAGGTTGTGCTTCCCGGCCAGGTCAAGTGCCTGAGCCTCGAACTCCGACAGGGTTGTGACCGGCTTCCACAAATCCTCGTAGTAGACGATCGTACGGATATCGATACGCCACGGGATGGCATAGATCTTGCCCAAATATGAAGATTCCCGCTGAGCAACCGGTACAAAGCGGCCCCAGTTGCCGAAGTCGCCGGACTTCACCTCAGCCGTGATGTCCAGGGGCGCGTTACTGGGACGTGAAAAGCGGGACTGAAGATAGAACATGTCGCCAATATTGGGGTTGCTGCCGTTCGCCATGGCCAAGGCCCACTTCTGCAAGGCGGCTGACCACGGGACGACCGTTGTCGACACCGACCCCTCCTTGAGCTTGGCGAACTGCGTCCCCAGACCGTTGACAAAGTTGGACCATTGAGTGGGCGTCGTACCGTAGGCCTGCCACCACATCACGACATCGCCTACCCCGGACAGGCCAGCTCGAGGCGACCGCAACAACCCCGGTGCCTTGCCGGCCAGCATCATGGCTAAACCACCCGCGCCTACCCCCTGCAGCACCTGTCGGCGAGATACGAGGCGTTCGGACGAGGGCTGTTGTTCCTCTGGCATGTTTGTCTCCTTGGATTTCTATTTTCTTGTGCGTACCTGTGGCATCTGTCCCTGGTTGTGGGCTAAGCATCAACAAAAGCCAACCTGCGTGAGATCACATTGGCTCGATGAGAAGTACCCAATCCTCTCCGGTAGGGGTTACCCACCGCTCTGATTGCAGGATATATTGCCCGTCCGTCGGTTCGAGGACGAACGACGAGTAGGGTGCCCCGCTGCGCGGGTTGACAAAGGTGCCCCGGTAACGGTCCTGGTCGAGCATATTTATGGCTACCCGGGCCAATCGCGTCCAGTCCTGCACCTCGGAACCGAATTGTTGCTGGCCCGCCAGTTCGGCGGAGCCGCTCTGCATACATACCCCGGGCACATAAACCACGACCGTGCCACTAGGCAGATTGGCGGCATAAGGTAGGAACCAGTCGTCTGGACCGGCGTGAGGGTCGACGCGTTGTGGGCAGGCTGATAGCTGCCACCACGGGAGCGCCTCCAGGATGCTCTTACCGACCCCGACGTGGGCGGCTCCGAGCCAGTTGATGGCATCCTCCCAATAGTGGATGCTGACGCGGCTGAGAGGCTCGGACGGGTCGTCTTTTGCATTGAACGTACTTATGGCCATCGTGCCGTACGTATGGCCGGCGGCGCCGCTCAGCATGTGTGACCAGAAGAGGAAACGCTGCATATCCTGCCAGTTGGAGTCGAAGATGCCCTCGTAGTTGCACTCGCCGTTGACGACGGGTGCACTGGCGCGCTCGACCGCTCTGCGGAGGTGCTGCATGGTCCTCGGCACCGAATTGCGGCCCGCGTGCCCTGTCTGCAACATGTCGAGATCGAACAGTTCCGATGACGAAAAGACCTCGCTGCTCGCGTATGTGAAGGCGGGGCAGGGGTGAACCGTACGAACGCGACGGAAAGGATCGGTCCGGGCCACCAGCCGAGAAGCGTCCTCCCAGATCGCCACCTGCTCGGAAGGCGGGACCTGGTCGGCCAGCGGGGCGTCGTGGCGGACCGGAAGGTCAACCTCGCCGGCAATGCACCAAACTACGGGGTAGGCGCCGTACCGGGCGACCAGGTACCGCCAGTGTTGCATGACCCGTTCCCGCCCCAACAACTCTGCAAAATAACCCCAACCGCCTACGATGCAAGGCGCTATGCCCTTGCTCACCAGGTAGTCGATTTTGAGGTCGGGGACGGAGTAGTAGTCCGGGTTTATGGGCCCGGCGCCGCCGTCCCGCCATGGCTGACCACCTTCGCTGGCCATCGCCGGGGAGAAGGGGGTGAACTCGGGTACGAGCCCCGCTACGAGCTGGACAACGGTAAAGCCCTTTTTTGCCCGGTCATCCGCAATTGCCCGGAAAGTGCTCGGCCACCGGAAACGCGACGTCATCGCAGACCACCACGTGTCACCGAGCCAAAAAAAAGGCGTCCCGTCGGCATACGAGAGGTGGCGACGATTGGGCCCGACCCTGGGCGGACCATGGAGAAAGAGCGGGTTCACACCGTCGTAGCCCACGACGGAAACCTCCCCGCTAACGTCCTCGAGCCCACATTCCCGCTCGCCTCGGACCGAAGCACTGTATCGATGAGTGCCTTCAAGGGGTGAGCTGTAGCGGACGCGCCAACTACGCCCGCCCGCCCAGAAGGCAGGGACGATGCGCTCAGTCCCGTCGGGGTCGATGAACTCGAAATCCACTTGGAGTTGGCGCCACGGGTCGTCAAAGTCCTGCTTAGCGATGAACTCCAGCTCACACACGGCGTTTCGCGGCACATGGTCTGGCGCGAACCACCGAACCGCTTCGACCGTCACCTGTCCTCCTCGATATGGGGCCTCGAGTTGCTCCGATCAGGCAAGGTCACCGTCGGCCAGCCACCCTGCCACGCCTCTGTACCGGACGGACGGGCGCGATCTGCCGCTGCCTTGGTCGACGTCCCTCCATCGCCAGAGCCGGTGCCCGCAGCGAACGACCCCATTACTCCCCCCCCGGCCATGCCTTCCCGAGTGACTGGTATCGATTCCGAAGCGAAGTCTAAGACCTGGGACCTTGGCGCGCAAGGGCCTCGCAAAGGTTTCTGACAACATTCCGGGGACCGGCCAGGTACCCGGTTGACTTTTCTGCGTAGACGCTATTGTGTCGGGGTACGCGTGCTTATGGCAGGTGCTCCATTAGATGGCCGTCGCAGGACGGCATCGTATTTTGGCGCGAAGGAGCTCGGATTAGATGATACGGCTGGGCGTTCACTACGAGTACCCGTTCGGCGGGATGGCGCAACGCGAGGAGTGGCTTCCAAGAGGACCTGCCGACTGGCGCCGGGATTGCGAGATGATCCGGGATACGGGCTTCAACCTTATCCGGATAAGGATCGGGCAGGACTCGAAGCTCGACGAGGTGGCGGAGCTTCTTGATATCGCCCATGATCAACAACTCGAGGTTTTGTTCGGGTTTGCCACCTTTTATGTGCCGTACTGGTTTATCGAAGAGCACCCCGACTCGCGTACGGTGGACCGGGAAGGAAATACGCTCGCGGAAGGCCCGCTCGACTACCGCTGGCCGCGCGTATGTATAAATCATCCCGAGTACCGACAAAGTCGAAATGCGCTCGTTGAAGCCTGCGTAAGACGCTTCATGAGCCATCCAGGTGTCACCACGTGGGACGTCCACAACGAACCGTGCCTCGGCCACGCCGGTTATCCTTGCTACTGCAACCACACCGTCGACGCGTACCGGAAGGCAGTATCGGCCGAGTTCGAGTCCATCGGTCAGTTCAACTCGGCTACCGGGCAAGGCTTTACCAGCTTCGAGACGATCGAGCCGCCGAGGGAGGTGACCGGCGCGGCCGCCGCGTGGCGTCACTGGCGAGAGTTCATGACAGCCAACTTGAGCCTGTTCTTGCTCGAGGCGAGGGACATCGTCAAGCGTTACAACCCTGACGCTCTGGTGACTTATAACGTCGACCCCGTCTCGACGTGGAGGATCCAGCAAAATGTCCTCGATTGGTGGACCTCGAGGGACCTGGATTTCTTGACGACAAGCCAGTACGCAGGCTCGGACGAAGCCACCGCCAGCAGCGCGGTTGAACATTGCGGTCCTGAAGGAGCTGGCGGGCGAACGGCAGGTATGGGTGACCGAGTTCCAGGGAGGTCCTTCGCCTGCCGCCAACGGGCTGTTCAAGAACACGTGGACGGGCAAGGACATTGAAATAGAGATGAACAGCGTCATCAGCTACGGCCTCCGTGGCCTCATCTTCTATCGATGGGAACCCCTGATAAATGGGCAGGAGACGTGCATGATGGCGTTGACAGACGCTGGTGACTACAACACAGAGCGTCGTCTGCACACAAAGGCCGCCATCGAAAGGTTGCAGCAGCACGAACCGGTCCTGGACTCTTGCCACAACCGGCCTCCCTCGGTCGGAATTTACATGCGTAAGCACCACCTGCATATCGCCGAGGAGAGGCGCTTTCCGATCGACCCGCTCCGAGGGCCCTTTATGATGAGATGCGTGGTCAATATGCGATCTGGACTGAACTCGGTTATGGCACCGGTGTGATCGTGGAGCAGCCAGGTCGCGACGGCGTGTACCAGCTTGTTATCTGTCCCTACATGTACGGGGCCGACGACATTGCCGTGGCAAAGGCCATGCTGGCGGCCGGCCAGCGCATGATGCTCCAACTGCCAGCCCGCGACCTCGAGCAGTCGCAGGCGGTCGCCGGCGCTTTTGGCCTCGAGGTACGTGATATCGAGTTCCCGGGACAGTACCATCCTTCGGCGGGCTGGAGCCTGCGATCAGGCGCGTGGCCGGCGGGTACCCCGGAGCACAGTATCGCCGCCTATGCCTATGACAGCAGGGCGTTGTTGACCGAATCGGACGGGTACGCCACGCTGTTAAGGTTCGGTGACACGGGCTCCCCGGCCGCGGTCGTCCCTCGTGACCACGGGGAGCGATTGACCATTTTCACGTTCCCCCTCGGCTACAGCTACAACCTGATGCATTATTGGGGCCTGAGGCAGTTCCTGGGGAGCTACGTTGGTCGTTGGCTCAAGCCCGAGATCCGGTTGACCGGGATCGCCAAGGAAGTGAGCGCCCTCGTAGAGGCACGTCTCGTCGAGAGCGATGCGGGCGCCCTCGTATTTCTTATCAACCGTAGCCACTACGACTATGAACCCCACCTCGAGGTCGAGGGTTATCAGCCTGAAGACGTCGTCTCCTCGAGCCACTCGGTAACCCACGTGCGGTTGCGGCCCGCCTGAGGCGGGCCTGGCTGCTCGCGTCGAGAGCCTAGCGTTGCCTCCAGGAACGTTTGCCAGGTTGCCTGCCGCAAACCCCCCTGTCGGCGCTTCCAAGCTGGTGTGTGCAACCGGGCAAACGTTGCCTGTCGTGGCGCTAGCTCCGGCGCAGGGCCCGGAATGACAGCACTTGCGACAGGATCATGGCGATCAGGTCCGTGGAGCCGAGCAGCTCGGCACCGATCTCTTCGGACGGCACGGCACCGAGGCGGCGGCGCACCAGTATGTCCAGCTCCACATCGAGGTCAGGCCCGTACATTCGCTCGCCTACGAGAAGGTGACCGCGCGTTGCACGAGCGGCGCCCAGCTCGTCCCTGTTGCGGATCGCCCGCCAGATCTGCTTGTGGTACGGCAAGCCCTCGCGTCGAGACATTAATGTCACTAATGCTCCTGACCATCATTTCCGCCGTCGGCCGCAGTATGGCGGAAAACATCGTCTCGATCACGGGGTTGTGGGCTGACCGGACCACGAGGAGATGGAACTGGAGGTCGTCCCGTACTCGCTCGAGGAGCGTGCTCGCCTCATCTGCTCGCCCGATGACCTGGCTCATGAGCTCCAGCTCTTCGGCCGAGGCCCGCAAGCAGGCCAATCTTGACGCCTCCACTTCGAGCATCGACCGAGCTTCGATCATCTGCCTGGCGGTCATGCCTTGCCGCTGCAGCAGGCTGGCGACCGGGTCCGCCGCGTCTGCCGGCGTGGCCTTGCGGATGAACACACCCCGTCCGACCCACACGTCGACTACTTTGCGTTCCACCAGGGTTTTGAGAGCCTCCCTGACGACCGTGCGGCTCACTCCGAACATCCCGGCGAGCTCTCGCTCGGAAGGTAGGCGGTCGCCGGGTGACTTAAAGCCGTTGGCGATGAACGCATGCTCGATCCGGTCGGCCAAAGGCGGTGCGGCCGTAGGCAGAGCCACCATCAGCCTCCTCACATAGTTCGAGTGCTCAGACCTTCATCAAGCCGGACAATCTCACACCCCGCAAGAACGCCCGCTGGAAGAGAATGAACAGGATGACCACCGGGAGCATCGTTAGTACAACTCCCGCCATAAGTGGCGCCCACGAATGTGAGTACTCCGATACGAACAGGTTGAGCCCCAACGCGAGGGTGTACTTGCTCTCGGAGTCGAGGTAGATAAGTGGCCCAATAAAGTCGTTCCACGCAGCAAAGAACGAGAAGACAGCCACGGTCGCGACGGCTGCTCTGATCTGCGGCAGGATGATGGAGACCATGATCCGTAGCTCGCGCGCCCCGTCGACACGAGCAGCGTCTGAAAGCTCCTCCGGGATCGTCCGCAAGAACTGTCGGAGCATGAAGATGTAGAAGGGGTTGGCGCCAAAGGCGGGCACGATCAGGGGGAGGAACGTATTTATCCAACCAAAGTGATAAAACAGGACGTACTGAGGGACGAGGATAACCAGGTACGGGATCATCAACGTGGCCAGCGCCACGCCGAAAAGCACGTTTCGGCCTGGCCACTGTATTTTCGTAAAGCCGTAGGCCACCAGGGTGTTGGATAGAACGCTGCCCACGACCGTAGCTACGGCGATGATCGTCGTATTGAGGTAAAACGTCCCGAACGGGACGATGGTGAAAACCTGTGAGAAGTTTTGCCAGTCAACGGGGCGGGGTATAACTGTTGGCGGGACGGCGAACTCCTGCGCGTTTGTCTTGAGTGCACTGCTGATCAGCCAGATCAACGGGAGGAAAAACAGGAGGCCGATCGCCAGGGCGATCACCAACTTCAGTACGACTACCGCGGTCGAACGTACTTGCCAATACCGTCTGCGGCCTATGGGCGCGGGGCGGGCCGGTTCCCCGCCAACGTGTAAGGCACCTGTCCGGTCGGCAGGCTGGTCCTCGACGAGAGTGCTCGTACGTCTCATGCCGGGCTCCCCGTCATGGCACTATGACTCATAGTAAGTAAACCGGGTCAGTGTCCGGGTGACCACGATGGTGGCCACCCCGGTGACTACAAACAATATCCAGGCCAATGCGCTGGCGTAGCCCACGTTGAACTGGACGAACGCCTGGTCGTAAATGTAGGTCCCGACGAATAGCAGGCTCCCGGCCGGGGCGCCGTCCGTCCCTCCCGCCACGAACCCCTGGGTGAAGACCTGGAGCCCGGCGATCAGGTTTAGCACCACGTTGAACAGGATTATGGGGCTCAATAGCGGTACGGTGATCTTGAGGAACGTACGGATCGGCCCGGCCCCGTCGATGGCGACGGCCTCATAGATATCTTTGCGGATACTTTGGAGGGCGGCGAGGTAGATCACTACCCACGGGCCAACCTGCCATGCGGACAGCAGGACCAGCGAAGGTACGGACCAGTTGGGGCTGGCGAACCAAGCCGGGCCCGTGATGCCAACAAGAGACAGCACCCTGTTGACAATCCCGTACGACGGGTTCAACACCCACAGCCAGAGGATGGTGCCTGCTACGAGAGGCAAAATGCTGGGCAAGAACACCACCGTGCGCAGGGCGGCGACGATGTTCGAGGTGATGGAGTGAAGGAATCGGGCCAGGGCAAGGGCCACGAGGGTGCCGATCACGACCGATGCGACGGTGAAGTACAGCGTGTGGATAATGGCCGCCCGGAACGTCGAGTCGTGCAGGATCAGGTCGACGTAGTTTTTTGTGCCTATGAACTGTGGCGCCGTGGTCAGGTCGTAACGGGTGAAGCTGTAGTACAGCGAACTTAGCAAGGGGTAGGCAGTGAACAGGCCGAACCCTACCAACCACGGCGATACGAAGGCGAGGCCGACCAAAAGGCGCTTGAATTGCCGTCGGCGCTGGTTTGCCGTCCTGAGACGCGAGTAGTCCGCCCCCGTGCGGAGCGGACTACTCGTAGCGGTGAGGCTCAAGAGGCTGCGGAGTCGACGGTCTGTTGTGCGGCCGCCAGGGCGCTGGCCGGCGATTGCTTGAGGTATGTCACCTGGTCCTCAACCGTCGCCAGGGCGCTGCCTACGGCTTCGGCTTGTGCGGAGGCGGCGAACTCGGGGGCCAGGTTGGGGTAGTCGGTGCGCTCCTTGATGAAGGGGGCAAAACCGGGGTACGCCTTGACCAGGGTCGACTCGAGTGACTGCATGTCACTGGTATTGGCCGGCAGCCAGGAGATGTCGATATTCCAGGGTTTCACGAAGGCGAGGCTCGTCATGTACTTGAGAGCGGCAAGCGTGTCCTTCAGGTTGGGCGCATTGGTGGGGATAGTCCAGCCCCATCCCGAGGCCAGGTAATCGTTACCGTTGCCGCCCGGCGGCAGTGGAGCAGTGGTGACGCCCCAGTCCGTGCCATAGGTGAACTTGGGCGCGTTCGCAGCCAGGCCCGACAGCTCCCAGTCGCCGTCGACCATGAACCCCAGTTTCTGCTCCTGGAAGGGGTCGGCCCCCGTCGGCACGGAGTCGATGAAGCTGTATACGGCAACCGGCCCGTACTGTTTGGCGTACGAGGCGTCGAAGGTCTCCGCCGCGACCATGGCCGGGCTCTTGAGCGTGACCGTGCCGTTCGATTCGATCGGGGTCCCACCGTACATATGAGCCTCGCCGACGTTGTTCAGCCCGTACCCGGCCCACGGGATGAACCCCATGGTCGCGTATTTGGAGCCGCTCTTCGTCGTCTCGAGCTTGGCGTCCGTCGCCAGCTGGCTGAACGTGGTCGGAGGCGACTTGATGCCTGCCTTCTGCATCATGTTCTTGTTGTAGTACAACATGTTGTCCGGGTCCCAGTCGACCGGGACGCCGTACTGCTTGCCACTCAGGCTAAATACACCCCAGTCCTGTTTCGGGAACTGGCCGGCCGAGACCCCCATACCGGAGAGCTCGGAGGGAGTGATCTGCTCGATCAACCCCTCCTGGACCCAGGCGCCGAGGCTGGTCTGGTCTTCGAGGATCAGGTTTGGCTGCGAGTGAGAGATCTCCGCCGTCTTGAGCTTCGCGGTAAACAACGGGTAGGAACCCACACCTGCTGATGGTGGCAGCGGGATCGGCTCGAACTTTATGCTAAGGCCGGGGTTGGCCGCGTCGAACTGCTTTTCTATTGCCGGATAGAACTTTTGGTTCCAGTACGTCCAGACCGTGATCGTAGTGGTGCCATCTGCTACTCGCTTTACGTTGGCTGAGGCACTGGCCACGCCCGAGCCACCGGCGACCAGCCCTGCGAAACCCATGCAACTGACCACACCGGCGGCCATACAAGAACGCGCCAACTTTTTGTGCATTGCTGTTCCCTCCTATTTGTCAATACGACATCAACGCCGAGGTTGCCGTGGAAGACCGGGATCGAACGGGGGTCGTTCCCAGGGGGAGCCATGCCCAGACGAGCGATCGTCAGTGGCGACGTGAGGTGGGACGAGCACGCCCGGTCACCGCGGCTAATTCAACGAATCCCTCCCCCTTGCCCCTTACAGCGGGGCGCGTTGTCCTGCACCACCGCAGCCAGTCCTGTTAGACCGGTCTGACCACTATTATTGTAGTGGCTTGGGGCAGTGCGACGCAAGGTCCTAGGATTTCAACCAGGACTGAGAGCAGCGGCCGTTGTCAAGGGCGAGCCGTCTCTCCTGCGTCCCATCGGCCGAGAAAGGACGGACATAATGGCGTTGAACACGGTCACAACCGGGGTCGACCGGGAGGCCTACTTCCGAGACGGCTATCTCGTCCTGGGCTCGGTCCTGACCGACGGTGAGCTGGCCGACCTCCGCGCCGAGAGCGTTGCGATGTGCCGGGGAGACCTGGGTGCCGTCGAAGGGGCACCCGTGGTGGCCGACGACGCCACGGACCGCGACGTCCTGCGTCGCTACCTCTGTATACATTTCCCACACAAGCTGTCGCCGAAGTTCACGGCACTGCTTTCGCATCCACGCATCGTCGAAGCACTCGTGGAGCTGATCGGCCCCAACGTCAAGGCGATGCAATCGATGCTGTTTATCAAGGCCGAAGGTAAACCCGGTCAGGCCTGGCACCAGGATGAGTACTTCATCCCCACCCGCGATCGTTCCTTGACGGCGGCTTGGATCGCACTCGACGACGCTACGGTCGAAAACGGCTGCTTGTGGGTGATCCCGGGTTCGCACCGCCCAGGCATCATCTACCCCGAGAAAGCGATAGACGATGACCGGTTCGACTGCACCGGCGAGGCCTATCGGTTCCCTTATCGGGACGAGGACGCCGTGCCGGTCGAGATGTCAGCTGGCAGCGCCATCATCTTCAACGGGTACCTGCTTCACCGCAGCCTCCCGAACAGGCTCGAGGGGAGTTTGAGGCGCTCTGTAGCCAACCACTACATGAGCGCGAGCTCGCTATTGCCATGGCGCAAGCCGCTCGAGGGGGAGCACATGGCGATCGTCGACGACCGGGATGTCGTCCTCGTGGCGGGCGAAGACCCCTACGCTTGGAAGGGGCTGGAGCAACTGCATACACCGCATATTCGCCGCGATCGCGAAGGAGGGTGCGACCGGTAACGCAGGTCCGCAAGTCGTAACCCGGGCAATCAGGTAGGGCTGGAAAGGGTGAGCAGATGGGTGATGGCGACGGTAACCAGTTGACGGACCAGCGCGACGAGAGAGGGCGTCAGCCCAGGAGAGTGGCCGCCGTCATTCGTCTGCGGCCCGAACAGCGCGCTCGAATATATCGAGATCCACCGAGACGTTTGGCCGGGAGTGTTAGCCGCGCTGCGGACGGCCAATGTCAGGAACTACTCCATATATCTGCACGGCGACTTGCTCTTCAGTTACCTCGAGTACTGGGGGACCGACTACCGGGGCGACATGGCCCGGATCGCCGACGACGAGACAACGAAACGTTGGTGGGCGGTGACAGGGCCTATGCAAGAAAGCGTCAGGCAAACCGAAGACGATCCCTGGTGGACCCCGATCGAGGAGGTCTTCCACCTCGACTGAATAGCTATAGGGAGGGCCCCATTCCCGTTACCCGGCCCGGAGCCGCGTCACCCGGCTATTCGGGCCACTGACGTCATTTGCCGTACCGGGCGCGGTGCTGTTCGGTTCGTGAAGCCAGCACCGGGCCCAATGCTGGTCGCCGACGGTGAAGGCCGGGGGTTCTTCATGCGCGGAGTTCGGCATGGCGTACGGGCATGATAAGCGGTAACGGCACCCGCCCGTCGGCAAGTCCGGTCCGACGGCTGAGCCTGCCGACCGGACCTGGTCGGGCGCGGCCCTGCGGCCCGCGGTGGGGTCGGGCGTGGCGGCGATCAGCAACCGGGTGTAGGGGTGCCGAGCCGACTGGGTTACGGCCTCGCTCGGGCCGTACTCCACGATTTGGCCGCCGTACATGACCGCAATCGTGTCGGCGCACCACCGGGCCGAAGCGATGTCGTGCGTCACGTAAAGCATGGCCAGGCGCAGCTGCTCGCGGCATTCGCTGAGCACTTTGAGGAATCTCGATCTTGACGGCGACATCGAGCATCGAAACGGGTTCGTCGGCCAACAACACCCTGGGCCGAACGGCGAGGGCGCGTGCGATGGCGACGCGCTGGCGCTGGCCGCCTGATAGCTCATGGGGCAGCTTGCTGACGAACTGCGAGGCGGGGTGTAGCTTAACCTGCTCGAGGAGGCGTAAAACCTCGGCTTCCCTATCCGCTCGCCCGGTGCACCGCTTGTGGATATTGAGCGGCCGCCTGATGCTGCGGCCAACGGTGTACCCGGGGTTGAGGGATGCATAAGGGTCCTGGAGCACGATTTGCACCAGGCCGGTGTAACGCTTGTAACGGCGGCCCCAGCGGCCACCCGCCTCTCCGCCTTCGATCTTTACGGTCCCGGCGCTTGGCCCCTCGAGCTGGGCCAGCAGCTTGACGAGGGTTGATTTGCCCGAGCCCGACTGGCCCACGAGGGCAACGGTCCTGCCGGCGAAGAGGCTGAGCGACACGCCGTCAACCGCCCTCAGCACCACGTGACGGCGACCCCAGAGCCGGCCCTTTCGCCGCACCCTGTAGGTTTTTTCGAGCCCGCACGCCTCGAGCATGGGTGGCTCGTCTGGCCGTTCATCCTCTGGCCGTTCATCCTCTGGCGGTTCATCCTCTGGCCGTTCATCCTCTGGCCGTTCATCCACTCGGCGCCACCTCCCGCGTCATAGCGACCGGGACGGACTCGGAGTAGCGAGGGTCGTGCAGGTGGCAGGCCACGAGGGAGCCGCCGTACGACGGCGACCTGCCCGGTAACAAGGCGGGGGTGACATTGGCGCAGATAGGCATGCGGTAGGGGCACCGGGGTACGAACGAGCACCCTTCCCCCAGTGCACGCAGGTCGGGTGGGGAACCCGGCATGCCCACGATGTCCAGGGGACCGTGAAGAGCCGGGAAGCAGCCACCCAGCCCGGCCGTGTAGGGGTGAGCCGGCCGTCGGTAGATGTCTCGCGCCGGCGAAAGCTCGACGATGCGCCCGGCGTACATAATGGCGATCCGGTCCGCCAGTTCCATCAATAGCGAGAGGTCGTGGGTGACGAATATGACCGAGAAATCAAGACGAGTTCTCAGCTCGACCAGCTCTTCGAGGATCTCACGCTGGACAACCACGTCGAGGGCGGTGGTGGGCTCGTCCATGACGACGATGGCTGGCTCGAGGGCCATCGCCATGGCGATGCAGACTCGTTGGCGCATGCCGCCAGATAGCTCGTGCGGGTAGCTGTTGAGGCGATCGGGACTGATGTGGACCAGGCTCAACAGCTCGGTGGCGCGGTCACGGCAGGCCTGGTTCGACCACTGCGGGCGGTGGACCTTGATCGAGTCAACCAGCTGGGACCTCACGTCGATCACGGGATTGAGGGCGTTCATGGCCGATTGAAATACGACGGCCAGTTCCTGCCACCGGAAATTCGACAGTTCCGCCTCGGACATTGACAATAAGTCTTTGCCGCTGCCCTCCCGGCGGTAGTAGGTCACCGTGCCACCGTCGACGAAAGCGGGCGGCCTGAGGATCCGGCAAAGAGCGTACACAAGTGTCGACTTGCCACACCCGGACTCGCCGGCAATTCCGAGCACTTCGCCGCGACGCAGATCGACGCTCAGGTCGTTGACGGCATGAACGGCGCCCGGGCCTTGTCCATAACGAACATTTAGGTGCCGTACCTGGAGGAGCACGTCATCGTTTTGGAGGCTGTCATCGTCAACTGTGCCGTTCTCACCTGAAGTGACGGGCGGGCCAACGCCCGCGCCGGTCCCCCTGATGTCGATTGTGGCCGCTCTGTCGTCTCGCCCAACCTGGTCGTCGAGCGCGACCGCGTCATTAGCCACACCTGCGCCAACCACGGACGACCCCGTCGCCACCGCCGGGGACGGTGCGGCGGTGCGAATAGCCCGGCCGCTACGGGCGGTCCGTAGCTTGGGGTTCAGCACCTCGTCCAACCCGAAATTGATCATGGCCAGGCTCATCCCGACGAGGGCGATGCAGAGCCCGGGGGGACAAACCACCACCACGCGCCCTGGTTCCACGCGGTGTCCTCTGTGGCCCAATAGAGAATGTTGCCCCAGCTCCACGTGTCGATACCGCCGAGGCCCAGGAACGCCAGACCTGCCTCCGTAAGTATAGCGAAAATTACCGTTGTCAGGAACTGGACCGCAATAACGGGCAATAGCGCCGGGAACATATCGGCCAGCACGAGCCGCCAAACGGTTTCGCCGCTGGCGCGGGCGGCCACAATACTAGTCGCGCCTGCGCAGCGAAAGGGCCTGGGCGCGGATCACTCGCCGCGCCCCACGCCCATCCCGTAATGGCGATAACCAGCGCCAGTGGTAGCTCTCCGCCATTGGGAAGGTAACCGGCGAGCACGATGGCAAGCGGTAGGGCGGGCACAACCAGGAAAACATTCGAGATCGCCGAGAGGCCTTCGTCGGCGAGCCCTCCCATAAACCCCGCCGCGGTCCCGATCAGGACGGCCAAAAAGGTGGCCGCAATGGCGGCAAGAAAGGCGATGACCAGGGACGTCCGGGAGCCGACGAGGACCTGGGAGAACACGTCCTGGCCCGTCTGGGTGGTACCGAGCAGGTGCGACCAGCTGGGTGGCTGCAGCGTGGCGTTCGAGGTGGCGGAAGGGTCGTACGGGCTGACCAAGGGCCGAAAATCGCCATCAAGATAAAAAAACCCAATATCAACAAGCCAGCGAAGACGTTGCCGGTGAGCACGCCCCGGGCCGAGCGCACGCTGCCGGGTTTCATTGTTCTCGCCTGGCCCGAGGGTCGAGCGCTCCGTACAGGATGTCTGCACCAAGGTTGGCCAGCAGTACCGCCATGGTGATGAAGAGCAGGATGGCCTGAGCCAGGGGGAAGTCCTCGTTCGAGACTGCCTCGTATAGCAGGTAGCCGATGCCCGGATAGGCGAAGACGGCCTCAACGAGGATGGCGCCGCTCACAATGAACCCTAGAGACAGGGCGAAATTGGCGATGTTGGGCAGCAGGGCGTTCCTCGCCGCGTACACCCACATCACGCGGCCCCGCTTGAGGCCCTTGGTCTCCGCCATGAGGACATAATCCTCGGACAAGACCGACACCATCATGTTCCGCATCTGGAGCAGCCAGCCGGCTATGGAGCTGAGCACGATGGTAAAGGCCGGGAGCACGCCGTGGTCGATGGCACTGGAGATAAACGGCCAGTTCCACCCTTCCTGGATCCCGATGCTCGAGCCGCCCGAAATCGGGAACCAGCCGAGCATGGTGCTGAACACCAGGATGGCTACGAGGGCCAACCAGAAGTAAGGAATGGCTGAGAAAAACGTTGTGATCGGCAGTAGCGAGTCCAGCCGGGAGCCTCGTCGCCAACCGACGATGATGCCGAGCGCCGTCCCAAATAGAAAGCTGATAACCGTGGCCAAGCCGATCAACCAGAGCGTCCACGGGAGCGCCTCCCCTATGACCGTGCTGACAGGCGTCGGGAAGTAAGTTATCGAGATGCCGAACTGCCCACGCAGGATCTGGTGGAGGTAGGTGCCGTACTCAGCCAGCAAGCTCTGGTGGGTCGTCAGGCCGAACTCGATCATCAGCGCATGGGTGGCCTGGGAGCTAACACGGCCCTTCAGCCTGGCCAGCAGCACCTCAACTGGATTTCCCGGCATCAACCGGGGGATCAGGAAATTTATTGTTACGGCGGCCCAGGCGGTGAATATGTAAAACCCGCCGCGGCGGGCGAAGTACTTCACGGTACTCGTCCGTCCAGGGCCGGACCGAGTAGCAAACTCTCCCCGTCGAGGATCGTGCGGCCGAAGACCGCCGCTTTCGCCAGCATTATGGCGCCGATCACGCCGGCGTCCTCGCCGAGGGCGGCCGGGAGGAGGGCGGGGGGGTCGGGGAGCTTGTCCTCGATGCGGGAGCGCACGGCGTCAACGAGGTCGGGGTTGTTGTGGACCACGCCTCCGCCGAGGACGATCCGGTCCGGGTTGAGCACGCAGGCAATATTGGCTACGCCGAGAGCCAGGTAGTCGACAGTCTCTTCGACCAGTAGGGCCGCCAGCCGGCTGCTCGTGCGCCGGCTGAACACGTCGGCGCTCGACAACTGCGCCAGGTCCTCGGGCCACTTGGCCCGCTCCTTGTCGCTCGTCTTACCCAGGGCCGCCCGGGCCCGCTCGGCGATGCCGGCCCCTCCGATCAACCCCTCGAAATACCCGTAACCCGGGTAGCGCCGTCCCAGAGACTTCCGGTCCAGGAGCATGTAACCGATCTCGCCGCCCGCCAGGTGGACGCCGCGGAACAAGTGGCCGTCGATGACGATCCCGGCACCCACGCCCGTCCCGACCATTACTACGACGAGGACCTGTGACCCGCTGCCGGCGCCCTCGGCAAATTCTCCCGCGGCCGCCAGGTTGACGTCGTTGTCCACCACGGTCAGGAACCCGAGAGCTTCCTCCAGCATGGCCCCGAGGGGCAGGTTGGCCCATCCGAGCCCGGGCGCGTTCAAGACGACGCCCTTGTCCGAAGTCAGGCTGGGTACGCCGACGCCGAGGCCTCGTACCGGGATACCTTTCTGCAGAGCGTCGTCGACGACCGTCTTGATGAGCCGGACAATGCCGCTGACAGTGATAGCGCGCCCGTTTGCCGCGTGCGAGGGTTGCTCGCGACGCAGCACTATGGTGCCTCCCAGGTCGGCCGCAGCAACCCGGATATTGGAAGCGCCGATGTCGACACCAATCATCCCGCCGGCCCGCGGGTTCACCCTTAGCAGGGTCGGTGGCCGCCCAAGGTGAGCGGCCCGTGTGGGTGCCGGGGCTTCTTCGAAAATGACCCCGGCATCAAGGAGTTCGGTCGTCAAGCGGGTCACCGTCGCTCGGCTGAGGCCGGTCCTTTCGGCGAGTTCAGCCCGCCAGAGGGCCCTTCCCGCAGCAGCAGGTCCACCACGGCGACAACATGCCGACGAGCTACGCTGCGGCGGGCGGGAGTGGTCGATCGTTGGCCCGACCGAAGCGCGCCGGACGACAGCGTTGTCACTTAATTTGCTCGAGGAAAGCAATAAGGTTTTCCCGGCTCGTGCGAGCGTCGTCCAGGGGCTCGGGAGAACTTCTCGGGCCTTGCGTGTGTCATATTGCTCCTTTTAAAGGAGGTCTGATCGGCCACCGCCAGTACCGGCCACCGCCAGTACCGGCCAACGGCTCGAGTCGGGCAGTTGCGCCCGCCGGTCCCTGCCGGCAGGCGCAACCTGGCTCCTCTACGGCGCGATTGCCGCCTGCTTGTGCACGTTTGCCAACATTTCGAGCGACCGGTCCTCGAGGATGCCCGCGGATTCGCGGGCCACGTAGCAACTGTGGGTCACCTCGTAGCCGCCCTCGTCGTACGCCGCGGGAGTGGGTACGTAACCGATCGGCTCGTGCGTGTAACCGGCGTACAGGGTGTGCCCGAAGGGGGATTGTGAAACGATCCCGGAACCGAGCTCTGTGAACATCTCCCCCGGGGAGGTCACCAGGCCGATCGACGGGCCGAGGGAGATCGCCGTGAGGTCGGCCTTGACCGGTACCGGCGCGCTCTTGCCACTGAGGACGTCCAGGGCGCGGCGTGCCCGTGTCAGGCGCCATTGCGCCCAGGCCCGTGAGCCTGTCTGGGAAGAGTCGGCGACGTCTGCTTCGAGAGTGGCGATCAACGTCCGGGCGTCCTCGACGGAGGCAGGCAGGTAAGGCGGCAGCAGCGCGACCTCCGAAGCCAGAGTGAGCGGGCCGTCGGGCGGTACGGGCGCGGCGGACCAAAAAAGCCGTGCCCCCTCGGCTCCGAGACTTAGGCCGAGACGCCTTGGGTACGTCCAGTCCCACCCCATCAGCACGGGGTTGATATTGCCAGCCGCCCCTTGCAGGAAAATGCAAAGTGCGCCTGTTTCTCGCTCGATGAGCTCGCGTGCGACGGCGGGGAAATCCGCCGTGATCTCGGTACAGCCGCTGCCGAGCGAGACGGCGTGGCAGGCGAAATTGACCAGCTGTACGAGGGGGCGGCCGTCGGCGCGGTCGATGCGCAACAGGCGCACTGTGCGGTCGCAGGGACCATCGGGGTTGTTGCCAAGGATGATCCGACCGTCGGGGAGGCGCTCTCGACGATTGATGCCTATGTACGAGTTGCCGGCCGCCAAACCCAGCGAGCAGGGGGCCAGGTTGCGACCCGCGTCGGCAACTACCCCGCTCAGGACATTGTCGAGGTTGGCCAGGTAGGCAAGGACGATCGGGCGATTGGCATCCGAGACGTTGTGCGCAGCGCCCTCGACGTCGGGGTCGAGGGCCGGCCCGTAGTGGTTATGGCTGGCGGTCAGAAGGACCCGCTCGGGAGGGGATCCCCGAACTGGCGGAGATCGCCTGCCTCATGCGCTGGCCGCCCCGTATGTACAGCAAGTCGCACGCCACGAGGACGACCCGGGTATCGCCGCACTCGAGGACGAGGGCCGTGGCGGTGAGGTTATCGTGACAGCCTGTCGCTTCGGCACGGCCGGCGAACCCGATAAGCGGCGACCCGACGGGCGGCGTGATGACGGCCCGGGCCACGCCGGCGCGCCACGTTGATGGTCCCGGCATCAGCTCAGCCGACTGGCCGCAGGTGCAGGGCCACGAGTTCGGAGTAGCTGCCGCCGGGAGAGTCGTCGGCGTAAGGGTCCTGTGGGGTGGCCCAACCAGTTGCGTGTTTCGTGAGGAACGTCCCCCAGTCAGCCGCGTCTACGAGAGGTATTACCGGGACGTCCGTGACGAGTATATTTTCGAGGGCCGACAGGGCACCTGCTCGCGCGGCCGACGTCGAGGCCGTCGTATACGTCTGCAGGGCCGCCTGGGCGGACGAATTGCCGTAACGCTCGAAGTCGTCGCTGGCCGTCCCCCCGACCGGCGCCGTCAGGTTGTGGTTGAGCCAGCCGTTATAGATGTAGAACGGGTCACCGTTGCCGTAGTCGCTCCAACGGATGGTGGCGTCGAATTCTCCCGATGCTACGTCACTTGTCCATGCATTGGTCGACGTGCCTTCGCATGTCAGCGCCATCCCGGCCGCCTTGAGCTCCTCCCGCATGAGCTGGCAGTCGGTTATGTAATCAACGAACCCGGACGGGTCGCTGATGGTGAACGCCAGCTGCTTTCCCGCGTTGTCCTCAAAGGTACCGCCGGGACCTGCCTTCCAGCCGGCCTGTTCGAGGACCTTCTTCGCCTGGGACGGGTCGTACTTGAGCAGGTCGTTCTTGAATTGCGACACCACAAAATTGCTCTGGCTGGGTAGCAGGCCCGTCGCCGACAGCACCGGATCCTCGTAGCCGAACTCGCCCTGCGATCCGATCACCGAGCGATTGAGCGCCAGGCTGATCGCCTCCCGCACGGCCAGCTGATTAAGAGGCCACTTAGTGAGGTTGGGCTCGATGGAAACGACGCCCGCACCCGGGAACCAGTAGTGGTTGTACGAGTTTTTCTTCTCCCAGGCTTGCGCCCCGGGAGTGCCGCCGCTCGACCAGTCCAGAGTCTCGTCGTCGGTGAGGTTCGTAAGCGACTGTGCCGTACCGGCAACGTACTCGAGCCCATAGATCTTGGGCAGGCCGCGCTGCCAGTAGCCCGGGTTGGCGACGAGGAGGAAGTTCTGGGGGTTGAAAGACTTGAGGACGAAGGGCCCGTCCCAATGGGGTTGGTGTCGGCATACGTCGCCGGGTTGGAGATTGTCGACCAGATGTGGTCGGGGATGATCGGGCTCAGCTCGGCGGCGTAGTAGAAATCGGTGTAGTTGGACGCCGGGAACTTCATGGTTACCTGGTAAGCGCCCTGAGCCGTGACACTCGTGAAGTCGAGGCCGTACAGGTTGACGCTCGGGTACTTCTTCATCAGGTCGAAGGTAAATACGACGTCCTTACTCGTGAACGGCTGCCCATCACTCCACTTCACGCCGTGGCGAAGCTCGAATACGAGCGTCTTGTTGCCGTTGGACCACTTCCACGAGGCTGCCAGCCAGGGGTACGTCACGCCCGGTTTTTGGACGTCGTACTGGACGAGCGGCTCATAAATCATGGACCAGGACCCATAAAAGTCGAGGGTGCTTGTTGGCACGAGCGGGTTGAAGTTGTTTGTCAGTGGTTCGCCGGCATTGTTGTTGACCGTGATGATGGTTTGAGACGAAGCGGCCGCGCTCCCGGCCAGTACCGAGCTCCCCATGGTCGTGCCCATCCCGGCCGTCAGGAGCGACGCCACAACCAGTTTTGTCGGTTTCGACTGGAGTAAATCGAACACGTTGATCTCCTTACGCTCGCCTCCCGTGGAGGCGGCGGTCCATTGCCTGTTTCGACACCTGCCAGGCCACCGCGGCGGCTGGTGAGACAAAAGAGGTCAGTCAACGGCGACCTACATGGTCCACGCGACCCCAAGCGCCTGGACCAGCTCCGGGCAGCACCCCCCCGCCCAATTTTTTCACAGGACCAAAATGTGCTTTGTTTCTGGGAGATTAAGTTCTGTTTCTTAGAGGTTAATTTGCCTCCGGGCTAACCGCTTCGAGGGCCCTCCAGCGGTTACCGTCCCAAAGAACCTTTTCCAGCAAGGCAGGTTCGGTCCTGGGGCCCGGTGAAGTCCCCCGTCGTGTCACTCGAATTAGTTAATTTCGTGCTGACGCAAAAGACCCTAGCAGCGGCTCTGATTACTGTCAAGGGAAAGCCGGATCTCGATAAAATCCAACCAGGCCGGACCTTGCTCGGTGCAGGGGCAGAGCTTGCTCGGGCAAGGTCGGGCCATTTCGAACGCGACGAGATGAGGAGGAAGCTGGCCATGGCAGTGGGCTCGCAGAGGGTTTTGAGGATCGGCTTTATCGGTTCCGGTTTTATTGCTTCGTTCCACCTTCAGGCGTTCGAGAGCGTGCGTAATGCGATGATCGCGGGCGTCTACAGCCCGACACCACAAAACCGCGAAAGCCTGGCCGCTCAGGCCAACGAGCGCGGCCTCGGGCCGTGCCGGGCGTTCACCTCGCTCGAACAGATGCTGGCCTCGGGTGAGGTCGATGCTGTGTGGTTGCTCGGCCCGAACGACCTCCGGCTGGCGCAGATGGGAGCGGTCCGCGGCGCTGTTGTTTCCGGAGGGCCCGGCTCGTGGGCATCGCATGCGAGAAGCCCCTGGCGCGGACGCTCAGGGAGGCGGACGAGATGGTCCGGCTGGTGCAAGAAAGCGGCCTCATGCACGGCTACCTCGAGAACCAGGTCTTCTACCCGGCGGTGAGGAGGGCCCACGAAGTGCTCTGGCGCCGCGCTGTGCCGGCATCGGGGAGGCCCTACCTCGTGCGGGCGGCCGAAGAGCACGGAGGACCGCACTCGCCCTGGTTCTGGGACGCCGAACGTCAGGGCGGCGGTGTGTTGCTGGACATGATGTGCCACAGCGTGGAGGCCGCTCGTTTCCTGCTGAGCCGCCCGGGCGACCGGCGTGATGTCCTCCGGCCGGTGGCCGTCCAGGCCAACATCGAGATCCTGAAATGGGGCCGCGAGGCACGTGCACTTGCGGCCCGGGGCGACAGCCGGTTCTCGAGCGACCAGAAGGTGGGGGAGGACTACGCGCACGCGGTCGTAACGTTCGAGGACGGTGAGGGCAACAGGGCTTTGGCCGAGGTCTCGACGTCGTGGGCGTATGTCGGCCCGGGCCTGCGGATCTCGATCGAAGTACAAGGGCCGAGTACGCGGCTGAGTTGAACTCCCTCGCCACGAGCTTGCACCTGTTCCTTTCGAGGTCCATTGCCACTGCCCAGGGTGAGGATCTAATCGAGAAACAGTCCGCCGAGCAGGGCTTGATGCCGGTCATCGAGGACGAGGCCTTTACCTACGGTTACGTGGCCGAGGACCGGCACATGGTCGACGCGTTCCTTGCTAACCGGATGCCCGACGAAACCTTTCACGACGGTCGTGCGGTGGTCGAGCTCCTGATGGCCCTCTACAAGTCGGCGGCCGAGGGCCGGCGGATCTCCCTCCCGGACCCCGAGCTGGTGGAGTTCGCCCCATCGTTTACATAGGGCTCCGCTGACGCAGGTCAGGGTCGACGGGACTTCTCCGGTCACGACTTGACTCTCCCCCGGGGGGAGGTCGCAACCTGATCATGTCGACTAACGGTGATATTGAGACACGAAAGGGAAGTAGAGATGAGTGTTCGCCTGCTATCAATAAGCGTCGATTGTCAGGACGCCGGCAAACTGGCCGGCTTTTGGTCCGAGGTCCTGGGCCGAGCCGTCGATGCGGGAGCGACCGGCGAGTTCGCCGCCATCGGCCTCGAAGACGAACGGTCAGGCCCGGCGTGGATGTTCCACAAGGTCCCCGAGGCCAAGCTGGCCAAGAACCGGGTGCACGCCGATTTCCTGTCGCCTGAGCTCAATAACGAGGTCGATCGCATCTTGACCCTCGGGGCTACCCATATTCGTGACGTCGAAGAGGGCGGCTACCGCTGGGCCACGTTGGCTGACCCCGAAGGCAACGAGTTTGACGTCGTGGCGGTACCTGGCAGTTGAGAGGTACACGCCGGTGCGGGGGCGGCCGGTCCTGAAGTACGAGGACCGGCCCGCTCCGCACCTGTTTTCGGGTAGCTCAGCATCAGAAGCGCTTTCTTGCCCGTGCCCCCGAGGTAGTCTCTAAACTCCTCCATTAGTCATCCATAAATATATTGAGGATCACGTAAGGAACGGCGCACTCGCTTATTTGCTCTGTGCGGACCAGTCGCTGAAGTGCCTGGTAAACTCCATAGCCACCCACTCCGAAGTTGCGGACCGGCTCGCCAAGATGCGCGGCCATGTGCTCTTGCCAGGTCTCCCCGTCGCTGACCGGCGGCAGAGCATGTCGACGACGAGGTCGTCCAGCAGGGTGCCGACGTCGCCCGGTCCAGCCACTAGCCCGGCGCCGATGGAAGTGTGCTCGAGGCAGGGTAGTTCATCTGGCCCGCGATCGTCCCCAGGTTCACGGTCCAGCTTCCCGATTGCGCGAAGGCGGCGGAGAAGGTGTGGCGCAAAGGCTGCCCGAACGCCCCGGCACAACCTGAGGGAGCATGGACGAGGCCCACCAGTTGCTGGTACGTCGTCTGGTACACGACCGGGACGGCCGGGATCGAGCCGCTGCCGGAGGGAGGAGCGACCAGCCAGGCGCTCAGGACCTGGAACGGCACTGAGCCAAGGGAGAGCCCGGGGACCGCCGCCACTGCGCCCGTAACGTCGAAGAGCGTGGTGAGGAGGGTGGTCTCGTCCGTAAGGACCTGCGTCGGGTCCCAACCCTGGATCTGGTGGAAGGCCCACTTGACCCCGGGCTGAGCAGTCAGGTCGAGGACGCCCCACCCCTGGAAGTCGAGAGGGGCAGCAGGCTGGTTGGTGGCTGTGAAGACAACGCTGTTCTTCGGGGCGGCCAGGCTGCAGACGGCCATCGGCACGCTCGAGGTCGAGGCCGAGCTCCCCGGCGGTCTGCGTGGAGGGGCTGTAGGCGGCCAGCGTGGCTGTCGACCCCGGCTGAGCCGGCGTGATTGTGGCGGGCCCGTCCGTGAAACCGAGCTGAAAGTACCCGCGAGACGACGGTGTGCTGGCAGGGGGGGAAGCGCCGATGGCGATCGGGCCGGTCTCCCTCACGATAACCATGTAGTAGGGCGTCGGGGTAGGCGCAGTCGTCCCGTTTACCCAATACACGAAAAACTCCGTCAGCAGCTCAGATGTGATCTGAGTATTCGATTTCACGACGAGGTCGTCGGCGACGCCGGACTGCGGGTTGCTCGGGAACGGCGCCGACCAGCTGAACACCGTGGAGTAGCTGACGTAGCCGGCCGGTACCTGCGGGCAGGGCGGGAGGAAACCCGGCACGCTCCAGACGCCGGTGCCGGTGGCGGGCCCTGCTGCCAAACGCTGCAGCTCGCCGCCGATGTTGGGCCGCGGTTCATCCCCTCTGCCGGCGCCGGCCGGCTCGGGCAGGACGCGGTGAAGTGAACCCGCCCCCGGTGGCGGCCCGATAGGAGACGAGGCGGACCGCGTGCGACGGGCCGTGACCAGCCAGGGCACGGAGAGCTTCGAGGTCTGGAGCCGAGGGGCGGTGCACGGCGAGGGCCATCCCGCTGGACAGCGCCCGGATGTTCAAATCCGGGTCGAGGTCGGCTGTCTCGGCGTCGACCAGCAACCCGGCGGCTGTCCCGAGCAGACCTTCGTACGGCACCAACCGGACGCTTTCCGCCACCAGACGGGCCAGAGCACCGGCGGGATCTCCCACAAAGAAAAAGGTGGCGCGGTTAGTCACCGCGTCGTGCCAGGGTCATCGACCTGCCCGCTGCTCATGGCGTCACCGGACGTCACCACCCGCTCGTCCTACTGGATCCCGACGGCCACGACGCTCACCCATCCCGTTGCCACGGTGCTGGAGGTTTTCGAGCCGTCCGTCATCGCGGCATGGGGGACGAAATTGACGGTGCTGCCGCTGATAGCCACTCGGTTGGCTCCCGCTTCGATATACCCGGGCGTCATATCCGAGCCGTCGGAGCCCTCGATCGAAAAACCGGTGAGAAAAACGGCGGCGTTGGCCGGTGGAGCGGAGAACTGTACGTTCACCGGGCTCTGGTCGCCGCTGGGCGACTGGGTGGGCCCGGCCCACGCAGCCAGATGCAACTCGGGCACGCTGTAGGTAGCAAAAGTAGGCGACGTCTACGGTGGCCGAGGTGGCGACGTTCCCGGACGTGTCCCGGAGCGCGGCCCTCCCCCTCACCGTCGCCGCCAGCGGGCTGAACAGGGTTGACGAGACCGACACCCGTATGTACTGCACATTGTGCTGGTCCGCCCGGGAGATATCGAAGCCGCCGAGTACCGCCTGGCTGGCCAGCAGGGCCGAGCCAGCCGGGATCTGGACGGCGCCCGAAGCGGTCCCGCTGGGCAAGCCTGGCGCCGACATCGCGGTGACGTTGAGATCGTCTTGTGACCAGGCCAGGACACTCGCGGTCACAACCGAGCCTTGCTGGTCGAGGTTGTGACCGCTGGCGTCGGCCATGACGCCGACCGGCTGCACCGTAACAGTGTGGGCGGCGGTCAAGTTGGCCTCCAGTGACAACGCCACCTCGATGACCTCGTGACCGCTTGGCCCGCGGAACTGGTATTGAAAATAAGTCACGCCGACGATATAGGCCCCGATGGGCCAGGGGAACCCGAAAGGCGTGGCTTGCCCGAAGGGGACGTTGCTGACCACCGTGCCAACCGTCACCCGGCGCCTCCCCGGCCGCATGATCCCGCCTATCCGGACGAGCGGTACTTTACCGCCGCACGCCTTTTCCTGGCAACCCAACCCGCGCTCGACGTCTTTACCATTGTGGAGCGGCCGCAGGAGCTCGGCCATAATCTCGGCCTCCGGCCGACCCTGGGCGGCAATTACGAAACGAAAACCAAACGTCCGCTCATTTCAGCTTCTGAACCGCGCCATCTCCCTCGAGCAGCCGTGGATCGACGACTGAGCTGTTGCGCCCGCTACCCGGGATCCGCGTTCAAGGTCTGGTCCACCCGCGCATTGGCGGCCAGGAACCGCTGGTAGGCGCGGAAGCCGCCGAATTCAGAAATGTCCACGACCTTGTCCCCGGGGCGCAAGCGCGATGGCACGAGGCGCATAGCGTTGACAATTTCCCCGTCAATTAGCTGGATCTCCCCGATCTTCAGCTCGGGTGGTTCAGCAGGGAGCAGGCGGTCGCGCAGATATCTGCTCGGGGATCTCGTAAAGTTCTCCCTCGATGAACCGCCCTCCCGTCTGTACCGGGTACAAGCCCGGGAACTCGTCTCGCACGGCGAAGAAACGGTAACGGGCTGCCGTCTGTGCCGGCCCCAGAAAAGTAGAGCCAACGTGTGAGCCGTGGTCCTTCTGACCGGTCATGGCCGTGCCATTGAGAAACATTAGTGTCATCGCCCAACCGATCCTACTTACTCTCTGGGAACGTTCACCGCACTGGGGATTTGGCCATTGTCAACTTGTCGATTTCCGTCCGCCCAGCCACAACGACCTGCCCACAATGACCAGCCCCTTCGCCCGCCGCCCTTCTGTGCGGACGTTGCGGACGTTGCGACCGTGCGGCCCGTTGGGGACTGGAGGTAGCCTGTGTGCCGGTGGCTTTGATACCTCCGCGGCATACAGGCATTTGCTGTCCCCTCGATCGGGGGCCAACCACAGAAAGCAACCGCCCCGACCGTGAGGCTGGGCGGTGGCCGACGCTTTTTCAGATGCAGGTCGCGAGTGAGCCGTGGCGCTGAGCCTGGAGAGCCTCCAAAGCCTGGCCGGCACCGGCGAGGTGGACACCGTCGTGGTGGCCATGACCGATATGCAGGGGCGGCTACAGGGCAAACGGCTCACGGCTCGCTATTTCCTGGAAGAGGTGGTCCCGCACGCGGCCGAGGCTTGCAACTACCTGTTGGCGGTAGACGTCGAAATGCGCCCGGTGGAGGGCTACGCAATGTCCTCGTGGGAGCGCGGCTATGGCGATCTTGTTATGAGACCTGACCTGGCTACGCTCCGCTTGACGCCATGGCGTCCGGGCACGGCCCTGGTGCTTTGCGACGTCGAGTGGTTTGACGGCACTCCTGTCGAACCCTCGCCTCGTCAAGTGCTGAAGCGCCAGGTCGCCCGCTTGGCCGAACGCGACCTGGTGGCGTGCGTCGGGACAGAACTCGAGTTCATAGCTTTCCAGGACTCCTACGAAAAGGCCTGGGAACTGGGTTATCGACATCTGACGCCGGCGAACCAGTACAACGCTGACTATTCGATCCTCGGCGCCAGCAGGAACGAGCGTCTTCTCCGCCGTATCCGCAACGAGATGGCGGGTGCTGGCATGTACGTCGAATCGGCCAAGGGGGAGTGTAACCTCGGCCAGCACGAGGTCGCCTTCCGTTTTTCCGACGCACTTACCACGTGCGACAACCACACCATTTACAAGACCGGAGCGAAAGAAATCGCCGACCAAGAGGGCATGAGCCTGACTTTCATGGCCAAATGGGACGAGCGCGAAGGGTAACTCGTGCCACGTGCATATCAGCCTTCGCTCCACTGGAGCCGAACCCGTAATGGCGGCTGGACAGGGGCAAGGCTTCACGCCTCTGATGGAGCATTTTATAGCCGGTCAGCTCGCCTCCGCTCGTGAGCTCACGTACTTTTTCGCGCCGAATATCAACAGTTACAAGAGGTTCGTCGCCGGGAGCTTCGCGCCCACTGCGTTAACCTGGGGCCGCGACAACCGCTCTTGCGCTCTCAGGGTGGTGGGCTCAGGGCCATCATTGCGAGTCGAATGGCGCGTCCCGGGCGGCGACGTCAACCCCTACCTGGCCGTGGCGGCGCTGATAGCCGCCGGCCTCCATGGCATCGACGGCCGGCTCCCGCTCCCGGACGAGTTCCTGGGCAACGCGTATGAGTCGGACTGCCGGCGGGTCCCCACATCGCTGGGAGCCGCGGTCGACCTTCTCCGTGATAGCAAAGTGGCCTTGCACGCTTTCGGTCGTGGGGTCGTCGACCACTATCTAAATGCGGCTCGGGTCGAGCTCGATGCTTACAGCAGCGCCGTGACAGACTGGGAACGTAACCGTGGTTTCGAGCGTCTCTAATTCACTGAGCACACCAGTAATCGGGCTCACGACGTACGTTGAGACTGCTCGCCACGGGGCCTGGGAAGAGATGGCCGCCCTCCTCCCTGTGACCTACCTGAACGCCGTCGCCCGGTCCGGTGGTTGCGCAGTCATGCTGCCACCAATGCCTGTCGACCCGATGACGGCGCTATCGGTGGTTGACGGGCTGGTCGTCACCGGAGGGCCGGACGTGTCCCCGCGGCGTTATCGTGCCGAGCCACACCCACGGACGGACCACCCCCACGACGAGCGCGATGCGTGGGAACTGGCCCTTTGCCTGGGAGCCTTCTTAGCCGATATGCCCCTTCTGGCGGTGTGCCGGGGCATGCAAGTGGTCAACGTTTCCCTCGGGGGCACCCTGCACCAACACCTTCCAGATATCGTTGGTCACGACAAGCACCGCGTTAACCTTGGGCAAATGAGCGCGAACGGCGTAAATATCGACGGGGCCAGTGCTCTGGCGTCCGTTCTTGGTCCCGCCACCGAGGGCTACTGCCATCACCACCAGGCCGTGGCGCGTTTGGGTGAGCATCTTCAAGCAGTCGGGTTTGCGGACGATGGCACCGTAGAAGCCGTTGAGGTGAAGGGCAGCAATTTCGCCATCGGGGTCCAGTGGCACCCGGAGGACAATGCCACCGACGACCGTCTCTTCGCGGCCCTGGTGGTGGCCGCCGCGCAGTACAGGAGTGGTAGACGCGACCCGGACCTGTCGCACATGGGCACAACACCTCTGTCGCCAACGGAAAGGTAAACGATGCAAGGGGAGACAGTCCGCCGCCTCGACGGCAGGGTAGCGGTGGTAACAGGAGGGGCGGGGGGCATCGGCCGGGCTACGGTCAGGCGCATGGCTTCCGAAGGGGCGAAGTTAGTGGTAGCAGACCTCGATGCTGACACCGGGGCGGCTACCGCCGGCGAGGTCGGAGGGTTGTTCATTCGGGTCGATGTAACCGATAAGAGCGAAGTCGAAGGATTGTTCAGGGCCGCCTACGAGGCTCATGGACGGATCGACGTCGCTTTCAACAATGCCGGCATTTCCCCGCCCGAGGACGACTCCATCCTGACTACGGACCTCACGGCCTGGCACCGCGTACAGGACGTGAACCTCACGTCGGTGTACCTTTGCTGTCAGGCCGTTATCCCTTATATGCAGCGTGCCGGCAAGGGGTCGATAATAAATACCGCTTCTTTTGTAGCTTTGCTCGGGTCGGCCACGTCCCAAATCTCTTATACCGCTTCCAAAGGCGGTGTGCTGGCGTTGTCCCGGGAGCTCGGCGTCCAGTTCGCCAGGGAGGGGATCCGCGTGAATGCCCTGTGCCCGGGCCCGTGAACACGCCGATGTTGCAAGAGTTGTTCGCCAAGGACCCCGAGCGGGCGGCGAGGCGGATGGTTCATATTCCTCTTGGACGTTTCGCCGAACCCGAGGAAATAGCTTCGGCGGCGACGTTCTTGGCCAGTGACGACGCCTCTTTCATCACCGCGTCGACCTTTTTGGTAGACGGCGGGATATCCGGCGCCTACGTAACGCCCTTTTAGGGCAACGACCGAGCCAGAAAATATGCATAGCCGGTTTCAAGCAGCCCGGAGGTGTCTTCGACGGCGGCGACCGCGCTAAAGCTGGGTGCACGAGCCGTGACCCCGAACTCATTTTGGGATGCCAGTATCGAGAAGGCTCCCTCCAGTGCCGCACTGGTAGTGACCCGTAGCTGAAGTTGCGCCAGCGACTGGACCGCTGACAACAACGGTGAGCAAAAAGCCGCACCTCCGTTTACGTTAATCGTGCCCAGCGGTAGCCCGAGGCTCCGAGCGTGGTCGATGGCTCGGCGCACCGAGTAAGCGAGCCCCAGCACGATGGCTTTGGCCAGGTCGTGCCGGTCGTGGTCGTCGCGCAACCCCACAAAACCGGCAGTTAGTGTCGAGTCCCAGTACGGGAACCGCTCGCCTTTCAGGTACGGCACGAAGGTCAGAGATGGATCCGTCTTTCCGCGTGCAGCCGCAGCAGAGAAGCTCTCGACATCGGGAAACCCCAACACGCGCTGGCCCCACCGCAGTGTAAACCCCACGCTGTTCATCGGGATGGAGGTCACCCACGCGTTCGGCAAGAACGAGAGCACAGTCGACCGACGCGATGGGTCGTGGGCTGGCCAAGGGCTGAGCACCCGCAATGTGCCGCTCGAGCCGAGCGTCAAGCACCCGGTCGTCGGCTCGACCGCGCTGGCCCCCAGGGATGCGGACGGTCCGTCCCCCGCACCCAGGACGATCGGGGTGCCAATTGGCATCCCGAGCAGTTGGGCTCCGCTTTGGCCCACATCGCCGGCGACGGTGTTGCATCCGGCCACCGGCAGAAGAGAGCGGTCTTCTATTTGGAAAAGATCAGCGAGGTCCTGGTCCCAGTCGGGTTTCGAGACGTTCAGGACGCCGGTAACGCTTGCATCGGTTGGGTCGATGACCCACTTCTCGCAAGCGAGCCAAATTAGCCACTCCCGCAGCGGGACGACAAAGCCGCCGCGCCGTCGCCGGCCCCACTCGGCGCGTGCCGCCAAAAGCGGTACGCGTTGGCCCGTGAGAGCATAGAAGGCGGCAGGATCGACCCGCCCCAACATCTCCTGCTGCTCTTCGTAATCGCGACGATCGTGCCAGGACATTACGTCACTCCACGACATTCGGTCTTCGACCCAGACGTGGCTCCCCATTTGACCGGTGAGCACCGCTGCTTCGGGCTGAGTTTGGCCGGCTAGAAGTTCCCGGTTTACCGCCGCGACCATGTGCAGCAACTCGGAGGAAGGTACATCCAGGGGCTCAGGCCCACCGCTCGGAGGAAGCTGTCGCTCGGTTCGGCGGAGGCTCCTTCCTTCAGCGTCGAAGAGCACTCCCTTTATGGCCGAGCTCCCGACATCGATGACAAGGAACGTCCTGATCATGGTTCCTTTACGTGTCAGCTCGGCCGGCATGAACGTGATTAGACATCGGGCCCTCGCACGAGCAGCCCTCCATCTACCACGAGCTCGGTGCCGGTTATGTAATCCGCATCAGCGGAGCACAGGAACTTCACCGCCTTGGCCACGTCCCAGGACGTCCCGAGGCGTCGGAGGGGAATGTCGTGACCAATCAACGTCATATCTGGCGCTGGGAACCGCTCGTCAGGCACCTCGCGGCCGATTGCGCCCGGGCTCACGACGCACACGCGGATGCGGTACTTGGCCAGGTACTGAGCCATGGCCCGGGCCATCGAGACCAGACCGCCCTTGGCTGCAGCGTACGGCCAGCACTGGGCCCATGGACGTTGGGCCTGGACGGACGCGATGTGGACGATCACACCGGGCCGGTTCGCGGCGGTCATCCAGCGGGCCGCGGCCTGGCTCATCAGAAATGTACCCCGTAGCATCGAATTGATGACGGTGTCCCACTCCTCGGGAGCAACCTCGAGCGGGTCGGTGATCGAGATTTGCGCGGCATTGTTGACCAGAATGTCAATGCCACCAAAGGCGTCCAGCGTCGCTTTCATGACGAGATCCACGTCCCGGGGGGTACTGACATCAGCGGCGACGCCGATCGCAGCGCCACCTTCTGCGGTTATCTCTGCTACGACCGATTCAGCACCACCGCCGTTTATGTCGGCGATTACGATCGCATCGCCGTCTCTCGCGAACGTCCGAGCGATATCGCGGCCGATACCTCTCGCCGCTCCCGTCACAATGCAAGTGCGACCCATTTCAGTCAGTGGAAGGTTGGAACTGCTTGTGGCGGAGATCCGGGTCTGAGCGTGGCCCGGATCCCATCTGACACCAGGACCACCTGCGAGTCGTACAAACCCCTCGGGTCGATCTCGAAGAAGCCGGACTTGACACCGTGCTCACGACAACGAATGCTCGGCGACGCTGCCGCCAGTCGGTCAACGACCGTCCGTGCTGAAATACCCACCTGGGGCAGCACGAAGACCCGGAGACGAGGTATAGGACGTGATGGATCCAGGACGGGCTCACATCGTACGCCGGGCTCGTCGGTGAGCCGAGCGGCCAGGGCGGCGACCCGCTCGTCGAGCATCGCGCTTTGGTCCTCTCGTCGATCATACTGTTCCAGGGCCACGATCAGGCCCGCCAGGCCCTCCTTCCCGATCTTGGCCATGCGACCCAACCCTGTACCTTGAGCTCTACAGGCTTCAACCAGACTGCGCCTACCGCAGATAATGCCCGAGGTCGGCCCAGCGATGGCTTTGTGACCGCTATAAACAACCAGGTCCGCCTCTAAGCCTACGTAACGCCGCAAATCGACCTCTGCGGCGGCGTCCAATATGAGCGGTACCTTGCTTGCGTGTGCGAGGGCGATTGCACGTTCCAGGTCAACGAGGTCTTCACCGGCTACGTGATGCGACACAACATGTACGACCGCGGCTTTGGGCGTTCGCAGCGACGCCGCCATTAGGCTCTCGGAGCAGCGATTGGCACTCCCGACTTCGATCACGGTTGCCCCGCCGAGCCCAAGCACCGAAACAATGGGGGCACCAAAATCTACCGCATGCGCTTTTTGGATAATTACTTCGGTTATCACTCCGGCTGGGAGGTGGGGGACAGCACGCACGAGGCTCGGGTCGCCGCGGGTAATGCAGGCCGCCGCAGCAATGGCTAGCCCTGCCGCCGCACAGGAAGTGACGAGCCCGGCCTCGGCTCCAGTCGCCGCCGCGACGGCTTCGCCGGCTCGGGCCGCGAGTTCCTCCATGTCGATCCACTCTCGGCACGCCATCGCCGTCGCTTCGGCGACCAGTGTGCTGGTCGTCGACGACCCGAGGTAGCTCATGGCCCCGGCGCCGTTGACCACTGGGCGCAGCCCGAACTGGTGGACGACGCTCTCCGTCAACGTCGCCTCTCTCCGGCTACATTGACGACCCACGACATGAAGATCTACCACCCCGCGGTTGAGACTTAGCGGGGTCCCGTCGGAACATGGCTCCGGACGTTGGCTCCTGCCATCGATGGCGCCGTCCCCCGCGTACCGAATATGTATACCTTCCACGTCAATACGAGGTAACACCTCACAAGCTCCCGTGACCAGGCTCTCTATGGCTGCAGCTAATGCGTAGGCTCCCCAATTCGAGTTACCGGCGACCAGCAGGGCATCACAATCTGAACCGAGGACGATCGTGCCCCCGAGCTCGAATGAGGAATAATGGTGTCGCCTGATTCGACGCCATTCCCATTTCGTTGCCGTTGTCCCCGATGCCGACGCGGGACGCCACGAGCTCGTGCCTCGAAAAGAGATAGTCGGTCTTTGCGAGTAGATGGTCGGTGATGGCGCGCCCGTGGCGGTGGAGCCGCCATCCGCGGTGACGCTTGGTTGCTCGATGGCTATGAGGGCCTTTGGTGCAAGATCGTCCATTACTTGCGCGGCAGCGCTTTGGGCGTCGTCGTGGTCGGTAGGGAAATTAACCATCGCCGCGCAGGCGGCCTGGTGAGGCCCTTGCTTAGAACGAATTGCCTTCTCGGAATCCGTGACCAGCAATCCCCCTACCGTGAGGCACCCCAAGGAAAAGGGCGACTCTCTGCTCGGTGATGACCACAGGTACGGCCCCAAGCGATTCCTCGAGCACTCGAGCGAGAACCGCGGCGCCTACGGGGCCATCTGTTTCGGTCACTCCCTCGAGGAGGAACGATCGGGAAGGAAAACCGCTGATGATGCCCACGACGTCGCCGTGACCGACGTTGTCAACCAATAGCCGAGCAGCGCCTGTCGACAGCGGTCCGCCGGTCTGGGCATCGCGGTCGGTACAGCTTGGGCACGATCCCCTTGCCCGAGGTGTCGAGTGCCATCAAATTGTCGAGCTGCCAACCGATCGTGTCGGCGTCCCCAGGCTCAGACTTTGGTGGGACCGAGGCGTGCGCATGGCTTACCACGGGTCTACTCCGAGCAGCCGCCTACCGAGCGACGTCATCACCTGAAGCTGGAGGTCGTTGTAACGAGATGGCTCGGCCAGCCCCAGTGGATAGTGGCGATGGTCCTCGCGGTTGAAGCGTGTGAACTGGGCCACGTGTGGCTGGGGGTTTCGGTTGTTCGACGCCGCGTGAGGCATCAGATAGTGCAACATTATAAAGTCGCCAGCCTCCCCGGTGATCTCGATTGTCGGCGGGAAAGTCGTCGACATCTCGCCAGCGCTTGTAGATTTGACGGCCATCGGGGCGACGACGCGACGCCTCTTCGACAAGGTGGTGGCCGCCGGGCACTGCGTGTATGCCCCCACCGTGGGCCTCGACGTCTGTCAGATAATAGCAGCCACCCACGGAAGCTTCTTCGGCGCTGAAATCGAAGTTCGGGACGTCGTCGGGTACTCCCGGGTCGACGTGGACCTTCTGGCTTAAGTCCGGGCCTGAATCGTTGCGCAGCGTAATGCCCACCGATGCGTCCCATGCCCGCAGGCGGTGAGTGCCCAGGAGTTGTGCAGCAACTTCGTACAATTTCTCGTTGAACAACAACGGCAGCAGCTCTGGCGTATGAAACGCCTGATTGTCAAAGAAGGGCATGGTCGTGGAGTCCTCGGGTTCATGATGCGGCTTGAGCCGACCGGCGTTCACGCCCCAGTTCCTGGGAAAGACGAGATTGCGAGGGACCATGTCAAGGATCACGTCCCGGAACGTCGGGCCTCACCACGGCTCGGGCCTCCTTTATCGTTATGTACCCGTCACGTTCGAACTGTTCGACGTCGCTGGGCAGAAAGTACCGGTGTCGCCCTGGTCGTTTCCTGGATGCTCATGGCTGGGTGTCTCCCTCGTTTGATAGAGCCGCTCTTGTTGTCCCTGCGTGCAACCAGCAGGCCGCCCACTGGTCTCCCGTGACTTCCTCGTCACGGGGATGCCTCGCGCCGGCAGATGTCCATCGCTTCTGGGCAGCGAGGATGGAACCGACAACCGGTGGGCAGGCGCATGAGGCTGGGGGGGTCACCCACGGGCGTGCCGTAATCACCGTCGGAGCGGTCCGGGTCCGGTGCCGAAGACCTTGAGTAGCTGCGTATACGGGTGCGCCGGGACGTCCACGACCTGTCGCGATGGCCCACCTTCGATGAGCCGGCCGGCGTACATCACAAAGGTCCGGTCGGCAAAGTAGCGAGCAGAAGCAATGTCATGCGTGATATACAACAGCGCCAGGCCACGCTTCTCGACAAGTCGGCGCAACAGAGTTGAGGATCCCGAGCCGACTGGACACGTCGAGCATGGAAACCGGTTCATCGGCGAGTAGGACGGACGGCTCCGACGCGAGTGCCCGTGCCACGGCCACTCGCTGGCGCTGACCACCTGAGAGTTCGTGGGGGTACTTGGGAGCGAATTGCGATGCCGGGGTGAGCTGGACCTCGGACAGGAGGTCGGCCACGGCGGCCGCAATCCCCGCTCGCCTCACCTGATGGCGGTGGATCCTTACGGCACGCTCGAGGTGGTAGCCGATCGTGTGGACCGGGTTGAGAGAGCTGAAAGGGTCCTGGAGCACTATTTGAACCTGATGGGCGTAGTCGCGGTGCCTTCGACCGCGGTGCCACGCCACCTGTCGGCCATTAAGCGATATAGTGCCGGAACTGGGTTGATAAAGCTGAGCGAGCAGCCTGGCGACAGTGGACTTTCCCGAACCGGACTCTCCGACCAGAGCGGTTACCTCGCCCCCGTAAAGCGAGAATGACACGTCGTCGACGGCGTGCACGATCCGACGCGACGCCCTGGATACGCGCTTTGGACCGCGTCGCACGAGAAAGTTCTTAGTGAGGTCTCGTGCCTCGAGTGCCGCAGTGCCGACGGCCGCTCCATCCGTCTCGCTCCTCACCACAGGCGCCGTCGGTCCGCTTGCTCCGGGCGGGTGTTGTCTCTGCTCGAGCGAGCTTGTCTTACCGGTCCAACTAAGTAGGCAAGCGTCGAGATGATCATCGGTAGCCTCGCCACCGCCTGAACTCGACAATGGCGGGATCTCCTCCGCGCACGCCGATATGGCAAAGGGGCAACGAGGTCGAAAGGCACACCCACTTGGCAGCTCGGCGAGGTCGGGCGGCGAGCCCGGAATGCCCGAGAGCATGTTCACCGAGCCCCGTAAGCGTGGGAAGGAGTTGAGCAAGCCATAGCTGTAGGGGTGCCTCGGGGCGCGGTGAACTTCGGCCGACGAGCCGAGCTCAACAACGCGCCCTGCGTACATGACAGCGATCCTGTCGGCCAGCTCGATGAGAAGAGACAGGTCGTGGGTGATGAACACAACCGAGAAGCCGAGGCGCTCTTGCAGCCGGGAGATCTCTGCCAGGATTTGTCGCTGCGTAACAACGTCGAGCGCTGTGGTCGGCTCGTCCATCACGATGATCTCGGGCTCGAGTGCCAAGGCAATGGCGATCATTGCCCTCTGGCGCATTCCTCCGGAGAGCTCATGTGGGTAGGCCTGGGCGCGATCTGGAGGGATCCCGACCAGTCGCAGCAGTTCGCTGACGCGGCTCATGGGGTCGTTCCCCGGACCACCACCATGGGCAGCCAGCACATCGAGGATCTGGGCGCGCACGCTGAGCACCGGGTTTAACGCGTTCATCGCCGACTGAAAGACAATAGCGATCTCCGCCCAGCGGAACTGGCGCAGTTGTCTGTCGGACATGTCCAGTACATCTACGGGGGGTCCGCCGGCCGGGTAATAGAGCACTTCGCCCGCTGTTATTACGCCCGGCGGCCGAAGGAGCCTCGTCATCGCATAGGCGAGGGTCGTCTTGCCGGAGCCCGACTCCCCGGCAATGCCGAGGATCTCACCTCGATGCAGGGTCAGGCTGACGCCGTTCACGGCGCGAACCGGGCCACCACCTCGGCCGTACTCGACCACGAGGTCAGAGATATCGAGCACGGGAGAACCCGTCCGCGTCTCTGAGGTCACGGTCACGATGACTTCTTGCAAACGGGCGTAAATGCCGGGGGCGGGAGACCGACTCCCTCCGTCGCCACCACCGGTTGACGCGTGGGCGTGCCTCTTTGGCGCGAGCCGCGGGGCACGGGCACCGTACGCAAACGGGGGTTGACGAACTCGTCAATCCCGAAGTTCAGCAGAGCCAGTGATGTACCAACGAGGGCGATGCACAGTCCCGGGGGGACGAACCACCACCACGCGCCGGTCTGGAAGGCCGAATTGTTCTCGCCCAGTACAGCATCGTCCCCCAGGACCACTCGGACACATTGGCCAATCCAAGGAATGCCAAACCTGCCGCCGTCAAGATGGCGAATATGACGGTGAAAAGAAAACAGGATGCCGCGATAGCGATCTCGTTCGGGAAGATCTCGGCAAACAGGATCCGCGTCGTGCTCTCCCCCAGGGCCAGGGCGGCCTCTACAAAGTCGCGCCTGCGGATCGACAGGGTCTGGGCGCGCAACATGCGAGCTCCCCATGCCCAGCCAGTGACCGCGATCACGATTGTGACCGAAAGAGCCCCTTTGCTTGGAAGGTACCCGGCGAGGACGATGACAAGCGGCAGCGCAGGGATCACGAGAAAGACGTTGGAGAACACCGAGAGTGTTTCATCGGTTATACCACCCATGTACCCGCCGGCCAGGCCAACCACCAACGAAATCAATGTTGCGACCGCGGCCGACACGAAGCCCACGACGAGAGACGACCGCGTCCCGACGATTAGTTGGGCCAGCACGTCTTGTCCTGTTTGGGTTGTCCCCAGCCAGTGAGCCGAAGACGGCGGCTGGAGCACGGCGATAGAGAGCGCCGAAGGGTCTTGATGGTCCACGAGTGGGCCAAAAACGGCCAGGGCAACAAAGAAGCCAAGTATGCCCAAACCGGCAACAATTTTCTTTGACCGCAGCCACGACAGGCGAAGCCGGCCGGTGCCTCGTCGACCGAGAGGCTCGGCGCCCGTCCCGGTGAGGACCCCGCTGTCCGCAGCTGACTCAATCGTCACGGCCGTCAGGTCTCCTCTTTGGTCCGCGGGTCAAGGAGCACGTAGAAAACATCGGCGCCGAGGTTGGCTACGAGGACGGCCAGAGTGATGACAAGAAAGAATCCCTTGCATCAGAGGGTAGTCATCGTTGCTCACAGCCGCGAAGAGCACATAGCCGATGCCTGGGTACGAGAAAACGACCTCCACCAGAATGGCGCCGCTGACGACAAAGCCTAATGACAGTGCGAAGCTGGCCAATGACGGGAGCACGGCGTTGCGGGCGGCATAACCGAACATCACCCTCGGGTTGGAGAGGCCCTTTGCCTTGGCCATAAGGACGTAGTCCTCGTCGAGAGTGGTCACCATCATGTTGCGCATGCCGAGCAGCCAGCCTGCTATCGAGGATGCGATTATGGTTAGCGCCGGCAGGAAGCCGTGGTAGATGGCCGAGCCGATGAACGTCCAACTGAACCCGATGGTGTCGGTTGAGCTGTACCCACCCGATAGAGGGAACCACGGCAGGGCAACGGCCAGCAAGTAGAGGATAATGAGAGCGAACCAGAAGTAAGGCATAGCCGAAAAGAAGGTGCTGATCGGGAGGATACTCTCAATCCAGGACCCGCGTCTCCATGCCACCCATACACCTCCCACGGTACCGAGGACAAAGCTGACCACGGTAGAGATGCCGACAAGTACGAGCGTCCAGGGCAGCGCTTCTTCCAGGACGCTAATAACTGGAGTCGGGAAATAAGTGAACGAGATGCCGAGGTTCGCGTGGAAAATGTCCCCCCAATAGGTCAGGTATTGCTGCCACAGTCCGGCGTGGCTCAACCCGAACAGATCGGTTAGGGACCTGGTCGCCTCCGGCGAAAGCCGTCCCTTGAAGCGACCGATGAGCAGCTCCACCGGGTTCCCGGGCATCAGCCGCGGGATCAGGAAGTTAAGGGTGAGAGCTGCCCAGGCCGTAAGCAGGTAAAAACCGGCGCGCCGCCCCAGGTACCGCATCAGCGACGCCTTGCGAAGCTAGTCTCTTGCCCTCTACGGTTACTTGCCGCGAGGGGTCAGGTGAGTTACGACGAGCTCGACGTTCGGAGTGGAAATGCCGGCGGAAGTGTAGGGATTGGACGTCGACGGCCACCCGGTCACGGCGTTAGTCCGATAGTTACCCCAGTCGACCGAGTATACCAAGGGTATTAGCGGGAGGTCGTGGACCATTACCCCTTCCAGCCCATCGATTGCCTGGCTCCTCGCTGCATTTGTCGTACCCTCCACATAGTCATTGAGGTAACGCTGAGTGGACGTGTCATACCAACGCTCCTGGTCTGCGGAGGCCGTTTTGCCAACCGGGGCGCTAAGGGAGTCGTTGAGCCAGCCGTTGTAGGCATAGTAGGGAGACGGACCGCTATCTGAATAGAGCACCGACATGTCGTACTCGCCCGTTGCCATTTCTGCGGTCCAGGTGGGGACTGACGTGCCCTGGATCTGACTGTTGAAGCCAATCGTTTTCAAAGCTTCAGAGATCACCTGCAGGTCTGACATGTAGTCGGTGTAGGACGACGGGTCGACGAGGGTGAACGTTATCGGCTTGCCATCCTTGCCCAGTACGGCCCCGTTGGCCCCCGTTTTCAAGCCGGCACTTTTGAGCAAGCGCTTCGCCTCGGAGATGCTCTGGGTGTAGTTGTCGTGAGCGTACTGTGGTGCCAGGTACGACTGTTCATTTGGGAGGATCAACCCGGTCTCGGTCTTGACGGGAGGTTCATAGCCGTACTCGCCCAGTGTCGTAACCAGTTGTCGGTTGACCGCCAGGCTGATGGCCTTGCGTACGGGTAACAAATTGAGCGGGTAAACGGTGAGGTTGGGGAACAGGGCGCTGATCCCTGTCGGCGGGTACCAGGCCACGTTGTAAGGGCTCCGGTCCACGAAGAGTTGCTTCACGTCGGGCTCAGTGGCCCCGCTCCATGTGTCCAGGCCCTGGTTGGTAGCCGTATTCTGAGCGTTGGCGTCGCCCACACTCGTGAAGGTCACGCTGTAGACCTTGGGAAGCCCTGCCTGCCAGTAGTGCGGGTTGCGTACGAGGGTCAGGTCCTCAGGGGTGAAAGACTTGAGTACGTACGGGCCCGTCCCTATGGGGTCGGTGTCCAGATAGTGCACGGGGTTGGAAACCGTTGCCCAGATGTGCTCGGGGACGATCGGCGTCTGGTTCAAGATGTAGTAGAGCTGGCCATAGTTGGGCTGGGCGAACGTCATTTTGACGGCGTAAGGCCCCTCAGCCGCTACGGTCGAGAACGTGATGCCGTAGGGGTTGAGCGACGGGTACTTCTTGAGCAGTTCGAACGTGTACACGACGTCAGTGCTCGTGAACGGTTTGCCGTCCGACCAGTCGACCCCCTTGCGCAGGTCCAGCACGAGCGACCTGTCGCCGTTGCCGAATGCGTAAGACGTTGCCAGCCACGGATAGCTCTGTCCCGGCTTTACAATGTTGTACTGGTACAGCGGCTCATTGATAAGTGAGGTCGACGAGTAGGTCGTCGCGGTGCTGGTCGGCAGGAGCGGGTTCAAGTTGTCAGGCTGGGGCCCGTAGGCGGCTGTGCTGATCGTGATGTTGACCTGAGAGCTGGCATCAGCCGCGTCCACGCGGGACAGGTCCGGCCGCGTCTGTGCGGCGGACACCGGTGTGCCATAGGTAACGAAGCCGAAAGTTGTCGACGCCAGCAAAAACACCGTTGCTGGAATACGTCTCCGAATTTGCATGTCATCCTTCCTGGCGGTGTTGAGGTTACGAACGAGGTGTGACTAAGGAGTGGTAGCGACGGGCGGAAGCGGATTGAACGTGCAGTGATGACTCGAAGCTTCCCCGCTCGGGCAGGGCTGGACAAGCGCTGCGCTGAAAAGGGCGGTTGCCGGGTCCTCTAAGTCGGCCGGGTAGGCCGGAATGGACCTTGGCCACAGAGGTGTGGCGCAGGCCTGGCCTGGGCTCGGCGAACGACCTGCGGGCCCACCAGGGACAGCGTGTTCCCGCACGACCAGTTTCGTCGAGTAGCCACTTGGCGAGGCTAGTTTCACATTCCGTAAGATAGCAATTCGATGCTTCTGATTGGGTTCGCCGCCGATCACGGGGCTATCGGTCGTGGCGGGCTAAGCCGCCAAGCGCGCCGCTGCCGCTGGCGGGCTGGCCTGAGAGGTCTCGGGTAGCCCGAGCGATCACGTCCGCCGGTTTTGTAGACCCTCCGCCCAGGCCCGTCTGGTCGCGCCCCCCTGTCGTGCAGCTTCGTTGACTAACGGCTTCGACGTCGTCGGCGGGCCAGAATTCTGGGGTACGAACACGGCGGTAGTACCCAACGCATTTTCGCAACTAGGCTGCTGTAGTCCGTTAATGCGAATGAGAATTGAAATAGAGCAAGGGAAGAGACATCGCCCTTATCAGATATAGAGATCGGCGATGTCAGCTAAACATAGAGCGACCTCCAGCCGAGGATAGTTCGGCGTCGGGCGCCGTTCCTGGCTAAGTTGCTCCGACCTCGCTCAAGGTGAGGTCTGCGGCCCGGTCCCACGGACCACCGGACCGGACGAAGGCAGTTCGGCGCCGAGCTGCTCTCGCACTATGTAGCCTGCGCATCAAGTGGCCCGCGCACTAATCGCGCCACTTAGGACCTTTTGTCCCGGTTCGCGCCCTGGGTGTGCGTTGGGCGCTCGCACCCGCCCAGGCGCGCTGGCGAGGTCGACGATCGAGGCGAACGATGTCGGCACCCGGTTTGCCCGGTCCGGGAGGCGGATGCTGACCTCCCGGAGCAGCCAGCCGTCGCCGTTGGGAACCCCTGCGAGGGCTAGGACGCCGACGCCGGCGCCCCTCCAAGTGCCTTCGCCTTCTGCTGCTGGAACTCAGCTTCGGAAATGACGCCCCGGTCCCTGAGGTCGGCCAGCTTTGCGACCTGGTCGGCCGCGGATGGCGACGCCGCTTCCTGCACGTATTGACGGAACGCTTGCTCCTGAGACTGCGCCGCCGTTACGTCCCGCTCATGCATCTTGCCACCGCGGGCGATCAAGTAGATCAGGACCCCGAGCCACGGGAGAATTATGATCCCGGCCACCCACAGGCCTTTCCCCAGCCCGACAGGTCGCGACTGCGGAAGATATCGGCGAAGACCATGATCAGCAGCCAGATCCAGATAATGAACAAGAAGATCCAGAGCATGGTCAAAAAAGCACCAAGCAGAGGATAGGAGTACACGATCATTTGTGTGGGAATTCCTTTCTTTTACTGATGCCGAGAGACTCAGGAGCTCGGCGGTATCGGTGTCGCGCCGGCCAAGTGCGAGTTGGCAAAGCACGAGTTGGGCCGAGCATATAACGGCCAGAGCACGTGTCAAGTGTTGTGAGCGGGTTCCGGCACAAAAGGCGTTGGCGCCGGCTCCCGAGGCGGGCGCTGGGCGCAGGCAGACAGGCGTTCTACCCTAGGGCGACGAGCAGCAGCTGCGGTGGCCGTTACCCGAGGGGCGACCCCGGTCGCGGGGGCTCTCCGTGGATTAGACCCGAATCGGGTGTAGACGCCGGCCCCCGCTCTCGCCGAAAGTTTGAGTATGTGGGTTCCCAGCTATGGCTCCAGGTGCCTGTCGATTGGTTTGCGTCAGCGCGGACCAGGTGGATGAGGCCGAGTGGCACGAAATGAACCGTTATACCGGCGGGACGTTTTGTAAGTGATTGTTAATCATGTGGTAAGCGACTTGTTCCTCCTGACTTTGATTGTCCTACTTGTCGGGAGGTCCGTGGCGGCTCCTGCACCGAGGGTCGCCAGGGTTGTCGTAGTGCCATCCAAGTCTGCGGTTCGCCCTTATTCGTACTCGAAGCGATAAAGACGCTGAATTAGGGCCCTGAGTTTTTCCCCACTGGCCAGGTCCGACGGGTTCACCGACGGTCCTCACTGTGGATGCAAAGGAGAAAGGTTCAATATATGAGTTCGTCCGAAGAGCTTTCGAAACTGTCCGAGCGAGCCAAGCGAGCTCAGGAAAAGGTCACCGCTGCCAATCAGCAGGCGCGCTCCGACCTGGAGAAATCTGTGGCGGAGTCTCGAGCGACGGCCGAGGCCAAGGCGGCCGAACTGCAGACCGAGGCCGAGGCGACCGACGACGAGGTATCATCGTGGTGGAGTGAGCAGCAGGACCACTGGAAGGCGCATGTGGCTAAGGTGCGTAAGGATGTCGGCGACAAGAAGGCGCAGGTCGGCGCCGACAAGGCGGAAATACGCGCCGAGAACGCCGAGTCGTATGCTGCGTACGCTCTCGACTTCGCCTACGCGGCCATCGATGAAGCCGAGTACGCAGCTCTGGACGCCGTCTTGGCCAGGGCAGAAGCCGACGACATCGCGGCCCGGGCGACAAATTGAGCTTGTGGTCCGTTCCCCAGGTCTGTCTCGAACAAGGAGCCTGAGATGCCAAACAAGATAAGGGCTTTGAAGCGCGGCGGCGCCCTAAGCCGCTCGGAAAAGAAGGAAAGTGGTCCCCTCCAGATCGTGGTAGTGGGCTTCGACGACCTGAAGTTCGAGACTGAGATCGCCGCCGAACTCAAACGGCTCCGTAACCTAGAGGTCGTCCGCCTGGTCGACGCGGTGGTCGTTTCGAAGAGCAAGAGCGGCGAACTCGTCCCGATCAAGGCGGGCGAGCTCAGCCAGGAGGACTCAGCCAAGTTCGGGGCCGTAATTGGCACGTTAGTAGGGTTGGACGGCGCTGGACAGGGCGACGAGCCAACTGATGAGCCCGAAAAGGTAAAGGGGTTCCTCGGCGATGATCGGGCTTGGTCTGTCCCCGACGTGATCCCTCCGGGCACCATGGCCGTCGTGGCGCTACTCGAGCACCGCTGGGTGATACCCCTCAGGGACGCCGTGGTGGAAGCGGGCGGGAAGCCTCTGGCGGACGCGTGGATTCACCCTGACGACCCCATCCTGCAGCGCATAAACGAGTGATGGCCGGCATGGACGATGATGTGCTTGGGCCGATCAACTACCTGGCGGTGGAGTTCCCCTCCGGGCGGATGACCGGCGAGGGGTTCGACCTGCTGCTGGACCTCGTGAAGCGAAACGTGGTCAGAGTGCTGGACCTCGAGTTCATGGCCAAGTCGGCCGAGGGCATCGTCAGGAAGGTGCCGTTGCGCGAAGTCCCCCACGGCTCCGGCGTCGACGTGACCATGTGGGAGGGCGCCTCATCGGGCTTGGTCGACCAGTCGGATATTGACGAAATCGCGTCAGCTATTGGCCCGGGCAGCCTGGCTGGCATACTGGTGTACGAAAACGTTTGGGCGGCCCCCCTTATGGCCGCGATGGCCCGTACGGGCGCATTACTTCTTGGGCTCGGACCGGTTGAAGTCGACAACCTGATTGCCGTCCTTGACCAAACCGAGCCCACTGGGCCGAAGACGTAGGAGCAAAGGTCACGATGGGGTTGATAAAGACAGGGCTCAAGACCGCGGTAGCCGTCAAAACCGCGCACGTCGTGCATAACCGCATCGAGCGACGCCAGCAGGCGGAATGGGCATCCCAAGCCGTTCCCGCGGGAGCGGCCCCGGCCGCTGCGGTGGCGGCGCACCCGATGTCCGCGCCGTTGGCTGCACCCGTGGCCGTAGGCCCTGCGGCCGCGGTGGCGACATCAGCGGCACCCGTAGCTTCAGCACAGACGGCGCCAGACCGTTCGAAGATGCTCGACCAGCTGAGACAACTGGGCGAGCTCAGGTCGTCCGGTGTGTTGACCGATGCCGAGTTTGAAGCACAAAAGGCCCTCATTCTCGGCAGTTGAGCACTGCTAAAGGAGCGCAACTATGAGCGATACGGCCGCCAATGTAAAACTGGCTGAAGAGCGCGTCGAAAAAGCAGAGGACCGCCTCGACAAGGTCCAGGCCGTGCTCGACGAGGTGAGGCGAGTTCTGGTGGTAGCCGAAAAGGCGGAAGAAGCCGCCGAGCGGGCTCGTGCGGGCCTGCGCACGGCACAATTTGTCCTGGCCGGCGCGGCCGTTCTCCTGGCCGTCATCGCGGTGACGTCGCGTCGGGGCCGCCAGACCTGAAGCGCCCGCGCGAGACGGCGCCGGCGCGCTGCTCATGGGGCGCGGCGGCACCCGTCGATCTCTCGTCGCGGCCAGACTTGCGAGTACTGCCCCGATCCGGGTTTTCCGCGCCTGACCTTTCCCGGCGACAGTGGCCGTGCCAGCCACTACGATCCTGTAGGTGACCCTAAGAGTCGGGTCAGAGGCAACGTCCGTTCCCATCGTCACACGGAAACTTGGCGCGCCCGAAATCCCCGACGGGGTCGTCCAGCGGCCCCGGCTTGTGTCGCGGCTGGCGTCGGCCCAAAGAGTGGCATTGGTCGTCGCTCCACCTGGCTATGGCAAGACCGTGGCGGCTCGTCAGTGGGTCGAGCAGGCCGACGAGCCTTCTGCCTGGTTCTCGGTGGACTTCCTGGACGAGAACCCTGAAGGTTTTTGGCTTCATTTCCTCAAGGCCGTGCGCACGGTCCTGCCTGAGATCGATGACGAACCTGAGTTCGTGCTGGCCGAGCGGGGCGGTGCTGACCCGCTGTTCCTGGCCGTCCTGATAGCGCGGATAGTGGACCAGCCCCGGCACGCCACTGTCGTCCTCGACGACTTTGCCCGCATTAACGACCGGATGGTCCTCGAAGGCATCGCCCTTCTGGTCGAACGGGTCGGCGACAAGCTGCGCTTCATGTTCACGGGGCGCTCGGACCCGGGTCTTCCTCTTTCTCGTTGGCGGATCAACGGCTGGGTCGTTGATGTCCGGGAAGACGAGCTGCGGCTCACTGACGCCGAGGCCCTGGCTGTGGCCGGCACTTTCGGCGACCTGGGCCTGTCCGATCTGGACGTAACGGAACTCAACGTGCGGGTCGACCGATGGCCCATCGCCCTCCACTTGGCCCTCGTTTCCCTTCGTGAAGCCCCGGATCCCCGGCAGGCCGCACAAACGCTCGCCGGCTCCGAACGCCTCCTGGCCGATTACCTGGTCTCCGAGGTCCTGGAACGCTTGCCCGACCGCCAGCGGGACCTTGTCCTCAGGTTGTCGGTGCTGGACTGGTTCGACCTCGGCTTCTGCCGCGACCTGATCGGGCCCGAAGCTCCCGAGCTCGCAATGGACCTTCTGCGTCACCGCTTGTTTGTCACCTCGGCGGAGGATGCTCCGGGGGTGATGCGCTATCACGCCCTGTTCCGCCTCCTGCTGCAGCAGGAACTGCGCTTCCGGGACCCGATCGGACACGAAGCCTTGCACCGGCGGGCTGCCGAACTGTGGGCCGAACGAGGCGACCTGCACATTGCCTACCGGCACCTCGTCGCCGTAGGCGACCAACAAGCGGCCACCGACCTTGTCCTTGGGCCGGTGTACGCGCTGGTCAGCAATGGTGACCATGCGGGCGTCGCCCGTTTACTGAACGCAATGCCCCGGTCGCTCGAGGTACACGACCCGGGCCTTGCTCTCGACCTGGCCGTAGCCTGGTTTAACACGCCGAGGCGGGACGAGGTGGAAAAGTGGTGCCGGCGGGCGGAGCAGTTGGGCCAGGACGAAGCCTCTGTAGCGCTTCGCGTCCATACCGTCCGATGTTTGTTGGCATTGATGGCCGGGAACCTCGCCGATGCAGCCGAGCACATTGCCAAACATGCAGACCTGGCCGAACTGAGCAGCACAGTCGATCCCCTCGACCGGCTTATGGATACTCTCCGGCCGAGAGTCATGCTCGGGTTCGGCGATATCGCCCAAGCGCGCCGATGGCTGAGGCAAGCGAAGTCGCCGCGCGGTCCCGACTACGTGGCCGCGGTCACGCTCCCGGCTCTGGAGGGTTGGTTGGAGCTCGCCCAGGGTCGATCTTGCCCGCGCCACTGCGCTTTCGATGGTTGCCCTTGAGTGGGCCGAAATCCACGACCTGCGCCCGCACCACGGTGCCCTCGATGCGCTGGTAACCGCCGCCTGGTGCCACATTGGAGCGGGTGACCTGGCGGCCGCAGAGGCGATGGTCGAGGCGGCCCGACTGGATGCTGACCTCCTGGGCTGGGACTGGGACCTCTTTCGAGCGGGGCTCGTGGCCATTGAATTGCGTCGCTTGAGGCTCGGCCCCGGCCCGGCCCTGGCTCTGCTGGACGACCTTCGCCGGTCACTGGCCCCCTCGCCGGCAAGCTACTTCGCCGCGCAACTTGACCAAGCCGAAGCGATAGCCCTTGTCGACATTGGCCTTGACGAAGCTCATGGCGCGGTCGACAGGCTTGGCGACGGGCCGCGTCGGCGGCTCCTCTTGGCCCGCCTCCTCGAGCCGGGTTCGGCCCCCAACGAAGCCGCGATGCTCCTGGCTAGACGGACCAGCTGGCCGCTCCCTCTTCGTCTCGAGGCCGAACTGCTCCTCGGTGCCAGGGAGGCGCCGGGGGCGGCTTCGGAACGTCTCACCTCAGCTCTGGCCGAGGGGGCCGGATCGGGCTGGGTTTCGCCTTTTCTTGGCCACGATGCTGCTATCCAACAAAGGCTGCATCGCCTCCCTGTGCGCCGCATCCATCCCGGGCTGGCCCGGGCCTGGGATGCCCAAACGACTACGAAACCAGCTTCTCCGGCGGGAAGCCGTCCCGACCTGACGGACCGTGAGCGTTCGGTGCTGGAACTACTACCCACGCACCTGTCCTACGCCCAGATCGGCAACGAGCTTTACCTATCGGTGAACACGGTAAAGTCGGCGCTGAAGATCATCTACCGCAAGCTTGACGCGGGTACTCGCAACGAAGCGGTAGACGTGGCCAGAGCGTCAGGCCTGCTTTAGCCCTCCGGCCCGGGTACCGGCGACAGCGCTACTGCTTCTCGTCGATGCGCCGTACGGCGTCAATTGTGATGTTCTGGTCGTGGAGCTGGCCCACCACGGCTACGAGGGCCGATTGGTCCGGGAGCAGCAATGTAACCGTCCCCGAGCCGGGGCTGACCGACCGTTCGCCGAACCGTTCGGTCAAAGTCTCCCATAGCCGTCCTCCGGCGGGGCCAATCGCAACTACTTCGTAGGCCAATCGCTTCCCCTTGCTCCCCGGTTGGCCAGTCTACGAGCGGGCGGTTCAGGGTGGTACACCCGAATCGGGTGTACCGCTGGTGGCTGCAACCAAGCCCGATGAGCGACGCACGGGCAGCCAACGACGCGTCGATGGGCCAAGCTGGGCCCACCTGGCCCCGCAGAAAAGTTAACTTTCAGTTCACTCTCCCGCTGCCGGCGCGTCATTCCGTATCACTACAATATTGGATGTAGGTTCCTGCTCACCGGTGAGGGACGATCTAGAGCGGTAGCCAGCTTCGGAAAAGCTAGCCGGAGCGCCAAGGCAGCTTTATCCAGGGTGCCCCCGAGGCATACGGCGTACCCCCTTTTAGGTTTCACGGATCTTTGCACTGGGTTTTTTGAGTGAAGCGGTGTTTGCCTTTTGTCGGCCGGCCATATACGGGGCCTCCGCCTGGCGTCAGGGCCCTTATGCAGAAGAAAGCCGTCACGCTGGAGAAAGGAAGTGGAAATGAGGTCACGCATGTTGGTCGCGGTAGTCGCGGCGACCGCTCTGGTGAACGCCGGTTGGGCCCCGCGGTCCTATGCTTCGAGCAATAGCGCCGGCGGCACGATCCCTCTCCTGACGATCGGGTCCACTTTCCCGGTGCCCACTCTTGACATGACCAAGAACGGCTACGCAACCAATATCACGCAGTTGGCCCTCGACACATTGATGAAGTTCGGCCCGGAGGGTCAAGTAGAGCCCGAGCTCGCCACCTCCGTGAGCCAGCCCAATTCGGTCACGTACGTTTATCACTTGCGGCACGGTGTCAAGTTCTGGGACGGGGACGAATTGACCTCGGCCGACGTGGCCTACTCCTTGAACTACGAAGCTGCCCCGGGATCGCACGAGTCTCAATTTTTCTCCAGCGTCAAAAGCATTACTACAGACGGGCCCTACGGCGTGGTCGTCACCCTGACGCACGCGGATGCCAGTTGGCAGTACAACCCACCATACCTCGGCATCTTCGAGATGAAATTCGCCGAGGAGCACAAAAGCACGTTTGGCAAACCTGGCGTGCTTTTGATGGGGAGCGGGCCGTGGGAGGTCGACAGCCTCGACCCGATCACCGGAGCAGAGCTCTCGGCCAACCCGGATTGGTGGGGCGGGCCAGTGCCGGTCCAGCACATCTCGCTCAAGTTTTTTACCAACCCGACGAGCGAGGCGTTGGCCTTCCGGGCGGGCGAAGTGGACTTCGACCCGAGCATCGTGGCCCCGAAGGCTTTCGGCTCGACATCCGGGGCGGAACTGCTCAACACGCCAAGCGATACGACGGCCAACTTTTTTACCATGAACACGCAAGCGCCGGGGTGGGACGATGTCCACGTGCGGCGAGCAGTTGCGTATGCTCTCAACCGGACGGACCTCATGATCGCCAACGGCGGCTACGCCACGCCTCTCTACACCACAGTGACGCCGTTCGAATTGCGCACGATCGGGTCACAGCCGCAAGTTAACGCATTGCTCGGCTCGCTCAACCTATACCCGTACAACCTGGCCAAGGCCAAGGCCGAGATGGCTGAGTCGGCGTACCCTCATGGGTTTACCACGACACTATGGGAATACAATTGGGGCGCCACCCTGAATGTCGTCCAGGTAGTTGCGGCGGAGCTTAAGGAAATCGGGATCAACGCGCAGATCAAGGTGGCACCGTCCATCCCGGCTTTCGGAGCCGTGCAAACCGGCCCGGCGAGCAGCCGGCGCACCTGTTTTTCGGTGTGGGGGGCGTCCAGCCCGGACGCCAGCGCCTTCGTGGGGGAGATGCTGGGGAGCTGGAACCTGAAGGCCGGGGAGTGGAACGTGGAAGACTATGCCCCACCTCAGATGGACAAGCTCCTCCTGGACGGGATCGAGACTACCGACTCGACCAAAAGGTTCGCGGCGTACTCGCAGATCCTGAAACTTCTATCGCAAGAGGTCCCTATAGTGCCCCTTTTCGGTCAGGATGACACGGCGGCCATCTCCAGCAAGTTGACTTTCTCGGGTATCAACCAGTATGTGTTGTCGGGCCTGTACCCACTAGACATACATCCAAAGTGACCCGAAAAACGGGGCGCGAGCGCGGAGCTCCGGATTTATAATCACGTTGGGGGCCTTTTCGGCCGAGCACCTCTCCGGGCCCTCAGGTCCTGTGGAAGTCTTGCCCAGCCACGCTGTACGCGGGACCGGCCTGAAGATGCTCGGCCCGGACGGCCGCTGATATCCTGACCAGGTCAGTGATGACCGGGGACGGAAGGGACGCCAATGGACGTAGTGGGGGATGATCTCGCCGATGATGTCAGGGCCCCGGAGGGTGCATCAACCTCCCGGTTGGCTGAGGCGCTTGGTGCGCTAGGTGTAACGCGTGGCTTGTTGACCGCCGATCAGCAGCGACAACTTGACGAGCAAGGCTTTGTGTTCCTACCAGGCTTGCTCGAACAGAGCGCCGTTGCCGGCTTAGGGCGGCGCTTTGACGAAGCTCGTAACCTCCGAGGGCGATGCGGCGGGAATTGAAGTTCATCAGGAGCCCGGGACGGCGCGCCTGGCCAACCTGGTCGACAAGGGGCAAATTTTTGATGTGTGCTGGAACCATCCAATGGTCCTTGCCGCGGTAGCTCACGTTTATGGCTGGCGCCCGTTCAAGATCAATTCACTGAACGCCCGCGCCGCTCTTCCCGGCGAAGGGCACCAGCGCCTCCATGCAGATTCGCCGGTCCCCTCAGTCCCGGGCCGCTACCAGAACTGCAATTCCGTGTGGATGCTGGACGATTTTACCGAGTACAACGGCGCCACCCGGGTCATCCCGGGATCGCACCGTTGGCAGCAAGTGCCGGCAGACGTCATGTCAGATGCGAGGGATGCGCATCCCGACGAAACCCTGTTGCTGGGACGGGCGGGGAGCTGCGTTGTATTCAACGCTCACCTCTGGCACGGGGGCACCAAGAACACAACGAGCCGGCCGCGTCGCTCGATCATGGGCGGGTTTGTTCCCCGTGACGCCGTCCAGCAAACCGTTCAGCGCGAATACCTGCGGCCCGCCACGCTGGCCCGCATGAGCCCAGCGCAGCGTTATTTGCTGGATGTTTGAAGTTCGGCTGTCAGCAGCCCGGTTCGGCTCTGAGTTATTCGGCCGTTAGCGGCTCTTGCTGTGCCCGCCTGGGCCCCGATCGATGGGTGCGGGCGAAACGTCTAGGGTGCCGAGTAGGCCACGAGCTGCGGGTCGCCACCTCCGCCCGATTCGGTCTCCGGGCCTCCTGCCGGGACGAGCACCGTGTTGCCCGCTATGGCGATCGTCGAGTTGGCGGACGTTGGTAGCTGGTGGTCGTAGACCACCTTCCCTGAGTTCCTATCAAGGGCGACGAGCTGGCCGTCGTACAGCGTGGTAAAGACGAGGTCGTTTGAGACAGTCGCCCCGCCGAGGGGCATCTGAGACAACTTTGTGTCCCACTCGACCTTTCCGGTCCCCAGGTTGAGAGCTTCGACCTCGCCGGTGGGGGTGGCGCCGGCCGGAGGCCCCACGTTAGCTCCGGCGATCTGGCTGAGCGAGGTGAACCGGAACGGGAGGTCTATGGTCGCCACGTAGACGCTGTCACCATCTACCGCCATGTTTGTCAAGACCCCTCCCAGGGAGCCCGGCAGGTACGTAAAGGGTGCCGTGAGCGTGCTTTTGTGAGCAAGCGCCTGAACGGAGTCGTCGTCGTGGCCGTTGTGCTGGCCCACCGGCGTGTCCCAGATGAGAGCGCCTGTCTTTGCGTTCATGGCGTAAACGATGCCCATTTTGCCGGCCCCGATCACCGCCGCCGTGCTCCCTATCGTCGCTGCGATGGGCGACGCCTGCATGTCGTAGTCCTTGAAGTCGTCCGGCACTGCCTGGTAGTACCAACGAAGCTTCCCGGTGGCCGCGGTCAGGTTCACGTCGCTGTCGGTGTACGCGAGCGAAGATGGGTCCTCTATCGCAGACTCGGCCCGCTGGTAGGGGTTGCCCGTCCCGTAGGTCACCGAGCCGTCAGTCCCCACAAGCGGCGTCTCCCAGGCGCCGCCCGCCACCAGCACGCCCGGGTGGGTATTGAGCAGAGTGCCGAACTTCCACAGGACGGTCCCAGTCGACGCGTTGAGCGCGAGAAGGACGCCCCCATGCGGCCCGGTCCCCAGCGCGCTGGCCAGGTAGACCCGGCCGTCCGCCACCTGAGGCTGGATGCCGAACGGCCCTTGTTCGGCGTCGAGCAGCTTGCGGTCAACCCAGATAGGTTTCCCGCTGTCAGCCCGGAGGGCGAACACCGTGCTGGGCGAGTCGCCGTAGACGACACCGCCGACCAGGGCCACGCCGTTGGGCCCCTTGCTCTCGGTTAGCGGGGAGTTAACCATGTAGTCCCATTCGAGCTTGCCCGTCGCCAGGGAGAGCGCGTACACGTTGGAATAGAGGTCCTGGAGGTAGACCACGCCATCCTCCACGATCGGAGTGGCAGCCAGCGAGCCATACGGAGCGACGCCCTTTGCCGCCTCGCCGGTGATCTTGAACGTCCAGTCCTCGGTCAGGTTGGCGACGTTCGTTGATGAGACCGCTGAGCCTGGCGCGACGCGCGTGTTGGCCAGGTTGCCATTCGGGTACGGCCACGACCCCGACGGTGCCGGTGCCGGTGCACCCGCCAGCGCGTCTGGCGCCGCGCCGACCGTCGCCAGCATGGCCACCAGGAGGACGGCGACCCCGATACTGTGGCCGGGCCCGGGCCGGCGAGCCTTCGAACCTCTCATGCTCTTGGAACGGTCACGCTTGGCCAGCTGTCATGATGGGTGCCTCCTACTCGGCCGTCACCATTCTCTGACCTTAGCTACAACCCGTGCAGGTGGTGTTTATGACTGAAGTCGTGTTGCCGCTAACGACCAGCGACCTGACCCTCGAAGACCTCCCGTCGTGCACCTGGTCGGGGTCGGCCACTCATCGGGCCGATATAGCCAAGGCGCTTGAACGTGTCCCGCTCGGCGAAGTCGACTTTCTCGCCGCCTGCCCACCGTCCGGCATCCCGGTAGGCATGTGCGCGGTTGATTACGTGAAGAGCCCTGGTGCGGGGACGTTATGGATGGTCGAGGTGCATGCTGCGCTGCGGTCGTGCGGGATCGGCACGCTCCTCATCGAGGCCGCTGAGCAGCGGATCCATGCTCGCGGCGTACATCGGGCCGAGCTGGGCGTGGAGAAGTCCAACCCGCGGGCACGGGCGCTGTACGAGAGGCTCGGGTACGTCGAGTTCGGTGAGGAGGAAGCCGGGTGGGACGCCGAGGGCCCTGATGGGCTCATCAGCCGTTACGAAACTGTCTGCACGCTGATGTGGAAGCTGTTGCCCTAGCCCAGGAGGGTCATTTCCGTGGCCCTGGGTCGTCGCAACCTCTCCTACCCGAACCTAACGTTAACGTGAGGGGCCGATAAGATCGGAGGGTGACGGGAGGCAAGGAGGGCGAATGAGCGCGAGCGGCGACAGTTGGCACGACGGAACTACCGGCGGACACCAGGGGCCGCCACTACAAGTGGATAGCCCTGTCCAACACGACTCTGGGCGTCTTGATGGTGACGATCAACCAGTCGATCCTGCTCATATCGCTGCCCGACATCTTCCGGGGGATTGACCTCAACCCTCTGACACCCTCCAACACGTCGTACTTCCTCTGGGTCTTCATGGGCTTTTTGCTGGTGACAGCCGTGCTGGTCGTCAGCCTGGGCCGGGTGGGCGACATGTTCGGGCGCGTTCGCATGTACAACCTGGGGTTCGCTGTCTTCACCCTGTTCTCGATCCTGCTTTCTGTTACGTGGTTGACGGGGGTGGGCGGAGCTATCTGGATCATCGCCATGCGGACCTTCCAGGGAGTTGGCGGCGCCTTCTTGTTCGCCAATTCGAGCGCCATCCTGACCGACGCCTTTCCTCCGGACGAGCGTGGCAAAGCCATGGGGATCAACGGGGTGGCGGCCGTAAGCGGTGCTTTCCTGGGGCTTGTCCTCGGTGGGGTCCTGGCACCGGTCGAATGGCGGCTCGTGTTCCTCGTCTCCGTCCCGTTCGGGATCTTCGGGACGGTCTGGGCCTACCTGATGCTCAAGGACAATGGTGTGCGCGTGCCGGCCAAGATCGACTGGCGGGGCAACGCTACTTTCGCGGTCGGCCTGGTCAGCTTGCTGACGGGCATCATCTATTCACTGCTTCCCTACGGTGGCCACCCGACTGGCTGGACTAACCCCTGGGTGCTCCTGGCCATTTTCGGCGGCATCGCCATCCTCGGCCTTTTCGTTTTCATCGAGACCCGCGCGCCACAGCCGATGTTCCGCCTGAACCTGTTCAGGATCCGGGCTTTTACCGCCGGTAACATAGCGGGCCTGCTCGGCGCCCTCGGGCGTGGCGGCCTGCAGTTCATGCTCATCATCTGGCTGCAGGGCATCTGGCTGCCCCAACACGGCTACAGCTTCAGCCAAACGCCTCTCTGGGCGGGCCTGGCCATGGTGCCGTTGACGCTCGGCTTCCTCATCGTCGGGCCGGTGTCCGGCATCCTCTCTGACCGCCTCGGCGCCCGGGGCTTGGCCACGGCGGGGTTGGCGATTAGCGGCCTCTCTTTCCTGTTGCTCGAGTTGCTGCCGATGAACTTCAATTACATCTGGTTTGCACTGCTGATCTTCTTGTTCGCCGTCGGGATGGGGCTGTTCTTCTCGCCTAACCAGGCTTCAGTGATGAACAGCCTCCCGGCCGACCAACGAGGCGCCGGCGCCGGCATGCTCAACACGTTCCAGAACTCGGCCCAGGTGCTGTCAATGGGCCTGTTCTTCACCATCGTTACGCTGGGCCTGGCCGCCGACCTCCCGAGCCACCTCTACCAGGGCCTTACCAGCGCTGGCGTGGCGGCGGGGCCGGCGCGACTGGTGGCCAACGAGCCACCGATCGGGAGCCTCTTCTCGGCCTTCCTCGGCTACAACCCGGTGAAGGAGCTGCTGGCACCGACTGGAGCCCTCCAGCACCTCAGCGCCAGCCAGGCCGCATACGTGACAGGTCGCACCTTCTTCCCCAAGCTGATCGAGGAACCGTTCTCTCAGGGCCTGCACCTCGCATTTGACTTCGCTGCGGGCGCTACCCTTATCGCGGTGGTCGCCAGTGCCCTACGCGGTAAGCGTTACATTCACAAAGTTCAGCCGGTAGCCGAAGAGCTGGCCGAAGGCGCCGCAGAGAGCGCGGCCGTAGCGGGCCTACCCGAGGACCCCGAGGCGGCTGAGAACGGTCATGCACAGCAAGGCTCATCGTTGCCGGTTGTGACCCGTTGAGTGCGCCCGGCGAGACGATCGCCGCGCCGGAACGTGAAGAACTTGTCAGTATCGGTGCCGCCGCCGCCCTTTCAGGCGTGTCCGAGCGAGCGCTCCGCTACTACGAGGAGCTGCGGCTTATAATTCCTTGCGGCCGAACGCCCGGAGGGATGCGCCGCTACTCAGAGGCCGACCTGGCCCGGGTGGCGAGGATACGCGAGTTGCAGACGCTCCTTGGCCTCAACCTCGACGAGATAGCGGTGGTGTTGCGCAATGACGACCGCCTGGCCGAGATCAAAGCCGTGTACCACGACGAGCATACCGGCGCGACAGAGCGGGCCCGGCTGGCTAGCGAGTGCCTTGTGCTGCTGGAGCAGCTCCGCCAGACCGTTGAAGCCAAGCGGGAGGCACTGGACACCTTCCTCGCCGACCTCGACTCCCGTTTGGCGCGCGTTCGTTCCGCTTTGTCTTCCAAGTAGCGAGGCGGGCCTCGAGAACCTGGTTGTCGAGGGAGCCCGTCGCCGTCGGGCCACCCTCGACCAATCTCAGGGATGCTAGGGCCGAAGGAGCCTGTCTTATGGCACCGTTACGGTGCCGGATCCGTAGATGGCACTGTAGCCGCCTCCAGGACCGATCGCATTGGCGTTTTCGTTACATGCGCCCGCTGCCGTCTTAGGTGCTGTGCCGGCAAATGTGAAATTCAGCTCGACGGTACCGGTTATGCCCACGTACGCACCGGTCCCGTGAACAAACTGTACCGGCCCCTTCCCACTGAAAACGAACGAGCAGTTGGACTTATTGAATTCGGTAGGGGCGGCGTTAGGATTGTTGGTTACCTTGTTGAACTGGGTAATGTTGACCAGGATCCAGCCCTTGGTAAGCTGCAACAGGCGGTAGTCCGCGTTGTTGCCACTGGCACCGCTCAAAATTTTACCGAGGGAATTGGCCGGTTGCGCGGTTCCCGCGTCCCCAATGGCGCCAGTTAGATTGACGGTCCCGCCATTGCCATTACCGGGGTTGACCCAGACCTGGACGGAGCCATGCACGGGCGACGGCATCATGGCCGCCGCCGACGCTCCAGCTGCGGGTAAGGTCAGGGTGCCGATCGCCGCCGCGAGCGCAGCGGCGCTAGCCACATACTTCTTGCTAAGCTTCACTTTTTGTCCTCCTCAGGGCTGGTCTTAGTCTATTGCTGACCTCCTGCACCGGAACGCGTCCTTTCACCTGGAGTGGCAGCGCGGCCACGGAGCGGCTGATGGCGAGAGAGCGCCCATTGCGTCAAATGCCGATAAATGGCGCGTTACGGACGCATTTCCCGAAGGCGGTAGGCCGCGAGTTACGATTGCTCGCGTCCCTGGCGACCAGAGTTCCGCGGCAAGCCATGCGATGGCGGCGTCCTCGCCCCGGCTGTACTCGCTCGAAGTGTAAGGCACCACGTGCTCTGGTGTGATCGCCGTCCGAACATCGTCTGGCAGAGACTCTTGCCCACCAGATCGAGGACACCAGGAGCTTCAACCGGGTATTCGGCAGCTCGTACTCGAGGGCGTCACCAAAGTGGTTAGGACTGCTCCCGGTTGGTTCTCCCACGAAGCGGCACGCCGTGTACCGCTCGAGCCAAACCGCGCACTGCATGGCTGCAGAGAACGTGGCTCGGCCGATCAGCGCGTAAAGCCGGCCAGCGCGGTTGACCCTGGGCCGGGCAATTAACCGTTCTAGGAGAGGCCAATTCAGGCGGTTATCGCCCCCACCATTTTGCCTCAGGTCGATGACCAATCTTGGCGACGGGCGGTCATCGAGGGCAGACAATGCCTCGCCGAACCGGGCGCTCAGCGCGGTCAGGCCGCAGCCTCGGTCAGGTGACGCGTGGTCGGGGCACTTACGCTGCCTGCTAGCTCAACGGTGCTGGCGAACGGTCGCTTCTGTACAATGACCGAGATAATACCTCCAGTTTTTCGAACGCCATCTTGAGGTCGGTACCACCTCCGTTCGAGGGAGAGGGCGAGTTCGCGCTGTGGCATTTCAGCGAGAACCCTGGACTGTCCCGGTTCGAGCCTCACGTCGCGGCGACGAGCGCCAACCCCGAAGCTCTCGTCTGGGCCATAGATACCCGGCACTCCCCGCATTTTTGGTTCCCGCGGGACTGTCCACGCGTGTGCGGCTGGCCGAACGCGCTGACGACTCGATCAGACCGGGACCGGTTCTTTGGCCAATCCGGGGCGACGAGGCTACACGTGATCGAGTCCACCTGGGCACAGCGAATGATGGCTTGCCAGCTTTACGCCTATTGCATGCCTCCCGAGACCTTCGAGCCTATCGACGACGAGGCGGCCGGCTATTGGGTCAGCCGAGCACCGGTACAAGCCACGGGCCGCACCGAGATCGGGAACCTGGTCCAGCGCCATGCCGAGGCAGCTATCGAGCTGCGCATAACTCCCTATATCTGGCCCTTCTGGCACTCGGTGGTGTCGTCGACACTCAGCTTCAGCGGGAGCCGGCTGCGCAATGCGACACGACCGGGGCCTCAGGCCCCGCCGTCCTAGGGGCTCGTCCCCGATCGTTGCCTCCCCACTACGCCGTTGAGACCAAAAGGCGGCGGCAGACGGGGCATCGCCACTTCTTAATGCGACACCGTTCATCGGCTACCCTCGTCGTCCAGGCACTACCTCCCAGGAGGTCACAATTACCAATATCAATACCAATACCAGTGGACCGACGACCATTTACCTCATCCGTCATGGAGAGAAGCTCGGCGATCCGACCGACGACAAGGACGGGGCCCGTACCTGTCGTTACGGGGCAGCGCTCGCGCCGCTGCTTTGCCCAGCCTGTTCACGCCAACGGCTTCCGACCCCCTTTCCTTCCTCAGCTGCGAGGTCGCACCTGACAGCGCCGGGTACAAGACTTCGTTCCAGCCGGTGCAGCTGGAAGATCCGGGGTCACCGCCCTTCATGCGGCCCGATTTCATCTTCGCCACCAAGCCCGACAGCCACAGCGAACGGCCGCTGGAGACTATCACCCCGCTCGGCGTCGCCCTGGGCCTGGTCCCGGATGCGAGCCATGACGACGACCACTACGCCGATGTGGCCAATGTGATAAAGACGGAGCCACAGTTCGCCGAGAAGGTCGTATTGATTTGCTGGCATCACGGCAACCTGCAGGCACTGGCCCAGGCGATCGGCGCGCAGGGCGCTCAGCCGTGGCTCGGCACCGTCTTCGATCAAGTCTGGGGGATCGACTACAGCAGCGACCCTGGTCAACTCAAGGTCGGCTATCAGAGCCTTCTCTACGGCGACACAGCTTCCTGAGCGCGTCGGCCCCAGGTCAACGACGGCCGTCCCCGGTACGGTCTTCCGGTCGTCGTTGACGGGGCCACGTTTTCAGGTCATCCGTTCAGGCGTGCGGTCCGGCCAGGATGTTCGACTGGCAAGTTGGGCCAGTCGGACACTTCATAACATCAGGATCCGGAGCCGACTTGCCAGAGTGCGAGCCAGGCTCCGCTGCTGTCGTTGATCACCGAAGCAGCGGGAAGTTGATTGGCCGCGTTGGCCGGGATCGAGCGCCAGTACGACTGGGCGCCCCCGTATACGAGTTGGTAAACCGTGCCGTCTTTTTCCTTGATGAACACGTCGTCCTCCCATGGTGAGGTCGTGGCTGGCGCCGTGAAGCCGAACATCTGCTCGAGCGCCGCTTGGTCCATATCGTCGGCGCTATTGGCGTCGGCCAGACCGAAGGGGGCGCAGGGTTGGTTGTCGCTGTACTGGTGGGCGAACCGGCCTGGGTACGAGGGGTCGGACCCGTAAGCCGCGATTATAAGTCGGGTCCCGGCAGGCTTCTGGGGCCACAGAGTGTTTAGGTCACTGACGTTGCCGTAGCCGATGACACGGCGGGCGTCACCAAGCCACGAAGCCAGTTCGTTGAACTGTTGGTTGATCGTGGCCGACTGGTTGCCGCTCACCTGACCGCCGGCCGACTCGACGTCGATCATGGCCACCATCCGGGGGTTGGGGGTGCCCACCTGGCTTCGCAGGACCGCGGCGCCATCGACCCCGGGGCGGTAGAAGTAGTAGACGATGTAACCAAACAGCTTCCCAGCCGCCACCGCCTGGTCGGACCAGGCTCTGTTGGCGGCGAAGTTCTTGTCCTTATGGCTGCCGTCGTTCGAGCGGAACTCGAAGAAGTTCCAGGGGTAACTATCGTTGACTGGCACCTGGAACTCGCTTACGTCGGCCCATTGAGTGTTAGCCATCTTTATCACCTTGTCCTGTGGGCATGGCCTGCTCCGACAGTTCGCCCTCTGCCTTAGTTATTGGTTGTTGTTTCGGCATTTCCGGAGATCGGGACCTCCTCCTGTACCCGATTTGTGGTGCCTGTGCGACGTCACCACAGAGAACTGGCCAGGCAGCGTCTGGTCCTGGTCTGCACATTTCTGATCTGTCTGATTTCGGACGCCACACCGCCTGGTTTGGTTGTCAACAAACTCTCTGCGCTGACACAAGAACGCCCGTAACTGTACCAAATTACCCGCTCGCCCTTCGCTGAGGAAGGGGCCGGCTCCCCACTGGCTGGCTGGGACCGCCTCTGACCAGCAGGAACGACGATCTTGCCTTGACGTGGTGGACGATACCGGCTGGTGGGCCGACGAGCGGCGATAAGTTCGATCGCCGTTCATTCTCTCGTAACCGGGAATTTATTTCGCTCTGAATAAACTTCAGGAGCGAGTTTCCTGCTTTGTGGTAGGAGACGGACCGCCACGATGGAGGCGCAGACCGACGCCTGTGAGCGTCGAGAGAGGAGGCACAGTCGTGAAGCTTCGTCCCGCGGTCGCTTCGCTGGCCGTCTCGTGCACGGCTCTAGCCAGCCCCTACCTGGTGCCGCCAAGTCAGGCTTCGGCCACAACGCCAGGGGTGCAGAGCGCGATGCCTCTCCTCAGGGTAGGGATGGCCGAGGCGTTTAGCTCGCTCGACCCGACCGTCCCCGGGGGAGCGTTTAGCAACATTGCGGACAGCCTCGCCCTGGAACAACTCCAGGACATCGGCCCCAACGGACGTTTGCAAGATGTGCTGGCCTACGGCGTGAGCGAGCCCAACCGGACCACGTACGTTTTCACCCTGCGTCCCGGCGTGAAATTCTGGGACGGTGACACACTCACGAGCGCCGACGTCGTGACCTCGCTCGACTGGGCGCGGCGGGCCGGGTCGCATTTCAATGGCGAACTTGCACCCATTGAGAGCGTCACGGCTGACGGCCCGGGCAAAGCCACCATCACGCTGGCGGAGCCAGACGCTGCGTTCCTGTTCACCTTGGCGTTCAGCGAGAGTTATATCTTCGAAAAAGCATTTTTCGAGCAGCACCGAAGCAGCTTTGGCGACCCCAGTACGCTCGAGATGGGCACCGGCCCGTGGGTGGTACAAAGCCTCGACCCGACGAGGGGTGTGGTGCTCACGGCTAACCCGGATTGGTGGGGCGGGGCGGTGCCATTCAAGGAGATCGAGTTTACGTTTTTCTCCAATGAGACAAGCGAAGCCCTGGCCTTACGCGCCGGCGAGATCGACGTTTCACCTCTGGTCGAAAACGGCAACGCCTTCGCGTCGACCTCGGGCGCCCATATGACGTACGCTACGAGCTGCAACAACGCCTTCATCAGCATGCCGACGCAGACAGCGCCCTGGAACGACGTCCACATCCGCAGGGCCGTCGCCTACGCCGTAAACCGGCCGGCCATCATCACCGCCACCGGGTTCCGTGCCGTCCCCACCGGGACCCTGATCGAACCGAGCCAGCTCGAGACCATCGGGACCGCGGCGCAGGTCAACAACGTCCTCAACTCGCTCCCGAGTTACCCTTTCAGCGTCGCCGAGGCCAAGAAAGAGATGGCTGAATCGTCCGAACCGAACGGGTTCTCGACAACCCTGCTCACCTTCAACTACGGAAGCTTCCTCGACGTCGACCAGGTGATCGCCAACGAGCTGGCGCCGATCGGCATCAAGGTGAAGATCGATAACATCGGCCAGTCGGCCTGGTTCGCGGCGATCGGTGGGGAGGGTGCTCCGCGGCCGTTCACCTATACCACGGCTGGCGGGTGCGCGCCCGACCCGAGCTTCCAGAACATTTGGTACGGCAGCCACAATGCGCTGCCTGGCGGCTTGAACCTGGCTGACTGGACGCCACCTCTGATGGACCAGCTGCTGACCAAGAGCCTGGCGGCGCCGACGAACGCGAGCCGGCTCGCTGTCTACGCCCAGATGCTAAAGCTCCTGGCCGTAGACGAACCGTATGTGCCTCTTTACGAGCAGGACGTTTCGTTCGCTTCCAACGACTTCACTTGGCCCGGGTTCAGTCAGTTTTGGGGTTCGAGCGAGTGGGCCCTGTTGCTCCGGCCTCGAACCTGAACGCGCCCGCCCGCAAGGCAGCTGCGGTCCTTCGCTGTCGCCGGCGGGGCCCTGTCAGAGAGCACCGCACTTGCGCAGGTCGTCGATGACCTGCCGGTGGCCGTCGCCCCAATCCTGAGCGGCGAACCAAGGCAAATCGAAGACCCCGCTCAAATCGGTAGCACCCGAGAACTTCTTGATAAAGTCCAGGTTACCGGGCGCTTGGGTGACCTGCGTCGTTGGAGCTTCGCCCTCCGCAGGATATGGCAACCAGGCCACCGTGCACATGGGCCGGTCATTGCTGCCACCTACCGATGCGTGAAATATATGCGGGTCGAACACGACCACGTCGCCCGGCCTCGACTCGAGGGGGACAGCCGGAAGTGACCGGATGTCATCCGCTGCGTTCGCCTCCTCCACTGCGGCGACGACCATCTCCTTGTACTCCGGAGCCAGCCCGGGTTCGGCCAGCCTCGTGGTGGCGCGGTGCGAAAGAGGGATCACCCTCAGAGCTCCGGATTCTGCGCCTACGGGGTCCAGGTAAATCGTAAACTTGACGCTATGAGCGCCCCCGCCATCGGGGTGCCAATTAGTGTCGCCGACGTAACGATTGGCATCGACCGCGAAGAGGACGAGGTCGATCCCGCTGAGCTGACGGGCCGCTTCGCGAAAGCGCGGATCGCCGGCCAGCTTCCCAAAGGTAGGGACCGCCGGTCCCAGCATTGGGATCCAGTGCCTTTTGGTGCCATCAAATTCGTCGCCCACATAGGCGTTTGCCATCGCTTGATCGAACTCGCTTCGAAGCTGCTTGACCTCCTGCGGGGCCAACCAGCCGCGTAAGACCAAGAAGCCCCATGTCCTGAAGTATCTAACCTCTTTTTCTGTCAGCACTTTCGCCTCTCGCTTTATTGGCCAGCAGTCCTGCAGTCCAACAATCGTTCCCTGTCGAAGGCCCCCAACGGGACCACTCGAGCGCGGCTGGGCGGTCCTGTCAGCGCTCCAACTGTAGTGGCAGCTCCTCGCTGGCTCCGGAGGCGCTGCTGGCAGCAGGTCGACGGCGGCACCAGGGGCGAAGAATTGTTACGCCGCTGTTATCCGCCATAGCCGACAATCGCCGTATGTCCCCCTCCAGGTTCGGGAGGACCGGCTTGGCCGGCCTCTTTGTCGTCGGCTCTGTCCTCTTGACGGTGGCCTGGTGCGCCCCGGCGCAAGCCGATGGCTCCTCTGGGCTGGGGTACAAGATCGTGGGAGCGAGCTATACCCAGGAGCTGAGGTTCGCGAACTGCATGCGCGATCACGGCGAGCCCGGCTTCCCTGACCCCAATTCAGACGGTGTCTTCTACTCAAACCGCATCGACACCAATTCGCCTGAATACCAGGCGGCGCAGAAGGCCTGCCAAAACCTGCTACCCAAGTCAAAGCCGCTCTCACCGGCGGAGCAGGCCAAGCTCCAGGAAAGGGCGCTCGCCTTCGCGAACTGTATGCGCCGGCACGGTGAGCCAAACTTCCCCGACCCGAGCTCTGGCGGCGGTGGCATCAGTTTCAGCTTGCGTGGCGTCGATCCCAGTTCACCGCAGTTCCAGGCGGCGCAAAAGGTCTGTCAAAACCTTTCGCCAGTGCCCGGAGGCGCTCCGGGCCCGCCATAAGACGATGGGCCGTCCGTTTATGCTGAAGTCTCCTGGTCATGTGCCAATTTCCCGGCCGGAAAGGACAACAGTTCAGGTTTTGGGGTCGTTGAAAGCCTTAGCTACGCTCTAGCCCGATGGGAAAGGGCCCGCACGTGCGGCTCGTTCGTGCTCCTCAGCTGGCGGAGAGGGTGCCCTACGCTTACGCGGCAGTTGCCGCTGGCTGCACTCGGCTGGTGTTCACTGCCGGTGCCTGCCCTCTGGACCAAGCCGGCAACGTCGCTGACCGAACGGTCAGAGGCCAGGCTGAGCAGCCGCGGCCAACCTGCTGGTGGCGCTCGAAGCTTCCGGTGCTCGCGTCGAAGATGTCGTCAAGACCACCGTTTACGTAGCCAGCCAGGACCGCGCTGACCTCCAGGTCGCCTGGGACGTTGTGAGGAGCCGCTTTGGCGAGCACGACGCCCCCAGCACCCTCCTGGGGGTGTCCGTGCTTGGCTGGCCGGGCCAGTTGGTCGAAGTCGAGGCTATTGCTGCGCTCGCTTAGTCGAGCGAAAGGGTGCGGAGCCTGGCGCCACCGTTGCTCAATTGGTTGCGACATCGGGGATAGCTGAGACTGGCCGGTCCCTGCTGCAGCCAAATTCTGTTGCGGGCGAAAACCCGTAAGTGTTTAAACTGCAGGACCGAATGGTTGATGCCGCCGATGCGGCCTCGCCTGCGTCGGCTCGCTCCCTTCGCCGGTACTCGGTCGCTGTGATGCTGAGGGAACTCGTACGGGTAAGCCCGGCTCTCACGATCGCGTTCCTTTTGGCCGCTGTCGCTGCCGCCATAGCGCCGCTCGGTTTGGCCGTGGCCCTGAGCCGTCTTGTCGGCAACATCTCGGCTGCGGTGGCCGGAGGAGGCCGGTCGGCGGCGGCCCACCGGGTCGACCTGGCGCTTCTTGCCATTGCCGGGTTCCTCGTGGCGCAGCAAGTCTTGACGGCAACCCAGGGCGTAATGACAACGCGCCTGTCAAACGCGCTCGAGCGCCGGCTGCGCTGGCGGGCTATGGCTGCTGTGCTCGCCCCGTATGGGACGGGCCACCTCGAGGACCCGGCCACGCTCGACCTGGTGACCGACGCGAGCCGCGTCGGCACCTCCTGGATATCGGCCGGTAACGCCATGTACGCGTTCCAGGGCGTCCTGGCCACTTACCTCGGCGGCACCGCCATGCTCGTCGGAGTGGCGCGCTTTAGCTGGCTAGGCGCTCTCGCCCTACTGGTCGTTTGGTTGTTCGTCCGTTCGCGCGCGTCAGGCGGGAGAACCTCGAACTGTGGAAGGTCCTCGCTTCCAATAGCGCTGGTACCCGGCGCTCGGAGTACTACCGCAGCTTGGCTTTGACGCAGCCGGCGGCGAAAGAGAATCCGTATTTTCGGCCTGGGGGACTGGATAACTGACCGGTTCCAGGACCATTGGCTGGCCTCGATGTCGGCTGTTTGGCGGGGACGGCGGGTCCAGCGCGCCAGGTTGGCCTTGCTGCTCGTGTTGCTCGTGGCGGCGCAGGTGCTGGTGCTCGGCGACTTGCTTTGGGCCGCGAAATCGGGCCGGGTCGGCATCGCGACGGTGACGTTGGTCCTCCAGGGTGTCGTAGGCGCCGCGGTGCTGGGCGGGACAGGGGACGTCAACGACGTGATGTTGAACTGGGGCGCCGCGACGGTGCCGGCGTTGGAGCGCTTGGAAAGGGCACTCGGCCATGGGCCCGGTCCCGACGCCCCTCCGGGCACCGCAAATGCCAGTCGGGTCGTCGACCCGCCGCCCTGGAGCGGCCTGCGGCTCGAGAAAGTTGCGTACCGCTACCCGGGCCAGAATGCCGACGCCCTGCGTAGCGTCGACCTCGAGCTCCGGCCCGGTCGGTCGCTCGCCCTTGTTGGCCACAATGGTGCAGGCAAAACAACCCTCATCAAGTTGATTTGCCGGTTGACGGAGCCCGGCCAGGGCCGCCTGCTCCTTGGTGATCTAGACCTGCGAGATGTCGACCCGGCGACCTGGAGGCACCAGGTGGCGGTCGTGTTCCAGGACTTCGTGCACTACCCCGTCAGCGCGCTGGAGAACGTGCGCTTCGGCGACGTCGACGCCGGTCTGGACGCAGCAACCCTGGCAGAGGTGGCCGAGCTTTCGGGCCTGAGCCGGTTCATCGGCACGCTCAGCCGGGGCTGGGACACTGAGCTAACGCAGGAAGTCGTCGGTGGCACGGGCCTCTCGGGCGGGCAGTGGCAGTCCGTAGCGCTGGCGAGGGCGCTGTACGCCGTCAGGGCGGGCGCTCGGCTCCTTATTCTCGACGAACCAACGGCCAACCTCGACGTGCGAGCGGAGGCCAGCTTTTACGCTCGTTTCCTGGAGATCACGCGCGGAGTCACAACGGTCATCGTGTCGCACCGGTTCTCGACGGTCCGCCGGGCGGACGAAATCTGCGTACTGGAGGAAGGCCGCATTACTGCTCACGGCAACCATGACCAGCTCGTTGCGGAGGGCGGCCTGTACGCCAGAATGTTCGCTCTTCAAGCGGAGCCTTACCAGGAGGCGGGGGATGCCTGAACTGGCGCCCCGCATGCGGCTTACCCTTTCCGTGGCGTGGGAACTGGCGCGGCGCGACCTGATCGTCCTGTTCGCTGTCGACCTCGGGAGGAACCTCTCAGGTGTGCTGTCCGTTGTGGCACTGAAGGCCATCGTCGACGCGGTCCTGGCAGGCCGATGGGCCGAGGCGACGGCTTACTCGGTGGTCCTGGCCGTGATCGTGGCTGGCGGCCTGGCGGTAAGCCAGGCGGAGACCCGGGCGGCGATCGCAAGCCGCGAGGTGGTGCGCCAGGAGTTCGACCGGCGCAGCATCAAGCTCACGGCCGGCACGCCGCGCCTCGACCAACTGGAGACGCCGGCGTACCTCGACGACCTGGAGACCGTCCGCTCCGATGCGATCAGCTTCGCTCATACGGTCGGTCTGTGGTCTCCCATGGTCGCCCTCATCGTCCGTTTCGGGTTGACGTTGGCGCTGTTGGCCAACCTGAACTTGTGGCTCCTGTGCCTGCCGCTCCTGGCCCTGCCGGCGGTGGCGGCAAGCAAAGTGGCAAATGGATGGACCAACGAGGCCTGGCGAGAAGGCTCCGAACCGCGGCGTCGGGCCGCCTCTTTCTTCGGGTTGGCCACGACGGCCGGGCCGGCCAAGGAAATTCGCGTGTACGGCCTGGGTCGAGAGCTCCTGCACCGCCAGGACGACGCCTTGGCCGCCGCATACGCCTCGTTCAACGACCGCCAAGTCCGCAGTGTGGTACTCGTTACCGCCGGCAGTCTCTTGTTTCTGGTCGGTTACGTAGGGGCGCTGTGGCTTGTCGTGCGCCAGGCGATCGCTGGGACCGCCAGCGCGGGGGACGTGATCCTCGCCGTGGGCCTGTGCGGCCAGCTCAACACCCAGGTGTCTGCCATCCTGGCCTGGATCAGCCTCCACGGCCGGGCGTCGCGGGTGATCGACAGTTACCGCCGTATCGTCGAACACGCCGAGGCGGCGGCCAAATCTGTAAGTGGGACCAAGCCGGCGCCAGGGCGCTTGATCGTTGGAATCACGCTTGACAATGTCTCCTATCGCTACCCGACCAGCGGCCAGGATGCGGTCGACGGCCTCACCGCCTCGTTGCCTGCCGGCTCGGTAGTGGCGCTGGTCGGTGATAACGGGGCCGGCAAGACCACCCTGGTCAAGCTGCTTACCGGTCTTTACCGGCCAACGGCGGGCTCAATCGCAGTCGACGGCGTACCTCTCGATGATCTCGACCTGCCGTTGTGGCGCGGCGCCGCGGCAGCTGCGTTCCAGGACTACGCCCGATTGGAACTGGTTGCCAGACAGACGGTTGGTGTCGGAGATCTTCCCCACGTGGGTGACGACGTGGCGGTCATGGCAGCCGTGACCCGAGCTGCCGCTGCTGATGTGATCGGCGCGATGCCAACGGGTCTCGACACGCAGCTCGGCACCAGTTTCCCGGACGGGACCGATTTGTCGGGCGGCGAATGGCAGAAGCTTGCCATTGCGCGCGGACTCATGCGGCCGTCACCTCTGTTGCTCATCTTCGACGAGCCGACGGCCAGCCTCGATGCCCCCACGGAGTACGCTCTTTTCCAGCGTTACGCAGCGGCTGCCCACACGGCTCGGGAGACGGGCGCCATCACGCTACTTATATCGCACCGCTTCTCGACGGTCCGCATGGCCGACCTTATTCTTGTCCTCCAGCAAGGCCGGCTCGTAGAGCAGGGTAACCATGCCAGCCTTATAGCGCAGCGGGGCGTCTACGCCGACCTTTATGACCTGCAGTCGGCTGGCTACCGGTAAACGGATAAATGGTACAAATAGCCACACAATTCCTCGTCTGAGGTTTGGGTGCGCGGCTGGCCGGGGGAGCGCTCCGGCTGGTGCTTGTAGCTCAGGCTCGGCCGGCGCTTAGCCCCGTCAGCGATGTCGGTCGTCTTCTCGTCCTTCCGCACCGGTGACCGCTGGTGCTGGGCGCCGAGACCCCTGGCCGTGGTCAATCACCTGCCGAGCGAGAAACTTTGCGTAATGCGACGATTTAGGCCGCGCCGTCCCGGCGATAGTGGTACGGTCCAGTCTCCAGCTAAGAGCGCCCTGGAGGGACTGGGCAGCTCCTGAATTGAAATGAATTGGTTGCCGTATTTCCGCCCGTTAACTTGTGCCTGCTGGTCGGACCTGGGAAAGTCCGCAGGTGATATCTAGCAGGGGTATCGATACTACGCATGAGGACGATGCGTAGACACTGACCGGAGGTTGCGCGATGGCATCGAACACTGGGTACTTAGGGCGGATGAGATTCGCACGGTTGTTTGGGCGAAATCGAGTGGCGAGGTGCTCTGCTGGAGTCGCGCTCGTCGCTGTATCGCTGTTGGTCACCGCGCTGCCTGCTGTCGCCGCCACGCCTTCAACTCTAGTGGTCGCCATCGTGGGAAACGGTGGGGTTACAAGTAAGCCTCTGGGGATCGCCTGTCCTGGCACGTGCACAGCGACATTTAGAGCGGGCACGAGCGTGGTCCTCACCGCCCAGCCGAGGAACGGTTCTACGTTCCTCCGTTGGAGTGGTGGCTCCTGCACCGGCACCGGGGCGTGCACAGTAAAGGTCTCGACCCTAACGTCCGTCGCGGCGCAGTTCACAGCCGGGCCTAAAGCCCGACCGCAGCCGGTCCCGACGAAGTCCGTAGCGGCGCCGGGCAGCTATACCGGCGATTGGGCCAATTACGGCGGCAACGCCGTCACGTTCTTTGTCTCACCGGGTGGCACGAGCCTGTTGAACATCTCGGTCCCGGGCGTCGCCATAGCCTGCACGCCGGCGGGCTCTTTCCCTCGTAGTGACCACATCGGCATCCTCAAGACGACAATCAACCCGAACGGCTCGTTCTCCGCAACGGCCACTCAAGAGGGCGTCTTCGACAACGCCAAGGCAAGGTTCACATACTCGTTTGTCGGTATGTTCAAAGGGGCGACGTCGGCCGGGCCGCCGACTGCGGCCGGCACCCTCCAGGAACACATCGTGTTCCCTGCTAACGGGACGACCGAAACGTGTACGTCCAACGACCAATCCTGGGCGGTGACTCACGACCCGCAGCCGGCCCCGACGAAGTCCGTAGCGGCGCCGGGCAGCTATACCGGCGATTGGGCCAATTACGGCGGCAACGCCGTCACGTTCTTTGTCTCACCGGGCGGCACGAGCCTGTTGAACATCTCGGTCCCGGGCGTGGGCATCGCCTGCACGCCAGCAGGCTCGTTCCCTGGAAGTGACCACATCAGCATCCTCGACACGCCGATCAACCCGAACGGCTCGTTCGCGGCAGAAGGGACTCAACAAGGCGTGTTCGACGGGAGCAATGCAAAGTTCACGTACTACTTTGCCGGCCACGTCGAGGGGGCGACGCCGAGCGGGACGTTGACGATGGCGGGGACCTTACGAGAGGATATCGTGTTCCCCGCCAACGGGACGACCGAATCGTGCACGTCCAACCAGCAATCCTGGACAGTGGCTCACGACCCACAACCGGCACCGACGAACTCTGCCGCCGTGCCGGGCAGTTACTCGGGCGATTGGGCCAACTACGGCGGCAACGCCGTCACGTTCTCGGTCTCACCGGGCGGCAGGAGCCTGACGGACATCTCCGTTCCGGGCGTGGGCATCGCCTGCACGCCGGCAGGCTCGTTCCCCGGAAGTGACCACATCGGCATCCTCCAAACACCGATCCGACCGAACGGTTCGTTCCTGGCAATGGCTACACAGAGAGGCGTCTTCGACAACCTAAATGCAAAGTTCACGTACTACTTTGCCGGCCACGTCGAGGGGGCGACGCCGAGCGGGACGTTGACGATGGCGGGGACCTTACGAGAGGATATCGTGTTCCCCGCCAACGGGACGACCGAGTCGTGCACATCCAACGACCAATCCTGGTCGGCGATTCGAACTTAGGGTTGCGGATTGGCGAGGGCTCCACGTCCGAACTCGAGCTGATTGGACAGTAATCTCTCGTCCCAACTTTCGCTACGACGTACCCATATTTATGGCACGTCTCTACAGGAAAGGTTTGGCGTGGCTGACGCAACCACCAGGGCCGCCTGTTGATAAAAGCCTGTGAAAAGAAGGGGTCTCGGGAGCCCCTTCTTTTTGCCGAGGCTATCGCCAGAGACGTAAAGTACTGTATGGTCGTAGACGTCCCTGGAGGGTGGGTCCAAGGGAGACAAGACGAAGTTCATTCGTACCTTTTCCGACCACCTCGAGGGCTCGGTCCACAGGTAGCAAACGCGGCGGGGGATATGGCGGGACGTTGCCAGTTGGCAAGCGGCGGCGCCAGCAGAGTGTGCGGCTCGAGGCAAATTACTCGGACGCGACCCCGGCAATCGTAGAACCTGGGTCCTGAAGGCGGGTTGGCCCAACCCTAATTGCAGGCCAACGCCGGTCACTTGGTTAGAATTGCCGGCAAGCCCTTGACCTCAGACGACGAGGGACCGGAGCTATGACGGCCCTCCTGTGTTAATCGAACCGCGGGGGTGCGTAGCCGATGCCATATGGTGCGTCAGGACGTGCGAACTCAGCCAACAAATCGTGACGCAGCGGAGTTGTCCTACCAAGGAGGTCCTGGTCGTTCTGAAGTCGGTCTGAACTCCTGACCCAGGGAGGACTGTAGACGTAGTGCATGGTGTAACGGTCCTCGTCGCCGTCATGTGCGTAAGTGCGGTGCCAAACCGCATTATGGAACACCAGTGCCGACCCGGCAGAGAGGCAAAGGACATGCCCGATCGGTACCTCGCTACGGTCGTTTCGTGCCGCCGCGGGCAGCGGCACCAGGCTGCGGTGGCTCCCAGGGATAAGCTCCAGGTTGCCCCGCCGGGGCACTGACTGGTCTGTCAGGGGGTATGAGACCCGTAACTGGAGCAACGGGATTGGGTAACCCAGCAAACTGAAGTCGTACGCTCCTGAACCGTCTTGATGCCAGCCCCCTGTCTGTCCGTGGGCAGGCTGGACCGTATTCCAGCCCGCCTGCAAGATGAACCGGTCGCCGTACAACCCCCGGATTTTCGGCATTATCGCGGGATGGTCGATTAGTCCCTCCAGCGTGGGCTCTGTTTCGTAGCCGCGTCCAATCTGAGCCCAACCGTGCGAGTCCTCGTGCAGTCGCTTGGATGCTTCTAGGCATGCCTCTACCTCGCCGGTGCTTAGCACCTCAGGGATAATGAAGTAGCCCCATGACTCGAAAATGAAACGGTCCATATCAGTCAAGTCGCCTGACTTGACTACGGGGTCAAGCATTTATATCGTCCTTCCCGCCACGACAGGCGATCAGCGCGAACCCAAAATAGCCTCATGTTGCTTACGAGTTGCCCCATGCGGGTGACAAACGCCGGGACCACAAAGGGCAAAACTGATCTTGTACGGTGCTCGCCCAATCCAGGGCGGGCGATGGCGCAAGGTCGCTCTAAGCCCGGAAATCTCCCGTGACTACGGATGGTCCTACCCCTGGAGGTCTCGGACATCGTTATCTGAGACTATCACTCCGTCAACATCTGGGCGGCTCGTGGATGCACGGAAGCGGGGCGATGTCTCCGGCCGCCCAGGGTCTTGTCGCACGCTGGATCCCGTACATCGCAGCCTCGGGAGGTTCAGGGTGTAGCCACTTCCGGTACTGGCCGGGCGGCGACAGCAGACTTCGCCGTCGGTCAGGTATAAGGCAGTTGGTCCAAACCAGATTGACCCTTGCCCCGCAGAAGGGGACCACTTTCGAGGCGTGCAGCAGCCCTGGCCGTCCACTGGGCGAGCAGGTCAAGCCGGGTGGGTTTGCGCAGGAAAATGCACACGGACGTGAACTTCCACTGACCGTCTTGCAGCACGATATGTGGCGTCCTTGAGTACTCCTCGGGCAGTTTCACCGGGTCGTCCATGAACTCCTGCGCCGGCTGTACATGCGTCAGTGGTTCGACCAGGTACATGCCCGAGGGGTCAATCAGGTACTCGTAGAGGTGGTCGAGAGTGAAGTAAGCAGGGTGGGCCCCGCCGTCGAGGACGAGCTCGGTGGCGACACATGCGATCCCCCCGGGGGTCAAGACCCTGCTCATTTCGTGCATCGCTTGGCATGCGCGCTCGTGGCCCCCAAAGTGTTCTATTGAGCTGAGCGAGTACACGACGTCCAAGGAACCGCTCCTGAACGGCAAGCTGCACCCGTCGGCGGGCAGGGCCAGCAGCCGGGATTTGTCGTAGATGAACGGCGCGAACCTGCCGGGGTCGGAAAGGAAATTCGGATCGGCCTCTCTGGCCGGGCTGGTGGAGAAATCGCCGAGTACAGGTCCGTACCCACCGTGCAGAGGCTCCGGTTGGCGAGGTAGTAGAGGACTTGCTCGTGACCCGCCCCGACGCCTAAGACCAGCTTCTCCCGGCCCAGGGCGTTGAGCCGTTCAAGGCCGTAGATGCACTGGGTCCATTCCCACGCCTTACGGTGGTACCAGCCCTCGTCCTGCGGCAGGCCTAAGGCTCGGCCGTAAGTGCGCCACTCGCCGTCCTGCCAGAACGAGGAGTCGCACACGGCGTTGAGCGGCGGGGCTGCTGTCGACCGAAGAGCAGTCGGCCGGATCGGTCCAAAGGGGGCATCCGTTACCAACCATTGCGCCGCCCGCTGCAAAGACGGCAGTGCTGCGAGGGACTTCACAAAAGACCGCCCACGGCCGTGTTTCATACCGGCCAACAGCGTAGCCACCGCGTTGAAGCCCTGGGTCGCTATGTTTGTTCAGCCCGGGCGCCTCCCAGGAGCCCTGAGCCAGACTGGCACTCGTGGAACCATCCCAAGCGACGGGTCGCGCCCGGCGGGAGGGAGACGTCGTCCGTCGTCCCATCGCGTTCTGGTCGCCCGCCGTCCACGACCTCCTGCGGCACCTGCAGCGCGAGTCCTTCCCCGCGCCGCGCCTGGTTGGTGTTGACGGCAACGAGGAGGCGCTTTCGTGGATCGATGGCGACTCCGCTCCGAACGGGTGGGCAAAAGTGGTCCCCGAAGCCGGCTTGCGTGCCTGGGCAGCGTTCTTGCGCCGCTACCACGACGCGGTCGCGTCGTACCGGCCGCCCCGGGACGGCATCTGGTCCAGCGGCTCGGGCGGGTGTGGACAGGGTGAGATCGTATGCCACGGAGATTTCGGGCCGTGGAACGGTGTCTGGCGCCACGGCGAGATCGTTGGTCTGCTCGACTTCGACCACGCCCGCCCCGCGCCGCCCCTTTTCGACGTCGCGTATGCCCTCGAGTACGCAGCCCCGTTCCGCGACGATGCGGAGTGCATGCGCTGGTTGCGCTATCCCGAGCCACCAGACCGCCGCAGGCGGATCGAAGTGTTCTGCGACGCGTACGGCGTCGCCGTTCCCGACGACATAGTCCGTCAGGTGGCCGAGCAGCAGCGGTTGGTGCTCCAGTGCTATGAGGCGCTCGGCCGTCAGGGCGTCGAGCCCCAGGCAACCTGGGTTCGCGACGGCTACCTTGACACCGTCCGGCTCCGTATCAGCTGGACCGAATCAGTGCAGCTGTAATCGCCCCCGCAGGACGAAAGCGGTGGTTCGTTTTTTTCGGCAACGCGGCTGGCTCGGTGCGTGGGCCGCTGGTTGTCCGTGGCGGTGGCTGTCATGATGTGGGCATGGTGGTCCCCGATCCAAAGGAAGACCTCGTGCTCTACCTGCGGCGCGCCCGAGACGCTCTCCTCGGGAAGCTCGACGGGCTCTCCTCCTACGATGCCCGCCGCCCGATGACCCCAACCGCGACCAATCTGTTGGGGCTTGTCAAGCACGTCGCCTGTGTGCAGGCAGGCTACTTCGGCGTCACGTTCGACCGTCCGTTCCCCGACCAACTTCCCTGGGAAGCCGACGGCGCGGCTCCTGATGACGATATGTGGGCAAAGGCAGACGAACCGCTGGAGGACATCGTTGCGCTTTTTCAGAAGAGCAGCGACCACGTTGACGCCACCGTCCAGGCGTTACCGCTTGACGCCATCGGGCATGTTCCGTGGTGGCCCGGGGACCGCAGTGAGGTCACACTTCACGCATCCTCGTCCACATGAGTTCCGAAGTCGACCGCCACGCCGGCCACGCGGACATCATCCGGGAGTTGATCGACGGCACCGCTGGGATCGCAAAGCCCGGCAGCAACTTGCGGGACCGAGACCGCGTCCGAGTGGGCGAGTTATCGGTCCAAGGTAGAAGCGGCCGCCCGCGCAGCATCGAGTTGAGCGTTCGCGCTAACTGCGGCTCTGAAGGCGAGCGCGGATGGCCTAAATGGGGAGCACTGCACTGCTTCGGCCCCCCGGTGCCCCGTTGGGTCCAGTTATATACCGGAAACTGGTCAAAAAGTGCACCCAACGGCCACGCCGTGACCAAAGATCGGCCCCGGCGGCCAACAATTGGAGCCGCCGGGACCAGTTATTACCCGAAAATGAGGAGCACGACGGACAAGCGGGGGCGAGGGCGGGACCTTCGGGCTCGAGCTACCAATGCGCACCGGCCCAGGCCAGCCAACCGCGGGCCGCTCACGCCTATCAACCTGGTAGCATACTGAGTAGGGTAAGGCCGTGGAAGCGAGCAGAGAGCAAGGGCCACGCAATGCCAGAACTGCCGAGGTGGTTCCGCCTCACGGACGGCACACTTTGGGGCGCGAATAGGGCTCCGAGCAGGCATGGGCGGCGCTGGATGCTACTCGTTGCCCCCGCTGTTGGGCTCGCCCTCGTCACGGCCGCCTGCGGGGGCGGCTCTCCAAACGCCGGCGTCGCCAGCGTAGGTAGGACGACGACCACGACCACAACCGCGGCACGGGCTGGCACGGTAGCTGCTGCGGCGCGGCCCCCGGGGGGGCGCTTGTCGAGTACGCCAGGTGTATGCGCTCGCACGGCGTCACCAGCTTTCCTGAGCCGGGCGATCTCGGGGCGCCGAATGCCATAAGGGCTTTCAAGGGCCAGATCGCTCAGAGTGTGGGCGCCCTGGCTTCATCGCCGACGTTCCAGGCCGCACAACGAGCGTGTGAGCAAGTACTACGGCCCACCGACCACGTCGGCCCCGCAGGTCAGTGCCCAAGAGATGCAAAAACTGCTCGCCGTGGCCCACTGCATGCGTGCCCACGGGGTTCCCGACTTTCCCGACCCCAATCCCATCACTGGCGAAATGAACCCGCCCGCCAACGTCTCCAGGAATTCCCCCATAGTTCTCGCCGCCCTACGCTCGTGCACGCCACTGGCGCGCGCTGCCGGTCTCGGGCCTCCGAGCACGGGGCAGTAAAGGCGCACGAGGGCGACGACGCCGGTCGCGTTCCCCCTGGTACCGAGAACGGCCGAACTTGCCGCCGTTTTCCCGCGGGTTCATGGCCCGCTTGGTCTACACTTGTGGCGGCATGACGGAGCTTCGGAAGGAATTTCGCCAAGAGCTGCAGGCCATCGAAGGCAAAGTCGTCGAGTTGTTCGCGCTCGTGGGTGAGGATCTAGGAGTGGCAACGGGTGCGCTCCTCAACAGCGATGCCGGTGCGCTCAAGCTGGTGGCTGAACGGCAGGCAAACATTGAAAGTATTTATTCTGAACTGGAGCTTCTGGTCAACCGGCAGCTGCTCCTCCAGGCGCCCGTGGCCGACGACCTGCGCCTGCTGCTCTCCGTATTGCGCATTCTTCCCGACCAGGACCGCGCCCACCGTCTGGCCCTCCACATCGCGGAGCAGGCCACTCACTTCCTGAGCGATGATCTGTCGCCTCGCGCCCGGGTCCTGGTGCTGAGAATGGGTGAGACGGCGGCCGATATGTGGAACAAGGCGGCTAACGCCTGGTACGAGCGGGACCGGACCGCGGTTGACGCACTGGAAGAACAAGACGACGACATGGACAGCCTGTACTCCGCCCTGGTGGCGGAGCTGGCATCAGGGACGATGCGACTGCCGGTGACGATGGACATGACGCTGGTGGCGCGCTATTTCGAGCGCTTCGCCGACCATGCCGTCAATATCGCCCACCGGGTCGTGTACTTAGCTGGGCGGGAACACAGGGCCGAGCCCGCGTAAGCCGTACCGTCGGCCCGGAGGCTCTCGAGTTCCAGCCCTCGACGTTTTCAGAGTGGGCTGCATATACCGGCTCAACGTGTAGCGAGGTCCGGCCCGCGTACGGGTTCTGAGTTGCAGGCGGCGAAATTTCAGGGCTTCGGGAATTGCATTCAATGCGATCCGCCGGTCGCGACGTAATGCCGGCGCAATCTTGTCGCCTCGGAGGTTCCGTTTAGCAACCGCTTCGATTTTTGCGCCAGGCAGCCGGCGACCCGTCGAGCGACGGGGGCTAAGGCGCCGATCAAAGCTCGAGGTCGCCGCCTGGTGGCGCCGGTCCGCTGCCGGCGTTCCACGTACGGCCGCGTACCGCGTCAGTTTGTTCGACTGGACAGGACCTCCAGCGGGATAGATTCGCCGAAACCTTCGAGATAGGGGTATAAGCAACATGACTTCGATAGATGAACGCGCAACCACGGCGGCAAAAGTTGTCGAGCTGCCAATCGCACACACGCCGGTCCCGGGGCCGGCACCGACGATCACCCAACTGTCGACACCGACGCTGGGCGGCGCCGTCGGGTGTGACTTCCGCACCGGCCTCAACCAACTCCTTTTTGTGGAGTACTCGGGCAACCTCTCCCGCCTCGACCTGTTCCCCTCCGCCACGGTCATCAGCAGCGGGACGACGGTGCTGAAAGGTACCTTGACGTTCGACCTCGACACCGGCACCGAAGGCGGGGTCAGCGGCGCGGACATCTGGTGGGAGCAGATGACGACCGTGGACCGCCAGATGGCCCCCAGAACGGCGCCGGCCTTGCTGAACCTCGGCGCAGTCGACTTCACCAACGTGACGGCTGCTGGCTTGCAGAAGCTGCCGTACTCCACGGCGCCCATCCCGGGCAACAACGACGCCACCAACAAGCTGGTCAACGGCGATGTCTTCGCGGTTCGCACCCAGGCCGGCAACTTCGCCAAGGTCATGGTGGTCGCCTACGGCTACGACATGACCATCGAGTGGGTCACCTACCAGCTCGGCGCCCATGTACCTGGTGCTCGGGACCGGCTACCAGCAGCCCGAGGACGTCAAGGCCAGCAATGACGGCGTGCACGCCTACGTCACGGAGCGAGCCGGCAACCTCCTGCGAGGTCGACCTGTCGAGCGCCAACCGGGCGGCGGCCACGGTGGTGGCGACCGGGATGACCGCGCCCCAGCAGCTCTTCCTCGACGAGAACGCGGGCGTCGCCTACACCGTGGAGTACGCGCCGAGCGGAACGCTGTGGCGCATCGATCTGGCGACCGGGACCAAGACCGCGGTGCTGACCGGCCTCCAGAACGCCGTCGGGCTCACCCTCAGCCTCGACCGGCAGTTCGCCTACATCAGCGAGCAGACGACCGGTCCCGATGGCGGGCGGGTGAGCCGCTTCCAGCTGAGCAACGGGCAGCGCGTGGGCCTGGCCACCGGCCTGACCGCGCCGTTCTTCCTGACCTGGACCGACTCCACCCAGACGACGCCTGTACTGCCCCGAGCGCGACCCGGCCAACGCCCTGGTGACGGTCAACACCGTCGGGGGCAGTACGTCGGCAGCCACCGGCCTGGCTTCCCGGCCCGTCGAGTGTCGCCGTGGTGAGCCCGGGCTTCCTGCTGGTGTGCTGCGACCAGGTGATCGAAGAGGTCCTGCTCGCCTCGTCGCGCCTGCAAGCCGACGGGCCCGCTTGCTGCAGGGCATCGGCTTCATCCCCTTCGACTGGATCACCGCGGGCGGTCTCGCCAACACGACCGCCTTCGACCCGAGCTACTTCTACCCGGTGACCAACGCGCCCTTCGGCGGCTCGCTGCCGGTGATGGTCAACTTCCTCCGGGCCGGTCTGGACGGGGCCAGCTTCTATCAGGTGAAGGTCGACGGCAACCTGCGCACCGACCAGTTCAACACGGCCAAATGGAACGGCACCGAGTACGTGCCGGCCGTCTTCGGCCCCCAGATGCTCGGCGGCAATCCCGGCTACTACCCGGTCCCGTCCATCTCCGACCTGATGCTCTACATCCAGCCTCTGCCCGGTTGCTACCTCGACTCCACCAACCTGACGAGCGCGCAGACCCACACCATCACGGTGGAGTTCTTCGACGCGACCGGGACGCGCCATGGAGTCGGCGACCCCGCTCACGATCTACGTCGACAACAACCCGTGCTTCGGTGTCGCTGGCCCAGGCGGCCATCGGGGCCAGCTCGGCGACGACCGACTGCGGTTTCCTGGCCTACAACCCGGCCACCGCCGCGACCGACGACGTGACCATCGCCTACACCGCAGGACAGCCCGAAGGTTTCGCCAACTGGTCATTCTCGGTCACCAAAGCCGCGACGTCGATCTATTCCACCGGCGGGCCCGGTCACCTCGCCGCCGGCCCCGTTCAGCGAGACAGTAGCGGCCATGCTCGGTACCTGCACCGTGGCCGCCTTCGCGGCAAACGTCTACGTGGCCGCCACGGCGAACACCGGTTGGAGCCGCTGCAGCCAGTACGACCGCTCGGCGCTCGAGGCGTTCGCTCTCGCCCCATAGGTGGAGGGAGTTTGGCGGGCAGAGTTGGCCGGCGACTAACTCTGCCCGCCAGGCGCAGTTGCTCAAGACTTGTCATCCTGCACGCGATCGAGCCTGACTTCGCTCGAACCGGTCTGGATAAATGGGCCACGGCTGGTCACATTCGACTGGGCTCACTCCGGCAGCCTGGAGCGCAGAGACGCCACAGGTCCCGTAGGCTGCTGGCGTGAGCCCCCCGGGCTTCGAGAGCCTGATCCTTTTCGTGTCCGACCTGGCCGCCTCGAGGCTCTTCTACGTCGACCAACTTGGCCTGCCGCTGCTGTTCGAGGACGGCGTTATCGTGGTCGTTGGCGGCTCGACGGGCCGGGTGGTGCTGCACCGTAACAACCGGGGCCACGACGACAGAGGCACCTTTCCGTCGGGAGATGGTGTGGGCGGCGCGGCCGTACGCGTCACCGTGGAAGACCCAGACGAGTGTGAGCGTCAGGCGGCCGAGAGCGGGATCCCGGTGCTGTGGCCGGTGCCAGGAGGCGGCGTGGGGACGTTTCGTCGTCCTCGCCGACCCCGACGGGCGCTCGGTCGTCCTGGCCCGGATGAACCGCCGCACCGAGGTCGTGACGCGCTGCCGAGGCCGGGGCCGCGAAACGCCTGGCTACCCGGATCCCAACTGAACGCCGCAGATGTCGCTTTTCTGCCCTCGGCGGCCAGGTCCATCCAGGCACACGAACCGTCCTGGAGCAGTTGGCGACCGGCTCGGGCCAGAGCGCCGAGCGCCACATTGTGGAAGGCGCTACCGACGGAAATACGGGCGACACCTGCCGCCGCCAGTTCCGTGACACTCGGGCCACCGGGCATTAGAAGGACGTTTACCGGGAACTCCAGCTCGGAGACGAGGACGATTATCTCCGAAATGTCGGTCATGCCGGGGGCGTACAAGACGTCGGCGCCGGCCTCCTGGAAGGCCTGGAGACGGCTGATGGTGTCGGCAAGGTCGGGGCGGCCCCGCAGGTAGTTCTCGGCTCGCGCCGTCAGCACCAAACCGGGGCCGGCCCGCGGTGGGCGACCTCGGCCGCTGCCGTCACCCGCTCAGTGGCCTCGTCGAGCCCGTAGATGACCGGATCGGCGCGTGTGGTGAAGTCCTCGATAGAGCAACCGGCCAGCCCGACCTCAAATGCACGGCGCACGGTGTTGGCGACGTCGTCGGGCCGGTCGCCGAAACCGTTCTCGAGGTCGGCCGACACTGGCACATCGACAGATGAAACGATGGCGGCGGCGTGACCAATGGCCTCCTCCCTGGAAACCCCGTAGTCCGAACGGCCGAGCGTGGCCGCAAACCCGCCGCTGGTTGTCGCCAGAGCGAAGAACCCGACGCCGGCCAGGACCTTGGCTTCCCCTTGATCGGCCGGGTTGGGCATGAGCAGTGGGGTACCCTTGATGTGCAACTCCCGGAAATTGGCTCGCTTGTCGTCAGGGCTCATACCAGGCAACCCTAAGCCAAAGCGTCACGGCGGCGGTTGGGGGATGGGACAGCTAGCGGCGCCGCCTAAATTCGCGGCCATGGGTGTTCGCCGGTTGGGGCCGGGTGACAGAGATGCAGCCACTCGTGCCTGCGAGTTGTATGGCATCAGCGGCGAGGTAAAGGTCGACGTGTTCCTCCAGCGTCCTGAGACGACGCTGCTCGTGGCTGAGGAAGACGGCGATGTCGTGGGGTACGCCTATGGTCACGAGCTGGCCCACCCAGACGGCGAACTGACGATGCTGTTGTACGCGCTCGACGTCGCAGAGGCGGCTCGGAGGCGGAGATTGGGCCGGCAACTGGTGTCCACCTTCGTGGAAGACGCCCGCCAGCGCGGCTGTTCGGAGGTTTGGGTGTTGACCGGCCCCGAAAATGCTCCTGCCCTGGCGACGTACCAATCAGCGGAGGGACGCCGAAGTCACGGCGAGTCGGTGATGTTGACCTGGCACCTCCGAGATGGGTACCACTCGGGGGCGTCTGACGACGCGCGCCGAGGAAAATAAACGAACAAGTCGCTGTATGCCCGTTTAGCCTGCAGATAGACCGTTTAGCCTGCAGGTGAAAAGGTTGGTGATGTCGTTAGCACAGGCTCTTCGCACCGTCCAGCCCATACAAGGTTGGGACTGGTCTCCGATGCGCGCCCACATGGGGGACCTCGGCTGGTCTTACGAAGATGTTCTCGGCGCTTATTTCGGCCCCTCCGCCCGTGCATTGGACGTGGGGACTGGAGGTGGCGAGGTTTTCTCGAGGGTTGGGCGTCCCCAGGACGTCGCTCTCGACCTCTCTCCGGAGATGCTCGCCGTCGCCCGGCGCTGCCTGCCGTGCCCTTTGGTCCGGGGTGACCAGAGCCGCCTTCCTTTCCGGCCGGACAGCTTCGACGTAGTCGCCGACCGTCACGTGGGTGTCGAACCCGACCAGGTGGTGGCCGTGCTCCGTCGAGGCGGCGTCTACGTCACCCAGCAGGTCGGGGGCAAGATTTGCCAGTCGATCTTCGACGCCTTCGGGTGGGGGTCGAACGAGGAGTTCTGGCGCCGTCACGACAATCTCCAGGGCATGAAGTACTGGGACAACGAACATAGGGCGAAGTTTTACGCCGGAGCCGGGTTCGAGATCGTACGCAGGGACCAAGCCGTCGTCGACTACGAGTTCCTTGACGAACAGTCGTTGGCTTTCTGGCTGGCGAACGCTCCTTTGCCGGAAAGGCCCGACCCCGACCGCCATGCAAAGCAGCTGGCATCGATCTCACTTCGGACCACCTGGCATGCCGAATTATTGGTCGTTCGACGGCTATGAAGGTGGCCCCCGCTCCCGACCGGCCGGAAGTTAGTTCCCTCCCGCGTACAGTTTATGACGTGACGCTTGCCGCATCGAGGGTGTTCGCAACGCAATCGGGACGCTTGCCAGGTACATGAAATTGGCTGTCTAATTCACAGGTCTGATCTAGTGCCACGACAGGCAACGTTTGCCTGGTTGCGCAGCTGGACCTGGAAGCGCCGACACGAGTATTTGCGGCGGGCAACCTGGCAAACGTTCCTGGAGGCAGCACTGGCTCGATCACGCATCGGGCAATCCCAAGAAGACCTTCTCGAGAGCTCGGGACATCTCGTCTACCTGTGCTCCGGTTAGATCCGGGCTCACGTCGACATGGACCGCCCGCCGGAGGAGCGCATAGGTCCGCTCACAGCTCCCCACATCGAGCGCGGCAGCCGTCCCATGGTCGCCCCAGGGCGTTACTTTGCCCCAGCGTCCGGCAAGGAGGGCGGGCCAGTTGCAGGCGATGTGCAGGTCCCGTTGGCCCGGGTCGAACATCATGCGGGCTGGCACCCCCTCGGCCCGAAGTGCCTCCACTACTGCGCCCGGCCGGGATCCGGCCGGCAGGTAGGCGACGAGAGCGACGCAAGCGTCACCGTTAGCGTCCCACTGCCGGCGCCACGCGATCCCCTTCGCTTCAGCCAGGCCTGACAGCTGCTGCCTGATGGTGGAGAAATGGCCACGCATGCTCGAAAGGATGGGCTCGAGCTTGCCAAACTGCGCCAGCAGCACGGCGGCGTGGAGCTCGGACATCCGGCAGGTGGTGCCGACGAACCTTTCTGTGGTGGTGAAGTCCTCGCGATTGACGGCGGCCACGTCGTGGTACATGAGGGCGCGTTCGTACAGCTGGCGGTCATCGGTTGTGACCAGCCCGCCTTCGCCCGCCGTCAGGATTTTGGCGAACTGCAGGCTGAAGGCCCCGATGTCGCCGACCGTCCCAAGGCGGCGGCCCCGATAGCTTGCACCAACCGCTTGAGCGGTGTCCTCGATGAGGCGAAGACCCCGGCGCTGGGCGAGCTCTGTCAGCGCCTCCAGGTTGGCGGGCGCGCCGCGCATGTGCACCGCCATCAGCGCCACCGTGCGGTCGGTGATGCGCTCCTCGGCGCTCGCCGCGTCAAGAGTGAGGGCGTCGTCGACATCGGCGATGACCGGCACAGCACCGACGAGCAGCACCGCCGCCGGGCTCGAAATCCAGGTGTAGGCGGGGACGATGACCTCATCGCCAGGTCCCACCCCGAGCGCCGCCAGCGCGCAGGCGAGGGCAGACGTACCGGACGTCACGGCCAGGCAGTACGCCACGCCAAAGCGGTCGACGACAGCACTCTCGAGCGCCTGTACCTTTGACGGGCCCTCTTCCGGGCCGTAGTACCGAAAGAGACGCTTCGAGCGGAGCACCTCGAGCACCGCCGCTTCCTCCTCCGCTCCGATCCGGAGGCCACCCGGGAACATCGGGGGCAAACTCGCCGTGACTGTCCCCACGTCATCAGGCGCCACCCCATCAGGCGCCACGTCGTCAAGTCCCGCTGGCTGGCCCGCACCTGAAGTCCGCAGAACCGACATCTCTGGCGTCCTTTCCGTTGGCTACCACGAAGAGTACCGCACCCTTCTCGGCCGGCCTGTGGTGCCGATCCCAGGAACGTTTGCCCCGGAGCCCTGGTGCACAACCTGCCAAACGTCGCCTACCGTCGCACTGGCGAGCCGTTTGCTTCACCGATTGACGCAGGCGGTCTTTTCTGGCCAAAGGGGAAGTAGTGCAGCAGGCACGAGTGTGCCCGGTCCCAACCGCGCCGACGAACCACGGCCGGGCGTGGGGCCGGATGTACTGAATCTTTGCTCGTCCGGCTCCCTGCACCTACCCTGGAGGTACGGAGACCTAGTCAGGAGAGGAAAATGGTTGAGTTGCTAGGGAAGCAGGGGTTGGCGCTGATGGGGGGCGAGCCCGTTGGTGCGGTGGCCCCTGACCAGCACCCGCAGTTCAGCGAAGAGGCCATTCGCCGGGTGGTGGAACTACTACAAGCCGGGGAAATGGTAGGGCTGAGCAAGGCAAATCACTACATTGGCGAAGCAGAATCGTCGATCGCCAACTGGCACGATGTGCCTTACTGCCTGGGCACGTCGACGGGGCACGCTTCCCTCCATGCGGCGCTCATCGGGCTGGAGGTCGCCCAGGGCGACGAGGTTATAACGAGCCCTTACTCCTGGGGCGCAACGGTTTCGTGCATTTTGGCCAACAACGCTACTCCGGTGTTTGTCGACGTTGACCCGGAGACCGGGTTGCTGGACCCGAGCGCCATCGAAGGAGCGATCACGCCGAGGACACGGGCCATCGTGGTTGTCCATATCTATGGCCAACCGGCCGACATGACCTCGATCATGGCGGTGGCCAAGCGCCACGGTCTGGTTGTCGTCGAAGATGGGAGCCAGGCGCACGGCGCGGTCCACGGGGGCGAGAAGGTCGGTCGTTTCGGTGACGCCGCCGGTTTCTCTTGCATGGGCGGCAAACTGCTCGCCACCTCCGAAGCGGGGTACATGCTCACCAGGTCCGAGGACGTTTACTGGAAGGCCTGCCTGGGTACTCAGCACATGCTCGGCTCCCCGGGGAGCCCGGGCCGGGAATCCGAAGCCGGCTTTCCTGAGCAGGTGAAACGCTACCGTGATTCGTTGATTTACAGTTATCGGCTCAGCACGATAAATGGTGTGCTCCTCACCGAGCAGCTGAAGTCAGTGGACGCCGAGATATCCGGTCGGCGTGCGAACGTTGAGTACTTAAAGGAAGCGTTGAACGGGGCGAAGGCAGTTCAGTTCCCCGACTATGGTGATGGCAATCTCTCTGCGTACCACATGCTGTCGGTAAACGTTGATTCGGGATATTGCGGCGTATCACGGGATACGTACTTAGCCGCGCTGCAAGCAGAAGGAGTGGGAGCTTTCACCTACGTGCGGTCCCCGATCCCAAGCTGGGCACGGCTGGATCCCGACTCGGGTGCACCTCGCACAATGTGGAGGGAAATAGTGCGGCAGAGCGGGCAAAACTACAAATCCCTGGAATTGCCAGGGTGCGCGGCAAAGATACAGCACTCCATCGAGCTGTCGTGGAATTACATTGTCCCCGACCAGCAGAGGATGGAGCACCTGGCCGCGGCGTTCTTGAAGGTCGAAGAGCACCTCCCAGCCCTGCAGCAATGGGAACAGGCACGCTCCAATAGCTGAGAGGGCGGGCCAGTAAATAGGGCGCAGTCCCTGACCCCTCCAGGAACGTTTTGCCCGGTTGCCATTGCCAGATGCCATATGCCAAGTCGGCGCATCAGAGCCAGGGCGTTAAACCGGGCGAACGTTGCCCGTCGCGGCCCGACCCGGGTGTGGCAGGCGCAGGCCCCGGTCAGGCCCATCCAGCGGCTTTGGCCGGTATTGCCGACGTCATCCTCATCCCGGCGGAGCCGTCGCCTGGACGTGGAGCCAACAGCGGGCCCAGTGCCCTTCGTCCAGTTCGGTCCTGGGCGGGAATTGTTCCCCGCAAATTTTCATGGCGTGCGGGCACCTGGGCTGGAACCGGCACCCCGGCGGGGGAAGGATCAGGTTAGGTGGCTCCCATGTCGCTCCCCGCTGCTCGCGTCGGTCCCGGCGCATGCGCTCGGGGTTTGGCGCTGACGCCACCAGCAGCTGGGTGTAGGGGTGCGCGGGCCGCTGCGTCACGGCTTCCGACGGGCCGCCCTCTATCAGTTGGCCGGCGTACATGACCAGGGTCGTTGAAGCGAAGTACCGGGCTGACGCGATGTCGTGGGTGATGTAGAGAAGGGCAAGCTGCCTGTCCCTGGCCAGCCTGGCCAGCAGGTTGAGAAGGCCAAGGCGAATGGAGACATCCAGCATCGACACCGGTTCGTCGGCCAGCAACACCGAAGGGCGCGCCGCCAGGGCTCGTGCCACCGCCACCCGCTGACGCTGACCGCCCGACAACTCATGAGGGAACTTCTCGATGAACTGCTCTGGCGGCGTGAGGTTGACCTCGCTCAGCAGCCCCGACAAGGCGACCGAGAGCTCCGACCTTCTCGGGGCGAAACCATGGATTTTGAGGACCCGCTTCAGGTGGTACCGAACAGTCCGAGTCGGATTAAGGGAGCTGAAATCGGATCCTGGAACACGATTTGAACTTCGTGCACGTAGCGCCGAAAAGCCCGGGACGTTCGCGCCCGGACGGGCTGTCCCCTGAGCCATACGGTCCCCGAGGTGGGCCGGTACAGTTCTGCCAGCAGGCGCGCCACGGTCGACTTTCCTGAGCCCGACTCACCTACCAGGGCGGTTACCCGGCCCGGGTACAGGCTGAGCGAAAGATCGTCGACGGCATGGACCACCCGCTTCTGGCGGAGCAACCCTCCCCGACGAACTCGACGGACCGGGAAGTGCTTGGTCAGGTGCACGGCCTGGAGGATGGCGGCGGCGTCCTGGTCGCCGGGCAGGGCCGGTGCCTCCACGCCGTCAGCCGGCACGAGTCGCCTCTTCTTCGAGCGGCTCCGGCGCCTCCGCGAACCCGCTGTAGAGGAGGCACGACACCAGGTGCTCGGCCGACTCGTCATCTTGTGGCGAGGGGGCTAGCTCCGGCACTTGCTTGGTGCACCCGGGCCGAGCCTGAGCGCACCGTGGGTGGAACGGGCAGCCAGACGGTATTCTCCGGAGGTCGGGTGGATTGCCGGGGATACCCGTGAGTTCCCGGCGCGGGCCGTGAAGGAGCGGGAAGGAGTTGAGCAATCCGTAAGTGTAGGGATGGAGCGGCTTACGGTAGAGGTCCCCCGCCGCCGCCATCTCCACAATCTTTCCCGCGTACATAACGACGACGGTGTCGGCGAGTTCGAGGAGCAGCGACAGGTCGTGCGTTATAAAGACGACAGAAAAGCCAAGCCCGTCCTGCAGGTCCAATATCTCAGCCAAGATCTGCTGTTGCAGCACCACGTCCAGGGCGGTCGTCGGCTCGTCCAGCACAATGATCTCGGGCTCGACCAACAAGGCGATGGCGATCATCGCCCGCTGGCGCATCCCACCGGACAGTTCATGTGGGTATGACGAGGCCCGGTCAGCTGTGATCCCGACCAGTCGCAGCACCTCGCCGATGCGCAGGTTGCGGGCAACTTTGGTCATTGAAGGTCGGTGAACTCGAAGGACATCGTCCATCTGCGCGGTCAGCTTCAACACGGGGTTGAGTGCGTTCATGGCGGACTGGAACACGATCGCCAGCTCTTCCCAGCGGAACTTCCGCAGTTCGTCCTTGTTGAGGGCAAGGACGTCGACGGGGGAGGCGCCCTTGCGATGGTAGTGCACCTCCCCACCAGTAATGACGCCGGGTGGCCTCAGAAGTCGAGTCAGGGCGTAAGCAAGGGTCGACTTGCCGCAGCCCGATTCGCCCGCCACGCCCAGCAGTTCGCCGCGGTGCAGCTTCAGGTCCACATGGTCCAGGGCGTGGACGGCCGATGGTCCTGCGCCGTAATCGACGGAGAGGTCGCGTACGTCCAGGATCAGTTCGGCGCCGCTCACTATTGCTCGCCTGTACGGTCCGACTGGCGAGGCCCCGGGAGATCCGGGCCCCTTGTCGCTCTCCAGTGGGGCGGTCCATGGCTGTCGAGGCGGCCCGGTCCGGGAGCCGGGAGCTAGTGGTGCCGGCGACCCGGTGAAGTCGGCTGCGACGTTTGGCCGACGAGCTCCTCGGTACCCCCTGCACCCTCAACCTCGGGTTCACGAATTCGTCGATGCCGAAGTTGAGGAGAGTCAGACCGGTCCCGAGCAGGGCAATTGCCAGTCCCGGGGGCACGTACCACCACCACCGCGCCCTCCTGGAACGCACCGTTTGTTTGCGCCCAGTAGAGTATCGAACCCCACGACCATTCCGACACCGTCGCCAGGCCCAGGAAGGCCAAGCTCGCCTGTGTGATGACAGCAAAGATCACGGTAGTAAGAAAGCCGGCCGCCACTATGGGGACCATGCCGGGAAGGATCTCGGAGAACACGATTCGGGCCCTGCGCTCCCCGGTTGCGCGGCTGGCCTGAATGAAGTCCCGTTTTGTAAAAGACAGCGTTTGCGCCCGGAGCACCCGCGCCCGAATGCCCACCCGGTCACCGCGATGACGAGGGCAATGGGGAACCAGCCCTTACTCGGCAAATAGCCGGCGAGCACGATCACCAGAGGAAGGGCAGGGATGACCAGGAAGATGTTCGTTACCACCCCTAGCACGTCGTCGTACAGCCCGCCCACAAAACCGGCGGTAATGCCTATTACCACCGACAACAGCGTGGCCAGCCCGGCGGCGACAAAACCGACCAACAGCGAAGTGCGCGTCCCGTCCACCATCTCGGCGAACACATCCTGGCCTTCCTGCGTGGTACCAAGCCAGTGCTGGCTACTGGGAGGCTGCAAGACGGCGGAGAACATGGCCGAAGGATCGGTCTTCACGACGATGGGCCCGATGATAGCGACGAGCACGAATGCGCCGACAATGACCAACCCTGAGACGAACTTGCCGGAGCGAAGCCCCGAGTACATTCGCCACCTCGTACTGCCGGCCCGTGGGAGCCTGTCATCTCGAGGAGCACTATCCTCCAGGGAGGCGGCTAATTGCGCCACGGGCTCATGCCTCCTGACGAAGCCGGGGATCCACGAGGACGTACATCACGTCAGCCAGGAAGTTGGCGACCAGCACGGCCAACGTGATCACCAGGAAAATCCCTTGCATAAGGGGGTAGTCCTCGTTGCTCACCGCTTCAAACAGGACGTAGCCAATACCTGGATAAGAAAAAACGATCTCCACCGTCAGAGCGCCACTTACGACAAAACCGAGGGCCATCGCAAAGCTCGCTATCTGGGGGAGGATGGCATTGCGAGCTGCGTAATTGGTCATGACCCGGCGGTCGGTGAGGCCTTTGGCCTCGGCCATTACGACGTAGTCTTCTGACAACGTCGTCACCATCATATTGCGCTGTGCCAGTATCCAGCCTCCGACGGAGGCCACCACGATAGTGAACGCCGGGAGCAGGGCGTGGTCAACCGTGCTCGTCACGAACGCCCAGTTGAGGCCGATCGTAGCGTTTTGGGCGTACCCGCCCGACACCGGGAACCAGTCAAGGCGGGCGGCAAAGATAGAAACGCACAGAAGCCCTATCCAGAAGTAGGGAAGGGCGGCGAACAAAGTAGTCACCGGTACCAGCGAATCGAAAAGAGGCGAGCCCCGCCGCCATCCAACTACTGAACCGACGGCCATCCCGATCACGAAGCTGATCACGGTGGTCACCCCGATCAGCACGAGGGTCCAGGGGAGGGCGGCCCCAATTACCTTGCTCACCGGCTCAGGGAAGAACGTAAACGAGGTGCCCAGGTTGCCATGGGCCAGCTGAGACCAGTACTGACGGTATTGACTGAGAAGCGATTGATGCCGTTCGAGCCCGAACAAGTTGAGCAAGGCGTTCAAGGCAGTCTCCGGCAACTTACCGCGGAACCGGACCAGTACGATCTCGGCCGGGTTGCCAGGCATGAGCCTGGGTATCAAGAAGTTCAGCGTAATGGCGGCCCACGCCGAAATCAGATAAAAGAACATGCGTCGAGAGAGATAGCGCGTCATTACTCAATTACCATTTACTGGTGGTCCTGGGCCTACCTTGAGAGCGGGAAAAGCGCGGCGGGCCGGGCAACGCCCGGGCCCTTTACGCGATCAAATATCACGAACGACCGGCACACGACGTGAGCGCTAGCCTACGGGCGTCAGGTGCAGCAACACCACTTCACTATCAGGGTCGTAGATTGCGGGCGACGCGTACGGGTCCTTCGGGGTCGGCCAACCAACTACCTGGTTGGTCCGGTAATTGGACCAGCTGACCTGGTAGGTAGTGGGGATAACGGGTAGCTCGTTCACCACGATCGACTCCAGGCCATGCATTGCCTGCACCTCTTGCGCCTGGGTAGTGGCGCCCTCATAGTCGGCTATGTAGGTCTGCGTCGCGCTGTCATCCCACCTGCCATAGTCGGCGGCCGCGGTGCCACCAATAGGAGCGGAAAGCGAATGGTTCAATATCTGGTTGAAATAGATGAACGGAGAAGGACCGTACCCGGCAAACGAAGCGTCCAGTGTCGTGTCGAACGCACCGGAAGCAATGTCGGACGCGTAGACCGCGTAGGACGCCCCCACGACATTTAGCGTGATGCCAATGGACCGAAAGTCCTCGGAGATAACTTCAGCCGTGCTCATCTCGTTTATGTCCCCGCTGGGGTTGATCATCGAAAGCGTCAGCGGCTGTCCCTTCTTGTCGAGGAGCAAGCCTTTGCCGTTGAACTTCAGCCCCGCTCCCTTCAGTAGCGTCCGCGCCTCGCTCACGTTGTAAGGGATCGTGGCGTTCTTGTACTGCGGCGCCAGGTACTCGCCAAACTGGTCGGGGGTGAGGCCCGTCGGGCTGGTCACGACTGGCTCGAGGCTGTACTGGCCCCGGGTGTAGACCTGCTGGCGGTTGATCGCCAGGGACATTGCCTTCCTGACCGCTACCAGGTTGAGGGGCCACACCGTGACGTTGGGCACCAGGGCGTCCGGAAGCACGGGTGGGTACCAGAAGTGGTTGTCCTTGGGGTCGCGAGCGACATATAGCTTCTGGATGTTCGGCTCGGTCGCCCCGTTCCAGGCCTGCTCCCCCAGGTTCGTGTCGATGTTCTGCGTGGCTGCACTGTCGACCGTGACGTAATCGAAGCCGTAAATCTTCGGGAGCCCTTTCTGCCAGTAGTGAGGGTTCTTGACAAATGTGGACCCGTTAACGGAGTAGCTCTGCAGGAGGAAGGGGCCGGTGCCTACCGGGTTTAGATCAGACCAGGTGGCGGGGTTGCCCACCGTGCTGACGATGTGCTGAGGGACGATGACCTGGCTGGCAATATAGTAGAAATCGGCAAATTCGGCGTGGGGGAACGTCATGGCGACCTGATAAGGGCCGTTGGCGCTAACGGTGCTAAATGTGATGCCGTTGGTATTCAGCGCCGGGTATTTCTTGATCAAATTGAATGTAAAGGCGACGTCGGCGCTCGTAAATGGTTTGCCGTCCGACCAGGTCACCCCGTGGCGCAGGTTGAAGGTGAGAGCGTCCCCCGTACTGGACCATTTCCAGGAACTCGCCAGCCACGGGTACGTCACCGACGGCTGCAGGAGGTCGAACTCCACCAGGGGCTCGTAAATGGCGTTGGTAATGGACATGGTCCGCAAGCCGCTCGTTGGTTCCAACGGGTTGAAACTGTCCGACTCAGGGCCAACGGTGTTGCCAATGTCGAGAAGTACCTTGGAAGACGCTTGTTTTTCGGTCGTGTTCAAAGTCTTGGCGCTGGCGGTAACCGGCACCGCGAGACTGAACAATAGTGAAATAGCTGCCGCGCTCAATGCGACGAAGGCTTTGGGCATCAGGTCGGTTCCATTTCCTTTAAGTTGCATTTCTATAAATAGCCCCCTTTTTTTCAATTAACCTTCAACTGTACTGCCGTAACCTGGTCGCGTCAAGTCCGTTGCGCTGTGTGGTCGAGCGTCACCAGTCGCTCGCACACCGTGGCCGGCACCCCGTCAGTCCCCGGCTGGAGGTCGGGACAGGTTCTCAGCGAGCGCGAAGGGAGCCCGCTCGTCATGGCTGGCGCCCGCCACCCCCGGGGCTGAGCTCAGCGGGCCCGTCATGCTCGGCGACGGACGCCACGGGGCGGTCCAGCAAACAATTCAAGTTCACACAACCTTAATCGGCTCGAATTGCAATTGTGACATTGAGCGGTCGTTACTCGCGGCCAAAGGCATATTCTCTTGCCGATCGGGCGGTACTGGCGGGCCAACGATGGGTCGCGGCCGGCGGCGCGCTGCCTGCCGGTCCATTTGCTCCGACGCCCTTGCCCTAACTGAGGCGTAGCGTGGGCTACGTCGCCGCTATTTCTTGCGGCTCCTGCTCCTGGACATCTTCCCTTCGGTCCACTTTCTCGCCGCCACCCCGCCTCTCCTCGAATACGACGGTAACACCGTCGTCTTGAATAATCGGGCGCCCGTAGGTGTGGGCGGGCTCGAGAACGGCCAGCTGAGCGGGCGTCAGCTCACTTACCCATTCGGGCAATATGGTCGTGTTGTAGCCGCCGGCATAGTTGAGGTACCTGGGCGAGTAACGGTACAGCACGGCACGCCTCTGGTGGGCGGCATTCCAGGGCAACGTACCGTGGACCACTGCTTCGTTGAAGATTATGACGTCGCCGGGATCACCCGCAGGGTTGCATACAATATCACGATCTTCCTCCCACAACCGGATGTCCATCGGGACGGCAAAATTCGACTTGTGGCTACCGGGGATAACCGCGAACCCGCCGTCGCCTTCTGCGTGAGGGGTGAGGTTGAACTCGATGGCGATCAGCCCGCATCGCATCATTCCGTTGGCATACTGGTAGCTCCGGGCGAAGTCGGGCGCACGTCCCTCGAGCGTCAGCACCGGCTTAGGGCGGGCGTGCGGCCACACCTCCGTCGTCGCCGCAGTCGCGCCGTGCAGCACCAGCCCTTCAGCGTCTTGGTCCGCGATAAATACCACGGGTGCGTGGTCCATCCGCCAACCGGGACCGAGCATCGTGTTCAGGTAGGGAACGAGCCCCGGATGCGCCAAAAGCGTCCGGAAAGGGTCACACCACGGATGGGGCAGCGTGAGCACACCGCCGAGCATCCGTCGCTTGAAGCCGGCGGACAACGTATGCGACTCGCCGACATTCATGTTGGGGTCATCTACTATCTTGTCGTCGTTCGCGTCAACGGCCTCATTTAGCGTCGAGACTTCTGAATCACTGAGCATGCCCGGAATGACCAGGTACCCCTGGAGGTCGAACAAGAACTTTTCCCGATCAGACATTTCCAACATCCGAAAAACCACGCTCCTCATAACTCGGTATCACGGTTCTCAAGAGAGACAACAATTTACGCGCTTTCGCAACCGGCTAAGGCTAAAGGCGCCTTCTGACATGCATGACTTGGGTGTGGCACCCGGTGTGGCACCCATATTATTGGAAGTGGGGTGCGTGCCCAACGTGCCCGGCGGGTGCGCATGCAGTAATCAGCCGAGGTCTCCGGGATGGAGGGCGGCCACGGCGTGAGCGGCGAGGCCTGGGCCGGCTGTCCGTGCTCGTGCCAGCCCAGCCCCGTACCAGCCCAGCCCCGTACCAGCCCAGCCCCGTACCAGCCCAGCCCCGTACCAGCCCAGCCCCGTACCAGCCCAGCCCCGTACCAGCCCAGCCCCGTACCAGCCCAGCCCCGTACCAGCCCAGCCCCGTACCAGCCCAGCCCCGTACCAGCCCAGCCCCGTACCAGCCCAGCCCCGTGCGAGCCCAGCCCCGTACCAGCCCAGCCCCGTGCGAGCCCAGCCCCGTGCGAGCCCAGCCCCGTGCGAGCCCAGCCCCGTGCGAGCCCAGCCCCATGCGAGCCCAGCCCCATGCGAGCCCAGCCCCATGCGAGCCGAGCCCCGGCAGCCGCAGCTGACGGCCGACGCTTAGCGGTTTCCGGCGCTGTCCAGTCGCGTCGCAGGGTCGGGTGGCGCACCGGCGGCCAAGCACGAGGACGCCCGGATTCGTTCGAGTACTCGATGCGGGGATGAAACGCCTTCAGCTCCGCCTAAGAGCGCCTGGGTGACATTGGTCAAACGCCGGTGCACTTGCTCGGCTACGCTGGTGAGCGGAGGAGAGGTGCGAGAGCGGCCGAATCGGGCTCACTGCTAATGAGTTGACGAGGTAAATCTCGTCCGAGGGTTCAAATCCCTCCCTCTCCGCTCGTGTTGGCTGTGCCCGGAGCTGGTCTTCACAAACAGGCTGGCTTGCATCGGGTACAGAGGGTTGGAGTACTTCGGTACGTCCTCGGTGGTAATCGGCTGAAGTTGCGGGTCGTCGAGCACTGCCTGGTTCGCCGCTATCGCTTCAGCTTCCACCGGTCCCGCGTATGCCTCGGGTGTCTCCCCGCTGCCCCAGCTGGTCGGATTGACCACGAGTACCTGGCCACCGACAGGCAGCTTCGACAAAAGGGGAGCCAGGTTGGTGGCGGCGTCAGCGCCCTGAAGACGCCTGGAGATGTCTGACCAGTCGACGACGAGCGGGTCTTTGAGCAGCCCGAAGGGTGTGGCGTAGCGGTACCTTTCCCCGAGGTCGAGCGCCAGGACGGGGGTGTCCGTGACCTGGGTCGAGATCACCAGGGCACCGGGTCGCAAGTCCGGCCGGAGGTGGTCCAGCAGGTAAGCGGCGTCGCTCTTGGACGTCTCGACCGTCACGCTTCGGTCGACAACCATCGGCACGGCGGTGCCGGCCAACGCCGCCACCGTAGCCCATAACGCCACGGCGCCCCATCGGGCGCGGGCCAGCCCGGCGCCTAGAGGGACCAGCGCAGGCATCGCCGCGATCCCGAGGTATCGAGGGTTCCAGGAATTGACGATCTGGCCGCCGCACCAGGCCAGCACCAGGGTCACCAGGGGGATCGCCGTGGCCAGGGCAAGAGCAGAAGTACCCGGGCTACCCGGCCGGGGGGCGCATTGTGACCGTCCATCGTGGCGCCGGCGCCGTCCCCGTCCATCGGGGTGCTGGAGCCGCCTCCGTCCAGCGGGCCACGGCGCCTCGTTCGGCGGCGCGGCATGAGGACCGCCACGGCGATAGCCACGATTATCGTCGCCCAAGCGGCGGACGCCAGAGCATTGAACGAATCGCCGAAGAAGTCGAGGAACGAGGGTTTGGGAGCCCAGGGGGCACCCGTGTTGCGGAGCTGGTAGAGGAACTGTGGGTGCCCATGGGGCGAAGGCCGCGGCACACAGGGCCAGGTACACGAGAGTGGCCCTGAGACGCTCGCGGGCGCCGCTCCGCAAGGCGGCCACCGCCCCGACGGTCCCGGTTGCCGCTAGCAAGTAGAGGCCGTAGTACTGAAGGTAGAGGACGGCCACCATCAAGAGCACGGCCGCCACCCAGTAAACCCGGCCCGTCCCGCGGTAGGCCAGGACAAAGCAGGCGACGGCCAAGATGGCCGCCAGGACCAGCCACGAGTACATCCGCGTCTCGGTGCTGTAGTAGTCCAGGTACGCACAGGTGGCCACCAGGCCGGCCGCATCGCGCGCCGCCCTGCGCCCGAAGAGCTTGTCTCCAGACCACCACGCGGCGGGTATGGCCAGGACGGCGGCAACCATCGAAAGGGCGTGGGTAGCCGGCTCGGACCGGCCGAACAGCCGGAGCCAGAAGTGGAGCATGGCGTAATAGAGGGGCGGCGAGCCGTCGTTCACGAGGTACCGGGGCAATGACCCGATGGGGTGGGCGGCGATACCGATAGCGATGGCTTCGTCGCCCCAGTAGCTCGTCCACAGCGTGCGCCACCGGAGCCCGAGCGAGAGCGCGGTCAGCAGGACGACCAGGAGCAAGTCAAAGCGTCTTGACCCGGCCCAGCGCCGGCCCGTCTCCCCCGTGACGCGGACGAGCCGCCGCCATGCGCCGGCGCCTTCTCGTTGCCCGGGGGAGCTGGGCGGGGCACCGGGTGCCGGCGGCGCAAGGGCCCCGGGTGGCCGCGGCCCTGGCCTCGTCAGCAGATCGTCCATGTCCTCGTCTCTACCACCTAAGGGCGAGTCCCAGGTACGAACATATCCGCCGGTCCGGAAGTTCATGCTTCAGCGGGCCGTGCCCTGGTGACCGAACCCGGAATTGGCGAGCCTCGGGCTACGTTGCGGACCGGCGGTTCGCCAAATAGCTTCGTTGCCATGGATGCCAAGGTCATGCTGTGCGACTTCGCTGAGGTGAGCGGGGGCAAATTGTTTGTTTCCGGCGCCGGCCTCGCGTTGCTGGCGAGTGCCACGCCCGAGACGCCGTTCCGTGTCAACGTGACGCTCGCCATCCTGGGGCTGATCAACCAGGAGGACACGGACGTCCAGCACAAAATGACCATCGAGCTCGTGAAGGTGAGCCCCACCAGCGAAACCCGGGTGATGCTGGCGGATGAGCTGCCCGAAGGAGGCGACCCGGCGGACAGAGGGATGATCGTCGCTTACTTCGTGGCCCCCCGTTCGCCCCAAATGTTGCCGGACGACGAGTGGAGCATGCCCATGGCTATCCCCTTGTTCGGTCTGGGGCTGCCTGAGCTGGGCGCCTACTACTTCAGTGTCCGCATCGACGGTCGGGAAATGGACCGGACATCCTTCCGCGTAATGCCACCGCAACCGGCTCAGATGCTTGGGGGCGCGCCCGGGGTGCCCGACTCTGGCGGCGCGGTGGCAGGCGACGCGGGCGGCTCGGCGGTCCCCCCGGCCGGAGAGCCTCCGCTGTAGCCCGGCCGAAGCCTGAGAAAGAGGTAGCCGTCGGCCTCGAGCACGTGGACCAGGCCGACGTCGAGCAGCCGTGGGAACGGCTCGACGATCGGCAGCCGCCGTTCTCCGCTTGCTACGCCCGGCGAAATCCGGAACCTGGTCGAAGCCGGACCGCCGGCGAACAGCCCGCCTGCGATCGAGCCGGCCAGCTTGGGCGAAAGAGTAAGGCATAGTTCGTCGACGAGCTGGGCGGCGACGAGGTTCGTGTTGAGCCGGTGCGCGCCCTCGCAGAGCACGTGCCGAAGCCCGCGTTGCCGGAGTGCTGTGAGCGCGGCGGGGAGGTCGACTTCAGACGTCCCGGTCGTGAGCACGTCCGCCACTTCTGCTGCCCGCGCCAGGTCGTCGGCGTCCGAGTTGCCGGGCGCAATTACAACCGGTCTTGGCACGACCGGCCTGGGTACAACTGGCCCTGGCACAAGCGGTCCCGAGAGGCCGGCTCGAAAGAGGGACGACTCCCAATCGAGGTTCAACGACCGGGTCACGATGGCAATCAGAGGCACCGCACTCTGGCCGCGCGCCTGGCGCATGCTCTGTACTTCTGGTGGGAGCTTGACCGGCCCGTAGTGCTCGGCCCGCGCCGTCCCCGCACCAACCAGCACAACGTCCGAAAGAGACCGGAGAACGGCGAAGACCAGCCTGTCTGCCGGTCCGCCGAGCCCCCCGGAGCGCCCGGCAAACGTGGTGGCGCCGTCAAGGGTGGAGATCATGTTCAGCCGGACGAAGGGCCGGCCGGCTGGTACCTCGACGCCGCGGGAGTACATTTCCACGAGGTTGACCCGCTCCAAAGGCTCAGGTAGTAATGACCGCAAATTTCAGCCCCTCGTGCGAGCGCCCCCTCTCCGGACCATAGCCGGCCCGGGCCGAGATTGGAGCCTGGGCCTTCTTGGCCGGCTGCCTTGGCCGGGCGCGGGCGGGGGCCTATCGAGCCCCACCGGGGAGCACTCCGCCGGCTGAAGTCCCCAGTGCCCGTCCGCAACCGCCGCAATAAAGGATCGTCCAGTCCACAGCCGCGTCGAGGGGGCCGGCCCCACTGGCGGGGAGCCGGACGTAGCGAAGGCCCTCCTGGAGAGGGCTGTGGCAGTGAGGGCAAAACGGCGGCTGTGCCTGGGGCCGGGGCTCTTGTCCTGAGCGCATCCGGAGCTCGGCCGTGGTTTCTCCTCCGGGATCTTGCAGCAGTTTGAGGACCTGATGGCGAACAGCCGAAAGGTCAGCCCCGAGGCTGACCAGGACCTGGGCCGCCACCCCCTCGCCTTCGCGCACGAGCCCTAAGAGGATGTGCTCGGTGCCAATGTACTTGTGGGCCAACTGCATCGACTCCCGGAGGGAAAGCTCCAGGACCTTCTTCGAACGAGGCGTAAAGGGGATCGACCCCGTTGGGACCGGGGTGCTGGCCGCCGGGCCGATCCTCTCGGCTACCCTTTGGCGTGTCGCCTCGAGGTGGACCCCGAGCGCTTCGAGGGCTGTGGCCGCCACCCCCTCTCCTTCGTGGAGGAGGCCGAGGAGGATGTGCTCGGTCCCGATGAAGTTGTGGTTGAGGAGGCGTGCTTCGTCCTGGGCATAGACCAGCACTCGCCGTGCCCTGTCCGTGAAGCGTTCGAACACCCAACCACAGACGCTACTGCGCCGCGTGTGAATTGTCGGCGGGCTCATTACCATGGGCCCGTGTTGGCATGCCTGATGACGCCGGGGATTGGCGCGCTCTATCCGCAACGACGAGCGGCGGCGCCGCTATGAGCGGGCTGGTGAGCGCGGCCGAGGCCCATAGGTACGTAACGTCGAGCTGCCGACGGCTCGACCCCGTCGAAGTGGGCACCGCAGAGGCGCTCGGTCTCGTGCTCGCCGAGAGTGTTCGCTCACGTGGACCGGTCCCGCCCTTTGCCAACTCGTCGATGGACGGTTACGCCGTGCGCGCCGTGGACGTCGAGAACGCCCCGACCAGGTTGAAAGTGGTGGGCGCGGTCATGGCCGGCGAAGACCCCGGTTCACTGACAGTCGGCGAGGGCGAAGCGGTACGCATCATGACCGGTGCTGTTATGCCCGGGGGCGCAGACTCGGTCTGCATGGTCGAACGCACTCGTGACGAGGACGGGTGGGTCGTAATCGAAGAACCAGTCACCACCGGCACGTACGTGCGCTTCCCGGGCGAAGACATCGAAGCGGGGGCCGAGGTCTTTGGTGACGGCGTAGTGCTGCGGCCTGCACACCTGGGCGTGCTGGCCAGCCTTGGCGTGGAGCGGGCCCGGGTGTACCCCCGGCCCCGGGTGGGGGTGCTGTCTACCGGGGACGAGCTCGTGGACGGGCCTGGCCCGCTCCCGCGGGGCAAGATCCGCGACAGCAACGGGCCCGGTTGTTGGCCCGCATAGCCGCTGACGGCTTTGTCCCCGTCGACCTCGGGCGCGCCGGTGACGAGCCGGCCGCCTTCGCCGAGGGCCTTCAGGAAGCAGCGCGCCGCTGCGACGCCGTACTGACGAGCGGCGGCGTCAGTGTCGGTGACCGCGACGTCGTGAGGATCGTGCTGGAAAAGCTCGGCGGCCCACACTTTCGCTGGTTGCAAGTGGCGGTAAGACCGGGTAAGCCGTTTGCTTTTTCCACCCTCCCGCCCCATGGAGCCGCCGTTTTCGGTCTGCCCGGAAACCCGGTGTCGTCTCTCGTTTCCTACGAGCTTTTCGCCCGGCCTTCGTTGCGGCTCATGTCGGGGCATACCATCCTGGAGCGACCCCGCCTCAGGGCCACCGCCGAGGTCGACATCCGCCGCCAGCCGGATGGGAGGCTGCATATGGTCAGAGTGCGCGCCCGCACCGACGACAACGGGGCTCTCCTGGTACGGCCTTCCGGTGGCCAGGGGTCGCACCAATTAACGGCGCTAGCCGATGCCAATGCGCTGGCCGTCGTGCCCGACGGCACCGGGGTACGGGCTGGCGAAACGGTTGACATCATGGTCCTGGACCCGGACGAGGTCGGGCCGTCAGGCTAAGCGGCCACGGACCTAAGTGGGCGCTCCCTCGTTCCCTCTGGAGCCGGGGGCCTTCCCGGGTTGGCCGGTCGTACCGTTTGCCGTGCCCGTCTCGTTCTGATTGCCAGGCGGCCGGGAGGTTGAAGGGACGAAGCCGGCCTTGGCCCTCCACATTGCCTCCCAGGCGCTGTTACCGGGCTGGAAGAGAGGCCGGAACCTGTCGACGGTCGGCGACCCGGATCCCGGTCCCGGTCTTGCTCTCGGCCCCGGCTCAGTCAGCGGGCCATCCGATGTGTACGCGGTGAAAGCGGCGGCCGGCGCCGTGACGCCCACGTCGTCGGGGGCCCCCACGCCGTCGGGGACCACAGCTCGTTGGTTGACCCGGGCGGCCCGGTCGGCCCTGGCGTCTGCCCGGGCACCCGCCCGCTCTTCGGCCCGCATCCATTGCACGAACACGGGGATGAGCCCGATGAAGGTAGCGAACTCGGTCAGCGCCCACAGTAAAGCCCCGCCCGAGTGAGTGCTCGACAGCGTGTACATCGAGGCGATGGCGGTGCGCTGGCTCATTATGGCGATGCCGAGGAAAGCCTCGAACGGGACGCCCAGGGCCAATGAGGCGAGCCTGGTCCCGTACCCCATCCTCCAGTGCACGATCGGGTCGAGCCCTACGATCGGCCACCAGTAGAGGCAACCCCCGATCAGGAAGACCACGTTGAAGACATCCATTACCGGCATGTGCTCCATCGAGAAATTGATGAGGGGCGAGAGGAAAAACGCAAACATGGCCCCGAAGTAGAAAAACCAGACCAGGGCGGGGTATGTGGCAATAGCAAATGCGCGCGAATGGAGCAGCGCCAGCCACTTTTTCTTGGTTTCCCGGCTCGACGTTTGCAAAAGGAGGGTCGAAGGGGCTCCCAGTGCCAGCAGAGGCGGTGCCACGGCCATCAGGAGGAAGTGCTGGGTGACGTGCGCATCGAACGAGCTCGCAGTGAAGGTGGCGACCGGAGACTGCAGGGCTACATCGATGGCGATCAAACCAGCCATAAAAGACAGCGTGCGGTGGCCGGGCCAGCGTCGTCCCCGCGTTGCCAGCCGCCAGTCCGCCCGCAAGTACCAGTACGCCAGGCCCACCACGGCCACCGTCACCGCGATCGAGAACGGGCTCCAGTCCCAGGCCGTAAGGGCGGTATGGGTATTGAAAGGCGTGGGGTTCATGGCGGGCAACGTGGCCCCCCGCACGGTCTGGTGGTTGTAGCCATCAGCTCGAGGACCCGAACTGGATGGGCACGTTCACAACCTGTATCTTGGCCCAGCTGGTGGCGCCAGCGGAAAGCGACCAGACAGTGAGCACCGTACCGGCTACGGCCAGCGCATCGACGGCCTGGCCGGCGCCGAAGGCGACCGTGGCTGTACCGGTGGGCGGCGCCGGGAAGGTATGCCACCGCGAGCCCGGGCCCGGGGAAACCGCAAGCTCGTCTTGGCCGTTGGGGTGGGCCACCAGCGCGAAGACGCCGGGACCGGACGCCTGGCCGAACGAAACGAGATGGTCGCTGTTCGCCAACACCAGCGGGACAGAGCTGCTCCAGGAGGCGCCGTTTTTGGTCCAGGAGGCCAGAAGGCTGGTCTGGCCGGCGCCGAAGAGACCGAGGAGGGCTATCAGCCCGTTGCCGGAAGGCAGCCCGTTGCCGGAAGGCAGCCCGTTGCCGGAAGGCAGCCCGTTGCCGGAAGGCAGCCCGTTGCCGGAAGGCAGCCCGTTGCCGGAAGGCAGCCCGTTGCCGGAAGGCAGCCCGTTGCCGGAAGGCAGCCCGGTGCCGGAAGGCAGCCCGGTGCCGGAAGTCGGCCCGGGGCGAGAGGCGGCCCGGCCGCCGACGGGGAGCAGGCCCAGGACCTCGGAGCGCCGGGCCGAGGACGACAGCTTCGGCCCGGCTGCCTGCCAACTAACGCCGTGCTGGACGAAAATCCCGGTCTGTCCGGGACGCCCGCAGTTGGCGCCGAGCACGGCGTGGCCGGCGGCGTACCCGACTGCGGTAAGGCCATCGGGGCCACACCCTTTTCCGCCCGCGCTGGACGCCAGCACCCGCTCGGTGACAAGCACTTGCCATGAGAAAAGGCCGTGGCTGCTCTCGAGCACCTCCGTCTGCTTCCGGCCCTGGCCGATCGCCAGCGAGCCACCTCCTGCACGGGTCGCCAAAGCCTGGGGGCGAGGGGCCAGCCCTTGCGTAAGAAGGCCGTTCGACCAGGAGTGCCCGGCGTTGGAGGTCGAGATGATAGGAGAGAAGGTCAAGTACTGAGAGGGCCGTACACCAACGGCCAGCGAGCCGCCGCCCGGGGCCAGCACGAGGCCCCCGTTGGTTGCCACCGCCGTCGCCTCCACCTTGTCCGACCAGGATGGCGACCCCGCTGGCCGAAAGAACAATTGCCAAAATGTGTCGACCGGCCGGCTCAGGTTGCCCATCGCGATCGTGGCCCACGTGCCGTCGCCGGTTTGGACAGACGTCGCCAGTGGTGTGGGGAGCGGCGGCGTCCGTGGGCCGCCGTTCGTCGTTTGGGCGGTAGCTGAGTCAGCCCCGCAGGTGCAGATGGTGGCCAGGGCGAATGCGGCGCAGGAGATTGCGCCGGTAACCCGACGGTGTACGTTCCCGGCTACTTTTGCGGGGCCGGCTGCCTTTCTGACGAGGTCCCTGCTCACGACGGTTTCAGCACTTCCCTCAGCGTCTGCGCCAGCGTCACGGCGAAAGACGACTCGGTCGCCTGCGAAGCCGGGCCGGGGTCCGTGTCGAGGTCGTAGCGGATACGCCCGGTCGGGTCGATCACGTAGGCGAACTCGCTGTGATCGATCATGGCCCCTGCCGGCAAGTAGGCGACCTCGGCCCCGAATGCGCGCCAGGCATGTTGCAGCTGAGGCAGCGAGCCGGTCAGGTAGAGCCAGTTCGGTACCGCCGCCAGCCCTTCCTGGTTGTCAAAAGCTATGAGGTAGTCCGTGGATATATAGCGGGGGTTGGCGTCCACGATGACGAGGTCGACCCGGCGCGATGCGGCCCGGAGCATCTTGTCGGCCTGCCGGAACTCCTGGGCTATGACAGGGCAGTCAGAAGTACAGACCGGGTCCAGGAACGTGACAGCCAGCGCCTTGCCCCGCAACCCGGCGAGGGAGACCGGGTGGTCGTACTGGTCCACCAGGTTTATGGCCGGTTCAGGGATGTCAAACGCCTCCGGTGCTCCGTCGACCGCTTGCGCCAGGAGCGGGTCGGCGTTGGGGTTGGTCGCCGCCACCGCCATCGGCGCCGTCCCTACCAGGGTGATGGCCAGGGCCCCCACGGCGGCGGCAGAGCGAAAGGCATAGGTCGGGTTGGCGGCCAGCCGTTCTCGCCAGGCCAACCGCGGTGGTGGCAGCTCGGCGGCCGTCCCGGCGGGCTGGGTAACGATCCCTCTCACGGGCTCTGTAACGGGCACCCTGGTAAGGGCCAGGTACCCGGCCCAGATCAACACGATTACGGGGATCATGCTGTTGGGGTCGGTGCCGACCCCTCCGAGGAAACCGAGGTCTTCGATGAGGACCCAGTCGGCGAGACACAGGACCGTCGCCGCCACCGACGCGTAGAAGGCGAGCTTTGGGCGCGCCGTCAACAGGAGCCCCCCGACCACAGCCATCGCGGCGACGGAAAAGAGGTTGACACCCCATCCGTGAGCGGCGTCGAACCGGGCAAAGGCACTGACCCAGGACGAAAGCAAATGAGGCTGAGGGGTCGCGGCCATGTCCCGGACCATGCTCGTCAGCGTCCCGGGTGTGGCGCGGCGGCTCGTCTGGCCCTGCCAGAAGCCCCTTCCCGGCCAAGCCTGCAAGAGGGCCATACCCACCCAGAACGCGCCGGTTACCCGCAGCACCCACCGGCCCAGGCGGGGCGTCTCCCAGGCGCCTTCGGGGAGCGCCACCAGCGCGCCGGCGACGCAGTAAAGGAGCACGGCGCCAGGCGCTCCGAACAAGAAGGTAAGCCCGGGTGCGAAGATCCCGCCTAAGGCCTCGCCGAAGATCCAGACGATCATGCCCCAACCCACGCTGGCCAGGCCTCCGAGGCGTGACCAGGTCCCTTTTGAGGCGGCCAGCAGCCAAACCCCGATGCCCACCTGGATCCAGACCGCCGCCGCTGGGGCGGTTACCGGGTGGTAGCTCCAGATCGTCGCCATGGCGTTGTCGAGGTGCTGGACCCAGCCCGGGGAGGCGGCGGCGGCCGGTTCGATCACCTGAGGGGCCATCCCTAGAGGCATTGAGGCCTGGCCCTGAAGGATGCCGTCGAAGATCCAGAGGAGGCCGAACGAGACCCGCACGAGCCTTCGCGCCGAGGGTTCTGGAGCGAAGAACGCCATGTTTGCCCTCGGTCCCGTCGCTACTGCGGTGGCACGGCGGAGCTGCGCCGAACGGGTGAGGCTCCAGACCAACCCGACCAACAACAAGATCACGGCCACGACGACGCCCTGGCGGAGCAGTTCGTCGTAAAACGCTGAGACGATGGTGGGGTTGTTCGTGCTCAGCCCCGTGCTCATGCCAGGCATGTCAACCCACCTCCTCGTCCTGCGAAAAGCCAACCTAGCCGAAGAGCGATCAGGGCCTGCTTCGGGGTCGGCCGCTCGACCTCGGGCCGCCCGCCCCTCCGCTGTGTGCGGCTCGACGGAGCGGTAGTGGCGGCGGTTAACTAGCATGCCTGGCTCGATGCGAGGAAAAAGGCCCAGGGAGAAACACTTCGACCCTTCCCTGTGGGCGAGCCTGAAGCCCTTCGGAGTGGGCGAGCAAAAGTCCGGTAATTACGGTTCGATCATCGGTGCCATTCAGGAGAACCGGGACAACCTCCCGTACGCCTGGCGCATCCTCAACCACGGCGTCTGCGATGGTTGCGCTCTAGGCGCGACGGGGATGTCGGACTGGTCTCTCGACGAGGTCCATTTATGCGACGTGAGGCTCCGGTTGCTGCGCCTCAACACCGCCCCGGCGATGGACGGCGCTTTGCTCGCCGACGTGGCTGCGCTCAAAGGAAAAACGAACAGCCAGCTTCACAAGCTCGGCCGGTTGCCGTACCCGATGCTGCGCCGGCGAGGCGATGCGGGTTTCAAGCGCGTCCACTGGGACGACGCCCTCGACCTCATAGCGAGGCGGATCGGCGCCAGTTCGCCAGACCGCATCGCCTTCTACCTGACCAGCAGTAGCCAGTCCAACGAAAACTATTACGCGGCCCAAAAAGCGGCCCGCTCGCTCGGGACCAATTCCATAGACAGCGCCGGCGGAGTATGCCATGCCGTGAGCGCGCTGGCGTTGAGGACGGCTCTTGGCGTGACCGGCACGACCTGCTCGTACACCGATTTGATCGGCACAGACCTCGCCGTTTTCATAGGGTCCAACGTGGCCGAGAACCAGCCCGTCATGATGAAGTACCTTTACCACGCCAGAAAAGCGGGGACGAAGGTGGCCGTCGTAAACCCCTATCGGGAACCGGCGATGGCGCGTTACTGGGTGCCATCGAACCTCGAAAGTGCCGTATTCGGCACCAAGATGACGGACCGTTTTTTTGATGTGAGCGTCGGCGGCGACATCGCTTTTTTGAACGGCGTCCTGAAGCACATCCTGGAGCAGGGATGGGAGGACAGGTTCTTTATCAACGCTTTCACATCGGGTTATCCAGAAATGGCGGCTCAGCTGGGAGGCCAAAGTTGGGAGGCGTTGGAGAGGGGATCGGGCGCTTCACGCGATGAGATGCTGGGGCTGGCGCGCCTGCTCGGCCAGGCCCGGACGGCGGTGCTCGTGTGGGGCACGGGAGTGGCCCAGCACACCTTCGGAGAAGATGCGGTGCGGGCGGTACTGAACCTGGTCCTCGCGCGGGGTTCGTGGGCCGGGAAAAATGCGGCGTGTTGCCGCTGCCGGGCCGTTCCGGCGCTCAGGGCGGGGCGGAAATGGGGGCGGACGCCACGGCGTTCCCGGGCGGGCTGGCGATAAACGACGGCAACGCCCGCCAGCTGGCTCAGTTATGGGGTTTCCCGGTCCCGGCCGAGCGCGGCCTCAACGCGCCCGAGATGATCGATGCCGCTTATGAGGGCCGCCTTGATGTCCTGGTGTCTTCGGGTGAGAACCTGCTCGAAACCATCCCCGACCCCACGTACGTAGAGCAGGCGCTGGAGCGGGTGCCGCTCAGGGCCCATCTCGATATCGTCCCGTCGCCTCACATGCTCGTGGCCCCGTCGGACACGGTAGTCCTCCTCCCGGTCCAGACCCGTTACGAGATGAAAGGCGGGATCACTGAAACCTCGAACGAACGTCGGGTAATTTTCAGTCCCGAGATCCCCGGCCCACGGGTGCCGGAGGCGCGGGCCGAGTGGGACGTGTTCACTGCCCTGGCCAAGAGGTCCAGGCCTGAGCGAGCCAAGCTGGTCCATTTTGACGGTACGCCGGAGATCAGGGAGGAAATGGCCCGCACCGTTCCGGGTTACGCGCTGGTACGGACGCTGGGTGCCGAAGGCGACCAGTTCCAACGCGGCGGGCCGATGGTCTGCGCGGGCTGGAAGTTCCCGACGCCTGACGAGAAAGCACATTTCACCGTCGTCGCCCTGCCTCAACGGCGGGTACCCGAGGGCGCATTTCTGGTCACGACGCGCCGCGGCCGCCGGTTCGACAGCACGCACCGGGGCAGTCCCGGCGAGCACACCGGTGCCGGCCGTGAACCGGTGCTCATCAGCCGGTTGGACGCCGTCGCCCTGGGTTTGCGCGACGGCAGCAGGGTTTTGCTGCGGAGCGAATCTGGCGAGCTGGCTGCTACCGCGGTTATCGCGCCGGTTATGCCGGGCACCCTTCAGGTTCGTTGGCCCGAAGGCCAGGTCCTCCTGGACCGCTCGAAGCGCTCGCCGGAGTCGGGCATCCCCGATTACTCCGCCGTGGTGAGCCTGGAAGTGGCGGCCGGGGCTTGATTTGGCCTCATTTGTGAGGTTGCCTCACCCCGGGCCACGACGCGCACTTTTACAACTGAGTGTCTCTACATCTGCCTGCTTTTGCGATCAATCATTGGCGCTTGCTGACCCGAGGTCAGGGCTTCGCAGTTGGTCTTACAACTTGTAAGAGTGCGCTCCCGCTCCGGCTAGCTCGCCACCCCGAACAATGAGGTACTCGTCACGGATGGGACGCCCCTCGAACCAGCACTCCAGGACCTCTCGAGTACCGGCGGCGTAGCGGGCCTGGGCCGAGAGCGACGAGCCCGAGATATGAGGAGTCATGCCCTCGTGAGGCATGGTCCGCCAGGGATGGTCAGCCGCTGGGGGCTGGGGGAACCAGACGTCGCCGGCATACCCGGCAAGATGCCCGCTTTCCAGGGCTCTGACTATGGCGTCCCGGTCGCAGAATCTTGCCGCGGGCCGTGTTTACGATGTAGGCGCCTCGCTTCATGGTTGAGATGAGCGCGTCATTGAAGAGGCCCTCGGTGCCCGGGTACAGGGGGGCGTTGATCGTGACGACGTCGCAGAGCGGCACCATCTCGGCCGGAGCTGGATGGTACGTGAGGCCGATTTCCTGCTCCACCTCGGTGGGCAGGCGGTGAGGATTCTGTGTAGTGCAGCTTCACGTCGAACGGCTTCAGACGCTTGAGCACGGCCGTGCCGATGCGCCCGGCGGCCACCGACCCGACCACCATCCCCTCCAGGTCGTACGAACGCTCCACGCAATCGGCAATGTTCCAACCCCGCTTGACCACCCATTCGTGCGAAGGGAGGTAGTTGCGCACGAGCGAGAGGATCATCATCAGCACATGCTCGGAGACGCTGATGCTGTTGGAGTACGTCACTTCGGCGACGGTCATGCCGGCCTCGGCGGCGGCTCGCAGGTCGACATGGTCGGAGCCGATGCCTGCGGTGATGGCCAGTTTCAGCTTCTTCGCTTTGGCGATCCGCTCAGCCGTGAGGTAGGCCGGCCAGAAGGGCTGTGAGATGACCACGTCGGCATCGGGCAGTTCTTTCTCGAAAACCGAGGCCGGCCCGTCCTTGTCCGAGGTAACAACCAGCGTATGACCGGCCCGCTCGAGGAACGGCCGCAACCCGAGCTCGCCCGACACGCTCCCCAGCAGTTCTCCCGGGACGAAGTCGATCGCCTTCGGTGTGGGCGTGGTCTGGCCTCCCGGGTACGCCTTGATCACGGGGACCGTGTCACGGGCGTACTGCTTGGGGTACCCAGCGACGGGGTCGTCGTAGAGCACGCAAAGGATCTTCATCGTCCGCTCCTATCGCCTGACGCACGGAAATGACCTGCACACTGATGCTACGGGGGGGGACCGGGGTTGGGGGCCCGGTCGGGCAAAACAACCACGACGGCCCCGGGCGGGGTTGGCGCCCCGCCTTAGTGCCGGGAGGAGACTGGGGTTGGGCCCCGGTCGGGCAAAACAACAGCGGGTAGGCTGTGTGAGTGAGCCAGCCAGTCGGGGACGCCTCACGGCCGGTGCTCGTCGTTGACTACGGCGCTCAATATGCCCAGCTGATCGCCCGGCGGGTGCGCGAGGCGCATGTTTACAGCGAGATCGTGCCTCATACGACACCGGTCGGCGACATTATGGCCCGCCGTCCTGCCGCACTGATCTTGTCCGGAGGGCCGGAAAGCGTGTACGCCGAGGGCGCCCCCCGGGCGGAGGCGGCGCTTTTCCTGGCCGGCGTGCCCGTGCTCGGCATTTGTTACGGGCTCCAGGCAATGGCGGTGGCGTTAGGCGGGGTGGTGGGGCGGACCGAGAAAGGCGAGTTCGGGCGCACTCAGGCCCACGTCGACCCGGCCTCGCAACTCCTTGGTGGGCTGCCCGAGCGGCAGGTCGTCTGGATGTCGCACCGAGACGCCGTCGTCCGGGTGCCGGAGGGCTTTCGTAGCGTCGCCTGGACCGAGGGTGCCTTGACCGCTGCTTTCGAAGACCCGGCTCGAGGCCTTTACGGGGTGCAGTGGCACCCCGAGGTCGTCCACACCGAGCTCGGCCAGCGTGTGATCGAGAACTTCCTGCAGCGGTGTGCCGGCGTCGCCCCTACATGGACGACGGGCAATATCATCGACGAGTCCGTCAAGCAGGTGGCGCTGACGGTTGGAAAACATCCCGTGATCGCTGGGCTTTCGGGGGGCGTCGATTCCGCTGTGGCGGCGGCCCTCGTGCAACGGGCGGTAGGGGACCAGTTGACTTGCGTGTTCGTAGACCATGGGCTGCTGCGGGAGGGAGAACGGGAGCAGGTCGAACAAGATTACGTAAACGCGACGGGCGTAAAGCTGTACACGGTCGACGCAAAACGGCGTTTTCTGGACGCTCTTGCCAGCCTGCCGGACCCGACTGACCCTGAGGCGAAACGAAAGGCGGTTGGCCGTGAGTTCATACGGGCCTTCGAGGGCTCGGCCGAGGACATCATCCGTTCCCAACCGGACGGAGGAGCGGACGAAGTGCGGTTCCTCGTGCAGGGCACGCTCTACCCGGACGTGGTCGAATCAGGTGGGGGAGAAGGAGCGGCCAATATCAAGAGCCACCACAACGTCGGTGGCTTGCCCGAAGACCTCCGTTTCGAGCTGGTCGAGCCGCTCCGCCGTTTGTTCAAGGACGAGGTGCGAGCGGTGGGCGAGGAGCTCGGCCTCCCCGATGACATCGTCTGGCGCCAGCCTTTCCCGGGCCCGGGCCTGGCCATCCGAATAGTCGGAGCGGTAACCGAGGAACGGTTGGCGGTGCTGCGCCAGGCGGACGCGATCGTGCGAGAGGAGCTTTCCAGAGCGGGTGTGGACCGAGAGGTCTGGCAGTGCCCGGTCGTCCTGCTCGCCGACGTACGCTCGGTCGGGGTGCAGGGCGATGGGCGGACGTACGGGCACCCCGTAGTGCTGCGCCCTGTGAGCAGTGAGGACGCTATGACGGCAGATTTCTCCCGCCTCCCCTACGATTTGCTGGCGAAGATTTCGACCCGGATAACCAACGAGGTAAAGGAAATAAACCGGGTGGTGCTCGATATTACGAGCAAGCCGCCGGGCACGATCGAGTGGGAATAGTCGCCCATCGTCACGCGGGCGCCTGGCGCCCGTCCCCAGGTGCTTTAGGGCCCTGAATTATGAGGGGCTGCTGTGGCACAGCTCGACGGCTTGGCGTGCCCGCCGGGGAGCGAACCCAAGGCGCCATGCCGTAAGGACGGCCAGGCCGGCGACGACGGCGCCCGCCAGCATGGCGGCGCGGTCACCGGCCACCCCGGTCCCGCCGTTGCTGTGGTTGACGGCCAGAGCGATGGCCGGGAACAAGGCCGCTCCGATGGCGGCTCCGATCTGGCGGCTCGTATTGACGGCGCCGCCGACGAAGCCCTGGTCGCCGTCTTCCATCCCGTTTGTTGCCCCGACCATGCTGGCGTAACCGAGCCCGGCCGTGCCGAAGCCGACGAGCACAACGGCCGCCAGCACCGGGCTATAGCTCCCGCTAGCCGGTAGTTGCGTGAGGACGAGAAAACCGGCAAACGCGGCCACGCCGGTGAGCATGGTCAGGCGCTTCAGCCCGAACCGCCTCATGAGCCGGGCGCCAAAGACACCAGCCATGAACCCGATCACGCCCTGCGGCGCAATGACCAAGCCGCTGGCCAGGGGAGAGTCGTGCAGTACCTGCTGCAAGTAAAGGGAAAGCACGAGGAGCTCGCCGCCGTTCCAGAGCCCGAGGAGGACCATCAGCAAGGCGGCGCTGCGCAGGCTCCGCACCTGGAGGAGCCTGGGAGGGACGAGGGGGTCGGAGTGGCGACGCTCGACAAAGATGAATGCGACCGCCGCCACGGCCGCCAGCACAAAGCTCGCCACCGCCGGGGGCGAAGCCAGTCCGGCTCGGCCGGCCTCGGAGACGGCGTAGACCAAAACGGCCACCGCAACGGTAATGAGAGCGGCGCCGCCAAGGTCGAGACGGCGCCGGTGCCCGGCCATACGCGACTCGCTCAGCAGCCGGGGCGCCAGGGCCACCGCCACAAGGCCGACAGGCACGTTGACCAGGAACACTGCCCGCCAGCTGAAGAGCTGGACCAGCACGCCGCCCAGGACCTGGCCCGAGATGAAGCCGAGCGACGCCGTCGCCCCGTATGCCCCCAGGGCGCGCGCTCGTGCCGGGCCTTCCTGGAAGCCGGTCGTTATCAGCGACAAAGCGGCTGGTGCCACCATCGCCGCTCCCACCCCTTGCACCAGGCGCGCCGTAACGAGCAGGGCCGGGTCGCTGGCCAGGCCGCCGGCGAGGGAGGCAAGCGAAAAGATGAGCAGGCCCCATATAAACAGCCGCCGCCGCCCATAGAGATCCGCCGCTCTGCCACCAAGCACGAGCAGCCCGCCAAAGGTAATCGCATAGCCCGTGACCACCCACTGCACGGACGAGGCATCGAAGTTAAGTTCGCGCTGGATGGAGGCCAGCGCCACGTTGACGATGCTGAAGTCAAGGACCACCATGAATACAGCCGTCATTATGAGGACCAGTGCAGGCCGTCCATACCCTTTCGGGCCCCCGGTCGTGCCGCCGGCCGTTGGCTCCGTCGGCGTTGCCGCTCGTGCCTTGACGCCCACGGAGTCTTTAGCTCCCACGGGCACCTGGGGCGCCAACTTCATCAGCCTCACTCTCCGGAATGGTCCTCGGGATCGATACGATACGATCCGTTTCGTTTTATACTACTAGAAAAACAGGCTAAGGGGAAACGTTATTCCAGGTATTCCTGACACGAAGAGCGGCGCTGGCGGAGGTGCGCCGGGGGCGGGGCGGCCGCGCAGTACCGAGGCCGGTCTCTCTATTCTCGAAGCGGCTACCGCCCTGCTGGCCGAGCGCGGCCTGGCCGGCATGTCGATGGAGGAGGTCGCCGCCCGCGCTGGCGTGGGAAAGGCGACGATCTACCGGCGGTGGCCGACGCGAGGCGCTCTGGCCCTCGATGCGTTCATGGCCGAGTTCCGCAGCCAGCTCCCGCCGCCTGATACCGGGACGCTGCGCGGCGACCTCGTGGACGCCTTGCGGGCCTGGTCGAAAGCCGTCACCAGCACCCGGGCGGGCAAAATGCTGGCCGGCCTCATCGCCGAAATGCAGCGCGACCCACAGTTGGCGGTTGCCTGGCGCGAGCGGGTCTTCGACCCCCTGCGGGCCCAACACAAGGCCCTCGTCGACCGGGCTGTCGATCGAGGCGAGATACCGGCGGGCACCGACGCGGACGTCGTCCTGGACCTGCTCTTCGGAGCCGCCCATCACCGGCTGCTGCAGGGTCATCTCCCGTTGTCCGACCGTTTTGCCCGCCAGGCGGTCGACATGCTGATGGACGGCCTCCTGTCGAGTGGAGAGCCGCCGCCTGCGGCCCGGGGTACGACGGGCACGCCTTCACCCGGCCCTGCAGTGAGGCTCCCTCCGGCTACCCGCCTCTGACGAGGGCGCCATCGGCCGCCGCTTCGAGGAGCGTCACGATCAGGGGGTGCGGTGAGGCCAGCGTGCTCGAGGCCTGGGGAACGAACAACGTGCCCATGAAGAACCGCCGGCTCGGTAGCTCCACGATCCTCGCCTCTCCCTCCGGGCCGGTACCACTGACGACCAGCCCGGTGGCCTCCAGCTCCCCGGCATACTCGGGGTTGAGGCCGAAGTCGCAGTAGTACCTTTCCTTCGTTTTTTCCTGCCCGTAGGCGTGGGCGGCCAGGGAACCCGTTGCAAGTAAGACGTCCATTGTTTGGCCCTTCAGTGAGCACGACAACGGCGTGATGAAGAGCCGGCGGCCAGCAGGGTTGCTCTCGGCGTGGTCGGCATCCGCGTAGCCGAGGACATCGCGCGCTAGCTCCAGGACAAGGTGCTGAAAGCCGCCGCAAGTACCAAGGCAGGGGACGTCGTGTTCGCGGGCGAAGCGGATGGCGTCGAGTGCCCCCTCCAGGCTGCGGTACGGGCTCCCCGGTGCTATGAGCAGGCAGTCGTAACCGCGTAACTCCGGCTCCCCGCCCGAGGCGACCTGGTCGGTCCCGAGCCACGACGCCGAGGCCGGTGTGCCGGCGGCGGCAGAGGCGTGGACGAAAGCGGCGTCAGTGGCCCGGTGCGTCTCGTTGCCCGGGTCGTAGTCGCCCACTACTCCGATCTTCAGCACGCTCGCGCAAGCTAGCCAAGTTCGGGGAGCCCCTCAACCAAATTGTGGGCATCCCGGGCGCCAAAATTGTGGCCACCTCCGGCATCGGTATAGACCGATTAGGTGAACGCGCTCTCCGGCCTCGCCATCGCCGGCGCCGGGGTGGCCGCGGGAGCGATCAATGCAGTGGTGGGTTCGGGCACCCTGATCACTTTCCCAACCCTGCTGGCCGTGGGCTACTCACCCCTGGTGGCGAATGTTTCCAACACGATCGGGCTGGTGCCGGGCTCGTTGAGCGGTGTGCACGCCTACCGCCGGGAGCTGGAAGGCCAGGGCCGCAGGTTCCTCGTTTTGAGCGGGTTCACCGCCACCGGGGCCGTCATCGGTTCGCTCCTGCTTTTGCGACTGCCCGAAACCTCCTTCCGCCGGGTAGTCCCGTTCCTGATCCTCCTGGCCTGTGCCCTCGTCGCGCTGCAACCGGTCCTGACTCGATGGCTCCGAACGTCTAAACCCCCTGTTCGGCGCTTTGGCCATCGCGGGCAGATCCTGTGGGTGGCGGTGTTTGCCACCGGGATCTACGCCGGGTACTTCGGGGCGGCCCAGGGGGTCATACTGATCGCACTGCTGGCGATCTTCATCGACGACCAGCTGCAGCGGTTGAACGGCCTGAAGAACGCGCTGGCCATGTTGGGCAACCTCGTCGCCGGCGTGATCTTTATCTTCAGCGGCCATGTCGCATGGGAGGCGGCCATAATCCTCGCCGCTGGCTCCACCGTAGGGGGCCAGGTGGGCGGGCGCTTTGGGCGCCGGTTGTCGCCATCTCTGCTGCGCGGGGCCATCATCGTGGTCGGAACGGTCGTCGCCGTGCTACTGCTGGTCTAACGGCGCCTGGCTGGCAGCTGACGAAGGCTCGGCGGGCAGGAAACCTCGCAGGAGCCGGCAAACCTCTCAGGGGCGGGAAAGCTGTTAGCGGCTGCGGAAGCTGTCAGTGGGTAGCGTCCCCGAGGTACACGGCGTCACCGTACGTGTAAATCTGCCCGGCCGTGTCCATCAGGTAATAGCCCTTTCCGTCGGTGCTCAGCGCTATGCCGGCCACCGGGTGAGGTAACCGGCCGGTCGCGGCGCGACCGTAGAGAGTCGTCCCGAACGCAGAGGTGCTCCCGTTCGCCGCCACTATCCGGTACCCCACGCCGGCCGGCCCGGCCGCAATGCCAACCACAGGGCTGCTCGCGTGGGTACCTCCGGTCGACCCGTCGTACTTAGCGCCACCGAACCCGAAGACCCCACCGTCGGACGCCACCAGCCAGTAACCATCACCGGTGGATGTGGCCGCCATCCCCACAATTGGCCGGTTGAGCTGCTTATCGCTCAAAGAGCCGTAGAACCGGGCGTCGCCATAGGCATAAACCCCGCCGTCCGACGTGACCACCCAGTAGCCCCTGGCGTCAGGCGTAGCGGCCATCCCTACCGCCGTAGCGGTAAGGGGCAAATTGTTGGCCGAACCGTACAACTTTGCGTCGCCGAAGCCGTATACCGTCCCGTTGGCTGTCAACATCCAGTAGCCGTTGTCGTCCGGGCCGGGCGCAACGGCAACAACAGGCGACGTCAAATGCCGGTGCAGCAGTGACCCATAGTTGACAGCACCGCCGAAGCCGCTCACGTCACCGCTCTGGGTGACGATCAGGTAACCGGCGCACCCGTTGGCGTCCTTGGTAGCCACGAGGGCGGTCGGCGTACCCCTCACGGGCTGACCGACGGGCTGGGCGCAGCCGACCGCGGGCGAGGCTTCGGCCCCTGTCGCGCCGGCGCCGGCACCTGTTGTGCCAGTAGAGCCGGGCAGGGTCGTCGACGTTGTGGGCGTTGTCGATGAGCCAGTCGATCCGCTGCCCCCTGAGCTGGCGCTGCCGCCTGAGGTACCCGTAGCACCGTGGGAGCCGCAGAGCGCACCGGACGAAAGGTTGGCGCCCCCGAGGTACCCCAGCCCGCCGGCCATCGAGTAAGCGCCTGATGTGGAGGCCTGGTAGAGCCCGGGATGTGTCCCCGTCAGGTCGTTGTTGCCAGACGTGATCGCTCCCGTGAGTACGGTCGGCTCACCGTAGAGAAGGGGGTTCAGGAAGCCGATCGGGCTCGGACAGGAGCTCTCCGACAACAGGACGGCCGCCCCCCACGACGGGGCGGCCAGGCTGGTGCCTCCAAAGCTGATCCAGCCGCCGCCCTGGCAAACGCTTTGCGAGCAGTACAGGGCATAGGGGTCTCCGGCCAGGGCGGAGACGTCGGGTATCTCGCGGCACCCTTCTGCGGTTAGCGTGCAATCGGGCGGCTGCGCCAGGGCCGCCGGTTGGTAACTGGGCCGCGGCCAGAGGATGCTGGCGCCTCCCCCTGAAGCACCATTACCGGTGCAGCCGGTCCCCAGGCACGCCTGTTTGGCCGCATTGCGACTGTTCCAGACGAACTCCGGTCCCGCCGGCGTATCGCTGCTCGTGCCGCCAACGGCGGTCACGTAGGGAGCGGACGCAGGGTCGTCGATGGCCAGTTCTTTGCTGCCGTTCTGGTCGAAGCACCCCTCCGAACCGTCGTCCCCCGAGGCAACGAAGATCGTCTGGCCCTGGGCCGCCGCCTCCTCGAAGAGCGCTTCCTCGGCGTGGTAGTACACGCTCGTCATGCCGGTGTCCGGCTCGCACGACCCCCACGACGAAGTGATGACCTGTGGCAGGCCGCCCGCCGCCGTACCACTGACGGCCAGGTCCCAGGGCTCCAGCCCGGTGCCCTGTTGCGAGTTTTCGTAGACGACCACGGTCGCCTTCGGTGCCAGCGCGGCCACCACCTCGATGTCAGCCCCCACCTCCGAAGAAGTCGCACCCGGGGGGGCAACCGTGGGCACGTAGTCGACGGTCAGGGAGGCCCCCGTACAAGCTTCGTATTGGGCCACGCCCGCGGGGTCGCCGAGGGCGTACTCGATGAGGCCGATCGTCTCGCCTTGGCCCTGTTCGCCTCGTTGGTCGAAGCCCGAGAAGCGGTAGGCATTGTCGAGCTGCGCAGGTGTCATCCCGGTGTTAGCCATCTCACTGCACGTGGCGGCTGCTTCCTCTTTTGCCGCCGGTTGTGCCATTGCTCCACTAGCCGGCGTTCCGGTAGATGGCGTCGCGGAAGCCGGCGCTTCTGGCGCTGCTTCGAGCTTTAGGTCAGACGCATGCGCCTGAGACGTACCGGCGCCATCCCGCGGGAACCGGACCAGGTTGTCGAACGGCGTGACCCAGGGGTCGAGCCCATCTACGAACGAAACGGCGCTCGCCAAGCCGGCCGGCAGCCTGGGTGCTGTTGTCGAGCCGACAACGTCGCTGCCGGTGGGCGTCCGCAACTCCATGAGCGTGGTACCAAACGCCTCTTTGTACTGGCCGGCCGTCCCGGTCACGTCCTGGGCCAGGCGGTTACGGGACAGCGCGCCGACCGACATGCCCCGGGCGCGCAAGTACTCGTCGAGCGCCGAAACCTCGGCCTGGCTCGGCCCGAATTCGGCCGCGAACTGGGGGACGGTAAGGAAATGATGGTACGAAGGGCTGCCCGGCGTGGAGACGGCGGCCGCCAGGGCTTGAAGTCCCGTTATGTCTGTCGGCTGGAAGTAGACCTGGAGGCTGACCCGGTGGGAGGACGAGGCCGGTCCGAGGGCTCTTGCACCGTAGGAAGAGGGAGCAGGAGGGGTGGCGTCGTCCAGGGCGACAAGCTGGCTCGAAGCAGCAGCGGCCGCCGGGACAAGAAAAGCGCAAAAAAGTCCAGCCCCGATCGCGACGGCCAGCGGAACTCGTGCCAGTTGCTTGGCCGACTGAAAATACGCACGCCACCTGCGCTTCCAGTCGTTCACTTGTTGTGGCCACCAATGAGCGGCACGACGGTCCGCATCGCTATGCCGCTCCTCTCTGGGTAAGTCCGGACCAGTTATGACTTCTGGTGGTTTACACCATCTATACTGGCTCGCGCCGTCAGGCTCCGTTGGACAGGGCGGTAGACCAGTACACCTGGGACCTGTGGTGCAGCCTGGAGTGCACGCCGGCCTGTCAAGCCGGAGGCCGCGGGTTCAAATCCCGTCAGGTCCGCGGTCGGATAGCTCAGTTGGTAGAGCGCGCGCCTGAAAAGTGCGAGGTCGCCGGATCGACGCCGGCTCCGACCACCAAAATTTCAGGCGCGCCCGAAACCGGGGAGCAACTTACGCGGAGCGCGCCGATCTGGCCCCGCGGAGGGGACTGCCTAGCGATCGAGCTCCATCTGGTCCAAGCAGCGCCGGATCTCGGTTGCGCGGAACCGGCGATGGCCGCCCAGGGTGCGGATGGCCGTGATCTTGCCAGCGCGGGCCCAGCGAGTAACGGTCTTGGGGTTGACCCGGAAGAGCGCCGCTACCTCGGCCGGGGTAAGAAGAGAGTCAGCCTGCTGCTGCTCAACCATTGGGTACCTCCTGAGTGTCCGAACCCCCCTCAAAGGTACGAGTCGGGCACATACCGCGCTATGGCCCCATGGCATCATTTGAGGCACACATCCTAACTAGTTCATACTAGCCGGTGAGGACAGTCCGCCCGCAGGACAGGTGCCCGTTAATAGGCCCCCGTGTAATACTGGCCGATGACCTACCACCCGCCGACCACTTCGACATCTCTAGCAGGAGCGGAGCACCCGGCGGGGCCGCAAGTGAGGCCCGGCGAGCTTGCCCTTATTGGCGGGGCCGAGTGGACGGCCGGCTGCGAGGATTTTGACACCGAGCTGCTGAAAGTATCAGCCACGCGTGAGGTCCTCGTCTTGCCCACGGCCGCCGCCTACTGGCACCCCGAGCGGGCTGTCGAGACAGCGGCTTCGTACTTTGCCCGTCTGAACGCGTCAGTCAAGGCGTGCATGGTGCTGAGGCGAGCCGACGCCGAGGACAAGGCCAACGCGGGGATGATCAGGGCCGCCGCCTTCGTGTACCTGGCCGGCGGCTCGGTATTGCATTTGCGCTCTGTCCTGAAGAGCTCGCCCGTCTGGGATGCCCTCGTCGAGGCATGGTTGGGCGGCGCCGTCCTGGCCGGGTCGTCGGCGGGCGCCATGGTCCTCGGCGACACGATGGTCGACCCGAGAGGCGGCGCATTGACGCTCGGCCTTGGCCTCTTGCCTCAGTTGGCCGTCCTGCCCCATGCCGGCTCGTGGTCCGAGGAAAAGACGCACCGGACCGTAAGGCTGGCGTCGGGCGGCCTTCGCATCGCCGCCGTCGACGAACGGACGGCGCTGTTGCGAAGCCCGGACGGGGCCTGGCGTATGGTCGGCGACGGCGGCGTGACGATCTGGCTCGACGGCCATCGAGGGGGCCTCGAAACGCTGGGACCAGACCTGTAACACGTCCGCCGGGGACTCCCGGTCAGCTACCCCCCGATCGTCCGGAACTATTCGTCTGGCGACCGGGTCAGCCGCCCGGTGCTTATGACCCATCTCTTACGACCCCAGCTCTTACGGCCCCAGCTCTTACGGCCCCAGCTCTTACGACCCAGTTCTTACGACTCCGTGATCGTGACCTTGGTGACCTTGTACAGGACCCGCGGCGTGCCCGTGGATGAGGTGCTGCCTCCCGCATTGATCTTGTTGACGACGCTCATGCCGGCGCTCACCTGCCCGAAGTAGCTGTAGTTGGGGCTCAGCTCGGAGCCTCCACCGCCAACGACGATGAAGAACTGGCTGCCGTCGCTGCTCGGTGAACCGGAATTGGCCATAGCCAGTGCGCCTGCTGTGTAGACGCTGGCGCTCTTGGGGGCTCCGCCGTTGAAGGAGTAGCCCGGCCCGCCAGAACCCGTCCCCGTCGGGTCGCCGCCCTGGTTGACGAACCCGATAACGACGCGATGGAAGGAGGTGCCGTTATAGAAGTGGTAGCCGGACAGGAACACGAAGTTGTTCACGGTCGCCGGGTTCTCACCCGCCAATAGCTTGATCGTCATCGTCCCCCCGGTTGTCACCATCGTCGCCGTGTAGTGCTTGGTGGTATCGATGCACATGGGCGGGGCGGCCGAGAAGTGGGTGTAGTGCGGCGACGTGCCGTCCAGGTTCGGGCAGCCGACCTTGGCGGGGGCGTTGATCAGCGGCACCGATACCGGTGGCGTTGTCGTCGAAGGCGTCGTCGACGTCGTTGCCGCCGTGGTGGGGGTCGTGCTTGTCGTCGTACCGGACGCCGTTTTCTTCCCGCCGCCTCCAGACAAAACCGCGGCCAGTACGGCGATCAAGGCTATGACGACGGCGGCTACCCCACCGACGATGAAGAACCGCTGCCGGCGCCGTTGCTGTACCTGGGTCTTGCGCAACTGGTCCATGCGGTGCCTGTTAGCTTGTTGGCGAGCGCGTTTATCCGATGGCACGGCGGCGCAGCGTAGTCGAATTGTGCTCTCCGGGGGGAGCGGTGCCTGTCGGGCGGCGTAACGGGAAACCCAACGGAGCCCCGGCGAGGGCAGCTGGTAGCCTTCGGAGCCGTGGCTGTACTTGTCCAAAAGTTCGGGGGCTCTTCGGTGGCGGACGCCGAGAGGATGCGGAACGTCGCCGATTACATCGCCCGCGTTCGTCGTCGCGGTGACCATCCCGTGATCGTCGTATCGGCGATGGGCCGTGAGACCGACGACTTGCTCGAAATGGCGGCCAAGGTGTCGCGCACGCGGCCCGGCCGGGAGATGGACATGCTCGTCACCGCGGGCGAACGCAAGGCGATGGCACTACTGTGCATGGCCCTTCACGACCTCGGCGTGCCCGCCGACAGCTTCACAGGCAGCCAGGCCGGAGTGCTGACCGATGGCGACCATACGAAGGCCAAGATCGTCGAGGTCCGCCCCGACCGGGTGCGGGCGGCGATGAGGGCAGGCAGGGTCCCTGTGGTCGGAGGCGCGCGAGGGGGTCTCGCTAGATAGGGAAGTGACCTTCCTTGGCCGCGGAGGTTCGGACACCACAGCCGTAGCATTGGCCGAGGCCCTCCGCGCCGACGCCTGCGAGCTCTACACCGACGTCCCGGGCGTGTTCAGTGCCGACCCGAGGGTCGTGCCCACCGCCCACCGCCTGGCGAAGGTCAGCTACGAAGAAATGCTCGAGATGAACGCCGCTGGCTGTCCAAAGCCGGCCATGCGCTCCGTGGAGTTCGCCCGCGAGCATGGCGTCCGGCTCCATGTGCGCTCGAGTTTCACCTGGGAACCAGGCACGTGGATCGAAAAGGAGGGCAGTGCGATGGAGCAGGCGATCGTTTCCGCTGTCGTCTCCGACCAGTCCGAGGCCAAGGTGACAGTGGCGGGGGTACTCGACCGGCCGGGGATCGCCGCCAAGCTCTTCAGGGCTTTGGCCGACGAGCTGATAAACGTCGACATGATCGAGCAGAACGTCTCGCTCCACGGGACCACCGACATTTCCTTTACCGTCCCCCACGAAGACCTCGACCTGGCCAAGCAAATAGCCGGGGGGTTGCAGGGCGAAATTGGTGCCACGGGCACCTATGCCGACCCGGATATTGCCAGTGTTTCGATAATCGGCGCAGGTATGAGGACCCACCCGGGTGTGTCGGCCACTATGTTCGAGGTGCTGGCCACCGAGGGGATAAACATCGAAATGATCTCGACCTCGGCCATTCGGCTCACCTGTGTGGTACGGGCGTCGGACGCCGACCGCGCCGTCGCCGCCTTGCACAAAGCCTTTGGTCTCGACGGGGAGGCCAGTCAACGGGAGGCCAGTCACTGATGGCGCTTTCTGTCGGGATCTACGGTGCGACCGGACAGGTCGGCAGCGTCATGCGCCAGGTCGTGCGCGAGCGCGAACTGCCAGCCAGCCAATTGCGGCTTTTCGCATCGCAACGTTCGGCCGGGCAGGTCCTGGACGGCGTTACGGTCGAAGACGTGGCCGTGGCGGACCACAGGGGGATCGACATCGCCCTCTTCAGCATGGGCGCCTCGGCCTCTCGACAGTGGGCACCCGTGGTGGCTGAGGCCGGAGCCATTGTGATCGACAATTCGAGGGCCTGGAGGATGGATCCCGACGTCCCCCTGGTCGTGCCGGAAGTCAACGTGGACGACCTCTCGCAGGTACCCAGGGGGATCGTCGCCAACCCGAACTGTACGACCATGGTGTGCATGCCGGTCCTGAAACCTCTGCACGACGAGGCCGGCTTGCGCAAGCTGGTGGTCTCGACCTACCAGGCCACTTCGGGGGCAGGCCGCAAGGGGGTTGACGAGCTGGCCGATCAGGTCCACACGGTCGGGGAAAAGGCTGCCGCCCTCACCTTTGACGGCGCCGCCGTTTCCTATCCCGAGAGCAAGGTCTTCCCGGGCCCGGTGGCGTTCAACATCTTGCCCGTGGCGGGCAGCTTTGTCGACGACGAGACCGACGAGGAGCACAAGTTACGCGACGAGAGCCGCAAGAATCCTCCACATCCCGGACCTGGCGGTGGGCGTTACGTGCGTGAGAGTCGGCGTTTTCACCGGTCATTCGCTTTCGATCGTGGCTCGTTTCGAACGCCAGATCTCAGCCGACCGGGCGAAGCAATTGCTGAGCGAGGCGCCCGGGTACGCGCCTGGTCGAGATGCCCACGCCTCTCGCCTGCGCCGGGTTGGACGACTGCCTCGTAGGCCGGGTGCGGGAGGACAAGTCCGAAGCCGACGGGCGGGGGCTGGCGATGTTTGTCTCCGGTGACAACCTGCGCAAAGGGGCGGCGCTGAACGCCGTGCAAATAGCCGAGGCGCTCATCGAGCGCGAGGCCGTTCAGGTCTGAAGCACCGCGCCCGGTCCGGCGGCCGGGCAGCCGCATGGTAGTCGGCCGCAACTCGGGCAGCCACCTTCGTAGCGCTTGGCTGCCTCCTCCAAGGAAAGGCCGAGCTGGTTGGCCAGGGACGCCGTCCAGGCGAGGACATCACCGAGCTCGTGCAGTTGCTGGGCCGGCGAACCCTTACGGACGGCCTGGGCCAGTTCACCGAGTTCTTCGGCCAGCCAGGCCACCGCCGCCGTCTGGCCCCGGGCCGAGTCGCGGGCGCCGTACGTTTCCTGCATGAGCTGTTGGAAGGAGGACAGCTCCATCGCTCAGAGGCAGGCCGGGCAGCGCCGAACGGCGGGCTGTGCCTCCAGTTGCTCAGCGCTAAAAGCGGCCCGGCAGGCCTCGCAGTGGCCATAACTACCGTCTTCGAGGCGCGCCAGTGCGCTCTCTACGTCGTCCAGATCCTGGCGGACTTGCGCGAGCAAAACCGAGTAGTCCTCTCCCACAGGGCTCGACGCTAGCCTCGGCGGTCGAGCCACAGGTGGAAAGCCACAGGTGGACAGCCATAGTTGGAGAAAGGAAAGGAGCCTCCCGGTTGACTGCAAGTTCGTTCGGGCCTGTGGACGATCGTGGCGCCGTCCTCGTCCGGCTGACACCACGAGACCCGATGTCTGTGGCACCCAGGTCCCCATTTCTGCGGGCCGACGACCTTGGTGTCCTCAGGGGAGACGGCGTCTTCGAACGCTTTCTTGTCCGCGATGGCCAGCCCCGGTATTTCGACCAGCACCTTGCCCGTTTGGCCCGGTCCGCAAAACTGGCCGACCTGGACGTGCCCGGGCCCGGGGCGTGGCGGGCGGCCGTTGCTCTCGCGGTCGAGAGCTGGTCGGGCGCCCCGGAGTGGGAGCTGCGCCTGGTCTGTACACGCGGCCCCGAAGAGGGCGGAGTACCCTCCGCCTACGTGCTCGGGCAAAGGCTCAACGACGCAGTGCTGCGCCAGCGCCGGGACGGTGTGGCTGTCCTGACCGCAGCCCGGGGCCTGCCAGCCGGGCTGGCCCAGGGGGCACCGTGGCTGATGATGGGCGCCAAGACGCTTTCCTATGCGGTCAATATGTCCGGCGCGGCGCTGGGCCGTCTCCAAAGGCGCCGATGACCTCATCTTCGTGGGGACGGACGGCATCGTCTGGGAGGCGTCGGGTGCCGCCGTCGTGGCTGCCTACGGCCGGCGGCTCTTGAGCCCGCCGGCCTCGCTCGGCATCCTGGACAGCGTCAGCGTGGGCCAGCTCTTCAAGGCGGCCGCCGGAGCCGGTTGGGAAGTGTCACGCCAGGAGGTCACGGTTGACGCGCTGTTCGAAGCGGACGGGGTCTGGCTGACCTCGAGCCTCCGGTTCGCCCGCGTACACACGCTCGACGAGAAGGTCCTGCCCGAAGCCGCTGCTCACGCCGAGCTGGCTGCTCTCTCGGGCGCGGGATAGGCCTCCCGGCTGTGGGGTAAGGACCTCGTTCGCGTGTGGCGGCGAGCGTCATGTTGTTCGTCGCTGGCGCCAGTCAGACAAGCCGTTCCATGCACACCACGTCCAGCCAGCGGCCGAACTTGCGGCCCACCTCCCGCTCGGTCCCGATCATCTCGAAGCCGCAGGCGGCGTGAAGGGCCACTGAGGCATCGTTCTGCCCGGCGATGCGGGCGATTACGGCGTGAAAGCCGTGGGCTTCGGCCATGCGGAGCAGTTCCTCGAGGATGATGCGCCCGATGCCGAGCCCCTGGAAGTCCAGGGCAACGTATACAGAGTCCTCGACGGAGGTGCTGTACGCCGCACGCGGGCGATAAGGCGACAGCGAACCAAAGCCGACGACTTCGTCATCCTCAGTCAAAGCAACCACGGCGGGGTGGGCGCCAGAGTGCTCGGCGATCCATTCGAGCTGCTCAGCGGCTGACCGCGGGCGATCTCGAAAGTAGCCGTCCCCATCAATATCTCCCGGTTGTAGATCGCCCGGGTGCCTTCGGCATGCGCCGGGCCGGCGAGGGTGAGCCGGACTGCGGGGCGCCTGCTGCTTTGGGCTCCCGAGGGTGGAGTGGGCGCTGCGCCCGGGGTCGAGGCGGTCGTCGTCGTGGCCGTCGAGGTGGCCGTCGTCGGTGCGGGAGTTGATGATGGCTCTCGTGGCGCCGCTCTCATGACCAGCCAGGCTAGGAGAGGAGGCGAACGGCGAGCCAGCAGCGCCCCGCCAGCTTTGTTCGCGGCTTCTTTGGGGCGATCTTTGCTGAACTCATAACAATTTCATCACAATTCGCACATTCTCGTCGCGATCTGACCAACTCGTTGCATTTTCGTGACTTTACAGCGCTCCAGCGCGACGAGACGCGCAATCGCAACAAGAACGGGCCAAATGTGATGAAAGTGTGATGGGGGCGAGCCCACGACCCGGGCGGGTCGTGCCACCCCGCCGCCCGGAGTCCAGCCGAGCGCGCTGCCCTGGCGGGCCACTACTATGAGGCGGGCGCGAGCCCAGGCCGGACTGCCCCCTTAGCTCAGTCGGCAGAGCACAGCCATGGTAAGGCTGGTGTCGTCGGTTCGATTCCGACAGGGGGCTCACTCTTTGAACGACGGACCTACCCTTCTCGCTCACCAGCCGTCGCTGCTACGTCAGTTAACCAGCAGCACGATCTTCCCCCGCACGTGACCGTCCTCGCTGACGCGGTGCGCCTCGGCGATCTCGGCGAGCGCGAAAGTCTGCACGACCGGGAGTGCGAAGCGCCCGGACTCGATGAGCTCGCCGATCTCGGCCAGCACGCGGACGGCCCGGCCGGTGTCCCCGCGGCTGAACCTCACCCCGTGCTCCTGTGCGCCAGCGAAGTCGGCGATCGTCACGACGTGCTCCGAGCCGCCCGCCAACTCGATCAGCTCGGGCAGGACCCCGCTCCCGGCGACGTCGAGGGCGGCCTTGACGCCGTCTGGCGCCAGGGCGCGAACTCCTTCGACCAGGCTGGCGCCGTAGGCGACAGGCTCCGCCCCGAGCGAGCGAAGGTAGTCGTGGTTGGCCGGGCTGGCGGTGCCGATCACGCGCGCGCCGCAGACCACGGCGAGCTGCACCGCGGCACTGCCGACGCTACCGGAGGCACCGTTGATGAGCAGGGTCGTCCCGTTCCCGACCCCGAGTTGGTCCAACGCCCGGGTGGCTGTCTCAATGGCGGCCGGGAGGGCGGCAGCCCCGGCGAAGTCAAGCGACGGCGGGAGCAGCGAGTAGTAGGACAGCACGGCTAGCTCGGCCTGGGCCGCGCCCTCGGAGGACAAGCCGAAAACGCGATCGCCGGTGGCCACATCGGTGGCGCCGTCGCCGAGCTCGTCGACGACACCCGCCGCCTCGTAGCCCAGGGTCTGCGGGAGCTCCTGGTCCATCAGGCCCTTGCGCTTCTTCCAGTCGCTCGCGTTGACGCCAGCGGCGCGGACCGCGATCCGGACCTGACCGGGGCCCGGGTGCGGATCGGGGATATCCACGATATCGAGGACCTCCGGGCCTCCGAACCGGCTAAAACGGGCTGCCTTCATCAATTCGCTCCGATCTGACCGTGGGCCAAAACGCGGTGGCTGCGCGCTCGACAGTTTGCCAGCCTCCCGTGCGGAGCCCGGACCGGCGCTAGCGGCGGAACGCCCGGTGCCCGCAGCACGGCCTTTGGTAAAGGTGTCCGAGCGGTGAACTGCCAAAGCGATCTCGTGCTGCGCGCCGCTTTCGGCCCCCGGAGGCGAGCCGCGATTGACAGCCGTCCCTGGTGGTGCTGTACTCTTGTTCTATGATGATAGATAAAGGGTCCAGCAGATCGGGAGAGAGCCGGGCGGCGGCTGACAAATCGGCTTCTCCGATCGAGTTCCGGCTCGACCCCGGTTCGGGTGTGCCCACCTATTTGCAGCTCGTGCACCAGGTCGAGCACGCGCTGCGACTCGGCTATCTTGCACCCGGCGATCAGCTCCCGAGGGTCCGGGACGTCGTGGGTGAGCTGGCCATCAACCCCAATACGGTGGTGAAGGCGTACCGGGAACTCGAGATGAAGGGCCTGGTGGTGGGGCGTCCGGGCCAGGGCACGTTCATCCTGGCGACGCTTAGCCAGGTGGGGTTGCCGGAGCTGACCGAGCTGCGCCGTGCGCTCGTCTCATGGGTGACGGCCGCCGGTGCCGCCGGCCTCGATGAGGACGGGATGGCGGCGTTGGTGGCAAGTGTGCTCCGGGATCTTCGTGAGCGGCCAGAGGCCCGTGGCGCACCGGGCGGCCCAACGGGGCACCAAGCAGAGGGTGTGGCGTGAACGTCATCGAGAGCCGCGCTCTCGGCAAGACGTACGGCTCGACCAGGGCGCTGCACAACTGCACGCTGGCAATCCCCGATGGGCACGTCGTCGCGCTGGTCGGGCCGAATGGTGCCGGGAAGTCCACGCTGCTGAACCTGGCGGTTGGGCTGGCGACCCCGACAACTGGTGAGCTAACGGTGCTCGGAGGGCGCCCCGCCGGCTCTCCGGCTGCCCTCGACGCCATTGCGTTCGTGGCCCAGGACATGCCGCTCTATAAGAACGTTTCGGCCGCCGACCTACTCCACGTGACCCGCAACCTCAACCGTCGCTTCGACGAAGGTTACGCCCGGCACCGCCTGGGCGAGCTTGGTATCCCCTTGCGAAAGAAGGCGGGAAAGATGTCCGGGGGTCAGCAAGCCCAGCTGGCGCTGACGCTGGCACTGGCGCGGCGGCCGCGGCTCCTGGTGCTCGACGAGCCGATGGCAAGGCTCGACCCCCTGGCTCGGCACGACTTCATGGCGACAGTGATGACGGCCGTCGCCGACGATGGCGTCTCAGTTGTGCTGTCGTCGCACGTGCTGGCGGAACTCGAGCGGGTGGCCGACTATCTGGTGGTCCTTTCGCGCGGGAGCGTCCAGGTGATGGGCGAGGTCGAGGATCTCCTCACCACCCACTGTGTGCTTACCGGCCCGGTGCCCGGTTTCGGGCCCTATGCGCACCAGTGGCCCGATGCGCACCAGTGGCAGGTCGTGCACGCCAGTCGGGGCGCGTCGCAAGCGCACCTGCTCGTCCGCGGCGACGCCCGTCCCGGTCCGGTGCCGCCGGGATGGGAAGCGCATTCGGTCACCCTCGAGGAACTGACCCTCGCCTACTTGCGTCAGCCCGGCGCGGAGGCTCTCCCCCGCCCGGCCCGCGCCCGGGCCGCCGAACCGGTGGAGGTGGCGGGATGACCCCGCTGGCCCTGGTCGGGCGTGCGGGTCGTAATCCGGGCGTGCGGCCGGTGCCGTGGCGACGGATGGCCTGGGTCACCTGGCGCCAGCACCGCTTCGCTGTGGGCGCGGTGATCGCTTTCCTCGCCTCGCTGGCAGGGTACTTGTGGCTCGCGGGACTTCAGTTGCACCACGCCTACGCGGCCGCGGCCGCCTGCCACCCGGCCGCCTCCAGTGTTTGCAACGGGTTGGCCAGCAGCTTCGACGGGATGGACCAGGTCCTGTCTTACGGCTACCTGCTGCAGGCGGTACCTGCGTTGATCGGGGCGTTCGTCGGGGCGCCGCTACTGGCTCGGGAGCTCGAGACAGGCACGTTCCGGTACGCCTGGACACAGGGGTTCGGACGCTGGCGGTGGGCGCTCGCCAAGCTGGTGGCGCTGACGGTCGTGGTGGTTGCCTGCGCCGGGGCCCTCAGCTTGCTGTTCTCGTGGTACTACCAGCCGTACCTCGCCGCGGGCAACCAGGCCCTCTCGCTCTACGAGTGGTCGCCCCTTGCTGGCGGGCTCTTCGAGGCGCGCGGGGTGGCGTTCGCGGCCTGGGCACTGGTTGCCTTCGCCATCGGCGCCCTGGCGGGCATGCTCATCCGTCGGGTCGTCCCCGCCATTGCCACCACCTTGGCCGTCTACACCGGGCTCGCTCTCGCGTCCGGGCTCTACCTGCGCAAGCACTATCTGGCGCCGGTGTTCACCACCAACCCCGGGAGGTGGCTGTCGCCTGGCTCCGCGTGGATCATCAGCCAGCAATGGGTGGCCGAGGGCGGCCGGCCGGTGACGCAGTCGGCGCTCGGGTCGCTCCTCCAGCGAGCGGCACCGGAGCTGGCCGGGAAGGGCGGGGTCCCGAAGGCCTTCGGCTCGGTGCAGTACCTCACGCAACACGGGTACAGGCTGTGGACCACGTACCAACCGGGCAGCCGGTTTTGGCCTTTCCAGTGGATCGAGAGCGGATGGCTGGTCGGGCTCTCGCTGCTCATGTTCTCAGCGACGATCTGGCTCGTTCGCCGGCGAGCAGCTTGATGAGGTCGTCCACCTACCCCGGGTGCGAAGTCTTCGGTCGTGTGCGATACCCCCCACACCCCCCACAAACGACCTTGCTGGTGCTGAGGTGGCGACCCTGGTTGCTTCGCACCCTTTCGTCGACGATCGGGGCCTCGCGGTCGCTGTGGCCCTGGCGGCCTGCGGTGGCGGTCAGGCGACGCCGGGCGTGGCGACGGGCAGGAACGTCACCGCCACCACCAACAGCAGCACCTCCTCTGTCGCCTCAGCCGACCGCGGTAGCAAAGCAACCGGGCTGCTGGCCTACGCCGCCTGCATGCGGTCTCATGGCGTGGCGAACTTCCCCGACCCTGCCGGCAGCGGAGGGATCCCCAAGGAGGGCGTCATCCAGGCGGAGCGTGCCGTCAGCAACTCCCAGGTCCTGGCGGCCCAGAACGCCTGCAGAGACCTGCTCCCGGCCGGCGGGTCGCTCAGTGGGCAGGCCGTCCAGCGGGTCGACGCCGCGCAGCAGCAGGACTACCTCAAAGTGGCGGCCTGCATGCGCTCACACGGCATCAGCAGCTTCCCCGACCCAACCTTCCCCGACGGCAGCGTCAACTTTCGCCTCCCTTCCAGCGTAGATCCCGGGTCCTCACAGTTCACAAGGGCCCGGCAGATGTGCCAAAAGCTCATCCCTGCGGGCCTCCCGTACAGCGGGTCGCAACAGTGATACGGGTCATACAGCGGTGTGGGGGACAGGCACAGGCCGCTCGGCGCAAGGTGCTCTCAAGGGCGACGTGTGGGCGCACAGCCTCATCGACCAGGTTCACGAGGTCTGCGGGAGGGCGGCCGGCACGGGGCTCGGTCCGTTGTACAGGCCCGAGCAGGACCTGCTGAGCCCGCGCTTCGAGCCCGGGATTTCAGTCGACGCAAAACTCGTTGCCTTCGACGTCAGCCATCGTCCAGCACTTCGCCCCTCTATCGTCGCTGTACCAGAGCCGGCGGGCGCCCAGTTGTTCCAGGCGGTCGGCCTCGGCTTCATACCGGTCGGGGCCGATGTGGAGGTCAAGGTGGACACGGTTCTTGACCATCTTCCCCTCGGGCACACGCTGAAAATAGATCCGGGGGCCATTGCCACCGGGGTCCCGGCAGGCGGAAACGTCGGCGAACTGCCGGCCACCGTCCGTCGTCACGGTGCTCTCCGCCGGTAGAGCGCCGGAGCTCAGCAGGCTCTCGACAAACGAACTGTGGTCCTCCTTCTCGTAGCCGAGCGCGGCGGCCCAGAAGCGGGCCATGGCATGAGGATCACTGCAATCGAAGGTCACCTGGACCGAAGTCGCCACGTCGAGGATTATCGCACCCGGGAAAACACATCGCGGGTGCCCCGAACAGCCGCGCGCCGTGACGATGGCTGGTCGAGGACTGAAACCGGCGTCGGCGGGTACATACAGGGGGGTTTCTCGGCCGGCTGTCGCTCACCGGGGGAGAGGAGACCAAAAGTGCGAGCCCTGTTCACAGATAGCGCCCGGACCCCGTTGCGCTCGATTACCAGGTTCATTGCCCTGGCGTTGTTGTTCGCGGGAACCGTACTTGCCGCCGCGTCAGCGGCTCCGGCGTCGGCGTCGGCCAGCAGCCAGTGCGGGTACGGCATATCGGGAGGCAACACCCGGACGTGTGTGAGCATCGGCTCGGGGAGCGTGTCGACGAGCGCCACCGTCATCTCCTCGGGACGGACCTTACGCTCTTGCCTCCGTCGCGACGGCTCTCGCGTCGAGTGCACCGCGTACAGCTACTTGAGGCCTGGAGGGGGCACCGGCAACACGTGGCTAGCTGGCGGCAGCCTGCCGGACGGCACGTACTGCGCCGTGACCTGGCGGCTTTACTCCAACGGGGCCCAACAGAAGATCGCGACCGAGTGCATAGGCATGGGTACGACTGTCATTGGCTGACGGGACCAGCGTCGTAGTGCGCTAGCAGCGGGACGAGCGTTGCCGCGTCGGGGCTCCCCCAACCGGTGACCGGGTCCCGGCCGGGCCCCGCTTTATAGCCCGTGATGGCTTGGCCCGGGAACACGGGTGTGTTGCTGCCCGTCGTTACGTCATGAAAGGCCTCGTGGTAGTTGGCGCTGCGACCAATGCTGTAAATGGCCGGGTTGACGAAACCGAGGTGGTGCCCGGCGTACTGGTCGGCAAGCGCAATCAGGCCGGCCCACAGCGGCGCGGTGACACTTGTCCCGCCACTGTTGCGGACCGTGTACCCGCCTGTTCCATTACTTATGGCCAGCGCCATGCCCTGGTGCGGGGAGGCGTCGGCAGCAACGTCCGGTACGCCTCTGGTTGCACCTATACGGGGAACGCCGTCCTGGTAACTGGGCCGGGCGAACACGCGGCTGAACCCGCCACCCGATGCCTGGAACTGAGACCCGGGATCCCCATAGGGGAGCCCCCAGGCGATTTCACCCATGTAGGCACCAGTCTTGTGGCTCGCCGTCAGGCTGGTGCCGCCGGCGGCCAGCACAAGCGGGTCCGAGGCGGGCAGGTTGACCGCCTTCACTGGTGGAAAACTGCCACCGGTCAACCCTTCGATCACGGTGCAGGGTTCGCCGACGGAGCCGATATCGCCTGAGGCGGCAACGACCGTCACGTCATGGTTGGCTGCCGCTTGGAGGGCGGCGTTCAACTCAGACACTTCGGCCGGAGTGTCACAATGCTCGCCTCCCGTCTGGCCGGCTGCACTGATCGAGATCACACCGCCGAGGGCCAGACCGAGCCGGACCGCGCTCACGCTCGCGGCCACCGCACCGGGCGCGCTGTCAAGAGACGTGGCCCTCACGAGAACGATCGTGATGGCGGCCCCGGGGGCGACCGCGTGCACCATTTCGGCGTCGCCGACCTCTTCTCCGTAGGCCAGCCACGGTGAGTTCGCGCCCGCCAGGCTCGAGTCCACCCGCAGCCGGGCCGCCGGCAGGCCGAACAGCTTGTCGAAGGCCGCCATATCCTGGCGCAGGTCGGTAACGAGCGGCGGGTTTGGTCGGCTCTCGGCCAGTTCGGGCAGCACCACGGTCTCGCCGGCACCGTCGATCCCTTTGGCCAATAGGGGCGAGATGCCATAGGCCGTCTGGATTTGCTGTGGCGTGTAGCACGTCGTCAACGAACTGCAGTCCCCCGTACCTCCCGCCGGCGGGTTGGCCGTGGCTGATGCCGCGGGCACGCGGACCGCGGGGCTTATCAAGCCCACGGCCGCCAGGGTGGTCGCCAGGGTGGTGCCACGAGCCCGGCCCTTGTGTGCTGCTGAACTCGACCGGTTACTCGAGCGAGGTTTCATTGCTCATCTCTCGTGAGTTGTTCATACCGTGGTTATAACGAGCTTGTGGTAACACGTCGCCAACGGTCCTTGTTGAGCCGGTGTTACCAGCTACGGGGGTAAGCGTCCCCTGGTTGCGTGCCGCTGCGCGCGGCCCAAAGCCACGGGGTCACCCGGGATGAGCGTCCCGAACTCGGGGTAAATTGGGGTCGTGCCGCAGGACGACTTCGTGCTGTTTGCCGGGTCGGCTAGCCGGGAACTGGGCGCCTCGATCGCTGCCTACCTCGGCTGCCCGCTCGGTGCCAACGAGACCGTCTCGTTCTCAGAGGGCAACCTGTTCGTACGAGTGCTCGAGAACGTCCGCGGTCGTGACGTCTTCCTGGTCCAGGGGACCAGCTTCCCGACGAACGACAACTTCATGGAGCTGCTCTTCTGGATAGACGCCCTGAAGCGCGCCAGCGCCTCGTCGGTCACGGCGGTCATCCCCTATTTCAGCTACGCCAAGGGCGACAAGAAGGACGAACCGAGGGTCTCGATCCGGGCGCGGGTCTGTGCTGACGCCATCGAGGTCGCCGGAGTCGACCGGGTGGTTACGCTCGATCTTCATGCGCCGCAGCTCCAGGGCTTCTTCAAGGTGCCCGTCGATGATCTTTACGCCTGCCAGTCATGTGCGAGGCCATTGCTGCCAAGGCCTTCCGGCGATCTGGTCGTCGTCGCTCCGGATGCCGGTTTCGTGAAGAAGGCCCGCCAATGGTCCGAACGACTGCACGTACCGCTTGCCATTGCCGACAAGAGGCGTGTTGACCATTCGGAGTCGGCCGAGGTGGTCGAGCTCATGGGCTCGGTTCGAGGGCCGCACGGCCCTGATCGTCGACGACTTCGTCATCTCGGCCGGCACCCTTGTCGACGCCGCTCGTGTGCTCGTCGACCGGGGGCAGTCTCCGTGTACGCAGCGGTGACGCACGGCCTTCTCACGGACCGGCCATCGAGCGCCTCGAAGACTCCCCGATCGAGCGGCTCTTCATGACTGATAGTGTCGAGATCCACCCCACGGGCTATGCGACAAGGTCGAAGTGGTCCCGGTAGCGGGACTCTTCGGAGAGGCCATTCGCAGGATCGCGTGGCGCGAAAGCATCTCCGTCCTGTTCAGTTAGACCCGGCCAGCCCTTGTTGGGCGCCCCCGGCGGGAAGCCGCCATACTTCAGGGGCTCCGCACCTTCCGTTACACTCGCCATCTATGCACCTTGCCGGCACCCGGGCACGCAGTGCAGGAGGCAAGGACAACGACAGGCTGGCGCAACGGGAGGCGTCTTCCCGAGAGGGCTCGGGCCGTCCGCCGCAGTTCGTCCCCGGAGGAGTGCCCTCCGGCCGCGTACTTCTTGTCCGCGATGGTCCTGAGCAGCGCTTTTCGTACCAAATGGACCGAACTCGCGCTAGAATGGTAGGTCTGGTGCCGTCGGATCGGTCCCGACAAGGGGCTCGCACTCGCGGTGCAAGCGCAGGGCGGCGTAGCTCAGTTGGCAGAGCACTCGGCTCATAATCGAGTTGTCGTCGGTTCAAGTCCGACCGCCGCTACGCAGGGCAACGTAGTAGTCCCGAGGTCGGGTCGACTGAAGGTTTTGGAATTGAGAAGGGCCTAGTTAGAAGGGCCTAGTTAGAAGGGCCTAGTTAGAAGGGATGGTCCGAGATGGCCAAGAACGACAGGCGGGTGAACGTAACGCTCGCCTGCGATGTGTGCAAGCGTCGCAACTACATAACGACCAAGAACAAGCAAAACGACCGGGAGCGTATAGAGATGCGCAAGTACTGCCGGTGGGACCGTCAGCACACGCTCCACAAGGAGACAAGGTAAGGCTTTAGGTCATGTCGGGGCTGGCCACCGGGAGGAGGGCCCGGTCGAGGCAGGGTTCACCCGCCTCCCAACGCGGTGATACCGCGACCTCCGTCGACGGCGCCCCGGCACGTCCTGTTCCCACTTCCACCTCCACTTCGTCAGCCGGCGGCCCTGCCGCGGCCACGAACGGTGGGACCAACCCGTCGTCACCGAGCCGCGCGCCCGGCCGGGTGTCTGAGGCTACGTTGAAGGCGCTTGTCGATGCGGCCCGCAAGGGTGACCGCTGCGCCATCGACGAACTGGTGCGCCTGACCTGGGCAGACACCTACACACTGGCCTACCGCCTTACCGGTAACGAGGAAGACGCGCTCGACGTGACCCAGGAGGCGTACTTGCGCGCACTGCGCGGTTTGCCCCGGTTCCGGGGAGAGGCGCGCTTTTCGACCTGGCTCTACCGGGTCACCGCAAACTGCGCCAGCAACCAGTTGGCGTCGCTCCTGGCGCCCGCCACGACCAGCTCGATCCTGAGGGTATGGACGAAGCCAACGTGTGCGACCGGCGGCCCGAACATGACCCCGAGGCGTTCGCCTCGGCGGGTGACGAACGGGCGCTGCTCGCGCAAGCCCTGCTCCGCCTACCCTGGCGCCTGCGCCAGGTTGTCGTGCTGAGGGATGTCTACGACCTTTCCCACAAGGCGATCGCCGCTGAGCTCGGGACTTCGGAGGCGGCTACCAAGGTGCGCCTGCAACGGGCCCGCAAACGGTTGCGGGAAGACCTGGGCCGGCGTCTGCACGGCCCGGAAGCTCCCAGCCAAAGGTGGCGCCGGAGCCACGACAAGAAGACGGGCCAGGCCGATGGAACCAGCCTGGCCACTAATTCGGTTGCTGATATGGATGACGATGCCGTGGCTAGCTGAAGCGGCCAGACGGCCCGCAAAGAGCAACAGCAACAACAGCCTTCGGGCATTGCTCTCGTGCGAGGCCGTATCTGAGGAGCTGCCCCTTGTGGTGGACGGCAGCCGGCGGCCCAGCGCGGCGATGGACGAGCACCTCAGGACCTGTCTGGCCTGCCAGGCCGAGATGGCCGGCTACCGGCGTCTGTTGAAGATCCTGCGCAGCATGAGGGCTGACCCGGTCTTGTTGCCGGCTCCCGAACTGGTCGGGAGCATGTTGAGCGTCCTGCGCCAGCACCCCTCCTGGCGGGCCAGGCGCAGCGAACCCTGGCTGGTGGCGGGAGCGGTGGCGGCGATAGGAGTGGCCGCAGTGGGGGGCCGGGCCTTGTTCTCCCGCACCGGCCGGCACGCCAGGCTGATCGCCGGCGCCGTATAGGCGAGCCTGAGGGCGGCGGGGCCGCTGAGACTGCGGGGTGGGGCGCTGGGGTGTGGGCCCGGTGACCGTATAGGCTCCTAGCGGTGCTATCCTCGTCCGGTCGGGGCAGTAGCGCGGGCCCAGTCCGCCGGAGGAAAGAGCTCCTAGGGCAGTAGCTCAATATGGCAGAGCACCGGTCTCCAAAACCGGCGGTTGGGGGTTCAAGTCCCTCCTGCCCTGCTTGAGGCTTAGTGATGAGAACGACCACTTGGGAAGGTCACTGACGTGAGCATTAACGAATACAACAGAGCGCAAAAGCGGGCATTACAGCGCCAGGGCACCCTCGACACCGAGGGGATGCCGGCCGCTCGTCCGCGGGAGGAGCGGCGCCCGCCCACCACGCCTTCACGAGGCGGCTTCCGGCCGCGCCAGTTCCTGGACGAGGTGATCCTCGAACTACGCAAGGTCATGAAGCCGAAGCGCGCCGAGCTCATCAACTACTCGACCGTCGTTTTCTTCACGATCGCCTTCATGATGTGTTTCGTGTACGCGCTCGACTACGTCTATTCCCTTGGTGCTTCGCACCTGTTCAAGTAAGCCCACCGAAGCTGGAGCACGGCCCCGGAGCGGCGAGGGCCGAGGTGCCGCCCCGGTAGACTCTGCCGTCTAGTTATGCCAGAAGACTCTGAAACCCCTGAAAACGAAGAAGGACCAGCGCAAAGCGGTGGTCCCAGTGGCGCGCGCGGGCGGCGGAACGGTTGGGAAGCTGCTTCGTCCACCAACGGGGACACGCAAGTAGCAGCGGATGTGTTGGTCGAGAGCGTGGCGGAGGCGGCCGTGGCCCCGCCCGAGAGCCCTTACGACCGTCCCGGCCGCTGGTATGTCGTGCACACATATGCGGGCTACGAGAACAAGGTCAAGTCCAACCTGGAGAGCCGGATCTCGTCCATGAACATGGAGGACCGCATCTTCGAGGTGGTCATCCCGCTCGAGGATGTCGTCGAGCTCAAGAACGGCAAGCGCCAGGTCGTCTCGCGCAAGGTGTTCCCCGGTTACCTGATGGTGAGGATGGACCTGGACGACGATTCCTGGTACGTCGTGCGCAATACTCCCGGTGTCACCGGCTTCGTCGGGCTCGGTGCCCGGCCGACCCCTCTGTCCAGGCGGGAAGTCGAGAACATCCTGGCCGTCAAGACCGAGGGAGCAGGTGCGCCCAAGAAGACCAAGCCCCGTCTCGAGTACGAAGTGGGCGAGTCGGTGCGGGTGCGCGAAGGGCCGTTCGCCGACTTCAGCGGCACCATTGCCGAGATAAACGAAGACCAGTTGAGGCTCAAGGTCCTGGTCAACATCTTCGGCCGCGAGACACCGGTTGAGTTCGAGTTCGCCCAGGTGGCCAAGCTCTGACGCCCGGCGGCGTCAGCGGCAGACGAGGCCTGGACCGGCCCATCAAATCAACAGCACTCTGGGCGATAGTAAGAGGAGCATCCCATGGCCAAGCGCCAAGTCACAGCGATAGTCCGTATCCAGCTGCCCGCGGGCAAGGCCACCCCGGCCCCGCCCGTCGGTACCGCTCTGGGCCCGCACGGTATCCAGACCATGGAGTTCGTGAAGCAGTACAACGCGGCCACTGAAGACAAAGTGGGCCAGGTCATCCCGGTCGAAGTCACCATCTTTTCGGACCGGAGCTTCAGCTTCGTGCTGAAGACGCCCCCGACGGCCGTGCTCATCCGCCAGGAGCTCGGAATTGCCAAGGGCGCCAAGACCTCGGGCAAGGAGGTCGTCGGGACCCTCAACGACGCTCAGCTGGCGAAGATCGCTCAGATAAAGATGCCGGATCTCAACGCAAACGACATGGAAGCGGCCAAGGCGCAGGTAGCGGGGACAGCCCGTTCCATGGGCGTCAGGGTCAGCTGACGGGCTACGAGCTGAGGGCCTAGGAGAGGGAGCCAACAGTGGCGAAAAGAGGAAAGAGCTACATCGCAGCGGTCAAGCGGACCGAGCCGCAGCATCTCTACGGGCCCATCGAGGCCGTGGACCTGGTAAAGGACCTGTCCCGTGCCCACTTTGACGAGACCGTCGAGCTGGCGGTGCGCCTGGGGATCGACCCCCGCAAGGCTGACCAGGTCTTGAGGGGGACTGTTTCATTGCCCGCCGGTACCGGCAAGACGGTGAGAGTGGCGGTCTTTGCCGCCGGTGAGGCGGCTGATGCCGCCCGTGCTGCCGGGGCGGACATCGTGGGGTCAGACGACCTGGTGGCCAGGGTCGACGGCGGCTTCATGGACTTCGACGTGGCTATTGCCACGCCTGACCTGATGGGCCAGGTCGGCCGGCTCGGGCGCAAGCTGGGCCCGCGCGGCCTGATGCCCAACCCTAAAACGGGGACTGTGACGCCCGACGTCGGCAGGGCTGTCTCCGAGTTCAAGGGGGGCCGGGTGGAGTACCGGGCGGACGCTCGCAGCCGTGGGGTCGTGCAGGTACCGATCGGCAAGATCAGTTTCACGCGGGACCAGCTGCTCTCGAACTTCCGGGCCGTCTTCGACGAGCTCCAGCGGGTGAAGCCAGCCGCCGCCAAGGGCCGTTACGTGCGGTCGGTGGCGATGTCGTCCACAATGGGCCCGGGATCGACGTCGACCCGGCCCGGTTGCGGGTGACGGACGAAGACCTGGTGGGAGCACCCGCGGGTGCGCTGGTAAGCTGATATCCAGGACATAGCGCCAAAGACATCCGGTGCGCCCGATTGGGCGCCGAAGTGGGCTATTTGCTCAACCTGACCAGGCGAGACAGGCACTCCGGGGTGAGGCGTGCGTGCTCGCGTGCGAGACGTGGACGACCCCAAGGAGTGACTGATGGAAAATGCGAGGCCCGAAAAGGTGGCGGTGGTGGACGAGGTCCGGTCTCAGCTGGCGCGGGCGGACGCCGTCATCGTGACCGAGTACCGGGGGCTCAAGGTCAAGGACCTGGCCACCCTACGGCGTAGCATCGCACCGCTGGGCGCCGACTACAAGATCTACAAGAACACGCTCGTGCGGATCGCCGCCGACCAGTGCCCCGACGGTTTCAGCGGGCTGCTCGTCGGCCCGACCGCGCTAGCGTTCGTCGAGGGCGACGCCGCTGCGGTCACCAAGGCCCTCCGCGAGTTCTCCCGTGCCAACCCGCTGCTCCTGATCAAGGGCGGCCTGCTCGGCAATTCCGTTCTCGGCCGAGGCGACCGGTGCCCTGGCGGACCTGCCTTCTCGTGAGGTCCTGCTCGCCCGCCTGGCCGGTGCACTCGCCGCCCCCATGCAAACCTTCGCCGGCCTTATGGCCGCTGTCCCTCGGAACTTCGCTTACGGCCTGGCCGCCCTCCGTGACGAGCGCGCCGCCAGCGGCTCATAACCAGAAAGACCAACCCAATAACACCCAGGAGCACAACAAGATGCCAACCACGCTCAGCAAAGACGACATCCTCGACGCCATCTCCGGCATGACAGTGATAGAGCTGTCCGAGCTGCTCAAGGCCTTCGAGGACAAGTTCGGGGTCACGGCCGCCGCACCCGTGGCTGTCGCCGGAGCGGCCGGTCCCGCCGCGGCCAGCGCCGAGGCCCCCGCAGTAGAAGAACAGGACGAGTTCGACGTCGTCCTCACCGGTGCCGGTGACAAGAAGATCCAGGTCATCAAGGAGGTCCGGGCCCTGACCAACCTCGGGTTGAAGGAAGCCAAGGACCTCGTTGACGGCGCTCCCAAGGCCGTGCTCGAAAAGGTCAGCAAGGAAGACGCCGACAAGGCAAAGGCCCAGCTGGAAGGCGCCGGGGCCACCGTAGAGCTCAAGTAACGCCCAGTTCCTTCGGCTCTCGCTCGTTCGACCGTTCGGTTTTTTGCGCTGCCGGGCCTGGTCTGGGCCTCGTGGACCAGGCCCAGCTGGCCGGCCCGGCCAGGTGGCGTGCGGCCAATACCCTCCCCGTGGAGGCAGCGGGGTCTTCTCCTCGCCCCTTTGATCATACTTTCATCGCATTTGGTGGATTCTGGTCGCGTTCCGACGTTCTTGTCGCGGTAGCGCGTCGTCTGATCCGGTTAAGCGCGACGAGATGGTCAGATCGCGACGGCTACGACGCAATTGTGATGCCGCGACCACGATGGTGGGCCGGGCAGCCGGGCCGAGCGCGTGGGCCGGTCCAACGGCGCGACGCACCTGCGGCCACGTCGCGCTCTCCATGGAGAGGCCCGGAGGCGTACCCGAGTGCACCCGTAGCCCGGGATGCTACGTCCTTCGCCCGGCCCACCCCTAGCCGTCCGGCCGGCACCGCACCCATGGTAAGCTGGCGACCACAGAAGTGCTTGACCCCGTCGCCCCGCTGGCTTACCCTTGTCTGTAGGGTCACCAGGTGACTTGAAGCATCTGTTGCCGCGTCCCCCGCTGGATGCGGTATACTGGCCAGTTGCCGTGCCCTGTCTGTCCGCGTCCTTAGTTCTTAGGGCGGCGGCTTGGCGCGCCTCTGTGGCCCCCGCATTATCTTCCAAGGAGTAGTCCTTGCCCTCTCGCCCCGAAACCCGGGAGCGGTTTTCTTTTGCAAACCTCGATGAGGTCCTCCCGCTCCCGGACCTCATCTCAGTACAGCGCGATTCGTTTCAATGGTTCTTAGACAAGGGCTTGGCCGAAGCCTTCCGCGACATCAGCCCTATCGAGGACTTTTCTGGCTCGCTCAAGCTCATCCTGGAGTTCGACCCGACTGACCTGGACCTGCGCCCACCGCCGAAGTTCTCGGTGGAGGAGTGCAAGGAAAAGGACATGACCTACGCCGCACCCATCTTCGTGCGGGCGCAGTTCCAGAACGCCAACACCGGTGAGATCAAAGAGCAGACAGTGTTCATGGGCGATTTCCCGGTGATGACGGACCGAGGCACGTTCATCATCAACGGGACAGAGCGCGTCGTCGTCTCTCAGCTCGTGCGGTCCCCCGGGGTCATCTTCCAGCCCGGCCGGGATGCGAAGACGATCGTCACCGGTACGGTCCATCCCTACCGTGGCGAGTGGATCGAGTTCGACGTCGAGGCCAAGCCGGGCAAAGATATCAGCGCGGGTCTCGCGTCGCTCGCAAGAGGCGGCTGTCGCTGTTCACCCTGCTGCGCGCCCTCGGCTACGCCGACGAGGCTTTCCTCGAGCGCTTCGTCCGCCACTTCGAGTTCCTCGAGCCTCAGTGGGACCGGGAAAGAGAGCTGGCTCCGACCCAGGAGGACGCCCTCCTGGAGATCTACAAGCGCGCCCGTCCAGGGGAGCCCCCGTCGGTGGAATCCGCGCCGCGCCTATTTCGAGAACGCCTTTTTCAACCCGAAGCGCTATGACTTGACGCGTGTCGGGCGTTACAAGCTCGACCGCAAACTGGGCCCGGAAATTGCGAAGCTCGAGTCCCTTTTCGGGATCGAGCTCGACCGGCCCGTACCCGGTCAGACGGTGCTGTCCAAGAGCGAGGTCCTGGCGGCCGGCACGTACCTGCTTCACCTCGCACAGGGTGAGGCCGGTTACCGCCTGGACGACCAGGACCACTTCGCCAACCGGCGTGTTCGCTCGGTGGGAGAACTGATCCAAAACCAGGTGCGGGTGGGGCTTTCCCGGATGGAGCGGGTCGTGCGCGAGCGCATGACCACCCAGGACGTCGAGGCCATAACCCCGCAGACGCTGATCAATATCAGGCCTGTGGTGGCGGCGATAAAGGAGTTCTTCGGCACCAGCCAGCTGTCCCAGTTCATGGACCAGACGAACCCGCTTTCCGGCCTTACCCATAAAAGGCGTCTTTCCGCCATGGGCCCGGGTGGTCTTTCCCGGGAGCGGGCCGGTTTCGAAGTCCGTGACGTCCACAGCTCCCATTACGGCCGTATGTGCCCCATCGAGACCCCGGAAGGGCCGAACATCGGCCTTATCGGGCACCTCGCCACTTATGGCCGGATAAACGAGTACGGCTTTATCGAAACGCCGTACCGCCGCGTTTCAGAGGGCCGGGTAACCGACGAGATCGTTTACCTGGCTGCTGACGAAGAAGAGGAGTACGTCATAGCCCAGGCCAACGCCAAGTTGGCCGGGGACGGGACCCTCGTCGACCAGCGCGTCCTCGTCCGGCGGGCGCCGCAGGGCCCCGGGGTCCGCGTGGGCGCCGGTGGCACCACATACGGCACGACGAGCGAAGTCGATTTTGTGCCGCCCTCCGAGGTTGACCTGATGGACGTTTCGCCCAAGCAGATCGTCTCGATATCGACGGCTCTTATCCCGTTCATCGAGCACGACGACGCGAACAGGGCGCTCATGGGCGCCAACATGCAAAAGCAGGCTGTACCGCTGGTCCACCCCGAGGCTCCCTTCGTCGGCACCGGCGTCGAGGCCAGGGCGGCCAGGGACACCGGTGACGTCCTGCTGGCCGAGGGCACCGGGACCATCATCGAAGTCGCCGGTGAGCACGTCATCGTCGATTACAAAGAGGGCCAGTCCGACCGCTGGGGCAACCCGCTGGCGCGCAAGGTGTACCCGGTGTACAAGTTCCGCCGGTCCAACCAGAACACCTGCTTCAACCAGCGGATAGTGGTCGAGGAGGGCCAGCCGGTCGAACGCGGTGACGTACTGGCCGACGGCCCCTCGACCGAGGGTGGTGAGCTCGGCCTCGGTAAGAACCTGCTCGTCGCGTTTATGCCGTGGGAGGGCTACAACTACGAGGACGCCATAATCCTGTCCGAGAGGCTCGTTCGCGACGATGTGCTTTCTTCGGTCCATATCGAGGAGCACGAGGTTGACGCGCGCGACACCAAGCTCGGGGCTGAGGAGATCACCCGGGACATCCCCAATCTTTCAGAGGAGATCCTGAAAGATCTCGACGAGCGCGGCATTATCCGCATCGGTGCTGAGGTTGGAGCGGGCGACGTCCTGGTCGGAAAGGTGACCCCGAAAGGCGAGACCGAGCTCACCCCTGAGGAAAGGCTCCTGCGGGCCATATTCGGGGAAAAGGCACGAGAGGTACGTGACACATCTCTCAAGGTCCCCCATGGTGAGTCGGGCAAAGTTATCGATGTCCGCGTGTTTTCCCGCGAAGATGCTCACGAATTGCCACCCGGCGTAAACCAGTTGGTCCGCGTGTACGTGGCCCAAAAGCGCAAGATCACTGAAGGCGACAAGCTCGCCGGCCGCCACGGCAACAAGGGCGTTATTTCCAAGATCCTCCCCGTCGAGGACATGCCCCACCTGGCCGACGGTACACCCGTGGACATGATCCTCAACCCCCTGGGCGTGCCCTCACGTATGAACGTAGGCCAGGTGCTCGAAAGCCACCTGGGCTGGGCCGCTCGTTGGGGTTGGGACGGCGCCGGCGGTAGTACCTCACCGGCCCATAACCCGCGCGCCCATAGCGCAAGTACAAATGGGGCGCACACCAATGGGGCGCACTCAAATGAGGCACATACCAACGGTCATGGGCCCAAAATGGCAACGACCGTCACGACGGCCGCAAGACCAGCCCGGTGGCCCGGCCCTACACGTACCTGGCCACGCCGAGCTTCGACGGCGCCCACTGGGACGAGGAGGAGCAGGCGGGCAAGCACCCGACCATCAAGAAGATATTCGAGAACCTGAACCCCGAGGCCCCTGGCACGGCGTACGGGGACAATGGGCGCCTGATCGGCTCGGACGGCAAGTCCATGCTCTATAACGGGCGTACGGGTGAGCCGTACGACAACCCGGTATCGATCGGTTACATCTACATATTGAAATTGGCCCACCTGGTCGACGACAAGATCCACGCTCGGTCGACTGGCCCCTACTCGATGATCACCCAGCAGCCGCTGGGTGGTAAGGCGCAGTTCGGTGGGCAGCGCTTCGGCGAGATGGAAGTCTGGGCCCTCGAGGCTTATGGCGCCGCTTACGCGCTCCAGGAACTGCTCACGATCAAGTCTGACGACGTGCTCGGCCGGGTGAAGGTCTATGAGGCGATCGTGAAGGGCGACAATATCCCCGAACCGGGGATCCCCGAGAGCTTCAAGGTACTTATAAAAGAAATGCAGAGCCTGTGCCTCAATGTCGAGGTGCTGTCGACCACAGGTGAACAGATAGAGATCCGCGAGCTGGACGAGGACGTGTTCCGTACGGCTGAAGAGCTCGGCATCGACATCAGCAGGCCGGAGCGCGGCTCTGACGAGGAGGACGCGCGGCGCGCGAGCGAGAGGAGCTTCTAAGCATGCTAGACGTAAACAATTTCGAACAACTGAGGATCGGGCTCGCAACCGCTGACGATATCCGGACCTGGTCGAACGGCGAAGTAAAAAAGCCGGAGACAATCAATTACCGCACGCTCAGGCCCGAGAAGGACGGCCTTTTCTGCGAGAAGATTTTTGGTCCCACCAAGGACTGGGAATGCTATTGCGGCAAGTACAAGCGTGTCCGCTTCAAGGGCATCATCTGCGAGCGCTGCGGCGTAGAAGTCACGCGCTCCAAGGTGAGGCGCGAGCGGATGGGTCACATCGAGCTGGCCGCGCCCGTAGTTCACATCTGGTACCTGAGGGGCACCCGCTCCTGGTTGGCCTACCTGCTGATGGGCACCGAGGCCCGCGAGGAGCTCAAGGCCAAGCAGCTCGAAAAGGTCATTTATTTCGCAGCCAACCTCGTCACGTCCGTTGACGAGGAGCGGCGCCACGCCGACCTGCCCAACCTCGAGGTAGAGCTCAACGAGGAGCTGGCCGATATTGTCCGTACCCGCGACCTCGACATCGACCGGCGGTACAAGGAGCTCGAAGAGGAGCTGGCCAAGCTCGAAAGCGAGGGGTCCAAGGATTCCGAGCTGAAAGCACGGCAGCGCCAGGTGGAAAAGGAAGTCGCGTCCAGTACGCGACCACGCCGAGGCCGAGGCCGAGCTGGTGCGGCGCGCCTTCGATGAGTTCCGCGAGCTGCACGGCCGCAAAATAATCGAGGACGAGATGCTCTGGCGTGAGCTCCGGGACCGCTACGGCGACTATTTCCGGGGCGGTATGGGCGCCGAGGCGATCGCCCAGCTGATCGAAGAGATCGACCTCGACGAAGAGGAAGTCAAGCTGCGCGACGTGATCGACCCCGACGACGGGCGCCGTCACCTTTCGGTGCAGCGCAAGCAAAAGGCGATCAAGCGGCTGAAGATCGTTTCGGCCTTCAACCGCCGCGACGACTCCGGCCGGCGGGTCAATAACCCCCGTGCGATGATCCTCGACGTCGTGCCGGTCATCCCGCCCGAGCTGCGGCCCATGGTCCAGCTCGATGGTGGCCGTTTCGCCACCAGCGACCTCAACGACCTTTACCGCCGGGTGATCAACCGCAACAACCGGTTGAAGAGGCTGCTCGACCTCGGCGCTCCCGAGATCATCGTCAACAACGAAAAGCGCATGCTCCAGGAGGCGGTTGACGCCTTGTTCGACAACGGCCGGCGCGGCCGCCCCGTCACGGCCCCGGCAACAGGCCGTTGAAGAGCCTTTCCGACATGTTGAAGGGCAAGCAGGGGCGGTTCCGCCAGAACCTCCTCGGCAAGCGCGTCGACTATTCAGGCCGTTCGGTCATCGTCGTCGGCCCGACCCTCAAGTTGCACCAGTGCGGGCTCCCCAAGCAGATGGCCCTGGAGCTCTTCAAGCCGTTCGTCATGAAGCGCCTAGTCGACCTCGAGCTGGCGCAAAATATAAAGTCCGCCAAGCGGATGGTCGAGCGCCGGCGCAGCCACGTCTGGGACGTCCTCGAGGAAGTCATCAAGGAGCACCCGGTGCTGCTCAACCGGGCACCCACCTTGCACCGCCTGGGTATCCAGGCCTTCGAGCCTGTGCTCGTGGAGGGCAAGGCCATCCAGATCCACCCTCTGGTCTGCACCGCTTTCAACGCCGACTTCGACGGGGACCAGATGGCCGTTCACCTGCCGCTCTCAGCAGAAGCGCAGGCGGAGGCCAGGGTGCTCATGCTCTCCGCCAACAACATCCTGTCGCCGGCCACGGGGCGGCCGATCGTTACGCCCACCCAGGACATGGTCTTCGGGGCCTACTACTTGACGCTGATAAAGGATGGCGCCGAGGGAGAAGGTCGCGTCTTCCGCCACCTGCACGAGGTACGTCACGCCCTGGACGTGGGTGCGGTCGACCTCCATGCCAAGGTGACGTGGCGGCGCCCAATTGCCGTTACTGCATCTGCGAATGGTAACGGTCATGGCAGCGTCAACGCGCTGGACAGCGACGCCGACGACATCTCTCTCGGCTCGCTCGACGCCGGCACGCTCGAGGCCAGCACTGTCGACGTTGGCACCGTGGACGCCGGCACCGTCGACGTTGGTACGGTCGAGGCTGGCAATGGCAGCCCAAATGGTGCCGAGGTGAGCGAAAACGGCGCCGTCACCAACGGGGCCGCCTACGAAGTGATCGAGACGACGCCGGGGCGGATCATATTCAATACTGCTTTGCCAGACGATTTCGAGTTCGTCAACGACATCGTGGGCAAGCGCGCCCGCAGCATCGGCACCATTGTGGAGGTCCTGGCCAGCAATTACCCCCGCGTAATGGTGGCGGACAGCCTCGACAAGATAAAGGAGCTGTGCTACCGGTACGCGACCCAGTCCGGCCTCACCATTTCGATGGAGGACGTAAAGGTACCCGCTGGCAAAGCGGCCATAGTGGCCCGTCACGAGGCCGACGCCGAAAAGGCAGAGAGCCAGTTCAAGCGGGGCATCATCACCGACGACGAGCGACGCCAGAAGGAGATCGAGATCTGGACGACCGCCAACTCGGAGGTCGGCAAGGCCATGGAGGAGACCCTCCGCAAGATAGCTTTCAACCCCCTCGACATGATGGTCGACTCCGGCGCTCGCGGTAACCCTCAACAGGTCCGTCAGATCGCCGGTATGAAGGGCCTGGTGTCGAACCCACGAGGAGAGATGATCCCCCGGCCGATCGTTTCGTCGTTCCGGGAGGGCCTGTCGGTCCTCGAGTACTTCATCTCGACCCACGGTGCCCGCAAGGGCCTCGCCGACACCGCCCTGCGGACAGCCGACTCCGGTTACCTGACCCGCCGCCTTGTCGACGTCGCTCAGGAGCTCATTGTGAGGGAGGACGACTGTGGCAGCACGCGCGGCGTCTGGGTGCGCAATGTCAAGCCGGATGACGAAAAAGCCCGCTACTACCTGGAGACCCGGCTCGACGGCCGCGTCCTGGCTCGCGACGTCACCCTTTCGGACGGGAGAGTTTTCCCCGCCGGCACCGAGGTTGACGTAGTGATCATGGCTGAGCTTCGTGATGACCCCGCCGTCAGTGAGGTGATGGTGAGGTCGGTGCTCGCGTGCGAGTCGAAGCAAGGCATCTGCGCCAGCTGCTATGGGCGTTCACTGGCCGCGGACCAGCACATCGAGCTGGGCGAAGCAGTGGGCGTCATAGCCGCCCAGTCGATCGGTGAGCCGGGCACTCAGCTCACGATGCGTACCTTCCACACCGGTGGCATTGCCGGCGAGGACATCACGCATGGCCTCCCCCGGGTGGTCGAGCTGTTCGAAGCCCGCACACCAAAAGGGGCGGCCGTCCTGGCCCGGACATCGGGTGTGGCGCGTATCACCGAAGAGGACAACAGCCGCCGGGTGGCCATCGTCGGCGACGATGGGAGCGAGGACGTCTACACCGTTGCACTGCGGTCCAAGCTGGCCGACGGTATCCGGGAGGGTGTCGAGGTCGCCGCCGGTGACGCTATCGTCGACGGCCCACGCGACCCCAAGCAGCTGCTCGAGATCAAGGGGATCCGGGAGACTCAGCAGTACCTCGTCGAAGAGGTGCAGCAGGTCTATCGGGACCAGGGCGTCTCGATCCACGACAAGCACATCGAGCTGATCGTCCGCCAGATGCTACGCCGGGTGCTGGTGGCCGAGCAGGGAGAGTCCCCCTTCCTCCCGGGCGAGCGCGTCGATTCCCGGTTCTTTGCCGAGGTCAACCGTCAACTCGTCCAGCAGGGCAGCCGCCCGGCTGAGGGCCGGCCTGAACTGATGGGCATAACCAAGGCGTCACTGGCCACGGACAGCTGGCTGTCGGCGGCATCGTTCCAGGAGACCACGCGGGTCTTGACCGAGGCCGCCATCGAAGGGAAGTCGGACCAGCTCTTCGGCCTGAAGGAAAACATCATCATCGGCAAGTTGATACCGGCCGGCACGGGCATGCTCCGCTACCGCGACGTGGTGGTCGACGCGCCGGAGGTCCAGCGCATGACGTTCTGGACCTCGGACGAGGAGCCCGGTACCGAAGATCTGGCCGCCTGGCTGGCCAGCATCGGGACCAACACGGGCACCGACGGTGGGACGACCTTCGACCCGGCCGAGTTCGAGGACTCGTACGGCTACGGGGCCACCTACGAGCAGGACACCCCCTACGACGAGGGGAGCGAAGAGGAAACGACAGGCTAACCTCGCCTGTCCCGACCGGGTCAAACGGGCCGAACTGGCCCCGAGTTGCCCGCTAATTGCCTGTCGTGGCGCTAGTTGCCAGTCGCCGGCGAGCCCCGAGCTCCCAGTGACTGGCAACTTTGGCGTTCAGCGCCCATCGGTCCCGGGAACTGGTGAAGCACAAGCTCTGTCCCACAGCGGTGCGTCGTCGGTCCCAAGCTGTTTATTTCCAGCGCACTGACGGATTTAGTCAACTTTAAGCCGGTTTTCAGTCCGGCCTGCAAACGCGTGCTTAAGGTTCACGCATCGACTCCCGGAGGTCCGGCCGATGACGATGGCGCCCGAGGAACCTGACGCGCTCACAACCAAGCCACTGCCAGCTACAAACTGGGAGGCCGACGACGGGGAGGCCGCCACAGACGGTGATACCCCGTCGGAAATCGAGCCAACCAACCGGGGCTGGGTCAGCCGGCACTGGAAGGGCGGGGTCGCCATCCTGGTGGTGGTGGCGCTGCTGGCCGGAGGGACCACGGCGTACTTGCTGACCCGTTCGAGCGGCAAGCAGTACCGGACCATCGCCGCCACCACCGGCGACGTCCGTCAGACCACGTCGACCACCGGGACGATCGAACCGGCGACGGAGGCCAACATCAACTTCGCCGTAGCGGGCACCGTCAACGGCGTGAAGGTGGCGGCCGGCCAGGCCGTCAAGGCAGGGGAGGTCCTGGCCACCCTGCAGACCGGGACGCTGGAAAGCGACCTCGAGCAGGCCGACGCCAACCTCGATACGGCCGAAACGAACCTTGCTTCCGCGCAGGAAAACCAGACCGTCATGCAGGCCGAAAACAGCGTGAAGAGCGACGGCATGACCCTGGCTCAGGACGAGCAGAGCGTCGCCAACACCGAGGCCACTAACCAGACGTCGCAGGACCAGGCGCAGATGACCGTTTCGCAGGCCACGTCCCAGAGTGCGAGCGACGGCAACCAGGCCGGACAGACGGTTAGCCAGGCCAATTCGCAAACGGCCAGCGACCGCAAACAGGGCGAACTGACGCTCGGCCAGGCGGAGGCGCAGATCGCCAGCGACAGCAAACAGAGCGCAATGACCCTCGACCAGGCCGTCACGCAGATGACGAGTGATCGCAACTCGGGCAACACCACCGTCGCTCAGGCAAAGGCCCAGATGGCGACCGACGGCAAACAAGGTGAGATGACCCTCGGCCAGGCCGAGGCCCAGCTGACCAGCGACCGCAAGCAAGGCGAGCTCACCCTCGGCCAGGCGGAGGCCCAGCTGACGAGCGACCGCGGCCAGGCCGAACAGGCGGTAACTCAGGCCAAGGCGCAGATGGCGAGCGACCACACCTCGAGCGATCAAACGGTCAGCCAGGCCACGGCCCAAATGACGAGCGATCACGCCTCGAGCGAAGAAGCGATCAGCCAGGCCAAAGCCCAGCTGGTCAGCGACAAGGCCGCTGGCGTCCAGACCCTTGATGCGGCCAGGGCGCAAATGACGGCCGACCAGACCTCGGGACAACAGACCCTCGCCCAGGCCCAGGCCCAGCTGACCAGCGACCGCAAGCAAGGCGAGCTCACCCTCGGCCAGGCGGAGGCCCAGCTGACGAGCGACCGCAGCCAGGCCGAACAGGCGGTAACCCAGGCCAAGGCGCAAGTGACGTCCGACCATACTCAGGGGGAGCAGACAGTGAGCCAGGCCAAGAGCCAACTGGTGGACGATCAGTCCACCCTGGCGAGCGACAAAGCGACCCTCGCGACCGACCAGTCGACGCTCAGCGCGGACCAGCAAAAAGAGGCGGCCGACTGCGCCGGCATGGGGTCGGCCACCGTCAATGCGGCTAACAACTCGACGGGTTCAGGCAACTCGACGGGTTCAGGCAACTCGACGGGTTTAGGCAACTCGACGGGTTCAGGCAGCAGCGGCACAGGGGCCTCGTCGACTTCTGCGTGCAGCGCCGACGAGAGTGCCGTTTCCGCCGCGCAGCAGACTGTTACCTCGGACCAACAGCAGGTAACGGCTGGCCAGCAGACAGTTACGAAGGACCAGCAAGCTATCCAGTCCGACCAGGAGAGCGTCGCTTCCACCCAGCAAAAGGACGAGCAGTCCGTCCAGTCCGACCAGGCCACGCTTTCGACAACCGAGCAAAAGGACCAGGAAGCGGTCCAGGCGGACGAAGCCTCCCTGGCCACCACCGAGCAAAAGGACCAGCAAGCGGTGACGGCCGATGAGGCGTCTATAGCCTCGACGAAGCAGAAGGACCAGGAAGCGGTCCAGGCGGATGAGGCGTCCCTCAGCACCACCGAGCAAAAGGACCAGGAAGCGGTCCAGACGGCGGAAGCTACCCTGGCTTCCACCCAGCAAAAAGACCAGGAGGCGGTCCAGGCCGACCAGGAAAGCGTCAGCGCCACCGGGCAGAAGGACGGGCAGGCGGTCCAGAGCGACCAGTCCAGCCTGGCCTCCACGGAGCAAAAGGACGAGGAGGCCATCAAGACAGACCAGGCCTCGCTCGCCTCCACGCTGCAGAAGGACGAGCAAGCCATCGCCTCGGACAAGGCCACGCTCGACTCGACCCTGCAAAAGGACCAGCAGACCGTCCAGAGCGACCAGTCCAGCGTGGCCTCGACCGAACAAAAGGACCTGCAGGCCGTCCAGTCGGACCAGGCCAGCATGGCCTCCACCGTCCAGAAGGACCAGGAATCGCTGCAGACGGACGAGGCCAGCGTGGGTTCCACCGTGCAAAAAGACCAGCAGGCGGTCCAGAACGACCAGACTTCCAATGCTTCCACGGGGCAGAAGGACCAGGAGGCGGTCCAGAACGACCAGGCCAGCCTGGCGTCGACCGAGCAAAAAGACAGCCAGTCTCTGCAGCAGGCGGACAACGTGGTGGCCACGGCGCAATTGCAGATGAGCCAGGCGGAGGCCAGCTTGAAGGCCGACAAGGCCAGCAGCCCGAGCCAGGTGGCCTCCGATCAGTCCGCCGTGGCCGCCGATAAGCAGGACGTCTCGGAGGCGCAGACCAACCTGGCTGACGCCACCCTGACCTCGCCGGTAGCGGGGACCGTGGTGACGCTCGACCTGGCGTCTGGCCAGGCCGTCTCGGCCGGCAGCACGACGGTGTCAGGCCCGTCCTCGTCGTCGAGCTCCGGCAGCAGCGGCACTTCAGATAGCGGTAGCGCCGGTTCCGGGAGCAGCGGCAGCTCGGGCACCGGTAGCTCCAGCTCGAGCTCGTCATCGGAGATCGTCGTCGAGCCCCTGAACTCGTTCGTGGTCAACGCCGACGTAACCACATCGCAAGTGCCCCAGCTCCAGCTGGGCGAGCAGGCGATAATCACCCCGACGGGGACCAACACAACCGCATACGGGGTCGTTACCAGCATCAGCCAGCTGGGGACCACGTCGAGCGGTGTGACTACGTTCCCGGTCACCGTTACGGTCACAGGCAGCCCCACCGGGCTCTACTCCGGCGCTTCGACCGATGTCGAGATCGTGGTCAGCCAGGTCACCAACGTGCTGGTGGTCCCGACGACGGCGGTCCACAGCGTCGGTTCGCTCTCTTACGTCGACCTGTTGATGAAAGGCAAAGAGGTCGACGACACGGTGACCGTGGGCGCCTCGAGCGGTGAGTTCACCCAGATCAAGTCGGGCCTCAAGTCGGGCCAGGAAGTGGTGATCGCCACGCTGTCGGCCAGGATCCCCTCGAGTGGGAGCGGCACAACCGGGTTCGGCGGCCGGGGCGGCCTTGGCGGCGGGTTCGGTGGCAGCGGCTTCGGTGGCGGCGGGTTCGGCGGTGGCGGCGGCTTCGTCCGGGTCGTCGGCGGTGGCGGCGGTGGCTTCGGTGGGTGACATCATGAACACTCCTGTCCCGCCGCCCACCGCAAATTCCTCGCACCCGACGACGAACTCGTCGACGCCGGGAGCCCCCCCTGCCCTGGCCAGGAGACGGCCGCTGGTCCAGTTGATCGACGTCTGGAAGACATACGCAACGGGCTCCGTACCAGTGCATGCCTTGCGCGGCGTGTCGGTGGCGGTGTACCCGGGCGAGTACATCTCGATCGTGGGGCCGTCCGGCTCCGGCAAGTCCACCTTCATGCACATCCTCGGGTGCCTCGACGTCCCTACTTCGGGGCGGTACCTGCTGGCCGGTACCGACGTCAGCCGCATGGACGAAGAACACCTGGCCGAGGTGCGCAACCGGCGCATCGGCTTTGTTTTCCAGCAGTTCCACCTCCTGCCCCGGCTCAGTGCCTGGCGCAACGTGGAGCTCCCGCTGATCTACGCCGGCGTGGACCGGCGGTCACGAAAGGCCAGGGCGATGGCCGCCCTCGAACAGGTAGGCCTGGGCGACAGAGTGAACCATCTCCCGACGCAACTATCGGGCGGGCAGCAGCAGAGGGTCGCGGTGGCCCGGGCCCTGGTCACCGAGCCCGACTTGCTGCTGGCGGACGAGCCCACCGGCAACCTTGACTCACGCTCCAGCGCCGACGTGCTGGGCATGCTGGATGCCCTGCACCAGGCCGGGCGCACCATCGTGCTTATTACCCACGAGCAGGACGTGGCGGAGGCAGCCGAGCGGATCATGCGCTTCCGTGACGGCAAGTTCACCGGCCAGGAGGAGAACGCGGCGTGAGCTGGTTCGAGACTTTGCGTTCCGGCCTCGAAGCCATAACCAGCCACCGGCTGCGTTCGTCTCTGACCGTCCTCGGGATCCTGATCGGGATCGCGGCGGTGATCCTTACCGTCGGCCTCGGTGAAGGCGCCGCCTCTTCGGTCAACTCCGCTATCAATGCCCTCGGGACCAACCTCTTGATCGTTACGCCGGGCAGCTCGACGACCGGTCTTGTTCGCGGGGGCTTCGGCTCGGCATCCACGCTCACTTATCAGAACGCCATCGACCTGTCCAACAAAGTCGACTGCCCCGACATAACCGCTGTGGCCCCTCAGGTGCAACAGGAGACCACGCTGGTGGCTGGCAACGAAAACTGGACCACGAGCGTCTACGGTTCCACCCCGGCATGGCTTTCCGTACGAGGCCGCTCGATGGCTGAGGGGTCGTTCTTTACCCAGCAGGAAATGACCACCGACGCCAACGTGGTCGTCCTCGGGCAAACGACGGCTGAGGAGCTCGGGCTCTTTTCGCCTGTAGGCCAAACGGTGAACATCGGCAGTATCCCCTTCACGATCATCGGCGTGCTCAACAGCGCCGGGAGCTCGTCGACCACTAACGAAGACGACCTGGCCATTATGCCGATCACCACGGCCCAAAACGAGTTCCTGGGCTCGTCGTCGGTATCGACGATTTACCTCGAGGCAGGCTCGCAGGGGACTATGGGGGCGGCCTACGACGAGGCGTCGAACGAGCTTCTCGCTCTCCACGGGATAACCGACCCCGCCAATGCTGACTTTACGATTACCACCCAGAACCAAATTGAGGCGACGGCCAGTTCAGTCGACAAAACCCTGACAATTCTGCTGGCCGGGATCGCGGCGATTTCGCTCCTCGTCGGTGGCATCGGGGTCATGAACATTATGTTGGTGTCGGTCACAGAGCGCATCAGCGAGATAGGCCTCCGAAAAGCCCTGGGGGCTACACCGTCGGTTATTCGACGCCAGTTCCTCGTCGAGGCGTCGACTCTCGGCCTGATCGGAGGGGTCGCCGGCGCCGCTTTGGGCGTCGTCGGGGCCATCGTGATACCTCACTTCATAACAAACAAGATCGCCATCTCTGGCCCCGCGACAATTGGCGCAATTTTCTGTGCCATATTTATAGGCATCGTCTTCGGCGTTTACCCCGCCTCCCGGGCGGCGCGCCTGACCCCGATCCAGGCGTTGCGCAGCGAATAGCACAACCATTTTCGACCCCAATAAACCATTACCACAAACGCTCAGGACCAGCAGGAGGAATAACCCCCGTGACAACTCTCGAAGTGCCCACCGGCAGGGCTCGCCGCGCTGCCCTGGCCGTCGGTACGGTGGCCGTTATCTCGCTCGTCGCAGCCGCTTGCGGCAGCGGAGGCGGCGGGAAGGCGTCAGCGGCGTCCTCCGGAGCGTCCTCTTCCCCCCGGCGACCGCCTCGGCCAGCCCCAACTTCACCCCTCTTGCGTCTCCGGAGGCCGCCAGCACCCCGAGCACGAACCCGGGCGGGCCACCGGCCGCTTTCAGGCCGGCGGCCTCGGGCATGATCGCCAGCGTTACCGGGAACATACTGGAGGTACAGAGCCCTCAGTCCGGGCAGACCACGGTAAACCTGACCTCTAAAACCATCATTACGGCTACCGTCTCGGTCGGCCTGATCGACGTAAAAACGGGCGGGTGCGTGGCGGCGATGGGCACAAAGGGCTCATCGGGCAGCGTGGACGCCACCAACGTGTCGATTTTCGCGGCGACCAAGGGCACCTGCCTCCGGGGCTTCGGCGCCGGCGGGGGGGCCCGTGGCTTTACCCGGGGCACCTTCCCGACTCGCACTTCGGGGACCCGTCCGCGCACCACCGTCACGCGGCCGGCCAATTTCGCCACGGCGACGGGCAAGGTGACGGCCAAGTCCAGTTCCAAGCTCACCGTTGACGCGGTGACGTTTTCCTTCAATACCAAGACCAAGAAAGCGACCACGAGCACCGCCAAGAAGACCGTCAATGTGAGCAAGTCGACCAGGTACTCGACGACCGAAAAAGTCGCTCCCAGTTCTCTGAAAGTCGGTGAGTGCGTCACTGCGACCGGGTCGACCAACAGCATCGGCGCGGTTTCGGCCACCACTCTTTCGGTCACGCAGAAGACGTCGTCCGGTTGCCCGGCCTTTGGCGGCGGGTTCGGCTTCTTCGGCGGCTTCGGGGGCCGCGGTGGCGGTGGCGGCGGTGGCGGCGGCGGTGGCGGCAGCAGCGCCGCTTGATGACTCGATGACTACCAGGGAAAGCGAATGACATCATTTCCTCGCCTGCGTGTTCCCAGTTCGCGCCGGCGCGCCTTTGTCCTGCTGGTCGGGATGCCTGTCGTGGGGCTGGTCGGCCTGGCGCCGGTCGTGCTGACGGCCGGGCCGGCTTCCGCCGCTTCAACTTCGTGCACCGGGGACTTCGGCGGGCTGCAGATCAGCGCGGGGGCGTCCCCGCAAACAGCCAAAGTGGGGACCGCTTTCAGTACCCCGCTGGCCGTCGAGGTCGTCGACACGGGTGGCTGTCCCCTGGAGAACGTGAACGTCGTGTTCGTGGCCCCGTCCACGGGGGCGGGCGGCCTGTTCCCCGGCTCCAACCCAACCGCAACGGTGGCCAGCGGCAGCAGCGGAGTGGCCACCGCTCCGACGTTCACCGCCAACAATGTGAGCGGTTCCTATAGTGTCTTGGCCGAGGTCGCCAGCTACAACGTTGCCCTCGACCTGACCAACACCACGTCCGGCGTGGCCAGCACGGTCGGGTTGAGCACCGGTAACAGGCAGTCGGCCAAGGTGGGCGGGCAGTTCGCCCTCCCCCTGACCGTTGACGTACTGGACGCTTTTGGTGACCCGGTCACCGACACGACGGTCAATTTCACCGTCGTTACGGCGAACGGCGCCGGGGCCACCTTCGTGGGCGGCGGGGCGGGTGCCAGCGCCCAGACCAACGAGTCAGGCGTGGCCACGAGCCCTCTGCTCGTCGCCGGCTCCACGGTGGGGACGTTCACCGTGACCGCGACTGTGAGCGGCATCAACTCTCCCGCCACGTTCACCCTCACCGACGTCGCCTCAGCCCCGTACGCCATCACGGTAGGGGCCGGTTCGTCCCAGAACACCGAACTGGGGGCTGACTTTGCCGTGCCTCTGGCCGTCACCGTGACCGACGAAAACGGCAACGAGATCACCGGTGCCAGCGTCACCTTCTCGGCCCCGGCCAGCGGCCCGAGCGGCGTTTTCGCCGGCAGCGGGTCGTCGGCCGTCGTCCTCACCAATTCGAACGGCGTCGCCGTTGCCCCCGACTTCTCGGCTAACGGGACGGCGGGTGGCTACATCGTGATGGCCCGGGTGGCCGGGTTGGCCGGCGAAGCGAGCTTCGCCATGGTAAATACGGCCCGGACCACCGCCAGTGTGTCGGGCCCGGCGGGGACGTATTGGCTCGTCACCAGCGCCGGCAAGGTGCTGACGTCGGGCCTGGCTACGAACCACGGGTCCGTAGGCACCAAGACCTCCTCGGTGGTCGGGATCGGCGCCACCGCCGGAGGCGGCGGCTACTGGGTTGTCACCTCCAGCGGTCAGGTCTTCGCCTTCGGCAAGGCCGTCCTCTACGGGTCGGTCAGCCAGCACCTTACGAGCCCCATCGTCGGCATCGCCGCCACGCCTGACGGCAAGGGCTACTGGCTGGTGGCCGCGAACGGTGCCGTCTTCGACTTCGGCGATGCGAAAAACGATGGTTCGACGGCCAGCAAGCACCTCAACAAGCCCATCGTCGGCATCGCCGCCACGCCTGACGGCAAGGGCTACTGGCTGGTCGCAGCGGACGGCGGGATCTTCAACTTCGGCAACGCCGCCTACGAGGGATCCACGGGCAGCATCCACCTCAACAAGCCGATTATCGGTATTGCTGCCGCACCGAGCGGCAAGGGGTACTGGCTTGTGGCGTCCGACGGCGGGATCTTCGCTTTCGGTCACGCGACGTACTTCGGTTCAGAGCCGTCGGTGTCGCCCCACCCGGTCAAAGCCATCGTGCCTACTCCGGACGGCAACGGTTACTGGGTTGTCAGCGCCAATGGCGCCGCCGCCGGGTTCGGTGACGCAGGGGCACAGGGTTCGCCCGCCCCGGCCAGCGGGACTGTAGTCGGGGGCGCCTCCTAGCCGGGGTGCTCCCAAACGGGGGCGCGTCGCAGGTTTGGGGTGGCTCCTGGCGGGGACGGCTGCCCACTTCCCTTATTCGACGCGCTCCGCTTGCTGTTCGGCCATAACGCACAGCTCGGCCGCCTTGAACGCATGCTCGGGTGCCATTGCCCGGTCCGTGCGGTCGAGGCAGTCGCGTACGAGCTCCCCGAAGAAGGGGTAGCCCACCTTCCCGTGCACCGAGAAGTGGTGCTCCTCGGCCCCGTCGACGAAATAGACCTGGTCGCCACCCGCGCCCGTGGCCACATCGACGTACTTGCGAAGCTCTATGTAGCCGTCAGTCCCGAGGAGGAACAAGCGGCCGTCCCCCCAGGTGCTCAGGCCATCGGGGGTGAACCAGTCGACGCGGAAATACCCGGTCGCGCCGTTTGCGCCGGCCAGGTTGCAATCGCCGAAGTCCTCGAACCCGGGGTGCTCTTTGTGGGCGTAATTGGCCACCCTGCTGGTCACGACCCGTGCCTCACTGTTACCGGTGAAGTACAAGAACTGCTCTATCTGATGGCTCCCGATATCGCACAGGATCCCCCCGTAGCGCTCGCGTTCGAAGAACCAGGGCGGCCGTGACGCCAGGCTGGGCCGGTGCGGCCCCAGGCCGAGGACGTGCATGACCCGTCCGATGGCACCGTCCTGTACAAGTTGCCCGGCGAAGACGGCGCTCTCGTTGTGGACCCGCTCGCTGTAGTAGATGGCGTATTTCCGGGCCGTCCGGGCGGACACCTTCTTTACGTCCGCCAGCTGCTCGAGCGTCGTGAGAGGCGGCTTGTCGGTGAAGTAGTCCTTTCCGTGCTCCATCACCCTGATGCCGAGGGCGGCACGGCCAGCCGGGACGGCGGCGCCGGCCACCAGTTGCACCTCGGGGTCGTCGAGGACCTGTTGCTCACTGGCCGCCACCTGGACCGAAGGGAACGACTGAGCGAAGGCGGCTGCCCTGGCGGGGTCGTCGTCGTAGACCCATTTGAGCTGGCCGCCAGCTTCTGTGAGCCCGTTGCACATGCCGTAAATGTGCCCGTGGTCGAGCCCGACGGCGGCCAGGACGAGCTCGCCCTCTTTGCAGGCCGGGGCTGGCTTGCCCTTCGGGGCATAGTTCATGCCGAGAGAGGTGGGCATTTCTGGACCTCCATTTCTGCCATCTCAACTCCGGGCATTTCTGCCATCTCAACTCTGGCGTGTGGGCCCGCCGTCCTCGCCAGCCGGTCCCCTGGCGAACTTGTAAACGACGGTGCACGTGGTACCATGACCGCTGGTCCCACGGGGCAGCGCCTGGTGGTCCGCGCCCTGTCTAAGCGTAACGTTCCCTTTTCAGAGGTCAAGTGCCCACGATTGCCCAATTGGTCCGCAAGGGCCGACAGCAAAATTCGAAGAAGACCAAGACGCCGGCCCTCAAGGGGGCGCCGCAGAGGCGCGGTGTTTGCACCCGCGTCTACACCAACACGCCCAAAAAGCCGAACTCGGCCCTGCGCAAGGTCGCACGCGTGCGGCTTTCCAGCGGGTTCGAGGTGACGGCCTACATTCCCGGCGTCGGTCACAACCTTCAGGAGCACTCGATCGTGTTGGTGAGGGGTGGGCGCGTAAAGGACCTCCCGGGTGTTCGCTACAAGGTCATCCGAGGCACTCTGGACACCGCTGGCGTACGGGACCGCAAGCAGGCGCGTAGCCGCTACGGGGCCAAGAAGGCCTGAAGGGTAGGGTTCAGATATGCCGCGCAAAGGACCTGCTCCGCGCCGAGAGCTCTTGCCTGACCCGATTTACCGGTCAGTCCTTGTCACCCAGCTCGTAAACAAGGTGCTGTCCAGGGGCAAGCGCAGCCTGGCCGAGCAGATCGTCTACGACGCTCTCGACACCATCAAGGAGCGGACCCAGAGCGAGCCGATCACGACGCTCAAGCGGGCGGTGGACAACACCAAGCCTCAGCTCGAGGTCAAGAGCCGCCGCGTCGGCGGGGCCACCTACCAGGTGCCGGTCGACGTCAAACCACGCCGGGCGACGACGCTTTCGGTCCGCTGGCTGGTAGGATATTCAAGGCAAAGGCGCGAAAAGACCATGTCAGCGCGCTTAGCCAGCGAACTGATGGACGCTTCCAATGGCATTGGGGCGGCTGTAAAGCGTCGGGAAGACATGCACAAGATGGCAGAGTCCAACAAGGCCTTTGCCCACTATCGCTGGTAAGAGGCATGGCGCTGTAAAGCGCACGGTTCTGGTAAGAGCCACAGGCCTGTAGTGGCGGCAAGCAGGACGCCGGCAAGGACCACCGATGGTCGGGTACCGGCGGTGGCATGCCGATTGGCGGGGCATCGCCCAAAGGGCCGACAAACCAAGCAGCTGACGGACCGGTATCGAGCCGCCTGGAGGGGTGGCCGGGCGCAAAAGCCCTGGTAGCTAGCTCGAAGCGAAGGCAAACGGCTCAGGCCGACCCTGTCGCCAGGCCCCCAACGCCACCAGCAGGCGACCCAAACGGGGCGGCCAACCAGACGCTCAGTGCCCTGCGGGTGCAACATATCAAAACAGAGAACGAAGCAGTACAAGGACTAAAGAACCGGACTTCGAGGCAAGCAATGGCTGACGCTGACAACAAACGAGAGTTCCCCCTGGCCAGGACCCGCAATATCGGGATCATGGCCCACATCGACGCGGGCAAGACGACGACGACGGAACGGATTTTGTACTACACCGGCGTCAACTACAAGATGGGCGAGGTCCACGAAGGCAGCGCCACGATGGACTGGATGCCCCAGGAGCAAGAGCGCGGCATCACCATCACGTCGGCGGCAACGACCTGTGAGTGGGCCAACCACCGGATCAACATCATCGACACTCCGGGCCATGTCGACTTCACCGTGGAGGTGGAGAGGTCTCTGCGCGTCCTGGACGGCGCCATAGCCGTGTTCGACGCCGTGGCCGGCGTGGAGCCGCAGACGGAGACCGTCTGGCGGCAAGCGGACAAGTACAACGTGCCGCGCATCTGCTTCGTAAACAAGATGGACCGCATCGGGGCCAACTTCCGCCGGTGCGTGGACATGATCGAAGACCGCCTGGGCGCAACGGTAGCCGTCGTCCAGCTGCCCATCGGCGTCGAGAGCAACTTCGCGGGTGTCGTGGACCTGCTCGAGATGCAAGCTCTGGTCTGGGACGAGAGCTCGCCTCGGGGCGAGTCGTTCAGCGTTGTCGAGGTGCCTGCCGCCCTGCAGGAAGAGGCGGTGTTGTGGCGCGCCAACCTCGTCGACACCATTTCCAACTTCGACGACTCGATCACCGAGAAGTTCCTGGCCGACGAGGAGATCACCGCCGCCGACTTGCGGGCCGCCCTGCGCCGGGCGACCATCTCGAGCCAGCTGGTACCGGTGCTATGCGGCGCCGCGTTCAAGAACAAGGGCGTCCAGCCGATGCTCGACGCGGTGGTCGCCTACCTCCCCAGCCCTCTGGACGTGCCCCCGACCGTGGGCAAGGCCATCAAGGGCGACCGGGAGCTCGAGCGCGTGGCCGACGACAAGGAGCCGCTCTCGGCGCTGGCGTTCAAGATCATGTCTGACCAGCACCTCGGCAAGCTCGTCTTCGCTCGCATTTACTCCGGCATGATGGCTCAGGGCGACACCGTCCTCAATTCGACGCGCGACCGCAAGGAGAGGGTCGGCCGCATCGTCCAGATGCACGCCAACCACCGGGAGCCGCGGGAGGTGGCGTACGCCGGTGACATCATCGCCCTCGTCGGCCTCAAGAACACCACGACGGGCGACACCCTGTGCGACTCCCACGACCCCATCGTGCTGGAGTCGCTCGATTTCCCCGAGCCCGTGATCCATGTGGCCGTCGAGCCGAAGACCAAGGCCGACCAGGACAAGCTTTCGCGCGCCCTGCAGACGCTGTCGGAGGAAGACCCCACCTTCCAGGTGCACGGTGACGAAGAGACGGGCCAGACCGTTATCGGGGGCATGGGCGAGCTGCACCTCGAGGTCCTCGTCGACCGGATGCTGCGCGAGTTCCGCGTAGACGCGAACGTGGGCAAACCGCAGGTCGCCTACCGCGAGACGATCAGGAAGAGCGTGGAGAAGGTCGAGCACCGCTACGTCCGCCAGACCGGCGGCCGGGGCCAGTACGGCCACGTCGTCCTGAACCTCGAGCCCACCGGCCCGGGAGGCGGCTATGAGTTCATCGACAAGATCACCGGGGGTGTGATCCCCAAGGAGTACATACCGGCCGTGGACTCCGGCATCCAGGACGCCATGCAATCTGGCGTGCTCGCCGGGTTCCCGGTGGTCGACCTGCGGGCCACCCTGGTCTACGGTTCGTACCACGACGTCGACTCCTCGGAAATGGCCTTCAAGATCGCCGCCTCGATGTGCTTCAAGGAGGCTTGCCGGCGCGCCCACCCGGTGCTGCTCGAGCCCATAATGGCCGTCGAGGTCGTCACGCCGGAGGACTACCTTGGAGACGTGATTGGTGATCTCGCCTCGCGCCGCGGGCATGTCGAAGGCATGGACCAACGCGCGAACAACCAGGTGGTACGGGCGGAGGTGCCACTCGCCGAGATGTTCGGCTATGCGACAGACCTGCGTAGCCGCACACAGGGCAGAGCGACTTACACGATGCAGTTCAACAGTTACCAGGAGGTACCTGAGCAGGTCGCCAAGGAAATCGTGGCGAGGGTCCGCGGTGAATAGTCCCGCCACTCCGGGAGTTCCGGCAAACAGCCTGAGGGAAGCCGTCAGCCGGCTCCCGAAACTCCTGTTACACCTGCTAGCGTACTAAACCGCCTCCGGCCGGAAGCCGGATTTGTACAGGGAGCACTTCCAATGGCCAAACAGAAATTTGAGCGCAACAAGCCCCACCTCAACGTAGGCACCATGGGGCACATCGACCACGGCAAGACGACCTTGACCGCGGCTATTACGAAGGTCCTCGCTAATCGCGACCCACAGCACAACTCGTTTGTAGCCTTCGAACAGATCGACAAGGCCCCGGAAGAGAAGCAGCGCGGCATCACCATCAACATTGCGCACGTCGAGTACCAGACCGACAAGCGCCACTACGCCCACGTCGACATGCCGGGCCACGCCGACTACATCAAAAACATGATCACCGGCGCCGCTCAGGTCGACGGGGCCATCCTGGTGGTGTCGGCCCCTGACGGCCCCATGCCGCAGACGCGTGAGCACGTCCTGCTCGCTCGCCAGGTGGGCGTGCCCTCCATCGTGGTGGCTCTCAACAAGGTTGACGCCATGGACGACGAGGAGCTGCTCGACCTGGTGGAGCTGGAGGTGCGCGAGCTGCTGAGCTCCTACGAGTTCCCGGGCGACGACACGCCGGTCATCCGCGTGTCGGCGCTGAAGGCTCTCGACGGCGACCCCGAGGCCGTAGCTCAGGTCATCGAGCTGATGGACGCCGTCGACTCGTTCGTGCCCGAGCCGGTGCGCGAGATCGACAGGCCCTTCCTCATGCCCGTCGAGGACGTTTTCACCATTTCCGGGCGCGGCACCGTTGCTACCGGCAAGGTGGAGCAGGGGATCATCAAGATCAACGACCCGGTCGAGATCGTCGGGCTCCGTCCAACGGCGAGGACGGTTTGCACCGGTGTCGAGATGTTCCACAAGCTCCTCGACCAGGGCCAGGCGGGCGACAATATCGGCGTCCTGCTGCGCGGCACCAAGAAGGAGGAGGTGGAGCGGGGCCAGGTGCTCTGCAAGCCCGGCTCGATCACGCCCCACTCCAATTTCGAGGCCAACGTCTACGTGCTCACCAAGGAAGAGGGCGGCCGCCACAAGCCGTTCTTCACCAATTACCGGCCGCAGTTCTATTTCCGCACCACGGACGTAACGGGTACGATCACCCTGCCTGAAGGCACGGAAATGGTTATGCCCGGTGACAACATCGTGATGACCGTAGAGCTGCAAAAGCCAATTGCTATGGACGAAGGCCTGCGGTTCGCCATCCGTGAGGGTGGTCGTACCGTTGGCGCCGGCCGCGTCACCAAGATAATCAAGTAACTCTCGAGCAAAGACTAAAGACGGAGAAATCTCGTGGCTGATGGCGCCAGGCAGCGCATTCGAATCCGGCTGAAGGCTTACGACCACGAGGTCATAGACCAGTCGACCAAGAAAATTGTCGAGACGGTGCTGCGCACTCAGGCGAAAGTGCGCGGCCCCGTCCCGCTCCCGACCGAAATCAACCGGTACACGGTTATCCGTAGTCCCCACAAGTACAAGGACAGCCGGGAGCATTTCGAGATGCGGGTGCACAAGCGGCTGCTCGACATCGTGGAGCACAGCTCGAAGACGGTGGACTCGCTCCAGCGGATCGAGTTGCCCGCCAACGTCGAAATCGAGATCACGGTCCAAAACGTCTAAAGGGTTCTGGCGGGGGCATCAGGGCGTAATTGCCCGGAGTTCGCGCCCGAAAAGGGGTGAGGAGAGCTCCTTGCTCGTTGGGATCACGTTCGCCCTTCAGCTCGATTGACCCCGGGGGTGGCAGTGGGCGGGCGGGTTGGGCCTGGCGAACGTGATCTAGCGTCCCTCGATTTACCCGGTGCCCACTTTTTGCCGCCTTCAGTGCGCGTAGCGCGCTATCTGGCGGTAGCTGTGGTCACACTTTCATCACATTTGCTCCGATCTCGTCGCGATTTCGCCTACCCGTTGCGCTTTTAACCGGTTAAGCAGGTCTGGAACGCGACGAGTTGCCAAAATCGCAACCGGTTGGAGCAGTCTGTGATGACTTTGTGATGTAGGCGGGGCGGGAGCTCTGCGCCGCATAGCCTCAAAGCCTCAAAGTGGTCGGTCGCTCTAAGTACTCATCGTCCTGTATTCGGGTGAGGGGCCGGCGAGCGGGCACGCTATGACCGGCCCGCTGCTGTCGGGAGCCGGCTTGGCCCCGGTGACGCCCGGGCGCGGTCAAACACGCCAGCACCAACTGGCCACGTCTGTTGGGGGTTAGTCGGAGGCGCCGACGAGGATGCCGGCCTGGTCGTCCCAGGCCAGACGGGCGACGTCGCCCCAGAGGTGCTCGAGGTCGTAAAAGAGGCGCGCCTCTTCCAAGAACACGTGAACCACGAAGTCGCCGTAATCCATCAGGACCCAGCGGGCGTCGTCGAGGCCCTCTACTGAGCGCGGGCCTCCAGCGCCGGCAACCTTTAGTTGCCGCTCGACTTCGTCTTTTATCGTGCGTACTTGGCGAGGGTTGGCACCACTGGTGATCACAAAGGCATCGGTAAGGCCGAGCAGCTTCTCCACGTTGAGCACGAGCGTGTCGCGACCAAGCTTCGAAGATGCGGCCTTAGCGGCCAATGCGCAGTTATCCCGTATACGTTCGGCGGTTGTACCGCCGCCAGTGGCACCAGTGCCCTCCCACGCTCCAGGAGCATTGGGGGCGATGTTCAAGAAGGCACCTCACTAACAGACGTGTGGCTCACCGGAAAAGGGGCGAGGCTCGCCGGGCCCTGGTTGCCGAGCCATTGCAACCCGAGCAGGACCACCGTGACGACGAAGGCGATGATCAGCACAAGAGCGGCTAGAGCCGTTTCAGTCCTGCGCCTGCGACGGTCGGACCGCTTTTGCATCCTTGTACGCGGAATCCGGCGGGAGGGCCGGCTCCGGGCGTGGCCCGAGGGCAGTGGTCATCCACTTACAGAATACAGCCCGCGCTCCCTGATCACGCGGACGGCTGCCGCCGGGACCAGGTAGTCGAGCGGGCGGCCGGTTGCCGCCCGGGCGCGCAAGTCGGTGCTCGAGATCTCGAGGTTCGGCACCGACACCTCCTCGAGCCGCCAGCCCTCTTCTACGAGCCCGGCGGGGGGCGAAGTACCGGGCCGGTTGACCACGACCAGGCTGGCGAGGTCGCGGATCTCGTCGAGCCGCTCCCATGTGGCCAGCTCAGCACCCACGTCCCAACCCACGATGACGTACAACTGGGCGCCGGGGTGCAGGCCGGCGAGCTCGGAAATGGTGTCCGCGGTGTACGAAGGCCCGCCCCGGTCGATCTCCATCCGGCTGGCCTCGACGCCCGGAACTCCGCCCACCGCCGCTTTGACCATGGCGAAGCGGTCCTCCGCCGGCGTCACCGCGTCGCGACCCGGCCTTTTGCCAGGGGACGTTCGCCACCATGAGTACGACCCTGTCGAGCCCGAGGTCGTGGCGCGCATTGACCGCGGCTACCAGATGACCCACGTGGACGGGGTCGAACGTGCCACCAAAGATGCCGATCCGTTGTGCCATCTGACCCTGCACGATAGCCATCTGACCTGCACGACAAAGAGAGCAGCACACCTGCGTGGTGGCCGCCACCCAGCCGTAAACGACTTGCTCTGCCCCCCTTGGCCTGTCACGGTTAATTCCGTGAACGAATGGACGCCTGGTTCCTGGCGTAACCGGCCGGCTGAACAGCAGCCGGAATGGCCTGACGAGCACGCCGCTCGAACAGTCGCTGAAGAGCCTCTCAACCCTGCCCCCGCTCGTCTTCGCCGGCGAGGCGCGAGCGCTCCGCAAGTCCCTCGCAGAGGTCGCCGCCGGCAAGGCGTTTATCCTCCAGGCCGGCGACTGCGCCGAGTCGTTTTACGACTTCACGGCGGACAGTATCCGGGACAAGCTCAAAGTCATCCTGCAGATGGCCGTCGTGCTGACCTACGGCGCCGGCACGCCGGTGGTGAAGCTCGGGCGCATCGCGGGACAGTTCGCCAAGCCGCGGACAGCACCCTACGAGACGATCGGGGGCGAGCAGGTCCCTGTCTTTCGGGGCCACATGGTCAACGACGACGCCCCCACGCTGGAAGCACGCCGTCCCGACCCGTCGCGTTTGATCGCCGCCTACCACCAGTCCGCTTCTACCCTCAACCTCCTGCGGGCCTTCACCAAGGGTGGGTTCGCCGACCTGTCACAGGTCCATATGTGGAACCAGGAGTTCGTGGCCTCCAGCCGGGAGGGCGAGCGTTACGAAGCAATAGCTGCTGAGATCGACAGGGCGCTGCGCTTCATGGCGGCCTGCGGCATCGAGTTGAGCGCCGAGGAGAGCCTGCACCAGGTCGACTTCTACACCAGCCACGAGGCTCTCATCCTCGGTTACGAGGAGGCCCTGACCCGGACGGACTCGCTTACCGGCGGCTGGTACGACACGTCAGCTCACCTCGTCTGGTGCGGAGAGCGGACCCGGCAGCTCGATGGCGCTCACCTGCATTTCCTGTCGGGCATCAACAACCCCGTGGCGGCCAAGGTGGGGCCGAACGCCACGCCGGAGGACCTCGTCGCCATCTGTGACATCCTCGACCCCGAACGCGAGCCGGGGCGGCTAACCCTGATCACCCGGATGGGCTGGAAGAAGGCCGAGCAGCTCCTCCCGCCGCTGCAGAGGGCCGTCCAGCAATCGGGGCACCCGGTCGTTTGGGCGTGCGACCCGATGCATGGCAATACCTTCGTGTCGGAGGGCGGCCGCAAGACGCGCCACTTCGACGACGTGCTCAACGAGATCTCGGCGTTCTTTGCCGCTTGCCGGACGACTGGGACCTGGCCCGGTGGCGTCCACGTCGAGCTCACCGGCGACAGCGTGACCGAGTGCCTCGGTGGGGCGGAGGAGATAGTCGAAGACGACCTGGAGCTCCGGTACACGACGACCTGTGACCCGAGGCTCAACGGGCGCCAGTCGCTCGACCTTGCCTTCCGGGTGGCGGAGCTGCTGCGCGCCGGCTAGCTGGTCCTGCCCGGGGTGCACCCCGTTTTGTGAGGTCCTGGTCCTGGGCCCGGCACCTGGCGCGCGGCGCCAGCTGACAGACGTCACGGTGGCCGGTTCGGTGCGCAACCGGGCGTCCGTACCCAGCCAAATTTCGTCACATTTGTAGCGCTCGTGCGTTCCGGGATGTGCGCCTCCCGACCGCTCAAGAAAAGTTGACTAAGACGATCAGGAAAGGTAAGAATGGGGGGCGATGACTGCCACGCAAGTCACACGCGAGATCGCTGCTGAGCTGGACGCCGATATCGCCAAGTTCGACGTGATGCTGGAGGGCTACCTCGACGGCCGCATCGATGAAGACGAGTTCAGGATCTTCCGGCTCAACAACGGAATCTATGGCCAACGGCAGGGTGGCCGCAACCAGATGGTCCGGGTCAAGGCGCCGTACGGTTCCATTACGCCCGAGCAGCTCGAGGCGCTGGGGGACATCGCCGAGCGCTATAGCCGCGGCTGGGGCCACCTCACGACCCGTCAGAACATCCAGTTCCACTTCGTGGAGCTGGAGAACGTGCCCTCCCTCCTGAGAGACCTCGCCAAGGTGGGGCTCACCACCCGGGAGGCCTGCGGTGACACCGTGCGCAACATCACGGGTTGCCACCTGGCCGGGGCCTGTCCTTTTGAGGTGCTCGACATCAGCCCGTGGGCGGAGGCGGCCTTCCGACACTTCCTGCACCACCCGTACGCTCAGCGGTTGCCCCGCAAGTTCAAGATCAACTTCTCCGGTTGCGTCACCGACTGCGGCCAGGCGATGTTCAACGACGTCGGGGTCATCGCCGTCTCTCGTCCGCTGCCCGACGGCAGCACCGAGGCGGGTTTCCGGGTATTTGTGGCAGGGGGCCTCGGCGCTAACCCGCACCCGGCCCAGGCGCTCGAAGAGTTCACGCCGCGGGAGGAGTTGCTGGCCACCCTGGAGGCGGTGCTCCGTACCTTCGACCACTATGGCAACCGGGACAACAAGCTCCGTGCCCGGCTGAAGTGGGTTGTGGACACCATGGGCATCGACGAGCTGCGCCAGCGCATCGTGAAGGAGCGCAAGCTCCTGCTCGCCTCCAGTACCTGGCCGGGGGGCATACCTGAAGTCGTGAAGGAGCTGGGCGATGCTCCCGCCGGTGTGGCCGGCGGCCTCACCCCCACACCGGTGGGCACGCCGGTCACGCTTCGCCTGGGCCCGGGCAACCCCTACAAGCGCTGGGAGGGGGCCAACGTCGTGATCGGTGTGGCCAAGGGCACCGTTTCGGCCATTGCCTACGCCAGGCTTGGCGACATCACCTCGTCCCAGTTCCGGGAGCTGGCGGCCATACAACGCGAGCTGGGTGCCAGTGTCCGGATCACCAACCGGCAGAACTTCGCCTTCCGGGACCTGACCTCCGAACAGTTGCCGGCGCTGTACGGGCGGCTCGAAGCCATCGGGATGGCCGAGCCGGGCGCCGAACTGGCCCGGGACGTCGTTTCCTGCCCGGGAGCCGACACGTGCAACCTCGCCGTCACTCAGAGCCGGGGCCTGGCCGACGACATCGGCAAGGCGCTGGAAAAGGCGGGCCTGGCGGACGTGGGTGGAGTGCGGATCAACATCTCGGGCTGCACGAACAGCTGCGGCCAGCACCACATTGCCGACATCGGTTTCAACGGGGCGGAGCGGCGGGCGCACGGGAGGCCTGCCCCCGGGTACCAGCTTCTGCTCGGTGGCCATGTGGGCCAGACGGAGATCGAGTTCGGGCAACGGGCCATGCGGCTGCCGGCCAAGGCATGCGCCGAGGCGACCGTACGAATTGTTGGCCGGTTCGCCGAGGAGAGGGAGGTGGGAGAAGACTTCCCCGGTTGGCTGGCCCGCTCGGGCGGCGCCAAGGCGGTGGCTGGTGAGCTGGCTGACCTGGACAATTGGCCGACGCCTGACGAGCGGCCCGATTATTACGTGGACTTCGACGAGACCGGGCCGTACTCGGCCGAGGTCGGGATGGGCGAATGCGCCGGGGGATAACCGCCTCGTGACGCCGGGAAGGGTAATGTTGTGACTTTGCTTGACGTCCCCAGTACCGAAGATCTGACGGACGAGGTCCTCTCGGAGCTCAGCGCCAAGTTCGAGACGGCTTCGGCTGGTGAGATAGTCGCCTGGGCGGTGGACCGCTTCCACCCCCAGATGTGCCTGACCGCCTCCATGACCGACGCGGTCTTGATCGACGTGGCCACCGAGGTCGAGCCCTCTATCGAAGTCGTTTTCATCGATACGGGTTACCACTTCCCGGAAACCCTGCAGACCCTGGAGAGGGTACGGCGCCGGTACGGGCTCAACCTGCGCATCCTGACCGTCCCGCTGACACCCGTGCCCCTGTGGCAGTCCGACCCCACCAATTGCTGCGCCGGGGCCAAGGTCGCCCAGCTGGAACGGGCGCTCGTCGGCAAGCTGGCCTGGATGAGCGGCGTCCGCCGGCAGGACTCCCAGACCCGGCGAGATGCTTCGATCGTGAGCCGGGACCGCCGTGGCCTCGTCAAGGTCAACCCCCTTGCCAACTGGACCGACCTGGACGTCGCCGGCTACATCGCCGACCACGACGTCCCCGTCAACCCGCTGCTCGACAAGGGCTACCCGTCGATCGGTTGCTGGCCCTGCACCCGGCCCGTGCGGCCAGGCGAGGACGTAAGGGCTGGTCGCTGGTCGGGGCTCGAGAAGACCGAGTGTGGCCTGCACGACGAAATGACGCGCTGAGCTCCTGCCTTCGCCCGGCGGGCCATCGGCCAGCGTCGTGACCGTCGACTACGTCGACGATGTAGTCGGTGTAGAGGATGTAGTCACGGCCGCATCGTTCAACCGGCTGGCATAGCGGTCAACAGCCGACGCCTACCAACAACTGGCGCACACGAGCGGCCCATCTCCGGGACCGGGTAGATGGGCCGGCATTCGGAGCACTGTGGCCCGAGCTTTGGCGGATCTTTCGCGACTCCTCGTGCCGGTGCGAGGGCACGACAATCGCCTAGGCTCCTTCGCAAGCCGCTCTGACTCGTACCGGCCAGGTAGCAGCCTCCTCAGGTCCCCCTCCGTTCCCATCACTCGCACAACGCCAAACGAGCCGGAGCAAACTTTGGCGGGTTCGTGCACGTCTCTGCTGGTAGCGCCGACCTGAGCAGCGAGCCTGGTGAGCAGTCCAATAGGGTAATTGGCTAAGGACAACCGGAGAGCTGTTGCAGACTGTCGAGCGAGCAATGATCTCGAGGGGTGGAGCCGGCTGCGTACGTACGCGGCGTACCGGTCGCGTCGCCGGGCTGGCCCCTGGATGGCGCAGTCCCGGTTCCTGCATCGCCGCGTCGTTCCTCGTGGTCGCGCTCGTCGCCACCACCATATTTTCCACCGCTACTCCGGCTGCGGCGACCTTGCACCTCAGGATCGTGGCCCCCGGGCAACCCGACATGGCCGGAGTGACCTCGCGGGTCCCCCTGCCCAAGCCTCCGCCGCTTACTAAGGCGCAAAAGGCGGCCGCGGCTAAGGCGGCGGCGGCAGCTAAGGCGGCGGCCGCGGCCAAGGCCGCCGCAGCCGCGGCAGCTGCTGAAGCGGCGGCTGAAGCGAGGGCGGAAGCCGAGCTGCTGGGCGCCCTGGCCGGGGACGAGCGCCAGTTCTTCGCCCTCAAGCCGTACGAAGAGGCGCGTTCGTACCTTGACCAGGCCCAGACATTGTCTGCACAAGCGGCGAACTCGGTCCAAGCGGCCATCGCCGCCTGGCAGGCGGTGAAGGTCGACGAGAAAAGGTCCGTGCTGGCCCGCCGGGCGGCGCAAAAGGCCGTCGGCCTGTACCGGGTCGCCCTGGCCCAGCTGGGAGTCGCCGAGTACGTCGGAATGGCCCGGGTCAACAGCACGGATATCACGAGCCAGAACCTGCAGGTGGACCAGACCGGCCTGGCGACTGTGGCGGCGGATGTGATCGGCTCTGATCTGCAGGGCGCCGAGAACAGGGTCGTGACCATGCAGCGGCACATCGAGAGGGACAAGGTCCTGGTCGTGCAGGACCGTGTGAAGGCCGTCCAGGCCAGGCAGGCTTTGGTGGCCGCAAGTGCACAGGTGACGACGTCGCAGAACGCTTTGTCGACGGCGCGGCAGTGGGTCACCCGGCAGGGCGAGGCACCGGCTCAGCCACTTCAACAGTTGGCGCTCCTCGAAGGGAAGCTGGGGACCGGGTACAAAAAGCCGGTGGGCAACACGTCGACGCCCTGGTACGAGGTGCCTACAACCCTTCCGGTAACGTTCGTCGAGGCGGCCCCGGAGCCCCAGACCAGCTCAAAGAGCTCGCAGGGCCGCGGGAAGCCGGCCAAGAGCGGCGATCCCGGGAGTAAGAGCACGAAGGTGGAAGCGGGCCCATTCTTCCCGCCATTGACTCAAATGCACTGGCGGCCGCCGGGCCGAGCATTATGGGGAGCTCTCTTTTGTCGGCGTCGCAAATCGTCGGCTGGTTCGAGTCGACAGGGGCGATCCCCCGGGTATCTGTCCCCTTGGACGAGCTAGTGGCCGACTACCTGAAAGCGGGCCACCAAACGGGCGTCCGGGCCGATATCGCCTTTGCCCAATCGGTGGTCGAGACCGGCTACTTCTCCTTTCCCGCATATGGCCAGGATGCTCCCGGCTACAACAATTTCGCCGGCATTGGTGCCTGCGATACGTGCGCCCACGGCTGGCGGTTCTCGAGCGCCATGTCAGGCGTGCTCGGCCAACAGAACCTCCTGGCTGAATACGCTTGGGAGCCTGGGAACGGTCCCTCCGGCGGTCGCAGCAAGGGCAACGGCATTCAGGGTTGCTGTCACACCTGGATGTCGCTGGCCGGTACCTGGGCCAGCAACCCTCTTTACGGCTACGACATCCTGGCCGTGTACAGGGAAATGTTGGACTGGACGTTGCAGCAAGAGCTGCAGGCGAACGGGCTGACGGTGGTGGCGCCGACCGCCGGGGCCGCCGCCATCGCGGCTAACCGACCTGCGAAATCCTAGCCAGCACCCAGTCGTAGTCCCCTGACATAATCGGCGCTTTGCAATAGCGGCAGGCGCCGGTCAGGTCCACGTCGAGCGGGGCGCCGCAGTTGGGGCACTTCGAGCCGAGACCGGTGCCCTCGTTACTGGTCTGGGCCTTTGACGAGCGCTCGAACGTCCAGTCCTCCTCCCACGGCTTCACCTGGCGGTCGCCTCGAACTACCTTGCCGTTCCTGTCGTCGACCTCGTAGTCGGCGCAGGCGGCGACGATCCGTACCGTGATGGTGTCGAACCTGGAGTCGGAACGGGCGGCCACGGGCCAGATGTTGGAGACCGAGAGGTAGTCGAGCATGTTGGTCTTGTGCCCGTCGATGTAGCCCTGTACCTGTTCCCGGTGCTGCTGCCAGAGGCTGTCCGCCATTACCTGGCGGCTCATTTCGGGCTTGCGCTCGCTCCAGGCCTCCTCGACGATGAAGAACACTCGCTGCACCTGTTGAGTGAACTGCTCCAGGTCGAACGCGGGGTCGTGAGCCTTAATAGCGGCCAGGCCCACGTCGACCGGGCTGGCGGCCTGAACTGCTCTGGCGTGCCGCTCGGGGAAGAGCTCGGCCGGGATGCTGGCGGCCGCCGGTCGGGGGTCGTGCATCCAGTCCGGGTTGTCGTCGCCGGGCCACGCCCCTCGCCCACTGCTCACACCTTTACCTGCACCGCGATCGCTCCCGGCCGGGACCATACCGTCGTCACCGGCGCCGCCGCCCGACCATCCTCCTCCCGCCGGCCCACCGCCGGCTGACCAGCCACCATCAGCCGGCCCACCGCCCGCTGACCAGCCGGCATCCCCTCCGGCCGCTGGCCCGGTGCCTGCGCCCGCACCGGTACCGGACGGGCCACTGCCGGCGCCGCCTCCGGTTCCCGGCCCGGGACCACCCTGGGCTCCTCCCGGCCAGCCCGGGGGCGCCTGTCGTCTGCTCCCTCCCCAGGGACCACCGCCCCACGGGCCGCCGCCGCCCCAAGGACCTCCACTCCAGGGCCCACGTCGCCCACCGCGGCCCATGGCTCGGAACGCCAACACCAGAAGAAGGACGAATATAACCAGCCCGATCGAGCTTCCACCACCGTAAAAAATGAACGGACCTCCTCCTGAACCACCAAAGCCACTGCCGTCTCCACTACTGCCACCGCCAAATACGTCGCCCCCGCCGGCTCTGGCGATCAGGAGGTGCAGCGCGCTGACAAAGAACATTGCCGAACATCATGGGCAAATATCATCGCCCTCCCGGGGTCACGATGGGCGCCCCGGCAGGAGCCGGCGGAGCTGAGGCGGTCGGCGCGACAGCTGGACTTATGGGCGTCCCGCAAGAAGCGCAGAAACGTTGTCCCGGCGCGGCTTCGGCACCGCAGGACGGGCAGTGCGCAGGTTGCGCGGCCAGCGGTTGGCCGCACTGCCCGCAGAACCGAGCGCCGGAGGGATTGTCCGCTCCACAGCCGCTGCAGTGGCCGGCCGGCGGCGGCAGCGCGGCGCCACAGGACGAGCAGAACTTGCCCCCTGCGGGCTGATCGGCCTGGCAACTGGCGCACGTGACAGTTGCCTGAGCCGTTGCTCCGCCGGCAGCACCACCTGGGCCCGAGCCCGGCGCCGGCCCGCCGCCACCTCCGTCGGCAAACCCGCTACCTCCGCCGGCAAACCCGGGTGCGGGGGGTGGGACCGGGCCAGGTTCGCCGGCGGCGCCTTGGCCGGGCGCTCCGCCTCCGAGCTGACCACCGAGGCCGAGCCCGGCGGCCAGGAAGGCGCCGCTGTCGGCGCCCCCGCCCTTGGCCATGCCCTGACCGGCCCCGAGGGCCATTTCGCCGGCTGCGTACCGGTTGAAACCGCCGGCGAGGCGGCTGTAAGCCGTGTCCTTTGACAGCGACTTGAGCTGGGCTTCGTCTGTGTCGGAGAGGTTGACATCGAAGTTGCCCATGCGGACGAGGGCCACGCCGTAGGTAACCAGCTGGTTGTTGGCCGCTTCGATCACGGCTTTTTCGAGGTCAGGCGTATAAACGGACAGGCCCAGGATGGGCCAGCCATTGCGCACGATCTGGGTCGTCACTTCCGTCCGCATCACTTTGAGCAGCTGGTCGCTCACCCAGCCGGCGACCCGCTCGTTGTTGGTGACATCGACGGTGCCGACCAGGTTGGTGATGAGCGCGGCCGGGTCTTTCACCTGCAAGGAGTAATCGCCAAAGACACGCAGCGTGACGATCATGCCCGTCTGAGGGTCCTGGACGTCGTCGATACGACCGCCAAAGGTAAAGCCCGCGTACTCACGGGTGCCGACGAAGTACAGCTCCGCCCGGTAGGCGTTGCCGCCGGTCGCCACATCGATGAACATGCCGAGAAAGGGCAGCTCCTGGGCGTCTATCTGGTGGCGCCCGGGCCCATGGTCCCGACGACCTGTCCGGTGTTGACGAACAGCGCCATTTCGTCGGCGTTGACAATGGCCCGCGTGAACTTGCGGATCCTGAGGTCCGGCCACTTGAAGACGATCTGGTTCTTCTTGTCGTCGGGGACCGCTATGAACTCACGGCTGAGCAGGACCATTCCCGGCCTCCTGTGCTGGTAGCACCGTGCTTGTAGTACCAGGTCCCAGGGTAGCGCCCGCCGATCTCAGGCCGGAGCGGGTCTACCTGATGAGGGGCTAAAAACCACACCCAGTTTCTGGGCGCCAACCCGGTTACGGCAACTGCTCCACGAAGTGGCGGAGCTGGCGCAGGTTACGGCACTCCCAGACGCCCGCGCAGTGGGCGCCGTACTGGCCCAGCACGGAGTCTCCCGTGTCCCAGTAGGCACGCGGTTCGGGGTTGAGCCACCAAACCTGTCGGCAGCGGCGGGACAGGTCGGCGATAGCCCAGGCCTGAACGGGGTGGTAGTTGTTCCGGGCGTCGCCCAGGACCAGCACGGTGGTCCGGGGGGTCAGGTCCTTGGCCCAGCGGCTGACGAAGTCGGTGAGGGCGTGACCGTAATCAGAGTGACCCTCGGCCCAAATGACGTCGGCTTCGGTGTTTATACGGTGTACAGCCCCGGCTATATCGTCTGCATTTTTCAAGAAATCGGTCACTTCATCTATGCCGTCGACGAAAGCCCAGGCCCGGGTGCGGGAAAACTGTGACGAAAGGGCGTAAACGAGTTGAAGCGTAAAGCGGGCAAAGGCAGCGACAGAGCCCGAGATGTCGGCCAGCACCCAGAGCTCTGGTTTAGAGCGGTGAGGGGCCTTGAAACGCGGGTCGGCCGGTGCGCCGCCGCTGGATAGCGAACGCCGCATGGTAGCTCTGAAATCGAGCCGGCCTTCGTTTTTGCGCCGCCGTTTGCGGGCCAGGTGCACGGCCAGTTTGCGGGCCAGGGGCTGGACGGTCCGCTGGAGGGCCGCCAGTTCTTCTTTGCCCAGGTGCATGAAATCTACGTCTTCTGGCAGCGGCCGGCGCATGGCGTGGGCTACCGCTTTGGCGCCCCGGTCGGCCACCAGGCGCCGGCGCACCTCGGCGTCGACTTCCTCCCTCAAGTATTGGAACCGCCGCCGGTAGTCGTTGGCCAGGACCAGCCCGTCCAGCCCTCCGACTTCTTCCGCTGCGCTGAGCAAGCGGGCCAGGAGGGCGTCGGCCTCGAGCTGGCGCAGTGTCTTGAAGGCGTAATAGCTGCCCCCCACGGGGCGCCCGGGTTCCATCCCGGCGAAGCGCCCTACGGCGGCCCGGGCCAGCGCCGCCAGCAGTTCGGGGTCTCCTTCCATCAGAGCCTTATACGCCAGTTCGGCCAGCTCGCTCGCCGTCAACTCTTCGCCGGCTCCGGCAGACGCCAATTCGCCCGCGCTGATTTTCTCGATCTCGCCCCACGCTCGGCCCTGGAGTGAAAAGTACAGCTCGAAAAGGGTATCGAAGGTCCGCCAGTGCCCCTCTTCTTTTACCAGGGCGGCGGCCAGGCCGAGTTTCACCGCTTCGCGGTCTTCGAGGGGCAGGTGCCGCAGAGCTTCGGTGGCGTCCAGCACCTCGGTCGTGCTTACGGGCACGCCGGCGGCGCGCAGCTCCTCTACGAAATCGGCGAAAGTCCTGAACAAGCCGCCGGCGAGGGCCCGCCCCACCGCGTCGGCAGTGCCTTCGGCGAGTGTCAATGCCGGCCCCACCGGCTCATCCGTCCGCCGCCACAAGCTCCTTCGCCGCCCGGTCGATGTCGGATTGGTGTTTCAACAGCACGTGGAGCGTGCCCTTGGCCGTGGCCGAGTCGAGGTGGGAAACGCCGAGCAACAGTAGAGTCCGCGCCCAATCGAGCGTTTCTGATACGGATGGCGCCTTTTTCAGTTCGAGCGCTCTGATCAGCTTTACCGTGCGCACCACCTGGTCCGCCAGGGACTCCTCGATGTCCGGGACTTTGGTGAGCACGATCTCGCGCTCCCGCTCGACCGACGGGTACGCGAGGTGCAGGAAAAGACAGCGCCTTTTCAGAGCTTCTGACAATTCCCGCGTGTTGTTGGACGTAAGGAAAACCAGCGGGATCTGCGTGGCTCTGACCGTCCCCATCTCGGGCACCGAGACCTGGTAATCAGACAGTACTTCCAGCAGGAGTGCCTCCGTTTCGACCTCGACGCGGTCGACCTCGTCGATGAGCAACACCACGGGCTCCGTGGCCCGGATCGCCTCGAGCAGTGGCCGCGGCATCAAGAACGGCTCGGAGAAAATGTCCTCTTCGAGCTGTTGCCAGGTCTCGCCTTCCTGAGTTACCTGTTCCGCCTGGATCCGCAGCAACTGCTTCTTGTAGTTCCACTCATAAAGAGCCTTCGACTCGTCGAGACCCTCGTAACACTGCAACCGGATGAGCCGGGCGCCGGTCATCTCGGCTACCGACTTGGCCAACTGGGTCTTGCCGGTACCAGCCGGGCCTTCGACCAGGACCGGCTTGCCCAGCCGGTCGGCCAGGAAAACCACCGCTGCCATACCTTCGTCGGCCAGGTAGCCGACCGATCGCAGCGAGCCGTTGACGGCCTGCGGGCTCTCAAAACGGGTACCCGGGTTGGCGGTCGTCGTCATCGGATCATCTTAGGGGCGGCCCCGGAGCCCTCGCCCGTGAATATTGCCCGCTGGCCCAACGGTCCTGGGCCAGGCTCCGGTTGGCGCCACCCACGCTTGCCGGCCCCGCTCGCCCACCGCGGCGGTAAACGTGCCCTGTCGTGGCGCTAAATACGCACCTGTCCGTCGCCCGTCACGATGTATTTGGTAGTCGTCAGTTCACGCAGACCCATGGGGCCACGAGCGTGCAATTTTTGAGTACTGATACCTATTTCGGCCCCAAAGCCAAACTCCTCACCGTCCGTAAAACGAGTCGAAGCGTTGACTATTACGGCCGCCGCGTCGACCTCCCGCGTGAAACGTTGCGCGGCCAGCAGGTCGCGGGTAATTATCGCCTCGGTGTGGCCCGAACCATAACGCTGTATGTGCGCGATAGCCGCACCCAGGTCGTCGACGACACGGATACTGAGCACGAGGTCGAGGTACTCCTGGCCCCAGTCCTGTTCAGTAGCCGGGCCGATCGAGCTCACGATAGCCCGCGCTTGCTCGTCGCCGACCAGGCGGACATCGGCCAACGCATCGGCCGCCGCCGGCAGGAAATCTCGGGCAACGTCGCGGTGCACGACGAGGGACTCGGTGGCGTTGCAAACGCTCGGGCGCTGAGTTTTACCATTGACGACAATGGCGAGCGCCATTTCCAGGTCGGCCGACGCGTCGACATATACATGGCAATTTCCGTCCCCGTCGATGACGTACGGGACGGTCGCATTTTCCAGCACGGCTTGCACCAGCGACGGGCCACCCCGCGGTATAAGGCAGTCGACCAGTCCTCTCAGCCTCATGAACTCCCGGGCGGACTCGTAGCTCGTGTCCTCTACCAGGACAAGGGAGTCTTCCGGTAAGCCCGCCTTGGCGAAACCCTCCCGCAGGGCACCCGCAATGGCCTGGTTGGACGCCAGGGCTCCCGAGCTCCCCCGCAAGAAGGCAGCGTTACCCGCCTTCAGGCACAGGGCAGCCGCATCACTGGTCACATTGGGCCGGTTCTCGTAGATGATGGCGACGACGCCCAGGGGAACTCTCACCTTTTCGATACGGAGGCCGTTCGGCCGGCCCAGCCTTCTGTCACCTCGCCTACAGGGTCGGCCAGAGCGGCCACCTGCCGTAACCCGCCGGCCATGGCGCCGATCCGAGCTTCTGACAGGCGAAGCCGGTCGACGACAGTGGCCGAAACTCCCCCGGCCTGCGCCCGTGCCACGTCGTCCGCATTCGCGTGCAGGATCTCTTCGCACCGCTGGAGCAGGAGGTCGGCGGCGGTCAGGAGGCCGGCGTCTTTTGTGCCGGTCGACGCCAGCGCTACGGACCGGCTGGCCCGTTTGGCCCGATGGCCCAGTTCGTTGAGCGAGGTCACACCCAACGGTACCTCTTCGGTGCGGGTGGAAAATCCCGTGCGGTCACATCGGGCAGGGCCATTGCGAGGCCCCGCTTCCGGGGACCGCGTAGGCGCCAGGGCCGCTGCGGGGCCAGTGGCTTATTCAGGGGACCGAGACGCTCTTACGGCCTGCGCCAGCAGAGCGACCGCCTCACCCACCTGTGGGGTATCGATGGCCGCCACCGACAGCCGCACGTGCGCCCTGTCCGGCTCACCAATGGTGAAAGCGCGGCCCGCACCGACGTTCACGCCGAGTGCGGCCGCCCGCTCGGCTACGACGTCGTCGGACAGCCCGGGCGGGAGCTCGAGCCAGATGCAAATCCCGCCGCGCGGAGCATGGAACGAACATTCGGGCAGCTGTTGAGCCAGGGCAAATTGAAGCGCCTCCATCCGGCGCCGCAGCGTGGCTGAAATGTGGCGGAGGTGGGGGTCCCGCCCGGGCCCGGTGACCAGGTCGAGAGCCGCTTCTTGTAGAGGCCGGGCGACAAAGAAGTCGTCCACCAGCCTCATGGCGGCGATGCGCTCCAGCACCGGCCCTCTGGCTGCGATAGCGCCCACGCGCAGGCTAGGGGCGGCCACCTTGCTGAGCGAAGTGATCGTCACCACGTGGCCGCCGGTGTCGTCGCGGATCAGCGGCGGAGGAGGCGGCGGCCCATGCCCGAGCCATCTGGCCCAGTCGTCCTCGATGATGAAGGCGCCGGCCGACGCCACTGCCTCTAACACGGCGGCCCGGCGCCTGCGGGCCAGGAAATGGCCGTCGGGGTTGGAGAACGTGGGCTGCAGGTAAACAAGGCGAGACCCGGTAACGGCCAGGGCCCGCTCGAGCAGGTCCGGGAGCACACCGTCACGGTCCGTTGGCACGGGGACCGGTACCAGCCCGGCACTCCGGGCTATGGCCAGGGCGCCCGGGTATGTGGGGACGGCGAACAGGACCGGGCTGCCGCTAGGTACCAGGGCCCGAATGGCCGACGACAGTGCTCCCTGGGCGCCCGGTGAAATGAATATTTCGTCCCTGGACACCCCGATCTGGCCGGCAAACCACGACCGAAGTTCAGGCAGGCCGCGCACGGGCGGGTAGTCCCACGCCCCGGGACGTCGAGCGGCGCGGGCCATCCCGGCGGCCAAGCGGCTGTCGACGCGGATCGTCGCGTCGCCGTAACCGCTCGAGAGCTGCAGCCCCGTGGCTTCCCGCCGGCGGACGATCAGGTCCAGGCCGGCCGGCTGCACCGGGCTGGCACCGAGGGCAACCTGTTGCCAGGTCGTGTCCAGGACCTGCGCCCGCGGTGGCTGGGCCTTGAAGGTACCGGCTCCGGGGCGGGTCACGAGGAGCCCTTCGGACACGAGGTTGGCCACGGCCCGGCGTACGGTGACCGGCCCAACGCCTAATCGGGCCATGAGCTCCCGGCTGCTCGGCAGGCGGTCCCCGGCCGCCAGGCCCTCGGCCTGCCGCCGCAGGGCGGCAACGGTTCTCGCGATACTGCTATCATTATCTATGAGAAAAGAGAATAGCGCTATCGCCGCCAGGCGGATGTCGGTTCTCCCCTTTCCGGCCGGTCCCTCGGGGCGGGCGTAGCGTCATGCACCCTCATACCATCGAGCGGATGGCGGCCGAGCGCCGGAGGGACCTGTTGGCGGCCGCCGCTCGCAGGCGACGCGCTGGCTTGCCTGCCGGCATGTCGCGGTTCCTGTCGGCCGCCGGCCTGCGCCTCCTGCTGGCTCTCGTCCCTGATGGGCCGAAAGCGGGGACAGCCAATCGGGCCAGGCCCCGGTTGACCCTTGTGGCTCCCTTGAACACTCACCGGGCGACGGGTGAGGCCGCCCGTCCGACGTGATCGTGGGCCAAGCCCTGCACCGCATGCCCTAGCGACCGACAGGGTCGACTGAGCGACCGGCTTGTCCATCCACCGCCCGGACCGACCGACCGGCCATTGGCCCGACCGCCTGGCCGTTGGCCGGCCCATATCTGGCCCGTCCCTCGTGGAGGGGCTTGCACACAACTTCATCACAATCGCCGCATACTCGTTGCATTTCTGACAACTGGTCGCGCTACGGCGGGCCTAACGGTGCGTAGGCGCGACCAGAATGAATTATCGCAACGAGAACCGTGTAAATGTGATCCAAGTGTGATGAGCTCGCCAGCCTGGACGGCCGTGGCGACCTGAGCGCCACAATAAGCTTTGGAACCACAACGAAAAAAAGCTTGCGGCCGGTTCGGGCGCCGGCCGCAAGCTTCCTCCAAGGTGACGACCGCCGGCCCCATTGTCGGAGGCCGTCACCTTGTCGGCTTTTTGATTGTCGAAGCGCCAAAAGCGTGAAGGCGCCACGAAGTCGAACGCTAGATTTTTATTGATCGCTGTTGCCGGTGGCCAGCTGGCGTCTTCACATCTGCTCGCACGGCAGCTTCCTCGGGCGTACCACCACTTGTTTGGGGAGGGACATGGCACATCGGAGTGGCACTCGTCAGTCCCACTATGACCACCCATCGCGGTGCCGCACCATGGTATAAAAGGCCCAAAAACAATTGACGGCAAAACGCCCAATAGGCCGTCTAAACCCTCATTGCGTCTTTTGTCCATTTTATTCGTGACATAAGAGCGCTCACGACGCCAACGAACACGGCCGCCAATCCCTCTGATAGCCGCCTCAGCCGCTACGGTGCCACCGTGGCCACTCCTGATGCCGTTGTCGTCGGATCGGGCCCTAACGGGCTGGCGGGAGCTCTGACATTGGCGCGCGCCGGCCTTCGGGTCGAGGTCTACGAGGGGGCTGCCAGCCCCGGCGGTGGTTGCCGCACGTCCGAGCTCACCTTGCCCGGCTTCCGCCACGACGTTTGCGCAGCCGTGCACCCGTTCGTCCTGGCGTCGCCGTTTTTTCGCCGCGTCGACCTCGCCGGGCATGGGGCCAGGATGCTCATTCCTCCCGTCTCTTTCGCCCACCCTCTCGAGGGCGACCGCGCCGTTGCCGTTTCCGCCTCGGTTTCCTACACCGCCGAAGGTCTCGGTGAGGATGGCGACAGGTACCGACGGTTGTTCGGTCCCCTTGTCCGGGATATGGACGGCCTGGTGCCAGCGCTCCTCGCGCCCTCTCAGGCCCCGCCGAGGCACCTTCTGGCCATGGCCCGGTTCGCTCTACCGGGTCTTTTGCCGGCCACCTGGCTCGCTCGCCAGTTCAGGACCGGTGCGGCCCGGGCCTTGCTGGCGGGGGCGGCGGCCCATTCGGTCCTCCCCCTCAGCACGCCGCTGACCGCCTCGTTCGGCCTATTGTTCGTGGCTCTCGGCCACGCCTACGGGTGGCCGGTGGTCGAGGGCGGGAGCGACCGTCTCGTTGATGCGCTCCTTTCGGAGCTGCGGTCGCTGGGCGGAGAGCTCACGACCGGGCGGTGGGTAAAGCGCCTCGGCGAGTTGAGCGGGGCACGAGTCGTCCTCCTGGACGTGTCGGCCCGGCAGCTGCCCGAGCTGTTAGGGCCCGGTGCCTCGCCTGATTTCATCCGCGCTCTGTCCGGGTACCGCTACGGCCCCGGTGTGTGCAAGGTGGACTGGGCGCTGAGCTCGCCCGTTCCATGGCGAGCGCCTGCTTGTCACCAGGCGGTAACTCTCCATGTGGGCGGCTCGTTCGAGGAGATTGCTGCCAGCGAGGCGGACGTGGCGGCGGGGCGTCACCCGGAGCGGCCCTTTTGCATCGTGGCCCAACCCGGGGTGGTCGACAGCACTCGAGCGCCGGGAGGGAACCAAACGCTGTGGGCATACTGCCACGTGCCTTCGGGGTCAACAGTTGATATGACGCAGCGGATCGAGGCGCAGGTCGAACGCTTCGCCCCCGGATTTCGTGACCTCGTCATGGCCCGGTCGACAAAGACGGCGGCGGATATGGAACACAGTGAACCCCAACTACGTAGGAGGGGACATAGGCGGCGGCCTGTCCACGCTGCGCCAGACCTTTTTCCGGCCCACGGTCCGATGGGACAACTACAAGACCGGAGTGCCTGGCGTCTACCTTTGCTCGGCATCGGCACCTCCAGGCGGGGGCGTGCACGGCATGTGCGGCTACTGGGCGGCCCGCCAGGCACTGAAGGACCTGACCGGAAGACCTGAAGACCTGAACACCTGACGACCCCGGGGCCCGGCAGACGCCGGAGGAACTCAGCTCCCGGTTTACGGTCGTGCGGATATCGGCCTGGGCGAGCGCCGTCAGCGCCGGGACGGGACAACGTAGATGTTGCCCGAATCGGCCCTGATCGTTATCCGGTGGTGAGAAGAGGAGCTGGTCGGTACGCCGATGTCCGGCGTCCCCGAGCTGGTGATCGCACTTACAGCGTACGACACGTTCGCCGGCACCGAGACCGTTACGTCGCCCGACGAGTCGCTCACCCGGACGTCGTCCGGCGCCCGGACGAACGAGAGGTCGACGTCGCCTGAGTCGTTGTCTACCCGTGCCGTCGTCCCCGAGAGCTGCGTGCCGCTGACATCCCCGGAGCTGTCGTTGAGCACGAGGGCGCTGGAGCTGCGCGTGACGACAATGTCGCCCGAGTCGTTGTTGAGCTTAAGGTCCCCGCTCAGGTCGCTGACCGTCAGATTGCCAGAGCTGGTTGACAGGTTCAGGGGTTGCGCCGGCGGGACGGCGAGCGCAAGGGTGGCGCTGCAGTTGCCGACCCAATAGCAATTAGGCCCGTCCAGCACGGTCTGCGCCGGGGTGACGCTCCATCGCAACGTGGGCCGGAAGAGGCTGTAGGAGACGACGCCCGTGAGGTGGGCGCGTCGGTCGGCGCTCGGTGTGACGCTGATGTCGCCATTGACCGACACGGTTATGGCCCCCTCGACGGGGGCAACGGATTTATGGACCGCAAAACTGTCCTGACCCGCAAGCGCCACGTAGTAGACGCCGACGTAGGCGATCAGCGCCACTACGAATGGCACCCCGATGATGAGGGCCCGACGTCGGGAAGGCGTGAGCGGCACGGACCTGGTTGCGTGAGGCGCCTTTGCGCTGCGCCGGCCCGAGGCGACGCGGCCTGAAGAAGGGTCGCCTGCCGTGAGGTTGCCTGCGGTGAGTTTGGTAGGCGGGGAGCTCATGGTGACGATGGCCTTTCAGAGACCGGGGGGCCTTTCACAGGCCGAGATAGGTGAGCACGGCCAGCACGCGCCGGTGGTCGGTGTCCGCCGGGGTGAGGCCGAGCTTGATGAATATGGAGTTGACGTGCTTCTCCACCGCCCCCGGCCCAACGACCAGCGAAGCCGCGATCGCCGTGTTGGAACGGCCCTCCGCCATCAACGCCAGCACCTCACGCTCGCGGGCGGTAAGCGAAGAAAGCGGGTCCGCTTTGCGGGTCAAGAGCTGAGCAACGACCTCGGGGTCGATGGCGCTGCCGCCCTGAGCCACTCGCACCAGCGCGTCCACGAACTCGGCGACGTCAGCCACGCGGTCCTTCAGCAAGTAGCCGACACCACCGCTCGCCCTGACGGCCAGCAGTTCGGCGGCGTACCGTTCCTCCACGTACTGCGACAGCACCAGGACCCCGACGGCGGGCCAGCTCTTGCGCACCACGAGCGCGGCCCGGAGCCCCTCGTCGCTGAACGTCGGAGGCATGCGAACGTCGACCACGACGGCGTCGGGCGTTTCCGAGCCCACGGCGCGGAGGAACGCTTCCGCGTCGCCTTCCGCCGCCGCCACCTCCACGCCCGCTTCCACCAGCAGCCGGCCAATGCCCTCTCTCAGGAGAACCGAGTCCTCGGCTATCACGACCCGCACGGGAGCTCCACCTCGATACTGGTCGGGCCGCCAGGTGGGCTGTCAATGCGGAGCTGGCCGTCCACGGCCTGGACCCGGTCGGCCAACCCGGTGAGACCGGCGCCGCCCGGTTGGGCGCCGCCCACGCCGTCGTCGAGGACGATCACACGCAGTGTCGTGCCGTTCGACCGGACGTCGACGGCCGCGCTCCTCGCTCCGGAGTGCTTGGCGATGTTCGTGAGCGCCTCGGCCACCACGAAATACGCGACCGCTTCGATGCTCGAAGGAGGCCGTGCCGTCATCTCGACGGTCACCGTCACGGGGACGGGGCACAAGGCAACCAGGCCCGAAAGGGCAGCGTCGAGGCCCCGGTCCGAGAGCACCGGGGGGTGGACGCCCCGGACCAGGGCCCGCAGCTCGAGCAGAGCCGCCTTGGCCTCCTCGTGGGCCTGGCCGACCAGAGCTTTGGCCGCGTCCGGGTCGTCGTCGAAGCGCTCTTTGGCCCGCCCGAGCTCCATCGCCAGGGACACCAGCCGGGCCTGTGCGCCGTCGTGCAGGTCGCGTTCGATGCGGCGCCGCTCAGTGTCGGCGGCCACGACCATGCGCGACCGGCTGCGTTCGAGATCGCCGACGCGGGCGGCAAGATGCTGCTGAGAGGTGGGGCCGATCAGCTTCCGGTCCACCCAGAGCTGGAGGGTGGTCATCGCCGTGGTGATGTGCGGGGCCAGCAGGGCCAGGACGACGCCGGCCAGCACCGCACCGGTCAGAGCCGGGGCGCCGTGGACGGCCCAACCAAACGCTGACGCTCCTCCTTTAGGAAGTGCGGAATTGTAGGCAGGCAGGGTGAGCAAGGCCAGCGCCACCGCCCAGGCGGACATCACCCTCGTCACGAGCGCGGCGATCGTCCTGGTGCTTGCCTTTGCGGCGCTGGCGGCGAGCCCGGCGGTATCGTTGAAGATGTTCGCCACAGGCCTGGCAGCCGGCATTTTGCTCGATGCGACCGTCGTGCGCGGGCTCCTCTTGCCGGCGGCCGTATCGGCGCTCGGGGAACGGGCCTGGTGGCGCCCCGGCCGTCGGCCCACGACCAGCGCGAAAACGGCCGCGGTGCCTCAGGGTTGAGCAATTGTTGCAATAAACCCCGGTCTGGTGCGGCTCCATGCCAAAGAACGGCATTACAGTCGTGCCTGGCCGGCGCCTCACCACCGCAGGGCCGATTTCGGCTTATTACGACGTCTGCCAGACCGAATTTAGGGGACCAGGATTATCTTGCCGTGGGTGTGGCCGACCTGGAGGGCCCTGTGAGCGTCCGCCGCTTCGAATAACGGGTATATGGCGGCCACAACGACGCGCAGCTTGTCCTCCTCGACCAATCGCAAGAGATCGAGACGGGCCGCCGACCGGACCTCCGTGCCCGGGTCCGCCCCCGGAGCGCCGCCGATGACCTTGATCCCTAGCTCCAGCCCACGCTGGAAAGCAGCAATGGTGACGATCCGGGAGCGGTCTGGCACGAGAGCGAGCGAAGTATCGATTGCCTCGGTGGTGCCGACCGTGTCGATGGCGGCGTCGACCCCACCCGGCGCCAGTTCACGGATACGTTCGACCAGGCCGTCGCCGTATACGACGGGTTCCGCGCCGAACTGCCGGAGGTAGGCGTGACCGCTCTCGCCTGCCGTGCCAATGACGCGGGCACCAATGTGGACCGCCAACTGCACCACCATCAGGCCGACACCGCCGGCTGCGCCGTGCACGACGATCGTGTCGCCCTTGGTCACGTTGGTCACCGTGAGGGCGTGAAAAGCGGTCGCTCCGGTGAGCATGAGCCCGCTGGCCTGCTCGAAGGAAAGCGCGGCCGGCTTGGGCAATACACTCGATGCCGGCGCCACTATCTCGGTCGCGTAGGCTCCGTCAACCGGGTAGCCGATGACTTCATCGCCGGGCTGGAACTGCCCTCCCGCCGGGCCCGTAGCCCCCTGGCCCACCGCCGTCACGACGCCGCTGGCTTCCCGGCCCAGCCGCATGGGCAGCAGTGAAGGGTCGTCCCCGCGGGCGCCGCTATAGACCTTGTAGTCGACCGGGTTGACGCCGGCCGCCCTGACCTCAACCTGGACCTGGCCTGGCCCCGGGGGCCCCACCGCCACCTCGACCATGGAGAGGACTTCCGGGCCACCGAATGCCGTGGCCACGATCGCGCTAGCCATTTAATGGGCAACCCGGGCCAGGTCACGCATATTCCGCCACTGCGGCCTACCCTTTAGGCGTGCTCGATAAGCGGCCTGACAACAGGCTGCCGAGCGTCGGTCGAGCGGCTGCATCGCCCACGGCCATAGTGCTGGCCGGCGCCGGCGTCGCCATTGGCGTGGCCGCCCACCTTGGCGTCGCCGTCGTCATCGTGTTGGGGGCGGCCGGTTACGGAGCACGAGTAGGCTGGGCCGCCGTTCATCGGCGCATGGCGTTGCGGAAGCGGGAGGAGCGGCGCTTGGCCCGGATCGACCCCTGGTCCGTGCCGGAACCATGGCGGGGCTATACCGCCCGCCGCGCTCGACGCCGGCAAGCGCTTCCGGCAGCTGACCAGCGACTGCCCGGCAGGACCGGTGGCCGACTATTTGGCTAACGCCGGCGCCAGGGTTGACGCCGCCATCGAACAGCACTGGGCACTGGCTCGCAGCGGTGCCTCTCTCGACGGGCCACCCGGGCGAGGGACAAAGGTGGGCGAGGAGTTGACCCAGGTACAGAGCGCGCTTTCGAGGACGAGCGGGGCCGGCCGGAGCCAGCTCGAGAGCCGTGAGGCCGCGCTGGCGTCAGAACTCCGTTCGCTTAGACGCATGGAAACGGCCAGTACACAGCTGGCCGCTCGGCTGGCGGAGCTCACCGCTCAGCTGGAGTCTCTCGTTACTGACGCCGCGCAGCTGGTAGCGAGCACGGGAGAGGCTGCCGCAGCCGACCTTTCGTCGCTTTCCTCGGAGCTGACATCGCTGTCCAATGCCCTCGATGAGACCAAGCGCCTCATGACCACAGCTCCCCCCTCGGCGGGGGATAGCTGATTGGTCGCGGGCCGAAGTTCGGGACTGCGTAGCCGGATGCTCTTTACGGTCCTAGCATGCGAAGCATGTGGAAAGTCATAAAACGCAGGTGGAGATACCTGGTTGCCAAGCTTTCGGGGCGGTTCGAGGAGACGGCCGACCCCAAGGTCCAGCTGGAGCAGGCTATGGCGGAGGCCCAGGAGCAGCACCGGCGCCTGGTGGAGCAGGCCGCCAGTGTTATCGCCAACCAGAAGCAGACCGAGCTTCAGCTCAACCGTTCCATGCAAGAACTGGAGAGAATCAGTGGCTCCACCCGCCAGGCCCTTTCTATGGCAGACGACGCGGCCCGAAGAGGCGACACCGCTAAAGCCGCCGAGTACAACCAGACGGCCGAAGCGTTTGCCAACAGGCTCATCGCCACCGAAAAGCGCGTCGATGACCTGAAAACGATGCACTTGCAGTCGACGCAGGCTGCCCAACAGGCCAAGGCCGCCGTCCAGCAGAATGCCAACCTGCTCCAGCAAAAGCTGAGCGAGCGCCAAAAACTTCTCTCGCAGCTCGACCAGGCCCGCATGCAGGAGCAGCTCAATACGGCTATGGCCACCCTGTCGCAGACCGTCGGCCAGGACGTGCCCACCTTCGACGAGGTGCGGACCAAGATCGAGGCGCAGTACGCAAAGGCGCTCGGGACGGCCGAGCTTTCAAACCAGGGGGTCGAGGCGCGCATGCTCGAGATCGAGCAGGCCGCTGTCAATTCGGAGGCGCACAACCGGTTAGAGGAGATGCGCGGCCAGATGGGCCTACCCCCTGGCAGCCAGCCGGGCGCCCCCGAGCTTGGCCCTGGCGCCCGGCAGCCGGCCGGACAGGACCAGCCGGCCGGGCAACTGGGTACGGGGGCGTCGGTGGCCGCCGGAAGCGACGACCATGGTCAGGACCAGCAGGTAGCAGGAGCCGGAGCCACCGAGCAGCCCGCCCCGCCCGCCGGCTGACAGCAGGTTGCCCTTTTCTTCTGGTTGCGAAGGCGGCGCCAACCGTATGACGGGCGTGCCATGACGAGGGTGCCATGACGAGGGTGCCATGACGAGGGTGCCATGACGAGGGGTGCCATGACCAGCGTGCCATGACCAGCGTGCCATGACCAGCGTGCCATGACCAGCGTGCCATGACCAGCGTGCCATGACCAGCGTGCCATGACCAGCGTGGTAGTCATCGGGGGAGGGCCGGCCGGCAATCAGGCCGCCAGCCGGGCCGCCAGCCTCGGTGCGCGCGTAACGCTCGTGGAGCGCGATGTTGTCGGGGGAGCGGCGCACCTTTGGGACTGCATTCCCTCGAAGGCCATGATCGCGACCGCGGGCGCGCTCAGTTTCTCCCGCCGCATGGGTGGCCTGGGCTTCTCTCCTGTGGCTTCCCCGAACCATGTCGACTACGAGGCACTACGCGACCGGATCACCGATGTCACCTCCCACCTGCAAAGGTCGGTCGAAGGGCTGCTCACGTCCCAGGGTGTCCGCATGGTCCGGGGCGAGGCCCGGCTGCTCGGGCCGCACACACTGGCCGTCAATGTTGCCGATGGGCCGGAAGAAGAGCTGGCCGCTGACGCCATCGTCGTCTCGACCGGTAGCCGGCCCCGGGTCCCCGAGTGGGTGGTACCGGACGCCGAGCGGATTCTTGACCACCCGGGAGGCCTACCCGCCCCCAGAGTTCCCCGAGCACCTGGTGGTGGTCGGGTCGGGTGTGACCGGGGTCGAGTTCGTGCACATGTTCAGCTCACTCGGTTCGAAGGTCACCCTGATCGTAAGCCGGCAGCACGTTTTGCCCCACAAGGACGCGGAGGTGGCAGCTGCCCTCGAGGACGAGCTGCTGCGCCGAGGCGTGCAGCTATTCAAGGGCGCCCGCGCCCAGAGCGTGGAACGCATCGATGGGCAAGTAACCGTCCATTGCGACGACGGCCGCGTGGCGCGCGGTACGCACGTCCTGCTGGCCGTGGGGTCCCTGCCCAATTCCGAGCACCTCGGGCTCGAACGGGCGGGCGTGGACATTGACAAGTGGGGCTATGTCACCATCAACCATCACTGCCAGACAAATGTCCCGCATATATACGCGGCCGGAGATGTTTCAGGGAAACTGCCGCTGTCTTCGGTCGCTGCCATGCAGGGGCGCAAGGTCGCCGAGCACATCATGGGCCTGCACACCCTGCAGCACCGTCATATCGACTATGACAAGGCGGCGTCGGCGGTGTTCACCGAACCCGAGATAGCCGACGTCGGCCTGGCCGAAGCAGAAGCATTTGCCACCGGGCGGAAGATCCGGGTCACCAAGGTCCCCTTCGGCTCATCCGCCCGGGCCCTGATCAACGACGACCCGAGAGGCTTCGTGAAGATAATTTCCGACCCGGCCACGGGGGTTGTACTGGGAGGTTGTGTGGTCGGCAGCCAGGCGGCCGAGCTGATCTCGGTTATCGCGTTGGCGGTGACGGCCCGGCTGCGGGTGAGCGACGTGATGGAGAGCTGCCTGGTGCACCCCTCTTTGTCGGAGGCTATTGCCGAAGCGGCTGAATGACGGGCGAAAGGACCTGGTCCTGCGCCCTCCCCCTTAATGGCGTCCGGCCGCGCCTAGCGCGACTCGGCCTCCACGGCGAACCCGATCAACGCTCCGATCATGAGTATCCCGCCGATGGCCCAGAACCACTTCCCGTAGGCGAGGCCGATGGCGAACGCTATGGCTCCGGTGCCCATGGCCACCGGCCAGATGCTGTTACCGGGGAAGAAGGCGACCTCGCCCTCACCATCTTCCACTTCGGCGTCCTGGCGGTCTTCGGCTCGCGGCGTGCGGTGCCGCCTCAACCACACCAACAGCATGAAGCCGAACAGGAGGCCATAGGCGATGGCCCCGAAGAACAGCATGACGGTCCCCGACACCTCGCCGCTCCACACCCAGTAGATCACGCCGACGATGACGAGGAACACGGCGGTGCAAAGAGCGAGGAACCACTCACCTCTCAACTCAGGTGCCTCCCCTGAACCCGTCGCCCCCGCCTCCGGGGGGGCTACCACCATTGCTGTCGCCGGCACTGTCACCATTGCCGTGACCGTTGGCATGGCCATTTCCCTCTGTCGCCGGGCCCCCGTAGCCCGGTCCCCTTGCTGTCGCCGGGGTCACGCCAGCCAGCGAATGTTCCCTGGCCATGAGGGCCATTTCCTTGGCGTGGCGGCCGTGGGGGAGGGTCGGGTGGTCCGGGTGGTTGAGGTCCCAAACCGGCCGCTCGGACCGTATGGGTGGCAGGAACTCGAAGTTGTGTTCGGATGGCGGCGACTGGGTGGCCCACTCGAGGGTCATGCCGTCCCAGGGGTTGGGGCCGACCTTTTTGCCCTTGCGCAATGTCTCCCACACGTTTATGAGGAACGGGATGATAGAGAAAGCGAGGATGAAAGCGCCGATGGAAGAGAGCATGTTCAAGAAGCTCCATCCCGCGCTCGACGGGTAGGTGGCGATGCGCCGCTGCATCCCTCGCAAGCCGAGATCGTGCTGCGGGAAGAAGGTCAGGTTGAACCCGATGAACATGATGACGAACGTGATCTTGGCCAATCGCTCGTCGAGCTTCTTACCTGTGAACTTGGGGAACCAGAAATGGATGGCGGCGAAGGCGGCGAACACCGAGCCCCCGAAGAGCACGTAATGGAAGTGGGCCACGACGAAATACGTGTCGTGCAGCTGGAAGTCCAGCGGCGGCAGGGCGAGCATGATGCCGGTGAAGCCCCCGAGCAGGAAGCAGGCCAGGAACCCGAGGGCAAACAACATCGGCGAGTCGAGCCTCACGGACCCGCGGAACATCGTGCCTATCCAGTTGAAGAACTTGATCCCCGTGGGCACCGAGATGAGCAGCGTCATGATGGTGAAGAAAGGCAGCAGCACCGCACCGGTGGTGTACATGTGGTGCGCCCAGACCCCCATCGACAAGCCGCCGATCGACAAAGTGGCGAAAACCATGCCTTTGTAGCCGAAAACGGGCTTGCGGGAGAAGGTCGCGATTACTTCGGTCGCCATGCCGAAGAACGGTAAGACCAGGATATAAACCTCCGGGTGGCCGAAGAACCAGAACATGTTTTGCCACAGGATCGGCTGGCCCCCGTGAGTGGGGTCGAAAAAGTGGGTCCCCATGTGCCGGTCGCACCACAGCAGGACGAGAGCGGCCGTCAGCACCGGGAAGGCGAGCAGGACCAGGAACGCCGTGACGAGCTGGTTCCAGGTGAACACCGGCATTCGGAACATAACCATGCCGGGCGCCCGCAGGCAGAAGACCGTTGTGATGAGGTTTATGCCGGTGAACATGCTCGAGAAAGCGGCCAGGGCCACGCCGGCGATCCACAGGTCGCCCCCGGGCCGGGGGAGTGGATCGACTCGGTAAGGGGGGCGTAGGCGAACCAACCCCAGTCCGCCGCCCCCGAGGAAGTGAGGAAACCGGCGTTCATCGTGATGCACCCACCGAGGAACAGCCAGTAAGAGAAGGCATTGAACCGGGGGAAGGCCATGTCCGGGGCGCCGATCTGGATCGGCACCAGGTAGTTGGCAGTACCGAAGGCGAACGGCCCGAGGAAGAGGAACAGCATGATGCTGCCGTGCATGGTGAACAGCTGGTTGTACTCTTCGAGGCTCAGGAAGTTGTTGTTGGGTACGGAGAGCTGGACCCGCATCAGGATCGCCATGGCCCCGGCGATGAGGAACATGGTGAAGCTGGTCACCATGTAGTTGATCCCGACCTGCTTGTGGTCGGTGCTCGTCAGGTACGAGAGGAGGCCCCTCCATTTGGGCCCGGGATAACCTCCGTCAGCCGCCGTTCGGGGATTTCTACTCGCTGTGGCCTCTCCTGGACCAGGCTCATATTCCCGCTACCCCTGTGATAGTTGCGTATTGAGGCCGTGGTGGCTGGCCAGCCAGGTGTTGAACTCGTCTTTGGCCATTACCTGGACCCAGAACCTCATGTAGGGATGGTAAGTGCCGCAGTACTGCGTGCACTCGCCTATGAAGCGCTGCCCAGCCACGCTGTTGTCGATATTGAGGTCGAAGGAATTATTGATCCCCTGGATGGCGTCCCTCTTGAACAGGAACGCCGGAACATAAAACGAGTGGTTGACGTCGTCCGAGAACAGGTTTATCTGTACGGTCTCGCCTGCCGGCAACGTCAGGACGGGAAGGTCCGTGGCGTTGATGTCCGGTTCGGCGGACACGCTGCCCAGTACTTCGTAGCCGTTGGGATAGCTGAAGCGCCACCCCCACTGGAAGGCATCGACCCTCACTACGAGAGCCGGGTTGGGGGCCACGTTGTCTTCGCGGTCCTCCGCCTTGTACGTGTAGACGAACAGCACGCTCACGATGATGATCGGGACGATCGTGTAGAACCATTCCAGGGGGAGGTGGTACTGGACCTGCGGCGGGATCCGCTCGTCCCCCCGGCGCTCCCGGTACCGGATCGGGCACCACACGATCAGGCCGAGCACGATGGCGCCAAGGGGGATGGCGATCCAGTACACGATGTCCCACAGCTCGTAAACGTCGCTGGATTGCTGGGTCACCCCATTGGGGGAACCCCAGCGGACCACGAGGGCGAGGAGGGCGGCGTGCACTATGGACCCACGATCAAGCCGGCCGTGGCACGCCAAACAAACCCGACATCGGCGCTCCGCTGATCTGGCGTACCCGCTCCGCCGATCTGGCGTACAAGCTCCGCCGGTCCGGGCTGGCCGCTCCGGCGATCAGCGCCCCACCTGCGGCTCAGCACGGCTCGGCTGGTCATAACCTTCAGGGCCCTCTATTGTACGGGCCCGTGCGTACTTACACCCCCAAAGCCTCCGAATCCGCCGCGACTGGTACGAAGTCGACGCCTCAGGTGCCGTCCTTGGGCCGGCTCGCGTCCGAGGTTGCTCGTGTCCTACGGGGCAAGCACAAGGCTACCTTTACGCCTCACATGGACACCGGCGACCATGTGATCGTCGTCAATGCGGCCAAGGTCGTCCTTTCTCCGGCAAGGAACAAAAGAAGGTCCACTACCGCTACTCGGGTTACCCGGGCGGCATAAAGGCCCGTGCCTACAGTGACCTGCTGGTCAAGCGGCCCGAAGAGGTGGTCCGGATGGCCGTCAGAGGCATGCTTCCTAAAGGCCCCCTCGGGCGGCAGATGCTGCGCAAGCTCAAGGTCTATGCCGGTCCCGAGCACCCGCACCCGGCGCAGACGCCCAAGCCCTTGACGGTTGACCATTCGGTCCACCGCGTAGCCTGACCCCCCGGCAAGAAGCAGAGAGGAACTTACGGCTCGTGCCCAAACCCCTAGTCCAGTCCACCGGCAGGCGAAAGGCCGCCATCGCTCGCGTGCGCCTGCGCCCCGGTGAAGGCGCGATCGTGTCAACCGCCGGCCCGTCGAGGACTATTTTCCTTCCGCCACGCACCGGATGATCCTGACCGAGCCCTTGCGGGTGGTCGACAAGGATGCCGTGTACAACGTGGACGCCAGCCTTGACGGCGGTGGCGTGTCCGGGCAGGCCGGCGCGCTGCGTCTCGGGATCGCGCGGGCCCTCGCCGAGCTGGAGCCGGAGCTGCGGGTAACGCTGAAGCGAGCGGGCTTCCTCACCCGTGACCCACGCGAGAAGGAGCAAAAGAAGTACGGGCTGAAGAAGGCCCGCAAGGCGCCCCAATATTCCAAGCGCTAGCAGTCCGGGCGTGGTCGGGCCGGCGGCTCGTCTAGAGCAAACAGCATGATCCGTTTCGGCACAGACGGAGTACGGGGCCTGGCGAACGCCGAGCTCACGCCGGAGCTTGTGATGGCGCTCGGCCGGACGGCAGCTCGCGTCCTCGCCCCTCCGGGCGGTTTGCTGCGCCCCGTGCGCCACGATGCGCATCCCGGTTTGCCAGAGACCGGTGTGCCAGAGACCGGTTTGCCAGAGACCGGTGTGGCGGCGGCCCGTGGGGCAGGGGAGAGTGCCGCCGGGTATCGGGGCCGGTTCATCGTCGGGCGGGATACTCGTCGTTCGAGCCCTCTGCTCCAGGCCGCACTGTCCTCGGGCCTGGCCGGAGAAGGCCTGGACGTCGTTGACGCAGGTGTGCTCGCCCACGCCTGGCAGTTGCCTTCCTCTCCGCTGAACAGGGCGTACCTGCCGCCGTCATCTCAGCGTCGCACAACCCGTACTGGGACAACGGCATCAAGTTCTTCTCGGCCGGCGGGACCAAGCTGCCCGACCCGAGGTCGAGGAAGCTTTCGAGGTCGAGCTGCGACGCGCCTGCTGTCGCGAGCCGACCAGTCGCCCGCCCCCACCCGGGCCGGTGTGGGGCATCTCTCCGCAGACCCGGGCGCCATCGGCCGCTACCAGCACTTCGTGCTCTCCTGCCTGGAGGGCCGCCGTCTGGACGGCCTGCGGGTGGCCCTCGACTGCGCCAACGGGGCGGCCTTTGCCAGCGCGCCCGCGGTCTTCGAGGCGGCCGGGGCAGATTTCGTCGCCGTCCTGGCTGTCGAGCCGGATGGCTTGAACATAAACGACGGCTGCGGTTCGACCGATCCTCGTCGCCTCGTCCAGGCAGTCGTGTCGAAGGGCGCTGACGTGGGCCTTGCCCTTGACGGGGACGCTGACCGGGTGATCGCCGTCGACGCCGGTGGCAACCTGGTCGACGGCGACCGTCTGATCGCTCTTTTCGCCACGGACCTGGCCGGTAGGGGCCGGCTCGAAAATGGGACACGTGGTCGTCACGGTGATGACAAACCTCGGGTTTCATCAGGCGATGGCCACCGCAGGCGTTGAGGTCCACACGGTCGACGTTGGAGACCGCTATGTACTTGAAGCCCTGGATGCCAACGGCTGGTCGCTCGGCGGCGAGCAGTCCGGCCACATCATCTTCCGGTCGCTGGCCACCACCGGCGATGGCGTGCTGTCCGGGCTGTTGCTCGCAGACCTTGTCAAGCGGCGCGGAGCCAGGCTGGAAGACCTGGCAGGCCGCCGCGCTGGAACGTTTTCCCCAGGTCCTGCAGAACGTGCCCGTGTCGGACAAGGAGGCCCTGGCGGGGGCCGGTACCGTCTGGGAGGAGGTCCGTCAGGTCGAACAGAGCCTGGGCCGCAACGCACGAGTGCTGCTCCGTCCGAGCGGGACCGAACCTTTGGTGAGGGTCATGGTCGAGGCGCCCACGCAACAAGAGGCCGAGGCGGCCGCCCAACGCATCGTGTCCGCTCTACGTACCGCCCTGGGAGCCAGCCCGGCCACCCATTGACGATGGGCCGACCGTCGGGCCCGTTAGATGGGCGCCATTAGTAGCCGGCTGGCCGCTGATGAATGGGAAGGGCGACCCTAGCCTTCCGCGGCCGGCACCGCTACCCTTTTGCACATGTGTGGGATTGTTGCCGTGCTGGCGCGGCCATCGGTCCGGCCAGCCTCCGGGCGCCGGTGAGGTCGAAGCCGCTTTCGCACGTGCCCAGGAGCACCTGTCTGAGGTGGGCGCAAACGTCGGTTTCGCCGCCCAGGTGGGCGCCATAAGGGCCGCCACCGAAGCTCTGGCGGCGCTGGACCTCTCCTTGCGGGGCGTCCCTGGTCTCAGTTGCATGATGAGCAACCCGGGGGCGGCGGAGGGTGTCGAGAGGGGCACAGCCGAAACGGAAGCGCTCGTGGCCCGTTTCGAAGCCGAGATCGAGGCGGGCGAGGTTGCCCTCGAATCGGGGCAGCTGGAGGAGCTCAACGCGGCTCTCGTCCTGCTGAGAGACCGCATTTGGGCACTCCGTCGTGATCGTCTGGAAGCCCTGAAGAGCGTCTCCGGGCTCGCCACCTCCCTCGGCTTCGGTTCGGGTGGGACGCCACCCGTCCCCGGCACGCGGCGCTCGGCGTGCTCTGGGCCGTCCACGTGGCTTTCCGGTCGCTCGACCGGCTGGAAGTGCGAGGGCGGGACTCGGCTGGCTTGCACCTCATGATCTCCGGCCACTGGATCGACTTTTCGGCTGAGGACGTCCGCGCGTTGATGGAGGCGAGGGCGGAAGATGCCCTATTTCACGTCGCTCGCTGTCCGCCATGTCGAAGGTTGCCTATCCATCGTCTACAAGGCGGCGGCGGAAATCGGCGAACTCGGGGACAACGTCGCCGCTCTGCGTCAGGCCCTCGGGTCCGACCCCCTGCTCGCCCGGGCGTTGGCCTCGCCCGACGTCAGAGCTACCGTCGTCGCTCACACTCGGTGGGCCAGCGTCGGGCTGATTTCCGAACCGAACGCCCACCCTCTCAACTCGGACGAAGTCGGCGCCCCTTCTCCCCACCCCTACGTGATCGGTGCCTTGAACGGGGACATCGACAACCACGCGGAGTTGCTCTCCCACGAAGCAGTGGCGGTGCCGAGGGAAGTAACGACCGACGCCAAGCTCGTGCCCACCATGGTCGCTCGTTACCTGGCGGCCGGGGCCGGCGCCGATCGACGCTTTCCGCCAGGCCGTGGCCAGCTTTGACGGCTCCGTGGGCATCGTTGCCAACGCCTCGAGCTCGCCCGACGAGCTTTACCTGGCTCTTCGGGGCAGCGGCCAAAGCCTCAACATCGGCCTGGCCGAGGACGCCTTCATCATCGCCAGTGAACCCTACGGCCTGGTCGAAGAGACCAAGCGTTATTTGCGCATGGACGGCGAAAAGGGTGGCCAGGTCGTCATGTGCTCACAGGCGGGCGCCGGGCCCTGGACGGGCTCACCCGCTGGCGCTACGACGGTGCCGAGTTGCCGGTCTCCGAGACCGAGGTCATGTCGGCCGAAATAACGACGCGAGACGTCGACCGCCAGGGCTTCAGGCATTTCCTTTTGAAAGAGATATCTGAATCACCGCTTTCGGTTCGCAAGACCCTGCCGCGGGAAATTCGTTACCGGAGAAAATGGCCGTCTGGTCGCCCGTTTGGGCGATGACGTCATTCCTCAGGGGTTGCGGCAAGCCCTTTCGTCCGGCGGCATTCGTAGCATCCTGGTAATCGGCCAGGGCACGGCGGCCGTAGCCGGCCAGGCCGTCGCTGCCGCCATCACCCGGGCGCTCCCGCAAATACACGTAACGGCCATGCCCGCTTCGGAATTGTCGGGATGGGCGCCTGCCGGCACCGGGCTGCCTGACGACATGTCCGGCACGCTCGTGGTGGCCATCAGCCAGTCGGGCACCACTACCGACACGAACCGGACTGTTGACCTCCTCCGGGCACGCGGCGCTCGCGTGGTGGCGATAGTCAACCGGCGCAATAGCGACCTCGTGCAAAAAGCGCATGGCGTCCTCTACACGTCTGACGGCCGCGACGTCGAAATGAGCGTGGCTTCGACCAAAGCGTTTTATTCTCAGGTCGCCGCGGGCCACTTGCTTGCTCTCGGGCTGGCTGCGGCCGCGGGCGAGGACGGTTCGCGACGCGCCAGCGAGATCTCCTCTCGGCCTTGCGAGATCTTCCCTCGCTCATGGAGACGGTCCTGGCCAACCGGGCCGAAATTGCCCGCGTGGCCTGGGCGGTGGCGCCGCCGAGGCGTTCGTGGGCGGTGGTGGGCAGTGGCCCGACCGGGTGGCGGCGGCCGAGGTGAGGATCAAGCTTTCGGAGCTGTGTTACAAGGCCATTGGCTCGACGCGATCGAGGACAAAAAGCACATCGACCTCTCGGCGGAGCCGTTGATCATCGTTTGTGCGGCCAGTCTCGTCGGCTCGAACGCCCACGACGTGGCCAAGGAGATCGACATATTCCGGGCCCACAAGGCCGCCCCCGTGGTCATCGCGACCGAGGGCGAAAGGGCTACGTTCAACCCCGACGTCGATATCCTCTCCGTGCCGGAGTGCCACCCGGAGCTCGCCTTTGTCCTTGCCGCGATGGCCGGTCATATCTTCGGCTACGAGGCCGCCCTTTCCATAGATGCACTGGCCCGGCCGCTAAGGGAAGCGAGGGCGTTGCTGGAGACGGCCACCAGGGACGACAGCGATGGGTCGGCTTTTGAGGAGCTGGCGCCGGCGCTCGAGATCCCTGGCCGGCCCGGCCCTGGCCGGGCTGCGCTCAGGTACCTACGACGGCCATCTCAACGCGTCGACGGCGGCCCGGCTCACGTCCCTGCTGCGCTACGCCACCGGTGCTTTGCCCGTCGAGGGCTACGAGGCCGAGATGGGCAAGGTGGGTACGCCGAGCGCCGTGGCGACCGACCTCGTGCTCGCTTTGGGCACTGCTATCGACGAGCTGACCCGGCCCATCGATGCGATCAAGCACCAGGCCAAAACGGTCACCGTTGGCATTTCTCGGAGTGAGGACGCCTTGCTCGGCGAAAAGCTGGTCGCTGCCACTCTCGGCGCGGGTGCGTCCGTTGAAGCGTTCGGTTATCGGGCGTTGCGGACGCTGGCCGCTCTCGGCCCGGCGGTCGAGGAGGTCCTCGGGTACACCCGCTACCACGTCGGCCTGCCGGCGGTACCGGCTGCTCCTGGCAGTCTCGAGGGAGCGACGATCAACGTGGTCGACCAGGGTGGGGTCGCCAGCGGGATAGCTTCGAGGACAGCCACTGATAACACGCTGCGGGGTACCAAGCACCGCGCCGCCGATAAGAGAGAGGTGACGGTCTTCAAAGGGCTCCACGATGGGCGCACAGGTGTGATCGTCCCCGAAGTCAAAGATGGCCAGGTAACCGGCATCAGCCTCCTCCACGTCCGCTTCGCCCCGCGCCTCGGCCCGGACGAAGCGAAGGCGGTGCTCCAGGCCTATCAGGGCCGCTATACCGCCTTGATGGACGCGGTAACCGAGGCCCAACCGCGCTTCGACGACGAAGTTCTCGGCCAGGTCGGCTTTATCGAGCTGTTGACCGAACCGGTCGCCGTGCTCGCCGGGCACTGGTCGTCTGGACAGGCCTCGTCTGGACAGGCCTCGTCTGGACAGGCCTCGTCTGGACTGGCCTCGGGCGTGCCTACCCGAAGCGGCGCCGATGGACAGGGGAGCAGGTAGCACGGCGGCACCGGTCCAAGGCACACCAATTCAAGGCACACCAGTTCTGGCCAAACCATTTCTTGGCGGTCCGGCCCTGGGACTCGGTATCGACATGGTCGACGTCGGGCGCTTCGCATCCGTGCTGGCGCGCCGGCCGTCGTTAGCCGAGCGCGTCTTCACGGTTCAGGAGCGGGCCTATACCAGTACGCTCACTAATCCGGTACCTTCGCTGGCCGCTCGCTTCGCCGCCAAAGAAGCGGTGATGAAGGCCCTCGGGGTGGGCCTGGGGGCGTTCGCCTTTGGCGAGGTGGAGGTACAGCGCGAGCCGAGCGGCGCGCCCAACCTGGCGCTCTTCGGCCAGGCGGCGCGGCTGGCCTCTGAGCGGGATGTGCGCACATGGCTGGTCTCGCTGGCTCACACCTCGACAATGGCCACAGCCGTGGTACTGGCGCTGGCGTGATCCCCGTCCTCACCCCTGAAGAGATGGCGGGCGTCGACCGTGAGGCGCCGGGCCCGTCGACGAGCTCGTGGCCCGAGCCGGAGCCGCGGTCGCCCGCCGGGCCGGGAGGCTGCTGAGCGGTACCTTTGACCGCCGGGTCACAGTCATTGCGGGAAAGGGCAACAACGGCGCCGATGGCCGCGTGGCGGCGTCCCTGCTTTCCGCCAACGGCGCCCGGGTAAAGGTGCTCGAAGCGGCAGAGCTGGGCCCGGGCGAAGCGCTGGCGCCCACCGACCTTGTGATAGACGCCGCCTACGGGACGGGGCTCGGGCGGGCCTACTCCCCGCCTGACCCCGGCGCCGCTCCGGTACTCGCCGTCGACATCCCCTCGGGACTTTCGGGGCTGACCGGCGAGGTCCCCGAGGGTGGCTGGGCGATGCCGGCTGCCGCCACGGTCACGTTTGCCGCCCTGAAGCCCGGGCTCTTGCTTGGTGCCAGGCCACATTCACGGGCCAGGTGGACCTAGCGGACATTGGCCTGGGGCGGCTCGTCGACGCCGCCGCCAGCTGCTGGCTGGTGGAGGACCGCGACGTGGCGGCCATGCTCCCCGGACGGCCTCACGAGGCCCACAAGTGGCAAACGGCCGTGCAGATCGTCGCCGGTTCTGCCGATATGACAGGAGCCCCCTGGCTGGCCAGCCACGGGGCGCTGCGCTCGGGCGCCGGCTACGTACGCCTCTCGATGCCGGGTGTCAACCCCACCGTCCTGCCCCCCAGCGAGCTGGTCCACTTCCCCGTGCCGGCGTCGGGTTGGTACGAAATGGTGCTCGACGGTCTTTCGCGGGTAAAGGCGCTGGTTATCGGCCCCGGGCTCGGGACGACTGCTATCGGTCCCGACCCCAGCCGGCCGGCGGGCGGGGGCGACCTGCCAGGAGGCGAGGTGGGACTGCTCGTGGCCGGGGCGCCGGTGCCCGTCGTCGTGGACGCCGATGGCCTCAACGGCATTGGCACCCTGGACAACCTGCACGCCATAGTGGCCAAGCGTTCGCACCCGACCGTGATCACGCCGCACGTTGGCGAGCTCACCCGGCTGGCGGGCAAGGCCCCGGCCCGGACCACGTGGGGGCGGCGCGCGAGGCGGCTGAGCGTAGCGGCGCCATCGTCCTGTTGAAGGGATCTACGACCGTAATTGCCGCCCCGGGTGGCCGGGCGCTGGTAGCGGCGGCCGGTGACAGGCGGCTCGCGACAGCCGGTACGGGTGATGTCCTTTCCGGCATCATCGGCGCTTTCATCGCCCGTGGGGTCCCTGCCTTCGAAGCCGCCGCACTGGCCGCCCATGTGCATGGGCGGGCCGCGAGGACCGGCCACCCGGAGGGCCTCATCGCCGGTGATCTCCCGGATTTCGTAGCGACCTGGCTGTCTGCGCTTCCCGGACTGTGAGGGCTCCCCGAGACTGTGAGGGCTCCCCGGACTGTGAGGGCTCCCCGGACTGTGAGGGCTCCGCCGGACCGTGAGGCTCCCCGGACTCCGCTGGCCGTGAGCAACCCCGCCCTGCGGTTGAGCACCCCGAGCTCCCCGGGAGGTAACGCCGCACTGGCGATCGCGCCCGGGCCTCGGGCGGGCAACCCGGCTCTGGAGTGCGCGTCACCGGGTGGTGAAGACCGGCCTGGGTCGAGGTCAACCTGGCGGCGGTGACCGCCAACGTGGCCCTTATCCGCGACGCAGTCGCGCCTGCGCTCGTGTGCGCCGTCGTAAAGAGCGACGGCTATGGCCACGGGGCGGTGGCAATGGCCAAGGCTGCTATCGCCGGCGGTGCCAGCCACCTCGGGGTCGCTCTCCCCGAGGAAGGCCACCAGCTCCGTGAGGCAGGGATCGGCGTGCCGGTGCTCGTGCTTTCGGAACCGCCACCAGAAGCCATGCCGCTCGTGGTGAAGGATGACCTCACTGCCACCATCTACAGCGAGGCGGGCCTCGCCTCGCTGCTCGAGGCCATCGCCCAAAACGGAGATAAGGGCGGCGGGAGCGCCGATGAGGATCGACGACCCGTACCCGTGCACCTGAAGGTCGACACCGGCATGCACCGGGTCGGTGCCAGCCCCGAGCGGGCGGTCGAGCTGGCCCGAGCGGTGGCGGCGCGGCCGCAGCTTCGCCTCGAGGGGCTGTTCACCCACCTGGCCGTCGCCGACGAACCATCGGACCTCTTTACGGCCGAGCAGTTGAGCCTGTTTGACCGCGTGGTCCGCGAGCTCGACGCCGAAGGCCTGAGGCCTCCGCTCCTCCACGCCGCGAACTCTGCCGGCGCCCTGGCCCATCCGGGCGCCCGCTACCAGATGGTGAGACCCGGTATTGCCATTTACGGAATGCCACCGGCACGGGCTTTGCAGGGCTACCAGGTTGTGCAACGCCTCGAACCGGCGCTGGCGTTCAAGGCCGAGGTCTCTTACGTGAAGGCGGTCGGAAAAGGCGAACGCGTCTCCTACGGTTTGCGCTACCGCCTGCCGGCGGCGTCCGTCATCGCCACGGTGCCTGCTGGTTATGCCGACGGAGTCCCTCGCCGCCTGTCCGAGGTCGGCGGCGAAGTGCTGATAGGTGGCCGTCGCCGCCCTATCGCCGGCACCGTGACGATGGACCAGCTGATGGTCGACTGCGGGCACGGCTCAGACGTGAAGGCCGGCGACGAGGTGGTCTTGATCGGCCGCCAGGGTGACGACGAGGTCACGGCCTGGGAGTGGGCCGAGCGGCTCGGCACCATCGCTTACGAAGTTACGTGCGGCCTGTCCCCCCGCCTGCCGCGCGTCTATACGTAAGGGAGAAAGGGTTGGCGGGGTTGTGGTTACCCTGCCAGTTCGCCGACCACGTAGTCGATGCAGGAAGTCAGGGCGGCAATGTCCTCGGGGTCGATGGCCGGGAACATGGCTATTCGTAACTGATTGCGTCCCAGTTTCCTGTACGGCTCGGTGTCGACTATCCCGTTGGCTCGTAGCACCTTGGCCACCGCGGCGGCGTCAATGCGCTCGTCGAAGTCGACCGTGCCTATGACGTGGGACCGGTCGTCCGGCTTGGCCACAAAAGGTGACGTATAGCCCGTCGACTCTGCCCACCCGTAGAGGATCTCGGCCGATCGGTCGCAGCGGCGGGTCGAGAACTCCATCCCGCCTTGCTCGAGGATCCATTCGAGCTGGTCCAGGGCCAGGATGAGGGTGGCTATGGCGGGTGTGTTGTACGTCTGGTCCAGGCGGCTGTTCTCCAGCGCGATCGAAAGGTCCAAGAAAGCAGGCACGAACCGGCCGGAAGCCTTGATCTGAGCGACCCGAGCGATAGCGGCCGGAGAAAGCAGGGCCAACCACAGACCCCCGTCCGACGCCAGGCCCTTTTGGGGGGCGAAGTAATAGACGTCGAACTGAGACGGTTCTACCCGGAGGCCCGCCGCCGCTGAGGTACCGTCCACCGCTACCAGCGCTCCGTCGTCGGCCTCCTCGGGGCGCCGGACCTCCATCATGACGCCGGTCGAGGTCTCGTTGTGAGTAAGCGCGTACAGGTCTATCCCCTTGCGGGCCTCGGCCAGCGGGTGCGTTCCCACCGGGCTTTCGAGGACGTCTGGGCTCGATAGCCAGGGCGCCGCCTCGGCCGCGGCGACGAACTTCGAAGAGAACTCCCCGAAGGACAGGTGCTGGCTGCGCTCGTTGATCAAGCAGAAGGTGGCGACGTCCCAGAACGCCGTCGAACCCCCATTGCCCAGGGCGACCTCGTAGCCGTCCGGGAGCCCGAACAATTCGCTGAGCCCGGCGCGAAGCCGGCCGACCAGCGCCTTGACCGGCTTTTGGCGGTGGCTGGTCCCCAGCGGCCCAGCGGCAGCGGCGGACAGGCTCGCGGTGGCGGCCGAGCGCACCTTTGATGGACCGCTGCCAAAGCGGCCGTCTGCCGGCAGCAGGCCAGTCGGGATAGTGATCTCACGGGGCTCAGGCTCGGGCATGGTCCCCAGTCTGTCAGGGACGCTGCGCCGGCTGCAGTCGATAAAGCCTGGAGCCCGATACCGGCTCGAGCCCGACGCAGGGCAAGGCCCGGTACTCGAAAGAAGTAACTGGAACCCATGGGCCTTTCGTGGGACCATGGCCGCCATGGCCCGTGTCCTGGTCACAGAAGAGATCGCTCAGCCCGGTCTCGACGTTTTGGCTGAGGCGGGGCACGAGGTCGACGTCAGCCTCGGGCTGTCGCCTTCGGGCCTGCTCAGCTCCGTGGACGGCGCCGCTGCCCTTATTATCCGCTCGGCCACCCAGGTGACCGACGAGGTGCTCTCCGCCGGCCGTCGGTTGCAGGTAGTGGGCAGGGCCGGGATCGGCCTCGACAACGTCGACATTGCGGCCGCCACGCGCCGCGGGATCATTGTGGTCAACGCCCCTCAGTCCAATATCCTCTCGGCGGCGGAGCACACTGTCGCTCTCCTCTTGGCGCAGGCGCGCAACATCCCGCAGGCCCACGCCGCTCTGAAGGCCGGCCGGTGGGAACGCTCACGCTGGGAGGGCGTCGAGTTGCACGGCAAGACCCTCGGGATAGTGGGCCTGGGCCGCGTCGGGGCTCTCGTGGCGCAGCGGGCGCTGGCCTTCGGCATGCGACTGGTCGCTTACGACCCCTACGTGTCACCTGAACGGGCGAAGCAGATGGGCGCCGATCTGGTCGCCCTCGACGACCTCGTCCGCCAGTCCGACTTCCTCACCGTGCACCTCCCGAAGACCCCGGAGACGGTTGGCATCATCGGTAAGAGGCTGCTGGCGGAGGCCAAACCAGGCCTCCGGTTGGTGAACGCGGCCCGGGGCGGGATCGTCGACGAAGCCGCACTGGCCGAGGCGATCTCAGAGGGCCGGGTCGGCGGCGCCGCCCTCGACGTGTTCGCCAATGAACCTCCGGGCCAGTCGGCCCTTTTGGACCTCGATGAGGTTGTGGTGACGCCCCATCTCGGGGCCAGCACGCGCGAGGCGCAGGACAAGGCGGGCGTGGCCATAGCTGAGCAGGTCGTCCTGGCCCTCGAAGGGGAGCTTGTACCGTTTGCGGTCAACCTGCCCACTACGGAGGCCGATGACGTCGTCCGGCCGTTCGTCGCTCTGGCCGAGCGGTTGGGGCGCCTCTTCGCCGCCCTGGCCCGGGAGCTGCCCGCCGTCCTGGAGGTCGGGTACCAGGGTTTACTGGCTGGCCACGACACGCGGTTGCTCACCCTGGCCGCGCAAAAGGGCCTGCTCACCGTGGTGACCGAGGAGCCGGTGTCATATGTAAACGCCCCTCAGCTGGCCATCGAACGCGGGCTCGAAGTGAGAACTACCACCGCCAGTGCCTCGCACGAGTACGTCAACCTGGTAAGCATCCGGGGCGGCGGCCGGGCCGTTGCCGGTACTCTGTTCGCCAAGGACGAGCCGCGCATTGTCCTCCTCGACGAGCACGAGATTGAGCTCCCCTTTGCCCGCTACCTGCTGGTGGTGCGCAACGACAACAGGGTCGGCATGGTCGCCCTGGTCGCATCGGCCCTGGCCGGTGCGAGCATCAACATCGTCGACTTGCACCTCGGCCGTTCCGCCGACCGGCGCACCGCCATAATGGTCATCTCTCTCGACGAGCCCGTCCCCGCATCAGTCGTGGCCGGGCTGGCTGAGGCGCCGGGAATACTCGACGTCGTGGCCCTGGCCGACGTCTGAGCCCGTCGTGCCCCGGGACCGAGACCCCGCTGCGTCAGCCGCCGTCGCCGCGGAGCTGTCCAAGCTTGACCGGGAAGCGTCCACGTGCACCCGTTGCCGCCTCGCCTCGGGGAGGACGAACGTGGTGTTCGGCGTGGGGAACCCTCACTCCGACCTCATGTTCGTGGGGGAAGGACCGGGTGAACAGGAGGACCTCCAGGGGCTACCTTTCGTCGGGCGCTCGGGCCAGTTGCTCGACCGGCTCATACTGGAGGAGATGGGCCTGACCAGGGAAAACTGCTACATAGCGAACACGATCAAGTGCCGGCCGCCCGGTAACCGGGATCCCCTCCCGGACGAGATCGAAGCGTGCCGGCCGTACCTCGAGAAGCAGTTGGACCTGGTCAACCCCAGGGTGCTGGTAACGCTCGGCAATTTCGCCACGAAGTTGTTGCTCGGGACCTCGGAGGGCATCGGCAAGACGCGGGGACGGGCATACCCGTACCGTTCGGGGTACCTGGTGCCCACTTTCCATCCGTCCGCCGCGCTCAGGGGCGGCGGGCAGGTCGTGGCCCAGATGCGGGCCGACCTCGTCCGCGCCAAAGAAGCCCTGCGTGGCCCGTGACGCCTCGGCGCCACCGGTAGTTCCTGTCCCGGTCGTTCCTGTTCCGGTCGTGCCTGTTCCGGTCGTGGCCCTGGCACCCGGGCCGGCGGACATGAGCCATCTCGGCGCCGCGCTGGCCCCTTTGCTCCAGCCGGGCGACACCGTGCTGCTCGGCGGGGAGCTCGGCGCTGGCAAGACGACCTTCACCAAGGGCCTGGCGGCCGCTCTGGGCGTCGCGGAGCCCGTCACCAGCCCCACTTTCGTGCTGGTACGCAGTTACAGGACCCGCGCTGGCTGGGACTTGCTGCACGCTGATGTGTGGCGGCTGAACGAGCTCCAGGAGGTCATTGACCTCGCCATTCCGGAGCTCCAGGAGGAGGGGGCGGCGGCCGTCGTCGAATGGGGCGAGCTGGCCGCCCCACGCTCGGCGCCCGACTACCTGCACGTGGAGATCAGTTTCGAACGAGACGGGCAACTGGCCACAAGACGGCGCGACGGCGCCAGCGCAGCCCGAGGTGCCGAAGAGGCCGCAGATAGAAGCCCGCGCCGCCTGGTCTGGCGGGCCTTCGGCCCGAGCTGGGAGAGCCGGATGGCAGAACTGGCGGCCAGGTTGGCCAGCCAAGAGTAACCAGCCAAGAATAAGCAGCCAAGAATCAGCAGCTGCCTACCCGTCATGGTCCGGGTCTACTTATCCTTTTATCCTTGGCCTGGGTTTGGCCCTCTTTAATCGTCCCGGAGTCGCGACACCGTGAAGATCCTTGCCATCGACACCGCCACGCCGTGTGCGAGTTGCGCCCTTTGGGCAGACGACGGGCCGGTAGCGGCGTCGATGGTCGTGGCGGGCCGGCATCAGGCCGAGGTCCTGATGCCGGCTATCGACGAGCTGTGCCGGCGAGCCGGATGGTCGGTGAGCGATCTCGACGGGGTGGCCGTCGACATTGGTCCGGGGCTCTTCACGGGCCTCCGGGTGGGGCTGGCTACGGCCAGAACGATCGCCAGGGCCGAGGTATCCCGGCGGTGGGCGTCACCAGCCTGGAGGCTCTGGCTCACCCTCACCGCCGGCGCCCGGGGACGCTCGTCCCCGTCGTTGACGCCAGGCGAGGAGAGGTCTACTGGGCCGTCTTCCGCAGCGACGGCGCCGCGATGGTTGAGGCGATGCCCCCGGCTCTCGCCACCCCCGAGAAGCTGGCGGCCGAGCTGGGTGACCTGGCCCGTCCCGGGCTGGTCCTTCCCGGCCCGACCAGTCCCGCCACAGTCCCGGCCCGACCAGTCCCGGCCCGACCAGTCCCGGCCCGTCGGTCCTGGCCCTGGGGGACGGGGCCTGGCGGTACCGGGACCAGCTGGAGGCCGCCGGTGCGGAGGTGGCCGGCTCAGTTGACATCTGGCCGTCGGCCCTGGCCGTGGCCGAGCTCGCTATGGCGGGGTTTGCCAGCACGGGTCACACTGCGCTTGACGCCCCTGAGCCTGGTGACCCTCAGCCTGGCGACCCTGCGCCTCTCTACCTGCGTCATGCGGACGTGCGGATCGGCTGGGAGGAAGTCGGCGGCCGGGTCACCCGCTCAGCGCCCGCCCGCGTGGCCGCCGCTTCACCCCCTCGAGAGCCCAAGCTGGCTCCATGAGAGCAGGGCCCGACAACTCGGAGACCGCCAGGTCGTCAGCCGAGCCGATGCGCCGGCGCCACCTGCGCTCGGTTATGCGCATCGAACGCCAGGCTCATCCAAAGCCCTGGTCTGTCGGCGTGTTCGCGAGCGAGCTGGGCCAGGGCGATTCACGTCACTACGTCGTGCTGAAGGCAGGGGGAAAGATCGTCGGTTATGGCGGCCTCATGTTCGTAGCGGACGAGGCCCATGTCACGAACATCGCTATCGCCCCGACGGAGCGGCGCCACGGTCTTGGGACCCTGCTGCTGGGCGAGCTGGCCATGGAGGGTACCCGCCGGCACTGCGTCGCCATGACGCTCGAAGTGCGGATGAGCAACATGGCCGCCCAGAACCTGTACCGCAAGTTCGGGTTCGTGAGCGCGGGGGTGCGGCGGAACTACTATCCCGAGACCGGCGAGGACGCCCTCATAATGTGGCTCAACGGGCTGCTGTCTCCCGAGGTCCAGGGGCGGCTACAGATGCTTTTGGGGACCAATGGGCCCAATGGCCGGCCGGTGCCCGGACAGTGAGCGCCTTATGGGCGGCCGGCCAGGATGGCGGGGGAGGATCCGGGCCTGTGAACGTGCTTGCTATCGAGACGTCGTGCGACGAAACGGCGGCGGCGGTGGTCCAGGACGGAAGGCGTATCCTTTCGTCCGTGGTCAGCAGCCAGACCGAAATCCATGCCGATTTCGGGGGTGTGGTGCCGGAAGTCGCCAGCCGCGCCCATCTTGAACTGCTCGGCCCGGTCGTGGCAGAAGCCATGGACCGGGCGGGAATCGCCCCCTCGGGATCGACGCGGTGGCGGCGACAATCGGGCCGGGCCTCGTCGGCTCGCTGCTGGTGGGGGTCAGCGCGGCAAAGGCGTACGCCTGGTCGTGGGGGCTCCCGTTCGTCGGTGTAAACCATATGGAAGGCCACCTTCACGCCGCCTTTGTGGAGGACCCGGGCGTTCCCCTCCCGACCGTGGTGCTGCTGGTCTCGGGGGGCCATACGATGCTCGTTTGCATGCAGGCGCCCGAGGCAGCCGTTCAGCCTACGCGAAGGACAAGCTGGCGACGGCGCGTCAAACGCCGCCGGAGGAGTTGAGTACCGCTTACTTGGCCAAACGGTGGACGATGCCGCCGGTGAGGCTTTCGACAAGGTGGCCCGCTTCCTCGGCCTGGGCTACCCCGGCGGACTGGCGATAGAACGGACGGCCGTCGCAGGTGACAAGAAGACGCCATTGCCTTTCCTCGGGGGTTGTACGGTATTGGTTACGATTTTTCGTTCAGTGGGTTGAAGACTTCAGTGATCCGCTACGTGCGGGCCAACCCCGGACACGTCCCCTTTCCGGACGTGGCGGCGAGTTTCCAGGAGGCCGTCGTCGACGTCCTGGTGGCCAAGACCAAAAAGGCGGCGGCCGAAGCAGGAGCTAAAGCTATTTGCATTGGAGGCGGGGTAGCCGCCGATACGTCGCTCCGCCAGCGGGTGGCAGAGGTGTGCGCCCAAAACGGTTACACCGCCTTCATCCCCTCGCGGGCGATGTGCACGGATAACGCGGCCATGATCGGAGCGGCAGCCTGGTACCGGTTGAGGACGGACGGCCCGACGCCTCTTGACGCCGCGGTCGACCCCAACCTCCGTCTCCAGTTCGTCTGATGCCGGTGACATCAGAGCCGGCTCCCGGTCCCGCCGATAGCTTCCCGCGTCAGCAAGCGCGTACCCGTCGGTTCTCTCTCGGCGCCCCCCGCAGCTTTACGGTCTCGCCCGACGGTGAACGGGTGGTGTTCCTGCGGTCGCCGGGGGGTGACGACCCGGCGACATCTATCTGGCTCTACGACACGGTCTCCGGTTCGGAGCGAGAAGTGGTTAGCGCTCGAGGTGTACTTGGTGAGGCCGACGAAGAACTCCCCGACGAAGAGAAGGCTCGTCGGGAACGAAGCCGCGAACTGGCCTCCGGTATCGTCGGTTACGCGTGCGACGAGGGCGTCAGACACGTCGCCTTTGCCTTGAGCGGGAAGCTGTGGTGGGCGGCGCTGGCCCCGGCCGAACAACCTGGCGGCCCTGTCGAGCTGCCGGCGCCCGTTGGCGTGGTCGACCCCCGCCCGGCCCCCGGGGGGGCGGTGGTGGCTTTCCTCTCCGGCAGTGCCCTGTACCTGGTGCCGACGAGCGGCCGCGAGCCGGCGTCCGTGCTGGCGGAAGAGCCGGGCGAGGTGAGCTGGGGGGCGGCCGAGTTCATCGCCGCCGAGGAGATGGACCGCGCCCGAGGCTTTTGGTGGGCGCCCGACGGCTCCTCTGTGCTTGCCGCTCGCGTCGACAACACCCCCGTTACGACTCTGTGGACGGCAGACGCCTCAGAGCCAGAAGGGGCCCCGCGGTCGCATCGCTATCCCCTGGCCGGCACGGCCGACGCTCTCGTCACGCTATGGCACCTCGGCATCGGCCCGGGAGGCGGGCGCCGCCGGCAGGTCCACTGGGACAACGAACGGTACCCATACCTGGCTTCCGTCCACTGGAGCAGTTCGGGAGCTCCGCTGTTACTGGTCGAACAGAGGGACCACACTGCGTGCGCTGTCCTGGTGGCCGACCTCGAGCAGGGCACTACCTCTGTGATGGTGGAGGCAAAGGACCCGCATTGGGTCGGGTGGCCGGGCGGATTGCCGGCATGGCTGGAAAACGGGCAGCTCGTCTGGGCGAGGTCAGACGAGGACACGTGGCGGCTGGAGGTCGGCGGCGAACTGGTGACCCCCCCGGGCCTGCAGGTCCGCGACGTGACCAGTACCGGTCGCTCGGTCGTCTTCACGGCGTCGAGCAACCCCGAAGTCGTCGAGGTGTGGTCGTGGGACGCCGGACGTCGGCTCCGGCAGCTGACGAGCGTAGGGGGTGTCTCGAGCGCTGTCGGCGATGGTCGCGTGAAGGTCGTTGTGTCGCGGAGTATGGCCTGGCACGGCGTGCGGGCGACTGTTCATGTGGAAGGCGCGGGTCAGGTGGAAGACGCAGTTCAGGTGGAAGGCGCGGGTCAGGTGGAAGACGCAGTTCAGGTGGAAGACGCAGTTCAGGTGGAAGACGCAGTTCAAGTGGAAGGCCCAGCGCCTCGCCGCCTGGCGAACAACGCCGAAACGCCGGTTGTCGACCCGTCCGTGCGTTTCTTCGAATTGGGGCCAAGGGAGTTCCGCGCCGGTGTCCTCTTGCCGAGCGGCCACCAGGGCGGGAAGCTGCCTGTCATCATGTCGCCCTATGGCGGGCCGGGGCATCAAATGGTGCAGGCGGCCCGGTCGCTGTGGCTCGGGGCACAGTGGCTCGCCGACCAGGGCTTCGCCGTCGTTGTCGCCGATGGCCGGGGCACGCCGGGCCGAGGGCCAGGCTTCGAGCGCCAGGTCTACCGTGACCTCGCCACCCCTCCGCTCGAGGACCAGGTCGAAGCCCTCCACGCGGCCGCCGAGCAAGTGGACGAGCTGGACCTCGGACGGGTCGGGATCACCGGTTGGTCTTTCGGCGGCTATCTGGCCGCGCTGGCCCTGCTCTCTCGCCCCGACGTTTTCCACGCCGCCGTCGCCGGGGCACCGGTCACGGACTGGCGGTGGTACGACACCTACTACACGGAGCGTTTTCTCGGGCGCCCGCAAGACGACCCTGGAGTGTACGAGCACACGTCGCTCATCCCTCTCGCCGGCAAGCTCGTGCGGCCTTTGATGCTCGTACATGGGCTGGTTGACGACAATGTGTTCGCCGTCCACACTCTTCGCTTGTCGACCGCCCTGCTCGCCGAGGGACGGCCCCACTTCGTGCTACCCCTGCCGAGCATGACTCACGTAGCCGCCCGGGCGGATGTAGCGGAGAACCTCCTCAACCTGCAGGTCGACTTTTTCCGCCGGGCGCTGGCCCGGCCTCAGAAGGTGCAGCCGTAGCAGGTTCAGCTACAGGAGGTCCGGCTGCAGGAGTTGTGGGGCCGGGACGTTCAGGCCGACTCTTCCAGCCCGCCAGCCGACAGGTCATAGCGGCGGGCGACATGACGGCGCACCTCGCGCCGCTCTTCTTCCGCCATCCCCCCGAACACCCCGTACTGCGCATTTGCCCCGAGCGCGTACTCCAGGCACTGGGCGCGCACCACGCAGGTGTTGCAAATCGATTTGGCCAGGGTCGTTTGGGCCTCCGCCCGTGGCCCGTGGCCGATGGGGAAGAACAGTTCCGTCGGCAAGTGCTTGCATGCCGCTTCCAGCCGCCAGGTCAAGCGCCCGTCGTCGGCGGGGGCCTCGCTCCGGAGGGCCCCGGTCCCCCAGACCTGGAATTGGCTTCGGGAGGTGGGATAAGACAACTTGGCTTCCTCGGAGGTATTTGGTCGGCGCGAGGCCGCTTCTTCACAAAAGCAGCCCGAGCGCCGAAAGGGCTCAAGGGCTATGAGGGGACCCTACCCATTGACGCGTTCGGCAAAACGCTGTGTGGGCCATTAGGGCATCTAACTGTTAGAGGGGGTGGCCGCTCCGGAGAATTGGTCTGTCGAGGGGAGGCGGGGCTGGCGCGACGTCGGTCCGTGGGAGGCCTGGTGCCCCTCGCCCGAGGGTTTGTGGCAGAAGGGTTTGTGTTAGCGCCCAGGGGCCGCTATCTTTAGCACTCGTCCGGTGAGAGTGCTAGCCGGAGCACCCGGCTGAAGAGATTTGCCAACGGAGGCGACCACACCATGACTTTGCAACCACTCGACGATCGAATCGTTGTCCGCCCGAACGAGGCGGAGGAGAGGACGGCGTCGGGCCTTGTTATCCCCGACACCGCTAAAGAGAAGCCCCAGCAAGGAGAGGTCCTGGCCGTCGGGCCGGGACGGCGGGCCGACAACACCGGGGACCTGGTCCCGCTCGACATCAAGGTCGGCGACACGGTCCTCTACTCGAAGTACGGCGGGACCGAAGTCACCGTCGACGGCGAGGACCTGCTCGTGCTTTCCAGTCGTGACGTCCTGGCCAAGGTCAAGGTGAAGAAGTAGTGGCCAAGCAGCTCCAGTTCGACGAGACGGCCCGAAGGGGCCTGGAGACCGGGGTCAACAAGCTCGCCGACGCAGTCAAGGTGACGCTGGGCCCCAAAGGCCGCAACGTCGTCATTTCCAAGAAATGGGGAGCCCCCACGATCACCAACGACGGGGTCACTATTGCCAAGGAGATCGAGCTCGAGGACCATTTCGAAAACATGGGTGCTCAGCTCGTAAAGGAGGTCGCCACCAAGACCAACGACGTGGCCGGCGATGGCACGACCACGGCTACGGTCTTGGCCCAGGCACTCGTCCGTGAAGGGCTTCGCAACGTAGCGGCGGGGGCCAACCCCGTCGAGCTGAAGCGAGGGATCGACCGGGCCGTCTCTTCTGCGGTCGGTTCGATCAAGTCGATGGCCAAGGAGATCGACGAGAAATCCGAGATAGCCCAGGTGGCATCGATCTCTGCCGCCGATTCGTCGATCGGTGAGGTCATCTCCGATGCCATCGACAAGGTCGGCAAAGACGGCGTGGTGACCGTGGAGGAGTCCAACACGTTCGGCGTGGAGCTCGAGTTCACCGAGGGCATGCAGTTCGACAAGGGCTACATCTCCCCCTACTTCGTGACTGACGCCGACCGCCAGGAAGCCGTGCTCGAAGACGCCTACGTGCTCGTGGCCAACCAGAAGCTCAGCTCCGCCCACGACCTCATCGCGGTGCTCGAGCGGGTAATGGCGGCGGGCCAGCCTCTGCTTCTGATCGCGGAGGACGTCGACGGGGAGGCACTGGCAACCCTCATCGTCAACAAGCTGCGGGGTACCTTCAATAGCGTTGCCGTCAAAGCGCCGGGGTTCGGCGACCGCCGCAAAGCCATGCTGGCTGACATTGCCATCCTGACCGGTGGGGAGGTCATCACCGACGAAGTAGGGCTGAAGCTAGAGAACGTCGACCTGTCGTTGCTCGGGCGCGCCCGCAAGGTGGTGGTCGACAAGGACAACACGACCATCATCGAGGGCTCCGGTTCCGAGACCGAGGTCAAGTCCCGCATCTCCCAGATCAAGCGGGAGATCGAAGATACCGACTCTGATTGGGACCGGGAGAAGCTCCAGGAGCGCCTGGCCAAGCTCGCCGGCGGCGTCGCCGTCATCAGGGTCGGGGCCGCCACCGAGGTCGAGCTCAAGGAAAAGAAGCACCGCATCGAGGACGCGGTCTCGGCCACCAAAGCCGCCATCGAGGAGGGCATCGTCCCGGGCGGAGGCCTGGCCTTGCTGCGGAGCCGCAAGGCGGTCGACGAGCTGGCGAAGACCCTGAGCGGCGACGAGGCAACCGGGGCGACGATTGTGAGCAAGTCGCTCGAAGAGCCGATGCGCTGGATCGCCTCCAACGCCGGCCTCGAGGGCGCCGTCGTCATCCAGCAGGCCGAACGCGAAGAGGGCCACGTAGGGCTCAACGCACTTACGGGGCACTTCGAGGACCTGTTCAAGGCCGGGTGATCGACCCCGCCAAAGTGACGCGCTCGGCGCTTCAAAACGCCGCTTCGGTAGCCGGTCTCCTTCTCACCACCGAGGCCACCGTGGCTGATAAGCCCGAGAAGAAGTCGGCTGCTGCGCCTGCGGGCGCCGGTGGGCCCGGCGGTATGGGGATGATGTAGCGGGGCGTCAGTCTCCCGTCGCAACAATGAACTCCTCGACCTGTTTGGGCCGGGCCGGCGTGGACCGGGCCGCCTTGACGTGTCGGAGCTCCATGGCCGGCCGATGGCCGTGCCTACCCGCGCCGAGCATGCCGTCCGTGCGAACATGTACGGCTCGGTGCGCCGGCTTAACACTGTCTTGATCCCCGTGAGCAAGTCTGGCCCCAAGCACCTCGCGTCCACGTCCTCTGGGGCGCCCACGTCCCCTGGGGCGCCCACGTCCCCTGGGGCGCCCACGTCCCCTGGGGCGCCCACGTCCCCTGGGGCGCCCACGTCCCTGGGGGCGCCCACGTCCTTGGGGGCGTCGGTGTCGTCTGATGCGCCGACGGCGTCCGAGCCATCAACGGCTCCTCCTACCGTCGTCGTACGCCCCCGCAGGCGGTGGCCCCGCCGTAGCCTTATCGGCGCCAACGCCGTGGTGTTCCTGTGCATAGCCGCCACGGCGACGGCCTATGGCTATGTGCGGTACGAAATTGGCTCGATCAAGACCGCCCCCGCGGGAGGTCTAACGCCCGACGGCCACTACGTCGGGTCGGGGACCGTACCCGCCAATACCGGCGCTGACGGCCTGAAGCCCGAGAACATCTTGCTCATCGGCAACGAGACCCGCCAGGGGCTGACCCCTCAGGAACAGGAGTCGTACGGTTCGTCGCTTACGCACTCCGGGACCCTGGCCGACATCATGATGATCCTCCACCTGGATCCGACCACGCGGACGGCGTCAATACTCTCCATCCCGCGCGACCTGTTCTCGCCCATGCCGGCGGGCAGCGTGGTCGGGCCGTACCAGAAAATGGATGCCGCCCTCAACAACGGCACCGATGGCCCAGACAACCTGGCCAGGGCCGTCCAGCAAGACCTGGGCATCCCTATAAACCATTTCATCGAGCTCAATTTCAACGGCTTTATAAACAGCGTGAATGCTCTGGGCGGCATCAACGTTTATTTCCCCGACCCGGTGTGGGACGCCGAGTCGTTGCTGTACATCCCCAATGCGGGGTGCCACCACTTAACGGGCATTGGCGCCCTGGCCCTCGGTACCGGCCCGGCACCTGCAGTACGACCCCCCGGGCGACGACGCGCCCAATTACACCTGGCCGTACGATCCGGAGTCGGACCTGGCCCGCATCGTGAGGACCCACACTTTCATGAAGATCGTGGCCGAGACGGCGAAAGCCAAGGGGTTGACCGATCCTTTAACCGCCGCCAATTTCCTTTCTGCGGTCCTCGGCCAGATGACTGTCGACCCCACGCTGAAAAGCGAACTGCTGACCCTCGTGCTCCATTACAGCCACCTGGACGTGGGCGCGGTCCCCGAGACGACTCTGCCGACGGCCGCGGTGAACGATTACTACTACGGCGGCTACGGGATCGGTGATGTGCTTTTCCCGGTGCAGCCCGACGACAACAATGCGATCAAGGCCTGGGACCCGCAGGCCCTGCCCACCCCCGCAGCACCGAAATCGGTGAACGTCGTCAGTATTACCGGGAGCACTACGGCGGCGGATGACGCGGCCGGCTCGCTCCGGACCGACGGCTTGAAGGTAGCAAGCGAGACGGCCGGTGCGGTACCTGCAGATACTTCGGAGACGATGGTGCTCTACCACCCGCAGCAAACCGCGCAAGCCCTTTACGTGATGAGGTACCTCTCGGGCGCCGTCATGATGCAGCCCAGCTCGACAGTCGGGGCAGGAACCGTGACAGTGGACCTCGGCTCCACCGTCAACGTCACCACCACCCATCCCAAGACCACCACGACGACGAGCCAGACCACTTCGTCGACCGCCGCCAAGACCTCGACGAGCGTTTCCACCACCAAGAGCACGCCCACCACGGCCCATCATGCGCACGTGGTGGCGCCGACCACGACGATACCGACACCCGGTGGCATCCAGCCTGGCGCAGCAGCTGACCAGGACGAGCCGTGGGATCCTCGAGCTTGCTGAGGACCCCCCCGCACAAGGGATGCCCGCATAAGGGCTGGGCCGCCTGAGGACCGGGTCGCCTACTGACCGGGATACCCGCCAGGACGTTGGGCTGGCCGAACTCACGGCCACGAGTATCCTGGCGCCAATGGAAGTGCCGCCCCCTGACGCGAACAAGCTCTTGCAGTCCTGGATGGAGTGGGAACGAGGCGAGGTTACGCCCGGGGCGCGTAATGGCCAACCTGAAGACGGGCGGATTGCGCCAGCTGCTCGAAGAGCTCGTGGCCCAAGCTCCCGCGGCCCAGGGTGCCCGTCCCGCTGGCCCCAAAAGCACTCCTCCGGACGCCGACCAGGCCGAGCCGGGCGCAGTGAGCGGGCAGGCAGAGGTAGGCGGGCAGGCAGATGTAGGCGGGCAGGCAGATGTAGGCGGGCAGGTAGAAGAGCCGCCGAGCGAAACGCTGGGTGGGCAGCCCGCATCGTGGGCTCCGGTCGTTTAGTCCACCTCGCGGCGCGTCGGCCGGGTTCTGCTCCGCGGGACGTGCGCACCACCCCGACGCTCTGAGCGAGCAGGGGCGGCGCGGCTTTGAGCGACGACCAACGGGCCGAGCCGAGCCGCAGTAGCCGCAAGGCCCATGGGACGGGCGCCGTCACTGTCAGGCAGCTGATCCCGCGACCAAACGGTACCGTCCCGGGCGCCCCCGCGCCTTGGTCAGAGCTCACCGAGAGCCAACGCCAAGGAGTCACACTGCAAGATGTCGAGCGGGCCTTGGCCACCCGGCGGGCCGGTGACCAAAAGTCAGACGGCGGGCAGGCGGGGACCGTTGTAATCCAGGCCGAACTGCCGTCGGGGGCGGATGCTCGGCCGGCCGCCGTGCTTTGCCTGCTCTTCGAAGAAGAGGGAGAGGCCAACGTCGTTCTCACGCGCCGGTCGGCTCACTTGCGGTCTCATGCCGGCGAGGTGTCGTTCCCCGGCGGGCGGCTGCAACCGGGCGAGTCGTCCCTCCGGGCCGCGCTGCGGGAGGCCCACGAAGAAATCGGCATCGAGGCGGGCGCCGTGGCCCTCATCGGGGAGCTGACCCCGCTCACCACCGTGAGGAGCCCGGTCCTGGTCCACTGCTTCGTCGGCCGCCTCGACGGCTCGCCCCGAACGCGAGCGTGGAGGTTCGTGCCTGACGCCAGGGAAGTTGAAAAGGTCTTCTGGGCCTCTTTGTCCCGGCTGGCCGCAGATGGCGTGTACCACGAGGAGCTATGGCCGGCCCCGGCGGCCAGCGCGGCCCGAAGTGCCGACCAGCCAGAAGAAGGACGAGCGCCAGAAGAAGGAGGAGTGCCAGTTTCGTACCGGGCCATACCCTTTTTCCGGTTGGACGAGGACGTGGTTTGGGGTGCCACCGGGCGGCTCTTGACCGAGCTTTTGTGCATTGTGCTCGGGGACAGAAACAAGCGAGAAGGCACGTGACGGCGTTAAAGGACGCGCCGGTCTCCGCGAAGAGTACCCTGGGCCGATAATGATCTGTCCCCGGTGCGGAGTTCTCAATACTCCCGAACGTGAGTATTGCTCGCGCTGTTCGGGCTCGCTCGCCCCTCCTCCCAGCCGCGACGACAGGCCTCTTCCCCCGGTGCTCCCCATTACCAAGCGGGCCGAGCTCAAGCTGGGCCGGACAAGCACACCTGCGCCTGCAGGCCCGGCAACCAGCAGCAACGCCGCACCGTACGCGGTAGGCGCCGCCCCGGTCCCTGCCGTTGATACGGGTGGTGGAGATCTCTACCTCTTGGAGTCGGAACGTTCAACGGGCCAGCCGGCTCCCCCTGACGGCTCCCTGGCCCCGGGCGACCCCGTCCGGGCCAATCGCCGGGGCAGCATTACTGTCGGCCTTTCTCGCGCCTGACGCTTCGCACCCGGCCCCGCTCGCCTGTCTTTGATCGCCGCTCGGACCAGGTGGTCCGCGGCTTCTTGCTGATGCGCCAGGCGGGGGCGCGGCGGTCCCTAGACTGGAAAGAGGATCTGGCCGAGTAGGGCGGTCGACTGAGCGCCGCCTGAAGCGCAAAAAACAAACGTACGAGAGGTAGGCACCGTGGAGATCGAGATCGGCAAAGGCAAATCGGGGCGGCGGGCGTACGGGTTCGACGACATCGCCATCGTCCCGAGCCGGCGGACCAGGGACCCCGAAGACGTAGACATCTCATGGGAGATCGACGCTTTCCGCTTTGACCTCCCACTGATGGGAGCGGCCATGGACGGCGTCGTTAGCCCCACCACCGCAATAGAGATCGGCCGCCTCGGCGGGGTCGGTGTCCTCAACCTGGAGGGCCTCTGGACGCGCTATGACGACCCGGAGCCTTATTTCGAAGAGATCGCCAATCTGGCCCCGGACAAGGCGACGGCACGGATGCAACAGATCTACCAGGAACCGATCAACCCCGACCTCCTGACGGCCCGCATCCGCGAGATCAAGGCGGCGGGAGTGGTGGCTTGCGCCTCACTGACGCCCCAGCGTACGGCCCAGTATGCCAAGTCTCTCCTCGAGGCAGAACTCGACCTGTTCGTGGTCCAGGGCACGGTTGTCTCCGCCGAGCACGTTTCCAAAACGGTCGAGCCGCTCAACTTGAAGCGCTTTATCCGCGAGTTCGAAATACCCGTGATCGTCGGCGGCTGCGCCTCTTACCAGGCGGCGCTCCACCTCATGCGTACCGGGGCGGTAGGCGTACTGGTTGGCGTTGGCCCCGGTCACGCCTGCACGACACGGGGTGTCCTCGGGATCGGAGTACCTCAGGCCACCGCCATCGCCGATGCTCGGGCTGCTCGCGCTCAGCACCTCGACGAGACCGGCGTCTACGTCCAGGTCATAGCCGACGGCGGGATGGGCACCGGCGGCGACGTCGCCAAGGCGATCGTTTGTGGCGCCGACGCAGTGATGCTCGGTTCACCTCTGGCCGCGGCGGACGAGGCGCCCGGGCACGGTTACCACTGGGGCATGGCCACGTTCCACCCGACCCTCCCAAGAGGGGCAAGGGTAAAAACGACCGTCCGGGGCTCTCTGAGAGAGATCCTCCTTGGCCCGGCACACGAAAACGACGGCCAGCACAACCTCTTTGGGGCCCTGCGGACGTCGATGGCTACGTGCGGTTACGGGAGCGTCAAGGAGTTCCAGAAGGCGGAGGTGATGGTGGCCCCGGCGCTTCTCACGGAGGGCAAGGCGCTCCAGCGTTCGCAGCACATCGGGATGGGCCACTGACCCCGCAACCACAAATGGCCGCGTCAGAGGCCGGCCCAGGCACCCGCGACATTCACGAGGCACTGCTCGAAGACCTCAACCCGTCTCAACTGGAGGCAGTAACCCATCCGGGCGGGCCCTTGCTCGTAGTAGCCGGGGCCGGTTCCGGCAAGACGCGCGTCCTCACTCGACGGATCGCCTGGTTGGTGCGAGAAAAAGGCCTATCACCTTTTGCCATCCTCGCCATTACCTTTACTAACAAAGCGGCCGACGAAATGCGCAGCCGCGTCGGCGAGCTAATCGGGCCGGTAGCACGGCGTATGTGGGTGTCGACATTTCACTCCGCTTGCGTACGTATTTTGCGCCGTGAAGCGGCCCTGCTCGGGTACCAGCCGTCGTTCTCTATTTACGACCAGGCCGACGCCGGGCGCCTCACCGGTTATGTCGTCCGTGACCTTGGCCTCGACGGGAAGAAATTCCCGTCTCGCGCCGTTCATGCCGCTATTTCCGGGGCCAAGAACGAGCTTCTCGGGCCGGCTGCCTACGCCGAACGGGCGCGCCGCGGCTCCATATTCGAGCGCAAGATCGCCGAGGTGTACGAGGAGTACCAGCGCCGGTTGGTCTCGGCCAATGCTATGGACTTTGACGACCTCCTGGGCGTGACCGTGCAGCTGTTCCGGGAGCAGCCCGAGGTCCTGGCCTCGTACCGGGACCGTTTTATGTACCTTTTGGTCGACGAGTACCAGGACACCAACCGGGCTCAGAACGAGCTTGTCCTGCAGCTCGCGGGCGGCCACCACCAGGTGACCGTGGTCGGCGACTCGGACCAGTCGATATACGGCTGGCGAGGAGCGGACATCCGTAACATCCTGGAGTTCGAACGGGCCTTCCCCGATGCGACGGTAATAGTCCTCGACCAAAATTACCGCTCCACTCAGACGATCCTGGACGCGGCCAATGCCGTGATCGCAAACAATTTCGCTCGCAAGCCCAAGGATTTGTGGACGGCGCGGGGAACGGGCGAAAAGCTCGTGCGTTACGTGGCCGAGGACGAGCACGACGAAGGCGCCTGGCTGGCCGCGGAAGTTATGAGGTTACGGCGCGACGAGGGTTACCGGTGGGGCGATGTCGCCGTTTTTTATCGCACAAATGCGCAAAGCAGGGCTATCGAAGAGGAACTCGTCCGCCAGGGGATCCCCTACAAAGTGGTAGGCGGTGCCCGGTTCTACGAGCGCAGGGAAATAAAGGACATGCTCGCCTACCTGCATGCCATCGCCAACCCCGAGGACGAGGTTTCCCTCAAAAGGGTGCTCAACGTGCCGCGCCGGGGCGTGGGCGACACCAGTGTGGGCCGCCTCGACGCATGGGCGACGGCCAAGGGCATGGCTTTTGGTGAAGCACTCCGGCACGCTCAGGAGGCCGGCATCACGGGCAAGGCTCTGACGGGCATCGGTTCGTTCCTGGTCATGATGGACGAGCTGCGGGCCATGTTGACCGGCCAAACCGCACGGTCCGGCCAGGGCAGTAATGACGCAGGCCAGGACGGTGATGGCGGCGGCCAAGACGGGACAAGCGGTGACAACGGCACGGGCCAGGACGGCACCGGTGAGAGGCCACCGGCCGGGCCGGCTGAGCTGCTGGACGCCGTGCTTGACCGCACCAACTACCTGGAGGACCTCCGCGCCCAGGGTGGGAGCCCCCTCGAGGTAGAGGGCCGGGTCGAAAACGTAGAGGAACTACTCGGGGCGGCCCGCGAGGTCGGCACCCTGGCCGACTTCCTGACCGAAGTAAGCCTCGTCGCCGATACGGACGAGGTGGACCAGGACGAATCGAGCGTCACTCTGATGACGCTGCACACGGCGAAAGGCCTCGAGTACCCGGTCGTTTTCCTCGCCGGGATGGAAGAGGGCGTGTTCCCTCACCTCCGGTCCCTGGGCGAGCCCGACGAGCTCGAAGAGGAGCGGCGTCTATGTTACGTGGGCGTGACCCGGGCCCGAGAGCGTCTCTACCTTTCGAACGCCTGGTGCCGAAGCCTGTGGGGCGAGACCCTTTACAACCAACCCAGCCGCTTCCTCGGGGAAATCCCGGACCATCTGGTGCGGGCCCACGGGGCTGGTCCGCGAGCGGCGCCGGGGCCGGGAAGAAATCCGGAAGGACCTTATCGAATCGGCCTTGCGCCACGGCCGGGCGGGGGCGCCGGTCCATGGCACAGGAGCGGAGTCCCTCGGCCTACAGGCGGGCGAGCAGGTGGTGCACGCCCGCTACGGAGAGGGCATTGTGCTCGAGGTGAGCGGGACCGGCACTGAAGCCGAGGCCACGATCAGGTTCCCGAGTGCCGGGGAAAAGCGCTTCAGCCTCCACCTGACGCCGCTCAAGCGGGCGTGAGGTAGCCCCGGTCTGGTTCCCGAAGGTGCCTCCCAGCTCCTGAAGTCACCCTCTACCTGCGGTCGTCGTCGAGGAAGACTTCCCGGGACTGGTCGAGGGCGTCGGCTTCCGGCACCTCAAAGCTGGTGCGCCGCTTGGGGGCCGCCTGCACTTCGGTTGCCTCAGGCCCGACCGGTGCCTCAGGTGCAACCGGTCGCTCCTGTTCCTGTGCATCAGCCTCTGGAACCTCTGGGCCCGCCGGCATAAGCGAAATCTACCCCCCGCCGCAACTAAACGTGTCGGTTAGCCATGCCGGCGCGGTGCCCGGAGCCGTTGACGAGCAGGATTGCTGATAGGCCCCGGTTCGGGCCGGGACGAGGGGAAACCCCGGGGATTGGCGTGCAGCGCAGCGGGCAGAACCGCCCGACTGGTGGTTCGGCGCCATAGGATTTCTGGACTATGGACAACCGCCGAGTCGTCGTGACGGGCGTGGGGGCGGTTAGCCCTCTCGGTCTGGACGTCGAACAGACGTGGCAGGCGCTGATCGCCGGGCGCAGTGGGGTCACGGCGATCACTGCTTTCGACGCCGAGAACTCTCCCGTCCGGATCGCCGCGGAGATTTTCGGCTTCGACGCCGTGGGCACTTTCGGCCGTCGTCGCGCCAGGCACCTCGACCGGGTCGTCCAGCTGGCGCTGGTAGCCACCAAGGAGGCAATCGAAGCCTCCAAGCTCGACGTGGCCGCGTCCCCCGAGCGCATCGGTGTCATCTATGCCACGGGCATCGGTGGCATCCGCACACTCGAGGACGGGATCCGGACACTTATCCACCGGGGCGCCGAGTGGGTCAACCCTTATGTCGTCCCGATGATGATCCCCAACATGGCGGCGGGCGAGATCGCCATGGAGTGGCAACTGCTCGGCTACAACTGCTGTACCGTCACGGCCTGCTCAGCCTCGGCTCATGCCATCGGCACCGCTTTTGACGCCATCCGCCTCGGGCGGGCTGACGCCATCGTGACGGGCGGGAGCGAGGCGGCGGTAACACCGGTCGGGATCGCCGGCTTCGCGGCTATGAAGGCCCTCTCGACCCGCAACGATGAACCTGAGCGCGCCTCACGGCCCTTCGACGTCGACCGTGACGGGTTCGTGCTCGGGGAGGGGGCGGCGACTCTGGTCCTCGAGGAGCGCGAGTTCGCGTTGCGTCGTGGCGCTCCTGTATTGGCGGAGCTGGTCGGCTACGGCGCCACCGCCGACGCCTACCACATCACCCAGCCCCACCCGATGGGCGACGGCGCCGTCCGCGCCATGCAGGCGGCCATCGCCGATGCGGGCCTGGTCCCGGCCGATATCGACTACGTCAATGCCCACGGCACGTCTACACCTCCGAACGACGTGGTGGAGACGCGTGCCATCAAGCGGGTATTTGGTCCCGAGGCACCCCTGGTGTCCTCCACCAAGTCGATGACAGGTCACACGTTGGGCGCCGCCGGCGCAATGGAGTCCGTCGTCTGCATCCTCGCACTGCAGAACTCCACGGCCCCGCCGACGATCAACCTCGACAACCCTGACCCCGCCTGCGACCTTGACTACGTGGCCAATTCGGCCCGGCACGCGGATATCCGTTACGCCTTGACCAACAGCCTCGGGTTCGGTGGCCACAATGCCACGCTCGTTTTCGGGCAGGTCGCAGGCGAGGGGGAGCAAAAGACGGGCGCCGCAGACTAAGGCGCAAGGCGCTCGGGCGGTCGAAGCGCAGGGCACTAAAGCGGGACCACCGGGGCTTTGCCACGCTGGTGAGACGTCGAGGCGGTGTAATCCCGGGCTCGCGGGCTAGCTGTCTTGGTCCGGCTCTTGCGCGAACCAGCTCTGCACCGAGCACTGAGTGGCCGTCCCCGCACAGACCGCGGCCATCGCGGCGCTTACGTCACCGCTGTCGCCACCGCCATCACAGATCCATCACATTTGCGTGAAACTCGGTGCGATGTGTCGTCTCGTACGCGAAAGCGTCGCGAACCCCCCCGTTTTCGCGACCAGTTGGCCGAACCGCAACGTGGTGACACCATTTGTGATGATTCTGTGATGGGAACAGGCGCGACCTCGCGCTGGCGGTGACTTGCCCCCGCTGGTAGTGGTGAAAGCACGAGCCGTCGAACCGGGCCGTCGAACCGGCCCGTCGTGCCGTCGTGCCGTCGTGCCGTCGAGCCGCCTAAGCGCCCCCGTAAAACAGCCGCTCGGTTACCCGCCTGGCTCGCCGGGTAAGCCGGCGGTACTCCTCACGCAAAGCCGGCGCCGTCGTGCCCAGGCTTCGAGCCAGGGTCGTCAAGTGATGGCCGGGAGGAGGCAACGAGTCGCCGGGCCGGCCCCTCACCAGATAGAGCCGGTTACGCGTGCCTTCGCAGAACTCGTACGACTCCGCCAGCACCCGCGCGTCGGGGGTCTGGATGACTCCCGCCGATGTAAGCGCCGCCAACGCGTCCAGCGTGCCCTCCGCCCTGATGCCGTTGCGGAGCTGGAGCAACTGGACCGTCCATTCGACGTCCGACAGCGAACCCGGCCCGAGCTTCAGATGGAACTCGGGGTCTTCGCCGGCCGGGACCCGTTCTCGCTCGATGCGTGCCTTCATCCGCCGGATCTCGACGACGTCCGCGCTCGAGAGGGGAAGGCCCCAGACGAAGCGTTGTGCCAACTCGCTGAAACGTTGGCCGACGCTCGGGTCACCGGCCACGACCCGGCCGCGGATGAGAGCCTGGCGTTCCCACAGCTGGGCCCAGCGGTCGTAGTAGCCCTCATAAGCCCGAAGGCTGCGGGCCAGGGAGCCCTTTCGCCCCTCGGGCCGCAGCGACATATCAAGCTCGTACAGGCGCTGAACAGGGGTCTCACCCATCATCAGCTTCAGGAGGGCTTCGGCGATGCCTTCCGCCTCCTCGCTGGGCATCTTGGCGTCGTCGAAGACGACGATTACGTCCAGGTCGCTGGAGTACGCCAGGTCGGACCCTCCGAAGCGCCCCATGGCGACCAGAGCTATCCCTTCGGGTTCGGCGGGAGACACGGCGCGGGCCGATGCGGCACTCGCAGCGGTCTGCTGGATGGCGCCTGGTCTCGCCTCTCCGACGATGACGCCCAGTGTCACGTCCAGCAGCGACTCTGCCAGCCGGCTGAGCGAGAGGCCCGTCTCCGTCACGTCAGCGAGCCCCAGCACGTCACGCGCCTGGGCTCGCAACAGCTCGCCACGCTGCAGGCTGGCTAGCCCCCGCCGCCAATCGTCCCGGGGCCGCCAGGCGATGCCCTCTATGGCCCTCCGGACCAGCTCGTCCTGGCCGGGGAGCGGCGGTGGGCCCTTCTCGAGCAGGGCCAGTTGTTCGGGGTGCCGTTCGTAGCCGCCGGCGAAGAGCGGGCTGGTGCCGAGCAAAAGGCACAGGTGCCGGGCGGCTTCGGGGGACTCACGGAACAAGGAATTGAGCTGGCCCCTGCGATGAAGGCCGGTCGCCAGGCGGCGCAGGCCGAGAAGGCCCAGGTCGGGGTCGGGTGACTCGGAAAGCCAGTCCAGCAGCAGAGGGACCATGCTCTGCATCAACCGGGAAGTGCGCGAGAAGCCCTGAGTGAGCTCTACGACGGCGTCCCGGGTGCGTCTGGCGTCGGAAAAGCCGAAGGCGGCCAGGCGCTCGCCGATGGCGCTCTCGCTGAGGACGGCGCCGGGGTTTGTGCCGGCCGGCAACGTCTCGTCCCCCGTGGCTGGGCCGCCCGCCAGGTCGTCCCTGCCACCCGCGCCAAAGGGGTACGCCGCTGAGGATGCTGACGTGTCGCGTCCGCCATTGCGTCCGCTCGAGAACACTTCCAGCAACGGCCGGAAGTACAGGCGTTCATGGATCGAGCGGGCGGTCGCCTGATGGCGGGCCAGGTCGGACTCGAAACGAGCGAGGGCCGTTGAGCTGGGCTCATCCCGGTACCCGAGGACGCGCGCCAGGTGAGCTCGTGATGCCGCGCTGGCGGGCAGGGCGTGTACCTGGCGGTCCTCGAAGAGCTGAAGCCGGTGTTCTATTGCTCGAAAAAACCGGTAAGCGTCCGCCAGCCCTTTGGCATCGACCCGGGCTACGTAGCCGCCGGCAGAGAGGGCGCCCAGCGCGGCCAGCGTCGCCGGCACCCGCAAGCTCTGATCCTCCCATCCGTGCACGAGCTGGAGCAACTGCACCGCGAACTCGATATCGCGGATCCCGCCTCGCCCCAGCTTTATCTCACGTTGGGCCAGCCCCTGGCGAGCGACGGCCTGTTCGGAGCGGGCCTTCATGGCCCTCAGCGACCTCAGTTCGTCGGCGCCGAGGGGCCGGCCCCAAACGCGCTCGAGCCGCCTCTTCGGCAAAGGCCAGGCCGAGCCCGGCGTTGGCGGCGGCCGGCCTGGCCTTGATAAGAGCCTGGAACTCCCAGGTCTTGGCCCACCGGTCCCAGTAGGCGATGTAGGAGGCAAGGCTGCGGACGAGCGGGCCGGCGCGGCCTTCGGGCCGAAGGGCCACATCGGTACGCCACGCCGGGCGCACCATCGCCAGCATCCCCAACGGGTCCCCGCCGCCCACGAGGACGATGTCGATATCGCTGCCATAGTTGAGTTCGCGGGCTCCGAGCTTGCCCATGGCGACGATGGCAAGCGCGTCGGAGAGGCCGGCCTGCTGTGCCGCCGCTCTCAGCACCCCGTCTGCCAGGTCGGCCAGCTCCTCGCCGACCGCTTCGAGCGAAATGGCACCGACAAGGTCGAGAGCGGCGATCCGCAATATCTCCAGTGCCTTCCAGCGCGACAGCGGTTCCCGCGGTGCTACGGGTTTTTCGAGCGCCGACAGGACGTCGAGGGCGGTCGGGTCGGTGACGCAGGTACGGGTAAGGAAAGGGCTGGCGGCCATAGCGGCCACCGTGGCCCGCAGCAGCGGGGGCGACGCGCGTAGCCGTTCCATAGCGTCGGGGACCGTTCCCGCCAGGCGGGCCAGGCCGAGCTCGACGCGGACCGGGTCCGCAGAGGCGGCCACTTCGGCCGCCACCTCGTCGCGGCCGGCCGGTACTGGCCTACGCTCGGTGTTCATGACATGGTTGCGTGTCGCCCTCTGCCAGGTGAACCCCGTGGTCGGCGACCTCTCCGGCAACGTCGAGCGGGTGGTCGACGCGCTCGGTCGCTCCGAGGGCGCGGGAGCCGACCTGGCGGTGTTCCCCGAACTGGTAATCACCGGCTACCCACCTGAAGACTTGCTCCTGAAGCCCGGGTTTGTCGCCGACAACGAGGTTGCTTTGGCCAAGGTCGCCCAGGCTACAGAGCACTGTACGGCCATTGTGGGCTTCGTGGACGAGGGCCTCGACCTGTACGACTCGGCCGCCGTCTGTGCGGGCGGCGAGGTGAGAGGCATTTACCACAAGTGCAACCTGCCCAATTATTCGGTGTTCGATGAACAACGCTACTTTGTACCCGGCACGGGAGCGACCAACCTCTTCGTGGTTGGCGGTGTGCGCACGGGGGTTTCGGTCTGCGAGGACGCCTGGGACCCCACGGGGCCGATCAGCTCGCAGGCGGCCGCCGGCGCCGAGCTGGTCGTCAATATCAACGCATCGCCTTATTACGCCCATCGTCTCGTCGAGCGTCAGCGCATGCTGGCCACCAGAGCGGCGGACGCCTCGTGCGCCGTCATTTATGTCAACCTTGTCGGCGGCCAGGACGAGCTGGTGTTCGACGGTGCCTCGATGGTCTTCGATGCCGAGGGCAACCTGGTCGCGGAATTGCCACAGTTCGAAGAAATCGTGTCGATTTTCGACATCGAAGTGCGGCCCACATACCGCAAAAGGCTGCTCGACCCGCGCGGGAGGCACCGGTCAGCTCCGTTGCCCGAAGTGACGATAAGCACAAACCCGCGACAGCCGGCCACGGCCCCCCGCATGGGACCGCCGCACGCCGAGCCGCTCGGTCCCGAAGAAGAGATTTATAAAGCGCTCGTGGTCGGGACGCATGACTATGTACGCAAAAACGGGTTTGCCGAGGTCGTCGTGGGCCTTTCCGGCGGGATCGACTCGTCGCTGGTGGCCACCATCGCGGCGGACGCTCTCGGACCGGGTTCGGTGCACGGTGTATCGATGCCGTCGCGCTACACGAGCGAAGAGTCCAACGACGACGCCGCCGACCTGGCCGGCCGGCTTGGTATCGATCATCTTTATATTTCCATCCAACCCGCCCATAATGCGGTCCTCGATATGTTGGCGGCGACGTTCGCCGGCTCCCAGCCCGGGCTGGCCGAAGAAAATGTTCAGAGCCGGTTGCGCGGCCTTTTGCTCATGGCCCTATCAAATAAGTTCGGTTGGTTGGTCCTGACGACGGGCAACAAAAGCGAATTAGCCGTCGGGTACTCGACCCTGTACGGCGACACGGCCGGCGGGTTTGCAGTTATAAAGGACGTGCCGAAGACCCTCGTATACCGCCTGTGCCTCTGGCGCAACGAAAACGGCGTTGTCATCCCCGAGAGGGTGCTGGAAAAGCCACCGTCGGCCGAGTTGCGCCCGGGACAGCTGGACACGGACAGCTTGCCCGCCTACGAACAGTTGGACCCGGTCCTCGAGGCCTATGTGGAGGGGGACATGACGGCCAGCGAGCTGGTCGAAGCCGGCTTTGACGCCGACCTCGTCGAGCGCGTCGTCCGCCTTGTAGACCTGGCCGAGTACAAGCGCCGCCAGAGCCCGCTCGGCGTGCGGGTGACGCCCAAGGCGTTTGGCCGCGACCGGCGCATGCCAATAACAAACGGGTACCGCTGAACCGCCTGTGAAGATGGCAGGCAACCGGCTGGCACGCCTTTGGCTGGTGGGTAACGAGCCAACCACGACCGGTCCCGCCTGATGACCGGGGTACCTCTCACGATCGAGGAGTCCGCCCGTGCCGTTGGCGCATGGGCATGGGCCGAGTCCTCTTTCTTCGAGGTCGTCGGCACGTGGGTGACGTCAACAGACGGCCCGTCGGCGAAGCTTTACTTCGACGCCTGCAGCCAGCACCACGCGTGGCGGGCGCAGCTCTGGCGCTCACTGCTGCCCCCCGCCGGTGCTCCCTTTTACCCTGTCGCAGCGGAGCATGACGCCTCCCGGCCTCCCGGTCTCGACGCGCCGCCGGCGTCAGCGGGCGCATTGTCGTCAGCCAGCCCATTGTCGGGCTGGTCGACGGCGACGATGACGGCCCTGGCACAGGTGCACAAAGATGCCGAACGTCTCGGTGCGTACTGCCGGGTGGTGTTGCCGCGCACGGTTACGGCCTACCGTTCCTGGCAGGCGAAGTGCGGGCCCGCTTCCGACCGGCCCGTGGCGAGGGTGCTCGGCTTCGCCCTCTCTGACGTCATGAACGATTGGGAGCGGGGGGCAGCCGTGCTGATGGGCTACATGGACGGCCCCTGGGCGGAGGAGGCCGTTGACGGCGCGGCCAGAGCTTCGGCCCTGGTCGAGCGCGCGCTGGTGGGGCTGGGACCGGTGCCCAGCAGTTCGGCACCCGGGTGAGCGCCAGGCCGGGCGCCAGGCTGGGCCGAGGCCTCCCGCCAGTGCGGGCCGCCGACCGGCCTCTGGTGACCGGCTGAAACGGAGCTCCGCCGAAAACCCGGTGCCGGCCATTTGTAGCGCTTGGTCACCGAAGCCCGCTACGGTATCTTTCATGTTCAAAAAGCTGCTGATCGTTGCCTTGATCCTCGGCGTCGGTTTCATCGCTGCCAAGAAGCTAAGGGCCGCTTGAGCCACGGCCCCTCAGGGCCGGAGGCTCACTCTGCTCCTCCCTGAAGGGCCTCATGCCGCAGCGCCTCTTGCTGCGGGCCGAAACGCCAGCTCAACCGAAGCGCCGATACCAGGGCTTCGAGCCGGCTCGCGGGCGTCCCGTCCGGTGCCGCCGGTTTGTCTGTTGAACCAGCGCGTCGCCGGACGAATACAGCGGCGCCCAGCAGCAACGCGCCCATGACCAGAGCGCCGGCTGCACCCACCAGGCCGGGCCGGAGCGGGCGGTGCCCGCTGGGGGTAACGACCATCATCTCGGAGAAGCGGAGCACCGGCCAACCCCGCATTTGAGCAATCCGCCGCAGCGCCCGGTCGGGGTTCACCGCCACCGGGTGACCTACCACTTCGAGCATGGGGAGATCGGTGGCCGAGTCGCTGTAGGCCCAGCTCTCATTGAGGTCGAGGGCGTCGCGTTCGGCGATCTGGCGAATGGTGGCCGCCTTTTGCGGGCCATACGCGTAACGGAGCAGCTGGCCCGTGTAGCGGCCGGCACTGACGACGGCCTGACTGGCGATCGCTCCCTCGGCCCCGAGGTACCTGGCCAGGGGCTCGACGATTTCTTCGGGCGCGGCGGAGACGATGTACACGCGCCGGCCTGCCTCTTTGTGCTCGGCGATGAGGTCGACCGCCTCCTTGTAGGTGATGCGCCGACCACCTGGTTCAGCGTGTTGGCGACGATCCGCTTCACCCGCTCTTGTTCCCAGCCCGCCGTCAGGGCCAATGCACGCAAACGCAAGCGTTCGAGCGTGCTGGCGCGGGCGCCGAAGCGGACGAAGAGCGCCTGGCCCCAGAGGCCTCTGGCCAGGTTCCGCCGGCTGACCAGGCCCTCACGGTAGAACGAGCGCGAAAAAGCGATCAGCGAAGCTTTGGCTATGACCGTTTTGTCGAGGTCGAAGAAGGCGGCCGCTCGGGCGGTCATGTCAGGTGGTCCTCGGCGGCCGGAGGGGAGCTACACACGCCGATAGCGCCATTCTGGCCCACGCTGTCGGGGCTCCCTGGCACAGGCCGCCTAGCCTACCGGTCGCCATCCGGCCAGCCGGCGGGCCCGGCCGGCCCTGCCTTGACCGGCCCTCTTGGCCCGGCGCTGGCGGTGGTCGCAACCGCGCCGGCACCACCCGATTGGCGGGGCGAGACGCCGTAGCCGCCTGGCTGGAAAACCGTTCGACGAGAAAACCGTGCAAAGCGCGAAACCGTTGAAGCCCAAAACCGTTCAAGCAGACATTGAACTGCTTGCGGGTGCCTGACCTCGCCCGGGCCCTGGCCTGGCCAGGAGGCCTGCCGGTAGCATTCGAGAGTGAGCGACGAGACGAAGGGCCGCCGACAAGCTGATATCGAGCAGATCGACGGAAAGATGTTCCAGCTCTTCGCCCTGGTCGTGGAGGCTTTGGCGGCCGCCACGGACGCCTTGCTCTCGGGCGACAAGCAGATCGCGGACGTGCTGGCGGGCCGGGACGAACTGGTCGGCACCGTCTACAGCGACGTCGAGCGCCTGGTAAACCGCGCCATCGCCCTCGAGGAACGCGACAAGCACGACCTCCGCTTCTTGCTCACCTCTCTCCGGGTCGTGCCCGAACTGGAACGGAGCCACCAGTTGGCCGAGCACATAGCGCGGCGGGCGGCGTACGGCCTCGGTGCCGAGCTGACACCTCGGGCGCGAGGCTTGATAGAACGCATGGGCAGGGTCGGGATGACGATGTGGCGCCGGGCGGCTGACTGTTGGTACGACAAGGAAGGCAAAGCGGCAGATGAGCTGGCCCAGCGCGACCACGAGATGGATGACCTGCAGACTGTCCTCGTCACAGAGGTAGCGGCGGCGGGGCCTCCGTCGTCGGTCGCCATGGAACTGGCCCTGGTGGCCCGTTTCTACGAGCGGCTGGGCGACCACGCGGTCAACGTGGCCAGGATGGTTTCTGCTCTGCACGAGGACATCGAACGGTAGGTCAAGGGGGCCAAGCTGCTACGGTGGCGGGTCATTGGTTCCGGGTTACGCGTTTAGGCCGGTACATGTTTAGGAAGGACTTAGATCGATGGAACTCGGTCTTGAGGTAGACGGCAGTCACCGGCCCTATACGGTGTTGGCGGTAAAAGGAGAGGTGGACGTTTACACGGCCCCCCGGTTGCGAGAGAAGCTCGTCGAGCTGGTGAGCCAGGGTAAGCACCAGATCGTGGTCGACCTCGAAGGGGTTGACTTCCTCGACTCCACCGGCCTCGGGGTCCTGGTGGGGGGCCTCAAACGGCTCCGCAGCCACGATGGCGACCTCACGCTGGTGTGCACGCACCAGAGGATCCTGAAGGTCTTTGAGATCACCGGCCTGACCAAGGTATTTGCGATCCACAGCTCGGTCGACGAAGCCGTCGCCCACTAGGGCGTGCCAACCGTCGCCATGCAGCGGGCGTTAGTGCTTGAGCTGGACGTCCCCTCCAGCCCGGAGTTCATTGCCATCGTCCGCCTGGTCGTTGCCTCGGTAGCTTCCGCTCGTCGGGCCCTGGCGGACGAGCGCATAGACGACCTCAAGCTGGCCGTGTCGGAGGCCTGCACAAACGCCATCGAAGCGAACCGCTCCGTCAGCCCGAGCGCCCCCGTCCATGTCGAGATCTGGGAATCACCCGACCGCCTGGAGGTAAGCATCGAGGACCAGGGCCGGGATTCGACCCCGACAAGCTGGAGTTCCCGCCGCCGATCACCGACCCCCAGCGGCTCAACTTCGAACGGGGCCTCGGGATCCCCTTGATCAGGACCCTGGTCGACAAAGCGGCTTTCATCCGCAAGGAAAAGGGCACGTCTGTGCGCGTGACCGTCTTCGGCGGTCCTGCCGACGGAGACGACACCGGCGCTATTTACATGGACGTGTCCAAGATGCCCAGCTTGCTGCCCCCGGCCGAACAGGGGACCTGACCCCGCCCCACGTACACGAAAGGGGCCGGGAAGGACGAGCTGTTCCCGCTGGCTCACCCCCGATCGGCCGAGTTCACCAGGTCACGCCCTGAGCCGGGGCCTCTTCAGCACCCCGAATACGCGAGTTATAGACCTCGCGCACCGGACTGTCCTGCGATCAAATTTGACTTTCGAGTGATAAAAATCTATCTTTAAGCCCGACGAAACATGGACAGCGAGCTGACGAGGTCGCAACGTGCGGCACTGAAGGAGATTTGGCGCCGGACTTCCGAGCCCGGCGGCTGGCCCGCAGCGGTGATCTTGCCGGCGCACTGGGGGTATCGCCAGCCACTGCCACCGCCATGGTCAAGCGCCTCGTCGATCGGGGGCTGGTAAGCCACCTCCCTTACAAAGGGGTCGCGTTGACCGAAGAGGGTCGTCAGTCGGCGGTCGCCGTAGTTCGCCGGCACCGGATAGTCGAGCGCTTCTTGGCCGACTTCCTCGGGTATAGCTGGTCGGAGGCCGACCGGCTGGCACCGCAGTTTGAGCACGACCTCCCCCAGGAGGTCGAGGACCGGCTCTATGAGGCTTTGGGCCGGCCCGGTAACTGCCCGCACGGGTTCCCGATCCCCGGCCTCGGGATAGATGGCGTCCCCGAGCTGGCGCAACTTTACGATCTGGAACCAGGACAGAAGGCCGTTGTGGCGTTGTCGAGCTCGGTTAGCCAAGCTATGGTGACTTTCCTTGGTGACATGGGCCTTGTCCCGGGCGCCGAGGTGGAGGTCGTCGACAAGCAGCCATTTGGCGGTCCGTTGGTACTGCAAGTCGCGGGGGCTGAAAGGACTTTGGGCGAAAGGGCCGGGCGCCAGGTCCGTGTGCGCGCACTGGCTTCCGGCCTGGACAACTAGGGCGGTGCCACAGCAGCGTCCTCATGCCGGCCCGGCGTACCCGGGGGGCACCATAAAGGAGAAAATAGTTTGATGGGTCACTTCGTCGCTGCCGGTTCGGGCGGCTATCAGGCGTTCACCCTACGAGGGACGGAATGGGGATGGCTTGTCTTCGCCTTGATTTGCGCCGTTGTTTCTCTCGTGACGGCGTTGCTCCTGATGCGCAACGTCCTCGCCGCGGACGAAGGTACGCCGAAAATGCGCGAGATCGCCCGCGCCATCCAGGAGGGCGCGCAGGCTTACCTGAAGAGGCAGTACAAGACCATCGGGCTCATTGTGATCCCCCTCGCAGTGCTCGTGTTCCTCACGTCGACCAAGGTCGTCAACACGGCAACCAACCACACCGTTCTCGGTTTTGTCCCGTCTGGCATCTACCGGACCCTTGTGTTCCTGGTGGGCGCGACCTTCTCGGGCCTGGCCGGCTTTATTGGCATGAGCACGGCGGTCAGAGGCAACGTCCGCACCGCCGCCGCGGCCCGTACGGGGTCCCTCCCGGCGGCCTTGCGCGTCGCCATCCGTACCGGCGGGGTCACGGGGCTTTTCGTCGTTGGGTTCGGCCTCCTCGGTGCCACGGTGATCGTGATGCTGGCCCAGCACTCGGCTACCGCCATCCTGGTGGGCTTCGGCTTCGGCGGATTCTCTCCATCGCACTGTTCATGCGCGTCGGGGGCGGCATTTTCACCAAGGCGGCCGACGTCGGGGGCGACCTCGTGGGCAAGATCGAGGCGGGTATCCCTGAAGACGACCCCCGCAATGCGGCGACCATCGCCGACAACGTGGGTGACAACGTCGGCGACTGTGCGGGGATGGCGGCCGACCTGTTCGAGTCCTACGGGGTGATCCTGGTAGCCAGCCTCATTCTCGGGAATTTCGGGTTCACCAGCATCCGCAAGCCGGCGGCCCTGGGGATCACGTTCCCACTGGTCGTAATGGGGATCGGGGTGCTGGCCTCGATAATCGGCCTGTTCCTCATCAAGGCCACCAGCAAGGACCGTTCTGCGATGGGGCCGATCAACAGAGGCTTCTTCGTGGCGGCGGCGCTCACGGTGGTTGGCTCGTTTTTCGTGGCCCAGTTCTATATCCATAATCTGAAGGTCTGGTGGGCGATAGTGGCGGGAGTCGCTGCTCGGACAGGTCATCTCCCGCATCACCGAGTACTACACGTCAACCGAGACAGCACCGGTCCACGAGATCGCGGAGTCCACCCGGACGGGGCCGGCGACCACGATCCTGGCCGGCATCGGGATCGGCCTCGAGTCCTCGGTGGCGGCCATCCTGGCCATCATTGTGGCCCTCGCCGTAGCCGTAGCCCTGGGCGGCGGCAACTTGCGGTTCTCCCTCTACCTGGTCTCGCTCATCGGCATCGGCCTGTTGTCGACCACCGGGATCGTCGTCTCCCAGGACACCTTCGGGCCGGTGTCCGACAATGCGGCCGGTATTGCGGAAATGAGCGGCGAGTTCGAGGGCGACGCCGAGAGGATCATGGTGAGCCTCGACGCCGTCGGGAACACCACGAAGGCGATTACAAAGGGCGTCGCCATCGGCTCCGCCGTCATCGCCGCCGTGGCCCTATTTGCCGCCTTCCTGCAGACGATCGCCGAACAGCTCGGCCTGAAGGTGGTCGGCAACGCTCTGTACGACCAGGTCCAGACCGAGATCAACGTGGCCAACCCCAAGATATTCATCGGGATGCTGGTGGGGGGGTCTATTGCCTTCCTGGCCTCTTCGTTCCTGATCCGGGCCGTCGGCCGCTCCGCCGGGACCGTGGTGGAGGAGGTGCGAGCGCAGTTCAGGGACCACCCGGGCATCATGGACGGCACGGAGCGACCGGAGTACGGCCGCGTCGTAGACATCTGTACTCAAGCGTCCCTGCGGGAGCTGGCCACACCGGCACTGCTGGCCATCCTCACGCCGGTCATAGTCGGCTTCGGCATTAGCTACCTGGCCCTGGCCGCCTTCCTGGCCGCCGCCATCCTGACCGCTCAGCTGATGGCCAACTTCCTTTCCAACTCGGGCGGCGCATGGGACAACGCCAAGAAGTACATCGAGGACGGCCACCTTGGCGGCAAGGGGTCTGATTCTCACAAGGCGGCCGTCGTCGGGGACACCGTCGGCGACCCGTTCAAGGACACGGCCGGCCCGGCCTTGAACCCGCTCATGAAGGTCATGAACCTTGTGAGCCTGTTGATCCTCCCGGCCGTCATCAGCTTGCGCAACAACAACGGGGCTCGCTACACGATCGCCGCCGTTGCCCTCGTGATCGTCCTGGCCGGCATCGCCTTCTCGAAGCGCAAGGTAGCCAGCATGGCTGCTCCGGGCCAGGGCCCGTGCCGGCTCTGGCCCCGAAGTCGTCGGAGGCCCGGTCGCTCATGTCCCCATCGCGCCCGGTCCCGGCGAGCCTGCCCCGACTTCATCGACGCCCACTGCACCGGCCGCCGGTCGCCCCGCCCCAGCGGCGGCACCTCCGGGCGAAGCCGCACCCGGGGCACCCGTCGCACCGGGGCCCAGGACCAGTTAGAGCGACGACGGGCAACTTAAGCTCGGATTCCGAGTTAGGCTCTGGTCCCCTTTGCCCTTGGCAACCGGGCAGGTCGGTCATGGACGCAAGACGAGCGCCATGACCGGTGCCGTTTGCCCGGTTAGCCAACCTAAGCTCTGGTCCGATTGGACGCCCCCCTGCTGCGGCAGGCGGGCGAACGTTCCTGGAGGCAGTTGTTAGATGCCCAAGCCGCTCGTAATCGTCGAGTCACCCGCCAAAGCCAAAACGATCGCGGGCTTCCTCGGCAGCGGCTACATGGTGGAGTCGTCGGTCGGCCACATCCGCGACCTGCCGAGCGATGCCAGCGACATCCCGGCGTCCATGAAGGGGGAGGCCTGGGCGCGCCTGGGGGTCGACGTGGACAACGGGTTCAAGCCGCTGTACGTGGTCGTCCCCGGGAAAAAGGAACGGGTCACAAAGTTACGGGCCCTGCTGAAGGACGCCAGCGAGCTCTACCTGGCCACAGACGAAGACCGCGAGGGAGAGTCGATCGCCTGGCACCTGCTCGAGGTCCTCAACCCGCGGGTACCCGTAAAGCGCATGGTCTTTCACGAGATCACGCCCGAAGCCATCCAGCAGGCGGTCGATAACTGGCGCGAGCTCGACCGACGTCTGGTGGACGCGCAGGAAACGAGACGGATCCTCGACCGCCTTTACGGCTACGAGGTCAGCCCGGTCCTTTGGCGTAAGGTCCTGCCCCGCCTTTCGGCTGGGCGCGTCCAGTCAGTGGCGACCCGGTTGCTGGTGGAACGCGAACGGGCACGGATGCGGTTCCGGCCCGCTTCCTATTGGGATGTGGCCGGTCGTTTCCAGGCCGAAGGTGGCAGTTTCGGCGCCATGCTGGTGACGCTCGACGGTACCCGGTTGGCCACCGGGCGAGATTTCGGCGAGGACGGCCGCCTTACACGGAGCGACGTCGTCCTGCTGGACGAGGCGGGAGCCCGGGGGCTCGTGGAGCGCCTGGCGGGAGCAGACTTTGCCGTACGCAGCGTCGAGGAAAAACCCTGGCGGCGCTCGCCGTACCCTCCATTTCTTACTTCCACTCTTCAGCAGGAGGCGGGCCGGAAACTGCGCTTTACGGCCGCCCGGACGATGCGTGTAGCTCAGGACCTCTACGAGTCCGGCCACATCACCTACATGCGCACCGACAGCACGACGCTCTCGGACCAGGCCCTCTCGGCGGCCCGACAAGTAGTGCGCGAGCGCTACGGCCCCGAGTACCTGCCGGCGAACCCGCGTCGTTACGACAAGCGGGTCAAGAACGCGCAGGAGGCACACGAGGCCATCCGCCCGGCCGGAGACCAGTTCCGCCTCCCGGAGCACCTCGGGCTGCACGGGGACCAGGGGCGCCTTTATGAGCTCATCTGGCAACGTACGGTCGCTTCTCAGATGTCCGACGCGCAGGGCCTCTCGCTTCAGGTGCGCCTCGGTGCCATGAGCGCGCAACGAGAAGACGCCGAGTTCGCCGCTAATGGCCGGGTTATCCGGTTCCCCGGCTTCCTGCGGGCCTACGTCGAAGGCTCTGACGACCCCGAAGCCGAGCTCGAGGACAGGGAAGTCCGCCTCCCCGAGCTGGCCGTGGGCGACCCCCTGGCGGTCGATGAACTGCGGCCGGAGGGGCACACCACCCAACCCCCGGCCCGCTATACCGAAGCTTCCCTGGTAAAGGCGCTCGAAGAGATGGGCGTCGGCCGGCCGTCCACGTACGCCACGATCCTCGACACCATTCAGAGCCGGGGCTACGTATGGAAAAAGGGGAGCGCCCTGGTCCCCTCCTGGACTGCGTTCGCTGTCGTCGGGCTGCTCGAGCAGCACTTCGCCAGGCTGGTGGACTACGGGTTCACCGCCGAAATGGAGGAAGACCTCGACGACATAGCTCGAGGTGAAGAGGAGCCGCTCCCATGGCTCACCCGTTTTTACTTCGGCGAACCGGGAGCCAACGGTGCCGCCGGGGACGGTGACGGTACCGGGCTCAAGCAGATGGTTGCGGAACGCTTGGCCGAGATCGACGCCCGCGCCATCAACTCGATCTCGATCGGCGATCCGGCTGAGGGTGTTGTCGTTCGTGTGGGCCGCTTCGGGCCGTACGTACAGGAGGGCGAGCTCCGCGCGCTCACTGCCCGAAGACCTGGCGCCCGACGAGCTGTCGGTCGAAAGAGCCCGGGAGCTGCTCGAGACCCCGCCCGAACGTTCCGACCGGGAGGTTGGTGCTGACCCTGACAGCGGCCTTCCGGTCCTCGTGCGGGCCGGGCGGTACGGTCCTTACGTCCAGCTGGGGCGGGCCGAAGAGCTGAGCACCAAGCCGAAAACAGCCTCGTTGTTATCCGGCATGACGCCCGACGAAGTCACGCTGGACGATGCCCTTCGGTTGCTCACTTTGCCCCGGGACCTTGGTCGCGACCCGGCCAGCGGGGAAGAGGTGGTGGCGGACAACGGCCGGTACGGTCCTTATGTTCGTAGAGGTACCGATTACCGTTCGCTGGAAAGCGAGGGCCAGCTGTTTACGGTGACGCTCGACGAGGCCGTCGAGCTGTTCTCCAAGCCAAGGGCGCGCCGGGCCCGGCAGGCCGCTCAGCCACTGGCCGAGCTGGGCCCGACCCCGTCAGCGGCGGCCCGATTGTCGTAAAGGACGGCCGTTTTGGCCCCTACGTCACCGACGGGACCGTCAATGCGTCGCTGAGAAGAGGCGACAGCCCGGACGCGCTTACCCCCGAAAGGGCCGCCGAGCTGCTGGCCGAGAGGCGGGCACGGGTAGGTACCGAGCCGACCGGGCGTGGGCGAGGCCGCTCCGGTGCCTCGGCGGCAAAGCGAGGAGCCTCTAAGGCGTCGGCCCGGTCGTCTCGAGCGACTAAATCGACGAAATCTACGGCCGTTCGCAAATCCACGGCCGTTCGCAAATCCACGGCCGTTCGCAAATCCACGGCCGTTCGCAAATCCACGGCCGTTCGCAAATCGGCGGCGACCAAATCGACGTCCAGCAAATCGACGGGCACCAAGTCGACGGCTGCTCGTAAGTCGGCTGCCGCTAAATCAACTACGGCTAAGTCTGCTGGTACCAAGTCGGCCGGCGCCCGGAAGTCGGCTACGGCCAAATCCGCGGTCGCCATCGAGTCTGCCGCAGACTGAAGAAGCCACAGGGGGGCCGACGGGGCTCCGTGGTGGCAAATCCCTCAGCCGGTTCTGAGCCGCTGACAATACGGGCCCTGTCTTCGCCCTTTTCGCGCCATAACTGGTCCCAACGGCACGGTTTGTTAGCCCGTCGGGGCCGATCTTTGCTCCGGGGAGTGCCGTTGGGGTCGATCTTTGACCACTTTCCGGTATGTAACTGGTCCCAACGGGCGCCGGGAGGGCAAAGGCTCGTGAAATCACGATCTCTTGCCCTTTTCGCGCCATAACTGGCCCCAACGGCATGGTTTCTTGACCCGTCGGGGCCGATCTTTGCTCCGGGGAGTGCCGTTGGGGTCGATCTTTGACCACTTTCCGGTATGTAACTGGTCCCAACGGCGGCTAATCCGATGACGCCCCGGTCAAGTGGGTGACGCCCCGGCCGGCCGGTTTAGCCGCTCGTAACCTGAATATCTCCCATCCCGACGTGGGCGTTGATATTCAGGTGGGGTGCACCAGATTCCGGGCCTGTTCCGTTGTAATAGGTCGTCTGGATATTGGACGCGGACTGCCCGAATACCTGTACTTGCCCTACGCCGCTGTGCGCCTGGACGGTAACGGCGGCGTCACTTGGCACTTCGATAGTCATGTGGCCGAGGCCGAGCGTCACCTGGACGTTTTTGCCGCTGACCGGGAACTGGACGGCGGAAAGGTTCACGTCGAGGTTCCCGGCACCCAGCCGGTAGTACGACTTGACCGCAGAGGCGCTTACGGGGGCAAACGCATCCTTGCCCACGCCGCCGCGCAACGATGAACCGCTGCCGAGCGTCACGGTGACGACGGCCAGCGCAGCCAGAAGGACCAGGGCGGTAATCAATGCCATGAGCACCCGCACGGCTCGCCGGGCACCCCGGCTGCCGCGCCCTCGGGTAATGGCCTGGGTGGCCATGCCCCCCACAGCCGCCTTACCGCTGCCAAGGGGGGCGGGGACGCCGGCCGCTCGCAGCTGGCCTGCAGCCCAGCTCGCCGCCGCCTCTTCAGCCTGGGCGCGGTCCAGCGCGGTCAGGTCGACCGGGTCCGGCGACTTCTCTACTAAAGATGGGGCCACCGGGGCGACGATATTGCCGGTGGCGGCTTTCGCCGCCACTACGGGTGCACCAGCGGCAGCAGCTATGGAAGGCGTGGTCGTTGGTGCACCTTTTGCCGCCGGGACGGCTACGGTGCTGTTCCCGCCGTCACCGGCGACTGGACGCCCGTTGCCAGACGTCCCGCCTACGAAACCGAAGGGCCCGGGGTCAGCAAAAGGGACAGGCGCAGCACCGTCCCCGCCGTTGCTGGTGGCGGTGGCGGGGTCACTCACGGGAGCAGCCGCCGTGCCGCTAACGGAGCCGGTGGCGACGAGGTCGGGCTGGTCAGCCGGTGTACCGACGACAGGTGTACCGCTGTCAGGTGTACCGCTGTCAGGCGTACCGCTGTCAGGTGTACCGCCATCAGGCGGTGCACCCTCGCCGGGGGCCGAGGGCCCGGTCGGACCGGGGTAGGCACCCGGGCCTTGATAGGCGGCGCCGGGGGAGAACATCGGGTCGACATACGCTCCCGAGGGGTCACGGGGCGGCATCGGGCCGGGCCGCCACGCTCGGCCGGGCGCCCCCAGCCCGGCGGCTGACTGCCGGTCCATGACGATTCACGGTGGCGAGCCAGGGCCCAGAGGGCCAGGCCGATGAGGAGCAGCCAGACGGGCAAGGTCCGCCAATGCCACCATGGCCAAATCCCGAATGACCAGATCAACGCCAACGCCAGGGCGCCGAGGACAAGGGCCCAGGAACGAGCGGACCGGTCCCAGTCCTGCCACGGCCGCCCCGAGAAGGTTGCTCTCGTCACGGCCGGGGTGTTGCCCTCCTCGGGGACGAGTATCCAGGCGATGACGTAGAGGATCGGGCCGCCGAACCCGCCCAGGAACAGGATGGACGCGATCACAAAACCCACCCGCAAGGCGGTGGCGTCCACGCCGAGGTAGGCCCCAAGGCCACCGGCGACACCTGCGATCCGGCGGTCCGTCCGGCTCCGGCGGAACTTACCCCGCGGTTCGCCAGACCGCGGCGGCGGTGACGAGTACGGAGGGGGCGCTGAGTAGGGCGGAGGCGGCGGAGGCGGAGGCGGCTGCCACGCTTGCTGGTTCATATTTCGATCATGGCGTCCGTATCGCGCTATAGCCATCAGGGGGGCCCCCGGGAAAACCCTGATGTCCGCCTGGCAACGTCCAGGGACCTGGTAGGGGGTCACCGGAATACACAGGAGTAGCTTCTAATGAGACTATGGAGTTATCCGGAACGAGCCCGATAGTCAGGTGCGACAAGCGGCGCAGGCGACGCCGGCCGTGACCGCGCCGCCAAGCACCCAGGTGGACGCTCAGCCCGGTCCTCCGGCCCCGGCCGGCGTGGCCGCCTCGGTAGGCTCTCTACCTGGCGCTCAGCCTGGCCCTCCGTCTCCGAACGGCACCAATGGCGCGGCAAAGGCACGGTCCGGTGCCCCCAGCGGCCCCCTGACCGTTCAACCCGGTCCTCCTCCGGTGGCCCGCCTCAACGGACCGGGGAGCACCCCGGCCAGCGCCGCATCGGGCGCCCCGGCAACGGCCCCACCCGGAGGACCGGCGAGCAGTCCGGCCCCGCCCAGGGGACCAGCAGTGGCCCCGACCGCCACCCCCAGGGCGGAGGGACCGGGCCCAGCTTCGGCGGCGCCGGGCTCACCCTCGGCTGTGCCCGGCTCGCCCCCGCCTTCCGGTACGCCGGGGCCCAACGCACAGGCGGCACAGTGGCCGCGGGCGTCTACCCGCGGTTGGTCCAGCCTCATCAGCAGGGAGACCTGGTCCGGCGTACGCCGGCCCCGCCAGCGCGTCCTCGGCGGCGTGGCCTCGGCGTTGGCCGAGACGGTCGGAGTGAGCGTGCTGGCGGCGCGTTGGGCGCTGGTGGCGCTGACCTGCGTTGGTGGTGCCGGGTTCGTCATTTACATCGCCGGTTGGCTCTTCCTGCCGTCGGAAGGGGCCGAGCAGCCCATCGCTCGCACCGCCTTTTCCGACCGTCGGACGGTTTCGCTCGTCCTGGCGGCAGTGAGCCTGCTGATAGTGCTCATGGTCAGCGCCAGTGTCCTCGGCGCCTCAACTCTGCTGGGCATCGTCTCGCCCGGGATCATCAGCCTCGCCTGTCTGGTCGCCGTTTGGCGTCATGCCGATGCCGATGACCGGGCTGCGGCCCGCCGCCTGGCCGGGCTACTGAGCGGCACGAGCCCGACTGCGGTCCCCACCTGGCGCCGCGTGGTGGGCGCCCTCGTCCGCTTGCTGGTCGGTGCGGCCCTGATCGCCGTCGGGACGTCGACCCTGCTTCAGCCGGGCCATCTCAACGGTGCCGACCTCACCGTTGCCTTTGCCGCCCTCGGTGTCATCGCCGGGTTTGCCCTCGTCCTGGCGCCGTGGTGGTTGCGCCTGGGCCGGGAACTATCGGGTGAGCGTCGCGAGCGAGCTCGTGCCGAGGAGCGGGCCGAGATGGCAGAGCACCTGCATGATTCGGTCCTGCAGACCCTCGCCCTGATACAGCGGGCCGCCGGCGACCCCCAGCAGGTCCAGCGGCTGGCCAGGGCCAGGAGCGGCAACTGCGCTCCTGGCTTTTCGACGGGCCGCCCGGCGGCCTCACAGGGTTGGCCGAACCCGGCACTGTTTCCGAGGGCCTGCTCGCCATGCAGCAAGACATAGAGAGCGTCCACGGCCTGAGGGTAGAAGTCGTCACCGTTGGAGATGCTCCTCTGGACGAGCGGTCCCGTGCCCTTCTGGCCGCCGCCCGGGAGGCCGTTGTCAACGCCGCCAAGTGGTCGGGGGCCGATCTCGTCTCGATTTTCGCCGAGGTGGAGCCGGATGAGATCTCGGTGTTCGTGCGCGACCGCGGCAAGGGTTTCGACCCCGGGATGGTGGCTCGTGACCGCAAGGGCATAAGCGAATCGATCCATGCACGGGTAAACCGCAATGGCGGGACTTCGTCGGTGCGCAGCGCGATTGGCGAAGGCACGGAGGTGGCCCTGAAAATGCCCAGGCGGGCAGCGTAGTGAGCCTGTCTACCTCGATGCCGTTGCGCGTCTTCATAGTTGACGACCACCAGCTATTCAGAGCCGGCGTCCGTCACGAGATCGCCGGCCAGCGCGGCAGCGGCCGCCGGGTTGAGATCGTGGGGGAGGCCGGTGACGTTGCCACCGCGGTCGAGCAGATCTCGCCAGCTCGTGCCCGACGTCGTGCTCGTGGACGTGCACATGCCCGATGGCGGTGGGCCCGAAGTGATACGGAGGGTGCAGGCCTCGTACCCCGGGGTCCGTTTTCTCGCCTTATCGGTGTCGGATGCCGCCGAGGACGTGATCGGTACCATCCGGGCCGGCGCTCGCGGCTACGTCACGAAGACCATTTCGACCCGGGAACTCCTTGACGCCCTGGCCATGGTGGCCGCCGGCGACGCCGTTTTCTCGCCCCGACTGGCCGGGTTTGTGCTGGATGCGTTCGCGGCGGCGCCGGAGACCACCACCGTGCACCTCGACCCCGAGCTCGACCAGTTGACGGGGCGCGAACGCGAGGTGCTACGTCTGATCGCCCGTGGCTACGCGTACAAAGAGATCGCTCGCGAGCTTTTCATCTCGGTCAAGACCGTCGAGACGCACGTATCCGCGGTGCTACGCAAACTGCAGCTGACCAACCGGTACCAGCTGACCCGCTGGGCGCTGGAGCGGCGGCTCGTGCCCCCGGAGGCGTAGTCCCCCGTTTGTCCTGTTGCCGGCGAAGCTGGCACTACGTTGGGCCGGTGGCCCGGTTCATAGTTCTGGAGGGCGGTGAAGCCGCCGGGAAGTCGACCCAGGCCGCCCTGTTGGCCGAGCACCTGGGCGCCGTTCTGACCCGCGAGCCGGGTGGCACCGCGCTGGGTGAAGCGGTACGCCGCCTCCTTCTAGATCCCGGCCAGACGGCACCCGTTCCTAAAGCAGAGCTCCTGCTGCTCCTGGCCGCCCGCGCCCAGCACGTGACCGAGGTCATCGAGCCCGCCCTGGCGAGGGGCCAGGATGTCGTGTGCGACCGCTACTCCGGGTCGACGTTCGCCTACCAGGGCTACGGGCGGGGGTTTCCCATCCCTGAGCTCGTGACGCTGGACGGCTGGGCCAACGGCAACCGGCCCCTGACCTTGTCGTGTTGCTGGACTTGCCGGCCGGCGTCGCTAGAGAGCGGCTAGGTGGGGCTCGTCTCGACCGCATCGAGAGCGAGGGAGACGATTTCCTGGCCCGGGTTCAGGTGGGGTTTCGTGAACTGGCGGCTGCCGACCCCGTTCACTGGCGGGTCGTGGACGCCTCGGAGACCGTCGACGAGGTGGCCGCTCTGGTCCGAAAGGCGATCGAGTGAAGATGGCAAGTACGGGCGCCTGAGCGGGAAGAGGAATTGCCGCGTGCCTGAGAACGATGGGCCAAAAGCAAAGGTACCAAAGGAGGATGAAGTAGAAAAAGGGCTGGCCGGCCTGGTCGGCCAGGACGTCGCGGTAAGGCCTCGAGGGCGGCGGCGGCCAAGCCCGTCCATGCCTACCTGTTCGTCGGGCCCCCGGGCACCGGAAAACTGACGGCCGCTATGGCGTTCGCCGCCATGCTCCTTTGTCCCAACGGTGGTGAGGACGACTGCGAGACGTGCCGGCGCGTCACCCAGGGCGTCCACCCCGATGTTGTCGTCCTCGAGCGCGAGGGTGCGTCGCTGTCGATCGACCAGGCCCGCGAAGTGACCCGCACGGCCGCCCGCAGCTCGGTCGAGGGGGGCCGGTCGGTGGTGGTACTGCCGGACCTCCACCTGGCCCGCGAAACGGTGCCCGCACTGTTGAAAACGATCGAGGAGCCACCGGGCGACACTGTGTTCATCGGTCTGGCCGAGTTCGTGCCGGTCGAACTGGAGACGATAGCCAGCCGCTCGGCCCGGGTCGACTTCAGGCCCCTCACCGAGGACGAGGTGGCGGGCGTGCTCCGGGGCGACGGCCTGCCGCCGGAGCGGGCCTCCGTCCTGGCTCGCCTGGCGGGCGGACGCCTCGACCGGGCTCGATTGCTTGCCACAGACCAGGAGGCCGAAGCCCGCTGGCGGGCGTGGGAGTCAGTTCCGGGCCGTCTGGATGGCACCGGGGCGACGGTCGCCGTGCTGGCAGAGGAGCTCGTCGAGCTGCTGAAGCGCAGTACCGGGCCGCTGTCGGCTCGCCAGCAGGCCGAGGCCGCCGAACTGGCCGAGCGTTATGCACGGGACTTCCAGTCGAGCCCGGGAAGGTCGGGTCAGGCCGCCGCCCGGGTGGCTACGCGCGCGAACTCGAGGAACGGCACCGTCGTGAGCAGCGCCGCCAGCGGACCGACGAGCTGCGCACGGGGCTGGCGGCGCTGGCGGGCGCATACCGGGACCGGGCGGTGGCCGGCGCCCTGCCCGCCGGACGCGCGGCTGATGCCGTGGCCCTCATAGATGGCCTCTCGGCCGACCTGGCGTACAACCCGGGAGAACTGCTGGCCCTCGAAGCCCTGCTCCTGCGCCTCGACCGGCTGGCGTCGGCCTGAGCCAGGACGCCCGGCCGGGCCCTCAAGCCCGGCGCACTACCACGTCGCTGATGATCGAGAGAGGGCCGGCGACTGCCTCGGGGTCACCCACGACCACTGTGGCCAGTTGGCGAGGAGCGACGTAGCGCCGGGCGGCCTCGTCGACATCGGGCTTGGTCATGGCCACGATCGCTTTCGGGTAGCTGGCCAGGTAGCCGAGCCCGACCCCGTTGACGGCCAGGTTGGCCAGCGTCCCCGCCAGGCCCGGGAGGGTTGCCGTCTCGAACGTGAACCGTCCCACTGCGTGGCGCCGGGCGAGCTCCAACTCCTCGTCGGTGACCCCGGTGGTCGCCAGGCGCCCGAACTCGTAAAACGTCTCGACCAGGGCGGGAGCCGTAACGGCAGTGGCTACGTCGGCGGCCAGGGTCAGCGAGGAACCCGCTCGCAGGTGGCGGACCCGGGTGCGAGGTGAGTACGTGTACCCGTTGCGTTCCCGCAGATTGGCGGTGATGCGCGAGGTGAACATCCCGCCGAGCACGCTTTGCGCCAGCGACATGGCCGGCCAGGCGGGGTCGGCGAGGGCGGGGGCGGCACCGCCGAGGCGCAGGTTGCTCTGGACGCTGCCCGGCCGGGCAACGAGCTCGAGCGGTCCCCGGACGTTGGGGACGGCTGCCGGTAGCTCGCGTGCTCCCTGCCCCCGGAGCCCGAGCCACCCGCTCAGCGCCTCCTCGGCGAAACGGCGAGCATTTGCCGGTTGGAGGTCCCCCACCAGCACCAGGCAGGCGGCCGCCGGGTCGAACAGGATTGGATGCAGGGCCCGGAGCTCGGGGGCATTAACCCGGCGAAGCGCCGCTGGCGCCGGGATCGGTGTGGCATACGGATGACCGGCAAAGAGGCGGCGCCGCAGGGCTTGAGAGGCCACGACTTCGGGCTGGCTGAGAGCGATGACTGTTTCGTCTGCCGCCCGGGCCCTGTCGGCCTTTACTTCGGGCTCCGGGTAGGTAGCCGAGGTCAGGATTTCGGCCAGGACCTTCAGGAAGGCCTCGGCGTTCTCGGCCAGGACCGAGCCGGCCACCACGAGCCGGTCTTCGTCGACGTGGGCTCCGAGGTGGCCACCCAGGCTCTCAATGGCCTCGGCCAGCTCCAACCGGTCGTGCTGGGCCGTGCCGGCGAAGAGGGACCGGGAAAGGACGCTGTTTGGCGCCGGTTTTTGGATCTGAGCGGAGCCGATGGGGATGGCCAGCCGGAGCTCGACCAGAGGGAGCGGGCGGTGCCGGGCAAAGATCGTGCGCAGTCCCCCAGGGAGCTCGGTGTCGAGGAGGTCGGGTTGCCGGGGCGCCCGCAGCCGGCCGATAGCGGGACGAGTGATCGTTTTAGGCATCTGAACTCGTTTCGGTCGCCTCAGCCCGCTTTGCTGTCCGCGCCCGTTTTGCCGGGCCCGCTCTCTTTGCCGATGCCGTCTGTTTGCGTGACGCGACTCGTTTTCTGGTTCCGGTTGGCTCAGTCGTGCTTGCTCGTTTGCCCGTTCGTGTGGCTGTCTCGGTCGCCCTGGCCGGCTGGAGATCTACCACCGCGCTGTGTTGAGCGACCAGGTCCGCGGCCGCCGCTGACACATCTGCGGCCCCACAGCGGCCATCCGGTCGGCTAGCTCGTCGATGAGCTCGGCTCGGCCGTGGACCGTCTCGAGCGAGGCGACGATGTGGGCTCTGTCCAGCGTCGAGTCGAGGCTGCGCCAAACATCGGCGGCGGAGGTGGCGACCACTCGCCTCAGCTCTTCTCTGGTCGGGCCGTCGCTCGCCAGGCGAGAAACCTCCTCGTTTATGGTCCGCAAGAGTATGTCGGTCGTCACCACGCCCGGGTGGTACACGACGACCTGGAACAGCGACGGTTCCCGGATAAAGAAGTCGTCTGCGCCAAAGGTCCCGAGCAGGCAAGCGACCTCGGTGGCGCTGTGGTCCTTGTGGACCAGACGGTCCTGGAGCCGGCTGGCCTCCCCACCCCCGAGCACGCTGGCCAGGACATGGTAGACGAGGTAGCGGTCGAGCTGGCCGACCGGGTCCACTGTCTGGTAACCAACGGCCAGAGCGGGCTGGGGTGCGAGACGGTCGGGAATTACCCGTAGCCGGTCGGCGCGCAGGCGGCGCTCAGGCCACGGCCCGTGGGGCGGCACTCGCCTTTGCCGTATGGGCCCGAAGTAGCGTTCCGCCGAGCGCGAAGACCTCGTCCGGCTGGCAGGCGCCGACCACTGCCAGGACCGCGTTAGAGGGGCTGTAATAAGTGTTGTAGAAGTCCTTGCTCTCCTTCACCGTCGCCTGTTCGAGGTGGCTGAAGTCCCCGTAGCCGTTGTGGGCGTTCGGGTAAGTATCAAAGGCGAGGGCAGGCAGGGGGATCCACGGGAACCCTCCATAGGGCCGGTTGAGGACGTTGACAAGTATCTCTTGCTTGACCACGTCGACCTGGTTGCGGAGGTTCTCCTCGGAAATGACGAGCGACCCCATGCGGTCCGCCTCGAGGAACAAGGCAAGCTCAAGGGCCGACGGCGGCAAGGCTTCGTAGTACGCCGTCAGGTCGGGCAACGTATGGCCGTTCATCGTCCCGCCGGCTGACTCGACCAGACGTATGTGCTCGACCTTGCCGACGTGCGCCGAGCCCTGGAACATCATGTGCTCGAAGAGATGGGCAAAGCCCGTCCGGCCCTCGGGCTCGGACCGGAAGCCGACGTTGTACACAACCGCAACCCCGACCAATGCCACTGCCGGGTCGGGCACGACGACCACTTTGAGGCCGTTACCAAGCACGGTTCTTTCGAAGCGATGTAGGCGTTGACGCCGGGCCGGCATGGCGTGATGCTACTCGGAGCCGGTGTCGGAGGCTAAAGCTGTTTGACGCGCGCCAGCTTTGTCGGCACAATTGTGGTGGGGCTCCCAAGGGCGCGACGACCAAAAGAGGCGGCGTCGGCGTATGCAGCGCGCCCGGTTGGGTGAACACAGAAATTCGTTTTGTGTGGCCCGGTGTAGTGAGCACCGCGGGCTGAAGCCTGCTCCGCAGATCGCATCGCGAAGCAGCCTTGTGACGGCGCTCGCGCTCATTGCGGCGATCGCATTTTCGCTCACGTCTGCGAGCCAGAGTTACGCGGCCGGCGCGGGTGACCCTGCTGCCGGCAGTTCCGCCCCGACCGGCAGTTACCCGGCTACTGCGACGGCCGCCGCCAGCTACCCGGCCGCTGGTTCTTACGCCACCACGCCGGGTTACATTGCCACCTCGACTTACCCCGGGACGCTCCCCAGCCAGACCAGGTCGTATTACGAGCGCAGCGTTAGTGCCAAAATGCTCTACCTTCAGGGCGAAGCGGCCGGGAAGGCCGGCTCTCAGGGCATTGTCATACTGGATTTCGGCCGGCCGGCTTTCAATGGTTCCGCCTACGGGACACTCGGCTACAACCGCGGTCTTTCTGCCCCTGCCGTCAATTGCCACGGCGGTCGAGAGCTACGTAAGCGTGTACTACCGGTACGCCCCGAGGTTCACCACCCTCGACGTCGCCGTCGGGACCAACAACAGTTGCGGGACCGGCCAACCGTGCGGCGCCACGATCTGCGGTTGCCCCGACGAGCCGACGAGCTACGTCACCTGGGGGGGCCAGTTAGCCCTGACCGTCGAGCAGGTCGGCGCGTGGGCCAACTCCCTGAAGGCCCGTGAACGCTACACGGACGACGTCCGTGTTGTCGCCGCCGACGACGTGGAGCCTGCCTTCGACCCGGGTTATTACAACACGTACGACCTGCTGGACGGCTATGCAAAGACCGTCGGCGGGTTCTACCCGGCTCTGGTCGACTACGGCTCCGCCGAGGGCGTGTGGTCGGAACGCCAGCTACTTCAGGTGGCTTACGGGTTCCCCCCTGACGTCCCCATGCCCGAGATCTATTACCCGACCGACGCCGCCGACTGGGCTGCCCTGCTGGCGTACGCGAAAACCAAGCTGAACGAAAAGATGGAGATTTACGGGGTCCTCACGGACGGCCCGGGCACCGACAGCCCGGGAAGCGCGTACGCGTACATGTTGCAGGCGCTGGCCAGCGTCACCGACCAGCAAAGTATCCCCTGGTCATCGACCATCGCGCACTGATCGGCACATCGAGCCCGCCGTCAGGGAGAGCTGTCCACGCCAGACGGGTGGCGTCGCGCGACAGCCATGGCCTGAACCGCTCGGGATGGCCGAAGGCACTCGTCGCAGGATGGCGGGACCAGTTGTGCCCTGGCCCCGGCTTATCCTGTCTGCTGCTCAGGCAGGTTGTTCGCCTGGAAGCTATCTAGCTTCTTAGCTATTTAGCATTCTGCTCATTGTCACTGGCATCGGCCCTGGCGGCGAGCCTCTCGAGCCCGGCAATAATAAGTTCGAGCCCGAACTCGAAACGGTCTTCCGGGTTGAACCCCAGCAGCACGTCGAGCGCAGCCAGGGTGTAGGGGAAGCGCTCTTTCGGGAGGGAGAGCATGTAGTCCCGCATCATCTGGACGAGCTGTTCGGGCGGGAGGTCTTCACCGGTGGGGGAGGCGTACCCGAGGCTCTCCTCGAAGCAAAAGGCGCCTACGTACAACCCGGCAATGTCACCCAGGTAGGCGATGGCGCGGTCGGGGATCCCGACCGGCTTGAGCAAGGTGAACAGCCACTCGGACATAAGCGCCACCTGGGGGCCGGCGGGTATGCGGCCGAAGGAGATACGGGCCACGTCCCGGTGCCTGCTCAGCACCTGGCGCATCTCCAGCCCGAGCGCCTTGAGCTGTTGCTGCCAGTGGGCAGGGTCGGGCTCCGGAAGGACCATCTCGCGGGTAACCCGGTCGAATACGAGCTGGAACAGCTCTTCCTTGTTGCGCACATGCCAGTAGAGGGACGCGGCGCCCGTACCGAGCTCCTGGGCCACACGTCGCATAGAGAGACCGTCCATCCCGACCTTGTCGAGGACAACCAGGGCCGCCTCCACTATGGCCTCGCGCGTTATCGGGGCGCGAGGAGGTGGCTCGGCGCGGCGCCAGGGCGGCTCCGGCATCGCCTGGTTGGCGTCCTGGCTACTCGCCATGGTCACGAGTATAGCACTTGACGAACACTGTTCGATTGCCTAACGCCGTTCCTGAGGCCGGCCAGGCCCCTGGGCGTCGAGCGTCTTTGGCGGAGCCGGTGTCCCGACGGGCATTCGATTCACGAACGGTGTTTGACAAACCCCGTTCGAGTCTCTAGAATGTCGTTCGAGAACAGTACCCCGTTCCAGGACCCCTCTCCCGACCTGTTGGACCTGACCGCCACTGTTCGACCTGTCCTGCTCGACCTGACGGCAAAGGAGCTGTAAATGAGCACTGCCACGATCGAAGCCCGAAACGTGACCAAGCGCTTCGGCAAGACCACCGCCCTCGAAGGTCTCGACCTCGTGGCCGAGCCCGGCCAGGTGGTCGCCCTGCTCGGCCCCAACGGAGCCGGCAAGACGACGTTCGTCCGGGCCGTGGCCACGCTTCTGCGCCTCGACCACGGGGAGCTGATCGTGGCTGGTCACGACGCCCGGCGCGAGGCTGCAGCCGTGCGGCAGCTGATCGGTCTCGCCGGCCAGTTTGCGGCCGTGGAGCCGGTGATGACGGGCCGCGAAAACCTGGAGATGGTGGCTCGTTTGTTCGGCCGGAGCCGGAGGGACGCCAAGCGGGCGGCGGGTCAGGTCCTGGAGCAGTTGGGCCTGGCCGATGCGGGCAACAATGCCGTACGCACCTACTCAGGTGGCATGCGCCGTCGTCTCGACCTGGGCGCCAGCCTCGTGGGCGAGCCACGGCTGCTGCTCCTCGACGAGCCGACCACCGGGCTGGACCCCCGTAGCCGCAACGAACTGTGGGATGCCATCCGGGCCCTGGTCGGACGGGGCACGGACGTCCTGTTGACCACTCAGTACCTCGACGAGGCCGACCAGTTGGCCAACCAGATCGTCATCATCGACCACGGCAAGGCCGTGGCCGCCGGTACCCCGGCCGAGCTCAAACGTCGTGTCGGAGGCCGCGTGATCGAGGTCCATACCCGCTTTCGCGAAGACCTGCCGGTCGTCGCCCGCGCCCTGGGACGCCTGGACCAGAGTGGCGCGCAGGTCGACGAGCCGACGCGGAAGGTCAGCATCGGCGTCAACGACTCCGAGAACTGGCTCTCCGTGGCCCTTCAGGCCATGGAGGCGAGCGGCGCCAACGTCGAAGACATAACTCTGCGCCAGCCGAGCCTGGACGAGGTCTTCCTGACCCTTACAAAGGCAAGTTAGAAAGCCCAAATTCGCAATGCCGAAATCCGCAATGCCGAAACCCCAATAGGAGGAAATGAAATGACTGTCGTAGCCCTACCGGCGGCCACCGGTTATCCCGGGCCTGCGACCAGGACGACGTCCATGGTCACGAGCACGGCGCAGGTGGCCAAACGAGCGCTCTTACGTTATTTCCGGACGCCGCAACTGGTCGTGCTGGGAACAATACAGGGTGCACTTTTCCTGCTGATCTTCCGCTACGTTTTTGGAGGCGCCGTAAGTGTCCACGGCACGAGCTACGTGAATTTCCTGGTGCCCGGGTTCGTCACCACCGGTATCCTTTTCACCGCTCAGGGCGCCGCCACCGGTGTCGCCGACGACCTGCAACAGGGCTTCGTGGACCGGCTCAGGTCCCTCCCCGTGCCGAGGGCCAGCTTCCTGGCCGGGCGGGCTATCGCAGACAGCATCTGGAATACCTGGGGGCTGGTCACGGCCATTGCCGTCGGGTTGGCCGTTGGCTTCCGGCCCGATGGCTCCGGGCTGGCCGACCTGGCTGCCCTGGGGCTCTGCGTCCTGTTTGGCTTCGCCTTTGAATGGCTGTTCATAATTCTCGGGTTGCTGGCGGGCACGCCCCAGGCCGCGCAGGGAATGGCCTTCCTGGTGTTCCCCCTCGTGTTCGTCTCGAGTGCCTACGTCCCCGTCAGCAGTATGCCGGGTTGGTTGCAGGCCTTTGCCCAGCACCAGCCGGTCACCTACATGGTGGGCGCCGTGAGAGCTCTGACGCTCGGGCCCTCCAGCGCGGCGGCGCTCGGGCACTCGGCCGGGTACTTCATAGTTTGGTCAGTGGCGTGGGTCGCCGGGATCGTTGTTGTCTTCGCTCCGTTGGCGGCGGCCAGGTACGCCCGAAGCTGAGCCAGCCGGCTTTCGGATGGCTGCCTATCCGGTGTTTTGGCGGGCCCGCCGGGTTGTTGGGCGGGCCCGCCAAGTTGACGGGCGAGCGGCGCGGCCGTACGCCTGTTAGCAAGCGCCGCCCCTTACCGCCCGCATGCCTTGCGGCGCTATATGTGGTCGGGTTGGGCCAACATAGCCGTAGGACAGCCGAGGGCCCATGAACAAAGGACGCGTAGAGGCATTCAGCGATGGTGTGTTCGCTTTTGCGATCACGCTGCTGGTCGTTACGATCGCCGAGCCGGAGGATTACCGTCGCCTGGCCCATGATCTCGCCCGGAGCTGGCCCTCGTTGGCCGCCTATATCGTCAGTTTTGCCGTGATCGGGGTCATGTGGGTCAACCACCGCTCCGTCTTCAACCATTTCGGCCGGGTCGACAGACAGCTCGTGTACCTCAACCTGCTCCTGCTTATGACGCTGGCGTTCTTGCCGTTCCCGACCGGGGTCCTGGGCCAGGCCCTGGCCAAGGGGCAGGGCCAACGGACGGCTGCGGTCGTCTACGGGGCGACCATGTTCGCCAACGGCTGTGCGTGGGCGGCGCTTTGGCTATATGCCGCTCACGACCGGCGGCTGCTACGCACGTCGTTCCCGGAGGCGGAAAGACGTGTCTCTACACTGCTTTTCACGCTCGGGGCGGTCGTCTACGGCCTTGCCGTTGGCGTGGCGTTCCTGAACGCCTTCGCTTTTTTGGCCGTCCAGGCGGCCCTCGGGGTGTATTACGCGTTCGACCCTCTATCGAGGCGGGCGGCGCTCAGCTACAGCGAGCCCGATGAGGAGGGAGACGACGGCGGTGCTCGGCCGAGCGACGGGCGAACGGCCGAGCCTGTCCCGGACGATTAGCGGTCACGACCCGGGCTGGCCCCACCACATGAGCTGTGTTTGCCCGGCGAGCCTTCTCAGTCGGGGGGACGCCTCGTGCTGGAGTCGCGGCAGATGAGCTCGGGTTGGATCACCACCCGTTCCTGGGCCCTTGTCCCGCTGTTGAGCTGGTCCACCAACAGCTGGACGGCTGCACCACCTACCCTCTGGAAGTCCTGGCGGATAGTCGTAAGGGGCGGGATGAAGTAGGCCGATTCGGGCGTGTCGTCGAAGCCGACCACGGCCACTTCTCCGGGCACGCGCCGGCCCCGGTCGTAAAGGGCGCGCAAAACTCCGAGGGCCATGTGGTCGTTGGCTACGAAGATCGCCTTGGCGTCGGGTATTTGCGACAGCACCTGGCCGGCCTGGTAACCGGAACGGGCCGTCCAATCACCCAGGATGGGCGGGGTAACTTCGGCGCCGGCCTCTACGAGGGCGGCCTGCCAGCCCGCTTCCCGGCCACGGGCCTCGAGCCATTCGCCGGGCCCGGCGACGTGAAAGACGGTGTCGTGCCCCGCACTTAGCAAGTGCTCGGTGGCCTGCTTGGCCCCGGCCACCTGGTCCACGGTGACTACCGACATGTCTGCCTCGGGGTCGCCCTCGACGGCCACGACAGGGGTGCCCGTGGGCAGGCCGGCCAGAGCATCGTGGGCCGAGGTCAATGGAGCGATCACGGCCAGGCCTTCGACCGACTGGCTGGTGAGCCACTGGACCGCGTCTCGCACGGACTGGCGGTCGACCGAATGGACCGCCACGACAGACACGAAATAACCATGGCGCTGAGCCGCGTGCTGGAACCCGTACAGGGTGGAAACCGGTCCGTACAGGCTGGTGTCGAGGGTCACCACGCCGAGGGTCTTCGAGCGGCCACTGGCCAGTGCCCGCGCCGCCGTGTTGGGCCGGTAGCCAAGCTGGTCGATGGCGGCCAGCACCCGCGCCCGGGTGACCTCGCCTACGCTCGAGTTCTTGTTGAGGACCCTCGAGACGGTCTGGTGGGAGACTCCGGCCAGGCTGGCGACGTCGGCGATCGACGGCCGGCGGTCGCCGTTCACGGTGGCCCCAGAAGTGCGGTCGCTGTCCGGCACGCGCCTAAACGACCTGGGGCCAGAGCCAGGACGAAGCGAAAGAACCAAGGATCTTCTTACCTACAGCCCCGCCCCAGGTAGTCCTTGCTCGAATAACGACATTCATGCTGAACGTGGTGGCATGCTGGGACAACTACTTCCTCCCGTTCATGATCAACGGCAACGCCGAGCTAAGCACGCTTACGCAATGCCTTGCGTTGAGGTTCAGCCACACCGGCATCGCCGGGAGCGCGGAGGACTTTACCGTCCTCAAGATAACTGCTGGCACGGCAGCGATCACGCCCCTGCTTATCTTGTTCCTGGTCCTTCAGGGGTGCTGACGCGGGCGCTTCTTGCTCGGGAGCACGACCGGCTGCTCGGGAGCACGACCGGCCACTAACCCAGCCATGGCCGGCCGGCGAACCATCCCTGCTGGACAGTCAGGTGGAGGAGCGGACAACGAGGCGGCTTGGCACCACAATTGTCCCGTGCACGGTGTGGCCGGCGATGGCCGACAGCAGCGTCTCGGCCGCGATGCGCCCGAGCCCGGGGAGGTTCATGTCGATAGTCGTTAGCGGGGGCTGGGCCGCCTCGGCCATTACGGTCCAGTTGTCGAAGCCCACCAGGGCGATGTCGTCGGGGACGCGAGAGCCTATTTCCCGCAGGGCATCCGCAACCCCGCGGGCAACCTGGTCGCTCCCGCAAAACACGGCATCGGTGCCCGGCGCGGCGCGCAGCAGTATGCGGGCGGCCTGACGCCCCCAGACCTCGCTCCACTCTCCGTAGAGGGGCTCGTCGCCGGCCAGCGACAGCCCGGCGGCGGCCAGCACGCGGACTGCCCCAGCCGCCCGTAGCCGTGCCGCTCTGAAGTGTTCGGGACCGGTGATGTGCCCGATGCGCGTCCTCCCGGTGGCGAGCAAGTGCTGGACGGCCTGGGCTCCTCCGCCCTCGTCGTCCGGTAGCACTGAAGCGTCGCGCGGGTCAGCGGACTCGCTCATGGCGTAGATCACGGGGACAGGCAGCTCCCGGCTGATCGGGGGCCGGGGGTCGCTCCTGCGTCCAGTAACGATGATGCCGTCGACACGTCTCGCCAGCAGCGTCTTTACATAGTGCTGCTCCCGGATGGAGTCGTCCCTGCCGTCGCACAGCAAGACGGCCAACTGCCCGGATTGCAAAGTGTCCTCGACGCCGAGGAGGACGGGCATCGTAAATCGCCCATAACTGTCATTTGTGATCAGGCCAACCGTATAACTTCTGCCGGTGAGGAGGTTCCGGGCCAGAGCGTTGGACTGAAAGCCGAGCGCCTCGGCCGCTTCGATGACACGGGCGCGCGTCGCCACACGTACTCCCGGGCGACCGTTCAGTGATTTCGAAACGGTGGCGATCGAGACGTGGGCGAGGGCGGCCACATCAGTGATCGTTGGCGTTGAGCGCCGGCTCGGAGCGGTGAGCCCAGCAGGCCCCTCGGCCCCCGGTTGGCCTGGCCCGGGCTCAAGTCCTTGTGGGGGGGCCTCTTCGCTCCAGCTTCTTGGGCCGTTCGCCCTTTGGGTGGTACGCCGGCCGTCCTTTGGTTCCCCATGGCCGTCCGGGCTCTTTGCTGGCGTCGGGAAATTGCCGGTCCGTGTTGAGCTGGGCATGGTCAGCCCTTTACCGCCCCCGACACCAGCCCACGCACGTAGTAACGCTGCAGGGCGACGTAGATGATAATGCAGGGGATCATGGCAATAACGGCGCCGGCGACGAGCACGCCGTAATCGATGCCGCCGTACGTGTCGCTCGACTCTACGTTAACCAATGCTACGGGCAACGTGTAGATGGAGTCGTTTGTCGTGAACGTGAGGGCACCCAGGAACTCGGTCCAGGAAAACAAGAACGCGTAAAGCACGGTGGTGGCGATGCCCGGGATGATCAACGGCCGGAGCACCCGGGTTAGCGTGGTCATGACTGACGCGCCGTCAACCTTGGCCGAGTCCGTTAGCTCGTTCGGGATCTCTTTGAAGCTGTTGCGCATGAGGTAGATGCCGAACGGGAGGTTGAACGCCGTGTAGAACACCACCAATCCAGGGAGGGTGTTCAAGAGGTGGAAATCCTTCAGCTCCAGGAACAGGGGCACGATCACGGCCTGGAACGGCACCATGAAACCGAGCAGCACGAGGCCGAAAATGGTCCCCGAGCCGCGGAACCTGAACCGGCCGAAACCGTAGCCACCGAGCGTCGCCACCACCGCGGTGACAGCGGCAGTCGCAATGGCGACGATGAAGCTGTTCTCGACGTTGCGGAGAATGTGGTCGGTTTCAAGGAGCTTTTTGTAGTTGGCCACGCCGAGGTTGGAGAAGTTCTTGAGAGACGGTGGCGAGACGATCGCCCCGGGCGCTTCGAACGACCGAAGAATTTCCCAAACCAGGGGCACGACGAAGATGGCGGCGAGCATTGTGCCGGCCAGTAGGTACATGGGCGTACTGGGCCGCATCCTGGAACGCCTCGGGGTTGCCACCGCAGCGGCTCGCTCAGACATCGTCGCTCCGCAGGAAACGGAACTGCAGGAACGTGATGAAACCGACGACGGCGACGAGGACGACTGACATGGCACTGGCAGAACCAACGTTGAACGAAGTGTTGAAGGTCTCGTAAATCTGCATGACGACGCTCTGTGTGCTGGAGCCCGGCCCACCGTCCGTGATGATGAAGAACTGGTTGAAAGCCAGGAGAGAACCGATGACAGAGATCACCAAACTAAGAGCGATCGAGCGCTTCAGCAGGGGGATGGTGATCATCCGCTCCTTCTCCCACCAGGACGCGCCGTCTACCGCGGCCGACTCATAGAGGTGGTCGGGGATGCCCTGCATCCCCGCCATGAGGATCATCATCGTGAACCCGGAAGCGAACCAAATGACGAGAAGGCAGATCGCAGTGGTCGCCAACCCCGTTTTGGCTATCCAGGGCGTGTTGACGCTGGCGATGTGGAGCTTGGAGAGGATGACGTTGATGGTGCCGAAGCCCGGCTGGAGCTCGACCTCCATCAGGAAACTCAATGTGCTGATCCCCACGATGAACGGCAGGAAAAAGCAGGTCCGGAAGAACGTGCTGCCGAAGCGGTTCGAGCGAGTGAAAACGGCGAGCAAATAGCCGACCACGAGTATCGGAAGGGTCACAATGGCTGTGTACTCGAGGGTGAAGTAGATCGAGTGGACGAATGTCGTGTTATGGATAAGCGCGTCGTAATTGGCGCCACCAACGTAGTGGTACGGCCCAACCAGGGGATAGTTGGTAAACGATACGAAGGCCCCGAAGGCAAGGGGGTAAAGGATGAAGACGGCGACGAAGGCCAGGGCCGGCGCGACGAGCGCGTAGCCGACGCGAGCCTCGCGACGCGAACGCCTCCGCGGCCGGGGCCGGCGGTCCACTGTGACAACGCCGGACTGGGCACCCTGAGAGACCGGAGCCCGCGTTGTCGAGGCAACCGTTCCCAACCTCTCACCTCCAATCCGAGTCGTGCGTCTCGCTTGGGGCCGTGACGTCACCGATTAAATCATGGATAGGGCACAACGCCGCGGGACCGGGGAACCGGCCCGCGGCGTCGAAAGTGCTACGTCGGTTTAGGAATCAGCCGCGTCGAGCGTGGACTGGATACCGCTTTGCCCGACCTGGAGGCCCTGATTGACGTTGTCGCTGTAAACCGCTTCGTCGAACATCTTCAGCCATGGGGCGCCGGGGTTGTTGAACACGGCGTTGTAGGCGAGCGTGTACTCGACGGAGCCGTACTTGAGGGTGTTCAGGGCGACGGCTTCGTAGGGGTACTTGGCCGTGAACGCCGGGGTAACGATATCGCTGCGCACCGGGGACTCCCCGTCGGCCGCATACTGCTCTTGCTGTGCCTTGGCCAGGAACCACTGCACGACTTCCCAGGCGCCCGAGGCGTTCTTCGCTCCCTCCGGGATCACGAAGTCGTCACCGCCGTCAAAGGTGCTCCCGTGCCCGCCGTTTTCGCTCGGCAACGGCACGTCGGCGAAATCTGCAGCAGGCAGGCCCTCTTTCTCGAAGGTGGTGAAGAACCCATAGTCACCGGGCAACAAACCAATGTTGCCCTTGCCGAAGTCCTGGCCCCACGTCGTGCCGTCCTGGGTCTGGTCGGCCGCAGGAGCCTCTTTGTTTTTCCAGATCTGGGCGTAGACGCTGAGAAGTGACTTGAGCGGAGCGTTGCCGACGATGTTTGCTTTCTGGGTCCCGAGGGGCCCGGTGATGAGGTGCTGGCCGCTCGCCCAAATGTTGGGGAGCATCACGAAGCCCAGGCACCCCTGGCAGTCACCGGCGAACGACAGGCCGTAGACCGGATTGGAGGGTGTGCTGAGCTTGGTGATCGCCGCCGCGTCTGACGCTATCTGGGCGAAGGTCGTGGGAGGACTGGCGATGCCGGCCTTCTTGAACAGGACTTTGTTGTACCAGAGGACCGACAGGTCGGACAGGTACGGGACCCCGTAGTACTGGTTCCCGATCGCCGCCAGGGCCAGGTGGCCCGGGCTGAGGACGTTCTTGTACGGCAGCGCGTTGACGTACTGCGTGAGGTTCGTGAGCGCTCCCTCATGGGAGAACTCGGGCACGTCGATGTCGTTCAGACCGACCAGGTCGGGCGGGTCCCCGGCGCGGATCGCCGTGGCCAACTGGCTCGTGTCGTCGTTCGGCGATGTCACGTGCATGACGATCTTGAGGTTCTTATGTGTGGCGTTGAACTCCGGGATCAGCTTGAGCGCCGCTGCTTCAGTAGCGTCCCTGATCCAGAACGACACCGTGCCCGTGGCGTTGACGCCGAACGTCGACGCAGGCACCTTTGTGTGCGTCTCGGCCGATGCAGCCGGGATCCCTGTCATGGACAGCACCATCGCCGTCCCTACAGCCGGTATAAAAAGTCGTCGAAAACTTCGCCTCATGGCGGACCACCCTCCCTTGCGCGTTGGACCACTCCAAAGGCCTCCTGACCGGTGGTGTCTTCACGGTCGGTTGAAAACCTTTTCGTGGATTTTTGGCGATGCTATCGCCGGCTGGCCCCGCTGTCCAGTCAAGGGAGGGGCTTTTAGTCCCCCTCGGGCACCCACACGCGCATGTCGGTCGCACCGCGGTTAGCCCAGGCGAAGTATGGCACGGCGCGCAGTGCGATATGCGTCGCCCCGCCTTCGCCGACGGGCCGAGCGTCGGGGTGCCCCGCGTCGCGGCCGGTGTCCCCGGTCCGTTCGTAGTAGGGCCATGCCGCCGCCTCGGGCGCCGGGCGGGCCAGGCCCTCCAGGTCGAGCCCGATCATGCTCTGTCCACCAATCTCCACCCCGGGCACCTCCGTGCCCACCGTCCCGGCCACCACCGATATCCCCTGGAGGTGGCCTGTCCCCGCGACGTCGCGGCCTTCCAGGCAGTACACGAGCGGCCCGCGCTCGAAGGCCACGCAGCCCCTGACGCTGTCGATGTCGTGGCCCGGGCGCACGGCTCGCGGCTTCATTGGTAGTTCGATCACGAGCTCGTCGCCTACGGACCACTCACGTCCGAAGCGGAAGTAGCCGTCCGGGCCTGGTGTGCAGTCAATGGCCCGGTCGTTCAAGGTGGCGCTGGCGTCCCCGGCCCATGCGGGAGCCCGGGCGGCCAGCTCGCACGGGCCGTCGGGCACTTCGATAGCTCGCAGTGCGATTGTCCCTGCGAACGGGTAGCCCGTTTCTACGGAGATCTCCAGCGACCCTCTCGGCCCGAGCTCGCTACGCAGCCGTCCCGACGCGAACTGGTGCAACTGGATGCCGGCGGTGGTCGTCGTGGCCAGGTAGTGCTCCAGGCTGGCCATGAGGCGCATGCCGTTGGGGGGGCAGCAGGCGCAGTAGTGCCAGGGCGTGCGCACCAGCGGGCGCCGGGCCTGTAGCGGGTTTACGTAGAAAAAGTCCTTGCCGCTCAGGCCGATGCCGGCCAGGAACCCGTTGTAGAGCGTCCGCTCCATGAGGTCGGCGTAGCGGCTCTCCCCAGTGACCAGCAGAAGTCGCCAGTTCCACATGATCGAAGCGATAGCCGCGCAACGTTCGCAGTACGCCCGGTCGGGCGGGAGCTCGAACCGGTCGCCGAACGCCTCGTCCTGGTGCCTCGAACCGACGCCGCCCGTCAGGTACGTCTTGGCCGAAGTCATGTCCTCCCACTGCGATACGGCAGCTGAAAGGAGCTCCTGCGTACCTGTTTCGGTATAGAGGTCGGCCGCCCCGGCCAGCAGGTACAACGCCCGCACGGCGTGCCCTCTAATAGAGCGGGCCTGGTCGAAGGCGATGTCGTCCTGGAAGTACTCGGGGCCGAAGCTGCGCCACCTGAGCGATTGGTGGCCCCGCCGGCCAACCAGCTCGGACGCCAAGTGGAGGAGCTGGCCGTCGCCGGTGGTCCGGTACAGCTCGACCAGCGCGGTCTCGACCTCGGGGTGCCCGTCGATGAAAGCGGCCTGGTCGGAGCGCAGGGCCTTGACCAGCAGCGAAGCGAAGTGTTCCGCAACCGGGAGCAGCCCGGCCGGCTGGCCCGCGGTGCGGGCATCGGCCACGGCCGCCTGGAACAGGTGACCGGCGCAGTACAGCTCGTGGCCCATGGCGGGGTCTCCCCACCTGCGCCCGCGCTCGACGACCTGTACGTACGAGTTGATGTAACCGTCAGGCTCCTGCGCTGCCTCCAGCAGTTCCACGCTGGAGCGGAAGAACCGTTCCTGCTCCGGGTCGCTCCCGTGGGCGCGCTCCCAGGCCACAGCTTCGAGGACCTTGTAAAGGTCGGAGTCCCGGAACACCGGGAGGTGGTACTCGGCCTTCGACGTACCGGCGGCGATGCGCAGGTTCTCCAGCGTCCCGCTCTCTTCGAGCATGCGGAATCCCGTGGGGGATCGTGACCTCGCGGTTCTGACGCTGACGGTCGCCCCAGAAGCCGTCGGCCAGCGTCGCCCGGCCCCTCGAGATGGGCCGGAGAGCCAGATGGCCCTGTGACACCGGCATGACGGGACCGACGGTGACCGGGCGGTTGCCTGGTCGGGTGGCCCCTGGCGGGGTGGCCCCCGCCTCTTCGTGTAGAAAACCTTTTCTAGAGATTTTTGCATGCTAGCACCCCGGCCAGCCAGGACAAGGCAGCCCCGCCAGCCACTACAGCGCAGCTCAGGCAGGCGGGCAGGGGAGACGGCCGGGGTGCCGCTGATGTCCTCCCGGCCCAGTCCGGAGCCTCGCTGCGTCGGTGTACTGTCGTAGTCGACAAAGGGTGCACGTACCGGCACCTCGACCTTCTACGCCGCACGACAGGGGGCGCCATGAGTAACCAGAGCTCGGCTTGGACACCTGGGCTCGGGGCCGACGCAATCGATTGGTTCGAGCTGAGCCGGGAAGCTACCCCGGGGGCCCTCGACCTATCGCAACTTGCCCGGGAGCTCGCTCCCGTAGTGAAGGAACGGGTGAAGGCGGGCGCCAGAGTGGGCGTGGCCGTGGGCAGCCGCGGCGTTGCCCGTTTGCCCGAGGTAGTGGCGGTTGTCGTAAAGGTGCTCCGGGATGCGGGGGCCAGTCCCGTGATCATCCCGGCCATGGGCTCGCATGGTGGCGCCAGCAGCGACGGCCAGGTACATGTCCTGCACAACCTCGGTGTGGACGCGGGCGCACTCGACGTGCCGATCGACGCCTCCATGGACGTCGAGCAGGTCGGCGAGCTGAAGAGCGGAAGGCCCGTCTACGTGAGCAAGGCCGCACTCGGTTGTGACGCCGTCGTGCCCATAAACCGGGTCAAGCCCCATTCGGACTTCCGCGCTCCCATCGAAAGCGGGCTTACGAAAATGCTCACGATCGGTTTGGGCAAGGAACGCGGCGCCTCTGTGCTCCACAGCGCCGGTTTCGACGCATTTGGCGACGTGCTGCCCGAAGCGGCGCACTTGGTGCTCAGCGTGCTCCAGGTGCCTCTGGGCGTCGCCCTTATCGAAGACGAGTGGCACCGCCTGTACCAGGCCGAGGTCGTCCCCGGCGACGAGATCCTCCAGCGGGACGAGGCATTGTTGAAAGAGGCCTGGGCTCATTTTGCCCGCCTCCCCTTCGAGGAGGTCGATGTCCTCCTGTTAAGGGAAATGGGCAAGACCATCTCCGGGGCCGGGATGGACCCCAATGTGACCGGGCGTTTCCTTGACAACCCATTTCCCGTAGCGACCGTTGTCGAGCGGCTGGCCGTCCTCGACCTCCGAGACGATTCAGGGGGCAATGCCATCGGCGTCGGGTGTGCCGATATCGTCACCGAACGCTTGCGGGCCAAGATCGACTGGGTGCCGACTTACGCAAATGCGCGCACCTCGAAGTCCTTGGGGGGCGCCAAGTTGCCCATGGTGGTCGGTAACGACGCCGACGCGTTGGCTCTTGCCACCGCAACTTTGGTCGGGCGCGAGCAGAGAGCGGCGCGGCTCGTGGCCATGGCCAACACGTTGGAAGTGACGCATATAGCCGTCTCGGAACCTCTCGTGGCTCAAGCCGAAGCCGCTGGCTACGTCCAGGTGGGTGGGTCGACGAGGGCGGTGTTCACGGACGCCGGTCAGCTGGTCAGGATAGGAAAGCTCGAGTTCTTCCAATAGTCCCAAACAGGTATTTGACCAGGGCGAAATAAAACCGGGCCAATTTACCGCCTACCACTCGTGGCGCCGGCCTTGACTCTCCCTCGAGGGGAGGGCTCAGCCTGGTTGCATGCGAGCAATTCGAACCGTAGCACCCGTAAGTGCCCCGGACGCCACCCTGCCGCGAGCAGCCTGGCTGGCCGAGTGGGGCCCGTTGTCAGTCCTGATGATCGGGACGTTCATAATCGTCCTCGACTTCTTCATTGTCAATGTCGCCCTCCCTTCGGTACAGGCCGGCCTGCATGCCAGCGCCAGCCAGCTGGAGTGGGTAGTAGCCGGCTATGGGCTCACGCTCGCCGTCTCGCTCGTCGCCTCGGCCCGTCTCGGCGACCGCTTCGGGAGGCGTCGCACCCTGACGGCTGGCCTCTGGCTATTCGTTGTGGCTTCAGCGCTGTGTGGCGTGGCTCCCGACGCGTCCGTCCTGGTGGCGGCCCGGTTCGTCCAGGGCGTGGGAGCGGCCATGATGAGCCCCAACATTCTTTCGCTCCTGGGGATTGCGTACCCGGGCGCTCGCAGGGTCCGGGCCATAACCGTGTACGGCATGGTGATGGGCCTGGCCGCCGCCAGCGGGCAAGTCATAGGGGGCGTGCTGATCGCCGTGAATGTAGGAGGACTGGGCTGGCGGACGGTTTTCCTCATCAACCTCCCGGTCGGTCTCGTGGCGCTGGCCCTGTTGCGCAAGCTGGTGCCGGAATCACGCGCCGAACAGGCCAAGAGCATCGACGTCGTCGGCCTGGTCCTCGTCAGTGCCGGGCTCCTGGCCCTGGTCCTGCCGTTGATCCAGGGCCATTCGGCCGGATGGCGCGCCTGGACCTGGGCCAGCATGGGCTTTTCCGCCGTCCTGCTAGTTGCGTTCGCTCTTTACCAGCGCCAGCTGGCGGCGCGAGGAGGTACTCCCTTGTTTGACCCCGCGCTGTTCAGGACCGCCAGCCTGCGGTCGGGCCTCGGGACGCAGCTTGCCTTCTGGTGCGGCCAGGCTTCGTTCTTCCTGGTCCTCGCCCTCTACCTCCAGGATGGGCGCAAGCTGGGACCGCTCGACGCCGGGCTGGTGTTTACCGTCCTGGCTGCCTCTTACCTGGCCGTGTCGATGAAGGCGCCGGCCTTGACCCTCCGCTACGGGCGCGACCTCGTGTTCCTTGGCGCCTTGCTGATCGCGGCGGGCGACATCGCCCTGTGGTTGTTCGTAAGCCACTTTGGAAATGGCGGTTCGGTGGCCCTCATGGTGCCCGGCCTGCTCCTGGTCGGCGCCGGCCAGGGCTTGTCGATCACCCCGCTCACCACGACCGTCATGTCCCACAGCACCCCGGCCCAGGCAGGGGCCATCTCCGGCGCCCTTTCGACGATGCAGCAGGTCGGCAACGCCGTCGGGGTGGCGGTAACGTGTGCGGTGTTCTACGGCGCCATCCGGGGCGGCTACGCCCAGGCATTTGGGCGTAGCCTGCTGGAGCTGGCCGTCCTGTTGATTGGAGTGGCATTACTGGCCCGGGTTTTGCCTGGTCGGCGGGCCATCACTGCGCCGGCGAAGGAGGGTTGAGGTGGAGCCGCTGGCTAACCGGGCAGGGTCGTGGGAGGAACAAACTGACGGCGTGGGCGTCCGCCTGTCGATCGGCGACTTCTCCCGGATGACCCACTTGAGCATCAAGGCCCTTCGCCGGTACCACGACATGGGCCTGCTCGTGCCCGCCAACGTCGATCGCTACACGGCCTACAGGTACTACGGCGCCGGCCAGGTGCCTGTCGGACAGGTCATCCGCCGGTTCCGGGACCTGGGCATGCCGCTCGAGCAGGTAAAAGAGGTGCTCCAGGCAGGCGACGCCACCTCTCGTAACGAGCTCATCGTGGCCCACCTGCGCCACATGGAGTCGGAACTGGCGCAGACCCAGCAGACCGTTTCCTCTTTGCGGGCCCTGCTGGAAAAGCCCCCGGCGCCGATGGCAGTCGAGTACAGGTATGTGGCGTCGACACCGGCGATGGCGATTGCAGAACCGGTGGCTGCGGCCGACATCGAAGGTTGGTGGGTGGGCGCCTTCGACGAGCTCCGTAATGCGCTCGAGTCCTCGGGGGTGACGCGATCGGGACCTGACGCGGCCCTGTACCCGAGCGAGTTCTTCGAAGACGAGCTAGGTGAAGTGGTTGCTTACGTACCGGTTTCCGGCCGGCCAGAGCGCTCGGGGCGGGTGCAGCTGGTCGAGATCCCCGGCGCTGAGCTGGCCGTCACGCTTCACCAGGCCCATTCAGCGAGCTGGACCAGGCCTACGGCGCCCTCGGGACGTTTGTGGCCGAGCGCGAGATCGGTGTTCAGGGCCCATCCGCGAGCATTACCTCGTGGGTTTCGCCGATACCGAAGACGAGTCGCGGCACCGGACCGAAGTGTGCTGGCCGGTTTTCCACACCAAGAGGACGTGAGCACCCCGGGCTCATCGCCCCGGGGACAGCTTCACCGCCCGCATGCGTAAGCCTGCGCGCTGCGAGGGTCGGCGGCGGCCCGCAGGAACCCGTGGGGGCTGCGGCCGGCCGCGCAGACGCGCCCGAGCGACCAGGGGGCAGTCTGTTCGACTTCGTGGCCTCGGTCCCGTAACGAGCTGACCGTGCCCGAGCTAGCCCGTTGCTCGATCGCCAGGTGCCGCGCCCGCACGGCGCGGGGGTAAAACGAGCTCGGGAACGCCTCGGTGTGATAGTTCGGGGCGTCGATGGCTTGCTGGAGCCCCATCCCGAAGTCGACATGGGCCAGGAACGCGTGCAACGTCCACTGGTCCTGCTGGTCACCGCCAGGTGTACCGAGAGCCAGGTACGGTTCCCCGTCGCGAGCGACGACCGTAGGCGACAAGGTCGTCCGTGGCCGTTTGCCCGGCTCTAGCGAGTTGGCTAGCCCCTCTTCGAGCCAGAACATCTGGGCCCGCGTCCCGAGGCAAAAGCCAAGCTCAGGGATTACAGGAGCACCGAAAAGCCAGCCGCCGCTGGGAGTGGCACTGACCATGTTCCCCCGGCGGTCGATGACGTCCAGGTGCACCGTGTCCCCCCTCAACCCTGACCGTTCCGGGCTCCCGTAGCCAGGGGCCGCAACCGGCCGCATGACCGGCGCGCCCGTGCTGCCCCCGGCGCTGGCGCCGGCCAGATCGGCATCGGTCACAAACTTTGGCAGGCGCGGAGCGCGCCCGTCGGGTTGGCCCGGGCGCAGGCCTGGAGAGGACTCGTCTGTCACCGAAGCGCGGCGCACATCTGCGTAGGCCTTCGACAGCAGAGTTTGGAGAGGCACGTCCACGAAGAGAGGATCTCCGTACCATGCCTCACGGTCGGCGAACGCGAGCTTGGCGCATTCGGTGACCAGGTGGACGGTGTCGGCCGAGGCTTGGCCCATCGTACCGAGCTCGAAGCCCTCGAGAAGCTGCAATTGCTGGAGGAAGACAGGCCCCTGGCTCCAGGGCCCCGGTTTGAACACGCTGAGGCCGCGGTAAGTGGCCACGGCCGGGGTCTCGTACGCCGGCCGCCAGCCGGCCAGGTCCTGCTCGCTCAACAAACCCTTGTGGCGCTGGCCAGAGCTATCTACCCACGCTTTGTCCTGGAAGCTCACCACTGCCTCGGCGACCCAGCCGCGGTACCAGATGTCGACGGCTGCCTCGATCTGTTCCTCCCGCCCGGGACCGCGGCTCTCGGCCTCCTCTAGCAAGCGCTGGTACGTAGCCGCCAGCGCCCGGTTGCGGGCCCGTTCGCCAGCCTCGCCAATCGGGAGGTAAACGTCCCTGCTCGTCGTCCACTCCTGGCGAAAGAGGGCTTCCACCGACCGGATCGTCGCCGTCAGGCCGGGCACCAGGGGGTACCCGTTGGCCGCGTAGCCGATGGCGTAGCTGATCACCTCGCGCAGGGGCAACGTCCCGAAGTCCCGCAACATGGCCATCCAGCCCCCGAAGGCGCCGGGTACGACCGCCGCCAGCGGCCCGGTACCGGGGACGAGGTGCAGGCCAAGGTCGTCCCGGTAGTGCTTGATGGTCGCCCGGCCCGGCGCGGGCCCCTGGGCGCAGAGCACGACCGGCGCCTCTCGTCCGGCGGGCCAAAGGATGGCGGGCAGGTCCCCGCCCGGGCCGTTCATGTGGGGTTCTACGACCTGCAGCGTCAAGCCGGCGGCGACGGCGGCGTCAAAAGCGTTCCCCCCTCTTTCGAGTACGGCCATGCCGGCCGCGGACGCCAGCCAGTGGGTCGAGGCCACGGCTCCGAAGGTGCCCGTCACCTCAGGGCGTGTCGTTATGTCCACGGAACACTTTGCCAAATTTGCAGACCGGAACCGCAAACCCGCACGACGCGGTCGAACCAACGCGATCAGTTAGGTTCACGCTTCTCGGGGTAGACCACTACCACACGGAGCGTTTGTGGAAACGAGCCAGGTGGTGGCACAGGTGACACGTCGAAGCATCTCGCATAGGGCGAGCACCCCCATGAGCCGTCGGCGCAGTTGGCGAGCCAGGTCGGCTTTTGTCGTAGCGGCGTCGGCGGCGGCAATAACCGCTACCGCGACGACAGCCCTGGCTGCGGATGGGAGCAAAGCGCCCGCGGTCAGGCAGTTCGCCGCCAGCCGGCATAGCCGGCGGGAGACAACGACGACATCGTCACCGGGCTCTGCCACCACCGGGACGACCACGACGTCAACCACGACCACCAGCACGCCGACCACCAGCACGCCGACCACCAGCACGCCGACCACCAGCACGCCGACCACCAGCACGCCGACGACGGGCACCACGGTTCAGAGCACCACGACTACTACCGCACCCGTCGGGGCGTCGCCCGACCCGGGCATGGAGCTGGTCCCGCTGTACGAGTACGCCGGCAACTCCATGCTGGCCAGCGACTGGTCCACTGCTTGTGCCAACAACGCCGTGGTAGTCGCAAACGGCGCCAGCAGTGGAGCTCCGACGACCAGCGACTCGGACTGGGCAACCGAAGAGGCCAACCTGGCCCCGGCCATGGCCAACTGTTACCCGCACGGGTCAGTGCGAGGAGAGGCCATCGGTTACATCGACACGGCCGACGGCGACACCCCGGTGAGCACGGTGGAAGAGCAGATGGAGCAGTGGATTTCGTTTGACCCCGGCATTGCGGGCTTCTTCTTCGACGAGTCCAACAGTTCGTCCTCGCCGGCCAACGTCAGCTACTACACCGCCATCACCAGCGCCGCTCGCATTGACGGGAGAAGTGAAGTGGTATGGAACTGGGGCGCCGACGGCGGGACCTCCTCGTGGCCCTTTCAAGGGGGACAGAGCTTCAGTACCGGTTGGCCGAGCTATGTGGTCGTTTTCGAGGGCAGCGCGTCGAGCTTCGAACAGTGGGCGCCGGCCGGTTGGGAGTCGGGCTCATGGGCGAACGGGCAGACCAGCGGGCCCTACAGCAACAGCCTGGCCGCCATTGTCTACGGGACGGCCAACGGTTCCGTCGGCACCGTGTGCTCGACCGTCGACCGGCTCTGGTCGGTGAAGAACAACCTCTTCGGCTACTACGTCACGAACGAGAACCTTCCCAACCCGTACGCCGGCCTGGACGCGTACAACGCCGGCGAGGTAGCCGAGTGTTGAGCGTCCACTAAGAAAACGTGCCGCGTCTGTACGCTCTACCACGATGCTTGCCGTCCATGTGGAGTGGCTGCCACCGGAGGGAGGCGAGCTGCTGGTCTGGGCCGAGGACAGTGAAATGCCCGCGGCCGGTCCTCTTTCCCGGGGACGACCCGGGGCCCGGCTCAAACCCGCCAAGCACCCTTTCGCCGCTCCTGCCGACCTGATCGCCCAGGCGCTGGCCGGCGCGAGCGCCATTGTCGCCCCCGCAGTCATGGACGGGGCGAGTGTTCGGACATCAACGGTCTGGTTGCCGGGAGACCGGTCCGCACCCCAGGCGTCACCTCATCTCCTCCGGACCGAGACCGGCGCCGGGTGGGCGCAGGGCCCGGGCCAGGGGTTGGGCTCTGGCCCTTCTCCGTCCCGGTCCTGCGCCTGGCGCCCGGCCCGGCGCTCGATACCCTGTTGGCGCTTTCGGATCTCCGGGCCCCCGAGGTCAGCGTGGGGGAGTCGGTGCACGCGATGGCGGCTGTAGCCGGCGTGGCGCTCGAGATTGTGGCCGGCGGCCGCGTCGTCCCCGGCCTGGCCCTGGACGGGACGTCCGACGGGCGACCTCGCTACATAGCCCGCTGGGCACCGATCGGCGGTGGACGCGATGACGAGCGCTTGCGGCTCGTCGCCGGGTCGCTCCCCCCGGTCTGCCGCGCCGTCGACCCCGGTCCGGGCCACGGGAAAGTCTTCAGCGGGAGCGACCCCGAGGACCTCGTACGCAGTGCACTCGGCGCGTTCGTGGATGTCACGTGCCGGGAGGCAGTGCGGCGAGCGGGACGTCGCCTATCCCCGTTCACCAGAGCTGCCTCCCGCCCGCGGCCGGCACCCATCGAGGCCTGGCTGGCGGCGTTGGCGGCGCCGGGGCCCGAGGTCGATGCCGATCCCGGAGAACTGGCCAAGCTCGAACGCCTCACGGACGAGTGGCGGGCCGGGGTAGTCGGCCGGGGCGGCCCCTGGCGACTGTGCTTCCGCCTGTGCGAGCCCGACGACGATCAGGGCGAAGCCGACGCCGAACAGGGCGAGCCCGGCGGCGGAGTTAGCGGCCAACCCGGCGGCGGCGCCAGCGGCCAACCGGAGGTTCGCCAACCGGAGAATAGTCAACCGGAGATCTGGCGGGTGCAACTGCTGCTTCAGGCGACGGACGAGCCGAGCCTGGTCGTAGAGGCGGACGAAGTATGGCGGTCGGGCGCTGTCCTCCGGCGGGCGGCCCGGGCTCTGGAGGCGCCCCATGAGGTCCTGCTGGCCGAGCTCGGCCGCGCTCGCTGCGCCTATCCCGAGCTTTCGGCCGCTCTCCGGCAAGCGGCACCAACGGCTCTCGAGCTCGACCTTCTCGCCGCTTACCGGTTCCTGGCCGAGGTCGCCCCGACGCTGGAGGTGGCCGGCTTCGGCGTCTTGCTCCCGGCCTGGTGGCGGCACCCGACGGCGCGTCTCGGGGCCCGGCTGCGGGCCCGTCCAGCGTCAGCTGGCGGGACCGGGACCGGATTGCTCAGCGAGGACGGTGTTTGCGCCTTCGACTGGGAGGCGGCCCTCGGCACCGAACCGCTGAGCCTGAGCGAGCTCGAGGAGTTTGCGCGCCTCAAAGCCCCTCTCGTACGGGCCAGGGGCAAGTGGCTCGAGCTGCGCCCCGGTGAAGCGGAGAAACTGGCCGAGTTCCTCCGGTCGGGCCGGGGCTACGTCGGCACCATGAAGGTCACCGACCTGGTGAGGGTGGCGGCCGGCGTGGATGACGGGGGCTCCGGAGAGGTCATCACCGGTGTGGACGCTGAGGGTCTCCTCGGGGCGCTGTTGCGAGGAGAGCTGGCGGACCACCTCGAGGTCAGGCGCACCCCGGGGGGGTTTGCTGGCGAGCTGCGGCCCTACCAGCAGCGCGGCGTCGCCTGGATGGAGTTGCTCGAACGTACCGGTGTGGGCGCCTGCCTGGCCGACGACATGGGCCTCGGCAAGACCGCCATGGTGCTGGCCCTGCTGGCGAGCGAAAGGCAGGATCAGGGACTCGGAGGGGAGCAGCATGCCGAGCTCGGTCCCACGCTGGTGGTGTGCCCAACCTCGGTTGTGGGCAACTGGAAGCGCGAGGCCGAGAGGTTCGTGCCGGAACTGAAGGTCCATGTCCACCATGGGACGAGCCGAGCACGCGCTGGCTGATCTTTCTGACCAGGTCGCCGATGCAGATTCTGGTTATCACCAGCTATTCGCTGGTCGACCGGGACCAGGCCGCCTTATCTGGCGTGCCCTGGGCCCGGTTGGTGCTGGACGAAGCACAAAACGTGAAGAACCCCGAGGCCAGGCAGACCAAGGCCGTGCGCACCCTGCAGGCGTCGCGCCGGATCGCCCTCACCGGCACGCCGGTCGAGAACCACCTCGGTGAGCTGTGGTCGATCATGGAAATCCTCAACCCCGGCCTGCTCGGGCCGGCGGCCAGCTTCCGTGAGCGTTTCGCGCTTCCCATCGAGCGGTACCACGAGCAGGATGCCGCCGACGGTCTGCGGGCACTCACCCGGCCCTTTGTGTTGCGGCGGCTAAAGACGGACCGGAGCATCGCCCCCGACCTCCCCGAAAAGCTCCAGATCAAGGTCCTGTGCAACCTGACCCGGGAACAGGCGACCCTTTACCGGGCGGTCGTCGACGACATGCTGGAGCGCATCGACGAGGCCGAAGGGATCCAGCGAAGGGGCCTGGTGCTGGCCACGATGCTCCGTCTCAAGCAGATTCTGCAACCATCCCGCCCATTACCTGAGCGACAGCTCGGCCCTTGCCGGGCGGTCAGGCAAGCTCGAGCGGGCGGTCGAGATCCTCGACGAGGTGCTAGAGGGGGACGAACGCGCCCTCGTCTTCACACAGTTCGCCGAGATGGGCTCGATGTTGCACTCCCACCTGCGGCAGCGCCTCGGGTGCCAGGTCGCCTTCCTTCACGGGGGCGTGGCCCGCAAGCAGCGCGACGCCATGGTGGAGAGGTTCCAGGAGACGGAGGACGTGCCCATCATGGTGCTCTCGCTGAAGGCCGGGGGGACCGGGCTCAACCTCACTGCGGCCAACCACGTGGTCCACTTCGACCGCTGGTGGAACCCGGCGGTCGAGGACCAGGCGACCGACCGCGCTTTCCGCCTCGGTCAACGCCGCGACGTCCAAGTGCGCAAGCTGATGTGCGTGGGGACGCTCGAGGAGCGGGTCGACCAGATGATCGAAGCGAAGCGAGATCTCGCCGAACGGATCGTAGGTGCCGGCGATGATTGGCTGACGGAACTGTCTACCGACCAATTGGCCGATGTGTTCCGGCTCTCGTCGGAGGCCCTGGGCGCCGCATGAGGAAGCCCCCGAAGAAGACCGCGCCTGACCTGGATCCAGAGCTGGGGGCCTTCGTCTCACGGATCGAAGCGGAGCTTACCGCTGGGACCCGGGCAGCCCTGGGCAAGCTGTTGGCCCAACTCGTGCCCCACCGGGCCGATGACGCCGACGAGGACGAGGACGAGGACGGCCTCGAGCTCAGCGACCCGTACGGCAACTGGGGAGCAGGCACCGAAGAGGACGCCGAACCCGGCCTGGACAACGGCGCTCCCGGTCCTTACCGGTGGGACCGTGAGCCAGCAGGGGGGCCGTTGCCGGTCGAAGGTGGCCTGGTGGCCGCGAGCCGGAGAGGCCCGATCGGCGAGTCGTGGTGGTCGCAGCGGTTCCTGGCCGCGGTCGAAAGCGCACTCGTCGGGGGGCGCTCGGCGCGCGGGCGCACGTACGCCCGCCGGGGCCAGGTCATCGACCTCTCCGTCGAGCCTGGCCTGATCAGTGCCCGGGTGCAGGGGAGCCGGCCCGCGCCGTATAGCGTCCGGATCGCCATGCCCGTGGCGGCGGACGAGCAGTGGGGGCGCATCCTGTCCACCCTGGCCAGTCAAGCGGGCTACTCCGCCAGCATGCTCGCCGGCGAGCTACCGCACGAGATCGAAGAGGTGTTTGCCGATGCGGGGGTGCCCTTGTTCCCCTCCCCGACGTCGCGGCTCTCGTGCGGCTGCACCTGTCCCGATATGGCCAACCCGTGCAAGCACGTAGCAGCAGTGTGCTACCTGGTGGCAGAGCTCTTCGACCGTGAGCCGTTCGCCCTCCTGGCCTGGCGCGGCTACCAGCGTCACGAGATCCTGGAGCGGCTCCGCGAGTTGACGGGAACGGTCGATGCGGGCCTTGCGGGACCGTCCGGGCCGCCGCCGGCGACGGCCGTTGCGTTGAGCGAGTGCGTGGCTGATTTCTGGAGGGCCGGCGCGGCTCTCGCCTCCATAGAGGTGCGACCCGAGCCGGTTGAGGTTGCCGGTGCCGTCCTGGCGCAGCTACCCCCCGGGCGCATCGAGCTCCGCGGTCACGACCTGGGTGAGTTGCTGGGCCCTGCCTACGAGGAAATGTCCGTGGCCGCCCGGCGCCGGGCCGTCAAGTGATGCGGAGGCGGTCTTCCGGTCCGGTACGCGGGCTTGGCCGGGCCGTCCCGTGGAGATGGGCCGACCGGCACCGGGGCGTCTAACCAAGGGGAGCGAGCGGGGCGGGGTGAGCATGGGCCATCGAGCAAGGGGAGCCGAGTAAGGGGCACAGGGGCGAAAGAACAGGGGTTGCCAGGGGTAAGGCCCCGGTACGCTGCCAACATATGCAACCAGGGCCCGCCCCAGCGTCAAAGAAGGGGCCGGCCCACCGTCTTGGGATCGCCGCCGCCTTGGCCGTCCTGCTCGTCGCCGTCATCGTCGTCGTGGTCACCCAGGTCAACTGGCATGGCCGTGCCGCTCACCAGCTCATCCCCCTGTACGACGACGCCAACCCGAACGCCTGGGCGACTGCCTGCTCACAGGTAAACGGGGCCGACGGCGGCTCTTACATCATCGCCGACGTCGCTGGCACCGGGGGCCCGGGACGGCCCCGGCACCGGCCTGGGAGAACGTGATCGACGACTGCAACCATTACGGCCGGGCTTCGGTGCTCGGGTACGTTTGGACCAACTACGGCCAAGGTGGCATGGCCAGCGTCACCAGCCTCGAGACCCAGGTCAAGGCCTGGTACTCCTACTATCCCGGCAAAATTGGCGGGATTTTCTTCGACGGTGCCTCGGACACGGTGCCGGGGACAAACGCCAGCAACGAGGACTTCTACCAGACCCTGGCGGCCTATGTACACAGCCAGGAGGGCAAAAACGACAAGGTGGTGCTGAACTTCGGGGCGAACCCGGTGTCGGGCTGGATGTTCGACTCGTCAAGTGCCCGGGACGCCGACATTGTCGTGACGTTCGAGGGCTCCTACGACACGGCCGGCCACAACCCGTATAAAGAGTGGGCGGCGGCGAGCTGGGAATCGAAGTACCCGGCAGATCACTTCGCCGCCCTCGTGTACGATGCACACGATACATCGTCAACTCCACAACCCGAATCGGCGTGCAGTTCGCTTACGAAACAACATCTCGGTTATCTCTACGTCGGCACCTCGTATGACCGGTTACCGCCGTACTTTTCAGAGTACGTCAGCGATTGCTGAGGGCTCGTCCGGCGTTCGGCCGCCGACCGGTGAAACTAACGGCGCCGAGCCGGCCAAAGTCTCTCGAGTTGAAATTTCTGCTGCGTTAGCGGGGATTTTTAGCCCGCTTTCCCTGAGAAAGCACTGAGGGACGGTCGCGTTGCCTGCCCGGCTCGCGCTGTTTGTGCCCGGTCTGTCCGATAGGTTCGTTTTGGTGTTGGGCTGCCACCCGGGCGCCAGTTGCTGAGCGAAGGATCCGATGCGCATCCTCTTCATCGAGGACGAGGACCATCTTCGAGAGGCATTATGCCGTGGTCTTCGGGAGGAACAACACGATGTCGTGGGAGCCAGCACAGGGCCTGAAGGTTTGCGCCTGGCGAAGGAGCAGAGCTTCGACGTCATTGTGTGCGACATACTTCTTCCGCTGCTCAATGGCTTTCAGATATGCAGGCGGCTACGGGAACAGGCCATCTGGACGCCGATCCTGATGCTCACCGCAAAAGACGGGGAGTGGGACCAGGCCGAAGCCCTGGATGCCGGGGCCGACGACTACCTCACGAAGCCGTTTTCGTACGTTGTGCTGCAGGCTCACTTGCGGGCGCTCGTCCGGCGGGGCGCGAAGACCGCTACTACGGACTCGGACGTGCTCCGGGCCAGTCGACCTGATCCTAGATGTTCGCGCCCATCGCTGCGCCCGGGGCAACAACGAAATAGACCTGTCGCGTCGCGAGTTCGACATGCTGGCCGTTTTGCTGGCCCATCGAGGGCGGGCGCTGGCCAAAGAGGACCTTATGCGCAGGGTCTGGGGCCCCGACTTCAATGGCGACCCGAACATCGTCGAGGTTTATGTCGGTTACCTCCGGAGGAAGATAGACGCCCCGTTTGACCGCCACTCGATCGAGACGGTGCGTGGTTTCGGTTACCGGCTGGCCGTGGATGAGCAACTCGTCTGATCCGCACAGGTTCGGCGCGCTGCGCTGGTTCGGTGCGGTACGAGTGCGGGCCGCCGTTGTATCGGTCGTGATCGTTGGCGCCGCCTTCTTGTTGAGCGCGGTCGGCGTCATCTTTCTGTTGCGGGGCTCTCTTTATCAGAGCGCCACCAATACAGCTAAGGCCGAAGCCATGGCCATATCGTCTTTGATCACGACCCGGGATCTCATACCGGCGCCCCTGCCGATCTCGGCTGAAGAGATGGCGGCCCAGGTGATCGGGCCCAATGGCAGCGTCATCAGTTCCAGCCGCGATATTGCCGGCCAGGCGGCCATGGTTGACGTTTCGCCCACACGCGACGGGGTCGCCATTTCCACCGGGGTTGTGTTGAAGGTCCGGCGCTTTACCCACGTCCGCCTCGACCTTGACGACCGTTTCGTGGTCGCGGCCGTCGGTTTACGGGGGCCCGCTTCGTCCCGGGCCGTGCTGGTCGCTTACTCGCTCGGCGCCGCCGACCACGCCATCAAACTCGTAGGGCTCTCGCTCGGCATCGCTCTCCCGGTCCTCGCCCTCCTCGTCGGTGTGCTGGTGTGGGCGCTCACGGGCTGGGCGCTCCGACCCGTCGAGGGGATCAGGGCGGAGGTGGCCGAGCTCTCGGCGACAGACCTGCGACGTCGCGTCCCCGAACCTGCAGTGCAGGACGAGATCGGCCGGTTGGCACGGACGATGAACGCCATGCTCAGGCGACTCGAGGTGTCCAATGACAGGCAGCGCCAGCTCGTCGCCGACGTGTCACACGAGCTGCGCAACCCTCTCGCCGCCCTGCAGGCCCAGCTCGAAGTGGCGGCGGCCCACCCCGGGGCGGCGAGCGCGAGCATGCTGGAAGGCTCCATTGTCGAGGTCAACCGCATGAGCCAGCTCGTCGAGGACCTCCTCACTCTTGCTCGCCTCGACGAGGGCATGTTGCGGCTACGCCCGTCGGACGTCGACCTTGACGAGCTCATCATCGTCCAGGCCGACCGCCTCCGCGCCAATGGCAAGGTGGAGGTGTCCATCCGCGGCGTGAGCGCAGCCAGGGTGCGGGGGGACGAGGCACAACTCTCCCGTGTCGTTGCCAACCTGGCCGACAACGCGCAGCGCTATGCCCGCAGTCGCGTCGAGTTCGGCATCACCCACCGCGAGGATTGTTTCGACCTCACCGTCACCGACGACGGCCCAGGCGTCCCCTGGTTCGAACGAGAGCGGATTTTCGAGCGCTTTGTGAGGCTCGACACGGCCCGGATACACGACGGCACGGGCGCCGGTCTGGGGCTCGCGATTGTGCGCGAGATCGTGGCTGCTCATAACGGTGAAGTCTGGGTCGAAGACGCCCAGCCAGGCGCCCGCTTCATTGTGAGGCTGCCGGACACCAGCCACCTCACGTCGCCGTCGCCACCTCGTGGCGCCAACGGGGCCGTTGTGAGCGAGCCTGTGACACATATAGCCGCCGACCGCCATTGATCCACTACATTTACGCCGAAGGCCCCGCTAAGGCCCGGTGGTTTAGGAACCCGGTGGGTTAGGAACCCAAAGATCAGGAGCTCCGGGCGCTACCTCGTCGGCCGGAGCTCACTAATCTCCCCTCCCTGCGATTGCCAGGGAGTAGCTAGGTAGCTACTACTTTTTCTCCCACTCGTATTTCTTGCCGACCTTCTTGCACACCAGGACCTCTTTACCGGCCTTCGAGGTCTTGTTCAGTTGCTTTTCGGTGCACGCGGCGCCGGCTTTGACCGCCGGAGCTTTGCTGGATGCGAAGGCCGTGCCTGCAGTGGCGCTGATGCCGCCCCCAGCAATGCAAAGAGCGAGGATGGCGGGGGCCAAACGCTTCGCGACGGGGAATTTCATTATCGCTTCCTTTCTCAACTTGGCTTGGAGACCAGGTTTCCCGTGGTCTTTGGTTCCGCGGTCTCTAGTCCGTATGACAAGTGCGTCGCCTCATTGCTATACAGCAATTACGGGCACGCAGAGTCGTCCTGAGAAACTTCTAAGTCCTGCTGGCAACCGGGCCGCGGCGAACGCGGTGCTGAACTGCGCCGTTCGGCGGGCCTGCCCCCGAGAAAGCGCTGAGGGGCGGCGGCACCTCTGCCAGCGGTCGCAGGCCGGCTCGGACGACCGCGTCAGCCCTGCCCAGGGCGTCCGGGTCGTCCCCTGTCTTGATGGCGGAAGGTAGGCTCGGGCGTCATGAAACCGCTACCCCGTGACGTGCGCGCCGCACTGGACAAACTGCTGATGCCCTATGTGCGCCTGATCACGAAGTCCATCAACGACGAAGCGAACTCCGTTCGGCAGTCCGTCAGCGATGAAGCCCGGGGCATCACCGCCTCGGTTACGCAATCGGTGAGCGACGAGGCCCGGGCGGTCAGGGAATCCGTACAGGGGTCCGTCAGCGACGAGGCCCATGCCGTCACGGCGACCCTGCTGGCATCGGTGGCGGACGAGACCCGCAGCGTCCGTCAGTCTGTCACCGACGAGGCGCGGGGCGTCACCGAGGCCGTAATGGCATCGGTAGCCGACGAGGCCCGGGCGGTCAGGGAATCCGTACAGGGGTCCGTCAGCGACGAGGCCCATGCCGTCACGGCGACCCTGCTGGCATCGGTGGCAGACGAGACCTACTCGATCAGGCAGTCCGTCAGCGACGAGGCCAGGGGGGTCACCGAGGCAGTAATGGCGTCGGTGACAGACGAGGCTCGCGCCGTCAGGGAGTCCGTACAGGGGTCGGTGAGCGATGAGGCCCATGCCGTCACGGCGACCCTGCTGGCATCGGTGGCAGACGAGACCTATTCGATCAGGCAGTCCGTCAGCGACGAGGCGAGGGGGGTCACCGAGGCAGTAATGGCATCGGTGATCGACGAGGCCAGGACGGTACGGGACCAGGTACGGGAGTCGGTCACCGACGAGGCCACGGGTGTGACCGAGGCGGTACTGGCGTCTGTCATCGACGAGGCCAGGGCCGTCAGAGAGTCCATAAGGGCTTCCCTTATAGACGAGGCGAGGGCCGTCACCGAGTCGGTACGGGAATCGGTCATCGACGAAGCCCGGGCCGTGAAAGAAGAAGCACGGGCAGCTCGGGCCGCCTCTGAGTCGGAAGTGGCGACTCTTCGCTCGGAGGTCGGCACTCTGGGCCTGTCCGTCGACGCTTTACGTTCCGACATCGTCGAGCTGACCAGGGTACTGCGCATGCAGGGCGATGCCGGCGGACCAGGTGGCCGAGGTCCTCGGCCGCACGCTCACCCGGCTCTCGGCTGAGGTCGAACTGCTGGCCGGCGCCGTGGAGGGCGCCGGCGTGCGAGACAGCACATAAACGGGCCGCCACCTGCCGCGCCAGATCAAATCAGGCCGTTGCCCGCATTGGCCCTTATCCGCTGCGGCGCGGTTGGCTAACCAGCGCAATTGTTTCGTGTGGTGAAATTGTTGCCCGCCTTCGTGGTCGTTGAAGCGGTACTCAACGATTTCCTTGGTCCCTCCGTACGAGTTATAAGCCGCATAAACAGTGGACGGCGGGCAAACCTGGTCCATCAGGGCCACCGAGAAGAGCGCTGGCGCATTGGCCGAACGCGCCAGTGTTGCCCCGTCGAAATAGGACAGCGTCGCGAATACGCGTTCCACGTGATCGTGGTGGATCTTCAAGTAGCGGACGATTTCCCCGGTAAAGGATCCCTGTCGATGATCTCGGTGGCACACGGGAAATCGCACAAGAACGGCACGTCGGTCATTACCGCCCACAGGTCGGGCACCAGACCGGACACGGCCAGGGAGATACCCCCGCCCTGACTGGCCCCCACCACCGCAACACGGTGGGTTCGGCCAGGGGGTGCTTACGTATTGCGTCCACGGCCATTACGGCGTCGGTGAAGACCCGGCGGTAGTAATAGTCGTCGGGGTCCAGGATCCCTTTGGTCATGAAGCCGGGGAAGGCCGGCGCCGACCCGACCGGGTCCGGTGTGTCGCCGGGGCTCCCGGCCGACCCCTGGCCCCGGGTATCCATCGAGAGGCACACGTAACCGGCCAACGGCCACTGGGTCACCTCATGGGCAAGGCCTCGCCCGCCGCCGTAACCCTGGTAGCGCACGACCACGGGTAGTGGCGCAGAAGTGCCGCTCGGGATGTGCAGCCACGCTCGGATCGGCTGCCCAGCGAAGCCCGAAAAGGTGACGTCGTAAGTATCGACGAGGGTAAGACCGGTTTCCACTGGCTCGAACACCCGGCGGCTTAGCCGCCGCCCGCGCCTCAGCGAGAGTCTTGACCAGAACGCCTCCAGGTCCGCCGGCTGTGCCAGGTCGGGGGCGTACCCGGACCAGTTGGTCCCGTGGGAAGTCGAACAGAGGCCTGTCTTCTCCCTTCGTATACTTTTCGTCTGACGAGCGCGGATGACTCTACCACCGGCGCCAACGAGGGTGAAAAGGCAGGTGCAGCCGTTGTGCAGCCGCTGTTCGAGCAAGGCACTAACGGCCATAAACGAGGGCTAATTGTTGGGACGAACTCGAGTGTGAGGGTTATTGCCATTGCCCGGGTAAAATCTGCCGATGAAGCTCCGGGCCAGTTTTGTTATACCGCAGATCTGGAGCGTCTCTCGGCTTTTTGCCTACGTGTTGGCAGCACAGGGTTCTTTGGCGGCCAGAGCTAACGTTTGCTTTTAATCTCTTCGTCTCCAGCTGGCCGCCGCCCTTCGTGAACGGTGACGGCCGCTCTGGTTGCACCAACCGGTCAGTGTGGACAAGCGCCATTTGTCGCCGGTTGACCGTCAGGTTGCCGTGCAGTAACGGGCGGTTTTTAGGGTTGACGGCCAGGAGGGCGAAGGGCTGGGGCCTCGTGAGGGCCCGGAGGCAGCCGCCCCTCGATGCGAGACTTCTTGCTCTTTGCCCGGCCTGAACTGGGCTATTGTCATCCAGTAGCCACGATGGATAGCGTTCGAGAAAGCCATGACCCGCGTCTTCGATGACCCTGCCGCCTTTGCGGACGAAGCGCTCGCCGGCTTCGCCGCCGCCTACCCGACTTACGTGACGAGGGTCGACGGGGGCGTCGTCCGGGTCGCTGCCACCCGCCCGGGGCAGGTGGCCGTCGTGATCGGTGGCGGGTCCGGGCACTACCCGGCGTTCGCCGGGCTGGTCGGCAGTGGCCTGGCCATGGGCGCCGCATGCGGAAAGGTCTTTGCCTCGCCCTCTGCGGGCCAGGCTTACCGCGTCGCTCTGGCCGCCGAAGGTGGTGGCGGCGTCCTGTTCAGCTATGGCAATTACACCGGCGACCGGATGCAGTTCGGGCAGGCGGAACAGCGCCTGAGAGCCGACGGCATCGACGCCAGAACGGTGGTTGTCACCGACGACGTGGCCAGCACGCCCGTCGAGCAGTTAGAGGACCGGCGGGGGATCGCCGGGGGCCTGGTGGTCTTCAAGGTGGCGGGGGCGGCGGCCGAATCCGGGCTCCCCATGGACGAAGTGGAACGCCTGGCCCGAAAGGCCAATGACAGGACGCGCTCGCTCGGTGTGGCCTTTAATGGCTGCACCTTGCCGGGGGCGTCAAGCCCACTTTTCACCGTACCGTCCGGGCAAATGTCGATCGGGCTCGGTATTCATGGCGAACCGGGCGTCAGCGACGTGCCTATGCCTTCGGCCCGGGAACTGGCGAGGCTGCTGGTCGCCACGCTTCTCGAGGAAAAGCCTGAGGCTTCGGCGGACCAGGCGGTGGTGCTCGTCAACGGCCTCGGGACCGTCAAGTACGAGGAACTGCTCCTCGTGTTCGGTCATGTGGCGGCGGAACTAATGGCCGCGGGCACCGAGGTGCTGGATGCCGAATGTGGCGAGTTTGTCACCAGCCTGGACATGTCAGGCATGTCGCTCACCTTGTTCTGGCCGGATGAGGAGCTCGAAGCACTGTGGATGGCGCCGGCTGATTCACCCGCCTACCGCAAGGCAGTTCGTCCGATGCTCGAACCACGGGCGGTCAGCGCTCCCAAGCCCAATGGCGTCACTTCGCTGGAGGCGGCTACTACGGCGTCGCAGCAGTTGTCTGCGCTTGCTCTCCGTGCCCTCGAGGTAACCGCCCAGGCCGTCCGCGCCCACGAGGTCGAACTGGGTGACCTGGACGCCGTGGCCGGCGACGGCGACCACGGGATCGGCATGCGCCGGGGGGCCGAAGGCGCGGGCAGAGGCGGCGCAAGCGGTCATAGTTCGAGGTGCCGGCATTTACGACGTCCTTATGGTGGCGGCCGAACGGTGGTCGGACCAGGCCGGCGGTTCCTCCGGGGCACTGTGGGGAGCGGCCCTCATGGCGATGGCTTCTAGCCTGGGCAACCGGGACGCCTACGACGGGGGCGACCTCGTCGAGGCCACCCAGGCCGCCCGTGGAGCGGTGGTCGAGCTGGGCCAAGCCAGGCCGGGGGACAAGACCGTTCTCGACGCCCTCGACCCCTTCGTGGCGGCGTTGAAAAGCCAGGTCGAGCAAAAGGTGCCGATAGTCGACGCACTGGGCGTGGCGGCCGCCGCCGCCACCCGGGCGGCCGCCGGTACGGCCCCGCTGCGGCCCCGAAAGGGCCGGCGCCGCCCGCTGGCCGACCGGAGCGTGGGCACGCCCGACCCGGGCGCAGTGTCGTTCGCACTTATAGCCACCGCGGCTGGCGGACGAGGCCGGTCGCCGGCCCGACAGCTCCGTTAAAGGCCAACAGAGCCGAGGAGAACGCGGTAGTGGCCCCCGGGTGGAGGATCGTTGTCGGCAGCGACGAGGCCGGGCTCAACTACAAAAACGAGCTAAAAGCGCTCCTCCAGCGCGACTCGAGAGTGGCGTCCGTGGACGACGTCGGTGTGGCCACGCCGGCCGATGCCACCGCCTACCCGCACATCGCCGTGAATGCGGCCCGAAAAATTGCCGCCGGGGAGGCGGACCGGGCGCTGCTTTTCTGCGGTACTGGCCTCGGCGTCGCCATTGCGGCCAACAAAGTGCCCGGTGTGCGTGCCGTTACCGCGCACGACAGCTACTCCGTCGAGAGGTCCGTCCTCAGCAACAACGCCCAGGTTTAACCATGGGCGAGCGGGTCATCGGCCTCGAATTGGCCAAAAAACTAGTCGACCAGTGGCTGGATTATCGGTTCGACCCGAGCTCTCCCTCGGCCGCGAAGGTGGAGGCCGTCGGCATGTACGAGCGTCATGAGGAGCTTCGTCCATGAGACCGGGCTGCCTCGTCGGCGTCATCGCAGGCTGAGAACAGGCGGTCAATCGTGCGGTTTGTCATTATCGCCGACGACCTCACCGGGGCCGCCGATTCCGCCTTGCCTTTCCGTCGCGCCGGGTTTTCGGTAGTGGTGAGCACGAGCGGCCTGGGAGCAGGCGTGCCCTGGGAAGATGCCGACATTGTCAGCATGGACCTCCGGACACGGCAGACGCTGCCTGGTACCGCCTATCTGGACACCTTCCGAGCCGTTGGTCACGCCCGTCAGATCGGGGCGTCCGTTTTCAAGAAAGTGGATTCTCAATTGCGGGGTAACCCGGCCGATGAGCTAGCCGGGGCCCTCGACGCGTGGCCAGGGGCGGTGGCCATCGGGACCCCGGCTCTCCCCGCATTCGGCCGGGTGGTACGCGACGGACGGCTGCATGCCCTCGGCGCGGCCTTGCCGACCACCGTGGAGGAACGGCTGGTTGGTGAACGGGACCGGAACTACTTGCACCTTCCCCTCGAAGCACTTCGGGAGGGATATGTGGCCGGCCAGCTTTCTCGCCTGCCGGCCGGCGCTATCGCGCTGGCGGACGCCGAAGACGAGCACGACCTGGCCGCTCTAGTGGAAGCGGGTGTACAGGTCGATCGCCCGGTGATCTGGGTCGGGTCCGCCGGCCTCGCCGCCCACGTTGCCGCGGCCATAGCCCCGGGCGACGAGGTCATTACTGATGAATCGCGTCTGGAACGGGGATGGGGCTTCTGGCCGGGATCCGATCGCTGGAGGTGTGCTGGTCCTCGTCGCCACGCGAGAACCAATCGCCCGCACCCAGGTTGACTCCCTCACCTCCTTTGACGCCCTGGTGGCCGAAGTGGCACCCGATGGCGCGGTGACCAGCTGGCTGTCCGAACAGCGGCCCCGTTTGGCCGCCCATCTCCTGGCCGGCGGGACCGTAGTGGTGCGGGCCCAGGAGGGCGACCCGACCTCCAAAGAGAGCGACGACCACGCCCGGTTGGTTGTTTCCGCCGGCCAGGCCCTGACCGTCGCCGTCCCCGTGGCCGGCTTTGTGGCCACCGGGGGCGAAAACGGCGCGCTGCTCTGTTTGACGCCCTCGGCGAACGAGCCGGATGGGTCATAGGAGAAGTGGAAACCGGGATGCCAATGCTCCTCACCGCTCAGCACGGAGTCGGGCTGGTAACCAAAGCAGGGTCTTTCGGCAACAAGCAGTCACTGATGCGCGCCGTCAGCGCTCTTAGGGCTTTCCGGGACGCCCACTAATTTGCCACCGAAAGACGAGTCTTTTTCTGTGCCGCTCATTTCCCTGAGGGCACCAAAAGTATCGAGGTGAAATAACAGGTGGCTGTCCATGAACCCGACCGCCCGGCGCCCATCGTCGCCATCACCATGGGGGACGCCGCCGGGATCGGCCCCGAGGTCATCGTGAAGGCCTTGGCCCTTCATCCCGACGTGTTCCAGCTTTGCCGCCCCCTGGTCGTGGGCGACGCTGGCTTCCTCGAGTCCACGGCGCAGCGCCTCGACGTCGCCGCCGTCGTGCAGCGCCTGACGGAGCCTGAGGACGCCAGTTTTGCCCCCGGGACCATCGACTGCATTTCCCTCGACTGCATCCCGGTGGACCTCGAGCCCGGGCAACTGTCCGCAGTGGCCGGCGAGGGTGCCTACCGTTTTGTAGAGCGTGCTGTCGCCCTGGCCCTGGCCCACCGGGTGGACGCCATATGTACCGCTCCGCTCAACAAGGCCGCCCTCCATATGGCCGGTCACAAATACCCGGGCCACACCGAGCTATTGGCCGATCTGACCGGAACCAAGGACGTCGTGATGATGCTTTCCACCAAGGTGCCTGGTGCGACAGATGTTCAAAGTGCGACAGATGTTCAAAGTGCGACAGATGTTCAAAGTGCGACAGATGTTCAAAGTGCGACAGATGTTCAAAGTGACGGCATGCTGCGGGTCGCCCATGTCACCACGCACGTGGGCTTGATCGACGCCGTCCAACTCATCGACCCTCCCCGGGTGCGCCGCGTGGTCGAGCTGGCCGCCAGTGCGCTTCAGGGCGCGGTAGGCGCCCGTCCCGTCCACGTTGGAGTATGTGGGGTCAACCCGCATGCGGGAGAGGGCGGGCTGTTCGGCCGGGGGGAGGAGGAGAAGAAGATCGTTCCTGCTATTGAGGCTTTACAGGCAGAGGGTTTTCTGGTCGAAGGGCCGTTGCCGGCCGATACTGCATTTTTCCGGGCCGGCCGGGGAGACTTCGACGTCGTGGTCGCCATGTACCACGACCAGGGCCATGGCCCGGTCAAAGTGCTCGGTCTGGAAGGGGGCGTGAACATTACCCTTGGCCTACCGATCGTGCGGACGAGCGTCGACCACGGCACGGCCTTCGACATTGCCGGGCGCGGGATTGCTGACGAGCGAAGCTTGATCTCGGCGGTCGAGGAGGCTGCCCGTCTCTCGTCCGCCCCCGCAGGCGATCGGGCGTAAATCCTCGAACAACTGCAACCGGGGCTGGCCCGAACCCACAAAACGGCCGTCGGGGCGGCAGTACTAGCATCAGTAACCGTGCGACCGGCGTTGCTGCTCACCAGTCGCGTCCACGTGGTGGGCGTACCGGAAGAGCCCGGCCGCTAAGGAACCCCAAAGGAGGCTCATGTCCCCGTCTATGCGGGCCGTAGTGTGCCACGGCCCTTACGACTACCAGCTGGAAGATGTCCCGGTGCCGGTGCCCGGCCCGGGGAGCGCCCTGGTGCGGGTGGAGGCCGTCGGGATATGTGCCAGTGACCTCAAGTGCTATCACGGCGCGGCGAAGTTTTGGGGCGATGAGCACCGCCCGGCTTATACCGAACGCGGTGTGATACCCGGTCACGAGTTTGTCGGCACGGTAGTAGAGCTGGACCAAGAGGCCAGCGAGCGCTGGAGGGTGCAGGCGGGCGACCGGGTGCTGTCGGAGCAGATAGTGCCCTGCTGGACCTGTCGCTACTGCCGCCGAGGCGAGTACTGGATGTGCGCCCGGCACGATGTGTACGGGTTCAAGCACCGCACACCGGGCGGGATGGCCACTTACATGGTGTTCCCTCCCGAGGCAATTGTGCACCGGATCTCCGGCGATATCCCCGCACACCACGCCGCCTTTGCCGAGCCGCTGTCGTGCGCGCTCCACGCCGTCGAGCGAGCCGACATCGGGTTTGACGACATTGTCGCCGTGGCTGGCTGTGGCCCCATCGGGTTGGGGATGATCCTGGGCTCGGTGGCAAAATCGCCGGCCCACGTGATCGCCCTCGACATGTTCGACAGCAAACTCGAGGTGGCCCGGCTTTGTGGCGCCGATATTACGGTCAACATCAGGGAACAGGACCCGCAGGAGGTGGTGGCTGACCTGACCGATGGGTACGGTGTCGACATCTACCTCGAAGGGACCGGCCACCCTTCGGCCGTGGGACAGGGTCTCCAGCTCTTGCGCAAGTTAGGGACGTATGTCGAATACGGGGTCTTCGGATTCTGATGTGACCGTCGACTGGAGCGTTATCAGCGACGACAAAGAGCTCGACGTCCGCGGCGCTCGATCTGGGCCCGCACTGCTGGCCGGCGGCGGTCCGGATGCTCGAGTCCGGAACTGTGCCGGCGGACCGGATCTGCACGCACCAGTTGCCCGTCTCGGAATTCAAGGAAGGCTTCGACCTGGTGGCTGATAGCACCAGCTCCATAAAAGTCACGTTGATCCCTGAATAACGAGGGGGCGGGACGGGCGGTAGCCAGATTTAGGCACCTGAATTAGGACCTAGTCGCGCCTCGTGTCACTTGCACTTGGTTATGCAAAGGACATTGGCGCTTGCGCCCGTGCGGCAGCGAGTCAGGACCGCTCCGGTGGCGCGCCCCGGTTGCCGAGCCGGCCCGCCTCCCGGTCCCGCTCGGTCTTTTCCCGGTGGTGGGGCCAACATCGGGGCTGGAGGTTGGTATAAGAGGTCGGCCCGTGGTTGGCCAGGGGGTCGATGTGGTCCCACTCGAGGCCATAGCGGCGCCCGCAGCCGAGCTCGGCGCACACCGTGCCCTGAAAGCCGGGCGGGGCCCGAGCTCCAGGGCCGTGCGCAGTTCGGCCTTGATGTGGCGGCCGAAGTGCTTGACGGTGGCAATGGCCTCCCCGTCGTGGAGGACGGCCTTGATGAAGGCGTCCTCGCTCAGCTCCCGTACCCGCTCCACCGGTAGCGGGCCCCGCCCAAGATGTGGCTTACCTCGCCCGCGTGGGCGTGGCCCCGGCGGTAGGCGTTGATGTCGCAGATAAGCACCAGGTCGGCGCGGAGCGGCGCCTCCCCGGTACCCAGCACCAGCTGGGCCAGGGCGTCGGCGGCGTGGGCGGCGTAGGGCTCCTCCGAGCCGGCCCGCCGGGCCGCCGCCCGTACCCGGTCGGTACCTGCCTGCAGGCGGTTGACGATGGGCACGCCCACGTCGGGGCTAAGGGCCACCGAGAGCCGGACCATGCCGTAGCGGTCCCGCCAGGTGTGGCACTCCCGCAGGCGCCGCTGGCGCCGGTACAGCTGGGCGGCGTCGGCGCGGGCCAGCACCCGCTCCCGCACGGCGTCGCGCACGGCTCTTAGGTCAGAGCGCCGGCCCAGGTCGACCAGGTCGTGCTCGGCCCCCGGCACCTCGGCCTGGGCGACGACGATCTCGTGCGCCTGGGCGAGCGACAGCTCGCCCGCCACCAGGGCCTGTTTGGCCTCCGGGCAGGCCTCTACGGCCGTCGCCGTATCCAGCGCCATCCGGGCCTCGCTGGTGGTAGAGCCCATGTGGCGGGCCAGCCACTCGGGCCCAGTGGCAAAGCCCTCGGCCCGGTAGCTGCCTTCTTCTACCGCCCGGGCCGCCACCCGGGCCCGGGCCGCCGCGCACGCCTTTTCGGTTAGGGCCAGCGTCTTTACCACCCGGGCGCACTCGAGGCCCGACATGGCCTCGGGGTCGAGGCGGCGCACGACCTGGCGCAGCAGATGGGCCACCTCAAAAAGGCCTTCAACCATAGGCCGTCTCCCTCTTGGGTCTACCTGGAAGGAGAGACCGATAGGAGGCCCGATCTCGAAGGCAGACGATAGCCTAGCCGAACACAGGGAAAGCGCAAGAGCCTGCCCCGCTGCGCTCACGCGTGACCTGGAAATGAGGTACTCCGCCCCGGGCTCGGACAATGCATTTCAGAAGAGAAAACTCGGGCGGGTCTGCAAAACGACGAAACTCACCGTGGGCGCAGGGTAGTGCTGCCCTTACAGGCCGCGGTCCGCCTCGGAGCTGTCGGCTCCCATTGTACGAAAACCGTCCGGTTTTACGGCTCACTTCCCCGTGTCGCGGCGGGCGCGTAATCAGGCCGCTGGTACTGTCGTTCAGCAGTTTTTCTGGAACTTGTTCGGCTAACGCGTCGTGCTCGCCGGGGGCGAAGATGAACTTTAGAAGACCGGTTACATTCGTTTTGGCGGTGTCTGCGGCAATTGCTTCTACGGCTCTGGTGGGCGTAGGTGAAGTAAGCGCTTCCACCGTGACGTCACCGGCGGCTACGCCAACACCACCCACGGCCCCACTCGCCGGCCAGGCAATACTCTCTGACGGCCAGCAAGGCGCGCCGTACGACCAGGGGATAAGCCTGAGTGGCGGAGCACCTCCGTACAGCTGGTCGGCCGCCGGCCTACCCAAAGGGTTGAGCCTCCGGCCCGTAACGGTAAATGAGCCCGGGTCCACCTTCGCCAGAGTGGCCGGGACCCCGACGGTAGATGGCGGGCCCTTCACCGTCACGATAACCGTAAGGGACTCGGGTGGCATGACGTGGAACGCAACGATCGATATGTACATAAACGGGCCGGCTATGTCGGTCCCGAACCCAACCCTGAGCGACGCAACGGTGGGCAAGGCTTATGTCGGCAAGATCGTGGTAGTTGGCGGGTTGCCGCCGCTGCACTACACGGATAATGGAGGTGGTAGCGCACCCGGAGTGGTCGGGCGGGTCTCGTGTTCAATGCGGGGACCGGGGAAGTTACCGGAACGCCGACGAAAGCCGGCCCGTACGACTTCGTTGTGAACGTAACCGACTCGAGCCACGATCCCGAGAGGTTTTCGACGGTAATCTACTTAAACGTTGTCAGTGTGGGTAATTCCACTTCGGCGCCAAGCTCGACGACGTCCACCACGAAGCCTCCGAACATATCCGGCAAGGTCACGGTCAAGTGCGGCAGCAGTGTTTCAGTCCAGCCGGAGGCATCCGCTTCTTACAAGGTGGGTGGTCAGGTTGGCATCGATGGGTCGATAACAGTTACCGTGCCCTGCGGCGCTAATGGGCAGCCGGCCGCGGCACCAAAGCCGACCGTCGCGGCCACGAGTACACCCAGCGGTGCCAAGGGCACGCCGGTCGTGGTCGGCGGCGCCGGCTTTACTGGCATCCAGCAGGTCTTTTTTGGCACCACGCCGGCCATCTCGTTCAAGGTGGTGTCGCCCAACCAGATCGACGCCAAGGCTCCCGCCGGGAAGGGCACGGTGTACATCATTATCGAGGGTCGCAAGGGCAAGAGCGCGGAGGCCTCGGCGGCGCGCTTCACCTATAAAGGCTCCGGCACGGTCGCTACTGTCGAGCAGACAGCGACCGCCAACTAGTGCTGCCTCCAGGAACGTTTGCCAGGTTGCGTGCGGCAAAACACCCCTGTCGGCGCTTCTAAGTTAGAGTCCGCAACCAGGCAAACGTTGCCTGTCGTGGCACTAGGGAGGAGTTGCCCGGCAGTCTTCCAGCCCGACGAAAACTATCTGAATTGTGCTCTTCGCCCTGCCCGCGCAGAGTGTGGCTCTTTCAGCCGGCAACCCCGGGTGACCAGACACCTCCTGATCTCCCACGAATTTCTGCGACCACCGCCACCAATCACCCAGGAACTTGGGTCAATATGCCATCTTGTGGCCGCCCGCATCCACCTGGCCATTGGCCACCAGCCAGCTGAGCGACTCGTACACGGCCTCCAGGGAGCTGTACCGGGGCTGGTACCCCAGCCACTCGGCCGCTTTTTCGATGCTCATGGATGGGCTGCGAACGACGTGCTCCCAGGTGGCGGCGGCGTCTTCGGGCCTGGTGGCGGTGGCCCAGCTTTCCCACGGCAGAAAAGATAAGCGCGCCGGAAGCCCGAACCAACCGAAAACCTTCTCGGCATATCCGCGCAGCGTGATTGCCTGCGGAGAAACGACGTGAAAGGCTTCGCCGGAGGCATTGGCCGGATGAGCCAGCGCTTTTTCGAAGATCTGGGCGACGTCGTCGGCGTGGACGTGGTGCACAGTCTCCAGGCCGAAGTTGGGCAGCAGGAGCTCTTCGCCTTTGGCGATCTGGTCGAAAACCGAGACGTTGAAGTTGCCCGCAGGGTTGACTGGCACCCAGCCAGGCCCGACGATGTGACCGGGGTGAAGGACGGTGCACTGCAGCCGGCCGCGGCGGGTCTCACCAAGGAGAAGCTGTTCGATGGCGGCCTTTTGGGTCCCGTAGTCCCCGAAAGCCTGTCGAGCCTTGTCTTCTGTAACGGGGACCTCGACGGCGGCACCGTGGACCCAGATGGTGCCGCAATGCAAGAGGTAGCAACCCAGGGGGGCTAGCGCGTCGACGAGTTGCCGTGCCGAAGGGACCGTGAAGCAGATGAGGTCTATTACCGCATCAGGGCGTAGCGAGGCGACGCGTGAGCCGAAAGTGCCGGCTGCGTCTTCGGCCTCTCGGTCGGCTCGGACCATCTCGACTGCGTCCCACGCGGGGTGCTCGATGTAGGGACGACGGTCTCCCCGGCTCACGCCAACGACCTCGTGGCCGGCGGCGACGAGCCGGGGGACGAGGTAGCTGCCTATATGGCCCGTGGGGCCGATCACGACCACCCTCATTGATGGACCTCGCTCGTCGTTAGGGGGCCCGTACGAAACGAACGCGCCCTGCTCCCCGGATGCCTATTCCTCTGATGGCTGTTGGTCATGTGGCGGTACCGGCCTTCCTGTCGTCCCCGGGAACGGCTCCCCGGCGCCCGGCCGGCTATCTGGCACCGCAAATGGGGTGATAAGCCCACTTTTCGGTGCCAGTTTCGGCCGCGCCCGTGGTCTGCGCCGTGTCTCAAAACACAAAGCTACCTCGTCACACGGGCAGGCCACGAAGCGCTGGTGGCGGGAACGCCGAAGGACGCAAACTCGTCGCTCCGCCGTCCTACGGTTGCATGATTATGACTGTCAGTAACGCACCGGGCACTAATGCACCGGTCACTAACGCACCCTGCACCCACGCACGGGGCACTCACGCACTGGGCATCGACCTCGGGACGGGTTCGACCAAAGCGGTCCTGATCGACGACCATGGGGCCCAGGTAAGCGTATCCTCGGCCCGTATACCCTTGTCCGAGCCCCGGCCACAATGGGTGGAGTCAGATCCGGAGGCCTGGTGGCTGTCAGTTCAGACGGCGGTACGGGACGCGCTGGCGGGTACCAACGCTCGGGTGGGTTCCGTGGGCTTGTCCGGCCAGATGCACGGGGTAGTGCTGGCGCGATCCGACAGTACCGCCCTCCGCCCGGCGATCATCTCGCTCGACCGCCGTGCTCAGGAAGATCTCGAGGCATACCGTGCCATGTCGCCGGACCTGTTCGCGACGCTGGGCAACCCGCTCGTACCCGGGATGGCTGGACCGCTATTGCATTGGCTGGCGAAAAACGAACCAGAACTGCTCCGTTCTGCGGACTGGGCGCTCCAGCCAAAGGATTGGCTCCGTTTGCGGTTGGTTGGGCGAGCCGGGAGCGAGCCGAGCGATGCGTCGGGCACCCTCTTGTTCGACCTGGCGCAGAGCAGGTGGGCGGTCCCCGTGGTGGAAGCGCTCGGCCTGTCGCCCGACTTGCTCGCACCTCTCGGCTCGTCAGGCGCCGTGGCCGGCGAACTGTGTGGCCCCGCCGCCACCGCTCTCGGTTTACCGGCGGGCATACCCGTTGTGTACGGCTGCGCCGACACGGCCGCGGCCATGGTGGGTACGGGGCTCTCGGACGTCGGCCCGCTTCAGCTCACCGTGGGTTCGGCCGCCCAGGTTGTGACCCTCCGGGAACAACCGCGCCCCGACCCGCAGCTCAGGTACCACGTATTTGCCGCCGCCGCCCCGCAGCGCTGGTACGCGCTGGCGGCGATCCAGGTCGCCGGCGTGGCTCTGTCCTGGGCCCTCGAGGCATTGGGCGCTACGTGGGAGGAAGCGTACGGAGCGCTCGAGGTGTCACCGCGTGGCGCCAACGGGGTATCTTTCGTGCCTCACCTGGCCGGGGCCCGGTCGCCTTCCATGAACACGTCTGCCCGGGCCTCCTTTTCCAACCTCGAGCTACGCCACAACCGCGCCGATATGTTGAGGGCCGTCTTCGAGGGGGTCGCCTTTTCGATTGCGGATGCTGCCGTTACCCTGCCCGAGTTCGCCGGTGCTTCATCGCTGTACCTCGCAGGTGGTGGCACCCTGCACCCGGCCTGGCGGCAACTGCTTTGTGACCTCCTTGGCAAGCGGCTGCTCGTCGTCGAAGATCCCAATGCTTCGGCTCTGGGTGCCGCCTTGCTGGGCGGTTGGGCGGCCGGGACCCTCGAGAAGACCCGGGACGCAATCCCGCTGGCCGGCGAAGTTGAGCCTGACCCAGGTGCCCACGGGGAGCTCCACGGAGCATTTGCGCGTTGGCAGGATGCAGAGAACGGTGGGACCGGCCGCCCCCTCGCCAACAGGCGCCCCTTGCAGGCAGACTAGAGCGAAAGCGAGGAGGTTCGTCATGACGGAGAAGTCGCCTGCGAGCAAGACGCCCGAGAGCGTGGAAGTGGTGCGCAGGCTCGGGATCGAGCCCGAACCGGTGCCAGCGGCGAGCCGGCACCGTTTCCCCGACAGTGCTCACTTCCGGATCGAGATCCCGAGCGTCGAAGGCCCGGAAGCACTCGCCGCAGTCGTCGAGGCCAGCGACAACTTCGGGATGGTCGTCAACCGCGTTTCCCAGGGCAGCGGGGCCATGTTGCTGGCTGAAGCCGAGTTGAAGGAAATGGCGAGGATCGGTGCCGATCGCGGGCTCGAGGTGTCTCTTTTCGTCGGCCCCAGGGAAGAGTGGGACATTGGGGCTACCTCGCGTTCGCCCGACGGTCCCGCCTTCGCCGGCCGCATCCGCGGCGCCCGCCAGCTGCGCTACGCCTTCGAAGACGTCAAACGAGCCACCGAGCAAGGGATCCGTAGCTTCCTTGTCGCCGATAGCGGGCTCCTCGAAGTGCTAGCCGATTCGCAGCGGCGGGGCGAGATCCCGGCCGAAACCGTCTGGAAAGTCTCGGCCTACATGGCCCCCACCAACCCGGCGACGTTCGCTCAGCTCGAGCGGCTCGGCGCCTCGACGATCAACGTCCCTTCCGACATGACACTGGGCCAGTTGGCCGAGTTGCGGTCGGTGTCAGAGTTGCCTATCGACCTTTATGTCGAGTCGCCGGACGGTACCGGAGGCGTGGTCCGGGGCCACGAGACCGGCGACCTTGTGAGGGTGGCCGCCCCTCTGTACGCCAAGTTCGGGTTGCGCAATTCGCGCGGTCTTTACCCGAGCGGCCTCCACCTCCGCAACGACGTCGTGGCTATTGCCCGGGAAAAGGTGCACCGGGCCGCCATCGCACTCGAGTGGCTGGGCCGGCTGTCGCCGGACCTGGTCCAATCGGCCCCGGGGCCAAAGGCCTGGGCATTCCTGCGCCCTGACAGTCCCGCTGCCCGCCGCGGTTGGGGCCGAAGCGTGCCCGCCGCAAGGCCTGCCAACCGCAAGGCTGCCCGGCTGCCCACCGCGACGCCGCCCGGCCGCAGGCCGCAAGCTTGCCCGCCGGCTGCCCTGCCTTCTTCAGCAGGTTCCGAGCTGGCCGCTACCGAGCTGGCCCGTACCGCCCATCATGCGCGAGACGGCACTAGCCGCCTCGCGTACGGCGGCCGGGCTCGGGCTGTCGTCGTCGAGGTGCCGCTGCATCCGGGCCGCGGGGCCCGACAGGCTGATAGCGGCGATCGGTTCACCGTGCCGGCCCTGGATGGCGGCGGCAACGCACGCCACCCCTTCTTCGTGTTCCTCTTCGCATAGCGCGTAACCCCTCAGGCGGACCTTTTCCAGCTCCGCCACGAGCTCGGTGGCCGTGGTCCGGGTGCGGTCGGTGTAGCGGACCAACGAGACCTGCGCCAAGAAGCGAGCAAGCTCCTGAGGCGGGAGGCAGGTGAGCATGGCCTTGCCGACCCCGGTGCAATAAGCAGGGGCCGTAGAGCCGACCCGGGACCGCATGAGGCCGACGGCCTGAAAACGGGGGACGAGCTTTTCCAGGTAGACGACCCGGAACTCATGGTCCATGGTGGCGAGGTGGACCGTCTCGTCGAGCTCATTGCGCAGCTTGACGAGGAAGGGCTCGGCCTCGACCCGGATATCAAGAGACGTCTCGAACGCGGCGGCCGCCCGCAAGGGTAGGTAACCGATGCCGTACCCCCGTCCGGTTGTCTTGGCCCAACCACGGTCTACAAGGACCGATACGAGGCGGTGCACGGTCGTTTTCGGGAGCCCGGTCCGCTCCACCAGGCCCGAGAGCGACAGCGGCCCGTCCGCCTCGACCAGGGCCTCGAGGACATACAGGCCTTTGGCAAAAACGTTGTTCTGACCGGCGGTTGGGCCGCCCGCCGCCGTTGGCGGGTTCGGTTCCCCGGGCGACCGCTGCGGGAGGTCGGTGCCGACAGCCTGCCCCGCCCTCGTCACTTGATGGCCCCTGCCGTTATGCCTTCGACGAAGAGACGGTTGAGCACGATGTAGAGCAGGATTATCGGCGCCGAGGCCAGGATGACGCCGGCGAACACCAACCCGTAGGCGGTGGAATACGTACCGAAGAAGCTGATGATCGCTACCGGCAGTGTGTAGAGGCTGCTCTTGGTCTCCAGCACGAGGGGGAGCAGGAAGTCGTTCCACACAAAAACGCCGTTGAGGATGGTCACGGTGGCGATGGCGGGCAGGACGAGCGGAAGCTCGATGTTCCAAAAGGTCCGGAAATGCGAGCAACCGTCCAGGTAAGCCGCCTCGGCGATCTCGTACGGCACGGTCCGGAAGAAATTGACAAAGACCAAGAACGCCAGCGGGATCGTGAAAGCGCAGTAGGGCAGGATGATCGAGCCGATGGTGCCGACCAGGCGTAGCTCGTGCATGAGCACGAAGACAGGGATCAGGATGACAACTCCGGGGACCACCAGCCCGGAGAGGAAATAACTCTGTATCAAGCCGGAGTGCCGCGAGCGCAGGCGGACCACGGCGTAGGCAGCCATGGCGCTGACCGTCCCGCTGACGATAACTGCGCTGACCGTGACGACAATGCTGTTTATGAAGGCCGTCAGGAGGCCGCCCTGCTGCCAGGCCTGGGTGTAGTTGGCGAAGTCGAAGTGGGTGGGGAACGACGCCGGCGAGCTGAAGAACGACGGTTCGGACTTGAGGGAGGCAAACAGAGTTATGAGGATGGGGCCAACGGCAAACGCGCTGTAGGCGATGAGCACCACCTGGGTGAGCACTCTTTTGGTGGTGCTGGCCCGCTCCGCTCGCCGCCGGGGACGGCGCCTGGCCGGACGAGTGCTCACAGCTCCACGATCCGGTGCTTGAAATAGAGCTGTAGAAGGATGATCCCGATGGCCAGGATGACCATCACCCCTATGGCATTAGCTTCGGAGAACCCGAGGTTCGACTGAGGGCTGAAGAGGCCGGTGCCAAATGCGGTCCGGTATATCAGCGTCCCGACCACGTCCGTGGCGCCTCCAGGTGCCCCCTCGACACCCTCGAGGACGTATACCACGGCAAAGCTCTGAAAACAGGTCACGAACGTAAGGATCGTGGTGACAACTATGGCCGGCCGGAGCAAGGGCACGATGACGTAGCGCAGCCGTTGCAGGCCGATGGCGCCGTCGACTTCCGCGGCATCGAGCAGCTGGACGGGGATCGCCTTCAGGCCCGCCCCGTATATGACTACCGGCACACCACCCCACTGCCACCAGCTGACAATGATCACCATAGGGAGTGCCCAGCGGGGCGACGCCAGCCACTGTGGCTGGAAGAAACCGAAGCCGATCGATTTTAGGAACGGGTTGATCACTCCGATCTGGGGGTCGAGCAGCACGGTCCAGATGAAGCCGGTCGCTACCAGGGAAAGGATGGCGGGCAGGAAAATCAGCGTCCGGTAAATCTGGTACCCGGCCGGACGACGGTTCAGCAGCATCGCCAGCCCCAGGCCGACCACGTTGGTGAGGAGGAAAAACGCACCCACCATTACGGCGTTGTGCTTGAGGGCCTCCAGGAACGACCCCGAGGTGACGACCATCTCGAGATTGCTGATCCCGTTGAAGGCAAATTTGCTGATCCCGTTCCAGTTGCTGAAGCTGAGCGGGAGGCTCCCGATAAAGGGGACGATGAAGACGAGGCCATAAAGCACGAGGGCGGGCAACAGGAAGCGGCCGGCGGGCAATCTCGAGCTCGAGCGGCGACGCTTGGCGGTCGGGGGAGCCCCGTGGTCCGAGGTTTGCTGGGCTGGCGCGGCGGTGACCGTCATGGCTCAGGGCTCGACAGCGGCGCGCGGCTCCGGTCGTAGGCGACCGAGAGCGCGCGCCGCTGGCGTGGCTTCACTTGATCTGCGCCTGGCAATCGGCAGCGAACTGCTTAGGAGTGATCGACCCGAGCAGCATGTCCGGGATGTGGATGTACGAGTAATTCCACATGTTCGTCAACGAGACGTACTCGTACCATTCGGGGGCGTCGTTGGTCGATTGCTGGATTATTTCCTCCTGGATGGGGACGGTTGTATGCGCGCCCTTGGTGTCAGGAAGTTCTATCGTCTCGGCCACCTGAGTCCCGATCTTGGGCGTCAGGAAGAAGTTGAAAAACGCGATGGCGGCGGCGACCTGGGCGGGGTCCTTCACGGTTGAGTTCAGACCGTACATGTAGTCGATGCCGCTGTTGACGGTGGTCATACCGGAGCCCTCCGGGTGCGGATGGGCGAAGAAGCCAAGGTCGACCTGGGGGTTGACGTTATGGTAGCCCGTGTAGTCAGCCGAGCCCCCTTCGAGCATGGCGCATTTGCCTTCTGCGAAGTCGGCCTTGCCGTTGAGGTAGTTGGTCGACGCATAACCGGGGGCCAGGTACGGGACGAGGGTCTGGAAATACTCGGTGGCGGCCAGAAAGTCGGGATCTGTGAGCTTGGCCTTGTGGGTGGCGACGTCGACCACGCCGGCCGGGCCCGCACAGTGGTTAGCAAACCGGTCCAGAAGAAGGTCGTCAGGATCCCGTCCTGGGACGGCATCCCCAGAGCGGCCATACTGCTCTTGCTCTGGATCGTCTTGCAGAGCTTCGTGAACTCCGGCCACGTCTGCGGGACCGAGAGGTTGTATTTCTTGAAGACCGGCTTCCAGTAGTAGATGCCCGTGGTGTACTCGCCCAACAGTGGCAAAGCGTAGATCTTGTCGTTGACGTACATGGCTTCGGTGGCTGACGCCAGCAACGTGGATAGATTGAGTTTGCCCGTCAGGTCGTGCAGGTGACCGGCCTGGGCAAACTGGACGTACTGTCCGCCGGCCGAGAAGCCGAATATATCGGGGGCGCTGCCGGCGGCAATGGCTGAGGTTATAAGTGTCGGGTATTCGGGCCCGGGCTTCGGTGTCACCTGGACCTTGATGGTCGGGTACTGCTTTTCGAACTCGCTGACGATTGCGTTGACCTGCTGGACCCATTCGGGATGATCGGTCCACATCGTCAAAGTTGCCGGGGCGAGGCCCTCCGGGACCCGCGTGAGACGCGAAAGGGCACTGGCGGAGGCTCCCGCCTGGCCCGACAAGAGAAGGCCGGCGCCTGCAGCCGTAGCTGCGCCGGCCAAGAATTCGCGTCGAGAAAGAGCCATAACTCTCACCTCATCTTGAGTGATCGACGGCGTTTACGCCGATTTGAGCGCAGGTTTTTGGCCTGCTTGTTCCCCTCCTGAATGAACCCGTCAAATGGGACATCTGGTTCATTGTTGACCGTAAGCTACAAGGGCGGCGATGGCTTGTCAACGCTCGCCCGGCGACGGGCGGCCGACGCGTCGAGCACGCCGGCCGCCCGCCACCGTTGACTCAGCTGATCTGCTTCTGGCAGGCGGCGTGGAACTGCTCGGGCGTGATGTCGCCGAGAAGCATCGACGCGATGTGGTTCTGCGAATAGGTCCACATATTCGACAGCGACGCGAACTGGAACCACTCGGGCACGTCGTTCGTCGACTGCTTGATGATCTGCTCCTGCACTGGGACCGTCGTATGGGCGCCCTTGGTGTCGGGCAGCTCGATGGTCTCGGCCACCTGGGTACCAACTTTGGGTGTCAGGAAGAAGTTGAAGAAGGCGATGGCCGCGGCGATCTGAGCGGGCTCCTTCACGCTGGAGTTGAGGCCATAAAGGGCGTCGATACCGCTGTTTACCGTGCTTACACCGCCCGGCGGGTGAGGGAAGGCGAAAAAGCTCAGGTCGACGGCGGGGTTGATGTTCTTGAAGCCCGTATAGTCGGCGGAGCCCCCTTCGAACAGGATGGACTTGCCCTCGGCGAAGTCGGCTTTCCCGTTGACGTAGGGCGTGGACGCCCAACCCGGAGCGAAGTAGGGCACAAGGCTTAGCATGTACTTTCCGGCCTCGAGGTAGTCGGAGTCGGTCAGCTTCGCCTTACCCTCGGCGATGTCCGATACGCCGGACGGTCCATGGATGCTGGTCATGAACCCGGTCCAGAAGAACGTCGGGATGACGCCGTCCTGGGAGGGCATCCCAAGGGCTGCGGCGCTGTTTTTGCTTTGAATGGTCTTGCACAGCTCGGTGAACTCGTCCCACGTGTCCGGGATGCTCAACTTGTACTTTTTGAACACGGGCACCCAGTAATAGATACCCGTCGTGTACTCGCCGAGCAGCGGCAGGGCGTAGACCCGGCCCTTGACCGACATAAAAGCCGTCGCCGACGGGAGCAAGGCGCTGACGTTGATTTTGCCCGTCAGGTCATGGAGGTGCCCGGCATCGGCAATTGTGTTGTAGTTGCCGCCCGCGCCCATGCAGAAGATGTCGGGGGCGGCCCCGGCCGCCAGCGACGAGGTGAGCAGGGTTTGGTAACTCGGCCCCGGCTTCGGTGTCACCTGGATGGTGACGGAGGGGTACTGGTGCTGGAATTGGCTGACGAGGGCATTAACCTGTTGGACCCACTCCGGGTGGTTGGTCCACATCGTCAGGGTGGCCGGGGCCAGCCCGGGCTCCCGGACACGCGTGATGCGGGGTAGTGCGCTCGCCGCGGCAGCGCCGGTGCCGGAAAGTACGAGACCGGCGCCCGCGGCGGAGGCCGCGCCGGCCAAAAATTGGCGTCGAGAAAGAGTCATGGCTTTTACCTCGGTCTTTGCAACGAGCAGCGTCAGGCCGCTGCTCTAGCGAGTGGTCGTGTTTACTACCCTCCCCTGGAGGTGTCCCGGCAGATGGAACACCCGGTTCACTGTTAACCACAAATTAGAGATAGGAAGAGTAGCTTGTCAAGGGGGACGCGTCACGTCGCCCCGCGCCCAATAAGGCACCCGGTTTTCACCAGGTGGGGTGCGGATTATCTGCCTAACCTGCGGAAGGCTCTTGGCTCGAGCGCGGGGAAAGCCGGTCTTAGGCTCCGAAATCTGAAGCTAGCAACGGGCCCACGCCGCGGCAATTGGGTAAAAGGTGAACTTTTGTTACGCCTTGCCTTACGCCTTCCCGAACCGGTGGGGCGGCGGGCCGCTTACCCCCGGCCGGGTGACGAAGAGGTCGCCAGCATGGGGCTGGGCCGCGAGCTGCTCCGCGTCGAGCCCGAGGCTGGCCGTCGTGATGTAGAGCTCATCGAGGTTGCGGCCACCGAAAGCGGCACTCGTTACACGTGAGGCGGGGACGCGTACGACCGCCAGCCGGCGCCCGTCCGCCGGGTCGACCCGTTCCAACCTCTCCCCTTCCCAGCAGGCAACCCAAAGACAACCCTGGTCGTCAATGGCCATCCCGTCGGGGCTGCAATCGGGGAACTCGGCTATCACCCGGCGGTTGGAAATTGAGCCCGTTTCGGGGTCGACGTCGAAGGCGTCAACAGAGTGGCGAGGCGTGTCGATGTAGTACAGAGTTTTGGCATCGGTGCTCCACGCCAGTCCATTGGAGATACCGACCTCCTCCAGGACCACCGTCACGTTCCCGTCTGGCTCCAGCATGTACAGAGTGCCAAAACTGCCCGATTCCTGGTGGTGCATCGTCCCCGCGTAAAAACGGCCGCTCGGGTCCACCTTGCCGTCGTTGAAACGGACGGTCTCGCCGTCGACCCGGAACTCTCCGAACTGTTCGAGGGCGCTCCCGTCCGCCTCGACGAGGAAGAAGGCGTCGTGAGCGGCCAGCACCATCCCTCCGTCTTCGCGAAGGACCACGGCACCGACGGGTCGTTGCACCTCAAAGGTGTCGTGCTCCCCCGTCGCCGGAGAAAACGTGTGCACCCGGTGCTGGACAATATCGACGAAGGACAGTTTCTGTGAGCGCTCGTCCCACACAGGCCCCTCGCCGAGTTGCGTGTGTACTTCGAGCGCGACCTCGGCCATGTGCTCCTGGATTGTCATAGTTTCCCCTCAACTCCCTCGCTGTGGAATCCGGTATCCCAATCTCAGCGGCCCAATCTCAGCGGCCCAATCTCAGCGGCCCAATCTCAGCGGCCCAATCTCAGCGGATAGTCGTCCCCTCTTCGCGGGACATCAACACCAGGTCCTCTCTGGTCGGCATCCCCTCCCAGTCGCCCAGCATGGTCACGGCGTATGCGCCTGCCGCAGAAGCCATGGCGAGGCGGCCCTGTACGTCGAGCCCGTCGAAGGTGGCCACGATATAACCGGCCACGAAGGCGTCGCCAGCGCCGACCGGGTCTACGGCGACGACGCTGCGGGGCAGCTCCTCGTGGACCCCGCTCTCGGTTACGGAGAAGGCGCCTTTGGGGCCTCGCTTCACGACTACGGCGCGAGCACCTCCCGCCGCCAGGCGGCGCGCCCCCTCGACGAGGTCATCTGGCGCCACAATGGCCAGCTCGTCCTCTCCGGCGAAGACCAGGTCGGCCTTTCCGCTCATGGAGCGGAACTCCACCGCCGCCTCATCGGGCGACCAAAGAGCCGAGCGGTAGTTGAAGTCGAACGAGACCGGGACCGCCGCCGACCGGGCGATCTCAACCGCTCGGTACGTAGCGGCGCGGGCGGACTCGCTCAGGGCCAGGGTTATGCCGGTCACGTGAAGCAGGCGCGCCGATTTGATCAGGGCTTCGTCGAGATCTTCGATTGACAACCGGGATCCGGCGTACCCACGGCGGTAGTAGGTGACCCGGGCTACGTTCGGCCCACGTCGTTCCTTGAACATGAGGGCGGTTTGCGCCTCGGGGTCCACGACGCTGCGGGACACATCGACGCCCTCAGCCCGCAACGTGGTCAGTATCATTTGGCCGAGTTCGTCGTGGCCTACTCGGCCGGTCCACGAAGCGTTGTAGCCGAGCCGGGAGACGCCGATGGCCACATTCGACTCCGCACCAGCGGCCGAGAGCCGCAACGACCGCATATCCCGCAGCCGCCCGACTCTGGGTGCGGCGAGCAGCGCCATGGTCTCCCCGAGCGTGACAAGGTCGCTCACGAACGTATGCCTGCCTCGTGAGCCAGCTTCACCACTTCGTCCGCCCGGCTGCCCAGCGCGTCCAGGCTGCCGCCCCGCAGCGAGTCGCCGAGCAGCTGGCCCCCCATGCCGACCGCAATGGCCCCGGCCGCCATATAGTCGGCCACCTGGCCGAGGCCGATACCACCCGTCGGTACCAGCGGGATATGGGGCAGCGGGTCTCGCACGAGGCGAAGGTATGCCGGCCCGCCGAGGGCCGCCGGGAACACCTTTACCAGCGGCGCGCCCGCCGTATAGGCAGCCAGGATCTCGGTTGGGGTGAGGGCTCCGGCGATCACCGGGACTCCAAGCTCAACCCCGGTGGCGACCACCTCGGGCACGAACGCCGGGGTGACGAGGAACCGGGCGCCGGCCGATATGGCGGACCTGGCGTCTGCGGCCGTCAGCACGGTACCGGCGCCGATACACGCGTCTGCTGGGGCACCTGAGCAGTACCGCTCGATCGCCTCGATCGCCCCCGGGGTCGTCAGGGCAAACTCCACGGCCAGGACACCATGTCTCACCAGCACGTCGGCTGCTGCGCCGAGCAGCTCAGGCCCGGGTGCCCTCAACACGGCGACAATTCGGCAGTCACGGATCGTGTCGAGGGCCTGACGCCCGCTGTCGAGCCCGAGTCCCGTTGTCATGACCAGCGGCCGCCTAGTGCGCCGCTCCTGAAACAAATCGACCCAAAACAGGTCGTCCCGAAATCTGTCGCCCCAAAGAATCAGTCGTCCCAAAATCAGTCGTCCCAAAATCAGTCGTCCCAAAATCAGTCGTCGACGCCACGTCTCCGTCTCCAGTATCGCAACTGCCTCCCAAACCACCCAGCGCCGCCGAAGCTTAGCCGCGGCGGGCAACTGGCGCTTCGGGCCGACACGCGGAAGCGGCGAGTGGATGGTGGAGGTGGCCGGCGGGCCTGGAGGCGGCGGGGTGACTGTGTTTGCTCGCCACCCGCCGCCTCTCGCCTCTGTGGAGAGATCCGTTCGGACGGCTCTGTTTACATGCCGGTACCGCTATTGCCGAACAGCTTCACGGTGTTGTCGCCGTCGTCGACGAACAGCACACCGCGGTCTCCTGGAGCGATCGTGACACCGAACAGCGCGCCGGCCGCGTTCATGGGGTCGAACTGGACATTGTCGATTTGCGTTCCGGTAGGCGTCGTTTCGACGGCGTCACCGTTACCCGCGTTGACGGTAATTATGTCCCCGTTGGGGGCCAGCGTCATCCCGAGCGGGCCATTGAGGAAGTCGCCCGACGTCAGCGTCGCCCCGCCACCGCCAACCGGATTTATCCGCACTGCCGCAAATGGTATTTGGGCGATCCGGCTTTGGACTGTGTCCGCTACGTAGAGAGTGCCATTGGAGCTGAGGGCGTCACCGGTTGGCCCCACCACCAGCGCAGAGGTATTGAGTTGCTCGTCGAACCCGGTCCCGATGACCGTTGACCTGAGCACTATCGGGTCCCGGCCGTGAGGAAGGGCGACGAGCAGGCGCACCACTGTGCCCTGTTCCACAACATTCTGATTAGCGGCGAGCGTCACGTTGAGGCCATCGAGCCCGTTGAGCACGTTGGTCACAAAAAGCTCGGCAAAGCCCCGAAACTGAATAGCAGTCATGTCCCACGGCCCGTTGAGATTAAGATTGTTACCCGACCACGTCTCGACGGGCTTCCCGTAACTGTTGAGCACGATCAGGCAACCGGCTTCAGGAACCGTCCCGGAATTGGTGGTGGGAAGGCTCCCGACGACCACGAACCCACCCTGGAGCACGGTGAGCGCCGTAGTCAGCCCCACACCTCCCGGGCACGCTCCGGGGAGGTTATTGGCGTCGATTTGGGCAAACAACGTTTGCTGAGAGTTGGGGCCGGGTGACATTTCCACAATGGTTGTACCGGTCCCCTGGACGTTGGAGCTGTTGTTGAAATTGCTGATCAGCGTGTCCCCCCGGACCAATAATCCGGTGGTCTGCGGGACATTTACGATCCCGTAGGGGTTGACGTCGCCATTACCAGGGACGGTCGAGGTGCTGTTGACAACCGAGTTGAAGTGCGACAGAAATGGCGGGAAAGGTTGTGCCCCTGCGGGCGTGCTCGTGGCCAGGGCCAGGCAACAGGCCGCCACGGCAGCCACGCCGCCGCGCGCCACGGCGGTCACACCCCCTTGGGCCAGCGCGCCTCGTGCCGGTCGCCATCTCGGCGAACGGCTCGATCCCCGTGAACTGACGGCAAATCCGCCCTGGCCCATTGCTCCCGGCCCGGGCCCTGCAAAACCCCGCGTCAAATCCTCGAACTGGCCACGCATGACGACCTCCTCCTGGTGCCACGACAGGCAACTTTGCCTGGTTGCTCAATACTCCCTTGCTTCGGTAATAGGCACCTGTGCGCTCAGCCACCAGGCAAATGTTCCTGGAGGCAGCCCCAGGTGCCGGACCGTTCTCTAAGGAGCCGCCAACCGACGGCCCTCGTTTATCAGCTTGTGTGTACGGCTAAGCGGCCGGAATGGTTTTACGTTGGAGCCAAGAAGGACCTGACATGGCCAAATATCGGCTATTACTCGTCCTTATGTGGCAAACACCTTTCGCGTCTCTCTGAGTGCCGCTCACCCGGAGATGGCTCGAGAGGAGTGCTGGTCGCATGATCGCCGGATCCACCAGCACCAGGTAACCCCCAGCACTGGCTCCACCAGCACTGCCCCGTTTTGGCGCGAGCCTCCGTCCGCCGGCGAACCCTGGCCGCCGTGGCATTATGATGAGCAACGCAAGCTATGGCCCCGAGGGCGGCCTTCTTATAAGACATACGTTGGAGGTCCTGTCTTGGAGCCAATGCCGGAGGACTGGGAACGGGCGGTGGCCGTTGCCGCCCACCCCGACGACCTCGAGTACGAGATGGCGAGCGCCGTAGCTCGTTTCACGAGGCAGGGCAAAGAGGTGTCATACGTCCTGGCTACCAGCGGTGAAGCCGGCATCGACGGGTTGCCTCCCGACCAGTGTGGGCCACTGCGCGAGGAGGAGGAGCGCCGGGGGGCGGCCGCCGTCGGGGTGCACCATGTCGAGTTCCTGGGCCACCCGGACGGTCGCGTCGAGTACGGGCCCAGCCTGCGACAAGACCTGGCTAGAGCACTGCGAAGGCTACGCCCACAGGTGGTGTTCGGCATGAACTTCGACCTCACCTGGGGTGACGGAGGCTCGCTCAACCAGGCCGATCATCGCGCCGTCGGCCTGGCCACGCTCGATGCTGTCCGCGACGCCGCGAACCGCTGGATCTTCTCCGAGGTTGGGGAGCCGTGGAGCGGCGTGGCCACCGCCTATATTGCCGGCGGGGAGTCGCCGGCCACCCACTTCGTGGACGTGACCGGTACGATTTCTCTGGGCGTGGCCTCGCTAACCGAGCACCGGGCCTACATCGAGGGGCTCGGTCGGGAGTTCGACCCGGACAAGTTCCTCCGGGAAAACGCCGGGTACGGGGGCATGGTGGCGGGTTGCGAGTACGCCGTTCTCTTCCGGTCGTTCCGTCTTTGAACCTCGGGCCGGTTTGGGCAGGGCTGCTCTAGCGCTCAGGCATCAATTACTTCCAGGCGGATGCGTTTATTGCCCTTACCTTTGGACTCCGTCTTGGTGACCCGGATGCGGCCCACCTCGGCGGTCGAGCGTACGTGGGTCCCCCCGTCGGCCTGTTTGTCGAGACCGACGATGTCGACTACCCGGATCTCGCTTACCGAATCGGGGACCAGGCTGACCTTTGTGCGGATCAGGTCCTGGTCGAGGACCGCCGTCCCGCGCGCGATGAAGCTGACCTCGATGGGCCTCGCCGCCGCCAGTTCCGCATTGACCAGCTGCTCCACCCTGGTCCCGAACCCTTCGGGCAGGGGGTCGAACTCGAAGTCCATCCGGGCGCTCAACGGCTCCATGTTGCCGCCGGTGACCGCTTTGCCCCATTCGTTCCAGATGACACCGCACAGCACGTGCAATGCCGTGTGTGTACGCATCAAAGCGTGGCGGCGGTCCCAGTCGATCTCGCCGTGGGCTGTGTCACCCGGCCGCGGCAGGTCTGTCTCACCGCCGAGGGTATGCCAGACCTTGTCCCCCTCCTTGCGCACGTCCGTCACCGGCTGGCCGGCGAGGGTACCGGTGTCGTAGGGCTGGCCCCCGCCGGTGGCGTAGAAGGCAGTACGGTCCAGTGCCACCCGACGGGCGCCGGCGTCAACCCCTGTGACGGTGGCATCGAACTGCCGGAGGTAAGCGTCCCTCAGGTACAGCATCTCGGTGGATGTCATACGTCCATTTTGTCCTGAGGCATTTTGTCCTGAGGCATTTTGTCCTGAGGCATTTTATCCTGAGGCATTTTCTCGTAAGCCATTTTATCGGGAGGCGATCTTGACGGGATGACGGCCGCCGCCCACGCTTCAGGGTTACAGGTCGGCGACGGCGGGGATTATCTCTTTCCCGATCACCTCTATAGGCATCAAATCCGAGACCCTCTGGACACGTCCGTGAGCCACCTGCACGCCAAAGGAGGCAAGGTTCTTCAGGTCCTCGATTATCTGGCCGACCCGCTCACCTTTTTCCCCGACGTCGAACGTATAACCGACGGTTTTTTCGACGTCCTCGTATGGGCGCCCCTCGGCCTGGCAATGAGCGCGGAGCACGTCGAGCTTGTGCTGGAGGTCGGGCCCCGGCCCGGCAAAGAGGTTGCAGGCCTGAGCGTAACGGGCGACCAGGCGGAGGGTCTTTTTTTCGCCCGAGCCGCCGATAAGGATGGGCGGGTGGGGACGAGAGAGGCTTTGCGGGCTGTTGAGAGTGCGGGCCAGGTGGTAGTAGCGGCCGTCGTACGGGGCCTGGTCGCCGGACCACATCTGGAGACAGATCTGGAGCGCTTCTTCGAGACGTTCGAAGCGCTCGGCTAGCGGCGGGAAGAAAAGGCCGAGGCCGCGGGATTCTTCTTCGTTCCAGGCCGCCCCGATACCGAGCCAGGCACGACCCCCCGACAGCACGTCCAGGGCGGTCACCATTTTTGCCAGCAGCCCGGGGCTGCGGTAGACGACGCCGGTGACGAGGGTCATCAGCGACACACGGGTGGTTTTCCCGGCGAGGTAGCCAAGGGTCGTGTAAGCCTCGAGCATCTCATGCTCGGGCGGCCCGATGTGGCCGATCTGCCAAACGTGGTCCATCACAGATAGCCGGTCGAAGCCGGCCTCGTCCGCCGCGCTGGCCACCTCTGCCAGTTGGTGCCGAGGCGTGGCGGCCCGCCGGGCCAGTTGAAGTCGGGGATGTGCAGGCCAAGTTTCATATCGCCGTTCTACCTCCCGGGCGCCGGTTAGCTCGCGACTGCCCCGGGCGCCCGGCCCCTTATCACCACCCTCACCCGGACCTCGTCCGGGTGCCGGGACGAGAGTGGTCAGAGCGGGAAGTCGAGGAGCTGCGCCACTTCTCGAGGGTTGAGGTGAGCCCAGTACTTGACGTAGTTGTCGACGCTCGAAATCGACCGGGTCTCTACCCGGTCCAGGTAAAGGACACCCGCCAGGTGGTCGATCTCGTGCTGCGCGATGCGGGCTGGCCACCCGCTGTATACGGCCGAAAAGGCTTCACCGCGCTCGTTCAGGCCATCGACGCGGACGCGCCGGTGACGGTTGACTATCCCGGTGAGGCCGGGGACACTCAGACAGCCCTCGTAAAACGCGACCGCCTCGTCGTCAAGAGGCGTCAGCACGGGGTTGACTATGACGGTGAACGGTACCGGCGCTCGTTCCCGGACGGCCAGCTCGTCCGCGCCCAGCTGGCCCCAACGCTCCGGGCCGTCCTGCAAGACAGCAAGGCGGAGAGGCACCCCGACCTGGGGCGCCGCCAGGCCCACGCCGGGCGCCGCCTCCATGGTGGCCCGCATCTGCCCGATGAGGCGTTGGAGTGGCCGGCGGCCAAGCTTGGCCGGGTCAACCGCTTCGGCGGCATGGCGCAGCACCGGGTCCCCGCACATGACAATGGGCAGGACGTCGTCGTTCGTCGGCTGGGTCATGGGTACAGTTTGGCAACTCCCGGCTACAGGTCAGCGAGGTGAGGCCGGGTTGCGCCCGGGGCCGCTCGTTTAGCTAGTTCAGTCCCCGGCGATGTCTGACTCAACCACGACGAAGCACTCGGGTGGGACCGTGAGGGAGGCGACGCTGCCCTTGACCGGGATGGTCGTCTCCTCCACCTTTACGCCAACGATGTCGGCGCGTACCCGCTTGGAACGGTCGAGGTCCTCGGTCAATATCCGGACCCGGTTGTCGCCGGCGAAGACGAAATCACGCAGGCACAGCTCAACCGTCTGGTCGCCTTCTCGCTGTCTGTTGACCAGGGCGACCGATACTTTGCCGCGGTTTGCGTCGGTGGTGGCAACTGCGTCGATCAGGGAAAAGGGTGCCAGGTCCGCCAGCTGGGGTTGCCACCGGCCTGCCGGCTCGGGCGGAGCGCTCACATCCTGGCCCTGGACCATTACGTCGACGCCGTAATCCAGCGCCGATTGGGAGTGGAAGAGGAACGGGTAATAAATCGGCCGCAAATAGGCCGCCTCCGGTGTGGTGACTATTGGGGCTATAACGTTGACGAGCTGGGCCAGGTTGGCCATCTTTACCCAGTCACAATGGCGCAGGAAAATATTCAGGTATGTGGCCACCGCCAGCGTGTCGGGAAATCGTACTCTTCTTCGAGTTGACCGTCGTCCGTGCGGTACCAGACGTTCCACTCGTCGTAAGCGATCTTTGGCGCACGGGGCAACCTCTGCAGGTAGGCCGCCCGCCGGAGAAGCGTGCTCGTGTAAATTATGGCCCGTTCCGATTGATAGGGGCTGAGGACGTCTGTCCAGTAGTCGTCTGAACCGGTATAAAGGTGCAACGAATGGAGGTCGACCAGAGAGGCAAGACCGTCGATTACGACCCGGTCCCATTCGTCCCATCCGTTGAGCCCACAACTGACCAGCTTTATGTCGGGGTCGAGGCGCCGAAGGGCCTTGGCCCAACGAGAAGCGGTACCGACGTACTCGTCCGCGGACATTTGGCCCACCTGCCAATCCCCGTATATTTCGTTGCCAAGCCCCCAGTAAGGGACGTTGTACGGCTCGGGATGACCGTTGTCACGCCGGCGGTCCGCCCAGTAGGTGCGGGCGGCCGAATTGCAGTACTCGACCCAGGCCAGCGCTTCTGGCAGTGTGCCCGTACCCATGTTGAGGCATATATACGGGGTGACGCCCAGCTCGGTGCAGTACACCAGGAAGTCGTCGGTGCCGAAGCGGTTACTTTCCTCCGCATGCCAGGCCACCTCGGCCCGTCTGGGGCGCGAGTCCCGTGGCCCGATGCCGTCGGTCCAGAAGTAGTTGCTGACAAAGTTGCCGCCCGGCCAGCGCACGACGCCCATGCGCAGTTCTCGCAGCAGTTGCAGCACGTCTTGCCGGAACCCCCGCCTGTCGCTCAAGTTGGAACCCTCGTCGAACACGCCCCCGTAGATGCAGCGGCCGATGTGCTCGATAAACCCACCGAATATGTTGCGGTCGATCTTGCCGATTGGACGGCCGGGGCTGACCGCCACGCGAGTCGCGTCGCCCGTGCGAGGTGCCAACGGTCGTTGCTCATCACTTGATGACATGTGCGTGCTCACGATCTGCGCACCCCGGCCTTGGGGCGCCGCTCGGCGGCCATCATAGCGTTGGTCGCGCCGAGCCTCGCGCCCTCAAGATATGAGCCCGTCGGTGGCAGTGTCCGGTGAACCGTCGAAATAACGTTCGAGTACCTGGCGGAATACAAGCTGTTCGGGTGCCGCTCGCATGAAGAGAGTCATCGAGGAGCGCAATTTCTGGGCATCAATACTGCCAAAAATAACCGCCGCATTGTTGCCTTCGTGGGTGGCAACAATGCCGGCGCACTCCGCCAGCCGCGGGCCGAGGACCGGGTGCGCCAGGTACGCTCGGGCTTCGTCCAGCGATGAAATCGCGTAGCGCTGCGACATCGCGCTCCGTCCCAAGCCGGCCACCTGGGGGAAGACGAACCACATCCAATGACTGTCCTTACGCCCCCTGCCGAGCTCCTCGACGGCCTGTTGGTATGTGCGCCCGCTGTCCTGGGCATCGACGAAGCGCTCGAGGCCGAAAGGGTCTTCCATTTATCACCTCCGGGGAAAAGCGCTTAACCGAGCTCGTGCGACATACTCGCTACAGAAAGGATGGCAAATGAAGGCTGCGGTGTACAGAGAGACGGGGGGTTCAGACGTCCTGTCGGTAGAAGAGATCGAGGCGCCGGCGCCCGGGGCAGGGCAGGTCCGGGTGCGGGTGGTTTGCTCGGGGGTCAACCCGACCGACTGGAAGTCGCGCTCAGGAGCAACGGGCGGCCCACCGGCCGGTTTCCAGGTCCCTCACCATGATGGCGCAGGGGTTGTCGACGCCGTCGGAGAAGGTGTGACCGATCTTCGTGTTGGCGACCGGGTATGGGTCTACCTGGCTGCCTTCGGCAATCGCTATGGGACGGCGGCCGAGCAGTGCGTGCTGCCGGCCGAACGAGCCGTACCTCTCCCTGCCGGCGCGGCGGACGAACTGGGGGCCAGCCTCGGGGTCCCGGCGGTGACCGCTGCTCATTGCCTGGGAGGCGAGCCGGGGGCGTTGGCAGGAGCGACTGTCCTCGTCGCCGGCGGCGCCGGTGCCGTCGGCCACTACGCCATCGAGCTGGCGAAATACGCCGGCGCCCGGGTCGTCACCACCGTGAGCTCCGAGGAGAAGGCTGAGGTGGCCCGGGCTGCAGGCGCCGACCTGGTGGTGAACTACCATGACGAGGACGTAGCCGAGCGGGTGAAGTCGTTCGCACCGAAGGTCGACCGCATCATCGAGGTGGCGCTCGGCGCCAACCTCGACCTCGACCTGGCGGTGTCGTCTCCCGGCACCGCCATAGTCGTTTACGCCAGTGAGGACCGCGACCCCGTCCTGCCCACTCGCCGCATGATGACGGCCAACATTGAGCTCGAGTTTGTGTTGCTGTACACCGTGCCGAAGGAGCGGCTGGCGGCCGCTGTCGCCCGGACGAGTGACGCCCTGGCCGCGGGAGCGCTGTCACCGCTGCCCGTGCACAAGTTCCCGCTCGAAGAGGTGGCTGCCGCTCAGGATGCGGTCCAGGGCCGCGCCCTCGGCAAGGTACTCGTGCTGCCCGGTTGACGCCCCGGGGCGGCGCAGTGCCGGGGGCGGAGCGGGGCTTGTGCGCGATAATGCAGAAGACAATCGGAGAAGATATGAAGACGCCGACAAAGTTGACTGTTCACGGCCTGGTAGTTGGCGCGCTGACAGCCCTTTTATTGGGCTTGCTCCCGGGCATATCGGGCGCCCAGGCATCCAGCACCGTCGGCTTACCACTGGTCGAATGCGTCACCGGTACCGGGACCATCTCGGCCCCGAAGTCGCTGCCGGCGATGAAGGCGATGGGCGTTCCCGCCAACCTGGCCAAGCAATTGGCGGTATATACGGACGACCAGGCTGAGTTGTACCTGATTGCTCCCCGCGGTTGGACATGCGAAGCCAGCCTGGGTGCCGACAGCAATGACTCGATTGCCGTTTACCCACCTGGTGAGGTGGGCACCTCTCAGTTCGCCCTTGGCCATACGTGGCCAAAGACGGCCGAGGCCGTGACCGGTGACCTGTTGCCGAGCTGTTATAGCTGTTTTGTCGGCCAGGCCTGTACGTTCTTCTCTGCCGCCGAACACGACATGTTGAGGGTGTACGGCAACCAGCTGACGTGCTCAAAACTGCCCTCAGGGGAGGGCATTGAACGTGTGAGCCCGACAGCCGTTGCCTTCAATGACCCACCCGGCGTGGGCGGGACGGGCGAGCCATCTGGAGGGGTCTACCCGGCCAATGGCGTCGTGACCTTCAAACAGAGCACTTCCACGGTCACGTACGGGAGCGCAATGGAGACGTGCACCCTCCCGAAGACACAGCATGCCGTGTGTGCCGCGGCCATCGCCGCCTTCCTCTCGGCCTGGTACCGGGACGCCGGGTCCTGAGGCCGTCACGCCACACGCATGAGGCCTGGCACCGGCAACCGGTGGTAATGGCGGCAGCTGGCGAGGCGCGGCCACTGTCGATAGAGAGGATGGAATGAGCGAGCACCGAGGCGCTTCACCAGAACATGGGCTTCCGCCCAACGCAGTGACCAACCTGGAGGAAGCACACCGCCTCCTGCAGCCGGTGTACTCATGCCTCAGACGAGCCGAGCGGGCTGCGTACGGAGACGAGCCACCGAGCGAAGGCGACAACATCCGCACGGTGATGGAACAGCTTGACGTGGCCAAAGAGCAGATGGAAAAGCTCCTCCAGCCCTGGAAGGCCTGACGGGCGCCGGAGCTTCGGCTCCGTTGGCTATCGCTCGGCCTTCGAAAGGCCGCTCGCCTCTCTCGCGGGCGCACTTACCCGCCGAAAAACGCACGTGGCTCGGGCCGCGGCGGCCCTTTCCGATTACCGGCCTTTGCCTCCGACCCAGACCGTCTTCAGGTTGCAAAACGCCCGAATTCCTTCGGTCGAGAGCTCGCGGCCATAGCCGGACGTCTTGACACCGCCGAAAGGCAGCTCGGGGTAAGACGTGACCATTCCGTTGACAAAGACGGCTCCTGCTTCCAAATCCCGGACGAAACGAGCTCGCTCAGCTTCGTCGTTGGTCCAGGCGTTGGCGCCGAGCCCGAATTCGGTGATGTTGGCCAGCTCGATGGCCTCGTCGATGTCGTTAACTCGAAAGAGCGATGCCACGGGGCCAAAGACTTCTTCCCGGTAGATCCGCATCGCCGGCGTAACCTCCGTGATCACCGTCGGAGGGTAGTACCAGCCGGGACCAGAGAGCCGTTCCCCCCCGCACAGCACCTTGGCTCCCTTGGTTACGGCATCGGCGACGAGTTCCTCTACGTCTTGGCGGCCCGAGCTCGTAGAGAGAGGGCCGATGTCCGTTGACTCTTCCATGGGGTCCCCGATGGTGAGGGCCGACATGTTCTCGACAAAACGCCTCTGGAACTCGTCTGCGATCTCTTCGTGCAAAATAAAGCGCTTGGCCGCGATACAGGACTGGCCGTTGTTCTGGGTGCGCGCCGTGGTTGCCACTGCCGCTGCCGCTTCCAGATCGGCGCTGGGCATGACGACGAAAGCGTCGCTGCCTCCCAGCTCGAGGACGCTCGGCTTGATCGTTTGGCCGGCGACCCCGGCTACCGCAGCGCCGGCCGGGCCGGACCCGGTCAGCGTGACGGCGGCAACCCGTGGGTCGCGGATTACCCGTTCCACGCGCGAGGACCCGATCAGCAGCGTCTGGAAGCACCCCTCGGGGAACCCTGCTCGTTTGAAAAGATCGGAAATATATAGCGCAGTTTGCGGGACATTCGATGCGTGTTTCAGAAGCCCCACATTTCCGGCCATAAGGGCGGGGGCGGCAAAGCGGACCACCTGCCACAGGGGGAAATTCCAGGGCATCACGGCCAGTACCACCCCGAGCGGTTGGTAGCGGGCGTACGCATCGCTGGCGCCAACGACCTGTGGGTCGACCCGTTCGTCAGCTAGCAGCTGCTCGGCCTGCTGGGCGTAGTAGCGGCAGCCCTTCGCGCATTTGGCCACCTCCGCCCGGGCGGACTTGATTGTCTTGCCCATCTCCGTGGTCATGAGACGGGCCACGGTCTCCTTGTCGGCGTCCAGCAGGTCTACTGCCCGTAGCATCCAGCGGGACCGCTGCTCGAAACTCGTCAGGCGGTGCGCTTTGAAGGCGGCGGCGGCGCGCCGAAGACAAGATTCGAGCTCCTCGTCGGAGAGCTCCTCGAAAAGCTCAATGACCTGCCCTGTCGCCGGGTTCGTCGTCGCGATTGCCATCAAACCTCCACCTCACGCATCAAACCGCTACCACTCGTATCAAACCGCAACCTCATCGAGTACAAAACCCCAGCCTATGCCGGTGCACAATTGACAGGCGAAGGTGGGTTGGCCGGCGCTCCCTCTCTGGTCCGCCCGGCTCCACAAAGCGCCCAGTCCGTCAGAGCCCCAGTCGCCAAAGCCCCCCAGTCGCCAAAGCCCCGAGTCGCCAAAGCCCCCAGTCTTGCCGCCTTCACTGTTCGGGCGTTGGCGGGCGCCGCTCCTGCTTGCGGGTGGCACGATGCTGTTTGGCTCGCAAGCGGCGCTCACGGGAGCCCGCCGTGGGTGCAGTGGGCCGGCGGGGGCGCTCAACCTGGAGTGCGTCGCCGAGCCGCTGGCTGAGGCGCTCGAGCGCCAGCTGACGGTTGCGGGCCTGGGAACGTTCATCACTCACCACAACCCGTACCGAAGACCCGAAACGTTCGATCAGCCTGGCTCGTTGGCGCGGGCCGAGAACGGCGGAACCAGCGATATCGAAAACGAGCTCCACTCTCGTATTGGCGGTATTGGCGTGCTGACCCCCGGGCCTTCCACTCGAGCTGAACCGCCACTCCAGTTCCGAAGACGGTATGACCAGGCGACGATTAACCCTGACGCCGTCTTCGCCGTTCATTGCCACCACGGTTGGCCCGAGGGTAGAGCCGGCACGAGATTGGCAGCGGCCAAAATCATCTGACCCGGGATTATGAGACCCGAGATTATGTGACCCAGGAGTTGACCAGCTGCAGCAGTGTGCGCGCCCCCAGCCTGTGTTGCCCTTGCTCAGCCACCCTTCGTCCCGGTCGGAATGAGACGGTGCCGCTATGTCAAGGTGTGCCCACGGAATGCCTTTCACGAAGCGCTCCAGAAAAAGGGCCGCCATGATCGTCGGGGCCGCCCGGTCACGGGCGACGTTGCGCAGGTCGGCGACCTCTGAGTCCAGGCGCTGCTTGTAGCCGGGCCAGAGGGGCAGACGCCAAGCCGGTTCGCCGGCCTCCGCCGCGGCGGCGATGACGCGAGCGACGACATCGTCGTTGCCCAGCACGGCCGCCACCTCCGGTCCGAGGGCGATCCGCTGGCCGCCCGTGAGGGTGGCGATGTCGATGATGGCGTCGGGACCGGCCTCCCCTGCCATCAGAAGGGCGTCGGCCAGGACAAGCCGGCCTTCGGCGTCGGTGTTCACGACCTCGACCGTGGTCCCGTCGCGAGCCGTGACGACGTCGCCGGGGCGGGTGGCATGACCGCCAGGCATGTTCTCGGCTATGGCTGCCCACCCGTCCACCCGGACAGGTGGCGCCAGTTCGGGCAAGGCGGTGAGGGCGGCTATCACGGCGGCCGCCCCGCCCATATCGCCCTTCATCGTCTCCATCCCTTCGGCCGTCTTGAGCGACAGGCCGCCCGAGTCGAACGTGATGCCCTTACCGACGAGGGCCAGACGAGCGCGGGCACCGGGAGGGACGTACGACAACCTGACCAGGCGGGGGGGCTCGACCGATCCGGCCGCTACGCTCGCCAGGCAGCCCAGTCGTTCTGCGGCGATAGCCTCCTCGTCCCAGATCTGGACCTCGAGGCCGGCGGCAGCACCCGCCTCTGCTGCGGCTGCCGCGAAAGTCGGGGGAGTGAGCTGTCGGGCCGGCTCGTCTGCCCACCGCCTGGCCCGCAAGCTGGCCTGTGCCATCGCCTGGCCCACCCGGGCGCCTTTTTCGGCCGCTTGCTCCTGGCCGACCAGCGTCACGCTCTCGAGGAGCGGCTCGCGGTTCGGGGGAGACGGGCGGTAGCGATACCCGGCGAGCACCATCCCTTCGACGAAAGCCTGGGCGGCGGCGGGTGAGCCATCGCCGGCCGTATGCACAGTGGTCGCTAGCGAGCGGACCCGGGAAGCGGACCTGGCGAGGGCAGCCCCTGCTCTGCGCAGGTCATCCGTACTGGGCCCACCGGTACCGGGCTCACCTGTACCCGGCTGTGACCCGCTGCTACCGGTCGCCTGACCCGACGCCCCTGCCGGGCTGGTGCCGACGGCCAGCACGTGCAGGCCGTCTACGGGGATCGAACGGATCTCGCCAACCTCGCCCCGAAAGCTCGTCGAGACCAGGAAGGCTTTGGCATCCATCCTTTGGAGCGATCGCGCGACGTCGGCCCAATTGCGGCCTGCGCCACCCTGGGGGACCGAAGCCAGGGCTCGCACAATGTCGATATCGGCACCCACTGGTACCGCCACCGCCTCGACACCGTTAGGAACGGATGGCGCGGTGGTAAATGAAATAGGCACTGGGCCATTCAACCTAGCTCGGCCAACCCGGTTCGGCTAACCCGGTTCGACTAACCCGGTTCGGCTAACCCAGCTTGGCCGTCAGCGTGATCTCAGGGACCCCAGCGAGTGCGCGTGAGACCGGGCAACCCGCCTTGGCCTTTTCCGCCACGCGCTGGAACTCCGCGGCATTGATCCCTTCCACCTGGCCGTCGGTAACCAGGTCAATGCGGGCCAGCGTCGGAGCGCCGTCAATGTTGCGCAGTTGGACCACCGCATTTGTACGCAGGGATTGGGGGGCGTGACCGTCCTGACTGAGCATGTTCGCCAGCGCCATCGTAAAGCAGGCGGCGTGCGCGGCGGCGATCAGCTGTTCCGGATTGGTACCCTCTCCCTCTTCGAAGCGTGAGCCAAAAGAGTAAGCGCCGTGGAAGACACCGTCGCCGACAGTCACCGTCCCCGAACCAGTCTTCAGGTCGCCTTGCCACTCGGCGCTACCCGTTCGTACCGTCATTATTTACCTCCATCAGACTTGAGCCGTCCCGTCGACAGCCTGGACGCTTCCTCCAGGTTGCCCGTCGCCCGGTTACTGTAGGAAAAGACCACCGGGTGATCGCTGTCCGCCATGACATTAGCTCGCGACTTGTGGCCCAAAAAGTAGTCCGCGGGGCTCTGCCCGCGCTTCGTTTTCTGCCCTGGCAGAAGTTTTGGCGCCAGCCCGGTCTCACGAGCACTGGCCTTTTCCAGAGGGCAAAATGACCGCTCGCGGCCGAATTGTAGTGAACAAGCGGCCAAATCGAGCAGCCGGCCAAATATCAGCCGTGGTGCCACTATTCGAGGCCCTTGCACCGGGCCTAGGCGGCCACTTCCTGCCAGTCCCAGTTCGGTTGTCCACGCGAATGAGCGCGGGCGGGAGGGAAATCGTCCCGCCACCGCCATCGCCGCGCCGGTCCGCGTGCGAACGCCCAGCCGGAGGGCGAATTCACCGAGTGAGACGACCCCGGCAGGGTGCTCGGTGTTTTGTTTAGTTGAGTGCGAGCCCGGGGCGGCGCTTGCTGGCACCACGCCCTGATCATACGCGAGCGCCGTGCGCCCAGCCGGGCCTGTATGGGGCCGCGCTCAGGGCTGGACAACGAAGATGCAAAAGGGGTGACCGGCCGGGTCGGCGTAGACCCGTAATGGCTCCTCATCGTCACTTGACCGGTCGTCCAGCAGCCGGGCGCCGAGATGGAGGGCGCGGCTGTGCTGGTTCGTGAGCTCTTCCCGCGAAGGAACGGTCAGGTCCAGGTGGAACTGCTGAGGGACGTCGCCTTCTGGCCAGGTCACTTCGGGAAGCGCGTTCACTTGCTGGAACGCGATACGGGCCAAGCCACGCGAATCGTTCAAGACGAGCCAATCCCGGCCCCTGACATCGACCTGACCAGCTGCCGGCGGTTCGTCGCCGGGCCGGTAGGCGAAGCCAAGCAACTGACGGTAGAACTCGGCCAGCGTTCGCGCGTCCGGGGTGTCGAGGACGACCTGGCGCAAGACCGGGTACGAAGGGCGCTCGTCGGCTGGCATCTGTTATCGGTCCATTTGTTATCGGTCCATTGCGGTCAATGCGCCGAGCCCACACATACGGGACTTACCGTCCCGTACCTTTGGCGCCACACGGGGACTGGCACATCAGGACAGTCTTATCGTTGAGCCTCCCGGGTGCCGAACCCGGCGTGCCCGGTGAGGTGTTCGGCGCGGGACTGAAGATGGTCCGCTCGAGCGGAGCCAGAGCCTCAAATATCTTGCGTGTTTGTCCGCGGCGGGAGGGCGACCTGCGGCCCGAAGCTTAACCGTGGGTGAACTGACCCCTAAATCATCGGGAACGATGCCTCGATTTCGTTGCCTCTCACACCGCCGGTTGCTATTTTCCCGCATTGATGAGCACTTCGGCGGCAGCCTCAGCGAGCGCGGATCCATTTCAGACGCTCGACGACTCTAAGATCACCCGGTTCCAGATCAAGACCATGTTCGTGGCGGGCATGGGCTTCTTCACCGATGCGTACGACTTGTTCGTCATCGGGATCGTCGTTGCTCTGCTCAAGCCGCAATGGAACTTGACGACCCTGCAGGTGTCGTGGCTCAACTCGGCCACCCTTCTGGCGTCGGCGTTCGGTGCCATCGTCCTTGGCCGGGTGGCCGACATGCTCGGGCGGAAACGGATTTACGGCTACGAGGTCCTGATCCTGGCCGTCGGCGCGATCGCCTCAGCGTTCGCGCCGGGTTATACATTCCTTATCGTTTGCCGCGTCATCCTCGGCATCGGCATCGGTGGCGACTATCCCGTTTCGGCCACGATCATGAGCGAGTACTCCGGCAAGCAGTCGCGGGGTCGCATGGTAGGGCTGGTATTTGCCATGCAGGGTCTCGGTCTCATCGTAGGGCCACTGCTCGCCTCCATCCTCCTGGCTTCGGGTATGTCGGACAACCTTGTCTGGAGGCTGTTGCTGGCCTTCGGGGCTATTCCGGGCCTGGCCGTCTTCTACCTGCGCCGGCAGATCCACGAGACGCCGCGGTTCGCCATGGCGGGAGGCGCCCACGAGGAAGCGCAGGCGGCGATAGCCAGCGCCACCGGGACTGAGGTAGCGGTTGCCTCGGGCGAGTCCAAGGCCCAGGTCTCACAGGGTGTGATGGACGGGTTCAACAAGATACTGCGCAACAAGCGACTGCTGATCTGGCTGGTGGGTACGGCGGGGGGATGGATGCTCCTCGACTTTTGCTACTACGGCAACACGATCTCTTCCCCCGAGATCCTGAAGCCGATTAACCCCCATGGCACCATCCTGGACAACACGCTGACCCAGTTAGCCATTTTTGCGGTATTCGCACTACCCGGGTACGCCGTAGCCATCCTGTTATTAGATAAGACCGGGCGCAAGAGCATCCAGATAATGGGCTTCACCATGATGGCGTTGATGTACTTGCTCATCGGTCTCATCCCCGGGGTCACCGCCGATGTTGTGCCGTTCTTATTGTTGTTCGGTGTCAGCTACTTCTTTACCGAGTTCGGGCCCAACACGACCACGTTCATCTTCCCGGCGGAGCTATTCCCGACCGACGTGCGCACAACGGGCCACGGCATATCGGCGGGAGCAGGCAAGCTGGGTGCCTTTGCCGGGGCCTTCCTCTTCCCAGATTTTCTCGACTCCTCGGTCGGTTTGACAGGAGCCATGATCATCGCCGGGGTAGTGGCAACCGTCGGGCTACTGTTGACGATCGTTACGCTGCCCGAGCCCCGGGGTAAGAGCCTGGAGGAGCTGACCGAGTACGCCTACGCCGAGGAGCCAGAAAGGCTCGGAACGGTCCAACCCGCATTGGGGGGTTAGCGGTGGTCGCTCCAGTGCTTTCCCACCCTTTTGGCGCGGCAAGCTCGAGCCGGCAGCATTACCTCGGTCCATCGATATCCAGAGGAGGTGAAGCGGCGGCCTGGCGTTGCGGATCCGCGGGGCCCTGCCGCGAATCTAAATGACGTACCGTATCGTTGTTGGGGTTGATGGGTCGCGTCACGGCGAGGCGGCGTTGCGTTGGGCGCTTTCCGACGCCGAGGCGCGCGACGGCGAGTTGACCGCAGTGTTTGCCTGGCAGGTGCCGTTCATTTCGTTCCCCGGCGCGTTCGACAGGGACGAGCTTGAGCAGGCGGGGAAGGAGTTCATTGTCGACCTGGTGAGCAAGGTCGCGCCCACTCCTGCCGTCCCGCTCCTCACCCTCGTGGCTGAGGGCGACCCGGCGGCCTCGCTTATCAAGGCCTCCAGAGGGGCCAACCTCCTCGTGGTCGGCACAAGAGGCCGGTCGCCGTGGTCGGGTCTACTGCTGGGTTCGGTGAGCCAGCGCTGTGCCGCGGCCGCCGAATGCCCGGTGGTCCTGGTCAAGCTGCCGCGCGATCAGGCTGAGCACGTGCCGGTCGAGTTCGAGTAGACGGTCGTCGACCGGGCAGTTCGGCTCCTGATCATCCGGGGACAATTCGTCGGACCGGTCCGGTACCGGGGTTGGCACGTGTAAGCGTGGTTAACGACAGGCGGCCGGGGCTCCGCCCTCCACCGGTAAAAGCTCGGATCGGCGCATCGAATCATCACATTTCGCTCATTCTCGTTTGCGGTTTTTTGTTCTCGTTGCGCTGGCGCGCTGCCAAACCGGTTCAAACGCAACGGATTGGCGAAATCGCGACAGGATGCGCGGATTTGTGATGAGAAAACGCGTGCTAGGGCTCACGAATTCCATGACGGACCGAGGTTGTGCCAGCGCAACCGGTGAAAACCAAGTCGGCACGACCCCAAAAGTGCGTGCGGACCTTCGTCCCCCCGTTTGTCCTACGGCAGTCCTGCGACAGCCCCTGGGGGCCAACGACAGTTCGACCTGGCGAGCGCGCCGAGCTCGCCCTCACCGCATCAGGTAGTGGGCGGCGCGGAGCTAGAAGTCGTGGGGTTTGGAGCAGTCGTTATCGGCGCGCTGGTGGTCGCCGAAGGCTGAGTAGTCGCGCTCGTCGTTGCCGGCGGGACCGTCGTGGCGCTGCTACTAACCGTTGTGCTGGATGGATTGGTGGTACCGGTCAGCCCGGTACTCGAAGACGTCGTGCTTGACGGCAATGTGGTTGAAGGCGTGGCAGTTGTGGGAGAGCTACCCGGCAAGCTGGTCGGACTCGACGGAGCCGAGCCAGGCGAGCCGGGGCCAGAGGTGACAGGTGCCGTGGTCGTGGTTACCGCGCCCAATGGAGCCGAGCCTGAAGAGCCGGAAGAAAACGTGGTCGTGGCTGTGCTCACCGGGCTAAGGGCCGTCGAGGGGGTTGAGATGTTGGAGGAGCCGGTGCTGGCCGTATTCAGCCGCGTGGAAGTCGCCGTGACGCCGCCCGGACCCGAGGACGTCCGTTCCGATGGCGTAGAGGTGGTGGTAAAGCTGTTCGAGCCGGATGACGACAGACCGGACGGCGTACCACCACCCGTCGAGGTGCCGCCCGCCGAGCTTCCCGCAGTAGCCGACGGCTCGGAACTGTGGCTCAGATTGCTCGACCCCGTCCCGGTCGCGCCAGAAGAGGTCGAACCGGTCGACGAGGAGCCACTCAGGCCCGAGTTTCCCGCATTTGGGCCCGTGGACGTGCGGGAGAGCCCCGTCGAGGAGCGACCGGTAGAGCTTGATGGTGCCGGGGCGTTGGAGGCGGCCCCCGTCGCACCCGAGCCGGTAGAACCGTGGCTCAGACTGCTTGACCCTGCACCGGTCGAGGTGCTCTGCCCGGAACTACCCGTCGACGCACCTCCGATGCTCGAAGTGCCCTGGTCTGACGACCCCGAACCATGACCGAGGCTGATACTGCCAGTGCTGCCGGCGCCCGCCGTGCTCGAGCCTGAGGAGCCGGCGGGCGATGTGCTACCCGAGCTCAGCCCACCGCTTGGCCCGCTGGGGCTTGACCCATTGGCGCTTGTCCCATTGGCGCCAGACGAGGCCGAGCCACTCGACGAGTTGCCCACCTCGCTCCCGCCGGCACCGGTGGAGCCTGTGCCACCCAGGCCGCTGCTGCCCAGGCCGCCGCTCCCAGTGCTGTTGGTCCCTGTCCCCAGGCTCGAATGGCTGCCGGCGCCAGAAGCGCCAATGCCCGAGCCGCCACTACTCGAGTTGCCACTTCCGGAGCTGCCAGCACCCGGAGCGCCAGCACCGGAGGTGCCGGCCCCACTCCCGGTAGAGGTGTGGGAGAGGTTGCTCGTCCCGCCGGCGGTCGAGGTTCCAGCGCCACCGCTCGAAGCGCCACCGGTACCGGCGCCGGCTGAAGTCGACCCGGACGGCGCGCCGGAGGCACCGTTGCTCGAGCCCAACGAGCCCGCGCTCAACCCCGTGGAGGTTTGGCCCCCGCCGCCTCCGGTGCCCCCGGTCCCGGTTGCGCCCCCGGTCCCCGACGCGCCCCCGGTCCCGGCTGTGCTTCCGGCGGCGCCACCCGCTCCCGAGCCACCGGAGCTGCTCGACCCGGTGCTGGACAGCCCCGTCGGCCCGTTGCCGGCGTACATCCCTCCAGGAGGTGCGGTCGTGAAGCGGCCAAGTCCGGTCGCGATCAGCCCATCGTTACCTTCGACCGTGTACGTGACCACATAGGCCGTGCCAGCGTGAACGGCGCCGGTCGAGAGCCACTCGTCGCCGGTCGCGTTCAGCGAACCGGCCAACTTGGACCGGGTGGCTGGCGCTCGAACCTCGACGCTTTCCAGCCGGGCCCCGGTGGCATGAACGGCTACGATGCTGGCTGACTGGTCGGTCGCCCCGTCCACGGGCACCATGGTCACGTCCGACAGCAACTGCGCCTTCGTTTGGCTGGCGGTGGCGAACCTTACGGTGTGTTCGGGCTCATCGTGACTGCGGTTCGCGGTCAGGGAAACTCCCGTGACAATTCCGACCACCACCAGGGCCCCCACAGCGCCCGTTACCACCAGCGCCTTTCCCTTGGAGCTAAGCCCGTTCCAGTGGCCAGGGCCCGGCTGGGCCGACTCGCCGCTCACCGTCGTGAGCCTACTCTTGCCCGCCGGAGTGCTCCCGGGCGTCGTCGATTTCTTATACGTATTTCATCAAGCGCCTGAGCGCGGGCCGCCGCAGCCCGCTGGCCCCCCACAAGCAGCCGGACGCCGGGTTCCCTGGTCGTTACCCCGGCTCCCAGGCGTCGATCAAGGCGGTCGCCTGACGGGCCTCGTCAGTTTTGAGGGCCACGCCCTTTCCGGATCCCGGCCCGAAGACAACTGAAACTGCCAGCACTTCCCGGGCGATGTAGTCCTGCCACGGCTCCAGCTCGTCCAGGCCCGTCAGGTTGAGCCTCACCCGGTCGTTTACGGCCAGTCCGAGGGAACGGCGCAACTCCTGGACCTGGCGGACGACGTCGCGGAGGAGACCGCGCCGGCGCAGGTCGTCATCTATGTCGAGGTCAAGAGCGACCGCCTCAGCTCCCTCATGAGAAACGGCAAAACCCTGGCGGGGCTTGAACCTAACCTGCACTTCGTCGGAGTGGAGCTCAACGGGTTCTTCGGAAAGGTAAACGGTAATCGGGCGGTCGTGCTCGAGCTGCTCGGCTGCCTCCATCGGGTTGATGGCTTGCAGCGCGGCGGGCACCTGCTTCACCCTTTCCCCCAGCCGAGGTCCAAGCAGGCGAAAATTGGGCGCCAGCTCAACGCTTACCACGTCCGCAAATTCCTCGGTTATGGCGATCTCATCGACGTTCAGCTCATCGGCGACGATTTCGGCCAGCACCGCGGGGGCATGACGGGGTAGGGCCACGAGCGCGCGGTGGAGCGGCTGACGGACCTTGATATTGGCCTGGTCGCGGGCGGCCCGCCCGAGAGAGCTCAGCCGGCGGGCCTGGGCCATGGACGCCTCCAGGCCCACGTCGACGGCGGCCGTGTCGGCGACCGGCCAAAGCGCCAGGTGCACAGAACCTGACTCGTCGGCACGGGTAAGGGACCGCCAGAAGTGTTCGGCGAGGAAGGGGCAGAACGGCGCCAGCAGTAGCGAAATGGTCGTAAGTGCTTCATGGAGCGTGGCTTGCGCGGCGAGGGCGTCTTCCGGCGCGGCCGCCGGGTCGGTGCGCCAAAAGCGCCGCCGGCTGCGGCGGACGTACCAATTGGACAGATCGTCCACCAGGGCGCCGAGCTCTGTAGAGGCGACGAGCGGCTGATAGTCGTGAAGGGCTGCGGTTACGGAGACAACGGTGCCGTGAAGCCGCGACCGCGCCCAGCGGTCCAGCGCCGGGCGCCGCTCGGGCGGCGGGATGCTGGGGTCGCCCGGGTCGAAGCCGTTGAGGTCGGCGTAGGTCTGGAAGAAGGACCAGGTGTTCCACAACGTGAGCGGGATGTCGCGGGTCGACTCGTCGATCACCTGAAGGCTTGTACGCGTCGACGTCCAGGGCGAGCCCTGGTGGAACATCCACCAGCGCAGCGGGTCGGCGCCGAGAGTGTCGAGTATGGTCCACGGGTCGATGACGTTGCCAACGCTCTTCGACATTTTGCGGCCGTCGGCGTCGACGATGTGGCCCAGGCTCAGGACGTGCCGGTAAGGGGCTCGCCCGTGGACGAGTGTATTGACCGCCAGCAAGGAATAGAACCAACCCCGCGTCTGGTCGATAGCTTCGGCCACGAAGTCGGCGGGGTAGAGGAAGCGGTCCGCCGAGCCCGGCACCTGGGGGTAGCCCCACTGGGCGGCCGGCATAGATCCGGAGTCGAACCAGGCGTCGATCACGGGCGGGACACGACGGGACGGCGTCGAGCACGTCGGGCAAGGGAAGGTGATGGCGTCTATGGCCGGCCGGTGCGGGTCGACGGCGGTGACGTCCCGGCCGGCCAGGCGGGACAGTTCTTCCAGCGAGGCCACGCAATAGTCGTGGCCCTCGGCGCACCGCCATATCGGTAGCGGGGTCCCCCAGTACCGGTCCCGGGACAACGCCCAGTCGACGTTGTTGGCCAGCCATTCCCCGAAACGGCCGGTCTTGATGTGCTCGGGGCGCCACTCGACCGTTTCGTTGGCGGCCAGTAGCTCGCCCTTGCGGGTCGAGGTCAGCACGTACCAGGAAGGCTTGGCCCAGTAGATCAACGGCGTCGAACAACGCCAGCAGTGCGGGTAGCTGTGGCGGTGCACTTCGGCCCGGACGAGCAGGCCCGAAGCATCGAGGGCGGCGACGATTTCTTCGTTGGTATCTCGCACCGGCCGACCGGCCAACCACCCGGCGGTCGCTACGAACCGCCCGTCCGGGCCTACAGGGTTGAGCGACGGCAACCCCCACTGACGGGCCAGTGCGGCGTCGTCCGCGCCGAAAGCGGGGGCCAGGTGCACCAGGCCGGTCCCCTCGGTGGTAGTGACGAAGTCGCCTGGTACCACGCGCCAGCCGTTCGCACCCGGCGGCTCGGCGAGGAGTTCGAACGGGCGCCGATAGCGCCGCCCGACCAGGTCGTCGCCGCTGACCGTCGAATAAGGGGGATGGTCGGGACCGAAGACCTCGGGCACACGGGCCTCGGCTACCACAAGACCGTCAACTACGGCATAGGTCAGCTCGGGGTTGACGGCTACCCCGGTATTCGAGACGAGGGTCCATGGTGTGGTCGTCCACACCAATAATGCCTCGGCCCCGTCCGGGCCGGCCTCGGTGAGAGGGAGGCGGACGTAGGCACTGATGTCGTCGATATCCCGGTACACGTCGGACTGGCCCAGCTCGTGGCTCGAAAGGGCCGTTTCGCACCGGGGGCAGTACGGGACCACCTTGGTGTCCTCGACGAGCAGGCCCTGGTCGAACAACTGGCGCAGGTGCCACCAGACCGACTGCACGTATGTGCTGTCCAGGGTCCAATAGGCGTCGGCCGTGTCCACCCAGAACCCGATCCGTTCGGTGAGACGTTCCCACTCCTCGACATAGGCGTAAACCGAGGCCCGCGCCCGGGCCACGAACTCGGCGATGCCGAACGCCTCAATGGCGCGTTTGTCGGATAACCCGAGGGCTTTTTCAACTTCCACCTCGACGGGCAGACCGTGAGTATCCCAACCCGCCCGGCGCAACACCCGCTCGCCCAGCATCGTATGGAACCGGCAAAACAGGTCTTTGTACACCCGGGCCCAGACGTGGTGGAGGCCCGGCCGTCCATTTGCCGTTGGCGGGCCTTCGTAAAAGACATAATCGGGTGCTCCCTGGCGCTCGCTGACCGATCGCTCGAAAACCCTGTGGGTCGCCCATTGCTCGAGCACGCCCTTTTCGAGCGCTCGAAAGTTGGGTTCGTTGGGCACCGGTCGGGCTGCTCCTTCTTGGCTGAGATGGTCCTTACTTAACTCAGGTAGCCGTTGCTTAATTGGGCGTGGCTGAGTTGCTACGGCCCGTTTTGTTGTTTGGGTTTTGTTGTTTGGGTTTTGTTGTTCGGGCTTTGTTGTTCGGGCTTTTTTGTTTGGCCGTCTTTGCTCGTATCGCCTTCGTAATTGTCACAACGACGCGCCAGCGGTGCTGGCCGGTCCTAGTTGGGCTGGCGGGTGGCCGTCACGGGACGAGCTTTCCAGACCGTCCCCCCGGGAGTGTCGCGGAGCTCGATCCCGCTTTGCTCCAGCCTCTGACGGATGACGTCGGCGGTCTCGAAATCGCCGCGACGACGCGCTTCGGCTCGTTCATCCAGCAATCTTGCTATCTCGACAGTGTCGAGGGAAACCTCCACCGCCGGCGCGTCGACATCCTCCGGCGCCAGGTCGAGCAAGCCAATAGTCAACACGCTCTCTGCCGCCCTGACCAGGACAGCCAGATCGTGGGCGGTGAGCTCCGCGTCACGGGAGAGCAAGGTCAGGGAGGCTAACGCCTGAGCCGTGTTGAGGTCGACTGACAGGGCCGTGTCGAGCTCGTCGAGATAGGCCCGCCCGGTGCCAACCAGCTGGTCGGCTGCCTCGCCGTACTCCAGCGTGCTACTGCCGGTCGGGACGCGCTCGCGGATGCGCTCGAGCAGCCGGCGGTGAGCCACTCTGGCCCCTTCGAGCGCTTCCCAGCTGAACTCGGTCTGGCTGCGGTAATGCGAGCCGAGCAGCAGGTAGCGGTAAGAAAGAGGGTGGAAGCCCTGCTCTTCGATGTCCGACAGGCGAATGGTGCCGCCTTTGGACTTGGACATCTTTGCCTCGCGGAAGTTGATGAACTCGTTGTGCAGCCAGAACCTGACCCACGGGCTGTCACTGTCCGTGCTCGGGCCGGCCAGGTAGGCCTCGCTCTGGGCGATCTCGTTCGTGTGATGTACGGGAATGTGGTCGACGCCGCCCGTGTGCACGTCGAAACGCTCCCCCAGGTACTTCATGCTCATCGCGGAGCACTCGAGGTGCCACCCGGGGGCCCTTTTCCCCAGGGCGAGTCCCACTCCATCAAGCGCTGGGCATCCTTGGGGGAGGCACGCCACAGAGCGAAATCGGTCGGGTTACGCTTGCCGGCCACCGGGGCAACGCGCGCCCCTTCCTGCAACCCCTCGACGTCAAGCCGGGCGAGCTTGCCGTAGTCCGGGACTTTAGAGGTATCGAAGTAGAGCCCCGGTCCGAGCTCGTAGGCGTAGCCGTTGTCCTCGAGGACGCGAGCGAAGGCGATCATTTCCTCGATATTGTCCGTCGCCCTGGCCCAGACCGTTGGGGGCAGCACGCGGAGCTCTTCGAGGTCGTGCATGAAGACCTCGGTGTAATGGGCGGCAATATCCCAGACTGAGCGATGCTCACGCTGAGAAGCAAGCTCGAGCTTGTCCTCGCCCTCGTCCATATCGGAGGTCAGGTGACCGACATCGGTAATGTTGATGACCTGCATGACCTCGTAGCCCTTCCACTCGAGCACACGTCGCAAGGTGTCGGCAAAAACGTAGGCGCGCAGGTTGCCGATGTGCTGGTAGGCGTACACCGTCGGGCCGCACGTGTACATACGCGCCCGCCCCGGTTCAGAAGGGGCGAAGTCCTGTAACTTCGCTCCGAGCGTATTGAATAACTGCAAAGGTGCACCTGCTCTGGCACGCACGTCCGCATGGTACCGGGCGACGGCACCCTGGTGCGAAGCTCCCGTGGCCCTAACCACTCGCCAGAGTCGTCCCCGGTCGAACGCCCGCGATCTCTTCCGGTACAGGCAGGCTTTTCCGGCCACGGGCACGATTAGCAGTGCTCTCACAGCTGCGGCCTCAACAGATGTAATGGCAAAAGGGCATTTGTCTTTTACTGCGGGCAAGGGCCGGCGGTCCTCGGCCCTGCCTCCCTCGAGCGGGCTCGCGAACTACGGGCGCTAAGCTCCGACGGTGTTCGAACGTGAGAGCCATATTGCTGAAAGCCTTCTCCGGGCCGGCGGGGCAGTCCTCCTGGAGTTTCGCGGTAAACATTTGGGCGTTAGCGAAAAGAGGTCGGCAGCAGACATCGTCACCACCGCTGACATGGCGTCCGAGCAGACGATGCTCAGGCTCTTGCAGGCCGAAGCCCCCGGGGACGGCGTCCTCTCGGAAGAATCGGGCTTTCGGCGGGGAAGTTCGGCCGACGGTCAGGATGTCTGGGTCATTGACCCGCTGGACGGGACCGTCAACTACGTGACGGGCCTCGATGACTTCGGGGTCATCGTGGGTCTGACCAGAAGAGGTACGCCGGTCCTGGGGGGCATGTACCTGCCCGTGACCGATGACCTGTACCTGGCGGCGCGGGGACAGGGGGCAACCCACAATGGCGCCCGCATCTCCGTGTCTTCGACTGAACGGCTGGAAGACGCCGTGTTCGACCACTCCCTGGCCAACCTGGCGCCGATCCTGGAGGCTCAAGAGCTGACGCTCCACTCCCTGATCCCCCGTGCCCGCGGGGTCCGTTGCATCCAGAGCCTGACTTACCTGGCGCGGGTGGCGGAAGGCACGTACGACGGTTTCGTGTACCACTCCTTGGGCCTGTGGGACCTCTGCGGGCCGTCAGTGATCCTCGAGGAAGCTGGCGCACGGGTTGTCGACCTGGCCGGCAGGCCCCTGGATCTGTCGCCGGGGGCCAGCGCCGCCGAGCGGATCTACGCTGCCGCAGCGGCCAACCCCGCGCTCCTCGAGCAGCTCATCGCCGTCGTCCGGCTCCCCGCCTGAGCGCTGCTTCGGGGCCGGTCCCCCGGCCACCCTCGAAAGTTTAACCTTCGCGACGGGCCCCATTCACTTTGAATCCGCCGCGCATTCAGCCGCGTGCGTTATCAAAAGGTTGTTGACTGGCCGCGAGCGGTGGGAAATGCCAACAGGCGAGAAGGCCCGGACCTTCCAAACGAACCGATTCAGGGCACCACGCCCACCGGTGGGGTGCCTCACGCTTGACGCCAGAAAGAGGGACGAAGTTGGAAAATCCTGTTTCGCCCACCAATCCTTTGCCCGCGCCCCTCCGTGCCCGCAAATCGCGTGCCTATGTGTGTACCGGGCCGCAGCCGCGCGTCGTTCCCTCTTCCGCCCGCGTCGCAGGCTGAGATGCGCGTGTGCTGAAGTCTGGCTGACCCTGGTTATTTTTCGACGTTTGTTATATGTGCCTTAGTTAGGTGGCGGCCCGTCTATCTGAAGATGGCTGCCTGAAGATGTCTGCCTGAAGATGTATGCCTGAAGATGTATGGCCGAACATGTCGCAATGCTCAGGACAACTCGTTGGACCCCGCATTTTCTGTTCTCGGCGAAAGGAATGGAGCGTACCACCCATGAGGGCTACCGAAAAACGATCTCTGTACAAACGCAGGATTACAATTGGTTCCGCCGCACTACTGGGCGCCACTCTGACCGCTTCCGGAGGCCTCCCTAATGTGGCGTGGGCCAGCAACAGCTCTCCCGAGCAACTGACCATGGCAATAGCCTGGACCGGTACTCAGGCCGCTGGCGTACCTCCGCTACTTGCCATGTACAACAAGGAGAATCCCAGTGTCCACTGGAACCTAATTGAGAACGTGTCGGAGGAAAAGCTCCTGGCCGAGGAAGCCGCCGATGACGCCCCGAGCATCGCCATGTTGGGCACGACCAACTACGTCGCCTCGTTGGCCACCAGCTCGGCGATCTTGCCACTGCAGTCCTATATCACGAGCAGCAAGCTCGACATGAACCAGTTCACACCGGCTTCGCTGTACAGCAACACCTATGTCGGCGCCCAATATGCCCTACCGTTTTTTGAGGACACTTACGGGCTTTACTACAACAAGACGCTTTTCAAAAAGGCGGGTATAGCTAGCCCCCCCGTTACGCTCAGCCAATTAGCAGCGGACGCCAAGAAGCTGACGATTACCGGCTCTAATGGCCAGTACACCCAGCTGGGTTTCGAGCCAACGATGCCGAAGGAACTCGAGGGGTACCTGTTTGGCGGGCACTGGGCCAGCGCCTCTGGCCAGGTTACAGCCACTAACCCGGTCACCGAAAAGGGGGTGCAGTGGCTGGTGAACATGGAGAAGGAGTTCAACCCCAGCAAGGTCCAAAGGTTCCTCGCCGGGGCCAGCGGGGCGGCCAGCTCGCTGGACCCGTTTGCCACGGGCACCGTTGGCATGGACGTCTCCGGTGAGTGGTTCATGCCCACGATCATCCAGGAGTCGCCTCACCTGGACTTTGGTGCCGCCCCCATCCCTTATCCGGATGGCGACCCTCAGTTCGCGGACACGGGCTCGGTCGGAGGCAACCCGCTCGTCATCATGAAGGGGGCCAAGGACCTCCAGGCTTCCTGGAACCTGATCGAGTGGTTGGCTACGACGGGGCAGGTCATAGCCACGAAAAACCCGACGCTGTTCCACGACATCTATTCGGTGCCGGCTCTCAAGTCCCTGGTGAACGACGCCGCCCTCGCGCCCACCCCCCAGATGGCGTTCTTCTGGAAATACAGCGGTGAAAAGAACATCCAGCCCTTCCCGCCCATCCCGGACGCCACGTCTTACCTGGATGCCATCACGAGCGCCGTGCAGGAGGCCCAGGTCACCAATATCAGCGTGAACGCCGCGTTGAAAAAAGTCCAGGACCAGTACGGGCCTCTGATCGCCCAGGAGATCAAGACGGCACGTAGCAATAGTCAGTGATCACACCGACGAAAGGCACTCAGCGTCAGCCGGGGGACCGTAACCGGCTGGCGCTGTGGCCACCGTCAACTCTGCGCAAGAACGGCCTGGCCCCGACCGGCCTGGGCGAGCCGGCGACTGTGGGCCGCCGGCGGTTGACCCTGAGCCGCCGCCGTATGTTGTGGGGGCTGTTGTTCGTGAGCCCGTGGCTCATCGGTGTGCTGGGCCTCGTGCTCTACCCGATGGCGCTTTCGCTGTACTACAGCTTTACCAACTATGACATCGTCGGCCCTTCACAATTTGTGGGGATCAGCAACTACCAGGAACTCCTGAACGACCCCGAGTTCCGCCAGGCGCTCGAGAACACTCTTTACCTCGTGGTCGTCATGGTGCCGCTCAGCCTCCTGGCCTCGCTCGGTTATGCGCTCCTGCTAAACCTTCGCGTCTACGGCCAGCGCATGTTCAGGACGATCCTGTACCTGCCCCAGATGGTCCCCACCGTGGCTGCCGCAATCCTGTGGATCTGGGTCCTCAACCCGAAGTACGGGTTGATCAACACCGTCCTGGGCTGGTTCGGTGTCCTCGGCCCCCTTTGGCTCAACAGCATACAGTGGTCGAAACCGGCCATTGTACTGATGAGCATCTGGGGCATCGGTGGGGCCACGATCATATTCCTGGCCGGCTTACAGGGAATATCTCCTTCGCTCCTCGACGCGGCGAGAGTGGACGGCGCCAATCTGTGGCAGCGCTTCCGCCATGTAACGTTGCCGGCCTTGTCGCCCCTGATCCTGTTCAACGCCGTCATCGGCGTCCTCGCGGCTATGCAGTACTTCACCCAGGCGTTCGTGATGGGCGGCGGCGACACCGGCGAAACTTCGATGGGGCTGGGCAACAGCCTGCTTTTTGCCGTCGTTTACCTGTACCAGGTGGCGTTCCAGGATCTAAGAGTCGGCTACGCATCGGCCATGGGATGGGTGCTGTTCCTGATAATGCTGGTCTTCATTGCCGTGCTGTTGAAGGTTTCGATCAGATGGGTCCACTACGAAGGTTGGCGGCAGCAATGACCTTACCGGTAGCACGCCGGATCGCCCCCAAGACGATTTCTTATGTCGTGCTGGGAGGCTTGTCTTTCCTCATACTGATGCCGTTCGCCTGGATGCTGTTGTCATCGGTCAAGACCAACGCCCAGCTCTTTACCATCCCGATCACGTGGTGGGTATGGCCTCTACACTTCGATAATTACAGCCAGGCTCTCTCGCTCATCCCCTTCTGGTCCCAGCTGGGCAATACGGTCTTTCTCTCGGTGGCGACGGTCGTGGGGACGGTGCTATCCGGCAGTTTCGTCGCCTACGGCCTGGCCAAGGTGGACTGGCCGGGGCGTCGCCCCCTGTTTGTCCTCCTTATAATTACGATGCTCTTACCGGGTATCGTGACGCTCGTACCGACGTACGTAATTTTTCGAGACCTGGGATGGGTAAACACGTACCTGCCGCTGATCGTACCGACCTTTCTGGGCACCCCGTATTACATCTTCTTGTTCCGGCAGTTCTTCCTCCGGATCCCCGAGTCGATCAGCGAGGCGGCCCGGATCGACGGCGCGTCCGAGCTGTGGATCTACGCCCGGATCATCCTCCCCGTCAGCCGGCCCGTTATCGCCGCCGTGGCTGTGCTCGCTTTCGTACAGGCCTGGACGGACTACCTCGGCCCCTTGATCTACCTCAATCAGCCCGCCCAGTGGACACTTTCGGTGGGCTTGACCGCTTTCTTGACCAAGTACGCGGCGCAGTGGAACTTCATGATGGCGGCGGCCGTCGTGTTCACGCTGCCGCTCATAATCGTGTTCTTTATCGGCAATAAGCATTTCTTGAGAGGGATCAGCTTCAACACCGATGTCGGCTAACCGTCTGGAGGTCAAGAAGAGTGACGACGTTGCGACTGATGACGTACAACATGCTGCACGCCCCCGGGGACCGGCTGGGCCCGCTCGTCTCGGTGGTCAAAGGCGTCGACCCCGACATCCTGGCGTGCCAGGAAGTGAACACCCTCGGCGGCATGATGGAGCTTTCGCACGAGCTGGGTATGCTCCCGATCTGGGGCGTCGCGAACAGCCCCGAAGATTATCGTGACGGCCAGCCAGTCTTCGAGCATCTTGTCGTTTTCACGCGGTTGGCCCCCCGGGCCGTACGGGCCCACCCCGGCGACCGGCGGGCCATGTTCCGGCCCGTTCTGGAAGTCCGGCTACAGCCACCAGGTGCCCCGGAGATCACGGTGTTCACGGTTCATTTGCGCGCCGTGGTCGACCCTCGTGAGCAGTACCTGAAGTTCCGCGAGCTGGGCTCCCTGTTGACGGTCTTGTCGGGCGCGGACGGCCCCGTGATCGCAATGGGGGACTTCAATGCACGAGCGCCGGGCGAGGGGAGCGTTGCCGCCCGCGGGTGCCGAGCTCCCCGAAGACCATCTGGTCGCCGTACGGGGGGCGGTGGTGGGCGCCATCCTGGAGGCAGGCTTTGTAGATTCCTACCGGTTGGCCAACCCGGGTACCCCGTACGACGAGTCGACCTTGCTCCACCGTCCAGGCTCTCGGGTCGACCACATCTTCGTCAATGCCCTGTTGGAGCCGTGTGTCACCAATTCGTACATCCTCGACGACGAAATGGTGCACACGGCCTCTGACCATCGTCCAGTAATTACGGAGCTGACGTTCGGAGCGGGCGCGGCCAGCTCCGCCGGCGCCGATGGGGCGAGCAACCCGGCCAAGTTGCCTGTCGTGGCACTAGGATCGGCCCCTTGAAGGACCACCGACCCTGGCCGCCGGCCGGCAGGTGGGACCGCCTCAGTTAGCGAGAGTCAGACAGCGGGAGCTTGACCGTGCGAGCCGGACCGTGGGAACCAGATCGTGGGAAGAGGAGCCGGCCATGAGCCAGCCAGACCCGGCGTGACACGGACGGAGGCCCCTCCGGGACTTGTGCCACCGCTTACTGAGCACTTTGACGTGCTGATCGTCGGCGCCGGGATCTCGGGCCTGGGATCCGCTTACCACCTTTCCCGGCAGTGCCCGGACAAGACCTTCGTGGTGCTCGAGGCACTCGAGGACTTTGGCGGCACCTGGCTGGTGCACAGGTTCCCGGGCATTCGCTCCGACAGCGACCTCTACACGTTCGGGTACCGTTTCAAACCCTGGGTCGGCCCGGCCATGGCGAGCGGGGAGGAGATCCATGCGTACCTGGGCGAGGTCGTAGGCGAGAACCGCTTATCGGGCCACATCCGCTACCTCCACCGCGTATCGAGCGCCAGCTGGTCAAGCGATGATGACCTATGGACCATCGAGGCCACCCGGGCCGACACCGGGGAGCGCCTGTGTTTCACGGCCAGTTTCCTCTGGATGTGCCCCGGTTATTACCGCCACGCCCAGGGCTATACGCCGCATTGGCCGGGAATGGACCTTTTCCGGGGGCCGGTCGTCCATCCGCAGACCTGGCCAAAAGACCTTGAATACGACGACAAAGAGGTCCTCGTGATCGGCTCCGGGGCGACGATGGCCACGATAGTGCCCGCCCTGGCGACCCGGTGCGCCCACGTCACCGTTTTGCAGCGTTCGCCTACGTACTTCCTGCCTGTGCCCACCCGGGACCCCTTCGCCGAAACCTTGCGCCAGCTCGAGGTCCCCGAGGAGTGGTTCCACACGATCATGCGCAAGAAGATGCTCTACGACCAGGAGCTTCTAACCCGTACGTGCAGGGAGGACCCGGAATTCATGAAAGCCGAGTTGGTCAACGGCATCCGCCAGCTCCTCCCGGACGATTTTGACGTCGGCCGGCACTTCACGCCGCGCTACCGCCCCTGGCAGCAACGTCTCGCCATTGTCCCCGATGGCGACCTGTTCAAGGCCATTGCTGCCGGCCAGGTATCGATGGTCACCGACGAGATCGACACGTTCACCGGAAAGGGTGTGCTGCTCGAGTCGGGCGACGAACTGACGGCCGACATCATCGTGACCGCCACCGGGTTGAACATAAGCATGTTGGGCGATATCGAGTTTACGATAGATGGCACACTGCTCGACGCGGCTGAGAGGGTCAGCTATCGCGGGATGATGTTCACGGGCGTTCCCAACCTGGCCTGGATATTTGGGTATTTCCGGAACACCTGGACGCTCCGTTCCGACCTTGTCGGCGATTTCGTGTGCCGCCTCCTCAACCACATGGACGAGCTGGGGGTCAAGCGAGTGACGCCTGATCTGCGCCCGGAAGATATCGACGAGCCCAGGTTGGCCTGGGTCGACCCGGAGGATATGAGCTCCAATTACCTGAAGCGCGGCGCTCATCTGCTCCCCAAACGCCTGAACAAGCGAGAGTGGCAGCACACTCAGGATTATTGGTCGGAAAAGGACGAGTTACCGGCGGCCGACCTCGACGATGGCTGCTTGATTTTCGAATAGCACCATGGGATCTCTCGTTGGCCAAGTCAGCCGCTTCCAGGACGCGCTTGACGCGCTGGCCCGCCTGCACCGGGTCCCTGGCGCCACCCTCGCCGTGGCGCGCCAGGACGAGCTGCTCGATTTCGCCACCGGCGTGCTCAACCTGGACACCGGTGTCGAGACCACTACGGCCTCCATTTTTCAGATCGGGTCGAATACAAAGATCTTCACGACCACGCTGGTCATGCAACTCGTCGATGCGGAACAAGTCGAGCTCGACACGCCGGTCAAGCGCTATTTGAAGGAGTTCTCCCTGGCCGACCCCAGCGCGGCCGAAGAGATCACTGTGCGGCAGCTGCTGACCCACACGAGCGGGATCCAGGGCGATTATTTCAAGAGCTTCGGCCGTGGTGACGACGCCATCGAAAAGTACGTGGCCTCCCTGGCCGGCGTGGACCTGGTCCACCGGCCGGGGCAGATGTGGTCGTATTGCAACTCCGCCTTCGTGGTCGCCGGCCGCCTCGTCGAGGTCCTGACGGGCCTGCCTTACCACCAGGTGTTGAAGGAAAGGATCTGCCAGCCCCTGCGGCTCGAGTCGACGACGGTGCTCCTCGAGGACATGATCGCCCGGCGCTGTGCCGTGGGCCATATCAACGGGCCGGCCAGGGTGGCAAGCTGGTGGTACCGGCGACGCCGGTCATGGCGCAGGCGCAGGCTCCTGCCGGGAGCATGACGACGTCCACGGCCGCTGAACTTGCCCGTTTCGCTCAGCTACACCTCAATTCGGGCCAGGCGCCCGGCGGTGAACAGGTCATCTCCAGGGCTTCGGTCGATGCTATGCAACAGCCACAGCTCAGCATGCCCCCAACGTCAACGAGCCCCCTCACGCAGGGGATCGGCTGGCTGATGCAGGAATGGGACGGGAAGAAAGTCATCGGCCACGGCGGGGGCACCATCGGTCAGCTGTCTTTTCTTCAGGTTGTGCCGGAGGAAAAGCTGGTTGTGGTGCTGCTCACCAATTCGGCGACGGGTGGGCTGATGTGGCGTGACCTCGGGGGCTGGCTGTTCGAAGCGCTTGCCGGTATCAAAATGCCGGCTCCCCCGGAGGCTCCCGAAACCGTGCCCGACCTCCCCCTGGCTCGTTACGTGGGGACGTACGAACGCCTTGGCGAGCGCATTGTCGTCGCAGAGGAGGGGGGTGCCCTGGTCATCCGGATCGAGTTGGTCGATCTTCCCGGTGAGCTCCAGCCCCTGCAGCCGCCACCGCCAATGAAGCTGCGTCCCATCGATCGTGAACGGTTCACGGTGCAAGCTCCCGGCGCCAACGATGTGGCCGTGTTCCTCGAGTTCGAGCGGGGGCAGCCGGGTTACCTGTTCCTTTCGGGGCGGGCCGCCCGCCGAAAGGCACGGCGGGCTATTCAACGCCGGCAACGGGCCGGCCCGGCCGTCGTGGCTCGCGGGCCAAAGTAGGCGCCCGGACGGGTATTTAGGCGCGGGGCGGCGGTTCACACCGGTAACCGCGGCCCCATGTTTTGGCTCTATACAACCAGTGGGAAAACTTATAGAGAAGATGGACCTCGAAGAGGTTGTGACGGCCGCCAAGGGGGGCGACGAAGAGGCCTGGGCGCAACTGGTGGCCTGGTTCCAGGACCGGGCGCTGGCGGCCGCCCTTGGCTGGTCGGGGAACTGGGACTCGGCGGCTGACCTGGCCCAGGACGCCTTCCGTTTGGCCTACCTCCACCTGGAGGACCTGCGGGAACCGGCGGCCTTCCCGGCCTGGTTCGGCCGGGTGGTAAGGACAGCCTGCTCCCGGGCCAGCCGCACGCGCGCCGTTCGTACCGTACCCCTCGAGGACACCGTTGACTTTCCCCAGGTTGCCAGTCCTCATGGCCCGAGAACGACCCGGGACAAAGGCTGCTGGCGCTCGAGGAGTCGTCGGCGGTCCGCGACGCTATTGAGGCTTTGCCGGCTCACGAGAGAATTGTCATAACCCTCTTCTACCTGGCGGATATGAGCTATCCCGAGATCGCCGAGTTCCTCTCTATTAGCGAGCCGGCGGGCAAAAAGAGAGCCCTTAGCGCTCGCCGCCGTCTCAAGACGATGATGGAGGCGGCGGAGGAGACGCTGTTGCGCGCCCGTCCCGTGCCAACTGCAGAACTGCGAGGCAATGTCCTGCTTTTCTCTGCCATTCACCGCCGCGACGTCCACACGGTCACGGCGCTCGTGGAAGCGCAGCCATCCCTGGCCCAGGCCATAGAGGACTGGAGCCCCGACGAAGCGGCGCAGGCCGGTCTCGGTTATTCGGGCCGGGCTTCCGCCCTCATCCGCGCCGCGGAGACCGGCCTCGTTGCGATGGCCGAGCCGATGGTAAAAGCGGGAGCCCCGGTAGACGGGCCTTGTGCCTGTGACGGCGGGGAGACGCCCCTCTGGGCGGCGGCTGTCGCGGGCAAAACCCGGATGGTGGAGTACCTGCTCGACAAGGGAGCCGACCCCAACGTCGCCGCCTTCCACGGGGCCACTCCACTGCACGCCGCCGTCCAGCGCGACCGCCACGACCTGGTGCCCCTGCTCCTGGCGGCCGGCGCCGACCCTCACCGCCTGGACGGCAACGGTCGTAGCCCGGCCGACTGGGCACGTCTGACGGCAACACGAGCACTGGCACAGGAGGGGCCGTACCTGTGGACCGGTGTGCGGGTCATCGACCTGTTCGCCCCTGTCCGGCGGGGCTCGCGCCAATGGTGGCCCGCCGCCTACGGGCTCGGGCAATTCGTCATGGCCGGCGTCCTCAGCGCGGCGTTGGCGCCGGACGACACGTGGTACATCGGTTTCGACCAGGCTCACGTCGATTCGTACTCGGTCCGGCACGGTATGGAGGAGTGCGCTCTGGGTGGCCATATCCACCTGGCGCCGAGGAACCTTTCTCCCGTCGGCCGGCGACGTCGCTTTGGTGAAGTGGTCCGCCGCCTCAGCCAGGCGACGGCCGGGCAGCTGGTCGTGTTCTGCCTCGTCGACGCCGGTCACACCCACGACGTAGAGGTTGTCCTTCCCGCCCTGTCGGCCGATCCGCGGGTACTGACAACGGTGGTCATCGAGCCGTTTACGGGCCAATACCCGCAGGTGGGCACCGTACCTCCCGAGGTTTACCACCAGCAGGTGGCGTTCGACCGCCGGCGGGCCAGGCGAGGGCTGTACCCGGCCATCGACCCGTGGGCCACTACCTCCCGGTCTTACCCCAGCGACCGCCATAGGCACCTGGTCGAGGCCGCACGTTCCCTGCTCGCCACGTACGACCGGTTCGACCCCGAGCTGTCGTTACCGCCCCTGCCGGACGAAGCCGGCTGGGACCTCCACGCCGGGCAAGCGCTGGTCCGCTACCTTTCGCAACCAATCGCCATCGCCGAGCCCTTCACATCCGAACCGGCGGAGCTAACTCCTCATTCGCAGCTGCTCGACGAGATCGAGGAAATGGTGCAACCACCGGTGGCTCAAGATAGAGTCGCCGAACCGACCCGATAGGACGGGCCAGCCACCACCCGCTTACCTCGTGAGGGGAGGGGCCAGCCGCGCTCATAGGCTCGGCAAATGTCCACCCGTCCCGCTCTGCCGATAGCTCCCCGGCTGCCGTCTGAACTGGCCCCCGCCGGCAACCTGTCGCTCGATGACGACGTCCGCTGGGAAGCGCTATCGATCGAGGCCGACCTGGCCGGCCAGGTGGCCGAGGACCCGGACATACGGGAATGCAGGCTGAACGCCTCCTCGTTCGTCGGCGCTGAGCTGGTGAGGGCCAGGATAAGCGACTCGGTCTTCGAGCGTTGCGACCTGTCGGCGGCCACCCTCATAAGGGCCATTGTCACGCGGGTGCAGTTCAACGACTGCCGCCTTTCCGGCACGGACCTCTCCGCCGCACGGCTGCAGGACGTCGTCTTCAGCGAGTGCCGTTTGGCGGACGCCACCCTCCGGATGGCTTCCGCCAGCCGGGCCCGGTTCGAGGGGTGCGACATGAGCGGCGCGGACCTGTACGCGGCTCAATTGCCTGGCGTACGCATCTTCGGTTCAGATCTGAGCAGAGCCGAACTGTCCCGCGCCATGCTGACGGACGGCCTGCTTCACGGTTCCAAGCTCGAGGACATCAAGGGGCCGGAGGCCTTGCGCGGGACCACGATTGGCTCTTCCCAGGTGATGCCCGTTGCCTTCCAGCTCCTTGGCTTGCTCGGTATCACGGTCGACGACGAGGCCGGCTTCGGTCCCTGACCGCTCGGGCTTTCCCCGGAGATGAGTTTGGCCCGGCCGAGACGTCCATTTAGTCGTGCCCTCTGGTGGCACCCGTTCTGCCCCCGGTAACCGGGTGAACGTTCCTGGAGGCACCACGTATGGGCTTTGACGAAAGGAGGATCCGTGGGTGGACCGAGCCCCCTTCTGACCGGTCTTGTTTTCCCTGAGTCGCCCCGATGGCACGACGACCGTCTCTGGGTGGCCGACTGGGGGGCGCACGAGGTCGTTGCCGTCGACATGGACGGCCGGAAGGAGATCGTGGCCGAGGTGGACTCTTTCCCGTTCTCGATCGACTGGCTCCCCGACGGCCCTCTCCTTGCCGTTTCGGCCAGGCAGCGCTGTCTGTTGCGGCGCCAGGACGACGGGTCGTTCGCCACCCACGCGGACCTGAGCTCGCTTTCGGAACGCCCCTGGAACGAGCTCGTCGTCGACGGCCGGGGCAATATCTACCTGAACAACATTGGGTTCGACTTCCCCGGTGGGGAATTTGCCCCCGGGATCATAGCTATGGTGAGCGGCGACGGCCGCGTGGACCAGGTGGCCGAGGGCCTGGCCTTCCCGAATGGCATGGCGGTCACAGCCGACAATTCCACTCTTATCGTGGCGGAGTCGTACGGCAAAAAACTGACGGCTTTCGACATCGCTAAAAATGGCACGCTGTCCAACCGAAGAGTGTGGGCGGACCTGGGTGACGGTTATCCCGACGGCATCTGCCTGGACGTCGAAGGTGCGGCGTGGTACGCAGACGTACCCAACCAACGTTGTACGCGTGTGCTCGAGGGCGGTGAAGTGCTCGAAGTCGTCGAGCTTGACCGGGGCTGTTTTGCCTGCATGCTGGGAGGCCTTGATGGCTGCACCCTTTTTGTCGCGGCCAACGAATGGGCCGGGATGGGAGGACTGACGTCGGAACCGAAGCGTGCGGGTCAGGTAGTGGCCATTGAGGTTTCTATACCAGGAGCCGGTTGGCCCTGATAAAGCAACGAAAATAGGGGTTTCTCTCGGTGTGCTCGGTCCAGTGGCAATTCCGGCTCACGCGCGCCGGGCCCCTGGTAACTCCACTTCATCACAGTTTCATCACATTTCTTCTCTTCTGGTCGCGATAGTTGGTTCTCGTCGCGCTCGCGCCTCGCTTGACCGGATAAGTCGCGACCGGAAGGCGCGATCGCAACGAGAATCTCGGAATTGTGAAGAATTCGGGCCGCCGATTGCGGCGGCGCCACCACATGACGCCTCCGCACCAGGGCGCTCAGGGTTCTATGACCACAAACGACGTCCAGTTCATCCCCGTGTTCGGGCCGAAGATGGCCCGCTCAGGCACGGTGGGGCCGGGCTCGAAGAGCTGGTGCTGGCCGTACTGGACGGCCGTCATGCCGTCGAAGTTGGAAACCCACAGGTCGCCCGACGGGTTGACAGACACCGCGTATGGGCCGTCCAGGGACTGGTAGGGGCCGACGTTGGCCGAGCTGATCGTGACGGCGGGCGGCGTAGGGCCGGACGCGGAGAGCTGGGGCCGGGCGAACTCCACCAGGTCGTTGGTACCGGGCGTCCCGAAGCTGTCCGGCCCTCCGCCAGTGACCATCCACAAGTCGCCTGAGGGCGTGAAGATGAGACCGGCCCCACCGGTCGAAGAGATGGTCACCGTCGGCGCCGGGTTCGGGAGGGCCAGCTCAGCATGCGAGAACTCGACCACGCAACCCTGCGGACAGGCCGAGGAAACCTCGGTCGAGACCCACAGGTCGCCGGCGGCGTCAAAGGTGTCGGAGAACGGGGTGCCCGGGAAATCAGAAATAGTCGTGCGGGGGGCAGGAGAGCCCGAGCGGGCCAATTGCCACCTGGTGTACTCGTAGACCTTTCCGGCACCGTTACCAACCACCCACAGGTTGCCGGCGCGATCGAAAGCCAAACCGAAGGGGTTGGCGAGCGCGCCCGGCAGCGCCGAGATGGTCACGGCCGGGAACGGGTCGGGCATAGCCAGCTCGCTCCGGGTGAGCTCGACCAGGTTGCTGGTATTTTCGTTGGCCACCCACAAGTCGCCCCATGGGTCAAAGGCCAGCGTGGTCGGGCCGTACATGCCATTGGTGAAGCTGGCCTCGGGGGCCACGTCACCGTTGGCGCCCGGCGGGTACACGACCACCTCTCCGTTAGCCTCGACGCCGGTCCCGCTGGAGATGACGCCCCCGAAGATCTCGCCGCCCTGGGAGACAACCACGCTCCCGGGTGCGAAAGGGCCGCGGCCAAAAGGACTGGCTGAGGCCTGGGTTGGCGTAAGCAGCAGCGAGTTGGCCAAGCCCAAAAGCACGCAAAGCGCGCCAATTGTCATCTTCCCGGGCAAAGCAGGTCGTTTAGGCGCATGAGGCCGAGCAGCTGGCCCGTTGCCCGGGCTCCGAGCGGCACCGTCGTCGATCGTGTGGTGGGGGGTCATTTTCTCTCCTTTTCGGCTTTCCGGATGGAGCGACTGGAGCCGCCGTTCGAGCGATGAGCGATGAGGGCTCCTTCCCTCACGGCCAGACCGCTTTCCCACGGCATGACAACTGCAACTTCGTTCGGTCACGTGCCCCCCCTGTCGCAAAGAGGGGCATGGGAGAGCGCCACCTCTTCGTGTGCAATGTACGAAACTCGTCATTCCCGCAACGTTCCCGCCAGGCGACCAAAGAGCATCGGCTTCGAGGGACGGGAACGACATGGGAATGGTCCCCGTTCAAACTGGTACCACGAAAACACCGGCCCAATCGGCCAAGGAGCCAGGACGAAGATCGTGGTGCGAAATTGTTGTTCCTCGGGCAAGTCCCGCCCGGTCTCCTCCGTGACGCCCGCGCCACGCTGCTCAGGGCGTCATCGCGTTACGTCGGCCGGCAGTGGTTGACAGTCGCGCCACACCCACGCCCACGCCCACGGGCGCCTTCGCCGACCGGCTGGTGGGGTTGTCCAATAGCGGGGCTCTGGCCCTGATGATAAGTATCGGCCACCGCTCCGGCCTTTTCGACGTCATGGCCTCCCTGCCGCCGGCCACGAGCGCGGAGATCGCCGCTAATGCCGTGCTGGAGGAAAGGTACGTCCGGGAGTGGCTGGCGGCGATGGCGGCCGGCCAGATCGTGCGGTACGACCCCCGACACATGACCTTCGCGTTGCCGGCCGAGCATGCCGCTCGTTTGACCAGGACCGCGGGGCCTGCCAACGATGCTGCTGGTTTCCAGGTACTTGCCATATTGGGAGCCGCGGAGGACCAGATTGTGGAGTGCTTCCGTCGTGGGGGCGGGATAGCTGCCCCGGCGTTCCCCCGGTACGACGCCGTGCGCGCCGAGGCCACGTGGGCAACCCTGGATGCCGAGCTGCTGTCCGCCACCCTTCCCCTCGTCCCCGGGTTGGTGGAGAGCCTCCGGGCCGGCATCGATGTTGCTGACGTGGCCTGTGGTTATGGTCACGCCGTAAACGTGATGGCGGAGGCCTTCCCGGCCAGTCGTTTCGTCGGTTGGGACCCGTCCGTCGCGGCTCTGCAGACGGCGCAGGTCGAAGCGCGGCGGAAGCAGCTCGGGAACGTCCGTTTCGAGCAGCGCGATGTGGCCGCGATGGAGGAGAGAGCCCGGTTCGATTTCATCACGAGCTTCAGCCCCGTCCACGATCACCCTCGGCCAGACCTTGTCTTTCGGGGGGTCGCCACCGCCCTTCGCCCCGAGGCTATTTTTCTCTGCGCGGAGACAGGCGCCCGCCGCACTTTGCGGCACAACCTGAAGGCCCCATCGGCGCCACGTTTGTACGCCTGCTCCTGTATGTACTCGGTCCCCGTTTCCCTCGCCTCAAGCGGGCTCGCCGTGGGTGCCATGTGGGCCGAGGAGGAGGCGCGCCATATGCTGGCCGAAGCCGGGTTCTCTTCTGTCAAAGTCAAAAGGCGCCGGGGTGACGCCTCCCCCAATTGCTTGTACATCGCCCGGAAGACCAGTGCTCGCCAGATCGGGCACGCTTAGAGTAGAGGACGCGCTTGCTCGGGGAGACCGTGCCGCCGGCCGTACGTGCCCCAAACCAATACGCACAGCGCTCACGCCGAATACGCGCCGAGACCAACGAATACATCGAGACCAACGAAACAGGTAGAAAGGTGCCCACATCAGTGACGATTTCCAATAGTGACTACGACGAAATTGTGGCTGCCGTCCAGGCTTATATCGACGGCTCCAACGAGGGTGACGCGGAGAAGTTCAAGAAGGCCTTCCACGAGGACGCATGGATGTTCTACGTGGATGCCGATGGGAAATTGATCCGTATGCACCTCGACGAGGACGTGTTCCGGAACTGGGCCAGGGATGGCAAGGGAGGCAACATCGAGCTTCGCATCGTGTCGGTGGCACAAATGGGGGACGTCGCCTCGGTAGCCCTTCGGTATGGCGATGATTGGCTCGACTTTCATTCCCTCGTGAGGCTCAATGGGGAATGGAAATCGGTCTGTAAGACTGCGTCACACAGCAGCCGATAGGTGACCTCGATCGCGCGCCTTTGCGTTCAATTCCACGAGCCAAGGCCTGGCTGGCAAGCGGCAGTGCGGGGCAGCCGAGGGTTTTTCCGGCTAAATCCGACCGCGGGGTGAGCGGCTCGGTGACATAATGCCTTTGTGGGCGCGGGCATTGTCCAGCACCGTACGGACCACAATGGGCTAACCACTAACCAGTTCCGGGCCAACTTGTTGGGGCCGTTTGCCCTGACACTGGGGGACCGGCAAGCCGGGCCGTGGACGAGGCCCAGTGCCCGGCGGCTTTTGGAGCTGGTGCTCGTGAGCCGCGGGCGGTGCATCGCGCGCGAGCCTGCCTGTGACTCGCTGTTCCCTCATCTCGGCGCGTTCGAGGCCGCCAACGCCCTGCGCAAGGCACTTTCCATGGGGAGGGCCGCTCTCTCGGGCCTGGGGACCGACGCGCCCGACTTGCTGCGCGCCGACCGTAGCCGAATTTGGGTCGAGCAGAGCGTCGAATTAGAGGTCGATTTCGAAGTGCACCAGAAGGCACTGCGTTGCGCCCTGTCGATGCCCCCTGGTCTCGAGCGAGACGAGCACCTGGTCCGCGCGTTGACGCTAAAAGGCACGCTCCTGGAGGACGAGCCATATGCCGACTGGGCTATCGGCCCGAGAGAAGCGCTCGAGGCCCTTCGTCAGGAAGCTCGGCTGGCTCTGGCCAGGGACCGGGCCGAGGGCGCCGGCCGGTCCAGGTACGAGGACCTTGTCGAGGCATGGGAAGGCTGTTTCAGTGCGGACCCCGCTTCGCAAGAGGTGGCGACCGCCCTTGTACGGGCGTATTCGGCCCGAGGTTTCCATTCTCTCGCTGCCGCCACGTACCGGCGCTGCCGGGAGGCGCTCGACGAGCTCGGAGTGCGGGTTTCACCTGTCCTCGAGCAGGCGCTGCGGGAGGGCCCGGCCGCAGCCCCGCCGGGCCGCCGGCCACAACTGGCCGCTGAAACTAATGAACGCCGGCTTATAAGCGTCCTCCTGGCGGAGCTCGTCCTGCCGGTTGGAGAAGGCGGCACGCTCGAGCCGGAAGACCTGCGCGAGCTTGTCGGAGGCGCCCTGGCCGAGGTCGTCGCCCACGTCGAGGACCTCGGGGGCACGGTGAGTGCCGTTTCCGGCACCGGTGTGGTGGCCCTGTTCGGCGCCCCCGAGTCCCACGAAGACGACCCCGAGAGGGCGTTACGGGCTGGCCACAGATCCGTTACCGGCGTCAAGAACCAGGCGGGGAACCTATCGCTGCGCGTCGGGGTCGAGACAGGGGAGGCCGTTGTCGGGCTACTGGGAGGCGGCTCTGGTAACCACTACGGAGCCGTGGGCGACGTGGTCAGCATGGCGACGAAGCTCCAGGCCCGGGCTAAGGCGGCGTCCGTGCTCGTTGGCCCGGTTACATGGCGGGCAACCAGGGCCCTGTTCGAGTGGGGTGCGAGCGTAGAACTGGCCGGTCATGCCGGCGCCAGGCCTGTGCGGGCCCATTACGTCGAACGGCCCCGGGCACGGCCACAGGCTGAAGTGGGCCGTCGCCGTCTTGCTGGCTCGGCGCCGCTGGTAGGCCGAGACACGGAGCTTTCAGTGCTCCGTGAGGCACTTTGCGAAACAACGGCCGGCAGTGGAGGTGTCCTGGTTGTGGTCGGCGACCCGGGGCTCGGCAAGACCCGCCTCGTCCAGGAATGCCGGAAGCTCTTCATGACGTGGGTAGCCGCCGCCTCCGGGCGTTTGCCGCTCTGGCTCGAAGGCCGCGCCGCTTCGTATGCCTCGACGCACCCTTACGGCCTTTACCAGCAGTTGCTCTCAGCATGGGGGGGCGTGGCGCCAGAAGATAACGACCACCTGGCCCGGGGCGCCCTGGAGCGAGCCATGAAGGCGGTCTACGGGGCCAAGGTGGACGGCGATCAAGTCCGTTTGCTCGAGCTGGTCATGGGCGTAGGACAGCCCAACGCGGGAGCTCTGCTCTCGAGTCTCGGCCCCGAACAGCTCCAGCGGGCCTGTTTTGCCGCCGTCCGCCAGCTTTTCATGCGGGTTATGCAACATGGCCCCACCCTCCTGGTGCTGGAAGATCTTCATTGGGCAGATCCGACGTCTCTCCGGGTCACTGAGACCATTGCTTCGCTTTCGAACGACGGGCCGTTGCTGCTCGTCCTCACCAGACGGCCCGAGCCTGACCGGGGGGCATCGGAACTCGAAGCGGCGATGTTCGCCGGCGCGGTGACGCGTTGGCGTCGACTTGAGCTCGCTCCTCTTCTCGAGGGGCCGGAACGCCAGCTCGCCGGCGCTCTTCTCGGCCCGGGCACGTCCGACGACGTCGTCGAAGCGGTATGTGATGGAGCCGATGGCAACCCGCTATTCCTCGAAGAGCGAGTGACGTCATTGCTGGAGACTAACGTCCTGCGCCGCAACGCCGAGGGCCGATGGCGTGTTGACCTCGGCGCGCCGGGGCAGGTGTCGGAGGCACTCGAGCGGCTCGTTCGTTCCCGGGTGGACCGCCTCGACCCAGCTTGTCGCCAGGCTATTGTCGCCGCCTCCGTGCTTGGGCCGGAGTTCTCGCTTCGCAGCCTCCACGGTATGACGGACCTTGACCAACGCCTGCTGCCGTCGGTCGTCGAGCTTTGCTCGGCGAACCTCCTGATCACGGTACGCGAGCTGCCTGATCCTATTTACCGCTTTCGGCACGCGCTTATTCAGGACGCGATCTACCGAGGGTTGCTCAAGCAGCAGAGACGCTATTTGCACGCCCGGGCTGCCTCCACCCTGGAGGCGACCTCCGGCGCACCAGAAGAAATAGCGGGCCTGCTCGGCCGCCACTTCGCCATGGCGGGAGAAGTGGGCCGGGCCGTTCTCTACCTTGAATTGGCCGGCGACAGAGCGGTGGCATCTTATGCCAATGACGAGGCCGTCGCCTCCTACCGTTCTGCCCTGGAGCGGTTCGCCGACGCGCCGGAGCTGACGCGCGAGGCGGTAAACCTTTGGCTCAAATTGGGGGCCCTGTTTTGGCGGCTTGGCCGCTACGACGAAGGGCGTGCCGCCTTGCAAGAGGCGGCGCAGCGAGTGCCTTCCGGGGCTCACATACTGGAGGCACAGTGCTTTCGCGCCCTGGGGCAACTCGAGATAGAAGACTGCCGCGACGCGGATGCTTTCGCCGCCCTCGACAAGGCCGAGGAAATCATGGAAAGTTGTGCCGACAAAGAGGCTGACGACTGGGTCGAAAACTGGTTGGCTCTGCAGCTGAGCCGCGGCAACCTCCATTACTGGCGTGCCGAGAGCGAGTTGCATACACGGCTCCTGCGCCGGATCGAACCGCTGGTAAAGGCGCGCGCCGGGGCCTGGCAACGAGCTGATTTCGACATCCATATAGCCGGGCAACGGTGGCGGGACAGGAGGTTCGTGGCCGATCAGATCACGGTCGACAGCGTCAGGGCGACCAGGAAGATGGTGGCCGAGGCGGGCCTCAACGACGAGGAATTTCACTGGCACACCCTGGGGTTCGTGCTCGTGCTTCAAGGCGACCTCATCGGCGCCCGGACCGAGCTCGAGGGTGCCCTGGCCGCGTCCAGGCGGGCCGGCGACAAGTCCCTGGAACTGGCCAACCTGGTGTTCCTGGCGTGGGCGCACTTGCGCCAGCACGACATCGCCGAGGTGAAGGAAATGGCCCTCTTAGGTAATGAAATCGTGCGTGGTCGTGAGTACCCGACGGCGGCCATGGTAAAGGCGTTGCTGTCGTGGGTGGCGTGGAAAGAGGGCCGTTGTGCCGAGGCCGAGCAATTGGCTGTTGCTGCCCTGGAGCAGTGGCGACCAAACCTCGTTCGCTACCCGTTCTGCTGGATCTGCCTGTGGCCACTCGTCGCTACGCGCCTGGCAGACGGCCGACATGAGGCAGCCTTCGAAGCGGCCCGAGAACTCGTACAACCTGATCAGATGCGCCTCCCCGACGACCTCGAGGCCGCCGTGAGGTCTGCGCTCCTCGCTCGGGACAGTGGTGACCCTTCCGCGGCAAAGGACCTGCGAGAGGCTCTCCGCTTAGCGGGACGACTGGGTTTCGCTTAGGGCCTCGAAGCTGTCGGTCCTGTCGAGCCCGTCGATCTTGTCGAGTATGGCTTGGGCCGTTCGCTCCGGGCTCGAGTGGGTGACGTCGAGAGTGAGGACGTCAGTGTCGTCTGGCAGCAGCACCTGCTTCGCCGTTGCCAATTGGCGAGCCCGCCCGGGATCGACCAGTTTGAGGCGCTCCTTTCGGTCGGGCCCGTGACGCGATGGCACAGTTCCTCGGTGTCGCACATGAGCCGGACGAGCAGGAACCGGCTACCTCGCGCCGCCGCCAACCGCTTGACCCGCTGGTACAGGCGCCAGTCCTGGGGCTCGTCCTGGGAGAGGAAATTGGTGAACACGAAGGACCAATCCCATGGCGAAATGGTCTCTATGGCTTTGTAAACGGCCTCCGCCACTTCGGCGGCACGGTCCCAGACCGACGGCGGGAGAGGCGACCGGCCGTCTACATTGATGACGCCAAAAATGGGGTTGGTAATGTAGTGGTTGTCTACCACCGCCAAATGCTCGTGCCGGCCAGCACATAAACGTTGCAATTCCTTGGCGGTGGTGTACTTGCCTGCGCCCGGGTGCCCGACGACGTAAAAGACCGCCGTGGCCGGGACCGGCTGTTCACGCACCCATACCATGCCGCGGCCGACCTGCCCCGGTGCGGTGACGTCCCTGGCCTCGACGCGCACTAACGAAAAGCCCAGGCGACGAGGGATGGCGGCGCTCTTGTAGTTCGCCTCGTCGCAATGGATCTCCACCCGGTCCACGCCGGGAAGCCTCAATGCTTCGTTGGTCAGCGCCCGGGTGGCCTCCGTCATCGTGCCCCGCCCGCTCTCCGTGGTCCGCAGCCAATACCCGATTTCCAGTGCGGCCGGGCCGACCTGGCGCAACAAGGCGATGCAGCCAAGGACGTCGTTGCCGTCCGGTCGAAAGACCAAGTAGACGTACTCTGAACCCAGCTCCCAGTTCGGGGCGACCTTGACCAGACGCTGACGTTGCACGTCGGGCTCCACGATCGAGTTGTCCGCCGCCCAGGGCATCCACGGGCGCAGCTCGGCCATGCTGCCGGCCACGGCCGCAGCGATGCCGGCGGCGTCCTCGACCCTGTGGCGGCGGAGGTACAAACCCCCAGCCTCGATAAGTTCGCGGGGGCGGGCTTGTTGAACCATGCTTACAGTTCATCAGCCGGCAGCGGTGCGGTGCTCGGAATTAGCTCGCCGCCGAAATGTCGGCTGCCCGGGAGGCCCTAGAGCTTATAACCGATAGCCCGCAAGAGTTCCTTGCGCGCCCTCTCGTCATCGTCAGTCTCGACGCCTAAAGGGGCCCGCCGTCCACCACGCCGAGGATGCCGCGCCCGGTCTCGGTCTCGGCCACGATGACCGAGAGGGGGTTAGCTGTGGCGCAATAGATGTGGCACACTTCCGGGACCTGCTTGATGGCGTTCAGGACATTGATCGGGAACCCGTCACGCAAGAAGACTATGAACGAGTGGCCCGCGCCAATGGCCAGTGCGTTCTTGATTGCCAGCTCGACGAGCCCCTGGTCATTGCCGGAGCGCCGCACCAGGCGCGGGCCCGAGGACTCGCAAAAGGCCAACCCGAAATGTAGGGCAGGCGAAGAGCTCACAAGCACTTCGTGGAGATCCTCGACTGTCTTTATGAAATGGCTTTGCCCGAGGACCAGGTTGAGCCCCTCAGGGTTGTCGACCGGGACGACTAAGAGCTCCATCGTCCCCCAGCGTAACTGGCACAGATTAACTGGGCCACATCAACTGGTTCACCTTTCTTGTCGGCCAGCCCGTTAGGCCACGTCGTCCCTGGGTACTTTACGGAAGATGGACCGCACGTGGCCGGGCCAATTGTCCCACGTAGGCATCGGGACTCGAAGCGCCGGGTGACGCCAGGCAAGCCAATGGCGCTTGTAGACGACCGCTATCATCGACCTGGGGCGCTCGATCGTGTTAGGGGTGCCCCGGTGCCAGAGCCGCATGTCGCGAAGGACGAGTGACCCTGCCGCGACGTTGAGCCGCGCCGAGGGCAGTGCCTCTGCCCGCTCATCGAGGGCGACGTCCGCGTCTTCCGGCGCGTCGACGATCAGATGACTTCCCGGCCACAGCTCTGTACTCCCGTTGTCGACGGTGAAATCGCACAGCGGTATGTTGGCGACGAACCCGGTTGGCGGGGTGGGCACCGAGTGTTCACTGCCAAACACCGGTCCGTGGTCCCGGTGCACGGGCTGATAAGTAGACCCAAAGTAGGCCGTGTTGGAATTGAAGTAACAGCACTCGAAGTCGGGCCCCAGGGCCACTGACATGACCTGGACGACGACAGGATGGGCCACGACGATTTCGCCGGAAAATGGCTCGGTCAGCGGCAACTGCATCTGAACATGGTTCTCGCCGCTCGTAGGTTGGACCTTGCCCTGCGGACGAGCGGCCAGGAGGGCCTGATAAGCGTCATTGAGGCGGTCTACCTCGGCCCGGGGGTAGGCCCCCTCGATGACGGCGATGCCCGAGTCTCGCAACTTGCGCATCACCCGCCCCAAGCTCCTGTCGTCCAGAGGGCTCATGGCCTCCTCGGGAGCGCCAGCGACCGGGTCCCCTATTTCCCGGGTTCTGTCCACGCGGTGCGCAATTCCTGGAGAGGCCATGGTCTTTACCTTTCCCCGTGATCGAGGGCTCTTTTTTAGGCTTGAGCTTGCGTTCGTGCCGGCCCAACGCGGTACGGGCTGCCAGACAGAATAGTTCAGCCGGTGCCCTGTGGGCGCCTGCCGGACCTCCGGGCGACGTCGTTGCCGGAGGGAGGGCCGCGGCAATTGTCCGGGATTGCACCGCTGGTGGGCATTGACTTGGCCTGGCGATGGAGACGCCTTCGTCGGGGGGCCAGAGGGAAAGTTTAACCCTGAGTTCATCAGAGCGTCGCTGGAGCGTAATTCCGGATCGCTACGATATCGGAGGTTTGCACCATGTTTGGCATTGATAGCAATCTCAGAATCCTGTGCTCCTAAAACAATTTCGTGTCGTAACCGGGGGAAGTTGCCCATCGTGGCAGTAGTGTCGAAGCCATGCGCGTCCTGATAACCAATGACGACGGTATAGATGCCCCGGGGCTCAGAGCACTCGCGGCCGTAGCCCTCGAGAGAGCACATGACGCCTACGTCATAGCTCCCTCCAGCAATAACAGTGGCTCGAGCGCTTCGATACTTACTGTCCCACAAGGACGAGGCCTCGTCCTCCAGCCCCACAGTTGGCCCGGTTGGGCACCTGGCACTGTCTCTGCGGTCGACGCGCCGCCGGCCATGATCTGCCGGGCTGCATTTCAGGGCAGTTTCGGTGCCCCGCCGGACGTCGTGCTGTCCGGTATCAACCACGGGGCCAATACAGGACGAGCCGTCCTGCACTCGGGGACCGTCGGTGCCGCTTTCACTGCGTACCAGGAACAAAGACCGGCAATCGCGATGTCGTTAGACGTCGTCGGGCTGGTCAACACGCAGCAGTACAACTGGGCCACGGCAGCCGCCATCCGTGGGTCGGTTGTTCGACTGGTTGACGGCTGATATGCGGACCGTCGTCCTCAATTGCAATGTACCCAACTTGCCCCTGGACCAGTTGCGGGGAGTGCGGGTTGGACGACTGGCTGCCGCCGGTGTCTCACAGACCTCCCTCACGCAAAGGAGCGGCCAATCGCTTCCGGTCACCGTAGCGGTCCCGGCTGAGGGGCCGGGAATACTCAACGGGTCAGGGCCTGCGGAAGCGGCCGAGGCCGGGCCCGAGACCGATGTCGGGTTGCTACAGCGGGGATATGCCTGTGTCACCGCACTGGTCCCGGTACTCGAGGACCCGACGCTGGAGTTGTCCTCTACCCTCGGGCCGACGGTGTTCGGTCCTTGAGAAATATCAAGTCCTGTATGCCGTGTAGGCGGCGTCACACAGATTGTCAAACCGAGTGTCGCTCTCTTCCTGGGTGACGCACGAGTTGGTAAGGCAGACGAGCGTGAGGTCCGCAGTGGGGTCGTGGAAGGCTTGATTAGCCGTTGCACCACTGTGCCCGAACGTCCCCGGAGCCGTCTGCGATCCGCGGGCAAATACAGGTTCATCACCGTTTACCAGGAGGCCGAGCCCATAGCTCCAGGCCTGGTGGACATCAAGCACCTCGGCCCCGTTGTCCCGGGCGGGTACGCCACGCGCCGGGCTTCTCGCACGATGTTGCCGCGCAGGAAGGGCCTGCCGTCCACCAGCCCCTCGTCACGAAGCATGAGCAACAACCGGGCGACGTCTCCCGCGGTTGACCACGCCCCGCCGGCGGGGACCATCGCGCCCTCAGGGATGCCCGCCCGCCACACCTCGGCTTGCGGCCCGTGGAAGCCCGCACCGTCATCCCGGAGGGGCGGAGGGAGGCCCCACGTCGTCGAGCTCATTTGCAGCGGCTCGAACACCTCGGCGGCGCAGAACGACCTGAAGTCCCGCCCGCTGGCCCGCTCGACGACCGCGCCAAGTATGCCGAAAGTTAGCCCGTGATAGACGCCTCGGCCGCGCAGGGCAGTTTGCAATGGCATGGCGCACACCAGCTCGATGAAGTGGTCCCAGTCGGCGCAGTCGGCCAGGGTTATGGGCCGGCTGTCGCCCACGAGCCCCTCAGCGCCGGGGATCCCGGCGCTGTGCGATAGCACCTCCTTGACCGTGACGTCCTGTTTCGAGCCCTGGCCGAAAGCGGGTAGTACCGATGCAATACGGGTGCTCAAATCCAGGTCTCCACTTTGGACCATGCGCAGGACGGCGGTGGCCGTGATCATCTTCGATACCGAGTACAAAAGAAAGCGAGTCTTGCCGATCTGCGCACCGGCTGCCGCGTGTTCCCGGCTTTGGGCACCGGTCATTACGAGCAATTCGGCCGAAGTGGCCACATCGCCCAGCGCGAGATCAGCAAGGGTGGTCATAGGAACCCAGGGTTTACCACATAGCCGTTACCGGTGCGATAACCCGCACCGACCGCCACGGTCCCGAAGACGGCCCCAAGCCGACGGCTCGGCCACCGTTTGTCCCTCGTACCGCAGCGGGCGTTGGAACCCTGGGTCAACCGGTGGAGTACCTATAAGGATGAGCCCCGGATTTTTCGGTGAACCCAGCCGGCCACCTCGTAGTGGGGGCCGTCCGCGGCGCCGGAGCGACCATCAGGGCCCGGCTTTCTCTCGGACATGTTGGCGCCAAACCATGGTCGTCCCTCTTGCGATCGGGGCACTCATCACTGCTCCCACTCTCAACGCCGCGGCTGCCACCCCACCCCCCAGCGTCGATGCGCCCACCGTTGATGTGCCTGACGTCCATGTGCCTGACGTCCATGTGCCTAACGTCCATGTGCCTAACGTCCATGTGCCTAACGTCCATGTGCCTAACGTCCATGTGCCTAACGTCCATGTGCCTAACGTCCATGTGCCTAACGTCCATGTGCCTAACGTCCATGTGCCTAACGTCCATGTGCCTAACGTCCATGTGCCTAACGTCCATGTGCCTAACGTCCATGTGCCTAACGTCCATGTGCCTAACGTCCATGTGCCTAACGTCCATGTGCCTAACGTCCATGTGCCTAACGTCCATGTGCCTAACGTCCATGTGCCTAACGTCCATGTGACTGCGTTCTCGCACTATGGAGACCTGGCCTTTATCTCGGAAGGCACCCTGTGGGACCTGGCCGGCAAATCGGGAAAGCTAACAATGGTGGCGCCTGCAGGCGACGAGCCGAGCAATCCTCGCTTTTCCCCCGACGGGAGCTGGCTGAGCTTTACCGTCTCTTCGGGCCAGGTGCGCGTGGCCTCTGCTGACGGCTCCGCGCCGAAGGCCGTTTCCGACGGAGGGGGAGGTGGCTGGTTGCCCGACGGCGAGCTTGTCGCTGGCAACGCGGCATGGCAAATGGCGCCGACGGGGAAGGTCACCCGGGCGAAAATCCTGCCAGACGGTCTTGCCGCGTGGTCAATCGACGGGACGAACTACGCCTACACATCGGACACCCTCGCCATCCCGTCGTCGAAGTCCGAGACGGGCACTGACGAACTTCAGCTGTCCAGCTCGATCGGTGGTCCCCGTAAGTTGTGGTTCGAAAGCAAAGTGTCGTTCGGCAAGTTCTCGGGTGCTCAGGGCAACTTCGTCGACCAGGTGTGGGTGCTGGCCCACGGGCAAGGCGTCCTTTTCACGCTCGACCCGGACCTGTCGAGTTCTCTCGCCGCCGACGGTGTAGTCCTCTATTATCTGAAGGCACCGGGGGCCCGGCCTGTCCACCTCGGGACCATGGTCGGCGACGCGGTCGCCACGGGGCCGGACGGCAACTTCGCCTTCACCAGCGGTCCAGACCGTTATGCCTGGCTCACCAAGTCGGTTGTGACCTGCGCCCCCGGTCGTTCCACCTGTGGGCCGGTACCGGTTCGTGCCGGGCTGCTGAGCGTCGACCCGGCCTGGTCCAACGACGGGGGTTCCTTGGCGTTCGTGGAGGCCCCGAGCAACACCAGCGGTGACTTTTCCCAGCCGGTGCTCGAGCAATGGTACGGCGCCCACTCTCTTTGGGTGGAAGGTCCGGGCACTCACGCCGCCTCTGAGGTCAAAGGGGCCGAAGGGGCATCCGCTCCGCTTTGGTCGGCGAGCGGGACGAGCCTCATGTACGAGGCGGACGATGCCTTGTGGCTTCTCCCGTCGCCCTCGAGCCGACCGGCGCGCGTCGCCGGCCCGCTGTTCCAACCGGGTAACTGGCCGGACTACTACGGGCAAGTCGACTGGTCAGGCCAGTTTGCCTGGGACTCGCAGCGCTGATCGGCTGTCGCGACGGTATGCCGTGACGACACTGGCCCTAGCAACGAGCCAGGGCAAACTGGTGCGGCGTCACACCTGTGGCCGCCTTGAAGTGCCGGTTCAGATGGGACTGGTCGTAGAAGCCGCACTCGACGGCGACCTCCGCCGGAGGCCAGCCCTGCCGGAGCAGGTGCTGCGCGGCCAGCACGCGGAGGCTCCGGCGGTAGGCCGAAGGCGGCATCCCCATCGCCCGATGGAACAACCTGACCAGATGCCACGGGCTGAGCCCCACTTCCATGGCCAAATGGTCGAGGTCGAAGTCGTCTCGCCAATGGTCTCGCACGTAGGAGACCGCTCGTTGGAGCGCCCGCTGGGAACCGTGGCCGGTAGCGGCGATCTGAACCTGGCTGGCCAGCGAAGTTAGCTCCCCTGATACTGCGGTCAGGACTTCGCTCTGTTCGAGAGTGCGGCCATTGAAGCCTATGGAGCCGTGCAGCTGCGATAGCGCCGTGGCCAGCCGCTCATGACGCATGACGACGGGGACGTCCCATTTCGTCCCCGTTGCCGGCAGCTCCTCGGCCGGGAACGGACGGCCCATGACGTCGAGGTAGAGGACCCGGTACCTGTACCCACGCGGCGTGGCCGGCTCGCCCGTGTGCACGGCCCGCGGCGGGACCAGGAAAACCGTCCCCTGTGGCGCCGTGTACCGCTCGCCCTCCAGCTCGAAGGTGGCCGCCCCGTCGTCGACCAGGGCGATCGTCCACGCCGCATGCATATGGGGCGTGTAGCGATGGGTCAGGAAGCTGGCGTGCAGCAGCTCGACGCCGGCAAGAGCGGTGGGGCGGAAGTAGCGGGCGCTGTCCTTCGCCTTCGCGAGGCCCGGGTTGACGGTCATGAGTTGAGCCCAAGCTATTGGCATTGGCTGCTTCGCTGATGGCAATTTCGTCCAAGACGAGGCCCGGGAGGGCGGGCGACAATACACCGGTGCCACCATCAACAGGACCGGCGTCAGCAGGGCCACCGTCAGCGAATCCTTCCTCGATCAGGTCATCCTCAATCGAGGTAGTCAACCTGTCGGCGCCCACCGGTGTGCGGGTTTTCCCGCTGGGGCGGCTGGAGCTGTTCGCGGTCGGTGGCGCCGAGGTCGGCCGTGCCGTTTACGCTCCCGGCTGGGTGTGGTCGCAACACGTAGCCCCTCTCGCCGGGACCTCGCTATGCCAGGTCGAGCACCTGGGCTTCGTGTTGGGCGGCCGGGCGGCGGTAAAGATGGCGGACGGGAGCGAAGTCGTGCTCGGCCCGGGCGACTTTTTCAGCATCCCTCCCGGTCACGACAGCTGGGTCGTGGGCGACGAAGAGTACGTGTCGTTGCACCTGGCGGGGGCAGAGAAGTACGCCCGCTCTTCCCGCGAGGACCACGGGGGGACCGGGGATGAGGGGAGGAACAGTTTGTGAACGTTGCTTCTTACCTGCACGGCGTGTACCCGCGCTCGGACCGGTTTGTCAGGGCGAGCCGTGACTATCAGCGGGGGCGGGCACCGCGCCGCGAGCGTGAAGCAGCCCTGGCCGACGACGTGTCCCGGTTGGTCTCTCTACAGCGAGAGGCCGGGACCGGGCTGTACTCCGATGGCTTGCTCGGCTGGCAGGACCTGTTTCGCCCACTAATAGAGGCCACCCCCGGCTTGCGGGTTGGCGGCCTCGTGCGTTGGTTCGATACGAACTCGTTCTACCGGGCGCCTCAGCCGGAGGGCGCACTGGGCCCTCTCGGTGCTCTCGAACTGACAGCCGAGGCGTTACCACGCCCGTGGGCGGCGACCTTGCCGGGACCTTTTCTTTTTTCCCGCGCCTGCCAGGCGCCCGTCGATCCCAATGTGTTGTTGGGCCGGCTAGCAGCGGCCGTGCTGCGCCCGGCGGCCGACAACGCCGTCGCCAATGGCTGCCAACTCGTGCACCTGGAGGAACCCTGGTTGGTGACCCATCCGTTGTGTGAAGCCGATTGGGCCATGCTCGAAGCCGCCCTTAGCACTCTACGGGACGGGCTCGGAGCGGAGGTCGTGCTCCACACGAGTTTCGGAGATGCCGGACCTGTCGTTGACCGGCTGCGCCGGCTCCCGGTCGACGCCATCGGGGTCGACCTCGTGCAGACCGACCCGGAAGACCTTGGCACTAATTGGCAGGTTGGCCTCGTCGCCGGCTGTGCCGATGGCCGCAACTCGTTGGTGGAGAGCACGGCTTCGACTTTGAAATTGGCTCTCCGGGTGGCCGAGCAAACCGGGGCAACGAGCCTCTACCTCGCGTCCGCCACTGCCCTCGAGCTCGTGCCCGAGGCTATTGCCGCGGCCAAGGTGAGGGTATTAGGCGAGGTGGCAGCCGCGTTCAAAGCCGAGGCCCGCTGATGTTCTTACGCCCGTTGTTAACCCACGAGGTCGGTTCGCTGGCCAAACCGTCCTGGCGGGTAAAGGCCGCCGCCGGCGAGCCGCTTTCTGACACTGATATCGAGGAAGCGGAGTCCTGGGGCAAGCGTCTGGCGGTGCCGGGCTACGCCGAACTGGTTGAGGTTCTCGGCCGCTTCCCGCTCGCTGCAGACGAACGCAGGGCGGTGCGCGACTGGTCGTCTCGATATGCTTTACGTCTTTTCGAGTCGGCCGGCCTCGACGTCGTGTACGACGGCGAACAGCGGCGGGTTGAAATGTACGAGTGGGCGATCCGCCATTCGGGCGGCTTCGAACCAAGAGGCACGGTGCGCAGCTTCGACGACCGGTATTACAGCAAAGCCGCCGTCGTAGGGCCAGTGTCGTTGGCGGCGCCTTACCACAACGACGAGTACCTATCGCTGAGCGGTTGGGCCAAGGCCCCGTTGAAGGTCCCTCTGACGGGCGCGTATACGCTGGCGGACTGGTCCTTCGACGAGTATTACGCCCCTCAGGCCGATCTCAACCTGGCGGCGGCCGGCAGGCGGGCGCAACGCAAGACAGGGCGACGCCAGTTCGTGCTCGACGTCGCTCGGGAGATTATCCGGCCCAACCTGCAAGCCCTGCTCGACCTCGGTGCCCCGTGGGCACAGATCGACGAGCCGGCCGCCTCCACCGGGACCGACGAGCTCGAGCTGTTCGTGGAGAGCTTCAATGCTTCGGTAGACGGCCTGGTCGGGTTCTTTTCGACTCACCTATGTTTTTCGGACTACAACCTGTTCTTCCCGGGGTTGGAACTGATGACGGGATGCCGGCAATTCTGCGTCGGTTTCGCCAACGACGACAGCCGTGAACTGGGCCGCTCACCAGAAAGCCGGCCCGGGTACGCGGTAATAAGTAAGTTCCGGGATCTGCCATATGCTCCGGTGCTCGGCCTGGGGGTCCTGGATATCCACACGGATTTTATCGAGCCACCCGAACTGGTAGCCGACCGTGTCCTCTACACGGTGGACGTCTTCGGCGACCCCTCGAGGATCAACGTTTGCCCCGACTGCGGGCTGCGCCGCGGAGCTGGGAAGTCTCCTACGAAAAGCTGCGCAATATGGTCCTCGGCGTCGAGCTGGCCAAGCAGCGGCTCAATTTGTAGGCCCGAGGCTCTGTTCCCGGCCACTACGCATTACGTCGGCTTCACGCGTACCGAAGTTCCTGGGCCAGCTCTAGCCCCCTGGATAAAGTCTCGGCGGCCCGCTGCACCTCGCCAGCCTCCCACGCTTCGATGGCCGACTGCACTTCAGCTTCCAGCTCGTCCGGGAGACGCTGTTGCGGGGCCGGGAGCATCCGGCGGGCAGCGTCGATGGCCGACGTCACCTGCCCCGAGGACAGCCGCACGGCAATGAGAGGCCACAAACAAACCCAGTGGAAGGGTTGCCAACTCCCTGACGGCCACGACGCCAGCGCATCCCGGGCCAGTTCCTCCGCCTCGGCGATGCGATCAGTCTTCCAGGCCAACCAGGCCAGGCTGGCTTTGGCGGTGGCTGCGTACTGGGGCCTCGATGCGGCATAGGCGGCCTCCATCGCCTGGGGGGCGAGCAGGGCGACGCCATCCGGGTCGTTGCTACGTAGAGCGGTCAGGTTGAGGTAGGACAGGGCGAGGGCGGCGCCCGGCCGCGTTCCCGGTCCGCTCGGCCATACGGAGGGCCTTTGTCAGCCATTCCCTGGCGCCGTCCAGGTCGCCGCCCAACGCCAGGGCGACACCCTGGTTGAAAACCGCCCCCGCATATTCGGTCTGGTCACCGCTCTCTTCGGCTGCCACCAGAGCCCGCCTCACAGTGGCGAGCACTTCGTCGTCGATGCGATGACGTTTCTTTGCTAGCTGCCACATCCCCACCTGCATGTAGTAGCGATGGTGCTTTCCCGGCTGAACCCCCCGGATTTCGAGTACGGGGCGTATCTCTTCCAGGAGAGCCGGCATCTCGTCCGGTTCGTCTCGCCAATAGTGGATCGCCACCATTCCCATCCGCGTATCGAGCCAAAGGTCAAGGAGCCCTGGCTCGAGCTCTTCGGGGTGAGGTCCCAGCCGTACCAACACGGCCTCGAACACGCTGAAAGCAGCCGCGTACTCATGGCAGTCCAGCTCCACCCGCGCCAGCCTGTTGTAGAGGCGGGCGGCCAGGAACGCGTCGATCGTGCCCAGGGCGCGCAAACCTTCCTGAAGGATTTCCCGGCCCTCCGCATGGCGCCCGATGTGTAACAGGACGTTGGCGAGCTTGAGACGTACCTGTGCCTCGGTCCTCGTCGTGACGCTTTCAGTTCGCTCGAAGTCGCCTGTCGTCTCGTCGGTGAGGATTTCGAGCCGCGTAACGGTAAGACGCCACCGCCTCTTCGTTGGCGAAGGCCGCCGCCGCATGGTCGCCCGCGATTTCGACGTAATGGACGCCCCGACCTGGCTCGCCGGCCATGGCGAAGTGGTGGCCCAGCACACCTGCCACCTCTTCCAGGCGGCCGGCCCATTGCTCCTCCAGACCCCAGGCCGCCCGGGCGTGCAGTTGCCGGCGTTGCTCGCGCAGCAGGCCTCCGTACGTCGCCTCCTGAATGAGGCTGTGGCGGAAGCGGTAAGAGGCCTCTGCGATCTTGTCCAGCTCTACCAGCAAACCGGCGGAGCAAAGTTCCGAGAGTGCAGCCGTGAGGCCGCCGTCGAGGGCGGTCACCGCCCGCAGGGCATCGGCGCCGAACTCCGGCCCGAGAACGGACGCGGCGACGATAGCTTCACGGGCGCCAACTGTGAGACGGTCGATGCGGGAGCGAAAAAGGCGTTCCAGAGCTTGCGGAATCTCCCCGAAAGCGTGCGATCAAGGTGCCACTTTGTCTCGTACTTCGCCAACACGCCCGTTTCCAGCAGCGACGAGAAGCGTTCCTCGACGAAAAGCGGGTTGCCCTCGGTCCCCTGGCACACGGCGTTCAGGACCTCGTCGGCCGCTCCCTGGCCCAGCAGAGCACCGGCTAGTTCTCTCTCATCGTCTCGTGGCAACGCGGACAGTTCGAGGCGTCTTTAAAGCGAGCCCGGCCTCGGCTCCAACGGCCGCCTCGAGGTCGGAAACACCCGGGTCAGGTTCTGGACGGCGGGTCAGGAGGAGCAGTAATGGGCCGTCCTTCGTAATCGAGCAAATCTTTCTGGTCAGGTGGAGCGAGGTTGGGTCGGCCCAGTGCAGATCCTCCAATACCACCACGGTGGGCCCGTGGCTGACCAGCTTGGCGAAGACGGCATGCATGGCGTCAAAGGTGGCCCGTTGCAACTGCACGGGACTGAGTTTTCCCAGTGCTGTGGCCGACTTTCCCGGCCCGACGCCCATAACCAGGGACAGCAGCTCGCCGTAGTCGTCCTCCACCCCCGGCCCGAAGACCGCTCTTAACCCACCTTCGAGGGCCGTACGTACTGCATGCCCGCCTTCTTCGGGCGCCACGCCGGTCCATACCGTAAGCAGTTGCTGGTAAAGGCCGTAAGGCCGGGAGGCGGCATAGGACGCTGCCCGGCCCTCGAGCCAGAGGGGCAGTCGTCCCGAAGCCGCTCCCGCCCACGCTACGAACAATTTGCGGCACTCTTGCACGAGGCGCGTCTTACCGAGACCGGGCTCGCCGGCGATCAATACGATGCCCCCTTGCCCGGCCGTCGCTTCTCTCGAGCGCGGTGCGGAGCCGGGAAAGCTCGACCTCGCGGCCAACGAGAGGCACCCGTCCGGCCCGCCGCCGCCGCCCGGCTTGGCCCGCAGGCCTCGCTTTGGGCCGCTCGAGGTACCATGCTTTGAGGGGCTTGGATCCAGAGGCACTGGCTATTTCCTCTGTCGGGCGCCCACTCGAACAATCCCGCCGTGGCAGCTCGTGTGGCCGGCCCGACGAGCACCGAAGCGGGTTTGGCGACGGACTGGAGGGCCGCACAGCTGGCTACCACCGCCCCATAGGCGCCATAGTGGCCGCTCCCGCCCAAAAGGGGGCCGACAACGGCCGGCCCGGTCTCGACCCCGGCCCGTAACGACAGATCCCCGTAGCTGAGCGCCACGGCGCTAAGACTTCTGTACGCCGACCGCACGGCGCGCTCCGGGTCGTCCTCGTGTGCCACCGGCGCCCCGAAGAGAGCTATCACGCCGGCTCCGGAGACAGAGGTCACGGACCCGCCAAGTGATTCCACCTCCGCCATCACCTCTGCCAACGTGCCCCCGAAAAGCTCTCGTAATTCTTCGAGGCCAAGCCTCCGGCCAATACCCAGGGGCCCGCTCAATTCCACGAAAAGCACGGTCACGACGCGGCGCTCTTCCCGGGTGGGCGCCGCCGCGGCCTGCACCGGTAGTACCAGGGCCGAGTTGAGGACCGACCGTGTGCGCGCTCGCCCCGTGGACGCCCTCCAGGGCGGGTGACGCCCGAAGCCCGAGCTGCTCCAGGGCCACCTGGCACCGGTTGAAGACGGCCTCCACCTGGCTGGGCCTTGCTTGTGCCGCGTACAATCGCATCAGTGCGGAGGCGGCCTCCTCACAAGTTGGGTCACGCGAAAGGCATGCCTCCCAGGCCTCGACTACGGCTTCCTGGCCCGAGCGCCCCAAACCTCGCGCCCGTGCCCGAGCCAGGGCCAACCGGGCCTCTTGCCTGGCCCACTCGAGGCGTTCTCTCGGACGCAGGGCCCACTCGTCGACAGGCTCGCCTTCCAGCAGCGTGCTTTCGTTGGCCAGGGCGGCCACCAGCAGGTCGTCGCGTTCCAAGCCGGGACCGGCCGCCAGGGCCATGCGCAGTTTCTCGTGCTGGGTGTCCAGGTCTATTTCGAGCGCCGAGCGCGGGGTTGGCCCAGATATAAGTTCGGTCCGATTGGACCAGCGTCGCCGCCTCTTCGCCCAAAGGTGCCAGCGCGGCTCGGGCGTAGGAAAGCGCCTGGGATAGGGCCCTTTTCGATGCCGTCGGGCTCAGGTGCGGGAAAAGGGCCTCGCCCGCCCCTTCCCGGGTTATGCGTCGGCCCGGGCTCACCAACAGCAGCTCGCACAGGCGCCGGGCCGGAGGACGTTCCCAGGCTACGGCCCGTCGCTCGCCGCGACAGATTACGAAGGGGCCGAGCAGAGTGACGAGGATGGTGTCAGTCGGCGTCTCTTCGGTCCCGGCACGCGCCGCAGGCACGACGACATTATGTCACCGGGAAGGCCGCATTATCTCAGGGGGCGGGGCCCACTGTCACCGGGCCGGGCGCGCCCGTAAAGTACTGCTCCGCATCATCCTGAGGTTCGTACCCGAGGTCGGCCCGGGCATTGTCGATCGACCAGTGCCGCTGGGTGTTGTTGGAAACGCCGTAGTAAATCCCGAAGCGAATGTCGGTCAGAAGCGCGCCCGTCACCAAACGGTCGAGGTCCCCGGGGCTGATCCACTGCCAGCGGGCGTTGTCGTTGTGAGGTCGCTCGAGGACCCAGCCGAACCTGAGGCATATCACCGACATGTCGAAGTTGTCGCTGTAATAATGGCCGACAGCTTCGCCGAAAGCCTTGGTCGCACCGTAGAGGCTGTCCGGGCGGACCGGCAACTGAGGGTTGAGGGGCCAGGCCCGCTGGCGGTCGTACATACCGGTGACGTGGTTGGTGCTGGCAAACACTACCTTCTTCACCCCGGTCGCGTGAGCCGCCTCGAACGTGCTCACGAGGCCCATAACGTTGGGCTGCACCAGGTCGGCCCACGGCGCTGACACGGCCCGCTGGCCCGCCAGGTGCACAACGGCGTCTGCGCCGTCGCACGCCGCCGTCAGGGCCTGGGTGTCGCAGATGTCGGTCTGGACGTAGTCGGAGGCACCGTCCACTGGTGGCAAAATGTCGACCAGGGTCAGGTCGAAGCGGCCACGCAGTCGCGGTACCAGCAGGCCGGCAACGTCGCCTCGCGAACCGGTTATGACAACTCTCACGCCAGCTACTCCTTTGGCTTAATCATCTCGTGCCCTCTTTGTCGTTCCCAGGGCCATGGTCCCCACGTCCTTTCATGTGACAACGCCTTGGAAGGGGAAGCCTCTCAGCTCATGCTGGATCTCTTCGACAAGTACAGAGATCTCCCTCAAGTCACCTTCATCCAGGGCCGGCCATCTGGCCGGCCCACGTTGAGCCGCCGAGGTTATGACGGCCCGTTGCCTCAGCACATAACGCATGAAAGGGTGCGTCTCTCTGATAATGAGCGGTAGCAGACGTCCGTGTAGCGCTCGGGCGGCGGTCTGGTCCCCGGCCCACCACAGCTCCATGACGCGTGCGAGCACGTCTGCGAACTGGCAGGCGGGCATGCAACCCCCGGCGCCCCGACTGAGCTCCTCGGGCAGCAACCTGCCGCCGAGGCCCCCAAAAATCGTCTTCACCCGGTCGCCGAGGACGTCGTGGACCTCCGATATGTGGTGGGGCCCGGGTGGCCGTTCCTCTTTTACATACTCGACCCTCGGCACCTTTTCGAGCAATTCGACCAGGTCTTCGCTCGTAAGCGACACTCGCTCGACTGTGTTCTGAACGATAAGCGGGCCTTCGAAACTGTCCGCCAGGCGACAAAACATCTCTGTGGCCATGCCCGGTGTCGCGTCAGGAGGAGCCATCGCTATTATGGCGTCGGCGCCGGCCCGCTGCGCCGCCCCGGCGTAGCGCAGCGTTTCGGGAAGCGAATTGGACGAACAGCCGAAGACGACCGGGAGCCGCCCATTGACCGCTTCGAGGACCGTGGTAAGGTGCTCGACCCGTTCTTGTTCACCGAGGAAATAAAACTCGCCCACCATAACCGGCCATACGATGCCGTGCTGGCCGCTGGAACAGCAGAACTCAGCCAGTGCCGCCAGCTCTTTGGTACTGATCTCGTAGTCCTCGCGATAGGGCGTAGGCAGTAAGCCAAAAACACCTTTGAGGTGGTCGAAACGAGCCAAGTTCATTCACCCCACCGGTTGTCGGGGCGCCAGAAACCGAGCTTGGGCGTGTCCCATTCCTCCGTCGGCAGGAACAGAGTGCCCGGCGTACGGAGGTTTTCTTCTATCGCCGCGTAATTCAGGTCGACGCCCAGGCCAGGCGTGTCCGGTACAACGACGTAACCGTCGGCCAGGTAGCCCTCGGGCAGGCCCGTGACGAGGCCGGCCCAGAAGGGGAGGTCGAGGCCATGGTGTTCCAGGGCGACCAGGCTGGCGATAGCGGCGGCGCAATGGACGTTGGCCATGAACGCGATTGGTGACCCGGCGAAGTGGAGCGCGGTGGGCAACCCGTAGCGCTCCCCGTGGTCGGCGATCCGTTTGGTCTCGAGCATCCCACCGGCGGTGAGCAGGTCGGGGTGCAGGACGTCGAAGGCCCGGGTCTCGATCGCCTCGCGGAACCCGTCAAGCAGGTACAGTTCCTCACCGGCGGCGATCGGGACGCCAACCGCCTCGGTTACGCGCCTGTGCGCTTCGATGTCCCACCATGGCACGGGGTCTTCGATCCAGGCCAGCCCAAAAGGTTCGAGCGCCCGCCCGAGGCGGACCACTTCCTTTATGGTCAGAAAGCCGTGCCCGAAATGGTCGATACACAAGGAAATGTGCGGCCCGACCGCCTCGCGCACGGCCGCTACGACTTCGGCCGCGCTCTCGACCCCTTTGGCGCTCAACCTGGAGCCGGCGCCCGACCCCGGTGCCCTCGAGCGGCTGAGCGGGTACTCGTACAAGGTGCTCTGCCCGTACAGGCCGTCCTCACCCTTCTCGAAAAGGCTGGGACGAATATCGAACTTGATGAAGGTCATCCCCAGGCTCTTGCGTTGCAGCACCGCCTCCACATACCCGCCGGGTGAGTCGTCCTTCGGCGCCGGCGTGTCGGCGTAAATGCGGACGCGGTCCCTGTATTTGCCCCCCAGGAACTGCCAGCACGGCACCCCGTAGACCTTCCCGATGAGGTCCCACAGCGCAATTTCGAGGCCTGACACCCCGCCGCCTTGCCGGCCGGCTCCGCCGAACCACTTTACGGCCCGGAAGATGAAGTCGATATTGCAGGGGTTTTGGCCCAGGATCATGCTCTTGAACTGGAGCACGTTTTCCCTGTGCCCAGCGTCCCTGACCTCGCCTATCCCGTACACCCCCTGGTTCGTGTCGACCCGGATTATCGGGTAATCGTAGTTACTGGCCACGACTGCCACCCGGAGGTCCGTGACCCGCAGGTCCCTCGGACGCGAAGCGGATGCCACTGCGCTTTCAATGGCATCCTCAATGCCAAGCTTTGCATTCACCGGTAGCTCCCTTCCGACTGTTTCCTGCGCTATGACCTTATCCCGCACACCCTGGGCCCTAACCGGCTGTAATTAGTCGGCCCGGCCGGGCATCTGGTTGGAGCTCACCGTCCCGGATGACGAAAACGCCGTCGACCAACAGATGCCGGATGCCGGACGATATGCGGGTACTGTCCCTGTAGGTGGCCTGGTCGGTTACCAGGTCAGGGTCGAAGACCACGAGGTCGGCGTCGGCGCCGGGCTGAACCCGCCCCTTTACGCGCATGGCGTTGCAGCTCGCTTCAAGCACGCGCGCCGGGAGGAGCGTGCACCGGCGAACGGCATCGGCGAGGGGCCTACCCTCCTCACGCCAGAGCCGCAGCACCCGTGAGAAACAACCGGCCGAGCGGGGATGAGTCACGATAGTGGGCGGCAATGGCCATTCGAGGGGGTCGACCTCTCCGGAGACCGCCACGAGCGGTACCGAGTCACTCGCGATGATGGCGTCCGCAAAGATGAGCGAGCTGCGTAGCGAGGCGGCGTCACCGGCGTCGTCCTCGTCCAGGAGGTGGACGATGACAAAGCCATCGGGATCGCTCTCCCGAAGCTCGCGCAGCCGGGCCTCATCGGCCACCCGTTCCCCGGTGGGGAGGTAAGTGAGAGAACTCGGTTTGAGCCCACGCTCGGGAAGGCGCTCGGGTGCGAGGAAGGCCGCTCCGATCGACGTGGCCCCGGCGCCGTACGGGTACGCCTCGGTCGTGACTTTGCCGCCCGCTCGCCGGGAGCGGGCGACGAGGCCAAGCACCCGGTCGATATGGCGCCCAGACGTGCTGTTGATGTGGCAGTAGTGCATATGAGCGCCCGTTTCCCCCGCGGCCCGGACGATTTCCTCTGCCCCATCGATCTTCGTAGTCGGGGCGTAGTCGACCAGGTCGCGGCAATGAGTAAAAGTAGGCACGCCGGCGCTGGCGGCCAATCGTGCTACCTCCATGTACTCCAGGGGGTCGATCTCAGGCGCGTAGCCAAGCAGCACGCCCATGCCGATCGCACCTTCGGCCAGCTGGTCGGACAGGATGCCGATGAGCCGGGCGCGCTGGCCCCGTGAGAAGTCCGCCCTCCAGGCGAGGCGGCCCAGGACGGAAAAGGCGGACCGCATACTTCCGTCCCCCGCCTGACCGGTTAATGCCTGCAAACGGGCCGATGCCCAGGAGGCAGAGAAACCAAAGTGAATGGGTGACCCGGTCTCAGCCTCACGGGAGCGGACCTCCCCGAAGGCGCCCCTGCCCATTTCGAGGTCGAGCGCAGTGGTGACCCCGTCGTGGGCCTGCAGGCGACGGCCTGGAAGTGATTGTGCGTGGCTGTGCAGGTCGATAAACCCCGGCGCGACCACGAGGCCGGACACGTCGATGACGGTCGACCCCTCGAGGCGGTCTTCTGTTACCGCCGTCACGGTCCTGCCGCTAACACCCACGCTCCTCGGTCCATCAAGCATTGACTCGGGGTCGATTACGCGCCCGCCGTCGAGCACGATGTCGTAAGACGCCACCACCCCGACCTTACCCCGACTGTACTTCCACCACGTACTGCCATTTCCACCACCCACTGGGCGTCATCGCTACGGCACGGCTCCTCGAAGGCGCCGCCTGCCCGAGCGGGGCCGCCGCCTTCCTGGGCCCGCGGAGCCGGTACCTCCCACTCACTGGCCGACCACTTGACGACGGGCCGTTGTCGGCCGCTCGCCGGGTGCTGCGGGGTGGACGACAGTTGACACGCGCGGTCGGGTTGACGGTGTATCTTGACCAACAAGGGCGAATTGGCTAAGATTGTTGACAATCGACCAATAAGGTTGATTCTGTGGGTGCAGTTTATTTAACCGCCAGGCTTAGGGCGAGCTATGCTAAGTTTGGCTTAGGATAGGGGGAAATACATGCGTTCAAAGACAAAGCCGATTGCGTTGCTATTTGCCGCGCTTTCGTGTTGCGCCGGAATGGCCACCTCTGCCAGTGCCGCAGGAGCGGCTACTCGAGCTCCCAACTCCTCGGGCGGCCCAACCACCGCAAAGCAGCTCACCGTATGGGTGGGGAGTGGAGGTTTTTGGGATTACGAGTCTGCGCACATCTCGGCGTTCGAGAAGCAAACCGGGATTTCCGTCGATTTCGTAGAACTTCCACCTTCGTCCTCTCTGCAGAAGGAAGAAATTGCACTGCGAGCGCACAATGGTTCGTTCGCGATGTACGAAACCCCCACGAGTGTCAGTTACTATAACGTGTCCTTTGGGGCCAAGCCGCTGACATCGTTCGTCAACAATACGAGCCTGACGCCGTCGTCGTTCGACTACCCCGACGTCAGCAAGGGCTTGATGCTCGGCTGCACCATCAACGGCCAAACATACTGCTTGCCTGTGTTCGTAGACGGTGGGGTCCTCGCCTACAACAAGAAGCTCTTCGCCAAGGCAGGGATTTCGAAGCCACCATCGACGTGGGACCAGGTGCTGACGGACGCTAACGAGATCACGACCAAGACGGGGACGCCCGGTTGGTGCACCCGTGGGAGCGAAGCGGGAGCGGCCATCTATACCGCCAACCTCATGCTTGCGTACTACCTGCCATATAGCTCCTCGAACAAGGGTTTTATGGTGAGCCCTACGTGGCACTCCTTGCTCGACTCCCCACAGGCTGTCCAGATGTACACCTTGTACCAGCAGCTCATGACCAAAGACGGCCCGCGGGGTATCTCCACGTTTACCAACGAAAACTGCACGGACCTTTATGAAGAGGGCAAAGTTGCCATGGACTGGGACGGTGTGGGCGTTGTTTCCGGCCCGACGGTGTTCAGCCCGGCGGCCAGCTCACCCATTGCAGGCGCCGTGGGCTTCGACGAGATCGACTGCCCGACGGCCAACCCTTGCGTACCGAGCGGGCCGTGGGGCATGTTCATCAACTCCTACGCTCCGCCGGCCGAGCAAAACGCCGCCTGGCTCTTCATGCAGTACCTCGATTCGCAGTCGTTCTTGAAGGCAGAGATCCTCGAACAGGACAACCCCGACCTGGCTGTGCGGACGTCGCTGACCCACGAGACCATCCCGGGTGTCCCGGCCAGCCTGCTGTCGGCGGAGGCGTACGTCGAAGCTCATATCGAGCCCAACTCCTTCCCCCCAACAGCGGTTTTCGATGCCAGCCAAAATGACTACCAGATCGCCATATCGGACATCGCAGCCGGAGGCAATATCCAAAAGGAGCTTTCGTTCGCCGCCAGCGGCATGGACTCGACGTTCAAACAGGCCGGTCTGATTAAGTAAACCCTTTGCCCAGCCAGGCAATGCCACCTCCAGGTACGTGTGCCACGTTGCGTGCGGCAAACACCCCGGTTGGTGCTTCAGAGTTCAGCTGCCACAGGGCAAACGTTGCCTGTCGTGGCACTAGAGACGGAGAGAAGAGCACGGAGTTATGAGCGAGCTACGCGGGGGGGCGGTTGTCGGTTACCCGCCCTCCCGCGGGCTCGAGCAGCCGGGCCCCGGCCCGGCTTCGGCCCGGGAGCAGCACGAGGGCGCTCCGGGTGGCATGCTGGGCAGGCTGTGGCGGCGGTTTGACCGGAGGTTCTTCTGGTTCGCCGTTATGCCGGCCTTTCTGGTCGTTTTCCTCATCACGGTGGTGCCGTTCGTCTCCGGCGTCGGGCTGAGCTTTTCGAGCATCGGGGTGACGAGCAACAAGATACTGCCCCTGACGCTCAACAACTACCGCCAGCTCTTCGGCGACTCAGAGATCCCCACCGTACTTATCAATACAGCCGTATTCGTCGGGCTCACGGTGGCGGTCGAAACCGTAGCCGGGATGATGGTAGCGCTGATATTGGCGCAGGACATCCCCGGTATAATCGGTTTCCGGATAATCTTCCTGCTGCCTCTCATGGTGGCGGGTGTGGCTTCGGCGACGGCATGGAGCACACTGTTCAATGCGACGCAAGGCTGGATCGACTGGTTCCTGGGGGTCGTGCACCTGCCCCAGCCCGACTGGCTCGGTTCGCCTAACTACAGCATGCCAGCCGTCGTTATTACCGACATGTGGTCGGGCGTCCCGACAGTCGCCGTCCTTGTGCTCGCCGCCCTGCTGGCCGCGCCAAAGGATCCAATCGAATCCGCCCTCGTCGACGGGGCCAGCGCATGGCAGCGGTTCCGCTTCGTCGTGTTCCCCGCCATCCGCCCCGTTGTGATATTTGCAGCCCTCTTGCGGACGGTTGCCGGCTTCCAGCAGTTCGGGCTTTTTCAGATCATGACGGGCGGCGGGCCGGGCCTCAGCACCACTGTTTTCAACTATTACGTGTACCAGGTGTCCTTTGTCTATAACAACATTGGTTATGGCGCGGCATTAGCGGTGATCCTCATGTTGATAATGATCGTCCCCCTCGCCGTGCTGTTCACCCTCACTCAGAGGCGGTAGGGGCATGGCGCAATCGGCGACGCCGACGCTCAAAACGTACCGGCGAGGCTCGTACCAGATAGTTGGCCGGGTTGGCCGCAAGCGGCTGACGACGCCGGTATTTTTGCTGATCCTGGTCGTCGTATCGCTCTTCGTCATCTTGCCGCTGTTCTGGCTCATATTTGCCGCCACGCGGTCGCCCGCTCAGGCCTTCGCCATACCGCCCGATTTCACCTCGGCTCCATCAGGCGGCAGTTTTGCGGCGCTGGGCCACGGGCCGTTCCTGCCCGATGTAGGGCACTCCGTGATCCAGACCTTGTTGACCACGTTCATTGCGCTATTGCTCGGCGTGCCCGCCGGTTACGCCTTCGCCCGGGCCAACATACCGGGCGCCCGGTTCATCAATGGTTGGTTCATCCTGGTGTACATCGTCCCCCCGGCCATATTCCTCCTCCCTCTTTACGTGATCTACTTGCACCTCGGCCTGTTGAACACCTATACGGGCCTTATCCTCGCCTACCTGACCGGGCTATTGCCGTTCACCGTCTGGCTGATGCGCCTGTACTTCATGGACGTACCGAGGGAGCTGGACGAGGCGGCATGGATCGACGGCTGTAGCAAATTGGGCACCCTGTGGCGCGTCGTGCTGCCAATGGTCTGGCCCGGCCTGACGACCGTCGGACTTCTGGTGGCACTGGCCGCGTGGGGCGAGTATTTTGGCGCCCTCATCCTTACCGGTCAGCAGACCCAGACGGCGCCGGTGGCGCTGGCCGGCTTGGCTACGAGCCTCCTGTTCAACGAGTGGGGTGCGATGGCGGCCGGCGGTCTTATTGTCGTTATCCCGGCTCTCATCGCGACGTTCTTCGTCCGACGTGGCTTTGCCCAGATGAGGTTGGGCAGCGGGCTGCAGTAGCCGGCGGCGGGTCCGAGAGACCACCGAAGAGGTTGTCGCTCGGTCGCCTGCACCGGCTTCGTCTGGTTTGACAGCAGTTCGTATGGGACCGGCCGAGATCGTTGGCCGCTGAGCACGGAACGCGCTCTTGCTGCCGCTCTCCGCATACAGTCGGGTCGCTGCTCCTCGTAAGCGTCGGCCCACTTTTTCGCCGGGCAACCGGCGCCACCCGCCCCCGAGTTAACCAGGTGTGCGAAATTCGTCCCGCAGTCAACAATCGAGGGTTACCCGTGTACTGGTCGCAGCCCGGTTAGTCATCGCTACCGTCGCAACTTTCACGGCGGTCGGGGCCGGGGCACAGAGTGCGTCGGCCACTACGGCGCCCGCACCGGAGGAGGGGAGCTTCAGCCCGCAGTCGGTGACGTTCGTTTCACTCGAGACGGGCTGGGCCCTCGCGTCCGTCCCCTGTGGCACCGGAGGCGCGTGCCTGGCCCTGCTGCGCACTGCCGACGGCGGCCGTTCGTGGTCGTCGCGTCCTGTGCCTGCCGCTCTCGCTGCCTCCGAAAACCGGAAACTTTACGGGCGGCCCGTGCTCGACGCAGGGCCAGGCGCATGGTTGAACGTGAGGTTCGCCAACCTTCAGGATGGTTGGATTTTCGGCGGGCTCCCAAATGGCGGGCCGGTCTTGTGGTCGACTCACGACGGCGGGGCCACCTGGCGGCAACAGGCCGCGCCTGACCTGTACCGCGGCAGCCCGATCTTCGACCTGGAGGCGGCCAACGGCACCGTCTACTTCATGGCGATGAACCGGGCGCAAACGGTTACGGTCGAGAGCTCGCCCGTGGGCCAAGACGCCTGGCAAGCCGACCGTAGGCCGGCCCTGGCCCTTCCTGCCGGAGGGGCCGAACCTGGGGGCAGCATTGTCCTCCAGGGTGGGAACGGCTGGCTCGTGGAAGGTAACGACCGGGGGATAACCGGCAGCGCAGTACTGGAAGGCAACGGAGTATGGAAGAGCTGGACGCCGCCGTGCGAAAACGTCGGCGACAGCTACACCGTGCCAGCCGCTTCGAATCCGTCCGACCTGGTCGCCGTTTGTGTCATGGGCGGGTATGCGTCGCCGCTGCCCAAAGACGCCCCGCCCGGCGCGACCCTCGGCTCCAGCTGGCTTTACACGTCCGGGAATGGGGGCTTGTCGTTCCACTACGGCGCTGAGCTATCGGGCCGCGGCTACTTCAACGAGGTACTGGCGGCGCCCACCGCCACTACCATCGTGACAACTCGAGGCACCAGTTCCCAACAGCTCGTGGCCAGCTTCGACGGCGGGCGGCAGTGGGATGTCGTCTATCGGGCTGACTTCTTTTACGTCGGCTTTACCAGCCAAATGCAGGGCGTTGCCCTGGCGCAACAATCGCCCAGCACGCCTGGCCGCACCATCATGGTCATGACCTTCGACGGCGGGCACCACTGGTCGGTCGTGCGCTTCTGAACCCTCCTGCTGACGGCGGGAAACCCTGAGGATGGACAAAAAAACAGGAGGACGGCCTCGGGCCGTCCTCCTGTGAAGTGTTCGTGACTGGTGTTCCTAACTGTCCGTCATTTACATCCGGGCGGTCAGGTCCCGTCTCTACAAAGGGCTGTTATCAGGGACCTCGGCCCCGTTGGGCAACGGTATCGTCGTCCAACCGGGCCGAAGTGTCCTGACGTTGTGTTAGGAACCGCTGTAGCTGGTTATGACCGGTAGGCCACCCAGGTTCGGGACCGGCACGGCGGCGGTACCGCCGTAGCCGTCGGTCTTGAGCTGGTTGGACGTCTTGAACGGGAAGACGTTACCGACGTAGCTCACGTAAACCGTAGCCGTGGTGGTCGTAATCAGGCTCAGCAGCATGCCGCTGGCCATACTGGCGCCGGTCTGGGTCGCTGTGATCGTGCCCGTCAGTTCGGTGGCCGTGTTGGTCTTGCGGATCCTGGTCAGGCTCGCTGGTGTCGGGACGCCAAAGGCGCGACCGCCGGCGAAGGTGTATACAGTCCCCGAAGAGTTGACGATGGCCCCGTCGGCTCTGGTGGCATATGCCGTCACCGCCGAGCCTTCGACACCCACCGTGTTACCAACCGTCATGCCTCCCATGCTGCTTACTGTGACGTTGAGGCGGGCATCATAACCGTTGGACTTGAGCTGCGTGGGGTTGGAGAACCCGTGCAGCTGGCCATCAGTGCCAACCACATAGATGGTAGGGCTCCCGTTGACGGCCTGAGTTGTGATCAACGTGCCGCTACGCGAGCTCGACGTAACCGGCAGGGTACTGCCGGCCGCCGCGGTCAATACTTCGGCCGGGTCGACTGAGCGGATCTTGGTGAGCACGGCTTGTGACGGGATCCCGAACGCGTGGCCCCCGGCGAACACGTAGACCGTGCCGGAGAAGTTGATCAGCGCCCCGTTGGGGAACGTCGAGTTGGACCGGGGGAACGGGGCTACGGCCGACGGGCCGGTCAGGTTGCCCGTGAACGTCATCGTGTTACTACTGCTGGGGGTGCCCGGGTTTATGACGCCAGTGATCGTCAGCACCAACTGGTCACCGCTGTTGATGGCGTTCGGGACGGTGATGATTATGGAATTGCCGGTGTAGCTGGTGGCAGCCGAGGCTGTCCCGGACCCGGACGGGGTCGTGATGTCCGTTATCGAATAGTTGATCCGGTTGTTGGGCAGCGTCGTGGTCGTGGTGTTGGCCATTATCTGGATCGTGGACACCCCGCCCGTAAACGCGGCCGTGGTGTACAGGTTTGTAACGGTGTAAGTCGATATGGCGCTCACCGTGGTGGGGTTGGGGGTGACTATCACGCCGGCGGAGCCGCTGGGGCCTATGACGTAGGCGGGGGCGGCCGCGGGCACCGTGTCCACCGAAGTGTTCACGGTGAAGTTGGAGTAAGTGCCCGACGTCGGGTTCGTGATACCAGCGACCGTGACCGTGAGCGTGTCACCGGCGGTGATGGTTTGCCCCGTGATCGTCAAAGCAATGCTGCCCGCAACGCCGGCGCTATTGCCGACGACGTGCCAGTTCCCGGTGGAATCGGTAACCAGCCAGCCGGTGACCCCGGAAAAGCTCGTGTTCGGCTGGGCCAGGGTGATCGACCCCCCGGAAGGCACGCCCGTTGTCGCCCTGAACGTAGTCGTGTAAGTCGCCGTCGCGTTGGCCACTGAAGGGGACGCAACCAGTGTGATGCTGGTCACCGAACTGCCGAAAGTAACGGCGTTGGTCGTTTCCGGCGTGCCCGTAGCCCCGCCGCCCACGCTGGCAAACGGGGCGATAGTGATACTGCTCGAGGACGAACCCGGAGGGTTGGTGCCAGTACCGGTGATAGTGACCGTTGCGTTGGCCGGTATCGACGAGCTGAGGCCCAGCGTTACGACGTTACAACCGGTCAGGACGGGTGGCGCGGTGGAGGGCGAGCAATTGCTGGCCCCGGAAACGGTGGCACTGCTGACCGTCGCAGCTGTTGCGGTACCCCCCGAAGGCGTGTACGTGACCGTAAAGGCGCCGGTGCCGCTGTTTGACCACGAGATCGTCGGCGGCGACGCCGTGCAGGTCAGAGAGCAGTTGGCCGTGAGCACCAGTGAAGCGGTGCCGGCCGTGAGGCCCCCGTTGGCCGCGCCGAACTGGGTGATTGTATATACCGTGTTTGCACCAGAGCTCGTATTGGCGACCGAAAGGACGGGCGGAGTCGAAGTATTGGTGATGCTGTTAGACGAGACCAATGTGGCGTTGGCGGATGTCGAGACGCCCAGGGTGTAACTGGTCACGGTGGACGCCGGGGCGGCCGCTGTAAAGCTGACCTGTATTTTGTCTCCACTGGCGATGCTGCACGTGCTGATAAGGATGAACGTAACGCTCGTCATCGCGCTGCTACCGCCGTTGAACCCTGATTGCAGGCAAGCAGAGGAGGTGAGGTTAACGAGCGCACCGCCGGCCGGAGCGCTCCCGAGCGCGGCCGACGGCGTCACGGTTATGGAACCGCCGCTGGCCAACGGGGCAGTGGCGTTAAAGGTCACGGTATAGCTGACACTGGAGCCCTGGACCGTGCTAGTTGGGGTGGCAGAGACCGCGTTGACCCCTCCCGATGGCGACCCGATCGTGAAGTTGCTGGACGTCACCGACGCCGTTGCGGATGCCGGCAAGGCGGCGACGGCAGATACGGAGCCGAAAACACCGAGGGTTAGTGCCAAGGTGCCGGCCACGAGTTTTCGCGCGTCTCCACCGAGGTACCGGTGGCGTTAGCGAAGGTTGCTGTCTTTGCATTTAGGTTGTTTCCTCCTCTGATGGGGTGAGCCACCGCCGGGACTGCAGGCAGTAGCACTGTTGGGCGTGCACCCTCTTAGGCCTGACCAGGCGTTGGCCACGCGACTAGGCGCGGCCGGATGAGTCGCACTGGTGACCGCCCCTGGGTGCCCTTCCTTTGTGGCTCATGTACGGATAAGCCTACCCAGGAAGGGGGCCCGGGCATTGGTTTCTGAGAAACCTCCAGCGCAGAAGCCAATTTGTACGGACAGTAACCGTCGGAACACTGAACGTCCGACACAAAACAGTTACTCCTCAGCACGGCTTAGCGCGATGCTGGCCCGTGCTTTGCCGGCCGATCGAGGCGCAACCACACTACGACCGGCACCTCGGCGATCCGGTCTACTTGGCCCCGTAGTCAGGGAGGTGCTTGTTCGGGAAGGGCTCCCTATTGCGCGGCTCGAGCCAGGGTTCGTGGGGACATTCCCTACGTTCTTGACGGGAGATGTTGTAGTAAAGTTCCTGGGCTCCAGTTTCGACGGGGCCCGAAGTGGGCGGCCGAAGTAGCTCAAACGCTTTCTCGCCGGCTATGGGTGGGACATTACGCCCAGCTTTCCCAGGCGCGCGCTGCAGGGCATTCTCGAATTCCAGTTCAACGCGATTGACCGGCTTCGGCTGCTCGTTGATCTGGGCGGCGTAGCCACCCTGGACGACCTGGCGGCCCGCCTGTTCGAGCCGGCTGTCGGCTGACGAGCGCCGCCACCTGGTAGTTCAGAAGGGCCGCGTAGTGACCCCCCGGTGGGGGGTTTTAGTGTCTTCTGAAGGGGACGTAGTGGCTCCCGAAGGAGCGCCACCTTTCGGCGTCGTCCCGTAGCGTGGGCCCGTGCAACCGACGAATGTCTTCTGATGCCGCGCCTTGGGACCGTGATCAGGGATGTGTACCGGAGACCAGGTGCCGAAGCCTTGCCGGCTCACCTGGAGCGGCAGTACGGGATCCACGTGACGGCCACGACCAGGCTCGACGCTGGTGTAATCAAGGTCATACACAGCGAGGGCCTGCCCTGGGTGGCCCGGATGTTCGTGATGGGCCGTCCTGTCGAGCGCGCCGCCCAGGACGCTGAGGTGCTCCGGTTCCTCGAGCGCAGCGGCGTCCCGGCGGAGCGAACCGCTCACCCCGAGCCAGTCTCGGTCCTCGACGGCCGGGCCTTACTTGTTACCGAGTTCGTGGAAGGCCGAGAGTTCTCCAGCACTCCAGCGGCGGCGCGCACGTTTGGCAGCCTGTTGGGCCAGGTCCGTGGCTGGTGACAGAGCCCGGCGCGACCGAGCGGCCCTCCGGGTCGCTTCATCACATCCCGGACTTTGAGCGCTACCCCGGCCAGGACCTGGTGGCCGCGGCGGCGCTACTCGCCGACCTCGACGGCCGGGTCCCTCCCGAGCACCAACGGACTTATGACGCTCTCCTCGACTTGTTGCCAAAAGGTGACGGCTGTGACGGCCTACCTGAGTCCTTTGTCCACCCCGACCCGGCCCGGAGCAACCTCTTCGCAGTACCCAGTGGCCTTGTGCTGGTGGACTGGACCGGCGCCGGGCGTGGGCCCCGTCTTGCCTCCCTGGCCGTGGCGCTCGCGAGTGCCGGCCGGCAGCGCATCCCGGATTTCCTGCGTGGCTACCGCGCCCCTGTCGAACTGCAGCCAGAGGAGGTCGACCGGGTCGAGGGCGCCTTGTGGGTACGCCCTCTCTGGTTGGCCGCCTGGCAATGCTGGCTCGCCTGCGTGTCGGACCGGGTGAAGAGGACGTTTGTGCCCGACGCAGGGCGTATCTCGGCCCTGGCGGCTGCTGTCAGGATGAGCCTCGACGGGCGCGCCTGACCCGTCGGGTGCCGGCCATGCGGGCCCGTCGTCTTTTGCTGCCCCGACGGTATTTGCTGCTGCAACGGTATCGCTGCTTTCCGTCGCCCCCTTTCCGCCGGTCGGGCGGGCTCGTCGACGGTTCTCCGGTACACAACTGGTCCCGGCGGCCCCAATTGTTAGGCTGCTGGGGCCGATCTTTGCTCACGGCATGGTCGTCGGGCGCGCTTTCTGACCACTTTCCGGTATATAACTGGTCCCAACGGCGGCCCGAGAGGCCCAAGCCCCGCCTTGCTCCGCACTATCGGTAATAACTGGCCCCGGCGGCCCCAATTGTTAGGCTGCTGGGGCCGATCTTTGCTCACGGCATGGTCGTCGGGCGCGCTTTTCTGACCACTTTCCGGTATATAACTGGTCCCAACGGCGGCCCGAAAGGCAAAAACATGCTGTCGCAGATAAATCTAAAGCGCTTGTGGTGCCTCAGCGCATTTGCTTTCTCGCCGGCGGACGGGACGAGGAGGCCGGGGTTTGAGTGCCTCGTAGCGCGGCCCTCCCGGCACATACCAGCCCGCGATCTTTCGGACCACCGGGTGCTCGTCCTCGCGGTGGGCGCGCTGGACCGCGTTCAGTGCCGCCGGGCTTCGGTGGACGGCCATGCCCACGAGCGCGGCCGCCTGCTGCCGCACTTCGCGGGACGGGTCCTCGGCAAGCATGCGGATGGCGTGGGGCAAGGTCACGCCGTCCCCCGGACGACAGGCACCTTCCTTGCAGGTGTCGCAGGCCAGGGCATGAACGGCCCACGCTCTGACCCGCGCTGTCCGGGTGAGTGAGATTATTGACCAGTTCGGGCACGGCATCCTGGTCCAGGAAGTGATCGAGCACACGGCAGCAACCGACGCGGACGGTCGGGTCGGGGTGCCCCAGCCCAGCTCTCAGGGCAACGGTGGCCTCTTGGCCGGCCGACATCAGCGCCCGGAGCGCCTGTCTACGCCGGTGCGGAACACCCAGGTCCTCCACGGTCCGGGCAAAGTCAACTTGCACAGCCCAAGCCTCGCGCCGGCACCCGGCCCGGGCCAACGAATTTGTGCGCCCTTGGCACGAACGTAAAGACAGGTGAGCGAGCAATTAGGCGTCCCAACCGACGTGTCGTCGCTAAAAGATGGCGCCGTCACTGAAAGACCGTCGGCGTGAGACGATGGTTACCGGCATGTCCAACCCGTACTATTCCTCGGGCGAGCTCCTCAAGGCCAAGAACCTTCGGGCCGGGGGAATGACGCTCGGGTTCCCGGCCTTTGCCCTCTCGAAACTGTCACTGGAGGAGGCCCGCACGGCGGTCGACCTCGGCTGCGGATGGGGGCGTTTCGCCGTGCCGTTGCTCGAAAGAGCCGCCCATCTCACCCAGCTCGTGTGCATCGACGTCTGGCCGGGAATGCTGGCGACCTGCCGGGCGACCATTGCGCAGGCGGGCCACGAGGCCGAGTTCGTCGCCGCGGACATCGACCGTCTTCCCCTTGCAGGTGCCTCGGCCGACCTCGTGATGGCCAACCACATGCTCTACGAGCTCGATGACGTGCCTACGGCAGTCGATGAACTGGCGCGCGTCCTCAGCACCGACGGTCAGTTGCTGGCCACGACCTACTCCGACGCCTTGAGCCCGATCCAAGAGCTTCACTTCGCGACGCTGGCCGAGCTCGGCTACCCTTGCCCACCGCCCCGGCCGTCGAGCTTTTCGCTGGACAACGGGGAGGCTCTGCTCCGCTCTCGTTTCGAGCACGTCGAGTGCCATGTGCTCGACGAGCCGACCAGCATCACCGACGCCGGTGCGTTCCTCGACCTTTACTTGAAGACCGGTGGTTACGACCGGGCCGCCCACGACGAGAACATCCCGCCCGAAGTACGCCAGGTCATCCCCAGGACCTTCCTCGAACTGACGCGCCGGCGACTGGCGCAAGACGTGGTCATCACCAGCGTGACGCGTTGGACGGCCTTCGTTGGGCGGGGCATCTTGAGAGGGCTGTCCCCGAGAAGACCGGGCCGGGCCGTCACGACCTAGAAGAACCGGTCCGGTCTTCCCGTGGGGCGAAACCACGAAGGGGATCGGGCTCTTCTGGCTTGCCTCGCCTGGCTGTTCCCTTGCCGCCTGATCAGCACGCGCTCTCGGGGCGAGGAGGAAAAGGAAAGAGGCCGTTGGGCGGAGGCTGATCCCGTCCACCCGGGGGTAGCCAGCTCCGGACCAGGCCACTCTGGACCAGGCCACTCCTGCACGGGAGGTTGCGCGACGGGCGGCTCCGAAACGGCCGGTTCCTGAACGGCCAGTTCCTGAACGGCCGGTACGTGAATGGCGCACTCCGGGACCTGATTGTGGCTCTCCATTGTTCCTCCTGTGAGTACCCGGCCTCCTATGAGTACGTGGGAGGCCTGAGCCCGGATGCTCGGCGTTTCGGTTCCTGTCTCTTGCCCAGTGATGCCCTGTCGGCGTCACAGCAGCGTCACAGCTACTACTGTCTAAGTATCTCTATTTGATAGACTGCTTCTACTGATTCCATTTGACAGATGGAAGTAGTCAGGTTTAGAGTTCTGAACGTGCCTTTCAACACACGCATAACCCACAGCCTGAAATCCATCCTGCGGACCATCTCCCTCGTCACGGTCCCGGTCTTGGCGATTGGCGGCGGGGCCACAGTCATCGAGGTTGGTGCCGCCCCGGCTGCTCAGGCCGCCGCGACCAACGCCGAGAACACGGCGCGACCGGGCCAGGAGCTGAATGACGCCGGGAAGGCGAAAAATGGAGGCGTCCTGCATATCGCCATGTCGGCCGACCCTTTGTGCCTCGACCCCCATCAAATCTCCTCCGACGTTGAGCAGCTCATAGGCAATATCCAGTTCGACAACCTCACCTTTCTCGGGAAAAACGGCCTGCCGCAGCCTTGGCTGGCTACGTCGTGGACTATTTCGAACGGCGGCGAGACTTACGTATTCCAATTGAAAAAAGGCGTCACCTTCGCGGATGGGTCGGTTTTCAACGCCGCCGCCGTGGTCGCCAACTTTAACCAGATGCTGGCCCCGGCCACGCGCTCGGCCCTCGCCGGGCCATACATCGAGCCCATCGAGAAGACGAAAATTCTGGGCCTTACACTCTCCAGGTAAATCTGAGCTACGCCTACAGCCCGTTCCTGTACGTGCTGGCCCAGGGCTGGCTCGGGATGGAATCACCAAAATCCCTGGCCGCGGACACTCCGGCCGAGTTGTGCCAGCACCCGGTAGGGTCAGGCCCGTTCGTACTGCAGAGCTATACGGAGAACGTGGGCGTCACGTACGTAGCTCGCAAAGGCTATGACTGGGCCCGTCCGAGCTGGGCCAGTCAGGCGGCCCTCACCTGGCTGGTATCGACCTCTCCTGGATCGGCCAAGACCCGGTGCGCTACGACTCGCTGGTGAGCGGCCAGACCCAGCTCACTCAGTACGTCCCCGCCCAGGACGCCACATCCCTCAAGTCGAACAGCAATTTCGTTTATGAGGACATTGACCGGATCGGTTGGCCGTTCACCTTCGACTTCAATACCGCCAGCTTCCCACTCAACAACGTGGCCGTGCGCAAGGCGATCATCGAGGGGATCAATACTCAGGACATCGTGAACACGGCCGAGTTCGGCCAACATGCCATCGCCACCAGCTACCTCGACCCCGTCACGAAGTATTACGACCAGGCCGCGACGCTGCCCGGTTTCAACCTGGCGGCGGCCAACAAGCTCCTGGACGGAGCCGGTTGGTCGAAAAAGGACTCAGCCGGCTATCGCGAGAACGCCCAGGGCAAGGAGCTCGATCTCTACCTGCCCGTTTCAAATGCGACCACGGTAAGCCCCGTGTACGACCTCCTGCAGGCTCAGCTGAAGGCGAACCTGGGGATCAACCTGGTCCTGCGGGTCGAGACCTATGCCGCCTACCAGACGGACCGTTACGACGGCAATTACAGCCTGTTGGCGGGAGTCTGGCACACCAATACGCCTGACGTCCTGTACATAAAGTACGCCTCCAGCCAGATCCCCAACGCCAAGCACCTCGGCCAAAATCTGGCCCACCTCGACGACCCGGCCCTCGACAACATCCTGCTCGAGGCGAGGCAGACGACCGACCCCACCCAGCTGGCGAAGCTCTATGCAGAGGCGCAGCTCCGTCTGACCACGGTCGACTTCCCGGGTCTGCCCGTCTACCAGAACTCCGTCCTGTGGGCTTTCAACAAAAATCTTCACGACGTGTTCGTAAACACGTCCCACGGGACACCGTTCCTTACTTATTCCTGGTTGGGCTGACGCCGTGAGAGGAAAGCTCCTGTTGAAAAGGCTCGGCTGGCGTGTGGCCGCCGGTGCCGGCGTGATGTGGGGGGCAGCCACGATTGCCTTCATCACCCTCCACGTCACCAGCGGGGACATTGCCCTCACGACCGTATCGGCCAACGGGTCGGACCCCACCGAAGCCGTTTTACAAGAGGTACGGGACCAATACGGGCTCAACCTCCCGTTGTGGCGTCAGTACCTGGACTACCTGTGGAAATTGCTTCACGGCAACCTGGGCCAGTCGTACCAGCAGCACATACCCGTTACCCAGGCCATCGGAATGCAGATCGTGCCGACGCTGGAGCTCGCAACTGCAGCCGCCGCCACTTCGGTCGTTTTCGCGGTCGTGGTGGCGGTGGTCACGGCCAAGCGAAGAAGGTTGCTGCGGGCGTCGACGACAGGGAGCGAACTGGTCCTCACTTCCATGCCGACCTTTGTCGTAGGCCTGTTGCTCCTGATAATTTTCGGCCTCGAGCTGGACTGGCTCCCAATTTCAGGCGACAGCGGCCCCTCTTCCCTGGTGCTGCCGGTGCTGACCCTGGCTCTGCCTGTTTCGGCCGTGCTCGCTCAGGTACTCCGGTCGCAGCTAGAAGAGGTGCTGGAGCAACCCTTTATCATGACGGCCAGAGCGAGAGGTATGCGCGAAATGGCGGTCCGCGTGAAACATGCCTTGCGCCACGCCTCGATCCAGCTCGTCACCATGTCCGGGTATGTGATCGGGAGCCTCCTCGGCGGCGCCGTAATCGTCGAGTCTCTGTTCAATCGTCAGGGGTTGGGCCAACTCATGCTGGCATCGACTACCGACAAGGACATCCCGCTCGTTACTGGAGTCGTGCTGTTTGCCGCCCTGGCCTACGTGATAGTCAACATCCTGGTTGACGTGGCCTATACGCTCATCGACCCGCGGGTGGTGACGGCATGACAGCCGTCGACGCGACCGCTCTCGCTCCCCAAAAAAGTGTGGACCTTGCCGGCGAAACGGGCCGGGCCCGTCCTAGAGCGTGGGTGCAGTGGCGGCGCACGGTGGCGCCAAGCGTGCTCATCGCTGCCGTCTATCTAGTGCTATTGATAATGGCGGCGGCCGTGCCAGGCTTGCTGGCTCCTCACAACCCGATCCAGATCACGAGCGCGCCGCCGTTTACCCGCCCGTTCCAGTCCTGGCAGTACCCCCTTGGCACCGACCAGGACGGCCGGGACATGCTGAGCCGGATCATCTACGGTGCCCGGCCTTCTCTGCTAATGGGTTTGGGGGCGACCCTGATCGGGGTAGTCGCCGGCACGACCCTCGGCATCACGGCCGGCCTGGCGGGGGGCTTCGTCGAGTCCAGCATCATGCGGGTCATAGACATAGTTTTGGCTGTCCCCGCCCTGCTGCTGGCGCTGGTGGTTATCGCGGTGATGGGTACGGGGACGGTTGACGCCCTCGTGGCCGTCGGGATAGCCGCTATACCGGCCTACGCCCGGATAGTGCGAGCACAGACCCACGTCGTGCGGGGGACGCCCTACGTCGAGGCCGCCACCGCCCTGGGCGCCAGCCGCCTCACCGTCGTCAGGCGTCACGTGTTGCCCAATGCAATAAAACCTCTTGTAGTCCTGGCCACTCTGGGCATCGGGACGGCCATCGGCTATGGCGCCTCTCTAAGCTTCCTCGGCCTGGGCACACAACCGCCGGCCGCCGAATGGGGAAGCATGCTGGCCAACGGTATCCAGTACATAAACAACGACTGGGTAATGGTTTTGATCCCGGGGGTGGCCGTGACGCTAACCGTTATGTCGGTCACCGTGGTTGGCCGTGACTTGAAGCGCCGAAGCGAAGGCCGGGCCCGGCCGTGACCGTCCTGGTCAGGGAACCGGTCTCCACCGCCGCAACGCCCCGGCGCCCGGCGCTGTTGCTGGATGTGGCCAATCTGCGGGTTAGCTTTGGGGACCGGTCGGCGCCGCCGGTGGTAGACGGCGTGTCCTTCAGCTTGGCGCGGGGCGAATGCCTGGCCCTGGTGGGCGAATCGGGGTCCGGCAAGAGCGTGACTTCCCGCACCCTCGTCGGCCTGGCCGGGGACCGTTCCTTTGTCAGCTTCGACAGGCTCTTGTTCGATGGGGAGGACATTTCCGGCTTCTCCTCCCGAAAGTGGCGGCATGTCCGGGGCGGCCAGATCGGGCTGGTGATGCAGGATGCTCTCGCCTCCCTCGACCCCTTGCGGCCGGTCGGCCATGAGGTAGCAGAGCCGTTGAAGCTGCACGAAGATCTCACCAGGAAGCAGCGGGACGAAAAAGTAATCGCGCTATTGAGCTCGGTCGGCGTCCCGGAACCAGAGTGGCGAGCCACTCAGTTACCGCATGAACTGTCCGGTGGTCTTCGCCAGCGGGCGTTAATTGCTTCGGCCATCGCCTGCGGGCCTCCGCTGCTGATCGCCGACGAGCCCACCACGGCTCTGGACGCCACCGTCGGGGCTCAAGTGATCAAGCTGCTCGAATCTCTCAAGACGACCGACGGCGGGCTGCTCATCATAAGCCACGACCTGGGCGTCGTGGCGTCCTTGGCGGACCGCGTGGCCGTTATGCGCCGCGGCGAGATCGTGGAGCAGGGACCGACAACGGAGGTCTTGCGCAGCCCGAGCCACGACTACACCAAAGCCCTGGTCGCCGCCATACCCTCAGCGGCATCCAAAGGAACTCGGCTCTCCTATGCGCAGGTTGCCCTCGGCATCCCTCGGGCCAGCCAGACTCCGGGGCAACCTCATGCGGTCGTCCCACGGAGCCCGGCGCCGCCAAGCCCCCTCTCAGTAAGCACAGTGCCACCTGGCCCGGGGCCGACCAGGCACGAAACGGCGTTGGCTCAGCGTCGCCCGGTGGCCTCCCTCTGGTGCGGGCCACGCACCTGTTCAAGAGCTACACCGGCCCCGACAAGGTAAAGCGCGACGTCGTCGCTGACGTCTCGTTCGACCTTAACGCCGGTGAAACCCTCGGGATAGTGGGGGAATCCGGTTCGGGTAAGACCACTACCGCTCGGCTCGTCCTGGGCCTCGAAGTCCCCGACCGAGGGTCCGTAGCCCTGCGGGGACGCGACTGGTCCACGCTCGATACCAGGGCACGGCGCTGGGAGCGTAAACGCATCCAGTTCGTTTACCAGGACCCGCTTAGCTCTTTTGACCCCCGCTACACGGTCGGCCGTGTCATAGCAGAGGCGCTCGACCTCGCTGGCCATCGTGGCGTTGATTTGCGGGACCGGCTTGTCCACCTGCTCGGCCTGGTTGCGCTCGACGAAAGTTTTGCCAAGCGCAGGCCCATCGAGCTCTCGGGCGGCCAGCGCCAGCGCGTGGCCATCGCCCGGGCACTCGCACCCGACCCGGATGTGCTCGTGCTGGACGAGCCCGTGTCTGCCCTGGACGTGTCGGTTCAAGCCCGGATCCTTGACCTGCTCATGGATTTGCGGGAGCGGCTCGGGGTCGCCTACCTGTTTATTTCTCACGACCTCGGCGTCATCCACCACATGAGCGACCGCGTTCTCGTGATGAAGGGGGGTGCCGTCGTCGAGGAGGGTGACGTCGACCAGATCTTCAATCAGCCGACCCAGGACTATACACGTGCCCTGCTCGAAGCCATACCCCAGCTGGGCCAAAAGGAGGAGCACTCATGAACAAGCCCAAGCAGTTGCACGTAAACCTGTTCGAGATGAACTGCGTCGGCCATATTTCACATGGGCTGTGGGTGCACCCGGACAACAACCGCCACCGCTTCAACGACATCGAGTTCTGGACCGAACTGGCGAAACTCCTGGAACACGGCGCGTTTGACGCCGTGTTCCTGGCCGACGTCATCGGCGCGTACGACGGTTTCAGGGGCGGCCCGGAAACCTCGTTGCGGGAGGCCGTGCAGATCCCCAACAACGACCCGCTGCTGGTTATCCCGGCTATGGCCGCCGTCACCCGCGGGCTCGGCTTTGCCGCTACTTTTTCCGTCACCTACGAGCCTCCCTTTGCCTTCGCCCGCCGGATGAGCACGCTCGACCACCTGACCAGGGGCAGGGTGGCGTGGAACGTGGTCACGTCCTACTTGCCCAACGCCGCCCGTAATTTCGGGCTGGAGGACGAGATAGACCACGACCACCGGTATGTGATCGCAGACGAGTACATGGACATTTGCTACAAGCTCTGGGAGGGGAGCTGGGACGAGGACGCCGTCGTGCAGGACCGCGAGCGCCGCATTTATACCGACCCGGCCAAGGTCCGGCCCATAAACCACGTCGGGACGTATTACCGGGTGGCCGGCCCGCACCTGAGCCAGCCGTCCCGGCAGCGCACTCCGGTGATCTATCAGGCCGGGAGCTCGGACGCGGGCCGCGCCTTTGGTGGCAAGCACGCGGAGGCCGTTTTCATTGGCGGGACGTCCCTGGAGAGCACGCGGAGCTACATCGAGGACTACCGGGCAAAGGCGGCGGCCCAAGGACGTGACCCGGGCCATATCAAGTTCATGGCCGGGGCAGCCGTGATCGTAGGCAAGGACGACGAAGAGGTAGAGCGAAAAGTCGAGCTGTTCAGCCGTCTCCGAAGCGTAGAAGGGCACCTCGCGGACGCAGGAGCGGGCCTCGACTGGACGCGCTACGATCCGGGGACCCGCGTCGGCGATATCCTCGCCCGTAAAGATCCGGGCTATCAGCGCCTCATCCGCATGTACACGCCTGAGCAGACGGTGGGCGAGATCCTGGACCGCGTCGGGAGTTTCAGGCGGGGCCCTTTCTTCGTGGCGGGGACGCCCATGCGGGTGGCCGATGCCATAGAGAAGTGGTTGGACGAGGGCGGCATAGACGGCATCAACCTCCGTCAGTTCCTCACGCCGGGGACGGCCGAGGACTTCATCGAACTCGTGGTGCCTGAGCTGCGGCGCCGGGGCCGCTACCGGGAAGGTTACGAACCCGGCGAAACCCTGCGGGAACGTCTTTTTGGTGCCGGGAACGCACGGCTGCTCCCCGACCACCCGGGCGCCCGTTACCGTGACCCCACCATCCTCGAAGCGGCGACGGCCAACGCCTGGCAGGCGATCGCTGGTGACGACGAGGTGCCGCCAAAGGGAGCGACGGTCAGCTCCCGCGATCTGTCAGCTCCGGCCGCTTTCCGGGAAAGTGCCGCGTCTGAGCCGCTATTACCTGCCGTCTCCCAGAGAAACTAAGCATCTGCAGGAGGAAATTCAGCTGCGCCAGAAGACAGTAACCAAGCAGATCCACCTCAACGCTTTCGAAATGAACTGCGTCGGGCACTTGGCCCGGGGCCTCTGGAAGCACCCGGCCAACACCCGGTCTCAGTACACCGACCTGGATTATTGGACCGAGGAGGCGCAGTTGCTCGAGGAAGGCCTTTTCGATTCGATGTTCTTGGCAGACGTGCTGGGGACCTATGAAACAGCCCCGGGTGATAGCGAACGAGCGTTGCGGGCGGCCCACCAGGTCCCTGCCAATGACCCCTTGCTCCTGGTCCCGGCCATGGGCCTCGTCACCAGGCAACTCGGCTTTGCTGTCACGATCTCAGCTACCTACGAACCGCCCTACGCCCACGCCCGCCGGCTCACTACGGTCGACCACCTGACAAAGGGCCGCATCGGTTGGAACATGGTCACCTCGTACCTCAACAACGCGGCCAGGAACTTCGGCCTTGACGGCCAGATTGCCCATGACGACCGCTACGACCGGGCCGACGAGTACCTCGACGTCTGCTACAAGCTATGGGAAGGTAGCTGGGATGACGGGGCCGTGATCAGGGACCGCGAAAATGATACGTACACGGACCCGGCCAAGGTGCACTACATCGACCACGAGGGGACGTATTTCCGGGTTGCCGGGCCCCACCTGAGCGAGCCGTCCCCACAGCGCACTCCGGTCATTTTCCAGGCCACGGCCTCACCCCGGGGCAAGGTTTTTGCCGGCAAGCACGCCGAAGCCGTCTTCTTGGGCTCGTCCTCGCTCGACACGGTGCGCGACGATATCGCCGAGATCCGCCGGCGGTCGGTGGAGGGTGGGCGCAGCCCGGACGACGTAAAGATTTCAACCACCTTCGGTTCATCACCGGGCGGACCCGGGCCGAGGCCGAGCGCAAGGCGGAAGACTATGCTCAGTACCGGGCCCGGGAGGCGCAGTTCTTTGGCATCGACCTGGCCAAGTACAGCCCGGACTTCCCGCTGCGCGACGTCGAGATCCCTGACGACGGGTCGGGCCGGGACCGGGGACGTTTCCTCGGGCAGTTCATCGAAGACTGGCCCGGACCGGGACCGGCTACGGTTGCCCATTTACTGGCCAAAATACGAAAAGACGGCGGCGTCGGGCCGTTCGCCGTCGTGGGTACGCCCGAGGAGATCGCTGACCGCATCGAAGAGTTCGTGGCCTATACGGACCTGGACGGGTTCAACGTGCATTCCAACGTGACGCCCGAGAGTTATACAGACTTTGTCGAACTACTCGTCCCCGTGCTGCAAAAGCGGGGCCTGTACCGGGACAAGTACGAGCCGGGAGAAAAGACGCTCAGGGAACGACTTTTCGGGGCCGGCCGCTCACAACTGCCGGGCAGCCACCCGGGAGCTGCCTACCGCGGCGCCTTTGTACGCGAACCGGCTCGCTCCTGAACCTTCGGCGGGACCAACTCGAACGGGGCCGCTCTGGCTCGCACGGAGCCGCTCAGGGCCGCTCAGAACAACGAAGCCGGAGGCTCGGTGCCATTGAGGCGGTAAGCACCCACCACCGCCGCCTTGTACGCACGGGGGTTGTGGTTTGCCACGGTGCGAGCATTGCGCCAATGCCGGTCGAGGTTGTGCTCCCGTAAAGTTGTGGACGCGCCGCCCACGTCGAAAAGGGTCTCGGCACAGCGCAAGGACGCTTCGGCGGCGCAAAACTGAGCCTGGGCCACGTCAACGGCCGCCTTCGTCATCAACTCCGCTGGCGCCCCGGGGGCCAGGGCACGGTCGATCGAGGCGGCGGCCTGCAATACGCCCGCCTCGGCTACAAAAGCACGAGCAGAAATCTCACCCACCGCGTGCTGCACATACGGGTCCTCGGCAGAGGTCTGGGCCACGCTGTGCTTGATCGGACGGGCGTGCCGGCGCGTGAAGGCCACGGCATCATGGAGCGAATTACGGGCTATACCGGCCATCACCGCGGCCAGGAACAGCTGGGCGACGGCGGTCCCCGGCGACCGGCCATCGGAGCGGGCGGGCCGTACACGAATCTCGTCGGCATATACGATCATGTTCGCCAGTACCGTCGTCCCGCTGGCCGTCAGGCGTTGCCCGCTGCCATCCCAATCGTCGAGGAGCTGCAGCCCCTCACGGTCCCGGGGGACGATGACTGAGACGACATCGCCGTCGTCGTTCAGCACCGCAGTGCTTACCCAATCCGCAAATAACGCCCCTGTACTGTAGGACTTTGTCCCGTTGGCCCTGTAGTGGTCGCCCTCCTGGGTCAGCGTGGCCCGCACCTCGCCGTTCGGGCCGCCCCGCTCCCACCCTGCGTTGCCGAAGATGTCCCCTGCGAGCACCCGCGGGAACCAGCGCTGCCTGTCGCGTTCGAGTTCGGAAGCCAGGAGGCTCTCAATGAACAGGTAGCCCGGCCGTAACGACTGGGCGACGTTGGAATCTGCCGCCGCCACGTCGACGACAAACTTGAAAAGTTGGGCCAAACTTGCCCCCGGTCCACCATAGGCCCTGGGTACGCGGAACGTGAACAGGCCGGCAGACGCGATCGTGCGCACTTCGTCGTAGGGCATGACCCGCTCGCGCTCGCGCTCGGCCGCGCTGAGCTCGAGATCGGCCAAAATGGCGGCGGATCTGCGGTAAAGCTCGTCCACGTCTGCTGCGGGGGGCGTCTGGACGGCGGCCCCATCCGATGGGCCAGGTCCCCGACTGGTCTCTGGTTGCAATAACCCTGTCTCTGTAGCCACAGCCTGATGGGCCTTAAAAGGCGAGCGACCGGCTAGCGGGCCGCCGCCGAGATCCTGTCGGGAGCTCCGCCGTCCGCAGTTTGCCCGTCCGCAGTTTGGTCAGGCCCTCTCGCGCCGGCCCCGGCGAAAGGTATGTACACAGCGTCGCTTGCGTGCGGCGATTCGGGGTGTTCCCAGAGGCCACGTTTGCGCAGCAGGGGCAGCACGCCCTCACCGAACCAATAAGCCTCCTCGACGTGTGGGTGACCCGACATCACGTACTCGGTAATGCCGAGCCGGCTGTACTCCTCGATGCGGTCAGCCACCTCCTGGTGACTGCCGACGAGCGCCGTCCCCGCCCCGCCCCTGACCAGGCCGACGCCGGCCCACAGGTTGGGGTAAACCTCCAGGTTGTCACGGTTCCCCCCATGAAGAGCAACCATGCGTTTTTGCCCCTCGGACTCACTGCGGGCCAAGCTGGCCTGCACGCGTTCAACCGCGGCGGGGTCAATGGCATCGAGCTGGCGTTTAGCCTCGGCCCAGGCCGCTTCGGAGCTATCGCGGGTAATGACGTGGAGCCTGATGCCGAAGCGGACCTCACGCCCGGCCGCCGCCGTCAGGCCTTTCACCCAGGCGATTTTTTCCGCCACCTGGTCGGGCGGTTCGCCCCAGGTGAGGTAGACGTCACTGTGGTGGGCGGCGACCTCGCCGGCCCCGGGCGACGACCCCCCGAGGTAGATTCGGGCACGGGTTCAGGCGTATACGGCAGGGCGGCGTCGACCACCTTCAGGTGCTTGCCGTCAAAGCTGACCCGCTGGCCCTGCCACAGGCGGCCGGCGATCTCCAGGAACTCGTCGGCTCGCTCGTAACGCGCCACCTTGTCGAGGAAGTCCCCGTACGCCTGCTGCTCGTGGGCCTCCCCGCCTACGACGACGTTGATCAGAAGACGGCCACGCGAATGACGCTGGAAAGTTGCCGCCATTTGGGCCGCGTACACGGGCGAAACAAGTCCGGGGCGAAAGGCGACCAGGAACTTGAGCCTCTCTGTGACCTCCACGAGCATCGCCGTGCTGATCCAGGCATCCTCGCACCAGGCTCCTGTGGGTGTCAGGGCACCGATAAAACCGAGTTGCTCGGCCGTGCGCGCCACCTGCCCGAGGTAGCCCAGCGTGGCCGGCCGCCACCCTCCGGCGGTCCCGGCGGACATACCGTGCCCGCCACCGACTATGTACCGGCTGTCACCATAAGTAGGCAGGAACCACAAGAACTTGAGCGTCATTTTTTCTCCGGGAGCGTGACGGGTAGGGGAGAAGCCAACCTTTCACCCTTTCAGGCTGGCCATATTTGGACTTATCATCCTTAGATCTGGGCGTGACGCGGGGGGTACGTCCCGTTCAGGACGTAGCGGCCAATGTGCTGCACCTTCCAGCGCACCGGATCGTGGAGGGTATGCGTCCTGGCGTTGCGCCAAAAGCGGTTGAGGTTGTCGGGTTGCAGGCTGCCTCTCGTCCCCACGACCTCGAGCAGCCCACTGCCCAATTCGACTGAGGCACGATCGGCAAATACTTTTGCGGTGGCCACGGCGATCGAGGCGGCGGCGGTGGAGCTGTCCGTGGGGTCGAGCAGAGCTCGGTCCAGGGCTCGACCGGCGTCGGCTAACAGGGAGCGGGAAGCGGACACGGTTATGGCCAGCTCCCCGAAGCGCTGGACCAACAGAGGGTCCTCGCCCGCCTTCTCTACGCCGGCCTCCCACCATGCGCCCCGGTCGCTGCACCAGCCGCGTCGCCTCGTCGAGTGCACCCTGAGCAAGGCCGGCATCAATGGCCGTGTGCAGCAGTTGGGCGACGGCGCCCAGAGTGGCCGGGCCCTCGAACAGGCGGTGGTGCGCGACGACGCTGCTTTCGGGCACGACCACGCTTTCAAGCTCCACGGTCCCGCTGGCGGTTAGCCGCTGGCCCATGCCGTCCCAGTCGTCGACAACGGTCAGGCCCGGAGCGTCGGAAGGCACGAACGCGATGTAGTTTTTCTCGTCTGCCCCGTGGGCGACCACCGGCACCCAGTCGGCGAAAAGAGCCCCCGTGCAGTAGCTCTTGCGGCCGTTGAGGACAAAGGTGCCGTCACCGTTGGGCAAAAGACGGGTGGCAAAGGGACGTCCCTCACTGGACCCGCGCTCGGCCTGAGCATTGCCGAAACTTCGGCCGGTCAGCGCCTCGCCGAAGAAGAACCGTTGCTGGTCCTCGGTACCCAGCTCGCGGAGTGCGTGCAGAAAAGTGAAGTGGCTCTGAGGGATTTGGCCCACGTTGCTGTCTGCGGCAGATACCAGGCGGACCACCTCCGCCAGGGTCACGGCGCTGACGTCGGCTCCTCCGAAACGGCTCGGCGCTGTAATGCCGAGCAAACCGCTGCCGGAGAGGGCGGCAACCTCATCCCAGGGGAGGCGTCGCTCGAGGTCCCGCTCGGCCGCGCCCCCGGCCAGTTCACGGCCAAGGCGAGCGGCGACCTCGACGGCCTCGGCATCGGAGGCAATCACATGAGCGGCGGCCCGCCTCGAAGGGGCACGGTCCGAGGTGGAACGCTTCGAATTGACGCGGTTCAGGGTGGCCGCCGTCACCGGTCGCGGCTTTCGCTGGCTGGAACTTCCGGGTGCAGCTGGCGGAGGCGGCTGCCATGGAAGACGAGAGGCGGTACCGAGTGGTCGCCGTCAAGGTCGTGTACCCGGAGGACCACGATGTCGTGGTCGCCGGCCTGGCTCTGCTGTTCGATGCTGCACTCGAACCAAGCGCTGGCCCCGTCAAGGAGGACGGCGCCGTGAGTGGTAGCTCGCCAGCCCAGGCCGGCGAAACGGTCACCGTCGCGAGCGCTCAACTGACGACAGGCTCGCTCCTGGTCCGCGGCCAGGACGCTGATCCCGAGCCGGGCGCGGGGGCCAGCACGGGCCAGGTCGTCGACGAGTGGGCCACGCACACCAGGACCATGGCGGGGTCGAGCGAAACCGAGGTGAAAGAACTGACGGCGATACCTTGCGGCCCGCCCTCGACGACGGCCGCCAAAGCGGTAACCCCGGTTGGGAACGTGCCGAAGACATGCCGCAGACGGAGCGGCTCCAGGGCTTCGACCACGCTCATCGCAGTGCCCCGGTCCAGCTGGCCAGCAGGGGCCGGGACTGGTCCAACCAGGCGTCCAGGCTCGGAGATCCGGCATAGTCGGCCTCCAGCACGAACAAGCCCCGTGTCGGGCAGCTCAGGCCCAGCTCGGCCAGCACGGGTTTCAGGAAGACCTCGGGCGCCAAAGAGTGACGCGAGTCCCCGCCCAGCATTAGGGGCACGGCTGCCGTGGCGCCCGCGAAGGCCCCGGTAGCAATGCGGTCCAGGAACAACTTCAGCAGCCCCGTGTAAGAGCCCTTGTAAGTCGGGCTGGCAAACACGACCAGCGAGCTGGCCTGGACCGCTGACACTGTCGCGGCCACCTCTTCGCTCGACCAGTCGAGCAGGTTGCAGCCGACGTCCACGAGGTCCACCACCAGGTCAGGAGGTCCACCGCTCAGGCTCTCCGCCACAAGCACAGCCGTCTGGTACGTCCGCGACCGGGGTTTGGGGTTACCGACCACCACCGAGACACTCATCGGGCTCTCCTCATCTCCAGTCCGTTATACTAGCTCCATCAAATCTATTTGTCTAATGGATTCAGTTGACTATAAGGTCGCCGGTACTTCTACTATCGCGATAGATTTACTATGACACCCGTGGCCCGGATAGGGCAACAAGACAGGTCCCACTCGCCATGCGCCCACTGGTGTGAGCGCGATGAGAGACGTCAGAAATGTAGAGACCGTAACCGCAACTCGGGCCATCGACAATCAAGGGCCCCGACCGGCTCAGTCCCCCGGCCGGTCGGCGAGGTGCAGCGGGCAGTGAGTGAAGCGAACCCCCCTCTCGACCTGCCCGCTGCGCTAACAACTGCGAGGGCCGGAACGTCAAGTGCCTTTCGACTTCATTTACACAAATTCAATTGTATAAAGTCATACTACTGATTTGATAGCCATAGTTCCCGGATGACGCCACGTCGACCCCCGGCCAAACCCCCCGCCCCTCAACCCTTTCGCCTGTCAAACCCGCCGACTGTCAAACAAAAGGTGACCCAGGCTGTGCCTTCACCCCTTCACCTCGCAGTGGCACTGGATGGTGCCGGCTGGCACCCGGCGGCCTGGCGGGTGGAGACGGCGCGGCCGGCCGAGCTACTAACCGCACGTTATTGGGCAGACCTGGTAGGGGAGGCCGAGAGGGGCCTGGTCGACTTCGTTACCGTCGAGGACTCCCTGAGCTTGTCGCCTTCGACCGGCGCAGGTGCCAACGGCCGCACGGACCTGGTGACGGGCAGGCTCGACGCCGTCCTCATGAGCGCCTCGGTGGCTCCCCGTTCGACGCATGTCGGCCTGGTCCCGAGTGTGGTCGTGACGCACACTGAGCCGTTCCACATCTCGAAGGCGATCGCCACGCTCGACTACGCCAGTGCCGGCCGGGCCGGAGTGCAGGTCGCCGTGTCGGCGCGACCCGACGAGGCGCGCCTTTTTGGTCGTCGGGGCCCACTGCCCCGGAGCGCGCCACTACCCCCGGATGCGCCCGCCCTCGACGCCGAGGAGGCGCCCGTGTTGTTCGACGAAGCTTCCGACTTTGTCGAAGTGGTGCGACGCCTCTGGGACAGCTGGGAGGACGACGCCGAAATCCGAGACGCCGCCTCCGGCCGTTTCATCGACCGGACGAAGCTGCACTACATCGACTTCAACGGCCGGTGGTTCAGAGTCAAAGGGCCCTCGATCACGCCCCGGCCACCCCAGGGCCAGCCTGTCGTGAGCGCGCTCGCTCATGGTCCCGCCGGTTACCGCCTGATCGGCAGATCGGCGGATGTCGGCTTTGTAGTGGCGCAGAGCCCCGATCATGGCCGGTCCATCGTGGAAGCTATCCGGGGGGAGCAGGAGACCGCAGGGCGGGCCAGCCACGTCTTGCACGTGTTAGCTGACCTCGTTGTCTTCCTTGATACGGGCCCAATTGCCGCTGCGGACAGAAAGGCGCGCCTCGACGCGCTGGCCGGCAACGAATACCAGAGCGATGCCATGGTTTTCTGCGGGTCTCCCTCGCAGCTGGCGGACGCACTGCAAGAGTTTCGCGAGGCTGGCTTTTCCGGTTTTCGGCTCCGCCCCGCCGCAGTGCCCCATGACCTGGAGGCGATAACGCGAGGGCCTGGTCCCGGAACTGCAGGCCAGGGGTGTGTTCAGGCGTTCCTATGAGGCGGGCACGCTTCGGGGGCTGCTCGGCATGCAGCGGCCCATCAACCGGTACGCGGCGGCTTGAACGGGAGGTCGCGACATGAGGCAGGCTCTCACATGAGGCAGGTAGGAGCACGGGTGAGGAGGCCCCGCAAGCAGGTCCACCTGGCTGCGCATTTTCCCGGTGTCAACAACACGACAGTGTGGAGCGACCCGCGGTCTGGTAGTCACATCGATTTCGCGTCCTTCGTCCACTTCGCACAGACGGCTGAGCGGGCCAAGTTCGACTTCCTGTTCCTGGCCGAGGGATTGCGGCTGAGAGAGCACGCAGGGCAGATCTACGACCTCGATGTGGTGGGCCGCCCGGACACGTTCACAGTGCTGGCGGCTTTGTCTGCCGTTACCGAGCGCCTCGGCCTGGCCGGGACGATAAATTCCACCTTCAACGAGCCCTTTGAGGTGGCCCGGCAGTTCGCCAGCCTCGACCATCTTTCGGGCGGGCGTGCGGCCTGGAACGTAGTTACATCGTGGGACGCCTTTACAGGAGAGAACTTCCGCCGCGGCGGCTATCTGCGCGAGGACCAGAGGTATGCGCATGCCGCGTCAGTTCCTCCAGGTGGCGTGCGAGTTATTCGCGTCCTGGCAAGGAGACGAAGTGCTGGCCGACAAACACTCGGGCACGTTCCTCCGTTCAGGCGACGGGGGTGTGTTCGAGCACCACGACGAGTTCTTCGATATTTCGGGGCGGTTCAATGTCCCGCGGAGCCCGCAGGGCCGTCCTGTCATCTTCCAGGCGGGCGACTCCGATGAGGGCCGGGAGTTCGCCGCCGCTTGCGCTGACGCCATCTTCAGTCGCCACGGCACGTTGGAGACAGGGCAGGCGTTCTACGCCGATGTGAAGGGCCGGCTCGACCGGTACGGTCGTGAGAGTCAACCAGTTACTTATCCTGCCCGCCGCCACCTTCGTGCTTGCCGCCACGGACGATGAGGCACACAATTGCGCCCACGAGGTACGCCGCCAGCAGGTGAGCGGCCCCACCGCGATCAAGTTCCTCGAACAGCTGTGGAACCGGGATCTCTCCGGTTATGACCCCGACGGCCCGCTACCGGACGTCGACCCGCAACCGGCGGAGGCTTCGATAGCGAAAGGAAGGGCCAGCGTACGGTCGTACCGCGACCCCATAGCCACCGCGAACGAATGGCGACAGCGCGCCCAGTCCGAAGGGCTATCGATCCGCGATCTGGTTATCGCCGTTAGCGCGCGCCAGACCTTTATCGGTTCTCCGTCGACTATTGCCGACCAGATCGACGAGCTCGTGCAAGCGGATGCAAGCGACGGTTTTATCCTCGTGCCCCATATCACACCGGACGGCCTGGACGAGTTTGCTGACACCGTCGTGCCTCTTTTGCAGGAACGTGGAGTGTTCCGAGCCGACTACGAAGGGACGACGCTGCGTGAACACCTTGGCTTGTTGCCTGTGGAACCGGGCCTGGCCGCGGCCAAGGCGGCCTTATGATCCTGTCAGCGTTGGGTGCGTCGGTGGAAAAAGTCCCCGAGGGCCGGCCGTAAATGGCCGGGATACCGCTCGGCGTCCTCGACCTCGTCCCGATCTCATCGGGTTCCACGGCCAGTGAGGCGCTTCGCAACAGTACCGACCTGGCCCGTAAGGCCGAGCAGTTTGGCTATAAGCGCTACTGGTTCGCTGAACACCACCTCAATCCCGGCATGGCCGGGACCTCGCCTGCCGTCGTAATCGCCCTGACGGCCGCCGCCACGACAACCATCAGGCTGGGTTCGGTGGGTCCAGTTCGGCCACCGGACGCCGCTGTCCACGGTCGAGGAGTTCGGCCTCATCGATGCCCTCTACCCCGGCCGCATCGACCTCGGCATCGGGCGGTCGGGGGCCGGCCCCAGGAGGCCCGTCCGGTACCGGTAGGCGCGGGCGCGGCGGACGAAGTATCGATGGGCGAGCGCCTAATGGCCTCCGCATCCCGGCCCGTTTTTCGTACGACGCGTTGGCCGGTTCACCGAGGTTCGCGCTCCAGCGGGCTCTCCTGAACCAGCCAGGTGCGAACGTCCCTGAATATGCAGACCAGATCGGCGAGCTCCTCGCACTGTGGCGGGGCACCTATTACCTCGGACGCCGGGCCAAGTGCGGGTGGTCCCGGGCGAACGGCGGGTCCAGGTCTGGATCCTCGGGTAGCAGTGGTGGCCAGAGCGCCGTTGTGGCCGGCCGCAACGGCCTGCGTTTCGCAGCCAACTACCACGTCAGCCCGGCTCCGTCCTCGAGGCGGTCGAAGGCTACGTCTCTGCTTTTCGTCCATCCGAGGAGCTGGAGCCGGCCCTACATCGCGTTTCTGCTGACGTCGTGGTTGCGCTCGGTCAGCAAAAGCGGCGCGTGAACTGGCCGGTGGCTACGGCCTGTGGGTGCGCAGCATACGGAGCGGGCAGGGGGCAATCGAGTTCCCGACGCCAGAGAGGCCGGCGCCGACTAGTGGGGACCGGAAGACCTGGCGCTGGTCGAGGACCGGGTGCGGAGACGCAGTTCGTCGGGACCGCAGCAGGTGGCGGACCAATTGCAGCAGCTGCAGGAAGCGACGGGCAAGCGGACGAACTGATCGTAACTACTATTACACATCAGCACGCCGACCGGGTGCGGTCGTACGAGCTCTTGGCCGAGGAGTGGCGGGACAGATAGGCCTCCGGCGTTGGGCTTGGCGCGTGGCCCCTCTCGGTCGGGTCAAACGTTCCGGTGCCCGTCGACGAAGGACCTGCCGATCGTGGCGCTCCGCTTCGGCCCACGAGGACTGGGACCAGGGTGGCGCGACGCCCCGACCAGCGGGCTGAATGGCTGGAGCCCGAACCATGCGTGTGAGGGCCATGGTCGCCGAGCTGAGGCGACGGTCGGCACGCGACGTCCTTGACCTGGCGCGGCGTCGGGCGGCATGGGTCGTAACCTGGCTCTCCGGGGGTTCAACACCTTTGGACGCGGACGCCAGCCTGGCCTCGGCATCGAGGAAGCTCGGACAGCGGCTCGTCGTCACGGGCTTCGTGCCTCGTTCCAGGTCGAGAAAACTTCCTCGACCTCGAGTTTCCCCGACCAGTCGTTCGATCTTCGTCCTGGCCGTGGAACGTCATTTCACCATACGGCGACTGACCAACATCGCTCCGAACTGGCCCTCGACGGGGCTCGCCCGCCGAGTGCTGCGGCCCGGCGGCTCGCTCGACTCCAGAGCACCATGCTCTCGAAGCGCAATCCGCCTACGGTGCCGGCGACGAGGTCGCCTGCCCGACACTCCATGCTCGACCTCGACGACCCCGGCGACAAGGGCCATCCCCACTTCTATTGCGATGCGCGGCGCTGATCTCGCTCCATCATGGGTTCGAGGTCCTCGAGCTGACTGGACGTCGAGCAGCGGCCCGTGGCGGAGCCGTGGCACTGGCACCTGGTGATGGAGCGCACCGCGCCGGTGCCCGACTGAGCGGGTGCCGTCGGCCATGCCCGAGCCACTAAAGCACCCGAACCAAGCGCAGTATATGGACCCGAACGAAGTCAATATCAGGACCGAACGGAGGAAGTCTGGACGTGCACAAGGCCCGCTGTCGTCATCGCCTGCAGCGACAAGACATGGCGCCATTTCAGCGACAACGAGGAGCTGCGCCACCTGGAAAGCTTTGCCGAGTGGAGCTTCTGAGCCCGCCTAACTGCCGGGCGGCTGGAACGAGCCACCTCCACCCTCGCCCGAGGATGAGGCGCGAATTGTGCGTGCGGCCGAACATGCCGGTGCGCTCGTTATTGGCGATGGTTCCCCGTTTATCAGCGGGGAATTGCTCGACCAGATGCCGTCGGTGCGTTTCCTCGGGGATTCCTCGGGAACGACCGGTTCTCGGCACGTGTCGATATCGAGGCGTGCTGGCGCCGTGGCGTACGCGTCAGTTGACACGAACAACTCCGCATCCTCCCCGGTGGCCGAATGGGCGTTGGCGTTCAGCTTGATCGGGCTGCGGAACTACGGGTCCATCTTCCGGCGGATGGCTTGCGACCGGGAGCTTGTCCAGCCAGGCCTCCACCGTGACGCAGCTCGGCTACACCTGGGGGGAGCTAACGGGAAGGACTGTGGGTTTGCTCGGGTTCGGTCACATCGCCCGGCGCCTGGTCGAGCTCCTGGCGCCCTTCGGCGTCAAGATTTATGCCCACGATCCTTACGTGCCGATCGAGCTGGCCGATGCTTACCGCGTCACCCTCACTTCGCTCGACAACGTCATGCGCCTGGGCGAGGTGGTGTGTTGCCTGGTCCCGATCACACCGGCCACCGAGCGAATGCTTGGAAAAAAGGAGTTCTCATTGCTGCAGCCCGGATCCGTTTTTGTAAACGTGAGCCGGGGCAAGGTCGTCGACCCCGACGCGCCTGATTGAACGGCTCCGGCAGGGCGATATCGTCGTGTGCCTGGATGTGTTCCGACCCCGAGCCGGTGCCCACCGGCTCCCCGTTCCTTGATCTTCCCAACGTGCTCATGTCACCGCATATCGGTAGCGCCACGTCGGGTTGCGACGCCAGAGGGATCCGCTTCATGGTCGAGGAGCTCGAGCGCCACTTCAAGGGGCACCAAACCCGGTACGACCTGCTACCGCGGACTATCGAGAACCGTCGCGGCATGGTCCCCGGGTCGTTGTCGGGGTCATGAGCACGAAAGAGCCCGGCCCCGGCCGGGTGATGATCGAAAATAGAGCTCAGCTCAAGCCCAGTTCCAGGAGGGGATGGATCATGGCCTGGATCCGCGGGGACTCGGTCTGCAGGAACGAAGTCGTGTAAAGGTGGTCCCGCTTGCTCCTCCCGACGTCATTGGCGTGCAGGATATTTTTCTCGTACATGTCGCGGATATGGTCATAGTCGCTGGGCCCGGTCGGCGAGGGGATGAAATTGAGGGTGAACATGCGCCGACCCGTCTTGCCGCCGAAGGAGCTGTGGAACAATCGCTGGTCGAAAATAACCATGTCGCCCGGCTTCGACTCCAGACTGACGCACGGGATGGCCGACCCGTCCACGCCGTAGACCGAATCGGCTGCGTTGTGAGAGGGCCGCGGCATTTCTCGCAACCGCTCACCGAACCCCGGCAAGTGCGAGCCCGGCACGACGCGGAGGCACCCTGTGTCGTGTGATACGGGGTCGAGGTAGAGCGCGATCTTGATGCGGAAATCACCAACTGACGGGCTATCCGGGTGCCAATTGGTGTCGCCGACATAGAGGTTGCCGTCGGAGGTTATCCAGACGAACCCGGGCCCGAGGAGCTGTTCCATCGGGCCGTAGACGCGGTCGTCTTCGAGTAACCGGGACAGTACCTCGTCCTGTTCGACGCAGCCCAGCACGCCCTGGCGCCGTTCTCCGTCAAACTCCTGACCATCCCGGTCCTGCGCCAGGACCCTGTCGAAACGGGTGCGAATATTGGCTACCTCGTCCGGCAAAAATGTCTTTCGCAGAACGAGAAAGCCGAAGGTCCTGAAGTGGTTCACCTGTTGATCTGTGAGCATCTGGAACTCCAATCGGGGACTGGTCCGCTGAGCGGTCGGTGCCTGACATTCCCTCAGCGTTGATAGGGCATTCCCTCAGCGGTGCCCGGGGTCGGCCTCGCGCTCGAGGACGAACTCGCAACCAAGGGCGTAACTGCGGCTTTCGTCGAGGAGCAGCGCCAGTTCCGGGAACTTGACCACGCGCCAGCCCTGTCTCACCGGTCAAGGACGCTTGTATAGGGCCACTGTGCCGGATCAGGGGGCAATTCGACCTCCGCCCCTGCGACGTACAGGGCTATGCCGAGCACCTCCGAGGTGGGCAGCGTGTTCGCCGTTTGCAAGTACAGGAGGTCTTGCACTGTATCCCTTATGCGCTCAGGTTTCCTCGTGCGCTCAACCAGGTCTTCAGCCCGCGGCTGGCCGAGCGCCGTTCCAGAAGTAGTAGACGGGCAAGTTCGAGCTAGGCACAACGGAGCCGTAGACGTCGTGCTCGCCGGAGAGCCAGTACAGCATCTCAACGGCCTGGTTGCGCACGAGGTGGCCCTCCCGGCCAAAGCTGTGGCCGCCAGGTAGGTGGAAGGCCTGCTCCAGGGTGAAGTCATCGCAACGCTGCCAGTCGCGGCTGAGGGGGCGTCGTCCGCAGGTACCAGAACTTGAGCAGGTTGCGCACTTGGGATGAGGTCGAGCTCGACCGCCGGTGCCAGATGGCGTAATGCGTCACGAAGATCGAACCGGCGGGGGCGCAGGCATAGGCGGAGCCCCGGATCTGGAGTAGTGAGCCATGTACTGGGGGATCTGGAAGAGGTGGTGCGACCCGGGCAGCACCTCCGTGGGGCCCATTTCGAGCGTCGTTTCCTGAGGCAGGTAAAACCCCATCAGGCAGTCGACCCGGGGCCCGTGGACGGCGCCACCGTCGCGGTGCCATCTCTGTCCGGGCTGGGCGCCGTTGCTGCGGTGCGTGGCGGCGCGGTCCAGATAAGCGAAGTCCCTCCCGAGCAAGGAGCGGAGGACGCCGGCGAGGGCCGGGTTCAAGGTGACAGCCGACACCAACCAGGGCTCGGCAATAGGGATCTCGCCACTCGCCCCGGCATACTGGTCGCAGTACTCCATAACCCGGTCGTTGATGTCGTCCGGGACGACGCCCTCGAGCATGATGTAACCGTTGCGGCAGAAATCAAGGACATCGAGGTCGTTCATCGACGGCGCGCAGTCGAAAGTAGCCAATTACTATCTCCCCGCCCCGGGCTGGCGTCGCCGTCGTACTCACCTTGACGCTGCCCGCGGCAGTCACGGAGCGTACCACAGGGGGGCCGAGGTCATCTACGACGATGCTCGCCGCGTGGTACAGGTGAGCCGTGCGGCTGGTTAGCTCCGGCGGCGCCGCCACTAACGGCCCCTTACCGGTACGCCCGCGCCTGGAGCTGGAACAGTTCTGCGTACTGGCCGCCGTTCTTCATCAGCTGGCTGTGTGACCCGCACTCGCGTAGCACGCCCCGGTCCAGGACGGCGATGGTGTCCGCCATCAAGACGGTAGAGAAGCGGTGCGAGATCAGGATCGTAACGCCACCGAGTTGGCGAGCCGCCGTTTTGGCCGACGACGCATACCGCTCGAACAGGGCGTGCTCGGCGGCGGCATCAAGAGCCGCCGCCGGCTCGTCGAGCACCAGCAACAGTGGTTGGTCACGCATCAGGCACCGGGCCAGGGCCAGGATTCTGCCATTGGCCGCCGGAGAGGTCCGTCCCGGGCTTGTAATTGTGGCCCACGACGCCATCGAGGCCACCGGGCACGGTCGCCACCAGCGCGTCGGCGTGAGCGTTGATGACGGCCCGCCGCACGGCCATCTCATCGTCAACTAACCGGACCTCTCCGAGGCCGATGCTCTCTCGCATCACGAACTCCAGGCGGAAGAAATCCTGGAACAGAGCGGCGACCCGGGCCCGCCATTGTTCAGGAGGCAGCTCGGCCAGGTTGACCCCGTCGACCATAATCCTGCCGCTCGTAGGCGCGTAAAGACCGCACAGCAGTTTTACCAGGGTGGACTTACCGGCCCCGTTCTCGCCCACCAACGCCATAGTGCTCCCCGCCGGCACTTCGATCGATATGTGGTCGAGGGCGAGCTCAGAGTGCCCCGGGTAAGAAAAGCACACATCATCGAGGACGATGCCTTGCTCGAGGCGGGCCCCCACTTGAAGGACGGGTGGCCCGGTTACGCCCTCTGCCTTGCTCCATCGCCTTGACGCCTCCTGGAGAAATTGGATCCGTTCGACCGTACGACCGGCCGCCTGGAGCCCTGTCAGTTGGCCGACGGCGCCGGCAATTTGCCCGTTCACCTGTATGGCCAGGGTGATGATGAGAATGAGCCCGCCGACCGAGGAGTGGCCCTGCAAGGCCTGGCGCACCACGATCAGGATCGAACCGGCATAACCCACCGTAAAGACCAATTGCCCCAGGGCCCGACGGACGGCGCTGCGAGATTGACCGGTAAACATCTGGTGTGTGACATCGCCCCAGGCAGCCTCTTGACGACGAGTGATCTCAGTTTCGGCGCCGAAGAGGCGCAACTCTGAGACCGTATCCCGCGAGCTGGCCAGCTCTATCAGGTGACGGTTGAGCCGGACCTTTTCGGCGCACGCCTCGCGGCGCTGCCTCCAGTACCGATTGCGCCCGTTCTCCGAGAAGGACGGGCGGAAGGGCAAAAACAGGCAAGAAGGCCAGCCAGGGGTCGACGCTTATCAGGATCACGACGGTGATCGTGATCTGGACCAGCAAGCCACACAGCTCGAGGACCGACTCGAGAGCCTGGGACACGACGAAAATCGAACCTCGTACCAGTTCGAAGGTGTCCGAGAAAGCGGGGTCGTCGAAATGCTCGATCCCTGAGGGGGCCGTGAGGACCTCCATGAGCTCTATCTCCAGGCCGGTGCCCTGCTCGTCCGCCACCCGGCGGTAACAGAGATGAGAGAAATGATGGCCCATAGCCTGGGCGACGAGCAGTACGGCGATGAGCACGGCCAGCACGAGCGCTTCCTCGTCTCGACGAGCAAGGACGGCGTTGGCAAAAGCGCCGAGCGACAGCGCCGAGAGGGGGGCAGCGGCGTAGCCCAGCAGCATCAGGGCGATGGCGACGGACAGCCGGACGGGGTCAAGCTTGACGCCTAGCGCCAGCAAAAAACGCGAGGCTTTGAACAGGCTCATAACGTCGTGTTGGTCAAGTCGTCCGGCTCCTCGGGCAGACCGTCGGCAAATCGACTGGATTGCAGAGCGAACAGCTGGGCGTAACGGCCGCCCGCCCGCGCCAGGTCATCGTGGCGCCCGTCCTCGATAACTTTTCCGTCCTCCAGCACGACGATCCGGCCAGCTCGCCGCACGGTCGAAAAGCGGTGCGAAACGATGACGGTGGTGAGGCCGCGGGTGAGCTCGAGGAAGTTGTCGAAGAAAGACACCTCGGCCCGCACGTCGAGCTGAGCGGTGGGTTCGTCCAGGACGAGCACAGCCGCGCCCGCCTCGACGGCGAACAGCGCCCGGGCCAGGGCAATTCGTTGCCACTGGCCCCCGGACAGGTCGGCTCCCCCGCGGTAGCGGCTCGACAGCACCGTCTCTTCTTTTTGCGGCAGGGAGCCGATTATCTCGGCCGCACCCGCCCGCTCAGTCGCCCGGACGAAGGCTCGCCCGTCGTCCAGCCGGCCGGCGGCGCCGAGGCCGACGTTGGTCCTGGCATCGAGCTCGTAACGGTTGTAGTTCTGGAATATGACGGCCAGACGGCGTTGCCAACCGGCTGTGTCGTAATCAGCTAGATCGGTGCCATCGACCAGGATGCGCCCGTCTCCGGGCTCGTACAAGCGGCTCAGGAGCTTGACCAGGGTGGTCTTGCCGGCGCCGTTGAGCCCGACGATGGCGGTCGACTCGCCAACCCGCAGTTCGAAGTCCAAGCCGTCGAGGACCCGTTTGTCGGCTCCCGGGTAGGAAAACGAGACATCCTCGAAACGAATGGAGGAACGCGGCAGACCGGCGGCGTCAAGGCTGCCTCTGGCCGGTGAGCGAGAGGGCCCTGAAAACCGCCGCCTCAGGCTGACCAGGGCGGCCTGGGTCTGCATGCCGAACTGGGTGGGAATATCGGCCTCGGGGAAGAAAGCAGCAAAGGCAATGGCCAGGAAGATCGCTTGCAGGGCCAGGGAAAGGTCGAGCACCGACAGCGAACCTCGCGCCATGGCGTCGCGGAGCATGATAAGCGCGGCCGAAATGCCCACGACCAGGACGATGCCGTAAACCATGAACGGGACCACGCACAGGCGGGCGCGTTTGCGCCACACCGGCACGTAGTAGGCGTCGCAATCGCTTTCCGTTCGGGCCCGGAACCATGGCAGCAGCTGGAGTATGCGCATTTCCTTGGCCAGGGCCGGGCTCGTCCCCGTTCGCAGCATGTACTGCGCGCTCCGGCGGGCATCGGCCACGGTCGACGAGAAAACAGAAAACCTGGTCAGGGAATCCCGCCAGCCGACCCGGGCGATGAGAACGGCGGCGGCGACGACGGCTGCGGCCCCCGGCCCGAGCACGATGCCGAGCACGACTACTGCGCCGAGCATTTGCGAGTAGCGCGTGACCAGAGCGAGGAGGCCAACGACGGCCGAGCCGGGCGTCAGAGAGTACTGGGTCAGCCCGGCCTGAGCGTCGTTGAGCTGTGAGAGGACGTCGCTCTCGTCAAAGGCGGCCATGGGCGCGTCGACGAGTGACGCGTGGACCAGGCCGCGTACGCAGTAGCCGTCTACTCTCCGGGTGACCAGCTCGCCGAGGACGGCGCGAAAAGGACTGAGGAGGTTCTGGATGAGCAGCGCCCCGCCGGCTAATGCCAGTGGGCCGGCGATGGACGACCAGGACGCGGAGCCGGTCTGCAGGCCGTGCTCTATGCGGGCGATCATGGTGCTCGTGCCGATCACGAAAGCGATCGGCAGTAGGCCCAGGACCAGGTTTTCCAGGACGGTGAGGGCGACCAGACCGGGCCCGGCACGGGGCACCAGTTCGACGATCGCCCACCACCTGTCGGCTATGGCGAGCAGCGTGCCCCAGAGCTTGCGCAACGCGGGTAAGCCGGCGGCGTGGCCCGACAGGTCGTCGCTAATGGCCAAACATTAGCGAGCAGCGGGCCGGGCCTACCCTGAATTACCGCTCGCACGGCTGCGCTGGTTGCGGCTCACCCGGACCTGTGGCACCGGGTGGCCGAGCGAACGGCTGCTATGGGCGGGCCTATGCCCAAGCGGCTCCAGGCCCGGGGCTATTGCTGGGAGAGGACCTCGTCCGCCTGTTGCTGGGCGGTTGACAGCGCTCGGGCCGGCGTGGCCTTGCCTGCGATCGCCTCATTAATGGCAGTCCATAAGTCCTGGGACACGGCGGTGTACTGCGGCGATATCGGGCGGACCTGGCCGTAGCGCTCCATCTCGGAATAGACAGAGTAGAACTTCTTCGCCTCGTCCTGCTTCAGCAGGGGTTGGCTGAGCTGTGCCGGGCTATCGGGCAGGCCTTCGCTTTCGTAAGCTATGTAAGCACCTTCTTTATTGCTGGCCAGGAACTTGATGAAAGCGAGCCCAGCTTTATCCTCGGCCGGCGTCGTCTTCAGCAGCGCCATCGCCTCGATGCCGAGGTTGGTCGAGGGGCCCTTCGTCCCCGCCGGGTAGGGAGCCACTCCGTAGTCCAGGCTACTGGGCACCTCGCCCTCGAGCCACTGGCCGTCGGTGATCATGGCCACGGCGTTGGAGCTGAAGGCAGTCGGCCCGTCGAAGTTGCCGTCCGCGGCGAAGCTCGATGCCGGCGCCACCTTCTGGGTGCGGACCATGTTGACCCAGGTCGACAGCGCCGCAACGCCAGCGGTGCTGTCAAAAGTCGCCTTGGTTTGGTTGGCGTTGAGGAAGGTCCCGCCGTCGCCCCACAGCACTGGCTCCCAATCGTAAGAAATCCACTCGGCTTCCCCCGTGGGTACGTAAAAGCCGTAGCGGTGCGCCGAAGGCACCGTTAGCTTGGCGGCGTCGGCCTCGAGCTCCGGCCAGGTTGCGGGAGGGTTCTTTATCCCGGCGGCGGCAAAGTCGGCTTTGTTGTAAAACAGGACAATGTCGCCGACGCCGGACAGCGCCATGCCAAGTTGCTCGCCGCGATAGAACAGCGCCGCTCTAATGCCGGGGTAGAGTTCGTTGGTCAGGGCGGTCATATCGCCGTTGAGCGGTATGAGCTTGCCGCTCTCCTCCACCAGAGGCAAGTCGGAGGGGCTTTGGTCGACGTCGACGGTCGGGTACGTACCGGATTTGAGGGCGGCCACCAACTTGGGCAGGTACTCGTCCGCTGTCGAGATGTACTGGCCGTTGGCCTTGTAGCCCGGGTGGCTCTGGTCAAAGGTGCTGTCGATCGTGGCGATCCACGAGGGCTTGAAAAAGCTGGTCCAGTACGTGAAGTTGACCACTGATGAGGCGCTGGCGGCCGACGTGGTCCCGAAGGATGCCATAGAGCCGACGGTTATCGCCGTGGCTGTCACAGCGGCGAACTTGCGGCCTGCCTTGCTTTTCATAGTCCCTCCGTTGGTTTGACGGCTTACAGCCGTCATTTGTTTGCCCATCGAGTGCCTCCGGGAACGTTCGGCCGGTTGTCAGTGGACAAACCCAGGTGAACGCAACCGAGGTCCGCAGAAGTCGTTGTTGTGCAACGCTACCCGGCCCGGTGGCTATTCGTGACACGCAATCTCAGTGATTTACAGCCTTCTCGGGCATAACCATCGTCTCGCGACACTCCGGTCAGTGCCACGACAGGCAACCGGTCACCCGTTTGCCATCCAGACCTTGGCTGCGCTCTTCCCTCCGGCCAAGCAAGGCGAGGTTCCTCGGGCCAGCGCTATCGGTTCGCGTCAGCCGGCGCGCCGCCGGGCCCGCAGCACGACATCGTCGGCGTGGTGCGAAGCGGAGGCGGCGCCCGGGCGGACGGGGTCGCTTCTCGTGAACTTCGATGTCCCATTCCGATGAGTCGGCGAGCGCGGCGGCGAAGTCTTCGGTCCGCACGTAGGCGTCCGGGTCGAACGGCCGGCTCTGGGCCCGGGTGTCGATCGGCGCACGCATCGGCTCGAGATCGTGGCTAACCACGAGCAGGGTGCCGCCCGGGACGACCGCGTTCAGGATGTTGCCGATGCCCCGGTCATCGGGCGTGCGGGGGATCGACGCATACTGCGCCGACACGAGGTCGAACGCCTCGGTCTCGAATGCATCGAGTGCGTTCGCGTCGCACATGATGGCACTCGACCTGTGAGCCCGCGGCGACTCGGCCTCGGCGTCGACCCGGTCCAGCGCTCGCTGCGAGATGTCGCTTGCGGTCACGTCCCAACCCTGCTCGGCCAGCCAAAGCGCGTCACCGCCCTCGCCGGCACCGACGTCGAGGGCGCGGCCAGGGGCAAGCCCGCTGATCTCGTTGACGAGGGTGCCGTTGGGGTTGCCGCTCCACATCTGCTCGCCCCCGTAGCGATGATCCCAGTCGGCCTCGTCGGCCGAAGTGGCCGGGCGGCCGCCCGGACGTCGTCGTGGGCGAGGCTGAAGCTGATCATGGCGCCGACCCGGCTGCCGTTCGGCCGCCGCCTGCAACACCTGCTGGCTCGGATCGGTCACGTTGCCGGCCGCGTAGAGGCCCGGCACCGCCGTCTCCCCGGTCGCGTCCGTCTCCACAAAGTCGCCGAGCCCGCGTCGGGTGCGCCACCGGCTGGAGCCCGAGCGCCGCCAGCGGTTCGGCGCGTACCCTGAACCGGGGACCGACCACGACTGCGTCGGCATCGATGCGTTCGCTGGTCGGCCAGCTCGACCGCCGCCGACGTGGCCGTCGGCTCCCGCGACGATGCGGCTCACCGGCCCGGACCGGATGTCCACCCCGCCGGCTCGCAGGGCCTCGAGCTCGGCGTCGTCCACGTCGACGGGCCGTGGAGCACAACGGTGAGCTGGGCGGTCAGCTGGCGGAACAAGCCGGTCGTGTGGAGCCCCATCGGTGGGTGACGATCTGGACGATGTGGCGGTCGCGCACCTCGAAGCCATGGCAGAACGGACAGTGGATGACGTCGTGGCCCCAGTGCTCCGCGAGGCCGTCGATGTCGGGAAGCTCGTCCACCAGGCCGGTGGCGGCCAGGACCCGGCGGGCGACGATGGAGTGACCGCCGACGAGCTCGACCCGGAAGCGGTCGTCATCCGTGCGGGTCACGCACGCTCGACCCGACCGGCGAGGACTTCACCGCCGTAGCTGCGGACCTCTTCGCGACCGACCGCTGTCAGCTCAGCGGGTGGCGGAACCCTTCACGACCGAGGTAGCTGTGCATGTGTTCAGCGGGAGCGTTGCGGGGTTCGCCGGCGTCGACGACGATCACGGACCGGCGTTGGCGCCCGAGCTGGAGTGCGGCGGCCAGCCCGGCGGCGGATCCGCCGATGACGGCGACGTCGCAATGCCGCTCGATGGCTTCGGGGGGCGTGGTCACTCATGACCGGTCATGAGTACGGTCTCATTCCGAGTAACCGCAAAGATACTCTTGCAATATTCGCAAGATGCATGGGAGGAAGCGATGGCGGAGCTCGACGAAATCGAACAGGTGGTCCGGTCCCGGCTACGGAGCCTTCGCCACACGCTGGGTCTGTCGCTCGACGAGCTCGCCGCTCGCACCCACCTCAGTCCCTCCACCATCAGCCGGGTCGAGACCGGCAAGCGGACGATCAGCCTCGACATCTTGCTGCCGCTGGCCAGCGGCCCTCCAGGTCGACCTCGACGCCCTCCTCGACGTGCGCAGCGACGACGACGTGGTCATCCGCCCGACCCCGAACAGCTCGGGCGGAAGCGCACCACCTGGATGCTGAGCCGGCCCACGGCCAACACGTCGCGGTCAAGATGCGACTCGAACCGACCCGGAAGACGCCGGAGCCGCGGGTCCACCCCGGTCACGACTGGTTCTTCGTCATCGAGGGACGGGTGCGCTGTCGCTCGGCGAACGCGAGATCACCGTCGAGACCGGCGAGGCCGCCGAGTTCGCCACCATGACGCCGCACGCCTTCGCAGCCATCGACGGCCCGCCGAACTCATCATGATCTTCGACCGCGACGGCCAGCGTGCCCACGTCCATCAGGAGAGCTAACGCCGTGGTGAATATGCCCGCGCCCGGGGTGCCGTGCCGTGAGGACGAGGTCGTCGAGTGCTGGCGGTCGGAAGGCGTATGAGGACTTCGGTTGGACGGGTTTCTTCAGCGCCTACGCCATCTCGGCCGAGGTGGGCTGCTGCAAGCCTACCGCCCGCGCATGGACCGTACGGCCAGACGCCCTCGGGCTCCGGCCCTGTGAATGCCTCTTCGTCGACGCGCCTGTCTGTGTTCTCGGGCCCTGGAACTCGGTTACCACGCCTGCGGCATCTCGAGGTATGAGGAGCCCCACGACGACGGCCTCAATTGGGCCCGCTCCATCGACGATGTCCTGGACCTGGTCTCAGGGCTCAACCAGTTATAACGGCATTCTTCAGTGGTCCTGCGCGATGTCCGTGCTGCTTTGAGGCGCTCGAGCCGCTTGACGCACCAGCCCGCATCCTGAGAACCCGCCCCGTCCTCTTCGTCCTTGCTGTGGTGAGCCACCATAGGGTTTGACATGCCCTGGTTCCCGGACTTTGCCAATGCCGCCCAGCTAGCCCGCCGGCAGGCTCGTGATGCGGGTCTGGCCGACCCCGTGGCGGCGTACTTAAATGCACTCAACGAGGGTGACGCGCACGCCCTGGAGGCTGTATGGCCCGGCGAGGTGGTTGTTTACGACCCCCGCGCCGGGGAGGTCCGCGGTCACCGGCAACTGCGGCAGTTTGTACGTCACAACCAGTCCTGGCTGGCCGACCGCCACGCCCGTATCGAGACGCTGGCCTCCACCGTGGTCGGCAGCCGGGCCGTGGTAGAACTGCTGGCCCACCTGGCGGGCGACGGAGCGGCGTCGGCCTGGCCGGTCGCGGTCGTGGCTGAATCCCCCGATGACCGGTCGGTGGTGTTCCGCACCTATTGCAGCCAGTGGCCGGTCGACGGACAGCGCCACCTCAGGCCTCCGGTGCTCGGGCCCGGAGACGTCCGCCCGGGGGATGTGGTCGAGCGCTACCACGTTGCTCTGGACGCTGGGCGATCTCGAAGCGATAATGGGCACCTTCGCGGGGGATGCGTATTACCGGGAACCGATCGGGCCGCACAACACGCACCGAGGCTCAGCTGAGCTGCGTTCGTTCTTCGCCGGGTGCTTCAGCGCGGGCGGGGGCATCAGCCTGCAGCACTGCGCGGTGACCGACGACGGGGTGCGCTGCGCCCTGGAGTACAACTGCGTCCGTTGGGGTAGCCACGACCTGCCCGCACAGGCCGGGATCGGCGTCTACGAGCGGGGGCCGGACGGGCTTCTGGCTGCTGTCCGTATCTACGACGACGTCGAAGCACCTTTCGAGCAGCCGTAAAGCGTCGAGATCCGCGTCCGTGGCCGCCGGCCGGGGCGCTTCAGGGGTATTCGCTCGACGACCTTGAGCTCGTGGACCTGCTGTCTCACACCTCACCTCGCCGTGGGGGAGCAGAGGGGGTCGCGAAGTGTGCCCGTGCGGCGGGCGAGCTTTCCCGTCGCTCTTCCTGACTGGCAGCGGCCCCACCACTAAGGTTGCCCTTGACGCGACGAAAGAGGCGGTGGCCCATGCGATCCGACATCAGACCCGGCGGCACCTTCCCTGACTACGCCCTCCCGGACCAAACAAGCACGGTGCGCAAGCTCAGCGAGCTCCAGGGCGAAGACCCGCTCGTCCTGACCCTGGCCCGTGGCAATTATTGCCCGAAGGAGCACCAGCAACACCTGGAGCTGGCGGCTAACTACCCGAAGATCGCCGTTGCGTACACCCAGATCACCACCATTTCGACGGACGACCACCACTCGTCACAGGAGTTCCGCGGCCTCAGTCGGTGCCCAGTGGCCTTTCCTCTCCGATCCCGGTCGGACGGTCCAGAAGGACCTCGACATCAAGGAGTACACCGACCCCGAGCACGACCCCATGATCCCCCACACGCTGGTGCTCAAGCCCGGACTGGTAATTCACAGCATCTACAACGGGTACTGGTTCTGGGGCCGCCCTTCTTTCTACGACCTGTGGCGGGACCTGCGCGCCGCGACCAGCGAGATCCGCCCGGACTGGGACCTGAGCACGCCGGGGCTGCGTAAGGCCTGGGACGCGGGCGATTACTCGTACTTCCACGGATGGGACAAGCAGGCGCCTAAGGCGGTGCCGACCTCCTACCAGGAGTAGGCCAATGCGAATTTGCGGGGGTGGGCTCGATGGGCCTGGTTGACGGTTGCCGAACGCGTTTCGAGGCGGGACGAAGGGATAGGCGGAAGTGGTGCGAACGCCGGTCTGTGAGCTGCTCGGGATCGACCAACCGATAGTCCAGGCGCCGATGTCGGCAGTGGCTGAACTGGCGGCGGCCGTATCCAATGCCGGCGCCCTCGGCATGTTGGCGCTGACGTGGTCCACTCCCGCCGGAGACGTGGTCCGTGACACGGTGGCGCTCACCGATCGTCCCTTTGGCGGCAACTTCATCCTCACCTCCGATCACCACAAACGGGTTGACCAGGCCCTCGAAGCTGGTATGAGGATCGTGTCGCTGATGTGGGGAGACCCGGGAGACTACGTCAAGCAGGTCCACGACGCCGGCGGGATCGTTCTGCACACCGTCGGCAGCGCTGAAGCAGGCGCGCCGGGTAGTCGACAGAGGAGTTGATGTCGTCGTGGCGCAGGGCTGGGAAGCGGGCGGCCACGTGTGGAGCCGGGTGGCGACACTTCCCCTGGTGCCCGCAGTTGTGGACGCGGTTTCACCCGTGCCGGTCATCGCGGCCGGGGGGATCGGCGACGCTCGCGGGGTGGCCGCTGTGTTCGCCCTGGGTGCCCAAGCGGCGTGGCTCGGTACCCGGTTCCTCATGGCCGAGGAAATGCCTGTCCACGAGGACTACCGCCATCGCCTGATCGACGCAGCCGAGACGGATGCGATCTGGTACCCCGACCTGTTCGCCGTCGGTTGGCCGAACGCGCCCATCGCGTCCTGCACAACTCGACGGCCAAGGCGTGGGAGGCGGCGGGCCGGCCGCCACTGGGGAAACGACCGGGAGAGGGCGAGGTGATCGCCCACTTTGCCGACGGTGAAGCAATCGTGCGGTACGAGACGGCGGCGCCCATGGTGGGCACCACCGGTGATGTAGAAGCGCTGTCCCTGTGGGCCGGGCAGAGCGTGGGGCTGGCGAGGCAACCACAACCGGCAGCGGAGATCGTGGCGGAGCTGGTGTCCCGCTTGTAGGTCGAGCCGGCGTGTGTCGTCGGCGCGTTTCATGACATCACATGCTGTTCTAGTGTTGTGAGGTCTTCACAATTGCGGCATTCAGTGACTGTGATGAAGTTGTGATGACGGGACGGCCCGGCGGCGTTGGTTCAGTCCTCGTAGCCCGTCCGGACCGGGAGTTCAGTCAGTGCGCCCCTGGGATTCGAAACCCAGAAGCTGCGGATTAAGCCCGGTCCTCCTGCCCGCCAGAGCGGGCAATCCTGCTGCACGAAGACCTCATTCTCAGGCCGGCTGAAGAAGGTGCTTCAGTCGAACGCCCCACGTGACGACAACTGTGACAGTAGTCGTGCCGCTACGCCACGGGGCACGTTGAGGGAAATCAAAGCCATCTGGGACCGAGCTACACCAAGACGCTGTTACCGTAGTGCACCCACATAACAATTAGAAAAAGAGCGGGACATTTTTGTAAAAGAAAACGTCCCTATTACCTGTTATCACAAAGCGGCACAATCGACCGAGGGCGTCAGCCAGTCAATATGCCACCGCGGGGTGACAGAAGCATCCCGCTGTTACGAGGGCAGCCCGAAACGTGGATATAACCCTGATAACTGAAGGCACTTGTCCCTGCCCTCTGGGTGGCGTGAGCGTGCGGTGCGACCAGCTCGTTGCAAGTTCCCCGAACATTAGTTGCGTCTTTTCCCTCGGCGCGGCAGGCGTTGAAAACTGCACCTGGGAACTGCCGGACAATATCGCGAGTCGTGCACCACGAGGAACTTCTTCACGTTGCTCCCGGGCGCCATCGGGTCCGTGATATTCATCACCCGGGTACCGCTCGCCTTACCGACCACCGTGGCCCTGGCTGTCGCACGCACAAGCGTGATCGCATCTGCAGTCATCACTTGTTTATTTGCGCGTTCATGGTGGCTTGTCCCTCTTGTGGACCCGGGGGAGGCACCAGTGGCGGAACGATATTTCGGTCTCGGTATCTTCTCGGCATTGCTGGCCTCAATCTTTATAGAGCTCAAACCGGCGCAGGGCGGAGCACTCGCTTGGCCAGTCGTCGCGGCGTACCCAATGCTCTTCTCGCGCTCGCGTTTTGCGTAGCCGCTGTTATCTCGCTGGTCGCCATGGCAGGCGCGGCCGTGCGGGTTGTCGCAAACCCGGTCTGCCATGGATAACCCCATGCCTAGGAGGAAGTTAATGCCTGATCTCGTGGCCGTCACCGGTGCTGACGGTTTTATCGGCTCCCATCTTGTCGAGGCCCTGGTACGGGCCGGCCACCGGGTACGGGCCATGGCCGTCTACAACTCCATGGGGAGCTGGGGCTGGCTCGACACCTTGGGCCCCGACGTGATGGGCTCGGTCGACGTACAGCTGGGCGACGTCCGTGACCGGGACTCGGTGCTGACCTTGATGCGCGACGCTTCCGTCGTTTACCACCTGGCCGCACTCATCGCCATCCCTTATTCCTACCGGGCGCCCGGTTCCTACGTCGACACCAACGTCGTCGGCACCTTGAACGTGCTCGAGTCGGCCCGGGCCCTGGGGACCCCCCGGGTGGTGCACACTTCGACCAGCGAGGTCTACGGCACCGCCCTGACCGTGCCCATCGACGAGTGCCACCCGCTCCAGGCGCAATCGCCCTATGCGGCATCGAAGGTGGGGGCGGACAAGCTGGCCGAGAGCTACCACCTGAGCTTCGAGCTGCCCGTCGTGACCCTGCGCCCTTTCAATACCTACGGGCCGCGCCAGTCCTGCCGGGCCGTGATCCCAACGGTGGTGGCCCAGGCGGCGGCCGGGTCGAGGACCATCGAGGTCGGGGCGCTGGCGCCCATAAGGGACTTCAACTTCGTTACCGACACGGCCAGCGCCTTCCTGGCGGCGGGGACGGCCCCCGTCGAAGACGTGGTGGGCGAGGTGCTCAATGCGGGCTCGGGCCGCGGCATCTCCGTGGCCGAGCTCGTCTCGCTGGTGGGCCAGGTCATGGGCGTCGAGCTGGAAGCGGTGCTCGACCCCCAGCGCCTCCGGCCCTCCCGTTCGGAGGTCATGGAGCTGCTCTGTGACAGCACCAAGCTCGAAAAACTAACCGGTTGGCGGCCCGCTTACACCCTCGAGGAAGGCCTCACCGCCACCGCCGCCTGGTTCAGCGATCTCGAAAACCTCCGGAGGTACAAGACAAATGTTTACAGCATCTGAACTGACATGCGGGCTGATCGACGTGGCCCTGGCCAGCCCACGGCAAGGGCTTCAGGTATGGAGGCCGTGATCCTGGCCGGAGGAAAGGGGCTGCGGTTGCGGCCTTACACCACCCTCATCCCCAAGCCGCTCGTCCCCCTGGGCGACGAACGCTCGGTCCTCGAGATCGTGATGCGGCAACTGGCCGCCCAGGGCTTCGTGCGAGCGACCCTCACGGTCGGCTACCTGGGCCAGCTGGTCCAGGCGTACGCGGGCGACGGTTCGCAGTGGGGCATCGAGATCAACTACCTGAGCGAGGACTCGCCGCTCGGCACCATGGGGCCCGTCCTCAGGGCTATGGATACGCTCCCCGAGCACTTCGTGGTCGTGAACGCAGACGTGCTGACCAGCCTCGACTTTGCCGACATGCTCGATAACCACGTCCGCAGTGGCGCCGCCCTCACCGTGGCCACCCAGAGGCGCGAGCACCGGGTGGAGTTCGGTGTCCTCGACACCCGGGACAACCGTATACGGGGGTTCCGGGAAAAGCCGACGATGACCTACCTGGTCAACATGGGCATTTACGCCGTGTCGCGCCGTGCTCTCGAGAACTATTCCCCCGGCCTTCCTTACGGCTTCGACGAGCTGATCTCCGACCTCATCGAAGCGGGAGAGTACCCCGCCATGTACGAGTTCGACGGTTGCTGGGTGGATATCGGGCGCCCGGACGACTACGACAAGGCCAACCGCGATTTCGACGTCCTTATCAAGGAACTCCTCCCGCGTGGCTGATGGTCGCAATGGACGGCCCCGCATCCTGGTCCTCGGGGCCGCCGGCTGGATAGGCAACCATGTCGCCCGCTTGATGGCGAGAAACCGCGAAATGGGTGACCGCATCCGCATGTTCAACCCCTTCGGTCGGGGTGCTCCTCCGGGGAGCCTCGTAGGCCGAGCCGCACGTTCGTCCCTGGGCGCGGCCCGATTTGCAGTTTCTCTTACCGATCGTCAACACCACCTCGAATGGAGCCACCAATGAAGGTGCCGAGCTCGTCAAATAGGTCCGTCCACGCGATGCACGATAAACCCGCTCATACCTCGTCCCAAACGGTCGCTTTGGCGCGCCCGCAAAACCTTGGCGGTGCAATTTCCCACCGAATTGCCGTCGCGACCTTACGACGCCCTGCACTGGCGTGCGCTCTATCCATCGCCATGGTGGTCGGGATAGTGGCAGGGTCCTCCGCCGGCATAGCCGCCGCGGCGACCCATGCGAACACGCTCGACCTCAAGGTCCTGGTTGTTGGCGGCGTCGGGGGCGCACAAAACGACCCCACGACCGCCGCTTGGGATGCGGCCCTGACGCAAGAAGGTGTGCCTTACACTGAGGTGGACGCGTCGGGGACAGTCGGTTCCGAGACCGTGAGCCTCCCGACGCTGTCCAACGGGACAACCGGGAATTACAACGGGATCGTGATCGCCGACTCGCCCGCTAACTTTTCTGACGCAGCGCTGGCCCCGCTGTTCGCCTACGAAGCGCAGTTCGGCGTAAACCAGGTCGACGGCTACACCGCTCCCTTCTACGGCGAGACCCTTGTCAATGGAGGCGTTCTTGATGGCTCCATCGGGACTCTGAGCGCCGCCGGTATGGCCGCGCTGCCGTCCCTGGCGGGCCCATCTTGTTCGACACGGGCACGTACGGCTACTCCGCCACTGTGAACTCCGGGGCCCCCTTCACCCCATGGCTGATGTGCCCCTCCGCCACGGTTCCGACGGCGGACTCCACCGCGCTGACCCCTTACGACACCACTCCGGTCTTGCCTGCTACATGTCCTTCGGGAGACGTGCTGGCTGGCGTGTACCAGCACCCGAGCACCGACCCGCAGGCCAACGTCTCCGAGCTCGAGCTCAACTTCGACTACAACGCCAAGTCCATCCAGTGGCAGGTGATGGCGCCGAGCTTGATCAACTGGGTCACCCAAGGCACCCACCTCGGCTCGCAACGCAACTACGTCGAGATGGACATCGACGACACCTTCACGCCCGACAATGCGTGGAGCATCGCAGTGCACGACAACGACTACTCCGACGCCGACTCGCAGCGCATGGACGGCAACGATGTGACCACGTCGGCCCAGTGGTCCAACCCGGCCCAGGAGAACGACCCGGGCTCCCGGCCATCGGCTGAGCCCTTGACGCCGTTCCGCCTGGACCAGCTGTTCAACTACGGCGGTAGCGTCGAATACCAAGACGGAGAGCTCAACCTGCCCGGTTCGCCCGGGACGCCTGGCCAGCCCGCCACCGGCCCTGACCCCGTCCTGGCCCAGTTCCAGGCGACCGACCCCAACACCGGGAAGCCCTACGCCGACGACTTCGGTTGGCTTAGCCACACCTACGACACCCCCTACCTGGACGTCGGGTGCGCCACCCAGGACTACATCGAAGCTGAGCTAAACCAGAACACCAACGACGTCCTGGCCGCACCGCAAGCGGCACTCCCCGGCGACGCCGTGTCGGGCGTGCCCGGCAGCGGTGGCCTGGGCCTGACCTCATCGACCGTGCCAGCGGGCTCCATCGACGTCCCCAACGCTTTGGGCACCTACAACCCGCAGGTGTTCGTGCCGGGCAACCACTCCGGCTTCGCCGACCTGGCGCCGGGCACCCCGGCCACCGTCGACCCGCCTGACCTCGACGAGGCCACGGCCAGCACGACCGGGGGAACGCTCCCGGCCGGCACCTACGAGTACGCCGTCTCTGATCAGTTCAACGGGTCGGACACGCTCGCCGCCGACCAGTCCCAGGCCTACGTGACCGACGGGCTGCAAGGCGACATCGCTCCCATCGTCGTCACGGGCGCCGGGTCGGTGTCGCTCGTGTGGCAAGCGATCTGCCACGCCGCCAACTACGTCATCTACCGTGCGCCGGTCGTAAACGGCGTGGTTGGCGGCTGGACCGAGATCGGCACCCTGGCCACGCCCCGGTCAGCCACTCTCCCCGATTCGGGCGACACAGCCAACGACACGTCGCCGGCCAGCACCCAGACAGTCTGCGTCGGGCCTGCCACCGACCCCACTTCGTGCGGCGGCGAACAAGAGCTGACCGTGGTCGACACGGGGTCCACTGTGACCTCGCCTGACCCGATGACGGCGCCTGCCTCTATAACTCCACAGGACATCGCCGAACCGGTGGGCTGGACGCCTCCCGTCGTAGAGAACGCTAACGAACTGCCCTGGGAGCAAAACCCGTACTTCATCCCGGCCCTCCAGGCTGCGGGCATCCTTACGGTGGGGGCCGACGGTTCCAAGCCTTACCCCAACCCTGCCGACGTCCAGTTGGGGCTCGGCAACACCTACGGCGGCGCCACCTACGCGGCCGGCCAGCCCTTCCTCGAGAGCTGTGACACCACGTCCGCACCGTGCGCCACGGGTACGACCTGGCCAGGGGCCGAGGTTGCACCAAGGCACCCGATAAACGTCTTCTACAACGCTGCCACCAATGCCCAGGAACTGGACGAGTACAACACGCTCTATGACTCCACTGCACCGGGCTCCCAGTGCCATACCACCTCGGTGACCACCTGCTCCACGACGGCGTTCGACTTCCCTCAGGTCGTCCAGCAGGTCGTCGCTGGCATGTTCCAGAACATGCTCGCCAACGACCCCGCAGTGAGCTATGTGCATCAGACGAACACGATGGGAGTGCCGCCGTACAGCACCATCTGGCCGCCGGCCAACTACGTCTCCGTCGCGCCCAGCGCGGCCACCGCTACAACGCCCGCTTTGACTGCTCAAGGTACTGACGGTGACGGGACGCTGTTCGAGGTGCTGAACCCGCTGATCGCGGAGTACGACGCCTACTTCAACGCCAATACGCCCTATGTGCAGCTGAGCCTCGGGGGCATCGGCAACGTCTTCGCCGACCAGACGGCCTGGTCAAATGCTCTGACCGCCGGTACCGTTACCGCCAGCGAGACCAACGGCGTGGTCAGCGTCGACAACACGGGGACGACGCTCAACGTGCCGATCACCCTACCGACGGGCACGACCCTGCCCGTTGGAGACACTCTGGGTTCATACGGCGGCGAGATGTCGGACTACATGAGCGTCACCGGTACCCAGACGCTGACCGAGAACCTGGCTCCCACTATCACCAGCGCCGGCTCGGCGACTTCGATCGTGGGCGCCCCGTTCAGCTTCACAATTGCCGCAACGGGGCAGCCCGCTCCCGCCCTGACAGAGTCGGGCACCCTGCCGAGTGGCCTGACGTTCATAAATAACGGCAATGGCACCGCCACGATCGCCGGTACCACGACGACAGGTACAGGTGGCAGCTACCCGATAACGATCACCGCCGCCAACGCCACGAGCCCGGCAGCCACGCAGACATTCATGCTGACCAACGCCGAGGCGCCCACCATTATCAGCGCCCCCACTGCGAGCTTCAGCATTGGCGTGGCCGGCACCTACACGGTGACCACGACTGGCAACCCGGCTCCAACTGTTACGGAGACCGGGACGCTTCCCTCGGGGCTCACGTTCAGCGCGGGTACGCCCGGCACTACCTCGGCCACCATCTCGGGCACGCCGGCCAGCGGGACAGCCGGGACATACCCGGTCACGATCTCGGCTACCAATATCTCGGGTAGCACGTCCACGCTGGACCTGACGGTCACGGTCAGCTCCGCCGGGGCGCCCACCATCACGAGCGTGGCCACGGCCGACTTCACCTTGGACCAGAACGGGGTCGTCGCCATAACCACCTCCGGCTCGCCCACCCCGGTCATCACCGAAACTGGCGCCCTGCCGGCCGGGCTTACCTTCACGGATGAGGGCGCCGGCACGGCCCTGCTACAGGGCACGCCGACCGCCACCGGCACGACCAGCTTCAACGTCACGGCGAGCAACGGGATCAGCCCCAACGCCACCCAGACGTTCACGGTCGTGGTCGGCCAGGCCCCGACGTTCACCAGCGCAGCCTCTACAACCTTTGGCGCTGGCACCGCGGGCACGTTCGCCGTGACTGCCACGGGCTATCCGGTTTCCTCACTAGGTGTGGTCGGGACCTTGCCCGCCGGCGTGACTTTCGTCGACGGTGGTGATGGAACGGGCACACTGGCCGGTACCTCGTCGGTGGCCGCCGGCACTTACACCTTCACCATCGCGGCGGCGAACGCAGCGGGTTTGACCAACCAGTCCTTCACTCTCTCCGTAGGCCAGGCGGACGCGATCAGCTTCACCACCCCTGCTTCCGGGACGGTGGGAGGGTCGGACACCCTGTCGGCCACAGGCGGTGCTTCGGGCAGCCCGGTCGTGTTCACCATCGACTCCACCAGCGGCACCGGGGTATGCAACGTGTCCGGCACCGACGGCACGACGGTCAACTACACCGCCGCCGGTAGCTGCGTCATCGACGCCAACCAGGCTGGGAACGCCAGCTACGGCGCCGCACCACAGGTCCAACAGACCGTGACGGTCGGCCAGGGCTCTCAGACGATCAGCTTCACCGGCCCTACCTCGGGGACGGCGGGGAGTTCGGCTACCCTTTCGGCGACGGGAGGGGCATCGGGCAACCCGGTGGTCTTCTCTATTGACCCGTCGACGGCCACCGGGGTCTGCAACGTGTCCGGCACCAACGGCACCACTCTGAAGTACACCGGTGCCGGCAACTGTGTGATCGACGCCAACCAGGCCGGCAACGCCAACTACAGCGCCGCAGCACCGGTCACGTGGTCGGTCGCGACGGTCCAGGTCCCGACCTTTATGAGCGCAGCCACGGATACCGTGCCAGCCGGGAGCCCCTTCAGCTTCACGGTGATGGCCACCGGCGGGACCGCGCCCACCATTGCCCTGCAGTCCGGCTCTAGCCTGCCCGCGGGAGTGACCCTCGCGGGCTTCGCCACCAGCGGAACCACCAGCACCGCCACGCTGGCCGGGACCTCGGCGGTCGCCGCCGGCGTCTACAGCTTCACCCTCAGCACCACTAACGGTGGTGGCACCACCACCCAGGCGTTCACGCTCACAGTGACCTCGCCGCCGGCGTTCACCTCCGTGGCGTCGACGGCGTTCACGGTCGGCCAGGCGCCGGCGTTTACGGTGATGGCCACCGGCACGCCTACGCCAACGTTGGGTGAGACGGGGTCGCTGCCCCCCGGGGTGACCTTTACGGCGAACACCAACGGCACCGCGACGCTGGGAGGCTCATTGACCTCAGCCAGTGAGGGGACCTTCCCTCTGACCTTCAGCGCGACCAGCACGGCCGGGAAGACCAGCCAGTCGTTCACGCTGACGGTTGTCAGTGGGACCCTGCTGTTCACCAGCGCGGCGTCGACTACCTTTACCGCCGGCAAGGCCGGGACGTTCCCGGTGACCGCCACCGGCACGCCCAGTCCCACGTTGACGGAATCGGGGGCGCTGCCCGCCGGGGTAACTTTCGCCGCCGGCACCACCGCTGGCACCGCCACCCTCGCGGGGACCCCGGCGGCCACGGCCAAGGGCACGTACCTGATCACCCTCACCGCCACCAACACGGCCGGGAAGACCAGCCAGTCGTTTACGCTGACGGTCGATCAGACGCCGAGCTTCAGCAGCGCGACGGCTGTCACCGAGTCGGCCGGCTCGGCTTTCAGCTTCACGGTGACCGCCACGGGGTACCCGACGCCAGCACTCAGCAGCGGGACTCTGCCTTCGGGTGTCAGCTTCTCTGACAACGGCAACGGGACCGGGTCGCTGTCGGGCACGACCGCGGTCGCCGCCGGGACCTACACGTTGCCGGTCACGGCAGCCAACGTCGCTGGCAGCACCAGCCAGACAATCACCCTGACGGTCAAGGTGGACGGGGTGACGGAGGCTGTGCCGACCATCACCAGCAACGCCACGGCTGCGGCGACGGCCGGGACGCCCTTCACCTTCACGGTCACGACGAGTACGCCCACTTCCGCCACCTACACCACCAACGTCACTCATAGCGGGACCCTGCCGGCCGGTATCACTTTCGCCAACAACGGCAACGGGACCGCGACCCTGAAGGGGACGCCGACGGCGGCGAGTGGTGGCGTCTACCCGATCACCTTCACGGGGAAAAACACCGCCGGGACAACTACCCAGTCGTTCGTCCTGACCGTCAACGCCAAGCCAACGATCACCTCGCCGGCCACTTCCATCGCCACCGTCGGTGCGACGTACAGCTTCACCGTCAAGACCACCGGCTATTCACTGCCAGCACTCACCGAGGCCGGCGCCCTGCCGGCCGGAGTCACCTTCACCGACAACGGCAACGGCACTGCCACGCTGAGCGGCACCCCCAATGCCAACACTGGCGGGGTTTATGCCATCACCGTCTCGGGCACGAACACACCGGGGACGACCACCCAGTCTTTCAGCCTGACGGTCCGCCAACCACCGGTCATCACCAACGCCAACTCGGCCACGGCCGTCCACGGCACGCCGCTTACCTTGCAGTTCGAGGCCACCGGGTACCCGCTGCCGACCCTCACCCACACCGGCACGGTGGCCGGGCTGACATGGACCAACACGGGCAGCGGCACGGCCACCTTGAGCGGGACTCCGAAGACAGCCGGCATACACACCCTGACTATCACTGCCACCAACAACAACGGCACTGGCACGCAGACGTTCACCCTGACCGTGAGCTGACCTTTCACGGTTTCCGGACCAGGCACGGTCCCACACCGTGCCTGGTCGTACCGGGCAGAGGCCGGACCCCGGGTGCCGCCGGCGCGTGGTGGGCGGTGTCCAATTCACTAAAGATTCTCGAGCGCGGCCTTGAGTGAGCACTCCCGACATGGAGCAGGCGCGACGAGCGACATTGTTTTGAGCCTCCAAGGACCTGGCAGGGTAACGGTGACGGCTGCCGCGCTGGCCGGCACCCCGGCGTGAACCAGGGCGCTGTCTACCACCTGACGATCACGGCAACCTACGCCGGGTGGCACAGCGACTCAACGGTCACGCGAGCACCGGCCTCGGTTCTAATCGCAGCTACGTCGAGATGGACATCGACGACCTCACGCCCGACAACGCTGTGGAGCATCGCACTGCACGACAACGACTACTCCGACGCCGACTCGCACCGCAAGACGGAACTGACGTTGCTACATCGGCTTAGTCGTTTAACCCGGTCCAGGATACGACCGACCGCGCTGCCAGCGGGCGAGTCGACGACTCGTTCCAGCTGGACCAGCTGTTCAATTACGCGGTGCGATCGAATACCAGGACGGCGACGTGAGCCTGTCAGGCGTGCGCGCTCCCTGCGCCACTGCCACTGGTACTGACGGCAACGGCACCTGCGGCCCGGGCCCGTCTTAGCTGGACTCCAGGCAACCGAAGACCGGGTTCATGTGGGGTTCGTTTCGGTTCACTCGAGCGGTGGAGAGGCTTGGCCTTTACTTCGCGATTGCCGCTGGCCAGCGCCCTCCGCTCGTTGTCTACGTCAATGGGGGTGCCTAAGGCTCCTCGGACAGACGCGAGATGGTTCTCGATGGACTGGGTGGACAGGGCCTCGTAGTGCGGCTATGCGATAGCGATCAACTACCGGCTCTCCGAGCAAGCGGTCTTTCCCGCGCACACCTGCGACGTCACCAAGGCCGTTCGGTGGCTTCGCTCCAGTGGAGGGGTCGTAGTCCAGGCTCCAGCCAGCCGCATCGCGGCCTTGATAACCCGCTTGCTGGACTTATTGGTGCAGCTGGGCCTATGCACCCGCGCGCCGTTGGGCTGGACCTGTACTCGAGCACTCGGCTGCTGCTTCTTGCTGTGCGCCGCGACGCCTCTCTGTTTGCTCAGCCTCAGATGGTCCGGCCGCACGCACTTGGCGGCTTCTGGAACGGGCCCATTTCGCGAAGTCTCACACGAACGTGTGAGCAAGGATCGCTGAGCAGGGACCGCTGGCCCTGAAGAGACCTGAGCAGTCATCCCTTGCGGGTGCCTCGCGATAAGTGGTGGTCGCGTGACCGGTCTACCTTGGCCTCGAGGCGGGCGATGCCTCTCCGCACCCATGGCCGGAGGTTTACCAGCTGCTTACCGCTCCAATCCTGGTGAGCCAATCCGGTAAACGGTCTTGCCCAGTTAGTCCCTACTGCTAGTAGGGACTGTACTGGAGGTGCGCCCCCTGGGATTCGAACCCAGAACCTGCGGATTAAGAGTCCGTTGCTCTGCCATTGAGCTAGAGGCGCCAGACGAAGACCACCTGGGCCGCTATCGCGACTTCCATACGGTACCGGCTCTGGGGGGGCCCGTGCTTTCGCGTTACGCGAGAGCCCCATAGTTCTCCGGGTCGGCCGCAGCCTCGGCGACTACCTCATGCCGCCCAAACGGAGATGGCCGAGCCCGCAACTGAGGTGGAGGGGGTCAGGTTTGCGCGCAGCCCGACCACCGGACCTCAGGGTCCGAGCAGGCCACGCCGCCCACGCCATCGCTCATAGCCAGTGCCGCGCCGCCTGGGGCTCGGTGCGGCGCTGGCGATGATGGTGGGGAGCGTAGTTATTCGGAGACCGCGGCCCACTTGGCAATACCATCATAATCCACATTTACGCCCTTGAGCTGAGAGCTGTAGACGTACACGTACGGCCTCGTGGCCAGGTCGATATCGAAAGCATCCCTGGCGGCAACAATGGCCAGCTGCTTGTACTCTGCCAGCGCCGTCGCAGGGTTGGCGTCGTTGATCACTTTTTTGATGAGGTTGTCGTACTCGGCGTTGAAGTAATGCGACAGGTTGAACGTGTACCCGTAGAACGGGTAGTCAGCCACAAAGTACTGGTCGACATTCCCCCACCCGAAGAACGATGCGCTTATCCCGGGGAAATTGTTGAAGATGATCTTATTGTCTGTGGCGTCGAACAGCGCAGGAGACTGGTCGACTATATTGAGCTTGACGCCGATCGTCGCCAAGTCGGCCTGGTAGATGGGAAGGAAAGCGTCGATTCGGGCCACTTTGTGTCCATCGTGTACATGGTGACGCTGACGTTCCTGTACCCGGATGCCTTGACGAGCGCCCGGGCCTTGGCCAGGTTGAAGCCGCAGTCGGGAAGGTTCTGGACAAAGGCGGGTGAGGTCTCCGCCCACATGTCGCAAGTCGGGAGCGACATCCCGTTGGTCTCCAGCTTCGTGAACAGTTGCCGGTTGAACGCATAGCTCAAAGCGTCGCGGAAGTCCTGGTTGTCAAAGGGCGAGTTCTTGGCCTCGACGCTGCCAAAGATTGTAAAGTTCCCCGTACCCGGGGAAGAGGCGACGCCGTAGCCGCTCGACTTCAAACCAGCGACAAGATTTAGTGGTGGGTACGTCAGGACGTCGATGGCGTGGGCCTCAAGTGCAGCAACCTCGGATGCCGCGCTCTCGAAGACGACGAGCTTGACCGTCCCGATCTTCGGGTAGTTCGCCTTGTCCCAGTACCCCCTGTAGGCAGTAGCCGTCATCTGGACGTTCGGCTCGAAACTGGCGACCTTGTACGGCCCGGTGCCGATCGGGTCAGACGCAAGGTTGGAGTTGAGCTCGACCATGGGAAGGGTGACAGAGAGTTAAGCAGCGAGTTCGCTTCGGCGGTTGGCGTCGTGATGTTGACCGTAAGTGAATTAGGGGCCGAGAACGTGTCACCCTGTAACGTCAGTTTTGAATCCTGGCTATTGGGGTTATTGGGGTCCTGTGCCCACTTCAGCTCCGCCACCACAGCGGCGGAATTGAACGGCTTGCCATCTGTAAACGTCACACCCGAGTGGAGGTGGATCACAACGGTTTTCCCGTTTGCGCTAACAGTCCACGACGATGCCAGGTTCGGGAGCACGATACCTCTTACCCCGTCGAGCACCAACGGCTCGAATATGAGCCGGTCGTAGGTCATATCAGTTTGCTGGAGCCCTACAGGGGTCAGCTTCGCCAACGGTCCAGAAATCCCGACAATAAGTTCGCCGCCCAACCCGGACGCTCCTGCAGTTTGCGTGATACCGACTGGGGCAAACATAAGCCCGACCCCAACGGCAGCCACAGTAACCTGTCGGCCAAGAAACCTTCGCGCCCGTCGGTTCGTTGCTTCCGCTTTCGTTGTCATCTCTATTTCCCTTCAGTTTTAGCGGATCGAAGGAGGAATGTGGCGTGACTTCGCCAACTGGTCCAACTGGAACAGTGGCGGTTGGCCCGATAGTCGACTGTTGCACAGAAGAGCCATACCATTGATAAAGCGAGCACGTTGGCTGGTTCCTGCGGCGGAGGGATTGTCCCCTCCGGTAGTCCTTCCGAGCTCGGTCTCCCCGCCCCCCAGATCACTCCTCTTGTCCGTGATATCTTGTCTCATCTTGGGCTACAGCCTCTCATTGAGCCGCGCTATTTAGGCAACCGTTAACGGTAGCGCACAAATCGAGCAATCCGCGTGGCTGTCAATCACGACGGGACATAAGAGGCACGCCGCTCGATAGACTCACCCGCCTTTGTTCGAGAGGGTCACCATCTCCCGTCTCATGTCGCATTGCGATCGGGCACTCATCGCGGGAGGCATACCTTTCGGGGGGCCGGCGCCGACGCGATGGACCTCGTCGAGGCCCTCGCGGGGGTCGGTTTCATCGGCGCGCACTGCCTCATGGAGACTCGTGGCCCGCTCCCCCGGGGGGCAGACCCGCACGACGACCTCCGTCCCTCCGCTCGGGCTGGCGGCGGTGGGCTCTGATAGGGCGTCGCCCCCTGGTCGGAGCCGGAACCGCCCATGGCGGCGCGCACTTTGGCACAGCGCCTGTGCGAAGCACTCGCGATGGCCTGGCGCTGTTACAGGCTGAAGTGGTGTGGCCGGTCTCGCCCGGCGCCGCCTAGCCGAAGGGCGGTCGACCTCATGGCGGCTGAGGCCCCCGCGAACGGAAACTTCTAGCTGGGCACTCCCTCGAGTTACGCGACGGCCTGGTTGAGGAGGCCGAAGGACGGGTCGAAGACTCCTTCGCCCATCGCACCGCCTTGCCGGTGAGGAGACCACTGGACTGGGTTTTCGGCTTCATCGGGCGCGACGTTGTTCGACATGCGGGCCAAAATAGGGCACAGACCGCGACGTATGAGAAAGGGAGCCTGCCCTGTTGTCCGAGCCGGTACGGCGGCAACCGCAGCGACAGTTGGTTGCAGTGGTAGGGGCCAGCACGCCCTGGCCGCGGAGACAGCGGCTGCGGCTAAGGCTGCCAAAGCCTGCCTGCCAATGGGCGCCGCCAGCCGGCTAAGTGTCGGCCTGATGGAGGCGCACCGCGGCAAGATCGAGTTTGGCAGCGAAGGCTCCCGTCCTCTGCGCCGCCGGCGCCTACCAACGGCACGGTGGGTCACCGAAATGACCCGTGAAGGAGAGGGCTATGCCGTGACGCCGCAAATCCGTCGCCCACCCCCCGGTGGACCGGCTCGCTCGAGCGCGGGAGCTAGGTTCGTTGTTCCCTCTACCCAAGGGGAGTTGGCCCGACGCGTCGTTCGGCCAAGTCGGGCCGATCCACGCCAGGCACTAACTCGCCAGGGTCCTGGCTCAAGATGCTCACGCGTGGCCACCCTCATAGAAGGCAGTGCCGCGGCAGGGCAAGCCTCTCTGGGACCGGGGTGGAAACCGACTCCGAAACGGAAGCAGCGAGACTTCTGGCAGACGTCGGGGTGGGGCCTGGCCGATTGTTGGAGGGGCAACTTTTCTCTGAGCTTGCTGTCAATTGGCGACGAGGCTTGAGCAGCAATATTGTGCATCCCAGGCGTCCAGGGAGTGGAAGCATAAAGCACGTGCGACAGAGCACTTTGCGGAAAAGGTGTTTCAGGATCCTACCAGGAAGCCGCAGGGTTCGATGTTTGTGACAAATACTGTCTCCCCGCTACTTATACCGGCAGGTGGGAGCCGGGCAGCCACTGAAGCCGTCTCTGCCGCAGGGCCCGCACCGTTCGTTGCTGGATGCATTGACACCTTTTGACTAGCCTGCTAACATCCGGAATCGATACCAGGAACAGATTCCGCCGAAGGGTTGGGAGGTGCCGGAGCAATGGTGCGCACCGTTGTTGACACGCTCAGTGCCGAGCTCCTTTGCACTTATGTCAGGCAACGAGCTCCGAACACGGACCATCGAACCTCCCGCACAGATCGTGGGTTCCACAGGATGATTCGGCACCGATGACGAGGCGACCCGAATCCTCCTCTTGCGACAAGACAATCGGCTTCGCACCTCCGACGGCTGTCGACCTAAACGAACCCGATAGGGGGGCGACGTCGCTAACCAGGCGCGCATTTCGAGAAAGGACCCACCACGAAGTAGTTTACGCACGGATCGTCGATGCCCGCTATATTCAGATTGGCCCGCAGGTAACCCTCCGGTTGGCAATCGCACCACGACAAGCAAAACAATGTGGACCGGACATTGCAGAGGACAATACTTCCCATGATTATAGCAGATATTCAATCCATCCCGGTCGGAGACTTCCATTTCGTCCGCGTGACTACGGAAGACGGAAAAGTCGGCCTCGGCTCTTCATCATGCTGGGCCTACCCACAAGCTGTTGATGAAGTTATCGATATATTTCGGCCAACTTTGATTGGCCAGGATCCCAGGCGGGTGGAGCATTTGTGGTCTCTTCTGTACCGAATCGGCCCGTTCCGGGGATCGGTGCTGAGTGCCGCCGTAAGCGCCGTCGATATCGCGTTCTGGGACTTAAGGGGACAGTACTACAATGCTCCCATCTGGGAACTGCTGGGTGGGCCAACGCGCGACAGAATACGCCTGTGCGCGCTGCTCTCCGAGCCTCTTCCGGAAGAGCGCCTTCGGTCCGCGGAGGCTGCTGTGGCGGAAGGCTTCACCGCCGTTAAGTTCAGCGTTCTTCCCGACGGATACGAGAACTTCAGTTATTCGAAGCTGGCCTCGGCGATTCGTGACATCGTTTATACAATGCGCGAAACCGTCGGGTGGGAGATCGACTTGGTATTGGAATTTGGCCGACGGTTGCCCTTCTTGCAGGCTCTTCCGATACTAGATGACATGAGACAAGCACGGCCACTGCTATGCGAAGACCCGATCCAGATCGACAGTATCGACGACCAGGCGGAGCTTGCGCGGCGCCTCATCCTACCAATGGCTTACGGGGAGAGGCTCCACAACATCTGGGAGTTTCGAGAACTTCTAGGACGAGGAGGTCCCCAATTCGTGCGGCCAGATGTCGGGCTCGCTGGTGGCATTACGCATTGCAAGCGCATCGCCGCGGTCGCGGAGGCCTTCAATGCTCCGGTATTCACACACAACTACTTTGGTCCAGTATTGACGGCGTGCGCAATGCACCTGGACGCAAGCATCCCGAATTTTGTTGTTCAGGAGTACACAACACGAGACGAGTCCGCCGTGTACCGAGCGTTCCGATCCGCCTTTGTGCGCGAGGGCGGTTACATGTTACTTCCGGAAGTGCCTGGTCTAGGGGTAGAGCTGGACGTGGACGAGCTGAGTGCGGACGATCTGGGGCACTACATGGGAGACTTTGTGCACAAAACTCCACGACGCGCGGATGGATCGGTTGCCCTTGCTGTTTAGCGAGGCCTGAGGGTTCAGAGGTGATTCCTGTACCGACGAGGTCTGGGCCGTGAGCGGGACGGTGGTTCTCTACAGACTTGATTAGATTTCAGAGCGAGTGGATATTGCTTATCGCATGCTATCTTGAAACATTCGTCTGAGCCATAGGAGCTTTTGTTGCAATATTCGCTCATTCTACCTTGCGGCGGAGTCCGAAGGGCAGGGACCATGTGAGACGAAATTTCCTCCAACGAAGGCGGCTCGTTCGCCTCGCCGCTGCAGTTGGTCCATGATACCATGAACCATCTTCGTTAGATACCCTCGGGGAGGTTCACACCGCACTTCGCTGCGTCGCGGAACATAGGCACTGCCAGGTTCGAATCGAGGAATCTAAGGGCAGGGTTCTGACTACTGGCCGGCTTGAGTGATCCGTACATATTCAATGAGGAGGAGATAGGGTGGAAGTGGAATCTGGCGGCTCCCAACTAACCGGTCTCGCGTGCCGCGTGCTAATTAGTGGGGGGGCGGCAGGGTTTGGCCTCGCAATAGCGGAGAAGCTGAGCCGTGCGGGGGCAAGCATTGCCATAGTCGACATCGACAAGGGAGCGCTTGAAGACGCCGTGAAGGACGTCGGCCCGCGCACTATTGGGTTGACTGCCGACGTTCAACGATCTAAAGAGGTTGACGACGCGATCCGCGAGGCGGTGGCGGCATTCGGTGGCCTTGATGTAATTATCAATTCGGCGGGTATATGCCACTTCGCAACAGTTGAACAACTGAGCAATAGCATGTGGTTGGATATCCTCGGCACCAATTTAACGGGCACATTTTATACCTGTCGTGCCGGACTATCTTTCTTGAAGCAGAGCGGGCGCGGACGGATTCTTAATGTCGCTTCCGTCGCGGGCTTACGCGGAGGGGCGAGGCTCTCCGCATACGTTGCCAGCAAGTTTGGTGTGATTGGGTTCACCCAGAGCTTGGCGCTTGAACTCGCCCCCTACCAGGTGACTGTCAATGCCGTCGTGCCAGCGAGCACGCCCGACACCCGCATGGGGAGACAGCTGCTCGATGAGAAAGTTGCCCTTGGCTGGGGCACGTCACATGAGGAAGTGATAGAGAGGGCCACTCGGATGTTTCCCCTTGGTCGAGTGGGCGCCGTAAGTGATATCGCTAACGCTGTGGTGTTCCTTTGCTCGCGCGAGGCCGACTTTATCACGGGCCAGTCACTGGTGGTGGACGGTGGAAGCAGCATCGCGTCGCCGTCGCTTGAGCTCTTAGATCGAGAGAGTGCGGTCACGACGGGTTGAGAGTCATTGAAAAGAACGATACGTAAGGAAGCAAATTCTCTTTTGTTGGCCAAGGTGACATCTGATTCGGCTGCCATCACTTTGGAGGACTGGCCCGGTTGCCCACTTGTGGACCGGGGGAGTCGTTAGCGGGTCGGTTTGTCGCTCAGTCGACATAGCACTTCTGTTGCGCTTACGACCGGAAGAGTGCGGTATTGGAGAAGTGGCCACACTATACCGGCTTATTATGCGTGCCTGACCGCTGGGGTCGGCGTGGATAGCCTCACGTGGTTCGCTTCGCCGAACTTCAGGGCTTCCAAAGAGATGCGCTGAGGGTGGCGTGAAGGGATCGCGGGCGCACGGGCAGTTAACAGCTGAACGCTTATACCGGCCGAGTTTTGGAGCGAGTCGAGAGGGATATCTACGACGAGGTCACGAGCGCTCCGCAGTGTTCAGAGGAGCTACCTCCGCGTTCGGGGTTAGCTGGGGACGCCGGAAGGTCTTGTGCCCTTCGGCAATGTTGATCTGGTATTGTGACCGGAAAACGGAAATCCCTGTTTGGGTCGCTTTCGAAAAGTTGTATCAGGGAAAGGTGGAGGTTGTAATCCATGGCGACGTCAACCCCGGATGCGATGGAGATCCTGGATAGTCACTGCCACGCGTGGCGACGCTGGCCGTATCCTCCGTTGGTACCCGACGAGGACTCGCGTGGCACAATTCACCAATTGCTCTATGAAATGGACGCTCATGGTGTTGCGGCGGCCACAGTCGTCTGTGCTGCCATCGAAAACAACCCGGACAATGTGGCCTACGTTGCTTTCGCCCGGGACCGGTACCCAGACCGGATACACGTTCTGGCTGACCTTGATTGCGCCTGGAGCGACTCCTACCATCAGCCGGGCAGCGCCGATCGTCTTAGGCAAGTTCATGATCGATTCGCCGTAACGGGCTTCACTCACTACACGAACAGGGAGAACGATCGCTGGCTCTTGAGCGAGGAGGCTAACCAGGTGTTCGCCGTAGCTGCGGAGCGGAACCTCCTCGCTAGCATCGCGGCCTTTCCGTCTTGGCAGGACGACCTTCGTCTTCTTGCGAGCCGGCACCCAAGCGTGCCAGTGCTCTGCCACCACCTAGGTGTGGTGTCGGCGGCTGATGGGTTGGACTCACCCCCGCTGCGCAATGTGATCGCCTCGGCGGCGGTGCCGAACATCCTTATCAAGGTCTCCGGGTTTTACTACAGCTCCGCTGTGGGGTGGAACTTCCCATGGAGCGATGCTGTGGACGTGTTCCGACGACTGTTTGATGCATTCGGCCCGACCGCATGTGCTGGGGCTCCGACTTCCCGGCATCTGATCGGTACTGCACCTATCGTCAAGCGATCGAGGTCGTCCGGTCGAAGTGTGACTTCCTTTCCGACGAAGACCGTCAACGCGTGCTTGGGGCAACGTTGCGGAGCGTTCTGAGGACGGGTCATCCAGTCGGATAGCGGTAGCTCGCTTATCAAACAGGCCTCTAGGGGTCTCGAGCAAGTTAGCCCTTCCGTACCTGGACGTTCGAAAGCAGCTTGACCGATTGGGTCGCACCGGTCCACGATCTCGTGCCTGGTCAGCGGTTGGTCCCTGTCCGTTTGAGGTATGGAGAGAAGAGTGGTCCTTGATGATTGCCAGTGGCTCCTGCACAGCAGAATGGGTGGTCTTGCGCCTCGTCCCATCCATTGGGGCTCGAGCGCTTGCCACCCAGCAACCAGGTGGCGTCCGGCTGTTTGCACATACCTCCTCTGGTCGAGTTCTTAGACGCTGTTCGCGCTGTTCGCGCTGCTCGGTACCGTCAACGACCGTCTTCAGCGGCTCGGCGACCCTCCCCCGCGTACAGGGGTCTACACGACTCCCACCAGCAGGTTGACGCGACGCCCTCGCCCTAGAGGGCGAGAGCTGGGCAGGTGAACTGAGCCGCGGTCAGCCGACCGCATGACCAGCCTGCTCAGACAGGTCGTCTCGAGGAGGACCTATTGACCAACGTGGAATTTCTCCTGGCGGAGGCTCCGACCGCTCAATAACACTCCGACTGGCGGTCCGCGCCTTCCCAACCGGCCTCTGGGGTACCGAGTTGTCGTCAGCGACAAGACAAACCACCTGCCCGGTTCTCCGCCGTCTCACCATGCTTGAAAAGTGTCAGAAGTATCGCTAGGCTGGTCCAGTCGGAATCGTTGCCAGCACCGGGGGACCCGTGGGACCAAGACCGACAACATCTCATCCTTGTAGGGGGCGGCTTCCGCCGGCGGCACTGCGCCATGTGCGAACCTTCACGTCGCTCTCTCCCAGTCAGCGACGGCCGCCAGAGGAGACTCGCTGTTGGTCACTGGTCCGAAGTCCAGCGCCGACCGGGGCTCTCGTCGACAGCACCGCGGCTACTCGACGTTGGTCTCCGCGCATCTGGGGCAAGAAGTTCACTCACCAGCATCAGAACGGGTGGCATCGACCTATCGCCCTCGCAACACTGAACCGGACGGTGCGTACCGCGAGCGGCCGTCGCCTTTCGGCTCAGACACGACGCAGCAAGCCACTTGCAGTTAGAAGCCAATACGGGTATGATCCCGGGGAATCGTTACCAGCGGAGGGGGCCATGTGGCGAACTTGAGGTGCCCATCTGGTCGTGATCTGGCTGACTCCGAATGGCGGGCGTTCCCTCTTTCTGCTGTGATGTCGTGTTTGGCACGGCATCAGCGCAGGAGGGGTGCCATAGGCTCGGTGAGCCGCAGAATGGCAGACTCAAATGATGGCCCCAGGCCTTACGCCCTCGTCGGCCAACGGAGCGACCGCGATCGCAACAGGGAGGAGTAGTTCGCAGTACAAAGTAGCTCATTGGCCTGACGCCAATAAGTCTAAAGGACGGAACTCGTGAGCCTTACTGAAGAAGAGCGTTTTCGTTTTGACTTGACCGGCTTTCTCGTTCGCCCGGCGATCCTTAGCTCAGCTGAGGTGGGTGAAATCAGAGATTACATCGACCGCTTCCTACACTCGCCGGAGTCGCTACCGCTGAATATTCGGGGAATGCCGACAGGCCCGGCGGAAATCCTTATTGATCATCCCCAGGTCGTGGACGCCGTGAAAGAACTGGTCGGTCCAGACATTCGCCTGGACTTCTCGTTCGCGGTGTGGCGCAACCAAGGGGAGGACGCGGGCCAAGCGCTACACCAAGCCGCGCGTCTCCAGGCCGACCCGATCTTCGGCTACAGGGTGCAAGAGGGGCGAATCTTCGCCGGCCACGTCCGAGTCGTGTTCGAGTTGACCGAGGTCACTAAGGAAGACGGAGCCACCCAGTTCCTCGTCGGCAGCCACAAGGCAAATTTTCCCGTGCCAGCTGAACATATGTCCTTAGATGACGATCACCGGAGCGAGTTCCTAGCGAGCTACGCCTGCCCGCCAGGTAGCGCGATCTTTTTCACCGAGAACCTCCTGCACGCCGGAGCTCCGTGGCGACGGCCAGATCCCCGGGTGGCAGTGTTTAACTTGTATTCTCACATAGCAGTTCGATGGCACCGTTCCAATTGGCTCCGGCCTGAGGTGCTCGCCGGTCTGCCCCCGGAGAGGAGAGCTTACTTCAGGGAGTCTTGGGGAATGGATATCCAGCACATTGACTACGCTCCCTCCGGTAAGGTTGCGCAACCACCCACATTCAACACCATCGACCGCTTTGTACAAGGGTCGATAACGTCTCCCCCGTCTGGCTTCGTTGACGCGATCTGAGGCCTAAGAAGCGAGAGCAGGACTGCAATCTTCAAACAACACAGAGGGCAGAGGTTAACAGATTGAAGCCCCACAGGGACCTGCGAAAATCAACCGGGCGGTGTTTTCCCAGTACTTGGATGCGAGTCCTCGGTAATGTCCAGTGGGAACCATCTAGGCATGACTCGTGAGCACTGTGCTCGATTCGGCCCCGGCGGCCCACTTCTGGCCGTGTTAGCCTGATGGCGGTTTCTACGACTCCAACGACGTCCGTCGCTTCGCCGCGGCCACCGGCGTCCAGTCGTCGCCCGATGCGGACTCGCCTTCCTACACGTATCGGCTCTCACCCTGGGTTGGCCGTGTTACTATTGCCGAGCCTCGTCCTTATCGGCGCGCTCGCGTATTATCCTGCCGTCAAAAGTCTTATCGGAGGGTTCTACGCCTGGAACGGGTTCTCTACCCCTAAATATGCTGGATTATCTCAGTTCTCGACGTATCTCCGCTCGTCGCTATTCACAACTGAAGCTCGCAATCTGCTACTCCTATTCATCGGTTATATCCTGATAGCAGTCGTTGTTCAATTCAGCGCAGCCGAGCTCGTAATTCACCTGCGACGAAAGGTGGCTACTTTTGCTAAGTATGCACTAGTTATCCCGATTGTTATCCCACCGGTAATTTTAATCGACGTGTGGGCTTATCTATTCGCTCCCACCGACGGTCTCTTGAACGCTATCCTCCAGCATCTTCATCTCCCGCAGCCCCTCTGGCTAGGGGACCCAAACATAGCTCTCTTCTCGATTCTCCTTGTCGGCTTTCCCTGGGTATCCGGCATCGGCTTCCTGATATTCCTCGGTGGGCTGCAGAACTTGCCACGGGAAACTCTAGAAGCTAGCGCGTTGGATGGTGTCGGTAGTCTACGCCGGATCTTCGCAATTGACGCCCCCCTGGTGTTGCCTCAGTTCCGGGTGGTCGTTGTACTCGTGGGAATATCGGCGATCCAGAATTTTATACCTATCTTGCTACTTACAGATGGAGGGCCCTCGAATTCTACGATGGTGCCCGGTCTGGACATGTACCAGTCTGCTTTCGTATCAGACCAATACGGATATGGGATGGCTATAGGGACTCTTCTCTTCATCGCGATGTTCATCTTTGCGATCGTGGCACTCCGGGTCCTCAAGCCGCGCACGTGATATTTCGAGGGCAACAATTGAGGGAGTCAGGCCACAAGAAATGGCATTGTAGCACCGAAGCAGAAACCGCCGACGAACTGGAAAGGAGTATAACCTTGACAAGGAACCGAGTTCCTTTAGTACTTGCAACAACCACACTTGTCGCTGCCGTTGGCCTACTCTCGGTCGTGCCCGCACAGGCCACGCCGTCAACGGTGATTACGATCGACATGCCTCAGGGGGTAGGTCCAATCACTGCGGCCGCCAACCAGCCCCTGGCTAAGCTGACAACTCAATATGAGGCAGCGCACCCCAACGTTACTGTCGATTGGGTGAACGAACCCAGTACCACAGCCAATCCTGCGGCGAATGCCGCTGTCCTGGCGCTGGCCTCCCACGGGGATGCTATCGATGCGGTCTTCGAGCAGTCTACTGCTCCGGCGGGCATCCCGGCGGGTGTGTTTCAAGATCTCAAACCTTGGCTTTACAAGCCGAACCCATATGTTCCGGGGAACAAGGAATGGCTCGACGTATTTACCCCGTCCATACAAGCCGATATGGTCGCGCCCAATGGTGAGATGACGCTGGTTAGCGGCTCCACGGTCGAAACAGGTATATTCTACAATAGGGCTGTTTTCGCGAAGGCGCATATTACGTCTGACCCGACGACGTGGGCCGAGTGGATAGCCGACATGGCGAAGATCCAGAAGATTGGTGTAACGCCGTTCATCTTTCCAGACGGAGGCAGCTGCAACCCGGGGTGGTATGAAGATCTCGCCGCCACGAGCTTACTCGCGCCCGTGGCCGGGCCCATTGATGTGGACCACAGTAAAGTGGCGCTCAGCGCTCTGGATACTGCAGTTGGTATTCATGAGGGCGTGTTGAGCATGAAAAACCCGCGCTACGCAGAGATTTGGCAGTTGCTCGGGTCTCTCAAGCCGTACATGAGCACCAGTGCCAGCAGCTACGACGCCTGTGCTACCATCAGCTCAACCTCTCCCCCATTAGCTCCGGAATCGTTGCTGATACAGGGTAAGGTTGCTATGGAGTGGGGGGGCAGTTGGTGGATCCCTGAAATCGGTCAGGCAGGTTTCAATGGGTACGGCGTCTTCCGGTTTCCCCTGATCACCAAGGTATCGACGCCGTACGGTACCGGCGTCGATACTACTGGACTGATAGGCGGAGATCCGACGGGCTTTGGGAGCTGGTCAGTGACGTCTGAGAAAGCTGACCACACGATGACGCCCGCTAAGACGGCGGTCGTCGTCAACTTCCTTGAGTGGCTACTTAGTCCAGAACACGACAACGTCTTCGCGGTTCAGGGCCTCGTACCGACCATGATCGGTACAAAGCTTGAAAATATCCCTGGTCTCGCTCAATTGCTGCCAACGGCGCCACTACCTCTTTCTGTGAACTCGGGTGTGCTATCTGGGACGCTCAGCGCCTCGACAGCTAGTGCGTCGCTTCGGCTTGTGCAGGGTTATCTCGATGGCAGCGTGAGCTACACCAGCTTTGCTTCCCAGTTCCAGACACTGCTGACTTCCTCTGCAACGTCGTGGGCGGCGACAAACCACGTCAACCTTTCCAAGTACTGAGCGGCTTAGGCCCGTGAGGACGTCAACAGTGTCATCAAGGTGACCGAGGCTTGCTGATTGTCTGCGTGCCATTCACAGTCGCTCGCCGGGGTGCCTGTGCTAAGGCCTCGAGCGGCAAGTTATGAGCCGCTCGAGGCCATGGTTGCGCTTTGTTCCACGACGTGCCTGCTCGGACTATTGTGAGTGTCCCTGATCTTTAGGTCGGTACTATGCCTTTTGGAGTGTCTAGCTCGTCTCATCGACATCGGCACAGAGTAAGCGCGGCGTCGCCTGAGCCGTGCGAGCGGTTCGCTCTCGTCGTCGGTGGCGGCGCGTGTTGATGGGTATGTCGCGCTGGCTAATAGGTAACGAGAACGCGAAGTGAGAGTTCAAGGTCCGCTCGCGCGCCGGAGGCGTGCTTTTAGCCTCATGCTCGTTGCCGCCGGGGTCGCCATTGTCCTGGCGACGTATTTTCCGATAATCTTCATGCTCTCAAATTCCTTGAAGACAGGGGCGGCGATTTTTCGCGGCGAAGTATTCTCTCTATTCAGCCAGTTTGACTACCACAATTACGTCGAGGCGGCAGGCGGGGTAGCTCGGCCTCTCCTGAACACCGTAATTGTGGCGGTGTTGTCGATTATAATCGGTGTCGGCGCGGCCGCTATGGGCGGTTATGCGTTCGCTCAACTTCGCTTTCGAGGCAAGTCAATATTGTTTATGGCATACATCGGGCTATTGATGATCCCATGGACACTTACGTTGATCGCCCTGTACACGACCATAGTCACCCTGCATCTATATAACAGCTGGTGGGCTTTGGTGTTGCCATACGCTGCGGGCTCACAGCCTCTACTGATAATTATCTTTCGAAGCTTCTTTGAGCAGATCCCCCAGGAGCTCGTCGCCAGCGCCCGGATCGACGGATGTAGCGAGCTCGGAGTGCTGCTCAGGATTATCGTACCCTTAACTCGTCCAATATTGCTAACTGGCGCTGTCCTGATGTCGATTCAGATATGGGGCGATTATCTGTGGCCCACCATAGCGTTGAAGAATTCCATGCAGTACACGATCTCGGCCGGTATCCAAGAGTATGTCAACACCTTAGGCTACAATATCACGGGTGGTGGCTCGGTGTTTGCCGCCTACGTTATTGCCACGGCGCCAATGTTCGCGTTGATCGCTCTGACGGGTAAGTATTTTATTTCTGGAGTGACTGAAGGAGGCCTGAAGATGTGAGTGGGATTCCCGAGGTGCGGAAGCCGTAGAGGCGGCGGCGCGTCCGTATCAGAGGGATGGTCGCCCTCCGACTTGGGGCTCGCGACTCGCTGGACGGCGCGCTCGAGACAGTTGCACAAGCGTTACTCTTTGGGGTCATCAAGTGGCCCCAGCTCGTCCAGTGGCTCGGTGGGATGGGTAACTCCGAAGCCGGAGGGGCCGTTTAGGCCAGTCGGGTGGATGGTATTCAGGATGAGCGCCAGTGGCTACTCAGCGCGAATTTCGTCGATCACAGAAGGCGAGATTCGTTGATACTCCACTACAGGCCATGCCCTGGGCCTCCTGTCTGTGCGAGAATGACTGGACCGTCTCACGATTAGAGGCGCGTAAAGAGGCTGGACCGCGCGAGCCGGCCCAGCCTTACCGCTGATAGCGTCACCTCACCGTGAAGGAGCCTTGCGTGAGTAACCCGCCCGCCTCGAGCGTCACGTGGACGACCCCGCGAACGCCGCTCGGAATTGCCCAGGTGAAGCTGACCTCACCGCTGGCTCCGGCCGCGGTCGGTCCCAGCACCTTCTGGGTCCCGTTTGGATAGTTGACCACCAGCACCCCCGATTCCCCCGCCCTTACGGCGGCAGTAGCTCTCTCATGTCCCCCGGCCGCGACGACATCCGAGCTAAGTTTGAGCGCCTTCGTTCCAGTCGGGGGGGAGGGTGTGGAGAGGGGAGCGGCAGCGGTGGAGGGGGCCAGCGTGCCGCTCCAGGTGAAGTACTCACCCGACTTGGCGTTCTGAACGGTGATGCTGAATTGGTCGCCTTGCTGGATCATGCCGTTGCCATCCAGGCCGAATACCTCAACCCTTGTTTCAGACCAGGAAGCGAAATTGGTCGGCCAATTGCCGCTGCCACCCCAGGTCTCGCCGCGCGACGTATCGGAGAAATTGAAGTTGTTTACGTTACCGTTCGGGTAGGGCATGGCAATCGTCGGGGCGCCAAAGCCAGCACCCGCGACGACGATCTTGATGTTAGCTCCGATGTCGCTGAAGCCCACGCTCGTAATGACCGGGTTGGGCTGGCCGGCGACTAGAGCTGGGGCTGGCGAGGACTCGAGCGTCCCGCTCCAGTTCGCGGCTTGGCCCCCGTCCCTATTTGAGACCGAAACCGTTACCTGGTCACCTGCTTGGACGCCACCGTTACCAGCGAGTCCATTTACCACGATGCGGTTATTGGCCCATGATGTGTACTCCAGGGGCCAGTTTCCGTTTTGTCCCCAGGTCTCACCCCTCGACGTGTCTGAGAACTGGAAGTTCGGCACTGTACCGCTGTACGGAAGTCCGATGGCCGGGGTACCGAACCCGGTCCCGTCGGCCTCGATGCGCATGTTGGAGCCGAGGTGGCTGAAGTGGACCGCCCCGATGGTGGGCGTGGCTGGCGTTGCTGCGCTAGCCGAGGCCGGCGCAAGTGCCAAAGTAGCGGCGCCCATGGCGGCCAGTCCCGTCAATGTCGTCGATATGGCTCGTACGGACATGCATTGCTCCTTTCATCGTGACCCGGTCGGTCGGGGCTCGCCACGCGGGTTGGGTCGTATCCCGGCAGAACCACACTCGAACAGGTGCCTCACACCTCGCTCGCACACGGATCACATTGCCAAGGGCATACCGGGACGATGACGACGCTGCCGGGCAGTTCCCGTAACGACCCGTGCCGCGCCTTGACCGCTATCGTGCCTGCTTCCCAACTCCCGACCCCGCCGCATTGGGCGCGTGAAGTCGGTCAGGGCAGCGGCGGCGCCTCGGTGAGACGCGGAAGGCAGAGCAGGCTCGACGGACCCGCAGAGCCAAAGCCAGGCACGAATTTTCACAGGCCCGTGAGGCTAAACCCTGTACAGGTCTTCGGGATCCGCCTATCGGTCAGCTTTTGTGTCTCGCCCCTGTGACTGCTCACCGAGGAATGCAAAAGCCGGCACTTCAACGAAGTTTTGGTAGCGAAGCGCCAACGATCCTGCGACTCTGATGAAAGCGGGCGGGCACAGTCGGCTCGCGCGTTGCGACATCGGCCGTTGACCTCTGGCGCCGGCCCTATTGGAGTTCGTGGGCGCTCCTCTAATGGTCGCTGTATTCTGGCAATGCGCGTCCTGATATGCGACATGTCATCGAATCCCAGTCTTTTGTCCGCCTCTCGGCCGTCGGCGCGCTCGCCGAACCCGGTAACTCCGGAGGCGGTTCCAGAACAGCAGGATCAGGCCGGAGCCCAAGAAGACGAGAAAAAAGGCAAGTAGAACTTGAACTTCTGTTCCCGGATTGTCAGTGAGAAAGCGGAAGAACCCTTTGTAACGGCCCTCTGAGCTTCCGTTGGCCAGGCTCAAGTAGCCGGCCAGGCCGAACACGCCGAACACGCCAATAAGAAGGAGCAGAATGTTGCGAGCGGATTCTGCGTCGCGGTGCCATTGCTCGTCGTACCAATCGCTTAGCCGCTCGGCCGCCTCGATTTGTACGTCCAACTCTTGTTCGAGTCCTGTCACTCCGCACTCGATCAAAAGAGTGTCGAGAAACTTGCGGTGGAGATGGCTTTGACAGAGTTGAGCCGAACGTAATTCCGACGCCTGGCGACGGACCTCCTGGTCCAAAGCCCTGAGCTCTCGTGCGGACGCTGACGCGGCATAGTCGTGAGCATTACGGATGGCTTTGTTGAGCCGAAGGGACCAAAGCTCGAGTAGAGGTACCCACGTGGCTACGAACTGGCCCACCTCCAAATACACCTGAGTGATCCAGGTTGGGACAGCAACAACGCCGAACACTGTCATATCACCGGTGTGCACGAACCAATCACCCGAGAAGCCGATCCCCGGGATCCCAGTGACCCGGCCGTCGGTTCCATGCTCCACCCTCTCATCGACGACGTTGCTTGGGGCGGGGAGCCGGATCCACTCAGCAAGCGTGGACGCTACGCGGTGCCCGATCGCAGGAGTATCTGCGTACCCATCATCTTGTCGAGACGGTCTGCCGCTGTTTCGGTCCTGGCAGGGACGAGGGACTCAGTCTGCACGACGACGACCTCGTGAAGGTTACGGCCAGGCTTACAGCAACAACGCCGAACACTGTCATATCACCGGTGTGCACGAACCAATCACCCGAGAAGCCGATCCCCGGGATCCCAGTGACCCGGCCGTCGGTTCCATGCTCCACCCTCTCATCGACGACGTTGCTTGGGGCGGGGAGCCGGATCCACTCAGCAAGCGTGGACGCTACGCGGTTGCCCGATCGCAGGAGTATCTGCGTACCCATCATCTTGTCGAGACGGTCTGCCGCTGTTTCGGTCCTGGCAGGGACGAGGGACTCAGTCTGCACGACGACGACCTCGTGAAGGTTACCGGCCAGGTATGCGGGCATCTCATCTGGGTTATATGAACGATGTTTGTTGCGCCAGCCGCGCCTGCTATGCCAAGCACGGTCAGTACGTCCGGTCTTCCCCTCCCTCTTGTAGAGGGCACGAGCCGTTGCGAGTACGACGTCGCGAGCGAATAAGTGCAGGCTGTCCCACGATCCGCTCTTGCCTTCCTCCGCGAATCCCACCGTCTGGCCGAGCGCCCAGGGAGTGGCGACCCGCGCCGTGCGGTACACGTCGTGGGGGAACGCGTTTAGAGCGGAGCCCGCGGACAGTGGCTCGGACGGCTGGACACACAGACAGTTATTGCCCATCCGGCTAAGTTCGATCCAAACGTTATACTTCTTGGCGCCCAATTTTATATCGGGAAGTTCGACCCGCTGCCCTCCGAAGAGACCGTCACCCGAGCCCAGCCAGAACGCGGAAAGAGGCAAGGGCTCTGACTTTTTGGGTGCTAGTCCTTTGCACATCCTCTGAAGCTCGTCCCTAAGGTTCGTCGTGAGGGGGCTTTCAAGGTTGGTGCTCGCATGGTGATGTGATTTAGGAGTGGCGCGCGCCGGGCCCAGCGCGCCCCGCAGTTCGGCGTGACGGGGCGCCAGGTTGGGGTCAAGGCCCCGAATGTGGTCCTCGACACCCTCGGGGTCGTAGCGGCCGTGCGTATGGTCCACGGCGAAGGGGAAACAATAGCGGACCCATACCTTCTTCGGGACGAATACCGTTGGCCCGGATCCATGTTCTGACTGACCGCTTACGAGTGCGTCGCGTATATCGACCAGAAGCTGTCGCCAGGGTTCGCACCGGGAAGCTACCACACTGTCTTCGCCCAGGTCACGGAGGGTCGTGTCCAGATGTGATATAGCTCCCGCCGCGTCTGCCAACACGTCCGCGAGCTGGTCTGCTTGAGCGGTGTGGTCTGGTTCCGCCTGGGCCGAACCAAACCGAGGGGCCTGTTCCATCCAGCGCTCGAACTTCACGAGAAAGTCGCTGGCCCTTGCGATCCCCAGGTAGAAAGCTTGCGTTTTGTCGCAGTGGTCCCAGGCGGTCTCCAGGCGCTTGACGACGTCACTGCTTAAGGGGGCCTGATTTTCCTCGCGGTTTTGCTCGCGCAGCGCATCAGAAATAAGGGTCTTGATATCTTGCAACTCATTCGACGCCCGCCGTGCGGCGTCGGCAGTCGAACACGGCTCTCCGCCGTTGATCTCCTTGAAAACCAATGCATCCGCCTGGACGATCCGGACGGTCGCGACGGCGGCGGTAAAAGCCGTGTATGGCCAGCCGGCGCGGTCCTGAGGGCCAGCACCGTCGGGCTGCGCAAGGTTCGCGCAGTGCTGAGCAGCATCGCAGACGGCTTCTATGGTCTGGTAGGCGAGGCTTATTTCCCAGAGCGCCTCGAGAGCCGAATATAGCTCGAGCATAAGCAGGGCCTTGGCCTCAGCTGAGCATGCCTCGAGCTTGTTTGAGCGAGGACGACGTTCCTCGGCAGCGTTGAGGATTGCCCGAAGGTATTCGATTGCCCGGTACTTCACCTGGTCCTGCGAAGGGAAGCTGTCTCTCTCCTCGCCAGGGGCGGCTGGATCCGGACGGTTGCGGCCGGGCTGAACTGCCTCCGGAGCGATCTTAAAGATCTTTCGGGCGTATTCGGCGAGGCGCGGTCGCTGCTGCCCTGGAGCGCGGCCGTCGTCCCGTCCCTCATCGGCAACCTTGCTGGCATGCTCAAGGTGGACATGAGAAAGCTGCATTTCGTCCAGGGTCGAACTGGTTTCACCCAACCAGCGCTCACCGAGGGACATCTCAATCGCGGTGAGAATGATTGATAGAGCTTGGTCGGCAGGCTGTCCTGGCATATCCGGTTCCCTGCGAATGAGAGCCAGGACGCGGGCGTCGTCTGCCTGCTGGACCTTCGGCCTGTCAACACTTGGGCCATCTTCCGCCAGTTGTTTCTCGAAGTCCCTCGGCGCAGTTCGCACCGATGGCGGGGCCAGTTCGAGGTAGCGCGGGAACGAGGACTGGGCGGGGAACCAAACTCCTGAGGTATTTGAGGTCTGCGGATCGTCGGTTGGTCGGTTCGTTTGGGTGCTAGTCATTGACAGCCCGCCAATCGGGCCGTGCCATTATTTCCTGGACCACGCGGTCAGCCGACCGGATTGCTCCTTCCATATACCCGAGCCACTCGGTCGATGTGTCGGCCCCGGCCCAGTGGACCCGGCCATGCGGGTCTTGCAGGGCCGATCCCGCCATGGTCAGTACGCCGACGGGGTAGTGCGCGGCATAGGCCCCGCGCGACCATGGCTCCCGGTTCCAGTCCTGCACCTCGAGCGTCGACGGCTGAGCAGCCGACCGGCCGAAGAAATGCTCGAGCGACCCGAGGATCTCTGCTTCCTGTTCGGCTCTCGACAGGGAGCTGACCCGTCTGGCCTGGTTTGCCAAGACAAACCCAACTATCCCTCCGGCCGCACTCCCGTCCCTCGGAGAGTTGTCGTAGGTAAGGCTCACGGCGTGGTCAGCGCTGAGGATTTGGCCGTTGAGGTTCGCTGAACGCCAGAAAGGACGGTCGTAAAGGGCAAAAAACTTGATGCATGCGCCCATGGGCGCGTTAGCGATGAGCGCGGCCTTCCGGGGCGGCAGCGGAGGGTCAAACCGGATCTCGGTCGACAGGACGTGTGGGACGCAAACTACGGCTCGTCGTCCACGTACGGTGTCGGCGTCAGTACTCACTGTGACGCCTTCGGAATCCTGGCTGATCGCCCGGACGGGGCTGTCAAAACGAATTCGCTCGCGAAGCGGGACGGACAACCGGCGTGGTATCTCGAAGGCACCTTCGGAGATGCGGAACTTCTCGGCCCGCCAGATATTCCGCAGCGAGCCACAACCTCGGATACCAGCCAGGATCCCGTAGATAGACGTCTCGCCGAGCTCTGTGGCACTGTTCCCCCGGACATAAACTTCGGTTACGGCCCGCCCGGCCGGGGTGCGGACCATCCGGTGTACCCAGGCCTGTGTCGTCGTGTTGTCCCATCGCCTAGCCGGCTTAGCTGACCACGGGGATCGAGACGACAACCGTGGGTACATCAGGCGGATGGCTCCGGCAGCTGCAACGAGCTCGATCACGCTCCGCGTGCCGAGGTTGGGCAGAAAGGCTCCACTCCGACTGGTTGCACCATCGATCGACCAGCTGACCTTGCCGGGCGTGCCCTCTTCAACCAAGTTCAGACCGAGATCGTTGACTAGAATCCAGTACCCGGGTCTGGTCCGGTCCGACCCATTGCGCGCCGAGGTCGACGACCAGTTCGCTACCGCCCGCAGGATGCGGTAATGACCGGCCAAGGATACGTCCACCTACTCTGTCTCGCGCCTCGAGGACCGTCACCGATCCTCCGTAGCTGTGCAGTTGACTGGCCACCGAGAGCCCGGCCAGGCCCGCCCCGACCACCACACAATCGAAGGTCGCGCTCAACCTTGTCGTCGACTAGGCGCCCTGGGCGCATCCCAAGAGCGATAGTCGGCCAATGGAATGAGGGGCACGGTCGCGTACTGTTCGTAGGCCTCGAGCAGCCAATCGAAGTCGGCGTCGTCAAACTCCCCCAATTCCTGCTCCACTGAGAAGTACTCGGTCAGAAATTTGGCCACGAGTTCGCCTGACACTACCGCTGGTGAAGTGTGCAGAGCTCGGGTCGATCCGCCGAGAACGACCAGGAGCATGTCATGGACCCTCCCCCCACCGGGTCTAACACACGGGGCGAAATATGGCCCGCAGATAAGCATTCCCTTGAGGCGTGAGTAGAACTGGATCCGGCGCCCGGGATCTATTCCGTTGACGACTGGAAAGACGCGGGGGTCGTCAAGCTCCGTCAACACGAGGTCGTACTGCCCGGACCCGAACCACGCCTCCCGGCTGACTTCGAACAACCGCGTCCCGGTCCCCCGGCTGCGCTCGTCGGCCACCACTGCCATATAGCCCAGCAGCAACGCGTTGCCCTCGGGGTACGGGTAATATATACAGCAGCCAACCGGCCCGCTCGGGCTGGCCGCGGACAGACCAAACGCCTCGGGTGGGCCCGATCGTAAATATCCTCGGAGATCCTCCAGCGGCTCCAACTCGTCAGAGGTAAATGCGGGCGTCAGCACATCGCGGTAGATTCGGTCCAGCGAGTCGTCCGCTTCGAGAGGCCGGATGGCCAGCTCGTCACCCAATGGTCAACTCCTATCTCTTAGTTGCCTACCGCTTGGATGGCCCCTCACGGGCCGAATAATGTGGCGGGCGTCGACCAAGCTGAGCCGGCCCGCAACGGGATTGGCGAAGTACACTATCAAGAAGACCGACGATCAGGGCCACATTCCAATAAACCGAGCCGTGATCGTAATAAGGTTGGTTAGCCAGGCGGTCGCGCCGTCCGGATAGGTGCCGCGCCAAGTCGAACGTCCAGGCTCCCCGCCACGAGGACCACACACCAAAAGGCCCAAGGACCAGAGAACGCTCGTTGCGGAGACCCCGCGACGCCTGGTCGCCCTTTTGGGGTTTCGTCGAATGTTCGACTGGCCAATGGCCAGTCGAACAGTCGGGTGCCGGTTGCATCACAGGACCAACAGGTGGGCCTCGTTCAAGGCCGCCCAGGAAGCGTCTTGCTCGGCTGGCGAGACTTGGCTCCGACCTGCCCAACGTCCTATCGGCCATGGTTCCCGATCCCGCCGCAGACCTCGCACTCCTGAAGTAATCTGCCCGAAATCGGAGACCAGCTGTCCGCAGGTCGCGACGACGAATATGACCGTTGTGCGCCCGGGGACCACAACGCAGCCGCGTGCCGCACCAGCGGCGACGACGGCCACCCCAGCTCCACACGTCGAGGTCGGCGGTAACCGTGGTGTCCGTGGTATGGCCACTCCTGGGCGCAGCCATCTGGCTCAGGTCTGGTAGGGGTTCTGCACGAGGAGTGCCGCCCAAGGGATAGGCGCGGACAAGTCGCGTGCGGCTAATCTCGGTTTTACTATGCCTAGCACGGTTCTCCGAGGAATCTAACCCGGGCCATGCCATCCATCGAAGGTGGAGCTCAAGACAGCGGGAGACCTGCCCCCCTTTGCCACCAGCGGCGCGGACGCATTTTTGGGGGAGCTGGCTCCTGGGGACTTGCTCTTGTTCGATAGCTCTTATCGCGCCAGCGCTCTCATAAAGTTCGCCGACAACAGCCCGGTCAACCACTGTGCGATCTTTGTCGGAGGGTCGGACATTGTTGACGTGACCCACCGAGAGGCCGGAGGACCGGCGGTTCAGCGGTCGAGCCTACTGAAACGCCTGGAAAAGGGCCATGACTACAGTGTGACGGCGCTGCGCCATATCAGTGTCCCGCGAGACAGTAGAAAGGGAGCGGATAGGGTGGCAGGCAGAGCAATAGCTTTTTGCCGGCGGGATACGCTTTATAACTACCGCAACCTGCTATCGCTCACGTTGCCGGCCTTCCTGCGCGCCTATTTCCCCAATCTGGACCCGTCCAGCCGGAGAGCCGCCGGGCTCGAGACCTTAGCCAATGCGTTTATCGGCGTTGTGGACGACGGCCCCGATGACAGGGAGAGCGATCAGGTTCAAGCCACGGACCAGTGGGGTACGCTGGGCGTCCCTCAGGTGGACTGGGGTACGCTGGGCGAGGTCGAGGACGATTCCGGCACTCTCGGCGATGGCGAGGACCCCGTGGCCCCCCAGCTCCACTTGACCTGCTCCGAGTTCGCCTACCGCTGCTTCACCGACCTGGAGCCCAGGTATGACGTCGACGTGAAACAGCCTTTAGGCCGTTACCAGGTAGCTTCCCCCCAGGACCGGCGGCCTCGTTCGGGCGACGAGCCGATGGAACAAGGAGAGGGCGACGTGCAGCAGGAGACGGGGATAGACATCGCTTTCCACCCTGTCTTCGCCTCGCCCGAGGATAACGTTCCCGCTACGTCCAGCCTCGCAGACAGCCGCGCTTCTCGGGGCGAACCGAGCCTCAAGCGAGAACTCGCGTGGGAAGCCATTAAAGTTATGAAGGCGATGGCCTTGGACAGAAGACGGAGAGAGCACGATGCATGGCCGCCTGAGCACGATGAGGTCGTCGCCCCACTGGTCACGCCCCGGGACCTCTGGACTTCACCGTCGTTTGAAGATCCGTGCAGTGCTCGCGGGGTTCGCCCACCCCGGACTGCTCCCACGTTCGTCTGCTCCCTTAAAAGCCAGGAGACTAGCGGACCGGCGCGTTCCGAGATGACCGAGGTAGAGGGAATGTCGCTGCCGAGGGTCACCCATGAGTACAGGCTGAGCATCAGCCAAGACCGGGTTGCCTCTGAGGTGAGGAAGTGCCCCGGCACGACCTGGACGGGGAGGGTGGAGGAGCAGGCTGGCGGGTTCCCGGTCCCAAGACGGGTCCTGGCGGACTTCGACGACCAACTCGGGCGGGGCGCAACCAGGGAACTCGAGGACCGGGCCCTGGCTCTGGGGCAGCGTTTGGCCGCCGCCGTGTTCAAAGGCAAGGTCGCAACTCAGTACCACGACTGCAAGCAGCGGGCTGAGGACGCCGGCGGCTTGCTGAGAGTATTCGTTTGCATCGAGGATGACGTGCTCAAGCCGCTGCCCTGGGAAGCACTGCTGGATCCAGAGACCCAAGAGCCCATTGCCAAGACGGTTCGCTTTGTCCGCAGTTTAGAGCCTGAAGCCTTCAGACGTGAGCCAAGAGTCGTGCCCCTCCCTCTCAGCATTCTGGGTGTGGTGGGGGGTAACGCGAAACTCGATGTGGACGATGAACGCGACCGACTTCAATCGGCTCTTGGCGACAACGCCACGATAAGTTGGGTCGAAGGCCCGTCGTGGACAGGTGTACATGACGGGCTGTCGAGCACCGGGCCGGTGCACGTCCTGCATTTCATCGGGCACGGACGGGGGGAGAGCCTCAGCCTCATCCGACGTGATGGCAGCACGTGTACGACATCCCCGCCAGTCGCTTCAAGCAGCTAGTCGGCTATCCGCGGCCTGTCCCACTCGTAGTCCTCAATTCGTGTTTTTTAGGCCGAGCTGGAAGTGATAGCCGTTCTGCGGGGGCGGCGGCCAAACTTGTCGAAGCCGGCGTGAGCGCGGTAGTGGCCATGCAGTTCGAGGTACCCGATGCGACGGCGATCGACTTTTCTTCGGCCTTCTACAATGCACTGTTGTCCGGCGAAGACGTCGACGGAGCCGTGGTGAGCGGTCGCCAGGCCATCGGCGACGAGGGCATCGATTGGATGGTGCCCGTTCTTTACGTGTCAGGGGATGAAACCAAGCTCTTTGATTTTGAAGGTTATTCGGGCCCAGACTCTGATGACGAAACCGACTGGACGGGTGGGCCGGCCGACCAGGTAACCCCGATGCCGGACATCGGCCTTGAGGGGAAGGGCCGGCGGGCTCCACGCCAGTTGACGGCCGTCGCTGGCAGCCATCGCAGGGTCGTTGGCGCGGGGAGGGTGGCCGAAGAGGTACGCGAGATCGGCGACGCTATCGCTTCAGAAATGGACGACCTCTGGAAGGAACTGGGCGTTGGCCGCTGGTACGAGGCAGGGCGAGAGCTGTCCATCCCCTGGCGAGTCAATACTGAGCTCTCGGTGCGGTGGGAGGCGCTCGAACGAGCAGCGAGAAGGGAGGCGGAATGGGAGCGAAGGGCGAGAGGGCGCGGGGGATTGGACCGCCTTTCAGCGGCAGCCGGCCGCCAGGGCCCGCCTCCGGCCAGCGGGGAGGTAACCCGCTTCTGGGAGAAGGTACCAACCGGCTGGCTGGTTATCCTGGGCGAAAAAGCGTCGGGCAAGAGTGTCCTCATTCGCCAGGTGCTGGGTGAGATGTTGGATTTGCGACGAAAGCGTCGAGGGGGCCCGTGCCGATGCTGGTGAACGCCAGCGAGTGGGACAACGACGAGGACCTCGGCCATTGGTTGGAACGCGAAGTGGTGCGGCGATGCTCGTTGGCTGGCGAGCCCATCACGGAGGGCCAACGTCGGGGCATGAGACTGTCTCCGTCACGGCGTCCAGTCGGAAGGCGCACGCTAGCGAGAGAACTGCTCGATTCCCAGTTGGTAGTCCCGTTGATCGACGGGTTGGACGAATTGCCCAACCCTCACAGAGCGTTGGTGAAGCTCAACGCCGCCTTTAGCGCGCCGTCCCGCCCGCGCCGGTTGTTGATCACTTGCAGGACGGAAGATTATGCGAAAGAAACGGAGGGAGAAGCTGACGACCCGCAGCCTCTGGACGGTGCCGCCGTCATAGAGCTCGGTCCTCTCGACCCGCTGAAAGATGCCAATCAGGTGGCCGAGTACCTCGAACATCACGAGGGAGCCGACTGGGACCAGGTGTTGAAAGAGATGGGCAGTGAGACCCCTGTGGGGGATGTCCTGCGGTCACCCCTTTACGTCAGCCTGGCGGAGCAGATTTACAACCATAACAGGGGCGATCGGGACCGGCGGCCATCCCCCTCAGAGCTGTGTGACACGGCCAAGTTTGGTAGCGCCAAGGCGGTCGAGGACCACCTTGTGGGCGAGTATGTCAAGGCGTCTTACCGGGACAAACAAGATAGCGGCCGAGCTTCCCTTCGCTGGCTGGCTTTCTTGGCGCGGCAAGCTAGGCCACAACGAAGGCGTTAGTTGGTCAGAGTTGGACCGGCTAACCCCGCGCACATTGGTGCCCGGAGTGGTCGGCCTCCTGTGCGGTGTAGCCACGTTTTTCACGGCCGGGATCCAGGGCCGCCACGTGGGCACCGGCATCGGGTACAGCCTGGGCGTAGGGATCATAATCGCCCTCGCTATCGGACGACCTTGGCGTCACGGGCGCAGGACCGACGAGGCCAAACCCGGGGACTCTATATCCTGGGCGTTCGTTGGTGCTGTGCTCGGGACTGTGGCTGCCGGACTGGCCGGCCAGTTAGGCTTTGGGCACTCTAAGACCCTCTTTGATGGCCTTCCCGCCGGCATCGGCGTTGGTATCGCTGCCGGTGGGACCAGCCCCCCGAGGCCGGCACTGTTTGGCGCTCTTGTAGGGTCGTTTTGCGCCGGGCTGTTGGAGGGAGTGGGAGTGGGGTGGCCGGCCGGTTTGATAAATGGGCTCGGTGTAGGCCTGGCCGCCGGGTTCGCCGTTGAGCGTCAACGGCGGCCGTACCCGGCCACCAAAGAGGTCACCTTTGAGAAGCGCACCGGGTTCGCCGGCGCGGCGCTAGTGGGAGCGTTTGTCCTTCTCGTAAGTTGGCATGAAGTCGGTTTAGCTTATGGCATAGTCGCCGCGCTCCTCGTGGGGGCCGCATGCTCCTTGCCGTTCGGGCTGCGACCCAAGAAGCAGGGGCGAGCCAGTTTGGCTACCCCAAAACAAGCGCTGGCCCGGGACAGACAGGTCTTTTGGCGCACGTCATTACCGGCCGCCTTGGCCGTCGGTCTGGCCGGCTTCTTCTGCGAAGGGTTCGCCTCGGCAGCCGAGCAGCATAGTAAGCCTGGGCTGTCGACACTCGTCCGCGACGGTCTAGCAGTTGGGCTCGACGCAGCCTTGATCGTAGGGCTGATCTTCGGTTTCTACCATGCCGCCTACCCTGCTTATCGCCTAAACAGCTGGTGGTTAGCCTTGAGGGGCCATCTGCCGAGAAATCCTCTGACGTTCCTCGAGGAGGCTCGTCGCAAGAACGTGATGCGGCTGCTGGGCAGCAAATATCAGTTCCGGCACGAGCGCATACTCGAGTACCTGACTGAGGATCCGACCCCTCCAGGGCCAGGTGTTTGACGGCTCAACCTAGCTGAGCCACTTCAGGTCGTCCTTGCTTTTCTCGGCCCACAAGCGGGCACCGAAGCGGTCGCTCATCGCAATCGCTGTTTCCAGCCATTCCTGGCGCGTGGGTCGGAACCAATAATGGCCAGTAGACCGAGATAACGGTCAACCGGTCCGAACTCGCCGACGAAGCGCCCGAGCACCGCAATTCGGCCCGGGTAATGACTCAATGCCTGGAGAAGCGGCTCGGTTTGCTCCGCCGGAGCCTTCGTGTCCCAGCACAACTGAGCCGTCACACAAGCGGCAATCGGCCACGTCGGGTCAATACTCGGGACGAGCAACTGGGGGACAACCTCATCTCGGGCAGCACCGGCACCCTCGGCGTCACCAGCTGCAGCCAGCGCTAGCCCTGCTCCGGCCCGCCAGGCCGAAAACCTCGGATGCTCATTGGCGAACTGACTAAGTGGTTCGGCTAGCCGGTCGAGGGTGCCGTCGTGAAAAGACCGGAAGAACAGGTGTACGGCGAAAGCCAAGCGGGCATCCTCGATGCCATAGCGCTCGCCCGTCTCGAAGGCCGTTTTGGCGTGACGATCAGACGCCTCCTCGTCGCCATGTAACAGAGCCCAGCTCGAGCAGATCATGGCCGCTTCCCACTGTGCTCGCGGCGAGGCGCCGCTGTCGACGACGCTCATGAGGGCTCCGAGATTTGACTCTGCCAGGTCAAGGTCGGCGAGCGAAACCGCGTCCATCAACGCGGATACGCGGGCTTGGGCCACCCAAGCCCGGTCAGCCAGGCGGTCGGCGACCTCGCACAGCTCCCTGGACATGTCGATCGGAATTTCTCGCATTGCCCGTCTGGCATTGTGCATCGCGGTTAGCGCTGTCGCTAAGAGAGCGTCGTCTCCCCCTGCGCGGGCCAATGTGAGCGCGTGGTTACCCACGGAAACGTCGGTGAGGCCCTGGTTGCTGACCGTACCCTCGTTGACCCAGGCTGAAATGACGTGAACTTGCGTTGACGACTCGAGATGGGTGACCTTGGGAAGCAGCTCGTTAAGGAGTGACCAGCGCAGGGGGAAATCCACGGTCGAGCGGGCGTACGGCTCCGTAGCCAGCGCAACCTCGGCGAGCAGTTCCGGCTTGCCTTCGTTGCGGGCGATCTGTGCTGCGTCCTCCCATGCCTGCATGGCGTCGTCGCGTTTGGCGCGGTAGGCAAAACTGCGGCCCAGTCGGTTCAATAACCCGACCAGGATGCTGGGGTCAACGCTCCTGCCGCAGAGAGTAAGCGCCTGAGTCGCGAGATCCTCGGCCACCTCGAATGCCAGCGCCCGCAGCGCTTCGTCAATACCATCTACTACTGCGATGAGAAGCCGGTACGTGGTTGCCTCGATCGTCCTCAGCACCTCGAGCGACTGCCAGGCCGCGCGCAGGGGCTCACCTTGGCCGGCCCAAGCGTCGCCCAGAGCCTCCTGGAACTGTCGCATGGCAGGGGGCTCGAGCGAGTCGATCACGGCCTGGCGGACGAGCGAATGACGCCACGCATATTCGCCTTCGCTCCGGCCCGGGTCAAGGAGCCCGCCTCGGTCCACTACTCGGTCAAGCGCCCGGCGCACGAGCCGACTATCGGCCCCGGTCACATTTGCTATTAGTGATGGGCTCACGTCCGAGCCCATCAGGGCGGCGACGTGGAGCATCTTGCGAACGCCGATGCTTAGGTTGCGCGTCCGCCCCTCGACGAGGCTATTAATATCGACGCGACCCGGTCCGCCGGGCATCGGTGCTTGTCCCGTGAGAAGAGTGCTCAACAACAGAGGCACACCAGCCGTCCGGCTGTAGAGCATGCTCGCATCGGTGCTGTTCGCGTGGCCCTCTTCCGCAGTGGGACACCATGCGGCCAACTCTTCGACATCTTCGCGAGCGAGGGGGCCGACCCCTACCCTCACGGGTTGATGGCGACGGAGGAGGTCGCTATAACCCCTTGAGGTCGACCCGACATCGCCGCGAGCCGCCAACACGATGGTCAACTTCTCCCCTCCGCCATTGAGGAGCTGCGCCAGCAGGGCGGCTGTCTCCGATCCCATGCTGTGGGCATCGTCTACGAGGAACGCCAATTCCTGGCGCTTGGCAGCCGCGTTTGACAGTTCTACAACCGCCTCGAACAATCGCATTCGAGCCAATCTGGCATCGGCCATCGGCGGGGCAGGTGGGCTCAGAGCTTTCGGTACCAGCCAGGCCAGGTCGCCGACGAGCGGGCCCAACTGCTCGAGGTAGGTCGAAGCTAACGACGACGCCAGGACTTCACGAACCAGGTCGGCGAACGCTCGGTAAGGCAAGACGTCGTCGTCTTCGGCAGAGGTCAGCACTACAACCCTGTCGTCAACATGGGCTCGGGCCGCGAGCTCGTTGAGTAGACGGGTTTTCCCGCACCCTGCATCACCCTCGACAACCGCCAGCTTCACATCCGCTTCACGACTGGCGGCTTCGATCACGTGAGCGAGAGCGTCTAACTGCTCTTCCCGTCCAACGAAGGGGAGAAAGTCGGAGCGCCGCGGGTACTTTCCCGACGTGCTGGTCCGTCGCGCCGCCCGGATAAGGTCGGCGACAGCGCCGCTCTCTCCGGGCCGCACAGGTTCGCTCCCATGAGGGCCGCGGCTCGTCTGCAGCGTCGGCACGGGGTCATGACCGGCAGTGCCTATACCTTCCCTCGTCGAGCCTTTCTGTTCGATGGTCGCCACAGGTGCGATTTGTGCCTCGGAGGGCAGCCAAGCCAACGCCGGGTCCTGGAGCAAGATGGCCTTCTCCAGGTCGCAGATCTCGGGCGACGGGTTTACCCCGAGTTCTTCGACCAGATGACGCCTTAGCCTGTTACAGGCGCGGAGCGCCGCACCCTGCGAGCCGCTGCGATAAAGAGCCAGCATGAGCTGTCCCCACAGGCGCTCCTCGTCAGGGTGGTCCCGGACCAAGCCCTCCAGTTCGCCGATGACTTCGCGGTGCGCACCGCAATCGAGGTCGGCCTGTAAACGCTCCTGGACGGCCACGAGCCGGGCCGTCTCGAGCCGGGCTCGTTGAGAGACCACGAACGGCACTTCGAGCCCGGCGAGCGCAGGCCCGTTCCAGAGAGCAAGGGCCTCCCGGAACATCGTCCGCCTCACCTGCGGATCCTCGAGGAGAGCCGTTCTGTTGGCCCGAGAGAGAAGGGACTCGAAGCGGCTGGAATCGACCTGTTCAGGTTCCGCCTCTAACAGGTACCCGTTGCCAGCCGTGCGGATCGCTGCGGCACCCTGACCGAGGCTGCGACGAGAGCGGTACACGAGGCTCTGTAGGCTCGCCATCGGGTTGCGGGGCAGCTTCTCGCCCCAAAGGTCGTCGATCAGCCTCTCGGCGGCGACGACTCGCGCTGGCTCCAGGGCCAGACGGGCCACTAACGCCAATTCGAGAGCCTGATGGATTTCGAGCGGGCGCCCGTCGAACTCAACTATCACGGGCCCAGCAACCGGACCTGGAGCAGCATCTTCTTCCTCCGACGAGCGATGTTAGGCCAAAGTGCGCTCACGGTCTGGGCCCACTGGATCCGGCCAACGGACGCCGGGTCGGTTTGGACGCCGTGGTGCTGAACGCCGTCGCCTCTGAGCCGTGTCCATTCACCGTCATCAGATACGTGGTAGTCACACGCGGCCCCCTGTGAGTCGATCATGAATGCCCAGCTGTCAACACCCAAGGCACAACAGCATGTCTCGCCGTTCTGATGGCGCACTGACCGGACGCTCACACGGGAGTCATAGGTTGTTTGTCCACTTGACGGAGTGGCTCATCAAGGCCGACCAGGAGCCGATCGTCCGCCTGCGGCATTTCTGGCGAGGTCGGCATGAACCAAAGCGCTGGTGACCTCAACTAGCCTGCCCCCGAGCGGGGCACAAGGCCGAGATGCCCGCACTTCAAGTCCGGGCGATTGCCGTGTGAGTGCTGGAGCAGCGCTGGGTGAGGCCCGAGCCTGAGAATGGCCTCGAGCCTGGTGCCTAAACCGGGCTTATCCCAATGAAGGCGAAGCTCTAAACGATAGGAGAACGCAAGATGAACAACGTGAAGACCAAATGGGATACGCTGGCCACCCCGTTAAAAATACTGGCAATTGGTCTTTCTATCGCAATAGCACTCATTGTCGCCATAAAGGTCCTGCCCGCCCTGGTCGCTGCCATGGGTATAGGGCTATTGCTGATTGTCCTATTTATACCCTACTGGATCCCTACGATAATCGCCTTTGTCCGCAAACACCCGAGCAAAGTCGCTATTCTCGCCCTCAATTTCTTCTTCGGATGGAGTTTTATAGGATGGGTGGCCTCGTTGGTCTGGGCCCTCAGCAACACTGCTCGAGCAACCCCACAGGCGGTCGTCGTCCAGACCACGGTAAACCCGACGTTCGTTGTCGGGAATACTCTCACTGCGGCACCAGTTCTCCCGCAGGTCGAGGTAGCGGACGCTCTCAATGGTCATCACGACCCTGTTCTCACCGGGAAGCCCGAACAGGTACCCTATCCAGCGGCCACCATCGCGCCCGTAGCTGTACAGAATCCCGACAACTAAGGGATTTTGGGCTAACCCTCTGTCCCAGATTACATGGACCGGCCACTGTTGGCGGAGATACATTGATAAGTCCCCGCCAACAGAAGCCGCCTCGGATCGCACTCCCCTGCATTACTGCTCAATGGCAGACTTCTCACGGTGATCAAAGAAGGTCGTTTGGCCGTCCAATGACGTCCGTCTGGCCAAATCTTCCAGTCGGCCAGGTTGCAAACTAGCTATCGCTGAGTGGGTACGGTCTACGTGGCGAACGGGGCTTCCGCCGTCCACGACCACAAACGGGCCCATCTGCTCGAGTCGTAGACGAAGCCGTACTCCACGAGGACAGCGACGGAGGTGTGGGACAGTTCCCAACCGAGCGAGCGCCAGCAGGTTTAATGCCCGGTCGTCGTAGAGACTGCAAACTAATCTCGAGCGCCTCGCGCTCATTCTGCTCATCAAAGTGAGCCGGAACTTCGTGCAGATGGCCATGGTGACCGATCTCGTGGCGGCGAGTCGACTCCTGAGTTCCCAAGCCATCCGGAGAACGCGCCAAAGGCGAAGGTCAGGCAACCGGTCGAGCGAGAGTCCTGGTTGATGATCTTAGGCCCGGCTCAACCTCTGGCCCGATCTGATCCGGTGAGTACCGGTCTCGCGAGCGCATGCTGTCATCGGGTGCTCGCTGAGGCGGGCGAGCGCTCACAGTGTCCATCAAGGTGCAACTGCACCGTAAAGGGTGTCCTGAGCGCGACAATCCCTTTGCCGTCAGTGATCTCGATGATTTTCCATACAGATCCCTGCCTAACGTGAAGCGAATTCAGTCCAGGTGCTCGTCACCCGCGCCTTGCGGTCTATCATCTCTCGTCCGCGAGGCCGAGGTGCGACAATTACGGTATGCCCAGCGGTACCGGTGACTGCGCTCTCGTGGACGAGGCCGGCTTTCACGCCAGGTTGCTCGGCCCCTTCTCGGTGACCCGAGGCCCGCTGACCGCTGGACCATGGGAAAGACCAAGCGCCCGGCGGTTGCTTCAGCTCGTACTTGTGAGCCCTGGCCGGCGCATAGGCCGGGAAGCGGCGTCGGAAGCGCTGTTCCCCCAGCTCCGACCCGACGCGGCGCTCCGGTCCCTCAACAAGGCCATCTCTTTGGCCCGCCGCGCTCTGGAGAGCCTGGGGGAGGGTGCGTCCGCCACGCTGGTCACCGAGAGGGGGCTCCTCCGGGCCGACTCGCCTGCTCTCGTGGTCGACCTGGAAGTACAGGAGTGCGGGTTGCGGTCCGGGCTTTCGATGGACCGCGGGCGCCAGCGGGACCACGTCCTGTGTTTTGCGCTCGAGAACGAGTGCGTCCTTTTGGAGGACGAGCCTTACGCCGCCTGGGCACTCGAGCGGCGCGAGGCGCTCACGGCGTTACGGCAGGAGGCGCGCCTCACCCTCGCTCGGGACAGGCTGCGCGGTCATGGCCGTTCGACGCCCGCTGATGTTATAGGCGCTTGGGAATCCTGCTTCTTTCACGACCCGACGTGCGAAGAGGCCGCAAATGTACTCATTAGGGCATATCGGGCGCAGCGCCGACCGGCACTCGCGATTAACGCACACCGACGTTGCCGGGAAGCACTGGAGAGTCTTGGTTTGCACGCCTCGGCCGCCCTTGAAGACGTCCGGCCACAACCACTGGCGCCCAGCCATTCCCGGCCCTTAGTGGCCGAAGCTATTCAACCCGGCCAAGAGCTCCGTCTGGTGAGCGTTCTTTTCGCCGAGCTTTCTGCCGCGGGGGGTACGTCCGAAAAACTCGACCCGGAGGAAATGCGCGACTTCGTCGGGCGGTCTCTTGCTGACGTCATTACCCAGGTAGAGGCGCTCGGCGGAACGGTCACCTCGATCTCGGGCGCCGGGCTCAGTGCGATTTTTGGGGCTCCTCAGTCTCACGAAGATGACCCTGAACGAGCGCTTCTGGCCGCCCTTCGGTCCGTAAGTATTACATCCGAGGATGGCCTGGGAGCCTTGCGGATTGGCGTTGAGACCGGTCCAGCGGTCATCGGGATGATCGGGGCCGGTTCCACCGCTCAGTACGGTGCCGTGGGGGACATCGTTGGCACCGCCGCTGCCTTGCAATCAGTGGCCAGACCAGGGTCGGTACTTGTCGGCCCCGCCACCAGGACTGCCGCAGAAGGCCTCTTCCAGTGGGGCCCAACTGAGGAGGTGGTCGTTTCTTCTGCCGCCAAACCGCTACGCGGCGGTTTATGTCGATCGTCGCATAGCCCGTCCGTCGGGCGAAGTGGGCCGGCGCCGACTGGCCGGGAACGCTCCGCTTGCCGGGCGTGCCGCTGAGCTCTCAGAACTGCAGGCCGCCCTTCGAGGGACAACCGCCGGGAAGGGTGGAGTCGTCGTCCTGGCCGCTGAGCCCGGCCTCGGCAAGACGCGCCTCGTCCAGGAATGCCGCAGGCTCTTCATGGCCTGGGTGGGAGCAGGGACGGCACGGCTTCCGCTCTGGCTGGAGGGCCGAACTACCTCTTACCTCTCCACCACCCCGTACTCGCTCTACCAGCACATGCTATTGGCCTGGCTAGGGGTGACGCTGGATGAGGGCGAGGAAGCGGTGTGCGCCGCGCTCGAGCGCGCCGTCCGGGCCGCCTATGGGACCAAAGTGAATGCCCAGGAACTCGGCCTCCTGTCTCAGGTTATTGGCCTCGGCCCGGGCCGACGACAAGCGATTTAGTGCAGCTGGATCCGGAAGCAATGCGCAGGGCCACATTTGACGCCGTTTCATCCCTCGTCGCTCGCCTGGTCTCCCACGGTCCGACAGTGCTTGCCCTCGAAGACCTGCACTGGGCCGACCCAACCTCGCTCCTGCTCACCCGGGAACTCGCTTCGCTCACCCGGGGAAGACCACTGCTACTTCTGCTCACCCGGCGACCCGAACCTGACCATGGCGTCTCTACGTTGGAGACCTCTCTTGCCGCTACCGCCGGGCTCTCCTTGCGTGTAGTCGGGCTGATGCCGCTCACTTCCGACGCCGAGCGCGAACTAACCACGTCCCTTGTCGGAAAGACGGCTGGCCAAGCTGTCCTCGACGCCGTGCAAAGAGGCGTCGGCGGTAACCCCCTTTTCCTCGAGGAGCGCCTTTCTTCGATGATGGAAACGGGAGCGTTGGTACTCAACCACGGTCGGTGGGAGCTGGGCAAGAGAGATGACCAGGAAGTCCCCCACGCCCTCGAGCGTCTCGTCCGGTCCCGCATTGACCGGCTCGGGCCGGATGCCCAACAGGTGATCCGAGCTGCCGCGGTGATCGGCTCCGAGGTCAACCTCTCGCTCCTGGAGGCCCTGTGTGATCCGGACCGACCCGGACGAGCTTTGGCTGAGCTCAGTGAAGCTAATCTCATGCAGCCGGTTACCAATACTTCCGAGCCGACATTTCGCTTCCACCATGCTCTGATCCGGGAGGCGATCTATTGGGGCCTGCTGAGGAGTGAGCGCCGTCAGTTGCACGGGCAAACGGCCTGGGCAATGGAGGTGTTGTCGAGCGGTCGGCTACAAGAGGTGGCGGCGGTCCTAGGGCGCCACTTCTCCGCCTCCGGTGAGCTCGAACGCGCCCTGCATTACTTTGAGGTAGCTGGCGACCGCGCCATGGGAGCTTTCGCCAACGATGAAGCGGAAGCCTCTTTCCGTTCCGGGTTGGCCACCATCGAGCAACTCGCTTTTGGCGGCGAAGAACTGACCGCAGCGGCCGTCCGGCTCTGGGCCAAGATGGCGGAATTGTTCTGGCGCAGAGCAGAGGTGGATCTCGGCTGCGATGCGCTGCGGGAGGCCATCCGGATCGCCGGTCCTCACGATCCCTTGCGACAGGCCGCCCTGCAGACGCGCTTAGGGCGACTTGCAATGCGCCATCGTCGCTTCGGGGAGGCCCAGGCTGCATACGAGGCGGCCGAGGCGCTACTGCAGACTGAGGCAGAGAACCAGGATGAGGAATGGGCGGAGGCCTGGCTCGAGGTGATGGTGGACGGTCGCGCTGCCCTTCATATATTGCGCCATGAGCCTGCGCTCACCCGGAGAGCGCTCGAGTTGGCCTGGCCGGTTATCCAGAAGTGGGGCGAGCCGGTGCGGAGCTCTCAGTATTTCCACTTTGCCGGTTGGGAACGCGCCCGGTCGATGCGCTACCGCGTCGACGAGGAGGTCGTCGCGAACTTTCGCCGGGGCCTGGTGAAAGCTCGAGAAGGGGGCGACGAAAACTACATCGGTTGGGGTCACGAGAGACTGGGACTGTACCTGATGCTCCATGGCGACCTCGATGAGGCTCAGGAAGAACTGGAACGGGCGCTGCCTATCGCCGAGCGCATGGGCCACGTCACAATGCGGGCCAAAACCCTGCTCGCCATGGCGGCGACGGCCCTTCGAGGCCACGACGTCGAGGCTGTTCGCACGCTGGCTCCCATCGCTATGGCTGCATGGGAGCGCGCTGGTCAGCTGGAACTATTGGGCTCGGCGAGCGTTAAGGCCGTTCAGGCTTGGTTGGCGTGGCAAGATAACTGCCCGCAGGACGTTGTTAGACTGGCGAACGAAGTCCTCCAACTGTCGGGCGCAGAATCTCGGCGAGGACATCCACACGAACTGGGTTTTCCTCTGGCCCCTCGTTGCCGTGCACCTTCGTAACGAACGGCTGGCTGAAGCGGTGGCAGCTAGCCGCCTGATGCTCGACCCGTCCCAACAACAGCTCCCCGACCAACTCGAATTCATCCTTCAGACGGCGTCGGCCGCCTGGGACGAAGGGCAGGAGGAGGTAGCGGCGGCCAGCCTGGTTGAAGCCTTGAAGCTCGCCTGCGAGCTCCGCTACGCCTGACACTGCCACTCGGCTCGCGGCCTGGCGGCCGACGGCTTCCGGGCGCCGCCATGCAGTGGGAACTTTTCGGGAACCTCTTCGTGGGAAAGTCAATTAGTCGAGCCCGCCGAGTAGGAGCCGTCAGGCAATGAACCAAGGGGCGATCGATGAACGCAGCAGCAGCGCGACCACCATCTCGTTTGGAAAGGGGACCAACGTGCCAGCCACAGCCACGCAAGTAGCACCGGAGCAGGTCCGTGCGTTTGTGCAGGAGTACTTCGACGCCTGGAAAGGCACCGACGAGAGCAAGATCCTGTCGTACTACTCCGATGATGTCGTAATCGAGCTCCCGACAGGACGCCTGGAAGGTAAGCCGGCGGTCCGGGACAATTTTGTGCGCCCGTTCATTACCGGGTTCCCCGGCAATATACACGCGATCCGAAACTTGGCCCCAACCGCTAGTTTCGTCGCCGTGGAGTGGAGTTTCGAGGCTGTCCACTCCGGCTCCTTCGCCAACATAGAGCCAACTGGTAAAGAGGTCCGGGTTCCGGGCTGTTCCTTCTATGAGTACGACCTGGCCACGAGGACCATCCCGGCCGGGAGGATCTGACTTCGACTTGAGCACGCTTTTGCGCCAGATTGGCGCTTGAGCGTAGGTCCTCTTTAAACACCTTTCGAGGCGCCCGCTTGATCGGAGTTGAGCGGGCGCCCGGTTGTGCCCGTTCCGGGATATGGCAACGGTGCGCTCGGATCGGGCAGGCATTGCTGCCCGTCCGAGCGCCACATGTCAAGAGGCGAGGTCGAAAACGAGCCTGGCTTCTGGCTTGCCCTGCTCCACCTCGGCAATTGCTTCGTTGACCTGGTCGAGGGGTCGCGTCTCTTTTACGACCGTGGTGCGCCCGGACGCATGAAGCGCAAAGGTCTCAGCCAGGTCCGAACGAGTGCCCACCGCCGACCCCACAACCTTGATGCCCAGAAGTATGGTTTGGAAAATCGGCAAAGGCAGAACGTTCTCCTTGGGCGCGCCCAGCAGTACCAGGGTCCCGTTGCGGCGCAAACTGCCGAAGGCTTGCTCATAAGGCCGCAACCCCGAGGCAGTGACGATGGCCACGTGGGCTCCGCCCAGGGCCTGGATAGCGTCAACCGGGTCCTCGTCGTTGCTATTTACCGTATAGGTGGCACCCAGGGTTTTCGCCGTTGTGAGGCGGGTGTCCTGGCGGTCGACGGCGAAGACCGTGGCGCCCGCGATCTGCGCGTACTGGGTGGCCAGGTGGCCCAGACCACCGATGCCAAACACAGCCACCAGGTGAGACGGCCCGACGCCCGTGGTTTTTACCGCTTTGTAGGTCGTGACGCCGGCGCACGCTAGTGGGGCCGCATCGGTGGGGTCCATTGTCGTTGGCACCCTGGCGGCGAAGGCAGCGTGGGCAATCGCGTACTCCGCATGGCACCCGTTTACGGTGTAGCCGGTGTAGTTAGCCTCGGGGCAGAGGGTCTCCCAACCAGATATGCAGTAGTCGCAGGAGCCGCAGGCCCAACCCAGCCACGGGATAGCGACCCGATCACCCTCCCGGAGGTTTTTCACACCAGGGCCATAGCGCTCGACCAACCCAACACCCTCGTGGCCGGGAGTAAAGGGCAAGGGCGCCTTGACCGGCCAGTCCCCGTGGGCGGCATGGATGTCGGTGTGGCATAGCCCGGAGGCCTCGATCTTGACCAGCACTTGGCCCGGGCCCGGTTCAGGGGTAGGCACGTCTTTGACTTCTAGGGGCTGGTTGTAGGCGCTCACCACGACTGCTTTCATCGGGACCCCTCCTGTGTGGGTTGGCTGGCTCTGGTGCTCAGCGGGCTTGACTGGCTCACCTTGTCATCCCGTGGTTCCCAAAAAGTTCCCGTCGCCTTCCCGGGTGATGTCCGAACGTCTGGGCGTCGGCAGCTGGCCTGCGGTCCGGCGGCCCTGGCGGTGTACCGCGCACTCCGGGTGGCTGCCAGACCGGAGCCCGGGCACCGTGCACGCCGGGCAGGGCCGCGGCCACCAGTTGCCACCACCGGCCGGGATTGCGCCGCCAGTCCGACTTTGTCTTGATCTGGCAATGACAAAGGCCCGCCCCGGATAGGACGTTTGGCCCTATTCGGCCCGGCGCCCGCCCAACTTATCTTGACCCATGCTCATTTTCTCGCCTTGCGGTGGGCGGTACCAACGACCGCCTTTTGGGTGGCCACCGGAGCCCCCGCGAACGGTGCTTTGGTGAAGGGCGGCGCAGCGATGGCGGCCGTAGACCTCAACTCCACCGGGCATTACCTCCGCCGGTCGATCTTCTCGGTCTCGGTGGCAAACCTCGCCCTCATTGCGGTGATGGTCCTCATATTCGCGGCCGCGTTACTGATCCCATTCCCCGACCACGCCGGAGGCGAAAAGGCCTCGAGGGGTTTGGTCAACGACGATAGGCCTGTGGTCGGCCCGGGGGCCGGCGTAAGCCCGGTGGCCCCCTACCCAAGCGGTGAGAACGAGGCCGATGACAGGACCTGGACCGGGGCGGTTCGGCGGGCAGGTCTGCGTGCCCTGCCGCCCGGCAAACTGCTCCCCGGTCGCCAGCCCGCATATGTAGCCTCATGGATTTACGTGTTCGGCGTGGCCAGCCCTGGCTGCCTTGTTCATGGCAATCGCCTCTGGCATGGTTATCGCCCTGGGTGGACCGGACTGGTGGCATACAAACCCGGTGGGCCATTTCTTCAACAGCCTCCACCTGTGGTCCGTCGAGATATTCATGGCCTTCATGGTGATCCACCTGTGGGGCAAGTTCTGGATGGCCGCCTGGCGAGGACGACGTGCGCTTACCTGGATGACGGGAGTGCTGGCGTTCGTGGCGTCGATCGTCGAGTGCTTCACTGGTTACCTCTCGCAGCAAAACTTCGACTCCCAGTGGATATCGACGAACGGCAAGGACGCCATAAACGCCACCGGGCTCGGGGGTTTCTTCAACCTGATGAACTTCGGGCAGATGCTCCTCTGGCACGTCGTGCTCATCCCGGTCGCGCTGGTCGCCATCGTCGGTGCTCATGTGCTGCTTGTGCGGGTACGGGGCGTCGCTCACCCCCTTCCGGTACGCAGAGCTCGGGGCCGGGACGCCGGCGCGCCGCAGCCGGGGCCGACGCCGCAGACTGGACCGGCCCCACGCGGGTTTATGACATCGTCAAAGAAGCGGTAATTGCAACTGCTGTGGTCACTGCGCTTGTTGTCGTCCTGGCCGGCGTCCTGTCGTCCCCGGACGAGCCGCCTTTGACGATCGCGACCTGGGCCAGGCTGGCACCGGCCGACTTCGCCGGGACCGCCACCCAGGAGCTGGCGGGCACGAGTGAAACGGCTACCTACGGACCTCCTTACAACAACGCCTCCGGGAGCACGCAGCGGATCGGGATCTCGTGGGAAAATTTGGCCGGGGTGAGGATGCCAATCGACCCCGCGCTTGATTTTGTGATCGACCCGTTGACCGGGGAGGCAGCAACGAACCCTGCTCTCGGACGGGCCCTCCGCGAGTACGGCGCCGTACCTGCCCGGACCAGCGCTGCCTGGTTGAACAGGTACCAAAAGGCCCTCGTGCACGTTACGTTCCATAATGGCGCCCCGGTTGTCCAGCCGGCGGCCCTTACGGTCCCGTCCCGCTTATAATCGCAACCGAGCTGAGCCTTGCCCGCAGCGGCGCGCTCGATGCCGACCTGATCGCCGGGCACCAGTTCTATGGGACGAACTACACCAAGCCACTGTTGTTCATGGAAGATGGCGAGTACTTCGCCCAACAAGCCAGCGCCCAGCACTTGACCGGTAGCCAGTGGGGCGTGATGAACGAGACGGGCAGCTACCCGGGCCAGCCGTGGCTGTGGCTCTACACTTTGTGGTACCAGGTACCCGGTTTCGACAATTCCGCCAACGTAGACATGATCGCTATTTACTTGACCGGTGCGGCGACCCTGCTGCTCCTCGCGCTGCCGTTTGTGCCCGGGCTCAGGGATATTCCCGAAATTATCCCTCTGCACCGGGTTGTCTGGCACAAGTGGGACCGCCGCAGTCGCGGCCGCGACGTGCCGGAAGGGACCGGGGATAAGGAACATACAGAACACCTCGTGGTTCACTGACCCTGGTCACGGGGTACTAGCGGATGCAGGGGCCGGTCCGGTCAAGCGCGAAGCTTGGGCGCATGCCCCGAAGCGGTCCCGTTCACGACGTCCAGGTGCCAATGGCCGTGCAAAGAGTGGCCGCCGGCCGCATGGTGCGGCCCGTATGGCAAAACGAGGCTGGTGGCGTCACGTTCCAGGTGATCGGAGATGAAGCACCGTTCTACGTGAAGTGGCAGCCCGCGAGTACGGGCCTCGACCTGGCTGCCGAGGCCGAACGGCTGAGTTGGGCCGGCCTGTTTACCCCTGTCCCAAACCTCATCGGCAGCGGAGAGGACGAAGTAGGGACCTGGCTGGTTATGACCCAGGTCCCGGGCCAGTCCACCAGCAGCAAGCGCTGGCGAGCGGAACCGGCCACGGCGGTGCGAGCGTTGGGTGAGGGCCTGCGATCGTTCCATGACTCGCTGCCGGCTGAGCACTGCCCTTTTACGTGGTCGGCCGAGGAGCGTGTGGTGGATGTCCGCCGCCGGGCTGGCGCGGGGCTCCTGGCCCCGGACGGCTTGCACCCCGACCACGGCGGCCTTAGCGTCCAGCAGGCCCTGGACCTTGTGGGGGCGACCCCGCCAGTCGACAAGCTCGTGGTCTGCCAGGGCGACGCCTGTGCTCCCAACACGCTGCTCCTGGAAGATGGGCATTGGTCGGGTCATCTCGACCTCGGGTCCATGGGTGTGGCTGACCGTTGGGCCGATCTGGCCATTGCCACCTGGAGCGCAGAGTGGAACTTCGGGCCGGCTGGGAGGCCGACCTCCTCAGTGCTTATGGGGTCAACGACGACCCCGTTCGTACGGCCTACTACCGGCTGCTCTGGGACCTCGAAGCTTGAGCTGTCGGTCCGGCCCGGAGGCCGGGACATAATGTAGCCGTGGCCCTTGTCAAGCTGTCGGCGCAAGAGGTGGGCACGTTCTTGGCCGAAAGGTATGGCCAGGTCGAAGACGTGGAGCCCTTAGATGGCGGCTTCTGGTCCTCCGCCTACTCGTTCTCGGCCGGTGGGCAGCAACTCGTCGCCCGGTTTGGCCAGAACAGGTCCTGGTTCGAAGCCGACCGTGGTGCCATGGCCTTCAGTGGACCGGACCTGCCCGTCCCCGCGGTACTCGAAATCGGCGATGCTTTTGACGGCTCCTATGCCGTATCGGTGCGGTACCACGGCACGTACCTGGAAGACGTCACCCCTGAGCAGTCCGACACCGCAGGGCCGATGCTCGGCTCACTATTGCTGGCTCTTTACGAAGTCCCGGGGAGCCCGGAGCTTCCCGTGGACTGGTATTCCGGGCAGCCGGCGCCCGACGCCGGTTGGCGCCACTGGCTACTGGACGGCCTCGTCGACGACCCCGGCCGGGAAGTCCACGGGTGGCGGGCAACGCTGGCCGCCGACCCCGCGTTGGACCGGCTCTTCCGGTCCTGCGAGTCACGCATCCAGGATCTGATCGAAGCTTGTGGCGAGCGCCGGGACCTCGTGCACGGAGATTTGCTTCATGGCAACGTCCTCGTCAGCGCCGACGCCAGCCATCCGGTGGCTGTGTTCTCCTGGAAATGCTCCGTCCGGGGCGATTTCCTCTTCGATACTGCGTGGTGCACTTTCTGGAGCTCGTTCCACCCCGGTATCGCGGCCGCCGACCCCTGGGGACGGATCCGGATGGCCGCACCCGTGCGAGACGACCGGACGGCCCTTGTTGATGCTTCCCTCCGCCACCACTGCTACGAGCTGCAAATTGGGACCACCCACCTGGGCTGGTACGTATGGGTTGGCGACCGGACGAACCTGGGCAAGGTGGCTGCCCACCTCGAGTGGGTACTGGAACGAGGGCCGTTGCCGGATTGACCTCGTCCGGGTGTCGGGTGCCCCCTGTCTCGGCGCTAGCCCCCTGCCGTTAGGTTTACACACCCCGGCATGCCGGCAACCGTTTGCTGAAGCGCCCGGAGTTTTCGGCCAGCTAACTTTCCCTGCATTTTCACGGGAGGTTTTTTCTCTCGATCCCCCCTTGCGTTGGAGGAGGCCGCTGCCCTGGACGGGGCATCTCCCCTGCGAACGTTCTGGACGGTGATCTTGCTCCTCGCTCGACCGGCGCCCATCACGGTGGCCATCTTCCAGTTCGTCTTCTCCTGGAACGACTTTTTCGGCAGATGTCGTAGCCCTCGGGGGCAGCACCAGGACGCGCCGAACGAAGGACTTTGAGCCGAGAGCCCGAGAGTACCTATCCTTACGTAAGGACATTAATATTCTTCTACTGAGCGAGATTGCTGAGGAGGGACCCGGTTGCGAGCCGTAGAGAAGGTCGCGCCTGGCCACAAAAGTGTGAGGCTGGCCGAAAAGGACCCTCCACTACTTGGCCCCATGCAGGTGTTGGTCGAAGTCTGCTCGGCGGGTGTGTGCCGAACTGACCTTCATATCATCGACGACAGTTACGCCAGCCATCCACCCGTCACGATGGGCCACGAGGTCAGCGGCTACGTCCGGGAGGTCGGGCCCGGCGTTGACGTTGCTTGGGTGGACGCCCGCGTTAGTTGTGAGACGTTCTTTTACACCTGTGGCACGTGCCCGTGGTGCCGGGACGGGCGGCCGAACCTCTGTCCCAACCGGCGCTCGATCGGTTCGGGCACCAATGGCGGTTTTGCCCCCCTGCTCGTGGTGAATTCCTCGCAACTGCACCGCGTGGCCGAGCATCTTGGCGAGCACGCTGGTGCTCTCTACGAACCGCTGGCCTGCGTCTGCCAGGCGCTGTGCGACCCCAGTCTCGTGGCCCCGGGGGACGACGTCGTGGTTACCGGTCCCGGCACGATCGGCCTGTTGGCGGCCCAGGTAGCCCGAGCGCTGGGCGGGCGTGTACTGCTGGTGGGTGTCGACACCGACGAGCCAAGGCTGGAAAAGGCTCGTGAACTGGGGTTCGACGTGGCTCTCGCCACGGACCGTGCGGCGATGAAGAGCATGGGCGCTGGCTTCGGTCCCCACGTCGTAATCGAGTGTTCGGGGGTCGGGCCTGCGATGGCCACGGGCCTCGAGGTCGTGCGCCCCGGTGGCCGCTACGTCCAGCTGGGCCAGACAGGCGATCCCGTCAGCGTGCCACTCGCCCTCGTATCTTTCAAGGAAATCCTGGCGACCGGCGGGTTTGCCAGTACCCCAAAGTCCTGGCGACGGGCCGAGGCGCTGCTCGAACGGCGGTTGGTCGAGCTCGACCCATTGGTCAGCGAGGTGGCAGCTCTCGAGGACTGGGAACGGGTTTTTAAAGAAGTTGAACAGGGGCGCGGTCTCAAGCACGTCTTTGACCCGAGGCAGTGACGCTCCCGGTCGCTCCGCCAGACCTCGAGGTCGTCACGATGGGGCGCGTGGGAGTTGACCTCTACCCGGAGCAAATCAGAGCCCCGCTGGCCAAAGTTCGCACCTTCGCTAAATCCTTGGGTGGTAGCCCGACCAATGTGGCCGTTGCCGCTGCCCGTTTAGGCCGGCGCGCCGCCGTGATAACCAGGGTGGGGGACGACGGTTTTGGGACTTATGTCCGTGATGCGCTCGAAGAGTTCGGTGTGTGGCCCGGGTGGGTGGGGACGGACGCCGAGTTGCGGACGCCGGTTGTCTTCGCCGAGATCCACCCGCCGGACTACTTTCCGATGCTCTTTTATCGCGAGCCACGAGCTCCTGACGCCGGTCTGTCCCCGCTGGACTTCGACATTGAGGTCGTTGACGAGGTGCCGTTGTTGTGGGCCACCGGTCAGGGTCTATCCGTAGAAAGTAGCCGCACCACGACGATGGATGTCATAAGCCGGGGGAGCAACAAACGCATAACCGTGATCGATATCGACCATCGGCCCGGTCTCTGGAAAGACCCGGACGAAGAACGCCGCTGGGTGCGAGAGGCGATTTCCCGGGCCACTGTCGTCGTGGGCAACGAGCACGAGGCCGAGATCGTCGTTGGGCGGCACGACGCCAGCGGCGCCGCCGCTTCCCTGCTCCAGCTCGGGCCCGACCTGGCGGTTATCAAGCAGGGACCTGGGGGTTCGTACGCGGCCCGGCGAGACGGGACGTCCCTTTTTGTACCTACCGTACCCGTAACGACGCTGTGTGGCCTGGGTGCCGGCGACGCTTTTGGCGGCGCGTTGGCCGACGGCTTGCTCGCCGGTTGGGACCTCGAACAAATGCTTGGCTTTGCCAACGCCGCCGGCGCACTGGTGGCCTCCCGGTTGGCTTGCGCCGACGCCATGCCAACGCTTACTGAGGTCGCTGAACTGATGAACAAGGTGTAGCAAGCCGGCCGCTGCTTGGTCGAGCGGGCTCCTGGTCCTTATACAGTACTTCACTCCCAAGTAACTATGTGCTAGCGTAATTCTTTAAGTCGGTGGATCTCGGTCCGCTCGTGTCGCGCCCTTCCACCAGCAGGGCCCGCGGCAAGGCCCCGTTCCCAGTCCTGACCGAAGACGGGAGGCGCATTTATGCGGATTGCTTTCGCATCGCTCGTTGGAGTCGAGCCGATGCCGCTGGTTGACCTGGTCAAACGGGTCGCGCCTGGTCCGGTCGACGGGATCGAGCTCAATTTCGGCCCTACCTTTGCGCCCATACAGGACGCTACTTTCGGTGGGCACCTGGACATTGACGACGTCCTTCGCCATGGGCCCGGGCCTGTCGAAGACATTCTCGCCGGTAGCGGCGTCGCCATCACCGCCCTGGCCCCGATGCTCAACCTCCTGACCCCGGACGCTTCGCTGCGTTCGCAACGTATTGAGTACTTCGACAGGACACTTTCCGTCGCCGCCGTCCTGCAGGTCCCCGTGGTCGTGACGTACGGCGGTTCGCCGTACGGGATGTGGTTCCAGGGGTTGCCGGCGGTGCGGCAACCGCATCCGTCCAATTACATCGACGAGAGCGTCAGCGCCTTCGCTGACGTATTCGGGCCGCTCGCCAGTAAGGCCGAAAGCCTCGGTACCAGGATCGCTCTAGAAACCGCGCCCCGGGGTGGGGGGGAAGGCAACGTCGCCCACTCTCCAGAGTTGTGGGACCGGCTGTTCGAGGTCGTGCCCTCACCCGCGCTCGGTCTCAGCCTGGACCCGTCGCACCTCGTTTGGTTGCTCATACCAGACGTCCCCGACGTGATCCGCCGTTACGCCACGAGGATCCATCATTTCGACGGGAAGGACGCCGAGCTATTGCCGGCCGTTCTGGCTCGTCAGGGGATCCTCGGCAATTCATGGTGGCGCTACCGGCTGCCCGGCCTCGGCCAACTCGACTGGACCGCCATCTTCAGCGCCTTGCGCGAGATCGGCTACGACTACGGCGTCGCTATCGAACAAGAGGACCCCGTTCTGCCCGGCCTCGAAGGCGTCTTGTGGTCAGCCGGGTTCTTGCGTAGCAAATTGCTGCCGTTCGTAGGTTCGGAGGCCGGTACGTAATGGCGGCCGAGCGCGTCCGGGTCGGCCTGATCGGCTGTGGTGGGATAGCGCAGACGCACGCAGAAGCGCTGGCCGGCATCCCCGAGGCCAGCTTTGTCGCTTGCTGCGACACCGATATCGACCGCGCACGGGCCATGGCGGAGCGCTACGGCACACCGAGGTCTTACGGTGACCCCGCCGAGGTTTTCGAACACGATGTTGTGGACGCCGTACTGATCTGCACCCCCCACCCGAGCCACACGCCCCTGGCGACGGCGGCAGCCGAGGCCGGGCTGGACGTGCTGGTGGAAAAGCCGCTCGCCATCAACCTTACAGAAGCCGACAAGATGATCGACGCCGCTGCCCGTGCCGGCGTCAAGCTGGGCGTCATACACCAGCGTCGTTTCTGGCCGGCGGCGCAGCGAATCCGCGCCGCCATCGACGACGGCAGGATCGGTACGCCTATCCTCGGCGAGTGCTTTGCTTACCTTTGGCGGGGCCCGGAGTACTTCGCCAAGGACCCCTGGCGGGGCACGTGGGCGGAAGAGGGCGGCGGTGTCCTCATGAACCAGGCCGTCCACGCTTTGGATTTGCTGCAATGGTATATGGGGCCCGTGAGCGATGTCTATGGCCGTTGGGCGAACCTCGCCCATAAAGGGACGATCGACGTTGAAGATACCGCCGTCGCCACCTTGCGCTTTGTCACTGGGGCACTCGGTGTCATAACCGCTTCGACGGCGTTCAATCCCGGCACTGGCTTTCGCGTTTCGGTGCTCGGTCAATCCGGCGCCACACTTAGCCTCAGCGAGGCTCCCGAGAGCACGCAAGGCATCAACGACGTCTGGACGGTCCCGGGTGAAGAGGACCAGCGCGCCCTATGGGCGGCAGCCGAGGCAGGCCGGCCGGGTTTCCCCCACTTCCACCAGCTACAGATCCGCGAATTCCTGGAGGCGGTACTCGAAGACCGCCAGCCAGCCGTAACGGGAGAAGAAGCGCGTAAGTCGATCGCCATTATCACTGCCATCTACGAGTCCCAGCGCACGGGAGCGGCCGTCCCTATCGCCGCGAATGACGGGCAATCGCACTTGTGACGACAGGTCTCGACCCTCGGCCACCGCTCGCGTCGGGACCAGAAGTTGAGACGGGCACTAATACGGCCAGTAATACGGGCCAGGAGGCGCTCGTTCTTGACGAATCACCGCAACGAATGGCGAGGGCCTTGGCCATTGTCTCGGGGCTGGCGAGCACGTCCGCCTATACCTGGCTCAAAGTACCCGTCGTCGCTGATATGGCACCGGTAGCGAGGCCACGACGCTGCCGGTTTTCCTCCTGGGCGGGGACCCCGGGCCCAATGCAGCGGAGACGTACCGGCGCTGGGAGCGGGCCATGGCTCTACCTCAGGTCAGGGGCCTGGTGGTTGGCCGCGCCCTGCCCTACCCGCCGGACGGCAACGTCGCCGGGGCCGTTGACGCCGCCGCCGCCATCGTGGCCGGGATATGCCGAACGGCGGGCAGTTGAAATTAAGAGGTCAGGAACGTTTGTAGCCGGGTGTTGTCCGTCGTTGCGCTCAGGCGACCGGTTGGGACCGTAGGCGGGACCTGTCCCGGTCGTCCGCCGGGGTGTGCAACCAGCACCGCACCCAGGTGCCCCGCTCGAGCGAGGTAAGGGGAGGCTGTTGCCCGGCATGGCCGCGGGATAACGAAGTTTATGGTCACCGCGGCCCAGACGGTGACCGCATAAAAGATGACCCGACGGCTCATGTAGCGCAAGAAAAATCCCCCGTTACCTGTTTGGTGGGAAGGAGGTCAACCGGTCTGGCTCGAGGCACCGCCCCCGCGGGTTGGTCATGGCTGCTCGTCAGCCCAGGGGCGTTACCACGGTACGACGCCCAACAATTTTCGGCCCAGCTCACCCATGGCTTCGAGCTGGTAGGCGTTGTAAAGGTTGGCCGGTGCGGGCTGAGCAGGGTAGTGGGGGTGGTCGGCGCGGATGAAGCGGACGAACTGGGCTGCTCGAGGCAGGGGACGGCGGTTGTTGGAAGCGGCATGGGGCACCAGGTGGTGCAGCAGGACGAAGTCGCCTGCCTGTGCCGTTATTTCCACCGTGTTGGGGAAGTCGTCAAAGAACCCACTCTTGAAGACGCTCGGCCAACCATCCGGTTGGCGTGCCACCTTGTCGGCCACGAGCTGGTGGCCCCTGGGGACCACGTGAATGCCCCCGCCCTCAGGCTCGACGTCCGAGAAGTAGTAACACCCCCCGATCTGGACCTCCTCGGGAGTGAAGAGAGCCAGGGGCGCATCGCGGGGGATGGACGCATCAACGTGCAGTCGCTGGCTCAGGACGGGCGCCACGTCGTTGCGAAGAGTGATGCCGATGCTGCCGTCGCGGTAGCGCCCGTCGCCCGACCGAAGGTAAGGCGAACCGAGAAGTTGGACGGCGACGCGGTAAAGCGTCTCGTGGCACATCAGGCGCAGCAGCTCGGGCGTGTCCCACGTCCCGTCGCCGTTGTCGTGGTACGGTTTTATCCGCCCGTCGGCGACATGCCAGGCGGGGGGGAACACGAGGTTGCGAGGCACCATGTCCAGGACCAGGTCGTAGTACCGCTGCGCCTCCTCGCGGGAGATGACGTTCTTGACGACCACGTAGCCCCACTCGGTGTACTGCTCGACCTCCTCGGCCGAGAGCACTGGTGCGACTGTTGCGACATCTCCGGCAACCATTTCGAGGCCAGCCCCTCCGGTCATAGCTCCTTCGTCGGCTCAGCCATCATAGTTGTTTGAATACCCCGCTATTTTGAACTTGAACCGCTCGCCGCCCGTGCTATGGGCAGTTCCGTCACCTCGGGTGGATCTTGAGGAAGGCGGCGCCGAGATCGGCCACGGTCCCGTCGTACCGATTGGTCGTGTCCGACGGAAAGCCTGTGAAGTTCGTCGTATTGTACAAGGCGTCGTTGGAGCGGATGACCATCGGGATGACGGGCAACTGGTCGACCATGTACGACTCGAGATCGTTGTACGCGGCTTGCCCCGCGGCGCCGCCTTCGCTGGCGGTAAGCAGGAGGCCGTCGGTCTTGGCATTGGTCCAGCGCTCAAAGTCCTGGCTCGCAGATTGGCCGACCGGTGCGATGAGGGCCGTATTGAAGATGGAATTGAACGCGTAGTAAGGCGTGGGCCCATAAGTTGGTGCGGCCAGAGCGACCTGGAACGTACCGTCGTCGAGGGCAGAGGTGTACGCCCCCACGGAGCTCGTATCGATGGTCAGCGAGATGCCGATCGGCTTCAGTTCCTGCTGCATGATCTGGGCGTCGGATACGTAATCGGTCCAACCGCCTGGCGTTATGAGGGTAATGTCAAGCGGCTCGCCGTTCAGCTCCATGACACCTCGAGCGATCGAGCATGCGTCCCACGCCTACGTCGCTGCTCGTCATTCGTTCCAGACGAACCTCATCAGCGACATCAGGGCGGCCAGCCCATAGCGCGCGCGGCAAAGAAACAGCAGCGTCCACCCTGGCCGGTCAAATGCGTTAGCCCGTTTCGATAGCGCTTTAGGACTCGAGGAGGGCTGTTTGTTGCCTACGCGTCGCACCCTACCCGTATTGACAACTGTCACCTTTTCCTCACAAGCGTGGGACGAGTGGTCGCAGTTTTGTCGAGCTGATTGGCGGGAGCGTGATGGAACAACACCCCCCGGCATGGCCCAAGCGGAATGTCGAAATGCAACGGTAATAGTAGAAATGTGACGACATGTACACTTTGCCATCCGTCCCGTAGCGGTCGTGGGGCCCATCCTTCGGGGGGACCGGCCCGACAAGAATGTCCTCGGGTAAAGATTGAGTCGTAGTAAGATATAGCTTACCACGAAGGCTCGCTGCCGGCCCCCGGCGTCACTCTTCATCGACAGCATCGACCGGCTGACACCCGCTTCTCAGCCGTCGAGGCTCACTACGGGACCGGGCGCACCTGCTGTCCACCCCGAAGCCCACCCCAGGCGACTGTAGGCCAGTGGAGCAGCGCCAGCCGGTCCAGGTCACCCTGGCTCAGGGCGGCTAGCGCTCGGACCGGCACTGGCGTCCGGATCTTCTCTGCACACCGGTGCCGGACATCAAGATGGGGTGACCGAGGGGACTCGAACCCCCGACCTCCAGGGCCACAACCTGGCGCTCTAACCAACTGAGCTACGGCCACCACGGACTCCTCAGTTTGGCACAGCGCCGGCCGGTCGGGGAGAAACTAAATCGGGGCCCGTTTGTGCCGATAACTACGCCATGGCCAGGAGAGACGCAACAGGCGCCCGCTCACCCGGCGAGAGCCACGAAGATGATCTTGTCCGCCTCTACCTTGACAACATCGGGGAGTACCCCTTGTTGACAAGAGAAGACGAGGCTCGGTTGGCCCGGCTGATACAAGAAGGCCATGAGGCTAAGGAGTGCCTCGACAGGGGCGGCGTCACGGGTGACAAGAGGCGTGAGCTCGTCCATGCCGTGCGCGAAGGTGAAGCGCCAACGGAGCAGTTCATCAACTGCAACCTCCGGCTCGTCGTCTCGATTGCCAAGAAGTACCAGTCTTCCGACCTCTCGCTCCTTGACCTGGTCCAGGAGGGGAACCTCGGCCTGATGCACGCCGTCACCAAGTTCGACTGGCGCAAGGGCTTCAAGTTCTCGACGTACGCCACCTGGTGGATCAAGCAGGCCATAGGGCGGGGGATAGACAACACGGCCCGGACGATCCGGCTCCCAAGCCACGCCGTGGACCAGGTACGGCGTCTCCAGCGCACCAAGCGCCAACTCGAAGGCGAAATGGGCGCTTCCCCGACGTTCGCTGAGCTGGCGCAGGCCCTCGACACCACCGAGGAACAGGTCATCGAGGTACTCCAGCAGGGCGCCGACCCCGTGAGCCTCGAGCAGGGTGGGCCTGAGGGAGACGGCGAGCTGGGCGATGTCGTTCCCGACGCTTCGACGCCGTCCGCCTTTGAGGTCATCGCCGAAGCGATGCTTGCCGGCGAGCTCGACAAGCTTCTTTCCCTGCTCGACGAGAGAGAACAGAAGGTCCTCCGCTTGCGCTACGGGCTCGGTGCCGACGACGGCCCGCGCACGCTCGAGAAGGTCGGCGTCGCCCTCCATATGACCCGCGAGCGCACCCGGCAGATCGAACGAACGGCCCTGTGGAAGCTGCGCCATCCCTCCGCCAAGAGCGACAGCATGAACCTCCTCGCCAGCTGAGCAGCGGGGCGGCCGAGGTGTTCAGCGCTCACCTCGGTCGCCCGGCGAGCCGGCCGGCAGAGGTCGGGCCACCCCCGGCGCAATTCCTGAGCCAGCTAGTTAAGCAGCCAGCCGCTCTCCGGCTCCACTACGGTCGCGGAAAGCCCCCGTAGCTCAGTGGATAGAGCGGCCGCCTTCTAAGCGGCGGGTCGCAGGTTCGAACCCTGCCGGGGGCGCCCCTGACCAGGACTTTTCCAGTCGGAGAGAGCCAGCTGGCCAAAAGTGTGTGCAAAAAAGTGTGCAGTTGCGAACGCGCACGAACTTAGGACTCTCCGCGCTGGTGGCCGAACAGGGCGTCAGCAATACGTGCAGCGGCGACGGACTTCCGGTCCTCGAGGACGTGTAAGTACCGATCGGTTTGTGCCGTCCGGGAGTGCCCGAGGACCTGACCGGTTGTCTTCTGATCGAGGTCGGCGGAAAGCATCATCGTGGCCGCGGAGTGACGTAGGTCATGAAGGCGCTTGGGGGGGACATTTGCCTCCCTGCACAGATCCTTGAAGTCGCGGTCGTCTGCTCGCGGGTCGGTTGGACCGCCCCTCGCGTTAGCGAACACCCACCCACCGTCAGGACCTTGCTCCCATATCTCGCTCGCGAGCCGCTCCGCACGCTGGGACTGGCGGTGGGCCCGCAACTCGTCGGCGACGGGGACGGGGAGAGTAAGAGTGCGCCTGCCGGCGTGGGATTTCGGCTCGGACACCTTCAAGCCGCCCCCCCACCGTTGTGGGCAGTCGGCCCCTCGCTTAGCGGGCTTGCCGGCTCTGTTGAGGCAACTACCCGGGTCGGGGCAACCGTGTTGCCAGGTGACCCGCTGCAGCTGTCGACGGATCGTCATAGACCCCTCGGTGCCGCCCTTGGCGGGCAGGGCGACGTCGTCCCAGTGGGCCCGAGGACTTCGCCTTGGCGGAGCCCGAGCGCAAGTGCAAGGGTCCAGCGGGCAGCGTTCCGCGATCCCTTCGCTGCGTGCAACAGAGCAGTCATCTGGTCGAGTGTGTAGGGGACGATCTCGTCCTGTGGCTCACCCACTACTGCCGCCGCTTTGACTGGGTTGCGCGCGACGAAACCCCGCTTTACGGCGTCGTTGAGGGCAGCATTCAGCGTTCTTCGGCAGTGGCCGACGGTGAGCCCTCGGTCGAGCAAATGGGCCCACAAGTGTTCGACGTTGCCGGGAGTGAGGCGGTCGAGTCGGACTTTCCCGATGGCGGCAGCCACATGCTTCTCGTCGACGCGGTAGCCGTCGATCGTGTTCGGCCGGACAACCCGAAGCTTCTCCTTGCGCAATATCCACTCTGCTAGGTAGGTGGCGAGGGTGGTCCGTGCTGTCGATGTGACGACCCCGGCGTCACGGTCTTGCTCAAGCCGTTTGACCTTGGCTGTCACGCCGGTCCGCGTGCGATCAGCCACATGATGCCGAATCGGCGTTCCGCCAGGATCGGTCCCCATTGATACCCAGCCGTGCCAACGACCGTCCCCTGCCTGATAAATGCTGCTCCGACCGTTTGCGGCGCGTCCCATGACCAACAGTTCTAGCTTGCAGCGGGTCCTCCATCCCCGCTCAGGAACTCATCGAGGGCCTTGCGGGGCACCAAACGGCGGTTGCCAACCTTGACGGACCGAATGGTGCCTTCGTCAAGCAGGGTGAACACTGTCGAGCGCCCGACCCCGAGAAGCTGTGCGGCCTCATCTACAGACACAGATAAAACTGAACTGGCGGGCCGTTCAATTAGTTCGGTGACTTCGACGACGAGCCGTTGGACTTCGGCAGCCAGCTCGACAGCGAGCGCTTCGACCGCGGCGGCGTGCCGGCGCACGAGGGTCAGCTCGTCACCTCCAGTCAAGAGACGCTTGTGGGCTGGTGGCATTTCAAATCGCCATTTCCGGAGCAGTCACGCACCTCAGTGGCCACGAGCCGGATCGTGAGCGACATTGCTGACTCGGGATCGCCACGCGACCGGCCGCGCCGTGGCGCGAACGAGCGTCTTCTTCTCGGCGACCCCTAAAGGAACGCCTTGGTCGATCATGCAGCCGAACTGGAGGAGCAGCTCGAAAGCCTCCCACTGGGCAAGGCCGGCGGCGTCGAGTCGGGCCAGAAGCTGAATCGTGGCCCATACGCCCTGGCTCGTCGTCGAGGGCGGTTCGGCCTGATCGTGGGGGATCGCTTCTCTTGGAGGGGTCACCACTCGGCTCACGTTTATAGAGGCAGCGACGGCTGACGCGGCCAGAGACGTAGTCGTGGTAACGACGGTGCTGCTCTCCACCCCGTCGCCGCCTGAAGGAGCACGAGGTTTGCTGTAGTCATAGGATCACTCTCAGTCGGGCAGAGCAGCTCGACCAGAGCACTCTTAGCCCACAAACCACGCAAACATCGTGCACTGGCAGCTTTTATCAGCGCAGATCACCGGCTGGGTCAACGCCATCGGAGGGCACGCGTAGGTGGCAGCTGAACAGCAGAGCCCGTTGGCTCGGCAGCGGCTGATGCGTGGTTACACCCAAGAAGAGCTCGCCGAGAAGGTGAGGACCACGGTGTCCACGGTCCGGCGGTGGGAGCGGGGAGAGGTGCATCCCCAGCCAGGAACCCGTCGTCGGCTCGCGTCCGGAGTTGAACGTCTCCCTGGATCAGCTGGCCACCCTCCTTGAGGGAGAGCCTGTCGTCCCGAACGTCGTCGACCCGCCCACCGGTAGCCTGGCTCGACCGTGGCCATGGGCTTCCGGGCGCGGATGAGGCGGTGAACCGAAGGCAGTTTGTTATCGGCAGTGTTGGAGCTCTCATCGGAGCGGCCGCGATAGGCCCGAGTCAGTTCTGGTCGTCAGGTTTTGGGCTGGGCCGTTGGGCAGATGAGGCGGTAGCCGATCATCTTGGGCGCACATGGCACACGCTCGTGGCGACTGACAATAAGTTCGGCCCCGTCCACGCGATCCACGGCGTCTTACACAGCATCAAGTTGGCCAGCGACGCGCTTCAGCAGATGAGCGGAGCAGATCGCCAGCGAGTCTTCCAACTGGACGCCCGCTTCGCGGAATCGGCGGCCTGGTTGTACGAGGACATGGGAGACTTCGCTGAGGCCAGCAGGTGGATGCAGACGGCCCACCAATGGGCGGACGCTGCGGACTACCCGTCGCTCGCCCTGTGGACACTCATTGGTCGTGCCCGACAGGCGGTGCTGCGCCGGGACGCCCACACCGCCGTCGGCCTTGCCGATCAGGCCATCAACACGGCTACTGCCGCGCCCGCCGCCATGCGTACCGCGGCGCTGTGCTACAAGGCTGAAGCCCTTGCCCTTCAAGGAAAAGAACGGCTTTGCCTCACGATTTTGGACCGTGCTGAAATCGAAGCTGCCAATGTGAAAATCGACCCCGATGCCGACAGCAGCGGCGGCTACGGTTCGTGGTGTACACCCAGCTACGTCAACGCTCAGCGAGCGCGATGCTGGCAGGCGCTCAGAAAGCCCATCCGCGCCATCCCGCTCTATACCGAGAGCCTCGCCACTCTTCCCGACTCGTATCACCGAGACAGAGGATGGGCGCTGGCCGGCCTGTCACTCGCGTACGCGACCACCGGCGAGCCCGAGCAAGCCTCTGACATCGCCCACCGGGCAATGCTGATCGCCTCGGCAGCAGGCTCCCAAAGGACGGCGAACGAGGTGGCCCGCGTCGTGGACCACCTAATTGTCGTTGGGCACACCCCCGACTGGTCGTACCTTCCTCCGCCGGCCTGATGAGCGCTGACGTTGAGTTCGCCGCTATGCGGCTGGCCGTCGGCCTTTCGGCCCAGGGCGTAGGGACCACTAGCCCAAACCCTCCCGTCGGCTGTGTCATCCTGGACAGCGCCGGCCAAATCGTGGGTGCGGGCTACCATCGCCGAAAGGGCGAATCGCACGCCGAAGTGAACGCACTTGCCGCGGCCGGACCCCGAGCCCGCGACGGCACAGCCGTCGTCACGTTAGAGCCCTGCAACCACTACGGTCGTACCCCGCCCTGCAGCCAGGCACTTCTCGATGCTCGGATCTCTCGGGTGGTTGTCGCTTTGCTCGATCCCACGTCGCGAGGGGAAGGAGGTGTAGCCGTTCTGCGTGCCGGAGGGGTTTCGGTGGAGGTCGGTGTGCTCGAGGACGAAGCGCTGCTCGTCCTCGGTGACTGGCGGCGATCACTTGACAGCGGGCCACAGGTCACCTGGGTCTATGCGCTCTCAGCTGCTGGCGAGCCAATCCCGCCGCCGCCAGGTAGTGCCGCCGCCGCCGACGCCGCGAGGCTCTGCCAGCTCTCAGATGTGGTCGTTTATGACGACCTGACGCTGAGCGAGGGCGTACCTGGCGGCCACGAGTGGAACCTCCCGAAGGCGGCTATCGAAGAGGACAGCTACGGCCCTGACGTACTCGGCTGGCTCGCAACTTGCGGCGCTCGGACCGTCGTGATCCTTGGCAGTAGCCGCGCCGCAGCCTGCTTTGTCGACTGCGGGCTGGTGACCGCGACCGTCACCTACCTTCCATCATCGGCGCCCTCTTCGCGCCCGGACAAGGAGTGGGGGGATCTGCGGTCCCTGCCGGCTTCCATCTGACCGAGGTGGTCCCTTTCACCGGGTGGGTGCGCTTGACCGCCAGGGCGAAAACCTGACACTACGGCACGGCTCGGAGCGGTCGCCACCAGTTTCGAACAGTCGGTGCAGCTTCGAGCGTCGTGAAATGCTCAACTTGCAGGCCGAACCTTGCGCCGCCCGGCCGCCCTCTGACCCTGGCGAGGTCGTCCCGTCCTTCGATGGGATTTCCTCCTCACAACACGCCTTCCCGGCGAAGTGTCAGGGTCTGGCCCACCTCCCAGCCGTCGCCCATAACGTCGTAGACCTTCGCCCGGATTGCCGCGCTCACCTTGCGCTCCAGGTAACCGTCCGGTCCGTAACCGGCCCAGGCCAACGCTCTGCCAGCGCAGCGGGCGTAGCCGTCCTGGGCCGGTGCCGCGAGCCTCGCGCCCCAGACTGCGACGTGCCCGACCACGGCGTCCAGCCGCCTGTACTTGTCGGAGTGAGCCTCTACAGCGATGCCGACCTGAACGCGGGAGATGGCCAGAGGTACCAGGACATCGGCTGCGGCCTTCATGTAACGGTCGGAGGCTGCTCCGTTCATCCGGTCGAGAGGCGAGAGCACGGCGGTCGCCTGCGCCTCAATACCCTTTCCTGCTGCCCCGTCCAAGAGCATCTGGACAGCGACGGCGGCCGAGTGCCGGGGCCTGAGCTGGTCCGCGGGAGCGTCCAGGCAGCCCTTTCTAGTGACGGCGGCGAGGCCGTTCTCGCCATGCTCGGCGATCCACGATGCTGGGTCTTGGCCCGCAGGCCACCACGTAATGCACGATTCCCGGCCCCGCTCGGCTACCGCGGCGGCCCACTCAGCGCTCGCTTTCTTGCCCGCCCCGTCGCCATCGGCGCATAGCACGGGCGGCCTGTCGTGGATGGCGAGAATGGTCTCCCACTGCATCTCGCTGACCGCCAGTCCCGACTCGGCCACGGGAGCGTACTTGGATGACAGGCCAGAGCGCGCCGCCTGTGCGGCGATGGCCAGGGCGTCCAGGGTCCCTTCGCACACCACCACCTGCGCGTCCGGGTCGAGCGCGGGTAGCGAAGGTCGGTAGAGGTTGACGGATTTGTTGTAGCAGGCGGTGTGGGGCGGGTTTATGTATTTCGGCACGCCAGCTCTCTTGCTGTCCAACCGGCCGATCAGCCCGACCACGGTGCTGCTGTCGTCCATGACCGGCACGAGAAGTCGCTTGCGGTAGTAGTCGATCACGGTCTCGCCGGCCGTGCGTCGGGCAAGGCCGGCATCGACCAGCTCGTCGTCTGTGTACCCCTTCGAACGCAGGCGCTGCACGAGTTGGTCGGGCGCCTTGTAGGGCGTGTGGCCGACAACTGGTCTGTCGACCTCGACTTCGAGAGCGGCAACGTCGATGCCACGGCCGCGGAGGTAGTCCGTCCCCGACTCATGCAGGTCGCCGTAGGTGTAGTACCCCCAGGCGTCTCGCAGAGCCGCCAGGGCTCGGGCCCGAGGTGTCCGGTACAGGTCTGGCTTCTCCGCTTGTTGTCCCGCCGTCAAGGAGTGCCGGTCGATGACGACACCGTCCGGCGGGTGGGGGAGAGGGCCGGGAGTGTCGAGCATGGTGACTGCCTGGCTCACCCGGACGCCGTAGATGTCGCGGACCCACTGGACGACATCGCCGGTGGTCCCGCAACCAAAACAGTGGTACCGGTTCGTGCGCAGGTGCAGCGACATGGAAGGCGTGTTGTCGTGGTGGCCTGGCATCGGACAGCAGACCATCACGTCGTCGATGCCGTCGAGTGGGATGTCGAAACCAGTGCGGCGGGCGACCTCGCACAGCGAGTGTCGGGCTTCGACGTCACGGAAGTCGACCTGGGCCATCAGTGCTCCAGCGCGGCCCGGCTGTTCCTCGGCTCGGGGGTCAACGGTTGGTCGACTAGTCGCTGCGGGTCGGGGTTGGTACCGGACCAGGCGGCGAACGCGGCATCACGAGGTGACCAGCCGCGGTCAAAGGCGGCACGCCACGAGAACTCGGACGTCTCGTCCTTGGTTTTAGGGAACCCGGCGAGGTGTTCGTCAGCGAGTCGGAGCCAGAGCGAGAACCTCGCGTCTCCGCCCGCCCGCAAGAGGTACTCGGCCTGGTCGTCGGGGAAGTAGCGGTCGATGTCGGCGACGAGGCGCTCGACCACGTCCTGGTGAGGCACCTTGTCGAGCCAGGTCATGTTCTCAGTCCTCGGGCCGATGGCCCGTTCGTGCCCGGCGGCGTACTCGACAAACGCTTTTGCTCGTCATCGGCGGACCTCCGCAGCTCTGGCCTACAAGATGTGGGCCGGTCAGCTACGGTCCTGCGACTGCGAAATCGTACGTTGCGCTCTAACCGGCGTTGGCGGCCTTGGCGATCTCGCGCTGCCGTCGTCGCTCGGCATCGGCCAGCAGCATCTGTTCCCAGTCCTCATCATCCACGGGGCGAAGCCGGGTGAGCGGTTCCTTGTGGCCGGCGGCACAGCCGGAGTGCCCGGTCCACTCCCGCAGGCGCCCTTCGATTAGGGTGAACGCCCGGTGCCAGTCGGTAGCAGCCGTGCCTGGTGAGTTGTCTGAGTAGGCCACTCGCTCGTGGTCGCGAAGCGCCTGCAGCGCCTCCACGTGCCCGCTGTGGCGCCACCAGCAGGATGGGATGACAGTGTGGTCCAAGTGGGCGAACCGTACGACCAGCTCCTCCACGTAAGCCCGCAGTTGCCGCCATTCATACTGCGGCGTCAACAGCAGGCAAGTCAGGCCATCGGACAGGGCTGGCCAGGACTTCGAGGTCCGGCGGGCCATCCGCTCCGTACAGCTCGGCGAGAAGCTCCCGACCGCGACGGTCGTCGCTGTCCTTCTCCCGTTCGTCACCGGCGTCCACGTCACTCATTCGACTTCTCAGTTCCGCCCGCTCGGTCGTGTAATAGGGCAATGATCATCGCCGTGGCTTGGCTGCGCGGCAGCCGTCTCCAAGCCGGTATTCCTTCCAAGATGGCATGAAGGCACAGGTGGTCGCGGTAGCAGAGCGGCGCTAGGTCATGGAAGTCCTCATGGCCGAGCCGAGCGTAGGTGCGATGGTGAAGGTCTCCCCGCCAGAGCTTCCAAGCCTGACCGCATACGAGGCAGACCGGGTCACTGCCCCGGTGGCTAGCTCGCCAAGCTTCCAGCCACCGCTCCCGGGACCGGTACCACTCGGGTGAGGCCATGTAAGTGGCGTAGGCGGCGCGGATTGCCACCCGCCGCTTCGACCAGCCGATGCCGGGCCGGGGGTCACGCAACGGGAGCCCCCCATTCGGCCACGGCCGCCTGTCGGATCAGCTGCTCGACCTTGGCTCGGTCGGCTTCGATCCGTCCCGCATAGGCGCGCTGGGTCCATGGCCTGAGGGTGAGCATGATCGGCTTGGCAGACCGCAGGAGGAGCAGGCCGTGGCCGGCACGCAAGGTGCGGATCATCGACGGGTCGAGGATGGCCTCTTTCCGCTCCGACTCCGAGATTGACTTGCCCCCGCCCGACTGCCACGATTCGGAACGTTCCCGGACGGTGCGTTCGCCAAGCATTCGGGACAGGTCGACCAGGTCGTCGGCGTTCGAGCTGCCGCCGAGCACGAGCTTGACGGTGGCTGAGTCCCAGATCGCTCCGGCCTGCTCGCGTCCCCAGCGGTCTCGGGCCTGGGCGAGGGATTGGAGGACCACGACCGTCGGAATGCCTGTTCCTCCGCCTTCGGACATGAGCGCTCCGAGCGACGGGAGCGGGTAGTTGGCGGCCTCGTCGAGTATCAGCCCGAGAGGAGGGTCGATCCGAGCGCCAGGGGACGCGGCGGCGAGCCGGCGAGCGACTTCCACTATGTCTTCGATCAGAGCGGCGACCAGCCCGGCGGTTGCCGACGCGCCCGACGCGGTGCCGAGCAGATAGAGGGCGCCCCTCGCTCTCAGGAAGGCGGAGGGGTCGAACATCTCGTCTGGCTCTGGAGAAACCGCTGCCAGCACCTTCGGGTCGGCCAATGCTGAGAAGGCGTTGGCCACCATGGCCCACACCGAGTCGCGTTGGCGCTGGTCGGCTGAGATGATGGCGTCGAGTGCCTGGTGCCATCGCGGGGTGGCCTCTGGCATGTTGACGAGGATGTGGACAGCCTCACGGGCGCCGGGCGCTGAGAGCGACCATTCGTATAGCGAGGCTGCCCCCCTCCTGCCCACAGCAGCAGCGTGCAGCAAGCAACGGACTGCTGTCTGGGTCTGCTGTTTCCAGAAGCTCCCCTCGGTCACCGACTCCCCGGCATTAGCGGTCAGGGCCGCCGCTCGGGTCATCGCCGTCTGCGGTCGTTCGCAGCCGCGCACCGGTGACCAGCGCAGGGCGGACGGTACGCCCACGGCCAGCCCTTGCGGGTCGAACACACCGACGGGCCCGAGCCGGCCGCGCGCGGTCATCGTTGCCGTCAGGTTGTCCGGTCGCGTGCTGGTCGTGATCACCGTTCCAGGAGCGTCCAGGATGGATGGGATGACCACGTTGTAACCCTTGCCGGCCCCTGGAGGCCCGAGCAGGACCATCGAGTCCCGGACTCCCATCCAGCACTCAATACGGCGCGAGTGGCCCAGGTACCACCCCACGTCTCGCGCCCGAGGTGCCCTGACTGACGGACGAAGGATTTTTGCGCTCTCGAGCAGCGCCTTCGCTCCGGCGGCGGTGCGGACTTCGCGCTTGTCTGCCAGGCCCTCGATCAATGTCGGGTCCTCGCAACCAGCGCCTGGGGCGGGGATGGAACAGCCGCCACGCACCCCAGACAACGAACGCCAGGAAGCAGACCACGAGGACCGTCACCGTCCAGTAGAGCTCTGGTGGCCCGACCGGGGCGTGCCAGGCCGCCGAAGGCTGGCCGAGGTGCCCGAAGGCGGCCAGTTCGGCGAGGGCATGGCCGTGCGGGGTGCGATGCCCGCTCAGGTGAGCTGAGGCTACGCCAGCTACCCAAAGAGCTCCGGTCAGCAGGATGCCGGAGACCAAGGCGGCCAGGGCAGTGTCCTTCATCGAGTCCGGCTGGGAAGGTCGCGCCGCCATCCCTAACACCAGTCCGTTTCGGTCGCGCCGAGCTGCCGAATGCAACCCGCCTCCCATGAGCCGGGCCGCGACTTAACCAGTGCTTCGATCCCGCCCTTGCTGCGGGCGACGTCTCCGAGCGCCGCAGAAACGGAACCGGCGAAATCGGGGCCGCCATGCTCCGCAATCCGCCAGGTCGCCGCCAAAGCGGCAACCAGCCGCCTGTGGGTGCGATCGATCTCATCGCGGCGGGGGCTTCCCCCACCCATCATCACGCCGCCCCCTCTGTAGGCTCTGCCTCCAAGCGCAAGCTCCGTTGCGGGACACCACGGGCCGTGATGCCGGCGTTGTAGGGAGGCGAACTGAAGACGCCCGTCGCGTCGCCTACGTGGTGGGCGGCAACGTGGCCCGCATCCGGCTGGTAGATAGTGACCCGCCTGTCCTTATGAGAAAGGCGTGACCCTCACTCCGCCCCCACGCCCACGGTCTCAGGACGCGCCTGTTCGACCTGGCGGTCCACGGCCCGAGCTTGGCGCGCCAATTCGACGGCGGCGTCTACGCCGGGAACTCTGCCACCCGAGGTGTGCTCT